>OZ220746.1:0-1505000 GCA_965117025.1 Rhodothermales bacterium
GATGCGGTGCAGACAGTGGGCTATGCCATGATTCCCGAAGCGGACCTGATGGCGCTCTCGGGACACAAGTTTTATGGCCCGAAGGGTATTGGCGCCCTGTTCGTACGTGGCGGGGTCGATGTGGGGCCTGTGCTTCGGGGGGGCAGGCAGGAACGCGGGCGTCGGGCGGGTACGGAAAATGTGGCGGCCATTGCGGGCTTTGCCAAAGCACTGGAACTCGCCTTTGACGAAAGGGAATCCCGCAAGCGGCATGCCGAAGCGATGCGGGACCGGCTTCGAAACGGTATACAAGCAGTGGCCGGGGGAAGGGTTGATATCGTTACCCCTTCTGATACCGATGAGGCGGCTCCACACATCCTTGGGGTGGTCGTTCCGCCTGTAAACGGCCACGCCATAGACGGGGAAATGCTGCTCCTGAATATGGATATGGAAAACATCTGCGTATCCGCCGGTTCTGCATGCACGAGCGGCGCCCTCGAACCCAGCCATGTACTGATGGCCATGGGGCTGGATCGTGATACCGCGGCGGCCTTTCTGCGTTTTTCGGTGGGCAGGAACACGACGGACGAAGATGTGGACCGGGCTGTCGAAGCGCTTGATCGCGTTTTGCGCCGGATGATCCGCATGCCCGAAAGCCCATGAGCGCCGCTCTCATTGTGTTTGCAAAACCTCCGGTTCCCGGCCGGGTCAAAACCCGTCTGACACCGCCGCTGTCTCCGGAAGACGCCGCTCGTCTCTATGGAGCTTTTCTGCAGGATGCGCTGGATCAGTACCAGGACCTCGGAGTGACGCTTCGTTTGTATCTGGCGTTTGATGATTCCCTGCCGGGGACGGGCATACCAGCCCAACATGGGGATATGTATCCCCAATGGGTCGGGGAGAATGTGTTTCGCCAAAAAGGGGAGGACCTCGGAGAGCGCATGAGGCGGGCTTTCGAAGAAACGTTCGCCGCAGGACACCGCCGCGCGATCCTGATCGGGACGGATCATCCCACGCTGCCTTCCGCATGGATAAAGGAGGGGTTTTCGCTTCTCGAAGGGCGCGGCGCCGTCGTGCTTGGTCCCACCGGGGATGGAGGGTTTTACCTGATTGGCATGAACGAATCGTTTTCGCAGGTTTTCGAAGGGATGACCTACAGCCACGAAACTGTTTTCGAACAGACCGCCGCCCGCGTTGCCTCGTGCGGCGCTTCGTTGCAGACGCTTCCGGAATGGTACGACGTGGATACGTTCGACGATCTGAAACGACTTGCAGCGGATATGCGGGAGGAAAAGGCCGGCGCGATACGGACCCGCACAATGCTCCAGCGTCTTTCTGAACGATACGAAGGGCTGAATAGTGCTAACAGACCCTAAGGCAAAGGAGGCGGGTTCGGGATAGGGCAGCGGGTTGCGGACGCGGGCTATGGGCTGCGGACCGTGACTTTGCGTATTCGGAAAAATGACGAAGGGCCCCGGCGCCTGTACGGCGCCGGGGCCCTTCCGTTTTTCCTCGCGATAACCTGCCTGGACAGCGAGGATTTTGACACGGACTACAGGGAAATTCCAAAAACGAGGAAGCTCATTTCGTGCGTCGGATTCAGTATGTAGGAGACGCTTACGGGCAGTTCGAACTTATCCGTGATCGGGATGCTCTTCGAGGCGCCCAGCACCATGTCGATGATGCTGAACCCGTCGGTTGCGTAAAACCCGCTCTTTCCTGCGGAAGCGCCGATCCCGAACGACATTTCCACGTCGCCTACGGTGAAGGGCACTGATGCATTGAGATACAGCGAATTATCCACATCGTTGTGGGCCATATATGCGGCATAGAGTGTCACGGGGAAAGAATCCGTGCCTCCGAACGAGACGTACGGCTCAATCCAGTGTGCTCCCTCACCGTCGCCGCTAAAGTCGAAGAACCCGATGGTTTCCTCGTCTTCATGTTCATCGTGGTCGTGGTCATGGTCATCGTGGGTAGCATTGGGGAAGTAATAGTCGGTAATCCCCACAGAAAAAGCGCCGGCGGAATACCCGATCCACAGATCGTGCTCGTTGGCGTCGGCCGAACCCGGATTCGTGGCGTACGACGCCCAGGTTCCGATCTCCAGTCCACCGTGATTGAAGGTGAGTGCGGGCTGAACGCTGGCGGATTCACCGAAATCGAAGCCCCTCCATACATAACGGCTTACGATATCGGCGCCGAAGCTGAATTCCTGCGCGGAAGCCGGCAGGGACCAGGAAAGGGCGAATACCAGGGCAAGGATGGTAAGAAGTTTCTTCATGACGGGTAACCAGTGTGGTTGTTTGTGATGCTGTCTGGGTGCAGGGTGTTCGGCGAGGCGTCGAACGGATCCGTGTTCGGGGCCGCCGTTGAAAAAAGGGCAGGTCGGCAAGGGGCAACACCATGCCACATTTCTGGAGCGAGTTCGGTTCCTGACAAGCGATGTCATCTTTTTGCTGATAAGCGAAGATTTCTCGCGAGAAACACCTTATTAAATTAGGAAATAAAACCCCAATACTTCAATAGATGACCTGAATAAAACCGCTTTCCCGAATATTCTGTTTCAAAAAAAGCGCTTTTTTAGCCTGCTACGGGGCATGAAGTGTTTGTGAAGCCGTGGGGCGGACGTTTTCGTAATGAAGAACTTGCAAAACATCGGTTTTTTTACTTGATAGGTTTGCCCGAAATTGCGTTATTGTATGGCTTGTAGCGTTAGTTGCCTTGTTACGGAGGATCGTTTGACGGGCAGAGGGCGTATATATTATGTTACGAATACGAAAGACATAGGGCAGGCCAGCTGTCCAATTATGGATCGGACCATGACGCAACACTCCCGCAAAAGGATAACGCTTCCGCGTACAGGCCAGGACATTTCCCGTGTTCTGCGGGGAACGGCATGCGTTGCCGACGGACGGCTTGCGTCGGTTGTCCTCCTTCTGGGTCTCATTATTATTACGGTTTAGCCCGAACCGGCCGATCCTTCGCACCTCTCCAAGTATGCATGATGGCATCAATCGGACAGTGAAGGATTGGCCTTCACGCCGCACGTTAACAAGATGCCATGCATGCTCTCGAAGAAACCTACCTGAACGCTGAAGCCAGCGGTTCGTATTTTAGCAGGTCTACCCGGATGGTTCGTTACATGTGCCAGGATTGCACATCGTGCGAACCACTCGCTGGAGC
Source organism: Rhodothermales bacterium (assembly GCA_965117025.1). Classification (GTDB taxonomy): domain Bacteria; phylum Bacteroidota; class Rhodothermia; order Rhodothermales; family VXPQ01; genus VXPQ01. Next base: position 3,166 of record OZ220746.1, read on the forward strand.
ACCAAATCACGAAGAGAAAAAACCGGTCGGGATCAATGCCTGATATGCAAGGAAGCAGCATACCGCAACATGCGCCGTCGGTTAACGGCGCACAACGCATGAGCGGTGCGGAGATTTTTCTGCGTTCGCTGGATGCAGAGGGCGTAGAGGTGGTGTTCGGTCACCCCGGAGGGGCCGTCATCAAGATCTATGATGAGATGGCTCGCATCAAGCCGAATTTCAAGCATGTGCTTGTGCGACATGAGCAAGGCGGCGCCCACGCTGCCGAGGGATACGCCAAGGCGACGGGCAAGGTGGGTACGGTGCTTGTAACCAGCGGACCCGGCGCCACCAACACGGTGACCGGTATTGCGGATGCCTACATGGATTCGGTGCCCATTGTCGTTTTCACCGGGCAAGTGCCGACCCAACTGATCGGGAACGACGCTTTCCAGGAATGCGATACGATAGGCATCACCCGCAGTATCACGAAGCACAGCTTCCTGGTGCGCGATGTGCGGGATCTGGCCTCGGCTGTGAAGAAGGCGTATTACATTGCCCGGACGGGGCGGCCCGGTCCCGTGGTTGTGGATTTACCCAAGGATGTGCTTCTGGCAGAAACCGAATTCGAATATCCGAAGGAGGTCAATCTGCGTGGCTATCGTTTCAAAGACAAGGGGGATGACGCCAAAATCCAGCGCGCCGCGGCCATGATTGCCGAGGCGAATAAGCCCTTGTTCTATGTGGGCGGCGGGGCCGTGAATTCGAATGCGGCGGACGTGTTGACCCGGATTGCCCGGAAGGCGGGCATTCCGGTTACAACCACCCTGCACGGACTCGGAGCGTTTCCCGAGAACGACGAGCTTTCGGTGGGTATGCTTGGTATGCATGGCACGTGGTACGCCAACATGGCGGTGCAGAACTCCGATCTTTTGATCGCTGTAGGAGCGCGGTTTGACGACCGGGTGACGGGTAAACTCGAGTCCTGGGCGCCGCATGCAAAGATCATCCATATCGACATCGATCCGTCCTCGATCTCCAAGAATGTCTACGTGGATTGCGCCATTGTAGGGGATGTACTCGATGCGCTCACACGCCTTGAGCCTTTCGTCGAGGCGTGTAATACCGGAGAATGGCTCGAACAGGTACAGGCCTGGAAGGAAGAATGCCCCCTGGTGTATGACCAGGCGGACGGGCGCCTCCGTGCGCAGTATGTACTCGAGCGTCTTCGTCACCATACGCAGGGGGAGGCGATCGTGGTCACGGATGTGGGCCAGCATCAGATGTGGGCGGCCCAGTATTTTCAGTTTCTGCATGCACGCACGCACATTACGTCGGGCGGCCTCGGTACGATGGGCTTTTGCTTTCCCGCGGCGATGGGCGCTGCGTTCGGCATGCCGGACAAGACGGTTGTTTCGATCAGCGGCGACGGGGGCTTCATCATGAATGCACAGGAACTGTGTGTCGCCGCTGCGCACGGACTGCCGATCAAGGTGGTCATCATAAACAATAACTTTCTGGGCATGGTGCGGCAATGGCAGGAGTTGTTCCACGAAGAGCGCTTCAGTCATACCGATCTGTCCGATACCAATCCGGATTTCGTGAAGCTTGCCGAGGCGCATCACTGCGTAGGCTTGCGGGCCGAAACTCCGGACGAAGTCGACGAGATTATCCGGAAGGCATGGGCTGTCACCGATCGCCCCGCTGTGATGGAATTTCGTGTCACCAAGGAGGAAATGGTATTCCCGATGGTGCCTGCGGGCGCCTCCACCAACGAAATGATCACGAAGCGCCTGACGCCTGACGCCTTCGTATGACGAACATTCCATAAGGAAGTCGCCATGAGTGAGCACGACACACTGACCCCGCAACAGATTCTTCGCAAGAAGGCCCAGGGAGAACCCATAGGGCCGGGCGAGCGAGCGCACCGCCACCGGCATATCATTGCCGTTTTGCTCGAGAATTCGATTGGGGCGCTGAACCGCGTCATCAATTTGTTCTCTGCCCGCGGCTTCAATCTCGAAAGTGTGACGGTCGGGGAAACGGATGAATTCTCGGTTTCCCGGATGACCATTGTCACAACGGGCGAAGACCGCATTATTGCCCAGGTGAACCGTCAACTGAACCGGTTGGTCGATGTCCTGGATGTGGTGGATTTAACATCAGAGGAATACGTTGAGCGCGAGTTGTGCCTGCTGAAGGTCTCCTATACCTCTGAAAATCGTGTCGCACTGCTTGATACGCTCAAGATTTTCCATGGCAAGGTCGTGGATATCACGACGGACACGATGACTTTCGAACTTGCCGGACCCACCAAGAAGATCAATGCTTTTATCGGGATGATGACCCGTTATGGGATTGAGGAAATTGCTCGGAGTGGCCGCGTGGCCATGAAGCGAGCACTGCTTTTCGGCGATTGAGCCGATTTTCGGAAGGGTCGCAAGCGGCCCGCACATACCACCTGCAAACCAGAATATCACACAGATGGGAGTTAACGTTCACTATCGGGCCAATCCCGATCTCGTACGGTCGCGGCGCGTAGCCGTCATAGGATACGGAAGTCAGGGGCATGCCCATGCCCTGAACCTGCATGACAGCGGCGTTGACGTGGCGGTCGGGCTGCGCGAGGGCTCATCATCGCGCACGGAAGCCGCTGCCAAAGGCCTGCGCGTCATGAGTATTTCCGATGCGACTGCATGGGGTGATCTGGTTGTACTGCTGGTCCCGGATCAGCATCAGAAGCAGGTGTTCGAGGCCCACATGGCTGAGCATATGACGCCGGGCAAGTCCCTGGTTTTCGGACACGGCTTCAACATTCACTATGGTCAGATCACGCCGCCGGAAGGCGTCGATGTGTTCATGGTGGCTCCGAAATCCCCGGGTCATCTGGCGCGCCGCGTATTCGAGGAGGGCAAGGGAGTGCCTTGTCTGGTGGCTGTCGCGCAGGACGCCTCGGGCGCTGCACTGGATATGGCGCTGAGCTATGCGGAAGGCATAGGCGGCATCCGGGCAGGCGTAATCGAGACCACCTTCAAGGATGAAACGGAAACCGACCTCTTCGGGGAACAGGCTGTACTCTGCGGCGGCGCAGAAGAGCTCATCAAGGCCGGGTTCGAAACGCTGACGGAAGCCGGGTATCCTCCGGAGTTGGCGTATTTCGAGTGCCTGCACGAACTCAAGCTCATTGTCGATCTGATTTATGACGGCGGGCTGGAATACATGAATTACTCGATCAGCGACACAGCCGAGTACGGTAACTACACGCGCGGCCCACGGATCATCGATGCTTCGGCTCGCGAGCGTATGCGGCAGATTCTCGCCGAAGTGCAGGACGGAACGTTTGCCGAAGAATGGATTGCGGAGAATGAAGCCGGGGGCAAGCAATTGCTTGCATTGCGCGGCAGATCCAGGGAGCATCCGATCGAACAGATCGGCAAACGCCTGCGTGGCATGATGAGTTGGCTGCGCGGTGAACAAAAAGAAGAAGCGCAAGCTGTATAGTATAGATTTTGCCTGGTCAGAGGACATACCGCATTGCCTGTTTGCCGGGCGACGGCGTCGGGCCGGAAGTTACCCGTCAGGCACTCCGTATCGTTGCGGAGGCGGGCGAGCGGTTTGGCTTCACTGTGGCGTCCGAAGAGTTTCCCATAGGGGGAAGCGCTATCGATGCATTCGGTATGCCGTTGCCGGAGGTCACGGCAATAGCCTGTCTCGAATCTGACGCCGTGTTGCTCGGGGCTGTTGGAGGGCCTGCCTGGGATGATCTTCATGGAGACCTGCGTCCGGAGGCCGGTCTGCTGGGTCTGCGCAGGACGCTCGGCGTGTATGCGAATCTGCGTCCGGTGACCGTGCCGGATTTTCTGGCGGGCGCCTCACCGCTCAGGCGGGAGGTTGTTGCAGGCACGGATATGATGATCGTGCGCGAATTGACCGGCGGGATTTATTTCGCAGAGCCGAAGGGGCCTGTCGAGGGCGCGCAGGGCAAGGAAGCGCTCAACACGATGCGTTACTCGGAAGCGGAAATAGAACGTATTGCGCATGTGGCGTTTACCTGGGCGCGTCGTCGTCGCTACCGGGTCACGTCTGTGGACAAAGCCAACGTGCTGGAGGTATCGCAACTGTGGAACGATGTCGTGACACAGGTGCATAGCACCGGCTATTCCGACGTGGAACTGGAGCATTTGTATATCGACAACGCGGCCATGCAGATCGTGCGACGTCCATCGGACTTTGACGTGGTGGTGACGGCGAATCTCTTCGGCGATATCCTTTCCGATCTGGCAGCGACGTTACCGGGCTCACTCGGTTTACTGCCTTCCGCTTCGGTAGGAGGTTCCACAGGTTTGTTTGAGCCGGTGCACGGGAGCGCCCCCGATATTGCGGGCGAAGGGAAAGCCAATCCTGTGGCCGCTGTGCTCAGCGCTGCCATGATGCTTGAGGAACTGGGTGAGGAAGACGCGGCAGCAGCAATTCGCGAGGCGGTGAGCGAGACCCTCTCGGCGGGCGTACGTACGGCGGATATGCAGGAAGAGGGTTGCAGGGTTGTGTCTACCGAGGAGATGGGTGCGTGCATTACCGACCATGTACGGCACGCGGCAAGTAAGGAGCAGAAGGTGGAGGTAGTCGCATGACACGCTGCATTGTACGGATTGGTCATGTTGATTTTCTTCGACTTACAAGGCGCCCGACGCAATATGGGCGGGACGACTTCCTGTCGTTGACGCATCGGGCGCGTGCGATAGCCCCTACGCACCACTTGTAAAAGAATCGTCGAGGAGTTCCCACAATGAAAGACAAGGTAATCATATTCGATACGACGTTGCGTGACGGCGAACAGGCGCCGGGCGCATCCATGACGATCAATGAGAAGATCCGCATCGCCCTGCAGCTCGTAAAGCTGAATGTGGATGTAATCGAGGCCGGTTTTCCCATTTCGTCTCCGGCACAGTTCGAGGCTGTGGCGAGCATCGTGCGTGACGTGCAGGGTCCCGTGATCTGCGCGCTTGCTCGTGCGCTCGAAGACGATGTACATGCCGCCGGCAAGTCGCTGTCCGGGGGGCAACGCACACGGATCCATACGTTTATCGCCACCAGCGACATTCACATAGACGCCAAGTTCGGCAGTGACAACTACGGGAAAACGCTCCAGGAGAAACGCCGTAACGTCGTACGGATGGCTCGTGAAGCCGTACAACTGGCGCGGACGTATACCGATGATATAGAGTTCAGCACAGAGGATGCGGGGCGCACGGATCACGGTTTTTTGTGCGAGGTGATTGCTGCAGCGATTGAGGAGGGCGCCACCACCATCAATATTCCGGACACGACCGGTTATTGCACGCCCACCGAATATGCCCGCATGTTCGAGGCGGTTCGCAAGGGTGTGCGATCGACGAAGAATGTGGTGCTCTCGACCCACTGTCACGACGACCTCGGTTTCGCTGTGGCCAATTCCATCGCCGCCGTGTGTGCGGGCGCCCGGCAGGTCGAGTGTACGATCAACGGCATTGGCGAGCGGGCCGGCAATGCATCGCTGGAAGAAGTAGTGATGGCGCTGCGTGTCCGGCACGAGCAATTCGGCGTCGACACGGACATTGACGCCACGCATCTTACGGAAACAAGCCGCATGGTATCCGTAGCGACAGGATTTCCGGTGCCGCCGAACAAGGCTATCGTAGGGCGCAACGCCTTTAGCCACGAAGCCGGCATTCACCAGCATGGCGTGCTGAAGCGCCGGGATACCTACGAGATTATGCAGGCAGAGGATGTGGGCCAGACGAGCGAACAAATACGTTTGGGGCGGCATTCCGGACGCCACGGCTTTTTCAGCCGTCTGAAGCGGCTGGGTCTGCACGTCGAGGAGTCCCGCAAGGACACGCTCTATCAGTTATTTGTTCGTCTTGCGGATCGCAAGAAAGAAATCCACGATGCAGATCTGATTCACCTTGTTCAGGGGAATGCGGAGCATGCGGTTTTACAACATTACCGGCTCGACAAGCTGTCCGTTACCGTTGCCACCGGCAAGCAGCCGAAGGCGGAAGTGGAGGTGTTCAATGTTTCTACTGAGAAGCGATTGACCGCGGAGGGAACGGGCGATGGCCCTGTGGATGCGGTGTACCGCGCCGTCAACCATGCGCTTGGCAGTGCGCACAAACTGGAGAGTTATTCTATTCGATCCGTTTCCCAGGGAGCCGGCGCCATTGGCGAAGTGACGGTGCTTATCCGGGAAAGCGGGGCCTTTTTCAGAGGGCAGGCGCAAAACACGGATGTGATTCGCGCGTCCGCGGATGCTTATATCGATGCGCTCAACAATCTGGAAACCTGGCGATCCGATGAGGAAAACATGACATTCGTGGGCAATGGCATCATGAGTTCGTTCGAGGGAGGCGTAGCATGACGATTACGGAAAAAATACTGGCGCGGCACGCAGGTCGGGATCGGGTGGCGCCCGGAGATAACATCTGGGTGGATGTGGACATCCTCATGACGCACGATGTGTGCGGCCCTCCGACCATCGATATTTTCCGCCGCGAATTCGGAGCCGATGCGGCGCCGTGGGACAAGGAGAAACTGGTGATCATTCCGGATCACTACATCTTCACGAAGAACCACCATGCGAACCGGAATGTGGATTTGCTTCGGGCCTTTGCCGCAGAGCACGATCTCCCGTATTACTATGATCCGGGGACGCCGAGCTACAAGGGCGTATGCCACATGGCGCTTGCCGAGGAAGGGTTCAACGTGCCGGGTTCGCTGCTGATCGGCACGGACAGTCACACATGCACTTCCGGTGCGTTCGGCATGTTTTCGACCGGAGTGGGCAACACGGACGCTGCACTGATCATGGGCACCGGCAAGCTCTGGCTCAAGGTCCCCGAAACGATGCGATTCGTGTTCGAGGGGTCTCTCCCTCCTTATCTCATGGCGAAGGACCTCATCCTGCAGGTCATCGGCGACATCGGGACGGATGGGGGTACCTACCGCGCGCTCGAATTCGACGGAGAAGCGGTCTACGATCTGCCGGTCCACGAGCGCATGACGTTGACGAATATGGCGATCGAAGCGGGCGGGAAGAACGGGATCATTCCCCCCGACGAAAAAACCTTCGAGTATGTGCGGGCGCGCACCGATGCGGAGTTTGAGCCTGTCTACGGCGATCCCGATGCCCGGTATCATACGCTCAAGACTTACCGTGTCGAGGACATCGAACCGCTTGTGGCGAAGCCGCACAGCCCGGACAACCGGGCAACGGTGTCGGAAGTGGTCGGGACACGCCTGGATCGGGCGTACGTCGGTAGTTGCACCGGCGGCAAGCTGGAGGATTTTGTGGCGGCGGCGAGCATCCTGCGAGGGCAGGAGGTAGTCATCGATACCTACATCGTGCCGGCGACGACCTGGATCGGCAAGCAGTTGCACACGACGCGTGTCGAAGGCGACACGCTGTACGAAATCTTCGAACGATCCGGTTGCAAACTGGGCCAGGCTTCCTGCGCGGCGTGCCTCGGCGGACCGTCGGACACGTTTGGCAGAACCCACGGCACGGAAGTCGTGATCTCCACCACGAATCGAAACTTCCCCGGACGCATGGGCAGCAAGGACGCTTCCGTATATCTGGCGTCTCCCTACACGGTGGCGGCCTCTGCGCTTTCCGGAGTCATTACGGATCCTCGCGAGGTGCTGGTATGAAAAAGATGATTACGGGAGCGGCTTACGTCGTGGGCGACGCCATCGATACAGACCAGATTATTCCGGCGGAGCACCTGGTGTACAGTCTGTCCGACCCGGAGGAGCGGAAGTATTACGGGCGCTATGCGCTCAGCGGCGTACCGCAGGATCAGCAGGGGCTTCCTTACGGAAACCGGCTGTTTACCGAGGAGGATGCGTTCGAGAGCGCCTATACGATTGTGGTGGGCGGTTCGAATTTCGGGTGCGGGTCTTCGCGAGAGCATGCCCCGTTTGCGTTGCAGGAAGCCGGATGCACTGCGGTGGTGGCCGAGAGTTATGCCCGCATCTTTTATCGCAATGCGGTGGACGGAGGGTTTATTGTTCCATTCGAGTCGATCGAGCGGCTGGTCGGGCGCGTGCGCACGGGGGATCTCCTCGAAATAGATACGACGCTCGGCAAGCTTGCCAACCGCACGACCGGAGAGGAGTTTTTGCTCAAACCGCTTGGGGATGTGGCTGATATCCTGAAAGCAGGCAATGTTTTCGAATTCGCAAGACAAGCCGGATTTATGCCGACATGATGCATCGAATAGTGTGTGGCTGCTACAAGCTGTGGTCATGAGTAATGCCACAACGGGCAATCAGAAATCAAAATGGATACCTTCATGCCAGAAAATGCCGACGAACCGGTCCTTGTGGAGCTCTTCGATACGACGCTCCGAGACGGCACGCAAGGTGAGCACGTTTCGCTGACGGCTCGCGACAAGTTGCGGATCGCAAGACGTCTTGACCACTTTGGCGTTGGCATTATAGAGGGGGGATGGCCTGGTTCAAATCCGAAAGACCAGGAATTTTTCGAATTGGCGCGGGATGTGGAATGGGAGCAGGCGCGCATCTGTGCTTTTGGTTCCACGCGCCGTGTACAGTACGCTCCGGAGGACGACCCCAACCTTCGGGCCATGTTGGCCGCGGATACCCCGGTGGTTTCCCTCTTCGGCAAAAGCTGGACGCTCCATGTGGAAGTGGCGCTGGGCGTAACCCGGGAGGAAAACCTGGATCTGATCCGTTCATCCGTAGCGTATCTGAAGGCGCACGGAAAGCATGTAGTGTACGATGCAGAGCATTTTTTCGACGGGTATCTGAACGACCATGTTTATGCCCTGGAAACACTGGAGGCTGCTGCCTCGGCAGGTGCGGACGTGTTGGCCCTGTGCGATACGAACGGGGGCACGATGCCGGGTACACTGGGCCGGATCGTCGGGGATGTAGCGGGCCGGTTCGAAGCGGAGCTCGGCATTCATGCGCACAATGATGCCGGATGTGCTGCAGCCAATTCGATCGTGGCGGTACAGGCCGGCGCCCGGCATGTGCAGGGGACGATCAATGGGATCGGAGAACGCTGCGGCAACGCGGATCTGACCGCGATTGTCCCCGGACTCCAACTCAAACTCGGATACGCATGCGTTCCGCCCGACAGAATGCGTGAACTCACGGATCTGTCCCATTTCGTATACGAAGTGGCGAACCTCGATCCGGTGGGGCGGTCGGCGTATGTGGGTCGGAGCGCCTTCGCCCACAAAGGCGGCATCCATGTGTCGGCGGTGATGAAGGAACCGGCGGCGTACGAGCATCTCATGCCCGAACAGGTCGGTAACAAGCGCCGGGTGCTTGTGTCTGATTTGTCAGGCCGCAGCAACGTACGCTACAAGGCACAGGAACTGGGCCTTGATCTGGGCAAAGGAGACGAGGCGGCCCGCGCCGTAAAGCGCATCAAGGACCTCGAGCATCTCGGGTATGAATTCGAGGGCGCCGAAGCTTCGTTCGAATTGTTGCTCCGGCAGATTCAGGGCGAGGAAACGGAGTTCTTTTCTCTGGAGCGACTTCGGGTCCAGAGTGAACTCAGCGATGCTGGCGCGGATACCACCCAGGCGACGGTGGCTCTTCGCGTGGATGGCCGCAGGGAATTGCTCGTGGCCGAAGGCGTGGGGCCGGTAGATGCTCTTTCGAATGCATTACGCGGCGTGTTGATCGCCTTTTATCCGAATCTCGAACAGGTGCATCTCGCCGATTACAAGGTGCGCGTGGTGAGTCCCGAAGACGGCACGGCGGCGTATGTCCGTGTGCTCGTTGAGCATAAGAACGGGAACGAGACATGGAATACGGTGGGTGTTTCCACCAATATTCTGGAAGCAAGTTGGCAGGCTATCGCAGATGGTATCCGGTATGCGCTGATGCGGGAAGGGGCCAGGCCAGTCCGTTCCATGAAAGAAGCCCTCGTTCATCAAGACTGAAGAAGGACGCAGTACCCAGGCATTATGCAGTTACCACGTATCCGCGAAGGTCTTTACGATTCGTTTTACGAGCACGACGCGTGCGGCGTCGGTTTCGTTTGCAACGTGCAGAACGAACCGGTCCACGATATTGTGCAGAAGGGGCTCGAAATGCTGAACAACCTGGGACATCGCTCGGCATGCGGATGCGATGACCGGACAAGCGACGGAACGGGTATTCTTCTTCAGATGCCGCACGAATTTCTGGCGCCGGTGCTGAAAGAACTCGGCGCCGGCGTACGCGCGCCCGGCGAATATGCGGTCGGCATGGTTTTTTTGCCCCGGGACGCCCGTGCGCGGACGTTTTGCAGGGATGCTTTCGAGGAAATCGTTCGGGCGGAAGAGCAGGAATTTCTCGGGTGGCGCCGCGTACCGATTTGTCCGGATTCTGTGGGGGAAGCCGCCGCGGGAATGCAGCCCGAACTCTGGCAGGTGCTTGTGGGACGTGGGAAGCAGATCGTCGATCAGGATGCATTTGAACGCAAGCTGTATGTCATCCGCAAAGTGGTCGAACATACCATAGCGGGGGCGGATACACCGGGGACGAGCGAATTTTATATTCCCTCGTTATCCTCGCGCACGATCATCTACAAGGGGATGTTATTGGCTGAGGACCTGTCCGGGTTTTATCCCGACCTGGTTGATCCTCGCATGAAAAGTGCGCTTGCGATGGTGCATGCGCGATTTTCGACGAATACGCTGCCGAAGTGGCCGCTGGCGCAGCCATTCCGCTTTTTGTGCCACAACGGGGAGATCAACACGCTCCGGGGCAATTTTAACTGGATGAATGCCCGGCAGTCGCTGTTCGAGTCGGAACTCTTCGGCGACGACATGCAGAAGCTTTTGCCCATACTGACCGAGGGCGCCAGCGATTCGGCCATTCTGGACAATGCCCTCGAACTGCTCTACTTTACGGGCCGTTCGCTTCCGCACGCTATGATGATGCTCGTGCCGGAAGCCTGGGAGTACACCCGGGAGATGAGCGAAGACAGGCGCGCCTTTTACGAGTACCATTCCTGTTTGATGGAGCCGTGGGACGGCCCCGCCGTGCTGCCCTTTACGGACGGCCGGTACATCGGTGCGATTCTCGACCGGAATGGTTTGCGTCCCTCCCGGTTTACGGTCACGAAAGACGGTCTGGTCATTCTGGCCTCCGAGACGGGCGTCCTCGATATAGATCCGGCCGATGTGGTGTCGAAGGGGCGCTTGCAGCCCGGCAAGATGTTTCTGGTTGACCTGGAAGAGCACCGGGTTATTGAAGATGAGGAAATCAAGCAAAGGCTGGCCACCCGCCGCCCTTATACCGAGTGGCTCCGGGATCACGCCGTGCGCTTGCAGGATTTGCCGGATTACGGCAGACCGGCGCGGCATTCCCCTGAAGAACTTCATGTTCTGGAAAAAATGTTCGGCTACACACTCGAGGACGAGCGCCTCCTTATGAAGCCTATGGGGCTGCACGGAAAGGAAGCCCTCGGTTCGATGGGGGACGATACGCCCCTCGCGGTGTTGTCGGATAAGCCGCGCCTCCTGTATGATTATTTTCGCCAGTTGTTTGCGCAGGTAACGAATCCTCCGCTCGACGCGATCCGCGAAGAGATGGTGACCTCCCTGTTCACGCAACTGGGGGCTGAGCGGGATCTTTTCAAGGAGACGCCGCAGCATTGCCGTAAACTGATTCTGAAGCAGCCCATTCTTTCGGATCGGGATCTCGCGCGCATCCCGAATTCGGGAATCGAGGAATTGAAGACACAGAAGATCGACATCGTATTCGATGCAGATAGTGGTGGGGAGGGGCTTCGCAAGGCGCTCGAGCATCTGTGCGAAGAGGCGGAGCGGCTGGTGCGCGAAGGTCGGTCTGTACTGGTGTTGTCGGATCGCGCGGCCGGCCCGGATCTGGCGCCTATTCCGGCATTGCTCGCTACCGGCGCCGTACATCATCGCCTGATTCGCGAAGGGCTTCGTACCCGTGCTTCCATCGTGGTGGAAAGTGGAGAGCCTCGAGAGGTGCATCATTTTTGTACCCTTATCGGGTACGGCGCCGATGCGGTGAACCCGTGGCTGGCCTTGCAGGTGATCGAACGCTTGCTGGAAGGAGAAGAAATTTCCAACACCGAGGCAAGAGTCGGTTACATGAAGTCGATCGGGAAGGGGATTCTCAAAGTGATGTCGAAGATGGGCATTTCCACGGTGCAGAGTTACCGGGGCGCCCAGATTTTCGAGGCGGTCGGTCTGGCTCAGGATTTCGTCGACCGGTACTTCACAGGTACGGCAAGCCGTATAGGCGGCATCGATCTCGATACGATTGCCGAGGAGACGATGATGCGTCATCGTCAGGCCTGGCCGGATGTCCCTCTTGTTTTCTCGAATGGGCTGGACCCGGGCGGGCGATATCTCTGGCGGCGCAACGGGGAACACCACCTGTTCAACCCCATGACGATTGCGCGCCTGCAGCAAGCGGTGCGCTCCGGAGAGGCCTCTACCTACGAGGAGTATTCCCGGCGGGTCAACGATCAGACCCGGCAGCTCGGCACGTTGCGCGGGTTGCTTGTGCTCGACGAAGAGGGGGCAACGCCCGTGCCGCTCGATGAAGTGGAACCGTGGACGGAGATCGTCAAGCGGTTCAAGACAGGCGCCATGTCGTACGGGTCCATTTCGAAGGAAACCCACGAGACGCTTGCTATTGCCATGAACCGTCTCGGGGGCAAGAGCAACACGGGCGAAGGCGGCGAGGACCCGGAGCGGTATGACCGCCTCAGTGAAAAGCGAAGCGCGATCAAACAGGTGGCGTCGGGGCGTTTTGGCGTGACCATCGATTACCTGACGAGCGCCGACGAGATTCAGATCAAAATGGCCCAGGGGGCCAAGCCCGGGGAAGGCGGACAATTGCCGGGCGAAAAGGTGTATCCGTGGATTGCGAAGACACGCCATTCGACTCCTTACGTAGGCCTCATTTCCCCGCCTCCTCACCACGATATCTATTCGATCGAGGATCTGGCGCAGTTGATCCACGACCTCAAGAATTCGAACCCGGACGCACGGGTTACGGTCAAGCTTGTCTCCGAGGTGGGGGTAGGGACGGTCGCTGCCGGTGTGGCGAAAGGCAAGGCCGACCTCGTGCTGATTTCCGGCCACGACGGAGGGACCGGCGCCTCCCCGCAAACCTCCATCATGCACGCAGGGTTACCCTGGGAGCTGGGCCTGTCCGAAACGCATCAGGTGCTTGTCCGGAATGGGCTCCGGAGCCGCATTCGGGTGGAATGCGACGGGCAACTCAAGACCGGGCTCGACGTAGCGGTCGCTTGTCTGCTGGGGGCGGACGAATTCGGCTTCTCGACGGCGCCGCTGGTGGCGATAGGCTGCATTATGATGCGTAAATGCCATCTGAATACCTGTCCTGTCGGTATCGCTACACAGGACCCGGAACTCCGGAAGAAATTCGAAGGGCAGCCGGAAGATGTGATCAATTATTTCCACTTCGTCGCGGAAGAGTTGCGCGAAATCATGGCCCGTCTCGGATTCCGCACGGTGGAGGATATGACCGGACAGGTGCAGCGGTTGAAAGTGCGCCCGGGCATCGAGCACTGGAAGGCCAGGCACCTGGATATTTCCCCGATTCTTGTGAAACCGGAGGTACCCGAAGCGCTGCGCAAGTTCCATGCAACAGAGCAGGATCACGGCATCGACAAGGCGCTGGATCATCGTCTGATCGAAATGGCCAGCCCGGCGCTCGAAACGAAGACCCCGGTTGCGTTCGACATCGCTATTCGGAATATCAACCGGACGGTCGGAACGTTGCTCTCCGCCGAGGTGAGCAAGCGATATCCGATCACAGGCCTTCCTGACGATACGATCCGTATCAACATGGCCGGATCCGGGGGGCAGAGTTTCTTCGCCTTCGGGGCCCCGGGCATTACCGTCCACCTGAGAGGCGATTCGAACGATTATTTCGGCAAGGGGCTTTCCGGTTCCCGTATTATCGTCCAGCCGCCGGAAAACGCCGGGTACGATGCGCATAGCAACATTATCATCGGCAATGTGGCGTTGTACGGCGCCACGAGCGGGGAAGTGTTCGTGCGCGGGCGCGCCGGCGAACGTTTCGGCGTGCGCAACAGCGGCGTGCATGCCGTGGTCGAAGGCCTCGGCGATCACGGGTGTGAGTACATGACCGGCGGCCGTGTGGTCGTGCTTGGCCCCACCGGCCGTAATTTTGCGGCGGGTATGAGCGGAGGTGTGGCGTACGTGCTTGACGGCACCCTGGAATTCAGGACGTTACGTTGCAATGGCAAGATGGTGGATATCGAGAGGGTGGAAGATCCTGCCGATATGGAGGAGCTGCATGCGATGGTGGAGAAGCACTATCGCCTTACAGGCAGCTCCGTCGCGGAATGGGTTCTTGAAAACTGGGAAGCCGCGCTGGAAGAATTCATCAAGATCATGCCGGTCGAATATCGAAATGCCCTCCTCCGGTTGGAGGAAGAAGCGGGACAGGCGATTATGCCGGAACATGCCGTCGTATAGACGGGGGTTTGCAAGGGATCAGAAGTACATGGGTAAAATAACGGGATTTATGGAATATCCCCGGGAGTTGGCCCCTCGTCGCCCGGTGGAGGAGCGCAAGCGGGATTACCGCGATGTGTATCTGGAGCTTCCTGTCAGGAAAGTGAAGCAGCAGGCCGCGCGTTGCATGGATTGCGGGGTGCCCTTCTGTCAGGCAGGGTGTCCCCTTGGCAACATCATTCCGGACTGGAACGATCTGGTATACCAGAATGAATGGGAGGGGGCGTTCGATCGGCTGCGCGCGACGAATAATTTTCCGGAGTTTACGGGAAGGATATGTCCCGCTCCTTGTGAATCGGCTTGTGTGCTTGGCATCAACGAGCCGCCTGTGACGATCGAGCAGATCGAAAAAAGCATTTCGGACAGAGCCTGGAAGAACAACTGGTATGCGCCGCGCCCGCCGGCGGAAAGGACAGGGAGAAAGGTGGCTGTAGTGGGATCAGGCCCCGCGGGGCTTGCCGCTGCCGACCAGCTCAACCAGGCCGGGCATTCGGTTACTGTGTTTGAACGGGACGACCGCATCGGCGGACTCCTGCGCTATGGCATTCCGGATTTCAAACTCGAGAAATGGATCGTGGATCGCCGGATCGACGTGATGCGCGAGGAAGGGGTCGAGTTCATTACGAATGCCGAAGTGGGCAAGAATTACCCTGTGAGCGTTCTCGATGACTTCTGCGCCGTCGTGCTCTCCGGAGGGGCTACGAAGCCCCGCGATGTGCCGGTTCCGGGCCGGGATTTGGCCGGCATCCATTTCGCATGGGATTATCTGTGGCGACAGAACAAGATCAATGAGGGCGACGCCATGGATCATGTAGCGCCCATCACGGCGGCTGGCAAAGACGTTATTGTGATAGGCGGCGGCGATACGGGAAGCGACTGTGTGGGCACTGCCAACAGGCAAGGAGCAAAATCCATCACACAATTCGAATTGCTTCCAACACCGCCGGAGGATCGACCGCCTCATCAGCCCTGGCCTTTCATGCCCATGGTTTTCCAGACGAGTACATCGCATGAAGAGGGGGTGGATCGCCACTGGAGCGTATTGACGAAGGAGTTCAGCGGCGACGACGGGTTCGTGCAGGAACTGCGTACGGTGAACGTGCTTCCGAAGAAGGATGCTTCCGGGCGCATGCGATTTGTGGAGCAGCCCAATTCCGAGCACCTGTGGCCGGCCGATCTCGTGCTTCTTGCGGTGGGCTATGTCGGGCCTGAGCCGGACGGCGTGATTGCCCAACTCGATATCGAACTGGACGAACGAGGCAATGTCCGGACGGACGAGAACTACATGTCATCGCGTCCCGGCGTGTTTGCGGCGGGGGATATGCGTCGGGGACAGTCGCTCGTGGTATGGGCTATTGCCGAGGGCCGGGAGGCGGCCCGCGGCGTGGATGTTTTCCTGCGCGAGGAAGCGACTATGCTACCTGCAAAAGGGGTGGGAGATCTTCCGAGAATACGGTGATCCATGATATTAATGCATTCTCTAACAATACCTTATATTCTTTGATATAAGGTAAAAGTTTACATGTCGTTTCACCCTGTAGATGTTTTTGGTCCGGCTTCCTTGTCCAATCTTGGACCGGGATTCGATGCGCTTGGCTTGTGCATTTCCGGGATCGGGGATGTGGTTCGGGCGCGCCATACGGAATACCCGGGTATTCAGCTCAAGCATGAGCCGGGCGCTGTGCCCTGGGAGGCGCTTGAAGATTCCACAAGGAACACCGCAGTCATTGCGGCAAAGGGCGTATTGAATCTGCTCGGCACGGACGAAGGGGTCGAGCTTACGCTCACGAAAGGGATTCCGCTCGGATCCGGGATCGGCGGCTCTGCGGCCAGCGCTGTGGCCGGCGCCTGGGCCGTGAACATGCTTTTCGGGCGGCCTTTTGAAAAAGAAGCTCTTATCGAAGCCGTACTCGAGGCCGAGGACATCGCTTCCGGTGGGCGGCATGGGGATAATGCGCTTCCCGCCTTGCTGGGGGGACTCATTCTGGTTTCGTCGAGCGATGCCTCCCGGTACCGGCGTGTCGAACTGCCCGGTTCTCTTCATATTGCGCTTATTCTTCCGGCCGTGGAGGTGCTGACCAGGCAGGCCCGCGAAATGTTGCCGGACCGCGTGTCGCTCAAGGACGCTGCGGGCAATGCTTCCGAACTGGCGTTTCTGGTGGATGCGTATCGATGCGGCGATTGGGAAACCGTGGGGCAGTGCATGATGCGGGATCGCCTCGTGGAGCCGGTGCGGGCTTCCCTGGTGCCCTGTTATCATGCCGTGCGGAGCGCTGCGATCGAGGCCGGGGCGTTCGGATGCGCTCTGACCGGTTCCGGGCCGGCCATGTTTGCCCTTGCGCCTTCTTCGGAGCAAGCCGTTTCGATACGGGACGCCATGCTGGCGGCAAGCGCATCCGAGCGGGTCAAAGCCGAAGGAGTGATCGCCGAAGTGAACGATACGGGCGTAGTCGATATGGTGGAGCACAGCGCGCGCGCGCAGCAGCCCGCATAGCGAGTTTATGGCGATTCCCTACCGCAGCACGCGCAGTACGACAGATACGGAAAGCGTATCGTTCGGGGAAGCGCTCTTGCGAGGTCTGGCGCCCGACGGGGGCTTGTATGTGCCCCGAAATCCACCTCGACTATCTTTTGCACCCGTATTCGAGGGAGATACCCTCCCGGACATGGCTTGCAGGGTGTTCGCAGGGTGGATCGGCGACGAAGTTTTCACTCCCGACCAGGAACGCATTGTCCGGGATGCCCTTGATTTCCCGGTACCCCTTGTGCCGCTCGCCTCGAAAGGGAGCGGACCGTGGAGCAATACCTTCGTGCTGGAACTGTTTCATGGTCCCACCCTCTCCTTCAAGGATTTCGGAGCGCGGACCATGGCCCGCTGGATGGGCTATTTTCTGGAGCGGCGGGGCGAAAGAGCGACGATTCTTGTAGCTACATCGGGCGATACGGGAAGCGCCGTGGCCGACGGATTCGCCGGGCAGGAGCGGATCCGGGTCGTACTCCTCTATCCGAAGGACAAGGTAAGCCGGGTGCAGGAACAGCAGTTGATTGCGGCAAGGCCGGGTGTGCAGGCGTTGCGCGTAGCCGGAGATTTCGACGACTGCCAGCGCATGGCGAAGGAAGCGTTTGTACATCCGGCGTTTGCCGGAGCCGGTCTTTCTTCCGCCAATTCCATCAATATCGGTCGCTTACTGCCGCAGATGATGTATTATGTGCTCGCGGCGAGCCGGCTGTCTGCAGAAACCCCATGGTTTTGCGTACCGAGCGGCAACCTCGGCAACCTGACGGGAGGAGTGCTTGCACATTTGTCCGGGTTGCCGGTGGCGGGCTTTCTTGCGGCGCACAACGCCAACGATTTTTTCCCCCGCTTTCTGTCCGGAGAAGACGCCGGATTCGCTCCCACGATCCGAACCCTTTCCAATGCGATGGATGTCGGCGCACCCAGCAATTTCGAAAGGCTCCAGGCCTTGCTGGATCGTCCGGCCATGCAGCGGCTGATACGTGCGGAGCGCGTGCTCGACGAAGATACGGTTGCGTCCATGCGTCGGGTCTACGAAGCCACCGGCTATGTGGCCGATCCGCACACGGCCGTGGGCCTCGAGGCGGTACGCCGTCAGCGCGCCCTCGGTGCGCTGCAGGGGCCGGTTGTGGTGCTTGCTACGGCGCATCCGGCCAAGTTTCCGGAAACGGTGCATGCTGCGCTCGGCTTCGAACCCGATGCGCCCGACCGGCTGGCGGCGACCGGGACGCAGGGTACGGCGGTCGAGGAAATCCCGCCCTCTGTGGGGGCCTTGCGTCCGTATCTTGTGGCATAGTATCGGATACTCTGGGCTTTGCGGACGTAATCAGCGTATCCTGTAGCAAGATCGGCGGCACCGAAAACAATACACTCTGTTTCTTGCCGGTTCCTTCTCCCGATAACCAGTCCGATATCCAGGACTCCCTGCCCATGCCATTCTATCTCGATGGCTGGAACCGGAGGCAACTTCCGCATGCCCAGGCGCTATGGGATTTTCACCAAGCGCTTACATGCCCTACGGTGTTGCTTTCTCTGCCGTCCGCTGTGCCGTCCGGATCCCCTTCCGGGGCTTTTTTCGACGAGGAAAGCGACCGTATTATGGCGGGCAAGCCGCTCCGTGTCGTCCCGGAGACGGTGACGAAGCAGGCGCTTGCCGCGTGCGAGGCGGAGGGATTGCCCCGCGCATTGCTGGCCGAGCAGGTATCGGCAGCCCGGGTATGGGCGGGGCCTGCGCGCTTTCCGGACGACCGCGCGCTCAACGATTTCATGGAACAATGGGTTTGTCCGCATGCCCGTTTGCTTGCCCGCCTTGCAGGTATTTCCGGTTCGTGGCAACGCAACTACATTGATGAATTAGCCCAGGGATTTTTCTGGACGGGCCGTCTTATGGCTCTGAAACGAGATGTGGCCGAAGGGCGTTTTTTCATCCCCGGGACGGATCTTGACCAGTACGGTGTTTCGCACGAGCAGTTGCTCGAGGGACGGGTGGACGAATCCATGAAACGGCTTTTGTGGAAACAAACCATTCGGGCCAAGAACGCTTTTGCGCTGGCCGAGCCTCTTGCTCTCGAATTGCCGCGCCGCAAGGCCGGCGCGTTCAAGCGGTGGTGGCTCGGCGCGCTGGAAGTTTTGCACGAAATTCGCCGGCGCGAGTATGATGTGTGGACCAGACCTGTTGCGCTTTCGGCCCGGAGCCGCATGCAGGTCCGCATTCAGGCGAGGTTCGGGCGCACGACCTTCCGTTCACGCGGATAATTTCAGGAAAAGGGAATGACTACGTATCGCGATGCCGGAGTGGATATCGACGCAGGCGAAGAAGCCTTGCGCCGTATCAAACCGCTCGTACGGGAGACCTTCACGAAGGGGGTGGCTGCGGATATCGGCGCCTTCGGCGCATTCTTCGAACTGGGTGACGGGTACGACTGCCCCCTGCTTGTCTCTTCGGTGGATGGGGTCGGCACGAAACTCAAGGTAGCGTTCCGTATGGGCCGCCACGACACCGTGGGCCGGGACCTGGTCAACCACTGCGTAAACGATATTGCCGTGTGCGGCGCCCGCCCGCTGTTCTTTCTGGATTATTTCTCGACGGGGAAGCTCGATCCGGATGTGACCGAAGACGTGGTTCGGGGCTTGGCGATCGCATGCAAGGAGAACGAATGTGCGCTGATCGGAGGGGAGACGGCGGAGATGCCGGGTCTTTACGACGAGGGCGAGTACGATCTCGCCGGCGCTATCGTGGGCGTGGTCGAAAAGGCGCAGATCGTCGACGGATCGGCCATCGAGGCGGGGGATATCCTGCTGGGCCTGCCCTCGACCGGTTTGCACACGAACGGCTATTCGCTGGCGCGCGCCGTGTTATTTGCACACTTCGATCCCGGGGATCGCCCGGGTGCGCTGGGTGGGGCGAGCGTCGGCGAGGCGCTGCTTGCCGTACACCGGTCCTATCTCAGGCCGATCCGCGCCCTGCTCGAACAAGGGGTGGGGCGGGGTTTCGTACACGTTACGGGAGGCGGCATTCCCGGCAATACGCCGCGCATCATCCCGGACGGCCTGACTTTCGACATCGACTACGATGCCTGGGAGCGCCCGCCTCTTTTCCGGTTGATTCAGGACATTGGAGACGTCCCGGAAGACGATGTGCGCCGCACGTTCAATCTTGGCATGGGACTGCTTGCCGTGGTGCCGGCAAGCGAGGCGGATCGCGCCGTGCGCATTCTCGAGAACCTCCGCGAGCAACCCCGGAAGATCGGAGAGATCAGGGCCTGTTAGCACTATGCAGCGGCGCTCTGCGGGGCGGAGTCATTGTTTAGGGAGCGCTTGTTGCTCCTTGCCCGGCGCGCGCTCCTCCTTTGCAATTCTGTTTCGATGCGCTATATTGGCGCAATAGTCCAACCATGGACCGCACAGTGAATGAAAAGCACTGAATGATCAACACTTGCCGGAGCAGCGCATTGCGGCGCAGGACTCCGTGCACTTCCACTATTTGGCAACACATTGAGACGGAGAACCATGACCAGGAAATCGTTTGCTTTTTTGATCGCGCTATCCGTTATGCTCCTGTCGCCGTGGTCTGCATTGGCACAGACCGAGACCGATGCGGAAAGGATACTTGGAAGCTGGGAACTGTCGGCAATCGAGGACAGTACGGGGGACCGGTCCGCGGATCTCGATTTGTACGTGTTTAACCTTACGTTTTATCCACTGGAAGACGATACGCTGAAAGTCGATTTCCTGATTGCAACGGCAGGCGACGATGCGGGGGACCGCGAACCTTCTTCAGGCACCTATGAAATAGATCAGGAGGAGGATAGCCTTTCGGTAAGCCTTCTGGGCGTTTTCAATATACCTGCCGCATATGAGTTCAAAAGCGACACTACGATGACGCTTTCTTTGGATAGCGAGGTAATGAATGCCGCTATGGCTCTGATACCACTTTTTGTTCAAGGCTTCGTGAAACCTGAGCCCTATACCGGTATTCTTGTTTATACTTTCACCGATGCGGACGAGACCGACGTAACATCCGTCGATCGCGCGGACGAGCTTCCCGAAACCTCAACGCTGTCCCAGAACTATCCGAATCCGTTCAATCCGTCCACGGAGATCGTCTATTATCTGGACGAGTCCGGTCCCGTACGCCTTGAAGTGTTCGATATGGCCGGCAAACGTATCGCAACCCTTGTGGAGGCCGTGCTGCCGCAAGGGGAGCACCGGGCCCGCTTCGACGCCGGAGGATTGCCGACCGGAACCTACGTGTACCGCTTGACCATCGGGAGCGGAACGCAGACGTTGGTCAAAACCATGACGCTTGTCAGATAGGGCGGATGAAGCTCCAGACCTCGCTGGTACACGCCGGTGACCGCAAGCGGCTCGGCGACTACATCCCGGCGGTGACGCCGGTCTATTCTTCGTCGAGTTTCTTCTATGAACGCATAGAAGACCTTGCTGCGGTGTTTGCAGAGGAGCGCGCCGGCGAGGTGTACTCGCGGATAAGCAATCCCAGCGCAGGGGCGCTCGAAGAGCAGATCGCCGCGCTCGAAGGCATGGATGGAGCGTTCGCTACATCTTCCGGTATGGGGGCGGTGCACCTCGCTATCATGACCGCGCTTCTGGATCGTCGCCAGTCGATCGTGGCCGCCGATGTACTCTACGGAGGCAGTCTCGAACTGCTTGCAAGCGTACTGAGGCCGTCGGGGATCGATGTCCGGTTCTGCGATGTTTGCGACCTGGAGGCGGTGCGCGAAGCCGTGCATGAAACCCGCCCCGCGCTGCTCCTCATGGAAACGCTGTCCAACCCGTGCCTGCGCGTCGCGGACCTGGACCGCCTCGCAGAGATCGCCCACGACGCCGGCGCGCTTTTTCTTGTGGACAACACGTTCACGCCGCTGCTCATCAAGCCCATGGAGCACGGCGCCGACATGGTTATCCACAGCGCCACCAAGTACCTTGCAGGCCACGGGGATGTGTTGGCCGGCGCGGTGGTTGCCCAGGAAGAACATCACGAAGCGCTCAGGCAAGTGTACCGGTGTCTCGGCCCCAATCCGGGGCCGTTCGAAGCCTTTCTCGTCATGCGGGGCATCAAGACACTGTCGCTGCGCATGCGGCGGCATTGCGAGAACGCGCGGCTGGTGGCCGAGCGACTGACCGGGCACCCGGCTATCGAGCGTATCCTGTATCCGGGGAACTCCGATCACCCGGATGCAGACGTTGTGGCCAGGCTGTTTCCCGAGGGACAGGCAGGCGGCGCGGTGGGCGTCGACGTGCGCGGAGGGCAGGACGGCGCCTACGCATTTCTGGACCGGTTGCGTCTTGCCGCTACATCGGCCAGCATCGGGGATCTGACGACGCTGGCGCTGCATCCGGCCAGCGCCACGCACCGGATGCTCTCTCCCGAACGCCGGGCGCAACTGGGGATCACGGACGGATTGGTTCGCCTGTCCATCGGCGCGGAAGACATCGACGATATTCTTGCGGACCTCGAACAGGCGCTGGAAGCCGTATGAAACAGAGCACGCTTGCCATTCACGGGTGTATGCCGGAGCGCGGAGATGCGCCGTACTCTCCCTCGGCCCCTGCCATCGAATTGGCGGCCAGTTTCCATTACCAGCGGGCGGCCGACATGACCGCGGTCGCCAATGCGGAAATGGAGGGCTTCGTCTACCAGCGCTACGGCAACCCGACCGCGGC
Source organism: Rhodothermales bacterium (assembly GCA_965117025.1). GTDB lineage: Bacteria > Bacteroidota > Rhodothermia > Rhodothermales > VXPQ01 > VXPQ01. The sequence continues at coordinate 25,897 of OZ220746.1, forward strand.
CGCCCTGCAACGCCAGGTGGCCGCGCTGGAAGGGGGCGACAGTGCGCTGGCGTGCAGTTCGGGCATGGCGGCCTTGCACATCGCCCTGCTTACGGCGCTCAAAGATCGTCCCACGACCATTCTGACTGCGGAAGTGCTGTTCGGGGAGACCTTCCAGCTCCTGCAGCTCATGGAGCAGCAGGAGGTGATCACCCGGTATGCGGATCCCTGCAACCCGGAGGCGTTCGAAGCGGCGCTCGCGCAAAGCGACACAGGATGCATCCTTGTAGAGACCGCCTCGAACCCGCTTATGAGGGTCACACCGCTGGACGCCATTTGCGCTATGGGCAAACGCCATGGCGTGCCCGTCGTGGTGGACGCCACCTTCACCACGCCCATTCTGAACCGCCCGTTCGATTTCGGCGCCGATATCGTCATGCACAGCGTCACCAAGTACCTTGCGGGTCATGCGGATGTGCTGGGCGGGGTGACGGTATGCCGGGCGCCCCATGCGGACTGGATGCAGGAACTGGGTCGCCATCTGGGCCCGAATCTGGGTCCTTTTCATTCGTTTTTGACCATGCGGGGCATCAAAACGCTGCCGCTGCGTATGGAAGAACACTCCCGGAATGCCTTGCATGTGGCGCAGGCGCTCGAAGCGCATCCCCGGGTCGGGGCGGTGCATTATCCCGGGCTCGAAAGCCACCCCGACAAGGCGGTCGCAGACAGGTTGTTCGCCCGCGGTCCCGACGGCAATACCCTGTACGGCGGTATGGTGAGTTTCGAAATACGCGATGCGGACGAGGCGGCCGTTTTCCGGTTCGCCAATGCGCTGCAACTGGTGGTCCTGGCAACGAGTCTCGGCGATGTGCACTCGTTGATGACGCATCCGGCCACCACGACGCACAAGAATATCGGCGAAAAGCGGCGTGCGCAACTGGGTATCGGCGACAATCTGGTGCGGATTTCAGTGGGCATCGAAGACCCAGGGGACATTGCGGCGGACCTCGTGCAGGCGCTGGAGCAGATGTGAAGGGGAACTCCCCGGAGCGATAGAAAAACGAATCCAACGATGATGATCCGAACCGCAGTGAGCCGAACCATAGACGCCGCCCCCGAGATGGTCTTTTCTATCGTGTCCGACATCTCCAACTACAGCAAGGCCGTGCCGCACCTGGTGCGCGTGGAGTTCCTGACTGACCAAAGGGTTGGCGTGGGAGCCCGGTTCCGGGAAACACGTGTGATGCGGAGCAGAGAAGCGACCACGGAAATCGAGGTCACCGAGTTCGTGGCGAACGAGCGAGTCCGGATGGTATCGGACGAGGGCGGGACGATCTGGGACACGGTGTTCACGGTGAACCCATTGGGTGATGGCCGCGGCACCCGGCTCGACATGGTAATGGACGCGCGTCCGTACAGGATCCTGTCGCGCCTGATGGCGCCGCTGATCAAGGGCGTCGTCACCAAGGCAATTGCGGCGGACATGGATGCCGTAAAGGCGTACTGCGAGGGCGGAGGTGTCTCCGTTTCGCAGTCGTCGTGACGGGCGATCTCCACCGTTTGCACGAGGAGCTTGTGCTCCGCCGGGTTTCTCCCGTACCCCCTTCCGGAGGCTGGGATCGATGTGGTTACGCACATGCAATCATTGTCTCCATACGGCGCTTTCCGGAAACCTGCCGGGCCGTCCGGCGTGTTCATAAGTATCCGAAGCAACTCCTTGCTTTCTTCGCGTCATGCTGTCTCTCGCGGTTATTCTGATTCTGAGTTATCTGGTGGGCTCCATCCCCGGCAGTGTTTGGGTGGGCCAGTGGATGCACGGCGTGGATATCCGTTTGTACGGGAGCCGCAATGCCGGAGCGACGAACGTTTTCCGGGTGCTCGGATGGAAAGCAGGTATCCTTGCCGCGCTTGTGGATCTGGGGAAAGGACTTCTGGCTGCGGGCGTAATCGCATCGCTCCGTCTGGATATGCTTCCTGCAGGGTTCGCCGTCTGGCAAATGGAGGTGGTCGTACGGCTTCTGGCGGGCATAGCGGCGATTATAGGGCATATGTATCCGTTGTGGGCCGGTTTTCGCGGGGGCAAGGGTGTAAATACCGCCGCCGGGGTACTGTTTGCGCTGACGCCGGCAACCATGGGGATTACGCTGGCCGTTTTCCTGATCGTGCTTCTTTCCTCGCGGTACGTTTCGGTGGCGTCGATTTCGGCTGCCGCTGCGTTCCCGTCCGTGGTGGCTATCCGGCGCTATGTGTTCGACATCGAACGGGTCGATCCGAGCCTGCTTGTTTTCGGGATTGCGATCACGGTGGGCATCGTCCTTACGCACCGGACCAACATACGCCGCTTGTTCAGCGGAACGGAGAACCGGATTCGTTCCTTCCGTCCGGCGCAGGGCATGAAAGGCCGTGGCGAGTTGTAGCGAGAGGGCGTCGTGGTGACCAGACGCATCGCCATGCTGGGAGCGGGTAGCTGGGGGACCGCGCTCGCTATCCTGCTTGCAAAATCGGGGCACGATGTCGTGCTCTGGGCCCGGCGCCCGGAAGCTGCCGACGCCATGCGTCGTACGCGGCGGAATCCTACCTATCTCACGAGCGCTCTGCTTCCGGACAACATTTCCATTACGTCGGATATCCGGGAAGCCGTGCGGGACCGCGACATGTGGGTTTTCGCCATGCCTGCACAGGCCGTGCGCGCGTGCGCCATGCAGGTGAGGGGAGAGACCAGGAACGATCTGGTCTACGTATCGGTGGCCAAGGGCATCGAAATCGGTTCGCTGTATACGACGACAAGCGTCCTCGCCGATGTGCTGCGGTCCGTGCCCCCGGGGCGGCTGGGAGTGCTGTCGGGTCCCAGTCACGCCGAGGAAGTGGCGGAGGAGAAGCCTACCACGGTGGTGGCTGCCGCCCGTTCCGAGGATACGGTCGCCGAAATACAGTCCGTCTTCGCCGCGCCGCGCTTCCGGGTGTACCGAAACCCCGACTTGCCGGGCGTCGAGATCGCCGGTTCCGTAAAGAATGTCATGGCGCTGGCGGCCGGGATCGGGGACGGGCTCGGGTATGGCGACAACACCAAATCCGCCATCGTGACGCGCGGGCTGGCGGAAATCCAGCGGCTGGGCCTTGCGATGGGGGCCAGGGAGAGCACCTTTGCGGGTCTTGCCGGGCTCGGCGATCTGGTGGTTACCTGTATGAGCCGGTATAGCCGCAACCGGTATGTCGGAGAGCGCATCGGTCAGGGCACGAGCCCGGAAGCCATCCAGCAGGAAATGAACATGGTGGCGGAAGGTATGAGCACGGCTGATTCGGTGTACCGGCTTGCAGCCCGGCACGATGTCGAGATGCCGATCACTGAAGCCGTCTACCGCATTCTTTTCGAGGGGATGACGCCCCGGGACGCTGTCGAGGGACTCATGGCGCGGGGGTTGAAGGAGGAGGGGTAGGGGGTTGATAATTGATCACACTTGCTGTAGCACGGAGGCAGGCACGTAGCTTGACGAGTAGCTGTCAAGCACCCCGTCTGCCTTGAGTTCGGATATGCCATTCGCTACGGACGGCCTCGAAAGGTGTAGCGCATCGGCCAGGCAATCCATCGAATAGGCTATTCCGTGTCCGCGGTCGTTGCGGCACCGGCGCTCCTCAAGCAGGAACGCAAGGACGCGCAAGGTTGATTTCTGGTATCGCCTGGACCATAGCGCCCGAATAATCTGATCATCCGTCTTTTGTGATTGTGATGCGAGATAGTAATAGGTTGTGGTTCTTGCCATTTTACAGGATTGGGACTTCGAGTGGATTTTTGCAACCGGCAGCGCGCATAATCTCAGGCGATGCAATACAGGTTATCTAACCGGGCTTGATTATAACGCTCATCCCGTTGCAATGATTTGGTATAGCGCTCATAATCATACACATATTATTGTGTATATATCGTGAGTATTAAAAATTAATTAGTGTTATTTGCGTGTGTGTTTATCACTATTGTCCAATGGAGAGTTATACTCCAAACTAACGCACACGCCATGTTGAACAGTGAACGATTACGAATGGGAATTACATGAATCATTTTGACGAATCAGGACGGGCGAACGAGGTGCTTCCCGAGCGCATCTCCCGACTGTGTGCGGCCATGCTGCAAATCGGCGCAAGCCTCGAACTGGACATTATTCTGCGAGAGATCGTCGAGAACGCCTGTGAACTGGCGTATGCCCGCTACGGCATTATTACGACCACCGATGTGACAGGAAAAGTTGAGGATGTGGTCATGTCCGGCTTTACCTCGGAGGAGCGTCAGCAAATGCTGGACTGGACCGACGGTCCCCGGCTCTTCGAACACTTTCGGGAACTGCCCGGAGTCCTGCGTTTGACAGACCTGCCTGCCTATGTCGACTCACTGGGCTATTCGGTGGATCTGATGCGCTCAAAGACGTTTCTGGGCACTCCGATGTATCATAGAGGCCAGTATGTCGGCAATTTTTTTCTCAGCGGCAAGCAGAACGGAACGGAATTCACAAGCGAGGACGAAGAGATTCTGGTGATATTTGCGTCACAAGCAGCGATGGCTATTGCCAATGCCCAAACCCACCGCCTCGAGCAGCGAGCCCGGGCAGATCTGGAAGCCCTGGTAGACACCTCGCCTGTGGGTGTCGTCGTCTTCAATACCAGGACAGGCCATCTCGTACTGTTAAATCAGGAAGCGAGGCGGCTGGCCGAAGGCATACATCTGCCGGATCGCACGGAGGAGCAGCTACTGGATATAGTAACATGCCGGCGATCCGATGGGCGGGAGGTTACGTTTGGCGAATACATGGCGTCACTCAATTCCGGCAATACCGAGAAGGTGCGCGCAGAAGCGGTCGAGCTTTCAGTCGGCGACAGTCGGAATATCAAAATACTGATTAACGCCACGCCGATTCACTCCGTCGACGGGATAACCGAATCATTGGTCGTCACCATGCAGGACCTGGCGCCGCTGGAGGAGCTTGAGCGGTTGCGGGCCGAGTTTCTCAGCATGGTGAGCCACGAGTTGCGGGCTCCGCTGACCTCTATCAAGGGTTCGGTCGCCACCGTACTGGAAGATATTGAGGTGCTGAGCCGGGACGAAATACTTCAGTTTTTCCGGATCATCAATGAGCAGACCAATCATATGCGAAGCCTGATCGGGGACCTCCTGGATAACGCCCGCATCGATACGGGTACGTTATCGGTTCTTCCCGAGCCTTCGGAAGTGTCCGATCTTGTGGAACAGGCAAGAACCTCTTTCCTGAGCGGGGGCAACCAGCATACCATGCTCATCGACCTTCCGATGAAATTGCCCCGCATAATGGCCGACAGCCGGCGCATCGTCCAGGTGCTGCATAATCTCTTCTCGAATGCGGCCAGGAACTCTCCCGTGTCGTCACCTATCAATGTGGCTGCGCACCAGGAGGGCTCTCACGTCATGATTTCCGTCTCTGACGAGGGCAGGGGCGTGCCCCCGAACTTGCTGCCAAGTCTATTCGAGAAATACACCGGATTCAATAAAGATGCAGAGCAAGGAATCGAAGGGTTCGGCCTGGGGCTTGCGATCTGCAAGGGACTGGTAGAGGCCCATGGCGGGCGAATCTGGGCCGAGAGCGACGGCGTCGGTCTGGGTGCACGGTTCACGTTCACGATTCCGGTAGCCGAGGAAACCATCGCCGGTGACGCAGTCCTGAATAACCGCTCCGAAAAGTCCCAAACCGCATCCGAGTCGGTGCGCATTCTCGTAGTGGACGATGATCAGAAGGCGCTTCGCTACATCCGGGACATTCTTACGTCGGCGGGCTACTTCCCAATCGTTACCGACAACCCTCGGGAGCTGGCCCGAATTATAAGAATGGAAAAACCCGAGCTGGTCTTGTTGGATTTAATTTTTCCCGGAACAGATGGCATCAAGTTGATGGAGAGCGTGTCTGAGTTGGCCGATCAGCCGGTCATCTTTCTGTCCGCCTATAGAAGGGACGAGACCATTGTGCGAGCCCTGGAGATCGGGGCCGTCGACTACATTGTTAAACCGTTCTCGCCCAATGAGCTTACGGCGAGAATCCGGTTGGCCCTGCGAAGGAGGGCCGAGTCGGATATTTTTGTGCTGAAGGATCTCTGTATTGATTACGACCAGCACCGCGTGACCGTGGCGGATCGTACGATACACCTGACCTCCACTGAGTACAGACTATTGCGGGTGTTATCGCTTAATGTGGGGAAAGTAGTGACATATGACAAGTTGATTCGCCTGGTGTGGAGCAGCCGCACCAACGCAGGCATGGGGGATGTGCGCACTTTCGTGAAGACGCTTCGTCGCAAGCTGGGCGATGATCCTGCCGAGCCGAACTATATTCTGAACGTGCGAGGGGTCGGATATAAAATGTATCTGCCGGACGACCGTTAAGGAATCTGAAGCAGGGCAGCGTGAGGCGATGACGAAGACGGCAAAAAAGTCAGGTACGCTTCTCTCAGGCTCGTAAATCCGGAAACGTAAACAATCCTCCGACAAGTCATGACTATGACAAGTAACCGATACGAGGTGTACAGGGACAGCGAAAAAAAATGGCGCTGGCGTCTCATAGTTCCTCGTGACGGGATCGTTGCCACTTCCCGTCAGGGGTTCGACACAAGGGACAACTGCGTGCGACAAATACGCCTGGTGCGATCGAACGCGCATTCGCCGGTGTATGACATATCTGCGGCGGACCCCATTCTGGCTTCCTTCTGATCCGGCTCCTTTATAGCGTTATTTCCGTGTCTATTGGGGATTACATGGAAAAGTTGCCAAAGGGCTTCGCAGTCGGTCGCTGTCCAAACATGGCGTGCAGGTTGTTTGGAGCCTGATATTTCATTATAAAAACACTGATTAATGCTCAATTACTATGCAATCTACACAATACTCTGCATATAATTATGGTGAGGGCCGGGGCGCCCCATGACGGAGTGCATGCGGTCAGGCTGAGCCGCTGCCCCTGTGTGCACACCGGAGAGTAAGGCTGAGGCAGGTGAAGCGGTCAGGCAGGTAGCCGGACCGGAGCCGAAGAAGTAAACGGACACTTGGCAACTTAATGTATATAGTTTCCGAATGAAAGCCTCTGCCTAAGACAGCATAACCCGGCGTGGCAGTGCCCTTGAATCTGCGAAAAAGACTATGTACAAGACTATGAAGGCTGTAACGTCGATGTTTTTTGGAGGTGTGTTGGCATTAGCCAGTGTATTATCCGGTGTGGATACTGCCTTTGCGCAGTTGGATGACGTCTGTCCGAGGCCGGCTGAGTTTCCGGCCGTGGACCCGAACGCGGCAACGGCTGAAAAGGTGGAAAATGGCGAGGCCACCCTGACGGAATTCGTCACCGATTATTTCACGTACGCTCTGCAAATCAGCAGATCTCCGCTGGCGGCCGGCTACCTCGGATGCGCTTTGACGCATGAGGGCCCCTGGAATTACGGCTCTACCTACATTGCTACCATGACCCCCATAGGCACCCTGGTGCTGCACGGGAAGGATATACTTTTGTCGGGGGGAGTGGTCGACTCTACTATGCTTCAGACGGTCAGCGAGGCAGCTGCTGTGGTGCCATTTGGCAATACTTTCACGTTTGAGGGCGACGACGGCTACGCGCTCTCTTACTTTAATCCCGACGGCAGCCCGGCTTTCCTGACCGCCGGTCTCGATATCAGGGAAGAACATCTCGTGGAAGATGCCGTCGATCCCGGTGATCCCCCCGCCGTAACGGCCCGCGATGTGACGGACCGCAAGACCCTGAAGGCCTTCGTGAACGGGGCGTATGATTACTTGCTGGGACTCTATGAAACAGAAGGATTTGACGCCACCCTTCGAGTAAGGAGGATATTCCGGGATACGACGGGATACTGGAGGCACGGTCCCACGTACCTCTTTGTCATGGATCTCGCCGGCTACACGTTCTTTCACGGAGCGTTTCCGGAGAAATACGAGCTTCAGACTCCCACGAATACCCTCAGGGACGCCGTTACCGGAGAGCTCATTCTTCCGAAGATTATCGAGGCGGCGACCAGCAACGAAGAGGGAGGCTTCGCCGAATATCATTTCGACAATCCCGACGATGACACCGACAGCGCCGACATACCCAAGGTGACCTTCGCCCGCAAGTATGAGGTTACCTATACCCTCCCCGATGGTAACCCGGCATCCCTTACAGCCGTCGTGGGCGCCGGCATATATGAGGATGAGGTGACGTCGGTCGAGCCTGTGGACGGAGAAATCCCTGCGGCCTTCGCACTGGAGCAGAACTATCCGAACCCGTTCAATCCCTCCACGACGATCGGGTTTTCGCTCGAGCGGGCGCAGGCCATCACGCTTACGGTCTATGACGTACTCGGTCGCGAGGTTCGCGTGCTGGCCGACGGCGTGCAGCCGGCAGGCCGCTACAGCGTTTCGTTCGATGGAGCAGGTCTGGCCGGGGGGACGTACCTGTACGTGCTGCGCACCGGGCAGAATATCTCTGCGAAGAAGATGACCCTGCTCAAGTAATTACCTTCCGCTTGCGGAGTAGCGCAATGGCAGAAGTGTTTTAGAGCGCAGCCCGCAAATACGAGGACCGACAAGAAGGCATTCACGAAGCTTTTCGTACATTGTGATGGGCACCCCTGGATATACGTTCCTTCCTTCGGGAAAAGTTGTAAAGCGTTGGACATAAGTTTCCCGCCCGCTGTGCATAAAACCCTTCTTCTCCTCGCTTTCCTTATCCCGCTACAGAGCAACGCACAGAACCTGTACGGTTCTTACCTCGTGTCCCGCCATCAGGAACAGTACATCCCTGGCGAGCGGATCGTTCTGAAAGGGCTGGGCCTAATGGCCGAAAAGCGCTCGGACGACCGGACCTTCCTGGCCGAATTGAACTACGCCGGTTACGTCAAGGACGGAGGGCTTGCCAGCATCACCGAACTTCTTGCCGGGGTGCGGTCGTATCGCCCGTTGTCCGGGCGCTACAACGGATTCGCCAGCGCGATGGTCGGCGCAGCGTACATCCTCTACGATCTGCCGCCTGCGCCCGGGCGCTATGCCGCACCCGTTCTGCATGGGGACGCAGGGGTGGAGTTTGCCTTTTCGAGGAATATGCAGTTCTCCCTTTTCTACAATCGCTACCTCGGGATGGCACGCAATGATCTGCGCCCCTTTTCCTACTTCGGCCTCAAATTTTCGTTGACCGTGCGCAAACTGAACGAGGAATAGCGCCCTCGCGACGCATTTTGTTTATAAATCCAGCGTCATCTGCAAAAGCCCCATGCGGCCTATCTGCGGCGAGCCGGGGAACTCGCGGTGCCGTTGATCCAGCACATTGAACAGGGACAGATTCATACGCAATCCGGGCAGATAGTCGCCGAGATCGTACCCGGCGCCCACATCCAGCAGCGTATGCTTTGGCACGGGTCCTACGTACAAACCCGATCGAACCTCGAGGGCCCCGGTATGCCGCGCGGATGCATGGACACTCCAGTTGCCGGAAGATTCGTAGGCGAATCCGCCCTTGACTTTCGTAGTGGGGGCATTCATGGATAGCTCCAGCGTCTCTTCCTCTTCGCCAAGCTCGCCGGCGTCAAAAAAGGTGTCGCTGATCCAGGACAGATTCCCGAAAACGCGCAGCCGGTCGCCAAGCAGCAGTTCGGCGGACACGTCCATGCCGTAGTATTCAATCTTCCCCATGCTCCGATAGGTCATCAGAAGCTGGCCGGGCGTCGTGTTTTCCACAGGCTGCACGATACCGATGGGCGAATTCTCCGGAAGAAACGCTGCAACGCCCGGGCCGGCAAGCCCTACGATAAGCTCCGATACAGCGCCTGGCGAGAGTCCCACCGCCTGCAAGGCCGCATTCAGGGTCGCATTGTCCGCAATGCCGGCGGCGAGCGCCGCTTGCAGGTCGCCGAACAACACATCGTGATCGGGCACGAGCACGAAGGGCGTCTCTATCCGCAACGGGCTGACGAAATTCTGCTGCCGGGCGTAATACCCGTCCACGGCAAGCAGCAGCCGTTCTCCAAGCAGCCCCTTGTATCCTGCTTCGAAGATCTCGCTGCTCGTGTATTCAAGGGGAGGGACATCCACCACATCGCGAGTTATGCTCTTGGGATCCACGCCGCCTGTGCTCGGGTCCAGATAGCCAAGGTAGGAGGGCGTCAGGCCCGTTACGGTGATGCCCCCGTCCGGGCTGAGCAACCCGATAAACTGGGTAATGATCGGCGCCGGAAGGTTCAGGCCCTGCCCGGCCAGCAGCGTTTGCAACTGAGACGCCGGAATGCTCGAAAGCAATCCGTATATTTGACTATAGAGCAAATCGAGCGGGACGCCTACGGGCACGGGCGCTCCGAAAATATCCGGTACTATGCTGGAAGCGATCAGGCCGCCCTGCGCATTGCGCTGGAAAGTAAATCCGTCCAGCGCCCCTCGCGCCTGGATCGTAAGCGGTCCTGCCGCGCCCGCATTGATGTCCAGAAAAAGGTTCGTCGTGCCGGGCGAGGCGAATGCGCGGTTGAATGTGGCGCGAAGACTATGCGCGGGATCCGGTTTGAAAACGAGAGCGGCTCTGGGAGAAATCTGCACCCCGTCGAACAAATCGTGCCGGTCCGCGCGCACGGCGAGGGTCGCATTCAACATCGGACTCAACCGAACGACACTCTGGACATAGGCGCCTGCCTCGGCGAACCGGTCATGGTCGTCGTTCCGGCCGAAGATCGTGGACTTCGTAACCGGATTGGTGAGTTCGTATTCCGCGCCGAGCACAAAACGGAAGCGCTCGTCCATAATATCGAAGTCGTACTGCCCCTGCACATTGAACAGGGTGGAATTGTCTACCACATTCGGGACCGATCCCTGCCGATAGACAAAGGAATCGCCCGCGTCGTTGAAATTCGCATAGGCCTGGGCGAAAAACCCTCCGGCGTCGAGGCGAAGTTGCCCGTACGTATATCCGAACCCATCGGCCTGCGTCGTACCGATACCCGAAAGCACGATGGACTTGGCAGCGGAAAACCCGCCATTGGCCGTCAGCGTGACGTTCGAACCAGGCCGCCAGGAAAGCAGCCCCGACAGCGTATAGTTGTGGCTATTGTAATCGACGGGCAACGCCTCCTCCCTGAACGCGGCGAGCTGGAAAGCGTCCACAGGATCATTTGGATCGAAGGCAAAATCGTTGGCGCGCTGAAAATCGGCGACGACCTTGTATCCCAGCTTGCCGCCCGCAACCCCTGCATGGCGCAGGGAGGCCGTCAATGCATTGCGCAGGCCTCCCCCCACGCGTACGGTCGTCCCCGGATGGGTGAACGGATCCTTGCTGATGAAGTGGATCACTCCGGCATCGACCCCGGCCCCGAAGAGCGCCGATCCCGGTCCCCGGACCACCTCGACGCGCTCCAGGTCGATCTGGGTGATCGGCATCAGGCCATAAAAGTTCAGGCCCAGGGATGGCACGGCCGCTCGCCGGTAATCCGTCATGACATGCGTGGCGCCGGTGAAGACGTTATTGAACCCTCGCAGCACGATCTCATACCGGTTGACGCCCGTCTGCGCCATGTCCACCCCGGTTACATTGCGAAGCAACATGGCGGAGGACGGCAGGGCGACGCGCTCGATCTCTCGTGTATCCAGGACGGAGATCGAAGCCGGGGCGTCCAGCACCTTTTCGGAGGCGCGCGACGCGCTCACGACCACGGCATTGAGATCGAAGCCCGTCGGGCGCAAGGCCACATCCGCCGTGAGAGATTCGCCGGGCTGCAAGGATACCTGCATCTGTTCCTCCTCATACCCTACAAAACGTACCGAAAGCACGTAATCGCCCGGAGGAATCCCGGAAATTTCATACGACCCGTCGGCGCCCGAAGCGGCGCCGGCAATCACGATGCCATCCACCAGCAACACCACATTGGCGTCTTGCAGAGGAGATGCCGAGGACGCGTCCGTAACGACTCCGCGAACCGATACGCCGTCTTGCGCCCGCACCGCTCGGGGCGCGAATGCAGCGAATGCGAGAAAGCAAAAGAGAGATGTAACGAGCAGATAGCGCAGCATGGCGTCCTCCGTTTGGATCCGTTTGAGTATCCTATCCATATAGGGACACTCTGATGGTAAAGTCAACTTTTCATGTAATTCCCCTCCGCAAGCAGGTACATGGGAGGCAAGCAGTCGCAATGTTCCTGTTCCCGCCCATTTCGGCGGCAAGCGATGCCTGGAACCTCGGGCCGACCGTGCAAAAAATGGTAGCCGCGAATCGCCTTTCCCCACTGGAATTTCCGCTTTCCTGTTCGTACCTTCCACCGTATGGGGCCGTTATTGCCGGGACTGCCGCCTGATTCGGGCGCCTGATCGAGAGGAACGTCGCTATGGTGCAAGGTAACGATTACAACGAACGCCCGCAATATTTTATCATTTTATATCCGTTATTGTATCGGATATCTCTGCTCCGGGAATCCACTCGGCATGTTTCTTTTCTTCCATACACCCCCTGAACCCTTCCCGAGCCCCGCCCCGCACTCCTCCAGCGCCCTGTAAAGCATTCCCCAATGCCCATCGTCGAAACCATATCCCTGCAGGAAACGACCCGGGAGCGCTATCTGAGCTACGCGCTCTCCGTCATCATGAGCCGCGCCCTGCCGGATATCCGCGACGGCCTCAAACCCGTGCAGCGACGCATCCTCTACGCCATGTATGCGAACCTGCGGCTTACCCCCGACGCCCGGTACCGCAAGAGCGCAGCGGTCGTGGGCGAAGTGATGGGGAAGTATCACCCCCACGGCGACACGGCTATTTACGACGCCATGGTGCGGATGGCCCAGGATTTCTCCCTGCGCGATCCGCTGGTGGACGGGCACGGCAACTTCGGCTCCATCGACGGGGACAACCCCGCCGCCATGCGCTATACCGAAGTCAAGCTGCGTGCGCTGGCCGTGGAAATGCTTGAGGAAATCCGGCAAGACACCGTGGATTTTCGTCCCAATTTCGACGGCAGCTACGACGAACCCGTCGTGCTTCCGTCGCGCATCCCGAATCTCCTCGTCAACGGAGCGGACGGGATCGCAGTGGGTATGGCTACGAAAATCCCCCCGCACAACCTGCGGGAAGTGGGGGATGCGCTGGTCCACCTGATCGACCATCCGGAAGCGTCTGCCGAGGAACTGGCGCAGCACGTGCCGGGCCCGGATTTTCCCACCGCAGGCCGCATCCTGAACACGCCCGCCGAGTTGCTGGAGATACACCGGAACGGAGAGGGCGCCGTGGAATTGCGCGGCGACTACGGCATGGAGGGGAAAAGCCGGATCGTGATCACCTCCGTGCCTTACATGGTCAACAAGGCGACGCTCGTAGAGAAGATTGCCGAGCACATCGTCAACGAACGGGTGCCCCAACTCTCGGACGTACGCGACGAATCGACGGAGGACATCCGCGTGGTGCTGGAGCTTCGGCGGGGCGCCGATCCGGAAGCGGCTATCGCGTACCTGCTCCGGCACACCGACCTGCAAAGGCGTTACCACGTCGATATGACGTGTCTCGTGCCCACGGAGAACCCGCTGATCCCCGCTCCGAAGAAGGTGAATCTCGCCGAAGCGCTGCGGGCCTTTCTGATGTTCCGCCTCGAGGTCGTGGTGCGCCGCCTCCGCTATGCGCTCGAGCGGCTCGAACGGCGTATTCACATCCTGCGCGGTTTCGAAAAGCTGTTCGACGCCCTCGACGAAGCCATCCGGCTTATTCGTGCGTCCGCGGATCGGAACGATGCGGCCGGACGGCTCATACACCGGTTCGCACTCGACCAGGAACAGGCCGACGCCATCCTCGAAATCAAACTCTACAGACTGGCCCGGATGGAGATCGAGGAAATCCGCCGGGAACTGGAAGACAAACTGGCGCGCGCTGCGGACGTGCGCGCCATCCTCGAATCCGAGGACAAGCAGTGGGGGCTCGTGCGCACTGAAATCCAGGAGGCGGCCGCGGCATTCGGCACAGACCGCAAGACGCACATTGCGGGTCCGGACAAGGTCATCGAATACGCCGCCGAAGATTATATCGTTGCCGAGGATTGCTACGCCATCGTAACGCGCGACGGATGGATCAAGCGACAGCGCACGTACACGGACATCGACAGCATCCGCGTTCGCGAGGGCGACGGGGTAGGGTGGATATTGCCCGCTTCCACCCGCGGCTCGGTGGGTTTCTTCACGAACTTCGGGCGGTGTTATTCGCTTCGCGCGGACACGCTGCCGAATACCACCGGGTACGGAGATCCTGTTCAGAAATTCTTCGATTTCTCGGACAAGGAGCATGTTGTCGGGGTTATTTCGTTCGATGCGCGGGCGCTTCCCCGGCCGATTGCCGCGCCGGACGCTGAGCCGGAACTGTTTCCGAAGAACGGGCACGCCGACCCCCGGAGGGAGCCGCTCCTCGTGGCGATCACTGCCGGGGGGCAGGCCGTGCGTCTGCCGATGGACAGCTTTGCGGAGCCCTCGACCCGCAAAGGCCGGGCCTGCGTCAAACTGGAGAACGGAGACGAAGTGGTTGGCGCAGAACCGGCGGCCGGAGACGAAAACGTTTGCATGGCCTCCAGAGCCGGGTATGTGCTCATTTTCCCCGTGTCCCAGATTCCGGTGTTCAAGAGCGCAGCGAAAGGGGTTATCGCCATGCGTCTCGGCGCGGACGATCATGTACTCGGATGCACGCTCTCCAGCGCAGCCCGCGACGGCCTGAAGATCGAAACGAGCCGGGGGCGCATCGAGACGGTGCGCACCACCAAATTCGAGGTTTCCCGGCGCGGCAACAGAGGCAAAGCCATCATCAGGCGGGGGCATGTGGCCCGCATCGTTCCCGAACCGGTGGAAATACGGGTATGAGCGAGGTGCGGACATATACAGGCGCCGATATCCAGGTCCTCGAAGGGCTGGACCCCGTGCGCAAGCGTCCGGGGATGTATGTGGGCGGCACCGGCAAGGCGGGTCTGCATCACCTGCTTTGGGAAATCGTCGACAACGCGGTGGACGAAGCCACCAACGGCTATGCGTCCCACATCGAGGTGACGCTCCACGAGGACGGGCAAAGCGTCACCGTGTCGGACAATGGGCGGGGCATTCCGGTAGACACACACCCCTCGAAAAATATCTCCGCGCTCGAGCTCATCATGACGACCCTGCATGCGGGCGGCAAGTTCGACCAGACGAATTACATCGCGTCCGGGGGGCTTCACGGGGTAGGCGCATCGGTCGTGAATGCCCTTTCGGAGGAAATGACGGTGACGGTCCGCCGGGACGGCGCGGTATGGGAGCAGCGCTACGCACGGGGCGTCCCGCTTTGCGCAGTACACAAGGTGCGCGAAAACGGCCGCGGGACCGGTACGTCGATTCATTTCCGGCCCGACCCGGAGATTTTCGAATCCGTGGCGTTCGACGCCGAGGCCATCGGCCAAAGCCTTGAAATAAAGACGTACCTGAACGCTTCGCTGTGCATCGTATTCCGGAACGGGATCGCCGGCGTCCGCCGCGAATACCGACACGAGGGAGGGATTTTGGAGTTTCTGACCGAACGGGTGAAGGGGCTGGGCGAGCGATCCGTGCACGAGGAACAGTTTCTGGTGCGCCAGCAAGGCATGACGGACGGCGCCCGCGTGGAAGTGGCGCTGCAGTGGACGGAGGCGCCCCGCGAGCATGTCCGTTCCTTCGTCAACGGCATCCCCACCGAGGAAGGGGGTACCCATGAGCAGGGATTCCGCGATGCGGTGCGCAGCGCCGTGCGCGCCTACATGGAAACGCACGACCTGCTGCCGAAGAACCTCGACATTTCGGCGGACGATATCCGGGAGGGACTCGTTGCTATCCTGAATCTGTTCATGGTGGAACCGCAGTTTCAGGGGCAGACCAAGGAAAAACTGAATAATCCGAGCGCCCGCTCGGTCGTGGCCGGCGCCATGCGCCTCGAACTGGAGCGCTTTCTGAATGCGCACCCCACGACGGGGGAGGCTATCGCTGCGCGGGTCATACAGTCCGCCAGGGCCCGCCACGCCTCGCGCACCGCCGCCCGCGATGTCCGACGCAAGACGAGCATCAGCCACCGGCTCAATCTGCCCGGTAAACTGGCGGACTGCGCCTCGACGGATCCGTCCAGGAGCGAACTGTTCATTGTCGAGGGAGATTCCGCCGGGGGATCGGCCAAGCAAGGGAGAGACCGCGCCTTTCAGGCCGTGCTGCCGCTGCGCGGCAAGGTGCTCAATGCGGAACAGCATGCGGCGAACAAGGTGCGGGAGAATAAGGAATTGTCGAACGTGGTCAAGGCGCTGGGCTGCGGCATGGGAGAAGAGATCGATCTGGACCGCCTCCGGTATCACAAGGTCATCCTGCTCATGGACGCGGATTCGGACGGACACCACATCGCTACGTTGCTCCTGACGTTTTTCTACCGGTACATGCGGCCGCTCATCACGGAGGGGTTCGCGTACATCGCGCAGCCCCCGCTGTACAGGCTGGATGCGGGCAAGGACACCTGGTGGGCGCTCGACGAGGCCGACAAGGATCGCATTCTGCGCAAGATCGAGCGGGAAGAGAAAGGTCGGCGCAGCATCATGGTGCAGCGCTTCAAGGGCCTCGGGGAAATGATGCCGGCCACGCTCCGGGAAACGACCCTGGACCCCGGAAAACGCATGCTGTTGCAGGTGGGCATCGACGACGACGAGCGGCTCGGCACCGAGCGCACGATTGCGGACCTGATGGGGAAAGACGCCTCCGCGCGGTTCCGCTTCATCATGAACCACGCCGCGGATGCCGATGCGCTGGATGTCTGAGCAGTAGCGCGGCCTATGCTGCGTCCTGTACGACGTAATTCTCCAGCACCCCTATGGGGTCGATGGCGATCCGGATATGATCCCCTGACGCCAGGGTAAAATCGTCGGGCGGCACGATGCCGGTGCCGGTAAGCAGGAAACAACCGTCCGGAAAGGAATTGTCGAGAAACAGATAGCAAACCAGTTCCTCGATGGACCGCCGCAGTTTGCTGAGCGTCGTGGCGCCTTCGAAAGCGACGGCGCCGCTGCGTTCCACGACCAGCCGGATCGACGTATCCGGTCCAGGCGGCTCCCCGGAAACGAGAAGGCACGGCCCCAGCCCGCAGCACTGGTCGTATACCTTGGCCTGCGGCAGGTACAGCGGATTCTCCCCCTCGATGTCCCGTGCGCTCATGTCGTTGCCGATGGCGTATCCGAACACGTTCCCCGCTGCATTGACGGCTACGGCCAGTTCCGGCTCCGGTACGCTCCAGCGGGTATCCCGGCGGATCCGCACGGCATGACCGGGACCCGCCACCCGGTTCGGGGTGGCCTTGAAAAAAATCTCGGGGCGCGCCGCAGTGTACACCCGGTCGTAGGCGTCGGCGGTCTCTTCGGATTCCGCCATGCGGGCCGTCCTGCTGCGCCGGTAGGTTACCCCGGCGGCCCAGACTTCCTGACGCCCGATCGGGGCAAGCAGGTCCTCCGGGCGAGGCGGCCCGGTTTCCCGGGCATTGCGGGCGTATTGCGTGAGTCGCTCGCCCAGCGCGGGATCGTTGAAGAGATCGTCCCAGCTTGCGTCCCGGATAGAAAAGAAGCGCCCGTCCGTTTCGACAAGCGGGCCATCCGTACACAGATATAACCTTGTAACACGTTCCTGGGCAATAAATTCAGTCATTCAATTAAAGTTTTTTATAAAGGATATTCTGATTACGTCCACAAAACTCAGAGGCCGAGAAAGGGGCGCTGGCAAGGAATGACGAAAAGCAGTGCGGCAGGCCACTGCCTGCGTACGACCGGGGAGAGAAAATGCTCCCTGTTGCATACGGATCGGGTGCTGTTCGCCTGGCAGGCTGCATATCGTCAGGGCCCGGGCTTCTCCACGTCACCGCTCCTGGCGCCGGCGCCCCCGGCGCCGCGACCCCGGCTGGCGATTCGTTCGCTTGTTACCTCCTGAAACCGTATTATCGAAGTCGCTTAGGGAATTTTTACAGCTTCACGGTACATTCACTATCGCGATTCACCATCCTGCGACAACTATGGACAGGCGGCATTTTCTGGCGGCTGCATCGACCATCGCCATCCTTCCACGGCATGTGCTTGGCGGCCCGGGCATGGTTCCCCCCAGCGACAAGCTCAACCTTGCCGGGATCGGTGCGGGCGGCATGGGAGGCAACTATTTGGAAAATCTGAGCAGCGAGAACATTGTAGCCCTGGCCGATGTGGACGACAAGCGCGCTGCGCGGACCTATGAGCGTTTTCCGGATGCCCGCCGCTACAGGGATTTTCGCCGTCTGCTCGACAAGGAAGCGAACCACATCGACGGGGTGGTCATCGGCACGCCGGACCATACGCATGCCGTCGCCGCGCTTCCCGCATTTGCCCTGGGCAAGCATGTATACTGCGCAAAGCCCCTGGCGAGAACCATTCGCGAGGTGCGCCTCATGACGGAAGCCGCCCGCAAGGCGGGTGTCGCCACCCAGATGAGCACGCAGCAGAATGCGCACGACGATCACCGCACGATCGCCGAGATGATATGGGACGGCGCCATCGGCCCGGTCCGCGAAGTGCATATCTGGGATAATCGCCCGATCTGGCCGCAAGGGGTGGACCGCCCCGCCGAAACCCCGCCGGTTCCCGACACGCTGGACTGGGATCTGTGGCTCGGACCGGCTCCGGTGCGCCCCTATCACCCGGCATACGTGCCGTTTACCTGGCGCGGCTGGCAGGACTTCGGGACGGGCGCGCTCGGGGACATGGGGTGCCACCACTTCGATCCCGTGTTTCGCGCTCTGCATCTTACGGCCCCGGAGACGGTGCATGCCAGTTCTACGGACGTGAACGGAGAAACCTGGCCCCATGCCTCCATGGTGCATTACCAGTTCCCTGCACGGGGGGATATGCCTGCCGTACGCGTCGTCTGGTACGACGGCGGACTGAAACCCGCGCGTCCGGACGGCCTTGGCGACCACGAACCGATGGGCGTGCCCGATCCCGGCGGCGCCTATTTCGTCGGAGACAAGGGCATTCTGCTCACCGACGGGGTGGGGCACAATCCGCGGCTGCTTTCCGTTTCCGATATGACGGATGTCGAGTACGAGATGCCCGAACCGGCGCTCCCGCGTTCGATCGGTCATTACCAGGAATGGATCGAAGCCTGCAAGGGCGGCCCGCAGGCAGGCGCCCATTTCGACTACGGCGGTCCCGTCACGGAAGCCGTGCTGCTCGGCAACATCGCCATCCTGTCTCCCGGCAAGACGCTGCGCTGGGACGCTGCGCAGATGCGGATCACGAACGACAAGGAGGCAAATATCCTGCTGGATCGGACGTACCGGGAAGGGTGGACGTTGTAGCCATATTTCGTATCTCCGCTTCCATAAATGAAACTAAGAGGTACTTGCTATGCGGCATGCATTCAGGAAGCGCCCGGGTACACTGTTCTGGATCTGCATGGCTAATGCTTTGGTCCTGATCCTGATCGTTATCTGGGTTCTTCGTGGCGATGCTATGGATATGGAACAGGCTGCTTCCGTGGTTGCGGAGTCGGCGGCGGATATCATTGCCTCCGGATCGTTCACGGACAAGGGCGGTCAGGAGACCAGCGGCGCGTACCGGATCGAGGATACCGGCGAGGGGCTCCGCCTTGTGCTGTCGGAAACGTTCCGGACGGACTGGGGACCGGATCTGCATGTAGTGCTTACGCCCACCGGGACGGCCGAAGCCGACAACGACAATGTGATGGTCACAGGCGCCCATGTCGTGGATGAATTGCAGTCGAGATCAGGCGCTCAGACCTATGCACTGGAAACGGACCTCGATCTCAGCCCGTTTCAATCCGTCATCATTCATTGTATCCGGTTTACCCATTTGTATGGCGCCGCTCCTCTTACGCTGGAGGAGATCTGAAAACTTTCCTGACGCCCCGTTTGCCCACTCCCGCAACCTGATCCCCCGAACCCATGATTGATCGTCGTTCTTTTTTTAGCCTGCTGGGAGCCGGCGCCGCCGGCCTGTACGTAACAGGATGCTCCCCAACCCCCGAAGATGTTCCTGTGGAAACGAGACTCATCGAGCGCGTGGGCCTTGGCCTGTTCTCCATTCCTCATCTCCTCGAAGAGGATTTTGAGGGAACGATGCGCCTTCTGGCCGACATCGGCTACAAGGAAATAGAAGTTTACGGGCCCTACCCGTTCAGCGTGCCCGCCGCGCATGAAATGTGGGCGGCCATCACGCCGCAACTGGGGTTCAGCACCAGCGGCTATTACGGTATGGAGCCGGAGGCGTTGCGTGGCCTGCTCGATGAAGTCGGCCTTTCCGTCCCGTCGCTGCATGTCGATCTGGACACGCTGCGCGAGCGGATCGACGAAACGGGCGAAGCCGTCCGGATGTTTGGCGCCGGCTATGCAGGGATTGCGGCCATCCCGGAGGAGGAGCGCACCACGCTGGACGATTACCGCCGCCTTGCGGATGAATTCAACGAAATCGGCCGTCGCGCCGGTGAAAGAGGATTCCGGTTCCTGTATCACAACCACGGCTACGGACTGAAGGAGATGGAAGGCTCTATCCCGATGAACGTTATGCTGGAGCGCATCGACCCGGCCGTCGTGTCTCTTGAAATGGACATCTACTGGACCGTGGCCGGTGGGGCCGATCCCATCGAGTACCTGCAGAACTGGCCCGATCATTACCGCCTCATGCATATCAAGGACATGACCGAACTCGTACGTTTCGAGGGCAACGGGGACAATCCCAACGAGTGGATGGAGCTCTTTCCGTTCATGGCTTCGGTAGGCGTGGGCGTGCTGGACATTGCCGCTATTATCGCCGAGGCGAGCGCTGCCGGCGTCGAGCACTTCTACGTCGAGCGGGATCTGGCCCCCGATCCTGTGGATATGCTGCAAACCAGCTACGACTATCTGGCCTCCCTCATGGGATAACCCACCTTTCCCTTTTGCCATGCTTTTTCCTGTAAAGCCTTCCGTAAAATCCGAACGATACGGCGTATGCGCGGCGTTATGCTGCGCAGCGGCGCTTTGGTCGGGGGCCTTATCCCTGCCTGCTTTTTCCCAGGGGGTCGAACGCGGTACGGTCTACGACGACCTCTCCATGCACAGCGATATTCTCGGCGGCGAACGAAAGTACGCGGTGTACCTGCCGCCGGATTACCATATTTCCGAACGAAGCTACCCCGTGCTGTATCTGTTGCATGGGGCCGGAGACGATCAGACCGGCTGGATACAGTTCGGCGAGGTGCGGCATATCGCCGACAAGACGTTTGCTGCAGGGAAGGCGACCTACATGGTCATCGTCATGCCCGACGCCAATACGGGGCGCCGGGGCTATTTCAATGCCGCCAGCGGGGACTGGCGGTACGAAGATTTCTTCTTCGAGGAGTTGATGCCCCATGTGGAATCGACGTACCGGATCAAGGGGGAGAAGCAGTTCCGCGCCGTGGCAGGCCTGTCCATGGGCGGCGGCGGCAGTTTCATGTACGCCCTGCACCGGCCCGACCTGTTCTCCTCATCAGCGCCGCTCAGCGCGTACGTGGGGCCGTCCTCCATAGAGGAGTTCAAAAGGTGGGGAGCCACCGGGGACGCGGAGCTTTCCGAAGAGGAGATTATGGCCTGGATGGCCCGGCACAATGCGGTCGAACTGGTCAAGACGCTTCCGGAGGACGATATCAAGGCCGTGCGCTGGTACATCGACTGCGGGGACGACGATTTTCTCTACGAGGGAAATTCGCTGGTGCACATCGAGATGCGCCGCCGGGAGATTCCGCACGAATTCCGGATTCGGAATGGGGCCCATTCATGGTCGTATTGGAGGGAATCGCTCCCGGAAGTGTTGCGTTTCGTGTCCGAGGTCTTCCACCGGTAGCGCTTCCGGTATGCGCCGTCTCTGAACATTGCTGCTGTCTTTCTCCAAAGTAGTCAGTCCCTGAAACCGCTCGCCCCGAAACTGTCCACCCTCGAAATTTTTCCACCATGATGTTATTGTTTGAATACCCTTCTAAAACTGCTTATGCAGCAACACTTTTATCCATTTTGTTCGCCGGAAGTACTTTTGCTGCCGGAACAGGTGCGCCGGGAGCTGTTGACCGGGAGGAACACGCCTCCACGCAGCCGGATCGCCCGAATATTCTCTGGATCGTGGGCGAGAATATGGCGCTCGATCTGGGGATCTACGGGATGGAGAATGTGGCTACCCCGAATCTGGATGGACTGGCGCGCGAAGGGCTGCGTTTCACGAACGTATACTCGACTTCGCCGGTATGCGCCCCGAGCCGCTCCGCGTTCATGACGGGCATGTACCAGACGACGACCGACACGCACCATATGCGGTCGCACCGGGACGACGACTATCGTTTGCCGGACGGGGTCCGCCCGCTGACCCATCGCCTTGCGGACGTGGGGTATTACACGGCCAACATTACGCATATCGGAGATCGCGAAGTCGGCACCGGCAAGCTCGATCTGAATTTCGTGAACGAAGGCCCTCTGTACGACACTTCCGACTGGTCCAAACTGCAATCGAACCAGCCGTTCTTCGCGATGATCAACACCCCGGAGGCGGAGTACGACATCTATGATCGTAAATCCGCGGAGAAGGAGCGCGTGCCGTGGGTGGGGGAAGATTGGCACCCGCAGATCGCCACGCCGGAAAACGTCACTCCGCCCCCGTATTACCCGGATCATCCGGTGGTGCGCGAAGAATGGGCCCGGTATCTGAACTCGATTTCAGGAATGGACGTGCGGGTAGGGTGGATTCTCGAGGCGTTGGAGGAAGAGGGGATGGCGGAGAATACCATTATCGTGTTTTTCGGAGACAATGGCCGGCTCACAGCGCGGGGCATCCACTGGGTATGGGACGTGGGTATTCATGTGCCCATGATCATCCACTGGCCGGACCGTTTTCCGGCTCCGCCCCAGTACAGCCCCGGCGGCGTGTACGACGGGGTGGTCAGCCTCCTCGACCTGACGGCCACGACGCTATGGATGGCGGGCGTGGAACGTCCCATGAGTATGCAAAGCCTGAACTTTTTCGGAGACCGCCCCGACCCGGCGCGCACGTATGCTTTCAGCGCCCGGGATCGCATCGACGAAACGGTGGCCCGCCTTCGATCGGTGCGCGGCCCCCGCTACCATTATATCCGGAATTATTACCCCCGCGACGGCTTTCCGACGCTCAACCGGTACAAGGAGAAGTGTTTTCTGGTGAAACCCCTTATGCGCCAGCTGTATGAGCAGGGCTTGCTCACCGGCGCGCCGGCCCGGATGATGGAGCCGGTGCCTTACGAGGAATTGTACGACACGCAGGCGGATCCGCACGAGATCGAAAACCTTGTGGGCTCCGGGAATCCGGGGGATCAGGCGGCGCTCACCGCCATGCGGGCGGCCCTGGATGCCTGGATCGCCGATACGGGCGACCGGGGCATCTATCCCGAACCGGAGTATGTCGTGGCGCCGTTCGAGCAGGAAATGCATGACTGGTTCGGCACGCCGGACTGGTATCTCGAAGCGCAGCAGGGCGCGGCGAAGTGACCGGGCGTGCGATGTAGCCGCATTCCTGCCCCTGTCGTATCTTTTGGTTGCGGTCTTGTGTCTGCGGCGCGTTTGCGGGGATTCCGTGAGCGTGCTGCCGCGTGTTGGACACGCCTCTGTTTTCCTGCCTGTACTCCCATTGCACCAAACCATCGCGTTTGCGACGTATACAATGTTATTGCAACGAAATTCCGTTCCCCGGGGCATTTCTTTCGCCCTTGCTTTTGTACTGTTAACCGTGTTCACCATCGGGTGCCAGCCGGCCGCCGAAGAGGAAATGCCTGCCGGGGAAGCGCCGGCGCCGGTCGTTCTCACCGAAGTATGGGTCCTTGAGGAGGGGCTCAACCGGCCGGAATCGGCCATTTACGATGCGGCTCGAGACGTGCTGTACGTGTCGAATATCAATTTCGACGGACCGGGTTCCATAGCCAAAGTGTCTACGGACGGGATGACCGTGGACTCCATGTGGGTGACCGATCTGAATGATCCGAAGGGCATGGCGCATGGAGGGGACCGCCTGTATGTAACGGACGTGAACGCCCTCCTCGAAATCGATCTCGATTCCGGAGAGATTATAGCCGAGCATGTCGTGGAAGGGGACGATGTCTATCTGAACGATGTGACCGTGGGCGAGGACGGCGCGGTCTACGTTTCCGATTCTCGTTTCAGCAAGGTCTATGCACTACAGGACGGCTCTTTTGATGTCTGGCTCGAGCACGGGAATGTGCTGATGCCGAACGGCGTGCATGTAATAGGAGACGAGCTGTACATTGCCGCCGGCGATTCCACGGCGGAAGAGCCGGGCGGGGCCCGGTACCTGCAAGCGATCTCGTTTGCGGATCAGCGTGTGCGCGCGCTGCATGGAACCGAGCCGGAGGGCGCACTGGACGCGATCGAGCCGGACGGCATGGGCGGCCTGTTCATATCGGACTGGGGCGGCGGCCGCCTGATGCATTTCCGCGATGGAGAAGGGTTGACGGTATTGCTTACTCCGGGGCAAGGCACCGCCGATGTGGAATTCGTGGCCGACACGCAGATGTTGTATGTCCCCGTGATGATGTCCGACCAGCTTATCGCCCTGAACGTCTCCATGTAGCCCTGGAGCGATTACTGCGGCGCTGTGGCGCCGCCGGACGGCCGGTCCCGATCTTCAGGGCCGGTCGTTCGTCCTGTAAAAGAAGACCCGAAAACAATTTCTCAAGATGATAAACAGACGTACTTTGCTCGCCTCTGCCGTTCCGGCGGCTCTTGCATCTCTTGCAGCGCCGCAGACTGCTCTCGGCGCCATAACGCGCAGCAGCGCTCCTTCGCCGCAGTACTACGAACTGCGCCGGTACCGCTTGCGCAACGTATCCCAGCAACGCGCTTTCCATACTTTCTGGGGAGATGTGGCCATACCCGCGCTGAACCGTCTCGGCGTCGAGCCGGTAGGCACATTCACGGTTATGCACGGCCCGAATGGTCCTTCGGTGTATGTGCTCCTGCCGCATGCGGACCTTGAATCGGCAACGAACGTACGCCGGCGTCTGGCGAAGGACGAGACGTACATGCAGGCCGGTGAGGACTTTCTGAAGCGCTCCATGGCCGACCCCTCCTATGCCCGGTACGAGAGTTCGCTTTTCAGGGCGTTCGACGATATGCCGGTGATGGAGACGCCGATCAGTTCGGACGGCCGGGTCTTCGAACTGCGCGTCTACGAAAGCCAGAGTGACGAGGCGGGTATTCGCAAGATCGAGATGTTCAACAACGGCGAGATTCCGATTTTCCGCGACGTGGGTCTGCACCCCGTCTTTTTCGGAGAGGCGCTCGTTGGGGAGCAGCTGCCGAACCTGACGTACATGCTCGTTTTCGAGAACATGGCCGCCAAAGACGAGGCATGGGCGAAGTTCATCGCCCATCCGGACTGGAAGACGCTCAGCGCCGATCCGTATTACGCCGAAACCGTATCGGCGATCAGCAGCTACATGCTCCGCCCGACAGGCTATTCGCAGGTGTAGATACGGGGCGTCGTATTCGTTGTACGAGAGCCTGTCGCAGTGCCGCGCGACGCTTCACAGCACGCCCGGAATCAGCGCCTTTCGATCAGCGGGGTAGTCATCGAACCGCTTCCTGTACCACTGGTGGTTGCTGAGTGCGCGCGGGCCGAGGTTGGCCACAGCGTACACGAAGAAGGCGAGCCCGGCCGTGGACCACATGGCCAGCGCCCAGCCGCCCCATTCAAGGATTTCGCCGAGGTAATTGGGGCAGGAGACGTAGCGGAAGGCGCCGCCCCGGGGGATTGAGTAGCCCTTGTCGCCGTCCTTTCGCAACTTCAGGAGGATATGGTCGGAGTGGAGGTTGAGGGCGAGTCCGCCGAAGAAGATCGCGATTCCGGCGACGAATCGGGGATCGCTGAGCCACTCGGCGCCGTACTCGCCAAGGTGTGAGATGAACCGGGCGTTGATGTACGCATTGAGCACGTTGAACACGAACCCGCTCAGTACGACGACCACCGGCATCCTTTTGCCGGAGGTTCGTGTGCGAAAGGGGTATACGAAGGTCCGGTTCAGATAGTGGCATTGCCACATGCCGAGCAGGACCAGGGGAATCGCCTTGCCGGCGGCCTGCCCCGCTGCATAGATGCAGGCGAACAGAACCGGGGCCGGGAATTCCATCAGTATCCAGCCGAGTTTGTTCGGAACGGCCGGCCCCCAGCCTTTGCCGTCATAGTGGCGTCCGTAGGGGGCCCTGAAGCGCAGGAGGCTCGCGAAAGTCAGGGCCGCCAGGGCGAAAACGGCCCACACGAGCGTGTGGTGAAGGGTTGTCTCGGTCATTCGTTACAATGCCTCCCGATTTGCCATCCACGCCCGCTTCAATGGGGCCGGAGCACCAGGGCTCCGGAAAACTTGTCGTTTGAGAGCCAGTTCGCCGTCGTTTTACAGTGTCGCCGAAGGCGATCGTCTGCTTGCGCGCTCACTTGACGAGGATCATGGTTCTGGCTATGATCCGGTCCTGCGTCTGTAGCCGGTAGAGGTACGCTCCGCTGGGCAGATCGCCGGCATCGAAGCGTGTGGCATGATGGCCTGCAGGTTTCGATTCGTCGACGAGTACGGCCACTTCATGACCGAGCAGGTTGTACACCGCAAGGCGCACCTTGCCTGCCTGCGGCAACACATACCGTATGGTGGTTTCCGGATTGAACGGATTCGGATAGTTGCCCGAAAGCGCCACCTCGGCAGGTAGTTCTGCAGTAGACGAGGACAGCGGATCGGCCAGGCTTTCCGCCATTTTGACCGCCTCATCGGCGTTTATGATACCCCAGCCCAGCGAATTGTCCGGAGCTGCCGATTGATGGGCCGTGCTGCGCAAAATGTCGCGCACATCTATTGGGGCAAGGTCCGGATTGACCTGCAGCATTTGCGCGACGACCGCCGCTGTGAGCGGGCTGGAGAACGAGGTGCCGTTCAAGCGCCCAAATCTGTTGGATCTCCCCGCAATGTACACGCCGACGCCCATGGCGGAAACGTCCGGTTTGATGCGGCCGTCGGCCGTGGGGCCGAACGAACTGAACCAGGCGCGGGACGAATCCCGGGTAACGGCTCCCACCGCAATCACAGAATCTGCATCGGCGGGCGTGGAGATATAGTACCAGCTCTTATCACCCGAATTTCCCGCGCTCGCCACCACGACCACGCCGAGCGCCGCCGCCTGATCCACGGCGATTGTCGTGGTCCCCGTGTCGCCGTCAAGATCGCTTATGGAGTAGTTTTTTTCTCCCGGCTCGAAACCCTCCGTATAACCGAGGGAAATATTGACCACATCCACGCCCTCGCTTTCCATCCACTCGAGACCGGCTACAAGGTTATCCTCCTCCTGGTTCGTTTCCGTGGGCGCATACTCCGTGGTGCCCGCAAGTACTTCGGCTGCGTGCGCCGGGCCTATTAACTCACCCTCCTGATACCCTACGGCCACGGAAGCCACGTTCATGCCGTGCGTGCTGGGATCGTCCGTTCTTCCCGTGAAATTTCTAATGGCGATGAGGCGGTTATCCGCTTTGAGGGAATCGAATACCGAATGATTGAATCCGGAGAACGGCGTGTCCAGAAATCCGATGCGCACCCCTTTTCCATTGATGCCCCGCTCAAGCGGCGCGATCGCGTTCATCAAGGCAAGCTGCGTTCGGGACGGGCCGTAACGATCCCCCGCCGTTTTCGCCACGGGCGCCGTTCCTGTAACCGGCTCGGGGAGCGCGTTGGTACGCCGGGCCAGCGGGCGCACTTCCCGCACAAAATCCATTTCCCGGACCCGGGCAAGCAACTCCTCGGGCAATGCTGCGCTCACCGCATTGAGCCAGCGGCTTTCCACCCGGATTCGTACGCCGAGCTCTTCGAGTGCGCGGATATATGTCGGGGAGACGTTTCGGTCCAGTTCGGTGGCGTACGGCTGCCCGCGACGCGCCCGGCGCGTCCGGGCCCGCTCGTTTATTTCGACGGGGGACGTATCCGGTTTGCCGTCCAGAAAGATCCAATAGTCTGCGGGTTCCGCCAGGGAATCAGCCGGATCCGATACGGCGGCGCGGGCGGAAGATTGCTCCGGTATCTGTCCTGCAACTTCCTCGGCGCCAAAGACACCCAAGAGCAACAGAAACAGCCACAAGAAGATGTCGGAGAGCTTGTAAACAGGTTTCATAAGAATGATGTGTACGGAACGGCTATGTCTTGTCGTTATGTGATTCTCTGAAGGGGGGATTCGCTAAAGATAGGGTATGATCGGGTAGATAATGAATTTGCAGGCATGTGTGCGGAGGACGGATCAATTCACTTGACGAGCATCATGGTTCGCACGATGATCCTGTCCTGCGCCTGCAACCGGTAGACATAGGTCCCGCTGGGCAAACCGCCTGCATCGAAGCGCGCCGCATGGCGGCCCGCAGGCTTCGGTCCGTCGGCAAGCACCGCCACCTCCCGCCCCAGCATGTCGTACACCACAAGACGGACTGTACCGGCCTGCGGCAATGCATAGCGTATCGTCGTCCTTGGATTGAACGGGTTCGGATAGTTGCCCATAAGCATGACTTCATCGGGCAATTCTTCTTCCACGTCTTCGCTGGCCGTCGCCATGGCCGCTGAGCCCTCCTGCTCCATCCGCCCGGACACCGAGCCGCCCGCCGGGCCCGCCACCCTCGCCGAGTCCGCGTTCGACAGCTTGCGCCCGTCGTCGCCGCCCATGCAGATCGCGCCCGCCGCGTCGCAGTCGGTCGTCGCAGGAAGAAGAATCACCACGTCGCCGCCGCCCGACGGCTCGATGTGGATCTCGCGCAGGTCGTCGCGGCCGTCGACGCGCTTCGCCTTGCGCACCGCGCCGCCCGTCACCTCGAAGGCCCCATCGTCGCGCAGCACCGTGTAGCTGGTGGGGATCTCTTCGCTGAAGAGCACCTGGAAGAAGAACGTCGTCTCGCCGTCGTGCTCCTCGGGCACGTTCCGGAACGTCGCTGTAAGCGGCGCTTCTTCTTCTTCTTCTTCTTCTTCTTCTTCTTCTTCTTCTTCTTCTTCGCTATCCTCTGTGGCGCTGTCCGTCGTATCCGCAGGCATGCGCACCTTGACGATCTCCGACATCGGTCCGAGGTATCCGAGGGCGTCCTTCACGGCTCTGACGGCGTACCCGTAGAGCACCCCCGCCGTCACCGCGCTGTCGGCAAAGGTGCGGTCGGTGATGGAGGCGTACTCCGCGTAGACCTGCGGCTCGGCTTCTCCGAGCTCGGGCCTGTGGCGCAGGATATGGTAGAGGTTGTTGCTCGGGTGCGTATCGGGATCCTGCCAGGTAAGGACGACGGCCTCCTCGGTCGCCGTGGCTTGCAGAGCATGGGGCCGGTCGTGCTGCTCGTTGTCGTCATTCGCGTCCGTAGCCGTCGAGTCGCCCGGCGCCGGCGTCCCGGCGGTGCTCTCGTCGTTGTCCTCGATGGTCCCCGTCGCCGAGAGGCTGTCCGCGCCTGCGGCGAACACGGCGCGTTCGAGGTTGCTGAGCGTCAGCGTCAGCGTCTCGTCGCCTTCGGCCTCGGCGTCGTCGACGAGCGCGACGCTTATCGTCGCGCTCGTCGCTCCGGCCGGCAACTCGATCGTTCCGCTCTTCGCTTCGTAGTCGCTTTGCGCGACCGCCGTAGCGTCCGACGTCGCGTAGTCGAGCGTCACCGTCGCCGTCGTCGCCTCCGACAGGCTCACGACGAAGTCGAGCGTTGCGCCCGCGCCCTCGGTCGCCGACGGGCTATTGATCGTTACCTCGCTCGGCAGCGCCGCCTCCTCGTCGTTGTAGATGATACCGATCGCCGCGTCCCGCGACAGAAAACTGCCCGAAGGATTCAGAAGGATCATCTCGACCCCCTCGCCCGAGTCCTCGATCCTGTCGTCGACCACCGGCACCTCGATCGTCTTAAGCGTCTCGCCCGATGCAAACGTCAGCGTTCCCTCCGTGTAGGCGTAATCGGCCGGCGTCCTCGCCGTCGTGCGGCATTGCCTGGCGGCATCGTCGAAGAAACTGCCGGTGCAGTAGCCGATCGAAGAATCCCGCGTCCTGTACTCTACCGTCACGTTTGCGCCGGGCGCCGGATCCAGCGTCACCTTGAAGTCGAGCGTCGCGCCGTGCGCCTCGTAGACCTCCGCGTCGTGGATGTAGAGCCCTCCGGCCGCGGAGCCCTGCCGGGCGTTGATCTTCACCTGCAATGCGTTGTCCAGCTTCGTCCACGCCTCTTTCGCGCTGCGGTTGAAGGGCTTGCGGTACGAAAAGCCGTCCAGGTTCCAGCCGCTGTGACGGACGTCCTCCGCGTCCGAGGCTGTTTGCGCCAGCGTCGCCGTGGTGTTTTCTATGTCCTTCGCGTCGATCACGATGGCGTAGGTCGTCTCCGCTTGCAGGTTCTCCCCCCGGTGGTGGTACGCGAAGCGCGTGTTTCCGTCGGCGGCCTGCTTGCGCTCGAACTGACCCACGAAGCGCGTCACCGCGCGCGCGGCAGCGTCCCATTCCCACAGCGCCGCGAGTATCACGTCGCCGTTCACGTCGTTGCCGTCGCCGCTGCCGGCGGTCGCGAATTTGATGTCGACGTAGTCGGGTTTGAACAGATGCCCGTCGCTGCCGGTCGAAAACGTTTGCGCGTAGCCGTAGCCCATCTTGGTGATGTCGACGACGGTGACTTTTGTGCCTTCCCTGGTATAGGTTATGTCCGCGTCCATGACGAGCGAGTCCGCTTCCGTCGTCTGGCCGAGGTTGCTCAGCACGGTCGTCGTGCCGCCGTGCTGGGCGCCCGAGGATCCCCGGGGGGTCGCCCGCGCGCGCACCGCTTCGCCGGCGCCGGCGGCGCTCAAGGCGCGCAGCTCGAAGGTATGCAGCAAGTCGTTGGTGAGGCCCCCGATCGTGTAGCTGTTGCGGTTGGCTTCGCCGATATTGCTGTCGGGGACATCGAGCCACTCGGAGTCCGGGAGCCGGCCGCCGGTGGCGTAGCGGTACTGGTACTTCGTCACGGGAAGGCTGCCGCCGCCGACGGGGTCGGCCCAGGTCAAGGCCGCGCTGCCGTCGCCGCCGCCCGCGGCGAAGTTGCCCGGAGGGCCGGGCGGGCGGGATACGATCAGCTGTACCGAGACGGTCTGCCCCTCCGTCCAGGTGGGGAGGGCGGAACGCCAATTGTGGCTATTCCCCGGTCGCTCTGCCTCACCGAGCGGAAACTCCGTGCTGTCCAGAACCAATATCAGCCGGTCGAGAAGAGCCTCGGGAGGCAGGCTTGATAAAACCAAACTGAGGAATATATTGAACACCTGGCCGAAATGACTCGTTTCAATTATCTCAATGAGTCCAACTATATAGTTCGTTCCCTCGTATGTGAACGATTGGGTTCCGGAAAGGCTGCCGTATGGAGAGGCTACCTGTCCACCGAATGCGAATCCTTGTAGAGCGTATCCAGTGACAGTCAATCCGGCTATCTCATTGCTTAGGGTCTGGGTTCCCACGGTCATGGTCGCGGCCCAGAGGACCTCGTCGCCGTCGGCATTGATGTAGCTCCGGAACGGCGGCGGGGCCTCGTTCACGCTGCCCCGGACCGCAAGCAGCAGCGGAGCGTTGCTTGCTCTTTGCCAATCGCCCATGCTATCTAACCACAGCCGGTCGTCGCCGATGCTCCAGCGTTCTTCCGCAGTCCTTTCTATGATCCTTAGCGATCTCCTAACGCGGATCCGGTCCGGTTCGGCTATCCCGTCGTTGACCACGACCCAGTAGGTGGTGGCCGGTTCCAGCGTGATGCCCTCCGGCGCCGCGAACGTGTTGAGGGCGCCCGCCGTCAACGCCGCCGGATTGCCAAGCGCGACTAATACGCTGTCCGGTAATCCGGTACCCCTGTCATGCGAGAATATCCTGACCACGCTGCCGGTCGCGGACGTGGAACTCGTGCTGTGCAACATGAGCCGGACGTCGGACAACGCGTAGCCGGTCGGGTTCCACCCGGTCGTGAAGGACTGCGCTTGAACCGAAATGGAGGCGTCGGCCGATATCGTTTCCCCGGTGTTCGACACGAGGTCGGTCGGCGTCTGGGCTTGTGCGTCGCCCGAAAGCAGGGCGGCCCAGGCGAGGGCGAGTACGGCCGCGGCGTGCGTGATGCGACGGGCTACAGGCATAGCGCACACACACACACACACACACACACACACACACACACACACACACACACGGCTTATAGCGTGAGTCGGGGTGCAGTCAGGCGCTTTTACGCCGAGGCCCGCCAGTGGATCGGGCCGAACGAAATGCGCGGGCCGGGAAACGAATAGCATGTTAATGCTCATTGATTGCTTGCGATAAACCGCGGAAATGGCTCATTCTGCTGGCGGCCGGGAGCAGGCCGAAAACGTGAGAATCGCCGTACGGTGCAAAGTTTAGTCAAAATTCAACAACATTATCATGAGTATTACATGATTAATTAGTCTATAACATGTTTTTGTTATGAACTTATGTGAATAAATGGGAAAGAGTGCATAAAACGCTTCCGGAGCGCTGGCGCCGGCGTGGCTCCGCGCGGCCGGATTCCGGCCCTTCCATCGAGTCGGGCTGAAGCGAGATGCATTCCGTATGTTTGTACCCATTCCGGGTCGAGAATGAATCAGGGCGTATGGCGTATCTGCAATGCATTGCAGGGCTGGCGTCGCTGGTGCTGGTTGCTCTCGGCGCTTCCGGCTCACTTTCCCATTTTCCCTGTTTTTGACATGTCCGATACAAGCAACGCAACCGATATGTCCGATACTTCCGACTCATCTTCTGCATCCGACGTGTCTACCGAGTCCGGTGCGTCCCGGCGTTCGCCGCTCCGGGATCGCGTGGGAACCGTCATTTTCGGGAACGATACCCCGGCGGGGCATTTTTTCGACGTGGTGCTCATTATCGTGATTCTGTTGAGTATCGTGGCGGTCATGCTGGACAGCATGGTTGCCGTATCCGAGCGGTGGGGCGCCGAACTGGCCTTCTTCGAATGGATATTCACGATTCTTTTTACGGTGGAATACGTGCTGCGGCTCTACAGCGCCCGGAACGCCAGGAAGTATGCGACAAGTTTTTTCGGCATGGTGGATCTCCTCGCCGTCCTGCCGACGTTTATCAGCGTCATATTCCCGCCGGGTCGATTTCTCCTTACGATCCGGGTGCTGCGCGTTTTACGGGTGTTCCGCGTGCTCAAACTGGTGCGGTTCCTTGGCGCGGAAGATGTGCTTTTCACGGCGCTCAGGGCGGGCCGGCGCAAAATTACGGTTTTTATGCTGGCCGTATCCACGATCGTCGTGATTGCAGGGTCGCTCATGTATGTCATTGAAGGGGCCGATGCGGGCTTTACGAGCATTCCGCGCGGGGTATATTGGGCCATCGTGACGGTAACCACGGTCGGGTACGGGGATATTGCGCCGATGACGCCGCTCGGTCAGATGCTGGCGGTGCTGCTGATGTTCACCGGATACGCCATCATTGCCGTCCCGACAGGCATTGTCGGGGTGGAGGTGGGCAGGTTCTATGGGGGAGGCCAGTCCACATGGAAAGTATGCGGCGCCTGTGGACGGGGCAGCGGGGTGCCCAACGTTTCCTTTTGCGGTTTTTGCGGGGAACCGCTGCGGACAAATGATGTCAAGCAGGGGGAATAGCGCGGATTTTCTTGAGGGTCTATGTTGGAACAAATTATTTTTTCTTTGTATGTTACATAAAGTAAAGAAATATCTGGCACTCAGGGAAAGAGAAATTTTGCCATGCCTTCATCTACTATTTCCAGCAAAGGGCAAACTACATTGCCTAAGCCTATTCGGAAAGTACTTGGGCTAAAAGGGGGGGATAAAATAAATTACTTTGTCTATGAAGGCGAAGTGCGGATTGTGCCGGTGCGTCCGATCGACAGGCTTTTCGGGGTGCTGAAGCGCGAGGCCCCTGTCGTTTCTCTGGAGGAGATGGAGCAGGCTATAGCCGGGGGGGCGTGTGAGGAATGATTGCTCTGGATACCAATGTGCTCGTTCGGTATCTGGTATGCGACGATCCGAAACAGGGAGCCATCGCCAGGAATGTTCTGGAAAGCCTTACCAGGGAATCCCCCGGCTTTATTTGCCGGGAGGTTGTTCTGGAACTGGTTTGGGTGCTGCAACGGGCGTACAAGTGCTCCCGCGATGAAATCGCCATGGTGCTGGAGGAACTCGCGGCCACGGAGCATCTTGTGATCGAAGCAAGTCGGGATGTGGTTCGCTGCGCCGTTCGTTATCGCGAGAACGGGGCGGGTTTTGCCGACCTGATGATTCTGGCGGCGGCGGAACGGGCCGGTTCTGACTCCCTTTGTACGTTTGACAGGAAAGCTGCCGGGCTTGACGGAGTTACTCTACTGGGTGAATAGCGGATCGGCATCACCCAACGGTGAATACCAGACACACGAGGGCGAGGGAAGAAGGCTGAACGAGGCCGGATAACCTGTTGAATAGCGCCCTGAAAAGGCGTGGCGCGCGGGGGAAACGCGCCGGCCAGGAATCTGTAGGCCCGGGGGGACTCGAACCCCCAACCCACTGATTAAGAGTCAGTTGCTCTGCCAAATTGAGCTACGGGCCTGGATGCGGCTTGCGCTGCATTCCCGCGGAGCCGCCAAGGCACATCTCTACGCACAGAGGGGTGATTGGTTCAGTAAAAATGGCGTCGCTCGCAGGCATGTGCAGCAGCAGTGCTTACCTTGATTCCCGTTGACGGGTACGTCTGTTGCAATGACAGCTCACATCCCCTGCCCCTCAAATAATTCGCATCTTCGTACCGGTTTCGCTTTTCCATGCTCCCCGGCTTTTTTATCTTTTCCGTTCGTGGGTGGTAACAGCCTCGCGGAAGGTCTCCCGGCAGGCATTTCAACGTCTTCCATGTCAGGAGCTGGCCTGTCGGGTCTCCGGCGGATGTTGTACACCGCATTCAAGCAGAGCGTATTTCATACATGTCTGGCGAAACCGAACGCGGAACACGATTTGCCCGGGACCTGCGCCGTATCCGAAGGGATCGCGGCATCTCTTTGGCCGATATACATGACGCCACCAAGATAGCGTACGATATAATCAAGCGCTTCGAACACGATGCGCTTATCAATCATCCTCAGTTCAACAGGGTATATCTCCGACTCTTCGTGCGTGCATACGCCGAGCATCTGGGGTTGGATGTGCAGATGACGCTGGAAGCGCTCGAACTGGCGATAAAGGGACGATACGCCGGTTCGCTGGCGAAAGAATATCTGGGCGAGTCCGAGGAAGAACGTAAGGAAGCAAGGCCGAAACAACAGAAGAAGACAAGTCGCGCAAAACCTGCCGCTCCCGAATCGGATCAGGTAACAGAGGCGGCTCCGTCAACGCAGACTGAACGGAAGCCTGCTAAAACTCCTCGCAAAAAATCCTCCGGCGCGGCCCGGAAAACCGATGCCGGAACGCCTGATGCCGGAACGCCTGATTCCGGAACGCCTGATTCCGGAACGCCTGATGCCGAAACTTCGCCCACTGAACAGCCTGTTGCCCGGGAAGTCTCATCGCCCGAGGGTGTTTCCGATCGAAGCGCTTCTCCCGGGGCAAGACCTTCAAAAGGCGGCAGCATATCGGATCCCACCTGGAAATTTCTTGGCGCGCAGGCGCCTTCCGGATCGGGCAGCGGCAGTGGGGCGGACCCGCGTTGGATATTTCTTGGCGTGCTCGTCGTGGTGGTCGGACTGGGCGTCTGGGCCCTGACGAGGATGGGCTCCGGTCCGGATGAGTTGGTGCAGGAATCGCCTCTTCCTGTAGAGTTGGTCGAACCGGCAAACGATATTCCCATACAATCCCTTCCCGACACGCTGAATATCACGATCGTGGCGGACAAGGGCGGTGTTGCTCCGATCCGGGTGACGCTGGATGACGATCTGCGGCGTCCGTACTGGATCGATCGCGGAGGTTCGATGACCTTCCGTATGGTGGATCGCATCATACTGGAGCAGCAACTCGATAGCGTTACGGTACTTGTGGAAGGCATGACCTATCCGGTATCCCGACCGGCCGGCGAAGACATAGTGACCCTGACTCGTGACGCGGCTCGCTCCTGGTTCTCTTCCATCCAACGATAGCGGTCAGCACTGGCGCCGCCTGTTATGAAGAACCTTGTCGATGCATCTCACAAGGATCGGGCGCGCATCGAAGCGCCGCGCACGCTATCTGCGTCGGAACTTGGCGAATCGGTTCATACCACCCTGGCAAACATTGCATTTGAACCGATTGAAAAAATGCCGCGCAGCAAGGCGGCGGATTTGGCGAAGAGGTTGCGGGTGCTTCTGAAGGAGCTTGAGTACTGGTACCATGGGCTTGATACCCTTGTGGCGTCCGACCACGATTACGACCGGCTTTTCCGGGCGCTTGAACAGATAGAGGTGCGCTACCCGGACCTGATTGCACCGGATTCGCCTACGCATCGCACAGGCGCCGCTCCGCTCGAGCGGTTCGAGCGGGTTCGTCACCCGGCCGCCATGCTGTCCCTGGGGAAGGCATTCGATGCGGCCGAGCTGGAGGCGTGGTACGAGCGGTGTCTGCGCGGGCTGCGTGGCCGTTTCGGAGAGGATGCGCGTCCGCAAATGACCGTGGAGCCGAAAATGGACGGTCTTGCCGTGGCGCTCACGTACGAACGAGGTACGCTGGTGCTGGGAGCCACTCGCGGGGATGGCGCGGAGGGGGAGAACATCACCAGGAACGTACGCACGATTCCCTCGATACCCCTGTCCATTCCGTCGCTGCCCGCGTCTGCGGAGGATTCCGGGGCTCCCATTCCGCCGGATCGTATGGAAGTGCGCGGAGAGGTTTACCTCCGCAATCGGGATTTTGAAAAACTGAACGAAGCCGCAGCGGCGGCCGGGGACAAACTGTATGCGAATCCCCGGAATGCCGCCGCCGGCAGCGTGCGCCAGCTCGATCCATCGATTACGGCCTCTCGTCCCTTGTCGTTCGTGGCGTACGGAACGGGTCCGGTGCAGGGCATGGAGGCGCCTCCGGAGGGGCAGCATGCGTTGCTTGCACGGCTCCGGGCATACGGTTTTCGCGTGAGCGAACATGTCGCGCAGTCGGATTCCATCGAAGAGGTGAAATCGCTCTACGAAGCCTGGCACCGGAAGCGGGAGGAACTGGACTATGAAATCGACGGGCTGGTGGTCAAGATAGACCGGTTCGACTGGCAGGAAACGCTCGGATCCGTATCGAATGCTCCCCGTTGGGCCGTCGCCTGCAAGTTTCCCGCAGAGGAAGCGACCACGGTGCTGAACGATATCAAGGTCAGTGTAGGGCGGACCGGCGTCATCAAGCCGGAAGCGGTGCTCGAGCCGGTGCCTGTTGCCGGGGTCATCGTATCGAGCGCCACCCTGCACAATGAAGACTACATTCGTGACCGGGATATCCGCATAGGAGATCGCGTGGTGGTGAAACGGGCCGGAGACGTGATTCCCCAGGTCGTGAAGCCCATTGAGGAAGCGCGGTCGGGTGCGGAGCGGAAATGGGATATGCCTGTGCGCTGTCCGGTATGCGAGAGCGAATTGCGCAAGTTACCGGATGAGGTGGACAGCTACTGCGTGTCCATTGATTGTCCGGCGCAGTTCATCCGTCTGGTGGAGCATTTTGCGAGCCGGGGGGCCATGGACATCGAAGGGCTGGGCGCCAAATTGGCGGTGACGCTTGTAGAGGAGGGGCTTGTCAGCACCCTGGCGGATATTTATGGCCTTAAAGCTGAACAGTTGACGGTGCTTGAGCTCTTTGCCGAAAAACGGGCCGATAATCTTCTCGAAGGCATCGAAGCCTCTAAAAAACGCCCTCTCAGCCGGCTTGTATTCGGGCTGGGTATTCGCCACGTGGGCCGCACCACGGCGGAATTGCTTGTCGCCCGGTACGCGTCGCTCGATGCCTTGTCGGGGGCCGGTGCAGAAGAAATCGAGCAAATCGAGGGTGTTGGGGAGGTTATTGCCCGGAGCGTGGCGAGCTGGTTTGCGATCGAAGCCAACCGGGACCTGATACGGCGCTTGCGCGAATCAGGGGTGAATACGGAACGTTCGCCAGAGGAGGCTCCGCCGGCAGAGGAGGAGTCCGGCACGGCGGCTGGCAAGACCTTCGTACTTACGGGTACGTTGCCAACGCTTGGGAGAGCGGAAGCGACGGCGCGCATCCGGCAGGCCGGAGGCCGCGTCAGCAGTAGCGTGAGCCGGAATACGGACTATGTGGTGGCCGGCGAGAATCCCGGTTCGAAGCACGAGCGGGCTGTCGAACTCGGGATTGCCCTGCTCGACGAAAATCAACTGCTGGCCCTGCTCGACGGGTAATCCCCCTTCGCTATGCTGACCACTCTCGATTACGTCGTGATCGTCCTGTATCTGGCCGGCGTAGCTGCATTCGGTATCAAAGCCGGAGGGCGGCAAAAAAGCACGGCGGATTATTTTCTCGGCAACAGGGATTTGCCCTGGTGGGCGGTCTGCTTTTCCGTGGTGGCCACCGAAACGAGTACGCTGACGGTGATTGGCATTCCGGCGGTGGCGTACGGCGGCAGTCTGACCTTCCTGCAGCTGACCTTCGGCTATCTGCTGGGCCGAATAGCCGTGTCGATGTTTTTTCTTCCCCGGTACTTTCAGGGAGAACTGGCCACGGCCTATGCCTTGCTCGGTAACCGGTACGGGGATGTAATGCGGAGCACGGCTTCGGTGACGTTTCTTGTCACCCGCCTGCTTGCCGACGGAGTGCGCCTCTTCGCTACGGCCATTCCCCTGAAGGTGATTGCGGACTCGGCAGGGCTGGATATATCCTACGCACTTATCATTTCCGTTATCGCACTGTGCACCATTGTCTACACGCTCATAGGGGGTATCAAGGCCGTGGTATGGATGGATGTCGTTCAGATGGCCGTGTACCTGGGCGGGGCGGTGGTGGCGGTGATTGTATTGTCAGGGCAAGTGCCCGGCGACTGGTGGATCCAGGCGGCGGAAGCCGGCAAGACGCAGGTGCTTTATCTGGCGGCGAACGAGTCCCTCTCGACATGGCTTACGTCTCCGTATGCCTTTGTAACCGCCGTGGCGGGCGGGGCGGTGTTTTCCATGGCGTCGCACGGTACGGATCAACTCATTGTGCAACGCCTGCTTACCTGCCGGGATGAGCAGGACAGCAAAAAGGCGCTCATCGGTTCTGCCGTAGTGGCCATATTCCAGTTTGCGCTCTTTCTGGGGGTGGGATTGCTTCTCTGGAGCTACTATGGAGGCGCTCCCATCGCCGATCTGGGCCTTGCCCGGGGCGACGAAATCTTTCCGAAGTTCATCATCGAGGGGCTGCCGCCGGGCGTATCCGGCTTGCTGCTGGCCGGTATTGTGGCGGCGGCAATGAGTACGTTATCGTCGTCGCTCAATTCACTGGCCTCGTCCTCCGTCTTCGATCTGTTCGAGCGTATCCCGTGGTTCGGGCGTATCCGGGGTCAGGCGCTGCCGGCCGCGCGATCCCTGCTCGTATCGCGTCTGTTCACCGTATTCTGGGGCATCGTATTCATTTTCTTCGCCACGCTTTTCGAGGACCGCGACAACCCGGTGGTCGAACTGGGACTCGCTATTGCCTCGTTCACCTACGGTGGGTTGCTGGGGGTTTTCCTGCTGGGCCTTATCAATAAGGCCACGAACCAGACGGATGCCGTGCTTTCGTTTGTGGCTACCGTTATCGTCATGGTCTGGGTGATTTTTTCTGTATGGCATCATCCCCAGGAGGGGTGGATTGTTTCGTTTATGCCCGCCGATGATGTGGTGGCCCGGGAGGGGCTTCGCGCCATAGCCTGGCCCTGGTATACGGCGATCGGGGCGGGCCTTCACCTTGTTTTGGGATCCCTGCTTGCCCTGCGGCATAGATAGGAACGGTTGCATGCCCGAGCCGGAGAGGCAAGCATTGCGTTGCCGGGTCCTGCTTTGATCGGGAGGCGCCCCTGCTGCGATCCCACACCGCGTTTCGTTCCCGGACGGTTCCCCTATGAAAGTGTTGAGAAACGTCGGCCTCTGGAAGAAGAAACCGCAGCCGGTCGGAGGAAACCTCGAAAAGGGCCTTGCTTCCCGGGATAAACCCGGGCAGATCCCGTGGATGTACAACGGGGGGATTTTATTGGCTCTCGTACTGCTCACGCTGGTCGCTTTTCCGAGAAGCAATGTGTACCAGTACACGGTGGAAATCGGGGAGGACTGGCATGGGGAAACCGT
This sequence comes from Rhodothermales bacterium, assembly GCA_965117025.1. Taxonomy (GTDB): domain Bacteria; phylum Bacteroidota; class Rhodothermia; order Rhodothermales; family VXPQ01; genus VXPQ01. Next base: position 66,114 of record OZ220746.1, read on the forward strand.
GGTGGCTCCTTTTGATTTCTCCATCTACAAGTCGGAGGCGGAACTGGATGCGGAGCGGACGGCGCTTCGGGAAAATACGCCCCCTTATTTTCGCGTCTCGGACGATGCGCAAGGGGTCATGGAGGCGAATCGGGACACACTGGTCCAGCAACTTGACGAGGTTTTTGGCGCCTGGGCCGCGTATCGCATGCATCGCCTGCTCGGCGAAATGGAGGAAGGAGAGGCCGATTCGCTCCGATATCTCGATCTGCGCCGGGCGGCTCGTCTTACGATCACCGCTGAACAGTGGCGGTTGCTGGCCGATGCCTATGCGGTGCGCATGCCCGAACTGTCGGGTGTGGAGCCTCCATCCAATGTACCCCGTCCGGACGAACGCCTGCTGAACCAGGCCTGGAGCGTCGCGTCGCAACTTCTTGTCGTAGGCGTGCTTGATGTGCCGCAGGATAGTGTGCTGGCTGACCAGATCGTGGTTCGGGACGACGCGAACCGGACCGAAACGATTCGGGCCAAGGACAATACCTACGGCCTGGACGAGGCGTACGCCTTCGCCGAACGACAATTCCAGCAGAGCGAAGACAGCCTTTCCGCCGCCCTGGGAGGCGCCTTCTTCCGGGCCATTTTTACCCCGTCGCTCAGCTATCTGCGCGCGGAAAACATACGAGAGCTCCAACGCCTCGAACAACGCATTTCTCCGGTGCAGGGTCGGGTGGCGGAGGGCGAAACGATTATCGAGGATGGGAGACGGGTTACGGAGGAGGTGTATGCGCATCTTACCTCGTTAGAACGCGCATGGCAGGAACGGGGCGGCGAAAACATTCTCTGGAGAGTGCTTCTCGGACAGTTTCTCGTTATTCTTGCGCCCTGTTTTCTCTTCTTCCTGTATTTGTATCTGTTGCGCCGGCCCATTTTCGCCAGCAAACGGAGCATGTTGCTTCTGGCCATTCTGTTCGCCGTGGTGGTCGGGCTTTTCGCCATTCCGCTTCACACGGAGTCTTTACGCATGTATATCGTGCCGGTAGCTATTGCGCCGGTGCTGATTACGGTGATCTTCGATTCCCGCGTCGGCATTTTCGCCGCATTGACCCTGGCCCTTCTGGGCGGCCAGTTATTGTACTATAATTTCGAGTTTACCTTCGCTACCTTCCTGGCCTCCGCCCTCGGCGTGTTCAGCGTGCGGGACATCCGCAACCGGCGGCAATTCTTCATCAGCGCCGGCATGGTTTTCCTTGGATACCTGGTGGTCCTTGCGGCATCGGCCACCTTTTTCGGGGAACCCTTCCATGTGTTTTTCGCCGATATGCTGTCCGCGAGCATCAGCGCATTTCTGCTCCTGCTGGCCTATCCGTTGCTGTGGATTGCCGAGCGCGGATTCGGCATTACCACCGATCTGACGCTGGTCGAACTTTCCGACATGAATAATCCGCTCCTCAAGCAATTGTCGCTGGAGGCGTCCGGTACGTTCAATCATACTCTCCAGGTGGCCAATCTTGCGGAAGCCGCTGCGGATGCGATCGGAGCGAATACCTTGCTGGTGCGCGTCGGAGCGCTTTACCACGATATAGGCAAGATCGCCAAGCCGAATTACTTCGTGGAAAACCAGCGTTCGGGCGTCAATCCGCACGACGATCTGAAGCCGCGGATGAGCGCCCTGATTATCGCGTCGCACGTGAAGGAAGGGCTGGAGAAGGGCAGAGAATACAATGTGCCGGAGCGCGTGCTGGATTTCATCGCCATGCATCACGGCACATCCCGGATCGAATTCTTTTACCGGCAGGCGCTCGATCAGCACAAGAAAGGCGACCCGGAGATTCTCGAATCCGAGTTCCGGTACGATGGCCCGCGTCCCAACACGAAAGAGACGGGAATCCTGATGCTTGCCGATTCCGTAGAGGCGGCAAGCCGCAGCATTGCCGATCCTACGCACCGGCGTCTTGAAACGCTTATCGAGGACATCGTTTCAGGGCGCCTTGCAGACGGACAACTCGACGATACGGATCTGACGTTCCGTGACCTGACGCAAATAAAGCGAACCTTTTTGTCCATCCTGCTGGGCGTTTACCACATACGCATCCGGTATCCGGGCCAGGATGAGGAGGAAGACGAGGGCGCCGCCGTCGTGGAAGAGGAAAGCCTGTCCGGAGATGCGGCCCACACCGTAGAGGAGCCTATCCTGCCGGACGGAGGTTAAGGCGCTCCTTGCTCAAAAAACCGCTGAAATCCGAAACGTGAAACAGATTCGCTCGCTGCTATTGGTCATATTCCTTCTGGGTGTCCTGGGCGCCGGCAGCGAGTTGATCCTGCTGGGCCACTATGAGGAGCCGTGGCAACTCGTGCCGCTGGGAATGATCGGACTGAGCCTAGCGGTGCTCGTTGTCCGGCTTTTTCGCAACGACGCACGAGTCCTGCGCATTTTTCAGGTGTGTATGCTTCTGTTCGTCGCCGCAGGCATCCTGGGCGTCTATTTGCACTACCAAAGCAATGTCGAATTCGAACTGGAAATGAACCCCGCAGCTGCGGGATGGGAGTTGATCCGGGAGTCTCTCAGTGGGGCGATGCCGGCCCTGGCGCCCGGAACCATGGTGCATCTCGGACTCATCGGACTCCTGTATACCTGGCGGCATCCGATATTCTCTGCCTCCCGAAACAGCGCCAATACATTCCTGGAAGCCAGCGAGGCAAACCCATCATACGAGGAAAAAGAATGACACAACGCATCCCGTCCCGACTGTTCGTATTGTTTGCAGCGCTTGTATTGCCCACTGCTATTGTTGCCGAGGCTCAGGTGGGGCAGAACACGGGCGTCCTCAATCCGAACACGGCCACCGAATCCGAACTTGCAGCGCTGCCCCATATGAATGCAGCGAAGGCGGACTCGATCATTGCAGGGCGTCCGTTCATGAACATGCTTGAGGTCCACGCGCTGGTCGGCGCATCGCTGGATGAAGACCAGCAGAACGAGTTGTACGCCCGGCTTTTCCTGCCGCTGAATCTGAATGACACATCCGAGGAAGAAATTCTTCTGGTTCCCGGGGTCGGCAACCGGATGGCCCATGAGTTCGACGAGTACAAACCGTATGCCCACATCGCAGAGTTCCGCCGGGAAATAGGCAAGTACGTGGACGATGAGGAGGTTGCGCGGCTGGAGCAGTTCGTCTTCGTGCCGATCGATCTGAATACGGCCAGCGACGAAGATATTCTTACGATTCCGAACCTGGGTAACCGGATGCTTCATGAATTCAAGGAATATCGACCATACAGCCGGATCGAACAGTTTCGCCGGGAGATAGGCAAGTATGTCGATGACGACGAAGTCGCGCGGCTGGAACGCTATGTGGAGATTCGGCCTTAGTTGCGGCGGCGTGAAGCGAACATGAGAATTCATTATTATTGTGACTTGATCTCTTTCTCATGTTCTCCCCGCTCCTACCCCGACGCGATACCGTGAAGAATTCTCTCGCAACCGTTCTGCCGGGCAGGTATCTGGCTTCCTGCTCGCGACTGGCGGCGTGCGCCGCAGCCTGGTGCGGTCTGCACTGCGCACTCACGCCGGTCCTGGTCGTGGCGGCGCCGGCGCTCGCGCTCTCCGAAGGCGTCGAGCGAGCCGTATGGATCGGGACCGTCCTTGTCGGCGCGGTAATGCTTGTCCTGGGCCCGGCCCGCAAGAACGCGGCCGTGATTCTCACTTTCGGCGCCGGCGCCGTGCTCTGGACAGCTTCCCTCGCCGGCTGGCTCGAGCCGCTGCCCGAGACCGTGACGTCAGCTGCCGGCAGCCTGATCCTCGCAGGCGCCCTCGTGCTGAGCGCGCGCGTCTGCCAGACCGGCGCGTGCGCGGTATGCGGCGACGAGGAGCACGCGGGCCGTCTATCGGAACGTGAAGGTCCCCGGTAATGAGGGGGGCCATTAAGGCGCCATAGATGATCGTTTCTTTTGTCGGCTTCCTGCTGTGTTTCACCCTCATCGGGGTGTCTTCCGCGTGGCTCAGCCGCGGCACCCGGCATGACTACTACCTGGCTGGCAGCAGCGTAAAGCCATGGCTGGTGGGGCTCTCCGCCGTGGCGACCAACAACAGTGGCTTCATGTTCATCGGTGTCATCGGCTACACCTATGCCACTGGCTTCCCCGCATTCTGGTTGATGTTCGGCTGGATCGCGGGAGACTTCCTGAGCTCTCTCTTTGTCCACCGCAGGCTGCGGGCGGCCACGGCGCGCACCGGCGAGGTAAGTTATGCCGGTGTATTGGCCAACTGGTACGGGGTACCGCACGACCGGCTGCAACGTGTCATCGGCGCGGTATCGCTGCTGTTCATGCTGGCTTACGCCAGCGCACAACTGGTCGCAGGCTCCAAGGCGCTGCATGTGTTCTTCGGTTGGCCACAGTCCACCGGCGCCATATTGGGGGCCGTGCTGATCACCGTTTACTGCTTTGCCGGTGGCATTCGCGCATCCATCTGGACAGACGCGGCTCAATCCACCGTCATGATCGTCGCCATGGGCGTACTGTTTTTCGTGGCAACCGAATCTTTAGGCGGTTTCAATGCAGCGCTCTCCGCCATGGGCGGTATTCCGGGTTACACCGACTGGTTTCCCGGCGACCTGCTGTTACCCGGGGTGGCGGGGATGGGGCTATTCATCCTGGGCTGGATGTTCGCTGGTCTGTCGGTGATCGGCCAGCCTCATGTGATGATCCGTTTTATGACCCTGGACAGTTCCGAACACATGCGCCGGGCGAGAATCTGGTACTACCTGTGGTTCACCGTCTTCCACTTTCTGGCCACCGGCGTGGGGCTCCTCTCCCGTATTTACCTGAGTGACGTCCCTGCCTTCGATGCTGAATTGGCGCTGCCGACCATGGCCGTGGATCTGTTAAACCCGGCTCTGGTGGGGCTGATTCTGGCCGGTATCTTTGCCGCCGCCATGTCCACGGCGGATTCACTGATACTGAGTTGTTCGGCCGCGATAACGCACGACCTGCTGCCCCGTCGGATAGAGCATACGCTGCTCATCAAGGGAACGACTATCGTCATCACGGCGGTGGCGCTGGGCCTCGCAATGATCAACAGCCAGAGTGTGTTCAGCCTGGTCATCATGGCCTGGTCGGCCCTGGCAAGCGCGTTTGCTCCGCTGCTGATCGCACTCTGCCTGGACTGGAAGCCTTCATTGCGCTTGAGCCTGTCGGCTATTGTGATCGGGCTTTCCGTAGCCCTGTTGTGGCGGTGGCCGGGTTGGGAGCAACACATTTATGAAGGCCTGTCCGGCATTATCGCAGGCCTGGTAGTGCTTCGCCTTGGGACCCATAGACATTCAGAGAATTCCGGAACGGCGACAGTTCGCCAGGGAGAACGAGACGATGCAACCGGATCCGGCTCCTGAATCGAGCGGCTTGTGCAGCGTGGCTATGAGCCGGGACGCTCTGCACCGATATCGATCTGACCGGCGTGGCGCGGATCTGGTGAGGTGAGATTCTTACGACCCGTCGTCTGCGCTGTCGAGCAGCCGCTCTATAATATCCACGGGCGTGATTTCGTCCGCTTCCGCATTGAAATTCGGGACGATCCGGTGCCGCAGGACCGGCACGGCCATGCGGCGCACATCGTCCATGAGCGGTGAAAGGCGTCCGTCGAGGGCGGCAAGCGCTTTGGCGCCGAGGATGAGATATTGCGAGGCCCGCGGCCCCGCGCCGTAGTTCAGGTACTTCGTGACGAAGTCCGGGGCGCCTTCTCTTCCGGGCCGTGTACGCCCCACCAGGCGGACCGCATATTCAATCACATTGTCGGCTACGGGGATCTGCCGGATGAAGTGCTGAAAGTCCTGGATTTCCCGGGCATGCATCACCGGCTGTATGTCGGCGACGCGCGCACTGGTCGTACTGCGGACCACGGCAACCTCTTCGTCGAAAGCCGGATAGTCGAGCCACAGATTCAGCATGAACCGGTCCAGCTGGGCTTCCGGCAGGGGGTAGGTGCCTTCCTGCTCGATCGGATTCTGCGTGGCCAGCACGAAGAAAGGTTCGTCGAGTATGTACGTTTCCCCGGCGGCGGTGACGTGATGTTCCTGCATGGCCTCCAGCAAGGCCGCCTGTGTTTTCGGGGGCGTTCTGTTGATCTCGTCCGCCAGCACGACATTGGCGAAAATGGGTCCCCGTACGAACTTGAACGACCGCCGACCCGTCGAGACATCCTCTTCGATGATTTCCGTACCCGTGATGTCGCCCGGCATCAGGTCCGGCGTAAACTGGATGCGGCTGAATTTCAGGCTTATGGCCTGGGCGATCGTCCGGATAAGCAGCGTCTTCGCCAGGCCCGGAACGCCGATCAGCAGGACATGCCCCTGGGCCAGCAGGCCCACGAACAGGTGGAGGATGATCTCGTGCTGCCCCACAATGACCTTTTCGATCTCTGCACGGAGACGATCATAGGAGGCGTGAAGCGCTTCGAGGACTTCGGGAACCTGCATATCCTGCTGAACGGGCGGCATAAAAAGTGTCAGGATTGGGTAGATAATACAGAAAATCGCTTTCCCGGCGGTAGCGCTAAAGCTCGACCATCTCGACCGATCTCGCTTTGCCGCGCAGGTCTACATAGATCTCCTCGCGCAGGGTGTCGATGTAGTCCTGCATCCATAACGCACGTTTTTCCTGAAGCGCAAACTGTTCGATGCGGTCGTAGTCCGTTTCCAGGTTCACGGTGTGTTCTTCCTGGGAGAGGACGAGTTGCACAATATGGTAGGCCTGCCGGGGATTTTCCAATTGCACGAGCGTGGGCCGGCTGATTTCTCCGATCTCCAGGGTGTCCAGCGTGGCCAGCCAGAGCGGCCCGAGATTTTCCCTGACGAGGTCGCGCTCTCCGCTGCGCGGATCGACTACTCGTCCTCCCAGTTGCGCCGACGATTCTTCCTGCGAATGCAGCTTGGCGAGGCGTTCGAAGGGCATGTCGAGGTGCAGCGCCGAATCGCGCACCGCCGTCAGAAACGCAATGGTTTCCGAGGGATCGATTTCACTGTCGTCGATACGGATCAGGATGTGATTGAAATCGACGATTTCACCCCGCCGGTCGTTCACGCGCACGATATGGTATCCGAACGGGGACTCGAACACCTGCGACACTTCTTCAATCGGAATGCGGGAGGCGACCGCCCCGAACTCCGGCACGAGATCGCTCAGATTCGTGTTTTCTATGCGTCCGCCCAGGCTTGCCGAGCCGGGATCTTCCGAAAACTGCTGCGCCATTTCTTCGAACGATCCGCCGCCCGTTACGATGGAATCGCGAATCGCCGTGATGATTTCCCGGGCCTCCTCGCGGGCTTCTTCCGTAAGTTCGGGAAAGCGCACGATATGGTTCAGCCGCACCACATGGGGGATGACCGGCAGGGAATCGGCAGGAAACTGGTTGAACCATTCCTCTGCCTCCGTAGGCGTGATGCGAATGTTCTGAATCTTGGTTTGACGAAGCTGGTCCGCCAGTAACTGGTCGCGCAGTTCGTCCCGCAGGTCCGCCCGGATACGCACAATGCTCCGGCCATACAATTCTTCCAGCATTGCCTCGCCGCCTACCTGGGACGCCATGAATTCAATGCGCTGATTGAGCGCCTGATCGACCTGCTCTTCCTGTACGGTGATGTTCGTGTCGCGGCGGGCGGCCACCTTCAGGATTTCCTGTCCGATCAGTTCGTTCAGGGCATCCATCCAGACGGCTTCGGAGTAGGGGACGCGCTGCTGCTGGAGGAAGTTGGCCACGACGGCGTCCACCTCGGATTTGAGCACGATCTGGTCACTGACCACAGCGACGATTTCGTCGATGATCTCGCCTTCCTGCGCACGGGCCGGCGGAACCGCGAAGGGGGTCAGCGCCGCGCATAAAAAAACAAATACAAGAAGAAAAGCCGTGCATGCGCACGCGGCGGATTTCATCGGGTGCAAGGACATGAATGCGCCAGGCAGGAATTGGAACAACGAAGAAACGCCACGCCGTGCGAAATATTATGGACTGTCGAGCGCTTCGCGTGCAAGGGCCTCATTTCTCAAACGTTGAACCAGACGGGCATACAACTGTTTCCGGTTCTGCAGGATGAGCTGGCGCTCCAGTTCAGGCTGGATCCACTCCTGTTCCGGGAGCGTCCCCGTCGGCATGCGCTGCGCCAACTGGAGGACATGGTACGCGGAATCGCTCTCGATGACGGCTGCGGTTCGTTCGTTGCCCAGGCCCGCCAGCGCTTGCCGGAGCAGCGGATAGTTTCCGAAAAGGCGGCTTTCCGGATAGTGATCGTATGCGGAAATGAAAGGGGTAAACAACGTATCCGACGCGGACGGGCTTGTTTCAAGCGTGCCGGCCCAAAGGGTCCATACGGAGTCCCGTTCCGCTACAGGGGCGTCCCGGAGCGCGAGTTGGGCCTCTCTGGCCTCCTCGATCGTCCCGGCGCGAAGGTACCGGATCCGCACAAAGGGTTCGCGCAACCGGAGCTGTTCCCTGTGCTGCTCGAAGTATACCTGCGTTTCTTCCGCGGAGGGGGACGGGGAATTTTCCCTGTAAAAGGATTCGATGAACGAGTTCACGAGTACGGATCGCTCGCTTTGGTCCAGGCGACGCTGTACCTCGACATTTTCCGCAAGGCCCCGCCGGAGCGCTTCCTGGTACAGCACTTCCGTGGTGAGCCACTGGTCAATGATGTGCATCCGCGTTTCCGAGGGGTCCCCGGTCATGGGGATGCTTCTCATGATGCGTTCGATATCCTCCTCCAGGAGATACTGGTCCTCGACACGGGCCACGTAGTCCTGTGATTCCGTTTCTTCCGCGCAGCCGGCAAGAAACGGTATCCCCGTTCCTGTACATAACACGGCGAGGAACAGCCAGCGTTTGTATAGAGAACGATTCGACATGCTTTTAGGGCCCGCAGAGCGCCGCTGCATAGTGTTAACAGGTCCTAAGGGGCCGCGGGCGTGTCGGAATGCTCCATGGGCGGCGCTTCTTCCCTGAAGGCCTGCACGAGCCGGTCGGGGAAGGTATGCGCATTGTAGCGCTTCCTGAGGCGTGCAATCAGGCGTTCTTCCAGTACGTGCTGGTGCTCGCTTACGATCTCGGTGCGGGCCTCCTCGAAGGTTTTCGGGCGCGCCGGTTCTATTCCGTCATGCACAAGGATAATGTGCCTGCTCCGCAGGGCAAGGATTTCCGTGCGCTCGCCTTCGCTCAGATCCAGGATGCGATCATAGACGGAACCGGAAGAATCGGCGATCAGCGTCGTATCCGCGTGCATGATGTGCAGCGTATCGGCGGCATAGAGGGCGTGGATTTCCGCTATCGAGGCCCCTGCGTCGAAACGCGCCGCCGCATCTTGCAGAAGAGAATCCGAAGCGCTTTGCAGGGAGATGGCCCGGATGCGGTCCGGCCACCGGTATGCTTCCGGCTGCATGGCGTAGTGGGCGCGCAGGGCGGCCGAATCCTGGTCGGCGGCGGTCCAGACAGAATCCTCCATCAGCGCAAACAGCACGAGGCCGTCGCGAAACTCCTGCATGATCTTGCCGAATTCGGCGTCGCGCTCCTCGAGCCGGGCCGCTTCCGTATCCAGCGTCACCTCGGTAACGAACGACGCAATGAGTGCGCGTACGGTACTTTCGGTGTCGTATCTGGAGCGATCTCCGAGGCTGCCCATCGTCTCGGCAAGTTGCCCGAGCGTCCAGGTCGAATCACCCAGTACGAAGAACGTATCGGCGACCGCCGAGTCGTCGAGGCCGCTGTTGGGCAGAATCAGAATCGAGTCGGGGGCGATGCCGGCGAAGGCGTTCAGGACGAGCGTGGTGTCGACACGTCCCTGTCTGCCCTGGATAATGTCGCGCGCAAGCGCTTCTTCGGCCAACCCCGTGCGCGGCAACTGGCCCGCAAGGCTTTTCAGATCCTCGTAGGCTTCTTCGAAAGAAGGCAATTCCTCGCGTCCCGTCAACAGAATGAGATGAATCCCGAACGAGGTTTCCACCGGGTCGGAGACGTCACCGGGTTCCAGAAGTCCGAAAGCGGCGTCCCTGAAGGTTTCAGGGATTGGCGACGCATAGGCGAGTGTCCCGAGTCCTCCCCCCCGGCCGGCGGAGACCAAATCTTCGGAATGCTCTCTCGCGAGCTCCGCGAAATCCGCTCCTTCGTCGAGTTGTTCTTTAAGCGCCTCCGCCCGCGCAAGGGCGTTCGTGGAATCTCCGGGCGGTCCCGCATGGCGAATCATGATATGCGATGCCTGGATATCCGGAACGGCGGGCTTGCGGCCATGCACCGTCAGCATGTGGTATCCGAAGCGGGTCCGGAACACGGGGGAAAGCCCCCCGACAGGGATGTTGTACGTGAACGATTCGAAGGGCTCGACGAGGTCTCCGCCCGTGAAAAATCCGAGCCGGCCCCGGGCGCCCCGACCGCCCGGCGCGCCCTGCGCAGAGGGGTCCTGCGAATGGCGAAATGCGAGGTCTCCAAAGTCCACTCCCTGAACCACCGAATCGCGCAGGGCCTGCATTTGGCGGAATGCCGTGAGCGTGTCCTCCGGGGGGGCGTCTGCCGGCACGGCGAGCAGAATATGACTTACGTCCACCAGTTCCTGCCGTCGTTCGTGCAGGGTGCGGATAATCGGATCGATGATTTCCTTTTCCATCAGGAAAGGGCGGGCAAGCCGCACCCGGTAGGCCTGGATTTCTTCGAGAATGTCAGGCCGCTGATTCATGCCTGCTTCCCTGGCGGCGGTCACTTTCAGACGGAAATCGACATACCGCTCGAGAAAATCCCGGTAGGAGGCCATCGAATCGGCAGCGGGGTCGGCGTTACTGCCCGTATGGGGGGCGTAGTTGGCCTCGAAATCGTCGATCGTGAGCAATTCTTCATGAAAAGAGGCTACGACTTCGGGATTGTCTGCGCCGGGAACGGGCGCCGTACGGGACAGCGATCCGCATCCTGCGGTAAGAGAAAGTCCAATGAATAATGCGGCCGGAGCGGCCCAGGACATCGGTCTTGATCGGCTAAACATGCTGTGGCGTGCGTATCTTTCCTTGTTTGACTTCGTATACGGGTCGGGGCTATGCGCTTTACTTTTTAATGACTATCTTCTTGCGGCCTTAGTGCCGTGCGCGCCCGATTCGTTTTGTCCGTTCCGTTAGGCGGTTTGGATTCAGCCAACGTGGACGCGCGCAGGCGGATACGGTTCCTTTCCGTACCGGATCCAAGGTCCGGCGTAAGCGATTTTCTCCACGAATTATTGCTTGTTGCACACTATCCCCCTTCCCCCTTTCCTGTTTCCTTCCTTGTATATCCCGTAACCTTCTGCCATGACTGCATCTTCTCCATCGAACGTCCGGGTCCGCTTTGCACCCAGCCCTACGGGCTCCCTGCACATCGGGGGGCTCCGCACCGCCCTGTTCAATTACTTCTTTGCGCGCAGGCACGGCGGGGCTTTCGTGCTGCGCATAGAAGACACCGACCAAGCGCGTTTCGTACAGGAAGCCGAATGGAATATCCTGTCGGGCCTCGAATGGGCCGGTATCCGGCCGGACGAGGGGCCGCAGCAGGGGGGAGACTTCGGCCCCTACCGCCAGTCCGAGCGACAGGCCATGTATGCCCTGTATGCGCAGCAACTCGTCGACGAGGGGCATGCCTACTACGCCTTCGATACGCCGGAAGAAATCGACGCCATGCGCGAGCGGTTCGCTTCCGAGGAAAATCCTTCGCCCCAATACGATGCGACCACGAGAGGGGAGATGACGAATTCCTTCACGCTTTCGCCCGAAGAGGTGACCCGGCGCCTCGAGCGGGGGGATGCGCATGTCATCCGGCTGAAGGCGGACCCCGGGGGGCGCATCACGTTCGAGGATCACATCCGGGGGAGGGTTTCCTTTTCGACCGGAGGGATCGACGATCAGGTGCTGATCAAGTCCGACGGCATGCCGACGTATCACCTGGCCAATGTCGTGGACGATCACGATATGCGGATTACGCACGTGATTCGCGGGGAGGAATGGCTCTCCTCGACGCCGAAGCACATCCTGCTGTACCAGGCCTTCGGGTGGGAACCGCCCGCAATGGCGCATATGCCGCTCATTATGAACCCGGGCGGCAATGGCAAATTGTCCAAGCGGCACGCCGTAACGCAGGGATTGCCGGTGACGGTAGAGCAATGCCGGGAGGCCGGGTACGAACCGGAGGCGGTGATCAACTTCCTGACGCTTCTCGGGTGGAATCCCGGCGATGACAGGGAGCTTTTTTCGTTTGACGAGATGGCGGAACTGTTTTCGCTCGATCGGGTCAGCGGCGGCGGCGTGCAATTCGATGTGAACAAGCTCAACTGGTTCAACCAGCAGTACGTTCGGGGATTTTCCGTAGATCAGTTCCTGGAGCGGGCGGAGCCCCATGTTCGGAAAAACGCCCATGCCTGGACGGCCGGTTTCTTCCGGGGCGAAACACGCCGGCGTCAGATCGCAGCGCTCATGCAGCCCCGGATCACGTTTGCGAAGGACCTTGCGGAAACGGGGGGGTATTTCTTCGAGGACCCGGCTGCGTATGACGAGGGGGCTGTCAAAAAGCGGTGGAAGGAGGATTCGGCGGAACTTCTGCGCACGTATGCGGACCGCCTGGAGGCGGCTTCCGATTTTGATGCGGAGCAGGCGGAGGCGATGTTACGGGCGCTTGCCGAGGAGCAGGGCGCGGGGGCAGGGCGCATCATACATCCGGTGCGCCTTGCATTGAGCGGCGTGCCCGGCGGGCCGAGTCTTTTCGAGATGATGGAAGTGCTGGGGGCAGAGGCCTGCGTACGGAGGATTCGGAAGGCGGTGGAGGTGTTGGGGTAGGGGGCCCGCGATCTGGCGGTGAAACGACAAGAAGTCGTCACTTAAATAACTGAGGCGCAAGGCAGTCGAGCCTGCAAATGGCCATGACTGTGTCGTTGATCGACTTTCGGAAGGGGCGGGGATTTTTCTCGCCGATTCACTTGACGAGCATCATGGCCTGGACCACGATCTTGCTCTGCGCCTGCAGCCGGTAGACGTATGCGCCGCTGGGCAGATCGCCCGCATCGAAGCGTGTGGTATGATGGCCTGCAAGCTTCGGTTCGTCGACGAGCACCGCCACTTCGTGACCGAGCAGGTCGTACACCGCAAGGCGCGCGTTGCCGGCCTGCGGCAACGCATACCGTATGGTCGTCTCCGGATTGAACGGATTCGGATAGTTGCCCAGGAGCGCTACTTCGGCCGGAAGCTCATCGCTTTCGGTGTGTACTACGGCAGGCAACGATACCGTCACTTTGGCGGGTAGCCCCCCGCCATGTTTGTTCACAGCGCGTACATGGAAAACATACTCCCTCTCGTTCTTCAGGCCAGTGACCGTATAGCTTCCCTCGTTCGCCTCGCCGGGGCCGCTTTCAGGGATCGTCCTGTAGAGGCCGAGGTCTCCTCCGCTTTCTTTCATCTGAACCTGGTAGCCGGTGATAGCCGCTCCTCCGTTGTTTCCTGGCTCATCCCAGCTCAATGCCACCTGTGAATTCCCTGCACGGGCCCGCAGATTCTCCGGGGAATTCGAAATGGTGCTCGATGGCGGTAGAGGTGGGGGTGGCGTCGTCGGCGGCGGCGGAGGAGGCGGAGGGGGTGGAGGAGGCGGAGGGGCCGGCGGAGGTGGAGGAGGAGGAGGCGGAGGGGCCGGCGATGCCTGAGGCATAATACGGAACTCGCGGCGGTACAGGGGCGCGACCGCGTCCGTTTCGTGCCTGATCAGAATGACCGCGTCGCCGGGTTTGCAGGCGGCTATATAAAGCCCCTGATGAATGGCGCGCCGCCAATTGATAACGGATTCGCCCGTATCCCGGCAGGCCTGCTCTACGTCTATGCTACCCGGATAAAATTCTCCGGCGCTGATGAAATGACCGGACTCGCTACCGTCCACTACTACGCCGACGTGATGATTGAGGTATAGCAGAACATTCGTACGGGGACGAAATCGAACCCATTCTCCAACGTATATGTCGAGGGTTGCGGGATCGGGACTCATCCATGCGCTTGCCCCGGAAGCGGGGCCGGATGTAATCGTCTCTCCGGCGCCGAGATACCTGGACATCATAAACTGCGTACTCGCCGACGCCAGTTCGACCTTGCCGCTTGCCGCCGACGTGTCGGCCCTGGATATGCTGGCGCGAAGCGTATAGTGTGCATAGATGTCCTGAGAACAGGCCTTGTAGACTCCCACCGTGAAGGTTTCCCGGCTTGCGTCCACCTCGATGGTGAGGTCCTGGCCCATGTCCTCATCTTCACAACTGGCCGCCGCCGTTGGATAATGAGGATCGAAATCGGTCAGGTCGCCACGGAATATCAGGGAGGAGTAGCTGGCCGGATCCAGGTTACTCAAGGTGATGGTGGCAGTGATCGCCGTGTTCTTCGGGACACTGTGAGCCGGAGATAAAGTGATCGAAAGAGACGGCGAAGATTGTGCATGCAGGTCCGTCGGCGCGTGAAACGCCAGGATAAGAACCGCTGCCATCGCTGCGAAGACGGCTGGACGCTTACTGCATGAAGGTAGCAGTGCGTCCGCTCTTTGTATCGCCTCGTTTCGCTTTACTTCAGAGGTTGCCCTCTTGCCGGGCGATAACCTGTACAACATGAACATATATGGGGCACCTCGTTGATCCCCGTAGTACTTCTTATCCGCGTTAAAAGCCGGACTCTTTGTGTACGACTACTTCATAAGCGTCATTAGCCCCGTACGCACCTGGCCCGAGACGTCCAGGCGGTAGAGATAGGTTCCGCCGGACAAAGACATTGCGCCTTTTCACTTGACGAGCATCATGGTTCGCACGATGATCCTGTCCTGCGCCTGCAACCGGTAGACATAGGTCCCGCTGGGCAAACCGCCTGCATCGAAGCGCGCCGCATGGCGGCCCGCAGGCTTCGGTCCGTCGGCAAGCACCGCCACCTCCCGCCCCAGCATGTCGTACACCACAAGACGGACTGTACCGGCCTGCGGCAATGCATAGCGTATCGTCGTCCTTGGATTGAACGGGTTCGGATAGTTGCCCATAAGCATGACTTCATCGGGCAATTCTTCTTCCACGTCTTCGCTGGCCGTCGCCATGGCCGCCGAGCCCTCCTGCTCCATCCGCCCGGACACCGAGCCGCCCGCCGGGCCCGCCACCCTCGCCGAGTCCGCGTTCGAGAGCTTGCGGCCGTCGTCGCCGCCCATGCAGATCGCGCCCGCCGCGTCGCAGTCGGTCGTCTCCGGCAGCAGGACGAAGACATCGCCGCCGCCCGACGGCTCGATGTGGATCTCGCGCAGGTCGTCGCGGCCGTCGACGCGGCGCGCCTTGCGCACCGCGCCGCCCGTCACCTCGAACGCCCCATCGTCGCGCAGCACCGTGTAGCTGGTGGGGATCTCTTCGCTGAAGAGCACCTGGAAGAAGAACGTCGTCTCGCCGTCGTGCTCCTCGGGCACGTTCCGGAACGTCGCCGTAAGCGGCGCTTCTTCTTCTTCTTCTTCTTCTTCTTCTTCTTCTTCTTCTTCTTCTTCTTCTTCTTCTTCTTCTTCTTCGCCATCCTCTGTGGCGCTGTCCGTCGTATCCGCAGGCATGCGCACCTTGACGATCTCCGACATCGGTCCGAGGTATCCGAGGGCGTCCTTCACGGCTCTGACGGCGTAGCCGTAGAGCACCCCCGCCGTCACCGCGCTGTCGGCAAAGGTGCGGTCGGTGATGGAGGCGTACTCCGCGTAGACCTCGGGCTCGGCTTCTCCGAGCTCGGGCCTGTGGCGCAGGATATGGTAGAGGTTGTTGCTCGGGTGCGTATCGGGATCCTGCCAGGTAAGGACGACGGCCTCCTCGGTCGCCGTGGCTTGCAGAGCATGGGGCCGGTCGTGCTGCTCGTTGTCGTCATTCGCGTCCGTAGCCGTCGAGTCGCCCGGCGCCGGCGTCCCGGCGGTGCTCTCGTCATTGTCCTCGATGGTCCCCGTCGCCGAGAGGCTGTCCGCGCCTGCGGCGAACACGGCGCGTTCGAGGTTGCTGAGCGTCAGCGTAAGCGTCTCGTCGCCTTCGGCCTCTGCGTCGTCGACGAGCGCGACGCTTATCGTCGCGCTCGTCGCTCCGGCCGGCAGCTCGATCGTTCCGCTCTTCGCTTCGTAGTCGCTTTGCGCGGTCGCCGTAGCGTCCGACGTCGCGTAGTCGAGCGTCACCGTCGCCGTCGTCGCCTCCGACAGGCTCACGACGAAGTCGAGCGTTGCGCCCGCGCCCTCGGTCGCCGACGGGCTATTGATCGTTACCTCGCTCGGCAGCGCCGCCTCCTCGTCGTTGTAGATGATACCGATCGCCGCGTCCCGCGACAGAAAACTGCCCGAAGGATTCAGAAGGATCATCTCGACCCCCTCGCCCGAGTCCTCGATCCTGTCGTCGACCACCGGCACCTCGATCGTCTTAAGCGTCTCGCCCGATGCAAACGTCAGCGTTCCCTCCGTGTAGGCGTAATCGGCCGGCGTCCTCGCCGTCGTGCGGCATTGCCCGGCGGCATCGTCGAAGAAACTGCCGGTGCAGTAGCCGATCGAAGAATCCAGCGTCCTGTACTCTACCGTCACGGGGTTTGCGCCGGGCGCCGGATCCAGCGTCACCTTGAAGTCGAGCGTCGCGCCGTGCGCCTCGTAGACCTCCGCGTCGTGGATGTAGAGCCCTCCGGCCGCGGAGCCCTGCCGGACGTTGATCTTCACCTGCAATGCGTTGTCCAGCTTCGTCCACGCCTCTTTCGCGCTGCGGTTGAAGGGCTTTTGGTACGAAAAGCCGTCCAGGTTCCAGCCGCTGCGACTGACGTCCTCCGCGTCCGAGGCTGTTTGCGCCAGCGTCGCCGTGGTGTTTTCTATGTCCTTCGCGTCGATCACGATGGCGTAGGTCGTCGAGGCTTGCAGGTTCTCCCCCCGGTGGTGGTACGCGAAGCGCGTCTCTCCGTCGGCGGCCTGCTTGCGCTCGAACTGACCCACGAAGCGCGTCACCGCGCGCGCGGCAGCGTCCCATTCCCACAGCGCCGCGAGTATCACGTCGCCGTTCACGTCGTTGCCGTCGCCGCTGCCGGCGGTCGCGAATTTGATGTCGACGTAGTCGGGTTTGAACAGATGCCCGTCGCTGCCGGTCGAAAACGTTTGCGCGTAGCCGTAGCCCATCTTGGTGATGCGGACGGCGGTGACGTGCCGTTGGCGTCCCTGGTATAGGTTATGTCCGCGTCCATGACGAGCGAGTCCGTCTCCGTCGTCTGGCCGAGGTTGCTCAGCACGGTCGTCGTGCCGCCGTGCTGGACGGAGGATCCCCGGGGGGTCACCCGCGCGCGCACCGCTTCGCCGGCGCCGGCGGCGCTCACGGCGCGCAGCTCGAAGGTGTGCGGCACGTCGTTGGTGAGGTTATGAAGCGATCGTGTAGCTGTTGCGGTACATCTATCGCCGATATTGCTGTCGGGGACGTCGAGCCACTCGGCGTCCGGGGGCCGGCCGCCGGTGGCGTAGCGGTACTGGAACTTCGTCACGGGAAGGCTGCCGCCGTCGACGGGGCGCGGCCCAGCTCAGGGCCGCGCTGCCGTCGCCGCCGCTCGCGGCGAAGTTGCCCGGAGGGCCGGGCGGGCGGAGCGTCCCGGTCCCGGCCTGCTGCTCGGCGGCGGGGGAATGGAGCCCCGAGCCCGAGTCGTTCGCCGCCCGCATCTGGAACGTGTAGGTCGTGTCGGCCGAGAGCCCGGTCACCAGGTAGCTGGTAAGGCTTCCGCTGTTCGCAATCGCGGTCCAGGCGCCCCAGTTCGCGCCGCCGTCGTTGCTTCGCCGGTACTCGTAGCCCGTGATCGCCGAGCCGCCGATCTTCTCCGGCTCGCTCCAGCCCAGCGTGACCACCGTGATCTCCGTGTTGCTCAACGCCGTCGCGCTCAGATCGCCCGGCGCGCCCGGCTCGCTCGTCGACAGGCCGACGATCACGGCGTCGGGCCAGGTGATGGCGGTGCCGAGCAAAAGCACTCCCCCGCTAGTTCCGAAGGCGGACGAGGACGACAGCGCAAGCGTCCGGGAGCCGACATGAAAGCTCAGCTTCGAGTCGGAACCCGCGAGATCGTCGCCGCTGCCCGATTTCAATTGGAGGTATGTATTCCCGGACTGGGTATATATCTGGCTGAATTCGTAGGTCGAACCCTTGTACCCGAAGCGCGCGGGACCCGTGAGACGGCCATAGGGGTCGCTGGTGTCGCCGTCGAGGGAACTCCAACCTTCCTGGCCCCTGTCGCTTCCGGGCGTAATGTCCGCCTGCCAGATCACGGGGTGGGCGTCCGGCGGCGCGATCGGCTCGCCGGCGCTGCGCGTGATCTTGACGTCGACCGTGGCGCCCGCGGCCCAGCCGAGGTCGTCCGCGGTGACGTTGCACCACGAGACACGGGCACCACTCCATGAGCCAGCGTCGGCGAAGTCGAACGTGTGGCTGTCTATGTGCAGCACCCATCGCGCCTCGGCATTGTCCCAGCCACCCTCAAAAGTCGAGAAGGCGACCAACTCCAGGGCGCAGCTAACACCACTTCTAATGGCGAACTCGCCTACCCGGATGGTATTGCCGGCGAAGACGAACGAATCGGGCGTGAGGCTGCCCAGTGAGCCGAAGGCTTGGTATCCGATGTGGTCGTTCGGGAGATCCTCCACCACCAGCTCGGCCGTCCAGAGCGTCACGGAGCCGTCTTGGTTGTTCGCGACGCCCCGGATGGCAAGGAGGAACAGGTGGATAAGGGTATGGCTACGCCAATCCTCACCGTGTCGGAACAGCCGGTTGTCGCCGATGCTCCAGCCTTCTTCCTCTGTCTCTTCGCTGAAGAAAGCCGTGAGTACAACCTTGATCTGGTCGGCGGTCTTCTATTCCCTCGTTGGTCACGACCCAGTAGGTGGTGTTCGGATTCAGCGTGAAGCCGTCCGGCGCCGTGAACGTATTGAGCGCGCCCGCCGTCAACGTCTCCGGAGTGCTGAGCGCCAATAACTCGGCGCCCGGTAAATTGTTGACGGTGTCATGCGAGAATATCTTGACCACGCTGCCGGTCGCGGACGTGGCGCTCGTGCTGTGCAACATGACCTGGACGTCGGACAGCGCATAGCCGGCCGGGCTCGGCCCGGTCGTGAAGGACTGCGCTTGAATTCCGTCGGCGCTGCCCGATACAAGGTTCCCCACGTTGGACACCAGGGTGGTCGGCGTCTGGGCTCCGGCGGCGCCCGCGAGCAGGGCGGCCCAGGCGAGGGCGAGTACGGCCGCGGCGCGGCGCATGCGACGGGCTACAGACATAACACACACACACACACACACACACACACACACACACGGCTTATGGCGATGCGTAGCCGGGATGCAGTCAGGCGTTTTTGCGCGCGGGCCCGCCAGTGGATCGGGCCGAACGAAATGCGCGGGCCAGGAAACTAAAAGCATGTTAGCGTTTTTCTTGTTCTTGATTGCTCGCGATACACCGCGGAAAGGGCTCATTCTGCGGGCGGCCGGGGGCAGGTCGAAAACGTAAGAACCGCCATACAGTGTAAAATTTCGTCAATGTGCAACAATATTACCATGGGCATTGCATGATTTAATAGCACAATAGCATGTTTTTATCGTGATCTTACGTATATTCTGTGTATAGAACCCTTCCGGAACGCTCGCGCCGGTGCGGCTGAACACGGCCGGATTCCGACTTTTCCATCGAGCCGGGCTGAGCCGAAGCGGGTGCATGCCGGAACCACAAAAGGAGAAACCATTGCAGAACATAAACGAGTTACAGCAGGAGAACGCGGCGCTGCGCGAGCGCATCGCGAGGCTGAGTGCGGCTACCCTGCGCATCAGCGCCGGGCTCGATCTGGGCACCGTCCTCAATGAGATCGTCGAGAGCGCCCGGGCGCTGACCGGCTCCCGCTACGGCATCATCACCACGATCGACGATGGCGGGCAAGTCCAGGAATTCGTCAGTTCCGGCCTCACCGAGGAGCAGCACCAGCAGCTTCTCGCGTGGTCCGACGGGCCGAAGGTCTTCGAGCACCTGCGCGATCTGCCCGGGCCGACCAGGGTGCAGGACATGCCGGCCTACGTCCGCTCGCTCGGCTACTCCGCCGACCTGATCCCCGCAAAGACATTCCAGGGAACGCCGATGCGCCATCGCGACGCGCATGTCGGCAGCTTTTTTCTCGGCGGGACGGAAGGCGAGCGCGAGTTCACGGACGAAGACGAGGAAGTCCTCGTGCTGTTTGCATCGCAGGCGGCGGCGGCGATCGACAACGCCCGCACGCACCGCGACGAGCAGCGGACGCGCGCCGACCTCGAAGCCCTGATCGACACCTCGCCGATGGGGGTTGCGGTCTTCGATCCGCGCACCGGTATGCCGGTGTCGCTCAATCGGGAGGCGCATCGGATCCTGGGGATCCTGCACCCGGAGGACTGCACCCTGGAGCAAGTGCTGGAAATCATACGGTTCCGGCGCGCCGATGGAGAGGATATTTCGCTCAAAGAGTTCCCGCTGGCGGGTCTTCTGAGCCACGCCGAGGTGGTGTACGCCGAGGAGATGGAGCTTTTGGGTACCGACGACCGCAGCGTCAAGATACTGGTCAACGCCACCCCGATCCGCTCGGCCGATGGTGCGGTCGAGTCGGTGGTCGCTGTGATACAGGACCTGGCGCCGCTGGAGGAGTTGGAGCGGTTGCGGACGGAGTTCCTCAGCATGGTAAGCCACGAGTTGCGCACGCCGCTGATCTCGATCAAGGGTTCGGCGGCCACCGTGCTGGGAACGTCGCAGCCCCTGGACCAGGCTGAGATACACCAGATATTCCGGATCATCGATGAGCAGGCCGACCGCATGCGGGGCCTGATCAGCGATCTGCTCGACGCGGGACGCATCGACACCGGCACGCTGTCGATCACGCCTGAATCCACGGAGGTAGTGTTCCTGGTGGATCAGGCGCGTAACACGTTCCTGAGCGGCGGCGGCCAGCACACCATCCACATAGACCTGTCGCCGGAGCTGCCCCGCGTGATGGCCGACCGGCAGCGCATCGTCCAGGTCCTGAACAATCTTTTGTCGAATGCGGCGATGCACTCTCCGCAATCATCTCCCATCCGGGTAGCCGCGGTGCGCGATGGGGTGCACGTGGCGATATCGGTCTCCGATGAAGGGCGAGGCATCCCGGTCGAGAAGTTGCCGTACGTGTTCCACAAGCACACCCGTATGGCCGGTGGCGACAAGACGCGCGGACTCAGGGGATCGGGGCTGGGTCTGGCCATCTGCAAGGGGCTGGTGGAAGCCCACGGGGGCCGCATCGCGGCGACCAGCAGCGGCGAGGGCTATGGCGCCTGCTTTACTTTCACGGTCCCTGTGGCTGCCGAGACAGCAAGCAGCGTTGCGCCCGGCTCGGACCGAAGCTACCC
Source organism: Rhodothermales bacterium (assembly GCA_965117025.1). Taxonomy (GTDB): domain Bacteria; phylum Bacteroidota; class Rhodothermia; order Rhodothermales; family VXPQ01; genus VXPQ01. Next base: position 87,491 of record OZ220746.1, read on the forward strand.
GGGCCAGCCGCAGGCGCAGCGGGCGCGGCCGCGTATCCTCGTGGTGGACGACGACCCGCAGGCGCTGCGCTACGTGCGGGACACCCTTACCAATGCCGGCTATGCCCCGATGGTGACGGGCGAGCCGGGGAAGCTGTCCCACCTCATCCGGACCGAGCGGCCCCAGCTCGTCCTGCTCGACCTGATACTGCCCGGCGCCGACGGCATCGAACTGATGGAACGCGTCCCCGAGCTTGCCGATCAGCCGGTCATCTTCATCTCCGCCTACGGACGGGACGAGACGATCGCGAAGGCGTTGAGGATAGGAGCCGACGACTACATCGTCAAGCCCTTCTCGCCGACAGAGCTGACCGCGCGGGTCGAGGCGGCGTTGCGCAGGCGCGCCGAGCCCGAATCGTTCGTGTTGGGCGAGCTGGCCATCAACTACCAGCGCCGCCGGGTGACCGTGGCCGGCCGTGCCGTCGAGTTGACAGTGACCGAGTACGAGCTGCTTCACATGCTGGCGACCAACGCGGGGCGCGTATCGACGTACGGCATGATGCTGCGCCGCCTGTGGGGCAAGGAGAGCGATGAAGGCAAGGAGCGGGTACGCACCTTCATGAAGAATATCCGTCGCAAACTGGGCGATAAGGCATCCAAGCCGCGCTACATCTTTACCGAGCGCGGGATCGGCTATTCCATGGCCAGGCCTGAGAATGAGTGAGGATATTTGCCTGTGGACGGGCGACAGCCGCTTTCGGTGATTGCCGTGGTCCACTGGCTTGCCGGTGGCGGGCATGTACAGCACGCATGGCGCGGGTTAGACAGAATTAGCCGGCGTACGCATATTCATACTTCGCAGGAGATTCTGCAACCACGCTCTTCATCACTGCCTTGGGTTTCTTTGTCAACTCTGATTCAAAAAAACGGGCAACGGCATTGGGGCCGAATGCTACATATGTTCCTCGGCTAGCGCCCACCGTTACATGAAAATGCCATTTACCTCCGTGCAGCTCTATCTGAATGATATAATCATTCGTGCCCTGTAATTCCGTTGCCCTTTCAGGTCCATTCTCCGGATCGTCTTCCCTTATTTTCTGTGCAAGATCATTCTTGATAATAGATGCCGGGGTACCTCTTAAAAGAAAAAATCGATCGATGTTTTTAAGGAAAGGTTCATCTCTTGGCGCCAACCGGAACAGGTCCTTTTTGTAGCGTCTCTCCAATCCGGCCCAAAATCCCCGAACTCCTGTAACCTTGTCGAGACGCCGGGCAATATCCTTACTTATCTCTCCCCCGGCCAATAAATCGTCTATTTCCGCGACGGAGACCTGCATCTGCTCGGCTAATTTTCTCTTGCTAAGCCTATGATCCTCGAGAAAATTCGCCAAATGCCTCCCGGGGTGGACTGTCCAGCTACGCTCAACCTTTTCTTCCCTATCCATGAGTATTCTCCATTGCTTTTACGACCTCAACCTGGGTTATCCTCTGAAAGTCCATGCCTCCAGAGGGCAACGTTGGCAAATCGTCGTGGTCGGGTCTGATCAACATGCGAAAACGTTTGTCGAGGTCAATGGACAGTAACCCCTCGTATTCGCCACGAAGCAGATGAAGCCTTGGGTGTAACCTCTTGAGTTCCTTGAGGTTCTGCACCGCCTCGATCAGGTCCAGTCTCTCTTGAATTCTGGACGCGTACTCGCCATACTGTCTGGCCAGAAGCCTTTGATCACCGGCAACCTTTTTCAGTCGGCGGTCCGAGATGTTGTACTCCATGTTGTTGCCGGGTTACAGGCCGCATCGTTCTGTCCTGGTATGGTTGGAATTAGGAGCCCGGAAAGTAGCCATCTCGAACCCTGGATGCAAATAATTATAGGCAGGTGGGAGGGGGGATGCCGTACTTTGGTATTGTACGTTGACAGCGGCATTGGTCTCCCGAATGCGCAGAAGAGCGGAGCATGATAACCGATTTCCTCATACGGCTTGAGGCGGCGAACATGGCTTTCGCTATTTCCTCCGGCGTGGCATCACGCTTGACCTACCGTATCTCCGGGCGGCCACGGCGGTGCTTGGGTTCAGGCTTTTCGGGCATGATTCGCCTTGATCTTCAATACGCGCGTTCCCGGGCGGCCCCGGCCACGTTAGATTTAGGAGTTTTTGACATGCTTTTATTTTGATTCGTGGAGCAAGGATAGTTAAGATGAATTCGCAGGGGGGCAGCAGATAAAAGGCGGTGTGGCACCGCTTTTTCTTTGGAGGCTCGGACTGATTAACTCTAAACAAATATGGAATCCACACGATGCGCTGCATAATGTATAGTATCCACGTTTCCATCCATATCGATGTAGTATGACAGCACCCACCAATTCGCACGAGACGGACGAGAAGCAACCTGGGGTTACTCGGACTTCACCTGACCACTCCGTTTTTCTCATTCCAGATGTCGACCAAATCGTTAAGAACGCCGATGGTCACTGGAAACCGGCACACACGAAACTACTGATCGCTACACGGAAACTGTGCGAAAACCGTGTCAACGATGCACTTCAAACGATCAGATCAGAACTGAGCAAGCCGCTGAACGGCTGGCAATTCAAGCGCACGAAGTCACCCGCTCAGTTGACTGTTGAGGCAAGGAATGAACTGAAGTCCTTGCAACTTCGGCATGTAAAACATGAGCAGGAAGAGGTGAAATTGCCCGGTATAAATGAGGTCGATCTGCCCAAGTGGGAGCAGTGGCTTGGGATGATCGCCTTGCTGGCATTATTCATCGTTTTGGAGGCCGGTGCCAATATGACGCTCTTGTCCTCCGCATTGAGCACCGGTCTTGTGGGCGCTTTTATTACGGCACTTCTTGTGTCTGCAATCAACGTTGGTGCTCTTGGTGCTGGTAGCGGCCTGCTCGTGTCTGCATTGAATCGTCATTCGAAAACGAAGGCGCCTGTTTACATTGCATGCGGCGCGGCATTTGTAATCGTGCTGGCCTTGAATCTGATCGTAGGACGCCATCGTGAAGGTTTTACGAGGCTGATAGAGGCACGTGATCAGGCCGGACAAGCCGTTGGTGATGTAACAATAGCATCCGCTCGTGAGTTGGCCGCCGGTGTGTCATTGAATCCGGCTGCATGGGAACTCGAATCCTTTCTCTTTTTCGCCCTTGGTCTTGCGCTTTGTGCGGTAGGCTTCTACAAGGGGTACACCTTTGTGCGTGCAGGAGTAAAGCGAGAGAAAGCCAAGGCGATTCTGGATAAGGAACTGGCCGACATCAAGACGCAATATCTAACGCTGCCGGACCGATACCGTGATAAGTTGCACAAACTCAGGTCCGAGGTTGCCGGATGGGTGGAGGGACTGGACCAGAAACGGCTCCAGGCTGAGGATGTTTTCGAGGACATTAAGAAGCGGTGGGAGAACGGCGGGCATCTTGGGTTTGTTGAGGCAGAATTCGTCATAGCGTACAACTTCCACAATACCGAAGAAATCGACCATGACATGCTGAATAGCCATAGAGATGGGATAAGCGTTGATCTCTCGTTTCCGGCGGGTGGGGCTGACCTGCGTGTCCTTGAAGAGGCGCAATCTATAGTTTTGTCCTGGCGTGAATCACAAAGAGACGAGTTCTTCGATCAGGTGCACGAGGAATTGCTGAACATTGAGAATACCTGGAAGAACTACCAGAGCGTTGTATTGGGCCGGGTAGAGGCAGCGTAATGAATTACGGAATGCTCAAAAACGCCGCATGGATATCTCTTCTTATTGTCCTTATTCTGGGAGTTTTCGGCGCAATGCGCTGGTTGAATTACAATGAGAAACTCAAGGTGCGTGCAGTAGACGGCTATTGTCCTACTGGCACAAAGCCACAGATTCGTGAAGGTATAGAATCACCCGGTCACACAATAGTCCTGATCGACACGTCGAATCGGATCACGGAAGAGGACGGGAGGCTGGCATTCGAAAAGATCGACGCACTGATCCGGGATACGTTGAGAACGCCTTTCCTGCAAAAGCTCTCTGTTTATGGTCTTCCCGAGTCTGAATCGGCAAAGCCCGTTAGGTCCGGGCGTGCATGGTGTGTGCCCAAGCAGGGCGAAATGGCCGACAGGTTGTATGAAAACCCCCGGATCGTTGCGCTCGATTTCCGGGATTTCATCAATGGACTTCAAGGGGAGTTCGAATTACTCAGGAACCGAGAGGAAGCCGATGTTTCGCCGATCGCCGAAACAATGGCCTATCTGGTGGAGCGGAACGACGACCTCGATTCCTTCATAATCGTGTCGGACATGTTGCAGCACACGTCCATGTGGAATGCCTATAATGGTGGCGACCTGCCAGCGGATGCGGCGGCGGTTTGTCAAAGGATAACGCAGTCCGGCACCTTAAAAGCAGTATACGTTTACCACATTGATCGTCAGATTCCCACCCAAGGTATCAGCTGGCCAACCGCCGGATGGCAGCAGTGCCTAACTGGGATCAGGGCAGAGGGGCTAAACTGATCGGCAGACCCAAAAGATGACAGAGAAAACACAAGTATATAAGCCTCGCGAATTTTCGTTACGAGGGACTGACGATAGCAGAGGCCACTCGTCGGATCATGTATCGCGGTAAAAAGGTGGAGAAAGTGCCTGAATCCCAAGACGATGATTTCAACTAAATATATAATTCCCTTCTGTATCTATCGGCAGTCGGAATCTACGTGTTCGAAAATGAAGCTCAACCGGAGGCGTTCCAGTCGATATTTCATAGCCTTTGGTGGGCTGTGTCAACGCTGAGCACCGTAGGATACGGAGATATTTATCCGATCACGTTCTTCGGTAAAGCCTTCACTTTCATGATCCTGATGATCGGCATCGGCGCCGTGTCGGTGCCGTCGGGCATTATTATGAACGCTTTGAGAAAGGTTGTGAAAAAAGAGGGTTCTGGCAATCTGGACAATTAGAAAAATAGCCCCCATGAATAGGCCGAGCAAAATCCCTGAGCGGTTGGAACTAACCGATAAACCCCAAGTCTAATACCACTCCCAGTGTTATAGTTCTTAGTGCTATGCTCTGTCATACGCGAACTGTATGCGCATTTTCAGGAATAAATCGTTCAGCCGCTTTGCCCGCCAAAAACGCATTGATGACGCGACCTTGTGCGAGGCAGTCCGTCGCGCGGAAGCCGGACTCATTGACGCCGACTTGGGAGGGAACGTAATCAAACAGCGCATTCCTCGGCAAAATCAAGGGACATCCAAGGGGTTTCGCAGCATCGTCCTGTTCAAAAAGGGAGAAAAAGCCTTTTTTGTTTACGGTTTTGCCAAAAGCGGTCAGGACAATATTCGACCAGATGAACTCAAGGCTTTCCGGGAACTCGCGAAAGAACTGCTCGCGCTGGAGGACAGCGAGTTGTTGAAGATCATGGCAAACAAAACCATCACCGAGGTTATCTGCGATGAGTAAGCAATACAAAACCGCTGCGATGGCGGCGGTACACGAGACAGCCCTGGGCATGCACGAGGCGAACGTAATCGCCAAGGAGACGATGAAGACGTTCGATGAGATGTGCTTGACCCCTGTCAAGGAATTGACGCCGGAAGATATCCGTGCAATTCGCGAGAAAGAACGGGCAAGTCAGGCAGTCTTCGCTTGCTACCTGAATGTATCCACAGGGCTTGTCAGTCAGTGGGAGCGTGGGAAAAAACATCCTCAAGGCGCTTCCCTGAAACTGTTGACCCTTGTTGCCGAAAAGGGGCTCCAGGCGATCGCGTGAGCCCATGTTTGCGTTACATCCCGAAGAGAAATGGTCCGAAAAACCTGGACAATTTTCTTCGGGGTCGAATTCGAATTGAATAGCGATACGGGGGATCAGCAGCTCCTGCGACTTAAGGCCGAGGCACAAAAGGGGACGGTTAAGGCCCTGGAAATGTTTAGAAGTCGTCGGTCTCCCGAATGCGCAGAAGAGCGGAGCATGATAACCGATTTCCTCATACGGCTTGAGGCGGCCAGCGACCGGGAGGGAGTCGAGGAGTTGCTGCTCGCGGCTTTCCCCACCTCTTTGGAACTCCGCCTCGTTCGGCAATTGCGCGAAGACGCCGATGTCGTGTTCTCGCTGGTCGCGGTGGAGACGGCAGGTGTAATCGGCCATGCCCTGTTTTCGAGACTGCGTGCCCCGACAGCGGCGCTTGGCCTGGGGCCAATCGCAGTCACGGCAAAGAGACGCCGTCGAGGGGTTGCGGCCGCGATGATAGAGGCCGGGCTTGAACGGGCGAAGGCGGAGGGCTGGGCGGCAGTTGTTGTGGTAGGCGATCCGTCCTATTACCCGCGCTTCGGCTTCAGCCAGGAGGCTGTGCGGGGCATGTCATGCCCATACGCCGGGCCGGCTCTGATGGGGTTGGCTCTTGCCGATGGCGGCCTCGACGGACCGCGCATTGAATATGCGTCCGCTTTCTCATCGATCCCGGATTAGAACCAGGATCGTTCATAAGGGGCCTTATACGGAAAACTTTCCAAGGGCCGCTTAATCGCGTCGATTTGCAATTCTTTTTGACGTGTCCGGCGGCTTGGCGGCGGCGTTTGGGTTCAGGCTTTTCGGGCATGATTCGCCTCGATCTTCAATACGCGTGTTCCCGGGTGTCCCCGGCCACATTAGATTTAGGAGTTTCTGACATAAGATTTAGGAGTTTCTGACATACTTTGATTTTGATTCGTGGGGCAAGGATAGTTAAGATGAATTCGGAGGGGGAGTAGCAGATAAAAGGCGGTGTGGCACCACTTTTTCTTTGGAGGCTCGGGGAGCCACCTCCCCAAGGGTTACTTTAGTATATAAGCCCCTCCTGCAAAAAGCTGGTACAAACCCTAATCCCTTGGAAGTACAACCCAATACGGCAATACCATGAACAGACGTTTTTTCTTTCCGATCATTCTCGTCGGCCTGCTCACCCTCTCGTTCACGATGCCAACGCATGAGCGTGTGGATGATCCAGGACTATACCTTGAAGTTGTGGGTGGTGACTTTGCCTACGGCTCTTTCACCTTGCCAGAGGAGGCAGGGGTTATATGCGGCTTTGGATTCGGCGCAACCTGTGAAGTTAACCTGGGCGTATCTTTGGATCCGGGGTATTATCCAGCCTATTACGAGGTGACAATCTATCGCAACGGTTCCATACTCATGCAACCTTGGATCAGGGCGAGTGGATATGATGGCACGTACTTCAGCGCCACATTCACCGGAATAGCAGGTGACACTTTCGCAGCGGATGTGCAACCAATCATCAGAGTAGGAAAAGACTCAACGAGTGAAGGCGGTTATGATGCGGCCATAACGGTTGGGATGGGGCTATAGCGCCACCCTTTCTCAGAGATTTGGCGCCATTTCGGGGCCGGGTGCTTCAACTTGTGGTAAAATCGACTCGCACAGGCAGGAAAAAGAAGCCGATGCCTGACAGGTTTGAGTAAAAACAGAGTATCCAAAAGGAGATATGACAGATGCATGCGCATGACCGATTTCTACCGGACTGGTTCAACCGCATTCGCTCGCGGCAGATCACGCTGCCGCGCTTTCAGCGCTTTGTGGCTTGGGGGCATGGCGAAGTCTCTGAGCTTTTGACCACGGTCCTGCGCGGTCTGCCATCGGGTGCAACGCTCACGCTCGAGGTGGGCGATGAAGAGAAGTTCAAGAGTCGGACCATGGTGGACGCACCCGCGTCGGGCGAGAAGGTGACCGAGCAGCTTCTCGATGGTCAGCAGCGGCTCACCGCCCTGTGGCGTAGCCTGCACGACAAATATCCCGACCGGACCTATCTCATCGGATTTGAGGAGGATCCAAGCAACGGAGATGCAAAGCTACCTTCTGTCTATGGCCAGGCTCGCTGGGCCAAGAACGGGAATTTGTATCCCATGTGGGTAGACGATCCAAAGGAATGCTGGCGGCGGGGGTTAATTCCCATCTGCCTCCTGCGCCCAGGTGATATCCATGACGAGATCAACGAGTGGATTGAAAAGACCATTCCTGACGATGTCGAGGACCGGTTAAAAGCGTACAAGAACACCTTCCAAGTCATCAATGATCTGCGAACCAAGGTCCGGGAATTCAACCTCCCGTATCTGGCCTTGCCGCCCCAGACACCCAAGGAAGTCGCCCTCGATGTCTTTATCAAGATGAACACCAGTTCGGTGCGCCTTTCCACCTACGACATCGTGGTGGCGTTGGTGGAGGGAGAAACCGGCAAGTCGCTCCACGAGCATGTCGAGGCCCTGAACGAAGAAGTCATCCGTGCAGCCGCGTATGCCGACCTCCCCAACCTAGTGCTGAGTGTGGTGGCGCTGAGACAGGACCGTACCCCAGGCCAGGCTGGTTATCGCGGCATCAACTACACCAGAATGACCGACGAGTGGGACACGGTGGTCAAAGGTATTAAGGGAATGGTCCACTTTCTGGAGGACGAAACCATCTTCGATGCCCAGCGGCTACCCAGTTACTCGGCGATTCCGATCATCGCGGCGCTCTGGGAGCATCTGCCGACGCAGCCGGACCAACTCGGCAACGCCCGGCACTTGCTACGGAAATTCCTGTGGCGAGGATTTTTGACCTCACGGTACGAACACTCTTCGGCCACGAACGCCCTCCAGGATTTCCGTGGATTGAAAAAGATGCTTCGGGGCGGTGCCGGTGAGGATGTCGTTCCAATCCTGAATACTGACTCTTATCCGCTTCCGACCCCAGAAATGGTGCTGCAGGCCGACTGGCCCAAGCGCAAAACCATCCTGGGCCGCGGACTACTGGCCCTGCAGATCAAATGCGGTGCTGAGGATCTGGCGGACGGCGCACGGGCTTCAGTTGCAACCATTACCTCCAAAGAACACCCGCGGGAATACCATCACCTGTTTCCGGCATCGACCCTGGAAGACGCCGAAGTTCCGGATGAACAGGTCTTTCGGGCACTCAACTGCGCCTTGGTCACGTGGCGTACGAACCGGGCCATCAGCAATAAGGATCCGATTGCCTACCTGAAGGAACTGTCGGACAACAGCGCCCTTGGTGAAGAAGAATTACGCCGCCGATTGAAGACGCACCTGATCCCATACAGCAAACTCGCTGTGGGATATGACGGTCTCGGGGATAAGCAACGGCGTACCCGAGTAAAAACGGACTACGATGCGTTCCTATCCGCTAGGGCGACCATCCTGGCGGATGCAGCGCAGCGGGCATGTGAAGGAAAAACCCTGGAGTTGAGTGAACTGTTTTATAATGAGTATTGATGCAAACAGCTGGTGTTTCAGCCCCGACCACGGGCCCTCCTTTCTTTTCTGGTATACATGACAAATCACCACCTTGGATAGTTTTACCTATAAGGCCCAAAGTTTTCCGTACAAATCTCAGTTTTGACTAACCTTCGGGCGTAGAACTTTCAGGATCAGTTTTGTCTTCCCGAATTTTTGGCGCTGGTGGCTGATAAGTACGTAGATGTTGACCTACATTTTCGTAAAAATTGGATACTAATTGTTCTAAATCGGAAATGAAGCTTTTAGGTTGTCCAAATCGTTTAGTTAAATGTCGTATCATGGATACTTCAAATCTGATAACTTTGTATTGATTATCTCCGACAGCAATTTTAGAATCTTCATTTAATTTGCTTAAAGAATACTGTGTCTTGGGTTTACGGCCCGGCCAATGAAATCCGATATGAACATCTGCCTCGGAAGATTTACGTAATTGGCGCAGTAACCAGTTAAGGCGAGCAGAGTTTGTTTTTTTATCACTTGGCGCCATTAGCACCATTGACGCACTGATTGCTTTTCTTCTAATATTCGCGCTTATTTCAATTAGCGCAGCAGCGTCAGGTACTTCCAATGTAGCGGTTAGCGAGTGCTCCTTAATCAGGTCAGCAATGTCATCCTTTATACGGACTTCCGGATCTGAAGCATGGCGACGTGATAATTTGGTCTTAACTTTGACATTTGCTTCACGGCTTAACATCAAGTCAATATCTTGGATTTCTTGATGCCAGGAAGATACAATGTTGTCCAGATTGTCAGCCTTCTTTTGAAGCGGAGTACCATTTGCGACCTTTTGCACGATACTCTTCCATTCGGAGGGCATCCTGTCGAACCTTTTTACCCCTGTGCTTTCATGTTCGAGAAAGCGTAGCATCTCCTCCAAGATCAAATGTTGATCTTCGTCTGCAATATCAGTATTGGAAATAAGTAAGTATGCTTGAGTAACTATATACCACCACGACCAATGATATACTTGTACCTTTGTGCGTTTTGTTGCTGGAGATAGGTTTACTGGATGATGATCCGGTTTTGACGTGAATTGATTTGAGATGGTTATGACCGCATCGATATTGTTTTTTCTGGCCAAATTGACATAGGCAGAAATCTGTTCTTCTTCTAATTTGTTATTACCGACTTTAGTTTCGACGAGAGCTTTCCATTCACGTTTGCCAACCCTTAGCACAATCAATCCATCAGGCCTTTCACCCTCTTGACCAGTAAAGGTAACTTCCGTATACGTTAAAACTTTTGCATATTTACCTACGCGTTGCCCGACAGACTTCAACATCTGTTCTCCAAATTCCTGGACATAACACAGGCACGAAAGAAAAATTGAGGTGCATCGCCCTTCTTTTGAGGTATCCTTCAATACCGGAAAGAGGCGGGCTCTTTCTCCACGTTCAAGATATTCGGGTAAATCGGCCATGGTTCCGTCAACCGGTTCAGCACGCTACCCCCCATCACTCCTCCACACCCACCTCCACCTTTTCCTCTTCCTTCTTCTTCGCCGCTGTAGTCTTCTTGCCAGCCGTTGAGGCCTTGGAAGAAGTCTTCTTGGCTGCCGCCGTCGTCTTCTTCGCAGCCGGAGCCTTTTCAGCCTTGGCCGCTGTCTCCTTCTTCGCGGCTGGGGCTTTGGCCGCAGCCTCCTTCTTCGTAGTGGAAGCCTTCGCTGTCGTAGTCTTCTTCTCGGCAGGGGCCTTGGCAGCCGTCTCCTTCGTGGCCGAAGCTTTCGTCGTCTTGGTGGTCGTTGCTTTCTTCGCGGTGGTGGACGCCTTGGCCGTGGTCTCCTTCTTCGCAGTGGAGGCCTTCGCCGTCGTTGCCTTCTTCGCCGGCGCCTTCTTGGGCGCTGCCGCCTCTTCCTTCGGAGCCTCCTGCTCCGCCTCCTCGATCTGCGCCTTCAGGTCCGCCAGTCCGGAAATATCTCCGAGGGTGGTCCGGCCTGCTGCGCCCGCCGCCTTCTGGTATTTCTTGACTTCCCGCGATTCCCGCTTCTTGGTCTCCCGGCGCGCACGATCCTCCTGGGTCTTCTCCGAGCGCTCCGCGGCGCGTTCTTTCGCCACTTCGCTAAGCACGATCTCCTTCTGATTCGGATCGAACTTGATGACCCGAAGCTGCAGTTCCTGCCCTTCCGGATAGAAGTCCTGGAAGTTGTGCGGCCCGTTGCGGAGTTCGCTCGCCGGCACAAAGGCCTCGACGGCCAGGGGCAGCTCGATCACGAGCCCACCTTCGTTGGCGCGCACCACAGTGGCTTCCGTATCGGTTCCTTCGCCATACGCCTGGGCGAACTGATTCCACGGGTTCGTTTCCACTTGCTTGTGGCCCAGCGAAATGCGCCGCGAAACCTCGTCGATGTTCAGGATAACGACATCGAGCGCCTGCCCCTTGCGAACCATTTCGTTCGGGTGGCGCACCTTCTTCGTCCAGGACAGGTCGGAAATATGCACCAGCCCGTCAATACCCGGCTCGATGCCCACGAACACCCCGAAATTGGTGATGTTGCGCACCTTGCCCGACATGACCGTGCCTGGAGGATAGCGTTCCGAAATACCATCCCACGGATCCGGATCGAGCTGCTTCATGCCGAGGGAAATCTTCTTTCCTTGCTTGTCGATCTTGAGAATCCGGACCCGCACCAGTTGGCCCAGCGAGACCACCTGACTCGGGTGGCGGATATGCTCCGTCCAGCTCATTTCGGAGATATGCACGAGGCCTTCGATGCCTTTCTCCAGTTCCACAAAGGCGCCGTAATCCGTAATGGAAACGACCTTGCCCTCGACGGAATTGCTCTCGACGTACTTCTCGTCGATGGTTTCCCACGGATGGGGCTGGAGTTGCTTCAGGCCCAGCGAAATACGCTGGCGGTCCTTGTCGTAGTCCAGCACGACCACCGTGAGTTTCTGGTCGAGTTCCACCAGCTCGGAGGGGTGGGAGACACGGCCCCAGGAGAGGTCCGTAATGTGGAGCAGCCCGTCCACGCCCCCCAGATCGACGAAAATGCCGAAATCGGTAATGTTCTTGGCCGTGCCCTCGAGAATCTGCCCCGGCTCCATCGTCGCAAGAATTTTCTCGCGCTGCGCCCCGAGTTCCTTTTCTATAAGGGCCTTGTGGGAAATGACGATGTTGTCGTTGGCCGGGTTCAGTTTGACGATCTTGAACTCCATGCGCTTTTCGAGATAGGTATCGAAATCGCGCACCGGACGCACATCTATCTGAGAGCCGGGGAGGAAGGCTTCCATGCCGCCGATATCGAGATCGACAATCATGCCGCCCTTGATGCGGCGCACGATGGTGCCTTCGACGATGGTGCCTTTTTCGTGCGCTTCCTCGATAAGCTGCCAGCGCCGAAGCTGGTCGGCCTTGACCTTGGACAGCACGAGCTGACCGTGGTAATCCTCGAGGCGCTCGACCAGCACTTCCACTTCGTCGCCGGATGAAAGCGTGGTGTCGAATTCATTCAGCGATACAATGCCGTCACTCTTGAAACCTATATCTATGACGACATCCTTTTCCCCGACGCTTACCACCCGTCCATGCACGATTTCCTGCTCATGGACGGTCGTAAACGACACATTGACCATCTTCTCGAGTTCCTCGTAGGTCTGCGCCGTCTGTTTCTCTTCCTCGTCTCCTTTTTCTATTTCCTCGAGGGATATGACCGGGCCGGTAATCTCCCCGGTATAGCCGATGATATTCGGGGTGTCGTCGGCTTCCGCCTCTTGCGTTTCGGAAACCGGCGCAGGGGGAATTTCCTCCTCTTTGGGGGCTTCTGCTTGCCCCTCCAGGGAGGGCGCCGGTATTTCCTTTTTTGCGTTCGCCTGCTCTTCCGCTGCGGCCGCCGGGGCTTCTTCTTCCGCCTTTTCTTCGGCTGCGGCGTCTTCAGGCTGTGCGTCTTCTTCTTTTGCGGCGACCGCGGCAGTCTCCGGACTGCTCTCGCTGCTTTCGCCCGCCGCATCCACCGTATCTTCCGCCGCTGTCTTTGCAGCTTCTGCAGAAGCCTCGGCGGTCACGGCGTCATTGCCTGATTCAATATCTTTGCTTTGCGTTGCTTGATCTTGTGAAGTCTCTTGCTGCTTTTCAGCCATAGGGTTGGTTTATCGGAGAAATCGACGGAACCCCCGGGCGTTTCTTGTTTGGCCTTCCGGGCTCCGGTCCGTACTCCTGTGTTGCAAAGCGCCGCCCGACAACCCTTCCTGTGTCGTGTCGATGCTTTATTTTTATTTAAGTTTTTATTGAATAATCGCCATGGAAAGGGTTGTCTGCCAAGCAAATACGCCGCTATACGAACGCTGCACTGGCTGCATGACGATTATTTTATGTGGACCGCTTATACAGAAGTGCGATTTGCGCGTTCCCGGACCGCTCGAATGACTATAGCCACTTGCTCCCGGACGTCTATATCCGAGGTGTCTATTTCAATGGTGCCTTCCGCCTTGCGCAGGGGAGACAACCGGCGGGACACATCCCGCTCGTCCCGCGCACGGATGTCGGACAGCACCTCCTCGAACGATACGGATACATGTACATTGGGGTCTTTTTCCTGCAATTCTTCATACCGGCGCCGTGCGCGCATTTCCTCGCTGGCATTCATGAACACTTTCACATCGGCACAGGGAAACACGATCGTGCCGATGTCGCGCCCCTCGAAGACCACGCCGCCCCTTTCTTTTTCCTGAATGCGGGCGAGGCTCCGTTGCTCCTCGACCATGCGCTCGCGAACTTCCGGGATCACAGCCACCCGGCTGGCCACCTCCGTGACCTGGCGGGTGCGGATAGCCCCGGTCACATCCTGCTCGTCCAGAAATATCCGCATGCCGTCCGGCCCGAACTGCATATCCAGACGGATATTCGCGAGCAATTCGCGGATTTCCCCGGCGGACGGCGATTCGGCCGATACCCCGTTGCGGATAAAGGCGAGCGCGACCGTACGGTACATGGCCCCGGTGTCCACATATACATAGCCGAGTCGTTCGGCAACAGCGCGGGCCGTGGTGGATTTTCCCGACCCGGCCGGTCCATCTATGGCAATAATCACGTACTTTTCTATGCGTGCAACTCTATCCGTGCTATGTGCGCGTCCGATGCGGCGCAGACAGATTATCCATGCGCAAACTCAGACACGAGGAAATACCGCGTCCGGATCCGAAAACGGCGCATTCGCTCTCCGGGCACCCCGTTTCCGTGCTCCTCGACAATGTACGATCTATCTACAATGTCGGGGCGATGTTCCGTACCTCGGACGCCGCGCTCATCGAAAAGCTGTATTTGACGGGCATTACCGGAACCCCCGAAAACCGCGGGCTGCACAAAACGGCTCTCGGGGCCCAGGACACGGTCCGGTGGGAATATCACCGGGATCCCGTTCCCGTGGTGCAGGCGCTCAAACGCGACGGATATACGATCGGGGTGCTTGAAATAACGGATAGTCCCACGCCCACGACGGATATTGCGGAGTCGTCCTTTCCGCTCTGCCTCATCGTCGGCAACGAATTGCACGGCGTACGTGAAGAACTTGTCGCCGAAGCGGATGTGGCCTTCGAAATACCGCAATTCGGGGCGAAACAGTCGCTGAACGTGGCCGTAGCCTACGGTATCGCCATCTTCGATATTGTGCGCGGCTACCGCCGGGTTGCCGGTCTCGGCGGGCATCCGCTGCCCTCCGCAGCAGGCCTTGAGGAAGCGCGGCATGGATAAGAACGTCCCATCAGCCTCTGGCCCGGATCGGCTTTTCGAGGCCTTTCCTCCCGTTTCGAGCGAAGCCTGGGAAGCCCTTGCCCGGAAAGCGCTGCACAAAAAGGATTCCGAAGAAATTCCTCTCTGGGAGGTCTGCAAGGGGGTAGCTATTCGGCCCTGGCTCCGCGCGGAGGACCTGATCGGGATTCCGCATCTTGCTTCCGGGAGCAGCCCGTCCGACCACGAACGAACCGCCGCCATTCCTCCTTCCTGGCAGATAGGCCAGCATATCCCTCTGCGTAATCCGGCCTCGTGCAAGGTCGCCCGGCGGCGCATGCAGGAGGCTGTCCGCGGCGGCGTGGAACGGCTTGGACTGGAGGCGTCGAGCCCGGAAGGCGTTTCCGTGGCGGAGCAGGGGGGAGGCGTCGGCGCGCTGATCGACGACATCGATATCGAAGCCACTGCGATGCACATCGAGGCCGGGGCCCGAAGCCTTTCCTTGTTCGCAGAGCTGCTTGCGCATGCCCGCCGGAAGAATATGGCGCCGGCTTCTGTCTCGGCGGCCTTCGACCCGTTCGGGATCCATGCCCGGACCGGACATTTCCCAAGGGGATGGCTGGATGACGCCGCCCGCATCATGGACGAACTGGCGAGCGATCCGTCGTCCCGCAACGACCGGGGTGCTGCTTCTCACAGATTCCTGTGCGCGGGGGCCGGGCAATCCGGCATGGCGCAGGACGCGGGCCTCGTCGAAGAAACCACCCGGCTCCTCTGCACTATCGCCGGGTATCTTGCGCATCTCACCGACCGGGGATACGCTCCGGCCCGCATACTCGGGCATGTGTATGTCTCGGTTCCGGTCGGTCCGTCTTTTATTCCGGAAATAGCCCGGCTGCGTGCCTTGCGGCTGCTTGTCCCGCAAGTGGCGCGCGCCTTCGATCCTGCATGGAACGAGGCCGTCGAAATCCATGCCGCCGTAGCCGGTCGCAACCCTTCGACGGACGATCCCCACGCCAACCTGCTGCATGCCGCCACGCAGGCGGTCAGCGCGGTGGTGGGGGGCTGCGACGTGCTGACGGTGCACCCCTTCGACGCGGCGGGCGGCGAGCCGTCGGATGGTGCGCTGCGTCTGGCCCGGAATCTTCAGCACATCCTTCGCCACGAGGCCTGTCTGGACCGGGTCAATGATCCCGCGGCCGGCAGCTACTCCGTAGAGGTGCTTACGGACCGGATCGCTCGATCGGCATGGGAGGCGTTCCGGCGCACGGCCGATTCGAAAGGCTGGGCGGCGTCGCATCCGGACTTCCTGACGGCATACCGTCCTCCGGTGCTCAGACCGGACCGGCGCGGCGGGCCCTGGCGCACGACCGAAGGGATCGAGGAGCATCCGGCGTACGGCCCCGAGGCGCTGGAGGAGCTTGAACACCTTGCATACGCGGCGGGCGCGCCGCCTTTTCTTCGCGGCCCGTACGCGACGATGTACCTTGTGCGCCCCTGGACCATCCGGCAGTATGCGGGCTTTTCGACCGCCGGGGAATCGAACGCCTTTTACCGCCGCGCGCTGGCCGCCGGACAAAAAGGCCTCTCCATCGCATTCGATCTGCCCACCCACCGGGGGTACGACTCCGATCATGAGCGCGTCGCGGGGGATGTCGGCAAGGCGGGGGTCGCCGTCGATACGGTCGAGGATATGAAACGGCTCTTCGAAGGGATTCCCCTCGACGAGATATCCGTGTCGATGACCATGAACGGCGCCGTGTTGCCCGTGATGGCCTTTTACATCGTGACCGCGGAGGAGCAGGGCGTGGCCCCGGAGATGCTTTCCGGCACCATTCAGAACGACATTCTGAAGGAGTTCATGGTGCGCAATACGTACATATATCCCCCCGAGCCGTCCATGCGTATCGTCACCGACGTATTCCGGTACGCCGCAGCCCGCATGCCCCGGTTCAATTCCATTTCGGTGAGCGGCTACCATATGCAGGAAGCCGGCGCCACAGCGGACCTCGAACTGGCCTATACGCTCGCCGACGGCCTGGAATATCTTCGTACGGGGATCGAAGCCGGACTGCACGTCGATGATTTCGCCCCCCGCATTTCTTTTTTCTGGGGGATAGGGATGCACCATTTCATGGAAATCGCTAAAATGCGGGCCGGTCGCCTGCTCTGGGCGAAGATCGTCAGGAAGTTTTCCCCCGAAAACCCGAAGTCCATGGCGCTTCGCACGCATTGCCAGACCTCCGGCTGGAGTCTGACCGAACAGGACCCGTATAACAACGTGGCCCGAACCTGCCTGGAGGCGCTGTCCGCGGTGCTCGGGCACACGCAGTCGCTGCACACGAATGCCCTCGACGAAGCCATGGCGCTTCCCACCGAGGCGTCCGCCCGCATTGCGCGCAACACGCAGGTTTATTTGCAGCAGGAAACGGATATTGTAGAGGCCATCGACCCGCTGGGCGGGTCGTATTATCTGGAAACCCTGACCGATCGTCTGGCGCGCCGAGCCTGGACGCTGATAGAAGAAATCGAAGAAGCCGGGGGCATGACCCGGGCGATCGAGGCGGGCATTCCCATGGCCCGTATCGAAGAAGCTTCGGCCCGTAAACAGGCGCGCATCGATGCCGGGGAAGACGTGATCGTCGGCGTCAACCGGTTCGAACTGCCGGAAGAAGAACCGATCGATGTGCTGGAAATAGATCATACCGCCGTTCGGGAGGCGCAAATAGCGCGGCTGCGCGCCGTGCGGGCGGCTCGCGATGACGAAGCCGTGCGGCAGGCGCTCGATGCGCTGACCGCATGCGCCCGTACCGGGGAAGGCAACCTGCTGGCATGCGCCGTGGAGGCCGCCCGGCAGCGGGCCACCCTTGGAGAAATATCCGCCGCCATGGAAAAAGAATTCGGAAGACATCTCGCCAGCCGCAGTATCGCCGGGGGGGCGTATGTCGGCGCCCGCGCATCTGGAGAAAGCCCGGACGAAATCCTCCGGCTGACCGGCCTTTTCGCCGACCTGCAGGGGCGGCGGCCGCGTATTCTCGTGGCGAAAATCGGGCAGGACGGGCACGATAGGGGGGCGAAAGTGATCGCGACGGCCTTTGCGGATATGGGGTTCGATGTGGATGTCGGGCCGCTATTCCAGACGCCCGGCGAGGTGGCGTTGCAAGCAGTCGAGAATGATGTGCATATCCTGGGCGTTTCCACGCTTGCGGGAGGGCACAAGGCTTTTCTGCCCGAACTGATCGCTGCGCTGCGCGAGATGGGCCGGGAGGATATTCGCGTGGTGGTCGGAGGGGTGATTCCCCGGAAGGACTATGCCTTTCTGTACAAGGCGGGCGTGTCCGGAATTTTCGGTCCCGGCACGCCGGTAACCGACGCGGCGTCCCGGATTCTTCTCGGGATGATCGAGGAGGTCGACGCCCCGTGATGTTTCCCTCTGTAGAAAAACTGTTCGAAGGCATCCGGGCCGGGGATCGCGTCATGCTGGCGCGGGGCATTACCCTTGTGGAAAGCGCCCATGCCGATCACCGGGAGCTTGCGAAGGCGCTGCTCGAGGCCTGCCTGCCCATGTCCGGGAAGGCAAGCCGCATCGGAATCACCGGGGCGCCGGGCGTGGGGAAAAGCACCTTCATCGAAGCGTTCGCAAGCCGGCTGATTTCTTCCGAAAATCGGCGGGTAGCGGTGCTTGCTTACGATCCGGCAAGCGAGCGCACCGGAGGAAGTATTCTCGGAGACAAGACGCGCATGACGCGCCTCGCCTCGGACCCGAATGCCTTTGTGCGGCCTGCTCCGGGCAAGCGGCAGGCCGGCGGGATCGGGGGGGGAACGCGCCAGAGCATCATATTGTGCGAGGCGGCCGGGTACGACACGGTTTTCGTGGAGACCGTGGGCTCCGGCCAGGCGGAAACCAGGGTTTCCGACATGGTGGATTTCCTGATGCTCCTGACGCTCCCGGGGTCGGGGGACGAATTGCAGGGCGTGAAGCGCGGCGTCATGGAGGAGGCGGACATGGTGGTCCTCGTGAAAGAAGACGCCAATTCCCCGAAGGTCATGCGTCTGGAGGCCCGGCGCATGAAAACGGCCCTCCGTCTCTTTCCACCCAAAGAATCCGACTGGACGCCGCCCGTGCATACCTGCTCTGCACAGGAGGAAACCGGGCTGGATATCATCCGAAAGGACCTGGGCGACTACGAACAGCTTGTCAGAACGTCAGGGTATCTCGAGAAGCGCCGGCGCAGGCAGATCGGCTCCTGGCTGCGCGAAACGCTCGAAGCGCGTCTGCTGGACGCCGTGCGAGCCGATGAGAGGGTCAACCGTTTGCTGGAAGAGTACGAGGAACAGGCCGCCCGGCACGAAACAGGCGTTACTGCAGCCGTGGATATTTTGCTGAAGGCGTTTCTGGAAGGGGATGCCGGGGACGATGGGTGAATGTAAGCCTGCACCCTTGCTTTAATGCCGATTTACTGTCCCTTTACAGGAGCGGAGTTTCAGGGTCCCTAATCTATCCCTGCCCTCGGCTGTGCAGCGTTCTCCACCCGTATCGACAGAATATCGATGTCGTGATACTGCTGGTGGCGTATGGATGAGGCATAGTGGCGCAGCAGCCTCAGCGGGGTTTCCTCTCCGATGCTCGGCGCTCCCTCGTTGAGCATCACCATCTGGTCCTCGAGGTTCGTTTCGTCGGTTGTTGCGATGAACTCCAGGTCGGCCGAGTCGCCGTCGCTGCCGGGAGGAGCAGGCGACGCCCGGAATCGTCCGTTTTTTTCTCTTCCTCTCCGCGCATGAGAATATGCACGGTTTCCTCGCCCACGGCGCGCAAACGCAGTTCCATCTCCTCGCCCAAGCCCTTGCGCACGGTGAATTTCACCATGAAGTCGTCGATCTCGGACAGTATCCCGGGCGTCAGTTGGGTCTTCAGGCGCGACCGGCGTCCCCCCAGTATTTCTTCGAACATCGCGAGCAGGATAACGGTGAAGCCGCCGACGGTCATGCCGTTTCCGAGGAGTTCGGCCCAGATGCCCTGGAAGGCTTCCGGATAGATCCAGTCAAACTGAAACGCGAGGCCGATCCAGAAGGCGACGCCGACCACCAGGCCCTTGCGGAAATCGAGGCCGTCCTGCACCAGGATCTTCATCCCGAAGATGAAGATGAGCGCCACGATCACGACGAAGTACGCCGCGACGACGGGTCCTGGTATCGAGATGAGGAGATAGATGAATTTCGGCAAAAACGCGAGCACCGCGAAGACGATGCCGACGCAGATACCGACGCGGCGCGCGGCGACTCCGGTAAGTTCCGCGACGCTGATGCTCATGCCGTAGGTGGTGTTTGGGACCGTCCCCGAGAGGCCGGACAGCAGATTGCCCAGACCATCGGCGGAAAGCGCGCCCTGAATGGACCGGAAATCGATTGCGCGCGGCCTGCGCCAGGAAACCCGCTGAATCGCGATGGCGTCTCCGAGCGTGTCCAGCGCGCCCACCAGCGTTACCATAATAAAGGATGGCAGGAGCGCCCAGAACGCCGGCGAAAAAGTCAGGTCCATCCCGGGGTAGGCCAGTTGCGGCAACCCGACCCATGCGGCTTCCGCCACCGCCGACGTGTCAAAAAAGCCGAAACCGAAGGCGGCGGTCAGGCAGCCCGCCAGGATACCGATGGCCGGCGCCCAAAGCCGCAATGCCCCGGAGAAGCCAAGCGGGACGAGGAGCATGACCAGCAGCGTCACGCTCGCGACGACCGGCCCAGCGGCTGGCGAGACATCCGCAGGCACCTCAGCCAGCTTGCGCAGAATGAGCGGGGAGATCGTGATCGGGATGAGGATGAGTACGGTGCCCGCCACCGTGGGGGTGAAGATGCGCCTCAGGAGCGCCATCCTCGCGGCAAGCACGAACTGAACCAGCGACGATGCGATGATCAGGGTCGCGAGCATGGCCGGCCCTCCCTGTTCGAGCGCCGTCACGCTCACGGCGAGAAACGCGCCCGTGCTTCCCATGACCAGGATGTAGCCGGCCCCGATGCGTCCCACCTTGCGCACCTGGATCACCGTCGTAATCCCGCTGATCACGAGTGCTGCGAAGACGGCCCAGGACAGGTAAGCGTCCCCGGCGCCCGCCACGGTGATCATGACCGTGGGCGTCAGGACGACGCTCGCGATGCAGAGGATGGCGTACTGAACCCCGAGTCCGACCGTGATCGGGAGCGGAGGACGCTCGTCGGGTTCGTATCGGACATCCTGGCGGTTGGAGGTCGAGGCCATTGGGTTTTCCCGAAACGTCGTACGTGCACCGCGTGAAAGCCGGCGGTATCAGAGATAATGGGCGGGGCGGGTAACGATTCCCTGAAAGTCGGGGTTCCCCGGGATACGCGGCGCCCTACGAGGCCACATTATCCATCTGCGCTTTTTGCAGGCGTCCGCTGTAGTCCACGTAGACGGTTTTCGTTTCCGTGTAGAAGTCGAATACCTCCCAGCCGCCGTCGCGGTGGCCGTTGCCGGTGTGCTTGACCCCTCCGAAAGGCATGTGCGCCTCGGCCCCGATCGTCGGTCCGTTGATGTACGTAATGCCCGCTTCCAAATCCTTCATGGCGCGGTATGCAAGGCGTACGTCCTGGGTATAGATACTGGAGGATAGTCCGTAGCGCGTGGCATTCGCCATGTGTACCGCTTCTTCGTAGGACGCGGCCTTGAGCACGGAAAGCACCGGACCGAAGATTTCCTCGCGCGCTATGCGCATTTCCGGCGAGACCCCGGTAAACAGGGTGGGTTCGAAGAAGAAGCCCTCTCCAAGCGCTCCCTGCGTGGCCTGCTTTCCTCCCATACGGAGGGTTGCGCCTTCGCTGCGCCCGATCTCGACGTAGCGGCTCACCTTCTCCAGGGCTTTTTCGTTGATGAGCGGTCCGACGTTCACGCCCTCGTTGTTGCCGTATCCAAGGACGAGTTTCTCGACCTGCTCGATGAGGCGTTCGACCAGTACATCGTGGATGGCTTCGTGCAGAATAAGCCGGCTGGTTGCCGTGCAGCGCTGGCCGGTGGTCCCGAAGGCGCCCCACAATACGCCTTCGAGCGCGAGGTCCAGGTCGGCGTCCTGCATCACGATTTGCGCATTTTTGCCGCCCATCTCGAGGGCGAGCCGTTTATTCAGTCTTCCGCACACCTCGCCGATGTTCGAGCCGGCGTCGTTCGAGCCGGTAAACGAGACCGCGTCGATGCCCGGATGCTTTACGAGCGCTGCCCCGGCGGCGGCGCCTCCCTGCACCAGATTGAACACGCCGGCAGGCACGCCGGCGTCTGCGAAAAGGCGCGTAAGCAGCATTCCGCTGTGCGGTGCGTCTTCGCTGGGCTTGAAGACTATGGTGTTCCCGCAGGCCAGCGCCGGAAATATCTTCCAGGTCGGTACGGCGATCGGAAAATTCCAGGCCGTAATGATGCCGACGGCGCCCACGGGACGCCGGATGCTCATGTTGAATTTGTCCGGCAGTTCGCTGGGCACCGTGCGCCCGAAGAGCCTCCGCGTTTCCGAGGCCGCATAGTATGCCGTGTCTATGGCCTCCTGAACATCCCCGCAGGTCTCGGCGAAGGGCTTGCCCATTTCGCGGGTTTCTTCGAAGGCCAGCTCCCGTTTCCGTTCCGTCAGCAGATCCCCGATGCGCCGGAGGATTTCTCCCCGTTGCGGCGCCGGCGTATCCGACCAGGCAGGAAGGGCCTTGCGCGCGGCGGTCACCGCGGCGTCGATATCCTCCTGCCCGGATTCGGGAAAATGTCCGATGATTTCCTGCGTACGAGCCGGATTGACCTTCTCGAACGTTGCGCCGCCGGCGGCGTCGAGCCAGGATCCGTTCACGAAATTCCGGAATGGGGCAGGCATCGTATTGTTCGTTTGTTCATGGATTAAAGGATACTCTGATCAAGTCCACTTCGATCAGCGCTTCACGTTCGTGCGTAAAAGATATTACAATCGCATCGTCGGAATCAGCGGGAAGTACGGCGGATTTGGGGAAGTGCGGACGTGAAGCGCCCTTCGGGAGGCAGAGAGGGGTGCGCTGGCTGCGTCATTCCTCATTATGTGGGGCCTGCCACATTGCTTCGTCATTCCTTGCCAGCGCACCCCTCTCAGCCTCTGAACTTTGCGGACTTAATCAGAGTATCCTTACTCTGCCTCAATTCCGTACTATCCTATGTACTTGCGGATCCGGTTTCAATAGCCTTTCGCCATGTCCGAACGTATTCCGACGCATACAACCGGCTTTATCAGCACACGGGCGAACAACACGAAGCCCAGCGGCATTCGCCGGTTTTTCGAGATAGCCGCCACGATGCAGGACGTCATTTCCCTGGGCATCGGCGAGCCGGATTTTGTGTCGCCGCAGCCGGTCATCGATGCGGCCATCGCCTCGTTGCACAAGGGGCGGACCGGCTATACGTCCAATGCGGGGTTGCTGCGCCTGCGCCGGTTGATCTCGGAAAACCTGGAGCGGCGCTATGGCATTTCCTATGCCCCGCAGAAGCAGATCATCGTCACGGTGGGGGGCAGCGAAGCCATGCTGATCGCCATGCTGGCGACGATCGATCCCGGGGACGAGGTGCTTATCCCCGAACCCTGCTTCGTTTCGTACGGCCCGCTTGCGGAATTCGCCGGCGCAAAGGTCGTGTACATACCTACGAGGGTGGAAACCGGGTTTCAGGTGACCGCGGAGGATATCGCCGCCCGGATCACGCCCCGTTCGAAGATGCTTTTCCTCGGGTATCCGAGCAATCCCACCGGGGCGGTGCTCCGGCGCGAATCGCTCGAGGACATTGCGAAAGTGGTGATCGAAAACGACCTGGTCGTGCTGTCCGACGAGATATACGACCGGCTGGTGTATGGGCGGGCGGCCGAAGAGGGGCATGTGAGCCTGCCGTCGCTGGACGGGCTCTACGAGCGCACGATTCTGACGGGCGGATTTTCCAAGAACCATGCGATGACCGGATGGCGGGTCGGCTATGCCTGTGCTCCGGAGTCCCTCAGCGACGCCATGTACAAGATGCACCAGTACGTGGTGATGTGTTCGTCCACGATGGGGCAGGTAGGCGCCGTGGCGGCGCTTGAAACGTGCGATGAGGATGTGGAGCGCATGCGCCGCTCTTATGACGAGCGCCGCCGTTTCATTGTGGACGGCTTGCGGGCCGCCGGGTTGCCGACCTTCGAGCCGGAGGGGGCCTTTTACTGTTTTCCCGATATTACCTCCACCGGGTTGTCGTCCGAGGAGTTTGTGGAACGATTGCTGACGGAGGAACAGGTGGCGTGCGTTCCGGGAGACGCCTTCGGGCCAAGCGGCGCGGGCTATGTACGCTGTTCGTATGCCACTGCCATGGATAAGCTCGAAGAAGCGGTGCGGCGCATTACGCGGTTTGCCGACCGGTGCCGGGCGTAAAACTCCGGCGCCGCAGAGGTCGCAAACCGTGGGGAACGTCCGGGGCGGCCCGCCATGAAACGATGCGCGCGCGGCGTCGTACGAGCACCCGCCATGCGGATATCGTTTCCGGGCGTTCGCTGACCTTATTTGTTACTGTATGTGCTACTGTTTTTAACGGGCATGTCATATTCCCAGGACCATATCCACTCTCTTCTGGAGCGCGTGCGTGTGCTCGGAGGCTATCTTTGACGTCGATCGTCGCAGGAGTACCGTCGAGGCGCTGAACGAGAAACGCATGGATCCGGATTTCTGGAACCATGCGGACGAAGCGCGCAAGGTGGAAATGCAGTTGTCGGTCGAGCAGGGGTGGCTCGACGAGTGGGAGGCCCTCTCCGGCCGGGCGGACGATGTCGAAACGCTGCTTCTTCTTGCCGAAGAGGAGGGCGCCGATCTTGCGGACGAGATCCAGGCGGAAACCGCCCGCATGGAAAAGGCGCTGGAGAAGCTCGAATTCAGGAATATGCTGGGGGAGCCGGACGACGAGCGTCCCGCCATCCTCACGATCCACCCGGGGGCCGGGGGTACGGAAAGCCAGGATTGGGCGGAAATGCTTTTGCGGATGTATACCCGCTGGGCCGAGGGCAACGGCTACAAGGCCGAACTGGTCGAGCATCAGGTCGGGGACGTGGCGGGAATCAAGAGCGCCAGCCTGCGTGTGGTCGGGTCGTATGCCTATGGGTATCTGAAGTCCGAGACGGGCGTACACCGGCTGGTGCGGATATCGCCTTTCGACTCCAGCGGCAGGCGGCATACGTCTTTCGCCAGCGTGTTCGTGTATCCGGAGATCGACGACACCATAGACGTTGTGCTGAATCCGGACGATGTCGAACTGCAGACCTTTCGCTCCGGCGGCAAGGGCGGCCAGAACGTGAATAAGGTGGAAACCGGCGTGCGGCTGATCTGGACCGGGAAGTTATCGAACGGCGAAGCTGCGCGCGTCGTCGCGGAATGTACCGAGGAGCGCAGCCAGCTTCAGAATCGGGATCGGGCCGAGACGATGCTCAAAAGTCGTATTTATCGACTGGAGCAGGACATCAAGGAGGCGGAAAAGAACCGGCTCGAGGGTTCGAAGAAGAAGATCGAATGGGGCAGCCAGATCCGATCGTACGTATTTCAGCCCTACACGATGGTCAACGATCACCGGACGGATATCAAGGTGACGGATGTACAGGCGGTCATGAATGGAGATATCGAACCGTTTGTGAAGGCGTTTTTGATGCAGCGGACAGACGCATAAACGAACAGCGCGATGGTCAAGGTCGACTTTCTGGTAATTGGCAGCGGCGTGGCCGGGCTTTCGTATGCGCTGAAGGTGGCTGAGCACGGTTCCGTGGCCATCGTTACCAAGAAAGAGACGGCCGAATCGAACACGAATTATGCGCAGGGTGGAATCGCCGCCGTCATGTCGCCCCCTGATTCGTACGAGAGCCATATCGAAGATACCGTGGCGGCCGGAGGGGGGCTTTGCGATCCCGGGGTCGTGCGCTTCGTGGTCGAAGAGGGCCCCGAACGGGTACGCGAGCTGATCGAAATGGGCGCCGATTTTACGCGCCGGGACGGGCAATTGCACCTTGGACGCGAAGGAGGGCATTCCGCAGACCGCATTGTGCATGCGGCGGATACGACCGGAAGGGAGGTCGAGAGCGCGCTCCTTGCTTCGGTGCGCAGGCATCCGAATATCGTAACCTTCGAATACCACTTTGCCGTCGAACTCATTACAGAACATCATCTGGGGCAGCATGTCACGAAACTGCGCCCGGACATTCGCTGCTTTGGCGCCTACGTGTACGATTCCAAAGAGGACCGCGTGGAGATTTTTCTCGCCAGATCGACCTTGCTGGCCAGCGGAGGCTCCGGGGAAATCTATCTCCACACCACCAACCCCAGCGTGGCCACGGGAGACGGGGTGGCCATGGTATATCGGGCCAAGGGCCGGATCGCCAACATGGAGTTCGTGCAGTTCCATCCGACGTCCCTGTATCATCCGGAAGCGGATTCTTTTCTGATTTCGGAGGCGGTGCGCGGCGAGGGAGGCCGGCTATACAATATGAAGGGCGAGCGTTTCATGCCTTCCTATGACGAGCGGGAAGAGCTGGCTCCCCGGGATATCGTGGCCCGTGCGATCGACGATCAGCTCAAGCAGCACGGCGAAAAGTATGTGCTGCTCGATATTTCCCACCGGCCTGCCGATGTGATCAAGGAGCGGTTCCCGTACATATATGCCACGTGCCTCGGCTTCGGCATCGATATCACCCGGCAACCGATTCCTGTCGTTCCGGCGGCGCATTATCAATGCGGCGGCGTCCTCACCGATCATGTGGGGCGCACCTCGATTGCAGGGCTTTTCGCCTGCGGGGAGGTGGCCTGTACGGGATTGCATGGCGCCAATCGCCTCGCGAGCAATTCGATGCTCGAGGCGCTGGTATTCAGCCGGCGCGCGACGAGCGTAGCGATCGAATATGTGCGGGGGCAGTCTTTCAGAGAGGATATCCCGGAATGGGATGCAAGCGGCACGGAAAGCCCCCACGCATGGGTGCTTGTTTCGCACAACCGGGACGAACTGAGGCGAGTGATGTGGGATTATGTGGGGGTGGTGCGCTCCTCGCTGCGGCTGGACCGTGCATTCCGCCGCACCAGACTGTTGTATGAGGAGACGGAAGATTTCTATCGCCGGACGCGTGTTTCCGTCGAACTATGTGAATTGCGCAATATGATTGCCGTCGCCTATATGATCATCCGGAGCGCGCAGATGCGCCGCGAGAGCCGGGGACTCCACTACATGCTCGACTATCCTGCACCGGTGGAAGAAGAAAAACGCCCGACGCTCATGTGAGCCGTTTCCGTGCGCCTGCTTCTCCGGAGAGCTTTTGCGCCTGACGGCCCGCAGATCCATACCGAAATATCGGAACAACCCCCACCAAGTCGTGTTCCACGTTATTGCGGAGCAGTGTCCGACCAGGCATTCGGTGCAGATTGGGCTGTGTGCCTCTGGTTGACATGATACGTAGGAGGCTTCTCCGGAAGTCGCCTTTTTTGTCGTTGGCGTAGGTACGTTAGCGCCCGCCCCGGTA
Organism: Rhodothermales bacterium; assembly: GCA_965117025.1. Classification (GTDB taxonomy): domain Bacteria; phylum Bacteroidota; class Rhodothermia; order Rhodothermales; family VXPQ01; genus VXPQ01. The sequence continues at coordinate 114,903 of OZ220746.1, forward strand.
ATCGGGTACGGGCTTTTTTTATAACACGGGAGACGCGAAGCGATCCATGACAGGGCCGCCAAAGGGACAGGAAAACGACGATCTTTGCGCGCGTATTGCGGCGCTTGTCGAGGAAGTTATTGCCGCTTCGGCCGTGTTTCTCGTCGAGGTCAAGGTGCGCGGCGCCAAAGGGTCCCGTGTGGTCGAGGCCTTTGTGGACAGCGACGAGGCGTTTGGCGCCGACGATCTGACGCGAATCAGCCGCGAGGTGGGGTTCCTGCTTGACATGGAGGATATCATTGCGGGTCGGTATACGCTGAATGTGTCTACGCCCGGTCTCGATCGTCCTCTCGTGTTGTTGCGGCAGTACCGCAAAAATGTGGGCCGGGACGTATGCGTTCGCTACGCCGTCGAAAACGATCCCGCCGATGCGGAAGTGACCGGCAGGTTGCTGGCGGCCGCCGACGATACGATCGAAGTGGCGGTATCAGGTTCGGATGTGCGCCGTATCCGCCTTGATAACGTGGTGCAGGCCCATGTGCAGCTTCCATGGTGAATCCGACCGGCGCGCCTCCGCAGATATATAACGAAAACCAACCGGCAAGAGATACCGAGACATGCAGAGCACGACACTTATATCGTCGTTTGCAGAGATTGCGCGCGAAAAGGATATCGATCGTGACTCCCTCACGCTGATCGTCGAGGATGTTTTTCGAGCCATGATTCGCAAGCGGTACGGCGCGGACGACAATTTCGACATTATTTTCAATCCGGATAACGGGGATATTCAGATCATCCACGTCCAGGATGTCGTGGAGAACTGGGATCTGAAGGATCCGGTCACCGAAATCGAACTGGATGCGGCAAAAGAGGTGGATGAGGATTTCGAGGTGGGGGAAGAAGTAGCCAGCGAGATCAATATCGGCGGGTTTGGCCGCCGTGCGGTCATGGCGGCCCGTCAGGCTTTCAGCCAGCGTATCCGGGATATTGAAAAAGAAAAGATATACCAGGACTACTCCGACCTGATCGGCGAAGTGGTGGTGGGCGAGATCTACCAGACGCGGCGGCGCGAGGTGCTTGTGATTCACAACAAGGTGGAGCTGGTGCTGCCCCGTTCAGAGCAGATTTTCAAGGACCGGTACCGCAAGGGAGACATGCTTCGGGCGGTCGTACAGGAGGTGAAACGGGACATTGGCAACAACCCGCAGGTCATCATCAGCCGGGCGGACCCCGTTTTTATGGAGCGGCTGTTCGAACTGGAGGTACCCGAGATCTACGAGGGTATCGTGGAGATCAAACGCATCGTTCGCGAGCCCGGCGAGCGGGCCAAGGTGGCTGTGCTGAGCAACGACGAGCGAATCGATCCGGTGGGAGCCTGTGTAGGCGTGAAGGGGGTTCGTATTCACGCGGTCGTTCGCGAACTGGGTAACGAAAATATAGATGTGCTGGAATACTCCAGCGATCCCTTCCGACTGATCGAGCGGGCGCTTTCACCGGCAAACCCCGTGAGCGTAACGATCAACGAGGAATTGGATCCGCCGCGGGCAAAAGTGGTGGTGAAGTCCGAAGAGGTCAGTCAGGCCATCGGACGGGGCGGGATCAATATCCGGCTCGCATCGCGCCTGACCGGATATGAAATAGACGTATACCGGGAAATTGCGGAGGATGAGGAAGATGTGGAGATCGACGAGTTTGCGGATGCCTTCAGCCCCGATACGCTGGAGAAACTGCGTAACATCGGTTGCGATACCGCGAAGCAGGTCGTGGAGCTTTCCGTGGACGAATTGATGCGCCGCTCCGGTCTGGAACAGGACACGGCGCAGCATGTTCTGGAGACGATTCGCCTCGAGTTTGAAGAAGAGGAAGAAGCGGCGCTCGTTTCTCAATCAGCCCCGGCTCCGGAGACCGCTCCGGTCCCGGAAACGGATGAAGCCCTGGAGGCCACTCCGGCCCCGGAAACGGATGAAGCCCTGGAGACCGCCCCCGCCTCGGAGCCGGATGAAGTTCCGGAGGCGAAAAAAATTCTGGAGACGGATGGGGTTTCGGAGCCGGATGAAGCCCCGGAAACCGTTCCGGTCCCGGAGACAGAACAGGAGGTTGAAGGGGGATAACGCGGGAAAATGTCCCGGCGCCCCGATTCGGGAATCGTCGGGAAGTTTTTCTCAATCCGGAATGATCGCATGTGGATCGGCGCCTTTTGCAGATGACGACAACCAGGTTCAAGAAAGTACGGCTGTTCAAGTTGGTCAGGGAGCTCAACGTCTCTCTGGAAACCTTGAAGGAGCATCTTGAAGAGACCGGGCACGCAGAAGCGTTGACCGGGTCAGGGATCAATGCGGCCATTCAGGACGAGGCAGCTTACAATGAGTTGCTGAACGCTTTTGCCGACGACAAGGAAACGGCGGCGCGCGTGCACAAGAAGCGGGCCCGCCAGACCGCTTCGGAAGAACAACCTGCTCATCCTGAGCCCGAGGATTCCGCAGAGGAGCCGCAGGAAGCGGTGGTAGCGGGCGATGGAGCCGCGGCGCCGACGGTGGAGGCGGAGCCCTTGCTTGCCGAGCCTGCAGAGGTCGAACAAGAGAAGGCTCCGGAAGAAAGTGTTGTAGCCGAGGGGGTTCCTGCTGCGGAAGAGATTGCGGAACCGGAGGCGGATGGTGAGGCTGCTGTTTCAGAGGAAGAGCCTGTGGAAGCCGAAGAGGAACCGGCCCTGCCTTCCGGGGAGATTGCCGAGGTAGAACCGCCCGTTGCGGAAGAGGAATCGGACGCGGTTGAAGAAACCGTTATGGAAGCGTCCGAAGAAGAGGCTTCCGTTGAGGAGCCGCCGGTGGAAGAGGCGTTGGCGGAAGGTGAAGAGCCGGGGTCTGTTTCAGAAGGTATAGCGGATACGGCTGCCGACATCACGCCCTTCGAGGAGGAGGAAGTGGACGAAGAGGGTTCCGGAACGCTTTCGGCGAAGCGCTATCAACTTGCTGGAACCACAGTGCTCGGTAAAATGGATCTCTCCGAAGTGGAGGAGGATGCCCCTGCCAAGCGCAAACGCAAAAGAAAGCGCAAACGGAAGGCGTCCGTTCCTGGTGAAGACGAGGAATCCGTCGTCCAGGAAGGAGATGGCCGCCAGCCGGCTAAACGCAAACGCCGCCGCAAAGGGGCAGTCGCTGACGAAGAGGACATTGAAGAAACGCTCCAGAAGACGCTTCGCGAGATTGAGCAGGGAGCGGGTGGCGCCCGCCGTCAGCGGCGCCGGCGTCGGCGGGAACGTCATGCAGAGCTGCGGGAGCAGGAAATCGAAGAGCAGCGCGAGCAGGAGAAGATTCTTCGGGTGCCCGAATTTGTTTCGACAGGCGACCTTGCCGCCCTGATGAACATTCCCGTGAATGAGGTTATTCAGAAGCTCTTCGAGTCGGGAATGATCGTATCGATCAATCAGCGCCTCGATGCCGACACCATTTCTTTTGTGGCCGACGAGTACGAGTACGATGTCGAGTTCATCACGGAATTCGGTACGGAAGATATCACGCTGGAGGAAGACGATCCGGCTCTTCTGAAAGTGCGGGCGCCCATCGTAACGGTCATGGGGCATGTAGATCATGGCAAGACCTCTTTGCTGGACTACATCCGCAGTGCGAACGTGGTGGCGGGCGAAGCGGGAGGCATTACGCAGCATATCGGCGCCCACAAGGTGCAGCTTTCGGATGACCGCGATATCACATTTCTCGATACGCCGGGGCACGAGGCCTTTACCGCGATGCGCGCCCGGGGCGCCAAAGTCACGGACGTAGTGGTGCTTGTGGTGGCTGCCGATGACTCCGTGATGCCGCAGACGCTGGAAGCCATCAACCATGCCAGGGCTGCCGAGGTGCCGGTGGTCGTCGCGATCAACAAGATAGACAAGGAGGAAGCGAATACGGACAGGGTGATGCAGCAGCTCGGCGACCATAATGTGCTGGTCGAACAGTACGGTGGCAAAGTGCAGTGCGCCCTTGTTTCCGCTCACACGGGGGAAGGGGTGAGCGATTTGATGGAAAAGATTCTGCTCGAGTCGGAAGTAATGGAACTCAAGGCGAACCCGGATCGGAATGCGGACGGGGTAGTGATTGAATCGCGCCTTGAGAAAGGACGGGGAAATGTGGCTACGGTGCTCGTTCGCAACGGCACGCTGCAAGTAGGCGACTACTTTATTGCCGGGCTGTACAACGGGCGCGTACGGGCCATGTTCGATGAGCGGGACCGCCAGGTAGAGGAAGCAGGCCCGTCGCAACCGGCCCTTGTACTGGGATTAAGCGGTTCGCCGGAGGCGGGAGACCAGCTTATCGGGTTGGACGAAGAGAAGGAAGCCCGGGATATTTCGCAACGCCGTCAACAGATTCACCGGGAGCAGTCCCTGCGGCAGAAGAAGCACATTACGCTGGATGAGATAGGTCGTCGTCTGGCGCTCGGCGATTTCAAGGAGCTGAACCTGATTATCAAGGCCGACGTGGGCGGCTCCGTCGAGGCGCTGGAGGATTCGCTACTCAAACTGAGCACCGAAGAGGTGGCGCTCAATGTGATTCATAGCGGCGTCGGGGCGATTACCGAAAGCGATGTGATGCTGGCTTCGGCGTCCGATGCGGTGATTATCGGATTTCAGGTGCGCCCGTCGCCCGGCGCCCGGTTGCTGGCCGAGCGGGAGGAAATCGATATCCGCATGTATTCGGTCATCTACGATGCGATAGAGGATATTCGTGACGCGCTTGAAGGGCTGTTGTCGCCCGAAGAGAAGGAGGTTACGAAAGGTACTGTGGAGGTGCGGGAACTGTTCAAGGTGCCCAAGGCCGGCACGGTGGCCGGTTGCTATGTGATCGAAGGCAAGATTCGCCGTAGTGATCGCATGCGGGTCATTCGCGAAGGAGTCGTGATCTATGAGGGCGAGATCGATTCGCTCAAGCGCTTCAAGGATGATGTACGCGAGGTGCAAAGCGGGTACGAATGCGGCATCTCCATCAAGGGGTACAACGATATCAAGGTCGGAGACCAGATCGAAGGCTACGAGGTCATCGAAGAAAAACGTACGCTTCAGGTGGGATCGCCGGCCTGACGTCGCCCGGTGGTGTTGAAAGATCAAGACGTTCTCTTCTATCCATTTCTACAGATCTGCGATGAGTATCCGCACCGAACGTGTAGCTCGATTGTTGCAGCGGGAAATTGCGGAGGTGCTGCAAACGGCATTTTCGGAACGCATACCGTGTATGTACGCGGTAACGAATGTTCGCGTGACAAAGGATCTGGGTATTGCGTATGTGGATGTGAGTATCTACGAACAGGATATCGAGCAGCGCCGCGCCGCTTTTGGGCATTTTACCGATCTGACCACGGAAATCCGATCGGCGTTGGCCAGGCGCATTCGCCATCAGTTGCGGGCGGTTCCGGACATTCGGTTTTTTCTCGACGAAGCCATGCACGAATCGAAACGCATGGACGAGATTTTTGAGCGGATCCGGGTCGAACGGGAACACCGGGAAACCGGTTTGCAATGACACAGCCCTTTATTCGGGATGTAGATATCAGGGAGGTCTATTATCCGGCTCCGACGCTGCCGGAGACCTTTGATACGACCGTACTGCCTGTGGACAAGCCGGGGGGATGGTCATCGTTCGATGTGATTCGCAAGCTGAGGCCCCTCCTTGACGTGCGCAAGATGGGACATGCCGGCACGCTCGATCCGTTGGCTACCGGGTTACTGATGATACTGATGGGACGGGCGACCCGGCTTATGGAGCGGTTTATGCATCTCCCCAAAACCTACGAGGCCACGCTGCGTCTTGGCGAGGCCACCGACACCTACGATGCCGATGGAACAGTCACCGAACGCCTTGATCCCTCCGGCATCGCGCATGAAGATATCCTGCGGGTGCGCGATCGCTTCGTGGGTGTCATCGAGCAGGTAACGCCCGCCTGGTCTGCGGTCAAGAGGGGCGGCGAGCGTCTCTATCGCAAGATGCGTCGGGGTGAGGAGGTCGTTCCCCCGAAGCGCATCGTGACCATCCGGTCTTTTGAGATCCTGGAAAGAAAGAACACGGATGTTTCCTTTGTAGTCGAGTGTTCCAGCGGTACGTACATTCGCAGTCTTGCCCATGAATTCGGGCAGGCGCTGGGAGTAGGCGCGCATATCGTTCAACTCCGGCGTACGCATATCGGCGGCTTCCCGGTGAACGAAGCCTGGACGGTGGATGCTCTTCAGAAAGTCATCCGGGAGCGCGGCGCATGAAACGATTACATGGGCTCGACCAGGTTCGAAAGGATACGGCCTCGGTGCTTACCGTAGGGACGTTCGATGGAGTGCATTTGGGACACCAGGCCATCCTGCGATATTTGCTGGAGCGCGCCGGGGCGCTCGGCGGGATCAGTACCGTGTTGAGCTTCCACCCGCACCCGCGCGAAATCGTGGAAGGGGCGCCATTGCCCCTGCTGACGACGATCGGAGAGCGTGCGGATATCATGGAAGAGATCGGCCTGGATCGGCTTGTTATCCTTCCGTTTACGAAGGAATTTTCCCGGCTTTCGGCCGAAGCGTTCGTTGAAGACATTCTGGTTCGGGGCATCGGGCTGCGGGAAATCGTCATTGGCTACGACCATGCCTTTGGACGCGATCGACGGGGTAATGCGGACCTGTTGCGTACGATGGGAAAGAAGCATGGCTTTACGGTAGACATTGTGCCGGCCAGGATTATACAGGAACAAGCTGTTTCTTCCCGCAAGATCAGACAGGTTCTGGAAGAAAAGGGGGATGCGGAAGCCGCCGCTGCTATGCTGGGGCGCTCCTATTGCCTTACGGGCCGGGTCGTCCGCGGCGAGGGGCGCGGGCGGGAAATGGGATTCCCGACCGCGAACATCGATGTAGAGCATCCGCAAAAGGTGATACCCGCCGATGGAGTGTACGCCGTGCGGGTGTACAGATTGTCCGGACATGCGGATGGATCTCCGAAAAATCGTTCGCTGCCCGGTATGATGAATATCGGAATTCGCCCTACGTTCGGAGGTGATCGGCGCATGATCGAGGTGCATCTCCTTGATATCGAAGAAGATATGTATGGAGAGCTTCTTCGCGTGGAATTCGTTTCCAGAACACGCAATGAGCGCCGTTTTGCATCCAAAAACGACCTGATAAGGCAACTTTCGCAAGATCGGGTGCGTAGCAGGGAAATACTCGGCGGGCGCTAAGGCTGCGCCTGCTGCTTGTACGCCTTCTCGTTTCGGGCGGGCGTTCTTCTTTACGATGGCATAATCTAAAGAGGAGATAATACGCCATGATTACTACAGAGCAGAAAAAAACGTTGGTCGAAACCTATGGAAAATCGACTGACGATACCGGCGCCCCGGAAGTTCAGATTGCGATCTTTTCGCATCGTATCAACGAACTGAACGGACACCTGCAGCGCCATCCGGGAGACCACTCCACGCGGCGCGGATTGCTTAAACTCGTAGGGAAACGGCGCCGTTTGCTCAATTATCTGATGGACCGGGATATCGAACGTTATCGTTCTATCATCAAGGAATTGGGTATTCGCAAGTAACATTTACCCCGGTCAACTGCATTTCTCCAAAGGGCATGAGCCATATATGCCGCATGCGTTGTTCGTACGTATGCGGTCTGTTTGCACCGGAGGTCAGAGAGGCTGAGTACGCAAAAAACCGAATTCCTGCACAGGCGAACGAAACGCAGGACATTGTAAAAAACGAAGACGGAGACAGGTAGAAAAATGAACGCATGTACACGTAAAGAAATAGAGATTGCTCCAGGTAAGGTGGTCTCGTTAGAGACAGGCCGCCTTGCAAAACAGGCAGGCGGCGCGGTAGTTGTCCGGTTGGGAGATACCATGGTGTTGTGCACCGCGGTCCTCTCGCAAGAGGTGCGCGCCGGACAGAGTTTTTTCCCGCTCACGGTTGAGTATCGTGAAAAATTTTCCGCAGGCGGAAAAATTCCGGGCGGGTTCATAAAGCGGGAAGGGCGACCGACGGACAAGGAAGTGTTGTCGTCGCGTTTGGTGGACCGGGCGCTTCGCCCTCTTTTCCCGGATGGATTTTTGCACGAGACGCAGATTATCGCTTACGTGATTTCTGCCGATGACCAGTATAATGCGGATGTTCTTGCAGGTGCGGGCGCTTCCGCGGCGCTGATGCTTGCAGGGGCTCCGTTCGATGGGCCGATCGCGGAGGTTCGCGTTGCGCGGGTAGACGGGACTTTTGTCGTCAACCCGACGATTGAGGAGACGGCGGAAAGCGACATAGATCTTGTGGTTGCGGGCAAGGAGGATGCGATTGTGATGGTCGAAGGCGAGATGCAGGAAGTGGGTGAAGAAGATTTGCTCGAGGCGCTGGATGTGGCGCACGAAGCGATCCGGAAGCTGTGCGCCGCCCAGCATGATCTGGTGGCCGAGGCGGGAGAAGTTGAGCCGTTTCAGCCGGATCTGGTTGCGCTGCCGGACGGGATTCTGGAGAAGGTCGCCGACACGGTGGGTAACCGGATCGAGGAACACCTCCATAAACCCTATGAAAAGGGCGCCTTCTACGGGGGATTGCGGGAAATCAGGGATCAGGTGGCGTCCGAACTCCTTGGAGAAGACGGAGCGGAGACCACGGAGGAAGGATACACCGAGGGACAGTTGAAAGAGGCGGTCCGTACCGTGGAGCGCCAGGCTATGCGGACAATGATTCTGAACGAAGGCCGCCGTATCGACGGGCGCGCACTCGACGAAGTCCGTGACATATGGACGGAAACGGGCTACTTGCCGCGCGTACACGGCTCAGCGGTCTTTACGCGGGGGGAAACCCAGGTGCTTGCCTCCATCACGTTGGGGACGGGTCGGGACGTACAGGCCGTGGATCAGATATTTTCCTCGGAAGACAAGCGGTTTTATCTCCATTACAACTTTCCCCCGTTTTGTACAGGTGAAGCGAAATTTATTCGCGGCACCAGCCGCCGGGAAATAGGCCACGGGATGCTTGCCGAGCGGGCATTGCAGTATGTGCTCCCCTCGGAGGAAGAGTTTCCCTACACGATCCGCGTGAATGCCGATGTGCTCGAGTCGAACGGCTCGTCCTCCATGGCGTCGGTATGTTCCGGCTCCATGGCCCTGATGGATGCGGGCGTTCCTGTTCGCAAGCCGGTGGCAGGCATCGCGATGGGGCTTATTGGCGAGAATGGTCAAACGGCGGTGCTGACCGATATTCTCGGCACGGAAGACCATCTTGGGGATATGGACTTCAAGTTGACGGGTACGCGCGACGGGGTGACGGCCTGTCAGATGGATATCAAGATTGCAGGGCTTTCCAGGGATGTGCTTCGGCAGGCGCTGGAGCAGGCGCGGGATGCGCGGCATCACATTCTCGACGTCATGGACGAAACGATCGCCGAAGCGAGGGACGACCTGTCTCCTCATGCGCCCCGGCTCACGCAGATCGCCGTCGATGCGGAGTTTATCGGTGCGATTATCGGACCGGGCGGGAAGGTCATCCAGGGTATGCAGCGCGATACGAACACATCTATCGAGATCGAGGACAAGGACGGGAAGGGGATCGTAACAATCTCTGCTACCAACCAGGAGGATGCCCAGGCGGCCATTGACCTGGTCAAGGGTATTGTGGCGGTTCCGGAGGCGGGGGATGTGTATGAAGGCACCGTAAAAAGCCTCCTTGCTTTTGGAGCCATCATCGAGATTCTCCCCGGAAAGGAGGGGTTGCTACATATCTCCGAACTCGATCATGGATATGTCGAAAACGTGGAGGACTATTTCCAGGTTGGCGACAAGGTCAAGGTAGAACTCATTGAAATTCGCGATGACGGAAAACTCCGCCTCAGCCGGAAGCCGTTCCTGCCGCCGAGAGAGGACGGTCAGGAAGAGCGGCCCCGGCGGCCTCAGGGCCAGCATGGAGGCGGTTCCCGCCGGGATGGTCGGGGAGGAGGGTCTTACCGGGAGCGCGGCGGTCGTAACGGCGCCGGCCGAAGTGGGGGAGGACACCGGAGTCGCAGGCCTCGTTAAAGGGATCGTTCCCTGTTCCAGTACGTCATGAAGAAAGCGGAGAACGGCATATTGCCGTACTTCCGGAAGACCACGCTGGAGAACGGCGTTCGGGTTCTTTCGGAGCGTATTCCGTCGGTTCGATCCATTTCTGTGGGGGTATGGGTCGCAACAGGCAGCCGGGACGAACGCGCTGCGGAGCGCGGCATCAGTCATTTCCTTGAGCACATGGTGTTCAAAGGTACGCGGAAGCGGCGCATGCATCATATTGCCCGCCGCATGGAGTCCGTGGGTGGCTACCTGAATGCGTTTACGGCCAAGGAGTACACGTGCTACTATGCTCGCGCACTGGACGAACATCTTGTCCGGGCGATAGATACGGTGTGCGATCTCATTCTCTTTCCGACCTTGCCCGAGAAAGAGATCGAGAAGGAGAAGGGCGTGATCCTCGAAGAGATGAAAATGTACGAGGATGCCCCGGAAGACCTCGTATTTGACCGGTTTGAATCCGTCGTCTACGATGGCCATGCGCTCGGCGCTCCCGTGATCGGGTATCCCCGGACGGTGCAATCGTTCAATCGGGAGATGCTATGCGATTATATGGGCGGCCACTATGTCCCGAATCGTGTGGTGCTTGTAGTGGCCGGGAACGCGGAGCACGACGATGTCGTGCGTATCGCTGAGGGGATGCTGGCGGATATGCCGATAGCTGAGCACCCGGTCCGGCGCACACCCGTGAATGGCTATGTCCCCCATGACTTCGTGGAACCCCGACCGATCCAGCAGGCCCATTTCGTGATGGGTGCGCGCGGGCTGAGCGTTGGCAACGAGGACCGGGTGGCGTTCACCGTATTGAATACGTTATTGGGTGGCGGGATGTCGAGCCGGCTCAACCAGAATGTGCGGGAGAAATACGGTTTTTGCTATAGCATTGGGTCCTTTGCGAATATGCACTCGGACTCGGGCGATTTCGGGGTGTATGCCGCCTCGGATGTACGCAAGATGGAACGGGTGAAGCGATTGATCCGAAAGGAGTTGCGGTATTTTGTCGACGTTCCGATCGGAAACCGTACGCTCAACGAGGCGAAAAATCAGGTGCGGGGTGCTCTGATGCTCGGCCTCGAAGGCATGAGTAACCGCATGATGGCCATCGGGCGGCAGGAACTTTATTTCGGGCGGTATCTGACGCTTGATGAGATCAACGATGCGATCGAGCACGTTACGGTCGAAGATGTGCAGCGGGTGGCGTCCATGCTGTTCAGGGAAGAGCAGCTTTCGACCGCGGCGCTTGTACCGGAGGAGCATCCATGAAGATACTGGTTTCCGGCGGCGCCGGCTTCATAGCTTCTCATGTATCCGAGGCCCTGCTCGAGGCGGGCCACGAAGTGCATATTCTCGATGACCTGTCCGGCGGGCGGCGGGAAAACATCCCGGAAGGAGCTGTTTTCCACGAGCTGGACATCCGGTCCGAAGAAGCTTCGGCATGTATGCTGGAGCATGGTTTCGAGGCGTTCGTGCACCATGCGGCCCAAATGGATGTGCGCAAATCCGTGGCGGATCCGCAATTCGACGCTGCGGTGAATGTCCTCGGCTTGCTGAATCTCATGGAAGCAGGCCGGCGTGCGGGATTGAAGAAAGTCGTTTTCGCCTCGACAGGAGGGGCCATTTACGGGGAGCCGGAATATGCGCCGCAGGACGAACGCCATGGCACCAGACCGCTTTCTCCCTATGGCGTCACCAAACTGTGTGCGGAGCGATACCTGGATTATTATCGGAATCAGTATGGTATTCCCTTTGTAGCCCTCCGTTACGGGAACGTATACGGACCAAGACAGAATCCCCACGGGGAGGCCGGTGTCGTAGCGATCTTTGCGCAACGGATGCTGCGAGGCGAACAGCCTGTTGTGTACGGGGACGGTTTGCAAACCCGGGATTATGTGTACGTGGGCGATGTGGTGCAAGCGAATCTGAGTGCGTTGGCCTACGAGGGATCGGGTACGTTCAACATCGGAACGGCGGTGGAAACCAGTGTGAACGATCTTTTCGATATCTTGCGGAACCGGATTGCTCCGGACATGGAGCGGCGTCATGAGGCGGGGCGTCCCGGGGAACAGCGCAGGAGTATACTGGCTTTTGATCTTGCCCGGCGCGAACTGGGATGGATACCCGGTACAGACATTGTGCATGGCCTCGAAGAGACCGTGAAATGGTTCAAAGAACACTTGAACTATTAACTTCTTTTCCTTGAGTGACAAGGAGTTAAATGTATCAGATAAACCTTAAAGATTTTGAGGGACCGCTGGACTTGCTCCTCTTTTTTATCAGGAGGGACGAGTTGGATATTTTTGATATTCCCGTGGCCCGCATTGCTGACGAATACCTTGAGCATGTACGCCTGCTCGAACAAGTCGATCTCGACAGTGCAGGTGAGTTTTTGTATATGGCCGCGGTCCTGATCGGCATAAAGGCCCGCATGCTTCTACCGGGACAGGAGGTCGACGAAGACGGGGAGCCGCTCGATCCTCGCCGGGAGTTGGTGGAGCGGCTTCTGGAATATGTCCGGTACAAGGAGGCGTCCGGACATTTACTGGCGCTCGAAAGCGAACGGGCGGAACGCTTTACGCGCAATCAGGCTGGTTCAGAACAGGCCGCGTGGGAACAGAAACCGGTCCTGGACGCGTCCGTTTTCGATCTGGTATCGGCGCTCAAGCGAATTCTTGCAGAGACGCCGGAGGAAGTGCTGCACGGCGTAGCGCGCGAAGAATATTCGATCGAAGAACAGCGCGCGTTTCTCCTGGATCGCCTTACCGTGGAGAAGAATATTTCTTTCTCTGCCCTGGTCGGGAATCGGTCCCGGTCGTTTATCGTTGCGACTTTTCTCGGGGTGCTTGAACTTGTGCAGGCGCAACAGGTGCATGTGCATATTTCTGAAGGAGATCCGATTGATTTTTATCTTGAGCTTCGTATCCGGCAGGGCGAGACGGTTTCCGAGGACCTCGACCCTTCGGCTGATCGGATAGAAGCAATCCCGGGCGAACGAAACGGCAATGGCGAATAAACCACCGAGCGGTATGGCGTCCATACACGAACTGGGGGATCGGACGCTTATGCATGTCGCCGAAGCACTCGTCTTCGCGGCGGATCGCCCTGTTACCACGCGGGAGATCGCCGGTGTGTATAGCGAGGTCACGGGGAGCGATATTCCCTCGGATCGGGACGTGCTGGAGGCGGTGACGAGCCTGAACGAGGTATATGAAGCGAGCGGACGCGTTTTCCGCATCGAGCGCTGGGCCGCGGGCTTTCGGATGGCTACCATTTCCCAGGTTGCTCCCTACCTGAAATCTTTTTTCAATCAGGAGCGAACACGGAAATTGTCCCACTCGCTCATGGAGACCCTGGCTATCGTGGCGTACCGGCAACCGGTCACCAAACCCGAGGTCGATTTTGTGCGCGGCGTCGATTCCGGCTACGCACTGGGCAAGCTCATGGAAAGGGGGGTCATCGACGTAGTGGGCCGGAGCGATTCCCTGGGGCGCCCCTTGATCTACGGAACCACGGATTCGTTTCTGGAGCAGTTCGGACTGGGAGACATCGATGATCTTCCCAGCCTGCGCGAGATTGAGGAGATTCTTGGAGATCCTTCCTTCAGCCGGGAGCGCGCCAGATTGTTGCAGTTGCAACAGGAGGACGACGCGGTACAGGATCAGGCGGAGGAGGAAGCCGGGCCGCAAGCAGTCCGGGAAGTCGGGGAATAAGGTTAGGGCCTGTTACCACTATGCATCGGCGCTCTGCGGGGCCTGGCGCGGCCGGAAAAATTTTTCGGACAAGAACAGATCGTGCGCTGGTTCGTTCATGGAGCCTTACACACGTTACGCGCTTTCTGTTCAGGATAGATATCCGCTAAGATGTCCGCCGGATCACCTGCCAAAAGGGGACAAAAAGGGCGGAAGGGTACCGCCGGGCCTGCCGGACTGCCGGGGCGATCGGAGCCCTCCGGTTTGTCCCGGAACGGAGAGGGTGCGGCAAGCAAGGGCATGCGGCTTAACCGGTATATTGCCCGCGCGGGCGTGTGTTCGCGCCGCGAGGCGGATGGTCTGATCGAGCGGGGGCTCGTCAAGGTGAACGGGGAGCGTGTCCGGGAATTCCATATTTCGGTGATGCCGACCGATACGGTGGAGGTCAACGGGAAACACATCTCCGCCTCACCCCATGAGTACATCCTTCTCAATAAGCCGAAGGATACGATTACGACGAAGCACGACCCGAAGAAAAGGCGCACCGTGATGGACCTTTTGGCTCTTCCGGATGCGGACAAGGGCAGCCTCTTTCCTGTGGGTCGTCTGGACCGGGATACGTCGGGCGTATTGCTTGTCACCAACGACGGGGAACTGGCGCACCGGCTGATGCATCCCCGTTATGAGGTGGATAAACTGTATCGGGTATGTACCCGGAACACCGTGAAGCCCCACGAACTCGATCTGCTCAAAAAAGGTGTCGAGCTGGAGGATGGATGGGCAAAGGCCGATGAGGTTGCTTACGTGGCGCTGCCCAGCCGCAATGAAGTCGGGTTGCGCATACATGAAGGCCGCAACCGGCAGATTCGCAGGATGTTCGAAGCGCTTGGCCACGAGATAACAACGCTCGAGCGCGTGAATTATGCGGGACTTACCGCCAAGGGCGTTCGACTCGGAAAATGGAGGCGTCTGCAGCCCTTCGAAATCCGGCGGCTCAAACGCCAGGTACACATGCAATGAACAGATATCATGACGACCGACGACAAGCTGCTTCTTGAGCGGCTCCGCAAGGAGGGGCTCACCTACGACGATGTGCTGCTTGTGCCCCGGCATTCGTCCATCATGCCCCGGGACGTTTCCATTGAAACGATCCTGACGCCGCGTATTGCACTGAATATTCCGCTGTTGTCAGCCGCCATGGACACGGTGACCGAATCCGAAATGGCGATCGCGATCGCCCGGGAAGGCGGGGCCGGGGTGTTGCACAAAAACATGTCCATCGAGCGGCAGGCGGATGAGGTGCGCCGCGTGAAGCGCTCCGAAAGCGGTATGATCCTCGATCCGATCACCTTGCATCCGGAGAGTACGGTGGCGGATGCCTGCGCCATGATGGAGCGGTACCATATCGGGGGCATTCCTGTAGTCGATGCGGAAGACCGCCTGGTGGGGATTGTCACGAACCGCGATCTGCGCTTCGCGCATGACGGGCATACCCCGCTGAGCGAAATGATGACCCGGGAAAATCTTGTGACGGCGCCTGTGGGAACGACGCTGGATCAGGCGGAGGCCCTTCTGCAAAAGCACAAGATCGAGAAACTTCCGGTGGTGGATGACGCCAGGAATCTGAAAGGGCTGATCACCTTCAAGGACCTCGATAAAAAGCGCAAGTATCCCAATGCCTGCAAGGATGCGCATGGGCGCTTGCGCGTAGGGGCGGCGATCGGCGTTACGCCGGATGTGGCGGACAGGGCGGCGGCTCTTGCAGAGAGCGATGTCGATTTTCTGGTCGTGGACACGGCGCATGGACACTCCGATGGCGTGCTCCGCACGGTGGAGCGGATAAAGGCGCTTTCGGGGGATCGGGAGGTGATTGCCGGCAACATCGGCACGGTGGAGGCGACCGAAGCGATTATCGGGGCGGGAGCCGATGCCATCAAGGTCGGCATCGGGCCCGGCTCTATCTGTACGACCCGTATCGTGGCCGGCATTGGCGTGCCGCAACTTACGGCGATCATGGACTGTGCCGCAGTGGCGCACAAACACGGCGTACCCGTGATTGCGGACGGGGGGATCAAGCAAACCGGAGATATTCCCAAAGCATTGGCCGCGGGGGCCGACTCCGTGATGATCGGCGGTCTCTTTGCGCGTGTGGAAGAGAGTCCCGGCGAAACCATTCTGTACGAAGGCCGCAAGTTCAAAAGCTACCGGGGGATGGGCTCCGTAGGGGCTATGGAATCGGGGTCGAAGGACCGGTATTTCCAGGATGCGGAGGACGATCTTGCCAAGCTCGTTCCGGAGGGCATCGAAGGACGCGTTCCGTACAGTGGCGACCTCGCAGAAGTCGTGCACCAGATGCTTGGGGGCTTGCGGGCTGCGATGGGGTACTGCGGGGCTGTTTCCATTCGGGATTTGCAGGAAACGGCGCAGTTTATTCGCGTAACGGGCGCCGGACAGCGGGAAAGTCACCCGCACGATGTATTCATCACGAAGGAAGCGCCCAATTACAGCACCCGGCTCTGAGTATCCGTGCGCCGGGGAGCGCCCTGCCTTGCCTTATTTGCCGGAGTTTTTTGTGGACCGCATCTCTTCTCTCCGCGCCCTGCTCCGCACGTTGTCCGCGGATGCGCTGTACCTGACCCATTACGCCCATGTGCGGTGGGCGTGCGGTTTTACGGGATCGTATGGGGTACTGATCGTTCGCGCGGATGCGGCGCATTTCGTGACGGATGGGCGGTACCGTACGCAGGCGGGGGAAGAAGTCAGGGATGCGTCCGTCCATGTGATACGACCCACGCAGCGCGACGCCCTCGAATACATGGAAGCGGAAGGGTTACTGAAGGGCGTGCGCCGGGTTACGTATGCGTCGGACCGCCTTACGGTTTCTGCCCTGGAAATGCTGCAAACGCGTTTCCCCGAGGTGGAGTGGACAGGAAATTCCAGACTGCTCCAGGGCCTTATGGCCCGCAAAAGCCCGGACGAACTGGAGCGTATCCGCGCTGCCCAGGCATTGACGGGGGACGTATTCGATACCCTGAAAGAGTGGATCCGACCGGGACGCACGGAGAAGGAAATCGCCGCCGAGATCGTGGCGGGGCACCTGCGGCGGGGAGCGGATCGGATGGCTTTCGATCCCATCGTGGCGTCCGGTTTGCACAGTGCGCTGCCTCATGCGCAGCCTACGGACCGCCCGGTACAGTCCGGCGATGTGCTGCTGCTCGACTTCGGATGTTTTCTGGACGGATATGCTTCGGATATGACGCGTACGGTGGCTGTGGGGGCGCCGGACCCGCTGGTTCCGGAGCTCTACGATCTGGTGCGCTCCGCGCAGGAGCGCGCTTTGCGGTATGCACGTGCGGGCATGCGGGCCAAAGAAGTCGATGTGCTGGCTCGGGATGTGATCCGGGAAGGGGGGTACGAAGAGGCGTTTTCTCACAGTCTCGGGCACGGCGTGGGGCTGGAAATTCACGAATGGCCCCGCCTGTCCCGCCTGGTGGACGATGTACTGCCGGACGGGTGTGTCGTGTCGATCGAGCCGGGGATCTATCTGCCGGGCCGATTCGGCATTCGCATCGAAGATGTGGTGTGCCTGCGCGAAGACGGGGTATCTAATCTTACCGGCGTGTCCAGGGAATGGACGGTGCTGTAGTGAAGCGGGATACGATCCACGCCGTGCAACAGACACAACAATTGCATATCATGCCTGTCGCTACAGGGTATTGCGGACGGTGTTTCGAAAACACCTGTGTTTTTCGCAGGACGTTCGCCGCGTTCATCTCTCTGTTCCTTCTGCTGCCTGTCACATTTCATTGTACGTGATCCCATGCATCGTTCTCAGGTACCTTCGCTTTTGGCGCTTCTTTCCCTGACTGTTTTGCTTGGAGGCTGTTCTATGGGGTTGCAGACCGCTGTTACGGCGGACGCTGCGTCCACGGACACGAAGGCTCCTGCCGGGTCGGACGACGAAACGAAGATGAAGAAATATGCCGAGGTCGTCAAGGAAAGCATGACCACGGACGAGGGGCTGTTTGCCGTACACCGCGATACGGAGAAAACCCTCTTTGAAATCCCGGATTCGTTACTGGAGCGGGAGATGCTGCTCGTAACGCGTATGGCGCGTACGCACGCCGGCATGGGATACGGGGGGCAAAAAGCCAACACGCAAGTGCTCCGGTGGCAGCGGCAGGGGGATAAGGTGCTCCTGCGGATCGTATCCTACGAGAGCGTCGCGAGCGAGGATCATCCGATTTACCAGGCGGTCCGGAATGCAAATCTCGAACCGGTGGTGGCCGCATTCGATATTCTCGCCAGAAACGACGATTCCACCCGCTCCGTGGTGGACGTGACCGAACTCTTTACGACCGATGTGCGCTTTCTGGGCCTGGGTTCGTCCAACCGCACGAGGTACAAGGTCAAGAGCCTGGACAAGGCTCGTTCTTACGTGAATGGGGCGCAAAGCTTTCCACGCAATATCGAAGTGCGCCATACGCTTACCTACGCGGCGGACGAGCCGCCCGACAATCCTTCGACCGGAACCATCTCCGTGGAGATGAACCAGTCCATGGTGCTCTTGCCGGATCAGCTCATGACGCCGCGGCCCTGCGATGCGCGCGTGGGATATTTCAATGTGGAGACGATCGATTATGGAGCGGATGCGCAGCGGGCGGAGGAGAAATGCTTCATCACGAAATGGCGGCTCGAGCCCAGTGATCCCGAAGCGTTTGCGCGCGGCGAACTGGTGGAGCCGGTGCGCCCCATTGTGTACTACATCGATCCGGCCACCCCGATGAAATGGCGTCCGTACATCAAGCAGGGGGTGGACGACTGGAGCGCGGCATTCGAGGCCGCCGGTTTCCGGAACGCCATTATGGGCAAAGATCCTCCTTCTGCGGAGGAAGACCCGGAATTCAGCCCGGAGGATGTGCGCTATTCAGTCATCCGCTATTTCCCGTCGGACATCGAGAACGCCTACGGTCCGCATGTTCACGACCCGCGTTCGGGAGAGATTCTCGAGAGCGATATCGGGTGGTACCACAATGTGATGAATCTTTTGCGGAACTGGTATTTCGTCCAGACCGCTGCCTCGAATCCCGATGCGCGCGCCGTGAAGTTTGACGACGAGGTAATGGGAGAGCTGATCCGCTTCGTGTCCGCCCATGAGGTGGGGCATACGATCGGCTTGCCGCACAACTGGGGATCGAGCTACGCGTTCTCTGTCGATTCGCTGCGGTCGCCGACGTTTACCAGTGCGTACGGCACGACGCCGTCCATCATGGATTACGCCCGCTTCAATTATATCGCGCAGCCGGAAGACGGGGTGACCAACTTCATACCCGCGATCGGCGAATACGACAAATGGAGTGTTCGCTGGGGCTACCGGCCCATTCCCGAAGCAGACAACGAAGAAGAAATCAAAGCCGTGCTGAACGGCTGGGTCAGGGAGCGCGCCGGCGATCCGTTGTACTTCTACGGGCGTCAGACGGGCAACCCGCTGGATCCCCGGTCGCAGCGGGAGGATCTCGGCGACGATGCAGTGGAAGCGAGCCGGCTGGGCGTCGCCAACCTGCAACGCATTGTTCCGAACCTGATCGACTGGACCGGGGAGGAGGGCGAAAACTACGCCCAACTCGAGGAGATATACGGGGAGGTAGCGGTCCAGTGGAGACGCTATCTCGGCCATGTGACACGCGAAATCGGAGGGGTGTACGAGACCCCGAAGACGTACGATCAGGACGGGCCTGTGTATGAAATGGTTTCGAAGGATGCGCAAACGAGGGCGATGGCTTTTCTGCATGAATTCGGATTCGATACGCCCCGCTGGCTTCTCGATGAGGATATTCTTCGCCGGATCGAACATGCGGGCGCCGTAGACCGCATTCGAAGCATTCAGGCCGGCCGGTTGGATCTGCTGCTGGATCCGCAGCGGCTGGCTCGGCTTATCGAAGCGGAAGCCCGCCTCGGCGATGCTGCGTATGCTCCTTTGGATATGCTGGAAGACTTGCGAAAAGGTCTCTGGCGCGAACTGGACGCCAACGAAGCGATCGATCCGTGGCGGCGCAACCTGCAACGCGCCTATCTGGAGGATATGGAGCGGTTAATGACTGAGGAGGTCACCGCTCCGTCTGCTGCTGCGCGCCGGTTTCTTGGCTATACGCCGGTCGACGTGAGCCAGAGCGATATCCGGGCGTATGTACGCGGCGAACTGGAAACATTGCGCGGAGATGTGCAGCGCGCCGCGCGCAGGATGCGGGATCGCCCTACGGCATTGCATCTCGAAGACGTGCTGGTCCGCATCGAGAACATACTGGATCCGCAGGAAGAATAGGGTACTCTGCGCTTCGCCTCCCGTCGCAAAATGGCCACCGATCACTCCATCGACATTTCTCCGCAGCGTATACCGGAGCAGGAGATACAGCTCGGAATACGCGGCATGACATGCGCCGGATGCGTCCTCCGCGTCGAAGAGGCGTTGACCGGTGTGGATGGGGTGGAGACGGCGAACGTAAACCTGGCTACCGAACGCGCCCGCGTACGCTACCGGGGCGGCTCCGAGCTTGTGGAGGCCATGTATGCGGCGGTGCGGGAAACCGGATACGAGGCGATAGAGGCGGGTTCCGGCGCGAAGGTGCGCGAGGAAGCCGAGGAAACGGCCCGGGAAGCAGAACTTCAGGCCTTGCACCGGCGGGCGGTGTTCGCGGGGATTCCCACCGCGGTGATCCTCGCTTTGCAAATGTTTCCGATGCTGTGGCCCCCGGCCGCGTTGTGGCTCCACCTGCTGATCGGGGAATCGCTTCTTCTGTATATCCTGTTCGCGCTGGCCAGTATCGTGCAATTCGGGCCGGGTCTCTGGTTTTACCGGCTGGGCTGGAAAGCGGTGCGGACGCGGCATCCGGACATGCATACGCTCGTCATGCTTGGCTCCAGCGCTGCCTACGGGTATTCGCTGGCGGCCATGTTTCTTTCCGGCATGATGCCCTCCGGTGCTGACCATGTCTACTTCGAGGCATCCTCGGCGATTATCGCGCTGATTCTGCTGGGCAAATATCTCGAAGTGCGCGTCAGGGGGCGCGCCGGCGCAGCGATGCGGTTGCTTCTTGGTTTACAACCGGCGCTTGCTCGTGTGGTGCGTTCAGATGGCGAGACGGATATTCCTATCGAGGAAGTCGTGGCCGGCGATATCATCCTCGTGCGCCCGGGAGAGCGATTGCCTGTAGACGGGGTCGTGGAGGAAGGGGAATCCTGGGTAGACGAGTCCATGCTTACCGGGGAGCCGGTACCGGTCGAAAAAAAGGCGGGAGACGAGGTGGTGGGCGGCACGATCAACGGACGCGGCGGTTTTCGTTTCCGGGCTACGCGGGTAGGGGAGGATACGGTGCTGGCCCGTATTGTTCGCATGGTCGAGGAAGCCCAGCAATCGAAACCGCACATCCAGCGCCTGGCGGATCGTGTCGTGGCATGGTTCGTGCCCGCGGTACTCGTTGTGGCGTTTCTGACCTTTGCTTTGTGGATCGCCATCGGCCCGGCGCCGGCGTTGCCCTTTGCGCTTGTAGCCGCCGTATCCGTGCTGATTATCGCCTGCCCCTGCGCCATGGGCCTGGCTACTCCCGTATCCGTGATGGTCGGTTCCGGCAAGGCCGCCGAATTAGGGATTCTGTTCCGGGGGGCTGACGCGATGGAATTGCTGGCCGGGGTGGATACGGTTGCTTTCGACAAAACCGGCACGCTCACGGAGGGGCGTCCGCGCCTGACGGACATGATACCTTGCGACCCATGGTCTGACGAGGAGGTGTTGCGCCTTGCCGCTGCCGTGGAAAGGCGCTCGGAACATCCTGTGGGCTATGCCATCGTGGAGGCTGCGGAGGGGCGGGGGCTATCCGTTCCTGAAGCGACCCGGGTTCAGGCGCATTCCGGACTGGGCATCTCGGCCACGGTGGAGAAAAAAGCGGTATATCTTGGCTCCGAGCGCTTTCTGGCCGCGGAAAATGTCGATATGTCGCCGCTTTCTGGAGATATATTCCGATCGGATGCGGTGCGTATGCTTTCGGAAGAAGGGATAACCCTCATCTTTATGGCTGCGGATGGCGTGCTTGCGGCGATTTTCGGGGTTGCGGATCCTCTGAAGAAACATGCGGGAGAAAGCGTCCGGGCGCTGCGGGAGCTGGGATGCCGGGTGGTGATGATTACAGGCGATGCGCCTCGCGCCGCCGAGGTTGTTGCCGACCGACTGGGGATCGATGAGGTGTCCGCAGGCATTCTCCCGGACAAGAAAGCCGACGCGGTACAACACTACCGGCAGGAAGGCCGCCGTGTGGCGTTCACCGGGGATGGCATCAACGATGCCCCGGCGCTGGCCCGGGCCGATGTGGGCGTGGCGATGGGAACGGGTTCGGATATTGCGATCGAATCCGGGGATGTGATTCTCATGTCGGGCGATCCGAGGGGGCTGGTTAACGCCCGTGCGCTTGCGCATAGCACGCTGCGAAATATCAAACAAAATCTTTTCTGGGCATTCGCTTACAATGTGGCGCTTATTCCGGTAGCCGCCGGGGCGTTGTATCCGCTCACCGGCCATCTTTTGTCCCCGGTGTTCGCTGCGGCCGCAATGAGCCTGTCCAGTGTGTTCGTACTATCGAATGCCTTGCGCCTGAAGCGTTTCCAGGCGATTCTGGGGTGAGGAGGATACGTTCTATCCGGAAAGCGGGACAATAGGACCGGGACCATGAGATCAGGAAGAGAGCAAACGAATCCGGTGCGCCAGGCTATCATCGCGGTGGTCATGACGGTTGCCGCGCTATGCGGGGGAAACCGGGCGCACGCCCAACAGGAAACCCCTCCTTCCCCGAGCGCTACCCCGTCTACTGCTGAGCGTCCTGTGCCTTTCTTCGGTCTGTCCCCGCGATCGGTCATACCGACATCCTCCAGTCCTGCCGACACCGTGCATTTCTGCCTGCCGGTCGATCTCGAAGAGCAGGAGCGCGATCAATCCATTTCCGCCGCCAGGCAGCAGGGGAATTTGAATGTGGGCGAACCCCGCACGGTGCGGATGATCTACTTTTCCCCGAATGACCGGCCTTTCCGGGCGGATATAGTAAAGAAGATGAAGGATGAGATTCGCAATGCCCAGGTCTTTTACGCCGAGCAGATGCGAGCGCACGGATACGGAGACAGAGCATTCCGCTTTGAAACGGATGCCCAGGGCGAGCCGCTGGTTCACTGTGTGGCCGGGCAACATCCCGATAGGCACTATCTTCGTAATACGGATAGCAGGGTAATCGGTGAGATCAAAGAGATATTTGATCTTAATGCAAATGTTTACGTCATCGTCGTGGACAATAGTATAAATGCTCTCGCGAAGGCCAATTGGTTTGGGGAGAAAAGCGGGGTGCGGACGGAGCGGGGCAGTGGAATGCGGACGAGAAAAAACAGTGGCTATGGGCTGATCGTCCATGGATTTAATCTCGATTTGCTGGCCCATGAGCTTGGGCATGCTTTTGGGCTGTGGCATGATTTTCGCGATGAGGCGTACATCATGTCGTATGGCGCAGAGCGTGATAGTTTATCTGCATGCAATGCCGGTTTTTTGGCGGTGCATCCTCACTTCAATACAGACATTCCCATGGACGAGGAGCCGTTGCCGAGCATCAAACTCGTTTCTTCGCCCGCCTATCCGGCAGGGGCAAAGGGCGTTTCCGTTCAAGCCGAACTCAGCGATTCGGGAGGTCTTCATCAGGCGATCCTGTTGGTCAGAACCATAAAACCACACTTTGCTTCCGGATTACTTGAAGTAAAGGCATGCCATACCTTGGAGGGCACACAAAATGGTGTAGTCGAATTCGATTATGACGGCGCCATTCCTTCTGCCCGCGGTACAAATCTTTCCCGGTCATCCAGGCATTTGATAGTAGCAGACGTTGTCGATACGGATGGAAATATGGCGAGGGCATCTGTGGTTCTTTTGGAAATATCGCCGAATCATATTGCCCGTCTTAACGGGCATACGAGTATTGTTCGCAGTGTCTCTTTTTCACCGGATGGGGCGATTCTTGCTTCCGCCTCATCGGATAAAACGATCCGGCTCTGGGACGTGATGAAACGGGAACAGATAGCTATCCTCGAGGACACGAATCGGGTACATTCTGTGTCGTTTTCGCCCGATGGGATCCTGCTTGCTTCCGCTTCCAGGAATGTCAATGTATGGGATGTGGCAAAACCGGCGCGTATCCCGGTTAGTCCTCTCGAACATGCCTTGCCTGTATCCGTGTCGTTTTCGCCTGATAATGCGCTCCTTGCCTCCGGGTCGTTGAGTGATCACACGGTCAAGTTGTGGAGCGTAGCACAACAAGCACACATCGCCACCCTTGCAGGGCATGAGAACCAGATTCATTCCGTGTCTTTTTCTCGTGACGGGGCGATTCTTGCTTCCGCATCCCGGGATAAGGCGATCAGGCTCTGGGACGTAGCGACAGAGAAAAATATTGCCATCCTGCGGGGACACACGAGAGGGGTCAGTTCTTTGTCGTTTTCGCCCGATGAAAGCACCCTTGCTTCAGGATCGTGGGATAAAACGATCCGGCTTTGGGATATTGTGACGGAAAGCCATATCGCTACGCTTAAAGGGCATGCATCCCTGGTGCATAGCGTGTCGTTTTCGCCTGATGGGACCATACTTGCTTCCGGGTCGGAGGATGGAACAGTCAGGCTGTGGGATGTGGAGACACAAGAAAACATCGCCACCCTTACAGGCCATACGGCCAATGTCTCAGCGGTGGCTTTTTCACCCGATGGAACTACGTTAGCCTCCGGATCCTGGGATGACACGGTCCATTTGTGGGATGTGTCTGAGTGGGCCTCGGTGGCGCCGGGGCCTGCGAGCACCGGGGGAGAGGAACTGCCCGTACAATGATGCTTGTCCAGTGAATTGGGGAAGGGGGAGGCCATCCGCTTCCTTGCCAGAAGCATGAAGTATCTGACATGACCGATCTGTTGATGGGGTTCTTTGCCCCCTCGGCCTGCGGGAAACCTCGAAGAAGTGGAAGCGGCCCATACGCGACTGGAAGGCAGCGCTCAACCAGTTCGTCATACTTTACGGGGATAGAGTCCCCATTGAACAATAACCCCGCTTACACAGTTTAGCGGACACGCCCACATTTGCTTCCGCTTCTCCCTACGCAAACGACTTTGGGGTCATTGCTTCTTCGTCATGGCCCCAACGCGCCGATGGGAATAACGCCCACGCCGTCCGGGCGCATATAGCCGTAGCCGGAGGGAATGATGACGGCAAGCATGGAGGGCGCCCCGCACAGGTCCTGATCCACGCGCTGCGCCAGTTTGAGAAGGTTGCGCGCGCCTTCCTCTATGCGCTCGAAGCCGAGCTTGATTTCTAAAGCCGCCCAGCGCCCATCCATTCCCTGAACGATGGCGTCCGCCTCCAGGCCGTTTTTATCCCGATAATGATATACTTCGGCGTCGGCCGCTTGGGCATAAACGCGCAGGTCCCGGATGACCATGGATTCGAAGAGAAAACCAAGCGTTTTCACGTCTTGCAAAAGCCGGTCAGGATTCGCCCGGAGCGCTGCGGCGGCAAGCGACGGGTCTGCAAAATGACGGACGGGCGTATTTCTTACTATTGCCCGGGATCGAAGATGAGGCGCCCAAGGCAACTGATTTTCCACGACCATGAGTCGTTCGAGCGCTTCAAGATATTCTGAGGCCGTATCCGCTTTCATGGCTGCATCGCTCCCCCGTGCATCCCTGACCAGTGTGGAGATCGTTACGGGTGTCGCTATGTTTCGGGCCAGAGATTGCAGCAATCGACCCACCTTGATTGGGTCTCTGTCTTTTCCGCTCGCGCGAGATATGTCTATGCGGCGGACTTCATTCAGGTAATCCCGATTCGCTCGCAAAATCTGCTTTGTCGTTCGATGCAGATTGCCTGGCCAACCCCCTTTGCAAATCAGTTCGGCGAGCGCCGCAATCCGTATTTCCGCCTGCGGAGTTCTTGGAGCTATGCCTTCAAGAAGCTTCGCCATAGAAATGTCGCCGGAAGAATGTCCGGTTTCGAAGAGAGAAAGGGGGCGCAT
The DNA here is from genome assembly GCA_965117025.1 of Rhodothermales bacterium. Classification (GTDB taxonomy): domain Bacteria; phylum Bacteroidota; class Rhodothermia; order Rhodothermales; family VXPQ01; genus VXPQ01. The sequence continues at coordinate 140,688 of OZ220746.1, forward strand.
GCGCAAGCGAGTCAAGCGCCCGGCGCCCGTGTGGCGCGTAACATCGTCGGCGGGAACCGCAGACCCCGTGAGGATAAACTGGCCCGAGGCGCGCCGGTCATCTATTGCTCTCCGAACATGATTCCATATGGACGGTTCGAGTTGCCATTCGTCGATCAGTCGCGGCGTGGCGCCGGCGAGGATTTGCGAGGGTGCTATTCCTGCAAGAACGCGCGCATCTTCGTTTACGTCCAACAATACTTCGCTGGCGGCAATCTGCCGGGCGGTTTCCGTTTTTCCGCAAGCCCGTGGTCCCTCTATGACGACGGCGCCGGTGGCGGCAAGCCTTTCGACTAACTCTCGATCAACGATTCTCTTGATATACATGGGGTTATCGTGCGTAAAGCGAAAAACCAGTGAAGGTTATTCATTATAGCGAAGAGGGAGAACATCCACTGTTCAACGGGTGAAATGGCGAAGTTTCAACAGGTAAAATGGCGAATTATCAACGGGTGAAATGTCGATATTCTAACGGGTAAAATGACGAACTGATATACGATGTTCCAATGGGGATTATCAATTGGATCACTACAATGAGTTTTTTCGGTATTTTTTGGCGTTGCCAGATACCTTGTGCCTGAAACATTTCCGGGCGATTTTTGGATGAGGATGATGACAAAACCGTTTTGATCGTTGAGCGAGTGCGTCTTGCCCGTACACCCTGATTTACTTTCACGATGCCCCAAACCCCGGGAGACCAATCTTCGCTGCGCGAGCACTTTGCCTGGACGTACGGCAGGCTCGCAATGGCCCATGCCGCTGTCGAGGACGGGGCGACCCGATACCAGCGCAGGCACTACATTATCCGGGCACGGTTCCAGAGCGGCTATCTGTCCGGCAAAATGAAGATGCGTCCCCTGCATGACGACGAAAGGACCAAGATTGCTCATCCTTCAACCTGCTGTTATTGCGGCCACAAGACGAAACTCTCGCTGGATCACCTGATCCCGAAACTCAAGGGCGGGCCTGACGGGGCTGACAACATCGTTTACGCCTGCAAAAGCTGCAATTCTTCCAAGGGGGCAAAGGACATGGTCCTGTGGCTCGTGTCGAAGGGGAGATTTCCTGCGATTCTGGTTTTTCGCCGGTATCTTAAACTGGCGGCCCGCTGGTGTGAAGACGCCAACCTGATGGATACGTCGTGGGCGGATGTTTCTGAAGCCGCGTTGCCATTCGACAAGCAGTCTCTCCGGGTCGAGTGGCCGGAGTTCGCCATGCACAGACTGTGGCCCGATCCGCTTATTGAGCGTGTATCGGCGCCGCGCGCCGGATGGGCAGAGGCGGCGCAGAAGGTGCGGGAAGGGGGAGAAGATGGTCTCCTTGACGATCCGGTACCTACCAAATTCGACGAATCCGAATGGAGATGGGAATGAGCGATTTTACACTATGACCCTTGCAGAAATACAGGCCCGGCTCGAGGCGGCGGGCAATGCCGACATTGCAGCTCATTCGGCGCGCTTTTTTCGCACCGGCCCGGGCGAATACGGGGAGGGAGACCGGTTCCGGGGCATTCGCGTACCGGTTCTTCGCAAACTGGCCCGCGCCTGCGATGCGGCGGATATGTCCGTGGTGGAGCAATTGCTCATGTCGCCATGGCATGAAGACCGGCTATGCGCGCTCCTGATGCTTGTCCGGCGGTACGAACGGGGGGACGATGCACAAAAGGAAGCGGTATTTGCCCTGTATCTGAAGCGGGTCGAGTACGTCAACAACTGGGACCTGGTCGATTCTTCCGCCCACAAAATCGTGGGCGCGCATCTGGAGTCAGGGGAGAAGCGCCTGCTTTTCGACTGGGTCCGCGACGAGAGCTTGTGGAAGCGCCGCATTGCGGTCATCGCCACCTATTGGTACATCAAACGGGACCGCTTCGACGAAATTCTGGCGATGGCCGAACAGCTTCTTGACGACGATCAGGACCTGATGCACAAGGCCGTCGGGTGGATGCTGCGCGAGGTGGGGAAGAAGGACCTTGCGGTGGAGGAGGCCTTTTTGCGCCGACACTACCGGAATATGCCCCGGACCATGCTGCGCTACGCCATCGAACGATTCGACGAGAAAACGCGCAAGGATTACCTGGAGGGGCGGATCTGAAGGTAAGATGGAAAAAACGGCAAGACGTGCCGCAATGCTACCTGCTCAACCGAGCGTACGAAGTGGATCTGGAGGTGGAAGTAGCACCCACCCTGGCCCTTTTCTTTGGCCTCTTTTTGTCCTTATGCTCCTCACCGCATGGGCTTCGGGATGCAGGGGGGCCGAACGCTTGGAGACGTTCATGCCTCCACCCAACATCGTCTTCATCTATGTAGACGATCTCGGTTGGCGCGATGTGGGTTTCAACGGGAGCACCTGGTACGAAACTCCGAATATCGACCGGCTCGCTGCCGGGGGTATGATTTTCACCGATGCCTATGCCAATGGGCCGAACTGTGCGCCGAGCCGCGCCTCGCTTATGTCGGGGCAGTACAGCCCCCGGCACGGCGTTTACACGGTGAATTCCCCTGAAAGAGGCCAGTCCCAAAATCGCAAACTCATCCCGACGCCCAACACGACAGTGCTCGACAGTACGGTCTTTACCTTAGCCGAAGCCCTGCAGGCCGCCGGGTATACAAGCATCAGTCTTGGAAAATGGCATCTGGGCCAAGGGTCGGCGACGGGGCCCGTGGGGCAAGGCTTTACCTACAACGTCGGCGGGAATCAGCGAGGGCATCCTCCCACCTATTTCAGCCCGTATCGCAACGAGGATATTGCCGATGGCCCCGAGGGTGAATACCTGACGGATCGACTCACTGAGGAGGCCGTTCGATTTATAGAGCAGCACAAAGCGGGGCCGTTCTTTGTTTATCTCCCTTACTATGCCGTGCATACTCCCATTCAGGGCAAACCTGCCCTGGTGGAAAAGTATACCGCCAAATCGAACGAGGGCCCACAGAACAACCCGGCGTATGCAGCCATGGTGGAAACCGTGGACCAGGGGGTAGGGCGTATCCTGGCAACGCTGGACGACCTAGCGATCAGCGAGCAGACTCTGGTCGTGTTTTATGCCGATAATGGCGGGGTTCATGGGATCACGTCTATGGCGCCGCTACGCGACGGCAAAGGAACCTTGTATGAGGGAGGCATCCGCGTGCCGCTTGCCATGCGTTGGCCGTCGGTTATCGCGCCCGGCACCCAAAGCCGCGTGCCCGTCATCGGCATCGATTTCTTTCCGACGTTTCTGGAGATCACGGGGCAGCCCGGGCCGCCTTCCCAAATACTGGATGGAGAAAGCCTGATGCCGTTGCTGAAGCAGACCGGAACGCTAACGCGCGACGCCCTCTTTTGGCATTTTCCGGCCTATCTGGAAGCGAATCCCCGATGGTATCCAAACGGTCGTACGTGGCGAACCACGCCGGCAGGCGCCATTCGCCAGGGTCCCTGGAAACTCATTGAATACTTCGAGGATGGCCGTCTGGAACTGTATGACCTGGGGAGCGACCTGGGAGAAACCACGGATGTCGCCGCGCAAAACCCGCAAACGGTTGAAGCCCTTCATCGCCGGCTCCAATTATGGCGCGAATCGGTGCACGCCCCGGTTCCGACCACATTGAATCCTGACTATGTCACTCCTGGAAACCCGACGCTATGAGCCTATGAAAGCTGTCCACCGTTCCCCTTGTCATGGCCCCAGTGCGCCGATGGGAATGACTGAACGGCATAAATAACGGATTTCCAACGGCATAAATGACGGACAAGGATGGAATGTCCTGGTGGAGGATCACTATATCAAGTCGTCGTTATAAGTCCGTCCAGTATTTTTTGCGTTGCCGAACACTTTTCAGTCTTGACAGGAACTGTTTTGGTAATTACTTTGTATCTACTTCATGCATGACTTTAACCAGAGAGGGCAAAAAGTGAAGGTTAAGATTATCCCGATCGGCAACTCGCAGGGAATTCGCATCCCTAAACCTCTTATTGAGGCGGCAGGCCTTGGTGCATCGCTTGAGTTGCGCGTTGTAGAGTCGGGTTTGCTGCTTGAGCGTGTATCGGCGCCCCGCGCAGGATGGGCCGAGGCAGCGCAGAAGATGCGGGAAAGGGGAGAAGATGGTCTTCTTGACGATCCGGCACCCACTAAATTCGACGAATCCGAGTGGGAATGGGAATGAGCGGACCGAGAAGGGGGGATGTGTACCTGGTGTCGTTGGATCCCTCACAAGGCCGGGAAATAAAGAAGACGCGACCATGTGTAGTCGTGTCCCCGGAAGAACTCAATCTTCAAATCCAAACGTTTCTGGTGGCGCCCATGACAACGGGCGGTCATCCGTATCCATTTAGAATCGCTTGCAGATTCCAGGGTAAGGATGGCTTCGTTGTGGCAGATCAGTTGCGGGCCATAGACCAAAGCCGGATGGTTCAACGTATCGGGGTATTGCCTGCTGCCACTATGTCCAAGGTGCTTAAAGTACTGCAGGAAATGTTTGCACCATGACACATCCGGTGCGTTATGGCGAATTATTCGGTCGCCTGGCCCTCTCGTTCAAGGTGGATGCGCCTGCGATAAAGTTGTCAATTGATTATCAGCCTGTCTATAGTCTCTTGCGCCATATATTTTTCGCCGGCGGATGGTACAGATACCCTTCTCAGCCTGAACTTTCGGACTCCTCCGGATCCTTGTCCGCCACGGCCGCTTTGTGCAGGAATACGTAACTCCACACGAGGAGCGCCAGTAACACGGCTGCATACAGTGCTATAAAGGGAGGGGGGATGGATTGGAGGGCAGCATCATATTCCAGCCAGGTCCCCATATCCGGGAATCCTGCAAACGCCAGCGCGGCTACGAGGATGAGCGCGAGGCCGAACAAGATCACATACACCCTTGCCGCCTTGTGCCATAACGGATGCGCATAAAACAACCCGATACCGATCAGCAATAAGAGCAGGTCCTTATCCAGACCGAAACCAATGCGTCCTTCGGACAATGCGACCAGCCATTGCAAAACTTCTTCAGCGCTGAGTACGATCAGGAGCAGCCCGAGGGCCTTGAGCATGAACCGTTCTTTCATCTTTTTCGAGGGAATCCGGGACAGGGAGCGTTGCGGGTATCGGGCGCTGGCGTTAATCAGGGGTAACGCCGTACGCGAGCGCCAAATGCTGCAGCAGACAGAACAAATGTTACGACAATGAGAATGACAGATAATACGGTTTTTCCCGGAAACCCTTTAGGCGAGACGCCCGTCATGTTTCGGGGGGAAAATATACGGCGCTTCCGGGATCAGGATAGCGCCTTGCACGGTATAGCCACTTGCGTACGTTTTGCCCGGTGCATCGCTAATCGTATTCCTTGTTTTATCGAACGGCAATGAACCTGACAGAAACCATTCAAGTTGCGATCGTATCCGTTGCATCTCTTTCGATGCCGGTGATTCTGGGGTACGTTCTATACGCAATCCGAGACCTCCACCGGGACTTGCATCGGGACATTTCCGCCATTCATTCCCGGCTGGGACGGATCGAGGGACATTTGTTCGGGCAAGCCGCCGGAGCGCCCAAACCCGGATCGGGCGGATAACATCCGGTATTTTGCCTCGAATCGAAAAGGCAAAGACTTGCCAGCGCACGCTCCGGTCAGGAGGGAGGCCCCACATCTCCCAAAAAAGAACAAAAACCCCTTGACAAACCCGTACCAGAGGCCTTATACTATCTCTACTTCCGATAACAGTTCTTATCGGAAGTAAAATGGGGGTGTTCCACTGGGTTATCGGGATTTAAATGCGGGTATTTTCGGTGGATATCCTGGTTTACAGGGCGTCCATTATGCATCCGAAGGCGCGATACAGTGGCCTATCGCCTATAAAGTGCCGGGGTGCCACGGTATAGCGTCCTTATTGCCTACCAGGGTGTTACGGGCGCGGTATAGCACCCTTTCGCCCGCTAAAACATACTCTATACGGATAAATGGCCTACTCGAGTTCGGAATTTTCCCCCACCGCCTTGATGGATGTCGCCACGGGCATTATCCGTCCGGATGCGAATCTCATCGAGGCTTTTCTGGATCGTTACGACCGTCCCCAAACGCGCAAGGCGTATGGAGACGATTTGTCCGCGTTCTTTGGATCCGACTTTGTGGATACCGTTACGGTACGCGATCTGTCCTTTACGGATATCAACCGGCACATCGCGGAAATGGAAAAAAATGGCTACAAGCCGGCCACTATCAAGCGACGCATCGCAGCGATTCGGGGGTTTTGCGAATGGCTTGTGGCTCTTGGCATATTATCCAGGAACCCGGCAAGCCGGCATGTACTACGCCGTATTCGTAAATCGAGCGGTCGCGACCGTACCCATGTCGTTTTGACCGCCGGGCAAGCCCAGCGGCTCATCCAGGCGGCGACGCATCCTGGTCCGGACGGCAAGCAAGCGCATACGGCTCCTCGGGATCGGGCGCTTCTGCTTACCCTCCTTCACTGTGTGCTACGCCGCTCGGAAGCCGCCGCCATGGACATACAGCACATCCGCTCGCTCGGAAACTACTGGGTGCTCGATCTCCCCGATACGAAGGGCGGCGCCGACCAGTACGTCAAAATCCCCGAACATGTCGTGGAAGAGATCGAACGCATGAAAACCTACTATGGGATTACGGATGGTCCTCTCTGGCGCTCCCTGAGCAACAACAGTTACGGCCGGCGCCTTTCAGAGCGGTCCATCTATGGCATTGTGGATCGCACGGCGCAGCGAGCCGGGCTCCCGCAGGAGATCGGGGCGCATTCGCTCAGACACACCGGCTGTACGCTGGCCATCGAGGCCGGCGCTTCCATCCAGCAGGTGCAGTCGCACGCACGCCACAAGAAAATCGAAACGACCATGGTCTACGTGCACCAGCGCGACCGCCTGCGCGACAGCGCGGCAGACTACATTCATATTGAGAAGGAAGGCGATCATCCGTAAGCGCGATGCACGATATAGCGCCTTTTCGTGTTGTATATAATGCCCAATTGAATTGCTTATACCTTGCTTCGTATTCTCGCCACACGGCATAAACAGATCGGATCGACCCATATATACAATGAATCTTATACCTCTGATAACCGGTCCTACTTCAGTGGGCAAGACAGAGTTATGCACAAATCTTTCAGTATTACTTGAATCAGAAATCATTTCTGCCGACAGCCGGCAGGTATACCGGGAGCTTACCATCGGGGTTGCGAAACCCGACAAGGATGTACTGGCCCGCATCCCGCATCATTTCATCGATGAGCGGTCCCTTGAAGAGCCTTTTTCGGCGGGTATGTTTATGTTCGAAGCGCTCGACCGGATTGCAGAAATTCTCGACCGGGGCCGGATCCCCCTTGTTACAGGCGGTTCCACCCTTTATCTGCGTGCCCTCCGGTATGGCCTTGCCGATATCCCTGACATCCCTCCTTCGGTACGCGCACATATCCGGAGGCGTCTCGACCAGGAAGGGTCCGAGGCGCTGTATGAGGCCTTGCAAGAGGTTGATCCCCGGGCCGCCGCTACCATGGATGCCACCAAAACGCAGCGTCTTGCCCGCGCCCTCGAAGTATATGAGGCGACCGGCGTGCCTCTGAGCCGGTTTCACGAGACGCAGGCGCCTCCTCCCTATGCGTTCCGCACGGTCGTTTTACAGCGAAATCGGGAGGAACTCTATGCCCGTATCGAGCGCCGCGTGGACGAGATGCTGGCGGCCGGCCTCGTGGACGAAGTACGCGGCCTTCTCGAGGCAGGATACGATCCCGGGCTTAATCCGCTGCGCACGATCGGCTACCAGGAGCCCATCGCGTTTCTGAAAGGGGAAATCACGGAAGACGAAATGGTGCGTTTGATCAAGCAGAACACGCGCCGCTACGCCAAACGGCAGGAAACATGGTTCAGGAGGGATTCCGAGGCGATTTTCGTGGATGCGTCCCAGGATTCAGCGTCGCTTCTCGATGCGGTACGGGAGGCCTTGGGCCTCTGAGGCAACTACACTCGTTTTACCCTGTCCCGCCCACGCACTTTCGGCCGAAACGGCGCCTCTCTCGTCCAATTTGCAAACCTTTATCTGTGTTATGGGGCGTGTAGAGCGCCTGAAAGCGCCCCTTCACTGCACAGCATCCCCCCGGATACGTCGCTCGAAGCCAAGCTCCCTTCGCAGCCCCTCCCGCCCCGGTATACCCGCCTGTCTACCAGGACGCCTCAGCAGGTGAACCCGATAGTCTACCACAAAATGATCAAGGTAGACTGATTAGTATACCGGAGAAACCATAAGTAGACTGTCGGTATACCAATGGGATCCCCAGGTAGACTGAGCAGTCTACCCTCGAGGGATCCAAGGGAAAATTGGGATGAAACGATCTCAAACGGACGATATGACCGTCGATGTACAAGGAGAACAACTGCGTGCGGATATCCTGAATGCAGCAGCGGCGCTGTTCGGGCAATACGGGTACCGGGCGGTCGGCGTGGATGCGATCGCCAGGGAAGCAGAGGTGGCGAAGCGAACGCTGTACCGGTATTTCGCGTCCAAAGACGAACTGGTGCTGGAATATCTCGGGATAGAAGCAGCCCATATTCTGACATGGCTTGAGAAGAGCACGGAAAATGCGAGAACCCCCCTGGAAAAATTAAAGGCGTTCTTTTTTGCACTCGCTGAACGAACCGGCTCGCCCCATTGCAGGGGATGCCCCTTCCAGATGGCCCTGGGTGAATATCCTGAACCGGATCATGCGGTAAACAGACTTGCCCGCAGGCATAAGGAGGCGATACGGACCGAACTGGAGAAGTGGTGTACTGCGGCGAGCTTCCGGGACATTGTCGGCACCGCACACCGCCTGTATTTGCTTATGGAAGGCGCCTGGGCGTATGCCCGATTGCACGGAGCATCTCCTGCGCAGGTCCCTGTCGAGCACCGGGTCGCAGCGCTGAATCATGCGGTCATTCTTCTACTCAGCGGCGGCCTCTATGCGGAAACGCTGATCGCTGCCTCAAGGCCCGGCTCCCGCTATCGTTCTTATCGGCCGGAGGACGCTGAAGAAGAGCAGCCGGTCGAGCCCGAGACCCTTTCCTTGTTTGGGAGCGCTCCTCCGCTTTCAGACGCTGGTTTCTCTCCCCCTTCCACCACAAAAAGCGACTGACGGTCGACGCATCGCCGGGTACGCTGCGCATGGACTACGTGCGCGCCGGCCTCCTGGAAACAGGCCAGCCATTCGGCGTGTGTCCGAAAACGAAGAGTTTCTTTTCCCTGCTCTCCCATGGCGTCTTCCGATCGCAGGCGGTTCGCCAGTCGATCCAGCCTGCGAAGCAACGCCAACTCCCATTTCGAGACATAGGTCGATTCGAGGATTACTACGCGGCGGCTGACACGGAGCGTTTCACGAAGCAGTTCGTCCGCATGTTCAGCGTGATGCAGGACAAAAACCAGCAGGGAAGCATCAAAGGCTCCGGAAGCGTAGGGAAGACGTCGTCCTTCGTATATATCCAGGGGGAGCGTGGTCCTGTTTCTGTCGAGGATATCCACCAGTCGCACCTGTACGCCAAGGCGTTGGCCTAATTTTTCTCCCACATAACCCTCCCCTGCCCCCACATCGAGCACTGACTGGCCCTTTTCCAGAAAACGCGCCAGCAGCACTGCTTTTCGGGCGGCGCGGGCCCGCAGCAGGAGGTCTGTGAGGGCGCGGCGATAGCGGCAGGCCGCCAGTACGGTCCATCCTCCCCACCCTGCCCAGACCCATATCCAGTAGGGGCCACCGGTATAGAGCAGATAGGTGCCGAGTGCGCACACCGAAAGCCAATACCAGTGCCAGGAGGGCCGTTCCGCCGGGGCTGCAAGTACGAGCACGCCAAGCAGGTACCAGGGGTGTACGGTGGTGGCGAATACGAGAAAACCGCCTGCCGCCCAAACAAACAGAGGCCGCAGGTCCCGGTTCTCCTGCAGGAAGTATCGCCGGAGCATCCATGTTTCCCGACCGTTTCCGGCTGAGTCGGGCCATGTTTTCGAGCCGGCGCCCTCCGATTTTGGACGCTGTGCGTACAGCATCGCCAGTCCGGCAAGATATAGCACGGCCAGGGCCGGACCGAGCAGCTTGCTCAGATCCATTCCGGTCAGCAGGGCCAGGAAATACTTAATGCTATAATAGAGGCCGGCATTGAATTCAAAAAGGCGCACATAGAGATCCAGTGATGAAAGTATTTTTCCTATCCCCTCCGGATGCAAGAAGGGCAGTGCGGGAAGGACCGCCATACCAAGGCCCGCAGCGATGCTTTTCCAGCCGAAGCGGCGCCACAGAAAGGGAAACAAAAGAAACGGGTAGAGTTTGACGCCGCCGGCGCAGGCCAGCCAGACGGAAGCCCACACGCCCCGTTGGTTCTTCAGCGCGAACAGCGTAAGCGCCAGAAACAGGACCATGGCCGCTTCGCCGTGCCCCTGACCGGCCCCGGCAAGCACGACCGCCGGGTTCCATGCGTACAGCAATAACTGCCGGGGACGGAGCATTCGGCTCAGCACAAGGACTGCTCCGAATTCGAAGAGCGCCAGGAGCCCTTTGATGACGAACCAGGATACTTCCCAGCCCTGATCGTAGAAGATGGCCCCGATCCGGAAAATGAGCTGGGATACCGGGGGATATACCGTGTAGACACCGGGCGAATTGAGTTCGCCGTATACAGGTTCGTCGCGCAGCGCCTCCAGTTGCGGGCTGTCGGGCGTATGCAGATAGGGGTTATATCCCTCCGCCTGCACGAGACCGTCCCATACGTACCGGTAGGCATCGTCAGAAAGGCCCGGCGGCAGCCAGAATACGGCCAGCCGCAAGATCAGCGCAAAGCCGATCACGAGGTGCATCGGCACATCCCCCCGTTTCCAGAGCAATGCGCAGAGTGCGCCCGCGGCAAGTGCAGCCACGACGAATCCCTCGCGGGTTTCCGGTGCGGCGGCCCACCATGCCATGCCGCCCATAGCCGCGGCAAGCAGCAGGAGAAGGAGCCAGGTGAGGCCTGAGGGCTTAGGGCCTGTTAGCACTATACAGGCCCTAGCCGGCATGGAAGATCAAGCGCACCTTCCTGCCATCGTTCTCGAACACCACTTCGTCGGCCATGGATTGCATGAAGAGCAGCCCGCGGCCTCCCTCCTGCAGGAGATTTTCGCAGGCCCGCGGATCGGCAGACGTGGTGGGATTAAAACCTTCTCCTTCATCCTCTACAGCCACTTCGATGCGCTGGTCCACCGCTTCCAGGCGGAAATGAACCTGCTTCGCCGCATCGAACCGGTTTCCGTGCTCAATCGCATTGGTAACGGCCTCCACCGTCAAAAGAACGATATTATAGGCAAGCTCTTCATCGCGCACGCGTTCCTGGAGAAAGGCTTCCGTTTCGGAGACAATCCGTTCGATGCTCGCCCGGTCGCTGGCGAGCACCCGTTCCATTACACCCGGATTCAACGGCTTGTCATGCATGGGATACTCTGATTAAGTCCACGAAGCTCAGAGGCTGTTCATTCCCTTTCCTGCACAATATCGTTAAAAATACCGGCCAGTGCACCTGCAAGACGCTCCCGGTCGAATCCGGCTATCCATGCCGGATCGGGATGCGGGAGGCGTCCCCCGCTCCACTGTTCGTACAACTGACCGATCGCATCCGCAATCGCATCCGGCGGGGCGTCCGGCTCCACGATGGTCGCGGCGCCGTACTCCTTGAGGGCCCTGCGCGCCACGCCCTCCGGCACCAGACCCAGTACCGGTTTTCCGGAGCCGAAATACTCGTACAGCTTTCCGGTCCATATCCGTTCAGACCCTTCGGCTCGTCCGATCGTCATCCAGAGCACATCGGCCGCGAGCAGGCCGGATACCGCTTCCTCGTGCGGGAGATAGCCGGTATGGTGGATCATGTCCTCGATATGCAGTCGCGCGGCAAGGGTTTTGGCGAATGCCGGCAGCAAACCCGTGAAGACGGCGCGCAGGCGGTTGCGAAGCGCCGGTTCTCTCTCCACAAGCGCCGCCAGCCCTCGCAGAAAGGGTTCCGGGGATTGCGCATCGTAAAACACGCCGCTGTAGAGCAGTGTGAAGACCTCCGGGTCCATAGCCAGCCCGGGAATGCGGGGCTCGGCGTCGAAATCGGCAGGATCGAATCCTTGCGGGATGACCTGTACGTTTTCCGGAGTAAGGATGTCCGGATGGCGTGTGGCAAGGCTTTCCCGGATGGCGTCGCCGATCACGACGACCCGGTCCGCAGCCTTCAGGGCGCGGCCCTCGAGCCGGGTCGAGCGAGCCCGGTGGAACGGCGTCGGGTAGATATGGCGGGGATTGCCCACCCAGTCGTCCCGAAAATCAAGCACGAGCGGCAGGCCTGTTTTCCGGGCCAGCCGGGCGGCGGCAAGGTGCGAGGTGTACGGCGGCGCCGAAGAATAGATCAGGTCGTACGGCCTCTGCTTGAATATATCCAGCGCTTGCCTGAAAGCAGGACGCATCCACCCTATCTTGTTATCGGGTACGAAGACCCATTGGCTCAACGTGGACAATCCCCGCCGTACGGATTCCCGGGGCATATCCACCGTGGTGCGTTTGCCGAAAAGGCGGGTAGGATCCCACGAAGCGGTGCGGTGAATCGTGATGCCGGCCTCCTCGACCTCGCGCAGCAGGCTGTCGTCGTAGGCGAAATAGCCGTGCGGGCGGCAGGTAACGACCGTCGATTCCCAGCCGTACCGGGGCAGGTATTTCAGGAACTTGGCGGTTCGCTGGACGCCGCTCAGGCCCATCGGCGGAAAATACCAGGCGAAGACGAGCACCCGCCGCGTTTTTTGCCGGATCACAGGAGATGTGGTGTTCGATGTGCTATGGGATACTCTGACCAAAACCCCTCCACTCAGCACTTTAAGGATACTCTGATTAAGTCCGCAAAGCGCAGGGTATCCCCCATGCAACGTTTCACGCCTACGGGGCACTATGAACGCAAGAGGGACTTTTCGGGTTCGGCGGCGTTTGAATCCGCTCCGAAATCGGCGTAATAAATCCGACGGTATTCCCCGTTGCCGCATGATGGAAACCGGACAGCCGGCCGCTCTGCCTCCCTCCGATGACGCTCCCGAATCGGGTTCGCATTTTATACGGGAGATCGTGGAGAACGACATACGGAACGATACGTACGGCGGGCGGGTCGCCACGCGGTTTCCTCCTGAACCGAACGGGTACCTGCATATCGGGCACGCCAAGTCCATCTGCCTGAATTTCGGGATGGCGGAGGATTTCGGAGGCGCATGCAATCTCCGGTTCGACGACACCAACCCCGAAACAGAGGAGGTCGAGTATGTCGAGTCCATCAAGGAAGATGTGCGCTGGCTTGGTTTCGACTGGGAAGACCGCGAGTATTATGCGTCGGATTATTTCGACCGGCTGTATGCCTTTGCGGAGCACCTGATCAGAAACGGCCACGCCTATGTGGACAGTCAGGACGAGGCCGAAATACGCGCGACACGGGGCACGGTCACCGAACCGGGGCAGGAAAGCCCGTACCGGAACCGGTCCGTGGAAGAAAATCTCGATCTCTTTCGCCGTATGAAGCGCGGCGAATACAAGGACGGCGAGCATGTGCTGCGCGCCCGGGGGGATATGGCGTCTTCCAATATGAAGATGCGCGACCCCCTGCTCTACCGGATCCGGCATGCGCATCATTACCGTTCCGGCGATGCCTGGTGCATCTACCCGATGTATGACTTCGCCCATCCTCTTTCGGACGCCATCGAGGAGATCACCCATTCCTTGTGTACGCTCGAGTTCGACAACAACCGGGAATTGTATGACTGGGTTGTCGACCGGTGCGTGGAGGAGCCCCGCCCCCGCCAGTATGAATTCGCGCGTCTGAATCTCGACTACACGATCATGAGCAAGCGCAAGCTGCTGCGCCTTGTTCAGGAAGGGCATGTGGCCGGTTGGGACGATCCCCGGATGCCTACGCTTGCAGGGCTGCGGCGGCGGGGGGTTACGCCGCGGGCTATCCGGGCTTTTTGCGCCGGGATCGGGGTCGCCAAGGCGGATAACCGGATCGGGATGGATCTGCTGGATTATACCATTCGGAACGATCTGAATTTCGAAGCGCCGCGCGTGATGTGCGTACTGCGGCCCCTGAAGGTCACCCTGATAAACTATCCCGATGCGGCCGATGAGGAACTGGAGGCCTCTTTCTGGCCGCACGACGTGCCCCGCGAGGGGTCTCGGGCGGTGCCTTTCGGCAGGGAACTCTACATTGATCGGAACGACTTCCGCGAGGATCCGCCGAAGAATTACTACAGGCTGGCGCCGGGCCGGGAAGTGCGCCTGCGGTACGCCTACCTGATCCGGTGCGAGGAGGTGGTGCGCAACGAGGCCGGCGATGTGGTCGAGCTGCGGTGCACGTACGACCCGGAAACGCGCAGCGGCAAGGCGCCCGACGGACGCAGGGTGCGCGGCACCATCCACTGGGTATCCGCGGCGCGGTCCATGCCCGTCGAGGTGCGCCTGTATGATCGTCTCTTCCGCACGTCTGATCCGGAAGCAGGCGAGGACGATTTCATGGCCCATCTCAACCCCGATTCACTGGTGACACTGCGGGACGCCATGATCGAGCCGAGTGTCGCCGGAGATAGGGATACGCAGCGTTACCAGTTCGAACGGGAAGGATATTTCTGGAGAGATCCGGAGGATTCGTCGCCTGAACGCCCGGTTTTCAATCGGATCGTGCCGTTGCGGGACACCTGGTCGAAGATAGAGGATAGGGTCAGGGACACAGGCCGGGAGCCAGTGACCGGGGCGGCGGCAGCCCCGAACGTACCGAAAAAACGAGTTTCTTCTCCTCCCTCCCCCACGCTTACCGAACGGATTGAAAAGCTTTCAGAACAGGAGCATACACGCTTTTCAGCCAACGTCGAATGGGGAATATCCGATGACGTGGCTCTTGGGCTGGCGCAGAAACCTGAAGCACACGAGTATTTCCATGACGCGCTGGCCAGCTATACGCAAGCGCTGGATAATGCTGCGCGCGCGAATTCTCTGGCCAACTGGGTCCTCAACGAATTACCATGGGAAGAGATAGAAAATAAAGAAGGCGCTTTCACCTTGCCTCCCAGCGAATTATCCCGTCTTGTGAATCTTGTGGATGAAGAAGTCGTTTCCGCGCGCACAGGCAAGGAAGTGTTGATAGAAATGGCGGCTTCGGGGAACAGTCCCGATACGATCATTGAGAACAAGGGATGGAAACAGGTGGCGGATCCGGACGCGCTGGCGCCTGCCGTAGAAGAGACGCTGGATGCGTTTCCCGATAAGGTTGCAGCCTACAAATCGGGGAAGAAAGGACTTATGGGTTTCTTCATGGGACAGGTTATGCAGCGCACCGGGGGTACGGCCAAGCCCGAACTGGCCCGGAAGCTGCTTGAGGAAAAGCTCGGAGAATAAGAGATCAGGAGTCGTCAGACCCACCCGGACAAAAAAGCGCTGCCGCGGCGCCGGCCGGGTCGCGAATCACGCAATAACTGCCCATGGCGCCCATGGATACAGGTCCTGCGATCACGGAGCCGCCCTGCTCGCGGCACACGGCCATGCTTGCTTCGAGATCCTCGACCAGAATGTAGATGAGCCACTGGGCAGGCAGGTCCGCATTGGCGCCGCGTGCATGGCACACCCCGGCCACCGGTTCCGTGTCGTCGCCCGGGGGTGACATACTGAAATCGTCGTACTCCCCCATGTTTACGGGAGAAGCCTTCCAGCCGGCTACTGCCTCGTAGAAATCCCGGACGCTTTCAGCGTCGGGAACGGTGAGATCCATCCAGCCGATGGTTCCGAAGGCAGGCGGCTTATTCATTGGAGAACAGGAAGGCCATGGGTTCATGGCGGACGCCTTCCGCCGAGGCGACGGCAAACTGCGGCCCTTCGTACATGGTAGCGGCTCCGTATCGCCCATCCTTGTGGACGGCGTAGAAACTGAGCCCGAAGCGCGGGCGGCCCTGTGCGTCCAGTAGACGGTCTTCGGTCATGGCTACAACCCGGCGCAGTACCTCGAGACAGGCATCTTCCGGGGTGTACCCGTGGCGCATGAACTCGACGGCAAGAAACGATCCGCAGGTCTGGATAGCGGCTTCGCCCCGGCCGGTTGCCCCGGCGGATCCCACCGTGTTGTCGCAGTACTGTCCGGCTCCGACGATGGGGCTGTCCCCTATTCGACCGGGAATCTTCCAGGCCAGCCCGCTCGTGGTCGTGACCGAGGCGATGTCTCCGCCTGCTGTCACGGCGCTCATATGAATGGTGCCGTCCGTGTGTTTTGCCGCTGCTTCCGGCCATTCCAGCCAGTTGTCGCCGGCGTTCAGGCTTGTTTTCCAGGCCAGCCAGTCGTTACGGCTCTGTTCCGTAAGCAGGTTTTGTGGCTTGAATCCCATTCGAATGGCGAAATCCCGGGCGCCCTTCCCCACAAGGATCACATGATCCGTGTAATCCATCACGGCCTTGGCTACAAGGGAAGGCGTAGCGATGTCTTCCAGCGCGGCCACGGCTCCGGCGCGGCGGGTAGGGCCATGCATAAGGGAGGCGTCCAGTGTAACGATGCCCCGCTCGTCGGGCAAACCGCCGAGACCTACACTCTGGTCTGTTGGGTCCAATTCCTGGATTTTGACGCCGGCAATGGCTGCGTCAAGCGGATCCGCGTCTTCCTCCGTCATCATCCGGTATGCCCTTTCGACACCCCGGATGCCGTTTCCTGAAGCAATCACAATGGGCACGGTCCGGTGCAGACGGGCTTGCGGCGGGTGAGGTATGCTTGCCGTCGAAAGGGCAGCCGCCGCACCGGACAAGTGCAGAAACGTTCTTCGCGATATGCTCATTGACTCCAGGGCGGTACGATGTCCTGCATGCGCGCGTAGGAAATCAACTGCCCAAGATGCTCGGAATTATGCCGCAGATAAGCGAGCAGGGCAGCGCGCACGGTCCGTTCCGGGTCGCCGTACAAACTCACCATGGAGTCCATCGTCTCGTCGGACATCCCGCGAATACCGGAAACCGCAAATTCATGCGTGTGCTTCAGGAACGCTACCACGTCTTCTTTCTCCATCACATTCTCGAGCGCCCCTTCCACATCAACTCCTTCGGGCGCTTCTACCCCCCCGACCCCTAAAATAAAATAGGACGCCTGCGAAACATGCACGAGGTGTCGCCGGAACGGGAACACGGTCTCGGTAGGCGCCCATTCGTATTTGTCGGCGGGAAAGACTTCAGCAAGGGCTACCATGTTTGTCAGCACGGCGTCCACCTCCGAGGCGATTTCGTCCTGGCTTGACTGTGCCTGAACCGTCATGGAGGCAAATCCGGCGATAACCAGCGCAATGGTTACGGTAAGGAGTTTCCTGAACATATTATTTTTGAGATGGTGATGAAGGAATACGCGCACGTTCCGTGCGATCACAATGGGCACGGTCCGGTGCAGACAGGCTTGCGGCGGGTGAGGCATGCCCGCCGCCGAAACGGCAGCCGCCGCACCGGACAAGTGCAGAAACGTTCTTCGCGATATGCTCATTCGCTCCAGGGCGGTACGATGTCCTGCATGCGCGCGTAGGAAATCAACTGCCCAAGGTGCTCGGAATTATGCCGCAGATAAATGAGCAGCGAGGCACGCACGGTCCGTGTCGAACCGTCGTACAAATCCACCATGGAGTTCATCGTTTCGTCCGACATCCCGCGAATGCTGGAAACCGCAAATTCATGCGTTTGCTTCAGGAACGCTACCACATCGTCTTTCTCCATCACATTCTCGAGCGCTCCTTGCACATCGACTCCCTCGGGCGCTTCCACCCCACCGAGCCCTACAAAGAAATAAGACGCTTGCGAAGCATGCACGAGGTGACGCCGGAACGGAAACACGACCTCGGTAGGCGCCCATTCGTATTTATCGGCAGGAAAGACTTCGGCAAGGGCCACCATGTTTTTCAGCACGGCATCCACCTCTGAGGCGATCTCGTCCTGGCTTGACTGCGCCTGAACCGTCATGGAGGCAAATCCGGCAACAACCAGTGCAACGGATACGGTAAAGAGTTTCTTGAACATGTTATTGAAAGATGGTCATGAAGGGGTTACGTGTGCAATCCATGCAATAACAAACATCGTGCTCCGCGGAGGCGCCATACATGTACGGTATGGATCTATGGCATGGAATGTGCTTAAGGAGACTCTGATCAAAACCACTTCGCTCAGCGCTTCACGTTCGTGCATGAAGCGCCCCTCTCAGCCTCTGCGCTTTGCGGACCTAATCAGAGTATCCTTAGGCGAGTATGAAGATATTGCGTGCGCCGGTCAATTGCAGGAAAAAATGCACGGCTTCCCTGGCGACTTTCATGTCACAGGGCCCGTTCCGTTGACCGGTCGAAGAAGTAAAGTTTTCTCAGGTCCAGCACCAGTCGGACGGATCGGCCCGCTTCGGGGAGTGTCCGGGACGCGATCCGGGCGCGAATATCCTGCTTCCCTACCCTGGCGCAAAGCAATGCTTCATGTCCCATGGGCTCCACGACGTCCAGCAGAAAATCGGCCTCGTACGCAGCGTGTGCGGGAAGGGTATCTGATGAGGATGAGGACGTCTGAATATCTTCCGGGCGTATGCCGAGGGTCACGACCTGCCCGACGCATGCTCCGACGGCTGCATGGTCGGGTTCCCGCAGGGGAATCAGCAGGCTTTCTCCTTCCGCCTCGAAGGCGGGCCCTCCCCCCTCCTCGACGATGCGGCCCTCAATGAAGTTCATCGCCGGGTTTCCGATAAATCCGGCTACGAACCGGTTTGCAGGCCGCCTGTAGAGTGCAAGCGGCGTATCGATCTGCTGGATTCGTCCCTTGTCGAGTACTACAATCCGGTCCCCCATGGTCATGGCCTCGACCTGATCATGCGTAACATAAATCATGGTCGTACCCAACCGGCTGTGGAGCCTCGATATTTCCGCCCGCATTTTTCCTCGCAGTCCCGCATCGAGGTTGGAAAGCGGTTCGTCAAAGAGAAACATGCGCGGTTTGCGGACAATGGCCCTCCCAAGCGCGACCCGTTGCCGCTGCCCCCCGGACAATTGCTCCGGTTTCCGGTTCAGAATCGTTTCGATACCGAGTAATTCCGCAGCCTCCCGGACCCGGCGGCTCATTTCTTCCTTGCCGTATCCGCGCAGTTTGAGCCCGAAGGCCATGTTGTCGAATACCGACATGTGCGGGTACAGGACATAGTTCTGAAAGACCATCGCCACGTCCCGGTCCCGCGCGGGTACGCCGTTTACCATCCGATGATCGATATACAGGGAACCCTGTGTGATCGACTCGAGGCCGGCGATCATGCGCAGCACGGTGCTTTTCCCGCATCCCGATGGCCCAACCAGCACCACGAACTCTCCCTCCTCGACCTCGAAGGTCAGGTCCTGGACCGCTGTGACATTCCTGTCGTACACCTTACGGATATTTTCGAGCCGGATACGCGCCATGCAGGCAAATCAAAAAGACAGTGAAAAAACAAACCTGGCCGGCAGCCGCCGGGGACCTTTTGCAGGTATAGGGATTAAGCGTACTTTTGCGCAATATACCCTCTACGGGGACAGATCGAACAATTCGAATGTGCAGGATGCAGAAAAAATCAAGAATCACCATTTATGATGTGGCGGAGAGGGCGGGTGTTTCGATATCCACCATATCGCGTGTGATGAATAACTCCGACCTGGTGACCGAGCCGACCCGGTTGCGTGTGCTCAAGGCGATCGAAGCCTTGCGCTTCCGTCCGGATCGTACGGCCAAGTCGTTGGCCCGCAAGGCGGCGAGGTCCTTTGCCGTGGCTATTCCCACCTTCACGATGCCTTTTCATAACGAGTTGCTGAAAGGCGTCCGGTTTCGCCTGCGCCGACAGGATATTGATCTCCTTCTTTGCGATCTGGGAACGAAGTCGCCGAACGCCACGCTGATGAATTTTCTGGATCGGGGCTCCGTGCAAGGTCTCCTTCTTGTCGGCGTTGCTCTCGACGAGCACATTGTGGAGGAACTGGAAACACTGCACTCTCCGGTGGTTCTTGTGGGTACGCAGCATCCTGCCTTCGATTCGTTTTCCTGGGACGATCGAGCGGGTGCGGCGGCGGCTATCGAACATCTGATCGGCCTTGGGCACACCCGGATTGCCATGATCGTATCGCACACGAGCGGTTCCATGCAGAACGAGCGACTCGAGGGAGTGCGGGAAGCCATGCACAAAGCCGGCCGGTCTTTCTCCCGGGAAGATATTTTCTGCGGGAGTACCGAGAAGCACGCCGGTTTCAGCGAGGAAGCAGGCTACGAGGCAATGCAACGGATTCTTTCGGAACGCCTGGATGTTACGGCGGTCTTTGCGCTGAGCGATGTGCAGGCCATTGGAGCCTGGAAAGCCATACGCGATGCGGGACGGGAAATACCCGGAGATATTGCACTGGTAGGCTACGACGATATCAAGACCAGCCAGTACATTGGTCTTTCCAGCGTGGATCAGCGTATGCACGAAGTGGGCGAGCAAGCCACTGAGTTAATTCTGCAGCGCATGACCGGCGATGAGAAGGCTTCCCCGGTAGATCGGATAATCGTTCCCAGGTTGATGGCGCGCAGGTCTTCCCGACCCCAATGAGCCTGCTTTCTTCTCCTGACCTTTTTTATTCCGTTTTCTCGCATATGCCAATGGAAAGCACGTTGCATCGATCTTTGGAGGAGACGATCCGGCAACAACTCGATCATACGATCGGCGAGACGCATTTCACGGAGGCCGGCGATCTGTACCAGGGTAAAGTCCGCGATGTTTACCGGGCGTCCACTGCTTCCGGCGATGCGCTCTGCCTGATCACGACCGACCGCATTTCGGCGTTCGATCACATTCTGCGCCAGCAGATTCCTTTCAAGGGGCAGGTGTTGAATCAAACGGCTGCTTTTTTCTTCGAACGAACAAAGGATATTGCGCCCAATCATCTTGTGGCGGTTCCGGACCCGAACGTCACGATGGCGGTGCCTTGTACGCCTGTTCCCGTCGAATTTGTGGTCCGCGGGTATCTTGCAGGGCATGCCTGGCGGGAATACCGCGCCGGACGGCGCAGCGTTTCGGGCGTGGCGCTGCCGGATGGTCTGCAGGAAAGCAGTCGCCTTCCCGAGCCCGTGCTCACCCCCGCTACCAAAGCGGAAACGGGACACGACGAAGATATCTCCCGGGAGGAAATTGTCGCGCGCGGCCTGCTGACGCACGATGCATTCGATGAACTGGAAGCTGTTGCGCTTGCCTTGTTTGCACGCGGTACGGACATGTCTGCGGGGCGAGGGTTGCTGCTCGTGGATACCAAGTACGAGTTCGGCCGCGCCCCGGACGGCGCTTTCCTGCTTATAGACGAGGTGCATACCCCCGATTCATCCCGGTACTACTATGCGGATGGATATGAGGCACGGCTTCGGTCCGGGGCGCCTCAAAAGCAGCTTTCCAAGGAATTCGTCCGCGAGTGGCTGATGGAGCAGGGTTTTCAGGGAAAACCGGGACAGAATCTGCCCGACCTGCCGGACGATTTCCGTGTACAGGTAGCCGCTCGCTACATTGAGTTGTATGAGGCGGTGACCGGGCTGATGTTCGAGCCGGACCCCCATCCCGACCCGGTTGAGCGCATACACCGGGCAATCACATCGTATCTGGCGAACTGAGGAAATCGGGAGCGGAATCTCCCTCGACCCACCTGGAGTTCCCGTCGACGAAGTGCTCCTTCTTCCAGATCGGCACCCGGGTTTTCAGCGTGTCGATCAGGTACCGGCATGCTGCGAAGGCGTCCGCACGGTGGGGCGCCGCAACGCCCGCAATGACGCTTATTTCCCGCAGCGGTACCTCGCCGATGCGGTGGAGCAGGCAGGCGCGGCGAACCGACCAACGGGCAAGAGCTTCCTCCACAAGCCTATACATTTCCTTGAGGGCCATAGGTTTGTAGCATTCGTATTCAAGAAGTACCGTTTCCCGCCGCCCTGCTTCTCCGCCGGTTACTTTTCCTTCAGTCCCGGTCCACCGGCGTGTGGTTCCAAGGAAAATATCTACCCCGCCGGCCTCTTCGACCCGGAGAAATTCCGAAACCTCTTCAAGAGAAAGAGGCGTTTCCCGGATGTCTATCCAGGCCGAGTCGTTCGATATCCCGGTCATCTCATCCTCCGCTGACGGGTGTAATGAGGGCCATCTCGTCCCCTGCGCGCACCATATGTTCTCGTGGCACGTACTCCCGATTGACGGCAATGCGTACGAGCGGAAGCACAGGGCGAATGGCAGGATACGTTGCAGCCAGCCTTTCGAGTAGCACGCCAGCGGATACGGATTCTCCGGGATCGAGATGCAGGGTCGTTGCATCGACTCCTGCCTGTTCCCGGATCACACTGAAAAGCAGCACCTGTACGCTCTGTAGTTTTTTGTCACCCATGTTTTGTCGTGTATGGGCGCTCAACGGAACCGGATGGCGCGAATTGCTTCGATGCCGGCTGCTACCCGGGCCGGCACATACGCTGCCAGCACACATAGCGCCATCGCAAGGGCGCCGGTGAGCAGGAAGTCGAAAGCATGCAGTTCGACCGGCGCCGTGGTGAGGTAGTACGCCTCTTCCGGTAAGGAAATGAGGCCGTATTTGTCCTGCAAAAGCACGAGCGCCAGAGCAAGACTTTCTCCAAGCACTACCCCCACTCCGCCGATCAGCAAGCCGGACCATACGAACTGCTTGCGGATCGATCTCATGGAGGCGCCCATACTTTTGAGAATGCCGATCTCCCGTGTTTTTTCGAGGGTGGTCATCAGGAGCGTGCCGATGATGTTGAATGCAGCCACCACGACGATAATGCTGATCACGACAGGGATAATGCTTTTCTGCAGGTTGATCCAGGCAAACAGTCCGCCATATACGTCATATATGCTCCGCGCCATGAGCGGAAATCCTACCCTGTCTTCTATCTCTCGGGCGGCGTCCCTCGCCGTATCTACCTCTGAAAGAGTTACGTCAAACCGGGTTGCCTGATCCGGACCGTAGGCAAGCAATTCCCGTGCCGCGGAAAGAGATGTAAAGACATACAGGGCGTCGAAATTGGCAAGAGACGTTTCATAGATGCCGGCAATGCGGAATGTCTTTGTGCGGGGCGCCGTCAGGCCCGCTATGAAAGACGTTTCCCCTGCGGATGCCGAACGCATGGAAAAAGAGGTAACGAGTTGCCCTGGCTGCACCTGGAGCAGATCGGCCAGTTCCTTTCCGATGACCAGGCCGGCATGCCCGCTGGCGTCGGGCTGCGTATCGAAAGAGCCGTCCACGATCTGTTCCTGGAAATAGGCGGGCGGCCGCTCCATGCCCCGTATGGCTACGCCCTCTATGTGCTCCCGGGACCGCCGAAGGAGGGCAAACTCCTGGACCACGACCGCCGCATCGACGACGCCGGGTGTGGAGGCAAGCGTATCCCGGACCGATGCGGCCTGATCAATGGGCGCATCCCGAAAGGTTTCCACTTGTACATGCGCCCCGAATCCGGTGATTTTGGCTTCGATTTCACTGCCGAATCCCCGTACGACCGAAAGCGCGAGGAG
Source organism: Rhodothermales bacterium (assembly GCA_965117025.1). Lineage (GTDB taxonomy): Bacteria > Bacteroidota > Rhodothermia > Rhodothermales > VXPQ01 > VXPQ01. Next base: position 164,259 of record OZ220746.1, read on the forward strand.
CAGGGCCGCGGTTCCCAGCGCAACGCCCGCTGTAGCTATCCACGCAATGAACCGTACAAAGCGGCTCCCCTCCTCCTGTCCGCGCACAGACCGGAGATAGCGCATCGCCATGAAGCGTTCGAAGCGGGAAGGCATGGGCTGGGGTACGGTGCGACGGCATGACGGAAGGTTTTTTGATACCCGTCGGGGGGCGCGCCGGTTCTCGAATCAGCGATACCACGTTTTTGCGTCCGGAATCAAAACCTCCGGGTAATCTGCGGGTATGCTACCCCAAATACCTGTTCCCTGTGCCGCACTTGCTTCATCCTGGAGAGGATACCATGAACCACGTGCATTCTTCTGTCGCCATCCCGGAGATCCCATTGCCGAAAAACGAGCCCGTGCTCGATTATGCCCCCGATTCGGAGGAGCGCAGCCGTCTTCAGCAAAAACTCAAAATGCTCCGCAGTGAAACGGTCGAGATTCCGGCCCTTATCGGCGGGCGCGAAGTGCGCACGGGAAAAACCGTGGAAATCAGGGCGCCCCACGATCATGGATGTGTTCTTGGCGTGGCGCATCTTTGCGGCCCCGAGGAAACGACGGAGGCGATACGCTGTGCGCTGGAAGCCCGGGAGGAATGGATGCGCGTGCCATGGTCGGATCGTCTCGGAGTCTTCAGGAAGGCGGCCGATCTGCTTTCCGGTCCCTGGCGGGATACGTTGAACGCAGCCACGATGCTGGGCCAGAGCAAGAATGCTTTTCAGGCGGAAATCGATGCAGCCTGCGAAACGATCGATTTCTGGCGGTTCAACGCGGCCTATGCGGAGCGGATCGTAGCAGATCAGCCCCTTTCTTCCGAAGAGATCCTCAATCGCATGGAGTACCGGGCGCTTGAGGGGTTTGTGAGCGCCATAACCCCCTTCAACTTTACGGCGATCCAGGCCAATTTGCCCACGGCCCCCGTGTTGATGGGCAATGTAGCGCTATGGAAACCGGCCACAACTGCTCTCCTGTCGGCCTGGTATACGTATCAGCTTCTTGAAGAAGCGGGTTTGCCGCCGGGTGTAATCAATATGCTTCCCGGTCACGGCCCGGAGATAGGCGCGCCGATCCTGGCCTCGGAGCATCTTGCCGGTCTGCATTTTACCGGCTCTACGGGTACGTTTCAGTACATGTGGCGCACGATCGGGGCGAATATCGACAGATACCGGTCCTACCCGCGCATCGTCGGCGAAACCGGGGGCAAGGATTTTATTGTGGCGCATCCTTCGGCGCACGCAGTCGAGGTAGCCACCGCGATCGTGCGGGGCGGCTTCGAATACCAGGGCCAGAAATGCTCGGCCGCTTCGCGCGTGTACCTGCCGGCCTCTCTTTGGCCGGAAATAGAGCGGGAGTTGACACAACAACTCGACGCGGTAAAAACGGGACCGGTCGAGGACTTTTCGAACTTCGTCAACGCGGTGATCGACCGTCCTTCTTTCGACCGCATCACCGGATATATCGACCGGGCGCATGCCGATCCGGATGCAGACATCGTGCATGGGGGCACGTACTCCGACGAGGAAGGGTATTTCATCACTCCTTCTGTGTTTCGGGTTCGCGACCCCATGCACGAAACAATGCGGGAAGAGATATTCGGACCGGTCGTCTCGGTGTTTGTGTATGAGGACGCCTGTTATGAGGATATGCTTGATGTATTGGACAAAACCTCGTCGTATGCCTTGACCGGAGCTGTTTTCGCCGCCGATCAGGAGGTAATCCGGAAGACCTCTGATCGACTGATCGATAACGCCGGTAATTTCTATATCAACGACAAGCCTACCGGGGCCGTGGTCGGTCAGCAGCCGTTTGGGGGCGCCCGCAAGTCGGGCACCAACGATAAGGCAGGGTCGCAGTTGAATCTGACGCGCTGGACTTCTCCCCGCGTTGTAAAAGAGAACCTTGCTCCTGCACGGCACTTTTCCTATCCCTTTATGGGTTAGGAAGGTCTTTTGCACACGAACGTGAAGCGCTGATCGAAGCGGTTTTGATCAGAGTGTCCTTAAACCAATCTGTATGTTGCATGTCGTCTCCTGTACGTGTTCTTCAGTACGGTGTCGGCCCGATCGGGTTGGCATGCATCCGCACGATTCTTGCCAAACAGGGAACGGGCCAACTTGTCCTCGCAGGGGCTGTGGATATAGATCCGAAGAAAGCGGGACGGGATGTGGCGGAATTGTTGGGGGATGATCTCCTTCCTGTCGGGATCGTGGTGCGCGAGGATGCTGCCGCTGTGCTCGCAGAAACCGCTCCCGATGTGGTGCTGCATACGACTTCTTCTTTTCTGGACCGCGTGGATGGACAGATCGAAGAATGTATTCGCTCCGGCGTTCCTGTGGTTTCCTCCACCGAAGAACTCGCTTTTTCGTATGATCGGCACCCTGAACGCAGTGCTGCGCTACATAAAGCAGCCGTAAAGCATCGTGTGGCTGTCGTAGGCACCGGGGTAAACCCCGGCTATGCTATGGATACGCTGGCGCTCATGGCGACCGGTGTATGCTGCGACGTTTCAGAGGTGCATGTCCTGCGTGTGGTGGATGCAGGAAAGCGCCGGATGCCGCTCCAGGTCAAGGTGGGAGCCGGCCTTTCGGTCAAGGCCTTCGAGGAGAAAAAAGCGACGGGTGCATTCGGACATATCGGCCTGAGAGAATCGCTCTTTTTTGTGGCGAAGGGGCTTGGTTGGCCGCTTGACCGGGTGGACGAACAACTGCACCCTGTCCTGGCGGACGCGGAAATATCCACTCCGTTTCTGACTGTGGCACCAGGAAACGTGGCCGGTATCCATCATTCCATCACGGGCTATGTGGGCGGAAACCCCTTACTTTCTCTTGACCTGAAGATGTTTGTGGGAGCCAAAGAGCCCCGCGACGCCGTGCATGTCGTGGGAGATCCACCCGTTGATCTCGTGGTTCGCGGCGGTATATTCGGGGATACGGCCACGGTTGCCACCCTGATTAATGCAATACCTCATGTGCTGCACGCCTCGCCGGGCCTGAAAACCATGATGGACCTGCCTGTGCCGCGCGCTTTTGCCTGCAGCCCGAATTCGGGCTGATTATCCGGGAACGCGCATGGGCGGTCCTGCCATGCGATTTGTATAGTGTTAACAGGCTCTAATGAACAAGCGTATCGGACGATTTCATGTGCTGACGGACCTTCGCTTCCAGCAACGGTTCAGTCATGCGGAGCTTGCTCGCCTTGCTGCAGAGGGGGGCGCCGATACGATCCAGTTCAGACAAAAATCGGGGGCTGTACGAAACATTCTGGCGGAGGCAAGGCATGCGGGGTTTGTTTGTCGGGAGCAGGGTGTGCCGTTTCTTGTCAACGACCGTCTTGATGTGGCGTTGGCCTGTCGGGCCGACGGCATACATCTTGGACAACAGGATTTTCCTGTCCGGGAGGCACGGGGTATCCTGGGCCCGGAAGCGATTATAGGGGGTACGGCTACTACCGTCGAAGAGGCGCTGGCGATGCAGGAAGCAGGCGCCGATTATGTAGGATTCGGTCCCGTATTTTCTACAACCAGCAAGGACAATCCTGCGCCGGTGAAGGGAGTGACAAACCTGGCGCGTGTCTGCGCAGCGGTGCGTATTCCTGTCATCGCTATCGCAGGTATTTCCGTGGATCGTGTCGGACCCGTGATTCGAGCCGGGGCGCACGGCGTGGCTGTCATGACGGGAGTGACCACGGCAGAGAACCCTGCCCGGGCCGCCCGTGTGTTCCGCGAGGAGTTGGATGCGGTAACTACGGTGTCTCCATAAGAGATGAAACTCCCCCGACGTGTACTAATGTGTCCCTTGAAGGGCGAGCGCGAGTGCTTCGGGGGTGGGTTCGTGCGCAGTAGCGCGTACCCGGAAGCCATGGGCGCGCACAGCCTCTGCCGTGACGGACCCAATGGCGGCGATGGAGATATCTTCCAGAGATATCTCCGGGGATTTAAGCATTGCCTCCAGTCCGGAAGGGCTGAAAAATACCACCCAGTCCGGTTTTTTATCGCCGGGCCATGCGTGCAGCGTACGCAAGCAGGTTTGATAGGCGACGATTTCTTCCGTGCGGATGCCGCCCTCACGCAAGAGGGAGGGCAGCACATCCCGTCTTCGGTCCCCGCATAGAAAGAGCAATGTCCCCCCTATGCGCTGCTCCAGGATATATGCTGCAAGCTGTTCTGCCGAGCCGGCGCGCTCCCCTTCCGGCTCGTAACCGAGGGAGCGTATGGCGGCGGCAGTGCGCGGCCCTACTGTAAACAGGGTCTTATTCTCCCATCCCGTTTTTCCGATCCCGGCTTCAGAAAACGCCCTGCTGAAAGCTTCTACCGCCCGCAGACTGGTGAAAATAAGTCCTGCATACCGGTCCGGATGTTTTAAGAGGTTGTATAGCACATCTTGTTCCGCGTACTCGAACGTGAGTACCGGGAGGGTGTGCGTATCGAAGCCGGCGTCATTGAGCGCCTTTTCCCAGCCACAGGATGTCTCCTGGCCCGGTATATTTTCGGAGGATTCGTCTCCGGAGCGCAGCAAGAGCACCGTATTTCCCATCACGCAGGCGGATTGCGTAGTTCCTTCAGGATGCGCCTTCCTCCCTTTTCCAGCAGTTCGTTGGCGAGTTCGGCGCCGATGGTTTCGCCTTCGGAAGCGGGAGCCGTCCGTCGCGCACGGCAGATTTTTCTGCCGTCGAGTGATGCTACACAACCTTCGAGCACAAGCTGGTCGCCATGCACACGCCCCCACGCACCCACGGGGATGGAACATCCTCCTCGCAGGGTGCGCAGGAAGGCCCTTTCTGCAAGTACTTCCCGCGAAGTGCGTACGTCGTGCACGGTTTCCTGGAGCAGTCTGCGGATCTCCTCGTTCCGGTCCGTGCAAACGACAGCCAATGCACCCTGTCCTACCGCAGGAAGCATGATATCCGGGGGGATATGTTCTGTGATGTGCTCCTGCATACCGAGCCGCTTCAGACCGGCCGCCGCCAGTATCAGACCGGTCCACGTACCTTCCGCTAATTTGCGAAGGCGTGTGCCGACGTTGCCGCGAACCGGCTCCATACGCAAATCGGGGCGCCAGGCCAGTAATTGCGCCTGTCTCCTGGGGGAGGAGGTCGCCAGCACAGATCCTTCAGGCAGGTCTGCGAATCCTCCGGAATACCCCGGACGGCCAACGAACACATCCGCCGGGTCTTCCCGCTTGCTTACCGCCCCGATGACCAGACCGGGAGGCATCTCCGTGGGCCAGTCTTTCAGGGAGTGCACGGCAAGATCGATGGAGCCGTCCAGCAGAGCCTGATCCAGTTCTTTCGTGAATAGCGCCTGACTGTTTATGTTTGCAAGCGGTATATCGAGGATATGGTCGCCCGTCGTTTTGATCTCGCGTAGTTCAACGAGATGTCCTTGCGTCCTGAGCCTTTCCTGGACGATGGTTGCCTGCCGCCGCGCAAGCGGGCTTCTCCTTGTTCCAAGTACCAATGGAGGCAGGCTGCTACGACTCATGACGGACGGTATCCGGATCCCGGGAAGAAATCCGTAACGCATCGCTGAGGGTACGCTCCACATCCTGAAGAAGTTGGTCAGAATGCTGTGCGTCTATCGGGCAATCTTCGCGGGACATTTCCTGTTCGGTCGCATCGGGCAAGGAGGTGTTCGATGCAGTGGCCAGCTCTTCATCATCGCAATCATGCCGCAGGAAAAGATGCTGGAGCAAACGTACTCCATGGGCGAAATCGATGCGCTCGGGATCGACGCTTTTAAGGCGCACGACGGGTACCGCAAGCAGTTTCTGCACGATAGAGCGGGTAAGGCGATCCAGTTGATCCTGGTCTGCCTCCGAAAACTGCTGGCGATGCTTGCCCACTTCCTGCGCCCGGATGGCTTCAAATGTCTCCGCGATAGCCTGTATGGCCGGTTGCAACGATTGATGCAGGAACACCCAGGAAACGAACTCGCTGATCATCTCGTCGACAATCCTGCCCGCGTTTTCCAGAGAGGATTGAAGCATTTCCCGGGTTCTTGTTTCGGCTTTACCTAACTGGTCTATGGTAATGAGCTCAATATCGGGCAGTGCGCCGATTTGCTCTTCCACGCCTCGCGGTACGGAAATATCGATAATCAGTGTCGGGGTATTCCTCATCTCCGAGGCAAACTCTGTACAATGCAATACGGGCTCGGGAGCCGATGTCGCTACAATGACCGTGTCCGATTGCGCGGCGGCAGTATGGCGATCTTCCCAGGGCACGTAGTGAGCTCGATAACGTTCGGCCGCTTCACGGGCCCGTTGCTCCGTCCGGTTGGCAAACGAAAGGTGCTGTATGCCCAGCATCCGGAGCGCCTCCCCTGCCTCTTGTCCTATACGTCCGGCGCCGACAATCAGCGCGGTCGAGGCGTTGGGGCCGCCTCTTCGGGCTTCCCCGCTTTTTGAAGCACGGGTCCGGATGTAACGTGACTTGACGACTTCCGCGGCCCGGACAGGTATGGAAGCATTGTTTTGCGAGAGATCTGTTTCGTTAATAACTCGCTTTGCTGCTCGGAATGCAGTGTGCAGCAGGCGGTGCATAGTCGTATTTACGCAGTCCTGCCCCACCGCAACGCCATACGCTTCCTTCAGTTGGAAATAGATATGCAGGTCGCCCGGTATCAGCGATTTCATGCCGGCGGCCACCTCGAAAATATGCCGGATCGCTTTTTCGTCCCGGTAGAGAAATGACATGTCTTCCGGCCATGTATGACCGGCATGCTTCTCAAAGGCTTCGCGCACGGTTCGTACATCTTCTTCGGCGCCGTACAGGTAGGCTTCCGTACGATTACAGGTTGAGAGCAGGACGAGCTCGGAACCCGGATTCAGGAAAATATTCCGGTATAATCCATACCCCTCCTCCCAGCCTGATGCGAAGGATTCGCGGATCTCTACCGGCGCACGCAAATAATTGATGCCAAGTGCGTAAAATGTCATGGGGGAAGGTATTGCCTTAAACGGCTTTTACTATAACAAGCATCACAATAATGGCGGGATAAAAAACCCTATTTTACTAAAGTAGGTACCACTTCCCTTTTTCGCAAAGCCGCAAAGGTGTTTCATCGGAATTCCCTATTCCTGAGTAGATGTAATGTCCGAATCTCCCTTCCCGGCTCGTCAATGCGCCCTTTCGCGCGAACTGACGCGCCTCGATTTGCATGCTTTTGCCGTCGTTCCAGGCGCCTCGCTGACCTATCTTACCGGGCTGGATTTTCACTTGAGCGAGCGCCCGACCGTGGCGTTTTTCCGGCAGAACGGCGCTCCGGTATTTGTCATTCCGGAACTCGAGGGGGGAAAACTGGACGGATTTCCCATGGATATATGTGTTTGCACCTATGGGGAGGATCCTTCTATTTGGCCGGAGGCGTTTCGGGAGGCCGCTCGTGCAGGTGGACTGGATGGCCAACGGATCGGGATCGAATCCGGGAGCATGCGCGTGCTTGAACTCCGTATGCTCCAGGAGGCAATGCCGGGATCCACGTATCCGGATGGGCACGAAGCTCTTGCCGCCTTGCGGATATGCAAGGATGCGCACGAGATCGAAAAGATGCGGAAGGCTGTCCAGGTGGCCGAAGACGCCATACGGCATACGCTTTCCGCCATAGCGCCAGGTATCACGGAGCGGGAAGCAGCCTCCCGTCTGACAGCCCGGCTTCTGGATACAGGCTGTGCCCCCGAGCTCCCCTTTTCTCCCATTGTGGCTTTTGGGCCTTCCTCGGCAAACCCTCATGCCGTGCCGGGTAACCGTGCACTACGCTCCGGAGAACTGATTTTGTGCGACTGGGGGGCGAACGTGGAAGGCTATTTTTCCGATATGACGCGCATGTTTTCGTATGGCGATCCGGGAAACGAGGTCCGCCATATCGTCGAGGTGGTTGGTCACGCCCGGCATGCGGCGGCGCAGACTGCGGGGCCGGGCGTACCTGCCTCGGAAGTGGACCGTGCAGCCCGCGCTGTGATTGAAAAGGCCGGTTTCGGCGAGCGCTTCGTGCACCGAACCGGACATGGTGTGGGTCTGGAGATACATGAGGCGCCGTATATCCGGGATGGCAATCCGATGCTTCTGCGTCCCGGCATGACCTTCACGATCGAACCGGGGATTTATCTGGACGGACTGGCCGGGGCCCGAATCGAAGATATCGTGGCTGTGACCGAAGACGGCGTCGATACGCTGACCGCTCTGCCCCGTGAACTTGTGGACATCGCGGCAAGGTAGAAGGTTAAGGATATTCTAAACTTCGCGGACTTAATCAGCGTATCCTTAAGGGATATGCCTGACTGAACTACGACACGTCTCCAGCCAGCTCTTCTGCCTCCGTAATCAGGCTCTCGATGGCCGCCAGCCCGGCGTTCCACAAAGAGGGATCCTGCAGATCGATATCCATTCTTCCCGCAAGTACGTGCGGCCAGTCCGACCCGCCGGCTTCCAGCAGGGCAAGGTATCGATCCGGGAAATCCTGTGGATTATCGAGATACCGGGCGTAAAGCGCAAGCACGAGCAATTCTCCGAAGGCATAGGCATAGACATAGCCCGGTGTATGAATGAAGTGCGGGATGTAGCTCCACCAGTACCGGTAATGATCTCCCAGTGTTACGCTGCCCTCGAACATCTTCTTCTGGGTTTGTATCCAGAGGTCGGCGAATCGATCGGCGCTGAGTTCCCCGCGTTCACGGCGCTCCGTATGGATCGCATGTTCGAACCGGTTCATGGCGACTTGCCGGAACACAGTGGCAACCGTGTCATCGATTTTGCCGACGAGCATGGCGAGCCGATTGGCGGTGTTTTGCTCATGTGCAAGCATTTCCCGGAACACGATCATTTCGCCGAAGACCGAGGCGGTCTCGGCAGTGGTCAGTGGCGTATCGGCCTGCAAGACCCCTTGTTTCCTGGCCAGGTACTGGTGGATACCATGCCCAAGTTCGTGCGCCAGCGTCTGCACATCGCGTGACCTGCCCGCAAAGTTAAGCAGGATGTACGGATGAGCACTCGGGACGGCTCCATGGCTGAAGGCGCCTCCCCGCTTGCCCGGGGCCGGTGGGGCGTCGATCCAGTTACCCTCGAAGAAAAGATCTGCGATGGCCCCCATTCGGGGATGGAACGCGTGGTAGGCCCTGGATACGATCTCTCGTGCTTCTCCCCAGGTATATTGTCGATCGGATTCGCCAACAGGAGCATACCGGTCATAGTCGAACAACTCGTCGTACCCTAACAGAGCGCGTTTCAGGCGATAAAAACGGGCCACCAGGCCATACTTTGAAGTTACTGCCTCAATCAGGGCTTCCACGGTCTCGGCCTGTACTTCGTTGGACAGGTTCCGCTCGGACAACCACGTCTCATAGCCGCGAAGACGATCATCCAGCGCCTTGTCCGCAAGGATCGTATTGAAAACGCAGGTAAGCGAGCGGCCATGGGTAGCAAGCCCTTCCGTAAGGGCCAAAGCAGCTTTTTCCCGCAGCGAGCGCTCCGGTTCGTGCAACATGGACAGCACTTCCTGCTCGGTTTTTTTCTCTCCGTTTATCCGGAAACGGGTGGCGCCAAGCAGCTCGTCGAAGAAACGGTTCCAGGCTCCACGTCCTGTTACGGCCTTTTCGGTCAATATCTTTTCCTCCGGCTCCGTGAGCAGGTAATCCCGCTGCAATCGTTCTACTTCGAGGTAATGGCGATACCCGGCAAGTTCCTCGGAAGCGATCAGGGCTGTTGCATGCTCCTCATCGGTTTTTCCCCATTCGAGCCCGAAAAAAATGAGTTGCTGCAGGGTACGGGTATAGGCCTCGCGGACATGCTGGAGCAATGCCCCCCGCCGTTCGTCGCCGGTGTCCGTAGCCCATTGTAAGAAAGCATAAGTATATGCCTTGCCTATCCGGTCCTGAATAGCTTCCAGTTGTTCAAGTGCCTTGACCATGTTGTCCGGCGACAGGTTTGCCACGCTGCCGCGCCAGGCGGTTGCAAAGACCTCCGCGTCGGAGAACGCCTTCGAAAGGTCTGTTTCCAGCAAATCCTCCGACGGGTACAAGTCGGCGAGATTCCAGCGTACGGTTTCTGCTCCGGTCTTTTTTTCGGACATTGGAAAAGGGGTTATATAGCGTGTTTTTCCTGAATTTTACCGGGAAATGCATTTCAGGGAGTGCGTATATTATAAGGATACCCTGATCAAAACCGCTTCGATCAACGCTTCACGCACGTGCGTGAAGCGCCCCTCTCAGCCTCTGAACTTTGCGGACGTAATCAGAGTATCCTTTACGCATTCCGAACGTGATTCCATTAAACATTCCACGATAGATCATGCTTGTACGTACAGCCGAAGCCGTTTGGCAAGGCGACTTGCTGAATGGAGAAGGTAAAGTGACGGTTCTGAACGAGCACGTACCGTATTCCTTTACTTCCCGTGTTGAAGATGGCGCCGGAACCAATCCGGAAGAACTCCTTGCCGCAGGCCACGCAGGATGTGTCTCGATGGCGCTTTCGAACGAACTGGCGAAAGCAGGATATACGCCAAATCGGGTACATACGGTTGCGGGCGTGCATCTGGTAAAAGTGGAAGGAGGTATTGCTATTTCCCAGATCGATCTGACGATCGAGGCCGACGTGCCGGGCATCGACGAATCGACTTTTCAGGAACTGGCCGAGGGGGTAAGATCCAATTGCCCGGTCTCGAAGTTATTCCAGGGGGCGAACATCACGCTTGCCGCGACGCTCCAGGCGGGTTAGGGCCTGTTATCACTATGCAGACCCTAACCCCGGATGTGTCCTTTTCCGATACCGATCCACTTGTAGCTCGTTAGCTCCTCGAGTCCCATCGGGCCGCGGGCATGTAGTTTTTGCGTGCTGACGGCCACTTCTGCACCCAGGCCGAACTGGCCGCCGTCCGAGAATCGCGTACTGGCATTCACGAACACCGCCGCGGAGTCGATGCGGTCGATGAACGTGTTTGCGCGTTCCCAATCATTGGTCAGAATGCTGTCCGAGTGGGCTGTCCCGTGGTTATGTATGTGCTCAATGGCGTCGTCCAGGCCGTCCACGATGCGGACGTTCAGTATCAGTGCCATCCATTCCTGATCGAAATCGCTGGGTTGGGCGGCCTTGCACGCAATGCTCTCTGTCTGTTCGAGGATGCTCAGCGCTTCCGGCTCTGCATGAAACGTTACGCCGTGTGCATGAAGGCGCTTCGCCAGAGGCGGCAAGAAGGCATGGGCTACCTTCCTGTGTATGAGCAGTGTGTCCAGTGCGTTACATACACTCGGGCGCTGCACCTTTGCGTTTTCCACGATGTCCTCTGCCCTCTCCAGGTCGGCCGAGTCATCCACAAAAATGTGACACACTCCCATTCCCCCCGTAATGACGGGTATGGTGCTTTTTTCAAGGCATAGCCTGTGTAACCCGGCGCCTCCACGGGGAATGATCATATCGACACAATCGTCCAGTCGCAGCAATTGTTCAACAAGGGCCCGGTCGGGATCGCCAATGTATTGCACAGCGTCAGGGGGTACACCTGTTTTTTCCAGTGCCTGCCGGATGACTGGGACAAGGGCAAGATTGCTTCGCAGGGTTTCCTTGCCCCCGCGAAGAATCACGGCATTGCTTGTTTTAAGGCACAGAGATGCGATGTCGATGGTTACGTTCGGACGAGCTTCATAGATCACACCCACGACACCGAGGGGTATCCGGCGTTTGACGAGTCGCATCCCGTTCGGGAGCACGCGGCTTTCGAACTCGACGCCGACAGGGTCCGGCAGGTCGATCACGGAGCGGACATCGCTCGCCAGATCGCCAAGGCGTTTTTCATTGAGCAGCAGGCGGTCGAGAATAGCCTCGGACAATCCGGCCTCCCGCCCATCTTGTATATCCAGTGTATTTTCCTGGAGAATCGTAGCGGAGGCGCCTTCCAGTTCGTCCGCGATGGCGGCCAGCGCCACGTTTTTTGCCTCTGTGCCCAACGTGGCCAGCAAACGGCTCGCAGCCTTTGCCTTTTCCCCCATTTTGTGCACGGAGATCATTTCTTCGACAAGCATGAAAGTATTATGGAATGTTCGGGGTAGGTCCGAGCACACACTGCCCGCTGCCGGTCGCAGGGTGGTTACATAAGAATCAGATCATCGCGGTGGATGACGACGGGGCCGTATGCGTATCCGAGCGCCTCTTGAATGCCATCGGATTGCAGTCCCTTGATACGGTTCACATCCGTGCTGTCATACCGAACGACACCCCGGCCCAGGTTTGTTTGGTCGGGGCCCGTAATCCGCACTACATCACCACGCTCGAACGAGCCGTGCACGTGAATGATTCCTGCCGGGAGGAGGCTGCCGCCTCCATTGGCCAGCGCGGCCGCAGCCCCCTGGTCGATCACAACGGTTCCGGATGCACCTGCGCCTCCCAGAATCCATCGTTTGCGGTTTCCGACCGGGATGTCGAACGCCGGGAAACGGGTGCCGATCTGTTCTCCTGCCACGATGCGGAAAATCACGTCGGGAGCATCGCCCGCCGCAATAACCACATGGGCGCCGGCACGCCGGGCCATGTCGGCAGCGTCCAGTTTCGTTTTCATGCCGCCGATGCCCAGGCCGGATTTGCTTTCCCCCGCTGCTGCATGCAGGTTGGAGTCGATATCTTCTACTTCCGCAATGAGTTTTGCATCCGGATTTGTCCGTGGATCTGCAGTGAACAGGCCCTGCTGATCGCTGAGGAGAATCAGCAGGTCAGCCTCGGCAAGCAGGACGCACAGTGCGGACAGGTTATCATTGTCTCCTACCCGGATCTCGGCCGTAGCCACGGCATCGTTCTCGTTGATGACCGGCACGATTCGATGTTCGAGCAGTGTGCGTAACGTATCACGGGCATTCAGAAATCGGTGACGGTCCTCTACGTCCGCTCGGGTAAGGAGCATTTGACCGACATGGATATTGAACTGCGTGAAAAGCTGCTCCCAGATTTCCATGAGCCTGCTTTGCCCGACTGCCGCCAGCATTTGCTTTTCGGCCAACGATTCGGGGGGCCTGGACATGCGGAGTCGTTCGACTCCGGCGGCAATGGCTCCAGAGGTGCATACGATGAGTTCGTATCCTTCCTGGTGGAGTGCGGAGCACTGCCGAACGATCTCAAGCATCCGAGCATGGTTGAGTCGCCGGGTTCCAGCGGTAAGCACGCTTGTTCCTATTTTGACGACGATTCGCCTTGCCATGGTGCCGGCTGTTGTCAAAAAGTGCGGGCAACAAGATCGTACATCTCACGGTGCATCGCAATCATTGTTCGGAAAGACGGAGCGCTGCCCGCCTACGGAGTGTAAATACGCCCATCTATCGATCCGATGACGACGATGTCGGCGGCCGCCTTCGGGAAAACGCCCGGTCTTGCTTCGCAGTGGGGAAAATGTTTCCTTGCTACGTATGATCGATGTCACTGCCCTTCGCGGGTGAGCTTGGGCCGTTATGCGCTCAAAGAGAACTTGAACTCAAGCAGATCCGAATATGCAGCCATGACCGTCTACGAACGGCTTTTCATTGTGGATCTTGCTTCGTTCGTCTGTTCGTGTTTCATTAACTCTTGTGGGCGGCGTGACGCATATTGAGGCTTTGTTGAACATTTTCTCGCTTGTACGAACATATGAAGACAGTAGGTATCGTTGGACTCGGTGATATGGGACTCGCGATGGCCAAGAACCTGGTCAAGGCGGGCTTTGACACGAGTGGTTTCGATCTTCGCGACCAACGCAAGACGATGTTGGTGGAGGCCGGCGGTAATGCGGCCGAAAGTGTGGCCGACATCGGGGCGACGACGGATGTTGTGTTTGTGATGGTCATGACCGGTTCTCAGGTGCAAGACGTGGTGCTTGGGGAGCAGGGATTGCTGGCGAGTATGGATCCAGGGAAGACCGTTATCGTGTCGGCGACCATCCAGCCAGCTGAAATCCAAGCGTTGATCGCCCCCCTGGAGTCGAAAGACATTCATCTGATCGATTCCCCTGTTAGCGGGGGGCGGTTTGGGGCCGAAGCAGGCACGCTAGCCATGATGGCAGCAGCGAAGAAAGCAGTTTTCGGAGCCCAGCAAGATGTCTTGCAGGCAGTCGGCGGGCATATCTTTCACGTGGGTGAGGAGATCGGCGGGGGGCAGATGGTCAAGGCAACGCTTCAGGGATTGATCGGCTGCACGTTCACGGCGCTCTTCGAATCGCTGGTGTTGGGGGCCAAGGCCGGCGTCGACGGGAAGACGATGTATGAAGTGTTTATGGCCAGCGGCGTGCGCAGCCCTCTGATCGACGATTGCATGAAGCGCATCATGGACCGCACCTTCAAGGATACCGGCAGCCAGATCACAACGATGTATAAGGACCTGGGCATCACGATGGCGATGGCCAGGGAGCAAGGGGTGGCGATGTTCACCACGAGCACCGCACACGAACTATTTCAGGCGGGCATCTCGTTGTTTCCAGAGGAAGACAACTGGTCGGTTGTGAAGGTGCTTGAGCAACTTGCCGGCGTGGAAGTGCACTGGTAGCGCGACCGGCTTTTGTTCAGAAGGCTGTAACAAAATATAGGCACATGGTCAAACTCGGTGTAATCACAGATGGCATCAGCAGGGATTTCGAACGCGTGCTCCAGGTCATGACGGAAGCTGGCCTACCGTGCCCGAAATCTGAATTGCTCCGAATGAGGGCTCGATCGATGTCGTTCTCTACGGACCGGGCGGTGTAGCTCAAAAGACATCCAGGATGCGATCCCCGACCGCCCAGACGCCCATGACAACCAGAATCAGAACGCATGTCACCAGAAAAACATCCCAGGCCCGCCCCGGCAGGATCCGCTTATCGCAGGTGCGATAGCGAAAGGCAACAGCGACAACGGCCACGATCGGAAGCATCATGCTCTGAAAAATCCCGGCCGCCAGGATCAGAAAGACCGGTCTGCGAATGATCAGCATGGACACCAAACCAATTAACGGGAAAAGCCAACTGAACTGGCGCACCCACCAATCTTTGGTCTCGTCGGTTTTTGCACCCACGCCCGTAACGCGCAAGGCATCCGCGCAAACGCGAGCATGTCCGGCTGGAGAGACAAATAAGGTGCTGTATAGCACTGCTATCGCACCCATTAGAAACAGCCAAACCCCTAACGTGCCGTATACCGGCTGATAGGTCTTTGCCAGAGTCGGGATCATTTGCTCGCCGACCGGATCGAGTCCTTGCGGGTGAAGCACTGAGGCCCCGAGCAGATAGAATGCAACCGTGCCGATGGTGAAAGCTGCAGCAGCGGCGAACGCATCCAGACGCATAACATCCAGCCAGCCACGCGCACGCTTGGCCCAGACATCCGAATCGTCACGCTTTCCGGTCCATTTCGCGTATCCTTTTTCAACGCAGAAGTATGGATATGAGATCAGGTCGGTTGCCGCCATACCTATGATGCCAAATGTTGCCAGAACGGCCGCAACCGGAGACCTGGTAAGACCCTCAACCACCGGTGGGATACGGAAACTCAGTCCCGATCCGATGTCCGCCCAGGATATTGCCCATTCGGCCTGTAACTGAAGTGCTGCCAGACAAAACAGGGTTGCTAGCGTGAACAAACCAACCAGGATCATGGCCATGCGCTCGATCAGACGGTAGCGTCCACGCACAAGCAGGAGCATCGTTAGCGCTGTTGCCAGGGTAGCCCAAATCACATCGTCCCAGGTAAATCCTGTCGGGCGCGACTCAAGCATACTATCCATCCCGGATTGAAGCGCTGCAGCGTCCCAGCTATCCTGGGCTGCCAGCAGTTCATTGTAGTCTCCCGTGAGTGGCAGTGCTATTGCGGCACTCTGCCCGACACCATGGACAATGCCGCCCAACTGGATAATGACCGCCACCATCATTATCAGCCAGAACCACATAACCAGATTCAATCTCATGATGCGTGGTCCGCGCAAGCCGGCCAGGAGAGCCATGGTTCCCTGCCCTGTCGAAATTGCATAGCGTGCCAGCTCAATCTGAATCGGCGTCTTTACCACACAGCCGATGATAATCAGCCACAACAGCATGTAGCCAGCCAACGCACCTACCTTGGTCGTACCGACAAGCTCGCCCGACCCTATTCCGTAGTCGTACCGGGATTCTACGCGGCCGATGGCAATGCCGGAGAAGCCAGTGCCGACAGAGGAAACGTCTGGCGCGTGCACTTCTCTCCGAATATGCCTGGCGAATGGTCGTACAACGCATCGTTCCGCACGGGTCCCAATATCGCGTTGTCCCCTGCCCAACATGCAGGCTCCCAGACCGGGTTTAATGGCGAAAGGGGTTCGTTTGTCGTCAAGCCTACAGACAAGACCGGGCGCGACTTTCGACACCACGGACGACTGGAGTATGTCGGTGAACACTACTTCCGATTCGCGGGTAGCGGGGATTACTACCTCAAAGGAGGAGCCGATAGCCCGGAGAACTTTCTGGCATTCCACGAAATCGACAATACGTACGACATAAGAGGTGCTCTCCAGACAGGTACCGTAACCACCATTGAAGGCGAGGATTACGTCTCGCTGGGTCTGCCTCCCCAGGATGACCATCAGGATTGGGTGGCCCTCATTACCAGGGCTGACAGGGACGCCCAGGACTAATATTCCTCAGATAACGAACCTTGACCGAACCTATGAACGACATCATGCTCCGAAACCGGGTCGCCACGATGCCAGCAACCCGCAAGAGAAGATTGGGCATCAGGCCGGGATATCCGGGATATATGCCCCCGGAACGTCTTTTTACGCTTCTTTTTATTTTGCTCCTCCCGCTCGTCATGGCCTCGACATGTGAGCAGTCGAGCGACCTTTCCGGAGAGCCAACGGCGGCTGAGGTTTCCGGAGAGCTGAAGACATGGCATCGTGTGACCATCTCATTCGACGGTCCGGAGTCCAGCGAAACGGCTACTCCAAATCCATTTACAGACTATCGACTGGATGTCGTCTTTACGCGCGGGAATCAGACGGTGGTCGTCCCGGGGTTCTACGCAGCGGATGGTGATGCGGCGAACTCCAGCGCCGAGAGCGGAAGCATATGGCGGGTCCATTTTTCACCAAACGAAGAGGGCGAATGGAGCTACGAGGCATCGTTCCGCGCAGGTCAGGATGTTGCGATCGCCGCGGATCCGATGGCTGGAGAACCGACTGCATTTGACGGAGCCTCGGGATCATTCACTGTGCTTCCTTCGGACAAGGGAGATCCGGATTTCCGGCATCACGGGCTACTTCAGTATGTGGGCGAACACCACTACCGATTCGCCGGAAGTGGTAAATACTATCTGAAGGGCGGGGCAGACAGTCCGGAGAATTTCCTTGCATACGACGAGATAGACGGGACCTTCGACGCCGACGCCGGCTCAGGAAGCTACGAGCAGGTAGGGACCTTCATCCACCAATACCAACCGCACGTCCAGGATTGGAGTGACGGCGATCCCAGTTGGAAGGACGGCAAGGGCAAGGGAATCATCGGCGCCCTCAACTATCTGGCAGGAAAAGGGATGAACAGTGTCTATTTCCTGACCTACAACACTGAAGGCGGGGATGGCAGGGACACATGGATGTGGACCGATGTGGACGAGAGGGAACGATTCGACGTCAGCAAATTGGCGCAGTGGGAGATTGTATTCGCTCATATGGATCGACTTGGCATAATGCTTCACGTCGTCACGCAAGAGACGGAGAATGATGGGAACCTCGGGGGCAGTCTTGGGCTGAATCCGGTTCGTGAGCTATACCATCGTGAACTCGTCGCGCGCTTCGGCCATCACAATGCCGTGATCTGGAACCTGGGAGAGGAGAACAACACTCCCGATGCCGATCGGAAAATGATCGCGGGCTCCATTCGTTCACTGGATCCCTATGATCATCCGATCACCGTCCACACGAAGTCCAACCGGGCGATGTGGTTCTACGACGGCATTCTTGGGGATCCAAACTTCGAAGCGACCTCCATCCAGGCCGACATGCATGACTACAACAGAGACGCTATCGTGCTGCGGAAGCGCTCGGAGCGCGCAGGGCGAAAGTGGGCCATCTTCGGAGACGAGCAGCAGCCGGCATGGCGGGGCGCCGCTCCTGATGCCGTCGACCCGGCGCACGACTTGCCGCGCAAACAAGCGCTCTGGGGAAACCTCATGGGTGGCGGTTCCGGTGTGGAGTGGTATTTCGGCAGCCGCAACCCCTGTATGGACATCGACTGCGAAGACTGGCGAACGCGCGAGATATTGTGGGATCAAACGCGCTACGCGCTCGAGTTCTTTCAGAAGTACCTCCCCTTCTGGGAAATGGAGCCCGACAATGGTCTTGCATTCGCATACGGCAATCTCGTGCTCGGCAAGCCGGGCCAAACATACGCGGTGTATTTGCCGACCGGGGGCAGTACTACGCTTGATCTCGAAAGAGACGAGGGTACGTTTAGCGTACAGTGGTACAACCCAAGATTAGGCGGAGAGCTCCAGTACGGCAGCGTGACGACGGTGGAAAGCGGTGCGATCGTATCGCTCGGCGAGCCCCCGGCAGATCCTGACCAGGATTGGGCCGTGCTGGTGACCCGCTCGGAGTAGAGCCAGGACAAACGACAGGACCCACTGCGGCGCCTGTTCTATATGTAGTAAGACAGATATTTTTCAGCGTAAATTTATGAAAAAAGCCCGCTTCCGATGAAGGAGGCGGGCTTAGTTTCGTACCGGGAGCGGGATTCGAACCCGCACGGAGCATTGCTCCAACGGATTTTAAGTCCGTTGCGTCTACCATTCCGCCATCCCGGCCGAAGGCCGCGTCGTCAATATTGCGCCAAGCAGGATCATGTCGCGCCCAACCTGCTAAAATTAAGGGATACTCTGATCAAAACCACTTCGCTCAGCACTTCACGTTCGTACGTACAGGGTGTCATGATTCCATCGTTGAAATCAGCAGAAAACACTGCGGATTCGGGGCGTCGCAGACGTGAAGCGCCCTGCGGGAGGCAGAGAAGACAAGATCGGATAATTCGGTTATGTCTGATCGAAAGTATAACATGAAGATGACCATATAATTCCCTTTTTAGCAGAGAATAAAACCTGTCATGCCTCTTCAATTATTTCTTTTTGCACTGGGGCTTTCCCTGGTATACTTCGGCGCTGAATGGCTCCTGAAGGGCGCTGCGGCGCTGGTCCATCGGTATAGTGTAAGTCCCCTGATTGTCGGCGCCACCGTGGTGGCGCTCGGTACGTCCATGCCCGAATTTGTGTTTAACCTGTTTGCAGCATTCTCACAGGAAGACGGTCTTGCGCTGGGGAATATCGTCGGTTCAAACATTTGCAACATTGCCCTGGTTCTTGGAGCAAGCGGGCTGGTTTTTCCCCTTCTGGCATCGCGCGATGTGCTGACCAAAGGGTACCCTGCCATGATGCTTGTGCTGATCGTTTTCTATCTGGTGGCGCTGGACGGAACAATCAGTCGGATCGATGGCATGGTACTGGCCGCCATGCTGATCATTTTTGTATTTCTGATTGTGCGGGGAAGCGCGTATGGCGGTGAAAGACAGAAACCGGATGTCGTGCTCTCGGAAGTTGCAAACGTTCCGGTGTCGGGCCCCGGGAAATGGATATTCCTTTTCGCAGGCGCCCTGTTGCTTGCAGGCGGCGCCTGGCTCATGATGAAATCCGCCGTGAATATCGCTACCATGCTCGGCGTTTCCTCTGTAATAATCGGCCTGACGGTCGTCGCTGTCGGCACCAGTCTGCCCGAACTGGCCACTTCCCTTGTGGGCGCCCTGAAGGGCGAGACAGAACTTTCGGTGGGCAACGTATTCGGCAGCAATATCCTGAATGTGTTATTCGTCGTGGGGCCTATTTCTTTGTTCCGTCCCCTGTATGTGGAGGCGAACATGCTTGCCGTACATTTTCCGGTCATGCTTGCGTTCGGAGCGGTGCTCCTCCCGATTCTGTGGTTCCGGCCCGGAGTCGGTCGCATCGAGGGAGCGTTTCTGCTGACAGGTTTTCTGGCCTACCTTGCCTACATGGTCATGCCGTATCTTTAAGGATACGCTGATCAAGTCCACTTCGCCGAATGTCTTTTTCTTTTGGCATGACTTCATGGCTGGTTGCGGTGTTCCTGCTCGCAGCCGGCGCCGGGGCCGTATGGTTGTATCGTCACACCATGCCCGAATTGTCGCGGGGCAAGAGGGTCCTGCTCGGGGCGCTGCGGTTTTGTGCGCTCTTTTTCATTCTGCTGCTTCTGCTCGAACCTGTTTTA
Organism: Rhodothermales bacterium; assembly: GCA_965117025.1. Lineage (GTDB taxonomy): Bacteria > Bacteroidota > Rhodothermia > Rhodothermales > VXPQ01 > VXPQ01. Next base: position 184,494 of record OZ220746.1, read on the forward strand.
CGCCTTGTCCGGCATGACGAAAAGGAACCCGTCGTAGCAGTGCTCATCGACGACAGCACAAGCCTTCGTCTGGCATCCGGCGCGGATACTTCTCTTGCGGTAGCACAAGCCCGTATCCGGGATATTCTCCAGCATATCCCGGCAGCTGCACGAGGCGCCGATGTGCGGTACATCCGTTTTGGCTCGGGCCTCGATGCCAGTGAGCTTTCCCGTTTTGAGCCGGACTCGCTTGCGCTGAATGCATTCAGAACCAACATTGCCCGGGCGCTTGCTTCCACCGAGGAGCGATTGCGGGATGATAATTTGCGCGCCGTGCTGCTTGTTTCCGATGGACGGTACAATACGGGTCGTAATCCGCTATATGTATCCGAACGGTATCCGGTGCCGGTCTTTACGGCGATTGTAGGCGATACATTGCGTCGGCAGGATATTCGGGTGCAACGTGTGCTCACAAACGAAGTAGCCTACGTGGGCGCCGAACTCCCCATTGAGGTCGGCATTCGTGCAGAGGGTACAAGAGGCCACCGGATTACGGTATCGCTGGCCGCTGACGGAGAAACAATAACTTCCCGAGACCTTGAAATTCCTCCGGGAAATGCCGAATTCGTTGTCGATTTGTCCGTGACGCCCGAATCGGAAGGACTTCAGCGCTACACGGTGGCTGTAACAGAGCTTGCTGATGAAGTGACGCACCGCAATAACCGGGAATCCCTGACCGTTCGTGTGCTTTCCTCCAAACGGCGCATCCTTCTCGTTGCAGCAGCTCCCGGCCCGGATGTCGCTGCAATACGGAGGCTGTTTGGGCGGAATGCGGCGTTCGAAGTGTCTTCATTCGTACAAAAAAGCGCGAGCGATTTTTACGAAGGCCCGTTTCCTGCCTCGCTTGCGGACTTTGATGTCATCGTGTTGGCCGGCTACCCCGGACAGGTCAGCGACGGAACCGTATTGCGGCGCATCGGCGAGGCGGCCCAGGAAGGCGTTCCGGTGTTTTTTCTGCTTACTTCAGCTACCTCTATTGCCCGACTGGGCATAATTTCCGAAGACGTACTTCCTGTTGAGGCGGGACGTATTCGGGGAGATTTCATGGAGGCGACGTTCCGAACTACACCGGCAGGAAACCATCACCCGGTCATGCATATTTCCGGAGGAGACTCGGAAACATGGGGTACTCTTCCCCCGCTGGAGTACAGTCGAACCCAATGGGTGCTTACCCCTGATACCCAGGTGCTTGCCACCGTGTCGGTGCGCGGGATTGACCTGCCCGATCCGTTGCTCGTCGTTCGCCGGCGTGCGCAACATCGTACCGCCGCCTTGCTTGGCGCCGGCACATGGAGATGGCAGAACCTTCCTGAAGACCTGGCTCATTTCGAGCAACTTCCTGCAGAACTTTTTGCAAACATTATCCAGTGGCTTACCGCCCTGGACGATGACCGCCCTGTGCGCATATATCCTGTTCGGGATGTTTTCGGAGGGGGAGAATCGGTTCAGTTTTCCGGTCAAGTGTACGATGAAAGCCTTAATCCCGTCCCGGATGCGTCTGTGGAGATCAGGTTGATCTCGCCGGATGGCGTGGAGTTTCCCTATCTTATGCACGCGATCGGGAGCGGGCGGTACACGCTCGACGCCGGGGCGCTGCCCGAAGGCGCCTATGCCTGGACGGCCACAGCGTACAGAGCAGAGGAAATGCTGGGTTCGGATCGCGGAGAGTTTGTGGTTGGATCGTTGACCCTGGAATATCGGGAACCGGGAGCAGACACCGTATTGATGCAGCAAGTCGCTCAGCGCTCAGGAGGTGTTTTGCTGGATACAAGCCGCCCCGAGCCATTTATTGAGGTGCTCGCGGCCCATCTGGAAGGAGCATCTGATACGGTATCCCAAACGACGGAAGAGGATTTGCGTAAACAGCCTGTTTTTTTGCTACTCATTATTGCGCTTCTTGCCGCGGAATGGTTTTTCCGCAAACGGAACGGGATGGTTTGAAGAAGATGAGCGTTATAGCGGACATTCCTTCCATGGATGTTGCGGACCTTGCCGAAACAGGCCCGGAGCCCGTTGAATTCGCGACGTTCCTGCGCGACATACGGCGTTATATTCATCAGCATCCCGAGCTGGGCTTTGAGGAGTATCGCACCAGCGAATTTGTTCGCAGCACCCTTGAGCAGAACGGGTTGGTTGTAACAGGCCCCCTGGCCGGCACCGGCTTATACACGGATATCGAGGGAGCACACGACGGGTCTGTCATTGCGTACCGGGCGGATATGGACGCATTGCCCACCGCCGATGCAAAATCCGTGGAGTATGCATCTCGCAATCCGGGAGTTGCCCATCTATGCGGCCATGATGCACATACAGCGGTTGCGATCGGCGTAGCGCTCATTCTGCATCGAAACAGGGAACACCTCCGCGGCACGGTCCGCGTACTGTTTCAGCCGAACGAAGAAGGTACACCGGGAGGCGCGGTGAATATGATCCGGGATGGAGTTCTTGACGGCGTGCAGAGTATGTATGCAATCCACGTGGATCCCTCGCTGGAGGTAGGCAGGTATGGCGTGCTGGCCGGACCTGTTACGTCGTCTAAAGACCGGTTCAACATTTGCGTCAAGGCATCAAGCACCGGTCATTCGGCGCGTCCCCATGAAGTCGTGGATACCATCTGGGTGGCCAATCAGATCGCCAACGCGCTTTATCATCTCGTTGGACGTTTTACGGATGCGCGCCAGGCATCCGTTCTGACGATTTGCCGGTTTCATGCCGGGGATGCATACAACGTGATTCCCGACGAGGCGGAACTGGGGGGCACGATCCGCACCACGGATGCTGAGGAGCGCACTGCGATAAGACAACGCCTGGAAAGTATCGCAAATGAACTTGCTCGTTTGTACGGGGTCGGGGTACACATCGATATAGCGGCAGGAGCGCCTGCAGTGCACAACAACCCTCGACTAACGAAGCATGTAACATCCGTTATCCGGTCCTTCTGTGGAGAGGAAGCGATCTTTCAAATTCCTCTTCCCAGCATGGGTTCGGAAGATTTCGGACACTACCTGGCGAAAATACCCGGAATGCTTCTCCGGGTAGGTACCCGTTCCGGCCCGGAGAGTGCGTATCCGCTGCACAGCGATCACTTCGATATCGACGAGCGCATTATGGCTCCCACCGCAACGCTGATGGCTCATGTACTCCGGACTCATCCGGAGCAGGAAGCCGGTTGATTTCACACGCTGAAAAAGCTTCCCGGGAAGGTTACGTTTTGGAGCTCGCTGTGTCTTAAGGGGCCGATTCCATCCCTGCGGTCCCATGCGAGCCCTTTTCTTTATTCCAGTTTCTTTCAGTCTGACGGTATGCCTGTGCATCCTGCCAATCCATGCGCAGTCCCTTCAAGGTGTATCCGTCGCCGGCGGCTCCATCCATATCTCCGCCCCCGCCTCTCCACAACCTGGAGACATTGTGATCAATGAAGTGTATCCCCGGCCCTTGTCTTCCGGCTCGGAGTTTATCGAGTTGTTCAACCGAAGCGTGCACACGTTCGATCTCCAGGATTTGACGATCCGGGATGCATCTTCTCCCCCGCTTCCCCTTTCCCGAGGAGTATTGTCTTTTCCTCCGGGAACCTACACGGTGCTCGTTGCGGACGGGGCCGCATTTTCCAATCGTTTTGCAGGAGTTCCCTATTTCGCGCCGGCTCGCTGGGCAAGCCTGAACAATGGGGGCGATACGGTGATTCTCGAATCCGGCGGAGCGGTTATCGATTCGCTTTTTTATGCCGGCAGCATGGTGGAAGCAGGCCGGTCCCTGGAACGCATTGATCCGGGCGCTCCGTCGGATCCGTATAACTTTGCCCTGTCCATCGATACTTCCGGAGCAACACCGGGCTCGGAAAACAGCCGGTATGCCCCCGATGTATCCGGTCCGGTATTGTCTTTCGCCAAGGTTTTCGACGATACCCGACTCGATCTTTATTTCAACGAACCTGTCCGGACCGGGGCTATTTCTCCTGTCTCTATTCGACTGGAAAACCTTGTGGCGCAGGAGGTGCAAGTCTTGGGCCCGGACCGGCTACGCGTGCTTTTCGCGGGTTCCGTAACGGGGGCATCCATTGCAGTCGAGCAGGTATCCGATCTGCGGGGAAATATTTCGGAACGGGTATCGGCGCCGATTTCCTATCGGCCTGTTTCCCGCGATGTCGTGGTGAACGAAATGTTGTACGAACCGCTTACGGACGATTATGACGGATTTGCAAACCAGGTGGAATTTATTGAATTGGTGAACCGATCTGCTCGTCGCATTTATCTCGACGGGGTATATCGGACCCGGGATCCTGACGAATACGGAGACGCCGATACGGTGTATGTTGAGGGACGGTTTATCAGCCTGGGCCCCGAAGAGTACCTGCTGTTTGCCGCCGCAAGCATGGAGAACGAAAACGCCCCGGTGGTTACCGGCAAGGGGCTTACCCTGCTTAATGAAGGCGACCGCATTCGTATACACCGGGAAGACGGCGAGGTGCTTGACGACGTACGGTACGATCCTTCATGGCATCATCCGGATGTTCTGGAAACCCGGGGCATTACGCTGGAGCGAATCGACGTGGATGCATCCGGCAATAATCCTCAAAACTGGACGAGTTCGGTGGAGCCGGATGGCGGAACGCCGGGGCTGCCCAATTCGATACGTATTACCGGTGAAAGCCTGTTGTCCAAACGGGGAATACATGTTGCGCCGAATCCTTTTTCCCCGGATCGGGACGGTGTGGACGATATCGTTCGTATCCGGTGCGCTTTTCCTTCCAGCGTATCCAGGATTCGGGCGCTTGTGTTCGATCTGGCGGGGAACCAGGTGCGGAAATTGGTCGCATCCCGGCTCGTTGCGGAATCCGTCGAGTTGCTGTGGAACGGCAGGGATGATGCGGACCGCCGCTTGCGCACGGGTGTATACATTGTTTTTGTCGAGGCTTATGACGCCCGCAACAAGGTAATGGATGTATTCAAGGCGCCCATCGTGCTGGCCCGGCGATACTGATGTTCGTGTCCGCACATGGAACCGGCCTCACAGACCGTCGTTCACCCCATACGAGGCTATTCTTTCTTGCACGCTTCGTTCAGGTTACGAAAACGCCCCCGGATCATGTCGACGAACGGGACCAGCACTCATACCAAAACGCGGCCTGCGCCTATCGCACTCAGCGATCGTGCGGCGGGAGAAATTCGCAAGATCATGTCCACCAAGGACATACCCGAAGGATTTCATTTGCGTGTGGGTGTTCGAGGGGGCGGTTGCTCTGGTATGAGCTACATTCTCGGTTTCGACAAAATGCGCGAGCACGACACGAGTTTTGAAATAAACGGTGTCACCGTGTGCATGGATAAACGTCATGGATTGTATCTTATGGGCACCACGGTGGATTACCATGACGGCTTGAATGCACGAGGGTTCACATTTGAAAACCCTAATGCGACACAAACGTGCGGGTGTGGGTCCAGCTTCGCCGCGTAGCCTCGTTTTATGATATGGAAGGCAATTTTTCGAATCGCGTCAGAGATGTTATCAGGGACAGCCGGGAGGAGGCGATACGGCTGAGCCACGATTACATTGGCACCGAGCACCTTCTCCTCGGAATTATCTGCGAGGGCGAGGGTATTGCCGTAAAGATTCTCCGCAGCCTCGGTTGCGATTTGTTAAAGCTTAGAAAAGCAGTTGAGGAAACGGTCCGCGGTACGGGTGGGTCGCCTGCCGTAGGCAATATTTCGTTCACCAAACAAGCCGAAAAAGTTCTTAAGATCACCTATCTGGAGGCGAAGATATATAAGAGTGATATTATAGGCACCGAGCATTTGCTGCTAAGTCTTCTCCGTGACGAGGAAAATGTTGCGGCGCGAATCCTGCAACAGGGATTTTCAGTCACGTACGATGCTGTACGGGCCGAATTAGACTCCATTATAGGAGGAAAGATACCTGCGACTGGCGGCGGTGGTGGGGTATCGGAACCGTCGCTGCCTGAAGGACAAGGAAAAGAGCGCCGTAAGATGGAAAAAAGCAAAACCCCGGTGCTCGACAACTTCGGCAGGGACCTGACCCGTCTGGCCGAGGAATCCAAGTTGGATCCGATCGTGGGTAGAGAACAGGAGATCGAGCGTGTTGCACAGGTGCTCAGTCGGCGCAAGAAGAACAATCCTGTGTTGATTGGTGAACCAGGTGTTGGCAAGACGGCTATCGCCGAAGGACTTGCCATACGCATTGTCCAGCGTAAGGTCAGCCGTGTGCTCCATAACAAACGCATTGTGACGCTTGATTTGGCGGCACTTGTCGCCGGCACCAAGTACAGAGGACAGTTTGAGGAACGGATGAAGGCGGTGATGAACGAGCTCGAAAAGAGCCCGGAAGTCATTCTTTTTATCGATGAGTTACACACGATCGTCGGTGCAGGCGGGGCTTCCGGCAGTCTCGATGCATCGAATATGTTCAAACCGGCGCTTGCCCGGGGCGAGATTCAATGTATCGGAGCTACCACCCTCGACGAATACCGGCAATATATCGAGAAGGATGGCGCCCTCGATCGACGTTTTCAGAAAATTATCGTGGATCCTTCCACCACGGAAGAAACGATCGAAATCCTTCGCAACATCAAGAGCCGCTACGAGGAACATCACAACGTTCGTTATTCCGATGATGCCCTCGTGCTTGCAGTGAGTCTCAGCGACCGCTACATCACAGACCGTTTTCTGCCCGACAAGGCCATTGACGTGATGGATGAAGCAGGTGCGCGCGTCCACCTCGCGAATATCCGCGTACCGGAGAATATTGTTCTCCTTGAAGAAGAAATTGAGACCGTCAGAAAGAAAAAGAACCGTGTCGTCAAGAGCCAGCGTTTTGAGGAAGCGGCTCGGCTGCGCGACAAGGAAAAGAAAATCGACGGAGAACTGGAAGAAGCCAAGCGGGAGTGGGAGCGCAAGGCGGAGGCGGAAGTGCATGACGTGACCGAAGAGAATATCGCTCAGGTTGTGGCGATGATGACAGGCATTCCGGTCGATAAAATTTCCCAGCCCGAACAGAAGAAACTCGTCAGAATGGACGACGCGCTTATGAAGCGCGTGATCGGACAGGATGAAGCCATTCGGAAGCTGTCGAGCGCCATACGTCGCACCCGGGCCGGACTCAAAGATCCCGGCCGCCCCATCGGCTCGTTTATTTTTCTCGGACCTACCGGCGTGGGCAAGACCGAGTTGGCCAAGGTACTTACGCAGTATCTCTTCGATTCGGACGAAGCGTTGATACGTATCGACATGTCCGAATACATGGAAAAATTCTCCGTCAGTCGGCTGGTCGGTGCTCCCCCCGGATATGTTGGCTACGAAGAAGGCGGACAACTGACCGAAAAAGTCCGTCGCAAGCCGTATTCCGTGGTTCTTCTCGATGAGATTGAGAAGGCGCACCAGGATGTACTCAACATCCTGCTTCAGGTGCTTGATGACGGCGTACTTACAGATGGGCTTGGCCGCCGGGTCGATTTCCGGAATACGATCATCATTATGACCTCGAACATCGGGGCCCGGGACATAAAGAACATTGGCAAAGGCATTGGCTTTTCCCAATCGGAGGAAACGTTCAATTACCGGACCATGAAGAGTACGGTGGAAGACGCTCTGAAACGGGTATTCAACCCTGAGTTTCTGAACCGCGTAGACGATGTGATCGTTTTCCGTTCGCTGGAGAAAGAACACATCTTCCGTATCATCGACATTATGGCGGACGAGTTGCTTGATCGGGTCAGGGAGCTCGGCATTAAAGTGGATATCACAAAGTCGGCCAAGGAATTTCTCGTTCTGAAAGGGTTTGATGTAAAGTTTGGCGCCCGCCCTCTGCGGCGTTCGATCCAGAAATATATCGAAGACCCGCTTGCCGACCATATTCTTGGCAAGAACCTGGGCGAAGGCGATGCCATCCGTATTACTGCGAAAGACAAGAAGGATACCGACACGCTATCGTTCAGCATAAGAAAAAACAAAACATCGAAGGACGAGCCATCCGGCGTGGATGTTGCTGAGGCGCCGCGGGATGGCAAGGAAGAAGACAAAGACATTGCCCCCTCGAGTCCTGGTGGAAAACAGGAAAAAGAAGTAGCAAGAGAATAGGCTCTTTTTGCTCAATCTTCTGAGCGTGTATTGATCTGTTGCCCCCTATGCAAAGCGTTGCCATCATTGGCGTCGGCCTGATTGGCGGATCCCTTGGCCTCGTATGGAAAAAACAGGCGCAGGAGGTCGAGATCACTGGCTTTGACCAATCCGCCACACTTGACAGGGCAATAGAAATCGGCGCCCTTGACCGGGCGGCATCCTCCCTTGAGGAGGCGGTTTCCGGCGCTGATGTCGTTGTACTGGCTACCCCCATCCAGTCCGTTCTGGAAATTCTGGAGCAGGTTGCGCCGTATGTCAAGACGGGCGCCATCATTACGGATGTAGGTTCCGTAAAAGGCCCGGTTGCAGACCGTGCCTCGACGGTATTGCCCTCGGATGTCTTGTTTGTCGGCGGGCACCCCATGGCCGGCTCCGAGCGCCGGGGAATCGAGCAGGCGGATGCCTTGTTGTTCGAAAACGCGGCCTACGTACTTTGCCCTCCGGACCATATGGATGCTTCCACCCTGGAGGTGGAGCATGCCTCTTTCGTGGCCTTGATTGAGGCCACCGGGGCTCGTCTTATCCTGCTTCCCCCCGCTCGCCACGACCGGATTGCCGCGTTTGTCAGTCATCTTCCCCAGTTGCTTGCCGTTGCGCTAATGAACCATGTGGCGACAGAAGACGGACATGACGATGCCTTTCTTCAACTTGCTGCCGGCGGGTTTCGGGATATGACTCGCATTGCCTCCTCTCCTTTCGATGTGTGGAGCGATATCCTGAAAACGAACGACACGCGCATTCTGGAGGTGCTTGATTCGTTTGTCGGGCGGATAGAGGTTCTTCGTCGGGAGATTGCCCATGGCGATATGGAAACATTGCGGAATCGCTTCGAGGACGCTTGCTCTACGAGGGAAACGATACCCCGCAACACAAAAGGATTTCTACATCCTCTTGCGGACGTATATGTCTACGCGGAAGATCATCCTGGCGAACTGCTCTCGATTACCAGGATACTCTATGAGGCATCGTTGAATATCAAGGATATTGAATTGCTCAAAATACGCGAAGGAACCGGAGGCGCCTTCCGCATGGGTTTCGCCGAAGACGCCACGGCTACCGCTGCTACCGAAACACTGATCCGTGCAGGCTATACCGCCTGGCGCTTGTAATATGGACATCTATGGCATCGACTGAATCCGGGCCTCTCCGAAAAACCCCGCTTTACGATCGCCACATTGCGCTCGGCGGGCGGATGACGCCATTTGCCGGCTACGAAATGCCGATGCGCTATACGGAGGGCATCCTTGAAGAGCATCGTGCGGTTCGCCGGGAGGCAGGTCTCTTCGATGTCAGTCATATGGGAGAAATCCTTGTTCACGGTCCGCACGCTGCCGATTGCGTACAATACCTGATCACGAACGAGGCAATGTCGCTTCAGGCCGGACAGGCCGTCTATACCTGTATGTGCCGGGAAGATGGCGGCATTATTGATGACTTGATCGTATATCGCCTTGCCGAGGACGAATACCTTTTTGTGGTCAATGCTGCAAATCGCCAGAAGGACTTCATGTGGATGATCCGAAATAACCCGGCGAAGGCGATCATCGAAGACATATCTGACGAGATTGCCCTGATTGCTGTACAGGGCCCCCTGGCGCGCGCTATCACGGAAGCCGCGCTCGAAGAAGATTTGCATGGCTTGAAGCCATTTCACTTCCGGCGGGCTTCAGGCAGGTGTTTTGCAGGAGCACGTTTTTCTGTCGTTTCTGCAACGGGCTATACGGGAGAGGCAGGTGTCGAGATATATTGCGATGCCGATCTGGCCGGATCCGTCTGGGACAGGATCCTGAAGGTCGGAACAGACCAGGGGCTGAAACCTGCCGGCCTGGGCGCTCGGGACACCCTTCGCATGGAATCTGCGTTTCGTCTCTATGGAAACGATATTACGGAGCAAACCAACCCTATCGAGGCCGGCCTGGGTTATTTTGTCCGAATGGACAAGGATGATTTCATCGGAAAACCCGTGCTGGAACGTGTACGTTCGGAGGGCCCGTCCCGGAAACTGATAGCGTTTATAGTCCAGGAGCAGGGAGCTATTCCAAGAAGCGGTCATAGTATCTCGACCCCCATGGGCCCGGACACGGGCGTGGTCACGAGCGGAACACAATCGCCCATGCTCGGACGAGGTATCGGTTTGGGATATGTGCCCAACGAGCCGGCCTGCACGATGCCGGATTCCGAAATAAGCATAGCCATTCGATCCCGCACGATTCGTGCGCTTGTCAAGAAACCCCCATTACATAAAATCTGAACCCCTGTCGCGCATTTCGGCAAGACAAGGATTATCTTCCGGTGCCTTGTGCACCGTGGTTTCCCTTCCACTCGATTACGTCATTGTATTCCATGAACACAGAAGTATTTATCACTGGTCAATCCGTGCCGGAGGAAAAAGTGAATGGGCACACGGTGGTGGTGATCGACGTGCTGCGGGCCTGTTCGACGATCGTGACTGCAATGTGCAACGGAGCCCGGGATGTAGTGCCGGTGCCGGATATGGATCAGGCAGGGAAAATTGCGTCGAACCTCGACCAGGAAAGTTATCTCCTGGGCGGCGAACGCGGCGGTTTTCGGATCGAAGAGTACCATTGCGGCAATTCGCCCCTGGAGTATACTCGTGAGAGGGTGAAAGATCGGACGATCATTCTTAGTACGACCAATGGTACCGTAGCTATGCATAGGGGGCAGAATGCAAAGAGCCTTCTGATCGGGTGTTTCCTGAATATTGATCGCATTGTCGAAGCGATTCGCGAGTTGGGAAATGACCTGACCATCATCTGTGCAGGCCAGAAACACCGGGTTTCCCTGGAGGATACCCTTTGTGCGGGCTATATACTGGATCGACTGTGGGATGGAAAACGAATTGAAGGGGTTTCTGATACGGCGCTCATAGCCTTTTCCTTATATGATCGCAATCGCTTGCATCTGGACGCTACCTTGCGGCAGGGCAGCCATGCGAGATGGCTTGCATCGAAAGGTTTTGAAGGCGATGTAGACTATTGTTTCCAGTTCAATTCCTTACCCGTACTCCCCTATTACCGGGAAAACCGGATTGTACTGGATAAAACAGAGCTTTCCCTTGCGGCTGTATAACAGGATACAAGGGTTTGCCCGCCTGTTTGTATTGTTGTATCCTTGAGTGATGGCTTCGCGATCAGGTAAAAAACATAACCGGAGGAGGGTTTCCGGACAAAGCACGCAACGTGCATCCGCTGGCCGTATGCATGAAGTGCTTGGCCTTGTCGTGATGACCCTGGCCTTTCTTATCGGGCTGGCGCTGGTTACCTACCATGCTTCCGATGACGTCATTGTGCGGGGAAGCACCCTGAGCGACGCATTTGTTCCCGGAGAAAATCAGGTATCCAATGCGCTCGGTCTGGCAGGTGCATGGATTGCTCGCCTTCTCGTACCTCGTTTTCTGGGCTATCCGGTTGTACTTCTGGCAGGATTGGCGTGTATGGTTGGATATCTGCTGTTCCGGCGGCGCCTGACCGGCAAACTGATTTCGACGGGTATCCTGATTCTTATCGTCACATTCACCGTAGCCGGCCTTCTTGGTTGGGTTGCCCTTGTTTTTGAGGTGGAACTTGCATTATGGAGTGGGAGGCTCGGCCTTGGGGTGGCCGGGTGGCTCCAGCATGTTCTTGGCAGGATCGGATCGGCTGTGATCCTTGCAATGTCCCTTGCAATCGCCTTCCTGCTACTGGTGGATCATGACCTGCAGCGCCTGTTCGATAAGGTCGGATACTGGCCCGCCTCGGTAAAAGCCGCTGCTGCACGCCGGCGCGCCGCGCGCGAAAAACGTGCGGAAGCAAATCGCAAGGCGAAACAGGCAAAACGGAAAACGGGGGATTCCGAAGACCTCAAAGAAACTCCCGATAAGACGGTACAAATGGCCGCCGGGGCCCCCGGCAGGATGGCCGACCCTGCCCCATCGGGCTCAGACCGTACGTTGAATGACACGTTTCAAGGCATGCGCCCCCCTGCTCGAAGTACAGCGCAAGCCCCTGCTGCGGAAAAGGATATTGAAATACAGGTCCAGCAGCGTATCGAGGAGGAGCACACGGATATCGTGGAGCGGCAGATAGATATTCCCCGAGAAAGGCTTGCAGCCCGGTATCGTTTTCCCACTATTGATCTACTGGATGAGCGTGATGCCGATGAGGTGCCGATCGACTACGAAGAATTGGAAGAAAACAAGCGAATCCTTCTCGACAAACTCGATACATACGGCATTGAAATACGCGAGATCAATGCAATCGTTGGGCCGACCGTTACGTTGTACGAGCTGACACCGGCTCCTGGCGTAAAGATCAATCGTATCACAGCCCTCGAAAACGATCTCGCTATGGCGATGGCTGCCGGAGGTATCCGGATGATTGCGCCGATTCCGGGGAAATCCGCCGTGGGTGTTGAAATCCCGAACCGGCGCCGCGAACTCGTTCGGATCCGTGATGTCATAGGCACTGCACGATTCCGTGATTCCGAGATGGAACTGCCTATCGCGGTCGGCAAAAGCATTGAAGGAGAAGTTTTTTTAACGGATCTGACGAAACTTCCCCACTTGCTTATTGCAGGAGCGACCGGCTCGGGTAAATCGGTGGGGCTCAATACGTTGATTACCGGATTAATGTATGCGTGTCATCCCGCCAATCTGAAGTTTGTAATGATCGATCCCAAAAAGATCGAATTGCAGCAATACAAGTACATGGTTGATCACTATGTGGCCATGCCGGAGAATAGCGAGGAGCCGATTATCACCGATGTGGCCCAGGCGTTGGGAGTGCTCAAGTCCTGTGAGCGCGAGATGGAAATACGTTATGATCTGTTTTCTGCGGCCCAGGTTCGCTCTATCAAGGATTACAACAAAAAGGTTCACTCCGGGAAACTGGACGAGGATGATGCCTTCCCCCATTTGCCTTATATCGTTGTTATCATAGATGAGCTCGCGGACCTTATGATGTTGGCGGGCAAGGATATAGAGGCGCCTATAGCACGGCTTGCCCAGATGGCGCGCGCCGTGGGTATACACCTTGTGCTTGCCACGCAACGCCCGTCCGTCGATGTGATCACCGGGTTGATAAAGGCGAATTTTCCTGCACGCATTGCCTATCAGGTTGCTTCCAAAGTAGATTCCCGCACAATCCTCGATCAGAACGGTGCAGAAGGTCTTGTCGGTAACGGGGACCTTTTGTATATGCTCGGAAGCAGGTCGGCCCGCCTGCAAGGGCCGTTCGTAAGCACCGAAGAAGTGGACCGCGTAGTGGATTTTGTGGCGCGCCAGAAAGGCTCCGGCTCTTATATGCTGCCCCCGTTCGGGGATGAAAGCAGCGCAGGCACTCTTTCCGGCATAGACGATATAGACCCGTTCTTCGACGAGGCGGCCCACATTATCGTGCGTGCCCGACAAGGCTCGGTTTCCCTTCTGCAACGCAAACTGTCCGTCGGATACACTCGAGCCGCTCGCATTGTGGATCAACTTGAAACGGCGGGCATTGTGGGCCGGTTTGTGGGGTCTAAAGCGCGCGAAGTGCTTGTCGAGTCTGAAGAAGAGCTGGATGCGTTGCTCGCAGGCATCAGGAATTCGGGCAAGGTGTAGAGTTCATGCCATCTTTTCCGAAAGGAGCTTTTCCTGTAGTGGGAATTCTTGGTGGCGGGCAACTGGCCCGGATGACGGCCTTTGCCGCCATACGAATGGGTTTCGAAGTACGCTTTTTGCTCCCGGAAGCGTCCGGACCCGTGCAGGGACTTGGGCAATCCTTCGTGGGTGACTGGACGGATACCCGCATGCTGCGCGATTTCGGGTCTGTTTGCGAGGTGGTGACGGCTGAGAGTGAATGGACCCCGGTAAAAGAAGCCGAGGCCGCTTTACAGGGCCGTGTCCCCGTTCGCCCTGCCTCATTTACCCTCGATATTGTCCGGCATAAAGGCCGCCAGAAAACCTGGTTGCAGGACGCGGGACTACCCGTCCCTCGTTTTGCATGCTGCGCCACGCTGGAAGAGGCCAGAGAGACAGCGAACAACTTCGGGTATCCCGTACTCGCAAAAAGATATACGCATGCGTACGACGGATACGGTAACGCGACGGTCCACTCTGCGGATGAACTACGGGCAGCATGGGAGCGCCTTGCAGCAAAAGACGGTCTGTTAATAGAAGCTTTCGTTTCGTTCCGGAGAGAACTTTCCGTGCTGGTCGCCCGCAGGCCCGGAGGCGAGCATGTCATTTATCCCGTAGCGGATACCGAACAGCGCAATCATCGTTGTTATGCGGTAGAGGTTCCATCTTGCATTGAAGACACCGAAGCGGACGAGGCGCGCCGGATAGGGCTTGCCGCTGTGGAAGCAGTTCAGGGAACGGGACTTGTTGCCGTTGAACTTTTTCATACGGAAGACGGAAGTATCCTGATTAACGAGCTGGCCCCGCGGCCGCACAACACGGGGCACTACTCTATCGAGGGCAGCTATACCTCGCAGTTTGAGAACCACATCCGGGCCGTGCTGGATCTCCCTCTGGGAAATCCGGAACTGCGCACGCCTGTAGCGATTATGGTGAATGTATTCGGCAGGCGTGACGGAACAGCGTCTCCCGCAGGGCTGGATAAAGCACTGGCGGTTCCTGGCGCAGCCGTGCATGTGTATGGCAAACCGAATGTGAGGATGCATCGTAAAATGGGACATGTCACTGTTACCGGCAACGACCGCGTCGCTGCGCGCCGTCTTGCCGAGACGGCTGCTGCACACCTTCGTTTGTGACACTACACTTCTTGAAATCATGGCCCTTGTAGGCATCGCAATGGGATCCCGGTCGGATCTGCCCGTCATGGCCGAAGCAGCAGAAGTGCTGCGTAGCCTGGACATACCGTTCGAGATCCGTGTCCTTTCGGCCCATCGCACCCCTCACCGCATGGCTGAATATGCGCGTACAGCGCATGAACGCGGCATCAGGGCGATCATTGCCGGGGCCGGGGGAGCTGCCCACTTGCCGGGGATGATCGCTGCCTATTCTCCCCTGCCCGTGATTGGGGTTCCGGTGCCCGGAAAGAAAATGGACGGCCTCGATTCATTGTTGTCGATCGTGCAAATGCCTCGAGGTGTTCCCGTCGCCACCGTGGCGATTGGCGGAGCAGGAAATGCAGGGCTATTGGCGGCGCAGATTATCGGCGCCTCTGATGCAGAGGTACTCGACAGGGTAGTTGATTACAAGGCGAGGATGGTGCACCAGGTGGAGGAAATGGATGTCTCCGTTCCGGATGCGCTTGAAGACATTCTCAAGAGGGACGACTGAGAACATCTGTTCCTTGCAACCGCCCGCAGGATTTGGCCGACCTGTTTCTCTTCAGGATACACTGAGAAAACGCCGGGAGACGGGCTTATTCCAGAAAAAGGTCTATCGTACGGTCGACGCTTTTTCCGCTCACGAGATCACGTACACGCAGCGTGAGGGTATATAGTCCGGGCGCCTGATTTGTGGCGTCAAGGATAAGGTAGTTTGTTTCGTCGGGCAATGATCCCGTGCCAGGTACGCTCACCGATACGCCGCCGCTTGTCCCAAAAATATTTTTCATGAATCGGGCTATGCCCCTTGCGTTGTTTCTGGGCGTAAGCCGGGCCTCCATTTCGTACTGCGTCTCTCCATCCTCCGTACCCGCAAGCCGGTATATCTCGAAGAAAAGATATATGGGTTGCCTATGCGAAAACACGTTCCACGGGGCGGAGATAATGGCAAATTCTCCCCGGTGTACGGTAGCGCTTTCTACATTATCAGGATCGGCCTCTTCGATACTGTAGGCCAGCATCAGGTCGCTGACCTGGAGTTTGTCTTCTGAAAAATCAGGCACCTCAATGGCTCTGCGCTGCACGGCGATGGTGCTCCCACTGGCCGTTTCAAACTCCATGGATACCTCATGCTGCCCCGGAGGGGCCGTCATAACCTGGCCTCCCACCCAGAGATGAGCTTCGTCGAAGGAACGAATGTGATCGCCCTGAAGCCCGTATATCGTTTGGCGTCTTTCGACCAGGATGTCGCGACGTTCGCTGACAAGAAATGCACCGATGCGGGCTGCTATGTCTATGGATTCCTGCAGACTTCCGTCTTCGGAAATCGGAATGCCGTACGACACATAAATATCCGCATCCTGTCCATTTCCCTTGAATGCACTCGCCACAAACGGGATATCCACCCGCCGCCCCGGTGTTTCATATTCGTATAGCTCTGGAGTGCGGGCGATCGTTTCCTCAGCAATGATCGAGTAATCGTTCAGCCAGGCCGGAACACCGGCAGACATATCGGAAGCGCTGGGGGAATACAGCCGATACTCTCCGTTACGAAACGGATCCTCGAATACGAACCGGAAATCTCCATAGTCCCATATGTTGAAGGTATTGGTTTCCGCCAGCATGTCGAAATCTCCGCCGAGGTGTGCCGTTCGCGGGGAGAAGCCCATATCGGTGGGCGTTGGTACGGATCTGGAATCCGTTCGGGATGTCGGCGCCAGTCCGACATCCTTAATCCCGGACGAACTGCCTGGAACAATAACGACATCCCGCTCGGGCGGCCCGTACCGCACCAGAATATGCCCCCGTTCCGTATCCCAGCCTCTCAGTTCGAGGCCTTCACTGCCGTACAGAAGATCGGCATATACAAGCCGGGCATAGTGCTCGATCTTTCGTTCGTTCCAGGGAGTGAGATAGCGAGGATCCTTGCTTGTCCAGAATCTTGAGGCATAGGAAACGGGATCCTCTTCGTAGAGCTCTTCTTCCTCGGGCAAAAGCAGTAAAGAGAGGGTTTCAAAGACGTTTTTTTCCTCGTTGTCCATATACTGCAAGGCGGTCTCGAAAGCACTGGCGGCCTCTTCGGGATTGCCTCCGTATGCCTGAGCCAATCCCAGGTACAGCCATGTAGAAGACTCTTCCGGAAAGAACGTATACATATCTTCAAGCATCTCCCGGGCGGTATCGTATTCCCCCTTCAGGGCATATATCTTCATAAGTTGGCGATACGCAGAGTGCCTGAGGGGGTCGGAGGCGAGGGCGCCCCCGAGATGTGTGATCGCACGTTCGTACGCCTGCTGCGCTCGTCCCGACAAATCCAGGACAGGCACCCCCTGTTCCTCAAGTTTTTCTACATCGAAGCGGTCCGCAAGAAACACATTGGTGGGATCGGCCGAGAAAGCGGGCATTATTTGCTGAGGAGACGCTGCTGTATCGTCGAACGTGTCGTCCGTTTCCCTTTCCTCCTGCAGAGGCGATTCCTGTAAAGCAAGCGGCGGATCGCCCAGGGCCATGGCCTCGCTTCCGCGATACAAATTACCGCTGAAGACCATGCTCGGAAACATAAGGGCATTGCGATAACGCCAGAAGTCGCGGATAAAGAGCGTTCCCAGTTCCTCGTGTGCGAACGCATTGGTCGGATCGATAGCGAGAATCCGTTTTGAGAGCGCGATTCGCCGTTGTTCGCGGATACGCTCTTGCAGGACAGTCCGGGGTTTTTTGCGCAATTGCAATAATTTGGCGACCAGATAATCGGGGTTCTCCGGTTCGATCCGGATCGCCTCATCCAGCGCATCCTCAGCCTTTTCCGGATCAGATAAGGGGGTTTCGGTATACAGGCGGGCCAGCAGGTAATGCGCCTCCGCACGATCCGGATCCGACTCCGTGATATTCAGCAGAACCTGCTCGGCTTTTTCGTACGATCCTTCCTGAAAGGCCGAGAGTCCTTCCTCCATGTCGTGATCCGCCGATTGGGCGTACCCGGCATGCGACAGGAAAAGAAAGCCGAGAAGGAGAAAGATGTGGCGCGTGCGCATTACAAGCAGAAGCGATGTACGTACTCGCAGCGGTCAGCGTACCCGCATATGCGGTAAGTATGTATCCCCGGGGCAATGGTTCCACTCAGGAACCGCCTTCTTCCTCACGCAAAATGCGGACGAACCGTCGTTTGCCCGCCTTGATTACGAACGAAGGACCTGTATGCACATCCACTTCCATCCGTACGTCGGAGATCTTCTCTCCGTCAATGGAAACGGCATGTTGCGCAATGAGACGCCGCGCTTCCCCGTTCGAACTGGTAAGCCCTGTCCGGGTCATCAGATCAAGAATACCCATCCGGGGTCCTTCGTCCGTTGCAAACCGGACACGTTCCATGTTTTCCGGGATGCCCCCCTGGATCACGGTTTTTTCGAAGTGGCTGCGCGCTTTGTCCGCCGCCTCATCGCCGTGGTACATGCTCGCGATGCTCCACGCAAGCCGATGTTTCGTGTCTCGGGGCTTCTGCTTCGCGGCGGCTTTTATCGCCGGCAGTTCTTCCGCCGGGACGTTTGTAGCCAGTTCAAACCAGGAATAGATAAGGTCATCCGGAATGGAAAGGGTCTTCCCGTACATTTCTTCGGGGGATTCCGAGATGCCGATATAGTTATCGAGCGACTTGGACATTTTCTCGACGCCGTCCGTACCGGAAAGAATAGGCATCATGATGCAGACCTGTGGCTCCATCTTTTCGGATTGCTGCACCGCTCGCCCTACGAGTAAATTAAATTTCTGATCGGTGCCGCCCAGTTCGATATCCGCCTGGATCGCCACCGAATCCTGCGCCTGGGCAAGCGGATAGAGAAACTCATGGATGCCTATCGGCTCTCCGGACTTGTACCGCTTCTCGAAATCGTCGCGTTCAAGCATCCGGGCGACGGTATATTTGCCGGCCAGTTGAATCACATCGCTGAAATTGAGAGGCTCCAGCCACTCCGAATTGTAGACGATCCGTGTACGTTCAGGGTCAAGAATACGCGAGGCCTGTTCAAAGTAGGAGCGCCCGTTTTCCCTGGTTTCTTCGACGCTCAGTGCAGGGCGTTCCAGTGAACGCCCACTTGGATCGCCAATCATTCCCGTAAAATCTCCTACGATAAGCACTGCCTGGTGGCCAATATCCTGAAACTGGCGCAACTTGCGGAGTACGACCGAGTGGCCCAGATGCAGGTCGGGGCGGCTTGGATCGCATCCTAACTTGACAATGAGCGGCTCGCCTGTCTTTTCCGCCCTGCGCAGTTTCTCGACAAGGGCGTCTTCCGGGATGATTTCGGCCACGCCGCGCTCGATCAGCGCAAGTTGTTTGTCAATCGGAGGAAATTTCATGGGTTTCCTGCTTCAGTGAGGTATTCCCTCGACACGGCGCCAGCAAGAATGATCCGGAACTTCTTGCCTGTGTCTCAATGCCGAACACGGGATGCCCGCTCCATGCGGCGTTTTGCCTCCCGCTCGGCGACACTGGCTCGCCGGTCATGCAGTTTTTTCCCTTTACAAAGACCGAGCTTCACCTTCGCATATCCATTTCTTAAATAAACGGACAGCGGAATTACCGTGTACCCCTTTTGGGCACAGGCTTTTTCCCACTTGAGGAGTTCCCGGCGATGCAACAAAAGCTGCCGAGGGCGCACCGGGGAGGGTGCTGTCGAGGCATCGGCAAATGCATACGGTGCAATGTGGCAGTCCATCAACTTCATCGTTCCGCTTTCAATATGACACCAGGCCTCCTGCAGGCTGATTTTTCCCTGCCGGACGGACTTTACCTCACTGCCCCGCAATGCGATTCCCGCTTCGATCGTTTCCTCGACGTGGTATTCGTAATACGCCTTGCGATTTTTTGCAACAGGAGTTATGTCTCCCGCTGTCCTATCGCCTGGACGCGTCATGGATCTTCTCCTTGATACGTGCCGCTTTTCCGCGCCGGGACCGCAAAAAATAGAGCTTTGCCCGACGCACGCGCCCCTGGCGAACACACTCGATCTTCGCGATTTTCGGTGAGTAGAGCGGAAAAATACGCTCAACCCCTACCCCATTCGATATCTTGCGCACCGTAAACGTCCGACCCGCCCCCGAACCTTGTTCGGCAATGACAACGCCTTGATACTGCTGAATACGTTCCTTATCTCCCTCGACTACGCGAAAGTGTACGTTCACCGTATCACCGGGCCGGAATTCCGGCATATCGTCTCGAACCTGAGTCATTTCGACGAGATGTAATAGATCCGTAGCCATGGCGATGTACCTCTAAAAAGGATGATGTATAAATTGCGATGATACCTGGTGTGAACCAGGTTCCGGTCTGCTGATTCAGTCTTCCGATAAATCCGGTCTTCGATGTTGCGTCAGGCGCTGTCGTTGCTGTTCTCTCCAGCGGGCAATTTCTCCATGGTTTCCGGAGCGTAAAACCTCCGGCACACTCATGCCCCGAAATTCGGCGGGGCGCGTATACACAGGAGCTCCCAGCAATCCGTCCTGAAACGAATCGGACAATGCCGATTCGGCATCCCCCAAAACTCCCGGGATCAAGCGCACCATGGCGTCTGCAAGAACGAGCGCCGGGATTTCACCACCACTCAGGACATAGTCTCCCATGGATATTTCCCGAGTAACCAGCGCATCCCGGATCCGCTGATCTACTCCTATGTAATGCCCTGCCAGGAGTACAACGTGTTCCTGCAGAGACATTGCTGTAGCTATCTCTTGCGTCAAGGTTTCGCCATCCGGTGTGAGATACACGATCTCCTCAACGGATGCGTCGCTTTCTGCCCGAACCGCCTCTATACACCGGAAAACGGGCTCCGGTTTCAATACCATGCCCGCGCCGCCCCCGTACGGGTAGTCGTCCACTTGCCGGTGCTTATCCAATGTGTACGTCCGGATATCGTGGACCCGGATGTCCACCAGGCCCTTATCCGCGGCCCGCTGGAGCACACCGTGTTTCAGCACACTGGCAATCAACTCAGGAAGTACGGTGACAATATCGATGCGCACGGTGTATTTCCCGGTTATTCATCAAATAGTCCTTCGATAATACGAAGGGTGATCCGGCCTGCTTCAAGATCAACGGCCGTCACGAATTCGGGTACGGCCGGCACCATGGCCGAAGATTGGCGGTCACGTGCAATAACGAGCATATCTTGTCCCGGGAACGTCAATACATCCTCCACCACGCCGATCCGGTCGCCATTTTCTTCGATGACAGTAAGTCCAACCAGATCGCGAAGGTAAAATTCGTCTGCGTCCAGTTCGGGGAGCGCATCCGCAGGGGCATACAGTAAAGCGCTCCGCAATGCCTCGGCCGCTTCCCGCGAGTCGACGGTTTCCAGCTTGAGGATTACGAGTGTCCCCTTGCGGGCGTGTTGATAGCGGACACCCTGTACGTTCGCAAGACGAGCCGTGTCAGGGGTTTGCCCGACATACAGCGCCGACAATGCTTCGAATCTCGTTGGGTCGTCCGTTGCGGGGATGACCTTGATTTCGCCCGACAGCCCATGCGCCCGGTATACGCGGCCCAAAAGCAGGAGCGTATCGGTTGGGCTGGTCTTTGTCATGAGATCAATGAACAGGCACGGAAGAGGGCGTTACTTTTTCGGCTTTTTCTCTTCCGCCTTTTCCTCGGGAGTATCGTCTTCCGCGGAAGGGGTTTCCGGCGCCTCCTCTTCGGTGCTGTCCGCCTTTTCGGCAGAGGTTGCATCCGCCGTGTCCTCCGGTTCAGCCTCTGCGCTCACGGCTTCAGCCGGCTCTTCAGCAGTGGCCTCCGGCGCCTCCTCTTCGGTGCTGTCCGCCTTTTCGGCAGAGGTTGCATCCGCCGTATCCACCGATTCAGCCTCTGCGCTCGCGGCTGTAGCCTGCTCTTTTTCAGCGGCAGCAGCCTTTTCTGCCTCGACACGTTCCTGGGCTAACTTCTTTTTAGCTGCTTCCGCCTCCTGTCTCGCTTTTTCCTGTTCTTCCGCCAAGCGCTTTTTCGTGTCCGCTTCCTGCTTGGTTACACGTTTCTTTTCCTCATCCAGCGCTTTCTGGCGGCGGGTTTGTGCGGTCTCTTTTGCGGACGCCGCCCGGTTCGCTGCATGTCGCTCGCGATGCTCCGTTACCGCCTGGAGTATCTCTGCTTCCGATTTCCCTTTGAGGCGAAGGTGGCGCTCCAGCAAAATGCCCTCCCGACTCAACAGGTTACGCACCGTATCGGATGGCTGTGCTCCCTGCGAAAGCCAGTAATGGATCCGCTCTGCGTTCAGATCCACTACAGAGGGCTTAACGAGAGGATTGTAATTCCCGAGTTTCTCGATATAACGACCGTCACGCGCACGACGCGAATCGGCGGCGACTATAGTCCAGAGCGGGAGTTTCTTGCGTCCCATACGACGCAAACGAAGTCTGACTGCCACGGTGTGAGCCTCTTGATTCCGATGATTGATCAGGTGTAGTGCGTGAAGCGGAGTTTTTTGTTGTTCCTTGCTGCAACAGGGATGCTATGCCTGGCCTGCCAATCTGGCGAGATCTACCGGCCTTTTTGCATCCGTCATACGCGAAACGGTTTTCATCATCCTTTTCATGTCTTTGAACTGCTTGAGCAGTTGATTCACCTCCCGCACCTCTCTTCCACTGCCTCGCGCGATCCGGCGGCGGCGGCTTCCGTTCAGTATAGACGGATGGCGACGTTCCTCGGGCGTCATGGAAAGGATAATGGCTTCAATGTGTACGAAGGCGTTGTCGTCCATATTCACATCGCGCATCTGACGACCCATGCCTGGTAGCATCCCGGCAATTTCACTGAGCGATCCCATTTTTCGAATTCGCTGGAGCTGCTCATAGAAATCGGCCAGGTCGAAATCCTGTGAACGTATTTTTTTGCGTAGTTGCTCGGCCTGTCGGTTGTCGAATTGCTCCTGGGCTTTTTCGACGAGCGAAACGACATCGCCCATACCGAGAATGCGTCGCGCAATACGATCCGGGTGAAATGGGGTGAGGGCTTCCACTTTTTCGCCTGTGGAAGCAAATTTGATCGGCTTCTGCACGACCGAGCGTATGGAGAGCGCCGCGCCGCCGCGCGTATCTCCGTCCAGCTTGGAAAGCACGACGCCGTCGAAGTCAAGACGTTCATTGAAAGCAAGCGCTGCCTGGACAGCATCCTGCCCCGTCATGCTGTCCACCACAAAGAGAATTTCGTCCGGGTCTACGGCGTGCCTGATGTCCGCCACTTCGGTCATCATTTCCTCGTCCACATGAAGCCGCCCTGCGGTGTCTACGATGACGAGATCGCGTGCAGTGCGCCGGGCCTCCCGAATGGTTTCGCGCGCTACGCGCACCGCGTCCCGGACGGGTTCTCCATCCTGCATCACGGAATAAACCGGTATATCAATGGAGCGGGCCAGCGTCTCGAGCTGCGCCACCGCTGCCGGGCGGTATACATCTGCCGCCGCCAGCAAAGGAGTGCTGCCCTGCTGCCTGAAATAGTGAGCAAGCTTCGCACAGAAAGTCGTTTTGCCGGACCCTTGCAGGCCTGCCACCAGAATGACCGTGGGGGGATGCTGTGCGAGAGTAATTCCTTTGTGATCATCTCCCAGAAGGCGGACCAATTCGTCATAAACCAGCTTTACGAGTTGCTGTCCGGGAGAAACCGACGATAGAACGTCTTCCCCAAGAGCCTCATTGCGAACACGATCCGTAAAATCGAGAGCAACCTGGTAGTTTACATCGGCCTCCAGCAGAGCACGCCGAATATCACGCATCATGCTCGCGACATTCAACTCGTTGATGCGCCCTTGGCCGCTGACGCGCTTTAACGCGCCTTCAACCTTCTGTGAGAGGCTCTCAAACATGACGGCGTGTGCTACACCACAATGGTTTGTGTATATATAGAGAAAAGGATTTCATCCTTACTATTCCGGTGGCAGACGAACGATAAAACCCGGGCGTTTGTTATTTTTAACAGCCTAATAAGATATGAAATCCGAACACCCGGATCAACTTCGAGGTGGCCGTTCCTTATCTGAAATCTTCGTAAAATTTTTCCCTACGCACACGCCATAACACATGATCCCCCGCCCTGACAAGGCAGATGCGAACGAAAAGCCGGGATTGCGAAAGCAGTTCCGAAAGTATCGGCAGGACCTGACGGATCGCGACTATGCGCGAAGGAGTGCCGCTATGGTGGAGCGGCTCCTTGCGCTTCCCGAATTAGACCGCGCCGGATTCGTTTTTGCATACTGGCCGATGACCAGGAGGCACGAACCGGACATTCG
Organism: Rhodothermales bacterium; assembly: GCA_965117025.1. Classification (GTDB taxonomy): domain Bacteria; phylum Bacteroidota; class Rhodothermia; order Rhodothermales; family VXPQ01; genus VXPQ01. The sequence goes on from OZ220746.1 coordinate 208,702, forward strand.
TTCGCTCATCGCCCGACTCAGGGAGCAGCGTGTGGGGATTGCTCTTCCCCTGGTGCCGGATATCGGCGTCCCGTCCATGTACGCGGTCCGATATACGGGAGAAGAACCCTCTCTGGAATCCCCCTGGGGGATTCCCAGACCTGCGGGGAGCGAGCAGGTGCCGTCTCACCAGATTGATACGGTGATTGTTCCAATGCTTGGAGGCGCGCGGGATGGTCATCGGATCGGGTATGGGAAAGGGTACTATGATACTTTCCTGCAAGGTCTTCAGGCTACCCGAATCGGCGTGACGTATCAGGCCTGCCTGATTGAATCCATTCCCTCCGAGCCGCATGATATCCGTATGGACATCCTGGTCACGGAGGAAGAGATTGTCCGAACGCAAGCCCCTGTGTAACCTTAGGCGGTTTTGCAACGTACACGTAGGGCATAACCCGGTCTTGTGCGGATCTTTTATGTATCCGCATTATCCGGCTTCGGCCGGTGACCGCTAAACGCTAACCCGCCTGCCTACTGCTGAAGGATATGCCTGAAGAAGAACCCCAACCTACGGACCCCGGAACGCTGTCGGAAGAAGAAATGGAACGCTTCCTGTTTGAGGAAAGCGATACGGAGAGCAAACCATTCTGGAATCTGCCCATGATAGCCGGGCTTTCCCTTATTCTTGTGGGCGCCATCTATATCGTTCAGGAAATAGGTATCTGGCAAGGGTATAGTGTTCGCGCCCTTGCCGGGATGCTTCCCTGGATGGCAGGCATTCTGATTATCCTTCTGGGTTTTGGCGTGCTGTCGTGGCGTCCCCGGAGGAAATACAAAGCACCGAAGCCAAGTAAGGCAAAACGCAAGGAAAAGGGTATGCAAAAACAGCTTACAAAGTCCCGCGACAAAAAAATTGCAGGGGTCGCTGCCGGCATTGCGGAGTATTTCGACCTGGATACCACGCTGGTTCGTGTAGCATTCGTGATCATCCTGATTTTTACCGGAGGTCCTCCTGCGATCATTGCCTACGTGCTGCTTGCTCTTATTTTTCCGAGCCCGGACAAGGCTGTTACCGGGCACAAAACCGCCGGGTAAAAGGATATTTTTCCGATCATAGGCCACACCCGGTGGTTGGTATACCTGTGCCGGGTTCTTCCCATACCTATCGGCGGATACCTCCTTCCTGAACATTTCCGGCCAGCGTGACGTGCATTGCGTCGGGGACGAATACTTGTGCGATCGCTGTATTGACTTCGTCCACCGAAACGCTCTCCACGCTATCCGGAAATTCGTCGAGATACGCTATCTCGAATCCCTGTTCCACGTTGCTGAGAAGTGTCTTCGCCAGCCCGAATGTAGTGGAAAGCCCCACCTTGAACGCTCCCGTTACCGTGGTTTTCTTCTCCTGAAGTTCCTCCGGGGCAATGCCGCCGGCGACAAAGCGCCGAATTTGTTTGACGGTTTCCTCTATCCCCCGCTGCACATATTCCTTCGACAGGGTTACCGCTACTTGCCAGTGCCCGTGGTATTCCGTGGAAACGCCTGACAGGGAGGCGCCTATGCCGTAGGTCAAACCCATTTCGTCGCGAATGGTCTGCATCAGTCGCGCCGAGAAATTGCCGCCCAGTGCAAAATTGGCAAGAAAGGCGGGAATGTAATCAGGGTCGTCGCGTCGTATCGCAAGAGCATGTCCGAGGCGTACATCCACATTTTCCTTATCGGGGATGACAACAGTTGACGAGCCCGGGGTGTGTTGTTCCGGCGTTTCTGCAAAGTGCGGGGATGCATCGTGGGATGGCCATCCCGCAAAGTGGTTTTTCACCGCTTCGCTCACTGCATGCTCGTCCACGTCTCCTACGACCACAAGCGTAAGAGCATCGGCGCCGAAATGTGCAGCATGATATGCCTGGACATCGTCTATCGAGAGGCTTTGCAAGTGCTCCAGCTGCTCGTCGAATTCCTGCATGTAGTTAGGATGCGAGACACCGTATATCCGTCGCCGCAGCGCCCCGGACGCCTGAGCGCTCGTACTTTCCATCGAACGCTTGATAGATGCTGATATCCTGTCTTTTGCCTTGACAAGTTCTTCCTCAGCCAGCAAGGGTTCCCGCAATTGCAACGCAGCCAGACCCAGCACGTCCGTAACGTCCTTCTTAAGAGCGCGTCCTGAAAAATCGATCCGAAGCACATCGGACGAAAACGCCAGCTCCGCCCCCTTGTTTTCCAGTATTTCGGCCAGGGCAAATCGATCCAGCGCTCCGGCGCCCTTGTCCAGCATGGATACGACCAGATACTGCAGGAGCAACTCTTCCTGATTGCGCATATCCGGGGCGCTATGGAACGAGCCGCACCACGTTACGACATTCGGGATGGGCGTAGGCAGCATGATGAGCCGGCAGGGACCGACACGGTGTTCGGAAATACGCTCGGCAAAGGATGGGGTACGGGCCCGTCCCTGTGGGAAAACATTCATGAGGCGGCCCCTCCGTCGGGTATATAGTACCCGGTCGTACAGCTATTCTCTACGAAATACTCCTGCGCGACACGTTGTATGTGTTTGCCGGTTACCTGATTGATGCGGTCCTGCATCGTGGTGTAGAGTTTCCAGTCTCCGGCAGCAATGGCTTCGTTGAGTTCTGCAGCGGCCGAAAACGACCCGTCCCGGCTAAAAGCGGCCTGTGCCTTGCGCTGGTTTCGGGCCCGCTGGAGTTCCTCTTTCGTGATTCCATCTTCTTTCATCTCGTTCACTGCCGCATGAATGGCAGCCTCGACTTCCTCATGGGTTCTGTCCGGGGCCGGTCTTGCAAAAACATACGCGAGACCCGGATCGCAGAATCGGGAAATTCCTCCCCAGGCGCTTGTCGTGAGCCCGGTGTCTGTCAGCCGGCGATACAGGCGACCGTTCTTGCCGGCGGAAAGAATGGCGGACAGCATATCGAGCGCATCGGTGTCCGCCTCCAGTCCGCGAGGCGACTTCCATGCAACCATAACGGCCCCTTGCCAACCTGCCTGGCGTACGACCACACGGCGTGCCTCCTCTTGAGGCGGTTCGCACACGTGTATGGCGGGCAAGGCCTCTTCGGGATTCGCGATTTGGCCAAAATGGCGGCGTACAAGTCCCAATACCTCCATTTTGTCAAAGTCCCCGATGATGCTAACCGTTGCATTGTCGGGCCGGTAGTATGTATCGTAGAAATGCCGCAAACCGTCGGGTGTCAGACGCTCGACATCGCCCCGCCACCCGATCACGGGATGATGATAGGGGTGCACCGTGAAAGCAGCAGCCCATACCGCATGAAAAAGCTTGCGGACCGGATCGTTTTCTCCCCGATCCAGCTCGTTCAGGATCACGGTGCGCTCCCGTTCCATGTCCTCATCCTTCAGCAAAGCCCCCCGCATACGATCCGCCTCTATTTCCACGGCAAGGGGGAGATGCTCTCCGGGCAGCATCTCGTAATAGTTCGTCCGATCCAGCCAGGTTGTGGCGTTGACCCGAGCCCCCACGCGTTGCAACACATTGAACACAGACGTACCCGCCTGCTTGTTAAATCGGGCCGATCCCTTGAACATCAGGTGTTCGAGAAAATGACAAGCTCCGGTGAGGCCCTCCGGCTCGTGGCGACTGCCTACCCGGTAGGTAATCATGAATGTTGCGACGGGAGCCGTGGCGTCCCGGAGCAGCAATGTCTGCAAACCGTTTTCCTTCAGGCGATATGCCTCAACGCCTTCCGACGCCTCCTCGAATACGAAACCTTCTGGTGTGTTCATCAATGTGCGTCGAGCCAATTGTCGCCTGCATCCATATGTACCTCAATGGGCACATCGAGCGAGAGCGCCGCTTCCATTTCCTGGCGGACTATTGCCCGTACCGTATCGATTTCCTCCGGCGGCATTTCGAGGACAAGTTCATCATGCACCTGCAGCAACATACGCGCTGCAAGACCTTCCTGCTTCAGCCTGCGGGCTATATGCACCATGGCGATCTTGATCATATCGGCCTGTGATCCCTGGATCGGCATGTTCACGGCGACACGCTCGGAAAAGGATCGCTGGGTTCGATTGCGCGAATTGATATTCGGCACGAAACGCCGGCGCCCGAGGATCGTGCGAACGTACCCTCTTTCGCGTGCCTCCTGGACAACCCGGTTGATATGGGCTGTGACCGCAGGATACGTTTTAAGATAGGTGTCGATCAATTCCTGGGCTTCTCCGACTTGACACCGCAGTCGCTGGGCCAGCCCCCATGCGGAAATACCATAGGGAATGCCATAATTCACTTCTTTCGCCTTGCGCCGCTGATCTTCATGTACTTCTTCAGGTGAAACATTGTATATCATTGCAGCTACGGCTCTATGTACATCTTCCTTTTGCCGAAACGCTTCGCTGAGCGCTTCGTCTCCGCTCATGGAAGCCAGGATACGGAGTTCAATCTGTACGTAGTCTGACGAAAGCAGCTTCCACCCCTTTTCGGCGACGAACGCCTTACGGATCTCCCTGCCCTTGTCCGTCCGGATCGGGATATTCTGCAGGTTCGGTCCCGCCGAGGAAAGCCTTCCTGTGGCGGCCACTGTCTGGTTGTAATTGGTGTGAATGCGGCCGGTATCGGGATGGATCAGCTTGCCAAGGCTATCGACATAGGTGCTTTTCAGCTTGGAAAACTTGCGCCATTCGAGAATCAGTGCCGGCAAGGGGTGCCTTGCTGCAAGGGTCTCCAGTACCTCTTCTTTCGTGGAAGGAGCGCCTGTGGACGTTCTCGACACAATCGGCAGGTTCAGCTTCTCAAACAGAATGCCGCCGAGTTGGCGCGGGGAACCGATATTGAATGTTTCCCCCGCTTCTTTGTGGATTTTCTCCTCAAGATCGCGAATGTGGGCGCCCATTTCTTCGGAGAGCGCCGCCAGCATATCCGGATCGACCCGGATGCCCGTCATTTCCATATCGGCCAGTACTCGCAGGAGAGGGAACTCGATCTGTTCCGCAATCTCCAGCAAGTCGTCTTCCTTCAGCCTGTCGCCAAGCGTATCCGCCAAACGCAAGGTGATGTCTGCATCTTCGCAGGCGTATGGACAGGTCTTTTCCGGGGGCACGTCCCGCATCGACAGCTGATTCTTTCCCGCTCCGATAAGGTCCTCGATCGGAATGGTTTTATAGCCCAGAAATTTCAGGGCCAGCGAATCGAGGCCGTGCGGTTCTTCGGGGGACAACAGGTAATGCGCCACCATGGTGTCGAAGAACGGGCCTTTCGTGCGCACTCCGTGCCGCTCGAGTGTGATGACATCATACTTGACGTTCTGGCCGATTTTGAGCGCATTGCCGCGGAGGATCGGTTCAAGCAGGGCGAGGATATCGGGTGTGGGCGTTCCATCCGGCAAGGGCGTCGGGATGTAGCAGGCTTTGCCGGGTTCTTGCGCAAAAGAAATACCTACCAGCGACGCCCACATCGGATCGACCGAGGTGGTTTCTGTGTCGAAAGCGAACCGATCCACCGCCTGTAATTCTTCAACGACCGCCTGCAAGGCTTCCCTGTCGCTTATGAGATGGTAGGCTACCGCTTGCGGGTCATACGATACCAGATCAGAATCGGCTCGCCCCCTGCCAAAAAACGGGGGACGGTGCGCTTCCTCCTTCTGTATTTCCGGAACAGGCGCCTTTGCCTCCTCCCCTTCTCCGATTTGCCCGGGTTCTTCGGCAATCTGTGCAAACGTTCCGTCTTTCACTTTCCGGAAAAACGTGTTGAACTGGAGGTCGTTGAACAGGGAAAGCAGTGCTTCACGGTTTGGCCTGGAGCGCACGAGCTGCGCCGGTGTTACCTCAAGCTCCACGTCCGTCTTGATCGTAACCAGTTGTTTACTGAGCAGAGCTTCTTCACGGTGCGCAAGCAGACCTTCGCGGGCGCGCTTGCCTTTCACTTCCTCCGCATGTTCAAGGAGCGTTTCCACGGAGCCGTACTCCCGGATCAATGCCCCCGCCGTTTTTTCGCCAATACCCTGTACTCCCGGTACGTTGTCGCTGGCGTCTCCCATGAGTGCAAGCAGATCAATGAACCGGATCGGCGGAAGACCGTATTTTTCCTGAAATGTATCCACAGTGACAGGTTCGAAGGCTTCTCCCCGGCGAGCGGGGCGGAACATGGAGATACGCTCGTCGAGAAGTTGCTGGAAATCCTTGTCGGGAGACACAATCACCACATCGGTTCCTTCTTTGGCTGCCTGATGCGCCAGGGTGCCGATAACATCATCGGCTTCCACGCCAGGCACCTCGAGCACAGCCACGCCGGCAGCTTCCACGATGTCCTTGATGCAGGGAAGCGCTTCGGCAAGATCTTCAGGAATCGGACTCCGGTTTGCCTTGTATTCCTCGAACAGTTCGTCGCGGAACGTGCCTGCTCCCGGGCCTACGACATCGAAAACCACCGCCATATGGGTGATTCCGTGATCTTCGATCAGTTTCAGCAGGGTATTGGTAAAGCCGTATGCCGCTGAGGTGTTTTGGCCGTGTGAATTTATCAGGGGCCTGCTGATGAACGCAAAATGGGCGCGGTAGGCCAGCGCCATAGCGTCAAGCAGATACAACGGGCTGTTTTTTTCCGGGGCGTTCGCCCCGTTTTCCTGAGCCATATCAAGCGCTGCTATCTTTGATGGGGGGCGCCTGTCCGCGAAACCGCCCGGGACGCGTACTGTATAAAGCCCGGCGATGCATTTCGTTCTTCGCCCATGCATTCCCTGCGCCTTTCGTGGATCCGCACGCTCTCCGAACACATCATAAACACGTCCCTCGATCCGTGCTGGTTACCGGGGGAGCCGGATTCATCGGATCCAATTTCCTGCTCAGGATGGCGCCGCGCTATCCCAAGGTACGGTTCGTGAACCTCGATTCCCTGACCTACGCAGGCAACCTTATGAATCTTGCACAGGTCGAGAAGGCGGAAAATTATTTTTTTGTGCACGGCGACATCTCCGACCGGGATATGGTGCGTAACCTGTTCAGGGAGCATGCGTTTTCCACCGTAGTGCATTTTGCTGCAGAGAGTCATGTAGACCGGTCTGTGCAGGCCCCCCTGTCCTTTGTGCAAACCAATGTGCTGGGTACGGCGATCCTGCTGGAAGAGGCTCGATCCGCCTGGAACCCCGACGAGTTCGAAACCGGACGCTATCGTTTCCATCACATCTCGACAGACGAAGTATACGGAAGCCTTGGCCCGGAAGGCCTCTTTTCCGAAACGACGCCGTACGATCCACGGTCTCCTTATTCGGCTTCGAAAGCTTCTGCGGATCATTTTGTGCGTGCCTGGGGACAAACGTATGGACTGCCGGTTGTCGTTTCGAACTGTTCGAACAATTACGGCCCTCGGCAATTCCCGGAGAAACTCGTGCCGCTCGTTATTGTCCGGGCCATGAAAGAAAACGAGATTCCAATCTACGGCAAAGGAGAAAACATTCGCGACTGGCTTTTCGTGGAGGATCATTGCGAAGCCCTCGAAACCATTCTCCTTTCGGGCGCCGACGGGGAAACCTACGGGGTAGGCGGCGAAACCTGTCGCACGAATCTCGAACTCGTGTATATGGTGCTGGACAGAGTCGATCGGGCGCTGAATCGACCGGAAGGCACATCCAGGGGACTTGTCGCTTTCGTAAAAGATCGCCCCGGTCACGATTACCGTTATGCCATGGACACCTCGAAAGTGCGAGGCGAACTCGGTTGGCGGCCCCGGCACGATCTTCTGCAGGGGATCGATACCACCATTGCGTGGTATCTGAAGAATGAGGAGTGGTTACAGGCCGTGCTCGACGAATCCTGGCGCACATGGTATAACGAGCAGTATGCGGCCCGCACATAATTCATCCTGGTATATATCCTGATTGCATGCCTGCAGACCAACCCATGAAAGGCGTTCTTCTGGCTGGCGGGCTGGGGAGCCGTTTGTATCCGCTGACCAGGATGACCAACAAGCATTTACTTCCGGTAGGTCGCTACCCGATGATTTTCCATCCCCTGGTGCGGATGCGTCGAGCGGGTATTCAGGAAGTGGCCGTGGTTACAAGCCCTGAACATATGGGAGATGTGGTGAACCTCCTGGGAAGCGGGCGTGATCTCGGTCTTGACCTGACCTTTCGCGTACAAGATGAACCCGGCGGCATTGCACAGGCCCTTGCACTCTGTGCGTCGTTCACGGGGGACGATCCCCTGCTTGTCATTCTCGGAGACAACATCCTCGGAGAGGATATTGGCGATCAGGTCGCCGCATTCCGGCGGCAATTGGCGACAGAGGGCTCGGGAGCCCGGGTGCTACTCAAAGAAGTGCCTGACCCGGAACGCTATGGCGTCCCTCGTTTCGAGGGGGACCGGATTGTCGAGATTATCGAAAAACCCTCTACCCCCCCAAGTAACTACTGCGTGACCGGCCTCTATTTTTACGACGCCGGAGTGTTTGATATCATTGCAGGCCTGTCTCCAAGCGCACGTGGAGAATACGAAATAAGCGACGTGAGCAATGCCTACATCCAGGAAGATCGGCTTTCGTGGGGTGTGTTGAACAGCTGGTGGGGGGATGCAGGCACGATGGATGGGTGGCACGAGGCGAATGCATTGGCCCGTGACCTCGTTTACGAAGAATTTCTATCCTTGAATACGCAGTGAGTATAGCATTTCTTGCCTGGAAGGAAGGCGAAATAGACGGCTGCGAGATCCATCCGCTCCGGTTCTACGAAGACAATCGGGGCTGGCTGGCTGAGTTCTTTCGATGCGACGAACTGCCTGAAGCGGTGCATCCCCGGATGGGGTACGTTTCCCTGACGCACCCCGGAGTGGCTCGCGGACCCCACGAGCATGTAGCGCAAACGGATCTGTTTCTTTTTTTTAGCGGCGCTTTCCGGCTGTATCTGTGGGATACACGCGCCGACTCCCCTTCTTTCGGGTATCGTTACCGGGAAGAATTCGGCGTGGCCCGCCCTGCGGTAGTGCTCATTCCTCCTGGCGTTGTTCATGCCTACCGTAATGTGGGCGCGGAAGATGCCTGGATCGTGAATTGTCCGAACCGGCTCTATGCAGGGGAGGGCAAATGCGAGCCGGTGGACGAAATCCGGTATGAGGACCAGCCGGATTCACCGTTTACGATGGATTGAAAGAGCGCCGCTGTATAGTGCTAACAGGCCCTAATCACCCGGAGCGAGACAATATGTGAGCGTTTTTTGCGTTCACAGAGTGGCTGATTATATTATGGCCCTGTATTTTTCCCGCGCTATGTGATCTATGAAAAGAGTTTTCCCCTCATACTAATTCCATGACTGAACTCAAGGTTGAATTAACGCCAGTTACTCGTCTGGACGTCATCAACGTGCAGCAATGCGTCCGCGAGTGCCACGGGGATGTCCTCGACGAATATGATCGGGTCCTCTATTGTTCTCATCATACCACGGGGGGATATATCGATCAGGGACTGGCGCAGCGACTGAATCACAGCCTGGATTCCATACACGCTTTTCTGCGCACGTTTCAGAAACTTTTTCCGCCGGGGAAAAGCTATCAGCATGACAATATGTCCCTGCGCATGGAATTAACGGAAGAAGAACGGGAAAATGAGCCGCCCAACGCTGATTCGCATCTCAGCTTCATCAGTTCCGGTCTTCAAACGTGCGTATCCTATCGCAACGAGCAGAATCAGCCCGTTTACTTTGTAGATCTCGATGGAGTGAATCACAAAAATCAGAGGCGCCGCCGGTTGTCTACCATCGTTGGATTCAACAAGGATCGCTTTGTAGACCGGTTCGAACTCGAGGTGCCAACCTCTGATCAGGACATTGATTCGATCGATCTGAATAGCGGGCAAGTGGGTCTGTTCGAGAAATCCCATGACCTCATTCGTCAGCACGGGATTGAAAAAGGATGGATAGAATTCGAATTGGATCCCAACCAACCCGGAGCGGGGCTAACCGTCAATGAGTACGAGACGCTATTGATTCAGCATGACCTTGCTTCGGTATTGAAAAACCCCCTGCAATACGCCGCAGCAGGAGGGCAGTATCTTTTCCGTAATCCGTTGGCCATCCCTGGTAAAGCCTGGCAATATGTCAAGTACGACTTCGTTCGGATGGTAAACAGAACCCTTAACGTTCCCGGGTTCAGTAAATTGTTTACCGACCGGACCGTCAGCCGGCTATTCACTGCGCCTGCATCGCACTTTCTTGGCATGAAGCGATCCATTCGTTTTCTGGTAGTGTGTAGTGGTTCTTCAAATGGATGCGGGTCCATTTTGCAGGGCAGATACCAAAGTCCCATCCTGGTTCAGTGGAAGAAAGCGATGCGCGGGAGCCGCACCGTGACCGCCACGCTCAGGGAATGCATCTGATGTATCTCCCGGGGTAGCGCCCGGGACGGCATACCTCTAGGGTCTGTTATTACTATACAGCGATGCTCTGTTCCGTCAGGCACGGCGTCAATCAAGGCGCGAGGAGTGAAGTTTGGTGGTTCCAAATGAGCGACGAGCAACGAAGAGTGACGCCGTGACCGGCGGAACCCGCAGGGCGGGGCCTCTTTTCCCGCCATGCGGCGTTGCCGCTCGCTTATGTGGCTGGGCCACACTGCGCTCGCGGCGCCTGGCCTGACAGGAAAACAGGCCCCACAGAGCGCCGCTGTATAGTAATAACAGACCCTAGATGAGTGACCGGGACTGTCCCCCGTCCACATTGAGGCAGGCGCCAGTAACCAGACTCGCTCGCTCCGAAACGAGAAAGGCGGCCACGTCCGCCACTTCCTCCGCCTTTCCGAAGCGTCCTACGGGAAGGTTTTGCGCCACGAATGCCTTCATCTGTTCCGGTTGTTCGCGGACGCGCCGGTCCCAGCTCCCCCCTGGAAACCGGATGGATCCCGGTGCTATGCTGTTCACGCGAATGCCGGCCGGGGCCAGTTCGAGCGCCATGATTTTTGCCGTGCTTATCAGGGCTGACTTCGTGGCATTGTAAATGGAAAGCCCGGCTCCTCCCGCTTCCCGGCCAAAAATCGACGCCACAAAAAGGATGGCCCCTCCTCCCGCCGCCTTTATGTGCGGCGCTACGGCACGCCCTGATCGCACATGTGCCCTGAGATTGAGGTCGAGCACGTTTTCCCAGTCGTCGTCCGTAGTGTCCTCGAATGGTTTCCGGCGGTTCCCCCCTACATTGCTCACTAAAATATCCACCTGCCCGAACCGTTCGACCGTCCGGTCGACAATTTCCTGCGGCACATCCTTTTTGGAAAGATCTGCCTCCAGGGCCAGCACCGATGCTCCTCCCTTCTCAATTTCTTCCGCTGTTTCCCTAAGGCGCTCCCCGCCGCGGGCGCATATGGTGAGCCGGCATCCTTCTGCCGCAAGGCGTTTTGCAATGTATTTCCCGATACCCCGGCTCGATCCCGTAACGATTGCAACCTTGTTTCCTAATTCGAGGTCCATTTAGTAAAGTGATTTTGAGATGGTGATAGCGGTTCTTGGCGCCAGGGAAACCCGTCTCTCCCTGTCGGAACGAAGTTTAACGGAGTAATACGAAACGCTGCGTCGTCGTACCTGACGGGGTAGTAAGGCGGCACAAGTAGATGCCGCTTGCCCACTGATCCGCCGTTAGTGCTGTTCGGTGGGTGCCAGGCGCCCGTTGCTCATCGAGCAAGGTGGCTATACGCCGTCCCAGCATGTCGAAGACTTCCAGTGTTACCTGCTCCGGCTCGGGCAGGGTAAACGTGATCATTCCATTCTGCCGCAGCGGATTCGGATGAATCGACGCGAGCAGCGGCTGCCGGGGCAGTTCATCATCCTCGATCGATGTTATCATGGAGGAAGGAGCCAGCACGCGCGCAGGTACAATAGCCTTGCGTGTAGAGGCGCTGCTCCAAAGCAAATGCGCCTGGCCCAATCCGCTATCCTTGAAATACTCCATCCGGACGGCGTAGTCCTGCCGGGCTTCCAACTGAAGAGGCGCACTGCTCGCCTCGGTGGCAGCCTGGTTCCGCCACTGGTCAATGACAAGCATTTCATCGATCCACAAGCGCACGCCATCCTTGTTTTCGGTAGTGGTGTAGAACGTATACGCCTCGTCGTGCTGGGCCTCGATGAAGCCTGTCCATTGTACGCTGAATGTCTCGCTATCCAGGTTTGCCAACGGCGCATCGCCGGCCCAATTGAAGTTGATCTGTGCATCGACGCGCTCGATAGACTCGCCGCTTAAATCGATCGTGTCATAATACATCGCATGGAGCCCCTCCGGCTCTCCGGGGTCCACTGCCAACCCCGGGCCATGGAAATCCATCCAGTTGACATTGAAAAGGCCGCCGTCACCCGGATTGTTTTTGAAAACAAGGAAAAGTTCATGGGGCCCACCCGGATCGGTGAGCGCCGCCGTTACGTCGCGGTAACTCTGCCATGCCCCCGTCCGCTCTACATGCGCCGTGCCGATAAGCGGTCCCTCGGGGGTGTCGGTGCGCATCTCAATGCGGCCGCCGGGCCCGGCCGAGGCGACACGGAATGTGACAAAACCGATATTTTTCAGGTTCATGGGCGACCAGGAGACATAATCGCCATGTTCGATGTAGCCGATGTTTTGCCCCCCGCCCAGCACATCCCCGGTCTTTTCGAGCTGGACGCCATTATTCGTCGTGAAGTGTTCCGCTTCAAGGCGTTTGGGATGCAGGATATGCTGTGCCCGTGCTGTGAGTGTGCCCGTGTCGCCTATCCCGCTGTCGGTGTAGCTGGCCTCGACGATATAAAACAGGTTGTCAGCCGGGCCGCCGTGGGCGTCGATGATCGTCATCACGCCCTCACAGGCATTGAATTGATCAAGCGGATGACTGTGATCGTTGTGGCCGACAAAGGGCTGGAAGATCATCTCGTCACAGCCGAGGGTACCGTCTTCGGTGGCGCCGTCCTCGGCGTCGTTCACGCTGAAGGCAAACGCCACCTGATCGCCCCAGTCAAAGAAGCCGCCGTTGACAGGGTCCGTGAGCGTGAGCATGGGCCTGGTATTGCCCGCGATGATATCGACCGATGCCGTCGCTTTATTATCGGTGGCATCGGTAACGGTCAACTGTACGGTGAACGTGCCTGCCGTGCTGTAGGTGTAGGTGGGATTCGGATCCGTGGTGTCCTCTGTGCCGTCGCCGTCGAGATCCCAGGAGAATGTGAGCCTGTCGCCCGGATCGGGGTCAAAGGAATCTTCACTGGAGAATTGGACGGTTAGCGGCACTGCCCCGGAAGTCGGTTCGGCGCCCAGAATGGCCACCGGCGCGCGTGCGCCGCGCACGTAGCCGATACGTACGAGTTTAGAATCGTCGTTGCCGCCACCAAAGCCCGTACCCCACTCCAGCAGGTAAAGCGCCCCATCCGGTCCGGCTTTCATGGTTATAGGCCGCAGCAGTTCGATATCTGCTGCAAAGGGATTGATGACAAGTATGTCACCGTTGTCGTCGAGCTTCACCTCGCGGATCCAGTTCCGGGACCATTCAAAGATAAAGACGGTGTCGTCGTAGTAAGCGGGGAGCTTGGTTTTGGAATCAAGGTCGGGGTCGAAGTGATACACCGGGCCGGACATCGCCGCCCGCCCGCCAGAGGTAAGGGCCGGAAAGGTGGACGAGGGACCGTAGGGATACCATATCCACGCCGGCTTCGCAGGCGGCAGATTGACGCTGCCTGTGTTGTTAGGCGAATTGTTGACAGGCGCGTTGCAGTTGAACGGCGCACCGGATGCTTCAGTGGCGAAATCGTAATCCACGTAAGCCTGGTTCCGGCCAATGCAATAAGGCCAGCCATAGTTACCGGCCGTGCGTGTCCGATTCCACTCGTCGAGCCCTGCCGGACCCCGGCTCGATAACGGCGCGCCGGCGTCAGGGCCTATGTCGCCCCAATAGAGCCAGCCGGTTTCCGTGTCGAAGGCCATGCGAAAAGGATTACGCACGCCCATCACGTAAATCTCTGGGCGTCCTGCGGAGCCGTCGGCCGGGAAAAGATTGCCGGAAGGGATCGTGTAGGTGCCGTCGGCTTGCGGGGTGATGCGCAGTATTTTACCACGCAGGTCGTTTGCATTACCCGACGTTCCCTGCGCATCCCACGGCGACCTGCCCGACCGCTCGTCGATCGGCGCGAATCCGTCCGATTCGAATGGATTCGTGTTATCTCCTGTGGCGATAAAGAGGTTGCCTTCACCATCGAATACCAGCGCTCCTGCGGAATGACAACACTGTTCGCGCTGCACCGGGATCTCCAGGAGCACCTGCTCGGAAGACAGGTCCAGCTGATCGCCGACCAGCGTAAACCGTGAAACATGCTGTTTCGCTGCGTCGCCGGCAGGCGAATAGAAGAGGTAAATCCAACCGTTGTTGGTAAAGTCCGGGTCGAGCACAATGCCGAGGAGACCGTCTTCGTTGCTCGTTACGACGGACAGGGACGCCACGGTGGTAGTGAGCCCGGTGCCTGGCGTATAGAGGCGTAGCGTGCCCGCTCGCTCGACGAAGAAGACGCGTCCGTCCGACGCTACGGCCAGGTCCATCGGGTTGTCCGTATTGGCGTCGAGAATCGCTTTTTCGAAATACCCGTCCACAGTGGCCCCGCAATCTCCCGGCACTATCCCTGCGGCGTATCGAATGCCCTGCAGCAGGTGTTCGCGATAAGCCGGCTCGGCAAAACTCCCCTCCGTGTGTCCCCCGGCAGTATACCAGGACCGCCCCCCTTCATAGTCGTGGCACCACATAATCGGGTGGTCGCTTCCCATGTTACCACCCGAGTAGGTTGTCTCGTCAATGGTGGCCAACACGTGCACCTCGCCGCGCGGGTTATGTCGGAAGTTGTACCATTCGTCCGTACGTTGCCAGCGTTTGGGCAGCATCTCTGTAGAGGAGTGCACCGCATCGGCTACCTTCACGGTTCCTGTCTGGATGGCAGGATGGCTATGGAAATAAGCCCCTACCAGGCCGCCGTAGAATGGCCAGTCGTATTCGGTATCCGCTGCCGAATGAATCCCGACGTAGCCTTTACCGGCGCGAATGAAACGTTCGAAGGCAGCCTCCTGCCCGGTGTTCAGCACGTTACCGGTCGTGTTGAGAAAGATGACGACCTGGTACTGTGCCAGGTTGGCGTCGGTGAAAGCGCCGGCATTTTCGGTAGCATCTACCGTGAAGCCCCCTTGTGCGGCCAGGTCGCGCACGGCGGCGATGCCATTGGGTATGGAGGAATGCCGGAAGCCTGCCGTTTTCGAGAAGATGAGCGCCTTGAACGTGGCGGGGGCAGGGACGGGGCTCAGCCCGGTAAGCAACAGGACCCCGAGCAATAACGCAAAAATATTGAAAAACCCCACCGACGTATTGCGGAGGGCGTATCGCCAAAACCGCTTCGTCCTGTGCATCCGCCTTCTATAGCGATGAATTACCACATCTATTGCGAAGAGGATTATACGCAAAAGTAGCGAGAAGTATTTTCAATGTACGGAAGGAAACGGCGATGGAATCCGGTGGAATCACCCGCCTTGTTATCATGCTGATTGGTTGTTGTTTTGATACGAATGTGCTATCGTTTTACAGACGGGGTTCGGGGCAGGGTGTTGCCGAGACGCAAGGACGATAACAAAGCAAACGCATTCGCATTTGCTTTTTCCGGTTGGCTGGCGGGTCTGTTGTGGCATCGTTCGAGGCATGATGAGCGCCGCTGCCGCGCCAAGTATGGGGAGTTATGGGGACAATACACACAGCGGGTGCGTTATTCGATGTTGCCATTCGTCTATTGAGGACAGAGATGCCCGTTGATTTTTCAGTTGTTTTCGAAGGGTTCGGCTGGTACACGACTCCGGGACGCCAGACCCGAAATGACCCGAGGTTTGGCAATTTTTGTATCTAATTCCCATTTTTTGAATAGCTCCCGGCCGGAAAGCCTGCTGTGGCGAACGTGTTTCATATAAAAACGTATTTACAGGTTACAGACATGCAACATCCGTGTATGCGCATATGATCGAACGCTCTCTCCCCGATCTCTTCACCCATCTTCCCGACGATGCGCGCATTTGGATATACGCGGCGGATCGCGACCTGAATGAGCTCGAAGAAAACAGGGTCGTCGAAATCCTGCAGGAGTTCTGTGCTTCCTGGGAATCACATGGTCGTCCCGTAGCGAGCGGGGCGGGCATGGTGGAAAGCCGGTTTGCTGTCATAGCCGGCCATATTCCGGGTGGAGACATTTCCGGATGCGGTATCGACGCATCCGTTCACGCGCTTGATAAGGCCCATGCTGAACTGGGCATTGAATGGTTGCCGTCATTGCTGGTGCATTACCGGGATGCCAATCAGGTTATCCGCTCTGTATCCCGGGCGCAATTTCGAGCATGTGCCGAAGCCGGTGAGGTACATATGGAAACTACTGTGTTCGATCCGGGGATAGAGTGGCTCGGAGATATGAGGGCCGGCAGGTTCGAACAGCCGGCGGGCGGCACCTGGCATCGTCGCGCATTTTCTTTGTCGTGTACCATTTGATAGATATCCCGCCCGGGTATGGCTGTACATAACCCACTTGCCTGGTTCGACACCACGGTCCGGGAAATTGTTGGCGTCTTTTTTTTCCTGCTTGTACTTGTTGCCGCAGGGTCGGTGGGTTATATGCTGATTGAGGGGTGGGACTGGATGGACGGATTGTATTTTACGTTCATTACCTTGACTACCATAGGCTACGGGGAACTCCATGAGCTTTCGACGACGGGCCGGTTTTTTACCATTGTGATCGCCGTGCTTGGTATCGGCGCCGTTGCTTTTATTGCGGGTCGCAGCGCACAGGTGCTTCTGATCGGTCGCAATCTCAGGGAAGGCCGTATGAAAAGACACATTAGTCACATGAAAAACCATTACATCGTTTGCGGATACGGCCGGGTGGGAAAACGTATCGTTAAAGATCTGATCAGGGCCGGAAAGGCGTTTGTCGTTATCGACCGGGCCGAGGATGAGATCGCGTTGTTACGAGAGGAAGGAATTCCGTTCATAGAAGGAGATGCCGAAAGCGAGAAAACCCTGAATGCGGCGGCTCTGAAATCGGCCAAGGGCCTGATTCTTGCGACGCCCGAAGACAGCACGAATGTTTTCGTTAGCCTTACCGCCCGCGGGATCCGGAAAGACTTGTTCATTCTCGCTCGCGCAAATTCACGGATAAATGCACAAAAACTTCTTCATGCCGGGGCCAATAAAGCCATTGCGCCTGACGAGATAGGCGCCCGGCGCATGGCTCAGGTTATCCTGAGGCCGCATGTCGATCGGTTCATGGACGAGGTATTTCATGCCGAATCGCTTGACCGGGCAATGGACGAGGTAACGATACGGGAAGGCGCCGAAATCATCGGTAAATCCCTGGCGCAAAGCCATTTCAGGCAGCAGTTCGACTTGATCGTCATTGCGGTCATCGATGGAGCTACACGAGAAATGCGTTTCAATCCGAATGCCCGGGATGCCATCAAGGCGCAGGATATTCTTATCGTGCTCGGACACCCGGAGGTCATTCAGCGTCTGCGCGAATTGCACGGGATGCCTGTCGTCAAATCGCATCGATGAACACGATTTGCATGTTGCACCTGGATATAATGGCCTCTTTCCCTAAACGGCTTTTTGGTGTGCTCCTCCTGATGGCAGGGAGCCACGCTGCCTCGGCGCAGTCCTACATCAATCAGCAGGACATTGAAGATGTGCTGGAGAAGTATCGCGTCGAGAAAGTGGCTGAACTTCCGGAGGTGGAATACGACTATTTTGTACTGGGCGACGGCAGAGGGAGTACGGTCCTTGCCCGGAACAGTTTTTACAAGATCATGGGCCAGGGGGACGCAAAGCGCGGCCATGCCCGCTCCAAGCTGGTTGAACTTCTGAATCGCCGGCTGATGGGTACCGTACAGATTGGCGATACCCTGGTCGTTCCCCGACAATTCGAGACAGATTTTCGGGCCTATGCGCCGTTTCCGTTGCAGTATCCGGAGGCAGGGGAATTCGACAAACTATTCGTCATCCACAAGACTATACAGGCGTGGGCCGCCTATGAACATGGGGGTCTGGTGCGTTGGGGTATCGTCAACACAGGTACGCCGTCGAATCCAACCCCGCAAGGTCGTTTCAACTTCAACTGGAAAACTGAATACCGGATATCCACGCTGAGTCCGCCCGGCGAGCGCTGGGAGATGTACTGGGTATTTAATTTTCACAACCCCCGGGGGATACACATCCATCAATATCCCATGCCGACGGGCGGTCCCACCAGCCACGGGTGTGTTCGACTGGTGGAAGTCGATGCGAAATGGATTTACGAGTGGGCCAATCCCTGGCAGGTGGACAACGGCCGGGTGGACGCAGGATCTGTAGGCAGCCGCATCATCGAGCAGGGCACCACAGTGCTTGTCGTCGGACAAGATCCTGAGGATGCTCCCGTTCCGTTCATCGCCGGAGAAGCCCCGGTGCTAAGACGAGTCGAATTGCCGGACCATCCGTACGATGTGCCGCCGGGTACAGACCAGCAGAAACGCTTCGACAGGCTACGCTCCGAAAAAACCGGCCCGCCCCCCCGCCAGGGCCTAATCGATAAAACTGAAGAGTCTTCCGAAGCGGGGTAACATTGCATCTCCATCCCAGGAGAAATAGATCAGCACGGCCTTACCTACAATGTGATCCATGGGGACGAAGCCCCAGAAGCGGCTATCTTCCGAATTGTCCCTGTTATCCCCCATTACGAAGTAATAATCCTGCCGGAAAGTATAAGAGGTGACCGGCTTCCCGTCCACTTCGAAGGTGCCATCGTTCGTCTGTCGGACGGAAAGTCCCTCGTACCGGGAAATAGCAGACGCATAGATAGCCCAGTTGTCATCCGTTAGCCTAATGGTGACTCCCTCGGCAGGGATGGTTACCGGACCAAAATTATCAGGCGTATACCCTCGTCCAGGGGGATACATCACCATGTCGTAGTATCCGGCGCGCTCCGGCACGATAGACGGCTCGACACGGTCAATCCATGACCATCCTGCTATGGTTTCCGCTGCCGCACTGGTAGCCTGTATCCGGACCACACTCATGTCTGGCATCGCCTGAAACTCGGAGACTCCCAATTCCCGGAGCGCTGCACCGGAAAGGTGCATGCGGGGATCATTTTTGTGCACATCCCAATACTGCTGCATATTCTTGTGCAGGGGTAGTGCGTTGCCATCGACATGGACCACCTTATCGATTACTTCCAGGGTCTCTCCCGGCATCCCTGTTACACGTTTGATATAATGTGTCTTGCGGTCTATCGGGTGATCATCAGGGGGAAAATTGAATACGATGGCGTCTCCTCGTTTTACACTGGTGAATCCGGGAAACCGGGTATGAGGCAAGCGAAAATCCTTTATGTAGACAGGGGTAAAGGGGATGCCCAGCGTCATGGGCGTCCGCGTCCCGTAGTGTATTTTAGAGACGAATAGATAATCCCCGACAAGCAGGCTCTTCTCCATGGAGGGCGTAGGGATCCTGAAAAGATCAAAAAGGAGCGTTCTCACGATCAGCATGACCACAAGAATGAACACGAATGCATCCGTCCATTCCCTGATAGCACTTTTACGTTTGGGCTCCCCGGAAGAACGCTTCCTGCCCGTCGATGAGGAAGCCATACGGGCCAGGCGGTCGTTTTTCGATGTGCGGCGTTTTTTTCGGCCTTTTGGAGATGCTGCCAAAATAGTATCCGGTCGATTGATTCGTACGTTAGTGATCGGGCTCCATCTCGAAAGACGGGCGCCCTTGTTCCAGGTCTGGAGGGGGTATCCCTTCGAGGAAAAAGCGTTCCCCGTCAAAACCGGTTAAAAACCAGGATTCCAAAGCGCTCACATAATAATAATCCGCATAGGGTGCGTGTACGGCTTTTTCCAGCACAGGATGCAGCAGGGTGTGTTTGAGTTGTGGCAAAAGGTCCCGGTATTTTCGATCCGTCATCGTCACCACTCCCCTTTCGAAGGGGCCGTTGACATCCACGACAATCAGAGGAATGGTGTCGTTCAGGGCGAACCGGTATTCGAACTGGATATATTCGGAAGCGGTCCCTCCTGTGCCGATCTGTTCCACCACGGTGCTGGTGGGCGGACCGAAGTACGCTTCCAGCATGGCCCGTAGTTGCCTCGTAAGCATGGTATCGACAGGTATGCGCTCGTTGCTTCCGAGGTACGCCCATTTCGTGTTCCCGAATGTTTCTTCAAATACGCCGGCTTCGGATGCGGAAATCAGGCGCACACTGTTTACCAGAGGAGTTGGCTCAGGATGGCGCAGCGCATGAAATACGGCCATCTGTTCTCGTATCGATTCACTTGCCCATGGGATCTGGTCCAGGGGCAATGGTACGGCGCGTAGACCCCGGCGCAAAAAGATGTTTTGTGCTTCTGTGTGCAAGCGGGCGTCCTGATACATCTCGAGCAGTGTTCGCGTGGAATCGCTTGACTGACACGCGGCATTCCTGGCGCTCCACACCGCACTTCCCGGCTGAAACAATATCCCCAGTAACACAAGGATTCGTATACTCCTCATCGAATTTATCCGCCCGGTTGCTAACTCTCCATCGAGAGAACAGCCAGAAAAGCTTCCTGAGGCACCTCGATTCTGCCCACCTGTTTCATGCGTTTTTTTCCTTCTTTCTGCTTCTCGAGCAACTTCCGTTTTCGGGTAATGTCACCGCCGTAACATTTGGCCGTAACATCTTTCCGGAGGGGTCTCACCGTTTCGCGGGCGATGACCTTGTTGCCAATAGCTGCCTGGAGAGCCACCTCGAACATTTGCCGCGGGATGAGTTCCTTCAGTTTCTGCGTAAGCTTTCGTCCCATGTCATAGGCCTTGTCTTTATGCACAATGGTCGAAAGCGCGTCCACAGGGTCTCCATTGATCAACACATCCAACTTGACCAGTGTGCTTTCCCGGTATTCCAAAAATTCGTAGTCGAATGAAGCATAGCCACGGCTACAACTTTTCAATTTGTCGTAGAAATCGAAGACGATTTCTGCAAGGGGAAGTTCGTACTGGAGGTTTACGCGTTCCTCGCCGAGATATGACTGGTTGACGTAGACTCCACGTCGCTCCTGGCACAATTGCATCAGGTTACCGATGTATTCCGCCGGGGTAATGATCTCGGCTTTGACGACAGGCTCTCGAACCCGCTCGATGTCGCTGCGGGCAGGCATACTGCTGGGGTTGTCGACAACATGCACGTCTCCGTTGCGAAGAAGCACTTCGTACTTGACGTTCGGCACCGTCGCGATAATATCCAGCCCGAATTCCCGGTCGAGGCGCTCCTGAATGATTTCCATATGGAGCAAACCCAGGAAACCGATGCGGAAACCAAATCCCAACGCGACAGACGTTTCCGGTTCGTAGGTTAGCGCAGCGTCGTTGAGTTGCAGTTTCTCAAGCGAGGAACGCAGGTCGGAAAAATCATCGGGGTTCGTCGGATAGACCCCGCTGAATACCATGGGCTTTACTTCCCGGAAGCCCGATATGGGCGCCTCAGCCGGTCGGGATTTCAGCGTAATGGTATCCCCTACGCGCGTGTGTCCTACGTCCTTCACCGAGCCAATCACATAACCCACCTCTCCGGCACGCAGTTCATCCACCGGCTGCATGGAGAGACGAAGAATACCGATCTCCTCGGCATCGTATTCCCGGGCGTTCGACATAAAGCGCATCCGTTCGCCCTTTTTCAACGAGCCATCGAAAATCCGCGTATATACAATGGACCCGCGGTACGGATTGAATATCGAATCAAAGATGAGGGCCTGAAGCGGGGCGTCAGGATCTCCTTTCGGGGCCGGGATGCACTCGATGATTTCTTCCAGCAAACGGTCCACTCCCCGACCTGTTTTGGCGCTGATCCGGATGATATCCTCTGCTGTGTCGCCCAGCAGGTTCTCAATAGACCGAGCCACCACATCGGCACGGGCATTCGGCAGATCCACCTTATTGATGACGGGGATGACTTCCAGATCGTTTCCGAGCGCAAGGTGTAGATTGGAAAGGGTCTGTGCTTCAATGCCCTGCACGGCATCCACGACCAGAATAGCTCCTTCACAGGCTTTCAGGGCCCGCGAAACTTCATAGGTGAAATCCACATGCCCCGGCGTATCGATAAGATTCAAAACATACTCCTGACCGTTTGCCGCTTGATAGCTCATGCGAATTGCATGGCTTTTGATCGTGATCCCCCGCTCCCGCTCAAGATCCATGCTATCGAGCACCTGCGCCTGTAACTCGCGCTCGCTAAGGGTACCTGTCTGTTCAAGCAACCGGTCGGCAAGGGTACTCTTGCCGTGATCGATATGCGCAATGATACAGAAATTACGTATCCGGCTCTGTCTTTCGTCGGACATGTATATACCCTGTCAGAATGGACCTGTGCGAATGGTACGCCAGGTTCCGGTTGCACTATTCCTTGATGGAAACGCCGCGATCGAAAACCGCTTCCGGGGCCTCGGTCGTTTCTTCTTCCTTGTCTTTATCGATGTCGCTTTCCTCCCGTTCGTGTGCGTACCGGACGCATTTTTTGTGCAGGATGATAATGCCCGCCACCCCGCACACGATGGCCATGTCAGCCACATTCCATATCGGAAACAGCGAAATATACATGCCGCCGACAACGGGTACGGATTCGGGAAGGAATCCACTCCATATGTTCACATGAATAAAATCGACTACTTTTCCGAACAGCAGGGTATCCCCATAAAAAACACGATCAATAATATTGCCGACGGCGCCGCCCAGAATAAGCGCCAGACTTGCTCGATACGGGTAGTAATCGTGCCGGACGCGGTAGAGATAGAACACGATCAGGGCCGTCGCCAGCATGGAAAACACGGTCACGACAGATGTGGGCCCTGGCGTAATACCGAACGCCATGCCAGGATTCTCTGTGAACGTGAGTTTTAACCAGTCACCAAGGACAGGAATCTGCTGGCCGCGATACATTGTGCGCAGCACGAGCAGTTTGGTGGACTGGTCAAGAAGGATGACAAGACCAGAAATCCAGAGGACGCGTATCATAATCGAAGCCCTTGACCGCCACCTGGAATCAGCCTACCCCTTTTGCTTTGCCTTGGCCTCTATCGACATCTCCGTGTGCGGTACGACCTCGAGGCGCTCTCTGGAGATGGCTTTGCCGGTCACTCTGCAGATCCCGTAGGTTCTGTTCCTGATACGTTCCAGCGCACGATCGAGGTATCCCACGTATTTTTTCTGACGCGCCATCATCAGGTACAGCTTTTCGCGTTCCATGGCGTCGGTTCCCGCATCGGCCATGTGAAAGCTGTACGCAGTATCGTTTTCGGCCTGCTCCCGCACATCGTCCAATTGCATGCGCATCCGGTCGATGTCCTCCACAGCTTCCATGCGCCGCGACAGGATGATTTGCTTGAAATACTCGAAGTCTTCGTCCGAAAACCACGTGTTCGTTCGGGCTTCAGCCTGCGCAGAACCAGCATCCTTATTGCTGGCTTCCGACACCGATCTTTTTCCGGATGATTTTTTTGCAGCCATGCCCAAAGTTACACTGCGGGGGGTCTTCCCCGGCGGCTTTTTCCATTTCCGGATATGCCGCGACCGTGTTTGTTTTGTTACGAATTATCAATACGGCGGACACCCACATGGAGCATCTCTTCTCCGATCCGGAAGGTATCAAAAACTTCTCCCTCCGGCGTTGGGGCTGCATTAAACTCCAGTGCCAGTATCTCGTTCCGTATCCAGGCGCCGTGCCGGCGAATAACGCCGGATAAGCGTTCTGTGGACCGGTACTCGACCAGAATACGGTCCGTGACCTCAAAACCATGACCCTTTCGCAGATTTTGCATGCGGTTGACGATTTCCCGAGCCTGTCCTTCTGCGACCAATGCTTCAGTAAGTGTCGTATCCAATGCCACTGTAACATCGTTCTCCTGACCCACAAGCCACCCGGCCACCTCTTCGCTCGTTATCTCAATGTCTCCGGGCCCCAGTTCAATACACTGATCGTCCACGTGGATGGCAATCGTTCCTTCGTGCAGATATCTGTTGATCTGTGCGTCGTCCAGCGCCCGGACCGCCTGGTTGACCGGCTTCATCCATTTTCCAAGACGGGGTCCCAACTGCTTGAAATCGGGACGGGCCGAACGTTTCACAATTCCGCTTGAGCTGGGGATATACTCGATAGCCCGGACATTGATCTCGTCGAGGATAATGGTGCGAACCTGCTCTATGTCACTTTCGGAGACATGCTCCCCGATAACGACCAGAATGCGGGGAAGCGGTTGCCGGACATTGATCTCACTCCGGTTTCGCACCGAAAGGGCAATGGACGAAATGGTCCGGGCCAGCGCCATGCGGCGTTCAAGGTCCCGGTCGATTTCGCCTTCGACCGATTCAGGAAAAAATGCCAGGTGTACGGATTCGCATTCCTCCTTTCCTGTGGCTGTCTCCAGAGTGCGATACAACCAGTCACTGAAAAACGGCGCGATCGGGGCCATCATGCCGGCAATGGCCACCAGGCATTCGTATACGGTCTGATAAGCGGCTTCCTTGTCGCCGCCGGTATCCGCCTCTTTCCAGAACCGCCGGCGCGATCTGCGGATGTACCAGTTGGAAAGTTCTTCCACGAATCGTTCTATCCCGCGCGCGGCCCGTGTCGGATCGTAGGCATGGTATGCGTCATCCACCTTGCGAACCGTACTGTGTAACAAACTCACAATCCAGCGATCCAGTTCGGAGCGTTCATGCACGGGGATACGGACTTTTTCGTACGCAAAGCCATCTATATTGGCATAGGTGGCGAAAAAGGCATAGACATTTTCGAGCGTACCGAAAAACTTCCGGAGCGTGTCGCCAAGACCTCGCTCGGAAAACTTGATATTTTCCCACGGCGGGGAGTTGCTCATCATATACCAGCGGACGGTATCCGCTCCGTAGCGCGCGATCGTCTCGAACGGATCCACCGCATTGCCCCGGGATTTCGACATCTTTTCCCCGTTCTCATCGAGAACAAGTCCGTTGACCACGACATTTTCGTAGGCGACCGAGTCCATCACCGCCGCCGCCAGCACATGCATGGTGTAGAACCATCCCCTGGTCTGGTCAATGCCCTCTGCAATAAAATCGGCCGGGAAATGCCGTTCGAATTTTTCCTTGTTTTCGAATGGGTAATACCATTGCGCGAACGGCATCGAGCCTGAATCGAACCATACGTCGATTACTTCGGGTACGCGGCGCATCGTTCCGCCGTCCGGTGCGGGCCAGGTCAGGGTATCCACGAAAGGCCGGTGCAAATCGATATCCTTGTCGTTCTCGGGAAGCTGGTCTCCGCACTTCTCCCGTAGTTCCGCCATGGATTCGATCACCTCCATATAGTCGGATCCCTTCTTGTCCGACTGCCAGATCGGAAGCGGAGTCCCCCAGTATCTGCGGCGACTCAGCGCCCAGTCCACATTGTTTTTCAGCCATTCACCAAAACGGCCCGTACCCATGGCCGACGGCTGCCAATGGATCGTATCGTTGAGCGCAATCATCCGGTCTTTAATCGCCGTCGTCCGAACGAACCAGCTTTCTACCGGATAATTCATGAGCGGCGTCCCCTTTCTCCAGTCATGCGGGTAATTATGGAGATGCGTTTCCTGTTTGTACAGCAGGCCGCGATCCCGCAAGTCCCGAACAATCGGCTTATCCGCATCCTTGAACCACTGTCCGCTGACAAGAGGAATTTTGTCTGTGAAGCGGCCCCCGGCATCCACCGGATTGAACAAGGGCAGCCCCTCTCTTTGTCCTGCGGCATGGTCATCTGCACCGAAAGCCGGCGCCAGATGCACGAGACCTGTTCCGTCTTCCGTGGATACGAAGTCGGCTTCCACCACGCGCCAGGCTCCTTGTTTGCCGCCCTCGTCGAGAAAATACGGGAAGACCGGGGTGTAGGTCATACCCACCATATCCTTGCCCTGAAATCTTCGGATGATTTCATAATCGGCATCCAGCACATCCAGGCGCTCTTCTGCAAGGATCAGGCACTCTCTATCTCCGGAGGCATTATCCAGGCGTACCTTCACATATTCGATATCGGCGCCGACTGCAAGCGCCGTATTGGAAATGAGTGTCCACGGCGTAGTCGTCCACGCCAGAAAAGCTGTGTTCTCCTGGTCCCGCACGGGGAACCGTACGTAGACAGACGGATCTTGCACTTCCTCATAACCGAGGCTGACTTCGTGGGATGAGAGCACCGTCCCTGAACCGGGGCTGTACCACTGAATTTTGTGCCCCTTGTACAGCAGCCCCTTCTCATAGATTTTCTTGAGGAGCCACCATTCCGTTTCGATATACCTGTTCTCGAAAGTGACGTAGGGATTGTCCAGATCGACCCAATATCCCATCTTTTTCGTCAGGTCATCCCATACCTCCTTGTATCGCAGGACGCTTTCGCGGCATTTCTCGTTGTATTCGCCGACCCCGTATCGCTCGATGTCTTCACGCCCTGCCAAACCAAGCGCCTTTTCCACTTCAATCTCGACAGGAAGGCCATGGGTATCCCAGCCGGCCTTGCGTTCCACATAGAAGCCCTTCATCGTTTTGTACCGGCAGAACACATCCTTGATGGTTCGCGCCATCACATGATGAATGCCGGGACGTCCGTTTGCAGTGGGTGGACCCTCGTAGAATGTGAAGGCCTTGCGGTTTGTCCGCTCTCGTACGCTTTTGTCGAAAATGCGGTGCTGTTCCCACCAGGCCAGCACCTCACGCTCAAGCGTAGCGTGATCGAATCGCTTTACTTCTTCAAACCTGGGCATGGATGGGGAGCCGACACGGCATGGCGGGCAGAGTACACCCTCATGCGCCGATTGCCGATACGATTTCCGACACGAGCCGGGTCAAGAGGGGTTCCGCTTTTCCTGCGGCGGCGATAATTTCTGCGAGCGAAACAGCCTCAAGTGCATCGGGAAAACATTCGTCGGTTACAACCGAAATGGCAAGTACGCGCATATCCATATGACGAGCTGCGATTACTTCGGGAACGGTACTCATTCCCACTACATCCGCACCCCATGCACGAAGCATCCGGTATTCTGCTCTCGTTTCGAGGTTGGGTCCCGTAACCGACACATATACACCCCGGTGCAGCTTGATCCCCGCCTCGAGAGCCTTTTCTTCGGCGAGTTGCTGCAGCGCCTCGTCATAAGGAGCGCTCATATCCGGAAACCGTTCTCCCCAATCGTCGAGGTTCGGGCCGATCAGGGGGTTGGCGTTCTGAAAATTGATATGATCCGATAACAACATCAATTCCCCCTTTCTGTACACGGGGTTCATACCGCCCGCGGCATTGGAGATAAGCAGCGTATCCACACCCAGCACGCCGAATACCCGAACGGGAAACACGACGGTTTGGGCATCATATCCTTCGTACAAGTGAAAACGCCCCTGTAATGCATACACTGGAACGCCGGCCAGCGTACCTATCAGCAGGCGGCCCGGATGAGACTCGACCGTGGACAGGGGAAACCCCGGAATTTCTTCGTAGGGAATGATCGTCTCGGCCTCGATTTTATCCGCAAGCTCGCCGAGACCTGTTCCCAGAATCAAACCGATCCGGGGGGCCAGGCCGGTCCGCGCACGGATGGCTTCGGCAGCGGCTTCCACCTTCCGGCGATATGCAACGGCATCAAACATAATCAATCAGTTTTCAGATAGTTCGTACTGAGGCGGCGCTGTGCCCCGCCGCGTTTTCCCAGGGCCTGGTAACCCTAATCAAGGTCGCTTAAAATACGACGGATGTGCTGGAAATCTGAGGATGAATCCTTATCGCCACCGGCCTCTTCTTCTTTCGCATCTTTTGCCTTCGGAGTTTCTCCAATCTTCTGTGCACCGGACACCTTATCCGACGCTGCTTTAGTGCCTGCATCCGTTGTTTGTGCGGCATCTTTTTTCCTGCGGGCAGCGGATTTCCCTTTAGCCCCTTTGCTTGCGGGCGACTGTATCTTTGCTTCGCCCTCACTGACCGCATACAGTTTGTTCAGGACTACCGAGGCATGCTCCTCGTAGCGTGCCAGCAGCTCGGTTTCAGACGTGAGCAGGGCCCGCAGCCTCGCCATAAGCTCCAGGCGGTAATCGTTCAACCTGGATGCCTGCCGGCGAATCTCATGGACTGTCTGCTGTGCATGCTCTTCCGTCTGCTGCGCTTCGAATTCTGCTTTCTCTATGAGCGCCCGGGCTTTCTCCTCTGCATTTCGGATCGTTTTTTCGGACGACTCCCGCGTAATGCGCAATGCTTCTTCAAGCGCCTCCTCTACTTTTTCGTAGTGATCGAGTTTTGCCCGCAGTTCCCCCAGTTTGCTGTCGAGCCGCTGGCGCTCGTCCCTTATTTCTTCCCACTGTGCAGCTACCATTTGCAAAAACGCACGTACCTCTTCCGGATCATAGCCTCGGAACTTGTGGGCAAATTCCTGTTTCCGTATGTCGAGCGGAGTTAATTTCATGACGCAACACGCTTTATGCCGGAGGGATCAGGATTGTGGGTCCGCAGACATCGAAGGACGATCGCCGTATATCGATGCAAGATACTGAATTTTTCCCGGCACATGGTAAAACGATGCCGGATGAAATGGATGTTTTCCAGGTTTCTACTGAATCCGTTCTCCAAACAGGGCGCTTCCGATCCGCACGTGGGTAGCACCTTCTTCGATCGCCTCCTCAAAATCCCGGCTCATACCCATGGAGAGCTGTTGCATCGAGATGTTCGGGGCGATCTGTGTCGGGAAGGTGTCGAACAGGGTGCGCATGTCCCGAAACTCGCGGCGAATTTTGTCCGGTCCGGCATGGAGCGATGTCATAGCCATCAGGCCTTCTACGCGGATATGTTCACAGCGGGCCACCTCGTCAAACAGTGACGCTACTTCGTCGGGGTATACCCCGAATTTGCTGACTTCACCGGAGATATTGACCTGGACCAGACAGGGCAACACCCGGTTTTCTGTTTCGGATCGCTCGTTCAATGCCCTGGCCAGCCGGCCACTGTCCAGCGCATGAAAACAATCCGCAAACCGAACGACATCCCTGGCTTTATTTCGCTGTAAATGCCCGATCATGTGCCATGTCCTGTTGCCCCCCTTCCAACGTCCCGGGGTTTCCATGCACTTTGTCACCAGTTCCTGCACACGATTCTCGCCGAAATGATGTACTCCGGCCCTGATCGCTGCTTCTACAGCTGTCATGGGGAAGGTCTTGGATACGGCAATGAGCGTAATTTCGTCGGGTGAACGATCAACCCGGCGACATGCATCCGCAATACGCGCCCGGATACTGAGCACATTACGGGAGATTGTTTCCATGTCCACGGGTCCTGCCATTGCCTTTCCCAAAAAATCTTGCCAACAGGTGCTGTATGATTACCTATCGGTGCGCAGCACCTCCAGTGGAGAGCGCCGGTATATGCCCCGACTGTTTATAAGTCCGATGGCTACCGTCAGGAAAGGTACTGCGCCCAATAACACAAGGGTTGCAACGACATCCGGCCTGAAGCTTGTGTCGAACACGAAGGCCGAAAACGCCCAGACGGACGCAAAGGAAAGCGCCAGTCCGGTCAGTGCTGCGAAGAAGCCAAGAAAAAGATACTCGACGGTCATAATCTGAAGCACTTCGGACTGCGAAGCCCCAAGCGTTTTCAATAATACGCTTTCACGCCGTCGTTGCACCCTGCTTACTACTACGGCTCCGATCAACACAATCACTCCCGTCAGAATACTGAAGGACGCCATAAAGCGGACCACAAATGATATCCTGGAGAAAATGGTGTCGAATGTGCTCAGGACAAGCGACAGATCGATCACGGAAACCGAAGGATAACCGCCCAGCACGGCTCGCTGCAACCCGGCTGCCTGTTCTCCGGTTTCCGTCCGGCTGAGCAGCACGTAAAAACGGGGAGTCTCTTCCAGTACGCCCGCGGGGAACACCACAAAGAAATTGGTGCCCATACGACGCCATTCCACCTCGCGCAGGCTGGCAACCCGGGTCGGGATCAACTGCCCCTGTACATTGAAGGTAAGGCTGTCCCCTATACCGACATCCAGATCCCGGGCAATATCCTGGTCAAGAGACACGGGAATCACCGGATCGTTCGGATCCGCCTCTCCGATAAAGGCGCCTTCAATCACTTTTTCCGATTCGGTCAGATAATCCCTGTACGTTACCCGGTATTCGCGCCGGTGCGCCCAGGTTGCCGTCGAGTCTGCCCGCATTGCGTTCACCGTGCGTCCGTTCACCGAAGCAAGACGCATGGATACGATAGGCACGCTGTCGAGCACGGGCAACTCCCTGTCCTGCACAATCTGCGTAACCGGATTGATCTCATCAGGTTGTATATCAAACAATACGATATTGGGTAATTGTCGGGCCTCGGATAATTCAAGTTGGGCCAGCAGCGTTCGCTGAATGCCAAAAAGCGTGCCGATAATAAAGGCGCCCAGTCCCAGCGAAAGTATGAGCGTGTTCGTCTGGTTATTCGGCCGAAACAAGTTGGCCAGTCCTTGCCGCCATATATAGCTCCATCTTGACGGAAAAAAGCGGCGCGTAGCCCAGATGATACCCTTGGCTGTGACCAGAAGAGTTCCAAAGACCGCGGCAAGCCCTGCTACATATCCCAGTCCGATCCCGGGCGAAGGTGCATTGCCTATGGAAAAAGCGGCGACACCTGTTGCGACAACCCCGAAAACGATCCACCAGAGAGGATCTTTCAGGTTGGTTTGCCTGGCCTCTACGGTCGAGCGCAGCGTCAGCAAGGGGGATATGCGCCGAATGGAAACAAGCGGAAAAAGCGCAAAGGCAGCGGTTACTCCAATGCCGAGGATCATTCCCGCTCCAAGGGAGCTCCAGGACACCATGAAAGGCACCTCTACGGGAAGAAAGTCGCTCAATGCGACCGGCACAAGCATCTGTACCCCTATGCCGAGCACGGCGCCTGTTACGCTGCTTGCCAATCCCATCGTGATGGTCTGCACCGCATATACGGAGAATGTTTGCCGGGTCCCCGCCCCAAGGCACCGGAGCACCGCGATCGTTGCGAGCCGGCGGCGAACGTACACATGGATGGCTCCAGCCACCCCAATACCTCCAAGCAGCACCGCGACAAAGGCGATCACATTCAGAAATCGGTACAAATTGGTCAGGCCTTCATCCCAACTTTCACGGACCTCTTCTACCGTGTCGTAGCGCACTTCCTCTTCGCGCAAGAACAGGCCGATGTTTTCGACAAGCGCTTCGACATCCCTCCCATCGTCGAACCGGAAGGCCAGTTCGTAATCGGCCTGGCTTCCCCGGGAGAGCAGGCTCGAATCCAGTCTGGCGGCAGGAATGTACACGCGCGGACTGAAGAACGACATCATCTGGTTCTCACTCGGCATCCTGTCGATGCGCCCTGCCACGGGGTAGAAATACCGCCCGATGCGCACGCTGTCGCCGGGCTGCACATCAAAAAGCCGCATAACCGCAGCATCCACCAGGGCCCCGCCGTCAGCAAGCCAGCGATCCGCTGCGTCGTCGGGTGTGGTTTCTATTTTCCCGTAGAAAGGAAATGGCCCCTCAACAGCCCGAACGGTCATCAGGCGGGACTGCTCTCCGGCAGGAAACCAGGCCATCGAAGGAAACGAAATGAGCCGGGACTGCGTCCCCCCGATAGAGTCGATAGCTGCCTCCACTGCAGATCCGAACGGACGCCCGGATTCAAATACGAGATCGGCTCCCAGTAACGTCTTCGACTCGTCGTCCACGACCTTCCGGAGATTACTCCCGAACGATGAAATGGCCACCAGGGCAGCGACGCCGACGATCATCGAAGACAAAAAGAGCGCGAGTTGCCGTCGGCTGCCCCGACTGTCTCGCCACGCCATCCTGAATATCCAGGAATTGGGCATCGTATTGTCCACTAAAGTTTACAGGGGCGCCGATCAGGTTCGCGTCAAGGTATCTGAGACGATGCTTCCGCCACGAAGCCGGATGATGCGACCCGTGCGCTGCGCCAGTTCATGATTGTGTGTTACAAGCAGCAAGGCGGTTCCTGCCGTCTCGTTTATCTCGAAAACAAGTTCCTCGATCGTAGCGCCCGTATCGGTATCAAGATTGCCGGTCGGTTCGTCGGCAAACAACATCGCCGGCCGGTTTACAAACGCACGGGCAATAGATACCCGTTGCTGTTCACCTCCGGATAGCTGTGCAGGATAATGGGACATCCGTTCTCCGAGGCCCACCTGATCAAGCAACGCACTTGCTCGCTCATAAGCCCCTTTTTTGCCGCGTAACTCAGCCGGAACCATTACATTTTCAAGTGCTGTCAGCGTAGGAATCAGTTGGAATGTCTGGAAAATGAATCCGACTTCCCGGTTCCGAAGTCTTGCCAGCGCATCCTCTGACATGGAGTCGAGTCGGTTGCCTGACAAATCCACCCTGCCCGAAGTGGCCCGGTCCAACCCGGCGCACAGACCCAGTAACGTGGTCTTGCCGGAACCGGAGGGACCAACCACTGCGCATGTCTCTCCCTGATGCAAATCGAAGGATACGTCATGCAGCACAGTCAGCAACCGGTTGCCGCTCTGGTAGGTCTTGGTAAGGTTGCGGACGGAAAGGATGGAAGCCATTCTAAATTTCTCTGAAACAGGCCTCCCTTCCCGCGGGTTTGTGGAATCAGGCCTCATTGTGTTTATGTATGCCTTGCATCGGTGCAAGGATGTTTCCTGCGATACGTGAAAATCGGCAAACTATACCTGCTTGCGTGTATTCCTGTTCTGTGCCTCGCCTGTGGGTCCCGGGACGTGGATACGGAAACCGGAACGGTTGCCCCGGGCGGGAGAAATGTCCCCCCTGCGATGGAGCAAAACGATAGCCCGGATGCAGGGCACGCAAAAAATGCGGAAAAGCCGGATACGATCATTCTCTTCCTGGGCAATAGCCTTTCCGCAGGGGCGGGAGTCGATCCCGTAAACGCCTTTCCTGCTCTCCTGCAACATCGCATGGATTCACTGGGCTGGAATGTGCGGGTGATCAATGCCGGCCTGAGTGGAGAAACAAGCGCAGGAGGTCTGCGGCGCATAGACTGGCACCTGCAACAGCATCCGGTGAACATCCTTGTGCTGGAATTAGGAGGGAATGATGGTTTACGGGGTATCCCGGTCGAGGTTACGCAGAACAATCTGCAGACGATTATCGAGAAGGCGCGCACCGCGAACCCGAACATGGAGATTATTCTTGCCGGCATGCAAATTCCGCCCAATCTCGGACAGGATTACACCCGGACTTTCCGGGAAATCTACCTGAGCTTGGCCAGTATGGAGAATACCCGCCTGATTCCCTTTCTTCTCGAGGGCGTAGGAGGCGTGGATGCTCTCATGCAGGTGGACGGCATCCATCCGAACGAATCCGGACACAGAATCGTTGCGGAGAACGTCTGGGATGTGCTTCATCCGGTCATGGAAGTATTGCGTTCCGGGAATGACGCTACCATTGACCTATACTAAAGCCTGTTCATACTATGCAGCGGCGCTCGGCGGGGCCTGTTTTCCCGTCATGCGGTGTTGCCGCTCCACATTGCACTCCATCCAGGAATAGAATTGCCCGATATGGAAAAACTCACCGGCCTGATCGCCGCTCCGTACACTCCTATGCTCCCGGATGGCAGCGTAAATCCCGGTATTATCCCGGATATGGCTGATCATCTGCAAAAAGAAGGGGTTGTCGGTGTTTTTATTTGCGGTACTACGGGAGAAGGCGCCTCTTTGACCGTCAATGAACGAATGCTGCTGGCAGAGCAATGGGTTGCTCATGCCGGCGACAGATTGGCCGTTATCGTGCATGTGGGCCACCATAGCGTATATGAAGCGCGCAGACTGGCCGAGCACGCCCAATCGGTTCAGGCGGACGGCATCGCAGCGCTTGCCCCTTCGTTTTTCAAGCCGGCTTCCATCGATAGTCTGGTATCGTATTGCGCAGCGGTTGCCGAAGCAGCGCCGGCGCTGCCGTTTTTCTACTACCACATACCCTCCATGACGGGGATTACCTTGTCCATGCCCGAGTTTTTGCGCGCCGGCAGCAAACACATACCCACCCTGTCGGGCATCAAGTTTTCAGCAAGCGATCTGATGCAATTTCACCGCTGTGCGACGATGGAATGCGGCCGGTATACGATGTTTTTCGGGTCGGATGAGATGCTGTTAGGCGCGTTGGCGATGGGAGCGGAAGGAGCCGTGGGCAGCACCTATAACTATGCGGCGACAAATTATCTACGGATGGTGGAAGCATTTAAACAGGGAAATATGGAAACGGCCCGGCGTTTGTCCGGCCACGCGGTAGCCCTTGTCGAAGTATTGCTCAAGTATGGCGTAATCCGGGCCGGAAAAACCATCATGGCCATGCGCGGCATTGATTGCGGCGAAGCCAGGCTGCCGCTCATGCCGCTTTCCGCCGAGCAGAAAAAGTCCCTTTACGAAGACGTCAGGGCGCTGGCTATCTTCAAAAACGTTGATCTGGAACGCCCCTCGTGATGAACCATGAAGCCTTGACATCTTTTCTGAACACCGGTCTGGTGCAGGAAGTCAGCTCTTTTGGCCTCACAAACAGCATTGTACTGGGTGTTTACCTCGCCCTGCTCGTTGCCATGGGCATTTACTTTTCGCGGCGAGCCGGTACGGCGCAGGATTTCTTTCTGGCCGGGGGAAGAATGCCGTGGTGGGCGGCAGGCCTGAGCATCTTTGCCACCATGCTCTCGGCTATCACTTATCTCTCCATTCCTGCAACCGCCTACGCCAGTGACTGGACACGCTTTCTGGTCAACATGGGTATCCCGCTCATTGCCCCGATCGTCATCTTCTTTTTCCTGCCTTTTTACCGCAAGCTTCGCGTTACAAGCGCCTATGAATATCTTGAAAACCGCTTTGATGTCTCATTGCGCTTGCTCGGCTCCGC
Source organism: Rhodothermales bacterium (assembly GCA_965117025.1). Lineage (GTDB taxonomy): Bacteria > Bacteroidota > Rhodothermia > Rhodothermales > VXPQ01 > VXPQ01. The sequence goes on from OZ220746.1 coordinate 243,598, forward strand.
TTCGTTTATCCTGTTTCAACTGGGAAGGATGGGCATCGTTTTGCTGCTGCCGGCCCTGGCGCTGAGCGCTGTGACGGGCTTGCATCTCTTTCTGTGTATTGCCCTCATGGGGTTACTGAGCACGCTCTACACCGTATTGGGCGGAATGGAAGCCGTTATCTGGACCGATGTAATTCAGGTCGTCGTACTGATCGGCGGAGCACTCGCTGCCCTGGGCATCATCGTTGCAGATATTCCCGGCGGCTTTGGGCAAATCATCACGGAAGCCGCTGAGCATGACAAGTGGAACCTGGTTAATCCCGGCTGGGACCTGTACAGCGATTCGCTATTCGTTATCCTTCTCGGAATGGTTTTTACAAACCTGCTGCCTTACACAACGGATCAGGCGGTCGTGCAACGGTATATGACCACCCCGACCGAGCAATCCGCGCGCAGCGCCATCTGGACAGGCGCTTTGCTTGCCGTGCCGGCATCCATCCTCTTCTTCTTCCTTGGCACCGCGCTGTTTGTCTTTTATCAGCATTTCCCGGATCAACTCACTACCCTCGAAAGGCCCGATCAGCTGTTGCCCTGGTTCATCGTGCAGGAAATGCCCGCCGGGCTGGGGGGCCTGGTCATTGCCGGCGTGTTTGCCGCCGCCATGTCCAGCCTCGATTCTTCGATTCATTCCATCACCACCGCGGTCACCACCGACTTTTTCAAGCGTTTCCAGCCGGATCGGGAGGAGAAACAGTGGCTCAGCCTTGCCCGGTGGATTGTATTCATCCTGGGTATTCTGGGTACAGTTAGTGCGATGCTTATCAGCACATTGGATCTGCGAGCGCTCTGGGGCCTGTTTCTGGATATCACCGGCCTTTTCCTCGGTACCCTCGGCGGCCTGTTTATTCTGGGCGTCTTCACACGTCGAACCACTGCTTTTCATGCGTGGATTGGCGCGCTGGCCTCTGTCGCTGCACTCGCTTACTGCACCTTTTTCACCTCGATCAATGGCTTGCTTTTCGGCGCGATCGGGACGATGACGTGTGTGGGTACGGGTTGGCTAAGCAGCCGGATTGTACAGAGGAAGCAGAAGAAAGATGTTTGGGAAGTGACTATTTGAATGGAGCGCACTTTCTCCGGGGATGGAGATACTTCATTCTCCCGGGAATGCCCTCCTGTAGACCTGCCTACAGATCTTTTACCGCAGCCACAAGTTTTGACAGCGATTCTTTCGCATCCCCGAAAAGCATCTGTGTGTTGTCGTGGTAGAACAACATGTTATCGATGCCGGAATAGCCGGGACGCAGGCTGCGTTTGAGCACAACCACTGTGCGGGAACGATCCACATCCAGAATGGGCATGCCATAGATGGGGCTGGTCTTGTCCGTACGTGCTGATGGGTTCACTACATCGTTGGCGCCAATCACGAGAGAGACATCCGTCATGCCGAATTCGGTATTGATATCGTCCATTTCGTAGAGTTGGTCGTACGGTACGTCCGCCTCCGCAAGCAATACATTCATATGTCCGGGCATGCGGCCGGCCACCGGATGAATAGCGTATTTCACGGTAACGCCCTGGGCCTGCAACATGTCCGACAGTTCGCGGACCTGATGCTGCGCCTGGGCTACAGCCATACCATAGCCGGGCACGACAATCACCTGTTCGGCGTACGTCAACTGAATGGCTACATCTTCGACCGACGTTTCCTGCACCGTCAGGTCGGGCCGGGCGCCTTCCACCGCTGGAACACTTCCATCACTGTCCCCGCCAAAGCCACCCAGTAGTACGTTCAGCAATGACCGGTTCATTGCTTCGCACATAATGGAGGTGAGGATAAGTCCTGATGCACCGACCAGGGCACCGCTCACAATAAGCGCCGTGTTGTCGAGCATGAACCCGGTGGCCGCCGCGGCAAGCCCCGAGTAGGCATTCAAAAGCGCCACGACGACGGGCATGTCCGCTCCCCCGATAGGGATCACGAGGAGAATGCCCAATACCAGCGAAAGGAAGCCCAGCGCCAGCGCCCCCTGCATAATGGCTTGCATATCCATCGCCGCAAACGAGCCGCCTGCTCCGTAGATCAGATATCCACCCGCTCCGAGCGCACCCAGCGTTACCAGCACCGTGAGCGCACGCATACCCGGAAACGAAACGGGATTGCCGCTCAAGTGCCCGCCCAGCTTCCCGAACGCGACAAAACTGCCCGAAAATGTGATGGTGCCGATCAGAATACACAGCACGACGGTGATCGCCGCCGGTACGTCGAGCGGCGCCAGCGCTGCCATGGATTGGACGGTTTGCGCCACGGCGCCGCCTCCTGCCTCAACAGACAGATAGCGCGCAATCTCTCCACCTGCCACAAGCGCAGACGCCAGTCCCCCGAAACCGTTGAATACTGCAACCAGCTCCGGCATGCTGGTCATGGCCACCCGCCGCGCCAGCAACATACCTACGGCGGCGCCGACCACAAACCCGCCGATCATCTCCACCGGGGAAAGAATTCGCTGCAACAACAGCGTCGCTGCAACGGCAATCAACATGCCGATGGCGGCAAGCTGATTTCCTCTGCGTGCCGTGGCCGGGGACTGCAGCCGTTTCATGCCCAGAATGAAGAGCACGGCAGCGCCGAGATAAGCCAACAGGATAACGTTCTGCATGGTGGCGAAGCGTCAGGCGGTGTTACTGGAGGGTTCCTTGTTGTCGCGTTGCTTCGGCTTGAACATTTGCAGCATCCGATCTGTGACGAGAAAACCTCCGACCACGTTGATCGTGGCGACGATAAGCGCCGCAAATCCAATCCATTTGGCCCAGGGACTCTCAATCATGCCGGTCGCCACAAGCGCTCCGACAATGGTAATGCCGCTGATCGCATTCGTGCCGGACATGAGCGGTGTGTGCAAGGTCTGCGGCACCTTGCTGATCACCTCGAACCCGATGAATGCCGCCAGAATGAATATGACCAGATTGCTCAGCATCGGAATGAACCGGATTGAAAATACATGGTACTGTGCGAAACGCCTATACGCTATGTATCGAGCAGGGTGCGGACGCGTTCGTGCACAACCTGTCCTTCGTGCGTCACACACATACCCTTGAAAATTTCGTCCTCGAAATCCGGGCGGAACGTCTCGCCATCGGAAAATTCCGAAAGAACGGCAAGCAGCGTGCGAGCATACATGGTACTGGCGTCGACAGGTGATTTCGACGGCAGGTCGAGCGGCCCCAGGATACGTACGCCGTGCACGGTGACGGTTTTTCCGGGTTTCGTAGCCGTGCAGTTGCCTCCGCCCGGCGCCGCGAGATCGACCACCACAGATCCCGGCTTCATGGCTTGTAATGCTTCCTCCGTGACGAGGATGGGGGCAGAACGGCCCGGTACCAGCGCCGTCGAGATCACCACATCTGCCGCTGCAATGTGCGGAACCAGCAGCGCCGTTTGTTGCGCCGCCTTCTCTGCGGTCAACGCCGTAGCGTATCCGCCCGTATCGGCATCCTCTTGCGTTTCGAAAGCCAATTCCACGAACTTTGCGCCGAGGCTGCGGACTTCTTCCTGTGCTGCATCGCGGATATCGTAGGCAGAGACACGCGCTCCGAGCCGCCTTGCCGTGGCGATGGCCTGCAGTCCGGCAACACCCGCTCCCAGCACCAGCACATTCGCCGGTTTCACGGTCCCCGCCGCCGTGGTCAGGAGTGGAAAAAACCGGGGCAACGCCGCGGCGGCCTGCAACACGGCTTCATACCCGGCCACGCCACTCATGGCAGAGAGCGCATCCATCTTTTGCGCGCGAGATATCCGCGGCACCAACTCCAGGCTGAGCCCCGTTACGGAGCGTTTGGCCAATTCCAGGGATACTGCGGGCATGCCCAGTGGATCCAGCAGGCCCAACAAGACGCTACCGGACTTCATCTTCCCGATCTCGGATTCCGAGGGGGATCTCACTTTCAGGACGATATCGGCGCCGAGCGCTTCGCTGCATGTGCCTATGCGGGCGCCGGCCTCCCGAAATGCATCATCGGTAAAATATGCCGCCTCGCCGGCCCCCGCTTCCACAACGATCCCGAAACCCTGGCTTGTAATCTTTTGAACTACCTCGGGAACGACAGCCACACGCCGTTCGCCGGCAGCGGTCTCCTTTGGAACACCAATGGTTAACGCCATACGCTCCCGAATAAAGATTCTGTCATGCAGGAGGTGCAAGCAATATGCTCCTGCGCATGAGACAGCCGGAATATACGAAGGCCATCGTATATCACCCGCGTTCTCTCTCGAAATCGTCCATAAAGGCAATGAGCGCATCCACGGCCTCTTCCCGGCAGGCATTGTACAGCGAGGCGCGCATCCCCCCCACCGAACGGTGTCCTTTCAAGGCCAGCAATCCCTGATCGTGCGCTTCGGACAGAAAACGCGCTTCCAGGTCTTCCGAGGGCAGGCGGAACGTCACATTCATCCGCGAGCGGGCGTCTTTGTGCGCCGTCCCGCGATAGAAATCCGTCCGGTCGATCCGGGCATACAGTTTGGCGGCCTTTCGCTCGTTCATCTTTTCGATAGCCGCAAGTCCCCCCTGTGCTTCGAGCCATGCCAGTACCTTGCCTATGAGGTACACGGCGAATACGGGGGGCGTATTGTACAGTTTGGCCGCATGGATCCCGTAATCCAGAATAACGGGCAGCGATTGGTTACGACGTTGCAGGAAATGGTCGTGCACCAGTACGACCGTGGCGCCTGCCGGCCCGATATTCTTTTGAGCCCCTGCATAGATCAGTTCGTGGTGCGCCATGTCGATCGGGCGACTCAGGAAATCGCTGGACGCATCGCATACGATGGGCGGATCGACCCGCGGGACTTCCGTGAACTGCGTTCCCACCACCGTGTTGTTCGAGGTCATATGCAGGTATGCCGCCTCGGGATGGACATCCCACGTGCTGGTATCCGGGATATACGCGAAATTGTGCCCCTCGCTCGATGCCGCTGCCCGAGCCTTGCCCGTGCGCTGTGCTTCTTTCAGTGCATTCGCCGCCCAGCGCCCCGTCACCACATAATCGGCTGAGGCCCCCTGCCCCCGGAAATTCAACGGTATCTGGTGAAACTGCATGGACGCCCCCCCTTGCAGGAAAAGCACATGCCATTCGGCGCCGATGTTCAGGAGACGCCGGACACGCTCTTTGGCATCCTGTTCGATCTGCGTATAGGCCGCCGAACGGTGACTGATCTCAAGGACGGATGCGCCCAGGTCACCATACACCGGGAATTCTTCTTTCATTTCCAGCAGTACAGCCTCCGGAAGCGCCGCGGGGCCGGCGGAAAAATTATGCAAGCGCATGGCGGGATACAGGCGAAGAGATTATCAAGAAGCCGTAGCCTTCGAAAAAACAGTGCTACGGTAAAGAAACCAGGGAGATTCAATCCTGGTCGAACAGATGCACCAGTAGTCCGCTGCGGAGCTTCGGTTCGAACCATGTGGATTTCGGCGGCATGAGGAGGCCCGCATTCGATACGGCAAGCAGTTCCTCCACACTGGTCGGATACATGGAAATGGCCAGTTCCGCCCGTCCGGAGTCGACCAACCGCTCCAGTTCGCCCGTACCGCGAATGCCTCCTACGAAATCGATGTTCGGATCCAGACGCTGATCCATGATGCCGAACCCGGGTTCCAGCAGATGCTCGCTGAGCCGCGCCACGTCGAGTGTATCGGCTATCTCATTACGTTCCGTTGCCGGAAGTGACATCGTATGCCATCTTCTGTCCAGGTACAAGCATACGCTTCCCGGTTCGACAGGCGTTTTCTCTCCGGAATCTACAGACAGGGCAAATCGGGTAGCGAGCGTATCCAGAAACTCGTCTGAAGGGGCGGGCAGTTTTCGTACGATGCGGTTATAGGCGAGAATGCGCAGTTCGCTCATGGGAAACAGCACCGCCGGAAAGAATTCCGCCTCCGGCAGTCCGGCGGACGCTTCGCGTATCTCCGCCGCTGCCCGTGATGCCGCCGCACATCGATGGTGTCCGTCCGCAATATACAAGTACTCGACGTTCCCGAAGGCATCCACCAGCTCTTCCTGCTGTTCGGCTTTCCAGATCGTGTGGCGGACGCCATCCTCCGCCGTAAAGTCGTAAAGCGGCTCCGAAGCCGTCTCGGAGGCGACCAGGGCATCAATCCGATCCGTGTTCCGATAGGTCATCATGACCGGCTCGGCATGCGCCTGTTGCGTCACGATATGGCGGACACGGTCTGTCTCCTTTTTCGGGCGCGTTTTCTCGTGTTTCAGGATCGTCCCGTTGTCGTATTCCTCTACCGATACACACCCGAATACGCCGGTTTGCGTACGCCCGTCCATTTCCAGTCGGTAAATGTACACGGACGGCTCGTCCTGCACCGAGGCGCCGTTTCCGGCAAATGCCCGCAGGTTGGCGGCGCCGCGCTCATACGTTTCCGGAGCATATTCGTCGGCGCCTGCCGGCAGGTCGATCTCCGGGCGGACGACATGCAGAAAACTCAGCGGGCGTCCTTCGGCAAGGACGCGGGCTTCCTCCGTATCGACAACATCGTAAGGCACGGAAGCCACTTCCGCTGCCTTGTCGGGAACGGGGCGAAGAGCGCGAAACGGGTGCAGAACCGCCATGGGAAAAAGCCGGCAAGAGGCCGGGATAGTGCACAGAAAACAGTCCGGTACAATTTCGGAAATACCCGGTTCCTGTGCAGCGGGACGGCGGCGAATAAGTGGTTAAGAAAAGGGCTCGCAGGAGCCTGGCGACGATAAGGGCGCGGGATGTATCAAATATATCCGAACAGCGGCGGAAACACGACCACAACAAGTCCCGCCCACAGGGCATACACCGGAAGGTAGTCGGTCTGCCAGCGCTCCAGGGCAACGAAAGACCCGGCGCCCCGCAGGAATCGAACATACAGCCAGGCCGACCAGGCAAGATTAACCAGCAGGATGAGGTTCATGCCCAGCGCAGCCACCTTGTTCGGACTGAACCCGAACTCCGATATGCGGGCCATGATGGCCGTCAGCGCCACGACGTCCACGATCAGCGCCGAGACCACGAGCACCAGTTGAAAGATGTCGAACGCGCCCGGCTTTTTCTCGGGATCCCGTGCCGACACAGCATAAAGAAGCAGACCGAGAACCACCACGAGCAGCAGGTCGCATCCGATGAGGGCTTCGCGCTCCATATTGATGCTGTTCCCGGTCCACAGCATGGAGCTCAGAAAAACGAGCAGCACGATCGCGAAAAGCGGCGTGAACAGGCGGGTCAGCAGCGGCGCAAAGTTCGCCATGATATTCTGCTTCGTTTCCACCAGCCAGGCAGCTATGAGGACGGCTCCAAGCGCTCCGCAAGGGATAAGCCAGTTCTGCATGAACCATTCGGGGTCCAGGCCGATGGCGTTGAACATAAACATGGTCAGGGCCGTCAGGACGATGCCGCCCAACGCAATGAGCACATAGTAAATGAAAAATTCGCCGGAGAATCGGACAAAATCCATGCGCCGGGCGCTATCGCCCCACGCTCCCCCCGCGTAAGCGATTCCGATAACCAGCCAAAGCGCTATGGGCAGGTGCAGCACGGTCAGGAGTTCGGTGGCGGCTTCCGGCTCGAACGGGAATACGTTGACAAGAACAGCTGCCGCCACAAAGGGCGCTGCTATCCACAAGTAATTCCGGACACCAGGCACACGCTTCCATGCAAAATATCCGGCAAGAAACGGCAGTACGAAAAGACTGATGTTACGTGTATAGAACGCTGCGTTTCCCTCGTGCATCGACAGGCCGAACAGCGCCGGGATTTTTACGGCAAGCGCCGCGAGGATCGCCAGAGCAATGACTATCGTAGTTTCCGTGCGGACCATTCCTGTGGCCGCACCGCCGTTTTCGGTTGCATCCATTGTTTCCCCTGACGATGTTTTCGGTTACCGGATAGCGGGTACTGCCACAATCCAGGGTTGGTATCCTCAGTACGCTGCCCCCAGCGCCTCGCACAGCCAGTGCTGGAAGGGCGATGCGCTCCGGCATAACGCCGCAAAATCGTCGAGGAAGTTGCCCGAGACGATGGCGTCGTTTCCAAGCGATGTCACCCCGATAAAATCCTTCCGCTTCAGGTCTTCGATCATCGGATGATCCGGATCAATGCCCCGTGGCGCCCTCTTCAACGAATCGCCGGACAACTCGAATGCCGACCGGAACCCCGCATCGTCTCGAGCCTGTACCCACGCATCCGGGTCGTCCGTGATTGCCTGGCGGATCATGGTCAATGTGGGTGAGCCCGGGCGCCATATACCGCACCCCGCAAAGGACCCTCCCGGTTCGATATGGAGATAAAAACCGGGGGTGTGCGCATCTTTGGCCGACTCGTGGCGAAAGTGGATCCCCGTGTGGGTTTTATACGGGCTCTTGTCCTTCGAAAAGCGCGTGTCCCGGTAGATACGAAAAAGCGAACCGCCGTTGGCTCTCGGATCGGCCCGGAAATGCGGACTGATTTCCTGCAGGTGCGGTGCAAAATCCGCAATGAACTGCAGTGCCGGCTCCTTCACATCTCCCTCATAGCGGGCCTTGTTGGCTTGAAACCAGTCCCGGTCATTGTTTGCTGCCAATTCGTCAAGGAACCGGAACGTTTCAGGGGTAAAACAGGAGGAGGGCATGCGTATACAGAGTGTGTAGAAACAACGTGTCGACGAGCCTTACGGTTCGCCGAATCGAGGGGTTCCGTTTCCCGTTTTTCATATGCTCCACCGCATAAAGCGAGTGTGTGCCAGACTCCGGGCGCCGCCGCCGACATGCCAATAACGAAGGAATCCCTGCTTTCTTGTCCTTGCCGGAACAAATCTGTACAATATGGGCTACATTGTTTTCATAGTACCATCGCGGGGTGGAGCAGCTGGTAGCTCACCGGGCTCATAACCCGGAGGTCGCGGGTTCAAATCCCGCCCCCGCTACAACAGAAGCCGGCATTTCCAAAACAGGGGGTGCCGGTTTTTTGTTTTTGCCTCACTCCACTCGTCACATGGCTCATAGATATTTTCTCCGGTACTTGCAGGCAGGCGTTTCCTATTTGTACCTTCGATATCGTAGCCGGTCGATTTCCTTACTAATTTAAGGGTTGGCCATAGCGGTGCAGAATCAGTCTCAATCGAATGGGGGAATCTGAAATGCAACTCGATAAATTGGGTATTTCCCGTAAAATGGCGCGGCGGCTTGCCATCGGCCTGGGTGGCCTCGGAGCCATTTTCTTCTTCACTGTTTACACCGCACAGGCGCAAAGCACCCTCGGCGAGGAAGCCCAGTTCGTTCTCAACAGTTTTTCCTTCCTTGTCTGGGGCGCGCTGGTAATGTGGATGTGTGCAGGATTTACCATGCTGGAGGCTGGCTCCGTCCGAACCAAAAACGCCTCGGTGATTTGCCTGAAGAATGTGGGGCTCTATTCAATCGCCGGACTGACTTTCTATCTGATCGGTTACAATATCATGTATGTGGGGGTTGAACCGGGCGGCTGGTTCGGCTCCTTAAAGTTGTTTTACGGTACGTCCGAACATGAAATGGCCCTTCTGGGCGGACAGGGCGATGCAGCCTCCGAAGTCATTGGGAATGGCAGTTCGGTGATGTCGAACTGGTTCTTTCAGATGGTGTTTGTGGGAACGACCGCCTCCATCGTGTCCGGCGCACTGGCCGAGCGCGTAAAGTTGTGGTCCTTCTTTATCTTCATCGCCGTGCTGACGACCGTCATCTACCCGATTATCGGGGCCTGGACATGGGGCGGCGGCTGGCTTGCCGAAATGGGCTTCCAGGATTTCGCCGGATCGACCATCGTGCACTCGACCGGCGGCTGGGCAGCGCTTGCCGGCGTACTCATCGTCGGCGCCCGAAGGGGTAAGTTCCGAAAGAATGGGGACGTCAAAATGACCCCCCCGTCCAATGTGCCCGCTGTAACGCTGGGTGTGTTCATTTTGTGGCTGGGCTGGTTCGGTTTCAATGGAGGATCGCAACTGGCCCTGAGCGGCGCGGTTGATGCCGTGGCCATCAGCAATATTCTTGCTAACACCAACCTTGCCGGAGCCGCAGGGTTCATAGCCGCCATTTTTCTGTCGCGCCCCCTTTTCGGGCGGGTCGACCTGCTTGCCAGCCTGAACGGAGCCATCGCAGGCCTGGTGGCGATCACAGCCGGTCCCGATATCGTCGCGCATCAATGGGCTGTAGTCATCGGCGCAATAGGCGGCGCCTTGTGCGTTATCGGGCTGAAGGTCATGGAACGCCTCAAGATCGATGATGTGGTTGGCGCGGTGCCTGCACACTTGTTTGCCGGCGTATGGGGAACGCTTGCGGTCTGCATTGTAGCCGGCGGTAATCTGGGCGTGCAACTTGTCGGTATTCTGGCTATCGGCGTTTTTGCGTTCGGAGCCTCCTGGTTGACATGGATGGCCATCGACAAAACGATCGGAGCCCGTATCTCCTTGTCTGTCGAGGGGCTTGGTCAGGATGTGGCGGAACTGGGCATCGAGGCCTATCCGGAATTTGTCGTCATCCCCGATATGGACGACGACGAATGAGTGCTGGATAGGGGTAGCGGCCCGGCAGGCAGATAAGCCGAGCCGCTTTTACCTATGCCAATAGCTCCAGCACCGGTTCTCCCAATCCTTCCGGCGTGGTGTAGATGGGGCGCCCCTCCACTTCGTAGTGCGTCTCCGGCGGGATACCCAGCGCGTGGTAGATCGTCTGGTGTATCTGATCGATGTAGACCGGCTCGCCAACGGTTATGCAAGGACGCTCGTCGGCGGTTTGGCCGTAGACAAATCCCCGCTTGACACCGCCTCCGAAGAAAAGCACCGAACAACCATCGGTGAAGTGACGATGCATGCCATAGTGCTTCATCGTTTCCACGGTGTCCGGCACCTCCACCTGATCCTTCACCTTGACCTCCGGGCGCCCTTCCTGCATCATGTCCCGGCTGAATTCACTGGCCAGTACGATGAGCGTCCGGTCGAGATGACCGCTTTCGTCCAGGTCCCGGACAAGTTGCGCCACGGGCCGGTCGATCATCTGTTTCATGTTGACCAGCCGGGTGTGGCCGTTCTCATGGGTATCCCAGCCCAGAAACGGCTCGTATTCGGTCGTTACGCTTACAAACCGGGCTCCCTGTTGCACAAGCCGCTTCGCCAGTAAACAGCCGAGTCCAAACCGCCCGGTGTCATAGGCCGCATAGCGTTGCCGAGGCTCTTCGTGAAGATTAAATGCTTGCGCTTCCGGCGACCGCAGGAGGCGATATGCCTGTTCCATCGAGCGTAACAGAGATTCTTTCTGGTAATCGCTGCCACGCTCGCCCAGCGGGCTTGCTGCAATGAGATCACGGTACAAGGCATGACGCCGCTCGAATCGTCCGGTGGTCATGCCGGCAGGGGGACGGACGCTCTCCAGCCCACTGGACGGGTCGGGGATCAGGAAGGGACCATACTCACTGCCGAGAAATCCTGCCGTGTGAAAAGCTTTCAGTTCTTCTGCTTCCCCGACGGTGAACCGCTGCCCGATGTCGATAAACGGCGGGATAGCCGGATTTATCGGTCCCAGTTCTTTGGCGATCCATGCCCCGAAATGAGGCAGCTGCACGGACTGCGGCGGCTCGTAGCAGGTATGCCAGTGATACTGGTGCCGGGAATGCAGAATAAAGCCGAGGTCCGCCGCCCGGTAGGAACGTAAGAGGCTTCCGCGATCCATCACCTCTCCGATAGCCTGTAATCCCTCGGAGAAAGAGACCCCGTCGACAGCTGTCGGCAGAGACGGGAAGGTACTCAGGATACGCTTGCTCTCCATGCCCGGCTCGAACGGCTCGAACCGCTTCGGATCGAACGTTTCGGTATGAGCCATGCCCCCGGCCATCCAGAGAAGGATAACGCTATCAGCAGTCGCTGTATTTCGCTGCCCCGCTTCCTCCCCGGAACGACACCCGCTCAGAAAAGAGGCCGTTGGTACGGAAGCGGCCATGGCGGTAAGACTCGCCGCCTGCATCTGCTTGAGAAAATCTCTGCGCGTAGTCATCGAAAATCAGTAAATCAACTGGAAATCCGGTAACATGAACACGGCCCACAACACATCCTGCACCTCTTCTTCGGTGGGATGTTCGCCCAGCAACGCTGTGGCCGTGCGCATTTCGCGGCGGCTCGGGGCACGCCCGAGCGCACTGTGATACAAGCGCTCCACAAGCATGCGCGAATCATCCCCGTAATCGTCCAGCCACCTTGCTGCCCCGGCAGAGATAGTGTCATTGAAAAAAACGCCGTTGGTAAGTTCGAGCGCCTGCAACAATGTCGCCTGATCGTCACGACGGGTGACGACATTTTCACGGGTAGGCCGTCCCAGCACTTTAAGAAAGGGATCGAGCGTTACCAGCGAGGCGCGGGCAAAGGGCAGGTGCTCCCGATCCGGATTGTGCCGGAAATCCACCGGCTGGCCCCAGTAACTCTGGTCAAACCGACCGTATGCGCGGGCAGGCTGCCAGTCCCTGTCGCCATAGTTTACATTTGTCCAATCAATACCGGGTAACTCATCGGTGGTTTTCCATTCGGCATTCGAAAAAATCGCCTGCCGGGTACTATCGGCAAAGGTCAGGCGAAGATCAAACAGTACGCCTGCCGGATTAGGCAGGCTGCCTCCGTTTTCTCCCTCGACAGCAAGCAGATTGATCCCATCCCGCAAGACCCCGGTGAGATCGATCCGGTGCACGGTACGCCAGTCCCTCCCTTCCGCCACGCGTTCTCCATTCAGATACAACACAAACGCTTCATCTACAGAGACAAGCGCCTGTGCATCCAGCACGTTGCGATGTTCCTGCTCCAGGTGGAATGGATACCGAAAATACCGTTTGCCCGGCCTGGGCAACACGTCCCGATCCACCTCCTGTTCATGATGCCATATCCACTGCGCCTCGATATCCTCGCCCAGCGGATCGTAGGCTACCGCACTATAGAACGGCCCCAGGGTCTGGCTGAGCGCATCGGTCAGTTGCTCGGCGGAGAGTCGCCGGCGCACCGGTCCGCGAAAACGGTAGGCATGCGTCAGGATATCCTGTGCTTCGGCGGACGGAACAGATGGCAACTGATACGTCCGGGAAGTCATGATCTGTGTAACGAGATATTGCAGGTCCGTCCCGTGATCCACCAGGTCAGCGGCAAGCCAGTCGAGCAGTTCCTGACTCCATGGCGCACGATCCATTTCATCCACCGGCATGATGATTCCCCGTCCGAGCAGCCGATCCCAAAGCCGATTGGCAATGGTTCGGTACAGGCGGCCGTTGGCCGGTTGCACCACGATATCGGTCAATTGAACAAGGCGTTCTTCAACCGTCTCTGCTTCCACGACACCCAGTTCGGGATACAGAAACGCCGGACTCGACATCCGCCCGGTAGGCTGGTCGCAGCGGAACACCTCCAGAACCGTATCGGCAAACACGGAGGCAAAGCCATAGGCCTCGTCCAGTGTAAGATTGCTTACAAAACTGTCATGACACGAGGCGCATTTGAGATTGACTCCAAGAAGCGACTGTGAGACGTTTTGCGCCGCCTGCATTTCGATACGCTGGCTGTTGTTGGCCACGCCTCTCCACTGTATTCCCCGGATGAACCCTTCGGAGTCTTCCGTGGGACTGAGCAGAGCACGCACCATCTCATCATAGGACTGGTTGGTCAGGAGCGCATGGTAGAGCCAGTCGGTAATTTGCTTGCGCCCCCCCGTGATATATCCCGTGCCGGAATAATCATTGCGCAACAGGTCATTCCAGAAACTGAGCCAGTGCTGAGCATAAGGGTGCCGTTGGCCAAGCAGGGTATGAACCAGTTTCTCGCGTTTGTCACGGTCCTTGTCGCGGATAAACGCATCCACTTGTTCGGGGGACGGCAAGAGACCTATAGCGTCCAGATACGCCCGCCGGACGAACGTACGGTCATCCACGGGTTTGGGCCAGCGGATCCCTTCTTGTTCGAAATAGGCGTCTACGAACCGGTCGATAGGATGATCAATATCTTTTCCGGAGGGTAAGGACGGCTTTTCGAGCGCCAACTCCGCTTCCGGAAAAATGCGCACATCGCCTTCGGCCCAGGGTGCTCCCAAATCGATCCAGAGTCCAATAAGGTCAATTTCTTCCCGGCTCAATGCCTCGGCTTTCTGAGGCATGGCGTCTTCGTCGTCCCGAGGGAGCAACAGGCGGCGCATGATCTCGCTTTCGGCAGCATTCCCCGCTACAAAGATCGGCCCCGACTCGCCGCCGGCCCGCACGCCGGCTTCGTTATCGAGGACCAGACCTCCCTCCTGTTTTTCCGTGCCGTGGCACTTGTAGCACCGGTGTGCAAACAGTGCCCGGACTTCAAGGTTGATGCGGTCGAGTTGTTGGGGGCTGTATGCTCCCGTGTCGACGGTGCGGAACTCGGCGAGCAATTCGCCGGCCATGCTTTGCGGACGGTTCCAGGGAAAAGCACCGCTCAGATAATCTGCCCCGTGGGTTAAACGCGCCCCGAGATGCCCCGTAACGCCTATACCAACCAGACATATCGAAAGAGCAATGCGGTAATGTGTCCGGGCGGCATGCCGGACAGGTCGTCCAGAGCGATGCCCGCGCTCCGCCCGGTGTGCCCGGCGCAGTAACCAGGCAACCGCCAGCGCGAGCACGGCGGTCCCGATACCAAACCATTGGTGCCAGACGGCCGTATCGCCACCATAGGCGCCGGTGCTCAGAAGAAACCATCCCAGGAGACTTGCCAATACGGCGCTCCCTGCACCAATCCAGATCATCCACCGGATCCCCTCGCGCAAGCCGGGCCGCTTGCCGCCGAGCGTCATCCATTCCATGAAAAACGCAGTAACGAGCAGACCGATGGGGAAATGCACCACCAACGGATGCAGCCGTCCCAGGAATTGAACGACCCAGGATTCCATCAGGGCTTCCATGCTACGCTATGCTCTTCGAGCGCTTCAGCTATGTGTTGCTGCGCCGGGATCACGGGGTTTTAACATGGACCGTCACGATATCGGTGTTATGATATATCTGATGATGGACCGAGGACGCGACGTGCCGCAGTAACCGCAGTGAAATTTCTCGCTCGACCGGTGCCCCCGCGGCTTGTTCGCCAAGCAACGCCATCTGATCCTGAAGATTTTCCTCCCCGGCCGATGCGACAAACTCCAGAATCGCTTCGTCGCTTTCCTTGCGCGCAGCCAGAAGCAGGCGCCGCTGCCCATCTTTCTCCTTGCCCTCGTCCTGGTCGAACAGCGTAAGCAATGTTTCTTCGGCGGCGGCCTCAAGGCGCTCGCCCATGGCTCTGTCCCAGCCGCTGCGGGACGTGAACGTCACAAGAAATTTCCGTATTTCCGGCAAGGCGGATATATCGAATGCCGTCTCCATCCGGCTGGGTCGCCGTTCCGTCAACTCCATGAACAGGGTCATGAGGATGGCCACAAGCCCGCCTGTCGTCATGCCGTTCTGCAGAATGCCGCCTGCAAACTCCGCGAAGTATTCCGGAAATATCACGCCGTTCTGGAAACCGACTCCGGTCCAGAATGCCACGCCGACCACAAGGCCTTTCCGATAATCGACCCCGTCCTGAACGACGATACGCATACCGACCACGAAGAGCATCGCCAGAAGGACGGCGATATACGCCGCGGCAACCGGACTCGGTATCGCCAGGACCCCGGCAAGCGCTTTGGGAAGAAAAGCCAGCACAAGAAATAGTATCCCGACGGCAATGCCGACCCTGCGCGCCCCAACCCCTGTAAGTTCAGTGACCGCTACGCTGGTTGAATAGGTCGTGTTCGGAACAGTCCCTGCAAGCCCGGACAACAAATTGCCCAACCCGTCCGCAGCTACCGCACCCTGCACTGCCCGGAAATCCACCGCTCGAGGGTTGCGCCAGGAAACACGCTGAATGGCGACGGCATCCCCAACCGTTTCGATGGCGCCGATCAGGGTCACGAACACGAATGCCGGAAGCAGCGTCCAGAAAACCGGTCCGAACGAAAGATCCATGCCCGGCCAGCCGCTCTCCGGAAAACCGATCCATGAAGCTTCTCCAATGCGGGTGGTATCATAAAGACCGTAGAATCCGCCGACTACGGAGCCCAAAACTACCCCGATGACCGGCGCCCAGAGCCGCAAAGTGCCCTTCGCTTTCAGGGCGATGCCGCTAATGCACAGTATGGTCGCGAGCGCAGTCATCGGAGCAGCCATGGCTGGAGACCCCTCCGGCACTTCATTCAACATGTCGAAAATGATCGGCATCACCGTCACCGCTATCAGCATGACTACGGTCCCGGTGACGGTTGGAGTCAGGACGCGCCGGAAGAGCGAGAGACGCGCCGCGAGCGCGAACTGGAAAAGCGCGGAAATGATGACCAGGGTGGCAAGCATGGCCGGCCCCCCCTCGACAAGGGCCGTAATACACACGGCGATAAAAGCCCCGGAGGTTCCCATTAGCAGCACATAGCCCGCACCGATCCGGCCGAATCGGATCGCCTGCAGTATCGTCGTCAGCCCACTGATCATGACCGCGGCAAAAACGGCCCAGGACAAGAAGGTCTCCGTCCCTCCAGCAGCCCGGATCACGATCATCGGAGTAAACACGATGCCGGATATACAAAGCACGGCGAGCTGAAAGCCAAGACCGAAAGAAAGCGTCATCGGAGGCGATTCGTTGGCCTCATAGCGAACGCTTGTACGGGTGTTTTTCGTGTCAGTGGCCATCTCGTAATACCGATTTTGCAGGAAGTAGTGCGAAAATACTGTATGGAGTCTCGCGCAGCAATAAATATTTCCGCCGACGCTTTTGTCTTTGTAGTACCCATTCCATATACTCTACCCCGTGTGTAATTGCAGGGTGGGTATCACGGGCGCGAGGAAACCGGCCAGGAAGCCGGGCCTACAGCCCGGAGGCATAGGCCTGATCCTTTCCTGATGATTACACAAAATCCAAGGCATGTCCCAGGCATGTTTTTCAAACACAAGCGTATACGATCACTATAACGAAAGGAGATCAACCTGATCATGACAGCAACAGAAAATCAACTTCAGGCCCTTGCCAATGAGAACCTGAACATATCGGGTTCAGCCGATCTTGACGCCGGCCTCAGTGAATCCGATGTGTCTTCAATGGATGCCGTTGCATTCATTAAACTGGTTGGCAAGAAGTTCAACGTGGAGATTCCCCCTGAAGATTTCGCGCAAATTACCAACTTGCGGAGTCTCGCCGCGTATCTCGACGCCCAATCGGGGTGAGCACCCGGTGTGCAGGGGTACAGGAGCCGTCTGACTTCGAGACACTCGACAACCGTTCGATCATGGGGTTTGCTTCTGTTGACGAATGCTGGTGGCATCTCTTCAACAGAATAGACGATATAGTTGTCCTGCATGTTGATCTGACACCCAGTGCGGCGCGTGAAGCATGCGCTCTGGCATGGCTTGACGAGCCGGAGAAGGAGCGTTTGCGCCGTTATCGATATGCTCGTCCCCGACGGGAATTCGCCTTATGCCGCGCGGCGCTGCGTGCTGTGCTTTGCGATCAGCTTGGTTGCAGAAACGATCAGCTTGCATTCGATACTTCCAGACACGGCAAGCCGTTCGCTGTCTTGCGTGGGGCGCCGGCGTCTATCAGTTTCAGTGTCAGCCATAGCGGCAGGCACGGATTGATAGCGCTTGGGCCGTCAGGGCGCCTCGGCGTGGATGTGGAAGAACGCGTTGCCCGTCATGACCCTGATGGAGAGATCAGAACGATTTTTGCTCCCGGGGAGCGTGCTGAACTTGCCTCGGCAACCGGGGATCGGAAGCTCCACCTGTTCTTTGCGCTCTGGACCATGAAGGAGGCATTGATCAAGGCGCTCGGAACGGGTTTTGCCCTGGATATGTCACGGTTCGAAATTCCGCCGCAGATGTATCTTGGCGCGAGCACGAGCATATTCAGGTTTCCTCATCTGCCGACGGTCAGATGGCGGCTCGACAATCTGGGCAACGACCATTTTGCCGCTGCAGTAGCTTATGAATTGGCTCTGGACCCTGCTCCAGAGTCTGTTCGTTAAGCAATAGGGCCGAAATATGCGCCTGCCACGGCCTGAGGCGTACCGAAAGTCCTTTACTTTCACGTACCTTCTGTGCGAGTTAATATCGTTTCCGTTAAACGGAGGCTTCGACGGAAGACCGGGTATTGGATTATGACATTAGAAACCGCCTGGGAAATACCCGAACCTGTTTCCGCGGACGATGTCCTCATGGAGGACAACTCCATTATTACACTGCGGCGCCATGGGAATCCGGAGGGGCCACGACTCGTTCTGAGTCACGGTAATGGGCTGGCGATCGATCTTTATTACCCTTTCTGGTCATTGCTTGCCGACGATTTCGATCTTGTTATCTATGATCTGAGAAATCATGGCTGGAATGCAGTCGGGTCCCAGAATGAGCATAATGTGCCGAGCATCATTAGTGATCAGATCCGTCTTCTTGAAGGAATTGACAACCACTATGGAAAAAAACCGAAGTTTGGCGTATTTCATTCCCTGTCGGCATTGACGACCCTCATGTCGCCTGGACAAGGCAAGGAATTTGTTGCTCGCATTCTGTTTGACCCTCCTCTATGTAAGCCCCCTCATGTTACGGAGGAAGAATTCGATGCCGCTGCGGCCTACGTAGCTGCCATGACGCGAAAACGCTCCGCCAGATTCCAAAGGCCGGAAGACTTCACAGAGATTCTTCAATACATGCCCGCTTTCCACCGCGTAGTGCCCGGAATTTTGGATTTGATGGCGCAGACAACACTTCGCAAATCCTCGACCGGACAGGATTACGAACTCAGATGTCCTCGAGAATATGAATCGCAGATCATCGAGTATGTCAGGAGTTTTTCCGTACTGGTGGATCTCGACACCATGCTTTGTCCGACCAAAATTGTCGGAGCCGATCCTACCCTTCCCTATTCATATCTGCCGACCATTGACCTCAGCCATATTATGACGGTGGATTACGATTTCCTTCCGGAAACGACCCATTTTCTTCCGCTTGAGCAACCGGAAGAATGCGCAAAGGCCGTGCGCGAATTTATTGGGGCTGTCAATAGAGGCGAATATTCGTAAGGATACTCTGATTAAGTCCGCGAAGTTCAGAGGCTGAGAGCATCCTTAAATGAAGCGGCGAGGAGGCCGGTCGGTTCAATTCCTGTTCTACGTATCGATCCAGTATCGCCGGCGCTGGAACGGATAACCCGGCAGAGAAATCCGGCGCCGCGTTTCGCCTGCGAACAATCCGGTAAATGAAATCGGGAGTCCTGCTTCGTATGCTGCTGCAACCGCCTTCAGGAACCCGCCCTCGCCATCCATCGGCGACCCGTCTCCAGATGGTTTTTGCAGATTCGACAGCACAAGCGGCGATTCAGCAGCATTCCTGTTCGTGCCCTTGCCCGCCGTTTTCTTCGGCCAAGCCTTATCTATCTTTGGTCCCAATATTGAATGTGAACCAATCTGCACAATCACCTCCACCCCCAGATCGGCCAGCGTCTTTACGCTTTTGTCGAACACTTCCTGTCCTTGCGCCTGCCGCTGCCAGTATGCCGCATCAAGTGTTTCATCTGCCCCAACAGCCCGCCCCGTTACACTACTCACCAGGGTAAGCGATGGGGATACAATGGTTGCACCTGTTAGCGCGGTTTCCAACTCGCCTGCTATAGGCTGCTGTTGTTCTGCATCCACGGAAACTCCCACTGCCACACCCCTTGCCACTGCTAACCGTAATCCATCCTCTAAACCAAATACCCCGGCTGCCTGCGCCGCCGCAATCTCCCCAAGGTCATGTCCAACCACCACGCTCGGTTGAATCCCCACACTCGACCAGAGCGCCGTTAGCCCGCATTCCAGCGCATAGATAGCAGGATAAGCCCAGGCAGAATCGTCCATATTTCCCGCGGCCCCCGGTCGGTTAAACATCACGTCCAGCAAGGACTCTCCCCGTTCGTCTTGAAATACTTCATTACAACGATCCAGAACCACGCGTACCACGGGTTCGCTATCGTATAACTCCTTGCCCATATCGCTCCACTGGGCGTCTTTTCCGGCAAAGGCAAAGGCTATTTTTGTCGTTGCCTGCAGCTCCTGATCCGCATGTATTTCTGCATCCTCTTCGGCAAACGCACGAAGCCTTTCCCGAAGCGAGTCGGCATCCCGGAACACGATACCGGCACGATGTGCGAAATGGCCGCGACCCACACCTGCTGTCCAGGCCATATCCGAGAGCGTCGGATATGCAGCGGCGCCATTCGAAGAAAACGCTCCGGCATACCCGTCGAGCCAGACCAGATAGCGCTCGGCCAGCTCTCGGAGCACCTGATCCGACTTTCCTGATAACGGCAACAATCGCACAGTTCTCTCAACGAGGTCCTGCTCCGCCAAGGGCAGCCGGGCAACCGACTCTTGCAGGGAATCAGGCAAACAGGCCGCAACAGATCGCTCGGAACCCGTGGGGCCATGCCCTGCATCAGGTGTGGATAGAACACCGTCGGGAGATTCATATCCTTCTACCACAATGTGCGCATTCGTACCCGAAAGTCCGAAGGAACTTATTCCTGCCCTTGGCGGCCGGTCAGGATGGGCCGGCCACGTTGTCGCCTCGGAGGTGACCTGCACCGGCAGTTTACCCCAGTCAAGATGCGGACTTGGATTGTCAAAGTGTAAATGTTTGGGAATGACCCCTTTGCTCATTGCAAGAACGGCCTTGATCAGGCTTGCAACCCCTGCCGCGCACTCAAGGTGGCCGATATTCGTCTTTACCGAACCGATCAGCAGCGGACGCTCCGCTGCCCGCTCCCTGCCGTAAACTGCCGCCGCCGCCTGCACTTCGATCGGGTCGCCCAAACCCGAGCCCGCGCCGTGCGCCTCCAGATAATCGACTTCTGCAGGAGAAATTCCTGCCTGTAACAATGCCTCCTCAATCACCCGCTCTTGCGATGGCCCGTTCGGAATGATCAGCCCCGCACTTGCTCCATTCTGATTTACTGCCGAGCCCCGGAGCACGCTCCATATCCTGTCGCCATCCGCTATCGCTTCACTCAACCGCTTCAGGACAACCACCCCACAACCTTCCCCCCGTACAAAGCCGTCTGCAGCCGCATCGAAGGTGCTGCACCGCCCGCTCGCAGACAATATCCCGAGCTCCATCATAAATCGTGTAATTTCGGGAGACAAAACCGCGCTGACTCCGCCAGCGAGAGCCATATCGACTTCTCCCTGGCGCAAGGCGGAAAGCGCCTGATGTATCGCCACGAGGGACGATGCGCACGCCATGTCGACCGGTACGGCTGGACCGGTAAGCCCCAAAGCAAAAGCAATCCGACCGGCCGTTACGCTCATAGTGGTGCCGAGGTACCCATGCGTTTCCCCACTGGCAGCCGCAACATCCCGATAGTCGCCGTTGCCGACCCCGACATACACCCCGGTGCGGCTACCTCTGATACCGTCGGGATCCATCCCCGCGTCTTCGATAGCATGCCAGGTAGTCTCCAGCAACAGACGCTGCCGCGGATCCATCATCCGCGCTTCGATGGGCGCAATACGGAAGAACTTTGCATCAAATTTGTCAATTTCTTCGATGAATGCCCCGCGGCGGGAAATGGCATCCGGAGAATCAGGGTCTCCGGCCACGCCGTTCCAGGAGCCGTTATCCCGGCGTCCGTCCGTTACCGCGTCTGCTTCCGCTTCGAGCTGGCGCCAGAAAGTTGAAATGTCCGGAGCGCCGGGGAATCGGCACGCCATACCCACAATCGCTATCCCGTTGTCCTCGCCTTCTGCTTGCACCTGAGGCTGTGGCTCGGGCCGAACCTGCGGGAGAGGTGCATCCCCGACTTCGCCAAGTTCTCCGACCAAATGGGCGGCGAGTGTGGCAATGTCCGGGTAATCGAACACCACTGTGTTGGGCGCCACGTATTCTCCGGCAAAGGCCCGATTCAGGCGGTTCCGTAATTCCACCGCCATAAGCGAGTCCATCCCCAGGTCGAAAAACCCTACTGTAGCCGCCGGCGCCGTGGACAGCCTCAGCACCGCCTGCACTTCCTGCTGCAGGAAGGAAACGAGCAGTTCTTCGCGTCCCGTCGGTGTTTCCCGCAACCGGGAGAGCAAGTCCTCTGACGAGGTTCGGGAGTCGGCTTCGGCATCCGAGGCAACAGACAGCAAGTCCTCCAGCAGTGCAGGGCGGTCTTCCGCCGCCTCTTCATACACTGCCCAATCCATCGACATGACCACGGAATTCGTGGCGTCCTGACGCACCAGTTGTTCGAATGCCCGGAGACCCTGCTGCGGGGTAAACCAGCGGCCTCCAAGTGCCGTTCGCCGGCGATCGATCCGCTCCCGTTGTTCCGCGGCTTCGCCAATTTCTGACCACGCTCCCCAGGCAATAGCCTGTCCGGGGAGCCCCTGTGCACGGCGGTGACCAGCGAGTTGGTCCAGAAATGCATTGGCGGCGGCATGGTTCGCCTGGCCCGGATTGCCCATCACGCCGACCCGACTCGAAAAAAGGACAAAGAGATCCAGATCCCGGTTCTCTGTCGCCCGGTGCAGATGCCAGGCACCCAGTATCTTCGGCCAGAGCACCGTTTCAAATCGCTCCCAGCTCTGATTGGTCAATGCACCGTCCGACAGCACACCCACACTATGGATCACTCCTCCGAGGGGCGGTAGCGTCGCATCAATCCGCTCCAGCATCTGATCTATGGCGGCGGCATCCGTCACGTCCGCAAGTTCCACCTGCACCGTTACGCCGCGCTCCCGCAACTTGCGGATCGTCTCCTCTGCTTCAGCATCCGGCGCCCGGCGTCCGTTCAGCACGATTGCTCCTGCTTCGTGGTCCGCGAGCCAACCAGCTACAGCGCACCCGATTCCTCCCAGACCACCGGTCACCAAATAGGTTCGGTCCTGCCGCAAGCGCCCGGTCATGAGCGGCGGCGGCGTCACGACGATCTTCCCGAGGTGCCGGGCCGATCGCATGAAACTCAATGCGGCTCCGGCTTCGGTGAGCGGCCACCTGCTGTGAATAATCGGTTTCAGTTCTCCTGTCGAAAGACCCTCCATCACATCCCGCAGGACTTTCCCTACCCACGCCGGTTCGGTTTTTTTGAGGACATCCAATGCCAGAATGGAATACCCTACATCCGGACGCACCGCCGCCATCTCTTCCTCGCTATAGATGTCTCGTCTGGCCAGTTCCACAAACCGGCCGCCGTGCCTGAGGCAGGACAGACTCGTCTCGATGAACCCCTCCCCCGTCAGGCTGTTCAGTACTATATCCACCCCGGCGCCGTCCGTGGCTTCGAGGATTTCCTGGCCGAACGCTGTCTGGCGGCTGTCGAATATGTGCTTTACGCCCAGTGACCGGAGATACGCTTGTTTCGGTGCGCTTGCGGTAGCGAAGACCTCTGCTCCAGCAGCTTGCACCAACTGGATAGCCGCCAGCCCGACGCCGCCCGCACCCGCATGAATCAGTACCCGTTCGCCAGCCTCAAGTCCCGAATATTCAAAGGACAGCGCAGCCGACACGAAGGCGCTCGGCACCGTCGCAAGTCCACTCACAGAGAATCCGGATAGCGCAGGCGCCACCAGTTCCTCCCGTGTGATCATTTGCGGTCCGAACGCCCCGAACCCTAATCCGACTATATGGTCACCGACCGAAACGGTTGAGACGTCGGAGCCTGCCTCAAGGATACGGCCACACATCTCTCTGCCCAGCAGTCCCTCTTCGATGAAGCCAAGCGACCGGAACACGTCCCAGAAGTTGAGTCCGGCCGCATCGACAGCCACGCGAACTTCCTTCGGCTCGAGAGGACGTGCGGGCAGCGGCTGAACATACGGTCTGTCGAACACGCCGGCAGGATCCGGAGCGAGCACCCATTCCATCTCCTCCGGGAAAGCCAGCCGTTCCGGCCCGTCGCCCGCTCGAACGAGGCGTGCCACCTGACGGCGCCCTGATCGGTACGCGATGTGATTTTCGGAATCAGGATATAAGAGTTCTTCGACGAGGTCGGGCTCCGGCGCCATCTCACCGGGGTCCAGGTCAATCATCCTGGGCTGCAGGTGCACCGCTTCGCGAGCTATAGCCTTGCCGAAACCCCAGAGTGCTGCACCCGCGAGTTCTCCACCTCGCTCCCTCTCCAGCACCTGTGCGCCCCGTGTGATCATCCAGACACCATCGGAGGGAACGACATCGGAATCGGCGACGCCCTGAACCAGGGCCAGTGCGCTCGCTCCCGCTCGCCTCACGTCTTTGGCCATTTCCTCGGTCGTAGCCTGTGCGCCATGACCGTCCAGTCCCACAAGATGCACCACGCCGCTGAGCGGTACATCGTCAGGCAGACCGGTCACAAGTGCTATCCAGGACTCGCGCTGATCCATTTCCACGGCGGTCCTGAAAACCCCGGAACCGGTTGCTGCCGATCTCTCGTCTTCCGGCGCTTCACTGCCCGCCAGTACGACGGTCTGGTTCCTCGCCGCCAAATCGGCTGCCAGCTTCTCTGCAACCCCTCCCTCGTCCGCTACCAGAATCCACATACCCCCTGGCTCTGTTACCTCAATCGGACCTCGCGCCACAATCACGCCTTTATCCGGTGTTTTCGACGAGTCGGATTCATCTACTCCCAGAAATTCCACTTCCCCGAACCCCGCGTCACCGAGGGCCTGACGCCACACGGCGGGGCTTGCCAGTGCGTGATGCGGGCGGTAGTCGTCAGCAAACCGCCACCAACCATCCAACTGACCGAACGTCAGGTCCATCCAGCCCAGGCCACTAAGGTTCTCGAGGGCGATCAACTGTCCGGATGGGGCAAGCAGGTCCCGGCAGTGTCCCAGCGTTTCCTCCAGATACCGCGTTGCGTGCAGCACGTTGGACGCGATCAGCAGATCGTATCCATGGGAGTCGAAACCCTGTTCGATCGGGTCCTTCTCGATATCCAGTGGACGGTACTCAATGCACCCGCCTCCATCTCCGAAGCGCGCCTCCGCCTCGGAAAAGAAGCCTGCGGAGATATCCGTATAGACGTAGTCGAACTGCCCCTCGGGAAGCTCCGGAAGCACGGACGCCGTTGCAGATCCGGTGCCCGCTCCGACCTCGATCACCCTGAGGCGCCGTCCTTCGGGCAAGGCAGCCACCAGCGCCCGAATCGCCTCTCCCAGCATCTGGTTCGCTGCACGCGCTACGGGCGCCTTCAGATACAGATCGGCCGCGGTTGGCTCTCCACTGCTGAAAAGAAGTGTCAGCGGATCTTCTCGTCCACGAAGCACCTCGGCCAGCGCACGCCCGGAGCGCCGGAACAGCCCGATCTCGGTCTGACCGTGGGAGTAAAGGCCCATCATACGGGTGGCAAACTCCTCGAGGTCAACGGGCATGTGTTCAGGCAATGCATCCCCGGGTCCCACAACCACGACGAATCCGTCGTCCGTCTCTTCCACCACGCCCGACCTGGCAAGCATCTCGAAGAGCCGCCGGAAGAGGCGCTTGTGCTCGGGAAGAACATCCAGCTGGCTTCGCAACGCCTCCGGGTCCACGGTTTCGCCCGCCCGGCGTTGCCAACCGAGCTCTTCCAGCGTTGCAAGTGCGCGAGAACGGGACCATCGCTCGAGGTCCGCCAGCAGGCGGTCCCGGTCCTCGGGATCTACGCCTGCGTCTGTCAGATATCCGGCGAACAATTGCGAGCCGGCCTCGACAACTGCCGGGCTCGGGAAGAAGTCTGCAGGGACCATTCCGGGTGGAAGGGCTCGCTCGCGCCACACCACCTCATACAGCAGATCCTTCACCTTTTCGATCGCCGAGAGCAGCGAGGCCCGTGTCGCCCTTTTCACTGTGTATCCGCTCAAACGACCGAGCAACGCCCCGTTCAGATCGTAGATGCGCAACTCACCGCTCAAAACCTCGGCGGGCTCGCCCGAATCGGTCTTCCCGTTGGTTGACGCATCGCTCAGGCGCACATGACAGATGACCCGATCGGGTAACGGTCCTGCCAGCCACAGCCGCTCCCAACCAAATGGAAGATAGGTGGCTCCGGCTTCGGTTCCCGTCAGATTGCGCGCGGCCCCCACCACCTGGAAACAGCCGTCCAGCACGAGTGGATGCACGTCCAGCCCGTGCCTGCTCAGCGTTTCAGGCAACGACACTTCGCCTAACGCCTCGCCCGGGCGAGACCAAACCCTCCCAAGCGTGCGGAAAAACGGACCCAGGTCAACTCCTGTACTCGCTCTCTGGCGATAGTAGCCCACCACATCCGCTGGCGACAGATTGGCCTTCAGGCTTTCAAGATCGATCCGCTCACCTGCTTCCGGATCCGGAGAGCCCGGCAACAGGCGACCTTCCACATGGAGCATCCATTCCCCTTCACTCCCCTTGCTATATATCTGAAAATCGTGTGACGACTCCTGCTCGGAAGCGTCGAGTACAACCTGCATTTTCCGACCCTCTTCCCGTTCTTCCTCCTCCTGCTCGAAAACAAGCGGGTTATACAACTGCATGTTCTCTACGACGATCGACCCGCTCCCCTCAAGAAGTGACGCTGCGCATGCCATAGTGCCGTAGAGCGCACCGGGCGCCACGACGCGGCCGAATACCCGGTGGTCGTTCATCCACACCGGATCGGAAGGGAACACTTCCGTCTCGAATGTAATTTCGCCGCGAGCGGACTCGTGCCGCATGCCCAACAAGGGATGCCCCGAACCCCGGCGCTGGCGCTTCGGCGCCTCGAGCCAATGGCGTTGGCGCTGGAAAGGATAACCCGGCAGCGATATCCGTCGCCGCGTCTCTCCCGCGAATAGCCCCGGAAAACGAATCGGGAGTCCCGCCCGATAGGCCTCCGCGACTGCCGTTGTATATGCGCGGTCGGCTTCCAATTGCGATACTTTGGAAGAGGGTCGCAGCAAACTCGACAAAACTACGGGCGGGGCGCCTGCCGTGTTGGGCCAGGCTAAGGTCGCCATCGTAGCCAGTACCGAGTGCGGGCCCATCTCCACCACCATATCGACCCCGAGGTCCGACAGCGTCTCAACACCTGGGGCGAATGCCACCAGCTCCCGGGCATGCCGCTTCCAGTACGCTCCGTCCAGTGCTTCACCGGAATCCACCGCCCGACCGGTCAGATTACTGACCAGGGTCAGAGAAGGAGGCTTGATTGTGACTTCATCAAGAGACGCTTCCAGTGCATCCAGAGCCGGTTCTACCAGAGCGCTGTGGAATGCCTTGGCCGTATTCAGCCGCCTTGCCTGAATCCCCTCTGATTCGAAGTGCTTTGAGAAGGCCTCGATCTTTTCAACCGGGCCGCTGATCACCTGATGGGTTCCATTGTTTGCCGAGATGCTTACCTCAATGCCGGCGGACGCTGCATTCAGGGCCTCGATTGCCGGCGTCACTCTTTCGGGCGGTGCGAAAACCGCGGCCATAGCGCCCTCTTCGATTCCTGACAGCAGGGTTCCTCGTGCGGCGGCAAACCGCATACCATCCTCCAGGCTGAATACCTCTGCCGCCTGCGCCGCTGCGATTTCCCCGACACTATGTCCCATCACTACGTCGGGCCTGATGCCCACACTCGCCCAGAGTGCCGTCAGCGCGCACTCCAGCGCGTAGAGCGCCGGCTGCTCCCATGCCGTGTCGTCCAGTTGCCCTTGCTCCTCGGCCCGGCCGAACATTACATCCAGCAGGGAGGCCCCTCTTGCATCCCGGAATACCGCCTCGCAACGATCCAGAACCGCTCTCACCACCGGTTCCGTCTCGTAGAGCGTCTGCCCCATACCAACCCACTGGCTTCCCTGTCCGGTATATACAAACGCTATCCGGGAGGGGGTTTGCGCCGCAGTGGCGATACCCGTCTCTGCAAGGGTACTCAGACCCTCGCGCAGCGACGCGGGATCGCTGAATACGACGCCTGCCCGGTGTGTAAAATGACTGCGTCCCACACCCGCCGTCCACGCCATGTCCGCAAGGGTCGCCTCGCCGTCGGAAGCAAGATCATCGGCATGTTCGTCGAGCCATGAAAGGTACCGCTCCGCCAGTTCCCGAAGCGCCTCATCGGATTTCCCCGAAAGCGGCAGGAAACGGATTTCGCGCCGGTCGCACTCTTGCTCCGGCAACGGCAGATCCGCCATGGTTGCCGGCGCCGAAACCGCCACTTTCCTTGCAGGGCCCGCGAATGGCTGTTCATCAGCGGGCGTAACGTCCGGAGGACAATATTCCTCCACTAAAAGATGGGCGTTCGTCCCGGAGATCCCGAAGGAGTTCACCCCTGCGAGTCGCGGCCGTCCGTTGCGGCGCGGCCAGTCCATCATGGAC
The DNA here is from genome assembly GCA_965117025.1 of Rhodothermales bacterium. GTDB lineage: Bacteria > Bacteroidota > Rhodothermia > Rhodothermales > VXPQ01 > VXPQ01. The sequence continues at coordinate 271,883 of OZ220746.1, forward strand.
GATGTAACCTGCAATGGCAGCCGGTCCCAATCGAGGCTCGGGTTGGGATCCCGGAAATGGAGGTGTTTGGGAATCACTCCCCGTTTCAGCACCAGCGCCGCTTTGATCAGTCCGGCCACACCTGCAGCCGATTCCAGATGACCGATGTTGGTTTTCACCGAGCCAATCAGCAACGGATTATCCAATTCGCGCCCCTTTCCATAGACAGCAGCCACCGCATTGATCTCAATCGGATCGCCGACGGTCGTCCCGGTCCCATGCGCCTCCAGGTAATCCACCTCCAATGGAGAGATTCCTGCGTCCGACAGCGCCGTTTCGATCACCTCTTCCAGTGCGGGTGTGTTCGGGACTGTCAGCCCGACACCGGTCCCGCCGTGGTTCACCGCCGCGCCCCGAATCACTGCCCAGATTCGATCGCCATCCGCCTCGGCCTCGCTCAGCCGCTTCAGCACCACGACTCCACAGCCCTCCCCCCGCACGTACCCGTTGGCGGACGCATCGAATGTCTTGCACTGCCCATCCGGGGACAGCATCATCGCATCCGCGCGAAGCTCATAGATGAGGCCGTTCAGGATAGCCTGGACACCGCCTGCAATGGCCAGATCGGCCTTGCCCTGCTGCAGGTCCGCCACCGCGTCATGGACCGACACCAGGGACGATGCACATGCAGCATCTATCGCCTTCGCCGGTCCCGTGAGACCCAGTACGAACGAGACCCTTCCACTGGCGCCGTTGAGGTTGGTGCCGCTGAGGGCGTAGAGGCACCTGGCGGCCTCTGCGGGCTTGGTTGACTCCAGCACCAGCATTCGGTACTCGTCGTTGCTGATCCCGGTGTATACGCCTGTGCGGCTCTCTCTCAGTCTGTCCGGATCTATTCCCGCATCTTCAAGAGCTTCCCAACTCGTTTCCAGCATGAGTCGCTGTTGCGGATCCAGCAGTTCCGCCTCTACCGGCGAGATCCGGAAGAACTCCGCATCAAACAGGTCAATGTCGTCAACGAAAGCGCCGTAACGGCACCCTTCGCTTTGCACTGTGTCGTCGGAGAAAATCTGGCCCCAACGCCCCGGCCCGGAACCGGGCACGCCCTCCTTTACGGCGTTCCCGCCGTTTTCAAGAAGCTTCCAGAAAGCCGAAATACTCTCTGCGCCGGGAAACCGGCACGCCATGCCTACAATCGCTATGGGTTCTCCAGAGCGCAAAATTTTTCCTTGTGCAGGTTCATTATTTTTTGCCAAGCTTTTTCCGGCCATTATGGTTCTTTATTCCTGAATATCTTCTCTATTTAGGCCGAAACGCCGTTCGAGGGAACTTCTTCATCCTCTTCCGGAACTATTCCCAACTTCCTCGCCTGATAGCAAACACTTGGTACAGGGATTTGTTGCCTCAGTACTCATAGAAGTTGTCCCGAAAAACCGGACAGCCTTTCCGGCGATTTTAAGTGTACTGCCGCATCGGGTTATGTCGCTATGGGCAACGGTTTTCGTTCATAGAATACGTCGTCGGGGCGTTCGGTTGTCAAGGCCCTGGTGCGGGCGTCCCTGGTTGAAGTAGCGCAGGTAGTCGGCAATGCCCTTTCTGGCCTCTGCCGCTTCGACGCAGAAGCCTGCCTCCAGCGTGCTGTCGCCGCGCATGACGGCAATGGCTACCTTCGCCTTGAACGAAGGACTGTGGGTTCTGCGTGGGCGTCTTGACATGGGTCTTCTCCGGTTGATTGAGTCGGAACAAGGTCGCAACATTACACCTTAATTTCCGCCGAAATCTGTCCAATCAACCCGAACTACCTCTCGTTGTTTGGAGCGTGATTCTCCATTAATCACAAAAAATTACTAATTAACTCTAAATCAGGGTACAACTATCGGCATATAATTAATATGTTCGGACAAGACCAGAAAAACCCACAAGTCAAAGCGCGAGCAGGCCCGTCTCGGTCTGATTTATCGGTAGGAGAATACGCCAGCGGAGAATCTCTGTTACCGGGGAAGAACGCCTGTCGAAGTGGCACGGGCGTTACTTAAACCGAAGAAGCAATGAGCGCAACCCGTTCGGTATTCGTTATAATTCTCTATGGCTTCCGTCAAGAATTACCAAGAGGGCTTCCATGAAATCCAGTAACAGCGAACCAATCGCTATTATCGGAATGGCGTGCCGGTTCCCTGGCAGCAAAAATCTCTCCGGCTTCTGGAATCAACTCATCGAAGGCGGTAACGCCGTGGTCGAAGGTCCGCCCGGCACCGTCATCGGGCGTGCGGGGCGGCAGTTTCCCCGGTTCGCCGCGAAGAACGAGGCCATCCGTTTCGGGGCGTACGTCGAGGACCTCGACCTGTTCGACGCGGAGTTCTTCCGTATTTCCCCGATCGAGGCGCAGATGCTCGATCCCCAGCAGCGCATGATGCTGGAGGTAAGCTGGTGGGCGCTCGAGGATGCGGCCATCGACCCCGGGAGCCTCAAGGGCAGCCGAACCGGCGTGTATGCCGGCATCAGCATCATGGACTACCGGGAGATGGCGATCTTTGATCCCGACTCTAACGAGGCCGCGGCCGGGCTCTACGCCGCCACCGGCAACGCCCTGAACACGGCGATCGGCCGAGTGTCCTTCGTTCTCGGTCTGGAAGGGCCGTCGATGGCGATCGACACCGCCTGCTCGTCCTCGCTGGTCGCCATCCACCAGGCCGTGGCGGGGCTCCAGCGTCGCGAGGCGGACCTGATTCTGGCTGGCGGCGTTCATGCCCAGTTCGCCGGACGGCCGCTCGAGTTGCGCGCCAACGCGGGAATGCTGTCGCCCACGGGCCAGTGCTGGACCTTCGACGCGGCTGCCGACGGTTTCGTCTCCGGCGAGGGCTGCGGCCTGATCGTCCTCAAGCGCCTCAGCGACGCACAAGCGGACGGTGACCGGATCTGGGCCGTCATTCCCGGCTCGGCGGTCAATCAGGACGGCGCCAGCCAGGGCTTGACCGTGCCCAGCGCTCCATCTCAGGGGAAGGCGATGGAGGAGGCCCTCGAGCGCGCCGGCGCCTCCCCCTCCGATGTCGACTACCTGGAGGCCCACGGCACCGGTACGATCGTCGGCGATCCCATCGAACTGAACGCGGCGGCAGCCGTCTACGGACGCGAGCGCGACGCGGAACATCCCCTGCTGGTGGGCTCCGTCAAGACGAACATCGGACATACCGGACCCGCCGCGGGAGTGGCCGGACTCATCAAGACCGTGCTGGCAATGCGGCACGGCGTCATTCCCCGACACCTGAACTTCACCAATCCAAACCCGAGAATAGACTGGGATAGCCTTCCCGTTCGCGTCACGGACGAGATGACGGACTGGCCTCTCCATCCCGATCGGCCCCGCCTGGCCGGCGTCAACTCGTTCGGTTGGTCAGGGACCAACGGCCATGTGCTTGTACAGGGCCATGAAGAACTTGAAGCTGAGACCGGCGCCGCTCGCACCTCCTTCCCCACTGGCCTGCGCCTGCCCGTCAGTGCCCGGGCCGAACCGGACGAGGAACCGGGGGTCCGGGAGACCCGCTTCCTGCCACTCTCGGCCAGGTCGCCCGAGGCCCTGCGCGACATGGCCGGACGCTACCTGTCCTGGCTCGACGAAGAGACGGACCCGGACCTCCCGGATCTGGTTTGGACGGCTGCAGTCGGGAGGAGCCACTTCGCGCACCGGGCCGGCCTCGTCTTCAGCGACCCCGCTCAACTCCGGCAACAACTGGAGAACCTGGCCGCCGGAGAAGGCGACGAATCGCCCCGGGAAGCGAAAAAGGTGGCCTTTGTCTTCACCGGCCAAGCCAGTCAATGGCCAGGAATGGGCAAGACCCTGTACGAACAGGAGCCCGTGTTTCGCTCGGTGCTCGACCGCTGCAACCGGATGATCTTAGAGGACCGCGGAGTCTCCCTGCTTGATGTCATGTTCGGAGAGAACGGGACCGACGGCCTGCTCGACGAACCGACCTGGACCCAGCCCGCCGTTTACTCCCTGGAATGCGCGCTGGTTGCGCTCTGGGACAGCATCGGCGTCAAACCGGACGTGGTCGTGGGTCACAGTCTGGGCGAGATCGCGGCGGCCCGGGCGGCGGGCGGCTTCACTCTCGAGCAGGGTCTTCGATACGCCGCCGCCCGTGGCGCCTTGATGGGCACCACGCGAGCCGACGGCGCGATGGCCGCCGTCTTCGCCCCTGCCTCTCGCGTTGCCGAAGCGGTGGCGGACCACAACGCCGGCTCGGACGACAAGGACCTCTCCGTTGCCGTCGACAATGGAGCGCAGCAGGTGGTGAGCGGGCCAGCCGCTGAACTCGAGGCGGTGCTCGCCCGATTCGAAGCCGAGGGCGTCAAGACGCACCGACTGCGGCGGAGCCCCGCCTATCACAGCGCTTTGATCGAACCGGCCCTGGACGAGCTGGAAGCCGCCGTCCGGGAGATCGCGCCCTCGCCTCCGGCCCTCTCCGTCCCTCTGGTCAGCAACATCACCGGCCGGTTGCTCGAACCGGACGCTCGCATGGACGCCGCGTATTGGCGGCGCCACGCGCGCAACCCGGTGGCGTTTCGGGCCAGCGTCGAGACCCTGGCGGAGATGGGAGTGGATGCAGTCGTGGAGATCGGCCCCCACGCCGTGCTGGGGCCCGTGGTCTCTATGATCTGGCCCACGTCGACCCCAGGGGGATCCCCGCCGCTTCTCGCCAGTCTGCGGCGTCCGCCCCGCGACGCCGAGGAGCCATCCATCGACACCAGCGGCGGCTTCACCGAAGCGGTTGCCGCTGCCTACGAGGCCGGCCTCGACATCGAGTTCGAGGGCCTGTTCGCGGGCGAGGCGAGGCGCCGGATCACCCTGCCTGGGTATCCGTTCCAGCGCATCCAGCATTGGGTCCGGACATCGAAGCGCCGCCACAAGGCCGACGGACATCCGCTGCTCGGCGAGCGGCACGAGTCACCCCGCGGCGAAGTCATGTTCGAGACGGAAGTGTTCGCCTCCGATCCCGCGTGGCTGCTGGATCACCTGGTGTACGAGCAGGTGGTCGTCCCCGGCGGGCTCCATGGTGGCATGGCGGTCTCCGTGGCGCTGAGTCAGGGCGACGGACCAGCAGTCGTGGACGAGCTGCAGATCTACAGCCCGCTGATGCTCGACGAGGAGGATCCGGAAAGCGGAGGGAACAGCGGAGGCCGCACCCTGCAGTTCGTTCTGGACGGCTCGGACGACCTCGCCGAACGCCCCTTCGAGATCTTCACCAAGGGAGAGGGCGAGGAGAACTGGACCCTTCATGCCGGCGGTCGACTCTCCTCGGGAAGACCGGACCTCGAACCGCTTCCCCCGCTCGACCCGGAGGCGCTCAAGGCCGAGTTGACGCCCCAGGATCCCGTGGCGTTCTACCGGATGCGGTCCGCGACCGGCATCTACCTCGGCCCGTCCTACCACACGATCGAGTCCGCCTGGGCAACGGAAGGCGAGGCCCTGGCCACACTCGCGCTCAACGATTCCGTCGATGCGACGGGGATGGAACTGCATCCCCTGCTGCTGGACGGTTGTTTCCAGGTTCTTTCGCTGGCCCGCCACCACACCGTTTCCGAGCAGGGGGCGGTGTACATGCCCTTCGGCTGGCAGCGGCTATGGGTGGCGGGGCCGATGCCGACCAGACTGCTCTGCCACGCAACCGTGAGGACATCCGCCGCGCGGAACGGAGCGAGCGCCACGTCTTCCGACCCCCCCGAAGTCGTGACGGGGGACGTTCGGTTCTACTCCACCGAAGGGGCGCCCCTCGGCGGCCTGTTCGGCTTCACTGTCAAGCGAGCCACCCGCGGCGCCCTCCTCTCGTCCAGGACCGGGCTGAAGGACCTGCTGTACGAGGTCGCCTGGCGGGAGCAACCACTGGACGTAATCCTGCCCGCCGCGGACTTTCTGGCCAGCCCGGCAATGATCGCCAGCCAGTCGCGCACGCTTGCCGATCACCTGGCGGACCGCGACGTCGAAGCAGCGGACCGAGTCACCCTGCTCTGGAACCTCCAGCGACTGTCCCAGGCCTACGTCCTCTCGGCGCTCGAGGAAATGGGGTGGCAGTGCCGGGCGGAAACGAAGGTCTCGGCCGAGGAGCTTCGCCGCGAACTGAACGTCGTCGACGAGCACCGTCGCCTGTTCCGCCGGCTCTTGGCCATCCTGTCCGAGGCAGGTATTCTGAGCCACTCCGACGGGGGCTATGTCGTAGCAGCCGGAGCCGACGACTTGCTCCCGGACGAAACCCTGGCGGACCCTGAACGTCTCGCCGAGGAGCTTCGGGAAAAGCACCCCCACGGCGCCAACGAACTCGGCCTGCTCAGCCGCTGCGGCCCGGCTCTCGCCGATGTGCTCCAGGGCAACACGGATCCGATGACCCTGCTGTTCAGCGATGAAGGGCCCGGCGCGGCGGGCGTGTACCTCCAGGCGCCGGCCAACCGCGCCGCGAACCGGATGCTCGGAGATGCCGTCGAGGCGGTCATCTCCGACCTGCCGGAGGATCGCCGACTGCGGGTACTGGAAATCGGAGCGGGGACCGGGTCCGCCACCGAGGCGGTTCTTCCGCGCCTGCCTTCCGACCGGGTCGACTACACCTTCACCGACATCTCGGCAGGCTTCTTCTCACAGGCCGAAGAGCGCCTGGCCGCGACCGGCGCGGCGATCGAGTACAGGCGCCTGGACATCGAGGCGGCGCCGGCGGCACAGGGCTTCGATGCGCACACCTACGACCTGGTCATCGCCGCGAACGTGCTGCACGCAACCCGGGACCTCGGAGAGACACTCTCCCACTGCCGCGACCTTCTCGCCCCGTCGGGCCAGTTGGTCGCACTCGAAGGTCTTCGGCACCGGACCTGGCAGGACCTGACCTTCGGCCTCCTGGACGGGTGGTGGCGCTTCGCCGACATTTACCGGACCGAGCATGCCTTCGCCAAGCCAGCCGAGTGGCGCCGGGCACTGAGCGACGCCGGTTTCTCCGACGTGGAGTTCCTGGGAACCCGCGATCCGGACACCGACGAACACCTCGGTTCGAGCGTCATCCTCGCCCGGGGCCCGGCCGATGTGGCCCAGGCGCCCGGCGCCTGGGTCATCGCGGCGGACGGCGCTGACACAGCGGAGCAACTCGCCGCTGAGCTGGCCTCCCGCAACCAGACGGTCCTTCTGGCCTGCGCCGAAGGCGATGCCGGCAGTCGCCTCCCGGAAGTTCCCGGCGTCACGACGGCCGTCCTGGAACCCACGGACCGCGAAGCCTGGCGGTCGCTGCTGGAGGGGTTGCCCGAGGAACCGCCTCTCAGGGGCGTCGTGCACCTCATGGCCCTGGATGGACACGGAGCGTCGGCATCCACGGACGAGATGGCGGAGGACGTAACCCATGCCGCGTCCACGGCGCTGGCTCTCGCACAGGGCGCCACCGACGCCGGCGTCGTCCCGATCAAGGGCATCTGGTTCGTTACCCGCGGCGCGCAGGTTCTCAAGCAGGACCTGCTGGGAAGAACGTCCGGCGAACTCGCCGGCGCCGCCGTCTGGGGCTTCGGAAAAACGATGTCCTGGGAAGCGTCCCACCTTCAGCCGAGACTAATCGACCTGGATCCTTGCCCGGGAACACCGGCGGCCTCGGAACTCGCCCAGGAACTCCTGTTCGCCGATTCGGAAACCCTCATCACCCACCGGGGAGGCGTCCGTCGGGCCGCGCGCCTGACCCGGCCCGGCGCCGACGACTCACGTCTCGCCCTGCCGGAGGACCCCGATTGGGTGGTCGGCGCCGAGGATCCGGAGGCCGGCCTGACCACTCTCCGGGCGAAGCCGAGATCCCGTCCCGGTCTCGAACCCGGCGAGGTCCGAGTCGCCGTCGAAGCGATGGGCCTCAATTTCGTCGACGCACTTATGAGCATCGGTGCGGTTCCCGCCAGAGGCGAGATCGGACGCGAGATGGTCGGCCGGATTCTGGAGACTGCCGAGGATATTGAGGGGCACTCGATCGGCGATCGGGTGGCCGGCATGGGATTTGGTTCGTTTACCCCGGAGATGGTCACCAAGGCGGTGCTGGTGGCACCCGCTCCAGCCGGCCTTCCGCCGACAGCCCTCGCGACTGTGCCGATTTGTTTCGTCACCGCCGAACTTGCGTTCCGGATAGCGGAGCTCAAGGATGGCGAACGCGTATTGATTCATGCCGGAGCCGGAGGTGTGGGCCTTGCCGCGATTCAACTGGCCCAGACCACCGGCGCCGAAGTCTTCGCGACCGCCAGTGCAGCCAAGCAGCCTTTCCTCCGCTCCCTCGGCGTGGCCCACGTATTTGACAGCCGGCAAACCCGGTTCGGAGTCGACATCCTGGAGGCGACGGACGGCGAGGGCGTTGCTGTCGTGTTGAACAGCTTGACAAGCGAGGGGTTCATCGAAGCAAGCCTTTCCTGTTTGGGCCAAGGTGGCCGCTTTGTCGAAATCGGCAAGCGGGGCATCTGGAGCAAACAGGAGATGTCGATGTCGCGCCCCGATGTCGCATATTTCATCCTTGACGTGGATGAATTGAAGCGGATCGACCCGGCCCGCGCCGGTGCTTCTCTCTCCCGGGTCATGGACCGTCTGGCAGCCGGCGAGTTGTCCCCCTTGCCGCATACGGTCTGGCCGCTCTGCGAGATCGAATCAGCGATGGACGCCATGCGGGGCGCCCGGCATACCGGCAAAAACGTCCTCCGCATGCCATTGCTCGCCAGGGGCCGTCTCCGGCCCGACCGCGCCTATCTCGTCACCGGTGGCCTGGGCGGAATCGGCTGTGCGGTCGCTCGCTGGCTGGCCAAGCAGGGCGCCGGCACGGTCGTTCTCAACGGCCGCCGGGATCCCGATCCGGAGGCCAAAGCGGTTATCCGCGAGCTTCGGGAAGCCGGCGCCGATGTGCGGGTGGAGATCGCCGACGTCACGGACTTCGCCGCCGTCGACGCCATGCTCGGTCGCATCGATCAAGGTCCGAAGCCGCTCGGAGGCATCATCCACAGCGTGGGCGTCCTCTCCGACGGCATCATCGAGAACCAGACCTGGGACCGCTTCGAGCAGGTGCTGTGGCCGAAGATCCTCGGCGCCTGGCATCTACATCAGGCCACCAGCACCAGAGAGCTCGACCTGTTCGTCCTGTTCTCCAGCGGGATCGGCGTGGTCGGAAACCCCGGGCAGTCGAATCACTCCGCCGCCAACGCCTTCCTCGACCAGCTCGCCGCCCACCGACGCGGTCTGGGCCTCCCCGGCCAGTCGATCGCCTGGGGGGCCTGGTCAGGCATCGGGGAAGCGGAAGAGCAGCGGGAGAGGATCAGGAGACGCTTCGACCACACCGCGGCAGAGTGGATCACTCCTGAACAGGGCATCGAGGCACTTGATCGGCTGATCAGGCAGGACGCGACCGCGTCCATGGTCACAGCGACCGACTGGTCCATCATCGCCGAAGAGTCCGGGACACCACCCCCGTTCTTCGACGAGCTGCTGGCTACGAGGAAGATGCGACGCCGGCAGACCGAGGAGCCGGCCGCCTCCAGCGGCCTGATGGTACAGCTACGGGAGGCACCATCGGAAGAGAAACGAAACCTGCTGGAGGCGTTCATCCAGCAGGAGTTGCAGGCCGTGCTGCACCTCCCGTCGCCGCCGTCGGCGACGGTGGGCTTCTTTGACCTGGGCATGGATTCGCTGATGGCGGTGGAGTTGCGGAACCGGCTGAACCGGGCCTTCGCAGGCGAGTACACGACGTCCAACACGATCGTCTTCGACTACCCCAGCACCGCGGAACTCGCCGGCCATCTGACCGGCGAGATCGAGGCTCTCACCGGCGCGCCCCGCGTTCGCAAGAAACCCGTCGCACGACCTCGTCAGATGACTCGGCCAGAGCAGCAGGGCATCGCTATCGTCGGCATGGCCTGCCGTTTCCCCGGCGCCCCGGATGTGTCGACCTACTGGGAGCAACTCCTGTCGGGCGCCGATCTCGTCACGGAGGGACGTACCGGGTTCGACTACTGGCTCGACCGCGTCGGCGATCCCGAGGCCAACCACCCGGCCTATCGCTGGGGCGGCTTCGTCGGGGGTCTCGAGCTGTTCGACGCCGGGTTCTTCGGCATCAGGCCGATCGCGGCGAAGACGATGGACCCCCAGCAGAGGATGCTACTGGAGACGAGTTGGCAGGCCCTGGAGGATGCCGGGGTCGATCCCGAAGGACTCAGGGGCAGCCGCACCGGCGTGTTTGCCGGGCTGGGCGTGAGCGAGTACCGGGACCTGATGATTGCAAGCGGCTCGGACGGCGGTTCCCTCGGTACGATGTCCAGCACCACGGTCGGCCGGGTCGCCTTCACACTCGGTCTCATGGGCCCTGCCATGCCCTTCGTGCTGCAGTGTGCATCGTCGCTCGCAGCCGTCCACGCCGCGGCTACGGCGCTGGAGCGCGGCGAGGTGGACCTGGCGCTGGCCGGCGGAGTCAACGCGATCTTCTCCCCCAACTTCAGCAGATTCCTGCTCGAGCACGGTCTGCTGGCGTCGAGTGGACGCTGCGCCACGTTCGATGCTTCGGCGGAAGGCTATGTCCGCGGCGAGGGATGCGGCGTCCTCCTCCTCAAAAGGCTGAGCGAAGCAGAGGCCGCCGGCGATCGAATCTGGGCGGTCATCAGGGGCTCGGCCGTGAACCACAACGGCACCGCCGCGGAACTGACGATGCCGAGCGGTCCCGCCCAGCAGCAGGTTATCGAGGAGGCGCTGTCTCGCGCTGGCGTCGCCCCGGCCGATGTCGACTACCTGGAGGCCCACGGCGCCGGATCGGAGATCGGCGACTCCATCGAGGTACAGGCTTCGGCCACCATCTACGGCCGCGAGCGGGACGCTGATCGCCCGCTGCTGATCGGGACGGTGAAGACAAACATGGGGCACCTTGAATCGGCCGCGGGCATCGCGGGACTGATAAAGGTCGTTCTCGCCATGCGTCATGGAGTCATTCCGAAGCACTTGCACTTCGAAACGCCGAACCCGGAGGTGGACTGGGATCGGTTGCCCGTGCGTGTCGTGTCCGAACGAACGCACTGGCCGCCGGCCAACGGCCGTCCGGCTCGCGCCGGAGTCAGCGCCTTCGGCATCTCCGGGATGAATGCGCACATCGTTGTGGAGGGCTACGCCCTGCCGGGCGACGACTCCGAGCCCGGTGAAGAATTCGGCCCCTCGGGAGAACCGACACCCGTTGCCGTCTCTGTTTCCGAGCCCGTCGCCGATCCGCGAGCCGACGGCGTAGACCGTGACTCACGACGGACCCGAATTCTGCCGCTCTCCGCGAAATCCGAGAGCGCCCTGCGGTCGCTCGCCGGACGCTTCCTCGACTGGGTCGACGGACGTGGCGGCGCCCTCGGGTCCGACGATAGCGGGGCGGGTCCGCTCCTGTCCGATATGGCATGGACCGCCGGCATCGGCCGCAGTCACTTCCCGCACCGCGCCGCGCTCGTTTTCCGGGACGGAGCATCGCTGGTCGACGGCCTCCGGGAGCTCTCCGAAGCGAACGGGCGACCGGGACCGTTGGAAGCGACGAATGTCGCCTTCGTCTACACTGGCCGGGACAGCCGGTGGACTGGCATGGGCGCGGCGCTCTACCGGACCGAGCCAGTGGTTCGGGCGGTTCTCGACCGCTGCGACGAGGTGCTCCGGAAGGAACGCGGCGAATCGCTCCTGGAGATCATGTTCGGGCAGAAGGATACTTCGGGAGATCTCGACGATCCAGCCTGGGCCTACCCGGCTGTCTACGCGCTCGAGTGCTCGCTGACTGCTCTCTGGTCAAGCATCGGAATCCGGCCGAGTGTCGTCGTCGGGTTCGACGCAGGTGAGTTCGCGGCGGCCCGGACCGCCCGCATCTTCGACCTGGAAGATGGTCTCCGCCTGGCGGCAACCGCGGGCGAGTCAGTGACGGCGGAAGGACCCGCGGACGGTATGGAGCAGCTCGCCGGAAACCTGGTCCTCGAACGCCCTTCCCTCACAGTGATCCGCGGTACCGACGGTCGCCCGCTGGCGGCGAACGAGGCGCTTGCCGCTTCCTTCTGGCTCCAGCGCGATGAGGCGCCCGCCAAACCGGAAGCAAGTGCCGCGACTCTGGCGAACCGCGGAGTTGAGGTCATGCTGGAAATCGGCCCGCGACGGTCTCTGGCTCCGGCGATCGCAGACGCCTGGCCGACCTCCGACGCCGAAGCTACCGGTGACGAAGGAACCAACAGCGCCCCACTCGTGCTGGCGAGCCTGCAATCACCGTCCGGCGAAGCCGCAGAGAACTGCCCCGGCAGCGGCTTCCTCGAAGCCGCTGCCGCCGCCTACGAGGCCGGACTACCCGTCTCCTTCGCGGGCCTCTTCGCCGGCGAGAATCGCCGCCGGATCTCACTGCCCGGATATCCCTTCGAGCGTAGACGCTACTGGGTGGATTCTGCGAAACGATAGACGGCCTGACTGTCCGAATCCCGAATCGGGCCGGCGCCGTTACTGCAAACTACTGTCCAGAAATTCGCGCAGGATCGTAACGCATTCCGCAGGCTGCTCGAGTTGCAGATTATGGGTCGTCTCGGGCAGGAAGTCGTAGTCCACGGTCAGGATATGGCTGAGATCGAAGCTCGGGAGATAGACAAAAGGTACGGTCGGGTCGGCGCCGATAATCTTCGTTGGACAGGTCAGTAAGTTCAGGTCGAGCAGGGGTGCGAAGCTCCTGATATATTCCATGATCTGGGCTTCATATTCCCGCGGGCAGCGAAGCTCGTACTCCCGACCGTCGGCGGATTTGCGCAGGGTCGTTCTGGCCATCAGCTCGCGCACACCAGGCAAAACGCGGATAAAGCCCGGCATATAGCTGAGCAGATCGGCGAATTCATCCTCGGACTGGAATCGGCAGCCCCGGCGCCGGATCATCGCGGCGCCGCGCTCGAGTGCTTCATCAAATTCCTTCTCGTTCGCGGTCAGCTTGCAAAGCGGTGGGTCCAGCAGGACCAGCGCTGAATAATACCCGGTGTCCGACATGAGACTCACAAGCGCCGACAGGGAATGATAGACCCCGACAGTCCGCTTGCTGCCGAAGCGCCCGTTTATGGCTTCGAGAATGCGGTCGTGGTCGTGCATGAACATCGGAATATTGTGTTCCTGACGACGCCCGACCCGGTTCCAGCCGTGATTCCTGAGATCGTATACGACGAGGTCGAAATCGACGGAAAGCAGCGACCAGAACGGGTAATAGAGATCGATGGCAAGCCCGTTGCCGTGGCTCAACACAAGCCGGATATCGGCATCCGGATTGCCATGGCGCCGCACAGAGATAGTCATCCCGTTGTCTATGCTGACCTCGCATATCGAAAGCGGCTCGGGAATTTCCCAGACGGTTTCTGCGTTCATAAGATCGGCTTCAGCCCGAGTCTGAATGATTCTTGCTATCGGCGCATCAGCATACAGCAACGCCTGCCGGGCACCCAATCAACGGAACGTTGACCCCTGCGGTTCTCTGCAGGCACTGCCCGGGACTGTCGGCAATGCCCCTGACCTCAAGACTTACATGTGAACGAAGTATAGGGATCTCAAAACGAATATGTCTAATGGTGTGCAAGCAGCTACGTGAACCAGTTCTGCGGCAAACACAACGCCTGTGAAATAAGCACGCTGGAACAGATGGAACATGTCGTTGCCGGGATGGCCGGCAAACGGCTACTGTGCCGCGATCTGACGGCGAAAGTGCCTGCGGAAGTAGTTGTGTGATTATAACGCAAAACCGTTAGAAGCGCCTGTTTTCTGCCGCGTCTTTGTAGGAATCGCCGGGTTTTTCAGCGAGTTGAGTAAGATCTCGCGGTCTTGCCAACTTGTCTTTCTACACCCTGTTAAGGGGTTTTCTGGCTGCCAGGGCGACCCGTTCACTATTCGTTATAATTCCCTACGTTTTAATGCGCACGGTTACGATATCTGTCTCGTGATATTGCTGGTGCCGAACAGAGGACGCAAGGTGTCGCAACAGCCGAAGCGAAACCTCCCGTTCGATGGGCTCTTCATCCGAGTGTTCGCTGAGCAGCGCGATCTGATCCTGAAGGTTCTCCTCCCCCGACGAGACAACGAATTCAAGCACTACCTCTCCTTCTTCTTTGTACGCTGTAAGGCGCAGGCGCCGTCGGTCGTGTTTTTCTCCTGCGTTGTCTTGTGGAATGAGTGTCAGCAAGGTCTCCTCCGCGGCGGCGTCCAGGCGGTCCGCCATTGACGTGTCCCAACCATTGCGGGATGCAAACGCGCCGAGAAAGTCTCTGATCTCTGACAGAACGGAAATGTCGCATACCATCTCTATCCGACTGTGGCGAGGCCGCGTGAGCTCCAGAAACAGTGTCAGGAGGATAGCTGTGAGACCACCGGCGTTCATTCCGTTTCGCAAAAGACCGCCTGCAAATTCCAGGGTGTACTCGGGAAATACCATGCCGCTCTGGAAGCCGACCCCGACGAGGAAAGAGATGCCGACGACCATACCTTTGCGGTAATCGATCCCATCCTGAATGACTATTTTAATGCCGACCAGGAAAAGCGCTGCCAGCATTACGGTGAAATACGCTGCGATGACCGGGCCTGGTATCGCCAGAACGATGGCGAGTATTTTCGGAAGGAACGCCATAACAATGAACACAGCTCCGGTGGCAACCCCGACGTTGCGGGCACCGACCCCGGTGAGTTCGGCCATGGATACGCCCAGGGTATTGGCCGTATTCGGTACCGTTCCCACAAGGCCGGAAATCAGGTTGCTTATGCCATCCACAGTCATGGCGCCTTCCACCGCCCGGAAGTCCACTGCCCGGCTCTTGCGCCACGATACACGTTGGATGGCGACGGAACTGCTGATCGTTCGGATGGAACTGACTACGGCGACGAGCAAGAATGCAGGAAGAAGCGCCCAGAAAGTGGGCCCAAAGTCGAGATCGAAACCCGGCCATTCGTTTGCCGGTAGGCCAATCCACGAAGCCGCAGCGATACGATCAACCTCGTATAGCCCGAAAAAGCTGCCAATTACCGAGCCGGCGACCACACCGATAACCGGCCCCCAGAGACGCAACACCCCGGTCGCCTTTAGTGTGATGCCGCTGATGATAAGTAGCGTTATAAAGGCACTCAACGGAGCAGCCAGCGCCGGAGCCCCGGGCACCGATAGCAGATTGAAGATGGCCGGCATTATTGTAATCGGTATCAGCATAATTATCGTTCCCGCGATAGCCGGGGTCAGAAACCGCTGGAACAGTGAAAGCCGCCAGGAAAGCACAAGGGGAACGAAGGATGAGATGACGACCAGGGTGGCGAGCAGTGCCGGTCCGCCTTCGATGACTGCCGTGATACAGATCGCAATGAAAGCTCCGGACGGCCCCATAATGAGCAAATAACCCATGCCGATTCGGCCGATGCGGATCGCTTGCAAAATGGTGGCCACCCCGCCAACTGCGACCGTGGCGAACACTGCCCACGACAGATAGGTCTCGGTCGTATCTGCGGCGCGCATCACGACGGTCGGGATCAGTATGATGGCAGCTATACTGAGCGCAGCGAGTTGCAAGCCAAGGCCGAAAGCGAGGGCCGCCGGAGGCCTTTCGTCGGGCTGATAGCGGATGCCCGTGTGACCGCTGGCATTATTGGCATTCATGTCGCGTGCTATTTTGATCTTGTCGTTGACTCAGCGAATCAACGGAACGGAGTACAACCGGCCGTGTCCAGGGGTCGAGGTCGAGTACGCCCGTAGCGCTGCGGGATCTTACGTTTTCATGCGCACGGTCACGATATCTGTCTCATGATATTGCTGATGGCGAACAGAGGACGCGAGATGTCGCAACAGCCGAAGCGACACTTCCCGTTCAATGGGCGCTTCATCCACATGTTCGCTGAGGAGCGCAATCCGATCCTGAAGGTTCTCCTCCCCCGACGAGACAACGAATTCAAGCACCGCGTCCCCTTCTTCTTTGTACGCGGTAAGGCGCAAGTGTCGCTTTTCGTGTTTCTCTCCTGTGCCGTCTTGTGGTATGAGTGTCAGCAAGGTCTCCTCGGCTGCAGCGTCCAGACGGTCTGACATGGCTGTGTCCCAACCGTTGCGGGATGCGAACGCGCCGAGAAAGTCTCTGATCTCTGACAGGGCGGAAATATCGCATACCATCTCTATTCGGCTGCGACGAGGCCGAGTGAGCTCTAAAAACAGCGTCAGGAGGATAGCTGTGAGACCGCCGGCATTCATCCCGTTCCGCAAAAGACCGCCTGCAAATTCCAGGGTGTAGTGGGGAAATACCAAGCCGCTCTGGAAGGCGACTCCGACGAGGAATGAGATGCCGACGACCATGCCTTTGCGATAGTCGATTCCATCCTGAAGGACTATTTTAATGCCGACTACGAAGAGCGCCGCCAGCATTACGGCGAAATACGCTGCAAAGACCGGGCCTGGTATCGCCAGAACTGCGGCGAGGACTTTCGGAAGAAACGCCAAAACAATGAACACGGCCCCGGTGGCAATCCCGACGTTGCGGGCGCTGACTCCGGTGATTTCGGCCATCGATACGCCCAGCGTGTTGGCTGTATTGGGCATTGTTCCCGCGAGACCGGCGATCAGGTTGCTTATGCCATCCACGGTTACCGCACCTTCCACCGCTCGAAAATCCACTGCCCGGCTCTGGCGCCACGATACCCGTTGGATGGCGACGGCACTGCTGATCGTTCGGATGGAACTGATTATGGCGACGAAGAGGAATCCGGGCAGAAGCGTCCAGAAAGCCGGTCCGAAATTGAGATCGAGGCCCGGCCATTCGTTCGCCGGCAGGCCAATCCAGGCAGCCTCAGCGATGCGATCCACATCGTACAGACCGAAAAGGCCGCCGACCACCGAACCGAAGATAACACCGATAACCGGCGCCCAGAAGCGCAATATTCCCTTCGCCTTTAGCACGATGCCACTGACGAGGACTATCGTTACAAGAGCGCTCAGCGGAGCGCCCAGCGCCGGGCTTCCTGGCCCCGATAGCATATTGAAGAGCGCCGGCAATATGGTAATCGGTATCAGCATAATTACCGTTCCCACGATAGCCGGGGTCAGGAACCGCTGGAACAGCGAAAGACGTCTGGCAAGCACAAAAGGAACGAAGGATGAGATGGCGACCAGAGTGGCGAGCATGGCCGGCCCGCCTTCGATGATCGCCATGATACAGATCGCGATGAAGGCTTCGGACGGCCCCACAACAAGCACAAAACCCGCACCGATTCGGCCAATGCGGACCGCTTGCAGTATTGTGGATATCCCGACGACCGCGACGGTGGCAAACACGGCCCATAACAGATAGGCTTCGCTCACCTCTGCACCGCGCATCACCACGGTCGGGATCAATACGAAGATGGCTATACTGAGTGCAGCGAGTTGCAAGCCCAGACCGAGGGAAAGGGTCACCGGGGGCTTCTCGTCGGCCTGGTAGCGGAGGCCCGTGTGACCGCTGGCGTCATTAGAATTCATGTCGCGTTCCCGGTTGCTATCCAGGCTGACTACTCAAGAAAGGCGTACAACTCCGCACGACACAAATCGGATTCGCATCGAGGAGGAGCACGCCAGTAGTATTTATTCTGAAATGGATCGTTTTTTATTCCTGAATATCTCTATGAGGCCGCCACGCCATTCGAGGACACCTCCTCACCCTCTTCCGGAACCATCCCCAATTCCTCGCGGACCCGCCGCTTGATCTCCTCACGTTCCTTGTCGTGCTCTCGCAGCCACTCCTTGGTGGCCTCCCGTCCCTGCCCTACGGATTCGTTGCCGTATGCATACCAGGAACCGGATTTCTGCATGATTTTGCATGCACAACCCAGATCGATCAACTCGCCGAGGGCGGAAATGCCCTCTCCATAGATAATATCGAATTCGGCTTGCCGGAAAGGCGGCGCCGTTTTGTTCTTCACGATTTTTACACGCGTCCGGTTGCCGACCACCTCCGTACCCTCCTTGATAGCCCCGATGCGACGAATATCCATCCGCACGGATGCATAAAACTTGAGCGCGCGCCCGCCGGAAGTCGTTTCGGGATTGCCGAACATGACCCCGATTTTCTCGCGGATCTGGTTGATGAAAATGAGTGCGGTCCGCGTGCGACTTATCGTACCGGTCAATTTTCGCAGCGCCTTGCTCATCAGCCGCGCCTGGAGCCCCACCTGATGGTCGCTCATCTCCCCTTCGATCTCAGCCTGGGGAACAAGCGCCGCTACCGAATCGATCACCACGACGTCCAGCCCTCCGCTGCGCACGAGCATATCGCAGATGTTGAGCGCCTGCTCCCCGGTGTCCGGTTGCGAAACCAGCATACTGTCCACCTTCACGCCGAGCTTCTCGGCGTAAGTGATGTCGAAGGCATGTTCGGCATCGATAAACGCGCACATGCCGCCTGTTGCCTGCGCCTCTGCGATAATATGCGTGGCCAGCGTGGTCTTGCCCGATGACTCCGGCCCATAAATCTCTATGACGCGTCCGCGAGGCACGCCGCCTACGCCGAGCGCAGCGTCCAATGCCAGCGATCCCGTCGAAATCGACTCGATGCGAGCGACAGGCGCATCGCTCATGCGCATTACCGAACCTTTCCCGTATTGCTTCTCGATTTGCTTCACGGCCAGGTCGAGGGCCCTGTTTGTCCCGGAGTCGTTGGAGGTCATGATGACGTCAGATTTTTATGTGAATATGTGCGTTGTACATATTCAATATACATACGCAAGGTCGTTGATTCCAATTTATTTTCTGCTGCCCCCCACAGACACATACAATACGCAATTCGTAACCATTATGGGCGTCCTGCGAGCAGATTTTTTCGCACCCTTTCCAGCAAAAATGTAGCGGTCAGTCGCTTGTTGAGCATGCGGTCCTGCACAAGCTGTAACCGGTGCGCCGCGACCCCGCCCGTGTCCGCATATCCGATCCACACCGTACCCACCGGTTTTTCCGGCGTGCCCCCGTCAGGCCCGGCTATGCCTGTCGTCGAAAGGCCCAGATCCGCGCCGAGACGCTGCCTCACTCCTTCGGCCATCTGCACCGCAACCACTTCACTCACGGCGCCATGTTGCCGGAGCGCCTCCGGCGATACGCCGAGCATATCCACCTTCGCACTGTTTGAATAGGCGACCACTCCACCTGCCATGTATGCGGACGATCCGGGGATATTCGTAAGCGCATGCGCCACGTATCCCCCTGTGCAACTTTCCGCCACTGCCACGGTCAGGGAGCGATCCCGGAGCATGTGCCCTACGACTTCTTCGAGCGTTTCGTCGTCCGTCCCATATATATGTTCGCCGATCCGGTCCCACAGGCACGCTTCCAGATGCGCAATGCGACTTTCGGCCTCTTCCCGGCTACCGCCGAATGCCGTCATGCGCAAACGTACCCCCCCGGCCCCGGGCAACCAGGCAAGCCGGAGCATATCCGAAAGAATCCCGGACAAATCGCCGGCGGCCTCCTGAAGACTGGATTCTCCAATGCCTGCCGTACGGAGGGTTCGGTGAACGATGGTGCGCAATCCTCCCCGGCCCCGCACCCTCGGCAGGACTTCCCCGGTAAAGAGGTGCTTCATCTCATACGGCACGCCGGGCAATACGGCCAGCATGCTCCCTGCCGCCTCCCCCTGCCGGATTTCATACCACAATCCCGGCGCAGTCCCTAACCGGTTGGACAAGACCTCGAAGCCCGCAGGAACCATGGCCTGAGAACGGTTGCTTTCCGGCATGGTCCGCCCCCGCAGCCGGAACCGCTCCCGGATATCTTCCAGAATTTCATCCTGAAACGCCAGTTCGACCCCGAACAAGCCCGCTACCGCCTCGCGCGTCCTGTCGTCGCCGGTAGGCCCAAGCCCCCCGGTCGTAACCACCAGATCGCTTTCGGCCAGACTCTGCCGGAGCTCGGATTGCAGGGCTTGCTCGTCGTCGCCGACCGTGGCCATGCGGCGCACGACCACGCCTGCCTGCGTCAACTGCTCGCCCAGCCAGGAAGCATTCGTATCGCGCACCTGCCCGATAAGCAGTTCGTCGCCAATGGTCAGCACGGTGGCCTGCATACTCCCTGAACCGTTTATATATGCCTTATGTATGCCGGATCGACCAGGCTTCCGGGTCGGCCCGCCACTCCAGAATCGCCCGGGCCGCCGCTCCGGACAGCGTTTCCCGTTCCCGGGCCGCCGCCAGCAGCACGTCCAGGCCGGTCAACACATGCAGGGGGACCCTGGCCTTTTCGAAGTTTTGGCGCGCCGCAGCGAATCCATGAGAATAAATGGCGAGGACCGCCTGTACCTCGGCCCCGGCGTCGCGCAGCGTTTCCACCACGGCGCAGGAGGAGCCGCCCGTCGAAATCGCATCCTCTACCACGATCGTTGTCCGGCCCGCGACATTCCCCCCCTCTATGAGGCATTGGCGCCCGTGCGCTTTCGATTGGGCCCGCGCATACGCCATGGGCCTTTCCAGAATGTCCGCAAGCCATGCCGCGTGAGGAATGCCGGCGGTGGCCGTCCCCGTGATCACCTCGGCGTCCAGCCCCTCTTCTTTCCATACGCGGACGAATCCGTCTCGTACCGTACGCCGCGCCGCCGGACTGGAAAGGAGCAGGCGATTGTCGCAGTAGACCGGCGCCAGCAGGCCGGATGCAAGCGTAAACGGCTCGTCCGGAGCAAAGCGAACAGCCCCGACATCCAGCAGGTGTTCCGCCACTCGCCGGGCAAGCAAACCACCTGCTTCGTTTTTCGTATTCGTTTCCATGAAAAATTCAGGCTTGGGCGGCGTCACGCCCTTATCCGGTGCGTTTTTCTCTGAACAGGTATATCCATCCGGTCCACAGCGTAAACGCAACGACCAGCAAAAAGGCTGCAAGCGGAATGGGCGTATCGAGTGTCCACCTTGCCCAGGCGCCGGCAGCTCCTTCCAGTTTCTCGAATGTCAGGAGGACCAGTATCCCGCTCAGGTATACGATCTGGACAGCCGTTTTCCTCTTGGCCACAGGCAGTGTGAACCCGCCGCCGGATACCCGGGATTGAGAGCGCATCCAGGTCACCGATATATCACGCAGGCCGATAAGCGCCACGCCCCACCATGGTACAAACTCGGAAACGATCACACAAAGCATTACGAAGGTGCCCAGCACCAGCACCTTGTCGGCAAGCGGATCCAGCGCCTGCCCCAGTTCGGAACGGGCTTCGAATTTCCGGGCGATCTTCCCGTCCAGATAATCGGACGCCGCCGCAACCAGGAATAAAACCAACGCAATAGCCAAGCCGGGTAATGCGTTGCTGTACAATAAAATAAGTACCACCGGCGTCACCAGTATCCGCACGATCGTAAGGGCGTTCGGAAGATACTTCATTTTCCGTTCCCCCAGCGCCGCGCGCCCTCATCCGTAAGAGGCTGTCCGTATCGAATCATATGGTATCGGAATGCGTATGGAGCGCCGCCGCACGACGAAATGTCCACCGCGAAGCCTGTCATTATGGCGGAGAATGAACTCCGGCATCATTCTTGATAGGTGTCCTGCGGACACCAAATTGCACCACCGTAAAATAAAGACCTGCAAGGTAGCGAGATACTCGTTATGGGAAAGATTATTGGAATTGACCTCGGAACCACGAATTCGGTCGTCTCCGTGATGGAAGGCGGGGAACCCGCTGTGATCACCAACTCCGAAGGCGCACGCACCACGCCGTCGGTCGTTGCCTACAAGAAGGACGGCGAACGACTCGTGGGTATGCCCGCCAAGCGGCAAGCGATTACGAATCCGCAAAATACGATCGCTTCGATCAAGCGCTTCATGGGACGCCAGTACGGCGAGGTCGAAAGCGAGATCAGGACCGTTCCGTACGAAGTGACCCGCGGCGATAACAATACGGCCCGCGTCAAAGTAGGCGACCGGGTGTATACGCCCCAGGAAATCTCGGCGATGGTGCTCCAGAAACTGAAGCAGACGGCGGAGGACTACCTTGGCGAAAAGGTGACCGAGGCCGTCGTTACGGTACCCGCCTACTTCAACGACGCGCAGCGCAAGGCCACGAAAGAGGCCGGCGAGATCGCCGGACTGAATGTGCGGCGCATCATCAACGAGCCGACGGCGGCGGCGCTCGCCTACGGTCTGGACAAAAAGGAAAAGGAGGACGAGATCGTCGCCGTATACGATCTGGGCGGCGGCACGTACGACATCTCGATCCTCGAACTCGGCGACGGCGTGTTCGAGGTGAAAGCCACCTACGGCGATACGCATCTTGGAGGAGACGACTTCGACCAGCGGCTGATCGACTACATCGCCGATGAATTTCAGAAACAGGAAGGCATCGACCTGCGCAAGGACCGCATGGCCCTGCAGCGGCTGAAAGAGGCTGCGGAGAAGGCCAAGATCGAACTCTCCGGGCAACGCAGACAAACATCAATCTGCCGTTCATCACCGCTACGGAAGACGGACCGAAGCACCTGACGCTCGATATCACACGGGCTGCGTTCGAGAAACTGGTGGACGACTTGGTCGAGCGCACTATTCCTCCCATGGAAAAAGCGCTCAAGGACGCCGGGGTCTCGAGAGACGATATCGACGAGGTGATTCTCGTCGGCGGTTCGACGCGCCTTCCGAAGATTCAGGAGGTGGTCGAGAATTTCTTCGGCAAAAAGCCCAACCGTTCGGTAAATCCCGACGAAGTGGTGGCCGTGGGAGCAGCTGTCCAGGGCGGCGTGCTTTCCGGGGACGTCAGCGACGTGCTGCTGCTCGACGTCACGCCGCTCAACCTCGGCATCGAAACGCTCGGTGGAGTGATGACTTCGCTCATCCAGGCCAACACGACCATTCCCACGAAGAAGAGCGAGATTTTCTCCACGGCTTCGGACAGCCAGACTTCCGTGGAAATACATGTACTCCAGGGAGATCGCCAGATGGCTATGCACAACCGCACGATCGGGCGTTTCCATCTGGACGGCATTCCTCCGGCGCCGCGCGGCATCCCGCAGATCGAGGTCACCTTCGATATCGATGCGAACGGCATCCTTGACGTAACCGCCAAGGACAACGCCACCGGCAAAAAGCAAAACATCCGCATCGAGGCTTCCAGCGGACTCTCCGACCAGGAGATCGAGAAAATGCGCCAGGATGCGAAGGCGCACGCCGAGGAAGACCAGAAGAAGCGGGAGCAGGTCGAGAAGCTGAATCAGGCCGATTCGCTTGCGTACTCCACGGAGAAAAACCTGAACGAGTACGGGGACAAGATTCCTGCCGAAAAGAAGGCGAAGGTGGAGGCGGCGCTCGAGCGGCTCAAGGAAGTCCGCAAGAACGACGAGTCCCCCGATCTGGATTCGGCGCTGGAGCAGCTCAATCAGGCCTGGAGCGAAGCCGCAGAAGATATGTACAAGGCGCAGCAGGCGGCCGCGCAGGAGGAAGCGAGCGCAGGCGCCGGAGCAGAAGCAGGTCAGGAGGAAGCAACGGGAGACGGCTCGGTGGATGCCGATTTCGAAGTGATCGACGAAGACGAGGAGTCACCGGGGACGAATCATAAGTAGTGGATTCGTATGTCTTCCCCATGAAGACCATCGTCACAGATTCTCCCGAAGAAGCCGCTTCGTTCATCCAGTCCGGCGAAACTGCCGCTTTCCCCACCGAAACGGTATACGGGTTGGGGGCGGATGCCTTCAACGCGGCGGCGGTTCGGAAGATATTCGAGGCCAAGGGGCGACCTGCGGACAATCCGCTTATTGCGCATGTTGCGGATGTTGGAGAGGTGGACCGGGTAGCCGATTTCTCGTCAAAGACCGCCCAGCGTCTCGCAGAGCGCTTTTTCCCGGGACCGCTGACCCTTGTTCTTCCCAAGCGTCCGGATGTGCCTTCTGTAGTCACTGCCGGCCTCGATACGATCGCGGTGCGCATGCCGGAGAACGAAACAGCCCAATCTTTTCTGCGGGCATGCGCCTGTCCCGTAGCGGCGCCTTCGGCCAATCGTTCGGGACGACCCAGCCCTACCACCTGGCAGGCCGTACTGGAAGACCTGGACGGGCGAATTCCCTGTGTGCTTCGGGGTGAGCCGTCGATTGTCGGACTGGAATCGACAGTCATCGACTGTACTACAGATATTCCTCGAATACTACGGTCCGGGGGCGTAACACTGGAAGTGCTCCGCGAAGTAGTTCCGGATGTGCAAGGGCATCAGGATGATCCAGGCGATGTGCCACGTAGCCCCGGTATGCGGCACCGGCATTACGCACCGGTGGCCCGTGTGGTGCTGGTCGATAAGGTGCCCTCCATCCCACCCCAGGAAATAGCGGGGTATATCGGGATGGAGTCGGAATTCCCCGGAGAAGATGTGCAGAGTGACTCAGGAAAGCGTTGGCGCCTTGTGGAAAGGGTCATCACCCCCGAAGCCTACGCACACCATCTCTTCGATTTCATGCGGCGCTGCGACGCGGCAGGCGTGGAAACCATCTACTGCCAGACCGTGGAACCGGCCGGGATCGGGGCGGCCATCATGGACCGGCTGCGTCGGGCGGAAAAAGGGAGTGCAGGAAGCCATCGGTCGTGAAATGGCAGTGCTCCCCCCTACCCACTCCTCCTGTACAACACAAAAACCCAGCCGGCGCAGATGAGAAGGCCGTAGGCTTCGCGGGCCGTTTCCGAAAACGCTCCTTCGCCGGCGGCCATAAAACTTCCGAGCAGGATCCCTGCCCAGACGAGGCACAGCGCCATATAGGCCAGGGCAAGCGGCCGGGGAAATCGACCCAATGCGAAGAGTACGCAATGAATGACGGCGGCGCCGTATACCCCTGCCCAGGCCAGCGCATCCGGGTCATTGTGCTGAAACGCCCCCCAGGCGACGAAAAACAGCAGGGCAACCGCATTGGCGATCCGCATGAATCAGGCTTGTTCGTCCTTGGAGAAAGCGGAGTCGAACGCTGCGCCGGGTTGCTCGAAGTCGATATCCTTCGTGAAGGCGCATGCCTCGGCGGCGCCCTGCTCCCTTTCCATGCCGCTGTCCTCCCATTCGATACTGAGCGGGCCCTGGTAGCCGATCCTGTTCAGCGCGCGGATGATCTCCTCGAAATTGATCGCTCCGCGGCCTACCGAACGGAAATCCCAGTACCGGTCCGGATGTCCGAAGTCGAGATGCCCCCCGAACACGCCGCCTGCGGTGGGCGTCTCCGACCACCACACGTCCTTGATATGCGCATGGTAGATGCGATCCGGGAATGCGTCGATGAAGCGGACATAATCCACGCCCTGATACCCGAGGTGGCTGGGATCGTAGTTGAATCCGAAAGCCTCCCTGTTATCTAATGCGTCGAGCGCGCGCCGGGCGCTGGCGATGTCGAAGGCGATCTCCGTGGGATGCACCTCCAGGGCGAACCGGATGCCCTCCTCGTCGAAAACATCCAGAATCGGGTTGAACCGGTTGGCGAAATCCTCATACCCCTTGTCGATCATGCCCGGCTTGTTGGGCGGAAAGGAATAGAGCAGGTGCCAGATGGAGCTTCCGGTAAAGCCGTTCACGACCGGCACGCCGAGTCTGGCCGCCGCCCGGGCCGTATTCGCAAGCTCCTCTGCGGCGCGGGTGCGTACGCCTTCCGGATCACCGTCTCCCCAGACAGATGGGGGCAGAATGGCTTCGTGGCGCTCGTCAATGAGGTCGCACACTGCCTGACCGACCAGATGATTGCTGATGGCCCAGACTTTCAGCCCGTATTTCGCAAGCAGATCGTGCCGGCCCTGGCAATAGCCGTCGTCCGACAATGCCTTGTCTACCTCGAAATGATCCCCCCAACAGGCCAGTTCGAGGCCGTCGTATCCCCACCCCGCAGCCTTTTCTGCGAGCGTTTCCAGGGGCAGATCGGCCCACTGCCCCGTAAATAAAGTAACCGGTCGTGCCATGATGCAATAAGGTGTTTTCAGTCGATAATTGTTGCGGTATACGCACTTCGTTGAAGGGTAGAAACCTACCGATAACGTGGTTGCGAGTCAAGAAAAGAAAAACGCCCCAACCCGGCGCTTCCTTCATCGAATCTTCGCAACGCCGGGATCGAAAAAGCCCCTGTACAGAAATGCGACAATACAGGCTGCCCGATTCCGGGGCGTTACCAGCCGACCCTGCGTTTTTGCGGCTGGGGCCGGGTGTTTGCGGGGGTTTCCGGATTCTCCCTTTCTGAAACCGTCTCGACGGGCGGCGACAAACTCTCTTGGGTAGCCGTCTCGGCAGGCGCTTGCCCTGCAATGACGCCGGACGGAATCCGGGTTGCCGAATCCGTATCCTCAAGGCGGGATAGCGCAGTGCCGGTATAGTAGAAATCCAGAATCTCTTTATAGGACATGCCGCGCTTCGCCATATCGTGCGCGCCCCATTGGCTCAGCCCGACGCCGTGTCCGTATCCCTGCCCGGTAAAGATATATTCGTTGCCTTGCCGCTCGGCGTCGAACCGCATGCTGCGGAGCGACCGCGGCCCGAAATGCCAGATGACGACGAGGCGAAACTCGTTCCCGGTGACCGAACGCCGCCGCCCGTTCTGCATGAGCAGGGAAACCGAGGAGACCCGGCCATCCGGACTGCGTTCATCCAGCAGGAATCCAAGGACTTCCCCGCCGAATTTTTTGCCCAGTTCGGAAAGGAGTTTCGGTCGCGGAATGCGGGTAATCCACTCGGTATGGGGCGATTGTTTGCCGTACGGATCGGGTTTGCCCCGCAGGTAGGCAACCGGCGAACTGGACCACACGGATTCGTTGTCGGCCGTGTGACCGCCGCTGGAGGAATGGTAGACGGCCTGAATGGGCTTCCCGCGCCAGGTCAGCACTTCGCCTTCCGTACTGCGGGCCGCTTCGAGAGCCAGAGGGAGAATCACGTCCTCCCCCCGGTATACCTGGGAAC
Organism: Rhodothermales bacterium; assembly: GCA_965117025.1. Classification (GTDB taxonomy): domain Bacteria; phylum Bacteroidota; class Rhodothermia; order Rhodothermales; family VXPQ01; genus VXPQ01. The sequence goes on from OZ220746.1 coordinate 298,715, forward strand.
GGGTGTCGTCTACGAGGTCATAGTCCGGTCCGTATTTAGCCGGCGCGTTCAGTACGTAGGTGCGGGCCAGTACGGCCATGGCTTTCGATCCTTCGAGGTCGTCGAGGCCGTATTCCGTGGATACGACGGAGGCTACATAGGCTTCGAGCGGGACGGCATTGATCAGTTCCAGGCTCTGATCGGTCTGATCCGGCGAGATAAGCAGATTTCCTGTATATCGCCTCGGGGTCTGCCCGGCCTCATCTTCCCCTGTCCCGATACCAAAAGAGGCGCCGTCCACCGGTTCGGCGCGAACAGACTCCGCGTACAAGGTGAGCGCATCCGACGATATCCGGAGTTCGTTCGAAGGTCCGTACGGGGAGATCAGCACAGTCTGCCCGGTCTCCATCTCCAGAAGGGCATCGGTGTACTCCCCGGCGTGAAGCCGCACGACGCCCTCGTATGCAGAGAGCGTAATGCTTGTGGGCGCCTGCCTGTCGAGCAGGCGTATCCGCACGTCCTGGGCTTGCGACGGCAGGGCATAAAGCGCCAGAACCAGGATCGCTGCTTTGTACGAAAGAATGGAGCGCAACAAGGGGGTCATCAGGTCGCCAACGTATCCCGGAGATGCTTCCAGCACGACCGACCATGACCTCATGGCCGTCCGGGGTATTTTCGGCCTCCTATTTTAAGGTATAAGACCTGTTTGGGTCAATGAACACGAGGTCGAGAGGTTCCGGGAGGAAGGCCCTCCCGCTACCATCCGGCATGGCTTGATACTGCTCCACAGGGGAGACATCCTTTGCAAAGACAACTCGAGCGCAGGCGAGAAACGGGACAGGCGGTGGCCGCTTGGGGATCCCGGGCCTGCGGGCTTCGTTCGCAGACGCACGTTGAAGCGCCCATTTTTTCGGCCCCGGCCATGCTTATCGATACGCATGCACACCTGTATCTCGACCAGTTCGAAGACGATCCGGAAGCCGCGATCGACCGTGCTCGAGAGGCCGGCGTAACCCGGATACTGATGCCTGCCATCGACGTACCGTCCGTGCATCGCGCCCTGGAACTGTGCGGGCGGTTTGACGGCCTGTATGCCATGGCGGCCCTGCACCCTACGGAAACGAAGGAGGCGACCTCTTCGGATTTCGATGCGGTGGCGGCGCTATGCGACGATCCGAACGTCGTGGCGGTGGGCGAATCCGGCCTCGATTACTACCGGGACCGCTCTTTCGACGACCGGCAGCAGGAGTTTCTGCGCCTGCACATCCGGCTGGCAAGAGAGCGGAAACTGCCTATCGTCTTTCACAATCGGGAAGCCTTCGGCGATCTGATCCGGATTGTCGAAGAGGAATGGGGAGATTCAAAAGAGATGGACGGGCGGCGGGGCGTGTTTCACTGCTTCACGGGCACGCCCGAAGAGGCCGCACGCATTATCCGGGCCGGGTTTGTGGTCGGTATCGGGGGCATCGTAACCTTCAAAAACGCCGGTCTGGCCGAGTCCGTACGAAGCATCCCGCTTGACCGGATCGTGCTTGAAACCGATGCGCCCTGGCTTGCGCCTATGCCGTACAGAGGCAAGCGAAACGAGCCCGCTTATGTACGCTTTGTGGCGGAGCGACTGGCTTTGGAAAAAGGCATGTCGCTGGAAGAGGTGGCCGAGGTCACGAGCCGGACGGCCCGGGAGGTTTTCGGGGTTGGGTAGGTGTCTGGCGCCGGGGCGATGAGACATCAGTAGATCGTGGAGGGTCCGAAGGCGTGGGAGAGCTCGACCCATTCGCCCGCGTCACCGGTGAAGACGGCGATGTGGTCAGGGGTTGGGGCATCCCCTACCGAATACGCACGAACCTGCCCTGCAACAGCCGCCCCCCGGTCAGTTGAATGCTCTCCTCGCTCCGATTTCCGCCATGATTAACTATTTCAGCAGCACCATGCGCCGGGTCAGCATGTGCGTTTCCGTTTCGAGCGCGTAAATATACACGCCGCTGGGCCATCCGGAGGCATCCAGTCGAACTTCATGCCCGCCCGCCGGGCGCAGACCGTCCACAGGCATAGCTATCTGCTGCCCCAGCAGGTTGTGCACCGATAGCCGCACGTGCGCGGAAACCGGCTGCACCCATGAAATCGAAGTGACCGGATTGAACGGGTTCGGATAGTTCTGCGCCAAACTCACGACCGATGGGAGTTCCACCGGATCGTCTGTAGACACAGCATCCGGATCGGCAAGAAACCGGGCCCGAATGGGAAATGCCTGATCACGCAGAGACTGGCCCGCCACCTCCAGGCCGGCAAGGCGGTACCATCGAGTGTCTGAATTTATCGTCCTGTACAGGTACGCTATGTCATCCGGCACGCCGCTTTTTCGCCGGGATGCTGTGATAGCAAGATAATTCTCGTCGGTTCCCTTGTTGGCAAGGCCTATAAAAATACGATCCGGCAATGCCGAAAGAACCTCCTCATCTGTCGAAAGGTCGATGCTCAAAAATGAATAGGTGTGATCGGAACGAATGTGCGATGCATCGGCCGCCTCATCCACATCCATACTGTACAGCTCGTCGCCCGGCAAGCCGTCCCCGTCCACATTCCATACCTTGAGCGTAAAATCGCGGGGAGCACCGGCAGGAACGGCACTGTTGTTGAACTGGTTGTCGTACATCGGCGCTACGGAAACAGAGGTCAGACGCGACCCGGAGGGCACCTCGTATCGCTGGGCCATAATATCCTCGGCATTTCCAAAAAGATATATTTCATTCTCGTTTCGTCCAGTATCGTAGGACAAGATAGTCTCCTCGGATTCAGTCCCTGAAGAGGAAAGAAACCGGGGGCGGATGGGAAAGACCTGATCGCGCAGAGACTGGCCTTGACCGGTTCTGAGATTCGCCAGAGCATACCATCTCGTGTCCGACTGAATGGTCTCATACGAATACGCAGCATCATCCGGCGCGGTATCTGCTCGACGGGCTGTTGCGAAAACAAGATAATTCCGGTCGGTTCCCTTGTCGGTAAGACCGACGAAAATGCGATTCGGAAGCGTCGCAAGAGACTCTTCGTCCCCCGGAAAGTCAACTTGCAGAAACGAATACTCCAAATCGCGATTAATGTGTGATGCGTCGGCCGCCTCATCCACATCCATACTGTAGAGCTCGTCACCCGGCAAACCGTCCCCGTCCACATTCCATACCTTGAGCGTAAAATCGCGGGGAGCACCGGCAGGAACGGTGCTGTTGGTGAACTGGTTGTCATATACCGGCGCTACCAGGACGGAGGTCAGACGCCCCCCTGAGGGCACTTCGTATCGCTGGGCCATGATATTGCCCGCTGCCCCCACAAAGAATATCCTGTCCTGATTTTGACCGGTATCGTAGACCACAGTAGTCTCTTCGGATCCGGGAAGCACTGCAGAATCGTCCCCTACTTCTTGCAGAAACCAGCTCCCGTCCGATTGGCCCTTCGCCAATAAATTGTAAAACAGGCCATTGACGGTGGCGCTAATAGATAGTGTGCCTCCAGGACCCACTCGGGAAAAAAGAAAGGCCGCCTGCCCGGATGCGTTGACTGCGAATTCAGAACTGGTGCCGGGATACGTGCATTGTTCTCCCGGGTGTACCGTTTGACCTGCCTGGCAGTCCGCTACACCAATGGCATACACCCCCTTGAGCGCCGATAGCACATGGGTTTCTTCAATGACGGGCTGTTGTTGTATGGCTTTAAGCCCGTCGCTCAGGTGCAGGGAAGATTGGGTTTGTGCAAACGCCCCGGGGCTTAGCGCTACGCCCGAAACGATCACGATGAGAAAGATGGGAAAGAGAAATGTATTGCATTTCATGGGCGTGGCTGTGCTACCGTGATTGAATCGGGGCGAATTTGTCCATCAAACAAAGGGGGGTACATACAAAAGCAACTCCCGGCCCCTCTTCAGGTTCGCTCGCAACTCTCTTGCTTCAGGCGTATCGGACATGCGGATCGATCACCCCTCCTGTGCATATTGCTGGATGTGAGCAAGCATTGGTTCTACGTGTGCGTCTCGGCATGGGTCTCCTCTGCTTGATTGCGTCGGAACAAGGTCGCAGCATTACCCCTTAAATTCCGCCGAAACCTGTCCAATCGAACCGAACCACCTCTTACGTCCCTTCAACCACAATACTTTCCATAATCCATGCAGTCTCTTAACAAGTTTGACGCAGTTGCTTCTCGGCGTCAATTCCTCCGCACATCCGGTGCATTTGCACTGGGTTTTTCCGGACTACACGCATTTATAGGCTGTAATCCTTCATCCACACCGTTGAAGGAGAGGTTCGGGCCGTTGGTACGGGATCCCGCTGGAATCATGGATTTACCTTCGGGATTCAGCTATAAGATTATTTCTCGGGTGGGTGACCCAATGAATGATGGTTTTTATGTACCTGGTGCAGCAGATGGCATGGCTGCTTTCGAAGGGCCCTCCGGATACACGGTTGTCGTACGAAATCATGAGGTAAACTCCGGGGCCGCTCCTGCTATGGGAGCCTTTGGTCCAGACAATGCATTGTTGAGCAAGTTGGATCCCAATCTCCTTTATGATGCGGGTACGGACGGAAATCCCGCACTGGGAGGAACCACAACATTCGTGTACGATACCGCAAGACAAGAACTGGTTTCACAGTATCTGAGCCTCGCGGGCACACTGCGCAATTGTGCAGGCGGGCCTACACCGTGGAATACCTGGATTACGTGCGAGGAAATCACTACACGGGCAGGGGAAGACGGAGCAGCCAGGGATCACGGCTACGCTTTTCAGGTTCCGGCAAGTGCGACGCCGACGGTTGCCATCCCCGAACCACTTCGTGCAATGGGGCGGTTCAATCGCGAAGCAGTGGCTGTAGACCCGGCTACAAACATTATTTATCAAACAGAAGACACGCATGACAGTCTCATCTATCGGTTTATCCCGGACGATCCGTCGGATATCGCAGCAGGCGGTCGGCTTCAGGCACTTCGTGTCAGAGACCAGGCCAGCCTGGATACACGCAACTGGGATGCGCAAACAGTCTCTGTCGGGACCGAACTGGAAATAGATTGGCTGGACATTGAAGATGTTGAGGCGCCGTTGGATGATCTGCGTCTCCGGGGGTTCGATCAGGGAGCGGCCAGATTTGCACGGGGAGAGGGGATGTGGTATGGCAATGATGCGGTGTATTTTGCCTGCACCAATGGAGGGAAAGCCGAGTGTGGTCAAATTTGGCGACTAATCCCCGACGGAACGCTCGAGTTGTTCATCGAGCCAAATGATCCGGGCCTTATAGAAAACGCAGATAACCTGACCGTAACGCCATGGGGTGATCTGATCGTATGCGAAGACGGCTCAAATGAGCAGTTTCTTGTCGGAGTCACCCCCGAAGGAGAACTCTACAAGTTTGCCCGCAATGCAGTCAGCAATTCCGAGTTGGCCGGTGCAACATTCTCCCCGGACGGAACGACACTGTTTGTGAACATCCAGCACGATGGGCTAACCCTGGCCATCACGGGCAAATGGGGCTGATGGACTTTTCGCGGGCTTGGTAACGGACCGTACGATAGCGTTTTCTGCGCCAATATCCGGGAAGTCCCATTATCGGAAGTAAACCCCGCTTCGGCTCACTCCGGCTCAATGGAAAAGCCGGAATCCGGCCGCGCGGAGCACGCGCCGGCGACCGCGTTCCGGAAGCGTTTAATACGCTTTATTGATAAAAACTCATGATAAAAACATGTTATATATTAATTAATCATGTAATGATCATTTGAATTCTGCTGCGCATTGACGAAATTGTACGCCGTACAACGATTCTAAGGTTTACCGGCCTTCTTCCGGCCACAGGTAGAATGATTCATTTTGCGGTTCGACACGGATCCGGCGCGCCCGCGTCAGGCCTCGGCGTAAAAGCGCCTGACTGCACCCCGACTCACGCTATAAGCCGTGTGTGTGTGTGTGTGTGTGTGTGTGTGTGTGTGTGTTATGTCTGTAGCCCGTCGCACGGCGCGCGCGCTCGCCCTCCTCGCCCTCGCCTGGGCCGCTCTGCTCGCGGGCGGCGCGCAAGCCCAGACGCCGACCACCCTCGTGTCGAACACCGGGCAAACGGCATCGGCCGTAGGCTCCAATGTGCATCTGGCGCAAGCCTTCACGACCGGGCCGAACCTGGCCGGCTATGCGCTGTCCCACGTCCAGCTCATGTTGCACGCCACGAGTTCCACGTCGGCGGCCGACAGCGTGGTCAAAATATTCTCACACAGCATAACATCAGACGTGCCGCTCACCGAACTATTCGTGCTCGGCAATCCGGAGACGTTGACGGCGGGCGCCCTCAATACGTTCACGGCGCCGGACGACGCCACGCTGCTCCCGAACACCACCTACTGGGTCGTGATCAACGTCGGGGCGGCCGACCCGATCAGTGTTTCGCACACGTCATCGACCGTCGAAGAGACTGCGGAAGAAGGCTGGAGCATCAGCGACGACCAGCTGTCGCGAACAAGCACTACACCCTTTTGGACTGTATACAGGGATATCCCGTCACTGCTTGCCATTCGGGGCAGCGCGAACGAGGTGCCGCCGCCATTTGCGAGCTACACCAATGCCGACGGAGGCGAAGTCCTCTGGGCTACAACCATGACCGCGGGAAGGTTCAACAATGAAGAGCATGAGGTAATCCACGAAGGATTCAATAGTGCAGCACAATCAGGAGTTAGTATCCCGATCGGCAGTTTATCAGGAACTCCGGTGTTCGCGTACGAGAGAACGAACTATGTTGTTCAACATATCATAAATAGTGTTACACACGCGACAATAGATATAAAATTTTCATCTCCACTTCCTTCGGCCCTTATCGACCGGTTGGCGCTGGTGCTGGACGGTACGGAGTATCTGTTCAGAGAGTCATTCGGATTTCTGCCGGATAGGGCGCTCTGGTTTCCGCTCCTGCCGCCCACCTGGACCGAGAACCAAGAGGTCTCCGTCCAGCTCATCGCGTTCCGTCCCCCCGGCCCTCCGGGCAACTTCGCCGCGGGCGGCGGCGACGGCAGCGCGGACTTGAGCTGGGCCGACCCCGTCGGCGGCGGCGGCCTTCCCGTGACGAAGTACCAGTACCGCTACGCCACCGGCGGCCGGCCCCCGGACTCCGAGTGGCTCGACGTCCCCGACAGCAATATCGGCGAAGCCAACCGCAACAGCTACACGATCGGGACCCTCACCAACGACTTGCTGCACACCTTCGAGCTGCGCGCCGTGAGCGCCGCCGGCAATAGCGAAGCGGTGCGCGCGCGGGCGACCCCCCGGGGATCCTCCGTCCAGCACGGCGGCACGACGACCGTGCTGAGCAACCTCGGCCAGACGACGGAGACGGACTCGCTCGTCATGGACGCGGACATAACCTATACCAGGGACCCCACCACCAAAAAAGTCACCGTCGTCGACATCACCAAGATGGGCTACGGCTACGCGCAAACGTTTTCGACCGGCAGCGACGGCCACTTGTTCAAGCTCGACTACGTCGACATCAAATTCGCGACCGCCGGCAGCGGCGACGGCGGCGTGAACGGCGACGTGATACTCGCGGCGCTGTGGGAATGGGACGCTGCCGCGCGCGCGGTGACGCGCTTCGTGGGTCAGTTCGAGCGCAAGCAGGCCGCCGACGGAAACACGCGCTTCGCGTACCACCACCGGGGGGAGAACCTGCAAGCCTCGACGACCTACGCCATCGTGATCGACGCGAAGGACATAGAAAACACCACGGCGACGCTGGCGCAAACAGCCTCGGACGTGGAGGACGTCCGTCACAGCGGCTGGAACCTGGACGACTTTTCGTACCAAAAGCCCTTCAACCGCAGCGCGAAAGAGGCGTGGACGAAGCTGGACAACGCATTGCAGGTGAAGATCAACGCCCGGCAGGGCTCCGCGGCCGGAGGGCTCTACATCCACGACGCGGAGGTCTACGAGGCGCACGGCGCGACGCTCGACTTCAAGGTGACGCTGGATCCGGCGCCCGGCGCAAACCCCGTGACGGTAGAGTACAGGACGCGGGATTCTTCGATCGGCTACTGCAGCGGCAGTTTCTTCGACGATGCCGCCGGGCAATGCCGCACGACGGCGAGGACGCCGGCCGATTACGCCTACACGGAGGGAACGCTGACGTTTGCATCGGGCGAGACGCTTAAGACGATCGAGGTGCCGGTGGTCGACGACAGGATCGAGGACTCGGGCGAGGGGGTCGAGATGATCCTTCTGAATCCTTCGAGGAGTTTTCTGTCGCGGGACGCGGCGATCGGTATCATCTACAACGACGAGGAGGCGGCGCTGCCGAGCGAGGTAACGATCAATAGCCCGTCGGCGACCGAGGGCGCGGGCGCAACGCTCGACTTCGTCGTGAGCCTGTCGGAGGCGACGACGGCGACGGTGACGCTCGACTACGCGACGTCGGACGCTACGGCGGTCGCGCAAAGCGACTACGAAGCGAAGAGCGGAACGATCGAGTTGCCGGCCGGAGCGACGAGCGCGACGATAAGCGTCGCGCTCGTCGACGACGCAGAGGCCGAGGAGGACGAGATCTTCATGCTGACGCTCAGCAACCTCAGGCGCGCCGTGTTCGCCGCAGGCGCGGACAGCCTCTCGGCGACGGGCACCATCGAGGACAACGACGAGAGCACCGCCGGGACGCCGGCGCCGAGCGACTCGACGACTACGGACGCGAATGACGACAACGAGCAGCACGACCGGCCCCATGCTCTGCAAGCCACGGCGACCGAGGAGGCCGTCGTCCTTACCTGGCAGGATCCCGATACGCACCCGAGCAACAACCTCTACCATATCCTGCGCCACAGGCCCGAGCTCGGAGAAGCCGAGCCCGAGGTCTACGCGGAGTACGCCTCCATCACCGACCGCACCTTTGCCGACAGCGCGGTGACGGCGGGGGTGCTCTACGGCTACGCCGTCAGAGCCGTGAAGGACGCCCTCGGATACCTCGGACCGATGTCGGAGATCGTCAAGGTGCGCATGCCTGCGGATACGACGGACAGCGCCACAGAGGATGGCGAAGAAGAAGAAGAAGAAGAAGAAGAAGCGCCGCTTACGGCGACGTTCCGGAACGTGCCTGAGGAGCACGACGGCGAGACGACGTTCTTCTTCCAGGTGCTCTTCAGCGAAGAGATCCCCACCAGCTACACGGTGCTGCGCGACGATGGGGCGTTCGAGGTGACGGGCGGCGCGCTACTCAAGGCGCGCCGCGTCGACGGCCGCGACGACCTGCGCGAGATCCACATCGAGCCGTCGGGAGACGGCGATGTCTTCGTCCTGCTGCCGGAGACGACCGACTGCGACGCGGCGGGCGCGATCTGCATGGGCGGCGACGACGGCCGCAAGCTCTCGACCGCGGACTCGGCGAGGGTGGCGGGCCCGGCGAGCGGCTCGGTGTCCGGGCGGATGGAGCAGGAGGGCTCGGCGGCCATGGCGACGGCCAGCGAAGACGTGGAAGAATTGCCCGATGAAGTCATGCTTATGGGCAACTATCCGAACCCGTTCAATCCGAGAACGACGATAGCATACGCCTTGCCTGCATCGGCCCGCGTACGCCTTAGCGTGTACGACATGCTGGGACGCGAGGTAGCCACGCTCGTCGACAGCGTGCAGCATGCAGGAAGGCACGCCGTTGTATTCGACGCCATGTCCTTGTCCGGCGGAACCTACCTTTACCGCCTGGACGTCTCGGGCCAGGTGCGTACGGGCCTGATGACGCTTATGAAGTGAAAGATAGGTAAGTACCGCAACTTCACATCCGCTGTGCCAGTGTGAGAGAAGAAATGGGGGAATTCGAAAGAGTAGGACAGCCCAGGAGATTTCAGGGTTGGGTAGGTGCCTGATGCCAGAGCGGTGAGACATGTTTGCACAGGAGGAATTGCGTCCAATTTCCGGCCTGATTGTAACAAGGTTGAGAAGAGGGGAACCGCCAATGCAGGCATCCGTAACGCCTCATCGGAAAGACAAAGGCAACGCAGCACATTGTCGTCCTTTCCTCTTGCTGAAAAATGCAAATATACGGGGGGCAACATGATCGGAACAAAAATATCGGAGCAGGACCTGGACAAGGTCAGGGACATCGTGGCCCGGGCTCTTGCAAAACGCTTCAGTCCTGAAGAATTCGTCTTCGATCCCATCATAGTCAAGCCTGATCTTGATCATGACGGAGACGAAATCCTCCGGATACAGATTATTTTCGACGGCGATCAGGACAATCTCGACCCTGCCTGGACGGTAAGAATGTTCGAGTTCATCGATCCCGAACTGGAAAAACTCGGTATAACCGCTTACCCGATTACCTCATTCATCGAAAAGTCCGAGTGGGAGGATCCGGCGTACGACATTCCCGATTGGGCAGAATAAGGGATAGGAAAGCAGGTCGGCGATTTTCTCCCCTGTCCCTGGGTCGAATAGTCAAATATGCTATGGATAATTCTGTACAGCTACAGATATTGGACCTATGGATCCGGAACGCTCCGGAAATAACGCTTGCAGGTCGGCAAATTTCGCGGCATTCGAGCTTCAATGAGGCCGGAGCGTCCATTCGGCCGAGATACCGGCAGCTTCAATGAGGCCGGAGCGTCATGACGCTTCTGATGACGCAGGCCATGCAGCTTCAATGAGGCCGGAGCGTTAACGCTCCGGAAATACTACCTGCATTATATTCCGTTGGCGCGCCTGTACGCGCTTCAATGAGGCCGGAGCGTTAACGCTCCGGAAATGCGCTGGCGGATTCGGTCCCGACATACGCCACCACGCTTCAATGAGGCCGGAGCGTTAACGCTCCGGAAATACCTATAACCAGCGTCAACGCAAAGCAGCCCGCTATCGTGCTTCAATGAGGCCGGAGCGTTAACGCTCCGGAAATTGGAAGCCATGCGCGACATGGCGCGGAATATATGGGAGCTTCAATGAGGCCGGAGCGTTAACGCTCCGGAAATGGGGCAGTCGTCCCGCAGCGAACAGCAAAAGGAAGCGCTTCAATGAGGCCGGAGCGTTAACGCTCCGGAAATGAACCCGTGGTCGTTGTACAGGCCCACCACTATTGCGCTTCAATGAGGCCGGAGCGTTAACGCTCCGGAAATGACCTGGACTGGATAGAGGCCGCGCCAATTGATGTGCTTCAATGAGGCCGGAGCGTTAACGCTCCGGAAATTGCACAGGGACGAGATAGTTAATCTTCCCACGGGTTCGCTTCAATGAGGCCGGAGCGTTAACGCTCCGGAAATGGGGGCAGTGGCGCGATCCTTACGCCCGTCAGCGAGCTTCAATGAGGCCGGAGCGTTAACGCTCCGGAAATGGTCATTTGGTTGACGGATAGTTGCTTCCCGACCGGCTTCAATGAGGCCGGAGCGTTAACGCTCCGGAAATACCAGGTTACGACGTTGGAGCATTGCGAGATAGACCTTAGCTTCAATGAGGCCGGAGCGTTAACGCTCCGGAAATGATTCTCTCCTGGCGGACCGTGGGCCTTGACTATGCCGCTTCAATGAGGCCGGAGCGTTAACGCTCCGGAAATGCAGAGGCGATCGAAAAACATACCGGCCAAGTGCCCGCTTCAATGAGGCCGGAGCGTTAACGCTCCGGAAATATTATGAAACTGTCATTTCGCACTAATTCTGCCGGGCTTCAATGAGGCCGGAGCGTTAACGCTCCGGAAATGATTGCTATTGATGATTATAAGCGAATCTCGAGGACGGCTTCAATGAGGCCGGAGCGTTAACGCTCCGGAAATTTGCGCAAGCAGGCGCAGATGCCGGATATTACGGTGCTTCAATGAGGCCGGAGCGTTAACGCTCCGGAAATGGGGCGTTTTTCCTTAACGATACGGGCAATGTCGAAGCTTCAATGAGGCCGGAGCGTTAACGCTCCGGAAATCTCTTGGGGACTCGTACGGCTCCCCGCCTCCCGGAACGCTTCAATGAGGCCGGAGCGTTAACGCTCCGGAAATATACCCTCCCGACGTGACGCGCACGGCGCATCCGTCGCTTCAATGAGGCCGGAGCGTTAACGCTCCGGAAATTGTGTTACGCGAGACGTACGGGGCCAGGGGCGCGATGCTTCAATGAGGCCGGAGCGTTAACGCTCCGGAAATTACGAAAGCCTGACCCAAGACAAAAAGGATCGCGTTATCGCTTCAATGAGGCCGGAGCGTTAACGCTCCGGAAATGTCAACCGGCAGCGTATCCACCGCCCGCCCGAAAGTGCTTCAATGAGGCCGGAGCGTTAACGCTCCGGAAATGCCAGATGTCCGGGTACGTTGTCATGCTTCGTCAGATGCTTCAATGAGGCCGGAGCGTTAACGCTCCGGAAATTCTTCCATCAGATAATCTTACCTCTCCATTAGCATCTGCTTCAATGAGGCCGGAGCGTTAACGCTCCGGAAATGAGTCGCTGTCCGGAGAGTGCGATATGGTCGCACTGCTTCAATGAGGCCGGAGCGTTAACGCTCCGGAAATGCAGGGGTCGAGAGATCCGTGGGGGCGGTCTCCGAGGGCTTCAATGAGGCCGGAGCGTTAACGCTCCGGAAATGCCACGGACAAGCTGGCCGTGGCCATCGATAACGCGCTTCAATGAGGCCGGAGCGTTAACGCTCCGGAAATGAAAGACCCGCACCTTTCCCCTCGGCCTGCAGATAGCGCTTCAATGAGGCCGGAGCGTTAACGCTCCGGAAATGGTATAGCCTCCGCGGCCTCCATCAAGCTGGCGCTTCAATGAGGCCGGAGCGTTAACGCTCCGGAAATGTGGGGGATGGGCAGCCCGGTCCTCCCGGCGCCCGAGGGCTTCAATGAGGCCGGAGCGTTAACGCTCCGGAAATACGGCGGGTCCCAGGAGCACCTGGAACGAGTCGGCGCTTCAATGAGGCCGGAGCGTTAACGCTCCGGAAATGCCCGGCACCTTTTTCTCCGGGCACCCCTTCCACCGCTTCAATGAGGCCGGAGCGTTAACGCTCCGGAAATGAATACGTTCGTGAGCAAGTCCACACGAACGGCATCGGCTTCAATGAGGCCGGAGCGTTAACGCTCCGGAAATAAAGGGCGCGGCTGAGTGCGGGATCGGGAGTGCTGCGCTTCAATGAGGCCGGAGCGTTAACGCTCCGGAAATGGCCAATCGATTAAGCAGAGGGCCGGGAGGGATTCCGGGCTTCAATGAGGCCGGAGCGTTAACGCTCCGGAAATGTATCCATCCGAGAACGATGTCGAGCTGCACCTTGGCTTCAATGAGGCCGGAGCGTTAACGCTCCGGAAATGTGATAGATAAGGTCCGGTCAATCAGCATCAAACTCGCTTCAATGAGGCCGGAGCGTTAACGCTCCGGAAATGCGAGTTTTTTCGTTGATCTTGGATTTCCCGTGATTCAGCTTCAATGAGGCCGGAGCGTTAACGCTCCGGAAATTGCTACACCGCCGCCGGACGTGACGGGGATGCATTACAAGCTTCAATGAGGCCGGAGCGTTAACGCTCCGGAAATAGCCTATCTCTATCTGCTTGCAGGAGATCGGCCTTTAAGTTGTATCGCGAGCACTGCACTGCGGGCCGCCGATAATGATACGAATTTTTCATAGCAACTGAAAAATGAACGGCATATCCCTTTGGGTACCAAGGCGTTATGAAAAAGCGAGCGCTGTCCATGATTATTTGTCCACCGAAGGTCTCGCGATGTATAAGGCACCCCTCCCCTCCTGCTAAACAATCACTGCCTGACGAGTCGGCGTCTCGTACCCCTTCCCCAAACTTTCGACCCGTGGGGAAACCCGCTCTACAAGCCCGATGTCGATGATAAGCACATGATCTTCCGAAGGCTTTATCAAGGACTCCAGCCGAGCAGCCATTTCCGCATGACGGCGAGCCGTTAACCGGCACTGGAAAACGGATAGTTGCAACCAGTGGCCATAGCCTTTCATGGCTTTGAACACCTTGCGCCAGCGCTTGGGTTCCGTAATATCGTAGGTGACGATGTAAAGTCGTTCGGCAGCCATGAAGTCATCTGGGAAGATAGTGAGGATACGTGGATATTTCGCCCTGAAAGTACCGGATCAGCAGTCGCGCCTGGACCTCGATCAGTCTACGCATCGAGACGCGATAGCCGAAAAAGGGATGTGTGGTTTCCTGATCCATACGGCGCTCGAACGCGGCGATTACCGCTTTTCGCCCACCGGATTTGAGAGCGCAGGACGGGCCATTCAGGATAAAATCGTTGGCCTTGATTTCCCCGTTATTGATCACCTGGATAACACAGGAATCAGCAATGATGGGACGGAAAGGCTCCATCAGGTCAAGCGCCAGCGCAGGGCGCCCGTGCCTTGGACGGTGATAAAATCCCATGTACGGGTCCAGTCCCGTGGCTGAGATAGTCGTAGTAAAGGTCCTGGTGAGAAGGGCATAAGCAAACGAAAGCATTGCATTGACGGGATCCGTCGGCGGACGCCGACTGCGTTTTTCAAAGGCGAATGCCGGAAATCGCTCTCTGATTTCCGTTGCAAGCATGCTTTCGAACCGGCCAAAATACACAGAGGCCGCTTCTCCCTCGATTCCCAGCAGTTCCTGTGTGTCTTTCGTTCTGGCGGCCCGTTTGGCCATGCGCTGAAGACGGGCCAGAGCCTCTTCCCGCTCTTCGGGCTCCGCTCTCCAGTTCCTACGCAGCATCGTGCGCGTATTCCGCACCTTCGCTTCGATCAGACCCTGCGCCAGAACGAGGCATCGCCCGGCGTCGAAGGCGAAGCGGTATTGCGCTTCGCGGGTCGTAACGTTGCCGTTGCCGGTTCCCACAGTGTGTCCGAGCAGCCACCCTCCCATCGAAAACCACGAAACCGGTATTTCGGCACGCATCAGGGCGTGGAGCGCCGGGGTCGTTACCGAAACCGCCCCGAACAAAGCAACTTGCGAGACATCGATCATCGGCACTTCCACCTTCTCCAGTTCGGTTTCGACGACGAGCCTCTCTCCTCGCTTGCGCAGTCTTGCCCCCGGCGTTTGCACATACAAGGGAAGGGCCGGATCGTCGGCTGGATTCAAGGGACGCAGGTTCGCGAGTCCCTTGCGAAAGAGATTGGTCTCGTCCGGCAGGCAAATGCCCGCCAGCGAGCAACGCGGACACTTGGGGCTGTCCTCCAGAGGCGGCGGGCGGCGTGCGGACGAGGCGGCGTAGCGCAGCCCCGCGATAGCCTCCATGGTTCGCGCGCGCAATTCCTCGTCGAAAAAGACCGGTACCCGCTCGCGCGAGCCGGCATACCACAGGGCGCCGTGAGAAACCTTGTATCCATTGTCTTCGAGAATCATGCCCTGTACGCAGACTTGCACCCGTTCCGGTTCATAGGCCCCCGCGGCAACATGGGGACGCTTGCCTTTCTTGTAGTCTATCGGCATCACCGTGCCATCGTCCGCTTCCACAAGATCCATCTTGGCGATAACGCCAAGCCGTTCGGAAGACATGGTTACGGAACGGCCTTTCACCATTGTCTCGCCAAGTTCGTCCGGCGCAGGGAAATCTCCTTTGCTCTCGTCCACGCGGGCATGAACGCGTTTTCCTGCGGCGGTATCGCCGCTGTCGGCCCATTCGTTTTCTACCCATTCCAGATAGGCGAGCCTGGGGCAATACACCCATTCGTTGACCATGCGGGCCGGAATCAAGGGCGTTTCGCCGGAGGCAGGGGGCGGGGGCAGGGCAAGAGAGAATTGGGAACCTTCGTTCATGGCGGCTATGATTGCAGTTACTGCGATTATCCGAATTGTACGCAACCGAATGCACCTCGACCATGAAACGAACTGGTCGCAAACAGCAGTGAGAGAAACCTTTAAAAAATCGAAGTTTCGTCCCCTTTATTCAATATTTTCATGATATACTCATGAATAAAGGATGTAATATCACGAAATGCTCATTAATACTCTCAAAAATATTTGGTAAGTTTACAATTTGCTACGGTGGCTGGCTGTCCGAGTTATCTCAATGTAACAGCCCCCGACAAAATCACTCGCTCCGCCCTCAATCTTAATAGATACGAAACAAAATAATGCCCTCCCTTTCACTCGATCAACTCCGGGATATAGTTGCTGGAACTGCAGCAGCGTTTCGCTGCGTGACTGATTATCAGCCGGCAGGGGGTCCGGGCGATAAGGTTTTTCCTCCAACTTATGAAGGGGGCAAATATGCCACTGAGGAGCGTGTGGATCCTGACACTGGCGAGATTCGGCAGTGTGTTCTCCTGGATTCTGTACAGTCACAGGCTAACCGGATGGAATTAGCGCTATTGGAAGCACACCGCAACGGTAGTGTGCAACTTCCTTTACTGTTGACGCGATTCGATCAGGAGGAATTGCCCAAGAAGTTTACGGTATCCAGCCTTGAGGCTCCTCATCGTATTGCGGATGCATTATTTCGCGACAGCTTGCTAGACGGTGTAATGTTCCGCAATTCAGAGGCCGGCCGCGTGCTTGACACGGCCGATGTCCGCAACGCCACAGGGCTGTTTGGCCTTTGTCCTACTGCACTGGTGTTCGGATTGTGGGACTCTACCGGACCTCAAGGCGGCCTAGGCACCAAGTTCCAGCGATCGCTGGTATCCGAGATCGTCGGGTACGACGCGGTGCCGGGAGTGGACACGTCGAGTCGTATCGACCCGGCAGCCATCGAAAAGCGTGCTGGCCCTGTGTTCAAGACAGAGGACGGTACTTGGACCTTATCTGTGGACAACGCTAAGAAGGGCAAAGGTGGCAAGCCAGTTTTATACAAGCCCAACAGTAAAGGCCAGGATGTAACATACGATCCCGCATCCAACAAGGATGTACCGGACCAAGGCAGGCCATCGGTACTCAATCACGGCAACGTCACGCCAGATATCGCTTATGCGCTAGACAACAAGCGTATCCAATACGAGACCAGAATCGACGAACGTGGTCAGGATGTGAGGGTTCGACCCCGCATTCGCGGTGGATTCACGATATCGCGAGCCGTTCAAACGACCACGCTGTCACTTGCCGTGTTGCGTCGTCTGCGCTTCCCGCTCAATGGTACCGCTGATTCCAATCATGATATCGACATTGCTGCGCGCACTGCATTAGCTGCATTGGGGCTCGCCGCCGGTGCGCTGGCGCGAGTCGATACGGACCTTCGTTCACGCTGCCAGTTGTTTGCAGTACAAAAACCTGTGTGGGAGCTTCTTGATCGGCCCGGTGAACCCCCAAAGGAATTTGAACTTGATTCCGAAGATGCCCTAAATCTGTTGCAAGGGGCAATTGACGAGGCGAAAAACTCAGGTTTGCCTTGGGAAGGCGAAATTGCCTTGATTCCATCCCCTGACTTGGTTGCACTGGTGCTACGCAGTCAGGTATTGGCAAGTACATCCGAAACGGAGGGAGATTGATGTTCGCTTTGGGCCTAAACTACCTGAATGGGTGGTCAATGGCTGCGGCGGACGGAGCTCGAAAGAAGCGGGCCGAATGGCCGCCACATCCTGATCGGGTTTTCATGGCCTTGGCAGCGGCCTGGTTCGAGACGGGTGAAGACCCACTTGAAGGTGAGTCTCTGCGCTGGCTTGAAGCCTTGCCACCCCCTGCAATTGCTGCATCGGATGCGAAAAATCGCGCCACTGTTGTCAGCTATGTGCCTGTCAATGACGATGGTGGTGGTTACAAAACAAAGAATCCCAAAAACGAGATCGATAAGATCAAAAAAGAGGGATTGGCTGTCATTCCAGAGCACCGGTTGCTTCAACCCCGCGGTTTCCCGGTTTCCATTCCTCACAACCCGACGGTGCATCTGATCTGGCCAGAGGTCGAGTTAGGCGATCATCAGATCGCTCTGGAACAACTGGCCGGCAAAGTTACCCATGTGGGGCATTCGGCCTCTTTCGTGCAGATGTGGGTGGAAACGAAGCCACCGCCGCCTACATGGATTCCGACGACCGGCGTTGCCCTTCAGCGACTGCGCATAACGAGCCCCGGGCGCCTGAAGACATTGGAAACGCGTATGAACCGCTCCGCATGGATTGCCCACCGCGATCTGCTCAGCGAAATCAAGCAAGCCAAGACGGACCGTAAGGCAACGAAGTACATAAAGGACCTGCAAGCGCGTTTGAAAGATCGTTTTCCCGCTGGCCAGCCTGTGACCCTACGCCCGACGCCCGGCCGTTGGCAAGGATACGACAAACCGCAAGAAATCGGATTAGCCGAAGCGCATGGATCCGTTTTCGACCCTCAACTCATTGTCCTCGGCATCAAGGGCAAGCGCGTGTCTCTTCCGGCAACGCTCAAACTCACGGCGGCCCTACGCGGCTTGTTGATGAGAATATGTCCAGAAGAACCGCCGCCGGAATGGTTTAGCGGACATTCCCTGGACGGTATGCCCACCGCTGCGCCCCATCTCGCCCTGACGCCTCTCCCCTTCGTCGGCTCGGAACATGCCGATGGCCGCATTATGGGCCTGGCTATTATTCTGCCAACGGAACTGAATCAGCAGGAGGCTGGGCGTTATCTCGAACCATTCCTTCGCGATTCGGCTACCGGATTGCCACGCGAACATACGTTGTTCGACGGCAAGTGGTTCGAATGCGCGATTGAACTGGAAACACGCGAACGCCCGCCGAGAAACCTCAATCCGGATACATGGACCCGTGAATCGCGGGTCTGGGCAAGCGTGACGCCTGTGATCCTGAACCGACACTTCGACGGCAAGAACAAATGGGAGCGGGCTGCTGAAAGTGTGAAGGATGCGTGTCTCCACATTGGCCTTCCACGTCCACACGAGGTGTTGCTACACCCGGTTTCGCTGTTCGAAGGTGCACCTCATGCAAGGGAGTATCCGAAATTGATGCATAAGAACGGGAATGGACAACGAAGCCACAGCCACGCAGTAATCGTCTTTGACGAGCCGGTACACGGGCCTGTGCTCCTGGGGGCAGGTCGCTTCCGGGGATATGGGTTGTGCCGCCCGGTGGATGACAAGGGGTGAAGACTGTGACTGAGTTGGACACTACGGATTTCGCCGAGTTCTTCAACGAGTTGTGGGGACATTCGCCTTTTGCCTGGCAGCAGGAATTGGCGGATAGAGTACTGAAGCAAGCGGAATCTCCCTGGCCCGAAGCCATTGCTCTACCGACAGCGGCAGGAAAAACCGCATGCCTGGATATTGCGATATTCGCGTTGGCGGCACAGGCGCCCAGATTGGTTCGGAAGCAATCTTTCACAGCGCCGCGCCGAGTGTTCTTTGTCGTTGATCGACGCGTAATCGTTGATCAGGCATACGAACGGGCACGTCAACTGGCATGCCATCTCGAGAAGGCACAGAACGGAATTCTCAAATGTGTTGCGGATAATCTGCGCCGGATTACCCACGGCGAAGTAGAGGGATTTGAGGAGGAAACGCCGTTGACCGCTTACGTATTGCGCGGCGGCATGTATCGATCGGAAGCATGGATACGTAATCCCTTGCAACCGACGATAGTCGCATCGACTGTTGACCAAGTGGGTTCTCGCCTGTTGTTTCGCGGTTATGGACGCAGACGTAAATCATGGCCTATCGCTGCGGGATTGATCGCCAACGACAGCTTGATCCTGCTCGACGAAGCGCACTGCGCCCAACCGTTCTTGCAAACCCTGCAAGCGGTGCAGCGCTATCAAAGATGGGGACATACGCCTCTTGAACGCCCCTTTTATCCGGTTGTGATGTCAGCGACCCCGCCGCCGGGTGTAGAGGTATTCAGAGATACATCGGAAGAAAGTCGCGATCCGACTCACCTGTTGGGACAGCGTCAACTGGCGCACAAGCCTGCCGTTCTGAAGACGGTCGAAAAAGCCAAGGGGAAGAAGGCAACAAGCGCAATGGCCAAGGCTTTGACCGAGGACGCGCTGGAACTGATCAACGATGAACGCCGCGCTATCGTGGTGTTTGTCAACCGCGTTGCCACGGCCCGGAAAACTTATCGCTTGCTCCAAAACCGGGAAGACATTGACCCTGTACTACTAACTGGTCGGATGCGCCCCGTGGACAAAGAGGTCATTGTGCAGCGCCTCGATCCTCTTCAGGCGAGCCAATCCGCAAAGCGCACTTTGACGAAGCCGATGGTCGTTGTGGCTACCCAGACTCTGGAAGTTGGCGCCGACTTCGATTTCGACGGCTTGGTGACCGAATGTGCAAGTCTTGATGCTCTGCGCCAGCGGTTCGGGCGATTAAATCGCATGGGGCGGCCCATTGAGGCTCGTGCCCTCATTCTCATGCGTGGGGACCAGACAGGTGAAAAAGGAGATGATCCCGTGTACGGCGGAGCCCTTACCAGGACCTGGAATTGGCTCAACGAGTGCAAGAACGAAAACAGCGAGGTAGATTTTGGAATCGCTTATCTGCCGGACGGCGATGCTTCGCTCAACGCGCCCTCCCCCAATGCTCCGGTTATGCTTCCTGCCCACGTCGATTGCTGGGCGCAGACCGCACCGGAACCGAAACCTTCTCCTGATGTAGCCCCGTTCTTGCATGGGCCTCGCGAAGGCGCAGCGGATGTGCAGGTCTGTTGGCGGACTGACCTGGACGTGATCGATGAAAAGGAAACCGCTCTGGAACTTCTACGCTTATGCCCGCCGAGCAGCAGCGAGACGCTCCCTGTGCCGATAGGTGTGTTCAAGCGCTGGCTGGTGGCCGGAGAAGGCTACGAATACGAAGACGACAGTGCCGATGTGGAAGGAACAGGGACAGAGAACGGTATTAGCGAAAAAAATTCGTCTAAAGTAGAGCATCGGATAATCCGATGGAGAGGAGCAACCGAAACGGAATCTGAACATATTACGGCCGATCCTGGAAAGATTCGCGCCGGCGATATCATTGTAATTCCAAGCAATCATCCGGGACCAAGGCATCAACTCGGAGATATACCGCCGGGTGCCGATCTGGATGTGGGTGATTGCGCCTATCGGCTCGCCCGCGCCAAACCGATCCTCCGTTTGCACCCGCAATTAGTCGCCGATTGGCCGGATTCTTTTACAGCCAAGGGAAGCGCAGGCGAACTCCTAAAGGATTTGGAGCAGAAGTACGACGACGACCCGCATGAACTCGGCAATGCCTTACGGGAACTTCTAAACGAACTGGCTGGCTCCGAATCGATCCCGAAACACTGGTCCTGGTTGCCGAAAGCGGCAAAAGAGTTGAGTAAGGAGTATCCCGGCCCCAAGATAGCCCGTGCCTATCGCATTGTCGGCAGTAAAAGTATCGTCCTCGCCGGACGGCGACGCATACCGGAACTCACCCTCCAAGCCGACATTTTCAGCGATGAGGACGACTCTGCTGCATCCGGCATCTCGCACCGAAACGGAGCTCCCGTCAAACTTCGAAGGCATCTTGCAGGGGTTGAAGCATATGCCCGGCGATATGCTGCCGGTTGCGGTTTGCCGGAAGATTTGATTGACGCAATCGCTCGTGCCGGTCTACTCCACGACGTAGGCAAAACCGATCCACGATTTCAGTCCTTGTTGCGTGGTGGTGCTCGGTGGTTAGGTGGAGAACCTCTTGCAAAGTCCGCCGAAATGCCGAGAAATCGAGCAGCCTATGCGAGAGCAAGGACTGCTTCTGGCTATCCCCAAGGTGGGCGGCACGAACTGCTTTCAGTGCGTTTGGCAGAAAGCGCATCGGTGCTTTTGCCGGAAAGGGACGATCTGCGCGACCTTGTTCTGCATTTGATTGCCAGCCATCATGGCCACTGCCGGCCGTTTGCACCGGTGATATTCGACGAACAGGCCGTGGATGTAGATTTCGAATTGTACGGCCAACGGACACACTGGTCTGGTCCCACTGGCCTTGAGCGGCTCGACTCCGGTGTCGCGGATCGCTATTGGCGACTGGTGCGGTGCTATGGCTGGTGGGGTTTGGCTTGGCTGGAAGCATTGCTTCGTCTGGCGGATTGGCGGCAAAGCGAACAGGAGGAAACGCAATGACGACAAACGGATCGACCTCGGGGCTTCTGCTTAACGGGCTTGATGGTAGCAATCCGCTTGGATTTCTTGCGGCTATTGGTGCCTTGCAAGTTGTGACCAAGGCAAATTCGTCGGTAAACTGGCTTATGAGTTGGAAAGAGCAAGGAGGACACTGGTCTCCTGTATTGCTTGGAAAAAAAGTGCTTACACAAGATGTTTTGATCGAACTACTCATGCCTGCTTTAACAGAAATGAAGGATGCATTTCTGTTTGCCAAGAATCTTACGATCAACTGTGAGGAATTCCGACAAGTAGCCCAATCCGCTTACAATGAAGCAGATATAACAGATCGACACTATGCAGATTTCATAGCCGCTTTTGGCTGCGATAGCCTGCCCGTCTCCGCGAAAGACTCGCATATTCAGGATACGGCACTGCGAACCATGAGTGGAGCAGGACATCAACACTTTATCGGCTCGATGCGAGAATTAGTGGAAACCACCCAGCCAGATCATTTACGTTCTTCCCTGTTTGAAGTGTGGCAATATACAGACCTCAAGCCGAGTCTCCGTTGGGATCCAACGGACAACCGCAGGCATGCTCTGCGCCGGAAGGCACCTTCGGGCGACCCAGTCCTCACAATGCGCGGAGCCAATCGCCTGGCTGTTGAAGCACTACCTCTTTTCCCTACTGCACCCCGGGAGCGGCGCCTACACACGACTGGCTTTTCGCTGTGGCGTGGCAAGGATGTACTGTTCTCGTGGCCAATCTGGCAAGGAGCTTTGAGTATTGAAGTCGTGCGGTCTCTTCTCAGCTTGGCTGAATTGCAAGAGCACTTGCCGGATCGCAAGAGACTTTTGGCATTAGGCATTGTCGAGGTTTATCGGAGCCAGCGAATTACTGTAGATAAGCACCGAAACTTCACATCCGCTGTGCCTGTGTGAGAGAGAAGAAATGGGGGGGGGTAGGATTGGGCAGGTGCCTTGAATACCCCCTTTTGAGTAAAAACTACTCCAAAAAGGAGTAAAAACTACTCCGAAATGGAGTAGAAATTACGCATAAGGGGGTAAGAACGGATCGTTGGGGACCCGGTAAACTTCGCCAGTGCACGGTCACAAGGAATGGGGCCGCCCGTCTGATTGTAACAAGGTTGAGAAGAAGGAACCGCCAACGCAGGCACCCGTAACGAACGATATGCGAAGGTGAACGGCGGACCGGCGACGTTCGAAGCCGCCTCTCGCTGCAAAAACCCTATGCGCGGAGACCCCTATGATTCGACCGAACATACCTCAAGAGGATCTGGACCGGGTCGGAGACCTCGTCGCCCAGGCTCTTGCAAAACGTTTCAGTCGCGAAGAGTTCGTCTTTGGCCCCATCGTAGTCACACCGGATTTCGGTTCGGACGGAGACGAGATTCTCTGGATACAGATCGTTTTCGACGGCGATCAGAACAATCTCGACCCCCGCTGGACAGGAAGGTTAGACGGATTAATCTCTCCCGGAATGAAGGAGATAGGTGTAACGGCCTTCCCGCTTACCTCGTTTATCGAAAAGTCCGAGTGGGAAGATCCGGCATACGCCGTACCGGAATGGGAATACGACACGGGGGGAGAAGAATAAGGGGCGCCGCGGCCTCTCCCCTGTTTTTCGTCGAATAGTAGAATTATCTATAAGTAATTATAGATAATTCCATATAGAGGGCTCGACAGAAAATGCGGAGCGCATGAGTTATAAGTATATTTTCCTTGGCGCTATACTGGCTTTGTCGTCTTGCGCATGCAACAAGGGGACTGCACCCGTTGTCGTGCAGGATCCTTCCGGGGACAGGGAAGGATTCAACCGCCCGAACATCATCCTGATTATGGCCGACGATCTGGGCTGGGGCGATACGGGATACTCGGGGAACGCACTGGCGCAGACGCCAAACATTGACATCATGGCTGCAGGCGGTATGGTGCTTAACCGGTTTTACTCGGCGGCCCCGGTCTGCAGCCCGACGCGAGGCAGTGTGATGACGGGCCGGCATCCGTTCCGCTACGGTATCTACCATGCCAATACAGGTCACTTGCCGGAAGAGGAAATCACCATTGCCGAACTTTTGCGGAGCGAAGGCTATCGCACCGGATTTTTCGGCAAATGGCATTTGGGAACCCTGACAAAAACGGAACGGGACTCCAATCGGGGTGGGCGCCCTGAATTTCGCAAGGAGTATTCGCCACCCTGGTTACACGGTTTCGACACGGTGTTTGCTACCGAGGCCAAGACGCCGACGTACGACCCCATGGTGAGGCCTAAAGCCGGATATCAACCAACCTGGTGGAACGTCGTGGCGGACCCGGAAAACGGCGAGCCTTACGGCACCTTCTATTGGGACGCAAATGGCAAGAAGGTATCGGAGAACCTGTCGGGAGACGATACGCGTATTATTGTCGATCGCGCTATACCGTTCATCGAAGAAGCCTCGGCATCCCAAACACCGTTCCTTGCCGTTGTCTGGACACACGCGCCGCATCTTCCCGTGGTTGCTTCCGACGAGAACAAGGCCATGATCGCGAGCGACGATCCCTATACGGCCCATTACTACGGATCTATTCGCGCTCTGGACTTGCAGATTGGCCGCATTCGGCAGAGACTGGAAGCGTTGGGTCTCGCCGACAACACATTGATCTGGTTTACCTCCGACAATGGCCCGGAACATGTTCATCCTTCCGCGCCGGGCAGTACCGGAGGGCTGCGAGGTCAGAAACGCAGCCTGTACGAAGGTGGAATCAGAGTACCGGGCATTGTCGAATGGCAAGGACGGATTCCATCCGGAGCGAAAGTGGATGTCCCCGCAGTGACAAGCGATATTTTGCCAACTATTCTGGATTATCTGAAAATCTCATTGCCTGATGAACGAGTTATGGATGGAGTCAGTCTCAAACCGGTCCTCGACGGCGTTGTAATGGAGCGCAGCACAGGAATTGGCTTCGAGTCCGGGCGCCAGATCGCCTATACGAAGGGCGATTACAAACTTGTTCATCAACCATTTCCTGAAAAAAAGCCCGGCTTGAATCCGCATTCCGGTCAAAATCCCGGCGGCGATTTGGACTTTGCATTGTACGATCTCGCAAACGACGCCCTGGAATCCCGGGATATCAGCGCCGAACACCCCGATATTGTGACGAGCATGAAGGCAAGTCTCAACGCGTGGCGACAATCGGTCGCAACAAGCGCCAAGGAGTGGCGTCACAGAACCTCTGACGGCAATTAGCAATGGCGCCGGAGCGGCGAGCCATGCTTGCACAGGAGGGATTGCGTCCAATTTCCGATCTGATTGTAACAAGGTTGAGAAAAAGGAACCGCCAATGCAGGCATCCGTAACGCACAGCATGCGAAGGTGAACGGCGGACCGGCGACGTTCGAGGCCGCCTCTCGCTGCAAAAACCCTATGCGCGGAGACCCCTATGATTCGACCGAACATACCTCAAGAGGATCTGGACCGGGTCGGAGACCTCGTCGCCCAGGCTCTTGCAAAACGTTTCAGTCGCGAAGAGTTCGTCTTTGGCCCCATCGTAGTCACACCGGATTTCGGTTCGGACGGAGACGAGATTCTCTGGATACAGATCGTTTTCGACGGCGATCAGAACAATCTCGACCCCCGCTGGACAGGAAGGTTAGACGGATTAATCTCTCCCGGAATGAAGGAGATAGGTGTAACGGCCTTCCCGCTTACCTCGTTTATCGAAAAGTCCGAGTGGGAAGATCCGGCATACGCCGTACCGGAATGGGAATACGACACGGGGGGAGAAGAATAAGGGGCGCCGCGGCCTCTCCCCTGTTT
The DNA here is from genome assembly GCA_965117025.1 of Rhodothermales bacterium. Lineage (GTDB taxonomy): Bacteria > Bacteroidota > Rhodothermia > Rhodothermales > VXPQ01 > VXPQ01. The sequence continues at coordinate 324,429 of OZ220746.1, forward strand.
TTCGTCGAATAGTAGAATATTCTATAAATAATTATAGATAATTCTATACAATTCAAGGTGTTAGACCTATGAATCCGGAAAATTTCATCAGTACGGCGCGGGAATTGATTCCGACCGGGCAGGGCAAGCCGAGAAACACCAATCTGCGACGTGCCGTCAGTACGGCGTATTACGCCATGTTTCACTGCCTTGCGCATTCCTGCGCGGACACGCTCATAGGCGGTCTTCATGCAGGTCGCGGAACGGATGCCTGGATATTGACCTATCGGGCGCTGAATCATGGTTCCACTAAAGCGAAATGCCAGGATGAACAAAGCCTCAGGCAATTTTCTGAATCCATCCGTGAGTTTGCCAAGATGTTCGCTCGCATGCAAGAACATCGCCACCGTGCGGATTACGCTCCAGACGCCGGATTGCGAAAATCGGAAGCGATCCAGCGGATTGACGAGGCGGGAAACGCTATCAGGAATTTCGAGGGAGAATCGCTCGCGGAGCGGCGCGCCTTCGCCGCATATATTTTGTTTAAGGGGCGGATGTAGGCGAGAGGCTAGTGTGCACATCTGCATCTTATTGTTTGCGCGCCAACATTGGTCGTTATTACACAGCGCCTGAGCGCTCTCGACGATCTCGTTGAAGATGGTGCCAAGGTCGATGGAAAAGTCGGAATCCTGCCGTGCGGATCCGCGCCGGCGCCAGCGTTCCGGAAGCGTTCTATGCACATTATTCACATAAATTCACGATTAAAACATGCTATAGATTGTTTAATCATGAAGTGCTCATGGTAGTATTACTGAATATTGACGAATTTTTACGCTGTACAGTGATTCTCAGATTTTCGGCCTTCTTCTGGCCGTCAGTAGAATGCCTGTGCGCACAGACGCCTGATTACGCCCCGACTAACTGTGCGTTGATGGTGTCAAGACCCGACGCCTTTATGTCGGGCGATCGAAGTTATCACAATCCAAGTAGAGAAATACAATGAGACCGTTTTACGCCATTACAACTTTGCTCTTCCTATGCTTAACGCTGACAGCATGTGAGGGGCCTGTGGGACCCGAAGGACCTGCCGGAGCACCGGGAGCACCTGGGCCACAAGGACCTGCCGGACAGGATGGACAAGACGGCGCCAGCGCAAGCATTTTGAGCCTATCTGGCACGCTCGACTCGGATGGCGCAGGCGGGGTAGTAATCGAAAACGCAAGCCTCGAAGACCTTGTAGTGAACTGTTGGACCTCTGATGACGGTCAGACGTGGCTACTCATTGCTTTCGATAGCGATGACGAACAAGTAGGCACCATCTGTGGTGCTGTTCAAGACGAAAACGACGTTGCTGTGGGAATTGTAAACGGCGTTCCCGGTTGGTTTTGGCTGATTGTAGCCATTGTAGAGGAATAAAATTGGCCAACAAGGGTGTTGGGCACTCGAAGGTATAACACTACTGCCTGATGCCCCGCTGCGTGGACAGATACGTCGCGAAGCTACCGAGCCAGTGGCTCCCGACGTAGTTGTTGGGATCCACCCCGGCGAAGCCGGCCTCGGCGTTCCGGGCCGCGAGCGCCGCCATCGCTGCCTTTCGGCCGTCATCTTCCGGAAGCGCGCTCATGATGCCATGCAGCATCCAGGCGCGGCTCAGGTGCAGGCCGTGCAGATGCCCGAAAGCATCCTCTTCGTCAAAGGGGACGTGTACCGGTTCCAGCATCCCGGGTAGCGAGCCCGGCATGAAGCCGTCGAGCCAGGCAGCGAACTCTCCGGGCGGCAGCACCCGCCGCATGAAGTCGGCCTCAGCAAGACAGGGCGAAAGGAAATCCTGCCCCGATGGCTCGTAGTCCACCGGACAGTCACGGTCATCGCCGTACCAGACACCCGCCCGAGCCGCCAGCAGATCCTGCATCGACTGGTCGCCCACGGACACCGCCCAGTCGTGGATCAATCCCGCCGAAAAGGCCGTCTGCTCGTGTTCGCCCACGCGCACAGGATGTTCGAGTTTGTCCAGGAACTCAACGAGCCGCTCCACGGCATTCGCAATCAGGGGCGCGAGCGTCTCGCGCCAGCGGGCGGCCCGCCTTCGGTCATCATCCGAGGATTTCGGATCGGCGCTCCACTCGTGAAGCTCCGCATCGAGCTGGAGAAGCCAGGCTAGGCCGTAGGGACGCTCGAACCCGCGCCGGCCCTTCTTCGAAACGAAGTCCAGTTCGCCGGCAACCCGCTCATCCGTTAGGTTCTGATCGAGTGCCATCCGCGCACCGGAAGCGAACTCGGCTTCAGGGAACCGGCGGGTCAGGCGCGCCAGCAGCCAGTGTCCGTGGACCGCGGAGTGCCAGTCATAGCAGCCGTAGAAGACCGGCGTCAGATCCCGGGGCAAGCCGAGGTCGTCGTCGCTCTCCAAGCGCACCCGCAGGCCGTACGGATACTACTTCGTCACGCAGTCGAGAGCGAGCGCCGCGAACGCGGACACGCCCGTCTCCTCAAGCTCCGGAGGTGTCAGGTCCACAGGAGCCGCTTCGTCGAAAGGCGCCGGATCGCTGCTTCCGCAGGCCCCCACCAATCCAGCCATGAGCGCCAGTACGCCGAACCACCGTTTCGAATCGTGGTGAACCATCGCATTCCTCCTTCCTCCGTGGTCAGAACTGCCGGGCCTCATTCACCATACACCTCCCCCCTACACCACCTCATACGAAGCATCCACCCAGGCCCGCTTCTTGCCGCTTTCTATCGCCGTATGAATGAAATGCACGCCTACTGCGCCGTCCTGCACCGTGGGGAAGTCCATTGAGAGGTCGTCGACCTCCGCTCCGGTGCGCTTCGCGGCGATAGCGTGCGCCGCATTCACGTAGATGTTCGCAAACGCCTCCAGAAACGCTTCGGGGTGCCCCGCCGGAATCCGGGTGCTGCGCTGGGCCGCTTCCGCGAGGTAGGGATTTCCCCGCTTGTACACGCGCTCGGGCCCGTCGTTGGACAGAAAGCGCAGGTAATTCGGATTCTCCTGCACCCATGCGAGGGAGCCTTTCGCGCCGTAGATACGGATGTTCAAGCTGTTCTCCTCCCCTACGGAAATCTGGGAGCAATGCAATATGCCCCGTGCGCCCCCCTTGTAGTGGATCAGCATGTTGGCGTCGTCCTCGAGCGCCCGTCCCGGCACGAACGTATGAATGTCGGCGCAGAGCGACTCCATTTCGAGGCCGGTGATATAGCGCGCCAGGTTTTCCGCGTGCGAACCGATGTCCCCCACCGCCGACGACACGCCGGCCTTTGAGGGGTCCGTGCGCCACTCGGCCTGCTTGCTGCCGGCGTCTTCCAGTTTCGTGGCAAGCCAGCCTTGCGGATACTCCACCACCACCTTGTGGATTTCGCCCAGTTCGCCGTTCCGAACCATGGCGCGGGCCTGCTTGACCATCGGATAGCCCGTGTAATTGTGCGTGAGAGCGAACACGACGTCATGCGCCGCTACGAGCCGGCATAATTCCTCCGCTTCCTCGACCGTGGTCGTCATGGGCTTGTCGCACACGACATGGATGCCGCGTTCGATGAACGCCTTCGCAACCGGGAAATGCATGAAGTTGGGCGTAACGATCGATACGAAGTCGATGCGTTCGTCGTCGGGAAGGGCCGCCTCCCGCTCGGCCATTTCCGCGAAGGAGCCGTACACGCGGGCCGGATCCAGATGCAGCGCCTCCCCCTGTTGCCGCGATTTGGCGGGATCCGATGAAAAAGCCCCCGCTACGAGGGTCGTGAGCCCGTCGAGGGCGGCCGCCTTGCGATGTACGTCGCCGATGAAGGCGCCGGGGCCGCCGCCCACCATTCCGTAACGGAGTTTTCTGCTCAAAGACATAGTGCTGTCGCTGTATGGTATCGTTGGTTTCCTGTGAAAACGAAAGAAATGCCCCCTATCCCGGCGGCGCGTACGAAGCGTCCACCCAGGCCCGCTTCTTGCCGCTTTCTATCACCGTATGAATGAAATGCACACCTGTCGCGCCGTCCTGCACCGTGGGGAAGTCCATGGTGAGGTCGTCCACCTCCGCTCCGGTGCGGTGCGCCTCGATGGCGTGCGCCACATTCACGTAGATATTCGCAAACGCCTCCAGAAACGCTTCGGGGTGCCCCGCCGGAATCCGGGTGTTGCGCCGGGCCGCTTCCGCGAGGTAGGGATTTCCCCGCTTGTACACGCGCTCGGGCCCGTCGTTGGACAGAAAGCGCAGGTAGTTCGGATTTTGCTGGCCCCACGCGAGTGCGCCGGCCGCGCCGTAGACGCGGATGTTGAAGTCGTTCTCCTCGCCTACGGAAATCTGGGAGCAATGCAATATGCCGCGCGCGCCTCCCCGGTAGCGAATCAGCATGCTGGCGTCGTCCTCGAGCACCCGTCCCGGCACGAACGTATGAATGTCGGCGCAGAGCGACTCCATTTCGAGGCCGGTGATGTAGCGCGCCAGGTTTTCCGCGTGAGAGCCGATGTCTCCCACCGACAAGGACACGCCGCCCCTCGAGGGATCCGCGCGCCACTCGGCCTGCTTGTTGCCTGTGTCTTCCAGCTTCGTGGCAAGCCAGCCTTGCGGATATTCCACCACCACCTTGTGGATTTCGCCCAGTTCGCCGTTCCGAACCATGGCGCGGGCCTGCTTGACCATCGGGTAGCCCGTGTAATTGTGCGTGAGGGCGAACACGACATCGTGGGCCGCCGCGAGCCGGCATAGTTCCTCTGCATCTTCGAGCGTGGTCGTCATGGGTTTCTCGCACACGACATGTACGCCGCGTTCGATGAACGCCTTCGCGATCGGAAAATGCGAAAAATTGGGCGTAACGATCGATACGAAGTCGATGCGCTCGTCTTCGGGAAGGGCCGCCTCCCGCTCGGCCATTTCCTCGAAGGAATCGTAGAGGCGAGCCGGATCCAGATGCAGCGCCTCCCCGTGCTGCCGCGATTTTGCGGGATCCGCCGAAAAAACTCCCGCTGCGAGCGTCGTAAGTCCGTCGAGGGCGGCGGCCTTGCGGTGTATTTTTCCGACGAAGGCGCCGGGACCGCCGCCTACCATTCCGTAACGGAGTTTTCTGCTCAAAGACATGATTCTGTCGCCTTTGGATCGACGATTTCCGACGAAAACGGGTGAGAAATCGCCCGGAAGGACGGTCTATGCCGCCAGAACAACAGTATAGTATACTCTGATATGTCGGGACGGCGGGATTTGAACCCACGACCCCTTGCACCCCATGCAAGTGCGCTACCGGACTGCGCCACGTCCCGAAAACAGAACCGAAGATAGGCTTTTTTTCGATGCCATGATACGCGCAAACTCAAAATGTTTTCCAGCTTGCACGAGCTACGTCAGGGCCTGTTGACACTATGCAGCGATGCTCTGTTCCGTCAGGCACGGCGTCAATCAAGGCCCCAGGACGAAACCCAGCAGCAGAACGGCCACGATGCCCGTCACGCCCGCCACGGCGGAACCGACCGTATGCAGTTTGTAGGCCTGCGGGACGGTCATCCCGGAAAACTGGCTCACCACCCAGAAGTAGCTGTCGTTCGCATGCGAGACCGTCATGGAGCCGGCGCCGATGGCAAGCGTAGTCAGCACCGGCCCGAACGAAGACGCCAGCCCCAGCGCCGGCAACAGCGGAAACATAATGGAAGCGGAGGTGATGATGGCTACGGTCGAGGAGCCGAGCGCCGTCTTGAGCGAGGCAGCCAGCAGAAACGGAACGAGCAGGCTGAACGCCCCCAATCCTATCGAACCGAGAAGACCCCCGAGGTATTCCCCTATGGGCGTCGCCTGAAGCACCTTGCCGAAAGCGCCCCCCGCCCCGGTGATGAGAATAATCAGGCCACCCGTTCGGAGCGATTCCGATATCCATTCCATACGTACGCGCCCGCCCGAACGCCATACCGCCGCACAGGCCGCAGCCACGCCGAGAAGCAGCGCCGAATTGGGATTCCCGATGAACCGGAGCAGGACAAAGAGATTCCCTTCCCCGAACGGACGTCCGGGCAGCGACGCGATGGACTGCGCCGCAATGAGCGCCACGGGCAGCAGAATGGGCAGAAAGGCCAGCCACGCGGAACGAAGTTGGGTATCTGCGGCAGTAGTGTCGGCGGGAGAGGCGTTTCCGGGCGCTTCGCCTGCCTGGTCCGGATCATGCTCCCCTTCGATAACGATCCGGCGCCCGGCAACCTGCGCGAAAAACCATGTCGCAGCAATAACAGGTACGGAAACGGCGAAGCCGAGCAGCATCACCAGACCTATGTCCGCCCCCAGCTCCCCTGCGGCGGCAAGCGGGCCCGGCGTCGGGGGAATGAACACATGGCCGGCGTACAGCCCCATGCTCAGCGCCACCGCAAAGGAGGCGAGCGACGCGCCGGATTGTCTGGCCAGCGAACGGTTCAGCGGCGACAGCACGACAAACCCGGAGTCGCAAAAGACGGGAATCGACACGAAAAGGCCGGTGATCCCCATAGCGAGCAGCGAACGCGCCTTGCCGATCCAGCGCAACACGGAGCGGGCCATGAGGGCCGCCCCGCCGGTCTTTTCAAGCAGGGCGCCGATGATCGTACCCGCGGCGATGACGATCCCTATATAGCCGATCGTGCCCCCGAACCCCTCCGTGATGGCTGCAACGACGGCAGTTCCCGGCAATCCTGCCGCAAGCCCGACCAGATAGGCCGCGATCAACAGCACAAGAAACGGATGCGCGCGAAAACGGGCCGTCGCTACAATGACGAAAACAACGGCCCCGACAAGAATTGCTATGAGGATCGGTCCGGTCAGCTTGCTTCAAGCTGCTCGAGCACATCTTTGAGAAAGCGCCGCAATTCGACGAGATTGCGCATGTGCTCGTCCCCCGTCCCGGATTCCTCCGCAGAAAGCATCTTCTGCGCTCCCTTGATCGTCCATCCTCGTTGCTTCAGCAGGTGCTGAATGCGTTCCACAATGCGGATATCCTCGCTCGTGTAGGTGCGGTGCCCGGCGCGGTTCTTTCGGGGTTTCAGCTCCTTGAATTCGGTTTCCCAGTAACGCAGGACGTGCGTTTCGAGGCCCGTCATTTCACTGACTTCGCCGATCGAATAGTACAGCTTCTGAATACCCTTTTCCTGCATGAAGCTTTCGCGAACAAGAACACAACATCGCCGATAAGGTACGAAAACCCGGCAGCGAATGCGAAGGCAAATGTCGCAGGCAGCCACAGCATGGGATACTCTGATTAAGTCCGCGAAGTTGAGAGGCTGCGAGAAGCGATTTTGATCAGCGTATCCTGAAAATAGCAGACTCCATCTTGCGGCAACGTATTCCGTCTTGCGGGTAAGCGAATCCTTCGGGAAAAAATGGCGCGCGGAAGCGGCCCTTCTCTTCGTCGTGACCGTCTGGGGAGTGAATTATCCGCTGCTGAAATCGGTCCTGGAGGTCATGCATCCGCACCTGATCAACAGCTTCCGGTTTCCGATTTCCATTCTCGTGCTCGGCGGAATCTACATCTATCGCCGCCGAAGGAAAGGATTATCCGTCTGGGAGCCCCTCCGCAAATACCCTCTGCAGATCGCCGGACTGGGCATGATCGGTTTTATTGCCTACCAGTTTCTCTTCATCCACGGCATACACCGTACCACGGCGGGGAATGCGGCCCTGATCATGACCAGCGTACCCCTGTGGACGGCGTGCATCAGCGCAGCGATCAGGACGGAACGAATCCGGGGAGGAGCCTGGTTCGCCCTCCTCTTTGTGCTGGGGGGCGCCATGACGATTGTAGTGGGCGGCGCCGGAACGATTTCGTTCGACAGAGGGATATTCCTCGGCAATGTGCTGATGCTGTGCGCGGCCTGCTCCTGGGGATGCTATACGGCGCTCAACAAACCCTTGCTGAGCCATGTAGGCGCAACCGGATTGACGTTCCTCGGGCTGATGTTCGCTCTCCCCATTCTGATTGGGATGGGCTTGCCGGAAATTCCCCGCACGGACTGGAGTATGGTGACCCCGAGACACTGGGCAATCATCGTGTATTCGGGGGGACTTTCCACGGGCCTGGTCCTGGCGCTATGGAACAATGCAGTGAACCATGTAGGCGCTTCGCACACGGCCGCATACGGCAATCTGGTCCCGCTTACGGCGCTGTCCGCCAGCTACCTCCTGCTGGGCGAAACGGTGAGCCCCATCCAGATTATCGGCGGCGGCGCGGTCATCGGGGGGCTGCTGATCCTGCGCCGCATACGCCGGAAGGCGCCGCCGGTGTGATCATTCAGGAGAAGACCACCTGGATATCCGTGTATTCCAACAGGCCTTCTTCGCCGAATTCAACTCCTACGCCAGAACTCTTCACCCCGCCGAATGGGGCATTGGGCTGGATCATGCCGTGTTTGTTGATCCAGACCGAACCGCACTCCATGCGATTCGCGATTTCTCTGGCCTGTGCGATGTCCCGGCTCCAGACGGAACCCCCAAGGCCGCTCGGATTGTCGTTCGCTTTCTCGATGGCCTCCTCGACCTGGCTGTACCGGATGACGGGCAGGACAGGGCCGAACTGCTCTTCGTCCACCAGCCGGTCACCGTTATCGAGACCTGCAATGATCGTCGGTGGATAGAAATATCCCCTGCCGCCCATCTTGTCCCGGTATTTTTCCGGATCTTCGCCGAGGAGCACTCTCCCGCCGGCCTTGCCGCTTGCAGCCAGGTCCGCCACGATGTCGTACTGTCTGGCATTCTGAACCGGACCCAGAATCACATCCTCGCCCGTGCCCTCACCCATCTTCATGTTTTCGGCAATGGCGACGAGTTCGCTGCAAACTTCGTCATGCACATCCTCATGGACGTAGAGCCGCTTCAGCGCAGCGCAGGTCTGACCGCTATTGATGAAGGCGCCCCAGAACAAGCCTTCGGCGATCTCCTTCGGATCGACATCGGGCAGCACGATGCCTGCATCGTTTCCACCGAGTTCAAGCGTAAGCCGCTTCATGGTTTCCGCCGCATTCACCATGACTTTCTTGCCGGTGGCGCAGGAACCGGTGAAAATAATCTTGCTGATCCCTTCATGGCCCGTGATCGCCGGACCGAGCGTATCCTTGCCGGTAATGCAATTGACCACGCCTTGCGGCAACACCTCGTTCATGAGTTCCACGAGACGGAGCGTGGATAGCGGCGTGAAAGGCGAAGGCTTGCACACCACAGTATTGCCCGCAAGGATCGCGGGGATAGTGTGCCAGACCGAAATCATAACCGGAAAATTCCAGGGGGTGATGGACCCCACGACGCCGAGCGGCTTGCGGTGAAGCTCCACCCTCCCCTGTTCGTTGTCCTGAAGGACCTTCACCGGCAGGGAAAGGCTCGCCGTATACTGGGCCCAGGCTACAGCCCCGCCGATCTCCCAGCGGGAGCCAAGGCCGTTCAGGGGCTTGCCCTGCTCGGCGGTCAGGAGATGAGCCAGTTCTTCCGCGTTTTCCTCGATCTTCGAGGCCACCTCCATACAGGCCGCCTGCCGATCGGCTTCGGACACTTCGCGCCATTTTCCGAACGCTCTTTTTGCGGCGGCTACGGCATCGTCAAGGTGTTTCTTCTGCCCGAGCGGCGCCAGACCGGCCGGTTCTTCCCTGGCAGGATTAAGCACCTCAAAATGTTCTTCGGTCGGCACCCTGCCGCCGTCGATGATCAGACTAAACGGTTCCATGGTCGATCTCTTAACGTTCTTTTGGCTTTCGCGGGGGTACGTACCAGCCATGTACAGGCAACAATAATGTAAAAAATTTATTGATTTATGCGCCTGTTTTTACGTATCGAAAACAATAGGCCCTGTTAATACTATGCAGCGGCGCTCTGCGGGGCCTGGGCGCCACTACTCTTCCACCGCTTCGTCTTCGAATCCGGGCAGTCCATCTTCGGATCCAGGCAGCGTGTCGTCGGGTTCGGATAACGCCTCGTCAGGCCCAGGCGTCACACCCTCGGGTTCAGGTATCACATCCTCCGGCCCGGGCAGCACATCGTCGAACCGCTCCCGGACCTCCTCCCCGAACCGGTCCGACAAATTACGGACGGCAGGGAATCTTTCGGCGACAAAGTCCCATGTTGCGGGAAAAACCGCGGCTACCGGCCTGTACAATGCCGAGTCCTCACGGTTTTCGGGATTCGGGATGTTGAAGAAATTCAGCACCAGAAACAGTACGCTCAGCAGAAGCGCCGCCTTGCACAGGCCGAATACCGCCCCCGCCGCCCGGTTCAGCATGCTCAGCCGGAGTATCTTGAGACTGGTTTCGATGATCTTTGCAAGCACGTAAAGCGCCAGTTGCACGGCGGCAAACACGACAATGAAGCCCAGAATCGGCACGATGCCCGCCCCGGCGCCCAGAATCCCGCCTATGGCATTCCCTGCGGGGTGCATCAGTTCGAGGGCAAGCACGATGGCCAGCACCGTACCCGCAAGCCCCACGATCTGACGCACCGCCCCGGTCGACAAGCCGCGCGCCAGTCCTATCAGCAAGCCGGCGGCGATCGATATGTCCACTATAGTGGAAGACATGTGGAGCTAAAAGCGAAGAAGCGTCTGAAGAAACCGGGAAGGAACCGAACGTAATACGGGCATACCGTAGAGTACGACAAAAGGAATACGGGTGTTGTGCATTTGAGAATCAGGTCCTTGATTCATGGCACGGCCAGGTACGAAGTGCCCTGTCACGGGCTCGGGCTCTCCCGCAAACGCATCTTCGGGGTATACCAATAGGTCAGTGCGCGCCAGGCCCATTCCAGCGGGCCGTATGCGAAGCGCCGCAGCCAGACGGGCGACAGCCACAGCTGAACAAGCCATACGGCAAGTACGACAAAGAGTTGCTGATAGCGCTCGACACTCCCGAACAGCCCGAACCCGTGCCCATAGAAAAGGAGCGTGCACAAAACGGTTTGGAGGATGTAATTCGTGAACGCCAGCCGGCCCACGGCGGCAAGGCGGCGCTGCAGGCTCGCAAAGACGCCCTTCTGCACCGCCAGCATGATCAGGCCCAGATAGCCGAGCGCAACGCCCGTACTGCCCCAGTAGTTGAATTGCACCCCCGTGAAGAACGAGCGCTGCCAGGTCCAGTCTCCGGAAAAATTCCACCACAAGCCTGCGCAGATCGCCGTCAGCCCCGCCGCCATGCCGATGAGGATCATACGCCGGTAGAACCGGCCGCTCCGCGCTGCACTCAATACGCCCCACTTGTAAAGCGCCATGCCTACCAGCATGGCCCCGCCGCACGGCCATAACATGAACAACGGCATGACGAAGGTGTGCATTTCGAAGGCCGCACGCACACGGTAGGCCTGCTGGGCCATCCAGCCTCCCTGGTACGCAGCCAGTTCCGCCTCGAGCGTGGCAGCGTCCGGCGTCCAGAAAGACGTCACGCCGGCGACGTCTTCCGGCGACGCATAATTCATCAGCCCCCAGGCAGAAAAGAGATTCAGGAATGTGGCCACCGAGAAAACACAGATGCCCAGCACCAGGAGGCGCCGGGGGGAGCGGTTGCGAAACAGGTATATCCCGCAGCCGCATATGGCGTACGGCACCAGGATGTCCCCCGTCCAAAGGAAATAGACATGGAGCAGGCCGAAAACCAGCAGCCAGAACATCCTTCGGTAGTGCACGGCGGCGGATCGTCCGCTGCGGGCCTCCGCCCGGTCCGCAAACAGGCAGACGCCCGCCCCGAACAGCATCGAGAACAGCGTCATGAATTTCTGATCGGCCAGGACATGGCCGGCCAGCCAAACCGCCAGATTGACACCGGTCAGATCACCCCACGCCGTCGGATTCACGTAGGCGGCGGTCGGCATGGAGAACGATTGCACGTTCATGATGAGAATGCCGAGCAAGGCGAAGCCCCGGAGCACATCGAGACTTTGTATCCGCTCGCCGGGAGCAACCGGCGTATAGGTGGACATAGTGGAGCGGAAAAACAGCGGAAAATGACTGTAAATACAGGTCTTAGCGACCTATTGCGACCGCGGTGAAACTACCTGTCGCGACGAAATGGCGCAATACGGGCCCGTACGTTCCTGTACGGGATAAAGATACGCGGGTTGCAGCTTTTGCGGGATTCGCCTTCCACATTCCGAATTGTCCCGCAGGCGAGCGTAAATCCTTTGAGATTATGCAAAGGCCGAAGGCGCAAATCCCTGCGCGGCGCCTATGCATCATTGCGCTCATGGTGAGGCACGACTTCCCCCCGCTCTATGTATCGGCGAAGCAACCGGAGGTACATGCACCACCAGAATGAACACACCCGGTAGTGATCGGTTATTTCGGCCCACCCCGTATGATAGAAATCGACCTGCGTAGCATCCCCGACGGTCTTGAGTTGAAACCCGACGTGCGTTCCCATCCAGTCGGGAGCGGCCTTGATCATTTTCCATTCCAGCACGGCCCCGGGTTCGCAGCGGACGACTTCGGCCTGCCATTGATAATCCGGGCCGAACCCGAAATCGTAGATTGCGCCGAATTCGGGAACCCCGCCGGCGGTCAGGGTCCACCAGGAATTAAGGCCTTCGGCGGTGCTGATGGCTTCAAAGATGCGTTCTTTCGAACCAGCGATCGACAGGGTGTGATAGATATCCGGCATTTTTTCAAGAGAAAGTGTTTCTGACGCGCACCGAGTTTTTGAAGTATTTCGTCCAGACGATCGCCCACCCCAGCGAGAAAATAACTATTCCCAGAAGAATCGGCAGGGCAACGAGCAATTCCTCACTGCTCAATCGCGGCTGCCCCTCCATAATCCTGTGAAACAACACGCCATATACGATACGGAGGGTAATCAGGATGGATGCAACCCACAATACAGCGATATTCCACTTCGGCGCCCGTGGAGACTTCAATACAATAAGCAATAGCGGACTTGCAAGCGCCAGGAAGATCACGGCCATAAGCAAGACGGGATAGTCGAAAAACCATCCTGACAGGCCCGCCGAATAGAACAACGTGAGCGGAATCGAGCCGATGACGTAAACCAGCAACCAACCCCCTATGCTTTTCATACGGTCTTTTGCCATCAGAACCTCTCTTCCCCGCTGTAAACTCGCCCCGTCCCGAAACGCAGGCGTGGTGAGCGCGTCACGCCGCCTGACATTCCCTTTCGGTTAGCCCGCCAATACTCCCTTCACGACCCGTCCCATGGTCGGCGGCGGGGTATCCAGCGCGGCACATTCGCCCTGTAGCGCCGATAGTCTTCGCCAAACCGCCGTTCCAGACCCGGTTCTTCAAAAAATATGAAAAAGACCGTGTTGAGGAGGAAAAAGACGAGCATCCAACCGGCCAGATACCACGAGCCGAGCAGCAACGACTCGGCGACGAGCATGACATTTACGCTCGTCAGCATGGGGTTTCGGACATGGCGGTAAGGACCGCGAACAACCAGCTTTTGGGGCGGAGCCCACGGTGCGGGCGTACCCTTCCCGACCTTCACAAACAACCTGACCGTCCAGACGGCAAAAAAGAGGCCGGTCGCTCCCAGTAAAAGACCTGCCCAGAACCTGAGATTTTCAGGCCCCGCCAGCGCCATAGCCCCTGGCGAGCCCGCCGAAAGCCATAGTATTGCCCCCGGAATGAAAACAAGGGCCGTCCCGGGCAGGATGACAATGGCCTTGATGAGTTGCAGATTCATGCAGGTTCCTTACTCCACATGCGTTCGGAGCACAGGACCTGATAGAAGCAAGGCGTTACGCTTTGCGACAGCAACAGCAACAAGAGCAGCACTTCTCGCAAGAGCAGCACTTGCAGCTTTGGGGAGTGTTCATGGTATCCTCGACATGCATAATGATTTGCGTTCCTTCCTGTATGACGACAAAGAACAATCCGCATTGTTCCTGCATACATCCGGCTTATCCTTCTAATCGCCCCAAAGTCCCCCATTCAGGAGGGAAACACCGGCAACGGCTTCGCCCGCCTGGAAATGCTTCAGGGGGGCGGAGTATGGGGGCTGTTGTGGTTGGCGACCACCTCCATGATTGGTAACTTGCACTTCCTGCAAATCCCCGGCCTGGAAGCGACCTGTCCTAAACGCTTGGCGTACACGATGATCAAGAAAGCCCGGATCGCTTACCCCGTCCAGGAGCCCATTGCCTCCCGCTATGCCTGACCTCAACTTCATACCCCATCCATTGATTGGAACGCCTTACGGCGCAGCGCTGGACCTGTGCATTATCCTTGCGATCATCGCCTACCTCTTGTCGGTGATCACACGCGAATATTCCTGGGTCGACCGCCTCTGGACCACTTGCCCGCCGATCTACTGTTTGATCGTCGCTGCATCGCTGGATTTCGAGTCCGCCCGGGTAAACCTGATGACGTTGCTCGTTTTCCTGTGGGGAGCGCGGCTCACCTTCAACTATGCGCGCAAAGGGGGATTCGCCAAAGGCGGGGAAGATTATCGTTGGCTGGAGATCCGCAAGCGCATCGGCCCCGTCCGGTTTCAGTTATTGAACCTGGTGTTCATCGCTCCCGGACAGATGCTCATCGTCTGGCTGTTCACGGCGCCCGTGCACATTGCCTGGATGCATCCGGACGTGCCGCTGAATTGGATCGATATCGTGACGGCGCTGGTGTTTTTCACCCTATGGATCGGAGAAATCGTGGGCGATGAACAGATGTGGCGCTTTCAGCAGGAAAAGAAGCGCAAGATCGCGGCCGGCGAACCGGTCGGGCAGGGCTTCATAACGTCGGGCCTGTTCGCCTGGTCCCGGCATCCGAGCTATTTCTGCGAGCTCGGCATGTGGTGGAGTTTCTACTGGTTCACGATCGCGGCCTCGGGACAACTCGTCAATTGGACCATGCCGGGGTTCATGGTGCTGACCATGGTTTTCTTCGGCTCGTCACGGCTTGCCGAGTCCATCTCGCTTTCCAAATATCCGTCCTACGCAGATTATCAGGCGAGTACTCCACGCATCATCCCGTTCACCGGAATCGGCAAGATCAGGCGGTCAGGGTGAAGGCCTGATCTGTTTGCCGGACATGCTATAGAGGACAGCCCGTTCAATAGATTTTGCGGGCACATTCCATGCTTTAACTTCACCATACTATTGACATCACATCAGTTTCTTCGTAAATGTTATCGATAACATTCCCCTTTTCGAATGGTCACGATGGAGCGGAGAACGTACTTGCGACTGGAAATACGATTCGTTGCCGTGATGCTGGCAACCTGCATGCTTGTAGCGGCCCTGGCAATCCAGGATCGCCCTGATGACCTGTTGCATCGCGCCGCGGAGGCGGAAGATGTCGAGACGGTCTCCACACTCATCGAACAGGGTGCCGACGTGAATGCTCGTATGGGCGATTGGCCCCCCTTGCATCGCGCGGCGGCGGCGGGACACGTAGCGATCGCCCGGCGGCTCCTTGCGGCAGGCGCCGAAGTAGACGCCCCTGGTGCGGCCGGATGGACGCCGCTGCATCGGGCAGTGAAGATGGGGCACGTGGAGATGGCGACGCTCCTCTTAGCGAACGGGGCGGATGTACACGCGAAGGGCATCAACGGTTGGACGCCACTGCTTCGGGCTGCAATGGCCGGACAGGCTGAAACGGGTCATCTCCTGATCGAAGCCGGAGCCGAGATCGACCAGAGAAACATCCCCAGCGGCTGGACGGTGCTGCACTGGGCGGTCTTTAGCGGTAGCCTGGAACTGGTCCGATATCTGCTCGATGCCGGTGCAGGGGTTCATGCCAGGGCCGGGACAGGGCCCACGCCGCAAGGAAATACACCCATGGGGTTGGCGGCGCACTACGGCCACGATGAGATCAGAGCACTGCTTCTTGAACATGCAGGACCGTAAAACGAGAGGGTATCGATGAACGAACCGCGTGATATATCGGGAGGCGTCTTCCGAAAGAACAAACCGGGGGAGCAAAGCCGGCGGGAATTCCTGAAACTGGCAGCAACCGCCGGTGTGGCCGCTGCCGTGCCGGGTCTTTCCGCCTGCGGGAACGACACACCGGACGGACGACCACCCAACGTCATTGTTATCTTTGCCGACGACCTGGGCTATGGCGATCTGGCCTGTTACGGCTCGGAAACCATCCGCACGCCCAATCTGGACGGCCTTGCTGCTGAGGGCATGCGCTTCACGGATTTTCGCGTGACGTGCTCCGTGTGCAGCCCCTCCAGAGCTTCCCTGTTGACCGGGCGCTATCCGTCTCGCTGCGGGATGCCCTATGCTGTGGGCGGGGTCTATTCGGACCTGGGCCTGCAAGAAAGCGAAGTCACGATAGCCGGGTTACTTAAGGACGAAGGGTATGCAACGGCCTGTATCGGCAAATGGCACCTCGGCGTACCCCAGGGCTTCAATTACCGGACCCACGAGGGATTTACGTCATCTTCGGAGTTTCACCCGAACCGGCATGGCTTCGACCTCTTCTACGGCATGGTGGGTAACTCGAACCCGGATGGATCCACCCCGCTGCTTGAGAACGATGGCATCGTGGATCCGGATGCTCATGTCACGACGATCACGGAGCATTTCACCCGACGCGCGATCGACTTCATCCGTGTAAACCGGGATCGGCCGTTCTTCATCTATCTTCCCCACACCCGGTCGCACGCCCCGTGGATGGCGAATCCGAGGTTTGCGGGACAATCCCGGGACGGTGTCTACGGAGACATGGTGGAAGAAATCGACTGGAGTACGGGTGAGGTGCTGAAAACACTGGACGAGCTCGGCCTCACGGAAAACACTCTTGTGATCTTTGCCACAGATAATGGAGCCAGTCCATCGCCTACGTATGGATCGAACGCCCCGCTGCGCGGCGGGAAAGGCTCTACGTTCGAGGGGGGCATGCGCGTGCCCTGCATCATGCGCTGGCCCGGTGGGGTCCTTGCCGGGCGAACGAACGCCGCAATGATAAATGTGATGGACCTGTTACCGACGATAGCTGGCCTGGCAGGAGCCCGCCTGCCGGAAGACCGGGTAATCGACGGAATGGACCTCCGGCCGGTGCTTTCCGGCGCCGAAGAGACTATAGCTCCTGACCGGATGTTTTATTACTACAATGGGCTGAACCTGCAAGCCGTGCGTGAGGGCCGGTGGAAGTTGCATCTGCCGCGTCGGCCCGAGATGCTTGTGTGGTGGGATTCAGGATTGGACGAACTCGAAGCGCCCATGCTTTTCGATCTGGAAACGGACCCCGGCGAAACGAACGACCTGGCTGCGCAGCACCCCGAGGTTGTTGAGCGGCTGCTGGCGAAGGCTGAACAAATTCGCGCCGAATTGGGATCGTGGGAGCAAGAGGGCAGGGATCAGAAACCCATCGAGCACTTGATGGACGACCGCCGTCGTCTGCGTCACCTGCGAACACAACAGGGACATCAGGATATGGGAAGGGATGTACCGTCTACCCGATATCGCTAACCCGCATTTTGTCCGGAAGGGCCTTGGACGTGTGGGTAATGGTTGGAAAAGACATCCTCATGAAAAAGGAACATGATCTGAATCCCGTTATGGAGCCTGTAGCGAACGATTCGAAGACGGCCTTCCATGTGATGACGAAACCCATCGGGCCGCTTTGCAATCTGGACTGCACATATTGTTTCTATCTGGAGAAGGAAAACCTCTATCCTCAAGCGCAGAAGAAAGCGGTCTGGTCGATGCAGGACGATGTCCTGGAAACCTATATTCGGCAATACATTGCATCGCAGGACACGCCGGTCGTCAGCTTTGCCTGGCAGGGGGGTGAGCCCACGCTGCTGGGGGTGGAATACTTCCGAAAGGTCGTAGCACTCCAGAAAGAATACGCAGACGGCAGGAAAGTCGAGAATGCTTTCCAGACCAACGGGGTAATTCTTGATGATACGTGGTGCGCCTTCTTTGCGGAGCATAACTTTCTGATCGGGCTTTCCATCGACGGCCCGCGCGCGCTACACGACAGATACCGGGTGGACAAAGGGGGGCAGCCTACTTTCGATCGGGTGATACAGGGGCTTTCCTATCTGAAGAAACACGATGTGGCCTTTAACACGCTGACGGTCGTCCAGCGTCATAACGGAGACTATCCACTTGAGGTCTACCGATTTTTGAAGGAGATCGGTAGCGGGTTTATGCAGTTCATCCCGATTGTAGAGCGTGTGGCAACCGAGCCGGGATTGGATCATTTGTCGCTTGTTTCTCCTGATTTTGCCTATGAGGCCGTTGTTTCCGAGTGGTCGGTCGAGCCGGAGCAGTATGGCCGGTTCCTGTGCACCATTTTCGATGAATGGGTGCGCAATGATGTCGGTCAATACTTCGTCCAACTCTTTGATGTGGCGCTGGAATCCTGGATCGGGAGGAAACCAGGCCTTTGTGTGTTTCGCGAAACGTGCGGCGATGCGCTCGCACTCGAGCACAATGGGGATCTCTATTCCTGTGATCACTTCGTCTATCCTGCCAACAAGCTGGGCAACATCATGGATAAGCCGCTGCTATCCATGACGAATTCTCTCCAGCAGCAATCATTCGGGGCCGCAAAACAAGATACGCTGCCGGATTACTGCCGTCGGTGTGACGTGCGTTTCGCCTGCAACGGCGAATGTCCCAAAAAGCGTTTTATGAAGACGCCCGACGGCGAGGCAGGACTAAACTACTTGTGTGCCGGTTACAAGATGTTTTTCAAGCACATCGACCCCTACATGAGATTCATGGCCGGTCAGCTTTACCAGAGAAGAGCGCCTGCTGATGTCATGGTGTGGTCCCGCTGGCGGGATTTCCATGCCAGTGGCGGGCCCACAGGCCGGAATAAGCCCTGTCCCTGCGGCAGCGGCAGGAAATACAAGGTGTGTTGTGGGACTTTGAGGAATGGCGGTGATCAGCTTGCAGGATCTGCATGATCTGACCGGGGCAGATGACGCTCAAGCATGCGCTGCCGATAGTGTTCGTCGGTGCGTCCGGCAATGCGATAAACCTCGGATTCATCCATGAAGATTGGCCCTCCGAGGGTCGCGGCGCCGACGAAGATGCGGGCCGCCTTCTCTGCCATGGCCAGCGCCGCGATGACCTCCGTGTGCTGCGCTCCCAAGGCGATGACGCCATGGTTCTCAAGCAAAATGGTCTTGGGCAGCACCCCCGTTCTTTTCCGAAACGTTTCCACTTCCCTGGCCATGCACCGAGCCAGCGTAAAGCCAGGATCCACGTAAGGTATCAGAACGGATTCCACGCCACAGTAGACGACCTGGTCGGGAATCACGTGCCGGGCGGCGAAGTCCCGCTTTCGCGGTGAGCAGAGCACTTGGTTGACGGCGATGGCGTGGGTGTGCCCGATGATCCGGATGCCCGGCAGAGTCAGTAACCAGGCGTGAAACAGGCTCTCGACCGAGGGCTTGAGGGCGTCCGGATCCATGCGCACTTCCAGTAGCAACCTCTCTATTTCCTCATCGGTAAGGTCTTCCCCTCCCTCCAAAGCCGCCAGCAAGGGCCGGGCATCAACCCCTACCAGTTCTTCGGGTTTCAGCGTGGACATCCGGGTACCACTGGCTTTAATAAGGAAGTGATGGTCATCCAGCTTGCCCGAGACATTCCCCTCCCCGGCGATAGCCATATGCCGCCCATCCCCGAGATCGTGCGCGAGGTCAAGTAACAGGCGGCGGATATTTTCCGTGGAGGTCATAGGCTTGATGTTCCTTTTTCCCGAAGGACCCGCAGGCATTCCCTCAAGAGGCGATCCTCTCATGCGAGCCACATACGAAGGTCTCGATGCCCATGTTCTGGAACGCCGCTACTTTCGAGATCAGCGCCTTCCGTGCTGCGTCGTCATCGGGCGCATAGGCTACCTGGATATGATTCGACTTGTGGCGGGCCATCATCTGGTCACGCGAAATACCATGCAGCACAGCGTGCATAATCGGCCACTGCGATGTGGTAAGTCGCCACCGGCGCTCCGTCTCTTCCCGGGGTAATTCCACGACCGTCCCCCGCCCCACGTCTGCCTTGAGGCGACCGTCCTCGGCAAAAACACGGCTCCAGATTATCTCACCCGGCTTGCTGATCCCTTTCAGCGTTCCCCCGCCCAACCGGAAATACATGGGTGGCTGGCGTTCACTACTCGTCCCTGAATAGCCTCCTGTGAAATGTGCGGGCGGCGCAGCCCCGGAAATCTCGAAGACCCACACGAAATCTCCTTTATAGGACTCGCCCCAGCGAAGGTCGTGGAGGGTGGTCTCCGGTGGATACCCGAGTGTACACCAGAGGCGATGGGTCACCAGAGCATCCAGCCCGGCACACTCATCGACCTCGTTGAAGTGTGGAAGCGCCGTTCCGGGATAGAGCTCGCGGGCGCCGTCGCGCGAATATACCGGCGGACGTTCCGTGTTGTTCAGAAGACCCTCCGCCAGATCGGAAGCGGGCAACAGATCCTTGAGCCCCTGCTGGTATTGGATTCCGACGAGATCGCAACCGAAATCATCAGCGATGCGAAGCACGGCGATGTACATCTTGCACTGCTGTAGCACCTGTGCTTCCGTGAGATGTTCGTCTTCGTCCGGCCCCAACTGAAAACGCACGCCATGATCTTTGAGCCACTCGAAACAGGCCCACGCCTCTTCCTCGGCAACCTGAGTGGTTTCGTAGTACAGAGCGCTCTGGCTGAGGCGTTCTTTGAAAATTCCGACCGGGTGCAACAGTTCGTCGGGGATGATCGCATTATACATCCCCATGCATCCCTCGTCAAAAACCCCCATGATCGCCTTGTCCCGCCGAAGCTCCCCGGCCAGTCGACGACCAAGCTCCCACTCCGCATCCGGAAAGTCCAGTTCGGATGCGGGCAGCACGTGACTCAGATCGTGCGCTACGCTACCCGTTCCGAGCCAGGCGCGAAGCCCCTGCCTGAACTTCTCGTCCGTGAAATCGTCGCTCCAGAGCGTGCTGTAAGGTACGCCGGCCTTGGCCAGACAACCGTTCATGTTAAGCATGCCGACGAGACCGGGCCAGGTTCCGCTCCAGTTGGCTACGGTCAGAATCGGCCCGCGATGGGTCGACAAACCGGGCAGGACATGATGCGAGTACTGCCACGCTGCAAAGACAATCACCAGGGGCGTGTCAGGATCAATTTGCCGAAAGACTGCCCGGCCGTGCTTCTGACTGTCAATGAAGCCATGCTTCTTGTCGGGAAGTTCCTCGTGGGCGCGTACTGCCTGATGCCCTTCCGCCTCGATGACTCGAATGATTGCCCGTTCGACTTTCTGCTGCTCGGGCCAACATCTCTGATTGGCTGCGAGGCGCAGATCTCCATTGGCGATAAGCGTAACGGCGTTCGTGCTCACAAGCTTCTTCTTTCTGCGGCGTGCCGGGAAATTCGACGAGAAATGTTAATCTTAACATCTAAGAAAAAGTAGCGATTCAAGCCCATCATGTCAAGCTCTCGACGATGGCAATTTAACGCTCTGACGGCCATGAACAGAGCTTGGCGGAACCATTCCCCGGCGAGGAATCGGCCAGGAGAAACCGGGGATATATAAAGACGATTTGGCCACTTAAACATATCGCGGGATATCCGGCGCAAAGCAAGATGAACCGAAACGGATACATCGGGAACCTGCACCATAGGAAATCATGAAAAAAGTGGTTTCTTATGCGGGCTCCTGATCCACGCCCCTTCATTCCCTTGATCGACTGCAAAGTTCGATGAGCACTATCCTGGATGTCGCCAGTCAGGCGGGTGTCAGTGCGATGACCGTCTCGCGCTACTTTAACCAACCCGACATGCTTGCGCCTGACACGCACAAAAAGGTGCGCAACGCTATTGAAAAGCTTCAATATGTCCCCAATGCGGCCGCCCGCAGCCTTGTCAACGGCTGCACGAACGCCATTGCCCTGATTCTGTCCGACATTACCAACTCGTTTTACACCACGTTAGCCCGAGGAGTAGAAGACAGGGCGCAACAACACGGATACGCCCTCATTCTCGGCAACTCCGACGAATCGCTGGAGAAAGAACGCCGTTATCTGGACATTCTCATCTCGCGCCGCGTGGATGGCGTGCTGATTTCCTCCGCCCCGGGAAACAACCGCCACCTCGATATGCTGCACCACCACGACATCCCGGTGGTGTTGATTGATCGTACCGTGGAGGAAATCGACGCCGATGCGGTATGGGGCGATACATTCACCGGGGGCATCCATCTGACCGACCATCTCATCGGGCAGGGGTTCCAGGACATTGCCCTCGTGGGCGGCTGGCCTGGGGTTTCTTCTCTGGAAGAACGCCAGGCCGGATACCTTCGCGCCATGAAGGAAGCCGGCCTCGTTCCTCACGTATATCCGGGACGTACGAGCCGCCAAAGCGGCGAGGAGATCACGGAGCAACTGTTCAGGAAGAACTTGCTTCCTCGGGCCATTATCGCCGCAAACAACCACGTGGCGGTAGGAGTACTGGTTAGCCTGAGGCGCCATGGGGTCCGTGTCCCGGAGGACGTGGCGGTGGCCTGTTTCGACGATATCGAAATCGCTGCACAGATCAATCCTTTTCTGACCGTCGTCGCACAACCGGCTTACGAAATGGGGGCCCTTGCCATGGACATGCTCCTCGAACGGATGCAGGGCTTCGACGGCCCCTCGCGCCATTGTGCGTTGCCTACGAAAATGATCGTACGGTCCTCTTCCAGTCCCCCGACACATTGACGAGCAGGCGCAGATAAAGCTCCGGCGAGGCTGCACCGCAGAAAATCATGAAAGAAGGTTTCTGCGGTACCGGCCCTACGGTGCAAACGCGCTGCGTATCTCGTTCAGTGTTTTTCCGAGAGTCCCCACAGCGATCTGATCGAGCGCTTCTTCGCTCCCCTGTAAATGGATCGTCCGGTGCACGTGCGTCAGGGATTCCCCGGGCGCCAGCGCCACAGCCGGAGAAGAGCTTTCGAGTTCATAGAAGGGACCGAGCGGTTCAGCACCCGGCTCGGGCGGCCCATCGTTGTAACTGTTTATGATATCGCCTGCGTAGGGGTCCTCCTGGATTTCCCACATCGAGTTTACATAGTCGGTTGCCGTCTCCGACATCGTATATTGCACCAGCGTGAGCACGCGGTTGTCCGCATCGTAGCTCCCGAACACGGGCTTGCTTCGCTTACTGGTCAGGCCGATCTTGCTGCGATACTTTCCGTCGCCGCTGAAGTAGATCACATCGTCCTCGATGATCAGCCGGTCCGGAGGCGGCTCGCCAAAATAGGCCGCGTTGACGATGGGTCCCAATGCCTCCTCATCACCGGACTGATAAGGAATGACGACTGTGGTCGCCGGGGAAGGGGTGAACATGCCGAGAATCCAGATCGACAAGAGGCCTCCTTCTTTGGTCCAGGCCTCATCACCCGCGTTCGTGATGGTGTTGACGGATTCGAAGGCGACAACCTGGACGACGGAATCCAGCGCCACGCCCAACCCCTCGGCGACCTCAGCCCTACCTGACAGCCGGACCTCACGGTCCACCTCAAGATCGAACGTCGTGCCGGAATAGTTTGTCAGGCGCATTGCTTTCTCGAAGACAATCCGGTCGCGCTCCTGCGCCACCACGGGGAACGGATCCCAGTCTATGGCGGCAGGCACATGCCAGTGTTCCATTTCGAACGGGTCGCCTCCCTGGAAATAGATGGAAAACTGTCCGCCTTCGGGCCCCAACCAGAAGCGATCTTCGCCTCCAAACACATTGATGTGTTCCTGCCGCTCGCCCGAGGCAACAAGCTCCCGGTTGATCCAGCCATAGCTCATGCCATCGCTACCGGCAGCAGTACTCGTCAGGACACGTCCTTGCATGGCCGGGCTGACTACGACCTGGGCCTGCCCTGTTTCATCAGACAACACGACCACCTCGGTATGCTCGTTGAGAAAAGCAATATCTTCCCCAAAGGTCGCGGTCTCCGTCAAGGTGTTTTCCATCTCATCATCCGACCGGTTGCAGGATATCGACAGTACTGCAAGCAATATGCTTCCCATGATGACCTTCTTCATAGGTAATCCTCCTTTTCGTCGAAAAAACCAGCATGCTTTCCGTATTTACGCACAAAAGTCCCTGGAGTCAGCCGTCTTTTCACAATGCACTTCGGACGGCGCCACTCGGATGATACGATGAAAAACACCAAACACGTAATACTCCCCCTGCCCCGCGCACCCGCCAAGGGGCGTATGCATCTTATCACCGCGCCTGTCATGGACGAATTTCCAGCGGATAGCGGACCAGTTCCGCCGCCGACCTTTCAAAGGACGCTTCGTTACCCAAAACCAGCGTATAAGAGCCGTCATCCGGTAACCCCTCGACCTTCAGGAGCACCTCATACGGCTCGTCGTAGGGTACCGGCAACGCGGTAAGCAGCTTTTCGACGTTCACCCGGAGCGTCCGTCCGTCGAGGGAATAACTTTGGGCGGCAATTCCATCAACCCCCACGACCATATCCCGCTCCACATTGACATAGAGGCCGCCGAGTTGACGCAGTACGTCGGCGGCAGCGGCCAATCCGCCCACCTCGGCCCAGCTCGGCCCGGAGCGGAGCGGGGTTTGTGGAAACCCTTCATGATCGATGTTTTCCGGCCCCAGCCCCAGTGGAAACGTCGGAGCATTGTATATCCCGTTCTCGACGTGCTGAGGAAGGGTAATCAGCGCAAGCGAGGAACGGGCGGCCGCCACCCCTCGCTCGACCAGATCCTGCCGCCCGGTAAGCAACCCGAGTCGGACCAGTATCCCGGCGAACCGGTGGTCACGCTGATCCAGCCATTCGGCATCGCCGATCTGCGAAGAGAAGCCCCCGAAAGGATAGGCCGTAATGATATAGTGCGGCGCCCACACCGTTTGCAGAAAACTGGCATAATCCGCGACGGCCTCGGCCGCTTCAAGGTAATGGGATTCCCCGGTTACTTCATAGAGCGAAACAAAACCCTGCAAGGCCCACGACATCGACATGGCGTTGCGCGGCGGCTGGCCTGTCCGCGAATCGAAGAAGGTTTCGGCCTTGACGGCACAGGAGTAAAGCGCCTCGAAATCCACCCATTTCTGTTGAGGCATTACATCATCTATCAGAAACTGAGCGGCGCGTTTGGCTGCTTGCAGGAATTTCTCTTCGCCGGTAGCGCGATAAAGTTCACTGAGTACCCACGCATGCGCTCCGCCATCGGCGTTCCAGCGCATGCTCGGACGAGGTTCGAGGTGCTCGGTGAACCAGGCGGGCACGCTGCCTTCGGGCTGCATATGGGCTATGAGAAAGTCGCCATACCGCTGGACGTAATCCAGAATACGCGGGTCTTTCTGATAGAGACGATAGACCTCCATCAGATAACCCGCAGTCACACTGGCCGATGCCGTCTGATAGTCCCCCTCTTCCCAGTTCCAGTAGGTTCGGGTTTCGTCCGGATCGTACCCCTCGGTCGGAAACCGCCAGAGGCTGCCTATCCAACGCTTCTCGTTCAGATCGTAGAGGGAGGGAAACAAACCCTCATGCTGCGGCGCCATGAGGGCCAGGTTGACCATACGGCGAGCCTTGTCGATGAGTGAGGGGTCTCCAAGCCGCTCGCCCCAATAATAGAATCCGGTGGCATCCGCCACGTTATTCCACCAGGCTGTATTGTATGTCAGATGAAACCACTGCGGCGCTGTGAGCCGCAGCGCCCCTACCGGCTGACCCTCCATTTCCCACTGCTGCCAGGAATTCCAGGTATCCGGTCCTTCAGGGTCCCGGTGGACCATGACGGGCTTCCCGTCTTCAAACTCGACAGTAAAACCTTTATAGGCCAAAGATGCCGGATACGCAATCGAGGCATACTCGGCGAATGGCATCGCCTGGGGGCGGGGACGCTGGAAATAGTGCCTCCCGTAACGGTCCCAGAGATACGTGGCCGCCCCCTGGTATCCCCGGTAAGGCGAGGCTTCGGCGTCCAGGATGAGATCCATCCCGTAACGCACCTCGTTGTCGGAAAGCGTACGAACGAGGGTTCCACCCGCGTTTTCATGACGCCAGTAGACGTGCTGCTCCGTGATCGCGTCCATGACGCCATACGCCAGCAGCGGGTGATTCGTCATCCCGGAGGCAAGTTCCAGATCCAACACGGCCGGCATGGATATCCTGGACGAGTCGATAGGAACGCCGAAAATCCAGGGGTGCTTTTGAGGTCGCGCGTGCTGCCCGTATACAATGTGCTCGTTGATCTGGTCAAGATCGGGTATCAGGGCTGCAAACACGCTCCCGGTCTGCACGATGGCCGCGGGCGCAAAGAAGGCGCGATCGCCGATAACATCGCCGGGAGATCGCTTGTAGGCCGGAGCATGGCTGAAATCCGGGGATCCCGCCTCGGCGAAGGCAAATGGGGAAAACAGATATTCCAATTGCGGCGGATCGTCCTGGAGCACCCCCTGCACGTCGACGTGGATGATGTTTCTTCCCCGTTGCAGGCTCACGGTCTGCTCGACGCGCACCATAGGGGTTTCCCCGGTAAGCACCACCTGTACTTCCTCGGGAGTTTCTTGGCTCACATGCACCGTACGGAGTACTTCGGGAACGATCACGCGGTACTCCTCCGCAATGCGCAGGGCCCGACCCTGCTCGTTGGAGCGATCCAGGTACAGTGCGGTGGTAGTGTGCGGGCGCGGGTTGGGAGGACGAAACGCCTCGGCCACAAGCACCCATTGCCCGGCCTGCGCGGCAAAGAAGGCCTGGTCGACGCCTTCGGGGCTCGGCGTGAATCGGGCTTTAACGAGGCCGTTGTCGATCTCGATGTACCCGTCGATCTCACGTACTTCGACCGGGTTGGTCTGAGACGCCGCCCGTTGAGCAGATCCGCCAAATACGGTGGCGGCAAGAAGAAGGACAGCAACGGCACTTCGCCATCGAGGCCCCGCCGTGCAGCGACGCGCCGGTCGCGCGGCGACGCGGGATGCGTTCGCCAGAGAGATCAGTTCCATACGTGCTCGGAATTGGTTGGCGGTATCTTGAAGACAGGAGCCCTACCGTCCGAAAGCCAGCGAGAACATATGGGTGTATCCGAGCACGCCGAAGTCCCACCATGCATAGTTGACGGCGATGCCCCCGGCGCTGGTGGTAACCTTCAGGCCGGCCCCAAGGGTAAGGCCTTCCTCGTCGTAATTGAACCGGTACCCTGCCCGTAGCAAAAGCAGGTCCCGAAAGACGTACTCCGTCCCTGCGTTTACCTTTTCGGGGCCGTCGTTCGGATGAACGAACTCGCCGGCGAAGGTCCAGGCATGCGGGTTGCCTTCCCCGGCCTCAATCACGTCGTAGGCAGCGCCTATGCTGAAATTCACAGGCATCCGCACGTTGGCGGGTTCGTAGCCTATGCGCTCGTCGAACTCGGCGATTTGGGTGTCGGGGCCGATATTTTTGCCGACCATGGTTAGACGAAGACTGCGGAGGCCTGTGTAAAAGACCGTACCCACATCGACGGCCCACGCGCCGACGTTGGCATCATCAAGCGTCTCGGAAATGTATTTGGCGTTGGCGCCAAAATAAAGACGGTCCGTGATGCGGCGGGCATAGCTGACCCCCGCCACGAGATTATGGGCGGAAACCGTACCCAGGTCGGTGAGCACCTCCGATCGCCCGGTAGGCACTCCCTGGTCCAGAATGGGACGGTTTTCGGTCCTCGGCATGTCTCCGTAATCAAGGTAGAAGACGTGAACGCCTACGGTGCCTATGCCCTCGAATTGCTTGAGAGCGGCGGCGCTCTGATAAGCAATATCGGCAAACCATTGCACGTGAGAAATCGCCACATTGAAATTCTCAACGTTCACGGTCGAGGCCGGATTGGTGAATACCGTGGCGGCGTCCGCGTAGCCTGCGGAAGACAGGATGCCGCCAATGCCCGCCTGGCGTGCGCTTGTGGGCAGCTTCAAAAACTGAAAACCGGATTGCCCGACCCGCTGAAAAGAGGGCGATTCGACACCAGTGCCTACGTCAGGCTCGATTTGCCCATGGGCCGGATGCACCGCCAGAAACAGGATCGATGCACAGGCGAGTGAGGCATATTTTTTCATCTTGGCTACCCCCGGTAGAAAGTCTCGGCGTTCAGACGACGTTACGGTTTTACTCACTTGATGATGATGAACTTGCCCATGTCCGTCTCCCCTTCGTGGCCGGACACATGTGACTCGATGTGGTAGACGTACACCCCGGGCTGCACATTTTGAAAGAAGCGAGTCAGCAGGTAGTCGCCTTCGAGCGCACTTCCCCAGGCTTCCTCCCCGAAACCGTCATTGTGCTCAATGGTGCGAATCAGCTCTCCAGCGACATTGAAAATGCGGATCGTGCACATCCCTGGAATGTTCAGAAAACTGATTCTCTTTTCTTCGGAGGGATCGGCAAGACCACTGACCTGCCGGAAAGGATTAGGGATGACCAGCACATCCGACAGGCTGTTGCTTGGCGCCGGCTTGGCGGCCAGCGCGTTGTAGGTGTAGGCGGTAAACCCGCTTTCCAGCCCATCCTCGTCATAGGAAGTGACCCAGTAGCGATACGGGATGCCCGCTTTCGTTGCAAGGCGGTAGGTGACCTTGTTGCCGGTGGTCAACCCGGCAGCCTGGTCCCGGGAAATGTTCGCCACCTCCTCCCAGGGGCCTTCTATGCGTGACTCGGACTGGTATATTTTGTACCCGGCCCAATCGTTGCGGCCCTTGATCGGATCGACGTAACCGTCCGGCACGGCCGTAAAGGTAATATCGAACCCCTGCGTGAGCGTCTCGGGATCGGCAAACAACTCGACCTGGATCATGTCGTCGTTGCTGGCGAAAGGAGCGTCGCCGACGGTAGGCGGCGGATAGGCAGTGATGCCGGCGTTCCAGTTCCCGGTGCGTTGCCAGGCCTCTACGATCCCCAGAGCGGCTGCCCAGTTCTCCTTCAGATTGGCCATTCCCGCTGCAAGGTAGTTCTGCGTGGCCTCCAGGCCACCCTGCTCGGTAACGTTGCGGTCCATCTCCCCGAGTGCAATCACCCGGATCAACTCGACAGAATCTCCGGGGGCAATGTCATAGGGGCCGATACCCAGGTTGAAGGCGCCAAGGCGCTCATAGATATTGCCATCGACAGTGGACGCGTCGGCGTTCGCCTCGCGCCAGCTCATCCGTGGCTGCTCGGGGGTCATGCGCGTGAGCACATAGTCCGGATCCCTGTTCGTGGGCTGCCAGAACTCTTCGTCGGGCGCGCCCGGGTTTTCATTCAGAATCCGGTGATAGATCCCTTGATAGACCTTCTTCTCGCCAAACTTGTTGGGCGTCACGTCCACGATGTTGTCGGTGAATATCTGGGGCGAATAAAGCCTGCGGTCGATCGAATTCTGGATGGTGATATTGCCCGGATCTCCCCGGTCGCCCGTGACGTCGCCGGGGGAAATGTCATAGGTCACGGGGCTCTGGTTCGGCGGCATGGAAGTATCGTCGTAGAACACGAAGTTCCCCTGCTCTTCCCGAGAATTGCTGAAGGAAGCATCCCAGACATATTCGTCATCGAATGGAGTCCCGTACGGCACGCCCGTTGCGATATTGATGCTGTAGGTAACAGCGTGATACCAGTCCTGAATGGTGGTGCTGCCCTCGTTCGTGTACACCTCGCGCTGTATGATGAAGTCGTCGTACTGCGGCAGGCTCCAGACCATCCTCTTTCGGGATACCCGCAAAGGGATAGTCGGCACGCCGGCTGCTGACGGGTCAATGGAAGTAACCACATCGAAGGAATACTCCTCGGCTTCCTGCGCGCTTTGGCTGAAGTTGTAGTTCTTCACCAAAGTGTGCTTGACGACGTTGAAGGTGGGTGGACCGGCAACGATCAGGTCCCCGTCGACGAGAGCGACCCAGTTTTCGAAGGTGTTGAACCAACTCGTAGGGGCCTCGAAGTAGCCGGGGTAGGCGGACCGCCAGGCAGCCGGATTGGGAACTGCTTCACTGACAATGGTCCAGAACTTGCCCCGCGTGAGTTGGTGGTCCGTGATGCTCTGCGCAGCGACCGGGGCGGAGAACGCAACCAGGACAGCACCTACCACGAAGGCTGTGAAAAAGGAGACTTGCCGTGTCGTTATGCTCATCGGTCTGGGCTCCGGTTAGGCTGAAAAAAACTTGCTTCCTGGGCGATTAAAAGTTCAATTGTACCCCGAAAAACATCTGCCGGGGAAGCTGGACGAGATCGTACCAGTCCCATTCGCTTTCTTCCCCCGTTGTTGGATTCACCGGGAGTTGATCTTCTTCGTGGTAAGCGACCAGGGCATCCTGTGAGGTGGGGAACCTGATGCGGTTGGTATTGAGCACGTTATGAACGTCCACGCTGAACTCAATCTCCGAAGAGCCAACCAGGCCAATGGCTTTCGAGATACGCAGGTTTGTGTTGTGGTAAGGTTTCCACCGCCTGTTATTGGGCTCGGTCGAGAAATCCCCCGGGGAGTGATAGGTGTAACGGTGGCCGCTGGCGAAGTTGTAAAAAGCGTTCACGTGCCACCCTCCCAACGGGTAAAAATTTCCAAAGCCAGGACCGAACTGTTCCGGCGAGAACAAGTTCAGGGTTGCCTTGAAGCTCGTAGTCGGGTTCCATTGGTCGTTGTTCTGCCCCGAGGTCCCCCGGTCTGTCAGGCTCACGCCGTGCAGCCGGTTTGGCCGTACGGGGTCGCCATCCACTTCGACGAATATCTGTCTGAAACCGTATTGGCCGGAGCGCACGAAAGAGCGGTTGAAAACAAGCTTCAGGCGTGCGTTCCGCAAAAAGAGCGTCTCGATGGAAGCTTCGAGGCCTCTCACATCGACGAACCCACCGTTGGTCGTTACCCGGCTACGACCGCCCCCCGGCGCGAACCCAAGGGTGGCCACCGGGTCGGTATACACCTCGGTGTTCACCGAACCCCCGAGGCCGAAAAGGTTGGCGTGCGATCCGAATCCCACAAAGTCAACCCGCCCCTGACTCACTCCGAGAGAAGTCAGATCCTTGCCGTCCTTGTAGTAGGCGGTCACGTCGAGATGGGCCAGCCGGGGAATATGCTGATCGAAGCCAATCTCGTACTGAATGATCTTTTCGAAGGTGAGCTCCGGGTTGGCCGTATTGGTGTTGGGGTGATAGAACCCGAACGCCTCCGCAGGTGAAGCATCCGGAACGCCTTCCGAACTGGACGTGATGTGAAAAATCGTTGGGCCGCCACCGATCAGTTGCCACGCCGGGCGCTGGTTGAAGTGACCGTAGGAGAAGTGCAGCACGGTCAACTCCGTAATCGGATGGGATATGCCGAAACGCGGTGAAAGCACGGCCCGAGAACGGGTTTTCACTCCGTGCGTTTCCGCATCGTAGCTGGGCACGTTGGCCTCGTCGAACACGCCCGGATCGAATATCGAGGGCGCCACTTTCGTGTTCGCGTCGAAGGCGTCGAAACGCAGCCCCGCGTTGATCACCATGCCGTTTACCTCCACCTTGCCTTGCACGTAGGCTGCCGCATCCCACGGCTTGAAATCGGGCTTCGTCGCCAAATTGGAATAGACGGCGCCCGGCATAGCTCCAGCCTTGAAGGTCTTCGACACATACTGTGGGGAGATGAGCGCACCGGCCTTCAATTGAAACTCCTGGCTTATCTGATTCGTGTAGTCCACCTTGGCTACAGCGGCCTCTGAGCGCACCTTGAGTTGAAAAATGCCCGGGTGGCGACGGTGGAAAATGGGGGGCAGCAAAAACAGTGGGTTGCCTGGAATCATTGTCTCATCCCAGCGGGCGCCAAACTCCTCTGACTCGGGATCATAGAACTCGCTGTCCTCGAGTTGGCCGAAGTTGTCCCGATCCAGACGCATGGTGGTGTAGCTCACCTGGGCGTCAAGAAAAGACGAGGGATTGAATACGTGCGTCCAGGCCAGTTGTCCGCTCCGCATCCGCATGTATTCCGGCGGCGTCGGAACCTGAAAGATGTTGGAGGTGCCGTAGGGCCAGTACTTGAACGTGGAATAACCGGAGTGGTAGTACGGCGGAGGGCCCCAGAATCCCGAAACGAATGCATCTTCACTGGACCAGTAGCTCAACCGCGCCCTATCCGTGTTGTCGAAACCCTGGTAAAAGCCCGAAAGCTCAAGCCGGTTTCGGGAGCCAAGACGGTAAGTCAGCTTGCCCTGGTAATTCCAATCCTGAGTATACTCCAGATAAGCCGGGAAATTCGGGGCGCTTCGCACATACTTCCCCGAAACAAGAAATCCCAGGTCTTCCGTGATCGGCCCATAGAACGTTCCCTCGCCCTCCCAGGTAGCGCGCTCGGCATAATCCTGCATGCGCCGCGAAACGTCCCCGAAAAGATCCCCCGTGATGAAATCCGTCCACGCATCGAGGCGCTCCTGCGGGGTTCGCATGGCCCAAGCGCCTCCCCCGGTATTCTCGGTCCAGTAGTCGAGCGTAGCCATCACCTTCCATTCATAATTCTCCTCACTGTAAATATTCCGACCCCAATGATATTGTCCCGGGGGGCGATATCGGGAACGTATCGTGCCGCGAATGCGGTCTGAAGCAGAACGTGTTACAATGTTGATTACCGAACCCATCGCGCGACCGTACTCTGCACTCCAGCCGCCGGTAAGGACCTCCAGTTCAGCGATGGACGTAGTGTTGACGCCTGCCAGATTGCCCCCTGAAACATTGTCGCGCAGGCTGAGCCCGTCAATAAAATAGCTGTCCTCGAGTCCAAAGCCCCCACGAATACCACCGTGGATGTTCGTTCCCGTCTGAATCAGAAGCGCTTCGGAGAGCGTCTTCACCCAACTGTTATCAAGCTCCTCACCGCTCATGCGCTGTTTGCTGCCCGTGAGATCCACCTCTACAGGCGGACGCTCCGCAACCACCACCACCTCTTCTGCTTGCACCGTAGAGGGGGAAAGCGAAAAATTCAACGGGGCCGTCTGATTAATGTAGACCCGCACGTCGGTCTGCGTCATTGTTGCAAAACCGATCATGGTCGACTGTACGGCATGCGTACCCGGGGGCACCTGCAAAATGAAGTAGTTGCCCTCGGCGTCGGCGGCAGCCCCCAACTGAGTGCCCTCGACCACCACATTTGCTCCGACCAAGGGTTCTCCCGTGACCGCGTCGGTGATGGTACCTGCTATCTTACCCGTCTGCGCATGGACGGGGCCTGTAGAGAGAAGCAAACCTCCAAGGACGAGAAGCGAAGAAGCGTATCTCCTGATCATGATTAACCTGCGTCGTGTGCGTGCATGAACCGCGAAAACCGCCGGGGGCTACGCGGAAAGGAGGAATGTTAAGGTTATCATTTTCTGACAAAAAACACACCGGAATACTTTAAAAGCAGCACTCCATCCTCAGTATAAACGTGTACCCTCTCTTTGTCAAGAAATCGTGAAATGTTTTTTTAAATAATCCGAAATACCGAATGAGTACTCGAGCAAAATACAATCCGGGGCAACGTTGACAGGGGCTGCCCGGGCCCACTACCCCGCCCGCACAATCGCCGCAAAGTCCTCTCCCTTCAGGCTGGCGCCGCCAATCAGGCCGCCGTCCACATCCGCCCGCCCGAACAGTTCGGCGGCGTTGCCCGGTTTGACGCTTCCCCCGTACAGAATGTGCAGGGCGCGACCCGTCTCTTCGCCGAATTGTTCGTTCAACCGTCCCCGGATGAAGGCATGCATTTCCTGCGCCTGATCGGGTGTGGCCGTTTCGCCCGTACCGATCGCCCAGACCGGTTCGTAGGCGATCACCAGTTGATCAGGACTGCCTGGCGCCGCGCCGCGTAGACTGTGCGCCAGTTGCCGCCCCACAACCTCTTCGGCCCTGTCTGCCTTGCGCTCTTCCAGGGTCTCGCCCACGCACACGATCGGCACAAGACCGTGGGCATGCGCCTGTCCGATTTTCGCGCATACCCCCTCATCCGTCTCTCCGAAATATTGCCGGCGTTCGGAGTGCCCCAGGATCACGTACCGGCACCCCGCCGAGGTCAGCATCGGGGCCGACACCTCGCCGGTAAAGGCGCCCGCGTCCTGTGTATGCATGTTCTGGGCCCCAAGACCCACCGGCGTACCGGCAATCTCCGCAGCCACGGCGGACAGGCTCACGAAAGGCGGGCACACGACGACCGTTACACCCCCGGGGTCTCCCACCGAATCCACGACATCGCGCGCAAGGGTGCGCGCCGCATCCATATTCGTGTACATTTTCCAGTTACCGGCAACAAGCATGGGTTTTAGTGTGTATGGTTGGATGGAAACAAAAAGAAAAAAAGATCGGCGCGAAAGGCTGGCGGACAAAGCCCGGGTACGGCGCAGAAAAAAGGAATTTACTCGCGGCGGGTTTCAAGCCCTTCGAGCAGCAGTTTGCGTACAAGTTTGGGGTCGGGCGACCCTTCGAAGCGCCGCATCGCCTGTCCGATGAAGTACCCGATGAGGCCCTCCTTGCCTCCAAGGTACGCCGCCACCTGCTGCGGATGATCGTCCAGCACACGTTCCACGACGGGCGCAAGGGAAGTCACGTCAGAGACCTGGATGAGGTCCTGTTCCTTCGCAATGGCCTCCGGCGCATCGTCCCGTTCGAGCATGGCTTCGAAAATTTCCTGGGCCGCCGTGGAAGATATCCGGTCGTCAAGACGCAGCCGGACCAGCGCGGCAAGGCGCGGAGGGCGAATGGGGAGTTCCTCGATGGACGTGGCGGTCTCCTTGAGCACGCGGAGCACATCGCCCATGATCATGTTGGAGACGCTTTTCGCCGGGCCATGCGTTTCCTTACCGCTTCCTTCCACTCCTAACGCCCCCAGAGTTTCTTCAAAATAGTCGGCCAGTTCACGCTCCTCGGTCAGGATCGCCGCATCATAGGCGGGCAATCCCCACGCACCCTGAAAACGGACGCTGCGCGCCTCCGGCATTTCCGGGAGTTCGGCGCGGATGCGGCCGAGCTCGTCGTCCGTTACGAACACCGGCGCCAGGTCGGGATCCGGAAAATACCGGTAATCATGCGCTTCCTCCTTGGAACGCATGGGCCGGGTCTCCTGCCGGTCCGCATCCCAAAGCAGCGTTTGCCGCACGACCTTCCCGCCCCCCTGAACCAGTCGTATCTGCCGGTTGATTTCGTAATCGAGGGCCCGTTCCACGTTCCGGAACGAGTTCATATTCTTGATTTCGGTGCGCTCGCAGAGATCCTTGCTCCCCAGGGGGCGAATCGACACGTTTGCGTCGCAGCGAAGCGATCCCTCCTCCATGTTGCCGTCGGAAATACCGAGATACCGCACGATCTGGCGGATCTTCCGCATGTACAGGTAGGCTTCGCGGGGCGACCGCAGGTCCGGTTCGGAAACGATTTCGATGAGCGGCGTACCGCAGCGGTTGTAGTCGAGGAGCGTGTCGTACGGATCCTGGTCGTGAATGGATCGCCCTGCGTCCTCCTCCATGTGAATGCGCGTCAGCCCTATGCGCCTGGTGACGGGCGGCGCATCCTTTTCCTGCAAAACGATATCCACATGCCCTCCGGCGCAGATAGGCGTCTCGTACTGCGAAATCTGGTAGCCCTTCGGCAGGTCGGGATAAAAGTAATGCTTGCGAGCCAGTACGGAGCGGGGCGCGATCCGGCAATGCGTGGCAAGCCCCATGCGCAGGGTATACTCGACCATGCGCCGGTTCAGCACAGGCAGCGTGCCGGGATGGCCGAGGCTGACCGGATCCACATGCACATTCGGCCCGGCGCCGAACCGGGCGGAATCAGAACTGAACGCCTTGGAATCGGTAAGAAGCCGGCAATGCACTTCCAGGCCGATAACCGGCTCGTACGTAGCACGCGGCATGATCAATGAAGCATAGGGTTCGACAAATGGTGCACGACCGGGTCCTTGCGGGTCTTTGTGTGCTGCTTATCGGCGCATGGGCAGGGTGCAACTCGCCGGAGGCGCCTCCAAGCCCGGAAAGGTTCGGCGACCCGTACGAGATTCTTACCAACCTCTCGCCCAATTCCCCGGACGAGCCGCCAGCCATCATCTCGGATTCGCTCTCGGTGCTGGTCGCCTATACGGGCGGCTGCACCGAGCATACGTTCGAGCCGCGCACCCGGGTGACGGGGCGGGCTGCAGCGATCCTGCTGCGCCACGACAACGGCGGCGACTCCTGCGAGGCATACCTGCATGACCGGATCGTGCTGCCTCTTCCGGAAAACGTACTGGAAACTCCTGAAATACATCTCCTTAACCCCAACAACGCGGATGCGCCGTTCGTGCTTCGATGGGACCTTAGGCAAGATTGAATTTATCCATGATTTCGCGCGTGTGGTTCAATACTTTCGGGCGCTTGAACACATGGACGATGCGCCCCTCTTCATCGATAAGAAACGTCGTACGCTTGAGCCCCATCGTCTTCTTGCCATAAAGATTCTTCTCGCCCCACACGCCGTATCGCCTGATAATATCCTTATCCGGATCGGCAAGCAGCGGAAACGGTAAGCCATACTTCCCCGCGAATTTCGCGTGAGATGCTTCGTCGTCCGGAGACACGCCGATCACGACGATGCCCTCGTTCAACAGGTTCTGGTGGCCGTCGCGCAGGTTGCAGGCCTGCTTCGTACACCCTGGTGTATCGTCCTTCGGGTAGAAATACAAGGCTACCTTGCGGCCTCGCAAATCGCCGAGGCGCACGTGTTGGCCGTCCTGCGCCGATCCCTCGAAGTCGGGGGCCGCTTCTCCTTTTTGAGGCATGTCCGTCGTGCTGTCTGCCATATCCGGATGGAATGTTTTGTTAATACGCCAGCAGGCTGGTTTGTTATTAGTACGCCAGTAGGCTGGTTGTTTTATTAGTACGCCAGTAGGCTGTGCAACGCTGTGTCCAGTTTTGCGCGAGCGGAATATAGGGTTTCTTCGAGACGGATGGAAAACGGAATCGGCATGTTTTCCGCACCGACCCGCACCGGCGGCGCATCGAGTTGCCCGAAAGCCTCCTCGGTAATGCGGGAAGCCACCTCTCCGCCGAATCCGCCTTGCAGCGGCGCCTCGTGCAACACGAGCACCCGGTTCGTTTTTCGCACCGATCCCAGCACCCCCTTTATATCCCAGGGCACGAGCGTACGCAGATCCACCACCTCAAGTTCGTATCCCCGCCCGGCCCACTGCTCCGCTGCATCGAGCGCCCAGGGCACGCCCCCTCCCCAGGTGACTATGGTGGCTGCGGCCCCCTCACGGGCAATGCGCGCCTTGCCGAACGGAATCTCATAGGGCGCATCGGGGACCAACTCCTTCAGGGAACGGTACAGGCGCTTGTGCTCCAGGAAAAGGACGGGGTTCGGATCCCGAACAGACCGCATCAAGAGTCCCTTGGCGTCGTACGGCGTGGCCGGAAACACCACTTTCAGGCCGGGTATGTGGCAAAACCAGGCTTCGTTCGATTGCGAATGAAAGGGACCTGCACCGATGCCACCCCCGATAGGCGCGCGTATCGTAACCGGCAAAGACTGTCCCCACCTATAATGGGTGGTGGCCAGATTATTGACGATCTGGTTGAATCCGCAGGCAATGAAATCCGCATACTGTATTTCCAGGACGGGCCGGAATCCCTCGATCGCCAGTCCCATACAGGCTCCGACGGCCCCGCTTTCGATAATGGGAGTATTCCGTATCCGATCGGGGCCGAATGCTTCCAGGAATCCCTTCGTGACCTTGAATACGCCCCCGTATTCGGCAATATCCTGTCCCAGCAGCAGTATGGAGGCGTCTTCCTCCATAGCCTGCCGGAGCCCCTCCGAAACGGCGTCTATGTACCGCTTCGGAGCGCCTGTGCCCCTGTCGGTTTCGGGTACCTTCTCCCGGAGAGGTTCAGTCGGTGCAAACACGCCGGCACGTTCCGTTTCGAGCGTGCTTTCGGGTGCGGGCCGGGTCAAGGCATATTCGATATCCTCCTCGATCTGCCCGGCAATGCGCACGCGCATCGCTTCCAGTTCCTCCTCCACAGCGCACCCTGTGTCCAACACCTGCCGCGCAAGCCGCTCCAGAGGATCCCGCTCCCCCCACTCGGCAAATAACCCGTCGGGGACGTAGGCCGTACCGGAGGCTTCCTCATGCCCCCGCATCCGGAAGGTTTTCATTTCAAGAAGGGATGGCCCCTCTCCGCTGCGGGCCCGGTCCGCAGCCTGCCGCACCGCCCGGATCACTTCGAGGATATCGTTGCCGTCCACCACTGCGCCGGACATCCCGTACCCGGCGGCAGCGTCGGCAATGTCCCCGATCGGCACCGCTTCTTCCACCGGCGTCGAGAGGCCGTATCCATTGTTTTCAACCACGAAAAGCACCGGCAGCTTCCATATACCTGCCAGGCTCAGCGCCTCGTGAAAATCGCCCTCTCGCGTGGCCCCGTCTCCCGCGAAACACAACGCCACAAACCGCTCTCTGTGCAACTGTGCTGCAAGCCCGAGGCCGCACGCCACCGGCAGCATCGCAGCCATGTGAGAAATCATTCCCACGATACGCCGCTCGGGAAGCCCGAAATGATACGTCCGGTCGCGCCCTTTCGTAAAACCCCCTTCCCGTCCCATGAGTTGGCAGAAAAGGGGACGTAAAGGGACGCCGCGGGTAGTCCACACACCTGTGTTGCGGTGCATCGGCAGGATATAATCCTGTTCCTCGAGGCCGAGCGTGCATCCCGTCGCAATGGCCTCCTGCCCGTACCCGCTGAACCATTTCGAAAGACGCCCCTGCCGGATCAGGCGGAGCATTTTTTCCTCGATCGCTCTGGGAACGTACAATTGTTCGTAGATCGCCAGAAGATCGTCCCGTTGCGCTACAGCGTGCGCCATACCGATTAGCGGCCCTTGCCGAGAATAGCCGTTCGGATCGTGCGAAACAGGATCTTGAAATCCATGCGGAGGCTTACGTTCTCGATGTAGAAAAGGTCGTACCGGACCTTCTGCCGCACATCTTCCAGAGACGAATCGTATTTCCACTTCACCTGGGCCCATCCCGTAATGCCCGGCTTGACGCGGTGACGCCGGTTGTAAAGCGGAATTTCCGCCGCCAGTTTTTCCACGAAGTAGGGGCGTTCCGGACGGGGCCCTACCAGACTCATTTCCCCTTTCAGCACGTTCCATAACTGGGGAATCTCGTCCAGACGCGTTTTCCGCAGCCACCGGCCCGGAGGCGTGTACCGGGGATCGTCTTCCTGCGCCCAGACCGGGCCGGTCCCGGCTTCCGCATCGCGGCGCATGGTGCGAAACTTGCACATTGTGAAGTCCCGACCGTGCTGTCCGACGCGGCGTTGCCGGTAGATGGCCGGACCCGGAGAAGTCAGGCGCACGACCAAACCAAGGGCGATCCAGAAAGGCAGTCCGGCGATCAGGATGACGGATGCTGCTGCAAGGTCTATTAGTCGCTTGGTACTCTTTTCCCAAGCTGGCATAGGTTCAGGTAATACTTCAATAAGCGGCAAGCCGTAGATATGCTCGGTGCGCGCCATGCCCCCGATAAGCGTGTAGAAATCAGGCACCAGTTTGAGAGAAACCGGCTTCCCGTCACACAGGCGGAGTACATCGATAAGGGGGCCGTGATCTTCCGATCCCAATGCAATCAGCACATCCTGCACACCAAGCCGGTCAATGAGCCCGGGCAACGCATCGATTGAATGCACATCGGTATCGTCAGCCGCTTGCGCAAAAGCATCGTCGCCGTTTGCGATCGAGTACGACATGGCCCCATCGCCTTCCGAAGGGTCCGGTTCGTCGCGGCGCATGCGAATCGCGCCCACGATCTGAAGTCCGGCTTCCGGATACCGGGCCACTTCGCCATAGAGTTGTTCCACCCGGTCGGTCCACCCTACCACCAGCGCTTTGTGCATCCCCCGTCCACGCACAAGCAACGCCTTCTGCACCGAGCGCACGATGACCCGGCCGCACGCCACAAACGACAAGGTCACGATCCAGTAGAAGAAAATGAGACTCCGGGTAGCGCCCGGCTCCAGCGTGTCTATGAAAATCGCGAAAACAAGGACAAGCATCCCCGCCGACACCACCTTTCCCACTGAAACCAACTCGTCGAACCGGCTGTCTGCATACCGCTCGCGGTACATGCCGAAAAACAGGAAAAAGCAGAACCAGTAGATAGCCAGTGCGGCAATGGGCACAAACATCCAGGGAGGTTCCGCGTATTCCGTGCCGAACCATTCCCATTGAAACCGGCCCATGTAGAGAAGTATGCTGGCCACGCCGAAAGCCAGAAAATCGGCCAGAATCAGGGATATGAGTTCGGTTCTGCGCGACACGACGCGTGAAAAAATCCGTCAAAAAAGATAATCGGGGGAAAAGCCTGGCGCCGGTACGCAAGGAGCGGAAAGCCTGTATCGTCCCTTGCCGCTGGCCAGTCTGTTTGCATGACGGGCATTCTTACATGAAAGCGACCCGAAATGGTTTCATGCGCGCCGTATCTTGCACCATGCAATCCGTTCGATCCGCCGCCATGCCGATGCTTCGTAGCCTATGCCGCCCGCTTCTTGCGTCGGTACTCGTCCTGCTCCTTGGAGCGGGACCTGCATGCGTACCATCCGTCTCGGCGCAACATGCCTCCCCGGGTTCCAACCGGTCGGCGCCTATCGATCATTGGGCCTACGAATATATCCATCGCCTGCAGGCCCGGGGATACCTGACGTCGCTGCATCCGACGGCACTGCCCTATACCGGCGGCGAGATTGCTTCGGCGCTGAAGTCGCTGCGGATCGAAGAACTTCCGAAACCGGTCCGGCGCTGGGCCGAGCGACTGCACGAGGAATACGGAACTTCGAATGAGGAAAGCGGCCCCCGAGTGGGCGCTATCGTTCAGCCAGGTGTACGGGCTTCCTCGACACAACGCCTCGATCCGCTGCGTCCGGCGCCGGACAGCGATGTCCCCTTACAGGCCGGCGGCCTGCATGTGTACCCGCAAACGGCTATTCGCGTATTTCTGGAGCATGGGCCCCTGGTGGCGCAGGGCGGCATGCGCTTTGACGCCTGGTACCGGTACGACCCCGACGCCCTCGAAGCCGCTAACCGGCTTGTCTCGCGCAACGAAGAGGCATACATCGGCTTGGGGACCCGCTATGTATCGGTCTACGCCGGGCGGCTGGCGCAGCATTGGGGCCCCTATGGAGAAACCGCACTCCTTGTGAGCCAAAACCCGGTGGATTTTGACCGGATTTATGTACGCATCGGCGGAAATCGGCTCGCGCTCCGAAGCATCGTGGGCGAACTCGACAGCATCACCGGCGACGGACGATTCACGGGAACCGCCGGAGCGGATAGCGTCCGGTCCGGCAGCATACGACGTTACCTGTCTGCCCATCGCCTCGACTGGCGACCTTCCCGAAGCGTCGCGATTTCCCTGATGGAATCCACGGTATGGTCGGGTTCGTCGGCCGGACTTTCTCTGAAATTCTTCAATCCGCTCATGCTCCATGCACTTGCCGTCGACGGACGACCCAAAAACGACGAAAACAACGGGTTGTTGGCGGGCATGGCCTGGGCGCAGTACAGGACATGGACGTTCCAGGGGCAGGTGCTGCTTGACGATGCGGACCTGCTGAACCAGTCAGGCGAACCCTCTTCCATTGCGCTGAGCGGCAGTCTCAAGTACGCCGGCCTCGCCCGGGCCGATCTGGGAACCGCATGGACCGCCGTGGCCGCGCGCACCTACAACGCGCACCAGCCGGAAGGCCGGTATACGCACCTGCTTCGAGGCCTCGGGGCGCCGTACAACGATTATATCCATGCCGCTGCATACGCCACGTTCTACGCCGGACGCGGAAAACTCGATCTGGCCGTGTCCCCCCGCCTCGACATACTTTTTCAGGGTACCGCGGACATTCACGATCCCTATCCGTTCGAAGCAGATGCGGTGGAATTCATTCTCGACGGTGTTACCGAACGGGTCGTGCGACCGGGGCTGCGTCTTCGCGCCCAGCGCGGCGCCTCCTGGTGGGGACAGATCGAGGCGGGTCCTGCCTTCATCCGAAACGAAGCGCACCGCACCGGCAACCACCGCACGATCTTCACGGTCACGCTTTCCGCCATGGCGCGATTCGGCGGCGCAAAGCGCATTTCCTTATCCCTGTGAGTACCTGCTCGACACAGGTGTTTCCTGCTCTTATTGCCGTATGCCTGGCGACAGGATGCCTTGCTTCGGCGGCATGCGCCCAGGAAACGCGGGAACCCTTCTCGCACATTGCCTTGCGCGGCGGTATGACGCCGGCTGTCCGGCACAATGCCTCCTACGGCCACTGGCAACGCGGATCCGGAGGCATATTCACGGCCTCCACCCCGTTCTATTTCGGTGAAGCGGAAGCAGGCGTGGCCCTGCACCGTTACTCGGCAGTGCGCCACGATACCCCTTCCTTCAACACCTTTTTTACCTTCGTTGGATGGGGCGCCGGGTATACCGTTCCCCGTGCCTTTTCCTGGCACGCTGGCATGCGTACGGGTATCTACCATATGATCTTTGACGAAGAACCAGGAGACGAAGAAGAAAAAGAATTTTCCTTCGCATTCGTTTCCCGGATCGACCTGCATCTCTCGGAGACCCTGCGCCTCTTCGTCGAAGGACACGTCATGCGGACGTATACGCTCCCGAGAATGGACACGGCGGGCCTGACAGGCGGGATTGCCCTGCGGTTTCGTAATCCGGACTGGCTGCGCACCATGCTGAAATAAGAACCGGCTATGGGGAAAGCAAAAGCATTCGGTCCTTCCGAATACCCGTCCTGTCCAGGGCGATCCGGGCAATGCGCGCAATCCGTCTTCGCTGTGCTTTTCCTGTGGCAGACAATCGTTCTCACACTCCCTGCGTACGGACAGCATCATGAACAAACCGCATGCGTGCCGGATATCGGCAAAGAGGTTATCACGCACGAAGACATCGTACGGCACGGTTTCTCTCGGCTTTCCGACGTGCTGGCGCTTTCCACGCTCTGGCATACTGCGGGCCTGGAGGGCTATCACTGGCAAACCGCTCCGCCCGGTTTCCCGGACGGTACGGCGGGCTGGAACCTGTATATCGACGATATACCCGTAGCATCCCGCGTATTGGGAAGGAATCGCCTCAACACGCTACCCGTCTCCCTGCCCGATGCCGCTTGCATTGAAATCGTATCAGGAATGGATATGCAGGGTCCGGCGTTTCTGCGCACGGGCGTCATCCGCATATACACGAAAAATCCGGAGTTCGGGCTGTCGATGCAGGCGGGGGTTGCGGTAGGAAACGAGATCAATGATCCCGGTCCGTTCCGCTACACGCTCCCGGAAACCATCAATATCGACCGCATCGGACCTGTCCACACGGCAAGCATGTCTGTCAGCAAGAAAACATGGCAGGGCCATGCAAGCGGGCGCCTCGACGAACTCCACGTAACGGACGCGGCGCTTCGCGACCGGGCACGGCGCCTGTATGACATACCGGGCACACAGACTCACATCCGGACCCGTGCGCTGGGGTTCACGGGCGCCTTCGGACGGCAGTCCCGGAGTCAGCGCCTCCTGGCGGGGCTTTCGCACACCGGGGACATGGCGTTTTTTCCGGAAACGGGATTTGAAATCCCTACCATAAGCCGGACGGCTCTTCTGGGAGCGGCGGGTACATTGCCGCTGTGGAGCGGCGGCGCATTGCGTTATGCGGTTTCGTCAAGCCGCGACGCCCTTGAATTGCGACAGAACCGGGAAGATATAGACCTGGAATGGACGCAGCGCCAATTCGCGGCGGAAGCAGACGCCCGCGTGCACATGTTGCACATCGGCGGACAGGTGCAAACTATTCACGGACAGACATCCGAATACTTGCGCGATGCACTCCTCCTGGACCTGCGGCTTTTCGGAGGATTGAATGCACATATAGGCAGGCACGGACGCACACGCCTCATTCTCGAGTGGATCCAACGTGAGGGGCACAGCGGAACCGTGGCGTATGCCTCCATGGAAATGCAACCCGGAGCGAAGCAGCGCTTCCGGCTCGCCGGTTCGTACGGGGCCGCTCCCCCCGACGCACGAAACCTGTGGCTATGGCAGGAGCGGGGCTATCCACTGCCTTACAGTACATTCGGGGAGCCACGATTCGCCCAAAAGCCGCTTCCACGCCGTGCAACCGCCGACCTGGGATGGATACGTCGGGGGCCGACCGGACTATCCGGCGGCATATTCGTCTTCTACCGGGGCTTCTGGAACGATATCCTGCCGGAATACACCATTGCATGGGACGGCGATCATAGCAGTTTCGATACCACGACACGGCTCTTCCAGGGTGCAGGCGGTCATTCGGGAGGCGTATCCGGCACGATGGCTTTTCGCCTCTCGCCCACGCTGCACCAGCGCGTTTCCGGTACGTTCGAGACGGTCCGGCGGGACGGCCCGCTCTGGCTTGCCTACGGCGAACGCATTCCCCGGCTGCGCATTGCCGCCATCACCACATTAGCGGCAGCGGATCGCTTCAGCCTGTCAGCCCTCCTTCGATACACTTCGGCCACACGCTGGCCCGAATACCGGGAGGC
Organism: Rhodothermales bacterium; assembly: GCA_965117025.1. Taxonomy (GTDB): domain Bacteria; phylum Bacteroidota; class Rhodothermia; order Rhodothermales; family VXPQ01; genus VXPQ01. The sequence continues at coordinate 368,766 of OZ220746.1, forward strand.
CTCCATCGAAGCCGGGGAAACCTGGCCCTGGCTCCTGCCCGAACGCTTTCTCGTGGACGTGACCGCTTCGAAACGCATGGCCGGAGATCATCTGAATATCTCGATGAGTCTCCGCAACCTGCTCAACGACCCGGTGCGCTTTCACCCCGCAGGTGCCGTATTTTACATGGAATTCCACCTCTCCATCGCAGCACGCTTCACCTCCACGGCAGGTTTTTGAAATCCTTGAAATCATTGCTGCATGACCGCCGCCAGCCGCATACGAGCATTCCTGGAGCTTTCCCGTCCGGCTAACGTCATCACGGCGTTCGCGGATATCCTTGCCGGCTTCGCTGCCGCCGGCGCCATGACGGGCCTGTTGTTCGGTCAGGGCAATGCACCGGTTGGGGACCTCGTATTTCTTCTGCTTGCCACGGCGGGGCTGTATGCAGGCGGTGTGGTCTTCAACGATGTATTCGACGCGGACCTGGATGCAAAGGAACGCCCGGAACGACCTATTCCAGGCGGCCGCACCACACGTGCGCAAGCTGCCGTCTTCGGAAGTGTGCTGCTTGTTGCGGGGATTGCGGCGGCGGCCTGTGTCAGTCTTTCGTCTTTCTTTATTGCCGTGGCTGTGGCCTGCTGCGCCCTCGTCTACGATGCGGCCGGTAAACATCACGCTGTAGCAGGCCCGGTCATTATGGGGCTGTGCCGCGGCGGAAACCTGCTGCTGGGCGCCAGCGCGGTGCCGGGTATGCCGGCGGCCCTGTGGTTTCTTGCACTCGTGCCCATCGCGTATGTGGGAGCCATCGTCGTAATCAGCCGGGGTGAAGTGCATGGAGGCAGCAAACGCCCCATCCTGTTTGCTATCCTCGTCGCAGGCGTCGTATGTGCAGCGCTGCTTGCCCTCGGCTTCCGGCCTGACTACCGAATGCTGGACGCGCTGCCTTTTCTGCTCTTCTTCGCCTTCCTCGTATTTCCCTCGTTCCGGCGCGCCGCCGCCAATCCCTCTCCGACCTACATACGCCGGGCCGTCAAGGCAGGCGTGCTCGCGCTGGTAGCTCTTGACGCAACGCTGGCCGCAGGTTTCGGCACCTGGATTGCGGGTCTTATCGTGCTTGCGCTCCTGCCCCTCTCTATCCTCGTCGCACGGCGCTTTGCGGTAACGTAATAATTCCGTAGAGCGAATCGTCGGGCGCCCCCTACCTCAACACCAGCCTCAACGCAAAAACCGCCACCCCCCCCTGCATGACGCCGAAGGCCACCGCCGCGCGGAAATCTTGCGTTTCGATGCGTGGTGTCAGCGCCTCATTGCGGGTCCGCTCATACTCATCGGCCAGATCGTCGGCCTTGAACTTGTAATGCACCGCAAAAGCGCCTGCGGCAAGCGCCGTTCCGAGCGCCGCGTAATCGATCCATTTACGCTGTGCCCGGGGCAGATTCAAATGTATCTGTGTCGAAGTATCCAGCTCGTTGATCGGCTCCAAATGCACCACATGGCGGTTCCATACGGCTTTTCCCGGCTGTATCTGCTGGGAGATATACCCACTTCGCCGCACCAGAATACTTCCTTCCACCGGATCCGCCGACCGGTGCAATAACGGCGTCACACCGATATAACGACTTTCTTCAAGGTGCTCGATGAGCACATCCGCCCCGAACGGCTCCGATTCGATCCGGTAATGGTACGGGAAGTGCATAACCACACGAGCCGTATCGCCTGCAACCACATCCAGTGATCGCGTAATCGGAGCAATCGACCATACATCCGGGTTCGGCGCGGTAAGACGAATGGAACGACTGGCGGCCGGTACAGCCAGCAGTATACTCGATGCGCCTCCCACCAGCAGGCTGTCCGCAAAAACCAGCGCCTCAGGAAAGTTGGTGTCGACATACACATAAGCCGGGCCATCTTCACTGCCTGCCCCCTGTGCCTGTACCGGCGTATGGGCAAGCACCGTACACAGCAAGGCGCCCCAAAGCGCTCGATGGACATGCAGCAGCCATTCCGCACACCGCGCTCTGCTCGATTTACTCCGCTTCCGCTTCATCGTCCCCCGAGTCCGGTTCGTATACATACACATAACGAGGCTCCGCCAGCACAATCAACAGAGACTCCTTGAGCGCAAAAGCGGATTTTATGCGCCCGTCCAGTTCCGTATTCCATATCAGGCTGCCGTCGGTCCGGTCGAAACCCATCAGGAGTGCTCCCATGGTGCCCACATAGACGGTTTCGGCGGTAATGACCGGCGGAGCCGAAACCGCCGCGGAAGCATCCGCCTCCCAGTTGAGTGACCCATCCTTTATATCCAGGGACCGGACGATTCCGTCGGATGCGCCGAACACCACGTCACGTTTCCCTATCGCAGGTGCTGAAAAATACGTCTGGGGGGGAGCATAACTCCCTCGCTGTGTCGACAAGCCGCCCTGGTCGGCGATATACTCGCCTTCCTCCCTATTCGTCAGGTCGTATGCCCAACGCAAAGCACCGCTGCGTACATCGAGCGCACGTATGCTGCCCCGGGTCGTTGCAGCAAACACCATATCTTCCGTAGCAGCCAGGGAAACTTGTACGGGGGCGCCTGCATCCTCTGACCAGAAAAACGTTCCGTCCGAAGGATTCAGCGCGGTCACCCTTCCACGATCGTTCGCTACGACAAGGGTATCGCCAATCAATACGGGGGTGGAATAGATACCCGCTCGTTCATCCAGTTGCACCGACCACGCCTCCTCCCCGTCCAGCAATCGCCAGGCACGGACATATCCTTCCACATCTCCGGCAAGCACAAAATCACCCCACACCGTAAGCCCTGAACTGACAGGGATATCGCCGACCCGCCATAACCGGTTTCCGGTCAACAAATCACTGGCGCGCACCGCCCTGCCCCCCCAGGCTACCGGCACAACCAGAAGGCCGTCCACATGAGCCGGAGTACCCTCGATAGCATCTCCGAATTCATCGCGCCCAAACCGCTTGCCTGATTCCAGATCAACGGCATGCACTTCCCCCTTGCGGGTAGCCACAAGCAGCGCATCCCCCAAAATAAGGGGGGAAACAACGCCAAAACCTGCCTGGGCATTGAATCTCCAGCGCAGTTGCAAAGGAGGATTGACTTGATCGGGAACCGCATTGGACCGGAGAGCGCTCCCTCCTTCGACAGGCCACACAGGATCCATGATATGTGGCGGGTCCATACGAAGGGTTGAGCATCCGGACACAATCCCGATTGCCGCGGCAAGAAGTGCAACACACCCGGAAGTCCGGCTACTTCGAAGAGTCCTCGCCATCGACAAATTCCCCGTTCCTAAAAATCCCAACCAAAGAAGAACTGCTTGAAGAAGCCCTCCCGGTGCCGAAAACCGTCCCGGTACCGGTATCCCACATCGTAGCGCAGCACCAGCCCGCCGAAAAGATTCAATCGCAGCCCCCCTCCAATCGCCCCTACCGTTTCCCCGATGTTCAGTTGCCTTCGGAGCCGGTCAGACAAGCGCGGTTCTTTGTAGGTGGCATTCCACGCATGGGCGGCGTCTAAGAAAAAAGCGCCCCGAAGGTTTGCGACGCCAAGCGGCGCCAGTATCGGTAAACTCAGCCAGGGAGCAAGCAGGATAGGAAAGCGCAGTTCGTGGGAGGTGAACCACATTTTTTGCCCGCGCACGCTGAAAAGAGGAAATCCGCGGAGATCCCAGCTGCCGCCCATGAAGAACAAACGGGCCTCCCGCCCCTTGTTCATCCTGCCCATGCCGCGCGAGGCAAACGTAATGTGGCGGTGCAGCCGCCAGTAGTGGCGGACATCCGCCGCAAACGTGAGATAGCTTACGTTGGAATAGAGCACGTCGGTGGTCCAGGCCGTGAGCACGCTACCCCGATACCCTTCTATCGGACCGTTCATACCCCAGAGCACATTATCATGCACGAGCGACACGGAATTCGACACGAGCAGCGCCTGCCTGTCTACCTGAGCCCAGGGAATATACTTGTCGTCCCAACTCAGAGACGTGCCTGCCTCGATTCGCCGGAACATGGAAATCGGGTAACTGATGAGTCCGTATCCACCGTAAATGGTCTCCCATAGCGTTGGAAATGCGCGCGCCGCGTCCGGATCTGTGATATCGTAACGCAATCCTGCAAAACGGTAGAGCCCATACGCAGTGTTGGTCCGGCGGTGCAACTGCTGGCGAGCAATCGCCACATTCAGGCTGCGCAGAAAATCGCTGGTGCCGCGTGAATTGTTAAAGACGGTCAGGAACCACTTGTCGTCTCCCATCAGGTCGGAAAACGCCAGCGCCGCGCCGCCCTGGGTGCCCCAAACAGGATTCTGGCTTACAACGGTCTGTGCCAGATCAAGCGTAAACTGTTTTTTGTACCGGACAGACTCCTCGCGATCCTGAGCGTCGATACGGGCGAATGTCCATGGTTCTTCGGTCTTTGTCGGATCGACGATTTCCTCGCTCCGCGGGTGCGTCCATAGCGAATCTGCGGCAGACAAGCTGCGAATGGAAAAACGCATGTGTTCGAATCCGGTAAAAAGAAGATTCCCGTCCTCGGTCCACACCGGATCAAACGCGGAAGTGGTCAGATTCGTGAGTCGCCGAAGACGACGCCCGGCAGATACGCCTCCGGGCAGGGGGTCCGATTCGTTCAGGAGACCCATCGCGCCCGTCCCGGAAGAAGCCATCTCGGGGGAAGCGTCCAGAGGCGCTTCTGCTGTCCAGATGTTCTGTGCGCCATACCGCCCGTCCGCACCCCGTACAGCGCTCGTAAACACAAGCCGCCGACCGTCCGGACTCCAGCGCGGGGAATGATCCAGCCGCTCACCGAACGTCACGTATCCGATCGTACCCTCGTCGAGGTCGTAGGCAAAAATATTATAGGCGTTGTGTTTGCCCGTAGTCGTACGATCCGATGCAAATGCGATCCGCCGCCCGTCCGGACTCCAGGCCGGATCGAGGTCGTCGTAGCTGTCATTCGTCAGCCGGTGCAATCGGCCCGCGGCAATGTCATAGACGAACAGATCACTGAAACCGCTCGCCGTGATGGAAGAAAACACGAGGCGCTCCCCATCGGGGCTCCACGCCGGGGAATACACGGCCACCAGGCCATCGAAATCGTACGTGGCAAGCAGGACGTCCTCAATCAGATCGTACACATGAATGACATCCGTTTCCCCGCTTTTCGCAACGAAAGCGAGTTTCCCGTCCCCGGAAATACCCATCCGGCTTTCAAATACATGCAGCGACTCGAAATTGTCCGTCCGTTCGCCCCGGATAAGGATTTCAGGCTCTCCAAGCGGACGAAACAGCGAATCGACCTCCACCTGGTACACATTGCTGTACCCCGTCAGGTTGCCCACGAAATACACCTTGCGCGAACCGTCCGCAAAACGATAAAACGTCGGCTTGGCGGTGAACCCCTCGGTGGCTACCCCTCCCGCCTCGATAGACGCAAGCTCAAGGTCGTCTATTTCCTGGAAATACCGCTCCCGGAGCCATTCCTGCCACTTCCGGTCTATTTCATGGAAATCCTCCAGAAACGTGACCTCCATCACATGGCGGAAGTCACGATCCTTCCAGAAGTTTTCTATGAGCCGAAGCAGTTTCTCCTCGCCCCATGTTTCGGCCAGGAAGCGGCACAGCGCCTCCCCCTGTTTGTACATGAGAAAGGTGCCGTTGATGCGGTAGATGCTCGACAGGGGGACGAGATAGTTGGAATACACAGCGTCCCGCATGATCATCTCATGCGATGCATCCGGAGAGCCGGACCAGTATTCCGCAAGGCCCTCGGTAAACCAGAGCGGAAGAAAGCGCTCCGGGGGAACGCGGTGATCCCGAATGACCCGCAGCACCTTTGCATAGGTGAACACATGCACGAGTTCATGCCGAATGACCCGGCGAAACTGGTGCACGTTGCCATTGGCGGGGATCACGACGCGACCTTTCAGAAATTCGAAAAATCCGCCTACGCCGTCGGGAATGAAGCCCGGGGTAATGTTCGTCTGTTTGAAATGCAGATTCGACGAATAAAAAATCAGCGGCGGACGATGCGTGAGCGAAAAATTGAACCGGTTCTGTAATTCCTCATACGCTTCCTCGGCAAAAGCGGCGCCGTACTCAGCCAGCTCCTCCATTTCCGAGTAATGGTAAATATTGAAATGCTCCGTTTTGAGGAGATGCCAGTCGAAATTCTCGTATTGGATCTTGTTGCGCCCGAAATGGGACGTGTACTGCCCCGCGGCAGGAAGAGCAACTGCGCAACAGAGCAAAGCAAGCGCAAAATGTCGCAGTCGAAGGCAGAGCATGAATCGAAGCGACCGGCAGGAAAGGAAAACCGGAGGGTAATGCGGGTCCGGGTACAAGCGTAACACAAAAAAATAACGCAAGCGTTCCCGGGTTACTGCAAAAGATGGGCGGAAAACCCGTTCCCCTGTGTCTGGTCACGCCTCCAGCATGCTCTCTACGTCGCAATCGTGTTCGCGAAGCCAGGCCTCCAGAAGGGATGTCACCTCATGAGCATCCCGGGCCTCCAGAGCATGATCAGCGAGGGCCCGCGCCTCTTCCATACGGATGGAGCGGAGCACGCGCTTCACCTCCGGCAGGTAGATGGGAGAAGCCGATAACTCGTCGATCTCCAACCCCAGCAGAATCGGTGTGGCCACCGCGCGGGCAGCCAGTTCCCCGCATACGCTGACCCCGATGCCGCAGGCATGCGCCTCCTCGACGGTTTGCCGGATAAGTTGCAGAATGGCCGGATCAAGTTCCTGGTATTTTTCGGCCACCAGGTCGTTACCGCGATCCACGGCAAGAGTATACTGTGTGAGATCGTTGGTCCCTATCGAGAAAAAATCGACTTCTCTGGCGAACCTGCCAGCCTTGATCGCTACCGAAGGCACCTCGACCATGATGCCGACAGGAATATCGGGGTCATATTCCACGCCCTCTCTCCTGAACTCTTCATATACTGCGCCGAGATGTTCCCTGAACGCATACACTTCGTTCAGTTCGGTTACCATCGGCAGCAGGATGCGAAGCGGCCCGAAATGGCTTGCGCGTACGATGGCCCGCAACTGCGGATGCAGCATATCCGGTTTATCGAGCAGCACGCGCACACCCCGCCACCCCAGAAACGGATTATGTTCGCGGTGTCCAAGCGGGAGCATTTTGTCTCCCCCGAAATCGAGCATACGAAACGTCGTGGGATGGGGCGCAACCGATTCAACGATGCGGCGATACGCCTTAAACTGCTCTTCCTCGGATAGGGACACCCGCTTCCGCATCAGAAAAAGCACCTCCGTGCGGAAGAGCCCCACGCCTTCCGCAGCATACTCCTCGACGAGTTCCAGTTCTTCCATGAACTCGAGATTCGCCATCAGCCGCACGTTATGCCCGTCGAGGGTTTGCGCGGGCAGCGAAACGATCTTCTTCTGTTCTTCCTGTAATTCCCGGTAGCGCTTCTGGCGATCCCGATAGAATGCCAGCGTGTCTTCCGTCGGATTGATGACGACGCGGCCTGTCAGCCCGTCAAGCACCAGCATGTCTCCGGAAGCGACTTGTTCCGTCACGCCATGCGTGCCGACGACGGCCGGAAGCCCCAAAGCGCGCGCCATGAGCGAAACATGCGAAGTCGCCCCTCCATAATCCAATGCCGTACCGAGAATCGCCCGTTGACTGAACAGTACAATGTCCGCGGCCGTGAGACTCTCGGCAACCACGATCGACTCGGTGTCGATTGCGGAAAGAATTTTGCCCCGACGCAGATGCCGTACGACCCGGTCCTGCAAGTCGAGCATGTCGTTGGCGCGCTCACGAAGGTATTCGCTCTCCCCGGCTTCGAGCAACTGCCGGTGGTGGCTCAGCACCACATGCGCGGCGTAATCCGCGCTCATCTGCTCCCTGCGAATACGTTCGACAACGGCTTCGTAAAAGGCCGTATCACGCAACATGAGCGCCTGCGCTACGAAAATGTCCGCGCTGCTTTCTCCAAGTTTTTCGCGCGCCACTGCCGCAATCTTCCGCAGATCCCGCTCCGACCTCGACACAGCTTGTTCGAAACGAGCGAGTTCCTTCTCCAGATCTTCGGAGTCAATGCGCCGCTCCTCTATCTCGAACGCTGCTCGCGCATAGAGATACGCCGGGCCGATCGCGATGCCCGGAGCCACCCCGATTCCCTCTGCCACGCGCCCGGTCGTTGTTTCGACAAGACTCATAACTCCTCTCCGAAACCGCTTTCGAACAGGCGGGCAATAGCTCCGACCGCCTCGTTTTCGTCTTCTCCCTCGAAGACAAGCGTCAGCCGGGCGCCCTGTTCGGCCGCCAGCGTCATCACTCCGATAATACTCTTGCCGTTGATTTCGAACTCGTCCTTGCGAATGAAAAACTCCGACTGAAACTTCGCTGCTGCACGGACAATCATGGATGCCGGGCGCGTATGCAAACCGGCCTGGTTCGTAACGGTCACTTCTCTCGTTATCATGATATTTGCATCAGAGCATTCATCAATGCATCCGCTCCTGCATACGTTGCAACAGCCCGCGCAGAGTTTCCGAGGACGAAACGTCCGGGAGATGGCGCGTTGCACGGAGCGCCTCCGCGGTGTGCCGCCGCACGGCAGCCTGAGCCTCATCGATCACGCCCGCACGCTGCATCCGTTCATGCGCCTCGTCCACCTGATCGGCCGGCAGGCCGGCTTCCTGAACGATGCGCTCGAACCACCGGCAATCCGCACCACGGGTTCGCTCGATGGCGCGTAACAGAATATATGTACGCTTTCCTTCGATGAGATCACCCCCCTTCACCTTGCCCCAACGGATATCTTCCGCCGTCAGATCCAGCAGGTCATCGCGTATCTGAAACGCCCGCCCCGCGTGTCTTCCGACGGTCCGCAAATGTTCCAGATGCGTCTCGTTCGCTCCTCCCAGCATTCCGCCGATCTCCAGCGACACCTGTAGCAAAGCTCCGGTCTTCCGGTCTATCATCGAAAGATACTCCTGAACGGACACGTCCGTTCGCTGTTCGAAGACCTCGTCCAGAGCCTGCCCTTCACATAACAGGGCCAGCATATCCTGAAAACGCCCGATAGCAGTCACCGGACTCCAGCAAGAAGCGCCGGCGCGAGGCTTTGCCTGAGCGAGCAAGGCGTACGACAACCCCAGCAGGTAATCTCCACAAAGGATCGCGGTGCTTTCGTCCCACTTTACGTGCACCGATGGGCGGCCCCGCCGCTCGTTCGCAGAATCCATGATGTCGTCATGAACCAGCGTGAAATTGTGAAAAATCTCAACGGCCAACGCGGCGGGAAGCGCATCATCGTCATCCCCACCGAAAATGCGGGAGGCCAGCAGGAGCAGGACAGGCCGGAGTCGCTTGCCGCCGGAAGCCAGTACATACCGGACCGGATCGTACATTACTTCCGGCTCCTCAGGGATTCGTACGGATGCAGCGCCTGCCCGGACCGGGCGCCCCGACGCTAACGCCGACAGAACGGATTCGACACGTTGCCTGAGGACGTGCAACTCTTCATCCATTGCAGAGGCATCGGCAACAACCTGTGTATTCTCACTCGATGACATAGCGCTCACACGGTCTGTGCGCCGAACGCGGCCTGCGCAAGCACTTCCTCGATGCGCGCATAGACCTCCTCAAGGGTTCCGCCGGCATCCACATCGACAATGATTCCCTGCCCCCGGTAGTAATCCACCACCGGCCTGGTGGCTTCCCAATAGCCCTCGATCCGGTTCCGAATAGCATCCGGATGATCATCCTGCCGCTGTACGATCAAATCGGGATCGATATCCGCTGGCGGCGGCTTGAAAGCAAGATGATAATGCTCCCCGGTTAACCTATGCATTCTACGCATAGATAGCCGCTCTATTATGTCATTTATGCATAATTCCATGGCGATAACCAGGTTGAGCGAGGTATTGTGGGCTTCAAGAAACGCCGAAAGCCATTCCGCTTGCACCACGGTACGGGGATACCCGTCCAGCACAAAGTGGTCCAGGCCGACCTCCAGCAACGCTTCTTCCGCAATATCCCGGGCAAATTCGTCAGGCACCAGCCAGCCCCGACGGACATACTCCTGGGCCATTCTGCCATGCGGAGTACGAGCCCGTATGGCTTCCCGGAACATGGCGCCCGTAGATATGTGACGCCAATTCCGGCGCTCGGCGAGTAATGACGCCTGCGTTCCCTTACCTGTGCCGGGAGCTCCAAAAAGCACAATACGCATGATATTCTCGATAAAAACAGCGACTCCGCAAACGACCGTCGGGATCCCGATCACCGTATGCAATGAGGTGGCAATCAGGACAGACTACGAACGGGGCGGGGCGTTTTCTTGCTGCGATGTACCATACGGGGTTTCGCCTTTATCACGCGGCATGCCTTCTTTCAATCCGTCTCCCCCTCGTTTTTCCCGGAGCATTCGCAGTGCAGCGCCGGATCGCCCCGCAAAAAAATCCGCCGCAAAGTCCGCGGCCAGCCCGATTCCCGTTTGCAACAGTGTGATCCAGAACGGGTAAAGCAGGCCGCCGGACCTGCCCGATTGGGCGGGCGAACCAGACATACCGGTTTCCTGTGTTCTTCGTGATGCGCGGCGCCGCTTCCGGAAAATCATTTTTCCGACCAGGAGGCCTATTGCTACGGCCGCCAGCGCACTGAGCACCGGATGCTTCTTCGCACCTGCCCAGACTGCTTTTGGCGCCGAACCGACTTCGTGCTCGATCCGCTTGAGCCGTCCTTGCATGGACGCCTGCGTATCCGCAATCTGCTTCTCCAGAGCCGTTCTGTCTTCCTGCTCCCCCAGGTAAGAAAGTCCTCCCCTATCACGTGAAGAGACTGCATGTCCTGCGTGATCACTCACCGGCTTCCTCGTTGGAAAAATGCTTACCGTTGTTTGATGGGGTCCGGGACGCTCCTTCCGAAAGGCGCGAGAGGTCCGCATCATCCGCTTTGCGGGCCCGCGCCTGACGATTGCGCACATACAATATACCGGTCCACAGAAGAAGCAAGCCGGTCACCACGAGAAAGCCCCAGGCCGGATGCCCCAACGCCCAGCCTGCAAACAACGCGAGCGTAATGAGCATAAACAATCCTGAAACCAGACCTGCGATGACGAGCGCGGCTTTGAGGGTGGCCTCGTCTATCTTCTGCCGAATGTAGTCCTGCACGTCCAGTTGGACCAGCCGCAATCGCAATTCAACCCAAGACGTGAAATCTTCGAGAAGGCCGCGCGTTTCGCTGCCGATGCGGTGTACTTTTCCCGGCGCGTGATGGTCCTTTTCCGCTTGACCTGCACCGCCGCTCTTGTCCGCTGCAGCTTTATGTTCCTCTGGAGTATGTTGCGGCTCCATGTCCGACCCGAATGCACTATTTTGGGGGCGCCCGCACATCTGCAGGCATACTCATTTATACCCGATTTCGCCGATACGGTTTTCCCATGCCGCAACTCGACATATCCTCCACCCCGAATCCGAACAGCCTCAAGTGCACGCTCAGCAAGGGTGCGTTCATTCCGGACGGAATGGAATCATTCAATTCCGCGGAAGAAGCGGCCGGACACGCTTTGGGAGAACGCCTGTTTCGCATCAGGGGCATTATCAATGTCTTCATTATGCCCCGCTTCCTGACGATCACAAAAAACGCGGACGCCGACTGGGGTGACATCCTGCCGAAAGTGAAACAGGCAGTGAAAGATACGAGATAGCCATTCGCTTCTTCATAAGCCCAACAGAAAATCCACTGTGTCGATGCCGTCCGGGCGCCAATCGAGCGCGGGCCGCTGCGCTTCGCCGGGAGCAAGGAGGATACCCCCGAATTTCAGCCGCTTTTGAACCCGGGGCGCGGCGACGATGAGTTGCACCGGCTGCTTGCCCAGCCATGCATTCACATCGGCGATGTCGTCGTATTCGGCCCAGCGCAGATGACCGGGCGACTGGATCTCCGGCTCGCCCCGGCTGACCAGAAATTCGAGACCTTCTCCGTATGCATGAGAGGCGTCGACCGCTTCCAGCAAGGCCCGTTGCATGGCAAGCCGCCCTGCTGTCCGGTCATGCGGCGGAAAAACCCCTCGGAACCGGGCCATGGCCTCCAGCAGACCATCCGGAGCAAGGCCGCGGGGCGCCCATATCACGGCGATATTGCGGCAACCGAACCCCTCGTGCAACAGTACGTCTTCTGCGAGATGTTCGTACGTATCGACCTGCTCCTTGCCGTCGAGCACACCCACCGCAAAGGAGTGCCCCCGGAAAAGGCAGCGGGTCGGAGAAATGTCGTGCGCCCTGCCGGTCGTTTCGTCCTGTGCGTCATCCGGCGTCAGATCCCGGGCCCCGTCGCGCAACCAGGATATCGTTTCATCCGAACCCGTAGCGATGAGCGCTTCGGCTCTGGCCAACAGTTCGGGGAGGGGTACGAAGTTGGCCGCGATATCCGGCGCGAACCGGCAAAGATCGGCCACAAAAGCCGGCAACAATGCCGGGGACTTCGACGAAACACTCCCGAGGTAGCGATGCCCGGTCAATATCACCGCCAGGAAATCCTGCAACCCCACGAGTGGAATGTTGCCCGCATTCAGCACCCCCACCGTGCAGGAAGAAGAGGCGCTCCGCGCCCCGATCCATGCCTCTAACGCCGCTTCCGTAAGAAGCGACATCTGCTGGTTCACTGCAAACGCCACCGCTTCTTCCGTAAAGGTGTTGGGGGCTCCCAGCGTCTCCTCCACAGCGATCTTCCTGTGATCGTAATCGGGATGCATCCAGGCATCGGCCGCTGCCGACACCGCCCTGACAAATTCGCGCCGGTCAAACATTTTCGAGGAGAAAGTTGCATCCCCGGAGTTCGGCGTTTTCCAGCCGTCCAAGCACTTCGAAACCGTCGCCTCGCTGCACGGCGCGGTCCTGCGTCAGCACTGCAGAAGCAGAATATACATTTGCGAGATCCAGCACGGCCAGCGCACCTTCCCGGCCTTCTTCCAATGACTCGAAAGGAAAGGCCGGATCAACCACCCGAAAACGCATCCAGGAAGGAGGATAAAAAATACCCCCCTTCCGGGAGTAACACGAGCTGAGAAGTTCGCACATGCCATATTCGCTGCAAATGGATGCTTCGCCAAAACCCTCTCGAAGGCGCCGGTGCAGGGTTGTGCGCGTGATTTCGCGGCGATGGGTCTTCATACCTCCCGTTTCGATGACTATTGCATCGGGAGGCAAGGAAAAGGAGGTGGTTTCCAGCAGGTCGATCAGGCCGAACGCCGCACCGAATACAATGAGCGGAACCCCCTCGTCCCGACTTCGATCCGAAAGACGACGTAAATGCTCCGGGGCATCCAGCACCGATCCGCTTCCCTCCACTCCGAACCGGCGCATCAGAAAATCCACCATGTACAGCAGGGAGGAAGCACTACCCTGCTCGATATATCCGGGAAGGCACGAGGCAAACAGAAATGGACCCGTTCCGAATTCACCGGCAAAGTGCACGGAAACAGCACGCTCGTAGATCGACATATCCCGGACGTAATGCCGGCTGCGTACGCCGCTTCCGGTCCCGCTGCTCTCAAACACGGTTTCTGCCTCTTCCGGTGGAAACGTGGTGACGGGAACCTGTTTGAAGGCCTCTACAGGCAAAAAAACGGGGAGACGGGCTGTCGGAAGGCAGATCGTCTCTATCCGGCCGGATTCGTCCCGGAATTTTTGACCGGCAGTGTTTCCCGATCCGGAAAGCGTTTCACGCCATTGGGTATAAATGGCTTTGGTATACCGGCGGTACACAGGATTATGCACATACTGGTGTGCAAGCACCACCTCAGCCATCTCGTCAAAAGCGGTGGGGGTCCTGAGATCGGTAAATTCCCTGATTACGTCGTCGATCGTCATGGAACACGCATACTGGCAAGCGTATGTGGCAAGGCGTTCCTATCCCCCCGTCGGCATCGTGGTACGGCGGGCCAGAAAACGATTCATCAGTACGAAAAGCACTGCCACGGCGCCCCATTGCACAAAGCAGGTCATCACGCTGTACGCATCGAACGGATTGTACCAGGAATCCGGAGCATACTCCGTGGCGGACAGATACAGCCACCACACAAGCAACGCCACGGCCTGCACCGGCACGGCAAAGCGAATCAGGAAGGTCCATGTCTTGCCTACGGACCAGTCCCCCTCCCCGCCTGAAACGACCGTGCGGGCAAAATCGCCGGCGCCGTACCGAACCACGGCAAACGCTACGAATGCTCCGGAAATCATGAGGGCTACCCCCCAGACAAAATCCTGATTCCCAAGGAAATCGAGATACAGAGCAGACGGCACGCCGAGCACGAAACCGAAAATGCCTACGCAGGCAATGGCCTGTTTACGCTGTAATCCTGCATCCACAAGCACACGCGTCGCCAATTCGATCATCGAAATCAACGAACTGAATGCCGCGAACGACAGCCCGAGAAAGAAAAGCATAGCCATGCCCCGTCCAAAAGGCATACTGGCGAACAACTGGGGCATCCAGATAAAGGTCAGACCGGTGGAGGCCGGGCCGCTGGACTTCATCACCTCAAGCACTTCAGGGCGGGACATTTCGGCGCCCAGTACGGCGAAAACCGTCCCGAAAATCATGATGGCAGCCAGAAGCGAAACGACATTATTCCCTATACCGGTAATGAAGGCATTCTTTACCACGCCGTGCCTCCGCTGCATATAGGCTCCGTATGTCAGAATGAGTCCCCAGCCCGCGCCCGTATCCCATGCATTCTGTGTGAGGGCCTCCAGCCACAGGGACGGACGAGTCAGCAAATCGAGCTGCGGCGTAAACAGAAAATTCAATCCCTGTCCTGCGCCGGGCAACGTGACCGCCCGCAGCACGGAAATGAGCACGATCAGGAACAAGACGGGAATGAGCACCTTGTTCACACGTTCGATCCCCGAAATGCCTTTCACCACAATGAACACGCCGCCGCCCATCGCCAGGGCATGAAACAGAAGCGGCAATCCGCCGGACTGGAAACCTTCCCACACCGCCGTGGCGCCTTGCAGATCCATGGGTAGCGGCTGCGCGACCGAGGTCAGTAAGTAATACACGCACCAACCCGCCACCACGGAATAATAGAACATGATAGCCGTCGTCACGAAAGCCACGAAGGCGCCCATCCATGCAAATCGTTTGCCCGCAGCCTTGATGAACGACCCCACAACGCCCTTCCGCCCATGACGTCCGAGCGCATATTCCGCAATGATCAGCGGAATGCTCCATATAAACAGGAATACAACCCAGGCAATAAGAAAAGCGCCGGCCCCTTCCGCCCCTCCATTCTGTGCGGCGATGCGCGGAAACCGCCAGATGTTGCCTGTGCCCACGGCAATGCCGAGCACGCTCAGCAATAGTCCGATGCGGCTCGTAAAACGTTGCTCCGTATCCGAATGTCCAGGCATGATGCACTAAAAATTTAATCCGGGAAAGTTAGACGCAGGGGAGAATATACGGCGCGAAGAGGCGCACTGCGCATATCCCGCGCCATACCGCATCCCGCATAATATCCTATCTTATTTGCATTCGTTGCCTGGATGTACGGCGCCTGAAAATCGAACCGTCCCCTGCAAACGCAAGGCCTTCCCCCTCTCGGAAAATCGACAGACCCGATGCGCTGGGCGTCTCTCGCCAAGGTATCCGACTTCCCGCCTTCCCGCCTTCGCCGGAATGCGCTTGCCGCATCAACAGGCGTGCTGCTCGGCCTCGGGTTTCCGCCGTTTCCCTTTCCCGTGCTGGCATGGGGAGCGCTCGTTCCAGCGCTGATCCTGTGGGCGGAGCAACCCTCGGCGCGGAAAATGTATACGGATGCCGGCACCGCCTTCCTGATCACCTTCCTTGTTGCGTTCCAGTGGCCGCTCTTCCACCATAACCTGAATACGGCCCTCCTGTCCCTCCCGGCGATGGTTGCGATCCCCCTGTGGATGGCCGTGCCGTTCGGGATATCGTCTGCGTGCCGGAAACGCCTCGGAAACCATGCCGCGCTTGCACTGCTGGCCGCGCTTTTCATCCTCATGGAATGGGGTCTGCGGCGAGGACCTCTTGCCCTCCCCTGGGCGCTCCTCGGTCATTCGCAGGCCGAATTTTTTCCCCTCAACCGGCTGGCCCGCTTCGGCGGCGCTCCGCTTCTGACCGCATTCGTGCTCGCCGCAAATGTCTTCGGCGCCGCAATACTCCTGTCCATAAAAGGATCAGGCCCGAAAAATCATGAACGAAGCGGCCCGGTACTTCACCTTTTGCGCACCAGGAGTTCGGTGCTCGTGCCGGGGGCCCTCGTCGGCATAGGTCTGATCGCCGCATTTCTCCCCCCGGACACATCCCGAGAAGGCGGCCAGTCCCTCACCATCGCACTCATACAACCGGGGATTTCCGCCGAAACATGGGCGGATTTCGACGACCCGCAAGCGGTGCATACGCTACTGGCGATGTACGATGCGTTGGACCCGGCTGCCATCGACCTTGCCATATGGCCGGAAACGGCCCTGCCGCCCGGGAACGAATCGCTTCGGAGGCTGGTCCGCCGCCGCGTGGAAGCCCGCGGCATACCGCTCCTTACGGGAGCAATCGACGAAGCGCCGGGCGGAAACCCCGACCATGCTGCAAGATCCTGGTTCAATGCCGCCCGATACCTGCGGCCCGGAAAACCGGATGCGGTGTACCGGAAGCGCCGGCTGGTGCCCTTTGCCGAGGGCGTTCCTTTCGAGAACAGGTGGCCCCTGATGCGGCGCCTTGCGATTCCTGCAGGCGGCGTGGCCGGCTACGTACCCGGAATGTCCCCCGCGCGCATGGATCTCGACGGAATCCCGTTCGGTGTACTGATTTGTTTCGAAACCCTCTTCGACGACACGGCCCGGGAGTATGCCGGAAACGGAGCGCAATTCCTGATTGCGATCACACAGGACGGCTGGTGGAAAAATTCGTTCGGGTACCGCCAGCATCTGTCCTTCAACCGGCTTCGCGCCATTGAAACAGGGCGCCCGTTTGTACAGGCGTCCGTATCGGGCATCACCGCATCTGTACGAGCGGATGGAGCAATCGGGACGCATATCGGTTGGATGGAACGGCGTGTCGCTATCGTACGCATAGAACCGGCGACAAGCCCGACGCCTTATATGAGATGGGGGGACATCGTTTCTTCCATAGCGGGCGTTATCGCCCTCATATTGTCGTTCATGGCATTCGTACGCCCCGAAAGATGACCTTGCAAGCCCCTTTCGTACTGGCTTCGGCCTCGGAACGCCGCCAGCAACTGCTCCGGAATATGGGCATGCGTTTCGAAGTGTGTCCAAGCCACGTCAACGAACAGGTCGCTTCGGGCATGCCTCCCGAAGACATCGTCCAGGTCCTTGCGCTCCGGAAAGCGCACCATGTGGCGGCGCAGCATCCCGATGCGCTTACGCTGGGGGCGGATACCGTGGTCGTACTGGCAGGGGACATACTGGGCAAACCGGACAGCCCCACCGAGGCAGAACGGATGCTCAAGCGGCTCAGTGGAGCCACGCATTCCGTATACACGGGTATCGCTCTCCTGCATCCTCCGTCGAACCGGACCGTACACACTTCCGAGCGCACGGACGTAACATTTCATACCTTACGTGCTGCCGAAGTAACCGACTATGTGGCATCGGGGTCGCCCCTCGACAAGGCCGGCGCCTACGGCATTCAGGACAACTACGGGCCATTCTTCGTGCGGCGTATCGACGGAGACTACTACAATGTCGTCGGATTGCCCCTTCATCGATTCTATCGGATTCTCAATGAGCACTTCCCCGACTTGCTTGGAGAGCATTACGCAGCATAACTCCATGCCCGCATTAGCCAATCTCCGCATCCTTCTCATTCAGGCCCGCAACACGGAAGATATCCGTACGCAGGAGCAGGAATGCTTCCGCGAGCACTGCCGTGTGCGCGCCGATCAGATCACTGCGGTAAAAGTTCAGAGTGACCCGCTCGACGCAGATATACTGAACCATGCGGATGTGGTCATGATCGGCGGCGCCGGAGAATATTCGGCAACCATATCTTATCCCTGGATGTCGTCCCTCACCGACCTTATCCGCCGGATTGCCGACCGTGGCATACCCGCCTTCGGTTCATGCTGGGGGCATCAGATCATCGCCCGGGCTCTGGGAGGCCGCGTCATTCACGACTCTGACCTCGCGGAAATCGGATGCGGCCCCATGATGCTGACCGAAGCGGGAAAACAGGACCCTGTGTTCGGCAACTTTCCTGAACGTTTTCTTGCGAATATGGGGCATCACGACCGGGTAAGCGAACTTCCTCCCGGGGCCGTGGAACTGGTCGTCTCCGAAACACAGGGCAATCAGGCTTTTCGCATGGGCGACCTGCCGATCTACGGAACACAATTTCACAGCGAACTGGATGCAAACCGGATGCGCGAACGGTTCTACAGATACCGGGGAAACTATCCCGAACTGGCCGATGAGGAGACATTCCATGCCCTTCAGGAAGGCCTCGCCGAGACTACAGAAGTAGATCACCTGCTGCACGATTTCCTGGTGGAGACGGTGATCGGGAGATAAGGTAAGAGATCAGGATTCCTCGTTCCGATCAGGCAGGCGATACACTGCCTCCGCATAATCGGCGGTACCTCCCACCGGTGGATTGCGCTTGCGCACCGTGACTTCAATACACTCCAGACCGGAATACGCCTCGCGAATCTCGTGCGCAATGAGAAAGGCCAGTTTCTCGATCAGATAGAACCGGTTGCGCAAAACGATCTCCTGCACCAGCTGGTACACGCGTTCGTAGTCTACGGTATGGGCCAGTTCGTCGGTTCGCGCCGCTTCCTCGAAATCAAGCGTCATCGACACATCCACTTCGTAGCGCCCCCCGATACGATGTTCTTCCTGCATCACTCCGTGGTGCGCATAGAACACCGCATTGACCAGTTTGACCGTTCCGTTCGCCATATGCCGGACGTATAGTGGAGTGATTGCAGGCAGGATTAAAACCGGAGCGCCTCAAGCAGAGCCGCATCTTCAGGATCAAGTGTCCCCGTGCGGTGCCGGGCCCTGAGTTTCGACACAAAAAGGGTACCGTACAAGCCCAATACCGTGTCTGCACGGCGACGATGTTCATCGAACCGGAGCACGACCTCCGCATCCCGGAATTCGTCAGGAACATACACCTGTCTTGGACCATGCGGCCCTGCCGGGGCCATTGCCGGAAAACTTTTTCCGGGCTCGAACACCTTGTTGCCGAAATGACATCCTACACACTGCACGGGGGATTTCAGTTCCCGGGGCGGTGTGGACGTTCCACGCGCCAGCACGCCATTCTCTCCATATACGAAGAAATCCCAGAATTCGTCTGCACGTTTACGCATCACAGTGGTTTCGACCAGGGCATCGTCCAGGTAATGCTCGCCAAAAAAGATCGTACCCACCGGGTAAAGGATACGGCCATCTCCTTTCGCTGCATTCCGGAGCGCCGTGCGCACCGCTTCCTCGCGCACATAAATGCGCCGCTGTGCGGTCGTCATGACCCCATGTAATGCAACCTGCATCCAGGCGGAATCGGGGATAAACCCCGCGCTGTCGGCAAAAGCGCCGAGAGAAAGCGGGATCCCTCGCGCCCGGTTATAGGAGCCATCGATGAAGGTCTCCAGTTCTTCCCACTCGATGCGCCCGTTGCCGTCGGCATCGCGGAGTTGTTCGGAAACAGCAGGTTGATGCTGTGCAAGCACGGCGGTATCGAGATAAAATCGGCCGGAAAGATCATGGAGCATGCCCGCTTCGAAAGGATCGGCGGCTTGCGGCGCTACATACCCGCCAAAATAGTATTGCAGAAAACGACGCGGCTCAGACTGGTCAACGGACAGGCGTATGAATGAATCAGGCAGCCCCGACCCGTCCGGACCGGCACACGCGAACAACAGCATGGAGCACGCCATCCCGAAAACGAACTCCCGATAAGAAAACATCTTCATCCCGCCCTTCATGATACACATGTATGGAGCATGTAATCTATAATTCTTCCGGGGACGGTGTATCCTTTACGGCGTCGCTGCCTGTGTCAGAGGCAAGGAATTGATCCAGCAATGCCTGTGCACGGAGATCGCCCGGATGGTATCGAAGTAACGTGCGCAACGTGCGAATAGCTTCGTCCGTGCGCCCGAGTTGCCCGTATGCCACGGCAAGATTGCCGAGGGCGGGCGCAAAATCCGGCTGCTCTTCGATCGCCCGGTCCAAAAGCCGGGTCGCCTCCTCCCAGTCCTGCTCTTGCATATGGACGCTGGCTGCATTAACCAGGGCACGAACAAGATCAGGGTCCAGGGCGAGCGCCCGGTCGAATAACCGCCCTGCCTCCTCCAATCGCCCCGTTTGCAGATACAGAAACCCGAGATCGTTCCAGGAAGCCGGATGATGCACCGGGTCTTCAGCCAGCCCCGCCAGCCATGCTGATTCGGCCTCCGCAAAGCGGGCGGCCGCATAAAACGCTTCTGCAAGTTTCAGATGGCCCTCCGTAAACGCCGGCTGTATTTCCACGGCGCGCCTGAGCGAGACGATCGCATCACCCGGGCGATCGGCGCGCAGCAGGGCTACCCCCAGCCAGTACCGGACAGGAACATCCTCTGTATACACCGAAGCTGCTTCCGAAAGCGTCGCCACCGCTTCATCCACCCGCCCCTGTTCCAGCAGAGCCCTTCCGAGAGCAAGGCGGGCTTCGGCATGATCGGCCCCGGCCCGAAAACCGGCTTCCACCTTGACGATCACAGAGTCGAGATACACCGGCAGGGCATGAATCTGATCGTAAAACGCAAAATAGGCGGCAGCTTCTTCAAGCAATCCGAGCCCCTGCCCCGCTTCATCGGGAGTCGCCGTCGCCCGCACAAGCCGGAAAGGCTCAGGACGTACGAACACGCGTTCGATATCTTCCGGGGCGACTGCGGGCGGCAGGTCACGGCGTATCCAGTGGTCCGTAAACGTAACGTGCGGAATGTCACTCGCGCCGCTCGAACGAAGATGGCACGCCACACAGTCCCCTGTCATGGCTTCGGCTTCGGTATGCGCGCCTTCACGCCCGCACACTCCCACCTGCCCCTCTGTTTCGCCTGAAGCATGACATCCTGCACATACCGCATTGAAATGACTGTTCCCCAGGTCGGCGACCGGAACATGCGGATCGTGACATGTCGTGCAGGTCATATCGCTTTCCCGGAAGCAGGCGCTCTTTTCAAGGCGGAGCGCATGGCTCGCAATACCGAAACGTTCCGGATCGTTCACCTGATCGGCTGTAACGAATATGCTGCGATGGGCGTCGAGGGAGGCGCCCGGCCGGTACGTGGAAGGCGTTTCCCCGGGTTTGAACACGGTAGTACCCGAAAGATGGCACTGGCGGCAAACGGACAGTTGATCGCCGCGAGACAGCCGGGCCGGATGAACGATGGAGGAATCCGGGTTGCCTGCTCCCGGTCCAAGCCCCGCCAACCGCAGATCGATATGCGTGCTGCCCGGCCCATGACAGCGTTCGCACGTAATCCCGTCGGATACGTCTTGATAATGATCGAACGTGAATCGGCTGTGCCCGGAAAATCCGTTGTGGCAAGCCATGCATTCCGCCACGACAGGTCGGCTGAAACGCAGGTTTTCCTGATCGTAGGAAGGACTCAGATCCCACTGGCGGCGCTCGGCATACCAGGTAAGAGGCATCTCCGTCAAATGCCCGTTCACATCCGCCAGATACGAGCGCGTGTGATTGCCGGAACCAATCACCCACTCGACGGGAAGCACCTGCTCGTACGTTGTTTGCCCCGATGTATCGAGACGGTACTCGCGCTGGAACAGCGTATCCGCATGGACAAAGGCCTCGTAGTAGAAATCCGAGGCTTCGTGGTAAACCGGCGGCCCCGGCAGCATCTCCGGGGCGGAAGACGCATCAAATCCGGACATGGACCGCCCCATCCCGGTCCGATGATAGGACAGGTAGTATTCCTCGTGGCAGGATGCACATGCTTCGTCGCCTGCATACGCTGCACCGGACGCCCCCTGTGACGAGGCGTTTCCCCGATGCGGCTCCTCTCCATTGGCACATCCGGCCAGAACCGCCAGCAGGGTAAAGACGATGTGCGGCCGAATCGGCGGCCCGTGCATTATCTCCTCGACGTCAGCGCCCCCAGAACAACGCCGGCCAGAAAGGAAACCAGTAGCGCAGTTCCGGGATGTTTTTTGGCGTATGTGCGCACTGAACCGCACGTTTCGTTGGCGTACTCTGAAACACGAGAAGCCGTACGGAGAAGCTGCTCGTATGCTTCTGTCACCATGTGTTCCGCATCCTCAAGTTGCGCCTGTTCCTCCGGGGTCATCGGTTCGTCGCTGGAATCCGCCGGCTCCCCGTTGAATGGATCGACCGGGGATGCCGGTTGGTCCGGTTTGTTTTTCGAAGACTTTTGAGCAGGCATGGTTCAGGGCCGATATATCCGGCCAAATAATTTACGGGACAGTGCGTTACCAACAGGATTACACGCGCCAAAAAAGATTTTTTTCCACACCCGTCCGGATATTATCCAAAAAGCGTGGTTTTGCTGCAACATATTCGGCAGTTGGTTGGTACGGTGCAGCAGCGTTTCCCTATGTTTTGCATTGCCTTTGTCATCGCCGGCCGCTTCCTCCGCGGCAACCACAAAGCGATATATTGCTCACCTGTATGCGTTACCTTCTGACGCTTCTCGTTACGGCGCTTGTTTTCCTGTGTACCGGGCCTGCGGGAGATGTGTTGGGGCAGGATACGCCTGGTTCCGCCCCGGAGCGGGCGGAGCGGGTCTTTGTCGAAGCGCACGCCCTGTACACGACGCATCTGTACCGCGAAGCGACCCGGGCCTTCTCTGACTTCCGCAGGAGTCATCCCGATCATCTCCATGCGATCGACGCGCTGTATTATGAGGCCGAAGCACATCTGGCTCTCGGATTTCACGACGAAGCGATCGCCCTCTTCGAACAACTGGAAACAGAATACCCCGGGCATCCCCTTGCTTCAAAATCCCGTTTGGCCCTCGGCAATTTCTTCTACCTGAACGAGGAATACGATCAGGCGCTTGGCGTATTTTCGAACCTGCTCGACGACGATCCGAAGCCGGACATTGCAGCAAAAACCCTGTACCGAATGGGGGCTTCGGCGCGGCATCTTGATCGGAATGAGGAAGCTCTCGAGTATTTTGAGCGAGCTGCAAACGAGTACCGGGAAACCGAATATGCTCCCGTCGCCCTGTATGCAAGCGGATATACGCGGATCGGGCTGGCGCGCTACGATGAGGCCGCCGAAGCTCTTGAGCTGCTTGCCGCTCGCTACCCGGAATCGCCCCATGTACGGAATATCGGGCTGGCGCTGGCCGAAGTGTATTATGAACTCGGCGATTACGACCGGGTGTTGTCCGAAATCGAAAGGCGGATCGGCGGACTGGATGAGGCCGGGCGGGAACGCGCGCTCTTCCTGCAAGCGGAATCCCTCAATCAGTTGCGCGACAGCGAGCAGGCAATCGTTCACTACCGGCGCTTCCTTGATCGCTATCCCGGGAGCGCCTACTACCGGCGTGCGGTCTATGGCCTGGGATGGAATTACTATTTCGAGGGCGTACACCAGTGGGCCGCCGAACGGTTCGCGGAAGTCCGAAGCGGTCACGACGACGATCTGGCTGCCCGCGCCACATACTACGAAGCAATCAACCAGGACCTTGCTCTCGAGCCCCTTGCAGCCATTGCACTCCTTGAAAACTTTTTATCGCAGTGGCCGGAGCATGAACTTTCGTCCCATGCCCATTTCGAACTCGCCGTCCTGTATTACCGGCAACATCGCTGGGACGACGCCTATCGCGTTTTTGGCATACTGCAGGAAACCTGGCCGGAGCACGATCTTGCCGGAGAAGCAGCGTACTACCGGGCCAATGCGGCCATCGCATTGGGGAATTTCGAGGAGGCTTTCAGCCATTTCGACCGCGCCGTCAATGCAGGAACCGCATCCGAACGCCTGCGAGAAGAAGTGCGCTTTCAGCGCGCCTGGCTATCGTACCGCAGCGCATCGTATCGGGAAGCAATGTATGGATTTCTGGAAATCCATGAACTGTCGCCGCGATCGGAGCGCGGTCAGGAAGCATTGTTCTGGGCTGCCGAAAGCATCTATCAACTGGACAACATGGCTCGCGCGGAAGAACTCTTCACACGGTACATCCAGGACGTTCCTGAAGGGAAACACGTTACGGCCGCCTGGTATGCGCTCGGCTGGACATATTTCCGGCGCAGCCGGTACGGGGAAGCCGGGGAAGCGTTTCAGGTATTCCTGGACCGCCACCGCACCTCCGATGAAGACGGGTTTGTCTCCTATCAGACTGATGCCCTTCTGCGCCTTGCTGATAGCTACTATGCATTAAAGCAATACACAAATGCAATCCGGACATACCGCCTCGTTGGAGATCAGGGGGGCGACTACGCACTGTACCAGATTGCACAAGCTTTCGACCACGCGGGAGAGGCCTATGAAGCCGTAAGCGCATTCCGGGAATTACTGGAATTTCATCCGGGCAGCCAGTGGGCTCAGGAAGCCCGCTACAGCCTTGGCCATCTCTTCTTCAGAAATCAGGATTACGACCAGGCCATCGAGGAATACAACGCGCTGCTCAGAACCTGGCCCCGGGATCCGCTGGCCGCAAAAGCACAGTATGGCATCGGGGACGCCCTGTTCAATGCCGGGCGCGCCGAAGAGGCCGTAGCGGCCTATCGCGTGGTGCTCGAAGAATATCCCGGCAGTACATACGTTTCCGATGCCGCAGCCGGCATCCAGATCGCCCTGCTTTCCACCGGAGACACAGAAGCGGCGACAGTATTTCTCGATGAATTTGCCGAGCAAAATCCGGATTCGCCGGTCACCGATGAACTTCGGTTCCGGCTGGCTGAAATCAACTTGCAAAGCGGGCAAACAGACGAAGCCCTCGCCAGACTGCTTGATTTCATCCAGCAAAGCAGCAACGAATACTTGCGCTCTGAGGCTCACTATTACCTTGGAACCATTTTCGAAGAACGCGACGAACGCGAGGAAGCGATCCCGCATTTCGTACAGGTGATCGAGGAATATCCCGGCAGCGAACGCTTTCCGGACGCATCTCTTCGGCTTGGCGGAATATACCTGCAAAGCGAGCGCCCACTGGAAGCGCTCGAAGTTTTTCAGCATCTCGAATCCGACAGTGACGGGGACCCGCGCCTTGTAGCGGAGGCCCGCTACGGGCAGGGCATGGCCCTGTTGCAACTGGATCGATCGGGAGAAGCGGAACAGTTGCTGCAAGACGCCATCGATGCGGCGCCCGACGCCGTGGAAACGTACCCGGCCTACCTTGGTCTTGCCCGCGTATACCAGGAAGCCCTGCACTACGAAGAGGCCGAGCCGCTGTACCGGCATGTGGCGCGCAACAGCCGGGATGAGACAGGCGCGGAAGCGCTGTATCGTCTCGGCGTGCTATTGAGAGAAACAGGACAGGCCGAACAGGCTCTGGAGGAGTTCAGTCGCCTGCCTGTGCTGTTCCTCGGATTCAACGAATGGGTCGCTCGCGGGTATCTGGAACAGGCCCGTACCTTTCAGGCGCTCGGGGAAATGGGGGAAGCCGCCAGTATGTATGATCTCGTGATCAGCGAATTCGGGGGAACCCCCCACGCGGTAGTCGCTGAACAGGAAAAAGAAATGCTCTAACCCATGTATACGCGCTTCTCCGGCATATACAGACGACGTTTCACCCGCCGTGCAACTTGCGTTGACGGGAGCGCGGTTATGCGTACAGGCGCCTTCCGTAACGTATTCCCCACACGAAACGGATGCACAACCCGTTTGCTTGCATTGGCGATAGGCGTATGTGCCGCCTTACCCGTCTATGCACAGGATACGGAAGAAGCAGCCCCCGTACTTCCCGACATTACTCCGCAGGTCGTGGAAATCCGGACGAGACTGGATATCTCGTTGCCATCGCTTCAAAGACAACCCCTGATCGGGTTCAACCCGCCGCCGCGCGTGGCTTCCGTTCCGGCGGACCGGAGACCCTATGCAGAAACCTACAAGCAGAAAAGCGCCGATCTTCCCGAGAGCCCGCTGGCTGCGCTGGATCCGGAGCCTGTTGCATCCCTGAGCAGCGGCGCGCCGGGCCGGGGTATGGCGGAAGCCGCCGCCGGACGATACCTGGGGAGGCTGATCCGTTTCCATACCGAGCTGCCGCTATCCCGCAGCACGGCGTTCCATGCGCGCCTCGATTACGCCGGCAGCGAAGGCCATTCCTCCACTGATATACCCGAAAACATCTCGGCATCCTTCAATACGTTCGAGGCGCTTGTCGGCCTGCAACAGAAGACAAAGCCCGTTTCATTCGGCCTCGATCTGGATGGTCTTGTGCACGCCCGGCGTATGTATGGCGCCGTGCCAGGCGTCCGCCATATATCCGGTTTGCGAACGACGCCGCTGCGCACAGGTCAGGGCGGCGGCGGCGCAATATGGATCAAAACGAACGCCACGACGCAAGTAGATTTCCGTGCTCGCGCGCGATATAGCGTACATTCCTGGGAAACGAATGCAAACCGACCGGAATTTGAAGCCGGAAGCGACGAATTTACCCGCAACGAGTCGGGCTGGGGGCTGGAAAGCGAACTGGCGATCCCTGTAACGAAAGGCGGTAAACTCGCGGGGGACGTACGCTACTCGCAACTCGGTTTCGATACGGAAGAAACAAGCAGTGTTTCGATGCTGGACGCTGGAGCCGGAACCCGTATCCGTCTTGGCCCGCGACTTCATGTCATGGGAGGTATGCGCTTGCTGACCTTTACAGAGAGCGATTCGATTTCCTCTTCCTGGATCGCACCGGAAGCCCACCTCGATTTCCGGCTGTTGCCGGCTTTGCAGCTCTATGCACGCAACGATGCGCGTGCGGAACATCGCTCCACCACCTCCATGTACCGGGAAAATCCGTTCCTCGCGGATCGCCCGGTTGTACAGCCTACCGTCTATACTGTCGATATGCGGGTGGGGGGACGCATGCAGGTCGACGTAGTCGGGATTGATGTGCATGGCGGCTACGCCAACGCTCCTAATTATCGCTATTTCGAGACGGCCGGGATCGACGAGTCCCGCGGATACGCCCAGGGCATGATAGCAGCCCGATATGCCGCGGCAACCATTGCCTACGCCGGCGGAGACCTGTCTGTCCATCTTCCGGCAGGGTTGAGCATAGCCGCAGGATTCACCCTCCGGAACGGAAAACTGAAGGAAGACGACACGGATATTCCTTATTTCGGCCCGGTTACAGGACGTGGAGCCCTTTCGTGGTCATTCCGAAACGGCAGGGGCTTCGTGCAAACCACACTGGACTACGAGAGCGCACGGTACGTTATCGCCGGGAGCATGCACAAACTCGACGGTTACTTCGACGTAGATGTCAGCGCCCTGTACCCGATCACCCGGCGCATCGGGATATTGCTTCGCCTGGACAACCTCGTTGCCGGAAGCACAGCACGCTGGGAGCATTACGACCGGACCCCGTTCGGCATATCGCTCGGCGCCCGAACACAATGGTAAGCCGGAGTACCTCCATGTCTCAGAACGATGCCCGGAATCAGGTCAAGGATGCATTGGCGGAAATCGTCAGGGAAACGTTGGCAGCCCGCCAGCACATACAGGTGCCCGGCCTGGGAAGCTTTCGCATCGTACACCATGCAGCAACACGTATGCGCACGAAGCAGGGCGACATGGAGTTCATCCCCCCTCGGAACGAAATCAGATTCACGCCACAGGCATAATGGAGTGCGGGGATGGATGTGGACCTCACCCAGGAGATCGCGCGGCGCCTCGGGTCTTCCCCCGAAGCAGTGAGCCCTCTGTTAGAAGAGGTCGTACAGCGCATTCGCCAAAAAACGGCCCAGGGTAAAACAGTACGCCTTTCAGGAATCGGTATCTTTCAGGATCACGGGGCAGGACTCGTTTTCGAGCCCGATCCTGGCCTTGCCGAACGCATCAATGCGCCGTTTGCCGGCCTGGATGCTATTACGCTCAAACAACCGGCGCAGGGAAGCGAAACGAGCAAGGCTCGACGTGCCCGAAGGCCGGGCAGAAGTATGCCCCATGTCAGTCGAAAGCGCATGCGAAAGCGTTCACAAGAACACGTGCTGCCCGGAATTGGCATGATCGTTATCATCGGGATAATCGCCGCGGGCGCCTGGTTCATGTTGTCTGATCGAACTGCATATCCTGCCAGATCGGATATTTCGGCCAGCACCTCGGGAGAATCTGCAACCGGCGATTCCAGCGCTCCTGAAGACACACTGCGTGCGTCCGAAGCGCCCGCTGTCCTTGCCCCTCCCGCCACGAGCGACCCCCTTACGGCTCGTCCCGCGCCGCTGCGGGGCGACGAAGACATTGACCGGACTCTCGGAGGCTATACGATTATCGTTTTCTCGGAAACCAACGAAGAGCGCGCCCGGAACGCAGCCCAAAGCTGGCGCGAGCAGGGGTTCCGGGTGATCATCCTTTCTG
This sequence comes from Rhodothermales bacterium, assembly GCA_965117025.1. Lineage (GTDB taxonomy): Bacteria > Bacteroidota > Rhodothermia > Rhodothermales > VXPQ01 > VXPQ01. The sequence goes on from OZ220746.1 coordinate 397,263, forward strand.
ATATGCAGGACGGCGCTACCCGATACCGGGTAGGTGTCGGGCAATTCGGCCTTCTCGAAGAGGCCGCCCGAATACGGGATGCACTGGCGGGAAGCGAATTACCCCGGGATGCATGGGTTCTCCGTATTTAACATCTATCTTTACCCGACCGGCATGAAACCGGCACATTCGCCCCGCTACACGTTCCATCGAATCCATTTGCCGTACACCCGATGACGAATTCAACCTTGTTGCAACCCCAATCCGTTACTTTGCCCACTGATACGCTGGCGAATCTGTCGCAGGCCGCCGGACCGGAACAGACAAGCCTGCTGGATACCCTCATACTGGGCGGGTGGATCATGATTCCGATCTTCCTCCTCTCCTTTGTCGCCATCTATCTGTTTGTGGAGCGACTCGTCACGATCCGTAAGGCAAAAACCGATCCGGAAACGCTGACCCAACGCGTACGCGACTATGTCCAGGAAGGAGACGTCAAGGGCGCCATGGGATACTGTGAATCCAGCGATAAACCTGTCGCTCGTATTCTTCGCCACGGGCTGGAACGGCTGGGACGGCCCATATCCGAGATACAGGATGCCGTTCAAGCGCAAGGCAAGCACGAAACTTTCGAGTTGGAAAAGCGCACCGAACTTCTTGCAAGCATTGCAGGCATTGCGCCCATGCTGGGTTTTCTCGGAACGGTAACCGGAATGATTCAGGCCTTTCAGGAAATTCAGGTCCTTGAAGGCAACGTGAATCCGAGCGTGCTCGCAGGCGGCATATGGGAAGCCTTGCTTACGACGGCGGCAGGGCTGGTCGTCGGTATCCTCGCCTTTTTCTTCTACAACTTTCTCCTGTCGAAAATCCGACGGCTCGTAAACGACATGGAACGTTCGGCCACCGATTTCATCGACCTGTTGCAGGAACCTGCACCACCGGAAAGATAGGCCGGTAGCCGGCGCCCTCAATACGGCGCCGCCCCATGCTCTCCACACCTTGATTGCGCAGGAACAGGCCGCTACCAAAGCCCGATATACTCAGGGATCATGAACTTCAACTTCTCCAGCAATAACAAGCCACTTTCGACGTACAGTCTGGCGGGGCTCACGGATATCGTGTTGCTCCTGCTGGTCTTTTTTCTCCTGACGTCGAATTTCATTCCCCAATTCGGCATTCAGGTGAATCTGCCACAGGCCGAAACCTCTGCTCCAATGGACGACCAGTACGTCTCAGTGGCCATTACTGCGGATGGGCAATATTACGTGAACCAAAACCCGGTCCAGCGCGAGCAACTGGCAGACGCCCTGCGCGAAGCGAAAGGAGATCGAACCGCCCTGGTCCTGCGCGCCGACGAAGAAGCAACCGTGGCGCAGTTTGCACTGGTGGCAAACCTCGCACGCGCTCTGGATCTGCGCGTATTCATGGCCACGGAACGCGGCCGCCCGTAATCTTTTCCGTTCTGCGGTCGTAATCTCGCACGCGGCATGCTTTTTGCTCCAATCGCTGCCGAACACGTAACGCTTGCCGGCCTTCGACCTGTTTCTTACTCCCTGCTCCTCCATGCTCCGCAAACTGATTTTCATCGTTATGCTGGCGGGTGTGTCCAGCACCTGGGTCGCGCATGCCCAGCAACCCGTACATATCGTACGCGGACAGGTCCTTGACGCCCAAACGGGAGAATCCCTGCCGTCGGCCAACATACGGATCGAGGGAACGTATCGCGGCACCATCACCAATGCGGACGGCGTCTTCGAAATAGCCATCGAGGAGATACCCGCCGAACTCGTGTTCAGGTACATCGGCTACGAATCGCAGCGCTACGCCATTGCGGACCGGTCGGTAGAGCAGATTGAAGTCCGCATGCAGCCGACCATCTACCGGATGCCGGAACTGGTCGTTACAGACGAGAACCCGGCCATCGGGATCATGCGCTGTGTCATTGACCGGAAACAGGAACGCAGAGCCTTGCTCTCGTCGTATGCCGCAGAAGCTTATACCCGCTTCACCGTTTCGAACGATACGGGCATCGTGGCCATCATCGAAACGCTCAGCGATGTCTTCTGGGACAAGGAAGAGGGGATGCGCGAACTGGTCAAATCGCGGCGCCAAACCTCGAACCTGGGTATAGAACTGACCGATTACTTACCGGCAGCGCTGCTTATGGCCAATCTCTACGACGACGATATAGCGCTGGCGGGATACAATTTTGTGGGCGTAACGCACCCGGACGCACTCGACATATATCGCTTCGCGCTGCAGGACACGCGTCTTATAGACGACCGCCTTGTGTATGACATTACGGTTGCGCCGAAAAGTCGGCTGAGCACCGGATTTGTCGGAGAAATTGCGGTCCTTTCAGACGAGTGCGCCCTGCTTGAAGTCGCGCTGGAGCCGGGAGAAGCCTTCCTGTTTCCGCCTCCGGTCACAGGCATAAACGCCACGCTCTACCAGCAATACGACTCTTTCGATGGAAGTGCATGGCTCCCGGTCGATTTTCGATCCGATATTGGCGTCGACATATCCTTCGGCCCCCTCCTGACCTTTCCGACCTTCAAAGTCAGGCAAGTCTCCCGCATCACCGATTACCGGATGGAAGCGGTTCTGCCGGATTCGCTCTACGCCGAGGGCAAATATCTCGGCATAGATCAGGAGGCTGTTGCCGCCGACACGTTGCTGGACCGTGAAGGCATTGCCGTGCCGTTCGAAGAGCCGGAGCAGGTGGCTTACGCCGGAATAGACAGTACCATGACGATCGGAAAGGCATTCGAGCCCACCGGTTTACTCATGCGACTTCCCGGCCAGACAGACGCACAGGCAAACCAGGACGACGAAACGGAAGAACCGGGCTTTTTATCCGGATTCATTGCCGGGACCGAGTGGGTGCAACCCCGTTTTCGCTTCAACCGTGTGGAAGGATTCCACGGAGGATTGTCCGCGGAATACGAATCGGATCGTTTTCACCTGGAGGGCGGCGGCGGCTGGAGCCGTGAACTGGAGGATCCATGGTCGTACGATATCTCGAGTGAAATCCGGGTCGGGTCGGAACGACGCGGCTTCGTCGGTGCATCGTATTTCCACGGGGTCGAGCCCCGGATACGGTCAAACTGGTACGGCGCCATGTATGCCACCATGTACAGTCTTTTCGGGGCGGGAGATTATTTCGACTATCTTCATAACCGGCGAGTGCACATCTCCGGGGGATATGATCGGGACCGCCTGCGGATTACGCTTGCCGTGCACCGCGAAATCCCCGAATCGGTCGAAGCGGTCACCGCCTACGATCTTTTCGCCAAACCGGGCAAGCCGCGCCCGAATCCACCGGTTTCAAATAAGGAACTACGATCTGCCTCGCTGACCGTTCGTTATGGCGACCCGGCAGACCTGATGACCACGCTGTTGGGCGGCGGACGTTACGCCGAACTGGAAATAGAAGCGGGTGACGATGAAGATGTCTATGAGGACTACGTACGCGTCGCCACAAACATCCGATGGACCTTTCCGACCTTTTTCTCGCGCAGATTTCTGCCGAATATGCTGTCCGTCCACCTAACGGGAGGTACGCACCTTGGAAGTCTGCCCGTTCAGCGATTTGGGATCATAGACGGCACCTTTGGGAACGGCTTTATCTTCGGCACACTACATACGCTGGTCGGGCGCCCGTACGAGGGAGACCGGTATGCCGGATTTTTCTGGGAACACAACTTTCAAACAACGCCCTTCGAAGTGCTTGGCCTGCAGGGCCTGGCGCAGCGAGGCTATGGCATCATTGTCGGCGGAGCCCACGCGCGAACCTGGATATCGCCCTCCGCCCCTGTCGAACGGCCCGACCTTCATCTCTCCCCGGAGGGCATGCATCATGAAATAACCGTTGCGCTGAACGGTATTTTCGGCTTCCTGCAGGTCGGTTTTTCTCGCAGGCTCGATAAACCCGACCACAATATCGGTATCAGCATGAAGCGATTTTTTTAGGCCCTGCAGAGCGCTGCTGCATAGTGGTAACAGGCCCTAAGTGAAAGAGGGTTTCACAACATCTTTTTCAATAGGATCGCCGGTCAAGCGCCCGGTACTGGATCGCCTCTGCAAGGTGTTCAGGCCGGATCGTTTGGGATGCCGCCATATCCGCAATGGTGCGAGCCACCTTGAGGATGCGGCCATACGCCCGCGCGCTAAGACCCAGCCGTTGGATAACCGTTTTTAGAAGATTTTCCCCCGTGGCGTCCAGCAAACAGTATTTCCGGACGAGCCGCATTGACATCTGGGCATTGCAATGGACATTGTGCGGCAAGCCCTTGAATCGCTTGCGTTGTATCTCCCGCGCAGCCAGTACGCGCCGCCGCACAGCTTCCGATGGTTCGGCCTCCCCCCGGTGAGACAATGTGTCGAAGGGTACGGGCAGCACTTCGAGATGCAGGTCAATGCGATCCATGAGAGGGCCGCTTATTTTTCCGAGATACCGCTGAATCTGCGCCGGGGTGCATACGCAGTTCCCGTTCAAACTATGCTGCATCCCGCATGGGCATGGATTCATACTGGCGATAAGCATGAACCGGGCAGGATACGCCACCGTAATGCGCGCCCGGCTGATCGTGATTTTTCCTTCTTCCAGCGGCTGCCGCAGCACCTCGAGCACCTGCCGCTTGAATTCCGGTAACTCGTCCAGGAACAGTACGCCATTGTGCGCCAGCGAAATTTCTCCGGGCATGGGATTGCTGCCCCCGCCGCACAATCCGGCATCTGAAATAGTGTGATGGGGAGCGCGAAACGGACGCATCGCCACCACGCCCCGTTCGTTCAATATCCCGCCGACTGAATGAATCTGCGTCGTTTCCAGGGCTTCTTCCCGGCTCAGCGAAGGAAGTATGGTCGCCATTCTGCGGGCCAGCATGGTCTTCCCTGCGCCGGGAGGTCCCACCATCATCGCATTGTGTCCGCCTGCAGCAGCCACCTCAAGCGCCCGTTTCACGTCCTGCTGTCCTCGAACATCGGAAAAGTCGCAATCATCCCGCCGGGATTCGTGAGCAAGCCGATAGGTGTTTTCCCTGAATGGAACCGGCCCGCCGGGCGCTTGCCTGAGAAAGGCATGCCCTTCACGGATATTGGCCAAAGGAAGAATCTCCATATCGTTGACCAGAGAAGCTTCTCTGGCGTTTCCGGAAGGTACAATCACCGATTTTATGCCCTCCCTTCTGGCCCGCATCACCATAGGCAACACCCCCCGGATCGGACGCACATCGCCGTTCAGCGCCAGCTCTCCAAAGACGCATGTCGTTGCAAGCACTTCACGCCTGGCGTCCTGCATGTGGGCCGCCAGTAATCCCAACGCAATCGGAAGGTCGAACGCCGCTCCTTCTTTCCTGAAATCGGCAGGGGCAAGGTTAATAGTGATCTTGCCGTGAGGCAACGGGATGCCCGTGTTCTGGAAAGCGGCGTATATACGATCACGACTCTCCCGAACCGCTCCGTCCGGCAAACCCACCACGGCATAGCTCGGCAGTCCCGTCGAAATGCTTGTTTCTATCTCGACGGGAAGAGCATCTATGCCACACGTAGCGGCGCTCCGAACGTGCGAAAGCATGGAAGCGTGTCATGATTTGATGGGCGGGATACGACGAACCCGCCTATAGACACGAAAAACGGACAGGCATAACCTGCAAACCGCATATTCCGTACTTTGGGTAATCCCATAACCGGCATGGGCCCCTGCGCTCACGAACGCCTTCCTGCAACTCGCTGCGACTCCATCCGTACAGCAAACAGATCAGAGTATCCCAATGACGTACGGCATTACAGGGAATACACAAAAAAACCGCCTCTGGGAGCCGGTCGCAGAACTGGTTACCTGGCTGGAGCGCGAAGGTCTCTCCTTCAAGTTGAATAAAGACCTTGCCAACGGCCTGAGAGAGCGGGAACTGCTCGATGCCGCGCTATGCCGATCCGCCACCACCAGCGATCTGGCGAAAGAATCGGACATCATCCTGTCGTTCGGCGGCGACGGCACCCTTTTGACAAGCGCCCAGGAAGCGGGAACATACGGGACGCCCATTCTCGGCATAAATATCGGGCGGCTGGGGTTTCTGGCCGATATCGAAGTAACGCAGATCCGGGACACGATTCGATCCCTGGAACAGGGTGTCTACCGGATCGAGGAGCGCCTCCCATTGACGGCGCGGGTGACAAGCCCGAACGGCGACCGGGAATACTGGGCGCTCAACGAATTCGCGCTGGAGCGGAGCGGGTCGGCGGGACTCATATCCATCCGCGTGACCGTGGACGACGTACACCTGAACGACTACTGGACCGATGGACTGATCATCGCCACGCCGACCGGATCGACCGCATACTCGATGTCGGCCGGCGGTCCGATTGTCGTCCCCGGAAGCGAGGTGTTCATTCTCTCTCCGCTTGCGCCGCACAGCCTTACGGTGCGCCCCATCGTACTTTCCGCCGATTCGGTCATCGAAGCCGAGGTGTTGAGTAGCAACACGCCGTATGTACTGGGCTTCGATGGCAACAGCCAATCCTTTGACCGCGAGGAACGCTCCGCAGCGTTCCGGTTCACGAGGGCAAACCACCGGGTGCGCCTTGTCAAGCTTCCCGAACAGCATTACTTCCAGACACTCCGTTCCAAACTGATGTGGGGCGCCCGGGGAAGGGATTAAGAAAACCTCCGGGGTTATCCGGAGGCCGGTGCGGCGGGCAAGGAGCTAAAATGACACATCGATCGTGACGCGCACCATTCTGTTTTTTCTTTTGCCCGAGACCTCCGGAAATTCGTCCCACTGTACATCCGACCCGAACCACCACAGGTTGGGAATGATGCGAACGTTTTCATGGGGCGCGAAAGCCACTCCCGCCAACACCAACATCTCGTTAAGCAGGGGATCGATTTGTCCAAATTCGCCATCATTCCTGGTCAGATCAAACCGACCCACGAATTCCACCAGCGGATTGATCCTGATCGATCCGAACACACTGATACCGACCAGCCGATTGAGTGGCTTAAAAGTCGATGTCTCGAAGTATCCAGCCTCATTTTCTCTTACGATACGCGTCTGCTCCTCCTCCAGCTTCAACGCATAGAGGAAGGTTTCCACACCGAATCGGGCAACGTTTCCCTCGTACCCTCCAAACACGGATGTCCGCATTTTACGGTGCGGGCGAGATATAACGATATCCCCCTCTATGATAAAATCGTCCAGATACTTCTCGTAATCCGCGCCCATCGAGAAGACCAGTTTGTCGGACGGGTGGATGGAAATTTGAGCATATCCCTTCTTGTATTTGTCGTCGTCTGCACGATTCCCGTTGCCGTTGGCCAGCATCACCGCGTAGCGCACGAGATCGCCGTGCACCGGAACAGGACCGTCGAACCGAATCCCGAAATCGCGGGACGAGTTGACCCCCTGCAGATCGAGAATGGTCTTTTCCAGGCTGCGATATCCCCAAACACCCTCCGAGAGCTGGAATACGGGAGGCGGCATGACGCCTAACCTGGCGGAATGATCGTCAGTGTACTGCCAATCGATCCACATATCTTTCACAAAAGGGACTGGTCCACCGCTCCCGATTTTGCTATCGCTGGCCTCCAGACGAAAGCGGGCCCTGAAACGCTCGGAAATCGCCGCGTCGGTCGTCAGGTACAGTCTCCGATACGTGAACCCGTGGAACGCATCATTGATGGTTGCATCGCGGGCGCTATCCCACAGATTATCCTTGGGCTTTTGCCACAAAACAGTCTTATCGTCATCGCCGAACCGGTAAAAATAATCCACGTAAGCCTGCCCGCCGATTTTCACGGTTTGCCCCGCGGCGTCGCCTGCAAAAAGCGATATAAGTAACGCTGTTGCAAGAAGTGTACGATTCAGTGTAGCGTTCATGATTTTATTTTCTTTCAGGGTACAGACATTGACCCTGGTCGACAACGTGTAAAAAGGCTTCCATCAAGTCCGGCCTGGACGCTGCCGGTATAATAGCGCGTAAATATTATGTAGATATTATGCGAATATTACGAATGACGCGCCTGGACAGGCCTGCCTACCGCTTGAATATCAAAAAATCGCAAGTCTTCAGATAAGAGTGGTCAGGGACGGAATCGAACCGCCGACACACGGATTTTCAGTCCGTTGCTCTACCAACTGAGCTACCTGACCGGAAAAGGCGCCTTGTACGTCCCTTCCGGCGCCACGGTTTCTGGAAAAGCGGCACGGTGAAACCACCGGATGGCATTATTTTTTTCGTTATGAGGTTATGAAACGTTGCCGTATGTGTCTATAGAACGCATCTGGCAAGATGTGTGCGTAGTGTCGGACCGGGCGCCGTCCTTCATCCGAGGGGCGGCGCCGGTTTGGCTATATGTCCACCCGCATCGAGCAGCACAGCGACCAGGTAAAAAACAGCGCACGGCCGAGCTCAAACAGTATCCCTCGTCAAAACAGACGCTACGATCCCCACCTCTGTGCAATTCCCGTAAAGACGGAACCGTTGCACATTCTCAGGGTACGCGACGGTACTGTATTGGTCCGGTAGTTCAGTTTGGTTAGAACGCCTGCCTGTCACGCAGGAGGTCGCGGGTTCGAGTCCCGTCCGGACCGCTTACCCCATGTCTTTCCGTGCCGCTCCCGCACGGTACGCGTGCAGCGCGCTTTCTCCCCTTTGGGTCATGTGAGGACAATCTGCAGGTCCATCACATTCGTATGGGTTGGACCCGTCCGGAAAAATCCCGGCATCTGGCGCCAGAATCCGTAGGCATCGTTCCGTTTCAGAAACGCCCCCGGGTCCAGACCCCGCTGACGCGCCTCGACCGCCGTATCCGGGGTGGCTATCGCACCGGCAGCATCCGTAGGGCCGTCCCGCCCATCGGTACCCGCGCTCATAAGGCTTACGTCTTTTCCCTCCCCCGCCATACGGATGGCGGCAGCAAGCGCGAGTTCCTGATTACGCCCCCCGAGGCCATCCCCCTCAACCGTCACCGAGGTTTCGCCCCCCCACAAAAGGCACCAGCCTGGTTCCTGCGCCAGCGCGCGACGGGCCATGGCGTCTCCGACTTCCCGCGCCTCTCCGGACATCTCACACGAAACGACCTCAACGCGGTATCCTGACTGCTTTGCTTCGGCGGCGGCGGCCCCGAGCGCTGTGCGCACACTGCCCAGCGGCACGGCATGTGCCGGTCCGGATTCCGACGGAGGCGGTTCGGGGCGCCCGGCGCTTTCCTCGACATATTGCCGGACACTCGCCGGAACCTTATCGCCGTACTGTTTCAACACATCCAGCGCCTCTTGCGCCGTATACGGATCGGGCAGGGTTGGACCGCCCCCGATAACATACATATGCTCCGTATCGTCTCCCGGCACATCGGAAAGGCATAGCGTCAGCACCTCGGCGGGAGCCGCCGCTCGGGCCAGGCCGCCGCCTCCGATTTGCGAGATGCGCCGGCGCACCTTGTTTATCGCGTGAATATCCGCCCCGGCGACAAGCAGCCGGTAAAACGCCTCGCGGGCATCCTCCAGCGAAATACCCGCCGGGAACGCAACACACAGCGAAGAGCCGCCGCCTGAAGCGGGGACAATCAGCAAATCGTCGGGACCCAGCCCGGAAACCGCAGCCAGCATGGATTGCGCAGCCAGCACACTGTTTTTGTCCGGCAACGGGTGTCCGGCTTCGACCACACGGAAATGCCCTGGAATGACCGGCATCTTCCCGGATGTGCCGGGCCATATCCGCTTCGCATAGCCATACGGAACGGCTGCCCATCCCGTGTATATCCGATCACCGAGGCGTTCACTCAGGGCGGCAACCATCGCCATGGAGGCCTTCCCCATACCCGCAACCACAATCCTGTCGTACCTGTCAAGAGAACGGGCAAGCCCGGCACGCCAATCCGTTCCGTCCAGCAAAGCATCCGCCTGCACAGCAGAAACGCCTGCATCAAAAATCCGGAGGGAATCTTCGGCCCGACCGGAAAAGGAAGGGCGCATGGCCGTACTCTCATCCGTTTGGCCGGGCATGCGTACGCCTGCAGAGCCGGAGGACAAAGCGGCAAAGGGGTCATCGCACATAGTGGATGGATTCTACGACATGACCGCATCAGGACGGCATTCTGAAGCCCTATCCGGGCCATCTCCTTCAATGATCCTTCGCCTTGCCGTCCGTTTCGTGAAAGATCTTGGTGGCGGCGCTGATCATGGATGCCATATCCGCCATGTTGGCGGGAAGAATCAACGTATTTCCGGCTTTGGCCAGCGCACCGAAACGCTCCAGGTAATTTTCGGCGATACGAAGTTGCAGCGCCTTGTCGCCTCCCTCGGCGAGCAAGGCCTCGGCCACCTTCCTCAAACCCTCGGCGGTAGCCTCGGCCACCCTCAGAATAGCCTCCGCCTCGCCTCGCGCTTCATTGATTTGCTGCTGCATGGCCGCTTCGGATTCAAGGATTACTCGCGCTTTTTCCCCTTCCGCCTGATTGACCTGGGCATCCCGATCCCCTTCCGATTCAAGAACGACCGCCCTCTTTTCGCGCTCGGCGCGCATCTGCTTCTCCATGGCGGAAAGCACATCTTCGGGCGGGTTGATGTTCTTGATCTCGTAGCGAAGCACCTTCACGCCCCAGGGCTCGGAGGCAAGATCGAGTTCCCTGACGACATTCATATTGATGGCGGCGCGTTCCTCGAAGGTCTTGTCGAGTTCGATTTTCCCGATCTCGCTGCGCAATGTGGTCTGGGCCAGTTGGGAAATAGCGAATACGTAATTCCCGATTCCGTAGGAGGCGCGCTCGGCGTTCATGACCTGCATGTACAACACGCCGTCTATGCCCACCTGCACATTGTCGCTGGTAATGCACACCTGTTCGGAGATGTCCATTGCATGCTCCTTCAGGCTGTGCTTGTACGCTACCCGTTCGACGAAGGGGATAAGAATATTGAAGCCGGGATCCAGCGTGCGGGAATACCGCCCCAGATTCTCGACGACATAAGCGCTCTGCTGCGGTACGATCACCGCCGTTTTGATGATAACCACGATGGCCGCCAGGGCAATGACGCCGCCAACGATCAAGCCAATGTCCAGCATATTCTTTACCTGTTGAATGAATACGGCGGCCTTATGCGTCTGCTGGAGCTTCGATTTCCAGCAAGGTGTTGTCGACAGCGATTACCTCGGCTTGTCCACCGGCCAAAAGTGATTCGGAACCGACGTTTCTGGCGGTCCATGTCGATCCGCGCAATTCCACCCGGCAGCGCGCACCCGGCGCTACCTCTTCGGAGAGGCTCACGGTCTCGCCGACAAGGGGGTTACCGGATTTAGGCGTCTTGCCGCGCAAGCGGATGTACAGGCTTTGCCGGAAAAACAGCATGGAAATAATAGCCAGTCCGGAAAAAAGCACCCATTGCCCCCATATGGGCAAGGTCAATCCAACCAACCCGACCAGCCCCGTCAATATGGCTGCAAAGCCAATGATAACCAGATAGAACGCTGCCTCAACGCCCATCAATTCTACGATCATCAGGCCAAATCCAATGACCAACCAGCCCCACCAAACCATAGATTTACCTTTTGATTTGAATCAAAGACGACCATGCCGGCAAGCACCTTCACCGCCCACCAGGGATACAGGGATACTCTGATTAAGTCCGCAAAGATCAGAGTCTCTTTAATACGCCAATACAAGCGCACAGTTCATCTTTTCCGGGACTGTCCATAGTAGGCCCCGGGACCGTGCTTGCGCAGAAAATGCTTGTCGCGGAGCGCATCATCGATCGGGCCGACCTCCGGCCGAAGGAGCCGCGTCCGCCACGCCATGCATGCTACCGTCTCGAGTACAATAGCATTTTCCACCGCCTCGGCAGCGTTCCCGCCCCAGGCAAACGGCCCGTGGCAAGCCACCAGCACGGCGGGCATCTCCACAGGGGCTATCCCCCCCTGCTCAAAACACTCGACGATGACAAGCCCTGTGTTTCGTTCGTACTCTTCCGCGATCTCGTCTTCCCGCATCCGCCGCGTCACGGGGATGCTTCCCCGGAAATGATCGGCATGGGTCGTGCCGAGGCAATCAATGGGCTGCTCGGCTTGCGCCCAACTCACCGCGTACCGGGAATGCGTATGTACGATAGCCCCTGTGTCCGGCCAGGCCCGGTACAGCGCCAGATGGGTCGGGGTGTCCGAGGAGGGATGCAGCCGACCTTCCACCACCTCCCCCGTCTCCAGCGACAGCACCACCATGTCGTCCACAGAAAGCCGGTCGTATGGAACCCCGCTGGGCTTGATCGCCATGACGCCCGCCGGGATATCCGCGGCGCTGGCGTTTCCCCAGGTTCTTTCCACCAACCCCTCGATGTCGAGGTTGGCCCGCCACGCCTGTTCCTTCAGATCGGTATACGCTGTGCTCATCCCCGCACCTCGTCGCGTAACGTAAGCAGCACTTTCATCACATCGAACAGGTGAGGCCCTTGCACCCTGTCCGGCGCGCCATCTCCCTGTACGGCCTGCATGCCAAAAGCATCGTGCATCCGACGGTAAAGCGCGTACAACCGATCATAGGCCCGGCATCGTTCCGGATCGGGCTCGAACACCCGTGCGCGCACACCCGTCATGGCGCGCAGGGCTTCCGGGAACCCATCGTGTCCCCCCGCAGCCTTCCCCGCCACCACGGAGGCGCTCACGGCGGCGCCCAGCGCACAGGTCCGGGCGCTCCGCGAAATCATGATCGGGCGCCCCATCACATCTGCATAGATTTGCATGACCAACTCGTTTTTGTCCGATATGCCGCCGCAGTTGACAATACGCTCCACAGGCGCCCCGTACTCCTCGAAGCGTTCCATGATTCGGCGGGCGCCAAAGGCCGTCGCTTCGATAAGAGCGCGATAAATTTCCGCCGGCGTGCTGTGAAGGGTCAGTCCCACGATCAGCCCGGTCAACCGCTGGTCTACAAGAATCGTCCGGTTCCCATTGAGCCAGTCCAGCGCAAGGAGCCCACTTTCGCCGGGGCGCAACCGCCCGGCTTCCTCCGTGAGGGCCTCGTGCCCCTGCCCGTCCGGTCGCACCCGGCGCACAAACCAGTTGAAAATGTCTCCTACGGCAGACTGCCCGGCCTCCATCCCGTAATGCCCGGGAAGCACGGACTCCGGCACAATGCCGCATAATCCGGGAATATCCCCGGGATCCTCCTCCAGCGGGGCTACCATCAGATCGCAAGTAGAGGTACCGATGATCTTGACGAGCGTACCGGGAGCAATCCCCGATCCTACCGCACCCAGATGTGCATCGAATGCGCCGACCGCCACCGGAATGCCGGCGGGCAGGCCCAGCCGTCCGGCCCATTCGTCCGTCAATGGGCCCGCCGCCTGCGACACGTTGAAAGCCTGGTCGGGCAGCGTTGCACGGACACGCAGGAGCGCTTCGTCCAGCGATCCCAGAAATTCTTCATCGGGATACCCGCCCCAACTCGTGTGGAACATGGCCTTGTGCCCCGCTGCGCAGATCGACCGCTTCAACAAGTCGGGCCGCTCCGTGCCGGAAAGCATGGCCGGAACCCAGTCCGCATGCTCCACCCAGGTATACGCCGCCTCGAACACCTCGGGAGCGGCTCGCAAGCAATGCCATATTTTCGACCAGAACCACTCCGAACTGTACGTCCCGCCGCATTTTGCAAGATACTCCGGACGCAGCGCACGGGCACGGTCCGTGATCTCCCGGGCTTCGGCGTGCCCCGTGTGATCTTTCCAGAGCCAGGCCTGCGCGTCCGGGTTGTCCCGAAACCGGTCGGAGAGGCCCAGCGGAACCCCCTCCCTGTCCACCGGGATCGGAGTAGAGCCGGTGGTATCCACGCCGATGCCTATCACGCGACGGGCGTCGAATCCATCATCTTCCTGCGCAGCCTCCTCCATAGCGGCGGCAACACTCCGCTCCACGCCCAGTACGTAATCTCCGGGGTGCTGCCGGGCAAGATCGGGCCGATCCCGATCCAGCAACACCCCCTCCTCGCCGGAAGGGTATTCGAAAACGCCCGTACCCGCCTCGCGCCCCGTGGCGGCATCCACGACCAGCGCGCGCACCGAATTGGTGCCGAAGTCCAGTCCTATGGCGTATGCGGAAGCCATGCGGCTTTTGTGCGTGATCCCGGATCGTTAGTGCCCTAATGCGCCAGAAGCCAGTCGGCCACGCGAGGATTGAAGTCCTCGATACACTCCCAGTGAAATGCATGGCCCGCCCCCGGATACATATGCAACTCCGCGTTCGGAATCCCCGCAGCCACTTCTTCCACCATCCAGGGCGGCACGAAAATATCCTCTTCCCCGCCAATGACCAGGGTCGGGGCCGTAATCTGCGGAAGCGCCTCCAGTACATTATGCTCGATGCAGGCATGCCCCTGCCCCTCCAGCCCGTGCAGAGGTTGCGGATCCTCGCCCATAGCGGCATTCGTACGCTCATCGACCAATCCGGAATACCCTTCGATATCGTCCCAGGTGCCTTTCGAAAAAATGAGGAGCTGGATGTACTCCGTGAATTCTTCGGGCCGAAGGCGCGCCTTGATGGTCATCATGTGCCGGAAAATGCTGGCGGCATACCGGTCGCATCGCGCCCAGGGGCACATAAGCACGAGAGAACGTACCCGCTCGGGGTTACGGATAGCCAATTGCTGTGCAATGATGCTGCCCATGGACACGCCGACTACGTGCACCCGGTCGAGTTCCAGCGCGTCGAGCAAGCCCGCCATATCGTCCGCCATCTGAGCGCTCGTGTAGCTTCCGCCGGGTTTCGAGGAACGCCCTACGCCGCGATTGTCCGGCATGATGCACCGGAAATGCGCCTTCCAGGCCTCCTTGTGGACCTGCCATACGGAGCCCGGGGCGGTAATGCCCATGATCATGAGAAGCGGCGGCCCCTCGCCGGCTTCCGCGTAATACATGTCGATCCCGTTGGTCTGGACGATAGGCATGGCTGGTCGTGCGCTTGGAACGAATTCGAAAATCGGTTACGAATTGGAGAGTGCGGGCAGCAACGTGTCCCGGATCCATCTTCCGTCGTGACGGGTCACGCCATCGGGGTCATCCACCGCCTCGGCCCCTTCGTCCTCGCAGATGATCCACCCTTCGTACCCCTCCCGGACGAGCCAGTTCGTAATGCCCGCAAAATCGATCTTTCCGGCCCCCATAATGACGAATTCCGGATTGCCGTCCCAGTCCTTGTAATGGACGTGGTTGATGAGGCTCGCATACTCCTGCATCTTGGCAAGCGGGTCCATATCCCCGTTGGCGATGTGCCCGACATCGGGCGTCCACCCGGTGACGGATGCATCCAGGCCTTCCAGAATAATCCGGTAATCCTCTTCCGTACGGTTAATGGAAGTATGTGGAGAATTGGGATGGAATGTAGCTACCACTCCCGCATCGGCCGCCCGGCGAGACACCGCATTGACGCTGGATACGAGATGCTGTCGGCGGGCTTCGAGTTCATGGCGGCCTGTGGGAATCTGGACGATGCACAGCAACGCCCCGGGGAAGCGTTGCAACAGCCGGATCGTTTCATCGGCCTGCCGGCGCTCCTCTTCGGTTTCTTCGGGGCCGTTCCATTCGAGCACGAGCGCCACGGCGGCAAGATCGATGCCCGCCTTCCGCAGTTCATCTTCGAGCCGCGCCGGATCGGACAAGTCGCCCATCCAGGAATGCACCGGTTCGATACCCGTAAAACCCGCCTCCGCAGACACGCGGATCATATGATCGAGGCGGTTCGCGTGCGCCTTGCCGTTTTCCTTCATGAACCAGGTGTAGACCTCGGCGCCGAAACGAAAGGAAGGAATGAATGGGTCCGACATGTGCTGAAAAAGGATATGGACAGGTTCTGTGAAAAATGGAGCGGGGATCGGTGGGGCCATTTAACCGGCTGCCGTTTCGCGTAGCTGCCGTTTGATGAAGGCATACCCCTGTTCCGCAATATCCCAGGGCTCGGAGAAACTTCGCCACACGTTGATCGCATTCGCAAAGTCCGGATCGGCCCGCGTGAACGACTCGATAGTGAGCCACCCCTTGTAGCCTACCTCCTTCAATGTTTCGAACACCTCCTTCCAGGCTACAACCCCGTCGCCCGGCGTGCCCCGGTCGTTCTCGCTGATATGCACATGGACCAGATGGGGCGCAGCCGTGCGGATAGCCCCGGCGAAGGATTTTTCCTCGATGTTCGAATGATGGGTGTCGAACATGACCTGCACGAACGGATGATCCACCATTTCGGTCAGTTCAACCAGTTGCTGCATCGTGTTGCACAAGTAACATTCGAAGCGGTTCAGCGCCTCCAGCGCCAGCATGACGCCGGCCTGTTCCGCGTATTCGCCTGCCTCGCGCAGCACTTCTGCGCTCCACTTGGCCTCGTCCGGGGTGGGAGCCGCTTTCGTAAACCAGGCAAAGGCGGAGTGGAACGGTCCGCAGATCACGTCCGCGCCCGTATCCACGGCCCGATCGATAGCCCACTGGATTTTCTCCAGGCCCTGTTGCCGGACGGCGGCGTCGGAACTGGCCGGGTTGTGCTCCGGCGCCAGCGCAAGACACGACGAGCACTCCATATCCAGATCGGCCAGAAATCTCCCGAGGCTGCGGTATGCAGCCGCATCCTGTGCCCCCATCGAATACTCTATCCCGTCGTATCCGATGTCCCGGATCCGTTCAATGTGCGGGTAAAGCGCTTCCGATACGGTGGCGGACCAGGGAAGCAGGTTGAAGCCGATGCGGTGCATAACGGGTTGGGGGCGGTTTCAGGGCACAGGATCAGGAATTAGGAGGTGGGGGCAAGATAAGGAAGCGGTTGGAAAGCGGGGAACTGCCGGAACGAATCAGGCCGGTCATTGCGAAAAGGGAAGCTTTCAGGAAATACGAAAACGATACATCCATGAGAAAAATCGCCTTTTGCCGTATATTCCCAAATCACGTAATCAGGGTACGGCACAAAAAATCGAGGCCTCTTGCGGATCGGCAAAAGTACCGCATGCCTGCCATAGACCCTATTTAATTCATTATCTGAACCCCCGAACACAATATGAGCGCCGATTCAGCCAAAATCGGATCACCAGTACATTGGTTTGTAAGCGCGACGTTTAAAGAATGGGGCGGCAAGCGCTATGCGGATGAATTCCTAAGAAATGGAATTTGGGAATACCGTGGAGAAGATACTGAATTTGAAGAAATGATATTATCTATGCAGCCCAATGAGTGGATAGCAATTAAAGGAGGAACTCGTAGAAAAGATGATAAAGGAAAAAAGGTACAGATGATGCTCATAAAGGCAACGGGAAAGATCGTTGAAAATTTAAAGGATGGCAAACGTGTCACCGTTGATTGGAATGCTCGATTGCCCAAGGAACCTGTATGGTACCTCCCTAAATCACGATGGATATCAGAATCTGTTGTAAAAATTGAAGCTGGGGACACGAGAAATGATGCCTTGATTGCTTTTACATTCGACAACAAACCACAGCCTATAGGTCTATTTAGACCTGGGATAGACATCAATAACGGAGAAGAAGAAATTGAATCTGAAAATAATAATGAAAATGGTATTAAAGAATCAAATCTCGCGCAAAATATCATTCTCTACGGCCCGCCGGGCACTGGCAAGACCTATGATACCAAACGACAAGCGCTTGAATTATTACAAGCGCCCGAGCTACTAATGGTCAAAGACGAGGTTGAAGATATTGCGGAAGAAGTTATCACCGAACTATTTAGTGAATATCAGTCAAAGGGACAGATCGAGTTTGTGACCTTCCATCAGTCTTACGGCTATGAGGATTTTATCGAAGGACTCCGGCCGGTTCTTGATGAGGCAGGGGAGAAAGATGTTCACTACGAAATGCACAATGGGATATTTAAGCGCATTGCTCTGCGGGCTGCTTCTGAGGGATTGCCAAAAACAACGGAGGGATTGGATTTTGAAGATCTGTGGGCACTTCTTGTTGAAGATATTCGGACCAGTGAGGATGTTATTATTGCTCAGAGTAAATCGGAAAAAGATTATGTTCTTAGAATCTCGGGGCGTAACAACATTGAAATCTTCCGATACGAAATAAATTCTGAAAACGATGAAGAGGATATTAAAATTTCAACCAAAAAATTGATTGCTTCAAAGAAAAATAGTAGAGAACTTTGGGGGAATTTTCATGAAGATCCAAATAAGCTCACTTCAGAACGGTCTAAGGATATATTGAAAATTGGTCATCACTATACTGCTTTGTGGATTGTTTATAGTAAATTATTTGAACTGAGCAAGAAACAAGATATATCCAGCCCTCAAATTGGAAATATTGCCCGTGAAGAAAAAGTCCGAGTTGCGCTGGAAAATAATTCCAAATTTGAATTCCCCTTAAACTGCCAACAATATGTGCTTATTATCGACGAAATCAATCGGGGCAATATAAGCAAAATTCTTGGGGAATTGATGACCTTGCTCGAACCGGACAAGCGACTTGGAGCTGCTAACGAATTGAGGCTACCCTTGGCCTACTCGCCCCAATCACGCTTTGGCGTACCGCCCAATCTGCATATCCTCGGAACGATGAACACGGCGGACCGGTCGATCGCGTTGATGGATGTGGCCTTAAGACGCCGCTTCACTTTCCAAGAGGTCATGCCTAACCAAGAGGTTCTTGAGAACAAGTTACAAGGCGATCCGCCCATTGTGAGGTTGGTTATTGACCTGTTCAAAAAACTGAACAAACGGATACGCTTCCTCTATGACCGGGATCACCAGATCGGACATGCATACTTCCTTGGTGTAAAGACCCTGGATGATTTGCGCCTTGTTTTTGCTGATCGGGTGATTCCCCTCCTCCAGGAGTACTTCTACGATGACTGGAACAAGATATGCATGGTGCTTGGCTGTCCTTACGATGACAATGGAAAACCGATCTCCAATGGGAAAGACAGATATCAGCACCCGATCATAAAGGCGGATAATTTTTCGGAAACAGACACGCCCGGCTTCGACCACAACGAGTACGAAGACCGGGTGGATTTCAGTATAACGCCGGAATTCCAAAATGGTGGAATGAAGGAGGATGACCTCATCTGCACATTCCTCGGGATACTGCAAATCGAGCAGGATGATTTCGATAAACGCTTTAAGGAACTTGCGGGTGATGAAACCTCACCGGATAAGGAGGAAGCCGGAGAAAAAACAGTGGAGGACGTTTCGTGAAGCGCATAGTCATCCGAGAGCATGAGCAGATTGTCCGAAGCGATCAGGACGGCGCAGACTCAGGTGACAATCAACACCTCAATTCACGCCTTTACGACCAGCTCAAGCGCTTCGATCAGCGTGGGCGCAAAGCAAAGGATCAGGTATTCGCATGGGGAGATCGGCGCGCTCGAGCACAGCAATGGGTTGGAGTCATCCAGGTATCAGGCCTTCAGGTTGAAATACTTCCCAAGGTGGATACCACAGAATCCAAAGAGCACAACCAGGGAGAAGATGAAGCGCGCCACAACCTCCTGTATATGCTCGCTGTCGCAGGCGACATACCAGTGAGAGATCGCGATGTGGCACATCTTGCGAACCGCAAGGCCCCTCTCTCCGAACTGCTCATAGCTATCTTTGCGAAGAGACTTCGTCAGGAACTGCTGCTCGGCGCTGAATACGCTTACCTGCAGCGGGAGGAAAACCTTCGACGATTCAAGGGTAAACTAATAATGTCTTCGCAAATACTTCACAATTCGGCGCACCGCGAACGTTTCTTCTGCCGGTTTGACGAGTTTTCCAAAGATACGGCAATGAACCGCATCTTCCGATTCGCGTGCTTCACGCTTCTTGGCTGGACGCATACCCGATCAACCCAGGACAAACTCCGGCATTGCCTGCTATTGCTCGACGGCGTTGAGCATGTATCGATCCATGACGAAATGTTTGAGCAGATCCATATTACACGACAGAATGAACGATTCGCTGACGTACTCCATTTTTGCCGGCTGATCCTTCAGGCTCATTCGCCTGCCACGAATGCAGGAAAACAACGCAGTTTCTCGCTGTTGTTCGACATGAACCGCGTCTTTGAAGCCTTCGTAACAGCCTTTATGAGGAAATGGGTGATGCCTTTGCCTTCTTTTCCCGAACATCGTCTCTTTCCCCAAGCCAAGTGGCGACAACGCCATCTAATAACCCGCGATGGGAAGGGCGTGCTTTCACTGCGTCCCGATCTGCTCATAGAAGCCCCGGAGGACAACTCCAGACTTGTTTTGGACACCAAGTGGAAAAGACTCTCCGGAAGTGGTGCTCGTGGTGGCGTAGGTGCCGGCGATCTGTACCAACTGTATGCCTATACCCAACGATATGGCTGCAGACGCAGCATTCTTCTCTATCCTCGTGTATCGGAAGCCAAGTCCCACGACTTCGATATTGCCGGTTGCTCTGATAAGCCCACCGGCGAACAGGTCCTTGTACGGTATGTCAACCTTCATCGCAACCTGCGCGAAGAGCGGAAATGCCTTGCCCGGGAACTCAAGGAGATCGTAGAAGAAGGTCTCGGAGCCGAACCGCAACGCTCTTCCGTTGTGGGGTAGCGCGTTAACTGTATCCCGGTTTCACACCTGCCAATCAGCCCAAATTCCCCCCATCCGGCAGGAACCCAGCGAAAGAAGAGGCTTAATCAGAGTATCCTGTACTCTATCCCTATTCCCGACATTGCAGGAGACTTCCCATGCCCGCAACCCAAACCAATAAGCCCGCCGTGCGCCCTCGCCCAAGCAGCGACCTCCCGCAAACCATGACGGCGGAAGAATACGTTGCGCTGCCAAAGCGGCTACACGGCTACAGCTATGAATTGGTGCAGAACGTACTGGTCCTGCGCGATCCAGGGCCACGTTGGATCCATGGGTCCGTACAAGGCAACTTGCAACGCTATCTCCACGAATGGATGGAAAAATTCGGACACGGCGCCGTGGCCGTAGAGGTAGATTGCCTCCTCAGCGAAGCCCCGGATACCATTCGCATCCCCAACGTAGCCGTGCTACTCCAGCCATTCGATGCGGAGAACGCATTCCATGGCCGCGTGCGAGGCGCGCCGGACATTGCGATCGAAGTGCTGTCTGCCTCCAACAGCCCGCAGGAAATGCGCGACAAAACAAGCGAGTACTTCCAGGCGGGCGCCCTCCGGGTGTGGATCGTAGATCCGGAAACCCGCACGATCGTCATTCACAAGGCGGATGGGACAAACACCCTGTTCGGGGGCGGGGATCGTCTCGAAGACCCTGAAATACTGCCGGGCTTTTCGCTGGAGATGCAGAAGATATTCGGAGCATGAAACACCAGCCAGTTCCAGAAAACACCTCTACAACCCCCTCCTCACCGCCTCCAAGGAACACGCCATCCGACAACCCTTCGAGCAAGAGCCGGATACCGGCGCATGCAGCGTGAATTACACGGTGGCGGAGTTGCTGGCGCGGGGGAAAAGGGTTTTGTAAAGAGATTTTTCAAGAAATAATTCAAAAATAATAACGAGCGGGAGAAGCCGCACAACAGGGAAAGCGGCGTTTGCCCGAAGGATCGACAAGGCATATCTTGATTCACGCAAGAGCATAAAATGCCCCCATGAACGACTCGTCCGTAAAAAATACGCTCAAAGTAAAGAATTTTGGGCCGATCATTGAGGCCAAAATCGACCTGCGCCCGTTGACGGTGTTCGTCGGACCGAGCAATACGGGCAAGTCGTATCTGGCAATCCTGATTTATGCGCTACATAAGCATTTCAGCCGAGAACAAAGAGAATTCATGTTCTGGCGCCCTGCAAAATGGAATTCATCCCCAACCACCAACGCGCTCGCCGAGTGGCGCAAACATTCTCTTGCGGACAAAAAAATTCCGGCCGGGGGTAGCATAGTCGAACTACCCAACGCGATGAAAGATGAAATGTGCGGCATATTGGACAGGCGCGGCGAAGATATCTGGGAAAAGCTCCGTTGGTGTTTGGGCATGGATACAACGAATGGATTAATCCGAAAGGGTAGTCGGGAAGGCGCATTCATCGGATTTCGAAGAGATACATCGGGAAATTCGGTGCTCTTCGAGCACGAGTTGACTATCGAAAAGCAGATACCCGGGGTGAAAACGACAATCTCTGAGGGACTAAAGGCCAAGTTCGACACGAGCCATTTTCTAAGCTACACGGACCCAATGATAGGATTAGAAGAAGGCGAAATGTGGTATGACTACTTCATCGATTGCATAGAGCCTCAACTCTTCGGGCCGCTTTATTCTCGCGCTTTCTATCTCCCGGCTGATCGGACAGGCATAATGCATGCGCATGACACCGTCGTCAGCGCTGTAATAGGAAACGCGCCCATGGCGGGTCTGCGACCCGATGTCAGTACCCCCATGCTTTCGGGGGTGCTTTCGACCTTTCTGCAGGAATTGATCGCCCTCGGCCGCGGGCAGAACGTGCGCAGAAGAGTTAGCGAGTCCGAACGGCAGCAGCACAATCTGGACAAGAAAATCGAAGCATCCATTCTTGACGGATCGGTGCACGTCGACAGATCAGGGATAATAGGCTATCCACATTTTGTGTACCGCCCAAAAGGCTGGAAGGACGACTTGCCTCTGATGCATGCTTCGTCCATGGTGTCGGAGATTGCGCCGGTGGTGTTGTATCTGCGCCATATGGTCCGTCAGGAAGATGTCCTTATTGTTGAAGAACCGGAAGCGCACCTGCATCCGGCCATGCAGGTCAAATTCACCCGCCAGCTCGCCGCGCTCGTGCACGCCGGCATCAGGGTAATTATCACCACACACAGCGAGTGGGTGCTGGAAACACTCGCCAATCTGGTGCGGACGTCGAAACTCCCTGAAGAACGAAGAAAAGGAATCGAGAGCGCAGATCCGGCGCTCCGGCCCGATCAGGTAGGCGCATGGTTGTTTAAATCCAAGAACCGCCCTAAGGGGTCGATAGTGGAAAAATTGGAGTTGGATACGGAAACCGGCCTGTTTCAAACAGACTTCGACCCGGTAAGCGAAGCTCTGTACAACGAAGGAATAGGGATCTCCAATCGGTTGCGGGAGGGCGGCAAAGAGTGAGTGAAATAGTACAGGCGGTCTCTCACGCCGTTCATCCAAACTGTCAGGTTATAAAATGTCTCAAGCAAGGGTGCGGCGTGTCTATGGAAGGAGCGCCTGCAAATCGTGTTTTAGTCGACCTCGATTGCGACAATCTGGATATCGCTTGGGGCGACGGCGATAAATATTGCGACTATCTATTTATCGGAGAAGAAAAGGTTACAGCCTATGTCGCACCGATTGAACTGAAGGGTGGCAGCTTTAGGGCAAGCGAGGTAATTGAGCAGCTTCAGGGAGGGGCTAATGCGGCCGACAAGTGGCTCCCGCCCGGCGATGCTTTCCAATTTGTGCCTGTTCTGGTTCATGGGAAAGGCATAAATCGAGAGGATCTCA
This sequence comes from Rhodothermales bacterium, assembly GCA_965117025.1. Classification (GTDB taxonomy): domain Bacteria; phylum Bacteroidota; class Rhodothermia; order Rhodothermales; family VXPQ01; genus VXPQ01. The sequence continues at coordinate 420,654 of OZ220746.1, forward strand.
AAAAATTGCGCAGAGCCAAAATCAAACTGCGCAAACACGAGCCAGCGCCTTTTCTTATCCGTTGCAAGAGTAAGAGCAAGGGCACGGGCATACTCGCATCGGCATTCAGGCACAAGGCCCAATGACCCGCAAAAAACGCCCGGCGGAAGCCCTATCTTATAATAGTCTCGTCCAAAACTGGCCGGAGATTGTCCGCTTGGCGCGGCAGGATGTGAAGGGTGGTACAAAGTGGGCTGTTCAGCGAAGAAGAAATTTAATCGAATCGCAAAAATTGCATCCGGAAAGAAGACCTGAGCCATGGCCTCACAAGAAACCCCGCCGCTGCACCTCCCCAGTCTTTCGATAAAGGGATTCCGAGGAATCAAGGATCTTTCCATTTCACGATTGGGCCGCGTAACGCTGTTGGCCGGCAAGAACAGTAGCGGCAAAACGACGGTTTTGGACGCTGTCCGGGTATATGCGGCGCGGGCGCACCCCAACATTCTGTCCGAAGTGCTGGAAAGTCACAGGGAAGTCGCTGAATTGACGGGCGGTCAAGGTCAGAAGAATAATGCCGATCCTCGTATAGAAGCGATCTTCCATGGACGGGATGCATCCAAAGACGCCATCTTTACAATAGGCCCGGATGACGATTCCATGCGACTGGTCGTTGAAGCGATTAACCCGGAGGAAGAAAGATGGCCACACCACCCTCCTCACTATTTTTCCGCAGTCCCGCTCCGAACGCTCATAGCCTCCTTTGGCGATAACAAGGAAATTGAGATTTTCTGGTATTTTTCCCCCTATGCCTTGAGCACCAAAACAGCCAGAGATCGCCGCGTTTATCAAGATGCAGGGTCTGTCAGTGAACATAAAATGCCCACTCCAATAGTATGCGAATCTATGGGCCCCGGCCCGTTGGGAAGTGACGAAATAGAAAGATTCTGGGATGTTATTGCACTAACCGACAAGGAAGAACAAATAGGATCTGTCCTGCGACTTATCCTCGATAAAAAAGTGGAGCGCATTGCGATGATCGGGAACGAAAGTGAAAGTCGACGAATGGTTATCAGGCTTGAGGGGCAGTCCTTTCCAGTGCCTCTCGAAAGCTTCGGCGACGGCGCCCTCCGCCTATTCGGCGTGGCCTTGGCCCTCATCAACAGCAAAGACGGCTTCCTGCTCATCGACGAAGTGGAAAACGGCATACATCATTCCATACAGAACCGCTTGTGGCGCATAATCCTTAAAACCGCAGCCGAAAACAACGTGCAGGTCCTGGCGACGACACACAGTTTCGACTGCGTGCGCGGCTTCGCGCAAGCCATGGTCGAATACGAAGAAAGCAACGGTGCGCTCGTGCGCATCGAACGAAAAGATGAAGAGATGTGGGCCGTGGAATACTCGAAAGACGATCTGAGAGTTGCTGCGGAGCAGCATATTGAGGTAAGGTAGGTACATGGACAATAACGATCGCGTCCTCCTTGTCGAGGGGCGGAACGACGAACATGTAATTTCACACCTGTGGTGCAGTCACAATGGCTATGAGGGAAAACTCCCCTTCAAGGTCAAAGACAAGAAAGGCTACTCAAACCTTCTCGACTCAATAGGTTTGGAAATCGATGTCCCTGATCGAGAAGTTCTCGGCATTATCGTAGATGCGAACGATAGCTTGAGCACCCGATGGGATGCTGTGATTGACAAACTCAAAACGAAAAATATCAAGGCACCTCGCAGCCCCGATAAAACTGGCACCATCATCCCCGGCACATCCCGCACCCCACGCATTGGCATCTGGCTCATGCCAAACAATACATCTCCCGGCGAACTCGAGGATTTCGTTTCAAAAATGATCCCATCTGACGATCCGGTACGGCCGTTATCCGAACACTACATTGAAAGTATTCAAGAGAAGGACCGAAAGTTTTCCGAGAAAAAAATACTACGGGCCAAGGTCCATGCCTGGCTCGCGGCAAGAAAAAAACCCGGGCAGATGGGCCAAGCTATTTTCGCTAAGGACTTGGATACGAGCGGCCCGCTCAGCACAGAATTCGCAGATTGGCTGAAGGAACTCTTCGAGCCGTCACCTTGACCGCAGCCTGCATTGCGATATATCTGACGCAGTAGCTCGACTACTGCACTTCGCCGTTCTCCCGCGAATACAGATCGCGCGTTTTCTTCCTTTCCCGGCAAGCAGGAGCATGTGCAATACCCTTTTGCGCAATTAAAACACATTATCGCGCAAGAATTTGTTACGCAATACCTTCTTTCTTGCGCGATTCAGAGGTCATGCTCCTTCCTGACGTTCACGGCTGATGGCCTCAAGGTCCTCGGGCCGCAGCTTGTAGCGTATCGCATTGCCCTCGTGCAGGCCTTGGAACTCCTGCCCGATATAGGCGGCGACCTGTTCGCGATCCGCGTCGGGGATGCCGTCCGCGGCGGCCATGGCTATGACGTCCTCGGAGCGGAACGCCTTCCATTCCAGCACGCAGCGGCGCACGGCCTTGCGCACGAAATCCCTGTATGCCAACGCCGCCTTCTCCGGGCTTTCGACTTCGGCGCGCAGCACCCGGTAATTTTCGGCCGAGGCCAGATAGGCATCGATATAGGCCTCGCGCAGCAAGGAAACGTTGTTTAGCTCGTAGACGCCGAGCAGTCCGTCGATATAGGCCCTATCGTCCATTGTCAGGAACGACATCGGCGCAAGATCGGCCTTTAGAAGCAGGATGTTCGAGGCAATCCGCGAGGTCCGCTTGTTGATATCGGCGAAAGCCTGCAAATAGGGAATGTGAACGAGAAGAAAGAAGGATTGCTCAAACGGATCGGTAATCGCCGCCGCCTTGCCGATCAGGATTTCAAACTCTTCCTCAATCTCATATTGGTCGCCAGGCGGCCTGTAGCTCGAATGCACGATGCTGACAGGCATCCGGCGTAGCCGTCCCGCCATGGCGGGATCGAAAAGAAGCCCGTCCGCGAGGAGCGCGTGAATATTGAATATATCCGGCCGGCTGATGGTTATGTCGTCAAGATGATCGACGACATACTGAATCGCCTCCTTGTGGTTGAGGATCATCAGCGCTTCCTTGCGGTCCTTGCCGGCCGCCTCTTCGCCGAAGCGGATGAGCCGTTCGGTCTGAAGGATATCGTAGGTGTTCCCTTCCATGCGCGACGACGCCCAGGACAAGTCCACGAGCAGCCGTTCAAGGATGCGCCGCACATAGGTCCCTGCCGGGAGCGGCGGCGGCTCCGGGCGCCCGGCCTCGTGCAGGCGCTGCCGGTCCGCTTCGGCAAGGTAGAACGTCTTGCCAGGGATATAGCGATCCACAAACTCCTTGTGGTAGCTTGCCGGCTTGCGGCGGTTATAAGGCGTTTGCAGATAGGCGCGCACCGCGCCCGTGCCCGCCAGGCTGTAGCCGGTGGCGCGGGCCTTGCCCGAGATTTCCAGCCGGCCTTCATCGGCAAGCCGCTTGAGCGCCCGCCAGACCGTCGGCGGGCTGACATCCGGCGCGACATGACGGAGGATATCCTCACGGCCGGCGCCGGGATGGTCCGCGATATAGTCGAGTATGGCCTGGTCCGTAAGCGGCATGAAACGATTCGTCAATTATATGAAACGATTATGTACTTAAAATACAAATGTTTAACCGATTTATCAAAATATCGTTTCATCGAAAATGAAACGATTCTTCCGGGTTTTGCGCTGGACATGCAGAAGGTATTCGAAGCATAAGCAACCCGACGCGACAGGTGCGCTTAAAACCCCGAAAAAAACTGTCCGTTTTTATCGGACCACTTCTATATCGCGCAAAAATTTCTTGCGCAATATCCTTTTGCGCAATTAAAACATATTATCGCGCAACCCTCCCCACCCGGTCCGGCTTTGGAGGAACCAGCTTGCACGCTCTATGTAACCAGGTTGTTGAGCCGTAGCCTCTTGCCCTGTATCTTGGCAGCCTCTTCCCAACAAAACCCTGCTGATAATGAACGTACGCTACATTTTAATTGCAGCAATTGTTTGTCTGGTGTCGCCCACCACGCTTATTGCGCAGGAAGGGTGGTATTTCGGTATGGAAATAGGCCCGGCCATAGCGCCGGGAATGCGCATAGACGAATCCGATAACGATTGGAGCACGCAATGCGACCTCATAAACAACCCTGAACAGGTTGAGGTGGGTGAGGGCAGTTGCGTCAATGCCCCGCCACCCGGCGCATGGTACAACGATATTGACGGTGCCAGCGGTGCTATGGGCGGCCTGACGGTAGGGTATACCTTCAAGCATATCCGCATTGAAGGCGAGTCTTCCTTCCGCACGGTGAACTACGGCGGGTCCGTGCCTATGATTATAGGGGACGTTACCACACAGGAAAAGGAAAACAACGAATTGGAAGTGGCTGAGGGTGGTGTCGGAGACGTGTATACGTTTCGGCTTGGCGCTAATGCGTTGTTTCACAGGGGGCCGTTTTACGCCGGAGGCGGAGTCGGTATCGTGGCTGTCGGGCTGGATCGGCACTCACGCTGGAAACGAAACGACGATCCCGCACAAATTGCCACGTTCGACGACCCAATTATGAAGGCACGAATTGCGGGCACGACATCGATCTCCAACCAAAGACTTCAAGACGCCTTGGTCGGCTACCAGCTTATTGCTGGTTACGATCATGCGCTAAACGAACAGGTGGCGATAGGATTGAAAATACGATGGACGAAACTGTCGAAGTTCGAAGATGGCGCACACTTTACACAGCTACGCAGCCACGAATCGAGCGTCGGGCGAGGGTTCGACGTGCGTTACCGGACCACCACGAACGACTTGTCAGCGGTTGGCCTGACGCTCACGATGAAATACCTACTTTGATTTTGGGAATCCTGCCTTGTCAAGCATTGTCTATAATTCCCTGATTTTGTCGTTTGGCACTGTCGCCTACAAACCCTTCCTCACCGCCTCCATCGCCCCGAGCACCCGGTTCCAGGTTTCCTGATCTTCCAGGACGGCATTGGGAAACATGCACCCGTCCCAGCAGATGTGCCGGATGCCGTCCCGCAGTTCACCCTGTTCGTCGAGCAGCCACTGGCGGCTGCACCAGACCATATCCAGCTTGCCGTCGGGCGAATCGACCGGACAATGCCTTCCGGTCTTGTCGTGCGAGCCGCTTCCGAACACGGACCCGTCGGTCTGCGCCACGTGAAAATCGAACAGCCAGGGCGCCAGTGCGCCGGTCATGATCCGGTAGGCCTCCTGGAATTCTTCCTCCGTGTACCCATCCTGCAGCAAAGCCGCCTCGGGTGCATTGTACCCGAGCAAATACAAATAGGTGTGGGCCAGATCGGCCTGAAATCCGAGCGAATCAGGACGCCCTACCTCTTCGAGGAGGCGCAGCATCTCGGTCCAGGAATGCATGGCCGCCCAGCAAATCTCCCCTTCCGCCGCGATGCGTTCCCCGTGGTCTTCCGCGATGACCGCCGCCTCGCGAAACGTGTCCGCAATCTTTGTCGTGTTTTCCACGGGGTCCTCCGCCCACTCGACAGGGCCTGCCGCCGAATCGATCCGGATGACCCCGCAGGACCGAACGCCGTGCGCGTTCAGCACGGAAGCATACCGGCACGCACTCCGCACGGCTTCCACGAAGCGCCGGCGATCATCGCGGTTCCCCATCGCACTGCCGCCCAGCATGTCGGGATACACGGGCGCCACGACGGACCCCACGCCAAGCCCCAGCGATGCGATGTGATCCGCAAGGCGTCGGATTTCGTCGCCCGGAGCATCGATGTCGATGTGCGGGGGATACAGGAAAATATCCACTCCATCGAAACGAACGGGCTCTTCTCCCTTGATACGGGCATCCGCCGTGAGCTGGAGCATCCGGTCCAGCCCGATGGCAGGTTCGTCGGCATCCGGCCCCTTCCCCACCAAGCCCGGCCACATGGCATTATGAAGAAATAATCGACGCATTTTTTGCGGAGAATGCCAAACCGCGAAATCGCAACCGAGAACAGGGACCTCGCCCATACGGATTTAATCAGAGCTTCCGATGGCTTCCGCCTCGGCCCGCAAACGCCGGTACACATCGCGCGCCTCTTCGAACTGTGCATAGACATGGTCTTTTTCTCGCTGGGAGCGCCAGCCGGGCCATTCTTCGGCCATGGCATGCAGTTTATCGATCCAGGCAATACCGTAATCGGCGGCCTGTACCGAGCGCACCGGGACGCCGTCCGCAATAACCCAGACCGGATTCGTCAGGGCAAAGGCATACGGGATATCGAGCGGGAATCGTTCTTCGGGGATGCCGTTTACCCGCAGATGGTACCACCCCGACCGCTCGGGGTAGAACGTATCCTCGAAAGTCATGGACTTGCGGTCGCCTTCAAAAAGGAGTTCCTGCACGACCTCTCCGTTGAACACGAGCTCGGCTTTCTCCAGCGGCGTGATCGAAGTGACCTCGAAACGCACCGTTACGCCCGCTCCCCCGCTAATATCGACGGTTTCGCCCGGTATCCGCCCGTCCACTGTGAAGTCGGCGAGGGGACCGCTCGATGCGAAGGCGCGCCCGGCAGCCATCCCCTCGAACCAGCTCCGCATGTCCAGCGCGCCATCCGCCGGCTTGACATATGTCCGGACCGATCCGACCAGAGGAGTTTGCTGCAAGTTGCTGATAGAATCCTCCCCGCCGACGAGCGCGGTGGGTATCCCGTTGTTCCAGACGGCGTACAGCGGCGGATAACCATCCAGCGCCGTGGACCACTCCAGGGCGTCCGTTGTCCCCAGCGCGGCGTCCACCATGAAACCCCTCGCCCGGCCGAGATCCTCTTCCAGCGGATCGCCGCTAAAAAACGGATGCACATACCCGGTCCAGGCGCCCTGCTCCTTTGCCTTTCTGAACATGTCCGTGTTCGAGGGATACAGGCTCTCGATAGCCGTGCCTTCGTAGCCGGTCACATAGGGAGAAATGAGATGATCCCGCATCCCGAACATGAACACATGGCCGTAGAAAGGCGGCCGGTATTCCTGTCCGACCACCAGCACCATGTCCGGCGTCGACAAGGGATGCGCTCCCCCGCCCGGCACGAAAAATTGCTGGTCCAGAATGCGATTATCCTTGTTCGCCACCTGTTCAAGCACCAGATCCTGATCCTCTGCCTCGGACATCATCATCAGGTTTTCAAGGGTGTTGTGCAGGTTGCCTCCATAGTTCATATGCACGTGCGTGGAAGCGCTGTACCAGCCTTTCTCCGCCATATCGATGATGGGGTCGAGCAGTATGCTATGCCGGAGCGTCTCTCCCGCCACGATCCGAAGCGTATCCGTGACCGGCGCATGTTCGAAGCCCTTGACCGCCCGGACGATCACCTGCCCCTCGGGGAGTTCCAGATCGAACGATCCGGTATGATGGAACGCCCACTGCTCTGCGCGAGGCGCAATGCGCGCATAGGCATCGGTGGGCGCATAAAATTTTCCGTCGGAGGCGATGAGATGAATCCGGCTCCCTGTGGGGAATCCATCCGGGCCTGTGGTCGTGACGGATAGCTTGCCCACAGGGTGCTTCCAGCGACGCTCCGCAATCTCCACATCGACAATCTTCCCTCCGTAGGTTTCGAGCAACTTCAACTGAGGCAGTCCGTCCCGGTTGTCGATGTAGGCAATCCACTCCCCGTCCGGCGACCAGCGGGGATGAAATGCGTCGTGGATGAAAAACGTGAGCTTGTAGGGCTCGCCGCCCACGGTCGGCTGCACATAGAGATTGTTGAACTGATCCGCAGCGCCCCGCGTGGACGAAAACACGAACCGCTTTCCGTCCATCGACACATCGGGTTGCGTACGATACAATGTTTGCTCCCGGAGCACGACCACGCGGTCCGTAAACCCGTCTTCGCGGGCCGGTACGCGAAACACGTTCCCGCTGCCCAGCGCTACGTCGCGGTTCGACACCAGCAGCAACTCGTCGCCGGAGGGAAGCCATGCCGGACTGGTGTGGATGTCCTGCGGCCCGAAATAAAGCCGGTCCCGCCCGAAATCGTTATCCCGCGTGACGGCAACGGGCTCCCCGGCCCACTGCCCTTCCGAAATCGGTCGGATATACACATTGAAATACCCTGCCGGCTCTGTCGAAACGTAGGCGATGCGGGTTCCATCCGGGCTGAAGCGCGGATCTGCGAAAAGGTGCAGGCTCCGCTCGCCGAGCGGCTGCGTTTCCCCCGTCTCCGTGTCCAGGATCTCAAGACCTATCTCAGCACCATGATCGTCGGCGGTGTAGACCAGCCAGCGCCCGTCCGGCGAATAGTTCGGGGACGAATAGTACTTTGGGCCCGCTACCAGCTGGGTCGCTATGCCGGTGGAAATTTCCACACTCCAGATCGCTCCCTGCATGGCTACGGCAATGTGTTTCCCGTCGGGATGCCAGCTCGGGTACCAGGGCGTGGAAGAGGGAGCAGGCGGAAGATAGAAGTTTTCCATGTACCCGCCGCCGGCGCGGGCCCCGGGATACCCCCCGAAATACTGCGTGACAGGAAAAAAAGCGCCCGCGGATTGCGCCGACGCCGGCACGGGCCCAACCAGACTCCATAGCGCAGCGCAGGCAATGATACCTGCGCATGCTTTCATGCCTTTTCGCAACGACGACGAAACATTCATGCGCTGTACCATTGGCTGCATCGTGGATACGAAGCTACCGGACCCATTCGGCGGCTTCTTCGGCGGTCATGTCCAGGTCCGCCGGATAGATGCCGGTCACGTGGGTTCCGAAACCGTAAAACGTGGGGCGGTACCGGCCGACATAGCCTACATCGGCTTCTTCCGGCGTCATGTCTTCCATACCCAACCCCCAGAATGTCGCATTGACCAGCAGACGGCGGACCCCCTCGCTTTCCAGATCCACAGAAGCCCCCAGCGTCGTGGTGAAAACGCGTGAGGTGTTTCCCGTCTCCCCCGTCCAGTGACGGCGCCAGGCGATGGGCACGATCGACGTTTCGTACTCGGGCGGAGCATAGGGGTCCAGTCCCTTCAGGGTCAGTCCGTAGAGCAGCACCTCCGTGCCCTCCGGCAAGACCGTGAGCCCGTACACATCCGTATCCCCGTATACGTTGTCGCCGATCCCGTTCAGAATCGGATCGTCCTCGTAGAGATAGTTGATCACCCCGCGCGCGCCCTCCACGGCATGGCGTCCATGGTGATTGATCCAGGTTTCCCCGAGCACCTGCCTGCCCCATCCCCCTTCCCATCCGGGGACCTCGCTCCGCCAATCGTATCGCATGAACGGATGGTTCGCATCCCTGAAATAAAACGCGTGCGTGGACGTCCGCAGTCCGATGATCGGCTTGCCCGAATTGGTGAACGCCTCGATATGTTGCATCTGCTCTTCCGGGAGATCGCGAAAGCGCGTGAAAAGAATCATCAGATCCGCCTCCTCGAGCAGGTGCAACCCGGGAATGTTATGCAGTTCTTCCGGATCGATCTCCCCGCTCTTCGGGTCTATGGCGTAAAGCGTCGTCGTTTTGAAGCCGTGCCGGAATGCCAGGATGCGCGCCAGCTGGGTGAGCGCCTCCTCCGAGCGATATTCTTCGTCTCCGGTTACGAGCACGATGTGCTTGCCCTGCCCGAGCCCCTCGGCGCCTTCGTACACGACCCATGGGGTGTCGTCCTGCGATTGCGCAGCCACGAATGCCGGGGCGGTCGCGGCAAGCGATACGCAAAGGACAAAAAGCCAAAAAAATCGGGAGATGATAGCTGCTGATTTCAACGATGGAATCATGACATCCTTTACCCGTGAAAGGGAAGTGTTTTGGATCAGAGTATTCTAAAGGTACTCTGATTAAATCGACAAAGTTCAGAGACTGCTTAAGGAACCTCTGATTAAATCCGCAAAATCGCAGCCGAGACCAGGGGCCTTGCGGATGTAATCAGAGCATCCTAAACAGAGCGCCTTGCCCGCTTGCGCGCCCAGCCCAGCGCCACACTCGCGATAATCGCCATCACGATGGCCACGACGTTGAACAATATGTCCACGGGATCAAACACGCGGTTGGGTACAAACGCCTGGATGCCTTCGTCGAGCACGCCGATCAGCGATGCGATCAGCAGAGCAAGCAGGGCAGGTACTGGAACACGGCGTCCCTGGCTCGCTCGCTCCAGAAGCGCTTCATAGATCAGAACGGCCACCACGCTGTATTCGACAAGGTGGGAGCGCTCTGTTACGGCCGTCAACCGCACGAACACCAGCAGATAGACGGCCGCAACACCCAGCGCGACACTGATTTCGGCTCCGCTCGGGCGTATTTTCAATCCTTGGGTAACAACGGCCCCCAGAACCAGAAGACAGGCAAGCAGGAAAAAGACGGCGTTCCAGTTGCTGCTCGGCAGCATCGCAGCCAGCTTTTGCGCCAAACCGAAAGACAGGTAGACCGCCCCCAGGACAACAAGCACCCAGCCCCAAAGGCGACGCTCTCGGTTAGAAGAAAAAAGGGACATGGGCGTTTAAGACGACTGTAGGCTTGGCATACCGCGCGTAATCCCGTGTTCCATGCTTCCCGATGACGCCGCCGGGCTACTGACAGATTTGTTGCGGAAATCCGGGGCCTCGATCTGTGATGTCGAGCCTCTTGCTCAGCCCCCGGGCACTTTGTGTACGGTAAGGTAAACGGCTTCTTTCAGAACGCCGCCCGCAACAGACGGCACCTGCATACGCACCAGCATCTGGTCCGCCGGCTGCATGTTCGGCAGGACAAGACGTACACGCCGGCCATCCACCTGCACCGCCTCCACAGGCACTTCGTCGCGTCCTCGCTCTTCGGGATGCTCCACGGACCAGTCGTAGGAGCCGTACCGGCGCTGCCACTTGTAATCCCATCGCGTTACATGGTAACGAGAAGTATCTGCAGCCGCGGCAGCATCCACCGGAAAATTGAAGGTGAACTCGATGCCATCGGACTTTACGCGGGTTTCGGTTACGTAGTATCCCTCGCCGCCCCTGTACCGGATACGGTCGAGGTGCGCATACCGCGTGGCGAACCCATCGTCCCAGCCCGTCAGGCCCGTCAGGTAAATCTGCCCGTCCGCGGGGTTGACGCGCACCCGCTGCGTACCGGCGTCGAACTGGAAAGGCAGCGCCGCGGCCGCAGCCTGCGTCACGCCATCCACTTCGTCGAACATCAGATAATACGCCCAGCCCTTGCCGAAACTGGTGTTGAGCATCCGATCTCCCAGCGGCCCCCAATTCGCGTCCGTCCATATACCCCCGCCCGGGGAATTGTCGAATTCCTGGGGCAGCCAGATTACCGGCTCGGTGAACGAATCCGGCACGGCGGCGGTATCGATAACCGCGGACCACTCTCCCTCGGGAATGGCTACATCCAGACCGTCAGGAGACCACCCGCGTTCGGCGAAGTTGTTTACGTACCCATAAAACTTGCCCGGTTCCACGAGATTGATTTCGTTGGCAGGCGTCCAGTTTCCCTGGTTGTCGGTGACGAATACGCGCCCGTCCGGCGCCACGGTAAGTCCGTTCGGCGTACGGAATCCGGTAGCGATCGTGCCGCCTGTTCCATCCGGAGCGACACGAACCAGATCGCCCGGCGTGGCGTTGTTCGTATACTGCCCGGACTTGGCGTAATAGAGATTCCCTTCCGCATCGGCCTGGAGCCCAAAGGCAAACGAATGGAAAAAGTCCGACACGTCCTTATCCGCATAGAACGTTTCGTAGTAGTCGGTCTCCAGATCCCCGTTCAGATCGTGTAACCGCACAATCCGGTCGCGGGCCGAAACATAGATAGCGCCGTCGACCACCTCGACCCCCATCGGCTCGTACAGACCCGTAGCGATGCGCCGCCATGTGACTTCATCGAGTGCATCGTTCAGCCCATCGGCTACCCATACATCGCCGAGATAGGTGGTCAGCACCATGCGTCCGTCCGGATAAAACGCGAGCGCGGTGGGGCGTATCCAGCTGTTCCACGGATTGACGAACGGCAACCCGATCTTGTCTACCGTGTAGGGATAATCGTCCGGCAGATCGACGAGTTTCTCCGGGGTGTTCCGGTCCTCGTCCTGGTAATACATCGGATCGTAATGGGCGCGAGGAACATCCCGCTCTCCCCCGGTTGCAATCGTTTCCGGCCACTGCGAAGGACCGCCCCGGGTCATAGCTGCAAGATCGGGGGCATCCGCGGCGGATATTTCTTCGATGGCGCCACGGTCCTGCGTTCCCGCACGCCGGCGAACCTGCACCGTACGTGCGACATCGCTGGCAGGAATATACAGAAAGACCTCCCCGCCCTCCTCGGACGAGGTCATCCCTTCGACATCTCCGGTTACCTCCGCCATCACTTCATGCCCGACCATCAGGCGATGCTCCTGCTCCGCAGGGCCAATCTGCAAGGTATGCACGAGTACCAAATCGTCTCCATCACGTGTTGCCGCGGGCCATTCCAGCACATCGCGGCCAAGAATCGAATAAGACAATACCACTTCTTTCCCGTACCGGTAATGTCCATGAAACGTCATGACCTCCGCCGGGAACGGAGCGCGCGGCGAGGTTTCCGCATCGAGCGTGGCGTATTCGCCGGGATATTCCCAGCGCCACACAGCCAGCCCCTCCAGTTCCTGTCCGGAAATGACCGGCTTGCCCTCGCCCCGGTATTGCTCGAACTTCGTTTCGGAAAGGTCCAGCGCACCTTGCCAGGCAGCGGCAAGATGCATGCGCAGCACGTTGTAGCTCAGATAGATGTCTTCATCCAGCCCTATGGTAAGCACATCGCTGGCTTTGCCGTCCAACTGGGAGTACATGACATTGCCATAATCTCCCGGGTGCTGAACGGCCCAGCGCATCCCGGCTGCCTGAAGCCCTTCCGCGGCGGCCTCGGCCACATCCTGTCCGGCTTCTTCCCCGGCAGGCAACCCGGCGAGATACCCCTCCGTGATCTCGAAATACTGCCCGGGGTTTTTCGGTTTGACGAGTTCCTCGCGAATGTACTGGATCACATAATATCGCTCCTCGGGCGTCAACCAACTCTGGGCAGCCATCTGCCCTTTCCCGTACGTAACGGTTTGCCACATCGCGTAGGGATCGTTGCCGTACCGCAACGTATCCGTATCGAAAGACCGGGCGAACGGCAGGAGCGCTCCTCCGTCTACTCCATGACAGGCGGCGCAGGCCCGCATATAAATATCCCGCCCCGCCTTTAGGGTCTCCGCGTCAAGACTGCGCAGGATGGCGGCATGATCGTCGTTTGCTGCAAGACGATCCGAATCGCTTTCGGCATTCCCGGCCATAAAGCCGGCCAACACCAGCACGAAAAGCGCGGAAAGCAATAAACCCGACTTGTGAACAAAACGATAAAATCGCATGGGGGACAAGAAATTATTGGAAATAAACGGGGGCACGGAAAGAAAACCGGGCTGCACTACTCTTCGTCGTAAGCAACCACCTCCATCACGCCTTTCATCGTAATCCAGTGGGCGGGAAACGTACAGATGTAGGGATAATTTCCTTCCTGTTCGGGGGCCGTAAACTGGAGCCGGGCCGATTCGCCTTCCTGGAGCATCCTGGTGGCATACATCACGGCAGGCGAATCGGGAATAAATTCTTTCTCGAAGGCATCCGGGTCCGTGGCCATGGCGTCCGCCGCCCTGCCTACCATCTCCCCGGCTCCGGGGCGCACGATGACGAGGTTGTGCGGGAGTACATCCGCATTCCGCAAAACGATTTCCACCTGCTGTCCGGGCGCTACCCGAAACGCCGTCACATCATATATCATTTGCGCCTCAACCGTCGTGATCTCGACGATACGGGTCTGCAACACCCGAAGCGCTTCTGTGAGTGCCGAGGAGTCATCCAGCCGGGCAGCGGATTTCTCCGCAAGGGAAACCAGCCCACGGAACCGGGCGCCGTGCCGGTCTTCGGCGGGTATTTGGCGAGCCTCCTCGATGAGTCGCTGTGCAATGGCAGCGTAATCATGGGCGCCCCATGCCTCTGCAGGAACAGCATCCGCCGCCGCCACCAGCACGGGATCGATCCGCCCGGCGGCTATATGCCCGGCGAAAAATGCGAAGGATTCGGCAGGCGCCACCCCCAATCCTGCCAGCACCTCCACGGCCGTATCCCGCCATGCGGCGTCCTCCCAGTCATCCATACGCCGCAGCATCGCTTCGTGCAGTTGCAGGCGCACATCCTCTTGCGGAATGCGGAGACCGCCCCGCAAGGCGGATATCATGATCCCGGTGAGGTTGTCGGGGTCGATGTACGATTCGGCCGGATTTTCAATCACCTCCTCCATTTCGGTCAGCACTCGTTCCGGGCCTTCCCCACGCATCCATCCGGCGAACCCCGTTTCCCGGACAATCTCCGTCTCTCCTTCCATCGCCATAAACTCCAAGGCAAGACCGATCCCAAAACCAGTCGGATCGTCAAACGCCTCCATCGGCTCTCCAAGCAAAAGCGCACTCAGAACCTCTGCAGCGTCTTCGGAAATATCCTCTTCCGCAAGGGCATCTATAATGGCTTCGGCGCGCGCGCGCCCATCTTCAATCGGCCCGGCATCGGACGAAACCTCAGACTGCACGGAAGCATCCTCTGCAAGCCGCGCTACCGCCTGCGCCCGGTGCGCCTCCTCGAATCCCTCCGCACGCAGTACGGATTCGTACACTTCCCGGGCAAATACGGACCGCTGCATGACCGAAGGGTCGGCCCGACGCAACAAGTATAAGGTCCCTTCCGTAACCAGAGGCGGCGCCCTGTGCGCTATCACCGGCTCCCACCTCGGCTTCAAGGCCCGGATGGTCTCGTTGAGACCGTAATCGAGGTAATAATCCATCTCGTGGTCGAGGGCCTCCAGCGCATGGAATGCGGCCTCCGCCGAATCCATGTAACTCAGCGCCACCACAGCCTCCAGCCGCACCAGCGGATGCGGATCCCGAACCTGCCGGGCAAGCAGCGAAAGCGGATCCGCAATATCCCGGCGCCAGTGACGCAGCACGCGGGTAGCGGCCGCGCGGGCACGGTGATCGTCCGCATCGAGCAGTTGCTCCAGCAACCCGGTGTGGATCAGGTGGTGCGTCTGATGCACCCACAGCGCCTCCAGCAGATAATGCTCGTAGTGCTCGGCATCCGGGTCCAGGCCGTCGATCCATGCCTCGAGCGCTTCCTGCACCTTGTCCGCGTCGTGCAAACGCAACTCGCGGCGCACGCGATAGCGCACCTGATCCTCGTACGTCTTCAGAAGGTCCAGTAATTCGCCGATCGGACGCCCCGCGATATCCGGCGGCGTCAACAGGGGGCTTCCCTCGTGCGTAATCCGCCAGATTCTTCCGTGCGTCTTGTCGCGGCGGGCATCCCGAAGGGAGTACTGCATGTGCCCGACCAGCGGATTGAACCAGTCCACGATATACAAAGCCCCATCCGGGCCGAATTGCATATCGACCGGGCGGAAATTGATGTCGGTAGACGTAAGCAACGGCTCGATTTCCTCGCCCGCAAAACCAGACCCCTCCGGATGAACACGGTGTTGTTTGATGCCGTGAAATCCGATGGTATTGTTGTACAGAAAATCGCCCTGGGCCTCCTCGGGAAAATGGCGGCTGCTCACGAATTCCGATCCGGCCGTGGGGCGCACGATCGTCGTGAACACCTTCATGCGGGGATGCTTTTCCGGATACGGCAGATACCCTGTCAGCGGAAGCCCGAAATAGTTGTTTCCATTGGAGGCGTCCGAAATAAAATTTTGCCCCCAGCGATCGAATTCGTGCCCCCAGGGATTGGCGAACCGGTAGCTCACATAGCGTTCGAGGCGGTGACTCCGGGGCTCGTACCGGAACACCCCGGCATACTGCATGCGCACGGGCCCATAGGGCGTTTCCACCTGCGAATGATGGAAGGTGCCCTCCTGAAAATAGAGCGCCCCGCCCGGCCCCCATACGAAACTGTGGATGGCGTGATGGCTGTCCTCCGTACCGAAACCGTGCAGCAGGACGCGCCGCTCGTCGGCAACATCGTCCCCGTCCGTATCGCGCAGAAAAAGAAGATTGGGAGGCTGCGACACATACGCGCCGCCATCCCCCAGTTCGAAGCCCACAGGCTGGTACAACCTGTCGGCGAAAACGGTATGTTTGTCCGCGCGCCCGTCGCCGTCGGTATCTTCAAGAATGATGAGCTTGTCGTCGGGATCGACCCCCGGTTCCTGATGCGGATAGGCAGGCATGGTAATAACCCAGAGCCGACCGCGCGCATCGAAGGTCATCGCAACAGGATTTCCGATGGGAAAATCCTGCTCCGAAGCGAACAGACTGACGGCATAGCCTTCCGCCATCTTCAGATGTTGCCGGGCTACCTCCGTATCTACGGTGGCCATATCCATGACCCCGCCCCGATTGGGCTCGATGGCTTCCACGGAGCGGTCGAGGGCCGAGTGTTCCTGGGCATGTACGTCGGACAAAAACACATTGCCGGATGAAAGGCCGCAAAACAGCGCAAAAAACACGAACGTCGAGCGTGGCGACAAGAAACGGGAAGACACGAGGTTATTTCGCTTGATCATGAATAACTCCTTACCTGCCTTCGGCGGGCGGAAAGATCTCGGGACTGACAACGGTCCGGGCGAATGCATGGATCTGCCTCTCTTCACGAACAACCATCGCATCCAGCGTATCCATTTCGGAAGGGAAATTCACCACCCCGAAAGGTCGACGACGACGCCCGTACACATATTCACCGTTGACAGGACGGTACCTGTAGAAAAACTGCTCGTTCTTATAGGCAATCATGGCCCGCAGGCGCTCGAAGCCGCTATCGTCCGGGGTCGCTTCTATCGCTTTCCCGGAAGCCTCCTGCAACTCGGCGTCAGCCATTTCCGTGATCCCCAGGCCCCGGAGCAACAATCCGGCCATGACAAGGTGACCATAGGCATTGAAATGTATGCCATTGAATGTCAGGGGGCGCTCTGATTCCTGCATGATGGCGCGGGTCGGGGTGAAAAGATCCGTAAAGCCCACATTCAATTCTTCCGCTACTTCCCTCATGGCTCCGGTATACAATGCCAGATCGCGGTTTCTCTGCGCAATATCCACAGCAACTCCCGGCGCCTCCTCCTGCGCCGCCGGAGAAACCAGCATGACCCGCGGCGGAGCGACGGCATTGAACCGCTGTGACCGGATATCGACTATCAGGTCCCGCAGGGCATCCCGATAGGCATCCAGCCCCTCGGGACCGGCAAACGATTCATTCACGCCAAAAAACATCAGCACCACATCCGGCTGCTGGTGCGCAAGATGCACCTCCAGCGAACCGAAATTGAGCGGTCGGGGACGTAACGTCACTTCGTCGCCGCTCCATGCAAGATTTCGAAACGTCAGGGCGCTGTCAGGGTATTGCGCGGTAAGCAGCGCTTCGAAATACCCGAAGTGCTGCATGCGCTCGGCGGAAGCGCCCCCGACAATCACGACATGATTCTCCGCGGCAAACCATGTCTCGCCATCCATAAGCGGCTGGGCGGAAACACGCACTGCCGGGTACAGCATAGCCCCGGCGAGGAAAAAAATCCTGAGCCGGCGCATCGCACCCTGCAGAGACATCTTGCTGCGGCGATGCAAAAGAAAGACCGGCAAGTGCGGCCTGAAACGCAATATCATATGGATACTCTGATTAAGTCCACAAAGCTCAGGGGGCGAGAGGGGTGCACTGGCGAGGCATGACGAACGGATCGTTAGGGCCTGTTAATACTATGCAGCAATGCTCTGTTCCGTCAGGCACGGCGTCAATCAAGGCGCGAGGAGTGAAGTTTGGTGGTTCCAAATGAGCGACGAGCAACGAAGAGTGACGCCGTGACCGGCGGAACCCGAAGGGCGGGGTCTATTTTCCCGCCATGCGGCGTTGCCGCTCGCTTATGTGGCTGGGCCACACTGCGCTCGCGGCGCCTGGCCTGACAGGAAAATAGACCCCGCAGAGCGCCGCTGCATAGTGTTAACAGGCCCTAATCGGGATAGCAGTATAGGCAGACGAAGCCCGATATTCAACGCCCTGTATACGCAGGATACTCTGATTAAGTCCGCAAAGCTCAGCGCTTCACATCCACACCGCGCCGAATCATCGGCAAGGCTTCGGGGCCATAGTTGAACAACAGGTCCAGCGCGGACATCTCCGGAAAGAATCCTTCGAAGTTCTGCCGGTATCTGAGTTCTCCGAGATGCACCACAGCGCCGACCCGGGTCAGGCGCCGGTCTGCTTCCGCGGTATCCGCCGCCGAAAGAAAAGCACCGCCTGTCAACGCATGAATATCAGGGACCGTGGAAGGAGCACCGGCTACCTCTGAAGCGCGGACAAGCGGTGTTTCGATGCCGAACAATTCAGCGACCTTTTGCACGGAAGCGCATGTAAGCGCGCCAAGACAATCCCATTCCCGCTCGAAAAACGGAGCCAGTTCCGGCTCGTAAAACTCGAAAAACGGGGTGGTCCGGTAATTGTATGCGAGCGCCCGCCAGTGTTTGCGTATCCAGCGAAACGCCCCCCGGATCTCGATTTCCCGAATGGATCGGCCCGGACCCCCTGCTGCCAGAGGTATGCTTAACCATTGCTTTCCCGAAGGGGTGCGCACCAGCGTCCGATTTTGACGGGACTGACGACTATATAGAAATGTATCTGCCAGCACCATCCTGTCGGCGGCATCCATGAGCGCCACAAAAAGCAGGCGCGGCCAATATTCGGGCGGACGTACGGCGACAAACAGACGCATGGCCGGCACTTACTTCAACAGCACCATGCTTTGCGTTTTTTGCCAGACGTCCGTCGCCAGGCGGTAAAAATACACGCCGCTCCGCACCGAGTAACCGCGCGCATCTTTTCCGTCCCAGCGCACCCGGTAGCGCCCCGGCGCCTGCGACGTATTGACCAGGCGCCGCACCTCGCGGCCCGACACGTCATACACCGTCAGGATCACATGGACCTGTTGCGGCAACGCGTAGACGATTTCCGTCGCCGGATTGAAGGGATTCGGATAATTTCCTTCCAGTACAAAGTCCGTCGGCACGGTAGTATCCGCATCTTCCGCACTCGTCACCGTACCGGTATCGTTAATGACCACCGTAACATCCCCGATAGCCACCATGTTATAGCCCCCGCCTCTCGCTTTATGCGAGATTGTAACGGCATCGGCATCCATATCGGCATCTCTCTGTGCTGTCAATGTAACCGTCTGGGGAAGATGCCAGAAGGATGTGGTGAATTGCAACCTCTCCGGGGACACGGAAAGTTTATCCGGGGCGCTGCTCGTCGGAGTGATGGTTACCGTATTCAAGGGAAATGCGCCCAGACGTACTGTGTAGGTGACGCTTTCTCCTTCATCGACGACAAGCGCTGACTCCGATAACGTCACGCCACGCGCTTCATCGTCCCATATATTCACGCTAACGCTACTGACAGAAACATCGGCGTAGTCGCCTCCGACCGCAATGTGCTCGATCACAAACCTTTCGGAAACGGCATCGTCGTCCTGTTTGGATTCCACCGTGACGATATGAGGCGTATTCCAGTGCAACAACAGATTGTTCGAGGAAGGAGCGCCCGGGACAAACTCCAAAACCGAAGGAGAAACCGTTGCGGCCTCCGTGTCCGCTGGTTGCACAACAATGAACACTTTCTCTGAAGGATTCGCGTCGAGTTTTATGGTATACGTAGTCGTTTGTCCCTCATGCATAACGAGGTTCGTCCGCGAGACCGTCACCGCAGGACCGGGAACGTACGGATCCGGATCGACGACACGCACCGCAACATCGCGAATGGCTACGTCGTCGTAGCCGCCTCCGCTTGCCTTGTGGCTGATCGTAACATTTTCGTCATTTCCGTCACTGTCGTTCACAGGGACAACGGTAACCGTTTGCGGTTCAAACCAATTAGCCTGGGTAAATTCCAACACCTTCTGCGATAAAGCATTCATGGCGAGCATGTCGCTACCCATAAATTTCACGGCGAGCGTGTCGCTACTCGTCACAACGACCGACACCGTGGCCGAAGGAATCGTGGAAAGATTCAGCGCATACTCGGCAAACAAGCCGTCGTTCACGCCATCGGTTTCCACGGTGATGAGCTCGGTCTCGCTTATGTTTATGCTCTGAACCGGGGCGCCGGAATCAGAAACTCTCACGGTAACGGTTCCGCCTTCCGTATCGCAATCCGTTCCTACCACCGCATGCCCGATCGAGATCGTACCGCCCACAGCGTCCGCATCCGCCAGAACAGCCACCCGGAACTTCTTTAAGGGAAGCGTTCCCTCGACCGTGATGTCATCGGCTGTGAACCGCACCAGTTTCGGAGAAACATTCACCATGACACTGGGATCGGAGGTCAAGATGGTGGGGACCACGTACACACTCTCCCCCGGCGGCAGCGTCGTCAACTTGAGGAAGGTTTCATATTCGCCGAACACATCGGATTCGCTCAACGACAAGGACGTTGGTATCAGCCCTGCGCATGACCTGAGTGCCGGCTGCTGCCCCCTTGCGGCCTGCGCCGGAAGAAACATCAGAACGCCAAGGAGAATACAGGTTGCGAAGCGCCACGATAACGAATGCGTTCGCAATGTGTCGGAATACAGAATAAGGCTCTTCATGGTCTTGCGTAATATGCCCATATGAGTACCATCGGATTCCCCAAATCGAAACGCTATGCCTCGCGCAAATGCACGAAAAAACAGCGTGAATCGGAAAATCCTTTTTAAAACCTCCTGAACCTCAGGTAAGAACCGGAAACAGGTTGAAAATGATTCCGGGAATCCGGAATCGCACAGGTCCGCACTATAGGGGCACAGTGGAAAATACAAACGAAATCACAAAAAAGAAGGTGCCATCAGGAAAAACGGACTATGCTTTATTCGTATGTTATTCGTTTAAAACAACCCGGAATACATAGGGGCCATTCCCCCGTGTTTCCTGTCAGAATTCCTCGATTCGCAGCGTGAAACCCTTACCCATCGAACCGGGCGATACCATCGGCGTCGTCGCACCGGCAAGCGCCCCGCCGGACATGGCCGGATTCCGGGCGGGCATCGCACAGCTCGAACGCCGGGGCTACCGGGTGGAGCCGGGGAGATCCACGTTCGCAAAAGGCGGTTACCTCTCCGGGACAGATGCCGAGAGACTCGACGAATTGAATGGCTTCCTCCGACGGGACGACGTGCGTATGCTCATCGCTGTACGCGGTGGATACGGATGCTTGCGCTTGTTGCCGCATCTCGATTACGAAGCAGCCAGAACGCATCCCAAACTTCTTGTCGGATACAGCGACATCACGGCGCTGCATCTTGCCTTGTTGCGTTATGCGGATTTGCCGGGCATTTCGGGACCCATGATCGCCGCCGACTGGCCCGATCCTGACTCCGCCTCGGAGGCCCTGTTCTGGGCGATTGCCCGGGGAGAAACCTGTGATTCCCTGATCGGCCCGTCCGGAGAAATGCTCCAGCCGCTCCGCGCGGGAACCGCAGAGGGGCCCCTTTTTGGCGGAAACCTCTCCACAATTGTCCGGCTGCTGGGCACACCCTATCTGCCCTCGTTCGAACAGGCTATCCTGTTCGTTGAAGATGTGAATGAACCTCCCTATCGCATCGACGCCATGCTGGCCCAGTTGCGGCTTGCGGGCGTTTTCGACCAACTGGGAGGGCTTGTTCTGGGAGGCTTCACCCGGACGCGACCCGAAACCGGCAAGACGGACGCATCACCTTCTCCCGGCGAGATTTTCCGCGAATATTTTGCCGGCGCAGGCTTTCCTGTGGCCGAAGGACTCGTCTATGGTCATTTTCCGGTGAAAAATTCGCTTCCCATTGGCGGACGCGCCCGTCTGCAGGTAACTTCCGACATGGCGCAGCTCGGTCTCGTCGAACCCGTTGTTTCTTCCCCCTTGTAAAGCCATGTATCTGCAGGCTTCATGACGCGATCCTGTCTCAGCGTAGCCGTCTTCGCTTCCGGACGCGGCTCGAATTTTCAAGCCATTCTGGACCAGACAGACAAGCCGGACCCGGATTTCAAGGTGGTCTGTTGCATATCGGACCGGCGCAATGCGGGCGCTCTGGACCTGGCTTCCGAGCGAGATATTCCTGCGGTAATCCTCCATCCGCGGGATTTTCCGACCGAAGAGGACTATAGTCGGATCCTGCTCGAAAAATTGCGTACGTACGGCGCCGACTTCATCGCACTGGCCGGATTTCTGAAGAAAATCCCCGTAGGCGTCATCGAACAGTTCAAGAAGCGCATCGTCAACGTGCACCCGTCGCTTTTGCCCGCCTTTGGCGGCCCGGGCATGTACGGACGCCGGGTGCATGAGGCGGTCATAGAATACGGCGTCCACTGGACGGGAGCATCCGTACACCTCGTGGAAGAAGTGTACGATACCGGCCCCATCGTCCTGCAGGAAGCCGTGCCGGTCCTGCCCGAAGACACTCCGGACGATGTCGCTGCACGTGTGCTCGCGGTGGAACACCGTCTCCTCCCTGAAGCATTGCGGTTGTTTGCGCAGGGCCGAGTGACGTTCGAAGGCCGCCGGGTGCGCATCGCTGCATCGCAAACCGACTGATTGTTTTCCGGAAACTCACCGTTCTCGCCAACCCGATGATTCGCGTAAAGGACCTGCCTCCGCCCGATGATATTTTTCCCGTGCGCCGGGCCCTGCTCTCCGTATTCGACAAAACCGGCCTTATCCCTTTTGCGCAACGCCTGCACGAACAGGACATCCAGTTGATTTCCACGGGGGGTACCTGCCGCTGTCTGCAGGAAGCCGGCTTGCCGGTCACCGATGTCTCCGACATAACGGGATATCCCGAAATACTCGACGGGCGCGTCAAAACGCTGCATCCCGCCATACACGGAGGCCTGCTGGCCCGGCGAAACGACGCGGAAGACATGCACGCGCTGCACACGCTCTCCATTACGCCGATCGATCTCGTCGTGGTTAATCTGTATCCCTTCGAAGAAGTCACATCAAAGGATATTACAGAGGCCGAGGCCATAGAAAATATTGATATTGGCGGCCCGACAATGATTCGCGCCGCCGCAAAAAATTATTTTTATACCGGGGTCGTTACCTCGCCGACACAATATGAGGCGGTGGCCGGTGAACTGCTCGAGCTAAGCGGGGGGCTTACCATAACGACGCGCCGGGCGCTCGCTCGAGAAGCATTCCTGCGCACCGGAACGTACGACCAGGCCATTGAAGCCTGGTTCGCACAGCAGAACAAGTCGGACAACGACGACCATGTATCCGCGCTGCCCGCAAGATTGCGCACCGGCCTGCCGAAAAAACGCTCGCTCCGATATGGCGAAAATCCTCATCAGCAAGCAGCATTATATGGCGAAGCCGAGGATATCTGGACGCAAATCCATGGCAAGGAGTTGTCTTTCAACAATCTCATAGACCTCGATGCGGCATTGCAGCTCATCGGCGAATTCGACACAGATACACCGGCTTGCGCGATCCTGAAGCATACCAACCCGTGCGGCGTAGCCGTAGCCGACACGCTGGAAAACGCCTGGAACAGCGCGTTCGCCACCGACCGGCAATCTCCGTTCGGCGGCATTGTGATCGTCAACCACCCCCTTGATCAGGCCACCGCAGAGGCTATCGACAGCATTTTCACGGAAATTATTATCGCGCCGGAATTCGAGCCGGGTGTTACGGAATTACTGGAGCAGAAAAAAAATCGGCGCCTGATTCGTTCGGACGGCGTCGCAAGGGGTACGTCGGCGCTCGACATACGAAGCGTCTCCGGCAATCTGCTCGTGCAAACGGCAAACGCCCCCCTTCCCTCCCCGAAAGCTATACGAAACCATCTGCAGGTCGTGACTGAACGCGCTCCTGACCGGCGCGAATGGCAGGATCTCGATTTTGCCTGGCGGGTCGTCAAGCATGTCAAGAGTAATGCGATTGTCTACGCCCGCAACCGTCGTACGCTCGGCATCGGCGCCGGACAAATGAGCCGCATCGACGCTTCGGAAATTGCCGTAATGAAAGGGAAAAAATCGGAACTCGACTTCAAAAATTCAGTGATAGCATCGGATGCTTTCTTCCCGTTTGCCGACGGACTGGTCACAGCCGCCAAAAGCGGAGCCCGAGCCGTCATTCAGCCAGGCGGCTCCCGGCGAGACGACGAAGTAATTGCTGCAGCGAACGAAAACGGCATGGCGATGGTATGCACAGGAGTGCGTCATTTTCGCCATTAGCGGCCTTGGGTAAACCGGCAGATCGGGCGAATCTATTCTCCGGCGCGCTCGTTTACGATTTTGCAAGCTTACAGGACTACCGGCGGTTTTTCTTAACCGTGCCTCTGGAAACGTAATGGGTTTTTTGAATTTTTCTTCGGACGTTGCCATTGATCTCGGCACGGCGAATACGCTCATTTATATCAAGGAGCAGGGCATTGTGCTCAACGAGCCCAGCATCGTTGCCGTAAACCGGACCACCGGGAAAGCGATGGCAATCGGATACGATGCACAGAGAATGCATGAGCGTACGCATAAGCAAATAGAAACCATCCGCCCTCTCAAGGATGGTGTCATCGCCGATTTTGAGATTGCCGAGCAGCTTATCAGAGGACTGATTCGCAAAGTGCGGACGGGCTGGCTCTCGTCCATCCATAACATGGTTGTCTGCGTGCCCAGCGGCATCACCGAGGTGGAAAAGCGGGCCGTGCGTGACTCGGCGGAGCACGCCGGCGCACGAAAAGTGTATCTCATTGACGAACCGATGGCCGCGGCCATTGGAATCGGACTGGACGTGAACGAACCGGTCGGCAATATGATTGTCGACATCGGTGGAGGCACCACGGAAATTGCGGTCATTACGCTTTCAGGTATCGTGATTAATGAATCCATACGCATCGGGGGCAATGAACTCGACAACGCCATCGTGCAGTACTTCAAACGGAATCACAACCTGCTTATCGGCCAACGAACCGCCGAACGTATGAAATGTGAAGTGGGAAGCGCCCGCGAACTCGATCCGGAACTGGAGATCGCCGTACGGGGACGGGATCTGGTAAGTGGTATCCCCAAAGTGCGTAACATTTCTTCGGAAGACATCCGCGAAGCATTGCGTGATCGGATCGAATTGATCGTTGCAGCCATCCTGCGTTGCCTGGAGCGTACGCCGCCGGAACTCGGCGCCGATGTATTGGAACGTGGTATTATGCTGACAGGCGGAGGCGCTATGCTGAAAGGCCTCGACAGCTTAATCCGAAGCCGTGTGGAACTGCCCGTGCATCAATCGGAAAATCCATTGTATGCGGTAGCGCAGGGTACCGGGAAAGTGCTTGAAAGCCTGAAGGATTACCACAATGTCCTTTCATGAACACCCGTCTTCTGGCTCATATTCGGGATGGGTTGTTTCTCGGCACGCTCCTCATCATTGCCGGGCTTATCATGCTGACGGCTAACCGGGGTATTGTACGCAGTATGCAGATCGGAGCGCTTGAAACCACAGCGTGGCTGGAAGCCCGCTACGCCCGGGTGGCCCAAAATTTCAATGCCATCTCCGAAAACAGCGCCTTGCGCGAGGAGAATATCCGACTCTCCGGTCAGATCGCGCGTTCTCGTGAGGCGCTGGTCGAAAACGAGCGGCTCCGCCATCTTATCGGATACCGCAACGAAACCACCTATAACCTGCTCCCCGCGCGGATTATCAACAAGGATATTACCGGGCAATGGAACTACCTTACGCTCGATGTAGGCGAGGTAGACAGTGTGGCGACCCACATGGCCGTCATAAACGAACGTGGCGTCATCGGGTATACCACCCTGGTGAGCAGGCATTATTCGAAGGTCATGCCCTACGTCAATACGGAAGTATATATTCCTGCAAAAATCCAGCCGTTGCAGACCTACGGAACCGTTCGCTGGGATGGAGTGCGGACAGATCGACTGCATCTTGATTCAATCGTCAAGACGGAACCCGTCGAAACAGGCCAATCCGTTGTCACGGCAGGGTACAGCAGCATCTTTCCGGCGGGCCTTCCTGTCGGCTCTATAGATTCCATCTCGGTCAGGCCCGGACGGGATGAGCTTACTATATTCATCCGCCCCGCCGCATCCATATCGACGGCGGAGCATGTCTTTGTGGTGCGAGAGCGACCGGACCCGGAACGCATCGAATTTGAACAACAGGACATCCGTTAATCCCCTCACCATATCATTTCCTCGTCAGTCTGCCCGGTAGAAACATGGGCGCAAAACGTTTTGTCATTCTCCTGTTTCTGTGCTCTGCAGTGAGCTGTGTTTCCGCAGCGTATGCCCAGCAAGACAGTGAGGGCATTCGCCGCCTGCGCAACCCCATCGATCGCCTGCTCGATGCAGAGCCGTTTGAGAACGGGTTCTGGGGCGTACATATTGTGGATATCGAAAACGGGCGCGTTCTCTACGCCCGTAACGCCGGCAAATCTTTTGTACCTGCTTCAAACACCAAACTGTATACCACGGCTGCCGCCCTGGATCTGCTCGGACCGGACTATCGCTTCGAAACCGGTCTGTATATCGACGGAACCGTTGATGACGAGGGCGTGCTTGACGGTAATGTAATCGTGCGCGGCGGAGCCGATCCCACGCTGGGCGGGCATTATCTGAGTGATTCGGGCGACTGGGATGAGGACATCGACGCCCTCGGCATCTTCCGTGATTGGGCGGATTCGCTGCGCGCCGCCGGCATACGCCGCATCACAGGCGACCTCATAGGCGACGACGACGTGATCGACGATGTCCCGTTGGGCGTAAACTGGTCATGGGACGATGAAACCTGGTATTACTCCGCACAGCTTGGGGGACTGGCGTTCCATGACAATGTTATCCACATGTACGTGGACGGACGTACCCCGGGCATGCCTGCCAAACTGACCTGGAAGCCACTGAACACAGACTACGTACAGGTCATTAATCGGACGCTTACTACAGAGCCGGGTACAGCCCTGAAAGAAGGTTACCGCCGACAACGCGGCACGAACACGATAGAGGTTACTACGCGCGTACCCCCGGGATTCAGTGAACTTGAGGAAATCACGGTCGAAAACCCGACCAGGTACACGGTGTATGTGCTGCGAGAAGCCCTGCTTCAATCGGGGATCGCCGTGGCAGGCGATCCCGTGGACGTAGATGCCTTGTCCATCAAACCCGCATACGAGACGCCATCACATCGCCGCGTGGCGATCCATCGTTCGGCGGCGCTCCCGGAAATTGCTTCCCTGATCAACAAACCAAGCCAGAACCTCTACGCCGATCTTCTGATGAAAATGCTTGGGGTGGCGCTTCCACAAGAAAGCAGCGACCTCGACCCCGGATCGGCAGCCATGGGTATTGAAACAGCCATGAACACGTTCGCTCGCGCCGGCGTCGACACGAGCGCCATCCGGCTGGTGGATGGGTCGGGACTGTCGCGCTTGAACCTTATTGCGCCGGAGATGACCACTGCGCTCCTGGCCTTCATGTGGACGCACCCGGACAGCAGGGTGCGCGATGCGTTTTACGATTCACTCCCCGTCGCAGGAGAAAACGGATCATTGAAACACCGTATGAGACAAGGACTCGCTACGGGAAATATGCGCGGTAAGACGGGTACATTAACCTTTGCGAGCAGTTTGAGCGGGTATGTTCGGGCCAATGACGGGCGCATGCTTGCCTTTTCCATTATGTCCAATCACCATATATCGGGCTCTAACGACATCCGCAGAACACAGGATGCTATCGTGGAATTGCTGGCGGGATTCGAGTAATTGCATGGGGAAGGGGAATGCGGGCCTGTCGCCCCGGCCCTGGCGTAGCTTTGGCAGAACCTTTTAGGGATATTCACGTCTATACGCAATACAGATTCGTGTTTATCAGGAATGAAAAGGACATTATTTCGAGGAGCGAACGAAAAACGGTTTAGATGACGCCTGCGAATGTTTCCGTATACCCCGATATGCATGGAACGACTGTTCTGGGATTGCGGCACCGTGGAAAGGTAGTACTCGGTTCCGACGGACAGGCCACCATGAACAATGTCGTCGTAAAGCACCAGGCACAGAAGGTGCGTACGCTCTACGACGGCAAAATACTTGCAGGGTTTGCAGGCGCTACCGCCGATGCTTTCACCTTATTCGAACGCTTCGAGGAAAAACTGCAACAGTACGGAGGAAACGTAACCCGTTCTGCTGTCGAACTTGCCAAAGACTGGCGCACAGACCGCTACTTGCGCCGGCTTGAGGCGTTGCTTGCCGTCGGCGCCCCCGAACGGCTATTACTGGTAAGCGGTACGGGGGATGTCATCGAGCCGGACGATGAGATTATCGCCATAGGATCAGGCGGGGCCTATGCGCTTGCCGCTACCCGCGCCACCCTGCTCCACGCCAACCATCTCGAAGCCCGAAACATTGTTGAACAAGCGCTTCGTATCACCGCCGGCATTTGCATTTACACCAACGATCACTTATCTGTTCTGGAAATAGACGCAATGGACGCCGGCTAAACGGCAAGCGGGCGAACAGCGCCCGAATACAACACGAAGTTCCCCCAATATCTTTAATAACGAACAAAATATTCCTGCCATGTCCTATACGAAAAAAACAGGCAAAACCGCCCGGGATACGGGAAGCACCGTACTTTTTGTCGACTATGACGATCTGCACAGGAATCTGACCCGACTCACCCACAATGAAAATGCATCCGTGAAAGTGATTTCGGAAATGATCGATGCACTCCGGAATAACGTTCCGGAAGAAGAGGGCCCCATCGCAGAAACACGTGCATACGGTGATTTCGCATCTTTGCACAGGGCTGGAGATCAGGCAAAAAACATGCTCTATATGAAGGGCATCGAAACCCGCTATGCACCCAATGCAAACCGGGACAGTACGATCGAACTGCAGATTGGCATAGACGCCATGGAGTTGCTGCACAGCCGGGCTGACGTTACCCGTCTCGTGCTGCTCAGCGGGCAGCGCATGTATCTTCCCCTTGTACAGGTTTTCAGAAAATACGAACGTGACATCCTGGTTGCGAGCCTTGCGGATCCCGCTTCCCCCGAGCACGGCTTTTCCGGAGGAAGCGACTGGTTCCTGTCGGCGCGGGAATTGCTGAGCGCTTCGGCTCGGGAGTTTCTGAATGCACCGTTTTCGACCACAGCATCCCGGGCGAAGATTTCTCCGGTCCAGCGAAGGCCCCGTATAACCCCGCCGCCGGCCGAACGCAGGCCCCGCACAGCCCCGCTTGCCCCTGCGGCTTCCCTTGAAGAAATCGACGATCCGATCCTCGTTCGCACACTTGAAATCATTGACGATCACTTCGGACAATATGACGAGGTGTACCTTACGCCGTTGCTACGGAAACTCTCGGATCTCGTAGACGAACGCCGGTACGATCCGAAAAATCTCATCAGCGACCTTGAAGAACAGCAAGCCGTGCGGCTTGAAAAACGAAGCGGATTCCCACACGACTACACGGTGCTTATCCTCGACGAGCGGCATCCGACCGTCGCCCGCATCCTGTCAGGAAGGCAAAGAAACGCAGACTTTCAGGACCCGGCCGGCACATCTTCTTCCTGGTACTACGGCGAAGACGATACTTCCGAAGATACCGAGAATGGTATCCGGATGAATGTCGACAAGGATGAGGAATCCGGGGAATACGAAGAGGATACGTTCGACTACGACGAATACGACCGGGATATCGGCGCCAGCGCGTAACGGCTCGAAGAAGCGGGCGCAGTGCGCGGAACCCGAACCCTGATTATGTGCAGCATGACGACAACGATCTGCAAACCCGATGAAATGACCCCGCGTGAGATCGTGGCGGAACTCGACAGGTATATCGTCGGGCAGAAAGACGCAAAGAAGAACGTGGCGATCGCGCTGAGAAATCGGTGGAGAAGAAGGAATGCGTCGGAAGAAATGCGCGACGAAATCATCCCGAACAACATCCTGATGATCGGCCCGACAGGTGTGGGGAAAACCGAAATCGCCCGTCGGCTTGCGAGGCTTGCCGGGGCTCCCTTCATCAAGGTGGAAGCCACAAAATTCACGGAAGTCGGCTACGTAGGGCGTGATGTAGACAGCATGATCCGGGATCTGGTCGATATCGCTATCAATATGGTTCGGGAGGAACAAACCGAGGTTCTGAAGGAACGGGCCCGGGAACTGGCCCAGGAGCGCATCCTGGATATTCTTGTCCCGCCCGCACAGAAACCCGGAGCTGCTGCCGTCGGAACCGACTTTACCGTACAGCGGCCTGAAAGCAACGGAGAAAATGCTGGCGAAAGCGGGGACGATTCGACAAGCCGAACGCGCGAAAAATTCCGGAAAAAGCTTGCTGAAGGCGAATTGGAGAACCGGGAAATCGAAGTGGAAGTATCGGCGGACAACGCACCCATGCTGCAGGTCTTCGGCCCCATGGGTATGGAGGAAATGGGAATGAACCTCCAGGATATTTTCGGTGAAATAGGAAACCGGCAACGGAAAAAGCGCCGGGTAAAAATTGCCGAAGCCCGTACGCTCCTGTCGAAGGAGGAAGCGCAGAAACTGATCGACATGGACAAGGTGAAGAAAGAGGCTCTTGAACGTGTAGAAAACTCGGGCATTGTGTTCATCGATGAAATCGACAAAGTGGCAGGGCGAAGCGCAAAAAGCGGCGGCCCGGATGTCTCCCGGGAAGGCGTACAGCGAGACCTGCTCCCTATGGTAGAGGGATCGAATGTAACCACGAAGCACGGTATGGTGAAAACAGATCATATCCTCTTCATCGCAGGCGGTGCATTTCATGTCTCCAAACCCAGCGACCTCATCCCGGAAATGCAGGGCCGCTTCCCGATCCGTGTCGAGTTGCAAAGTTTGGGAGAAGAAGATTTCTACCGGATCCTTACCGAGCCGAGGAATGCGCTCCTGAAGCAATACACGGCACTCCTTGCTTCGGAAAACGTGCGTATCGAATTCACGGACGGCGCAGTACGACGTATTGCGGCCGTTGCGGCGCAAGTGAACGACGACGTGGAAAACATAGGAGCGCGTCGGCTGCACACCATTCTGACCACGTTGCTCGAAGACATCCTGTTCGATACCCCCAATGATCACCGGACGGAAATCCTCATCGACGAAGAGATGGTGAACGGAACACTGAACTCGGTGATCGAAAACCGGGACCTGAGCCAATACATTTTATAAACCGGATAAACCGGATCGGAGCTGTCGAAGCGTTCCTGCGACGATGCAAATCAGGCAGCGGACAGGAAATGCCATGCAAATCGGCGCCCTTGTGGGGAACACATAACCCTCATCGTATTCCATGAACCGCGTCTGCCTGAACCATGCCGCACCTGTGCAGGATGACGAAGCGGAACGCTGGAGGGCGCTGCAGGTCGTTTCCACCTCACACACGCCGTTTTGCCATCTCGACTATGTGCGCGCCGTAGCTTCCGCAGCAGGGTTACATCCGGGTATCCACATCGTCTCGGGCAACGGGCAGGATCTGGCAGGCGCGGCGGTCACATGGAAACAGCGCGGCCCCTGGCGTGAAGCGATCGTGCCCCCCTTCACTCCCTTTTCGGCGCTGATTCTGCGCGATGCGCTGAATCCGGCCGATATTCATTCCCGGACAACCCCGCTTGAGTCCCTGCTTGCCGAACTGGAAGCCGGATATGATCGAATTCATCTGCATCTGGACCCGGAACACACCGATATACGTCCCGCACAGTGGAGGGGATGGACCACACGCCCGCTGTATACCTACCGGCTGAGTACCGCTGACGGTCCGGAAACCTGGTCGAAAGGCGCCGCGCGTACTTTTCGCAGCGGAAAGGACGCCTACGACCTGCTCGAAGGAAACGGGGTCGGCAGCGCCACAGCCCTGTTGGCGGCGGCAAGCTACGCCCGGCAGCGCCGCAAAATCCCGCTGGATAAGGATGCGCTCGAAGCGCTTGTGCGTACCGCCGAACATACCGGGATGGCTTCTTCCTATGCCGTCCGGCGCCGCGACAGTGGAGACATACAAGCCGGCATCGTAGTGCTGCATGCAAACCGGAAAGGCTATTACTGGGTGGTCGGTAGTGTTCCAGGGCCGGCCATGACGGTACTCGTCGGCAAAATGCTTCCGAGACTGCATGCTTCCGGAATCGAAGAATTTGATCTGATGGGAGCAAACACGCCGACCATCGCCGAATTCAAACGACGCTTCGGGGCCCGGCTCACGCCATACTACCGCATCGGATTCTGCAGGACGCCCATGCTGCAATGGCTCTGTACACTTCGGGAAAGAAGAGGGTAACGTCATCGTACAACCGGCGCATATCCCGACTTCTCAGACGGATCGGCATAACGCGGTCGATCACCGTCTGCACAGCGTGGAATCCCGTCCCCCGCTCTTTGTACTGGCTGGCGCCTTACTCTGTTATTATTTGCGCTTCGGATACGATTATGCCCACAGTGATCAGGACGAATTCATTCCGTATCTGCTTCACCGATTGGATCCGGCACTGTTTGCCGAAGACTGGCTCGTACACATTCAAGCCACTGAATTCAGCGTCCGAACCTACTTCGTATGGCTGGTGCAGTCCTTTTCCGCGATCATGCCCATCTGGCTTGCGGTACTGATCCTGTATGCGGTTTGCTGGCTGTGCATTGCATGGACTGTATGGAAAATCGCCTGGTATTTCACCGCGGATCGCCTCGTTGCTTCAGGAGCGGTGTTCGTGACACTCGTAGCCACCCCGGTATGGACGCTGGGAGGCAATGATCTGGTGCATAGCATGCTCGTCCCCAGTATGGCCGGCTGGGCAATCGGGGGCCTTGCTGTATATCTTTTTCTGAAATCGCGCCCGCTTGCAGCAGCTGTATTTCTTGGCGTTGCATGCTGGATGCATGCACTTGTGGGACTTCAACTTGCCGCCCTCCTGTGCATCATCCAGTCGCCGGCCTGGTTGCGGAAGCCAAAACGCTCTTTGCGGCGCCTTGCCGCATTTTCCCTCGTCTTTGCGGCTTGCGCCCTGCCGACGCTTGGGCCGATTTTCTATCAGCAGATTCTTGCCACGACGCCGCAGGAAACGGACCCCTCGCTATTCTACATTATGGCGGAATTCCGGAATCCACATCACTATCTGCCCGGATCGTTCCATGCTAAAAGAATGTTGGGGTTCGCCCTGATTGCCGGCGCCGGACTCGCAGCCCTTGCATGGCGACCGGTCGGGCATCCGTTCCACCACAAGAAATTTTTTGTGCGAATCCTCGTTGCCATAGCCGGATTCTGCATAACGGGATGGATATTCACGGAGATCATCCCTGTGCTGGCGGTTGCGAAGTTGCAACTGTTCAAGACCACCGTACTGGCAAAAGTGTTGCTGGTCATTGCGGCAGGAAATGCAGTAAATGCCTTGCTGCCCCATGGAATCCGTCGGATGCTGCACGGGTTTTTGCGTCATGAACGCATCGGAGCAATCACGGTCGCCGCAGCCTGGGTTATTGCCATGGCGCTCACCCTGCCCGAAAACGGCTACCTGCACAACCACGTAGGGCCCTGGCAGAGGGCCGCGGCCCCAATAGGCGCCGTGCAGAAATGGGTACAGACGCACACACCGCACGATGCAGTATTTGCAACGCCTCCCTCCTTGTCCAGCTTTCGGTCGGAGGCGCAGCGCGCTATCGTGGTAAACCACAAGGCGATCCCGTTCACGGACCGGCATATGATTACATGGTTTGAACGCCTGACCGATCTCGCGCCGGTCGGTCGGCCGGAACGCGGTGCACCGGACTTGCTCTACAGACTGGACACCGCCTTCGAATCGCTAACCGAGCACCAGCTCGTGGAACTCGGGCAACAGTATAAATTCCGCCATGTGCTCAGGAGCACGCCCCTGCCCGAACCGCTCTCTGCATTCCGGCAGGCATTCAGCGCGGAAAATCTGTTTGTGTATGAGCGTTCGGACCACAGAGAAATCAATACGTCGGATATATCCAGGCAGCCCGACCATCCGGACGAATCAGGTCGTTCCAGAAAATCCCGCCCGGGACGCCCTCCGTCCCCCGCAGATCCGAAGGCAATGATATGAAGAACCTACGGACCTGGATCGGACAGCTTTATGCACGGGAAGGATTCCGCGGGCCGGTAATGACCCTTCTTTCCGGTACGGCGGTCACTTTCGTCATCTCGTATCTGGCTCTTCCGGTACTCACCCGCCTGTTCACAACCCAGGCCTTTGGAATTTCCGATTATTTCGTAACGATCGTGAGTGTCCTGACAGCACTTGCGGCCTTGCGGTACGAAGAAGCCGTTATGCTGCCCGAAAGCGACCAAAAGGCGCGCTCCGTCCTGTGGTTGGCGGGAATCATTACGCTGGGCGTCACGGCCATGGTGGCCGTGGCCTCATTATGGAGCCGGGAAATTACTTCCCTGCTGGGCGCCCCTGAAGAAATAGCTTCCTGGTTGTGGCTGGTTGCACCCGTGTTGCTACTGATACGGTTCGGAAAACTCGCCGAAGCATGGCTCACGCGTAAACGGGCGTTTCGTACGATTACCGGTGCGGAAGCAACCAACAGGATAGCCATCATTTCCAGCCGCATCGGTCTTGGCGCAGGTACGACCCTTGGCGCAGGCGGATTGATTAGCGGGTTCATCGCCGGACAGGCGTTGGGGGCGGCGTATTTCGGAGCAGCGCTCCTGCGCCGCACCAGAGCAGCTGACGTGCAACGCCCTTCGATGAGTGAACTCCGATCAGTAGCCCGGCGCTATCGGAGGTTTCCCCTGTACGCCATGCCCTCTTCCTTACTGAATACCGTATTGGGCCGCCTGCCCGTGCTTCTCCTCCCGGTCTATTTCGGATGGGAGGTAACAGGCCTGTACGGACGCGCATTCGCCGTCCTGGCGATTCCGTTGGGCCTCATCGGAACGGCGGTAGCGCAGGTTTTTTTCGTAGACGGCGCAACAGCCCACAGGGAAAACCGACTGGCCGGTTTTACGGAAAGCGTGCATGCGCGTCTGGTCATGGTCGGTATGTTTCCCTGCATGCTGCTGATCGCTGCCGGGCCGGAATTGTTTGCCTTCGTCTTCGGAGCCGGTTGGCGCGCAGCCGGCGTCTACGAACAGTACCTTGCCTGCTGGTTCTTTCTGAGCGCCGTAGCCTCCCCCCTCACACGACTCTTCGACATTCTCGAACTGCAACGGGCGGAATTGGGGATCAGTATTGGATCGTTCCTGCTTCTTGCGGCGGCGCTGTTCTGGGGTGGAAATACAGGCAATGTCCTGCTTGCGATGGGTCTGGTGGCAGGGGCCGGGGCATTCGCGCGCATCTTCCAGATCGCCGCAATGCTGAAGTTTGCGAAAGTATCCCTGCGACGTGCCGGAGGCGCTTACATTCGCTATGCCCTTATCGCACTGCCCCCGGTGGCGTGTGTCTGGTTGGCCCGGGGCGTATGGCCTGTATGGGCAGTTGCCTTGACCGCCATCGTGGCAGGCGCCGCCTATTTCGGCTTCGTCGTATGGCGGGAGAAAATGTGGCCGGGCGCAAACGGGGCCCCGGCGACGGGCCAGCGCGGCGAGAACGAGGAATAATCAGAATATCCTGTAGAGAACCTGTCCGTCACAGGATAGAGCGAAACGTAGGCGGCAACCCGTTCCCCTCCGAATGGACAGCCTCCGAACTTTCGGCGACATCGGACTTCCCGTCACCGCAATGCGCGTCGAATGCATGTACAAGATCGCTGGCTATCGCACTGGCGCTGCGCCCCTCGATATGGCGACGCTCCATGACATACACCGGCTCGCCTTCCTTCAGCAGGGCAAAAAACGGCGACGAGGGAGGTATGCCCACAAGATACTCGCGCAGGCGGGAAGTGGCTTCGAGATCCTGACCGGCAAACACGGTTACTTTTCGATCAGGCTGCGCAGGATGACGGAGCGCCATGGCGATCGCCGGACGAGCACTTGAAGCAGCACAGCCGCATACCGTGTTGATGACGACAAGCGTAGTTCCCTGCTTGCTTTCCTCAAGAGATTTCTCGACCGCCTCTGCATCGAGCAATTCTTCGATGCCCAGTTGCACGAGTTCCTGCCGCATGGGCGTTACAAGGGCTTCGGGATAAGGCATGATACCACAAGGTTGGGTGGATCGATAAAAACATTAGGGCCTGTTAACACTATGCAGCAATGCTCTGTTTCGTCAGGCACGGCGTCAATCAAGACGGAGGAGTGAAGTTTGGTGGTTCCAAATGAGCGACGAGCAACGAAGAGTGACGCCGTGACCGGCGGAACCCGAAGGGCGGGGCCTCTTTTCCCGCAGAGCGCCGCTGCATAGTGGTAACAGGCACTGGGGAACGGCATACCGGCGTAGCAGACTGCTCGCGTATGCACCGCAAAACACGTATGCCGTATCTTTGCATGCAGGTACCTGTATGCCTTTCCTTTGATCCCGCCACCGCACGAAAACGGCAAAGCAATGCAAGAAGCGTTTCAGCCGTCGGTTCATCCCTTTTGATTGTGCCCCGCATACGCCGGAAATGCTGTCATGAGGAATTTTCCAAAGAAGCGCAGGTCCTGTCCCTTAGCAGGGTTGGTGGTTTTCCTGTTTGTTTCCGGGTGTGCATCGTCCGCTGCAACAAACAAATCAGGGGCGGTTGAAACCCGCATTCGCACCGAGTACGCCCGCTGGCGAGGAACACCATATCTGCTGGGCGGCACGACGAGAAGGGGAATCGATTGTTCGGCATTCGTGCAGCACGTATACGCCGATGCCTTCGGGATCGATATTCCACGCTCCACCGCGGATCAGGTCCGGGAAGGGCGCCGGGTGCAACCGGCGCAACTGAAGGCTGGAGATCTTGTGTTTTTCCGGCCGCCAGGCGCCTCTCGACACGTGGGCATCTATCTGGGAAACGGGACATTCACGCACGCTTCCACATCGCAAGGCGTTACCCTGTCTTCCATGGATGAGGCATACTGGCAATCCGCATATTGGACCTCTCGCCGTCTGCTCGACAACCAGGGTAATCGCACCCGGAAAACGCGGGATGAAAATCAGACCAAACCCGAGCGGCAGCCAGCAAAGAGACCGGGCTGGTGATCGGAACAGATCATGCCGGATATACGTTTACCGGGTTTTTCTGAGATCGTTTTTTATTGCGTGTTTCCGCAGCCTGCGCACCGGCCGGGCTGTTCCCTCCATCGTCACCTATCTGTCCGTCAACCATCAGGAACGCGTATCTCCACGCAGGGCTCAAATATTGTATACCTGACCCGGGAAGGACTCGACAAACTCAAAGAAGAGTTGCGCTTCCTGAAGACAAAAGAGCGTACCCGCATTTCCAGATCTATTCAGGAAGCACGGGAAAAGGGCGACCTGTCCGAAAATGCAGAGTATGACGCCGCAAAGGAAGCACAGGGACTTCTCGAGGCACGGATTGCCAAAATGGAAGCGACGGTCTCGCAAGCCCGCCTCGTGGACGAGAAGCAGGTAGACCCGGAGAAGGCATATATTCTATCTAACGTTCGCGTAAAAAATCATGGAACGGGTTCCGAGCAAACCTTCCGGTTGGTTTCAGCGGCGGAGGCGGACATCCGAACGGGAAAAATCTCCGTGACAAGCCCGATCGGGAGCGCACTTCTTGGAAAAGCGCCCGGTGACGTCATAGAGGTTGACGTACCGGCAGGTAAGGTAAAAATGGAAATCCTCGCAATAAGCCGCTAGGGCCTGTTAACACTATGCAGCGGCCCGCTTCCGGGCTTATATGCGCCGCACATCCACCGTCAGATCCTGCAAACCCGTTCCCTTCGCCACAAGCCGGTCACCGTCTTCCACGGCCGCAACGCCCTCCGGCGTACCCGTATACATCAGGTCGCCAGGCAGCAACGTAAAGATGGAAGAGGCATACGCAACGAGTTCGTCCACGCCAAACAGCATGCGGGAAACGCTGCCCTGCTGCCGTAGCACGCCATTGACGTGCAGGGAAATACAGAGGTGGCGAGGGTCAGCAATGTCCCGGGCAGATGTGAAGGCGCCCAATGGCGCAAAGGTGTCGAATCCCTTTGCAACCGACCAGGGAAGACCGCATTGTTTGGCCTCGGCCTGCAGATCCCGGGCCGTCATATCGATTCCGAGCGCGTACCCCTCTACATGCTTCAGTGCATCGGAGACGGGAATATTTTTGCCCTTTTTTCCAATGACGACAACCAGTTCCACCTCATGATGCACCTCCTGCGAGGCAGGCGGCAGCAGCACCTCCCCGCCATCCCCGATCAGGGCGGTCAGAGGCTTTAGAAAAATTACCGGCGCCGCAGGTATGCTGCTCTGCATTTCGGCAACGTGCGCGGCATAGTTGCGCCCGATGCACAGCACTTTTCCCGGTCGGATATTCCGGCCGGATATCGGCAGGGTTATGTCCATGACATGCTTACGGATACTCTGATTACGTTCGTTTCTGCATAGCGCCGGAAGGATGTAATTATGCGGAACCCAAAATTTTTTACCTGGTTAAATTTGGCTGCGCGTTCGATGCCGCAAATGGTACGGTGGAAGCCAGGCGCTGCGAAGGCAGGCTCCGAAAGCACCTTCAACGCCGCAGGCATGAATCCGTTGTCACAGGAAGACACGCTCTCGCGTCGGTACCCAATCCGGCGCCCAAAAGAAGAGAAAAGAATATGTATGCCATCGTAGAAATTGCCGGCAAGCAATTTTCGGTTCGCGAAAAAGATCGGCTGATCGTGCCGCATCTGGAAGGAAAAGCGAACGACTCCGTTACATTGGACCGTGTACTCTTGATAGCCGGAGACGATGGAGTACAGATCGGAACACCGGTCGTACCCGACGCCTCGGTCAAGGCAACGATCCTCGAGCATGTCAAGGGCGATAAAATACTTGTCTTCCGCAAGAAAAGGCGCAAGCGGTTCAAGGTAAAGCGCGGGCATCGCCAGCCCTATACGCGTATTGAAATCGGGACCCTTTCCTCCGGCGAGGAAAAGAAACCCGCCGCAAAGAAAACGGCTGCCAGGAAACCTGCGGCAAAAAAGACGGCCGCAAAGAAGCCCGCCGCAAAAAAGACAGCCGCAAAGAAGCCCGCGGCAAAGAAAACGACCGCCAGCGCGAAAACAGCAGGCGCTGCCCCGAAAACCGCTAAAAAGAAGCCTGCCCCCAAGGCCACCGGGGAGGCCATACCTCCTGAAAACGAAGCCGCTTCCTGAGATTCCGCTTCGGCAGCGCGTTTGTACCACTAAACAGGACACACCGTCATGGCGCATAAAAAAGGCGTAGGTTCCACAAAGAACGGCCGTGACTCGAACCCCAAAATGCTGGGAGTGAAGGTCTATGCCGGCCAATCCATCCAGGCTGGCGGCATCATCGTGCGCCAGCGCGGAACCCGGTTTCACCCCGGTCGCAACGTAGGGCACGGCGGCGACGACACGTTGTTCGCCAAATCAAACGGAACCGTGCGCTTCTCGCGCGGTCGGGCCGGACGGCGGTTCGTGCATGTGGATCTCGACAGTGAATGATTGCGCCCGCGTATGGCGCATCAACACGCACCGTTCACCAAGGGCCTGTTAACCCCATGTCAGCGGATCGATCCGGAAAATATTCCTGAGCGCCGCAAACAATTCCGGATGCCTCCTCGACATGAGATCAGGGCGTTCGAAAAAGTTCTCCACGGCCACGGCAAATAATTCCGCCGGATTTTGCGCCGCGTAACGCCGGAGCATGGATCGCCCTATACGTACGCGCCGTATCTCCTTGCGCACCAGTTCCCGCCAGGCCGCTGCAGACTCCGAAGCAATGAGGGACGGCGCCCCATTGGCAAAGTTATTTTCGTAATCGAGCAGATGAGCCATTTCGTGAAGCACTACGTTATGGCCGTCCCCCGGATTCTCCCATCCC
Source organism: Rhodothermales bacterium (assembly GCA_965117025.1). Taxonomy (GTDB): domain Bacteria; phylum Bacteroidota; class Rhodothermia; order Rhodothermales; family VXPQ01; genus VXPQ01. The sequence goes on from OZ220746.1 coordinate 460,446, forward strand.
TGACGAACGGATTCCACGGAAAGAATTACCGGTCCCTGCGAATGCGCCATTCCTTCGAATTCCCCTTGTGCACCGGCTGCATACTCATCGTCGAAACGGTCCGGATACAATAGTATCGTGCAACGCGAAGGCCATTCCCGATCCGGCCGGCCATGCAGAAGAAGCGCGGCGCCGGCTGCCACCGCCGCCCTCAACTCATCGGTAACCTCCACTCCGGATACCCCTTCGAACGTCCATTCGGAAAGGATGATTTTTACATCGTTTTCGAATCGCTCCCGTTCGACATAACGATAGAAGGGAAAATCCGCCTTTAGCCACCCTGCCACAGCCGGGGGCAACGGCTTGCGTACAGCCAGGAAGCGACGCAATGGATACCGGGCTCCCCAGCCCGCCACAAGGATAAACGTTGCTGCGCCGAACACCCATCCCGCCGAGGTGGACGGCTGGGTAGCGATACCTGCGCCGGCGCCTGTCACCCCCGCCAGCACCAGCGAAAACACCACGGTTTTCCGATTCACTACTTGCACGATTCTGTGTTTTTTTCGAACAAAACAGCTACCGGGTAGTGTAATGGAATTTGTAATACCGATCCGGCAAACCTGATCATGGATAGTATCTTCAACGAGGTGATCTGATGGGCACAATGAACAAGATGCGCGAGAACACAGGCATCGTCCTGTGGATTCTGGTGTTCGCGTTCGGAGTAATATGGGTGCTCCAGGATTCCGGCGGCCTGGATGCCGTCGGCATTGGTAGTGGCGTAGACATTGCGGTCGTGGATGGAGATCCCGTTCCCTATCAGACATATGTCCAGACAGTCCAGCAACAGGCACAGCAATATCAGGAGCGGACGGGAGAATCGATGCCCCCGCAACTGCTGGAGCAACTGCGGGAATCCATCTTCCAGTCCCTGGTCGAAAACAAGTTGCGCGAACATGAGATGAATCGCCTGAGCATATCGGTTACCGGCGAGGAAATCTACGAAATGGTGACAGGCGACAATCCGCATGAGATCATTCGCTCGTATTTCAGCGATGAACAAGGCAATGTGGACCGGGTGCTTCTTCAAAATTTCATTGAAAATCCGGATGCCAGCGAAGACTGGATTCAGATCGAGGATTATCTCCGATCAGAGCGCCGGCGTCAGAAAATGGACAACCTCCTCGCGGCAACGGTGCACATCACCGATCGCAACGTAGAAGAAGAATACCGGCGCCGTAACCTGAGCGTGAATGTGGAATGGGCAGGATTGGCGTACGCATCCATTCCGAATGACTCCGTAGTGGTTTCGGAACGTGACCTGAGGAGATTTTACGACGATCACCGGGACGAGTATGCACGTAATCGTGCGTACGACATAGCGTACGTTTCGCAGTCCAAATTACCCTCCGCGGAAGATTCCGCCGCGGTCTATGCAGAACTCGAACGCATGAAGGACAGTTTTGCGGCTGCGGAAGACGATTCATTGTTTCTCCTTCGTAATATATCCCGGCGCCCCTTCTCCGACGCCTGGTTCAGCGCCGGTGACCTTGATGCGGAGATTGCATCCGTGGTTTTTCCCAACCCGGAACAGGGATCGGTGCTGGGTCCGGTCGCTGTAGGCAGCGAAGCGCACCTTATCAAGATCAGAGACATACGACCGGCAGACATTACTGTGCGCGCATCGCATATATTGCTGCGCACTTCCGACGAGGATGAGAACATAAGCAATCAATTGGTCGAAATACGCGACCGCATTCAGTCAGGAGAAGTGGATTTCGCGGAAATGGCCCGGCAGTATTCCGAAGACGCCTCGGCTTCGCAGGGTGGTGATCTGGGCTGGTTCGGACCCGGCCGCATGGTGGCGCCCTTCGAAGAGGCGGCATTCGGGGCTCGTGTAAACCAGGTCGTCGGTCCGATCAAAACGCAATATGGTTACCACCTGATTGTTGTCGTCGCACGTGCGGAGAACGAGGTTAGTATCGCGGATTTCGCCCTGGAAATCGACGCGAACGTCGCCACGCTCAACCAGATTCAGGAACAACTGGAAGACCTCCGGTACTTTGCGGAAGAGACGGGCGATTTTGACCAGGAAGCGCAACGTATGGGCATGAGCATTCAGCGGGTCCGGGTTGAAGAGGAACAGGTAAGCATTCCGGATATCGGGAGCGGGTATGCTGTGCTCGATTTTCTCGAAACGGCAGACCAGGGCGATATAAGCGACATCATCGAACTGGACGAAACCTTTATCACCGTTCATGTCGACGATATTATACCTGAGGGCTACCAGTCTTTCGAGGAAGTACAGACGGAAATAGAACCCCGGACCTATATCGAAAAGAAAAAAGAGGTGCTTGTGGAGCGCCTGGAACGCGCTTACGAGGCCGGGGGCTTCGACAATCTTTCGAGCATCCCCGGCGTCCGGACGCAGAACGCCTTTGTGACCTTTGAATCGAATGTGGTGCCCGGACTCGGCGCCGAACCCTTGTTCGTAGGGACTGCATTTGCTCTGGACGAGGGCGCCTCCTCGGGCATCGTTGCCGGTAACAACACCGTCTTTGCACTGCAAGTAACCCAGGTCAACGAACCGGCGCCTATCACGGAAAGCGAACAGGAAAATATCCGGCAGCAACTATTGGAACAGCGCCAAAACACCGTGCGCACCCAATGGATTACATCCCTGCGCGAACACGCGGATATTGAGGACTTCCGCAGCCGTTTCCGTCAGCAGCAATAGCGGACAGGCGGCTTTACGCCTCAAAGGTCCCCCGATATACCACCTCTGCGGGGCCTTCCAGGTACATATCCCGTATAGCCCCTCCTTCCAACCGGATGCCCACCGTCAGGCGCCCACCGGGCATATCCACATAGATCCGGTCAGCTTCCGTGCGCTCCAGCATACGAGCCACTGCAGCGGACGCTACGGCCCCCGTACCGCATGCCAGTGTTTCCGCCTCGACGCCTTTCTCGTAGGTACGAACGAGCAGGCGATTATCGTCCATGACTTCGACAAAGTCGATATTGGCTCCGGCCGGAGCCAGTGCTTCATCCTGCCGGATCGCCGGCCCCCATGCACCCACGGGGGTGTCTGCCACACGGTCCACGAAACACACCAGATGTTCCGTACCGGTCCAGATATAATGGGCATCGACAATGTCCATTTCCGCCATGCTGCGGAGTACGCGGTGCGGCGTATAGCCAGCCAATGCATGCTGGTAAACGCGCACGGCTCCGTCTTCCGATTCTTCCGCCCGAAAAACACCCGCATCGGTTTCGACCTGCATCTCTGACGTATCCAGCCCGGCCCGCCGGGCAAACAGCACAAGGCAACGGGCGCCGTTTCCGCACATCGTGCCGATCGTACCGTCCGCGTTGACGTAACGCATCCGAAAATCATGCCCGGCATCGTCCGGAGCATTGAACGCCAGCAAGCCATCCGCACCAATGCCTTTCCGCCGGGGACACAGGCGCCGGGCAAAGCCGCTCAATTCTTCATCGGAAAAACGATAGAAACGATTGTCGATCACGATAAAATCGTTTCCGGCCCCATTCATTTTTGTAAATTCCACAATGATTTGCATAGCAAGCAAGGTGACCTCTTGGCGGAAAAGACATTAACGATCGAAGGCGTCGAACCCCTCCTCCTGTACGGTTTCAACGACGCATATCTGCGCAAGATCGAACAGGCCTTTCCCGAAACGCACGTCACGGCACGCGGCGATGCGCTTATGCTCAACGGTAAAAAAAGCGCCGTAGAAGATATTGAGCGAATTGTCGAAGAACTCGTTGACGTCATTACCCGTAACGGCGCCCTGACCGAAAACGATGTAGACACGGTACTGGCTCTCTTCACCACCGGGAACGGCGCGGGTTCCCGTTCTATGGGCACACACCATATCATCCTGTTCACCCCCTCGGGTAAAGCCATTCGGGCAACGATGCGCGGCCAGATCCACCTGGTGGAGGCTGCCGGATCGAACGACATCGTTTTCGCCATCGGCCCGGCGGGCACGGGGAAAACCTACACCGCGGTTGCCCTGGCGGTATCTGCACTCAAATCGCGCAAGGTAAAACGGATTGTACTGTCCCGGCCGGCCGTAGAGGCCGGCGAACGGCTTGGCTTTCTGCCGGGAGATTTCCGGGAAAAGGTCGATCCCTACCTCCGCCCGCTCTACGATGCCCTTGAAGACATGCTCTCGAGCGAAAAATTGCGGGGACTCATGGAAAAGAAAGTGGTGGAGATTGTACCGCTGGCCTACATGCGCGGGCGAACGCTGAACAACGCGTTCGTCATTCTGGATGAGGCCCAAAACGCCACCTCGTTGCAAATGAAAATGTTTCTGACCCGCCTCGGAGTAAACAGTCAGGCGATCGTCACCGGGGATATCACCCAAACGGACTTACCGGCCCGCGAGCAAAGCGGCCTCGTGGAGGTCCGGAACGTATTGTCAGATATAGAGGGCATCCGATTCGTTTACTTTGACCGCCATGACGTTATGCGTCATCGCCTCGTGCAAAACATTATCGATGCCTATGAACGTGGCGGCCCGGATGTCAAAGGTAGCGCACCCGATCAGGAAGCCGCTTCGTAATCGTAAAATCCACGACCGGATTTGCGGCCCAGCCGGCCCGCATCCACCATCTCCCTGAGAAGAGAACAGGGCTGGTATCGCTCATCGCCCAGTCCCTCATAGAGCACTTCCATAATCGACAAGCACACATCCAGCCCGATGAAATCCGCAAGGGCAAGCGGTCCCATCGGATGACGCATTCCAAGGGTCATCACTTTATCGACACTCTCCGGCGATGCCACGCCTTCCATGACGCAGCGGCAGGCCTCGTTGATCATCGGCATCAGGACCCGATTCGAAACGAATCCCGGGGCGTCCCTCACCTCGACCGGCTCTTTGCCCAGGTCGCGCGCGAGGCGGAACACCTGCTCGAATGTCGCCTCGCTCGTCGCCGGACCACGCACGACTTCAACCAGCTTCATAACCGGAACCGGATTGAAGAAATGCATACCGATAACCCGTTCGGGACGGGCGGTAGCCGAGGCCAGTGAGGCAATGGATATGGAAGAGGTGTTGCTTGCCAATACGGCATGGACCGGCGCCGCGGCATCCAGCCTTGCGAACACGGTTTGTTTGAGGGCCAGATCCTCCGGTACGGCCTCTATAACCAGATCGGCATGCGCCACCGCCTCATGCAGATCGGAAAAAGAAACGATACGGCGCAAGACCTCTTCCGGATACGCCACGTCCTGCCGGGCCAGATTTCGCCGGATCGAAACAAGAGCCCGCTCGAGAGTGGTCGGGGATACGTCGACGAGATGTACCGGATGCCCATGCAGGGCAAAGACATGGGCAATGCCGCATCCCATGGCGCCGGCTCCCACTACAGATGTCCTGCACCGGCTCATGCGACTTGAACCAGAATATCCGTAAGGAAAGGTCAGAACGCCAGCATGCCTGCTGACGCTATCGCCGGGAGATCCTTTATATCCACCGGGGCGTTTTCTTCGTCTACCAGAACCACGCGAGGACGATGATGGCGGCCTTCCTCGGAGGTCATGTGAGCATACGCGATGACAATCACTTCGTCCCCCCGGGCAGCTGAGCGGGCGGCGGGACCATTCAACTTGACGATTCCACTGCCGGCCGGGCCCGGGATGGCGTATGTCTCAAGACGCGAACCGTTGTTTACATTCACCACCTGCACCTTTTCGTAGGGAAGGATCCCTCCTGCCTCAAGCAACGCTTCGTCCAGCGTAATGGAGCCTTCGTAATAGAGATCGGCTTCAGTAACCCGAAGCCGCTGCAACTTCGCCTTGAACATCGTAACGGTCATAACAATCCGGCTATCCGGTCTTTCACATAACTGAGGTACGCATCACAGGGAATCTAACTTCCTTCGTCATATTTTTCCACACGCTGACCCGCCGGGGCATGCGTAAAAACACTGTCGATGAGCCGTGTATTCCCGAAACAGACGGCGACCGCCGCAAGTACGTGCTGGCCGGGCGATATTTCTTCGATCGGCTGCAACGTACCCGCATCCACCACATCCGCGTATTGTACGCGTGCGTCGTCCTCCCGGCGCAGTATCGAGCGCATGATTTCAACCAGTGCTGCCCGGCGCTGTTCCCCCTTCCCTATAGCCTCCTCTGCGCCATGCACTGCTTGCGACACGACGACCGCCGCCTTGCGCTGCACAGGGGACAGATAGGCGTTGCGGGATGAAAGCGCCAAGCCATCCGCAGCGCGGACGGTCGGCACCCCAACCACTCGGACGTCCAGCAGCATGTCTTGCACCAGCCTGTTCAGAATGACGAACTGCTGTGCATCCTTCAGCCCGAAAACAGCCACATGCGGGCGACATGCATGGAACAGCTTCAACACGATCGTTGCGACGCCCTCGAAGTGCCCCTTCCTGAACGTTCCACACAAATACCGGCTCATATCCCCAACTTCGACCGATATCCGGCTCGCCTGTATGCCTTCCGGATATATCTCTTCCGTTTCGGGGGCAAACACAGTAAGCCCGGAAGACAACTTGCCAAGAGTTTCCACATCCTCATCGAAGTGACGCGGATAGGCATCAAAATCCTCCCGGGGGCCAAACTGCGTCGGATTTACGAAAATGGACACGATCACATCGTCTGCAGAGGAAAGCGCCGTCCGAACGAGCGCCTCATGCCCTGCGTGTAAAGCCCCCATGGTAGGTACAAGCGCAATACAGCGCCCTTCGCTGCGGCGCTGATCGGCCCATGCCTGCATCTTCCGAACGGAAGTGATTATTTTCATAGTGTGCAGCGTATAATGCCTCGTATTCCCGCCATCATCATATTGTAATCCCATGCCTGAGTTTCGTATTGAAACCGATTCGCTCGGCGAGGTTCGCGTGCCGGCCGACGCACTCTTCGGTGCACAGACACAACGAGCCGCCGAGAATTTTCCCATCAGCGGTCTTCGCTTTCCGCGGGCATTCATCCAGGCCCTCGGCATGGTAAAGCATGCTGCCGCCCGCGCAAACTGTTCGCTGGGCATGCTGCCGGAGGACAAGGCAGACGCCATCGCGAACGCCGCGCAACAAATCATCGACGGAAAATACGACGATCAATTCATACTGGACATTTTTCAGACCGGTAGCGGCACCTCTACCAACATGAATGCCAATGAGGTGATCGCAACGCTTGCAAACAAGGCATTGGGTGGAAAAGGACATGACAAGCATATCCATCCGAACGATGATGTAAACATGTCGCAGTCGTCGAACGACGTCATTCCAACGACTATGCACATCGCCGCCCGCATGGCCATCGAGCGTACGTTACTCCCCGCACTGGACCGGCTCCGGGAGGCCCTTGTGAACAAGTCCGTCGCATTTGACGACATTGTAAAAAGCGGACGGACCCACCTGATGGACGCTACGCCTGTGCGACTCGGACAGGAATTCGGTGGGTACGCGTCGCAGATAGCGCATGGCATGGGCCGTCTGCAGGATGCTTCCGGCGAACTGGAAGAACTGGCCCTCGGAGGTACAGCCACGGGGACAGGGATCAACCGGCACAAACAGTTCCCCGAAAAGGCCATTGCAAACCTTTCCAGGTTATCCGGGCTGACGTTTCGCGAAGCGGAAAATCACTTCGAGGCCCAGTCCGCCAGAGATGCGTACGTCAGCGCATCCGGAGCACTCAATACGCTGGCGGTCTCGTTGATGAAAATAGCGAATGATCTGCGCTATCTCGGAGCAGGCCCTACCAGCGGAGCGGCTGAAATCCGACTCCCTGCCGTGCAGCCCGGATCATCCATCATGCCGGGCAAGGTCAATCCGGTGCTCAGCGAGGCCATGATGATGGCCTGCGCCCGCGCGATGGGTAACCATACGACCATCACGATTGGTGGACAGCATGGCAACCTCGAACTGAATGTGATGATGCCTGTTATGGCGCATTGCATGCTGGAAAGTATCTCGATCCTGGCCGGAGCATGTGATGCGTTCCGTATCCGATGTGTAGAAGGTATTGAAGCGGATCGTGCACGCTGCCGAGAATTGCTGGAGTTGAATCCATCGATCGCCACGGCGCTCAATGCCGCTATCGGGTATGACAAAGCGTCACAGGTTGCCAAAAAGGCGGCTCTGGAACGGCGCTCGGTGCGGGAGGTCCTTAAGGAGATGAATCTGATTCCGGAGGCGGATATCGACGCCATTCTCGATGTGCGCCCCATGACCGAGCCGGGCATCCCGGGCACGTAGCCATATGCAGCCTGTGACATGGGCAAACGACCTGCTTGTCCGGGATTTTCGCAATAATTTCGGATTTGGCACGTTTTTGTCTGCCAACGAGTTAAGGACACTCTGATCAAGTCGCCGCATGGTATTGTGCGGCGACGCCATACCTCATGCATAGTTGCAATCCAATCCACATCCGAACATGCGCACAAAGAGAAATTATCCCGTTTCGCTGGCCGTAATCGTTGCCGTTTTCCTGTCCGGCGGCCTGTTCGCAATGATGGGAGCCAACCTATTCGGTATAGGAGACAAAACCGGTGTCGAGACCCGGGCTGCCGAAAGCATTCCTGTTGCCGATGTGCTCCCTGAAGCAACAACCCTTGAAGACGCATTTACGCAGGTAGTCGAGCGCGTCAATCCGGCGGTCATACAGATCCAGGCGGAAAACCTCCCGACCGACTGGAACCCGGATGAGCCGCGGACAAATCCCTTCGAGAACACCCCGTTTGGAAATTTTTTCAGGGATTTCGACTTCAATATTCCGCAGACTCCCCGAAGGGGACTCGGGTCAGGTGTAATCATCCGGCCGGACGGGCATATCCTGACCAACAATCATGTGATCGAAAACATGAACGAGTTAACCGTCATCGCCATGGACGGTACGGAATACGAGGCGCGCGTCATCGGGGCGGATCCTGTGAGCGATGTCGCTGTGGTCAAGATCGACGCAGAAGCATTGCCCTATGTCGGCATGGGAAACTCCGACCATATCAAGGTCGGGCAGTGGGTCATGGCTTTCGGATCGCCTATAGAAGCATCGCTCGGTAACACTGTTACCGCGGGTATCATCAGCGCCACAGGCCGGATCCGAATAGGAAACGGCAGGGCAAATAACGACGACGCAGACCGCCCGGCGCCCACATATAATTTCATTCAGACGGATGCAGCGATCAACCCGGGAAATTCCGGAGGCCCGTTGGTCAATCTGCGCGGTGAACTGATTGGTATCAACACGGCTATCATCACTCGTACGGGCGGATATCAGGGAATCGGATTCGCCATTCCCGTCAATACCGTGCGAAACGTGGCCGATCAGTTGATAGCTACGGGACGCGTCGAGCGCGGGAAGCTTGGCGTAAGTTATGGCCCCGCGAGCGAAGCCCTCATCGAGGCGCTGAATCTGCCTCAGGGGGCAGCGGTTGTCGGATCCGTAGTAGCCGGTTCCGCAGCGGAAAATGCGGGCATCCGTCCGGGCGATGTCATTGTCAGTCTGAACGGGAAGCAGCTGAGCAATCACCAGCAACTCTCCCTGTGGATCGGCGCCATGAAACCGGGAGACTATGCGGAGGTCGAGGTGAACCGGGAGGGAGATCAGAAAACCTTCCGAATCAAACTCGGAGGATGGGAGAACAGTGCATTGCCTCTGGCCGGGAACGAGAATGCAACGGAAACGATCGGTGACCGCCTGATGGGCGAACTGGGCATCACCCTGAGCAACGTTACGCCGGACCTGGCTCGCGAAGCAGGTTTCGAAGAGGAAACGATCGATGGCGTGATCGTTACGGATATAGACCCTGCGAGTTACGCGGCTCGTGAAGCAAACCTGGGCCGCGGCGCCGTCATCTCGGAGATCGATCGGAAGAAAGTCCGCAACCTTAAGGAGTTCGAGGCGGTCTACGAAGATGTAGAAGCGGGCAAGGCTTTTATTGTCCGGCTACGCACACCGAACGGAGGCGCCGGAATCACTGCGCTGAGAAAGCCCGAGGCGCAAGAGGAATAAGACAAGAGGTATGGAGGCGGTCGGGATCCGGCTACTGCCGAATCAGCATGGTAAGTCCATACTGGTGATCCTCGATGCGCATGGGATTCTCGGAAAAGGGAATCAGGTACACCTCGTCCTTGTTCGGCAGTGTACGCACATCGTAGGTTTCCCCGTCCGCCGAACGGCTGCTCCAGAATCCCATACGGGCCTGTTCGCCGTCCGCAGTCGAGGCAATACCTATTTCGTACTTGCGAATCTCCTTGCCCCGCTGAAAAAGGGAAACCTCCCGCGTGCCATAACTACGGTACAAGCGAATGGTCTTGGGAACGGGACCCGCGTCCCTGCCGTCGATGAGTACATAGACAGCCCTCCCGTAGCGAAGAGAATCCACCACGGCTTCGTCCCCCTGGGCCACATCTTTCGACGCACTGCAGCCTGCAACAAGCGAAACCAAAACGGCCAGCGTTACAACAAGTCTTGCGATGATCATGCCACACCTCCCTGTTCCATAAAATACGCAGCACCTGTATTTCTTATCGTATCGGCTGCACACAGTTCCCCTCCCATCCCTTATGTTCCTATATGTTCCTGAACGCTATATTGCGCCTCTCTGCGGACTCGTCCGCACCGCCCCATCCATACGACGACCATGCCCATACCCATCTCTTTCGCCCCCCTCGACACGTTGCCTGCGGTAATACGCGCCGGCGGCGTGGAGACTGACCGGTGTCTCGTGGTGACGGACGAACATGTGGCGGCACTCTACGGGGATGCCGTATGCAACAGCCTTGCCCTGAAAAAAATCGCACCGCACCTCATCGTATTGCCGTCTGGCGAAGAAAGCAAGTCCCAGAACCAGCTCTCCGTAATCTACGACCGGGCGCTTGCATGGGGCATCGAACGGGGTACGCCTCTTGTGGCCCTCGGAGGAGGTGTCGTAGGCGACCTCGCCGGTTATGCAGCGGCTACGCTGCTTCGCGGTATTCCGCTTTTCCAGGTTCCTACCACATTGGTCGCACAGGTGGACAGTTCTATCGGGGGCAAAACCGGCATCAATCATGAAGCCGGAAAGAACCTGATCGGCGCATTCTATCGCCCTGCCGGTATCCTGACGGATCCGGCTTTACTGAAATCTCTCCCAACGCGCGAGTGGACCAGTGGCCTTGCGGAAGTGATCAAACATGGTCTTATCGCCGACGACACATTCTTTACGGAGCTCGAAACGCAGGCGGAAGCGCTGTTCGATCGGAACGAGGCTGTCGTAGAACGCATCGTTCCTCGCGCAGCGGACGTGAAAGTGCGCATCGTGTGTGAAGACGAATTCGAAACCGGGCTGCGAGCCATTCTGAATTTCGGCCACACGTTCGCGCACGCCATCGAAAAAGTAGCCGGATACGGAGTATACACGCACGGGGAAGCCGTAGCAGCGGGTATGCGGGCCGCCCTGCACGTTTCCGAACATACCATACCGGACTTCGACGCCGAGCGAGCCGATCGTATCGTCCGGCGCATTCCAGTGCCTCCCGGACTTGCTTCTCTTTCGATAGCGGACCTTATGGACGCCATGAAGCTCGACAAAAAGGTGCGCAGGGGCAACGTGCGGCTTGTGCTGCTTGACCGAATCGGCCATGCCTTCGTAACCGGAGACATACCCTCCACCCTGGTGGAAAAGGCCTGGGCGTTCGTTCAGGAAGCCATCGGCTGAACAATGAAGGTTTGTACAAGGGCGCCACGCGTTTCGTATGCAGGCACTATTTCGGAACGCCCGCGTACTTATTCGTATCAAACCTTTTTTGTGCCTTGTCTTCCCGTCGAGTCATACGCCTCTCCGGCCGTCTCCTGCGGTTCGCCTTGTACGCGGCGCTGTTTGGAGTGTTGGCATTCTTCGCTCTGGCACGCACCGAACAAGGTAGAGAAACCCTGCGCATTGGAACAGAGCGCCTGATAAACCGCTCGCTGGCAGGAAATCTGGAGATTGGCAGTTTATCGGGCAGCGTACCCGGGCGACTCACCGCACAGCAAGTCGTCGTGCGGGATCCCGAAGGAAAAGCGATCGCCCGCATCGATTCCGTGGTCCTGCACCCCACATGGCGCTCGTTGCTCGGCCGCACCATCTCGACAGGACATGTCACGCTTGTTCGCCCGCGTCTCACACTCCAGAGGAATGAATCGGGCGCCTGGAATATCGCGGAGGTTTTCCGGTCTGTTACCGATACGTCCCGGTCGGACACGAGCCCCTGGTCCTTCCGGTCCAGCCTCGTGCACATCGTAGAGGGAAGCATCCGGACCCAATCGGAATTCCCCTCCTCTTCGGAGGTTTTGTTTGACTGGGGTAATGCCTCGATGGAGCATATCGACGCCCGACTGGCAATCGATATGACACCGGAAACAAAAACCGTTGAGGCGCTTGATTTGAAGGCCCGGCTTATCGATCCGGATATGGAAATCGCCCTGCTGCGCGGGCAACTGACGGCACAGGAAAACAATATTACGCTCCGCGAAGTCAACCTGCGCACGACGGAAAGCAACCTGCACTTGCACGGTTCGATATCGACACCCGATACGCTTTCCGGTCAGGCTTCTTCCCCTGTCATGGATATTCAGCTCGACCGGAGCACCATTCACTCCGGGGAGTGGGGCAGGGTATTCCCGGCTCTCCCCCCCATGGAAACCGTGACGGCTGCCGCAAGGGTACGAGGTCCTGTCGAGGCACTGGTAATTGACCATATCACTCTCGAAAAAAACACCTCCGCACTGGCGATCGAAGGAACTGTATTGGGCTTGCCGGACTCGCTGGACTACGAACTGGCGGTACGGGAAGGGCGAATGCACTGGCAGGATATCCGCCCGATCCGGCACGCCATTGCCATCCCATCCTTCGAACACCTTGGCCGCATCGCTTTTACGGGCTATGCAAAAGGCACTGCGCATTTTCGCGAGGGAGAAACCGCACCCGTTGGCAAGGCGCCCATGAATTTGCAGTCGAAAGCGATGCCGGTGCTATCAAGGGAGATACCCGGATTGCGTTCAACGAGGGAATATTCTCTGTAGACGGAGCTATGGACCTGGCTGGTGTGGATCCCGGCCGCATATTCAGAAAACCGAACCTCGCGGGCGATCTCACCGGGTATATCACATTACATGGAGACGGCCCTTCTCTCCCGGAACTGACGGGGGAAGCGGAACTGGCGCTGACCCGCTCGCATACCGCCCACCGGCAACTTGATACACTCCGTGTAATTGTAGCCGGCACGCGGCATACCTTCCAGGGAAACCTTCATGCGGCAGAGCGCGGCGGATCACTGGATGCTTCGTTCCAGGCTGACCTGACTTCAGCCCCTCTCCATTACCGCATGGAAGGCGCCACGACCGGGCTGGACATAGGCAATGTTCTCCATAACGACTCCCTTTCTTCGTCGCTCAATACCCGATTCGAGGTGGAAGGAAGCGGCGTCTCGTGGACAAGCTTCGAAGGGGATATGGAGGTAACGTTCGAGCCATCTGTCATGTCCATGGGAACGACCCGGCGCACTATCCCGGCCCACCGTTCCTCGCTGTCGATCCGGCAGGACCATACGGGGCGCTTCGAAGGACCGCAGATTGTGTTGGGCGGAGACATGGCAGCGTTGGAAATAACAGGCGATGTGGCTATGGAGCCGGTGATCCGACTCGCACGCTATTGGGGGGAAGCCATTGCACGGGAGGCCGCGTACGAAACATCGAAACCGTACCGTACAGCGGGGCCAAAAATAGAATCCGCGGGCGCTGGACGACGCGCCGGAAGCCGCACAGTAACCGGCCTGGAAGCAAGACAACTCGACGTAAAGCTGCAAATGCTGCGTTCAGACATCCTTGCCGCCCTGTTTCCGGGCCTGCCTGCAGTACATACCGACCTCCGGGCGGAAGGCCGTCTCCGGCTGGCGCCCGACTCTTTTGATCTCGATATGGATGTCGAGGCTGATTCGCTGTATACCGGTGCGTTATGGGCCTACAACGTCGCGGGGAATCTGTCCGCCGCAAGCGACGATGCAGGCGCTATCGCACGCACATTGATATCCACCCTGTCGGCCACGATTTCGGACATGGGCATCCAGGACAGGCGCCTCGAACAGGCCTCGCTGAATAGCGGTTTCCGAAATCGGTCGCTGGATTTCACGGCCCAGGCAAACACACCCGGGGCGGTAACGCCATTGCGGCTACGCGCCCGCATGGATATTCTGAACGACCGCAACCGACTGCTTATCGAAGACCTTCAGATAGCCGCCAGAAATCAGACATGGACCGCCACCGATAACCGGATCATTGATTTCTACAAGGACGCTATTCATATTCCCGACATCCGAATTACGCGGCAGGATAACCTCGTTCCGGGCACACAGGGATACCTGCATATTTCCGGCGCCCTTTCCGCTTCGCAGCAAGACACGCTGTTCATCCGTGCAGAAGATATTCGCATGCAGCATGCGGGCGAACTGATGGGCCTGCGCAATGCAGTCGATGGACAACTTGGAGGAAAACTGGCTTTTACGGGATGGGGGCGGCGGCCCGAACTCACCGGGCATGTTTTCGTGGACTCCCTGACCTTCAAAAATCGCCCGTTGGGACATCTTGCGCTCGATAGCCGCTATATTCCCGGTTCTCCGGACGTAGCCCTGCAAGCCCGCCTGACCCCTTCAATATCCGGCAATGCGGACCTGCTGCCTTATCGAAACGACCTGGCCCTGAACGGCACGTTCCGACTCCCCGGACCGCAGAATGTCTCCGAAGCGCGGGATCCCGGGGCCCTGGACCTGAACGTACGTATCGAACGGGCGGATGCCTTCTTTTTTGAACTTCTGTTCAGCGAGGCCATTGCCGATGTAACAGGATATATCGACGGAAGCGGGCACATCGGCGGAGATTTTTCAAAACCCGCCTTCAACGCCGACCTTGCTTTGCGCGGCGTGCGATTTCATGTTCCGGAATTCCAACTTGCCTACGAGGCAACCGGCCCCCTCGTCGTGGACAGACAGGGTATTCATCTCGCAAATCTGCGCCTCTCCGATACCCGAAACGGAACAGCTGTCGTGGGGGGATCGATCTTGTTCAACGATTATCGCTTTTTTTCTTTCAGACTCGAGGGCGCGCTCGACAGACTCAATGTGATGAATGTGCGGAACTCGAGAGAATTGCCCTTCTACGGACGTATCTGGGCTTCCGGCGACGTGTTACTCAGGGGACCGATTTCCAATGCGCTCCTGGAATCGAGCGAATTGAGGACCACTGCGGGCAGCGAGATATACATCCCGGTCGCTGAAACAGACGAAAATACGGATACCGGATTCATCGTATTCGCGGACTCGATGGGATATACGCCATCCGATTCCGTCCAAATTACCCGGCGGCGCAATCTCCTCACGGAACGCCCTGCGGGCGAACGGCCCTTCGTGGACGGCCTCGACATGGACATCAACATTCTGAGTCCGGAAGGCACCACGGTGCATCTTGTGATCGATCCGCTTCTTGGCGACGTCATCAATGCCCGGGGAAGCGGACGGGTTCAGCTCGGACGAGACGAAGGCGAATTCTTCACATTCGGAGCCTTCACCGTTACTTCCGGGGATTATCTGTTTACGGCAGCCGAGGTATTCTCCCGAAGATTTCTCATCGACAGCGGTACGATATCCTGGGACGGCGATCCGCTAAATGCCAGGATGGACATCGCGGCCTCTTACCGGACCCGTGCTTCCCTGGAAGGCCTTGGCCTCAGTACACAACAGCGCCAACTCATTCCCCTCGTCATCGAGTTGGGCGTGAGTGGGCGCGTTGCAACGCCCATCGTCGATCTGAGGCTCTCCGTAGACCGGGAAAAACGCGGCTATATCGGCAATTATGAGGGGCTGGAAACCCTGCTCAACCAGCCCGAACGAGCTGCCCAGTACGCCACCAGCGTGCTGCTTACAAATTCGTTCCTGCTTGCCGAGCAACAGCCCCTGACGCAAGGAGGCACCCTGGCATTCAATAGCCTCTCGCAACTGATCACCGGCCAACTCAACCGGTACATCAACAATGCATTGCCGGGTGTAGAACTCAACGTCAATGTGCATGGAGAAAATGCCCAGGACCTCGGCGTCGCCTACGCCGTAGCCCTGCAGTTACTCGACGAGCGCCTCATTATCCGGGGACATGGTATTTATCACAGCGACGAAACCAGACCACAGCAAAGCGGCCTCGACGAATTTGTCGTGGAGGTACGTCTGGGCCCGCACGTATCCATGGACGTGTTCCACCGCCGGGAAGACGGCATTCTGCTCAGTACGGAATCGGTGAACGGCACCAATACGACCGGAGCGGGCCTTTCGTACAAAACAGGGTTCTCTACCTGGGGACGCCTGTTCAGCCGCCTCTTCGGACAAGGAGACGCCATAAAAGACGATGACGAATCCCCCGAAGACATCGCGGCCGAAACCACCGAAAGCGAATAACGCCGGCAGTATCCTATAGGCCGGACGTGGTCACATACGCCTCAACGGCATAAAATTCAGGCAGGCCGAGCTTGTTCAAAGCACGGGCCGTATTCGTATTCCGGTCCCGGGCGCGCTGCCAGAATTCCCGCTCATCGTATGCTCCCGGAAACATCGCACGGTCTTTCTGGCTCTCGTGCTTGTAAATGGCTTCGACCTTACGATCCAGATCGGCCTTGGAGAGGGGCAGAAAAACATCGGCCTGATGGATATCCCACTCCTGCCAGGCGCCACGATATAACCAGATAAGCGGCCTGCGAAAACCGGCCTCGGCCTCATGCCGGGCCGTATGCGCCCTGCATGCCCCGCCGATCGCCTCATAGCACATGCGATGCGTCCCGTGCGGATCCGACAGATCTCCCGCCACAAACACATGATCCGGGCTGATTTCCTCAAGCAGATCCAGTACGATCTGTTCGTCCGCCGGCCCGATCGGATCCTTGCGTACCCGGCCCGTCTTGTAAAACGGCATATCGAGGAATCGGGCATTTTCCTTGCCGAGTCCCATCACCTCTATGGCCTCAATGGCTTCGGCATAGCGAATGTTCGCCTTGATGGCGCGTACTTCCTCCGTATCCACCTCGCCCGGGGCCTTGCCTTCCAAAAATCGGAATATTTCTTCGCATCGTTTTTCGAAATTCGGGCAAACTCCGTCGTCCAGTCCCAACGTATCCCGGCTGAACTCGAGAAACTGCAGGTGGCGCCGCACGTCCGCGTCAAAAACGGCCACGGAACCATTGGTCATGTACGCCACCACCACATCGTTGCCGTTGGCCACCAGCTTGTCAAGCATACCTCCCATGGAAATCACGTCGTCGTCCGGATGGGGGCTGAACACGATCACGGACTGACCTGAAATAAGGTCGTCCGGATACGTGATGCGTTTGCGGAGATCCTCGAACACCGTGCGACACAGATTGTCGATATTGCCATACGCATAGATCAGATCGTGCAGGTTATGCCGATAAAAATCCGATTCATCAAGCGTAAGAATAGCTTTTTCCAGTTTCTCGCTTAACCAGATAACCGCGCGCTTCGCCATGGCCTGATCCCAATGCACGGAGCCGGCCAGCCAGGGGGTTTTCTCTCGAACAAGCGCACCGGCGGCAGCGCGGTCCAGATAAAAGACCGCATTGGGATGCTCCTGCAAATAGCTGGCGGTAACCTGCAGGTTCGGCTCCTCTTCTACGGCACGCCGGACAATGGGGCCCTTGTGCTCCCCTGTCGCAAGCAGAATGATTTCCCGGGCGGCCAATAACGAGCGAACGCCTATGGTAATGCCTTGCCGGGGAACGTTCTCCTCTCCGAAAAAATCGGAGGCGGCATCCTTCCGGGTAATTTCGTCGATAACGATAAGGCGGGTGACAGTCTCCGGGCCGGAGCCCGGCTCGTTAAATCCGATGTGCCCGCTGCGGCCGATTCCGAGAAGAAGCAGATCAAATCCGCCCGCTTCTTCCACGGCCTGTTCGTACCGTTGGCAAAATGCAGCCACCCCTTCTTCAGGAAGTGCTCCATCCGGGGCATGAATGTGCTCCTCGGGAATGTTCACATGGTCAAAAAAGTTTTCCCGCATGAACCGGTAATAACTCTGCAGACTGTCCGGCGCAATGGGATAGTATTCGTCGAGGCTGAACGTAACCACTCCGGAAAAATCCAGCCCTTCCTCCCGGTGCATCCGGATCAGTTCCTGATATACGCCGATAGGCGTGGAGCCGCTGGGAAGGCCAAGGACAAATTTTTCGCCCGCAGCCTGGTGTTCTCTGATCAGCGCGGCAGTGCGCCCGGCAGCCTTACGCGCCAGCGATGCGGGATTGTCAAAAATTTCGACGGGGACACGCTCGGAATACGTACCCGAACCGGAAAGCGCTTTTCGAGAAGCACCGATCTCCTGCCGCATAGTCTCGCTGGATGATTATGCATGAATTTCCGCAAGCGCTTCACGCTGCAGCGCAAGCGTTTGCTCGATTTCGTCGGCGCCGTGCGCCGCCGACACGAAAAATGCTTCGAACTGCGAAGGGGCAAGATACACCCCCCGTCTCAGCATCGCGTGAAAATAACGCGCATATTGCTTTGTATCACAGGACCGGGCTTCCTCGTAATCCGTCACGCGACGGTCGGTAAAGAAAAGCGACCCCATGGACCCTACCCGCGTGCAGCAATAATCAAGGCCCAGGTCGCAGAGGTTCCTGCGGGTCCCTTCTTCCAGAGTACGACCTGATGCTTCAAGTCGGTCATAAAGGGTTGGATCATTCAGAATATGCGTCAGCGCCGCCCGGCCCGCCGCCATGGCAAGGGGATTCCCGGAAAGCGTACCCGCCTGGTATACGGGACCGGACGGAGCAAGATGCTCCATAATGTCGCGACGCCCTCCGTACGCACCCGCGGGCAAGCCACCGCCCAGCACTTTCCCGAGCGTGGTCAAATCGGGAACTACTCCATAGCGTTCCTGGGCACCGCCACGCGCCACGCGGAACCCGGTCATCACCTCATCGAAAACAAGCAGTATGTCCCGGTCCGTACATATATCCCTAAGCCCTTCGAGAAAGCCCGGATCGGGCGGCACGCAGCCCATGTTCCCCGCTACGGGCTCCACGATAACACAGGCAATGTCGTCTCCGTGTGCTTCGACAAGCCGGGATACGCTTTGAAGATCATTATATCGTGCCAGCAGCGTATCCCGGATAGCCGGAAACGGCACCCCGGGCGAATCGGGATGCCCGAATGTGGTAGCGCCGCTGCCTGCCGCCGCAAGAAAGAAATCGGCATGGCCATGATAATTCCCCTCGAACTTGATAATTTTGTCGCGTCCGGTATACCCGCGTGCGAGGCGCACCGCGCTCATGGTCGCCTCGGTACCGGAATTCACCATGCGGACCATTTCTATCGAAGGTACGATCTCCGAGACGATCTCGGCCATCTCGGCCTCGAGACGAGTGGGGGCCCCGAAGGAGGTGGAAGACTTCGCCGCTTCCGTCACGGCTTCCACGATCGCCGGCTCCGCGTGACCAAAGAGCATCGGCCCCCACGAACCCACATAATCGATATAGCGGCGGCCATCCTCATCCTCGACCCAGGCTCCCGAGGCGCTTCGCAAAAAGACAGGGGTGCCCCCCACGGCTCCAAAAGCCCGCACCGGAGAATTTACGCCGCCCGGAATAACGCTCCGGGCCCTTTCGTATAACGCCGCGCTGGTCTTGAACATCGGAACCTGCTATAGGATAATCTGATTAAGTCCGCAAAGCTCAGAGGCTGAGAGGGGTGCGCTGGCAAGGAATGAGGATGCAGTGGACAGGCAACGCCCTTGCTTACGTGGGCGTTTCCGCAATCAAAGAGGTTGGCGAAGCAGACGCGGGCGCAACCCATCTCTGCGCTTCGGCAATCAATTCGCATTTCCTGCATCGCGTACGACGCTCCGAGGGGCGGGGGTACGACTGAACTGGACATAGCGCATGGGCCTTGCGCGAAATGTCACCAACCCCGGAAAGCAAATCGGGAGCATCGGCAGAAGATGACTTCTTCGAAGCTTCCGGGAAGGTGATTTGCGAAACCACGGCTTCTGCAAGGGCCCCCACAAAAAGCGGATGGCAGTTCAAACCCGACATGACTTCGAACTGGTGGATACCTGCATTTTCAGCCCGTTCGCGCAGATCCACATCCAGTTCGAAAGCCGTCTCTATATGATCGGTCACGAAGGCAATGGGCACCACGACAAGTGAAGCAACGCCCTCGGCGCCGAGTTCCTGGACTTTGTCGATCGTGCTCGGCGTCAGCCATTCCATGGGCCCCACTTTGCTCTGGAAGGAAACATGGTACGGGCGGTCATATTCACGGTGGGCCATGACCCGATCCACCGTCGAGTGAATCAGGCAACAATAGGGGTCCCGCCGTTCTTTCATTTCCCGCAACGGCGTACCGTGCGCACTAAAAAGTAAATGCGTACCCGTGCGCGCGGGTCGGGGGAAACGCTGCAACGCCTCGTCTATACGTTCGGAAACGGCTTGTATATACCTCGGGTGCGCCGCATATTCGAATACCGAGGTGGTATCCCAGTCCGGGATCTCCCCCGCTTCCCTGAGCGCATGCCAGTACACAAGCGAGGCGCCCGTGGTGGTCTTGGAATACTGGGGGTACAGCGGCAGCAGCACTACCTTGGTAACCCCGTCGCGTTGCATCTTCGAAGCGGCTTCCTCGCTAAGAGGATGCCAGTAACGCATAGCCGGGTAGGTCCTGAACACGACGCCTTCCGCCCGGCCATAATCCCGCATGAGACGTTCTTCAAGCGCGTGCGCCTGCTCGCGAGTCAGACGGTTGATAGGTGATCCGCCGCCGATCGCAGCGTAATCCTTGCCCACCATCTTCGAACGCCGCTTGGAGATAAGCCGGCACAACCAGTGTCGCAGCCGCCCGCCGACAGGAATATCGATAATGGCGGGATCCATGAAGAGATTGTACAAAAACGGAGCAATGTCCTCCCCTTTTTCCGGTCCCCCCAGGTTAAAAAGTACGACCCCCACCGTATCGCCCCGCTCGACCCTGAGCGGATCCGAAGAAAAGAACGCACCGGTCACAAGACGGCGGTCGTAGGAATATCCTTTCAGGAATTCTCGAGGCGTCATGGAAAAAGTACGGTGTGAATACAGGGGCACCAATTATTCGGGAAAAACCCCCTTGCGGTTTCGCCCGGACGTTGAAGTTTCCACTAACTCCGACGGGTGCACTTTACGGTGTATCGCCGGCAGACGACAGGGAAAGCCAGTCTCTGGGCTGTAAAAACCACTGCAAGCGAGCTTCGGGCGTACCGGGATCGGGTCTCCAGTCGTATTCCCACCGGGCCACTGGCGGCAGGCTCATCAGAATGCTTTCCGTCCGCCCGCCCGTATCTATGCCGAATTTCGTGCCGCGATCGTAGAGCAGATTGAATTCGACATACCGCGCCCGCCGAAGCATCTGAAACGCCCGTTCCCGCTCGCCCCAGGATTCGTGCCGGCGACGCGCCACAATGGGGGCGTATGCATGGAGAAAGGCCTTCCCGGCCTGCTGCACAAACGCGAACGTTTCCTCCGGCGCTTCCCGCAAGCCGTCGAAGAAGATGCCGCCGACACCGCGTGCTTCTCCCCTGTGCGGCAAATAGAAATACGTGTCGCACCGTTTCCTGAACGCCTCATAATCGGCCACATCGTGCGCGTCGCACACATCCTTCCAGGTCTGGTGGAAATGCTGTACATCCTTCAGGACAGGATAGTACGGCGTCAGGTCGGCGCCCCCCCCGAACCACTGATTCATCGGACGGGCAAGGTCATCGCCCAATGCGAAATACCGGAAATTGGCGTGGACCGACGGAACATGCGGATTTTTCGGATGGAACACCAGAGAAATACCCGTAGCAAAAAAAGAGCGCGCATCCGCCCCCGATATATTCCCCAAAAGGTCTGCAAGCACCTGTTCGGAGAGTTCCCCATACACAACAGACGTATTGACGCCTGCTTTTTCGAACACAGCGCCCTCCGAAAGTACGGCCGACAAACCGCCCCCGCCTCCAGGCCGCATCCACGCATCTTCCTGGAAAACGGCTCGCTCGTCCATCTCCTCGATCGCGCCGCGAATCGTACGCTGAAGCTCCTGTACGAAGGCCTGCATACGTCCGCCGACGGTTTCCCGGTTATGGATGGATGACATCGACATGAAAGAAAAAGATAGCCCGGGGTCTTTCTTCAGGGTCCTGCCGGATACGCCGAGGCATCGGATGACGCAAGCGCCTGTGCGATTTCCCGGGCGAACAAGGTTCCCCAGGCCGGAGGAGGAGGCGTGCAGAACGTTATGCGCTCACGGGTAACCGGATGCGCCACCGTGAGCCTGAAAGCATGCAACGCAAGATTACGTCCGTCCAGTTCCCGCACCGCGCCATACCTGAAATCCCCCAGGATCGGATGCCCCTCCGCCGAAAATTGTACGCGAATCTGGTGCTTCCGGCCCGTTTCCAGCCGCACCGAAAGGAGGCTCAGATCATCCTGCACGCCGAGCGAGCGCCACTGCAAACGGGCTTCTTTTCCGGAAGCATCTCCTGTAGGTACAATGCGCACGCCGCCCCGCACACTGGCTGCAAGGGTATGCCGGAGCGTGCCGCTTCCCCTGCATACCCCTTCCACCAGCGCAAAATACTCCTTTTCAGGGGTCCGTTGCCGGAACTGATCCGAAAGACGAGCCGCTGCTTTCGAAGTACGCGCCAATACGACGACTCCTGAGGCAGGGCGATCGAGACGATGTACAAGACCGAGAAACGCCTGACCTTTCTTCTCAAAGGTTTCCTTGAGATACCGCTTTCCGAGACGGAGCAGGTCCGGATCGTTCGTTTCGTCCTGCTGCACAAGCATGCCGGGCGGCTTGTTCACAACCAGAAGGTGGTTGTCCATGTACAGGATGTGGAGATCAGGCCGGTCTGGGTCAGCCGGGTTCGGGCCGGATATATTCGCATCGGATGCGTTCATTCCGGGGTGCGCAGCGTTTCGGAAAATTCATGCACGGTGTCCACGAAAATGTGGACATGCGCCGGATCGTGGTTGGGATGCATGCCATGGCCCAGGTTGGCGATATGACGCCGGGGGCCGAATGCTTCCAGCATGCGCCGTACTTCGGTGCGAATCGTACTGGGTTTCGCAAAAAGGACAGCAGGGTCGAGATTGCCCTGCAATGACTTCCGGCCGGTCTTCTGGCGAGCCGCCACAGGATCCATCGTCCAGTCCAGCCCGATCACATCGTACTCCGTATCGGCCAGGTCCTTCAGGGCATGGTGTGCGCCGCGGGCAAATACGATGCACGGTACCTCAGGATGGGCCTGTTTGAAACGATGCGCCAGATCGCGCAAATAAGGAAGCGAGAACGTGGCGAATTCCCCGGGACCAAGAAGACCTGCCCACGAATCGAACACCTGCACGACCTGCGCTCCTGCCTCAACCTGCCGGATCAGATAGTCCGCAAGCACATCGGTGAGGCAACGCAAGAGTTCATGCGCCGCCAGCGGGTACCTGTATAGCCAGGAACGGGCCTGGGCAAATTGTTTGCTTCCTGCGCCCTCGACCATGTAGGCCATGAGTGTCCAGGGAGCGCCGCAGAAGCCGATCAGCGGCACGCGGCCGTTAAGGGCGCGCCGCACTGCGGTCAGCGCATCGAACACGTAGCCCAGTTCGGTCGATACGTCGGGCGTCAGCAGGCGATCCAGATCGTCCGGCTGGCGAAGCGGTTCGGGAAACACGGGGCCCTCCCCCTTCTCCATACGAACCTCCATGCCCATGGCCTGGGGCACCACGAGAATGTCGGAGAAAATGATGGCCGCGTCCAGATCGAACCGTTCGAGCGGCTGCAAGGTGATCTCAGCGGCGAGGGCAGGGGTGCGGCACACCTTGAAGAATGGCTTTTCGGCGCGCAATGCACGGTATTCGGGAAGATAGCGCCCGGCCTGGCGCATCATCCATACGGGGGTGCGCGGCGTGTCCTCCCCGCGGGCGGCGCGCAGAAGAAGATCGTTTTGCAGTGGGGGAAAATCACACATGGTCCGAAAGAAAGAATCCGGAACCGGGATGTTCCGCATACAACAGGTCCCGGGCATATTTCCGAACATTTTCAAATCGGCTCCGTTCGCTGACGTGCCCGTGCCGGGCAGCAAACACACCCACTTGTGTCCGTAGTTCTCAATGCCCCCCCCGCGTCGTCTGTCCCGCAACGAACTGCTGCGCAAAGGCCTTCATCTGCTGGCGCTGGCCATTCCGGCGGGCATCTATATCCTCGATAAGCCGCTTGCGCTCTTTGTACTGCTGCCTCTGTCGCTTGTCGCCATAGGCGCCGATGTGTTGCGCACGAGGTCGGAAAAATTTGCGCGCTTCATTGCGCGTTTCTTCGGATATATGATGCGCCCCGCCGAAGTACCGGCCATAGGTGAACACGTTATCATTAACGGCGCCACATGGGTGGTCGTCTCCGCCACCTTGCTTGCCCTCCTCTTCCCTGTCGATGTGGTCGTTCCGGGATTCGCTTCTTTCATGGTTGCGGACGCCGCCGCCGCTATCACGGGAATGCAGTTCGGACGCACGCCATGGCCGGGAACGCACCGCACGATGGAAGGATCGATCGCCTTCGTAGTCATAGCATGGGCCGTCCTGTTGCCGTTCGGACATATCCCGCTGGGAACTGCCGCGCTGACCGCGCTGGCGGGCGCTATCGTCGAAGCCCCGAAACTCCCCGTGAACGATAATATCCGGGTGCCTTTCGTGATGACGGTGGTGTTGTGGATAGCTTTGGGATAAAGGTGTCCTGCGAATGACCATAAGTCCAATGGCCTGGGCCATAAACAGGCATGTGGCCATACCGGGTAACCAGGAAAAGCCGAAAAAATATTTTGACCGGAAACGGGAAAATGCCCTTGCCAATGCCTTTATGAACCGCTAACTTGTATGACATGTTATAAATAAAGGATGTCCTGAGCACATACCGCTGCCGCAACGTAACCCGATGTCGTCTCCTCATAGTCTCTGGAAATTTCTGTTCGCCGGCATTCTGGCTCTTGCGGCAGCCCTTCCGGCCGCCGCTCAGACCGGAAAAATCACAGGCATCGTTACGGAAGCAGATACGGGTGCGCCGATGCCCAACGTAAATGTGGTCATTGAGGGAACCACGAGGGGCGCCTCCACCGACGGAGACGGGCGTTACTTCATCCTCAACATCGAGCCGGGTACCTATAATCTCGTTACGTCCTTCATTGGTTTTCGAGCAGTGACACAAACAGGGGTCGTCGTCAACATAAACCGTACGGCAACCGTGCATTTCGCACTGGAGGCAACCACCATTGAGGGAGATGAGGTGATAATCATTGCCGAGCGTCCCGACGTGGAAATGGATCAGACGGCGACGCTGGAGATTGTCCGCCCCGAAGATGTGGAGCAAATTGCGGGCGTGACGGATCTCGGGGACGTATTGGGTCTACAGGCCGAGGTGAATGACGGCCACTTCCGGGGAGGACGATCGAACGAGGAACTGTACGTGCTGGCCGGGATGGGCATCGTCAACCCGCTTCACTCTTCCCGCTCCTTCACTCCCATGATGAGCGCGATCGAGGAGATCGAAGTAATCACAAGCGGGTTCTCTGCCGAGTACGGCAACGCCATGAGCGGTGTCATCAACATCTCTACCAAGGAGGGTGGACCCGTATGGAGAAGCCGCAGCGAATTTCGTACTCGCATTCCCAACTACAAGCATTTTGGCGGCAGTGTGTACGACCCGGCGACGAATCCCTATATCCGCCTCCTGAACAATCTGGAATGGTGGAAAGCCCCGGACCCCGAGAACGATGATCGCCCCCGCTGGCAGGGTGCGGTCGGACGCGGCTTCGGCTCCAGAGTAAACCCCGATGAGGGAGCTCAGTTGGCCTACAATCTATGGCGACAGACGCACCGTGACATCGGGTACGAGTATGACAACCAGTGGGACGCCCTTGTGGACTTCACTACCGGCGGACCACTATCGAGCAAAAGCCGTGTGTTCGTCGCAACGCAAATCCACCGTGTCTGGCCCATGCTGCCTACCCCGGAGCCGAATCGGCAATATCAGGTCATGGGCAACTATGTGTACAAACCGACTCCGGGAATCAAACTCAAAATCAACGGGCTCTATGGCAATGCCTACCAGCAGGAACTCAGTTATTCCTCAGGAGGATTCTACCGGTGGGTCTATGATCGGGTGATTGGAGCGAATAAGGTCCTCGATCGTTCGGCAGGCCTGGGGATGAATTTCTCTCAGATCATCAGTGATCGCACATTCTATGAGATGAACCTCAATGGAATGCATACCCGCCTGAAAGAAGGGGTGGATGTGATCGACCCGGATCGCTTCCGGGACGACATCTATGACCGTGCGGTCTGGGAGCGGCTGTACTGGGATGACGGTTTCCGCACCGGCGTCATGGACGACGACTTCTTCGATGAAAACTCATGGACCTGGTCGCTGACAGGATCCATCACCAGTCAGGTCACCAACAACCATCAGATCAAGGCGGGCGTACAGGGCAACCTCTACGACATCAACGTAGAGAATCGCCTGAACCATTCTTCCCGCTCCAGTGCGGTGCGCGAGTTTTATGCCGCCAAACCCTATGAAGGCGCCCTGTATGTGCAGGACAAGATGGAATTCCAGGGGATGATCGCCAACCTCGGGCTGCGCCTGGATTTTTACGACCAGAACGTACAGTACTATCAGGACACGTTCTCCCCGTTTCGCGATGCGGACAACCCTGCTTTGATCAATGAGGAAGCAGCGGCAAAGGCAGAGACCCCTCTGGTTGCGCGCCTGCAGCCGAGGTTGGGCTTTTCGTTTCCCATCAATGAAAGGGCGGTTTTTCACCTGAACTACGGCAATTATCTCAAGCGACCCGGCCTGCAGCACCTGATCGGCCAACGCACCACGCTGTTCAATGAAAACCTTGGAACCGTGGAGCCCCGGCGGTTGGGAAATCCCCGTCTGGAGCCTGAGGAAACGAAAAGTTACGACGTGGGACTTGTGTTCGGGTTGGCCAGCGGCTTTACGCTGGATGTGAGCGGGTACTATAAAGACGTCAAGAACCTTATTCAGCGGGTCGTTTACATTGACGCCAACGATAACCTGTACGAAACCACCGGAAACCGGGATTACGCCGATGTCCGGGGATTCAGCCTGCGATTGAACAAGAGGCAAGGGTTCCTGTCGGGCTCCGTACGTTATCACTTCTCGGTCGCCACGGGGAAAAACTCCTCACCGACGGGACGCAGCCCGATTATTGACGAGAATAACGACCAGACGCAAGCACCTTCCACGCGGGATATTTTACTCAATTATGACCGTCGCCATGCCCTGATCCTCATCGCCGGGTTGAACACGCCCGAAATATGGGGGCCGGACTTCGGCGGAATACACCCGCTCGGGGGAATTCGAATCAATATACTCCATAACAGCAGGAGCGGGCGCCCCTACACGCCCAGCGAACTCCTCGGCGATAACTACGCCAAGCTCAATACGGAACGGACGCCGCGAGAGCACAACACCGACCTCAAGGTAACGAAAACCCTCCGCGTGTCGCCGCAGGGAACGCGTCTTTCCGTCTTCGCCGAGGTATTCAATCTCTTCAACGTAAGGGTGTACAACTACAATCGGGTCTTCCTTGACTCCGAGACGCTACGGCGGTACGAGGACGGGGACGACATTGAATACGCACTGCCGGACAGCAACAATCCCAACCTTGCCGCCCTGCAGACCTTCCGCATCTACAGCAACCCGCCCCGCTCCATTCGTCTGGGGGTGGTCGTGGACCTGTGAAAAAGATGGAACGAAGAAAAATATCCGCCATGATGGTACGCATCACCGCGCTTCTTGCGTTGCAGCTCCTGTTGTGTACGGGCACGGTCGAAGGGCAACAACTCCGCGAGTCGCGTGTGCACAAGCGCGGGATGCTGCATGAGACCGTCTACAACACGGGGGAGATCGGGCGAAAGTGGCACTACCGCGACCACGATATCACGCTGGATCCGCTGATGGAATGGCCCGGAAACTCCGCCACCATCATCGACGGACTCCAGTACAGCGGGCAGCACAACATCATAGGAGGAGGTATTTCCATCGCCGCCTCTTACGAAAACGCCAATCCGTTCGATCTTACACAGCGGTTATTCTCGTTTGGCGGGTCTTCCGGGCAACACATCCCGATCACTGTTGCAGGCGTGTATTCATTTCCCATCTCCATCGAAAGGATCGAGAATTATCCCTTGCTCGAAGACGGCACGCTCAACCCGAACTACGATCCGAATGAGGCGGAAGAGATCATCGTATCCCAATGGGCGACAAACACCGGCATCACCGTGACCCGCACCACGCGGGCCTGGAGCTACCCGGACTACGACGATCTGATCATTTTCGAATATACCTTCGAGAACACGGGGGACACGGATGGGGACGGCGTAGCGAATACCGACGAGACGCTATATGAAGTCCTTATCGGCTTTCACTACGGCGTGGCTCCTTCCATGCTGGGCTTCCAGCGATGGTACGGGACATGGGAATACGACTTCATGTACAAAAACGATCTGCGCGGATATTTCGATCGCCATCGCTGGTTGCGCTATGTCGTCAACACCGGTAACGGTCTGGACACCGACTTTTCCGATGGCGGCAAGCCGGATCCGAAGTACTTCTCGACATTCGCTAGGTCGGGCGAACAAGGAGGGGGACTGATGTCGCCTCAGGTTCCCGGTATCCAGATGTTGTTCTACGACAGAAACCACCTCGCCAAACGGGGTGAAACGTTCGCCCTCGATCCCCGGGTTTCCAATGATCGGATGATCACCGCGGACAGCACGCTCAAACAGCCGTTCATGAATAAAGTGGAGAGCGGGAATTCGCGGGAAGACAAGATGAAACCCAAACTGGTGCCGTATACCCGTTGGAGCGGCACCTACACCCCATACCGGGAAACGGTCTTTCCGCCTCCACCCGGAACGGAGGATCCGGATTCACTCCGCTGGACCGGGCGGGGCGCATACAATTTCCGCCAGTCCTATAAAGCGGTCGGTCACCATATCGTTTTCGGCCCCTACATCCTGGAACAGGGAGAAAAACTCGAATTCTCCTACGCGGAAGTCGTCGGGTACGGCGCCACGGAAGATCCCAACGATTGGGATGAAGGCGGTGGCCTGGGCGAGGTGATTGACGAGCAACTGCCCTGGCATCTCGTCCCGAGATGGAACGACGTAGTGAAAGATCCTGCCTCGGGACAGGTTCTTACGCAAAATTACCTCGGCGACTACGGTTATCCCGACTACGTGAATTCCGACGTACGGACGGTGAAGGATGTAGCGGACATGGCCTACAATGCCTATACGGGCAAGCCTCCCGTTCTTCCACTCTGGCCTGAGGACAACCTTCCAGACGGTCTATACCAGATCCCCACTCCACCCCCCGCTCCCATCACCATCATAAGCAATAACGAATTCGCTCACTCGGTGATTCGATGGGGACGCGCGCAGGAGGAATTCACGCATCCCCGCCTGACGGGACCTCCGGCGATGTACCATGTATATAAATCGAATGCCGCCATCGGGCCGTGGACGCTTCTGGCCGAAGTGCCGGTAGGCAGTGCACAGTATCTCCTGGATGGAGATATGTACGAAGTAGTAGACGATGAAACGATCGTCGGGGAATCGCAGTGGTACGCCGTAACGTCGGTGGATGCCGAAGGCAACGCCAGCGGAAAAACCAACCTTACCCAATCCACAGCCGGGCTCGGACCTGCCATAGAACTTACCGAAGTCCATGCGGTGCCCAACCCGTTCTATCTGAACAGCGGTTTTACCGGCGGCGGAACGGGAAACAACTCGCCAGGGCAGCAAATCGGCTTCTATGGACTACCGGAGCAAGCCACTATCGATATCTATTCGTACAGCGGTCAGCTTGTGCAAACGATCGAACATGATGCGGCGCAATATTCCACCCCCTGGTTTCAGGTAACCCGGAATGATCAGGAGATCGCTTCCGGGGTGTATTTCTTCGTCGTACGCGCACTGGACGGACAGATATACCGAGGCAAATTCGTGGTCATCAAATGAGCACCATCACAAAAATAGTCTTTAGATGCTGCGCCGGGCTCCTGCTCTTCCTGCCGGCGACAACGGGCTGGGCCCAAAAGGTAGGTACGTCCTCCATGCAGTTTCTTAAAGTGGCCCCTAATGCCCATGCAGCGGGTCTCGGCACAGCCTATGTCGCTTTGGGCTCCGGTGCGGACGCACTCTACTGGAATCCGGCGGGCCTGGCGCGCGCCGACGGGCACACCCTTTCCCTCGACCGGGTGGACTGGTTTCTCGATACGGCGCACTACGCAGCGGCTTACGGTGGTTCTCTGGGCCGGTTCGGGCACCTGGGCTTTCACTTCTATTTTGCAGACATGGGCGATTTCCGGGAAACCCGGGTAGATCACCTCGGCTTCGTGGATCGGAATGGAACACAGGTCTATAACCCCGGCCTTACCGGACAGTCGTTTTCTCCTAAAAGCTGGATAACCGGTCTCACCTATGCACGCAACTTTACTGACCGCTTCTCAGCAGGCTTCACCGCGAAACTTGCGCGGGAAGACCTTTGGCTCGCTTCAAGCCAGGTAATGTTGTTCGACTTTGGAATGAACTATGAAACGGGCTTCCGCTCGCTGCGCGTCGGGGCGTCCGTGATAAACTTCGGATCGCCTGTCTCTTTTGAAGAAGAGGATTATCCTGCGCCTTTGCTGTTTCGCATTGGCGCAGCAATGGACATGATCGGCGCAAACGGGCTGCTATCCCGTTCTGGAATTGGGCGCCTTACTACCACGTTCGACCTCATTCAGCCCAATGACTACGACCAGCAATGGGCGACCGGTCTTGAATATGTGTTTCTCGAACGATTCATGCTCCGCGGGGGCTACCAGCACAATTTCGACACGGCCTCGCTGAGCTTCGGAGGAGGACTGCGACAATCGATCGGATCCCTGGGCCTCGGCATTGATTATTCCTACAGCGACATGAGCGATGCTTTCGGAAGCGTCCATCGCCTCGGTCTTTCTTTCTCCGTCGAGTAATTACAGGGTCATGCGTATCCGGCTCCTTTTGCTGAACCTCCTGCTGATCCCGGCCGTCCAGGCTCAGGGGGTCATGCAGCCGCTCACGATACAAGGCATACAGCAACAGGATCCTGTGGCGGTGCGATCACGGGCCATGGGTGGTGCGTTCGCGGCTTCCGGGAGCGGCAACCCGGAGACCATACTGCTCAATCCGGCAGGGCTTGCCGGCATATCGCGCCCTGCCCTTTCTGTCGCCGGGGTATGGCAGTCCCGTAACTGGGCGGAAACGCAACACTGGAATCCCAATCGGTACTATGCCGGCATATCGCTCTACTTTTCCGATCCGGAAGCATATCGATCCGACGCCCTTTCCGTGCCGGACTGGTCTCACGCCCAAGACACCTTCTATCCTGCCTTTGCAGGGGGCGTTTTTCCGTTTTCTCTGGGCAGTCGCACGGTTACGGTGGGTATAGCCTGGCACCTCGTTGCCGACCTGAGCGATTACGACAGAAATGACAACGTACTCGATCCCTACATTGGACAATTTCGCCCTGTTCCGGTCGACCGCCCTAATCCGGGCGAAGAAATAGAAGTGACCTGGTCGTCTTTCGAACGACAACGAGAAGGCGTAATCCGGGCTCTGTCGCCTGTCGTGGCGTTACAAATCCTGCCGCGTGTTCATCTTGGGCTTCGTTTTTCCTGGTGGCAAGGAGCTTCGGACGATATCCAGCACCACAGCAGCCGGGGACAATTTCTCCTCCGCGAGGATGCGCACGATTACTCGTTCACTGCGCTGGACGGCTCCATCGGATGGGATGGCTCCTCGGATTACAGCGGCTGGACAGCAGCCGGGGGCTTGCACTGGAAAACGGATGTACTGGGTCTCGGCGCATTGTACCAACTGCCCATTCGGCTTACACGCAGCGTGAGTTATGACGGAATCCACGTAGATCTCAATGGCAGTACATCGAGACACACGGTCGAGGAAGAGGAGGAAATCACATTGCCGTTTCGGTTCACTGCCGGAGCATCGTTTCGGCCAGCCTCCACCCTCATGCTGACAGTGGATTATTTCATACACCATTACGAAGAACTTGAAGTACAAGCGCTTGCAGGAAGCGGGCTATTTCGTCAGGGCGCCTTAGCCGATGCAGGAAGCCTTTCGGGCGCCCGGGTCGACTGGGGCGCTGTCCGGGGAGTGAGGCTGGGGCTGGAGTGGGAGATACGGGAAAGCTGGTTTTTCCGGGCAGGATTCCGGCAGGATCCACAACCCTTCCGAATCGAAGGATTCGGCCTGCTGGGACAAACAGCGCGGGGGAACGCTTTCAGCACCGGTCTCGGGTTGCCCCTTGGCCCCGTCACCTTCGACCTGACGTACGATTTTCAACGCCTGCTTTATCAGGATCGCTGGGAATCCAACGTGGACTACAATCGCATTCGCAAACACAACCTCTTCGTGGGCGCAACCTACCGGTTTTGAAGAAAGCCTGTACTCTCCGGGCGCCAACAGGACCGCGCAATTCATCAAGGAACTGTTAAGAATACTCTGATTAAGTCAGACGTATTGCCTTCATGAAACGTTTTGCATGCCTTTTTCTCTTCCTCTTCCCCACCCTGCTTTGGGCGCAGCATCCGAAGTATGATACATACAACGGATTTGCCGTGGACACCACGCCCGTGCTTCCGGCAAACGAGGTACATCCATCGCTGTATTTCACGTCCAGCGATATTTCCGTCCTCCGCGCGCGAAAAACAGAAACCTCGTCCCGATACTATACGCTATGGGTGCGCTTCAGGGCCGATGCGCTCAAGTACATTACGAAAAACGCCGGAGACCTCGATGAGAATGACCGCCCGCGCGCCGCAAAAACCCTGGCTTTCTGGTGGCTCATCGAAGAAGACGAACAGGCGCTCCAAAAGGCCATCGAGATGTTGCTGTTGGCCTACGAGGGCGTTCCCCAGACAGGAGAAAAACCGTACGACGAGATCTATCGCGCAACCTGGCTACAGAACTACGCCGCCGCCTACGACTGGGTGTTCGACCGGCTGAACGCGGAGCAAAACACCGAAATCCGCCGTCGCATTGCCGAAGAGGTTCAGTATCTGCGCGATAACCTGACAGAAGGAGCCCGGCTGGCTCCACGCCCGCACAACCATCGCTCCAAGCCCGCCTGGGCCATCGGTACGGCTGCGCTTGCCCTGACCGACCACGCGCACGCCGAGGATTGGCTTCGGTACTCACTCGAAGCCGCTAACTCCGTCACCCGCTATCAGTTCAGTGCCGACGGCATCTACCGGGAAGGAGGACACTACTGGATGTATAATGCCGTGAATTTCATTCCCTTCCTCTGGCACTACAAAAACGTCTCCGGCGTCAATCTGTTCGAGGACTACAAACCGGTGTTCGAGTGGCCCATCAAAATACGCACCGGACGGGGATGGATTCCTAATATGGAAGATTCCTATATCAAACCCGCGCCTACGCACATGGTGGCGGCGGCATACCATGGAAGCCCCACCGACCTCAACCCCAATGCCGACTTCGCCGCCCTGTCCCAGTGGAATTACGAAAACACCCACATCTTCAACGAGGACTACACCGGAGCTACCGTAGACGTAACCTGGGAAATCGACGAATACATCCTTTTTGACGACAGTATCCAACCGGCCCCGCCTACGGTCTCGCCTACGCAGTTTCTCCAAACCGGGCAGATCGTTTTCCGTAACCAGTGGACAGGCGGACCGAACGACCGCTATCTCCTCTTCCACGGCGTCGCCGAGGCCGACAACCATAACCACCCTGACCAACTCTCCTTCTTTCTCGGCGGCCACGATGCTCTCCTCGCTCCTGACGCCGGCTACGGCCCGAACGGTTTCTCGGACGACCGGCGCAGTTCGTGGTACACCACCGCAAAGGCGCACAATATCGTCACCGCGGACGGGTTTCCGCCGCTTACCGACAGTTTATTCTACCAGCCGTATGTGTATAATGTCACCCCCCTGACCCATCACTATATCAATTCGTCCTTTTTCGATTTTGCAGAAAAACAAAGTGGGTACCTCCGCCCGAACGACGCCAATCTTTTTCGCATCGTCGGCTTTGTCGGAGAAGACTATTTCATTGTGGCGGACCTGCTGAAAGGCGATAGATCCCATACGTATCGTTCCTATCTGCACGGGCGCGGCAGGTTCGATCGCAGTGGCCATCATGCCTCATGGCAGCCCTTCGCCAACCGATACGGCGAAGACGCCCGCCTCGACGCCTTCTTCTTTCCAACGACCGCATCCGTGACCAATGCCACCGGATATATCAGCCTGTTCAAGGACGAGCGGTTCGAACAGTACGTCGAGGTCGCGCAAACGGGACAAAACGCAGCATTCCTCCAACTCTTGTTACCAGGTCTCCAGGACGGGCCCGAGCCTGCGGCCATCGATCTGAGCACGGACGCATACGTCGCAGCCTCCCTCGAAAAAAACAACACGGTCGATGTTTTCCTGCTCCAGCATGAACCGGCAGAACAGGCGCTCGCCGCCTTTACGACAGACGCCGCCTTTGCGTGGTCGCGCACGACCGACGACAATCTTGCGCACTTTGCATTCCGGGACGCCACCATGTTCAGCAGCGGCGCATTAGCGCTAACGGCGGAACAGCCTGCAACGCTTGCGCTGGATATCGGGATGCCGGGCCTGCTTATCATTGAACCGAGCCAAACGACGCAAGCGTTTCGGCTGGAGGTCTCCTGGCCGGAAGCTGTCAATGTAACCGAGGTGAGAGTGCGCGGTGCGGCTGTCCCGTTCGACAGGAACGAGGACCGGATCTCGCTCACGATCGGAACACATGTGTTGGAATCGCAAAACGAACTGCCCGCTTCGCCCGGTTTAGAGGTGCATAACTATCCCAACCCGTTCCGGGACGCGACATCGTTCGTCATAGAACTGGAAAAACCCGGGACATACCGGATGGAGGTGTTCAATCTGCTGGGCCAGAAAGTGCTGACTCTTGCCGAAGGAAACAGCGCCCCGGGCAAGCAGCAAGTGCATTGGGATGGCCGCGGTTCGGATGGCGCACAAGTTCCGCCCGGCGTATACCTGGTGCGACTGACCCATGCCGAAAAGCATATCGTCGTGCGAAAAATCGTGCGGGTTCAGTAAAAGCGTAATTAAAGCGTAATTAAAACGTCGGGCGTCTTGTAAATAAAATCTTTGTGGTTTAGTTTGCCCTTCCAACTTGTCATACAACATACATATTATCATAATATGCCCGGAAGGGCATATGCATATCAGGCGCCGGTACGGGCGCATCCCTGTCGTTATCGAAACCACACAGCACAAAACGCCATGAACCGACTTGCTACGTATTTTGGGACGTTTGCCGCCATCTTCACGCTTGCGCTATGGGCTTCTTCGCCCGCTCTGGCCCAGGTTGAAATCGAGGTTGCAGCCGGGCAAAACACTATTCTCGACGCCGTTGCCCAGGCATCCCCCGGGGACATAATTGTGCTCACTACCGACGGCGGGGAATACCCCAATGACGACGAGATCAAACCGGACATACCCCTGACTTTCATGGCCGCGCCCGGCTTGACGAATCGTCCCGTACTGACGAACAACGGCACCGACGGCACGAAGGATATCTTCCGGCTGTACAACGACCTCACCCTTATAGGGCTGGAAATCGACGGACTCAATGAAGCGAAGTACGGTATCCGCACCGGCTCAGGATCCGGGGACGCCGCAAACGTGACGCAGGGCTACGTGCTGAAAATCATGGACTGCTATTTCCATGATATCGTCAGCGGCAGCGACGGCAACGCCTTCCGCGCCTACGGGTCTACACTGGCCGATTCCATCATTATACGCAACAGTCTGTTCGAAAATATGGGGAAGGAAGGCGTCCGGGTACGCGACGAAGACAGCGACCGGCGCGGCTTCGGCTTCTTCAACGTGAATTACTTCGAGGTGTCACACTCTACCTTCTGGGATATCAAGAACGATGCGATCAGCGTCTACGGCGGCGA
Source organism: Rhodothermales bacterium (assembly GCA_965117025.1). GTDB lineage: Bacteria > Bacteroidota > Rhodothermia > Rhodothermales > VXPQ01 > VXPQ01. The sequence goes on from OZ220746.1 coordinate 496,536, forward strand.
CGAAGATCCGAACACACCCGGGCCGGAAGTGCTCATCGATCATGTGACGATCTACAACGCCGGGCACTACGTCATCAATCTGAAAGATGTGGAAAATGCCCAGATTACTAATTCGATTCTGGTCGGAAACTACGATATCATCAATGCAACCGGCAAAACGCTGGGGGCGCCCTGGCTGGTGACCGGTGCGCGCATCGCCTACACCGACACGCTCAATGTCAGCGACGATGGCGTCTGGACAGGTAACCGACCAACTCCCACGGAAGAATCCCTCTATGCGGTCGATCCCATGTTTGCCGATCCGGACAACGGAGACTTTACCCTCTCCAGCGCCTCGCCCCTCATCGGCGCAGGCGAAGACGGTTCAGACCTGGGCGACATGCGCTGGTCGTCTTCCGGAGGAGGAGGTGGCGGCGCCGTACATCAGGTGGCGGCCGGTCAGAACACGCTGATGGAGGCAGTAGAGGCCGCTGCGGCAGGCGACATCATCGAACTCACCGACAGCGGCGGGGAATACCTCAACGACGACCAGATCAACATCGAAGTCCCTCTTACGATCCGGGCCGCTGCCGGCTTGGCCGCTAAACCGGTCATCAAAAACAATGAACCGGACGAGAGTACGCGCGTCGTCTTTCGCATCTACGACGATTTCACGCTTCACGGCATAGAAATCGACGGACAGGCCGGGACGGATTTCAATGCGAAATACCTCCTGCGTATCGACGACAACGACGACGGGAGCGGCCTGCAGGCCGACGGCCTGAACCTGAAGGTGTACGACAGCTACCTGCATGACGTGGTGGTAGGCGGCGACGGCAATTTCCTCCGTCAATACGCACTAACGCTTGCCGATTCCGTCATTTTCCGGAACGTGGTGCTGGACAACAGCGGCAAGGAAGGCATCCGGATCAAGGACGAGTCCAGCGATAACAAGGCGATGGGAATTCACAACGTCAATTATTTCGAGGTCTCGAATTCGACCATTTCGAACACGAAAAACGACGGTATTTACGTGGATGGCGGCGACGAAGACGAGAGCACCCCGGAACCGGAATTCATCGTAGACGGCCTGACCTGTTACAACTGCGGTTTCGGCAACGGACGCGCGATCTTTCCCCGCAACATCCTCAATGCGACGATCACCAACAGCATCCTCGCCCATAGCAACACGGATACGGAAGGCTCGGTCCTGATCGAGGGCAACTCGAGCATTACCCATTCGAACTTGTTCGAAGTATCCCCCATCAAACTGTCCAGCGGGGCCACGCAGCACAATATCCTCAATCTGGATCCCATGTTCGCAGACCCGGACAATCTGGACTTTACGCTCGGCCACAGAATTCTGCAGGAGGCGGGCTGGGGTGATCCGCAGTGGACCATGGGAACCGTTTCGATCGAGGACGAGATCGTTTTGCCCACGCAGATGACCCTGGGGCAGAACTATCCCAATCCTTTCCGGGGGCAGACCGCCATACCTTACCAAATCGACGAGCCAGGCATGGCTACCCTGGAAGTGTTCGATATACTGGGACGTCAAATAACCAGCGTGGTGAACACCCATGAGGCGCCGGGCGAATATATCCTGAACCTCCGCCTCGAAGGCTACGCGGCAGGCCTGTATGTGTACAGGCTTCGGGTGGACGATCAGGTGCAACACCGCACACTTACGCTACTGAAATAGGACAACGGGCAGGAAACGAGAGAGGATATTCCTCATTTCCCTCGTTTCCTGCCTCAAACACTCTTCAGACGCTTGTCCATCTTTCGGTTGACCTGCCTGGTCACCGCATCGGTTTTTCCCCTGCTGTGGTGGACGCTCCCGGCGCTCGCCCAGCAGGAGCGGTTTGTCCGCACCCCGGCCGAGCTTGCCAGCGCCATCTCGAACTCCGACCCGGGCGACGCCATTGTGATGGCGAACGGGGTGTGGACAGATACGCAAATCGCCTTCTACGCCCAGGGCGCCGTAGGCGACACCATCACGTTACGGGCGGAAACCCCGGGGAAAGTGATCCTGAACGGGCGGTCCACCTTGCGCATCGCCGGCGACTACCTGAAGGTGGATGGACTGTGGTTCGATCGGGGAGCGCTCTCGGACGGGCACATTATCCAATTCAGGCGCTCGTCTTCGCGTCTCGCGAACCATAGCCGTCTTACCAATTGCGCTATCACGGATTATAACCCGCCAAGCAGGCTGACGGAGTACAAGTGGGTTTCTATCTACGGCACGCACAACAGGGTGGACCATTGCTATTTCGCCGGGAAAACCCATGACGGAGCCACGGTCGTCGTCTGGCTCCGCGACCCGCCGAACGACACGCCCTCATATCACCGGGTGGATCACAACCATTTCGGCCATCGTCCGGATCTGGGCAAGAACGGAGGAGAAACCCTCCGCATTGGAACGAGCAGCCGCTCGATGCAAAACTCTTTTGTGACGGTCGAGCGTAACCTCTTCGAGGAGTGCGATGGCGAGATCGAAATCATCTCCAACAAAAGCGGGCAAAACACATTTCGCTACAACACCTTCCGTCGCTCGGCAGGCACCTTGACGCTACGCCACGGCAACGAGGCCCATGTATACGGTAACTTCTTTCTGGGAGAAGGCAAACCCCAAACGGGCGGGGTTCGAATTATCGGAGAACGGCACGAAGTCTACAACAACTATTTCCAGGATCTGATGGGCACGGGCTATCGTGCTGCGTTGGCGATCGTGAATGGGGTGGAAAATTCGCCGCTCAACCGCTATTTCCAGGTTAAAGACGCAATCGTTGCCTTCAATACATTCGTCAATACGGAGGAAACGTTCGTCATCGGGGCAGGAAAAAGCAACGAACAGTCGCTGCCCCCGGAAAACCTGACGATTGCCAGCAATCTTGTGGAGACATCGATGGGGCCGATTATCGAATACGAAGACACCCCTGTCAACATTTCCTACGCAGCGAATATCATGCACGGAAGCAACCTGGGTATTGATCGGCCCGACGGTATTTCCACCGCGGATCCCCAACTGGCGTCAAGCCAGTCGCTGTGGCGGCCTTCCGCATCCTCCCCTGCCCTCAATGCCGCCGCGGCCTTTACCTTTGCCACCACCGATATAGACGGTCAGGCGCGCGACGCCACCCCCGATATCGGCGCCGATGAACAGGCAACCTCGCCCATAACGAACCGTCCTTTGACGGAAGCCGATGTAGGCCCCTCATTCCTCGGCATCGTCCTGCCGGTGGAATCTCCCCCGAAGGAACTACCTTCCACCAGCGTAACGATCACGAACGCACCGAACCCGTTCGACAATCATACCCATATATCCTTTACTCTTGCGGAATCCGGTCATGTACGACTTATCGTGTACGACATAATCGGACGGGAAGTGACTCGTCTGCTCGATGCGCCCCGAGCGCAGGGCGAGCACCGCGTGGTTTTCGAAGCCTCAAGCCTTCCGGCCGGACTGTACATGGTCAGACTGAACGTAAACGATCAACAGCAGACACACATGCTCTTTCGTCAATGAGAATATCGCTCTTCATCGCGCTTTGCTGTATCGCTGCCCCTCCCGCCATGGGAGATGATACCCTTGTTCGTTCGGTGGATGCATTCCACAGGGCCGTGGAGGAGGCACAGCCGGGCGATACCATCCTTCTGGCCAATGGCGTCTGGCGGGATGCGCATCTCGATTTCGACGCGGACGGTATGGAGGGAGACACCATTACCGTCAGGGCGGAAACTCCGGGACAGGTGGTCCTGACAGGAACATCCCGGCTTCGCATCGGAGGCAGTTATCTGAAAGTGGAGGGATTGTGGTTCCACCGGGGCGCCCTCGAGGGGGGACATGTCATCGCTTTTCGTATAAACCAAAACCGGCCAGCGCATCACAGTCGCCTCACCAACTGCGCCATTACCGAATACAATCCGCCCAACTGGCTGACCGGCTACAAGTGGGTTTCGATCTATGGCACACACAACCGGGTGGACCATAATTATTTCGCAGGAAAAACACACGACGGCACCACCCTCGTGGTGTGGCTCGAGGACCCGCCAAACCACGAACCGAACTACCACCGTATAGATCATAATCATTTCGGGTATCGCCCCCCTCTCGGAAAGAACGGAGGAGAAACCATCCGCATAGGCACGAGCCACCGTTCGATGCAGGACTCGCGTACGGTCGTCGAATACAACCTCTTCGAACGAACCGACGGAGAACACGAAATCATTTCCAACAAATCCGGAGAAAATATTTTCCGCCACAACACTTTCCTCGAATCCCAGGGGGCGCTCACGCTGCGTCATGGCAACCGGGCGGTGGTAGCGAATAATTTTTTCCTGGGCAACGGGCGGCCCGGCACAGGCGGCGTGCGTGTGATCGGGGAAGATCACCTTGTCCAGCATAATTATTTCGCGGGCTTGCAGGGGGATTCCTCGCGGGCCGCGCTCCCGATCATGAATGGCATACCCGATTCACCTCTTAACCGGTATTTCCAGGTCAAAAACGCGCACATCGCCAACAACACGTTTGTCGATACCCGCATTACGATTTTGTATGGACTGGGAATGGACAGCGAAAAATCCTTGCCGCCGCAGGGGGTTTCATTCGTCGACAATGTCGTGTACACCGATAGCCCCGCTCCAGTGGTGTTCGCAATGGCGCCGTCTCAGGACATCACATGGAGCGGTAATGTGTTTTATGGTTCCGACCCCGGCATACCCCTGCCACAGGGCATCCGGTGGGAAAATCCGAAGTTCCTCCTCGGGAAAGACGGTCTCTGGCGACCCGATCCTAAAGGCCCGGCAGCGGGCAAAGGCGCAATGCCCGAAGGCCGACCGCTGACGCCGGACGATGTGGGACCCGCGTGGTTCTCGCTGCCCTGGACCCCGCGCATCCTGTCGGAAAACGATAATTCTCTCCCGGATTTTTCCTATGCAGGCTACCACTGGGGTGAGCGCCCGCCTCCCGATCTTCCTCCGACGATCGACGTAACCGATTTCGGCGCCACCGGCGACGATATGAACGACGACAGCAATGCGTTCAAACGCGCCCTTTCGGCGGCGCAATCAATGGAAGGACCGGTGGTTCTCCATATTCCGGCGGGGCGATATCACATTTCGGACATCCTGTTCATCGAACGGAGCGACTTCGTACTACAAGGCGCCGGCAGCGGAGAGAACGGGACCGTGATCGCCATCGAAAAGGCGCTGGGAGCAATGGACATGCCCCCGGCGCTGCAGAAAATGCGGCAGTCGCTCATCGAAAAGGATAAACGGGTAAACGGACTGCCCCCCTCTCCGTTTTCCCGGATGGGCGGTGTGTTCTGGACACGCTTACCGGACCTGTCCCAGCCGGAAATGCTGACCCCGATCACAGGCGGGATGCGCGGTGCATACCGGATGGAAGTTGCGGACGCAACCGGGCTGGAAACTGGACAGATGGTCCGGGTGACATGGTTTACCCCGAACGGTGCGGGTCTCCCGCCCTGCACCTATGAGGCCCCGAAGCAAAAACCCGACAACCACCCGGAAGAGAACCCGTGCAGCCCACCGATTACGCAGGATGTAACCATCACGGGAATCGTGGACAATACGATCCTGATCAAAGAACCTCTACTCCATGGCCTTAGCCCTGGATGGAGGGCGCAACTAATGACGACAGCTTTTCTGAGTGAAGTCGGCATTGAGCACCTGAGAATCGAATTTGCTGATGTACCGTACGCCGGCCATCATCTGGAAGACGGCTATAATGCGTTCTATCTCACAGGCCTTCGCAACGGCTGGATACGAAATGTACACATTCATAACGCCGATGCCGGTATCCTCACTAATTCCTCCTCCAACCTGACCCTTCAGAACCTGACATTCACGGGCAGGACAAGTCACTACAACATACATATGGGTGATGTGCATCACGTGCTCGCTAAAGATTTCGAGGCCAAAAACCCGTCGCTCCATCCGGTCGGTTTCGGCGCCGGGAGCCGCGCCAGCGTATTCACCCGGGGCCGGATTTTGCAACCAGGCCTCGACCAGCACCGCGGTTTCCAGCATCAGAATCTTTTCGACGACCTGACGCTTGTCGAAGACCGCAACCACAGTACATTGTTCACGTACAGCGGGATATCATCCCCGGAAGCGGCGCACGGCGCACACAATACGTTCTGGAATATCCGCATTTCCTTTGAACACCCCGAGACGATCCGCCTTCCCGGTTACCTCGGGGCCGTGGAAAAAGGCCGGGGCGTCCGGATTATCGGGCTGAAGGCCAATGTGCCGATTCGCTTCGAGTACGGACCGGATACGTACACCGAGGGCGTCAACCGAACTGGTATCGAGGTACCCTCCCTTTACCGATATCAACTACACCGACGACTCGGGGACGTCACCACATCACAGCAATGAGCCTGCTGTGTGGACGCGGCCTTCGGAATGGAAAATGCGACCGCGCCCGCGTTACGTTGCACTGGCTGCAAGTTGTCCCGGTTGCCCGTTCTCAACAGCCTCGACTTCCATAACCTGCCGCACATGATCTTCGGACACGTCCAGATGCCGCGCCATGCATAAGCGCGCTTCATCGGCCTCGCCCGCTGCAATGGCCTGCAGAATCTTTCCATGCCACTCTATTGCCGACTCTTTGGCATCTATAACCACCTGGTGAACGGATGCCTTAATCCGGGGCATCAGGGCGTGAATAGGCTGAATCAGAAGAGGCAGGATGGGGTTACCGGATGCCTCGGCAATATGCAGGTGAAACGCCATGTCCAGCGCAGTAAGGTCGCCGCTCCCGCTCTCGCAAGCGTTTAATTCCTGAAAATCCTGCTCAAGCCGACGGATATCTTCATCCGTACGATGAAGGGCGGCTTCGGCGGCAATGGGAGGTTCGATAATCTGGCGGGCACGAATCACGTTCAGCCAATTCAGCGAACCGAATTTCTGGTGGAGATACAATTCCATAGGGATCGTAACGGTCTCGGTCGTGAGTTCACTCACAAAAATCCCGCGGCCTTTCTCGATCCGAAGCAGGCCCCTTCCGCTAAGCATGCGCAGGGCTTCGCGAAGAACGGTTCTACTGACCCCGAACTGTTCACACAACTGGAACTCCGGGGGCATTCTCATGCCGGGAAGCAATTGTCCACACCGGATGGAATCCTCAATAGCTCTCCCTACAGCATGACTGAGAAGCTGTGTTTTTCCAACAGGCTTGAAGTGTTTAGCCATTGATTGGGCGTTTTTATGGTTGACCAACTTGGACACTTCACACGCCCTTTTGTTTCATAAAGACAAAATTCTGCGGCTTTTCCGGAAGAACAGTTGCAGGTCATCGAGTGGCCCAAACCCGGAACACTGATCCCATATAACCAGACCCGTTCGTTATGAATCTTCTTAACCCGTTTCCCTGCAAGCGGCCTAAAGCCCGAATAATCTGGGTACGACCAGGGTGATTTCCGGAATAAAGGTGACTAAAAGCAGACCGAGCAACATAGCTGCATAAAGCGGCAACAGCGGCCGGACCACATCCGTCACCGGCACCCTGGAGATACCAGCCCCCGCAAAGAGTACGGTCCCAACCGGCGGGGTGCAAAGTCCGATACACAGATTAAAGACCATCAGAATACCAAAATGCAAGGGATCGATTCCCAGCGTAACGACGATGGGTAGGAAAATGGGCGTAAAGATCAGAATCGCCGGAGTCATATCCATGAACGTACCAACCGCAAGCAGTAATACATTGATGATAAGCAGGATGACGATCTTGTTGCTGCTCAACGAAATAAGGGCGTTGGCCGCATCCTGGGGAATGTTCTCGAACGAGAGCACCCAGGAAAGCGCCAGTGAAGTGCCTATAAGAAGCATCACGACGGCCGTCGTCACTACGGAGTTGAGCAGGATGCCCGGTAACTCACGGGGACTCACTTCGCGGTAGAGCAAGACAAGCAGCAACGCATACAGGACAGCGATAGCGGCAGCCTCCGTTGCCGTGAAAATGCCTGCCACAATCCCGCCAATGACAACAACGATTAGCGTCAGGCTGGGTAAGGCATCGACAAAACGCTTGATCACTTCCCGAACAGGAATACGTTCATCCTTGCCAAATCCTTGCCGCTTGGCAACGATAGCCGCCACCGCCATAAGCATTCCACCCAGCAACAGACCGGGAAGGTACCCGGCAACGAACAAAGCCGCCACAGAGACGCCCCCACTGGCCAGTGAGTAGACGATCAATACATTGCTCGGTGGGATGATCAGCCCCGTCGTGGCGGACGAAACATTCACGGCCGTGCTGAAATTGGGTGCATATCCGTTTTCGACCATTTTCGGGTGCATGACCGATCCGATAGCCGCCGCAGCAGCTATGGCCGAACCCGAAATAGCGCCGAAGAGCATACAGGCGATAATGTTTACGAATGCAAGACCGCCTGGAAGCGCTCCAACCATAGCCCGTGCAAAAGCGATAAGGCGCCGGGCAATTCCTCCACGGCCCATCAGGTTACCGGCCAAAATGAAGAAGGGGATCGCCAGCAATGTGAAACTGTCGAGGCCTGTGGCGATCCGCTGAGCCGTCGTACTCGCCGCTGGCGTGAAGTCCACGGTAACCAGCATAGTAAGTAACGTCGCCATCCCGATGGAATACGCCACAGGCACATCCATGAGAAGCAGCACAAGAAAACAAACGACCAGTATGACAATAGCCAAACTCATGCCTTCAGGATGTATATGCACATGGCCGAATCAAGAAGGATATCTCGAGTCCACATCGCGATCAGGCAACAGCCCGGGGATAATTCTCTTCGTCGTTCCTCCCTGTATCTTTCGCCTGTCGGAGTTCATGAATGGCGACAGCGGCATAATAGATCGTGAGCAATCCGCTCAGGGGTATCACCGTATACACATATCCGATAGGGAGTTGAAAGGCGGCCGAAAGCTGGTTGAGATCGAGCGTAACGTAGACGAGCCAGCCACCGCCGAATATCAAGGCGATCAACGAGAAAACAATAATCGTTCCATAGGCGAACACCTCGACGGTACGTCGCTTCTGCGCTCGAAAACGCCGTACCAGAACGTCAATGCCCAGGTGCGCCCGCAACCGAAGCGCATAGGCCGCTCCCAGCAGACTAATCCAGATAAGCAGATAGCTGGCCAGTTCTTCGGTGTATGAACTGGGACTGTTGAGTATGTATCGCGTAGCCACCTGCCACGAGACAGTCACAACCATGACGCTCATCAATACGATGAGAAACCAGGAAAGGCTTTTGTCGATGATACGGGTCAGTTTTTGCATACGCCTTAAGGTAATACGTGCGTTTCGTCCACGGATTGCTCCACTGCGGATGAAGGCCGGTCAAGGATCTTTTCGGCCCATATGCCCAATTCCGTCCCTCGGATCGCTTCGTACAGGGGAAGAACCGCTTCCTGGAAAGGGGTTTTATCCGGACGAATCACGGTTACTCCAGCCTCTTCGACAGCACGCAAGGCAGCCTCGGTGGCTTCCTGCCAAAGTTGTCGCTGATGCACGACAGACTCCGCTACGGCCTGCTCCACCCAGGCTTGCTGTTGATCTGTAAACTTGTTCCAGGTGTGTGTACCGATGAGCAGGACATCCGGCGGCGCGGCATGCTCGTCAAGGGTATAATAGCGTGCCTGTTCGTAATGCCTGGAGCCATAAAAGTTGGGGGGATTGTTCTCCGCACCGTCTACAACACCTTGCTGAAGCGCCGTGTACAACTCACCATAGGCCATCGGCGTAGCATTCGCTCCGAGCATGTTGATGGTCTGGATCGAGAGATTGCTGCGCATCACGCGAATCTTCAGCCCGCTCAGATCCTCGGGGGCTTCAACGGGTCGATCATGGATGTAAAAGCTGCGAAAGCCGGCATCGTAATAACATAACCCGCGGATTCTGTACGGCTCGCCTTGCAGCAGGATATCCCGCCCGGTATCGCCTTCAAGGGTTTCCCAAAGATGCGCCTGATCCCGAAACAGATAAGGCAAACTGTAGACCCCCATTGCCGGTACGAAATTCTCAATCACGCTCGAGGCCACTTTGGCCATATCGAGGGTGCCGAGTTGCAGCAGCTCCACCGATTCGCGCTCGTTACCAAGCTGGCCGCTCGGATATATCTTCACCTGCATGGTCCCATTGGAAAGCTCCTGCAGGCGGTCTCCCATGTAGGCCATTCCCTGGTGCACCGGGTGCGTCGCATCCAGGATATGCGCCAAACGTAACTCCATGACGTTTTGCTGCTCGCGGCAACCGATGCCAGACAGCAGAAAGAACCCCGTCACCCCGAGAATCTTCAGAAAATCCACGTATCCGGAATATGTGGTCTTCATCCAGCGGGCCATGTCGCGAAGAAATGCTCCTTGTGCCGTTAATATCAAGAGGTACGCACGTCGAATCAGGGAGGAGATGTGATTATCGGCGTCTATGTGCTCTCAAGAAAACTCTCGCGAGCAGGCGTGAACACATCGATCAGGCATCCCTCTTCCAAAGCAAGGGCCCCGTGCTGAACTTCGGGTGGAATAAAAAAGCAGTCTCCTTTTTTGAGCACTTCTTTCTTTCCATCGATTCGGACCTCGAAAGAGCCGGATTCGACATAGGTAACCTGGCGATGCGGGTGATTATGCAGTACGCCCACCGCGCCCTCTTCAAAACGCACCCGTACAAGCATGAGCCGGTCATCATACCCCAGAATCTGCCGGGTAATCCCTTCATCCGGGGATTCCCATGTGACATCGTCGCTTTTGATAAAAAGACGGTTTGCCGGGGTATGCGAATCCATCATATAAAGAGGTTTCGTATGTATATCAATGTAGTTAAAGGCTCCTAAACGGAATCCAAAGAGGTCCGGTCAGATGAAATACAGCCCGCCATTGATCTCCACCGATTCGCCGTTGATATATGCAGAGGCATCGGAGGCCAGAAAGACGACTGCATTGGCCACATCCGCCGCCTCGCCTTCACGCCCCACGGCCGTCTTTGCGGCCACGGTTTTACGAACCGCATCGGGCGTAAACGTATCGTGAAACGTGGTATTGATCAGTCCCGGCGAAACACAATTGGCCCTGATTCTACGGGGACTCAATTCCTTGGCCAGCCCCCGCGTCATGGTGAGCACGCCGCCTTTCGACGTGGCATAGGCTATCGACCCGCCGCCGCCGCCATCCCGCGCGGCCAATGACGACAGGTTGACAATAGATCCCCCATCAGGCATGTACGGTAACGTCGCCTTTGTCACCAGAAAAACACTCTTCAGGTTCACATCCATCACTTCGTCCCAGAATGCTTCATCCATCTCGAGTACTTTCTTCCGGGCAATCAATCCGCCTGCATTATTCACGAGAATGTGAATGGGGTTGCCCAGAGCGCCGATGGTTTCTGCGACAAGGCGCTCGACATCGGCGGCCCGGGAAACATCGGCCTGAATGGCTACTGCCTTCCCGCCTCGCTGCACGATCGCCGCAACGGTCGCCTCCGCTTCTTCCTTGCTGGAGCGGTAATTGACCGCAACAGAAGCTCCGCTTTCGGCAAGTTTGCATGCAATAGCCTTTCCGATATCGCGTCCGCCGCCGGTTACAATGGCTACTTTGTCCTTCAGATCACCGTACATGAAACACCTCCCGCCTTATCTCCAGGACATCATAAGATCTATCCTTTTGCGGCATAATTACCTCCTGATGTGATTTACAACGAAAATGACTGGACGAAGCAGAGGGTTTTCAATCTGTTATTCATCCGATGGCTCGACAGGTTCATCCATGAACTCCACCTTGAAGTTGCCCGTCCACACGTATGTCTCTCCGCCAAAAGAAACAGTGTGTTCTGTCGTCTCGGACAGCAGCCCATTGTTCACCATCACACGCCAGAAAAGGCCACCCTCGCCTTCAATCTCGATGACACTGGCCTGGTCGTTATGTCCTATCACGCGTACCTCGCCAATCCGGGGACGAGCCTGTAGAGACCGTTCCCGGGCCTCATTGAAATATCCGTGCGGCTCGATGACGGAAGCGAACAGATGATCCTGGCCATGCTGCCGTATGATCAGCATGGGCTCAGTCCGCAGATTGAAGCCCGGGTCGTTGGCGCCTATGCGCCCTAAAAGCACCTCCGCGCCAGGCATCCCCGCCGAGATGATAGAGTAGTACCGATGACCGTCCAGCCAGGTAAAACGGATGGTTTCGTCGGTTGCGGCGCGGGCAATCTCCCAGATGTGCTGATACCCGGCATCTCCGCCGAGAGGTTGGAGCATCCCGGTGTGTGTCTGGTAATCGAAACTGGACGTGATGGGCTGCCCTGAGTAATGAAACGGATAATCGTACTGGTGCATCTCGTCACTTTCCAGCCGGAAAAGATCGACAACGACCGGGTACGGCAACCTGTCCTGCTTAATCAGCAGCATCGTACGCTGCATTCCGACCCCCTCATAATGCGTGTCGGCGCGCGCACTCATTACTTTCACCTGCGCTCCCTCGCCATCGAAAAAATGGCGCTGACCGGAAGTCGCTTCGGCGGCATCTTCGTCCCCAAGATTCTGCGTCAAGCCATCCACCGCTACCGTGTTATGCGCGACGGTCTGCATTGCATAGGAGTTGTTCTCGGGCAGGTAACGCCCTCCGAATTTAGGCTCGATATTGATCCACCGGCCAAAGCCATAGTCATTGATCACCTCACGCCCCTGATCAAAGAAGATGAAGTGCAACTTGTCAAAATGGCCATGTCCGCCGCCATGCACGCCATACTTCATCAGCAACATGGATTCATCCTGCCCCCCGCCCATGCGCAGAATGCCGAGTCCACCCTGTTCGCCGTCATGACCGTCGGTGAATTCGATCGATGGCCAGTTCATATCAGGCGGCGTATCCAAAGCGGCATAGTCACGGGCTACCTCCAGCCCCGAACCATTCAGGATCACCCGATTCTGAATCCGGGCAATACCGAGCAAGCTTTCATCCGCGCCGTACTGGTCGTATGTCAATGCATTCGCCAGAACAACTTCCGGCGCCGCGACATCCATGGTCCGGGAAGCATCGTTGATGGGAGGAAAAATGCCGTTGGGAAAAGCCGTCTGAACGGCCGAATAGTGGGCTTTGCGAAGAATCTGGTCCCGGTAATCATAGATGCCTGCCTCGGGCTGCACGCGATGCACCGCCTCGGCAAAATAAAAGAAGGGCATGAGGGCATAGCGGATATAGTAAGGCCCTTCCATGTAATAGCCGTCGGGTGAAAAGAGCAAGTCGAGTTGCGCCAGAAAACCGCCCTCTCCGTCCAATTCCGTACCGTGCAACGCCTTGTCGACAAGCGTCTGGTCGTCCATCACGTACGCGATCATGCCGACGGCGGCTACGGCCCAGGTGCCGTGATTATGAATCCGGTTGAATTCCTCTTTATTGCGTACGGAGAACCATTCCGCCATCGGGCGAAAGATGTGGGCTTCGAAGCGCGCGCGTTCTTCCTCGGAAAGCCATTCGTAGACGCAATCGTACGCGATGCTGGTATGAACAAGCCAGACCTCTTCATTGAGTGTCTGGTGAAATATCTTACCGGGTTTTTGATTCCGTGCCAGCGGGTGCGGACCGAGCGTGGGATACAAAACGGCGTATTCCTCCAGCATATCCCGCACGAACGCAGCGTACTTCTCTTCCCGGGTAATGCTATAGAGCAGCCCGGCGTATCGCATCTCCCGGTAATTCTGCTTGTGCCGCTCGTGCTCGTAGCCGCCCGCTTCGCCCGGAAGCGGCACTTCTATAGGCTGCGAAAAAGCCTCTTCCAGCGTCTCCCTGGCCAGTGCAACGGCATTGTCGAGCAACTCGTACTTGCCCAGCGCATCCCGTATTTCAGCGGCTTCTTCCTGGTTAATAAAGATACCTGCATGTTGCGCTGCGCCATGCTCGACGACGAACAAAAGGAACAGGCCAACGAGAAAAAATCGATGCATTGCAGACCAAAAGCGATCGTACTGAGAAAACAAAACCTGATTCGGAAAGGGCAGTGATATAATACATCATACATATTAACAAAGCCAACCTTTAGGGGGATTATGTGGAAGGAAAAGCGGTACGGGCAATTCTTCTGAACAAGAACCAGTGCACTACTCTCCCATCTCCAGTCCCACTTCCTTCGGGTAACATACGAACGGCTTCACTACCACTTCCCCAAGCGAAGCAACCGTCGTAGCCTCAACCGTTTGGGAAAGCTCCCGTACGCCCCCGTGTCTATCGAGCACATGCACCGAATCCCGCACGTGTTCGTAGGCAAGATGGCGCGTGTCGTCCCGGATCAGATAACATTGGGCGTTTTCTGAAGCGCAATCGGCATCGCTCAACCCCTTGCTTACGAGCCATGCTGCGATGCGGTCTGTCCATGCTTCTACCTGCTCCTGCGACGGGAGGTCGGACAGAAAAGTAACGCGAAAGAAATCCCGTTCGATAAACCGGCGGCAGAGATCTGCCAGGATGCGGTCCGGATGGCGCATACATGCTTTCATGCAGTGCATGACATCCACATCGTCGATCCGGCAGAAATGCTCCCGGACATCTTTCCGCCGTATATCGTCGAGCGTCAGATTATTCGTCAGGAAAAAGAGCAGGGAAGGCGAGCAAAATCCGTCCAGGCTTTTCGAATCCCGCGCAAGGTGTTCGCGCATCCGCCCGAAAGCGGTGCGCAGGAGCCGGTCCCCCGCGACGACGGTTTTGTGCAGGTAGACTTGCCAGTACATCAGCCGCCGGGAAATGATATAATTTTCGATCGCGTAGATGCCCTTGGCTTCGATGACGATACGGGAATCCGGACCGCCCTCCTGCGGATGCACCCGCATGGTCTTGATGATGCGCTCTACGCCCACATCCCCCTCTACGACGCCCGTATAAAAGGAATCGCGCCGCAGGAAATCCAGGCGATCCATATCCAATTGACTGGAAACGAGCTGGTGAAAAAAAGGACGTTCGTACGTACCGTCGAATATCTTCAGCGCAAGGTCCAGGGCGCCCTCGAAGCGTTCATTGAGCGAAACCATGAGCTCCCGGCTCATGTTTTCATGACGATAACCGTCAATAAAGGTATGTTCCAGTACATGGGAGAACGGGCCGTGTCCGATGTCGTGCAGCATTGCCGCCGCTTGTGCGGCAATGGATTCTTCGGGCGATATGGGCGTTCCCTTATCGGCAAGGTTCGAAAGGGTGTCCTGTATGAGAGCCATGGCGCCGAGCGCATGACCGAACCTCGTATGTTCGGCGCCGGGGAACACGAGATGTCCTATCCCCAGTTGGCGGATGCGCCGCAGGCGCTGCATTTCCGGTGTTCCGATCAAGTCCATAAGGATATTTTTCGGAACGGAGATGAACCCGTGCACCGGATCGCAGAATATTTTGAATCGACTTACCATGGATTGCGTGGCATGATGCGTTTCGATAAGAACGCCCGGACGATCTGCCTGCTCCAAACTTCGAGACAAGTTACAACCTTGTTACATTGTCATTCTTGCGAACGGACGTGATCGTTTCACGAGGGACCCATATTGCCTGTTGCGTCGACGTGGCGCCCGACTTTGCGTCCCGGGCGAAATACGCCCTGCGGATGCTGCTGACGCCGCTCGGATTGGAGCCACGCTGGATCTCGCCTGATGCCCTCGCCGACATGGCGCCAGCCGATGCTCCGGTGTTGTATTACGGACGGCATGGGACTACGCCAACGGATCCGGGCCTGATTCCGTGTACCCATGCGCCGGACGCAGACGTTTTTCTTGCGGGAACGTCTCCTTTCGAGGCGAAGGATGCCACCACCTGCGAGATCGAGGGGGTGTCCGTCCCGGTTTGTTTTGCCGACGAAAACGGACGTCCGGATATAGTTGCTTCCACATTCCTGTGGCTGAGTGGTTGGCAGGAGCGGGCGGCGGAAAGACGGGATGAGCACGGGCGCGTTCCATTTGCAGCCTCGCTGCCAGCCCGGTTCGACACGGCCTGCTTTCCTGTAGTGGACGCCTATCGCGTATGGTTGGCCGAACGGCTACGGGCCGGGGGCGTACCGATCTCGCCTCGCCGGTGGGCGGGCAGCGATTGGGCGTTCTGTTCCACCCACGACGTGGATTACGGAAGGAAATGGCGCCCCGGTATTCTGTATCGCGAAGGAATAGCCTATTTCGTGCAGAATCACCGAGGGGAATCCTTCCCGGAACGCTGCCGGCGTCTCGGGCGCGTAGCCCGCCAGATGCTCAAGGGAGATCCGTTCCGGCGTTCGATCCGGGAAATTCCTCGCGAGGTTGTTTCGCGTGGCGGAACCGCTACGTTCTTCGTAAAAGCGGGCGCCGGCCACCCGCGTGACACAAGGTATCGTCTCGGTTCGCCTTTCCTGATAAACTGGATGGCCCGGATTTCGCAAGAAGATTTCGAGATCGGCCTGCACCCTGCGTACCGCGCTATCGACGAGCCGGATCGCTTCGGACTCGAGAAGAAACAACTGGCAAAGGCATTGGAACAGGTGGGCACGCCTCCTCCCATATCGGTGCGGCAGCATTATCTCCGGTTCGATCCGGTGACCACGCCCCGGCTGCAGGCAGCGCATGGTTTCCGCATAGACAGCACGCTGGGGTTTGCCGAACACGAAGGGTTCCGGCGCGGCACGTGCCTGCCGTTTCAATTATACGATCTCAAGGAAGACCGTCCGCTGGATGTGTGGGAGATGCCGCTCACCGCGATGGATTCTACGCTGTTCGGATATCGCGGGCTGGATCCCGAAGAGGCTATCCGGACGACATCCGGCCTGATGGAGACATGCCGCCGGTACGGGGGCGCGTTCGTGGGGCTGTGGCATCCGGTGCTGGGGGACGAAATCGATTTTCCGGGCTGGGAAAGGCACTTTCTCGCAGTGCTGGACGAGGCGAAGCGGGAAGGCGCCTGTATCATGGGACTGGCGCAGGCGCTGGGCAAGTGGGAATGATGCGACCTGTTGAAACAGATGTGCGAAATAACCCCTACCCCTCCGCCTGAATATATATCTCTGGCAGGTGGCGCCCGGTTTGCTCGTAATCCATCCCGTAGCCGATCAGAAAGCGGTTGGGCGCCCGGAACCCTACATACTCGAGAGGAACGTGCACACGGGCCGCTTCCGGCTTGTGCAGGAGCGTAGCGATACGGAGTGAGGCCGGCTCCTGCTCCATGATGCGTTCCATGAGATATGCCATGGTAAGTCCTGTATCCACAATATCCTCCACCACAATGACATGGCGCCCGCGCAGATCGATGCGAGCCACGCCTTCCCGTTCAATGATCTGACCGCTGGAGGTTTTCCCTTGCTCGTACGAAGACAGCCTCCGAAAATCCACCTCGCAATCTATCGTAAGCACACGCAGCAAATCGGCGAGAAACATGCAGGCGCCATGCAACACGCCGATGAGCACCGGATTTTTTCTCGTGTAGTGCAAGGAAATCTCCTCCCCTATTTCGGCCACGCGGCGACGGATTCCATCGCGATCGATGTACACCTCGAAGCGCTCCCCCCGGCACAACACGGAAGTGTCTGAAAATCTGGAAAGATTAGACGTGTCGGGCATGGCAGGGCTGTGTTCTTGCAGAAACGATCCAGGGATACTCTGATTAAGTCCGCGAAGTTCAGAGACTGCGAGAAGCGGACTGGCAAGGAATGACGAAGCAATGTGGCAGGGTTCACAAACTTGAACGTTCCCGGTTCCTTGTAAACCGCAACCGGACCACCTCTGAAGAATCCTCCTGAATACGCGCTTCTTCTGAAATCCGCAGCGGAAGCACCCATATGATCCGTCCTTCCGACTCGACCACCTGGACGGCGCGTTTTTGATGCGGCGGCACCTGCTCGTCCGTCAGAAAATCACTGATTTTCTTGCCCTGACGCATGCCGAGCGGTATGAACCGGTCGCCCGCTTCCCACGGGCGCACCAGTAAGGGGAACCGGGCCGTCCGCGCATCAAGATACACCTCATCGGGCGCACCGGCAGCCACATCCCCGGGAGGCGCTCCCAGCCGCTCGACATGCAGATATCCTCCGGGAATTTCGATGGCGCCCTCCTCATCGAGACGGCATGCAGGGGCGACTTCGACAGAGGAACCGGAAGGCGCAAAAACGATCCGGTCCCGGTCCCGCCACACCACGGTATCTCCGAATACGAGCCGCCGGCCCGGCTGCATATCCAGAAGGTGTTCAATGCGGACTGCCGCACGGGCATCCGCCTCGAATTCGGGGGCCCAGCGCCGCAGAGCCTCGATAAATACGCGGCGGCGTAACACTGGCGGTAAAGCGCGGACCGCAGCCTCGTCCACCGCGCCTTCTCCTGTCAATGCCGCATCGAAACAGGCTTCCAGTTCATCGCGCAGCACTTCGTCCACATATTCCCGGACGAGCGCCCCCGACCGGGCAATGTTCTCCGCGATCGCTTCTCCGAAATGCTGTTCGATCAGGGGCAAAATGTGTTCCCGCAGGGCGCCGCGCCGGTATTTGGAGGCGGTATTCGATGCATCCTCCCGCCACGTAAGACCCTGCGTACGAGCATACGCCGCAATGTCGCGCCGCCGCTCAGCCAGCAGGGGACGCACCACCTGCACGGACGATCCGGGAGAAATCTTCCGCCGGACCGGCATCCCCGCTAACCCTTCGGGGCCCGATCCCCGAAACAGGTTCAGCAGTACGGTCTCCGCCTGATCATCCCGATGATGGCCCACAGCCACCTTGCCGGAGGGCATCGCCAGAGCCACCTCCTCGAAAACGGCATAGCGAAAATTGCGCGCCGCCTGCTGCACCGAGGCGTCAGAAGGCCATTCTCCATCGAATGAACGTACGACCAGATCCATACCCCGCTCCCCGCACCAGGTCCGCACGAATGCCTCGTCCTCATCCGATGCGTCCCCGCGCAGCCGGTAGTTGACATGCACGGCCCGCACGGACATGCCCAGCGAAACCAGCACCGAGGCAAGCACGATCGAATCCACCCCGCCACTCAGGCCGATCACCACCGGTTCGCCGATTTCCAGCAGGGCATGCCGGCGAAGAAAAGCGTCGATACGTCGCTCGAAGGAATCCATGCCGCAAGCGCCGTCAGTGACCGAAGCGCTTCCGCAACTCATCAATGGGGATCCGAACCACGGTGGCGTTTCCCCTCGGACATACGTAGGGTTTGTCGCATGCAAAGAGCTGGTCGATCACGGATCGCATTTCCGCAGGCGCAAGCACGGCGCCGGACCGGATGGCGCCGCGCCGGGCCAGACTCCTCGCAAGACGCTCCTGACGCTCCACCCCGGCTTGCTCGTGGTCGCGCCGATATTGAGCCAGCAGGTCTTCCAGTAGGACCTCCTTGTCCCCGGAATGTATTTCCGACGGGACGCCCCGCACGATGGCCGTCCGCCCGCTGAGCAACTCTATGTCAAACCCGAGGGTGCTCAGATCCGGCAATAACTCCTTGAGCAGCTCGAAATCCGCAGGAGAAAACTCTACGGTGCGGGCAAACAGCAATTGTTGAGACAACCCCTGTCCCTGCCGGAGATAACCAAGCGCCCGCTCGTACAGAATACGCTCGTGCGCGGCATGCTGGTCAATGATCATCAGGCCCGACTGGATCTGCGTGAGAATGTAGCGATCATGAAGCTGCCAGAGAAGCGTATCCTCGTCCCCGGGCGCCGCATCCGGGATTGGCAGAGACGCCGCGCCGCGATACAGTTCCTCGGACTGCCGGCCTGCATCCCGTTGCTCGTCCTTCCGGTAATACCCTGCTGAAGGCGCACCGGAAGAAAATCCGGAAGGATCCGCTGAACGGGTTGTTCCGGGAACGGTAAATTCCTTCGCAGGCGATTTCAGCACCCAGGGTTCGGCCGTATCGGCGGAGGGGACATCCACGAGCGGCGTCAATAACATCCCGCCAAGCCCTTTCTGCACCACCGCATGGAGAAATCCGTACACGCCCCGGTCGTCGTCGAATCGCACTTCGGCCTTTGCCGGATGTACATTGACATCGACGCGGGACGGGTCCACCGACAGGAAAACGCAGAAAAACGGCCAGGCGCCTTGAGGCACGAGCCCCTCGTAGGCCGATTGAATCGCATGTCCCAGCGAGCGGCTCTTCACAATGCGCCCGTTGACAAACAGGAACTGCTCGTTGCGATGCTTCTTGTGCAATTCGGGCATGCCGACAAACCCGTGCACGGTCAGGTAACTCGTCTGCTCCCCCACAGGGACGAGCATACCGGGATATCGGTCGCCGAACAATGCCCCGATGCGGGCGCGGAGCGCCTCGGCGGGCTTCCCGGTTTCGGCAGGAAGCTGATGCATTTCCGCGTCGTCGTGAATGAGCGTGAAACCGATGTCGGGACGGGACAACGCAAGCGCCTGGAACGTCTCTATGATATGCCGGAGCTCCGTGGCCGGCGTTTTCAGAAAATTTCTCCGGGCCGGGACGTTGTAAAACAGATTCCGCACAGCCAGGGACGTGCCGTCGCTCATCGCGCACGGCTCCGAAGAAACAATACGCCCTCCCTCGTTGCGAATGCAGAGCCCGGCGTCGTCAACGGGCCGTTTCGTGCGTAACTCGACCTGCGCCACCGCTGCGATCGACGCAAGGGCTTCCCCCCGAAAACCGAGCGTGCGAATACAATCCAGATCTTCGGCTGCAAAGACTTTGCTCGTGGCGTGCCGCTGAAAACATGCGGCCGCATCGTGCCGGCTCATACCGCACCCGTCATCCACAATCCGGATCAATTCGCTACCCGCCCTCTTCAGGATCAGCGTAATAGACCCGGCGCCGGCATCCACCGCGTTTTCCAGCAATTCCTTCACGGCCGAAGCGGGGCGTTGCACCACTTCTCCGGCAGCGATTTTGTTGGAAAGCGTCTCCGGCATCACCCGGATGCTTCCTTCGATATCCATGGCTACGTCATGCGCCATACGACAACAGATACAACGTGTAAAAAACGTGCGACCGGAACAGGGTCAACCAAGCTGGAAATAGATAAACAGGGCCATCGCCAGCAAAATCACAAACAGAATGATTCCTGCCGGGTTTCTCCGTTTGCGGCGCGAAAGACTCTTGATGCGCATACGATGGCGCAAGTCCTGATCCTTTTTGGGATCGTAGAATCGCGGCTCGTAGGAGAACCGGCGATGCTTTGCACGAGAACCCGGCAGAAAAATACCCATGACACGCTCCTGATAATTTCCCGATCGAATATACACGAGGCGGGATACCCCGTTCCGGAACGATTGTAAAACGACAGCGATTCGGCAGGGAAACGACAGGAATCCGACCGCGCGAAATTGCGCCGGCGACCGCGTTCCGGAAGCGTTTTATACGCTTTATTGATAAAAACTCATGATAAAAACATGTTATATATTAATTAATCATGTAATGATCATTTGAATTCTGCTGCGCATTGACGAAATTGTACGCCGTACAACGATTCTAAGGTTTACCGGCCTTCTTCCGGCCACAGGTAGAATGATTCATTTTGCGGTTCGACACGGATCCGGCGCGCCCGCGTCAGGCCTCGGCGCAAAAGCGCCTGATTACACGCCGGCCAACCATAACGCCTTGCGTGTGTGTGTGTGTGTGTGTGTGTGTGTGTGTGTGTGTGTGTGTGCGCTATGTCTGTAGCCCGTCGCACGGCGCGCGCGCTCGCCCTCCTCGCCCTCGCCTGGGCCGCCCTGCTTGCAGGCGCCGCGCAAGCCCAGACTCCGACCACCCTCGTGTCGAATACCGAAGGGACGCAAGGTACCAGCACCGGAGCCTTTCAGGCGCAGAGTTTCACGACCGGGCCGAACCCGACCGGCTACGCCTTGTCCGATGTCCAGCTCAAATTGCACAGCGCGAGTTCCACCTCCGCGACCGTCAACGTAGTCAAGATATTCTCGAATAGCAGTAGTAGCGAGCCGGACACCGTGTTCGTCACGCTCCGCAATCCGACGGCGTTGACGGCGGGCGCGCTCAACACGTTCACGGCGCCGGACGGCGTCACGCTGAATCCGAATACCACCTACTGGGTCGTGGTCAACGATGGGGTGACTACTGACCCGATTACGATTTACAACTACAACACAGATTTCAATGACGGAAATACTGCGCAAACGGGCTGGAACATCGCAGACTTTCGGTTGCAGCGAACAAGCGCCACAGATAGTTGGACAACACGAGGTCTCCCGATCCAGATTGCGGTCCGGGGCAGCGTGAACGAGGCGCCGCCGCCCCTCGTGTCGAACACCGGGCAAACGGCAACGAGCACCGGCTCCAATTTTCGTCAAGCGCAGCCCTTCACGACCGGGCCGAACCCGGCCGGCTATGCGCTGTCCGACGTCCAGGTCATGTTGCACAGCGCGAGCGCCACGTCCGCGACCGGCAGCGTGGTCAGGATATTCTCGCATGACAGCGTCAACAATTTACCGGGCATCGGGTTATTCGTGCTCGGCAATCCGGAGACGTTGACGGCGGGCGGCCTCAACACGTTCACGGCGCCGGACTACGTCACGCTGAGTCCGAACACCGACTACTGGGTCGTGATCAACGACGGGGTGACTACCAACCCGATCACGATTTCACGCACGCTATCGGCCGCCGAGGGGACTGCGGAAGAAGGCTGGAGCATCGGTAACAGCCGGCTGTACTATTCTCAAGGGGCTTGGGATACAGGACCGGACCCGATCCTGCTTGCTATCCGGGGCGTCGCGAACGAGGGGCCGCCCACGCTGGTGGCGAACACGGCGCAAACGGCATCGGCCGTAGGCTCCAATGTGCATCTGGCGCAAGCCTTCGTGACCGGGTCGAACCCGACCGGCTACGCGTTGTCCGACGTCCGGCTCGTGTTGGACGGCGCGAGTTCCACGTCCGCGACCGGCAGCGTGGTCAAGATATTCTCAAACCACTTCTCTACAGACCAGCCGCAAGTCGAGCTCGTCGCGCTCGGCAACCCGGCGACGTTGACGGCAGGCGCCCTCAATACGTTCACGGCGCCGGAGGGCTTCACGCTGCGCCCGAACACTGTCTACTGGGTCGTGATCAACGACGGGGCGGCCGACCCGATCAGTGTTTCGCACACGTCATCGACCGTCGAAGAGACTGCGGAAGAAAGCTGGAGCATCGGTAACAGCCGGCTGTACTATTCTCAAGGGGCTTGGGTTACAAGATCGGACCCGATCCTGCTTGCTATCCGGGGCAGCGCGAACGAGGTGCCGCCGCCATTCGAGAGCTACGCCAATGACGACGGCGACGAGGTCCTCTGGGCCGCGACCATGACCGTGGGGGTGCAGGGCATCAGCGAAGGGCTGAATGAACTCGTTAACACTGGATACTTGCTATTTCGTTTTTTTATTGCTGGGCAGGAAGGTCCTCCATACGGCAGCATCTCCAGTTCCCTCCATTTCATATACGATGGAACGAGCTATTTCGTGACTGGACTCACGCAATCCGCAGGGATTTACGATAGTGTGACCCTCGCTGAGTGGTTGTTCTTGAAGCTATCACCTCAACTTCCCCAGGCTCTTGTCGACAAGCTGGCGCTGGATCTGGACGGCGTGGAGTATCGGCTCGATGAGGCAATCCTACTTGGGGAGGAAGTTCAATGGCACTCTTCCCTGCCCCCCACCTGGACGGCGGGGCAGACCGTTTCCGCACAGCTCGTCGTGCGGCCGCCTCGCCCGCCCGGCCCTCCGGGCAACTTCGCCGCGAGCGGCGGCGACGGCAGCGCGACCCTGAGCTGGGACGCCCCCATCGACGGCGGCAGCCATCCCCTCACCGGGTTCGAGTACCGCTACGCCACCGGCGGGCGGCCCCCGGACTCCGAGTGGCTCGACGTCCCCGACAGCAATATCGGCGAAGCCAACCGCAACAGCTACACGATCGGGACCCTCACCAACGACTTGCTGCACACCTTCGAGCTGCGCGCCGTGAGCGCCGCCGGCGACGGCGAAGCGGTGCGCGCGCGGGTGACCCCCCGGGGATCCTCCGTTCAGCACGGCGGCACGACGACCGTGCTGAGCAACCTCGGCCAAACGACGGAAGCGGACTCGCTCGTCATGGACGCGGACATAACCTATACCAGGGACGCCAACGGCGACGTCACCGCCGTCCGCATCACCAAGATGGGCTACGGCTACGCGCAAACGTTTTCGACCGGCAGCGACGGGCATCTGTTCAAACCCGACTACGTCGACATCAAATTCGCGACCGCCGGCAGCGGCGACGGCGGCGTGAACGGCGACGTGATACTCGCGGCGCTGTGGGAATGGGACGCTGCCGCGCGCGCGGTGACGCGCTTCGTGGGTCAGTTCGAGCGCAAGCAGGCCGCCGACGGAGAGACGCGCTTCGCGTACCACCACCGGGGGGAGAACCTGCAAGCCTCGACGACCTACGCCATCGTGATCGACGCGAAGGACATAGAAAACACCACGGCGACGCTGGCGCAAACAGCCTCGGACGTGGAGGACGTCAATCGCAGCGGCTGGAACCTGGACGGCTTTTCGTACCAAAAGCCCTTCAACCGCAGCGCGAAAGAGGCGTGGACGAAGCTGGACAACGCACTGCAGGTGAAGATCAACGTCCGGCAGGGCTCCGCGGCCGGAGGGCTCTACATCCACGACGCGGAGGTCTACGAGGCGCACGGCGCGACGCTCGACTTCAAGGTGACGCTGGATCCGGCGCCCGGCGCAAACGTGACGGTAGAGTACAGGACGCTGGATTCTTCGATCGGCTACTGCAGCGGCAGTTTCTTCGACGATGCCGCCGGGCAATGCCGCACGACGGCGAGGACGCCGGCCGATTACGCCTACACGGAGGGAACGCTGACGTTTGCATCGGGCGAGACGCTTAAGACGATCGAGGTGCCGGTGGTCGACGACAGGATCGAGGACTCGGGCGAGGGGGTCGAGATGATCCTTCTGAATCCTTCGGGGAGTTTTCTGTCGCGGGACGCGGCGATCGGTATCATCTACAACGACGAGGAGGCGGCGCTGCCGAGCGAGGTAACGATCAATAGCCCGTCGGCGACCGAGGGCGCGGGCGCAACGCTCGACTTCGTCGTGAGCCTGTCGGAGGCGACGACGGCGACGGTGACGCTCGACTACGCGACGTCGGACGCTACGGCGGTCGCGCAAAGCGACTACGAAGCGAAGAGCGGAACGATCGAGTTGCCGGCCGGAGCGACGAGCGCGACGATAAGCGTCGCGCTCGTCGACGACGCAGAGGCCGAAGGCGACGAGACGCTTACGCTGACGCTGAGCAACCTCGAACGCGCCGTGTTCGCCGCAGGCGCGGACAGCCTCTCGGCGACGGGCACCATCGAGGACAACGACGAGAGCACCGCCGGGACGCCGGTGCCGGGCGACTCGACAACGACGGGCACGAACGAGCAGCACGACCGGCCCCATGCTCTGCAAGCCACGGCGACCGAGGAGGCCGTCGTCCTTACCTGGCAGGATCCCGATACGCACCCGAGCAACAACCTCTACCATATCCTTCGCCACAGGCCCGAGCTCGGGGAAGCCGAGCCCGAGGTCTACGCGGAGTACGCCTCCATCACCGACCGCACCTTTGCCGACAGCGCGGTGACGGCGGGGGTGCTCTACGGCTACGCCGTCAGAGCCGTGAAGGACGCCCTCGGATACCTCGGACCGATGTCGGAGATCGTCAAGGTGCGCATGCCTGCGGATACGACGGACAGCGCCACAGAGGATGGCGAAGAAGAAGAAGAAGAAGAAGAAGAAGAAGCGCCGCTTACGGCGACATTCCGGAACGTGCCCGAAGAGCACGACGGCGAGACGACGTTCTTCTTCCAGGTGCTCTTCAGCGAAGAGATCCCCACCAGCTACACGGTGCTGCGCGACGACGGAGCGTTCGAGGTGACGGGCGGCGCGGTGCGCAAGGCGCGCCGCGTCGACGGCCGCGACGACCTGCGCGAGATCCACATCGAGCCGTCGGGTGGCGGCGATGTCTTCGTCCTGCTGCCGGAGACGACCGACTGCGACGCGGCGGGCGCGATCTGCATGGGCGGCGACGACGGCCGCAAGCTCTCGACCGCGGACTCGGCGAGGGTGGCCGGCCCGGCGGGCGGCTCGGTGTCCGGGCGGATGGAGCAGGAGGGCTCGGCGGCCATGGCGACGGCCAGCGAAGACGAAGAAGAATTGCCCGATGAAGTCATGCTTACGGGCAACTATCCGAACCCGTTCAATCCAAGGACGACGATACGCTATGCATTGCCGCAGGCCGGTACAGTCCGTCTTGTGGTGTACGACATGCTGGGGCGGGAGGTGGCGGTGCTTGCCGACGGACCGAAGCCTGCGGGCCGCCATGCGGCGCGCTTCGATGCAGGCGGTTTGCCCAGCGGGACCTATGTCTACCGGTTGCAGGCGCAGGACAGGATCATCGTGCGAACCATGATGCTCGTCAAGTGAAAAGGCGAGAAAAATCCCCGTTCCTTCCGAAAGTCGATCCACGACACAGCCACGGCCATTTGCAGGCTAACCGCTTTCCGCCTCGGTTATTTTAGCGACGAATCCTTGTCGTTTCCCTGCCGAATCGCCGTCATTTTACAACGATTGTCCACATGTGGCGCACAGCAGACCCTGCCGGCATCGCTCCGAACCGGCAGGCAACTCCCTACAAGATGCCGGCGACCAGGCGCAGATACAAATACATTGCAGCCGCTACCGGAAGCATGGCGTCGAACCGGTCCAGCACGCCGCCATGCCCGGGCAACAGCGAGCCGGAATCCTTCGCACCGGCCAACCGCTTCAACCGACTGGCCGCAAGATCACCCAACTGCCCCAACACGCCGGCGATCCCGCCCAGAAGCAACATATTCCCCCAGGAAGTTATCTCATATACGAACAACTGAAAGAGGACCGCTGCCGCGAGCGCCCCGAACACACCGCCAATGGCGCCGGCCCAGGTCTTCTTCGGCGACACCGCAGGCGCAAGCGGATACCGTCCGAAAAGCCGCCCGGTTATAAACGCCAGGGTATCGGCGGTCCATACAATCACGAAAACGGCCAGCGTCAGATAGAATGCCGATACATCGTCCATGCCCAGCCCGTTTGCAAAACGCAGTTCGATCAAAAAGGCCCACAATACACTCGGATACACAATGCCCAGCAGTGTGGCTCCGAGGCGGCGCGTCCCCGGCGAATCGGGCCGGACGCCTCCTGGTCCTGCCACACGCGTCTGCGCCCCCTCCCGCCCCGACAATCCGGAATACAAGGGAAAGCAGGCCACCACCCCTACAACGACTGCAGCGGCCACATAAAGCGCAGGACGCCAGGCAGCTTGCAGAACAAAAAGCGCGCCGATGAGCAAGCCGGGAATGCGATGCGGATGCAGCCCTCCCTCCTCGAGCAAGCGGTACACCTCATGCTGGCACATCAAAGCCAGACCCAGCACAAGCAGGACAAACGGCCAGGAGCCCAGATAAAGCACTCCGACGATAATCGGAATGCCTACCAGTGCGGTAAGAAGACGGAGCAAGATGCTTTTGTACACGTGTACTGCAGGATATAAAAAGGGCTGGATCTTGCGCTTAATAATTTATTCACGCCGAAAACCCGGAAGCGTTTCGGAAACGAACGCCTTCCCGGCCTGATGTTGCGCCTTGCGTTCGATCGCCAGCACGAACAGAACAAACAAACATCCGCCCAGAACGACCAGATACCACGGCATATTTATGTGTTCGATATCGGTGATTTCGTGTTCCGGATGCCTTGCGATATAAGCGCCCATTACTACGGCAACGGCGTTGTTCGCGAAATGCACCGCAATAGCCGGCCAGATGCTTCCGGTCCGCCACACGAGATACGCCATGAACACGCCCAGCGCCGCAAGCGGCAGAACCTGGGAGAAACGCAGATGATACAGGGCGAAAACAATCCCCGAAAACAGGATGCCCCCCACTGCCCCAAGACTCCGCTCGGCCTGACGCTGTACATAGCCCCGGAACAACAGCTCCTCGCACAGGGCCGGCGTAAGCGCCAGCACGATCAGGTGAAAGGCAATGTTCGCGTCTACATGCAGCACCTGCCGGATGAGTTCCATCTGCGACGCCTCGAACTCCCGAATGGCTTCGGGAAGGGGAAGTGCTCCATTGACGGCGCCAAGCCACTGTACGACAGGCAGAAGCGCAATAAGCGCAGCCAGCGCAGGCGCCATGAAAGACGTATCGAGCCGCCGCACCCGCAGAAAAGCGAGAGGGCGACGGGTATGCATGCGCGCCAGCCACCATGCCGGCAAACACAACCCCAGCACCTGACCGATCGTATTCGCCGTAAGCAGGATGCCGGCATGCTGTTCTACAAGCATGGACGGATCCGTCAGCAACGCATCCGTAGAAACCCCCTCTATCAGGAGAAGCACCACTACGGCAAGAGGAGTGATGATCAGCTGAAAAAGGATGAAAGCCAGAATCAGGGCGGCAAAGGTCGTCCACAGCGGTGAAAAACCGCGGCGTTCAAACAATCCGTCCAGCGGAATAGGCTGTGGCGCATCCGGTGTGGGATCCGGTTCTTCATGAGACCTATCCGGAAAAAGATGTTGGGGCGATTCATCCATGATTCGTCAAAGGCAGGAAAGCAGGGTAAAACGGAACGGGCTATTGCTGCAAGGGAACCTGGGGCCTGCCAATCGTTATCTATGGCGCAACGAATGCTCGCGCCCGTAGCTCAGTTGGATAGAGCGTTGGATTCCGGTTCCAAAGGCCGGGGGTTCGAATCCTCCCGGGCGCGCCATTTCGCCATGCTGGCGGGGGTTGTCTAACGTCTTGGGAGGCATGGTGGGTTGCATACCCCCTAAAACCTCCACGTGACCGCAGCGGATATTTGCGGCGTCCGGTACGTCCCGTATCCTGTATACCCCACCCCCATATTCGTTTCGATACGGTGATTGTGGAGCCGTGCCGCAATAGCGGCGTCGAACGCCGCAAGCACATGGTTCAGCACAAGCACCGCCGATACGCGCGAGGCGCGCCGGAGTAAGGTATTGGCGTGGGCATGGTCCTCGGCGTAATCCAGAAACCGGCCCTGTACGTTCGGCTTGGAACCGTTTGCGCCGGTTCGCTCCGGATCGATAGCGTCGGTAAAATCTTCGCCGCTCTTCCACAGAGGGTAGTCCACCCATCCGGGTGCAAACTGAAAATATTTTCCGATCAGTTCGTAGTACTGCTGCTCGCCGAAATACGGGATCTCGTGCGAAAAGGCCGCCCCGGTCTCCGGATGCCACACCTCGCGCTCGACCGCGCGCATCGCATCGAAAAACTCCCGGACAAGCCGGCGATCCGCGTCCGTCCATGCATCCGGCCTCCTGAAGTCGATTCCGGCGGGCGGGGATATCACAGCGGCCCCCAGCGGCATGTCCTCGTTGCCCCCATCAAGCCAGGAAGCGTAATCGTTCAACCAGGAAGCGTACCGCACCGGATCCCAGAACCGGTGGGCATACGCCTGATAGGCTTTTTCGCCATCACGCCCCCGATCTCTCCAGGTGAAATAGGCCACCAGTAAGCCGCCTTCTACCGCAACCGCCGCCGCGGAGCGGATCCAGTTCCGGTTGTAGGCCTGCCCCAACCCCGGCAGGATCACCGACATGCCGAATGCCAGCGGCACGCTACGCACGGCGCCTTCCGAAGCTTGTCCCGGCATATCCTGATAAAGCATCCGGGACCGCAATTGCGCCGCCGAAATGACATCCCCGTTCGCGTCCTGCGCCGCCAACGACGCCGGCCGGGCCGCCGCAAGGATGGCGAACACCACAAGCCCTCTCAAAACAATGCGTTTCATAACGCCCTCACTCTGACGGAACGGTCTGTTTAAGCCAGGGGGCGATCATGCGCTCGAACGCCGGGGCATCCTGCGCCCCCAATACGAAATCGCGGATCACGCCATCCCGATCGATCGCATAGGTCGTCGGGCGAATCTGAAGGGTGCGCCGGAACGGATCGGAAAGGTTTTCAAGATGTTCGCCCTGGACATACCCCGCAACCGTACGCAACGGCAACTCATTATTGAAATCAACGAGCGTCGCCCGCGATTCATCCGAAATCGTGAGTACGACCAGCCCCTCGTCCGCATAGCGGTCCTGGAGCCCGTTGAGCGCCGGTAATTCTTCGAGGCAGGGTGCGCACCAGGTAGCCCACCAGTTTAGCAGGATCACCTTGCCGCGGTAATCGGACAGACGCGTTTCTTCTTCCGAAAGCAGTTCCACGAACGCAAAATCCGGGGCCGGAGCACCCAGTTCGGTAGCCTCCAGCCGGGGTTCTCCGGAAACAACGAACCCGCTTCCCGAATCGACCCGATACGTGACATACACCAGGAGCCCGGCGGTCACAATGAGCGCCATGGACATGAGCGATCCCAGCCGCTCTACAGCGTCTGCCGGCAGCAACGTGCCCGTCTTGCGGTACAGGAATATCAGAAAACCGGTCCCGGCAGCGATCATGCCGGCGGCAGCGAAATAGGAAAGTGCAAAATCCATGAGCAAAAGCGGCGAAATGCGCCGTTAAAGATCAAAGTCAAAAAGAAGCCCGAAGTGCCATAACAACTCATTCCCGTACCGGACAAAGCGACGGCCGTCCACCGTCAGGAAATCCTCGTCCGGCTCGAACGTGAACGTATCCAGTCCATAGGTTGCGCTGACAAAAAACGCAGCGGGCAAAAGGTAAAAAGAACCGAGCCCGACACGCAGTTCCATACCGATGTCGCGCCGCATGTCCGCAGCCCTGGGCGCCCCCTCGCTCCAGGCAAGCGCCGCATCCGCGTAGATGCGGCCGTAGACCTTGTCGAAATAAGCGAACAGGGCCTGCTTCGACACATGAGACCATATCGGAAAATGATAGGCCACCTGCAACCATAAGGTTTCGTTGCCTCCAAGGGAATAAAACGGATATCCTCTTGCACGCAGCAGGCCGCCTACATAGTCGTTGTAAAAATCGTCCACCTCGGCCCCCAGAATGGTGCTGCCACGCAACCGAATCCCCAGCCCATGGCTCGCGGAAGCGGACAAACCCGGAAGCCGGAAGCCCGCCCGGGCATCCAGGGTAAGCCGGTGGTTGCGCCCCCGTTCGTACGAGGGTACGAGAACCCCGTCCTCCACGTCGAACCGCTGCAACAAGCGACCCGATTCGGCCTCGTAATGTACATCGGCGCGTATCTGTTGAGGCAGCACATCGCTGTGGCGATGGAGTTTTTTGGATTGGAACCGGGCGCCTGCCGTAAACGCGCGTCCGATAAAATACCGGGAAGCCGTACCGGGTACGAAACCCTTTTCCTCCGCGGAAAAGAACCGCTCGGTAGAAACGCGATAGGGACTGTACCGGTATCCGGCCTCGAGCAGCAGGGCCTTGTTCACTTTGCTGCGGGCATAGATATTGCCTTCCCACAGGCTGTAGGCAATATCCACATGCGTCGTATCCGGATAACAGGCCGTACAGGGAAATTCCTCGATCCGAAGCCCGCTCTCCACATTCCGCCGGATGTTATACAGTTCGATGGAAAACTGCGGCGCCCATCGTTTCGGCAGAAACCTGAAGCCGCGGTTGTATGCGATGGTAAGGAAAGCGTCGCGCTCCATTTTCAGCAGGTTGGAGGGCGCCAGGAGGGCGCCCGCCCCCTTCGCCTTCGTGGAACCCGGACCCACCATGACCCCGCCGAAAAACGACATTTCTTCGAGCATCTCGCGCGAATTCACATACACGCCCAGTTTGGTCGTGCGCAAGAGATGCCCTCCCACGGACCGCCGTGGAACACGCGCGCCCAACGATTGCCCGCGCCGCGACACGTAATTGTCGACGCGTAACACAGGAAAAAGTCCGATCGGAGTAAACACATTCCGGTATTTCTCCACTTCCTCTGTCGCTGCTTCTTCCGTTTCCGGCTGCGTTTCCTGGCCGGGGTTCGAATCGCCTTGGTTCCTCCGCACCCGCAACACGGTCTCCCCGTCGAACGGGCGAATATCCGTATCGTCGAACGCATCGAGCATCGCCCATTGGTCTGGAGGAACCGGCTCCGGCTCCCCTTTGCCGGTAATGGCAGGCGGGACATACACCGCCGGATCCGGAATGGACGCAGGCTGATCCAGCATGGCAATGTGGTAGCCGTCCGCATCGTACCGCGCAAACGCCATGGCGCCGTCCGGAGCCAGATGAGGCATGAACGCGCCCCCCGTTACGTTGGTCAGCGCCTCTGGAGAAGTACCGGATAAGTCTCCTTTGCCGCCCAGACGCATCCGGTAGACGTTGAAAATTCCCGACCGATCCGATGCGTAATACAACCAGGCTCCGGAGGCGTCGAACGCAGGAGAACGTTCGTCCGCATCCGAGACAAGCACCTCCTCCGGAGTGGCGGGATTCCCATCGACCGCAACCCTGTATATATCGCGCCCGTCGCCCCGCGCAAGCGTCAGGTATATCCATGCGCCGTCCGGGTGCCAGACCGGCTCGGCGGCCTGCGTACCGTCGTCATAGTGCGTGATGCGGCGCGTTTGCCCGGTCGACACATCCAGCAGATGCAGATTGGCGCTGCCGTCAGACTGCCCCAGAAAGGCGATCTGCGAACCGTCCGGGCTGTAAGCAGGCGCTGCCGCGCGCAGGTTGCGGGTCAGCCGCTCCGTTTCTTTCGTTTCCGGATCGAACCGGTACAGATCCGAAAACAGATACCCCTCCGCATTGGTTTTCGTGCGAGCGTATACCAGATGATCCCCACCGGGATGCCAGGTTACGGACCCGCCCACGCCGGCTTTCGCTTTCTGCGTATATCCCAGTGAGCACGCAAACTGCGCACCGCTCCAATCCCGATGCCGGTGTGCCGCCGCCGTACCGGATTGCAGGTCCAGGCCCTCCAGCCGGTACGCCTTCTCTTCTCCGGTCTTCCGATCCAGAATGTACAGGGAAGAAAGGTTATAGTGCTCGCCCTTGTTCGATACATAGGCAAGGCGACGGCCATCGGGCGAAAAACGGGGATGAAAATTGCTGAATCCTTCCGCCTCGATCAGGCGTCCTTCGACCATATGATCCCGAACGGGCCCCATGCGCTCCTCGTACTCGCGGCGGAGCGTTTCTATCCAGTCTGTATAGATGCCGGCTGCATCATGGCCTGTGGCATCCTTCAGGGCCTTCTCAATATTCCAGGTATTCCATTTTCCGAGTCCGGAAGTCAACCGGCGCAGTATGTCCTCCCCATACGTGGCGGCGAGATAGTGCGTGAACGCGAACCCCTGATTGTATACGACCTCGCGCAGCAAACTGGAATGCGAATAAAATCCCCCCATTTCGGCCAGCGTCAGTTCCTCACCGGCCAACACCCGGGTCCGCAGCACCATATCGCGGTGGGTATCCCAGTGATCGTAGTGCATGAACGCGCGCTGGTACTGCGCCGTCCCCTCCGCCAACCAGGCCGGATTATTGAGTGTCGGCACAGGATACGTAACAATCACGTCGGGATATCCGTACAATACGTCAGGCCTCTTTACGTCCTCGTAATCCAGATACTGGAAATACAGGAACGGGAACCGGAGGCCCGCCTTCATCGCCGCCTGCACCTGCACCATGTGCGTAAATTCGTGCGCGATCACATTACGCAGCCAGTTGTGGTCGCCTCGGAGCGGGGAATCCAGTGCAGGCGCCCATATCTCGATCTTGTTGTCAAAGAAGTAGGCGGCGCCGTTGGAATAATCTTCAAAATCCTTGAGCACGAAGGTTATCTTGCCGTCGGGCTCATACCGATACAAGGAAGTGATCGGGGCATATATTTCCTCGGCAATGCGGGCAACGACCCGTGCCGTCCGGCTGCTGCCGTTATCCGCCCCGTCATGATGGAAAACCACCCTGAAATGTTCGGTTTCAAAGGTGTACCAATCCAGCGCCGGACGAGTAAAACCGTATAAATCCACGATACTTTGCGCCTGAACCGCCGGAGTCCCGCCCACAAGAGGCATACCGGCCAGCGCAACCGCAAAGAGCACCCGCGCCGACGCCAAGCGCCCGGCAACCCGGCGCCAGACTGCACGCCCCCTGCCGTATGTATGTAGCCCGGCCATTATTTTATCGAATAACCATCTTATCGAATAACCGCCATCTTGATGAGTCTGGTGGCCCGGGTCCCGTCCGCCGCCTTTGCCGTGAAGCGTGCGAAATACAGGCCGCTCTGCACGTCGGCCTGCCAAACCGTTTCCGTGGGCACGCCCCCCACGATGCTGCCCATGTCCACATCGCCTACCTGAGCGCCCCCCGCATCCAGAATCGTCACATGCACCCGGGCATCCCGGGAGGTCCGGATGCGCAAGTGCGTGATGCCGTCTTCGATCGGATTGGGCCAGTTATAGGTCTCTTTCGAATCGATCAATCCATCCGATACAAACGGATCGGCCTGCTCCTCGAGCGCTGAAAAACTGCTTTGGGCGCCGGAACCGTACAACGCCCCCCACCAGATTTCGGGGATGGGAGGCAATTGCCACGCTTTTGCAAAGCCGGTCGTAGACACGGCGATGACGCGATCGTCCAGAAGCAACGGCGTGGTATACACAGCACCCCCCGCTTCAAGGGGGAACGGCGCTACCGTCCTGCCGCCGGGCTCGACAGCGTACAGATATCCATCCGTTCCGGCGGCAAGTATCGTCCAGCCTTCAGCCCCTTCGAACCGGAATACGAGCGGCTGCGCAGCAATGCGGGCCGGAAGCGTAACCGGAAATCCGGCTGCCAATGCCCCGGATTGCGTAAATGCGAAGATTGTGGAATCCATCGCCGCAAGCACATCGAGCCGGTTGTCCCCATCCACATCCACGAGTACCGGGTAGTTCGAAAGCACACCCTGACCGGCCCTCCCGGTGGACGCAGCCACCGCCCGTACGTCGATCCGCCGCGTTACGCCGCCCGGCGCAAGCAGCAGCAGCTCCCCTGTTCCGGTAAGCGGAAGCACCGCCATGCTGCCGGCGCGCTCCCTGCCTATCGCCGGACTCCCGACGCCGGAAGCGGCGTCTACCGTATAGCTCCAGGCCGTGCCGTCGATTTCGACGCCCCCGGTTTCAAAGACCACAGGCGCCACGTCCCCTGCAGGACCTTGCCATGCGGCCAGCCCCAATGCTCCCCCGGACTTGCCCGGAATAACCCGGGCGCCGGATGCAGAAGCCTGCACATGCACCCCACCCGTTTGCCCTTCAAGAAGCACATGCCATGCATCTCCGTTTCCCGCCGGTATATGCACGATTGGAGAAATCGGCCGCCCGGCGCCCGCCTCGGGAGGAATTTCCCAAACGGCCTCCGGAGTATCCAGCGAGCCTCCGAGGTCCCGTACGACAATGGCGCAGCGCTCGGCGCCGGCATCCGCCCGGCATTCGAACGTAGCCATACGGTTGTCCGGAGCCACGGCAGGGGATGCCGCCGTAGGAACACGCCCTGCCAGCACCGACCGCCCTCGGGTTGCAATGGCCACGCTATCCCGCCCGTACAGCAGCAGGTGGTCTCCCGCTTGCGATACGTTGGACCCGGCGGGAAGCGACATGAGGGCCCCGTGCAACGCCTGCAATTCCGGGACTTCTATCGGGAGGGCCCCGCCCACGGTTTCCCGCCGGTACACGAACGACATCTCTGCACCGGGCTCGGAAAATGCATCCAGCACAATGAAGCTGGGTCCGCCGGCATTCGTCTCGCTGCCCGGATAAGTATCCGGACCGAAGCGGTTCCGGTACAATGGCGGCCCGCCGTCGGGGCCAAACGGATTCCCTTCGTAGAAAAAGTCAAAAGGCGTGCCCAAATGCCGCCGGTGTCCGAGGTGTCCGAATAAACCCTCCGACGGATAGCCAATGTCCTGCGGGCCATCCGCTTCTTCAAGATCGATAGCGCGCTCCTCCCCCACATTGACGGCATAATCCGCCAGTCCGGCCCGCAATCGCCGCTCATCCACATGCCAGATCAATATGCCCCCGTTCAACGCAATCTCCTCGTTCTCGCTATCCACGCCGCCCGGAAGCGCCCAATCGTATCCGTCCGCCCCCACTACCACGCCTCCTGTAAAGCCGGTCGTCGTCACGGTGTCGAAAAGCGAATCCCCGTTGTTCACGCGCTGTTCGACAATATGCCCGTCTTTAAGGACGCGCAGCGTAAGGCCATCCTCTTCCGGATCCCGGTAACGGTTTTCGACCAGAAAATATTCAGCGTCCGAAACGAGCACACGCGCCGACTCGGAAGCATCCGGAAGCGAGACCGCGCGAAGCCGGACGGTCTGCGGGCCCTCCCCGGTAAGTTCCACCGGGTCCGTCCAGCCCAGAAAATATTTCGTCCATGCCATGGGCTCGGGCGGGAGAAGCCCGCTGTATGCAAAAATTCCCTGCGCATCCATCAGACCGAACGGCCCGATGGCGCTTTGCCCGTTCTCCGTATCGAACAGGTCCGGTACGCCCAGAAAATTGAAAAAACTGGCCGCCAGCAGGCCATTGATGGAAAGTTCAAGCAGGTACCGGTCTCCGCTAAAGGGATCGGTCCCGACACGGGTTTCCGTGCGCGGAACGATCATGGAGTGATCGACAGGAAATCCGTGAAACGCCACTCCCCCGGCCCCGAGCCTGTGCAGTGTTTCCGCATCGAAAAAGATCGAGGGCAAATCTTCCGGGGTCCGGTCGAGCGGGGTACCGGAAAGCTCCGTATCCCGTCCCACGCCGGCGTGGAACAGGACCAGCGCCGTACGCCCCGGCACAAACCTGCCCATATCGAAATCGATGTCCGCCCCGGCCAACGTCCAGGCGTCATACACCAGACGCGCCAGCTTCGCCCGCTCGGTGTCGCTGTCGGCGTCGAGCCCCGTGGGCGCATAGGCTCCTATCGACCGGGGAAGCTTCACCACGCCGGGCACAAGATGCGTGCGTACCACCGTTTTGCCATCGGAAACACGCGCCACATAATCTTCCAGAAAAGCAAGATGTGCTTCGAAGTAGGTCGCGTCATGGGGCAATGGATCGATCAGCGGCTCGATTCCATGGTACGGATCGCCTGCGAACGTACCGTCGCCGCTCGAAAAACGGGTCGTATCGGGTTGGAACTCGACGCGGAGCGCCACCACGTCATACGCAGGCGCTGCAGGCTTGCGGAGCGGGCCGGAATGAGTCTGCGCATGCCCCGGCGCCGACCACCCGACCGCCGCGCAAACAAGCGCAGGCAGAAGGAAGAGCCGCATCGCATCGCCACCGATCATGCACATCCTCGCCATATACGGCTCATGGAAAAGCAGATGCGGAAAACGCTTAATCAGAGTATACTCAGCGCAGGAAATTCAGGAGGAGAGAAAACCGCATCGTATTCGCCAAAGGGTGATTCTCCTCCAGGGCATAGACGTACGAAAAATCGGCCCCGATAATGTTCCACCGGACGCCCGAACCGAACGTCAGGAACTTCCTGTTGCCAAAATTAGGGTTTTCATAAAAATATCCGGCGCGAATAGCGAACAGCTCCCGGTACCAGTATTCGAACCCCGTGCCGATGGTCATCTGATCGAATGCATTGAGCGTCTCGTAGGTAGCATCTTCCTCACTATTTGCTGCACCGATTCGTACGTCAATGGGCTGCCAACCGGAAAAAATCGCCTTGTAGAACGGATCTGCTTCTCTGGTGGAAGAGCCCGGTGTTTCGTTCTCCGATATATTGACGCGAATCAGCATTTTGTTGAAATCCTGTGCAAGCGTCAGTTTGTTATACTCGTCGAAATTGAACGTAACGGCATACCCGAATCTGAGATTCTGGGGTATGGGGTCGGCCTGTCCCTGATCCGAATACTGGATCTTGGGACCCATATTGGCGAGATTGAATCCAAGATCAACCCCCACCTCCGTATTACCGGCCTGGAAACGGGGCACGCTGTACAGGCCCGCAATATCGAAGCCGATCGTGACCCCGGCGCGCGTTTCCTGCGCCCCCACGGTCTGTCCCGGCGCAAGATTCGAATAGATCATGCGGATGCCCGTGCCCAGCGCCAGATTCTTCGACACATTCGTCCCGTAGGAAGCGCCCGCAGCCAGATCGTACGACTTGAACGTGCCTGTGGGGTTGTTCTGGGCGTCGCGGCCTTCGTGTTCGCCAAGAAACATGTAGGTCAGATGCCCCCCAAAGGTGCCAATGCCGTCCACCTGATGCTTGCCTCCCAAATAACTGTAGCTAAGATCCGCATTGAACTCCGGTAGCCATTGGGAATAGGTTAGCGAAACCTCCGTACCATCCTGCCGGGCCAGACCTGCCGGGTTCCAGAAGATGGCGTAGGCATTGTTTGCAACGGCGACGCCTGTATTTCCCATGCCCGCCGAACGGCTATCCGGCTCGATCTGCAGAAAAACCACGGCGGATGAGCCGACTTGCGCATGCGCCGCCTGCCCCGCGAAGGATGCGAAAAATACGGTGAGAATAGCCGCGGCAAGAAATTTTCGGCTCATGGCAATGTACCTGCTGCGTTCGTTGAATGGCTGCATGATTCGTTCTCAAAGGGGCGAAAAAGGTTCCTGATTGCTATGTGCAGGGCTATCGGATGATAGCCAGCTTTTCTATGTGTTCGGATACGGAACGGCCGCCGTCCGGCTGGTCCACGCGCACGCGCACCTTGTACAGATAAATGCCGGATGCAAGAAGGTTCATATCCTCGTCTCGCCCATCCCACACTACCTGTACGGGACCGGCGGTCAAAACCCCGGAAGGCAGCGCTTCTTCCGTATCAAGGGTACGGACAGGGCGTCCGGACAGGGCGTAAATACGCACCTGCACGGAGGCGGCGCTACCTGCCGGCTGGTTATGCTCGAACACGAACCGTGTGTGGCCGCTCGTCGGGTTCGGGTAATTGTACACATTTCTCAACACCACGTCCTGCGTGGAAGCCACCACAAAATCCAGCGATTGGACATTCGAGTTATTGAGCACATCCCAGGCGCGCACCGACAACGAGTGCGGACCGTCGGCCAATCCGTCCGCATAATCCCTGAACGAATATTCGACGCGGCCGCTTCGGAACGAACCGGGATCGCTTTCGAAGCGGCTGCCTATGTCTACGGCGGAGCGCTCGTCTCCGTCAACCACCAGCAGCATCTCGTGCCCCACGCCTGTTCCTACCGTGTTGATGCCGCTGTCGTCGCGCAGTTTCACGATGAGACGGGGATTCGCCGGGGTCAGGCCGCCGGAAACAAACGTGGTGTCGTTCAAAAAGAGGGAGATATCCGGTCCGACATGATCGTCGGGCAAGGTGGCGGCCGTCCCGCCGACCACGACCTGCTCCGTATAACCGCCGGCATGTTCGGAGGCATTACGCACATAGACGCTCACGCGGCCCGGTTCGTTACTGTAAGAAATATCTTTAGGCATCACGAATGTGGCGCTGAAATGGCCCGAAGTTACCGGTACAGCGCCCCGCCAAAGCAGATCCTCCCGAACCGTATAGTAGTCCCGAGGCATAGCCCTGCGATCGGGCACGTTGACGCGGCGCGCTGCATCGAACACCACAAAGTGCGCCTGCCCTTCGAACCCTGAATCCACCGCTCCCGCCGTCGTGCGCACAGTCCCCTCGATGGTTACTTCGTCCAGCGCCCGGAGCGCGGGGGTGTCCTCAACGGGCGTTCCGTTCACCTGCTCGACCACCGCCTCGCGCGAAGGATACCCGAGGCGCAGCGTCGGATCGCCGAGCAAACCGAACTTTCGATTGTTGGCCTGCAAGCCCGCCCGGGTATTCTTCGTGCTCACCAGAACATCGCCCAGCCGACGGGGCCTTCCGTCCTGCGCAGGTTTGAACAACTCCCTGTTCAGGGCCCGGTTCAAACCCACATTCAACTGTTCGAGTTGCGTACTCGTATAGACCAGACGGACCGTCGTCATCAGCGCAATAGCGCCTCCGCGCTCGTTGAGCAGGAGCACTTCCGCTGCGCTTTGCTCCCCGGACAGATCCCACCACCCGTACGAACAGGTTGCGGTAATAAACAGCGGCAGGCGGTCATAATTACGGAGTTCCTGTCCATCCTCGAGGGTGAAAATCCTTTCCTGGGCAAGGCCATATTCTCCCCCGTGCCCGCTGTAATTCATGACCAGTACGCCGTCGTCCAGAAAGGAGAGAATGTCCCGCTCGACCCCGGGCAGACGCCAGCCGTTGGCGAATTCCCGTTCGTAGGAAATACCGTACACCTTGCGCAGATCGATCTGCGGATACTCCTGCGCAAGCAACTCGGCCACCACATCCGTATTCTGCGTATGCAGATCCGGAGTCCCTTCTTTTACCGCCCGGAGTTCGTTGTACCCATCGTCGGCCACAAGCAAATACTGCTTGCGCCAGGAACCGTAGGTAGCAGGATTCTCGTAATGCTTGATTTTCGCCACCATGGCAGCGGCTTCCTCCGGAGTCTGCACAGGAAACCGCCCGATGCCTATATCAACCCGTTCCCGCCCCTCTGAACGCGAGTCGCCGGGCCAGGCCCATATTCCCTCGTCCGCGTCCAGCAAACCGAAGTAATCGTCGCTGGTATACGATTCGATCGGATCGAACGATTCCTCCGTTTCGTAGGGCGGGATCCAGTTTTCGAGGACGGCCTCGTTGCCCAGGCCCAGACCGCGATAATTAAAGTGTCCGTCTCCGAAGAGCAAGGCATACCGGAGCGGCTTGCCGGCTTCGTTGCCCCTGTCGTACAGAAAACGCAGGTAATCGCGTACCCCGCGCACATCCGCAAGCCCCCCGGAAAACTCATTGTATATCTCGCGAATATCCGTCACCAGCACATCCAGCCCGTCCCCGCGGCGATGTTCCGCCAACTCTTCCGCAGCGGAACGAAACGCATCGGGTACAACAATCACGAAATCCGGATACGCGGCGAGTCCGTGCAGATTCTGCGAAGCAACGCGTGCACCTTCTGCGCGAAGGGGCCGGACCGCCGACGGACGAAACGCCGCCAGTTCGCGCGGCGCGGATGCATCGGTCACTTGCGTCTGAATGCGCCAGGTGTTCCCGACCTGCCGCACGGCAAGACTTCGAACACGGCCGGGTTCTGTCACATCCCACACCAGCGGCTCCGCAGTAAACCCTTCCAGGGAAAATTCGAACGTTCCCGCTTGTCCCCCGGGCGTGCTGAAATGGAGCGAGTCGCCGGCTGCCCGCAGCCGCTGTGGATAAAATATCCGCACCCAGTCCACGGCAGCCTGTGCATCGTTTTCGGCGTTCCCATCCAGGGCTATCGAAAGATGCAGGGGTTCATTGGCGCCTGCGTCGCGCATGAACGCGGCGATGCCGGGAGCTGCAATGGGATGAACCTCATGATCAAAAAGAACACTCCTCGCAGCTCGAAGAGAACCCGCCAACGCCCCGTTCGATTCGAAGCGCACCGTGGCGGCAGGATTGGAGCGGATAGCCACCCGTGCCCGGTAGCGAACAGCCCCCTGCACCAGTCCCGGCGGCATCAGGTTTTCTGCGAGGAGCCGCGAATCCCCGGCCCGGATCGGCGTCATGACCCACGTGTGTCCGCTTCCGTTCTCCTTGCTCCACATGAATTCGTCGAAATCCATCATATACCGCCCTTCCGTCTCGTAGCGCGTTTCGAGGCCCGTATATGCAGGGAAAGGTTCGGATACGGGCGCCGCAGCATCTTCGTCCAGTATCTTCACGAAGTAATAATTCTCATTGGAAAAGGGATGCACATAATGCTCCCATCCCTCTGACCCGTATCTCCAGCCGTAAGGGCCTTTCCCGTAGAAAACCACTGCGTCCCCCGCATCGAAACTGCCGTCGCCGCCACCCGAGCGATATGCGGGCTGTTCGACGAGATCCGCGATCCGGGGCGCCGAATTGAGCGCCGGTACGGGTGCGCCCCCGTTTCCGTAAATAGCGACGCGGTCCGGATCGATGGCGTCCGGAGAGGGAAAATCGGGCAGAGTGGCCAGAAAATCCCTGTCGATGCGGTACAACCCTGTCTTGCGAACGGGAATCTTGTAGACAACGCCGTTGGCCAGTACGCTTTCCGTAACGGCAAGATGCGGATTGTCGTTGCGGCGGGATACGACAAGGCGGGAAGCCACGTCCTGCTTGCCGGCCCCGCTTGCATAGCGTACGGAAGCGCGCACCTGTCGATAGCGGCGAACAACTCCATCCTCGTAAACGAGCAAGCGTACGCCCAGATTGATAAGATGCCGCCCGCCGCTCGTACCTAATCCTTCGAGCCATACTACGGGGCCGCTCGTTTCCTGCACGACCAGCGTATCCCCAACGGGAAGATCCAGTTCGTCGTATGCAGACGCAAGCAATGAAACACCGGGGGTATCCTTCGACGGCAATTCGATCGTTTCCGAAACGGCCGGCAACCCGAAAGACAACGTGCGGGCGGCGGAAACCGTAAAGGCTTCGATCGCCGCCGAATCGGCCACGGCCTGCATGGAAGCCGGCCAATCCACCGTAATCTCCACCACCACGCCCTCCGAAGAAGATTCTACCGTATGGATATCCACATCCTGCGCCACGGACACATCCGCCCGAACGATGCACAGGAAAACCGCAAGAAACGCGAACCGAACACGCATGGTACCGTGCTTCCCTCGCCGGATCGCTTACGCGGCAGAGAAAAGCATGCTGTTACGAAATAGGAAAACGAGTAAGGGAACGAGGACGAAGTGGGCCGTCCGGTTTCGTAACAGTCTCAGGTCGATAGGCGAAAAGAAATAAGAAAGCGATACGGGGGCTATTATTGTATCGAAATATCGAACCGCGCCGGATGTATCCGATGACACAAATCAATACATCCTTGTTCGACGGGCAAAACAGCCCCTTTATCCGCACAAAACGAAACCTGCCCGGCAAGGTTCCACCTGCAGCGCGCCAGCCGGTGAAGTTTCGACGAAACAGTTACAATTCCTCGAGAGAGCGCTCCTCTGCAACAGCAATTCCCCTGGACATACGCACAGGTGTACCCACAATCGTCACCGGGTCATGCTCGAAAAAGAAGTGCCATCCTCCCTCGACGGCATCTTCAAGAAAACGCGCCTTTTCTTTCAGGGTCACAAGCGGACGCACATCGTACGACGCAGTCCAGGCTCCCCTCAAATGGGCCGTTGTAGGCAAGAGATCCGACACGAAAACGAGCGTACGTTCTTCGTCGGATATTTTCACCAGTTGCTGCGCCTCCGTATGACCATGCACAATGATCGCCTCGACACCGGGAAAAAGCGTACCCGGCCCGTCTACCAGATGCAATTGCCCGGCACGCTCGAGCGGTTCCATATTTTCTCTCATAAATGACGCAGCCTCGCGCGCGTTCGGGCGGCGCGCCCATTCCCAGTGT
Organism: Rhodothermales bacterium; assembly: GCA_965117025.1. Classification (GTDB taxonomy): domain Bacteria; phylum Bacteroidota; class Rhodothermia; order Rhodothermales; family VXPQ01; genus VXPQ01. The sequence continues at coordinate 539,756 of OZ220746.1, forward strand.
GCGCGCTGCACATGATACAACGCATTTTCGAAAACCGGGACCGGCCCGTTTCGGCCTGTTGCAGTGCCGCCGCCGCAATGATCGAAATGCAGGTGGGTATACACGACATCCGTCACGTCCGCCGCACAGAAACCCGCCTGATCAAGCGACCTGTGCAATTCGGTATGCGCATAATCAATGGAATAGATGCTGGCGAACTTCTCATCGACCTTGGCGCCGATGCCGTTGTCGATGAGAATAACACGCCCGTCCCCCTCCAGGAGCAGGCAACGCAGGGCAAGAGTAATTCGATTCCTGTCGTCCGGCCGGATATGGCGCTCCCATAACGCGCGCGGCACCACGCCGAACATGGCACCGCCGTCCAGGCCGAATCGACCTGTCTCGATCGTATGCAATTCGTAGGAACCGATGCGCGCCATCCGCCCTACCGACCGTATGCGTTCGACCTGCCGGAGGCGGAATACCCGGGGATACTCAGATTAAGGCTTTGCCCAACCATCATGTGCCCACTCCCTCGCTCATTTCCAGCATGCGCTCGATGGGACGAAGCGCCGCCCGCCGCACCGTCTCCTCCATATGCATCTCGGGCTCCTCGAATCGCAGGCAGAGATACACTTTCTCGATGGTATTGAGGCGCATATGAGGACACCGGCTGCATTCGCATCCGCTTTCCGGCGGCGCCGGAATGAATGTCTTTTCGGGGCTGTCCTTGCGCATCTGGTGCAGAATGCCTTCCTCCGTCGCCACGATAAAGGCGTCATGCGCGCTTTCCCGAGCAAAACGGCGAATGGATGTCGTAGAGCCGATATGATCGGCATGCCGCAACACCGGCTCCTCGCACTCGGGATGCGCCAGAACCAGCGCCTCCGGATAACGCACTTTCAGACGCAGCAGTTTGCGCTCGCTGAACGTTTCGTGTACGATACATGCCCCTTCCCAAAGCAGCATGTCGCGCCCCGTTTCGCGCACAAGATGCCGCCCAAGGTTACGATCCGGCGCAAAAATAATCGGTTGGTCCTCCGGAATGGAGGACACGATATGTGCGGCGTTCGACGAGGTGCAAATAATGTCGCTGAGCGCTTTCACGCCCGCCGTACAGTTAATGTAGGAGACCACAAGGTGGCCGGGGTGGCGCTTTTTGAACGCAGCCAGTTCGGGCGCCGGGCACGAGTCCGCAAGAGAGCACCCGGCATTCAGATCCGGCAACAACACTTTTCGTCCGGGATTCAGGATTTTTGCCGTTTCCGCCATGAAATGCACTCCGGCGAATACGATGATGTCCGCGTCCGTTTCGGCGGCTTTCCGGGAAAGCCCGAGCGAGTCGCCTATATAATCGGCGATGTCCTGAATGTCCGGCTCCTGATAATAATGCGCCAGGAGCACCGCATTCTTTTCCTGCTTCATCCGTTCGATTTCTTCAAACAGATTCAGCATGGGATCGACGGGCGCGTCGATAAAACCGGCCTCCCTGTCCAATACCGGAATGTCCACCATAATGCACAGAAGAAATAGTGACCGTACGGTAGCCTATATCCGCTCGTAATTCCCTAAAAGAAATATAACGCCGTAATATTCCGTGCGTTCTCCAAAACGGAAACGACGCACACCGCCGCTGCATAGTGTCGACAGGCCCTGATCAGACGCTATCCGGAGCTTCCTGGCAAAGCACGCCCTCCTCCAGCCGCAGTACCCGATCGGCGCTCGCCGCCAATGCAAGATTGTGCGTGGCGAGCACGAACGTACAACCCAAATCGCGGCTGAGCCGGATTATTTCCTCATGCAGATGCGCAGCGTTTTTCGTATCGAGGTTACCCGACGGTTCATCGGCCAGCACCAGGCCCGGCTGGTTCATAAGCGCCCGGGCCACGGCAACGCGCTGTTGTTCCCCCCCGGACAACTCACCGGGTCGGTGTTCTGCCCGATCATCCAGATGCAGCATCCGGAGAAGCATGATGGCGCGTTCACGGACCTCCGAAAGCCGCTGGTGGCGAATGAGTGCCGGCATGGCCACATTTTCAAGGGCCGTAAACTCCGGCAACAGGTGGTGAAATTGAAAAACGAACCCGATCTCCCGGTTGCGGAATGCGGCCAATTCCTCATCTGACGCGCTGAATACCTCCTTGCCCCGGCAATACACCGAACCGCTGTCGGGGCGGTCAAGTGCCCCGAGGAGATGCAGCAGGGTGCTTTTTCCGGTTCCGCTTTCCCCTACGATGGCTACCACTTCACCGGAACGGGCTTCGAAATCCACGCCACGAAGCACCTGCAAGGACCGACCGCCTCCCGAAGGATAACTCTTTCTAAGCGCACGTACGCTGAGAAGCGGCGTATCCCGGGGAGCAGCGCCCGGGGATTCCAGGGTATGTTCCGCCACGCTCAAACTATGCTCCCTCTTCGCGCTCGATCCCGTACTTATTCATCTTGTTGTACAAATGAGACCTTTGCATCCCAATGGCCTCTGCAGTTCGGCTAATGTTCCAATCGAAATCGTTCAGTTTCCGCTCGAGAAACATTTTTTCCGCCATGTCGCGAAAATCGCTCCAGTCTTCCGTCCTGGCGAGCAGATCCATCAGGGGATCCCAGGACGTTTCCCGCGGAAACGCATAGCGCTCGATATCCTCTACCTGAATCTCGTCATCGGCTGTAAGCACGATGAGACGCTCTACTACGTTTTGCAATTCGCGCACATTCCCCCTCCATTCCTGTTCCATGAGGCGCTTCAGGGCCGACGCGGTAATATGTTTTCCGGGCCGGCCATTGCGCCGCGCCAGATCCTCGCAAAAACGGGCAGCGATGACAGGGATATCCTCGACACGTTCCCGCAGGGTGGGGAGACGTATGGGGATCACGCTGAGCCGGTAGTACAGGTCCTCCCGAAAGCTTTCCTCCCGGATGCACGAAGCAAGATCCTTGTTTGTGGCGCAGACGATGCGCACATCCACCGGAATGACTCGATCCCCGCCTACGCGCTGGATATTGTTTTCCTGAAGCACGCGCAGCACCTTGGCCTGGGCAGACAAACTCATATCCCCGATCTCATCGAGAAACAACGTACCCCCGTCCGCCTGCTCGAATTTACCGATACGCTGCTTCACCGCGCCGGTAAAAGCCCCTTTTTCATGGCCGAAGAGTTCGCTTTCGATCAATTCGTCGGGAATCGCGGCGCAGTTCACATCTACCATCGGCCCATCCTTTCTGGGCGACAGGTGGCGAATCCACTTTGCAACGAGTTCTTTTCCCGTACCGGGTTCGCCGGTAATGAGCACACGCGCTTCCGAAGGCGCAACGCGTTCGATCGTATCGCGTACGGCGCGAATGGCAGAACTATCGCCAAGAATAGGGGTGAGCTCGCCCTCGTAGGCATCTATCGCTTCCTTCATCCGGCGATTCGCTGTGGCCAGAACCCCGCGGTCCATGGCGTTGCGTACGGAAACGAGCAAGCGATTCAGGTCGGGCGGCTTTTCGATAAAATCGTACGCCCCCAGCTTGGTTGCCTTCACTGCCGTCTCAATGGCGCCGTGCCCGGAGAGCATAACGATGGGCGTCTCGGGCATTTCTTCGCGCGCCACAGCGAGTACCTCCATGCCATCCCGTTTCGGCATGTTGACATCGAGCATGACGACATCGTATCGCCCGCCACGCAGCCGGGCAAGGGCCTCTTCCCCGTCGACGGCTTCTTCTACGCCGAACCCTTCATACTCGAATATTTCGCGCAGCGTACGTCGAATACTCGGTTCATCGTCGACAACAAGAATAGCAGGAGGCATGCGATCGGTCAGGATGACTGCTTCGCCGTTGCGCGCGCAATATATACCCGGATATTCGAAGCCTGGCTGGATTCGGGATATTCCGCCTCGACCGCTTCGTACTGTTCGAGGGCATCCTCGTACCGCCCTGCCCGCTCGTAGAGTTGACCGGCATGCAGAAGATATTCCGGCGTTGTCAGTTCACTCTCGAAATGACGTGCAGCGCGTCGATACAAATCACCGGCGCGGGCATATTCCTCACGCTGTTCCCAGGCTGCCGCCTCACCTGCAATGGCGCCCGCGCCGATAAAGTCCGGCCCCTTGTCGAAATCCTCGAAATACGAAAGCGCCCGGTCGTATTCGCCCAGATTGAAAAGCGCATCCGCTGCATAGAATCGCGCAAGGTTGCCTGCGGGCGTACCACCGTACTTATCGGCGATTTCCAGCAAGCCCAGATCTTCCAGCGATCCATCCAGCGCCTGCTGGTACGATGCTTGCTCATACAGGGGCAGCACCTGGGCCAGGAGGACCTCCGCTTCGGAGCCCTGCTGACCCTGATAGAAAATATACCCGACAATAACGGCAGCAATCACGACAAGCGAGGCGGCCCCGCCGTACACCATCTTCCTGTTGGCGTCCACAAATCGCCACGCACGCGCATAGAAGGTGACAACCTTGTCCTCACGCAACTCATGTTTTCTGGAAATACTTCGGGGAGGTTTCGGGGCTGGCATGGATTCGCGGGGTACGCGGAGTAAATTTCGGAAAATATTACGGGAATCCGCCGTATGGATTTCCCGGTACCCCGTCAGGCGCGATACCGGTAAAGTGTTCGCTTGCGGACTTCCATAATAATACGGAATGCGGCTTTTATGCGTATGTACGCACAGAGGGTCCATCATTTCCCTTCAAAAGGATCGCTGATCCGGCAGTACGTCATTTTTAGACAAGATTTTCACCAAAATCCGGGAGTTGACATGGATCGAAGCCCGCCGGGGACCGTTTACTGCACCGCCCGGCATGCGCCGGTCCTAACCCATTAACCCTGCATTGCCCCCTTGCCGGGCCCCCTTTTCAAAAATCGTATACAAACCTCATGGCCATCAAGCTTGGAATCAACGGTTTCGGACGCATTGGAAGGCTCGTGTTTCGCGCGATCCTCGAACGTCGTCTTGAAGATATTCACATCGTCGGCATCAATGACCTGACCAGTGCCGGCACCCTCGCGCACCTGCTGAAGTACGACTCGGTGCATGGCCGTTTTCCGGGCGATGTGCACGTCGAGGGGAATTCCCTCGTCGTGGATGGAAAAGTCTTCCCGGTTTTCTCGGAGCGGGATCCCGCCCAACTCCCCTGGGGCGACCTCGGAACGGAGGTGGTTGTGGAATCCACCGGGATTTTTCGCTCGGCGGAGCAGGCCGGAAAGCACATCGAAGCCGGCGCTTCGAAAGTGATCGTCTCGGCGCCTGCCAAGGGCGCGGTGGACGCCACGGTTGTGATCGGAGTCAACGACGATACCTTGACCGGTGAAGAAAGGCTCCTGTCCAATGCCAGTTGCACCACGAACTGCCTCGCTCCGATGGTTAAGGTCCTCGATGACCGGTTCGGCGTGAAGCGCGGCTTTATCACCACGGTACACGCCTACACATCGGACCAGGCGCTTGTGGACGGCCCGCATTCGGACCTGCGCCGTGCCCGCGCTGCAGCCCTCTCCATTGTACCCACCACGACCGGCGCCGCCAAGGCGGTGGGCCTTGTTCTGCCGCACTTGCAAGGAAAACTGGACGGAATGGCGCTCCGCGTACCGACGCCGGCAGGCTCCATTACGGATCTCACGGCCGAACTGGAACAGGAAGTTTCCACCGAAGAAGTCAACGCAGCATTCCGCGAAGCAGCAGCAAACGGCCTGAAGGGACTGCTCGAATACAGTGAGGAGCCGCTCGTATCGAACGATATTCTCCACAACCCGCACTCCTGTATCTTCGATGCACCGTGCACCATGGCGAACGGCACCACCGTAAAAATCATCGGCTGGTACGACAACGAGTGGGGATATTCGTGCCGGGTAGCGGAACTCGTCCAAAAAATCGCCGGCTGACCGGAAGTACAGACGCATGCGCAAACGGACCATCGAAAACATGAAGGTGCGTGGGCAGCGCGTGCTGGTGCGCGTTGACTTCAACGTACCGATCACAGATGGCGCCATCGGGGACGATACGCGCATCCGGGCCGCGTTGCCTACGATACGCACCATCCTTGCAGGCGGCGGAAAAGCTATTCTGATGAGCCATCTTGGCCGACCGAAAGGTGGGCCCGATCCTGCGTTTACGCTACGCCCCGTCGCGAACCGCCTGCAGGAATTGCTGGACGCGCCCGTGCACTTTGTGGACCATGCCATGGGGCCGACAGGCCCGGCGAGCCGGCAGGCCATCGACGTGCTGAACGAAGGAGAAGTGCTCGTGCTCGAAAACACCCGATTCCATCCGGGAGAAACGAAGAACGATCCTGATCTGGCGGGAGAACTGGCCGAATTCGCAGATCTGTATGTGAACGATGCATTCGGGACCTGCCACCGCGCCCATGCTTCGACGGAGGGTGTAGCGCACCGGGTTGAGGAAGCAGGCATGGGGTTACTCCTCGATAAAGAGATCGAATACCTGTCAAGATTGCTCGACAGCCCGGAGCCGCCGTATGTAGCCGTACTGGGCGGCGCAAAGGTATCTGACAAGATCGGTGTCATCCGGAACCTGCTGGACCGGGTCGATGCGCTGCTCATCGGCGGCGCAATGAGTTACACCTTTCTGAAAGCACTGGGACACGAAACAGGGGCATCGAGAGTGGAAGCGGATCGCCTCGACGATGCAAAAGCGCTGTACGAACAAGCCGGCGGCAAAATCAGGCTGCCGGTTGACCATGTGACGGCAGGCGCGTTCGACAACGAGGCTCCTCGACACATCGTTTCCGGCGCCATTCCCGAGGGGCAAATGGGCCTCGATATCGGCCCGGAAACGATCGGGGAATACGCTCGTGCAATCGGAGAAACGCGCACCATCGTGTGGAATGGCCCGATGGGGGTATTCGAAATGTCGAATTTCGCCGCAGGAACGTTCGCCGTGGCCAAAGCGCTTGCCGGAGCCACTGCGCACGGCGCCCTTACGGTGGTAGGTGGAGGGGATTCCGTAGCAGCAGTCTCTCAGGCGGGGTACGAAAAGCTTGTGAGCCATGTCTCGACGGGCGGCGGCGCCATGCTGGAGTTTCTGGAAGGCAAAATCCTGCCCGGCATTGCGGCACTGAGCGACAGATAGCTCACCGGCGCCCGGCTCTGCGTTCATTGGAAAATACAGTCTCACGGCGCCCGTCTCCTTGGCGGGCCCCGCAAGCGATGGCGACATCCCCCTGTCTCCCGCTGTCGCCTCTACCACATTATCTGCTTACCTCATACCAAATACGATCATGATTTACGAATCCGTCGATCAGATCGACTTTACGGTCAGCGATTGTCCGACGATGCCCCTGCAGGGGCGTGTTGCCATAACAACGCCGGTGCACTATGATGTGCAATACGTGATCAACCCGCATATGGCGGACCATGTGGGAAACGTGGACCACGCCAGGGCGCTACGCCAATGGGAAACGCTGCGGGATACCTACCGGGTGCTTGGTATGGAAGTGCACAGCGCAGAAGGGGCAGAGGGGCTGTACGACATGGTCTTTGCGGCCAATGCCGCAGCGGCGTTCCTGTCCCCGGACGGAAAATCGCCGGGGGTCATTATGAGCCGTATGGCAACACCGCCCCGATACGGCGAAAGCGTACACTACGAGCGGTTTTTTCGCGAACTGGGGTATGACGTGCTGCATCTCCCCGAGGGACTTGCCTTCGAAGGAAGCGCAGACGCCATCTGGCATCCCGGCAGACGTCTGGTTTGGGGGGGATACGGCCAGCGCACGGACCGGGCTACCCATGATGCCATTTCGTCCATGCTGGATGTGCCTGTCATCCCGATACAGCTCGACGACGAAGCCTTTTACCATCTTGACACGTGCCTCTGCGCGCTGGACGAACACACGGCGCTTATCTGCCCGGCCGTGCTTCGTTCCGAAGACATATCCATGATCCGCCGGCTCTTCGAACGTATCATTGAAGTCCCGGAAACCGAAGCCCGCGAACGGCTGGCGTGTAACGCACATTGCCCGGACGGACGGCACGTGCTGCTCCAGAAAGGGTGTCCGCATACCACGCAGAGATTGCGGGATGCAGGGTTCGAGCCGGTTGAAATCGACACCGGAGAATTTCTGAAGGCCGGCGCCTCGGTGTATTGCATGAAGTTAACCATCTGGTAAGGTGGAACCGCTCATCTCCGTGATCATTCCCGCACTGAATGAAGCAGCGGGTATCGAAAACACCTTACGGGCCGTAAGCAGGCAGACGCCGAGGCATGAAATCATTGTCGCGGACGGCGGTTCTCTCGACGAAACAGCGGCTATTGCCAGCCGGTACGGACGAGTCGTCCAGGCGCCGCGCGGACGATCCAGACAAATGAATGCGGGAGCTGCGCAAGCCAGAGGAGATATCCTGCTTTTCCTGCATGCCGACACGACCCTGCCCCCCGACGGCCTCGAAAAGGTGCGAAGCACATTATCCGACCCTGCATTCGCAGCGGGCGCCTTCCGGCTCCGATTCGACCGCAATACCCCCCTTCTTCGTTTTTACAGTTGGTTCACCCACTTGCATGCACCGCTGATCTGTTTCGGGGACCGGGGCTGCTTCGTTCGACGTTCCGTATTCGAGGAATTGGGCGGCTATCCGGATCTTCCCATTTTCGAGGACATCGAACTCGTACGCAAACTTCACGAACGCGGCGGCTTCGTCTTTCTGAAAAAATGCGTAATCTCCTCGGCGCGCCGCTTTCGGGAACGCGGGCCTTTTCTGCAACAACTCTGCAACGCCTACCTGTGGATCCGGTACGCGATCGGTGCGGACCCGAAAACCCTTGCAAGCAGATATCCGTATGGAAAACAAGGAGCCCGCACAGGATAACCACCGGTCTTTACTGAAACCCTCCTGCTCATTTTCAACACCGGAGATCCCTCATGGAACAGAAGCACATGCGCAGGGTAGGGGTACGAAGTAGCCAGGGTTTGCATTACGACCGGTAATTCTGCAGGGCGCCCTCCATGCAGAGACGGTTCCAAACGATGAAAACCTGAAGCTCTTTTTGTCCCGGGGTTTTCCGTCAACAACTTAATAATCCCCTAAACTGGTGTAACGTCCAACACATTTTCGCCAAGAGGTCGGCCGCTCATGGGTTCTGCTCGGAAAAAAGAAAAAATACCTGCGCAATCCGCCATCACGAGAGATCCTTTCCCGAATTCGAAAAAAATATTCGTGGACGGGAAGATCCACGATATAAAGGTCGCGATGAGGGAGGTCGAAACCGAGGATACAATTTCTGAAGGCGTCGGGGCGGAAAAGTTCAGGATAACCCTTTATGATACCAGTGGCCCCTACACTGATCCTGAAGCCGATATCGACGTGCACAAAGGACTTCCGCCGCTTCGCTCAACGTGGATAAAGGAGCGGGGAGATGTCCTGGAACTGCCCGATTTTTCCTCGGAATTCGCACGGAAAAGGCTCGAGAGAACAAACGGGATAACCTTCGGAAATACCCGGAAACCCCTTCGTGCCGCCCCCTCGTGCAATGTAACGCAGATGCACTATGCTAAAAAGGGCGTCGTAACTCCTGAAATGGAGTACATAGCCATACGGGAAAATCAGCGGATCGACGAACTCAGGGAGAACTATTACGGGCAGCCTGGACATTATCATGAAGGGATAGATTTCAACGCTCGTATCCAGCCCTCCCACATCACTCCTGAATTTGTACGAGAAGAAGTCGCCGCGGGGCGCGCCATCATTCCGAATAACATAAATCACCCTGAAAGCGAGCCCATGATAATAGGGCGGAACTTTCTCGTGAAAATAAATGCGAACATCGGAAATTCTGCAGTTACCTCAAGCATTGAAGAGGAAGTGGAAAAAGCGGTCTGGGCATGTCGATGGGGAGCCGACACCATCATGGACCTGTCGACGGGAGATAATATCCATGAAACCAGAGAGTGGATCATAAGAAATTCCCCGGTTCCGATAGGAACGGTTCCCATATACCAGGCTCTTGAAAAAGTGAATGGAAAACCGGAAGAGCTTACATGGGAAATTTACAGAGATACCCTGATAGAGCAGGCTGAGCAAGGGGTTGACTATTTCACCATACACGCGGGGGTTCTTCTTCGCTACATACCGCTTACGGCCAACAGGGTTACGGGAATCGTTTCAAGGGGTGGCTCCATCATGGCGAAGTGGTGTCTTGCGCACCACAAGGAAAGCTTTTTGTACACGGAGTTTGAAGAAATATGCGAGATAATGAAGGCGTATGACATAGCCTTTTCGCTGGGTGACGGTCTCCGGCCGGGGTCCATAGCCGACGCGAACGACGACGCCCAGTTCGCCGAGCTGGACACCCTCGGAGAACTTACGCAGATAGCCTGGAAGCATGACGTTCAGGTCATGATAGAAGGTCCGGGACACATCCCCATGCAGATGATCCGGGAGAACATGACCAGACAGCTGGAGACATGCGGGGAAGCTCCGTTCTATACCCTGGGGCCGCTTACGACTGATATAGCCCCCGGTTATGACCACATAACTTCCGCCATAGGAGCAGCGATGATAGGATGGTACGGAACCGCCATGCTCTGTTACGTAACGCCCAAGGAACACCTGGGGCTTCCCAATAAAAAAGACGTTAAGGACGGGGTCATAACCTACAAGATCGCTGCCCATGCGGCGGATCTGGCGAAGGGCCATCCCACGGCGCAACTTCGGGACAATGTGCTTAGCAAGGCAAGGTTCGAGTTCCGATGGAACGATCAGTTCAATCTTTCGCTGGACCCGGATACGGCCCGTGATTTTCATGACGAGACCCTTCCGGCCGAGGGGGCAAAGGTCGCCCATTTCTGTTCCATGTGCGGTCCGAAATTCTGCTCCATGAAAATCACGCAGGATATACGGAAGTATGCTCAGGAACACGGTCTTTCCGAAACGGATGCTGTGCAGAAAGGGCTGGATTCCAAGGCCAGAGAGTTTGTGGAAAAAGGAAAAGAGATATATGTCGAGCAGTTGGATTAGATTTAAGGATACCCCGACCGCCGTTTTACCTGATTCTTTCTATCGAAAGCCATGGCTCATATCGTTCTGCGCCCGCGCTGGCAAGCCAGAGAAAACGACGTAACCTCTGAACATGCCTACCGGAACCGGCGGCAATTCATTGAAGAACTGGGCCTGGGTGCCATCGGAATGGTAGCCCTCGGCACCATGGGATGCTCCATGACTTCGTTCGGGCCGCTGGACACCATCCCGGACAATGCACCGCGTGAAGGATATCCGGCCGCGCGCAATGAGGCATTCACCGTGCCGGAACGGGCGGTAACCGGACGCATCTTCGCCTCTTCCTACAACAATTTCTACGAATTCGACGGGGCCTCCAAGGAAATCTGGCCCCTTACGGAGCCCTATGAACCGTTTCCAATGACCATCCGGGTACGCGGGCTCGTCGAAAAACGGCTCACATTCGATGTGGCGGAGTTGATCCGTACCATGGCACTCGAAGAACGCCTTTACCGCTTCCGGTGTGTCGAGGCCTGGGCCATGACAGTGCCATGGACAGGGTTCCCGCTCAGCAAACTCATCGAGCGGTGCAAACCGCTCTCCCGCGCGACCCATGTGCGCTTCGTATCGGTCAACCGCCCAAACCAAATGGAGGGCATCAAAAAGCAGCACTGGTATCCCTGGCCGTATTACGAAGCCTTGCGCATGGACGAGGCGATGAACGAATTGGCTTTCGTGGTAACCGGAATGTACGGCGAGCCGCTCCCGAAACAGAACGGGTCTCCGTTGCGACTGGCTCTTCCCTGGAAATACGGCTACAAGGGACCGAAGGCTATCGTACGTATCGAGTTTACGGATGAGCAGCCGGGAACCTTCTGGAACGACCTGCAGCCCCTGGAATACGGCTTTTTGTCGAACGTAAATCCGAACATCCCCCACCCGCGCTGGACCCAGGCCAGAGAAACCTTGCTGGAAACCGACGAACGTGTCCCCACGCAAATCTTCAATGGATACGACGAGTGGGTATCCGCTCTGTACCCGGACGAACCCCGTCAGCCCGGCAGACCCTTAGCGAGGTAACCCGGAAGCTTCTGCCGGATCTCCCTTCTTGTGCAGGTATCGATTCCAGGCGTACACGCCCCAGGAAAGCAGGATGCATCCAAAGAGGGCCATTCCGCCGTTTATACCGGCAAGACGCCACTGGGCACGACCGATCGCTGCGATCACCACTTCCCGCGATGAGTCTCCGGGCAGAAACACGTCCAGCGAATCGCTCCCCTCGAGCGACCGCACAAACGTAATGGGAAGCGGCAACATGTGCTCGGTATACGAGCCGTCCGCTCCCGGTACCCGGAGATGGGCCGACGCCATGGTGATATCCGCCCGGTCGGTGGTGGAGAGCGCCACCACGTCCGCTTTAACGACGGCGCCGGTCCGCACCGTTTCCCGGAGACTCATCGTCACCGCGGCCTGATTGACTGCCAGTAAAAAGAGCAACCCGGGAAACACCCACAACAGGCGGGCCACAAGCAAGGAAGCGCGAAGACGCATAAAAAAGCGTGTGGGAAAACAGTGCCGACAAGCGGTCGACTGCCAGCTATTTGAGGAATAGATACGGCTTCCATGCCTCGTGCAATATCCCGATATAATCGCGGATGAACATCACGTGGCTGGGCCGGTACGGCTTGCGATCCAGCAGCATGGCGGCCTCTTCGGGTGTACGATCCCCCTTCTTGTTGTTGCACGGGGTACAAGCCGTTACAAGATTTTCCCAGGTATCCCGTCCATTTTTTGACCGAGGCGTCACATGATCCACGGTCAATTTCTCGCGGCACCCGCAATACTGGCACCGGAATCGATCCCGCCGGAGAATGTTTTTTCTCGTAATCATGACCCGCTTGTACGGAACACGTACGTATGTCCTGAGCCGTACAATACTGGGAAAGGGGTACCGGGTCGTCGGCGATCGAACGTAGCGATCCGGTACGGACTCGACGAGTTCGGCTTTTTGCAGAAAGACCAGCACCACGGCACGCTCAACGCTGCATGTCGTCAATGCGCGGTAGTCGTTGTTTAGTACGAGTACGTGGCCATTCATGGCAGGATAAGTACGTCGCCATACGAAACGATTTCGCCAATGCCATCGAAAACGAGCAGGCGATGCAAGCCGACCGGTCCGATCAGAGAAACCGGCACATGAAACAGATAGGCTCCCGGGTCGCTGGCCTGTTCGATTTCGGAAAGCGTTTGCAAGCGGTTGTCATGCAGGTTTCTCAAACGAAGCGGGGAATACACGGCATCAAACACGGTTACGGTGACGCGGATCGTGATAAAATCCCCGATCGGCACCGGATTCGGCATGGCCGGGTCTACCCTGATCTCACCCGCATATACGGGCGCCGTACGCCAATCATCCTTGTCTTCGGATAAAATTTTTCCAGACGCATCAACGCGCGTAATGTTCTCCGGAGGACGACTTGCCTGCTCTGCAAAATCGTCCTGTTCCTCCTGCGTATCACATCCGGCTAACAGGAACGCGCCTGCAAGCATCGCAATGCAAAAACCGGCAAAGCATTTTCGGGAAAACATTACCTTGCGCAAAAGCATCGGATCATATCGGTGGAGCGATCAACGAAAACGATCAGCCACCGCTTGCACGACGGCATGCTTCCAAGGGTCCCGATTCCTTGCATATTCCGTCGATAAAAATACGTGTATCCTTTCGCAGCAAGAATGCTCGCCCCATGAAAATATATACGCGCACAGGAGACCGCGGGGATACCGGCCTTTTCGGCGGTAACCGGGTATCCAAGGCTCATGCACGCATCGAAGCCTATGGCGCCGTCGACGAAACGAATGCCCTGCTCGGCATGGCGCGCGCTTTCGCCTCAGGGCACCCGGCCTCCGAGCATCTCGACAACCTCCTTGCAGCCCTGCAGGACGATCTTTTCGTAGCCGGAAGCGACCTTGCTACGCCGCTGGACAGCAAGGCGACTGTACCACGCCTTGCAGCCGCACACATAGAGCGGCTCGAACAGGAAATCGACTGTCTGGAAGAAGACTTGCCGCCTCTGAAAAATTTTATTCTTCCCGGAGGCACACCGATCGCGTCCATACTCCATGTTGCACGAACGACCTGTCGCCGGGCCGAACGGCGAGTCGTTGCAGCCGCAGCAGGCGAACTGCTCAATGAAACCGTTCTGGCCTACCTGAACCGACTGTCTGATTACTTGTTCGTGCTGGCGCGATGGGCGAATAGCACCGCAGGAGGAAAAGAACATCTGTGGAAGCCGAAATAATACTGTTGCCGGTTGCGAAACCGCAGTAAATGCCGTACGTTGATAGAATACGCTGCTTCTCGGAATTCCGTCGATATTCGACAGTTCCGAACAGTACATCCTGTATACGGCCTCCCACCCGCTCAATCGGCCCCGCAAGGTGTATATCCCGGCATCGAATTCGGCATGTTTCGGTCCTATACAGACATGCGTAGTATAAAGTATTCCGGAATCGCAGCCGCTGTCGGCGTCTTTTTGCTTGCCGCAGCGTTCCTCCTCATCAAAGACAAGGGTTCCCCCTTTGAATCACCCGAGGCGGTATCCCTTGCACAGGAAACATCGCCACCACCGGCTGAAACGGAGCTCGACGAATACGGTCTCGTATCCGACGGCTATGACATTATCGACCGTAGCGTACGCCGGAACGAAACGTTCGGAGAAATTCTGACCGGGCACAACATCCCGTACGCAAAGGTTCTTACGATCGCCTCTTCTGCGCGGGACATCTTTGACGTACGGCGCATCCAGGCCGGGAAACCTCTTCGCGTGTACAGTGACTCTCTTGCCGGAATGTACCAGGCACGCTACGTGGTGTACGAACAGGACAGGCTCAATTACGTGGTATTCGATCTTGCTGCCGATTCCGAATCCAGCACGGTCTACACCGGAAAACGGAAAGGGGAAATAAAGCGCAGGCAATTGTCCGGACGCATCGAAAGCTCGCTCTACCGGACACTGGAAACCAAACAGGTACCTCCAAATCTTGTGCCGCCGCTTGCCCTCGCTCTTGCGGAAGTGTTTGCATGGCAGGTGGATTTCTTCCGCATTCTTGAGGGAGATGACTTCAACGTGATCTACGAAGTGCTCCATGTGGACGGAGAACCGTTTCGCGTCGAGCGAATCATAGCGGCCCGGTTCGGACACCGGAAAACCGACTATTTCGGTTTCCGGTTCGAAGAAGGGGAACGCTCCGATTTTTTCGACGAAAACGGGAATAGTCTGCGCAGGGAACTCCTCAAGGCGCCGATACGATACGACCGCATCAGTTCACGCTATTCGCGGAGACGATTTCACCCGATCCAGAAAACGTACAAGGCGCATCTGGGTACGGACTACGCCGCCGCACCCGGCACACCGATCTATTCGGTGGGAGACGGCGTAGTCCTTGAAGCGCAATTCAAGCGCTATAATGGCAACTACGTCAAGATCCGGCACAATTCGGTGTATACGACCGGCTATCTGCATATGTCACGTATCGCCTCGGGGATACGCCCGGGTACACGAGTCAAACAGGGACAAGTAATCGGCTACGTAGGGAGCACGGGTCTGGCCACGGGACCGCATGTTTGTTACCGGTATTGGAAGCACGGTACCCAGATCGATCCGTATACCGACACCCTCCCTCCCGCCAGTGCCGTCGCTTCTGAGTTGATGGACCGATTTGTCATCGTGCGCGATGAAATGATGCCGCAAGTCCTCGGGATCGTGCCTCCCTATATCGCGAACAGTGATGCTCCGGAAAATCAGAACCTGCCGGACAAAGCATTGATGTAACACTGCAGCCCGTGACGCCACTTCCTCATGCCCCAATCCGTCACTTCAAGCCCCTCTCCGACAATTACTTCGTATTCCATGCCGCAACGTGCTCTGGAACTGGCGCGCCTTGCGGCCCGCCGGATCGTGCGGCGAAAAACCCGCGTGATACGTCTATCGAAACACGCGTATGCAAAACTCGAACGGAGTAGCGGCATGCCGGCACGCGCCGCGCAGGATCTGCGCACGCTGGTGCGCCTTGCAAGAGCATGGGCTTTCAGAGAATACCGGCGTGTACCCTGGCGCACGGTAACCTATGTAGTGGCCGCTATCCTGTACTTTATTAATCCGATAGACCTTGTCCCGGACATGCTCATAGGCATCGGCTTCGTGGACGATGCAGCCGTTATCCACGCGGTGATTCAATCTCTCCACAGTGACCTGATTGCCTTTCGGGACTGGGAAAACCGGCAAACGGGGACTGTGGGATATTTGGCGTAAGATAGTTAAGCTACTTCGCTTGCATCAGGCGATACATCAGCAACGCCGCACGCTTCGTTTGCGTCGGAAGCGTGCGTAAATCGGCAATTTCTTCGACCGTATGGCGGCCACTTCCCAGTAAGCCCAAGCCGTCGAGCGCCATATCCACATGTTCGGCAACGAACGATATGTCGGCCGCGCCCGCATTCCGCGGATTCACGGCTGCCACCGGACCCAGGTCGAGATCGCGGCTGACCTGATCGTATAGCCCCAGCAACCGCCTGTTGCCTTCGGTCGGAGCCATCGGCGGGTAGGATTCCTCGAAGGTTATCTCGGCCGAGGTACGGGGCAGCGAGGACGCCACAATGTGCTGCATGGCAGCCTGTACCCGTATTCCCTGTTCGGGGGAAAGCACACGAAGATCCCCGACCGCCACGGCATTTTCGGCCACAATGTTCAGTTTGCCCGACGCGATCCCGGCATCGCGATCCCATGCGTAATCCGCTTCGGTTCCGGCCAAAACGATTCCGGGGTTGAACGTAAGATATTCCTCGTGCTGCAGTTCCTCATAGAAGGCCGAAAGGATACGCGCTACTTCATACGCGGCGCCGGCGCCTATGTCGTCCCGGAAGATGAGGGACGAATGCGCCGGAGTTCCTTTTACGCGAACCGTCCATTGGATCCAGCCTCGTCGTGAGATGACCGCTGTACCGGGATCGTCGTCTCCATTCTCGAAGGCAAGCGCTACGTCGGCTTCCTTGCCCGCAGCCACGAGTTCGGCGCGGGCCTTGTCGATCGGACGACAGGTTTTTTCCTCGTCCCCGATCAGGATGACGGTGACGTTCAGGTCGTCCAGCACCCCGGCGGCCTCGAATGCTTTCAGGGCCAGCACAATCATGACAATGCCGCCCTTCATATCCGTTACGCCCGGGCCGCGAACGGTTACATCATCAATTTTTTCGTACTCCTGAAAAGGACTGTCCGGTTCGAATACCGTGTCGAGATGCCCGATAAGGAGCAGGTGCGTCCCGGCATTTCCTGCGTGCCTTGCAATCAGGTGTCCGGCGCAATGCGCTCCCCCGCCGACGCCCCACCTTGTTTCCAAACCGAGCGCGTCGAATTCAGCCCTGAACATTTCGCCCACCTGGCGTACGCCTTCGACATTCGACGAGCCGCTGTTGACGTTGACCGTCCTTTCAAGCAGATCGATCGCCTCTTCCTGGTATGCATCGATATGGTGCATCAGGGCGGTTTCCGTTTCATCGAACTGGGCCCGGGCCGCAGTGGGAAGCAGCAGGATGGCGCACCAGCAAGCAAGGATAGAAAAGCAGCGCATGGATAATAGACGGGGATCGTTTTGTGAGGAGCAAGTTCTTTGCATCAAGGATCGCCAGCTCCGGCTTCGAATTTATTTGCGCGTATTCGGGTGGCAGGAGTTGGAAGGGATATCCATTCAGATATTAATGGCCTTGCCCAATGCGGCACGGGTAGCTTCCATGAGGGATTCGGAGAGCGTGGGATGCGGGTGCATTGCTTCGGCGATCTCATGCGCCGTCGTTTCCAGGGCACGGGCCGTAACGGCCTCCGCTATCAGTTCAGTGGCGTCGCGTCCTATGATGTGACATCCAAGCCATTCTCCATATTTCGCATCATAGACCACCTTAACGAATCCTTCCGTGTCGCCAAGCGCGGCGGCCTTGCCCGACGCGGAGAAGGGAAACTTCCCGACCTGGACATCGAAGCCCGCCTCTTTGGCCTTTTCCTCGGTGTAGCCTACCGACGCAATTTGCGGCTGACAGTACGTGCAGCCCGGGATATTGTCATAATTCATCGGATGGACCGATTCCCCTGCAATATGTTCTACACAGAGGACCCCCTCGTGACTGGCTTTGTGCGCCAGCCAGGGAGCACCCGCCACATCGCCGATAGCATACACGCCGGGGACGTTCGTACGATAGTACTCGTCCACAACAATGTGTCCGGGCTCGGTTTTGACGCCCAGCTTTTTCAATCCAAGGTCCTCGATATTGCCCCGGACACCCACCGCGGAAAGCACCTGATCACATGGAATCGCCTCCGCTCCCTTACCGGTTTTGACATGCACGGTAAGCGATGATCCACGGGTATCGACAGATTGCACCTCCGCGGAAATCAGGCATCGGATACCCTGTTTGCCGAACGCCCGCTGGAGCGCCTTGGAAATCTCTACATCTTCCACAGGAACAAGGCGATCGAGCAATTCGACAATGGTGACCTCGGTGCCCATCTGATTGTAGAAATAGGCGAATTCCACACCGATCGCACCGGCGCCACAGACAACCAGTCGCTTCGGCGGCTTCTTTTGAAGCATGGCCTCCCGGTATGTGATGATTTTTTCACCATCCACGGGAAGAGGAGGAATTTCCCGCGCCCGCGCACCCGTAGCGATAATGATATGGTCGGCCTCGACGGTTCCTGCCTTTCCGACACGATCCCCGTCCATGTTGACCGACGGCTCGATAGACAGTTTACCGTTTCCTGCAAGGCGCGCTCTGCCGTAGAGCACGTCAATCTTGTTCTTTTTCATCAGGAAGCCGACCCCCTTGTTCATCTTGCCGGCCACGCCACGGCTTCGCTCGACGATTTTGGCAAAATCCGGCGCGATACTGCCGTCAAGGCGCAGGCCATAATCGGACAAATGGCGCGTTTCTTCCATGACTTCCGCGCTCTTGAGCAGCGCCTTGGTCGGTATACAACCGATGTTCAGGCACACGCCGCCCAGCTTGTCCTTTTCAACAATGGCGACCTTGAGTCCGAGCTGGGACCCCCGGATGGCGGTCTCATAGCCGCCCGGCCCCGACCCGATAACAACTACATCGTATTTCACGGCAGATACAGGTTATTCGGTTGAAACGGAAAACGTGAAAGTAAATGAATATGCAGGGTGAAAAGTTCGCTCGTTGCATGCTGTGCAGGGCACTAAATCACCAAGTGTCCGGTGAACATGCGCACCGGCGAAATCTGCTGCATCAGCGAACCACCAGCCAGGGTGAGGGATCGATGGGAGAACCTTCTCTGAAGAGCGCGAAAAAGAGCGCCGTCCCCTTGGGCTCGTCCGGTGTGCCGGCCTGGCCTATGACCTGCCCGGTTTGCACGAGATCGCCCTCTGTAATGAAAGTGTCCGAAAAATTGGAATAGACGCTTTTGTATACGCCGTGCTCGATTACGACATACCGTCCGTATTCCGGAAGCACCGAAATATCGATAATACGCCCCTCGAATATGGCCCGTACTTCTGCGGAGGACGGCGTTTCGATAATAATGCCGGGATTGCGCGTTCTCGTTCCGTAGACAGGGTTTACGGTATCGCCGAAGGGCTCGCGCATAACTCCTTGCACGGGCCAGGGAAGTTGTCCCCGGTTTTCGAGAAAGGAACCAGACAGCGCAGCGTATTCCTCCGCCGTGGCCAGGTCTTCTCGCGCGCGCAGTCGATCACGGTCGGTGGCTGCTATGAGTTCCCGGATGCGATTCTCGAGATCCCTGGCGGCAACGCGCTTGTTCTCAAGAGATTTTTCGATGGTCGAGCGGGTAGCCCGCAGGTCGGAGATCATGCGCGTCCGGCTTTGGTGCAGACGCTCAAGGCTCTGCTGTTCGCTGCGCTCTTCCCCCAGCAGCCTCTCGTTGTCGGCCAGGATGTCTTTCAGTTGCTCGTTGCGTTGTTCTGTTTCTTCCTGTGTAGTCCGGATTTCTGTCAGCCGGTCGCGCCGCTGTTGCGCAAAACGATGCAAATAACGCACCCGAACCAGCACCTGGTTGATGGATTTCGAGGATGCGATGAGCGCCAGATCATGCATACGACCGTGCTTGTAGGCATGTGTCGCCCGGCTTCGGTACTGGGTTTTCAGGGTTTCAAGTTCGCGCTCAAGGGAGGAAAGTGTCGTGCGCAAGGCGCCCATCTCCCCGGAAATTTGCTGCATGCGCAGGCCGTAGTTGCGTACGAGTTCCTTGCGTAATGCAATTTGCCGGTCGAGTTGCTCAAGCGTTTTGAGAGAAGCCTGCTCTGCCTGGGTGTTTTCCGAAAGACGTTGTTGGTCTTCGGCGATCTGAGCCTTTAGTTCGGCGAGGCGCTGCCGGGTGGCTTGCCGTTCGCGATCCGCTGCATCATCATCTTCCTGTCCGGATGCAACCAGTACTTCCTGGGCCGCCGCCTGTCGGGCCGCGGCGGGCGGTGCGACGCACAGGGCGGCAACCATTACAAGAACCATAAAGATGAGGCGGTGTATAGCGCGCGGCATTACTTCCGGTTAATTTTTTTCTGTAGTTCCAGGTGGTTCGGATCCATCTCCAGCGCTCGACGCCACGCATCGGTTGCAGATTGTCTGTTCCCCAATGCTTCGTACACATCGCCAAGGTTCTCAAGTACGCTTGCGGAAGCATCGGGACGCCTTGCGGCCTCTCCAATGTGCCGGAGCGCCTCTTCGTATGATTGCCGGGCCCGTTGCGTATCACCCATGCGGGCGTATAGCGAACCGATCACCGAACGGAGACTGCCGAGTTCTGCTTCATTCCCGTCATCGTTCTCCGTTACGATCTGCACTGCTTCTTCAAAATGGCGAACCGCTTCGGTATTGCGGGAAGCAGCCATCGCTGCATATCCGGCAATCTTGTGAAGGTCAAGTGCCTTCGGAAAAACCGCGAGCCCCTTTCCCGCCATGTTTCCGGCCCATACAAAGCTTCCGGCATCTCGCAGGGCATTCGCAGCGTATATCCACAATTGTACGTCGTGTGGATTTTTCTCAAGGATATACAGGAAGTTTTCGGCGGCTTCTTCATACCGCCCCTGCTTCAGGCGTATTTCGGCCATGATGCGGCGCAACTCGGCGTTATACGGCTCGTCTTCCAGCATGTCTTCCAGTATGCGTTCCGCATTGGACAGATCGTCCAGCCGATTATACAGATGCAGAAGCTGTCGCCGAACAGCACGGTCGCCAGCGTTTTCTTCGAGGATGCGTTCGTAGGCCGCCGCTGCTTTCGCCGTCTGGCCCTCCATCATATATATCCGGGCCAGATCATAACGTACATCAAGATGGTGCGGGGCCTTTTCCAGTACGTCGGCGTACAAACGAGCGGCCTTGGCCCGTTCACCCATTTCTGCATGGAGAGCGGCCAGTTGCAAGGCATAGTGTATATTTTCCGGGGCCAGCGTATACGCCTTGCTCAGGTGATAATGCGCCGTAACGTGGTCGCCAACGATCGCATACAACTCAGCCGACGCAGCAAGAATGGCGGGTGATTCCGGCGCCATACGGAGCGCTTGGGCATACAGATCAAGCGCAGCGCCCTGGTCACCTGTCTGTGCTCGGGTCATGCCACGTACAAAAAGCTGTTGTGCCCGGATAGATCGCATTTCCTCTTCCTCTACAGGATCAGAAGACGAGGAGGGGCTATTCGAAACGATCTCCTGGTTTTCAACGGTTACCGCCGCCGGGGCGCATCCGCTTACGGCCATGCCGATCAGAATAGCCGGTAGAATAACAGACAAGAAGGATGTAACGGTATCCGGGGCGCAGTGCATCGGAGCAGCCAGCGGATGTTGGATATCTTTGGAAAAACGGGGATACCGTTCGCATGTTTCTATGAATAGGCGTTTATCGGACGAGATATAGGACTGGCTTTTGCCGCATTCCGGACATATCCAGTGTAATCGTCTCCTCTCAGCAAACAGAAACCATATGCGCCTGAATGGATTTCACCGTATGCTATGTTTCAAGGGGGTTATGTTGCGGAGTGAGCCTGGAATTACGCCGCACCGCCGCAAGGCGCCGCCGCAAACATGATTCGAAGCCAACCTCAGTGTTCCGATGGGAGAACTGAACCTGAAGCCCGAGATGGACGAGGCCTCCTTACGCCGCTTTACGTATCGGCTCATTGAGGATGTTCGCGCGCTGGAATATTTACTGGAAGAGAACAAGTTCGAATCGGGCGTGCGCCGAATCGGGGTCGAGCAGGAGATGTTCCTGGTGGATGATCGTTGGCGTCCGGCTCCGGTCGCCGAACAAATACTGGAACGAACAGCCGATGACGACCGGGTCGTCTCGGAGTTGATGAAGTTCAATCTCGAACTGAATCTGGATCCGGTCGTATTCCGGGGCGATTGCCTGCGGCGTATGGAGCGTTCTGTCGAGGAAGCGGTGGAAAGTGTACGTAAGGAAGTCGAGGAAACCGGAGCGCATGTTGTACTGGCGGGCATCCTGCCCACGATTACATTGTCCGACCTGGACCTTGCGCATATGATGCCGGCCCCGCGTTATCATGCGCTGAACGAGGCGATCGCCCGGCTGCGCGGTGGCCCTGCCGAACTGCAGATCCGGGGTACAGACGAACTCTACGTCAAGCACGACAGCATTACGCTGGAAGGGTGCAACACGAGTTTTCAGACGCATTTACAGGTACATCCCGATGAATTCGCCGGGATGTACAATATCGCGCAAGCCGTGGCCGGCCCGGTACTCGCCGCTGCTGTCAATTCGCCGACGTTGTTCGGAAAACGTCTCTGGCAGGAAACGCGTATTGCCCTGTTCCAGCAAGCCGTGGATACACGCAGTTCCAATCTGTACATCCGTGAGATGAGCCCACGCGTGCATTTCGGAACGAAATGGATAGACCGGTCGGTGCTGGAAATTTTTCAGGAAGACATTTCCCGGTTCCGGATTCTGCTCTCGAAATCCGAAATAGAGGATCCTATGGAAGCGATGGAGGCAGGCCGCGCTCCGAAGCTCCAGGCTCTTCAACTGTACAATGGTACCGTATACCGTTGGAACCGGGCCTGCTATGGAGTAACGGACGGGAACCCGACGCTGCGAATCGAAAACCGCATCCTGCCTTCCGGCCCAACCGTGATCGACGAGATGGCGAACGCCGCGTTCTGGTTCGGGTTAACCATGGGCCTGTCCAGTACCTGTCCGGATATCCGGCGCGTCATGGATTTTGACGACGCGATGGGAAATTTCGTGGCGGCGGCCCGCCTCGGACTGGCAGCGCAGTTCGTGTGGCTGGACGGGCGGCGGGTTTCTGCATGTGAACTCATTTGCCACGAGCTCATTCCGCTTGCCCGGGAAGGGTTGCACGAAGCTGGTATTGTCACCGAAGACATCACTCGTTATCTGGACATTATTCAGGAACGCGTAACATCCCGCCGGACCGGCGCCCACTGGCAACTCCACTCTCTGCTTACGATGCGGCCGAAAGCCACGCGAGCCGAGCGGCTGAGCGCTGTGGTGGCAGCCACCGTAAATCGCCAGAAGGAAGGTTCGCCCGTGCATACGTGGCCGGAAGCCGAACCGCAGGAAGCTATTCCGGAGCGCCGCTTCGACAGGGCGCATGTGGAAGAATACATGAGCACCGACCTCGTCACGGTCAACGAAGAAGAACTGGTCGAACTGGTGGCGTGCCTGATGGACTGGAAGCACATTCGGCATGTGCTGGTCGAAGATAACGAGCACCGGCTGGTGGGACTGGTCAGTCACCGGAATTTGCTTCGCCTGATGGCGGAACAGCGCGGAGGCAGGCAGAATCTGCCGGTAAAGGATGTGATGATCCGGGATCTGGTTACAGTTTCTCCGGATACGCTCGCGATAGAAGCCATCCACAAGATGAGGGACCTGAAAATAGGATCGCTGCCGGTGGTTCGCGACGGGCATCTGATCGGCATCATCACAGAAAAAGATTTTATAGAGATCGCCGGTCGTATCCTTGATCAGGGCATATCTGCTGTGACAGAAGAGGAGTCGGCCTCTCCCGATCCTGAATCGAACGCTTAAGAGATCGGCATGAGAAATTTTCTGAATAATCTGGAGGAAATAACCTGGCTGGGTTCGTCGCTTGACGCCTGGTTCATGTTGGGTGTCGCCTGGGTAGCGATCGCTGTTGCGCTGGTCTTTGCCCATCGCATACTCCTCCGGCGTTTTCACCGGCTGGCGACACGTACAACGACCATCATAGACGATATTTTTGTAACGCTGCTGGAGCGCACGAAACTGTATTTCCTCGTTGCGCTCTCCCTGTACATAGCGGTGGGGGCGGTACCATTGTCCGAGCAGGTGACGAGCTATATCTCGCGGATCGCCTTCGTGTTTCTGCTCGTGCAGGTCGTGTTCTGGGGAAATGGCGCTATTACAGACTGGGTCCGGCTGTACAAGGAGCGGAAACTCGAGGAAGACGCCGGCGCCGTCACATCCATGCAGGCGATCGGCTTTCTTGCCCGTCTGCTGCTTTATACGGCGCTTTTGCTGGTTGCGCTGGACAACTTCGGCATTGACGTCACGGCGCTTATCGCCGGGCTGGGTATAGGGGGTATCGCCGTGGCGCTCGCCATGCAGAACATCCTCGGAGATTTGTTCGCCTCCCTCACGATCGTGCTCGACAAACCATTCGAGGTGGGCGATTTTCTGATTGTGGGAGATACGCTGGGAACCGTCGAAAAAGTCGGGTTGAAAACGACGCGTCTGCGCAGTTTGTCCGGGGAACAGATCGTAGTGGCTAACGGCGACCTGCTTGGCAGCCGGATACGCAACTACAAGCGGATGCAGGAGCGGCGCATCGTCTTTTCGCTGGGGGTGGCCTACGACACGCCTGCGGATAAACTCGAATGTATCCCGGATATGGTGCAGGAAATCGTCGAGAGACAGGAGTATACCCGGTTCGACCGGGCGCACTTTGCACGATTCGGTGATTCCACGCTCGATTTCGAGGTAGTGTATTACATGCAAACGCCTGACTACAGGACCTTCATGGACATTCAGCAGACGATCAATCTCGCGTTATTCCGCCGCTTCGAGGAAGAGGGGATCCAGTTCGCCTTTCCCACCCGCACGGTGCATGTCAGGCAGGAGCAGGGTACGCCTGCCTTATGATTCTCGCCTGACTCTCATCCTGACGGATGCACCGGTTCACTTGACGGGCATCATGATCTGGACCATGATCGCATGATGCACCGGGTCAGGGTGCCTCACTTACCCCTCCGATTCCGCCGCGCCCCTGCGAAGTTTCTCCAACTGCGCCGCGATCTGTGCATCCTCGACCTTCCGAAAAAGAATTTCGGGGTCGCCCAGTTCATGGCCGGCTTCGAGTAAGGATCCGGCAGCTTCATCCCAACCGATCGGGCCCTTGCTTCCGCCCGCATCGCTCGAACGCACTCCCTGCAATCGAAGCATGGATCGCAGCCGCGCCGCACTGTGCGGCACCACCGGGTCCAGTAACACGGAAAGCGTCGCGCAAAGCTGCAAGGACACATGCACCGTATTGGCGCAAGCGCGGAAATCGGACTTCGCGGTGCGCCAGGGCTCTCTGTCGTTGAAATACTTGTTGCCAAGCCGGGCCAGTTGCATCGTCTCGAAAACAGCCTCGCGATTACGAAAGGCTTCGTATCGCTCCCCTATCCTTGCCGGAAATTCCGCAAGTGCATCCAGCACCTCCCGATCTTCCTGCGACGCATCTTTCAGGGGAGGCACTTTCCCATCCATGTATCTTACAGCGAACGTCATCGCCCGATGGAAAAAATTTCCCAACACATCGGCCAGTTCTCCATTGACGCGCGCCTGAAAATCGCCCCAACTGAAATCGGCGTCCTTCGTTTCGGGAAGCGTGGTCGCCATGGCGTATCGTAGCAAGTCGGGCGGAAATTCCTCGAGATATTCGTGCAGCCATACAGCCCAGCCGCGACTGGTGGATAATTTTTCTCCTTCGAGATTAAGAAATTCATTGGCCGGCACATTATCCTCGAGCACAAACTCCCCGTGCTCCATCAACATGGCCGGAAACATGAGGCAATGGAACACGATATTGTCCTTGCCGACGAAATGTAACAACTTCGTCCCGTCGTCCTGCCAGTACCGCTTCCACGCTTCGGGATCCCCCTTCGCAGCAGCCCATTCCTTCGTAGCCGAAATATATCCGATGGGAGCGTCGAACCACACGTAGATCACCTTGCCGCGTGCATCCACACCAGCTACCTCCGCCACATCCTCCGGCACCGGCACTCCCCAGGGCACATCGCGCGTAATGGCCCGATCCCGCAATCCATCCTGAAACCAGCTCCGTATCTGCCCCAGCACATTAGGCTTCCACTCCGGATGCGTCGCAATCCACGCTTCGAGCTTCGGCTGCAAATCACCCAACGGCAGGTGCCAATGTGTAGTTTCACGCAGTTCCGGAACCGCATCGGTGAGGGTGCTCCGGGGGTTGCCAAGTTCCGCCGGACTGAGGGACACGCCGCATTGCTCGCACTGATCACCGTAGGCGTTTTCGTACCCGCACGCCGGACATGTGCCCGTCACGAATCGATCAGCCAGAAAAATCTCTGCTTCCGGGTCGTAGAGTTGCTTTTCGGTCTTTAGCCGGAAAAGGCCCTTTTCGGCCAGGCGGCGAAAAAAATCCTGACTGGTTTTTCGATGTACGTCAGAGGTCGTTCGCCCATAGTAGTCGAAACTCATCCCGAAACGCTCGAAACTGTCACGAATCATCGGATGATATTCGTCCACGATATCCTGAGGGGTAATGCCTTCCCGGTGCGCCCGCATCATGATCGCTACTCCGAATTCATCGGAGCCGCACACGTAAATCACATCTCTCCCCTTCATGCGCTGGTAGCGCGTATAGAGATCCGCAGGCAAATATGCCCCCGCCAGATGACCCAAATGAAGGGGCCCGTTAGCGTACGGGAGCGCAGAAGTAACAAGAATGCGGTCGAAATTACGGGGGGGCATGAAAATGATACCGCACAGGGCAATTCGGAACGAATGGCATACAGTACGACAGCCCCTGTACGATGTTCGGATGCCCGCAACTCACTTCACGAGCATCATCGTACGCACAATGGTCTCGTTTCCCGCATGCAAGCGATACACATATATACCGCTTGGTAAATTGCCCGCTCCAAAACGCACCGTATGATGGCCCGCAGGCTTTGATTGGTCCACCAGTATCGCTACTTCATGCCCGAGCAGATTGTACACCGCAAGATGCACTTTCCCTGCATTTGGCAATCCATACCGTATCGTCGTCTCCGGGTTGAAAGGATTCGGGTAGTTACCCGAGAGCGTCACCTCGGTCGGTAACTCCCCGCTTTCTGTGTTTACATTGGTTCCCTGGAGTTCGAACGAGAGCATCGCCATGGGTTCGTCGGAGAACTTGCCCGTTCCCTTGATGCTCATGATCGTTTCTTGAGGACTGGTCGCGGGATTACTTAGCGAGAACCCGTCTCCATCCTCGGTCCCGGCATCGTACGGAAACAGATTTACCTCACGCGACGACAACCACTGGTTCTGATTATTCAGCAGGGACAAGCCGGAAACGCCGACGAACCAGTCCGGGCTGGGGCCGATCATCGACAGCAGGGTAAACAGCGGGCGATCGTTTGTGACCTCAATATCGAACGTGGCTGTAACCGTAGGACTGCTTCCGATCCTTTGCTTGACGAGAGAAGCATTCGCACCTGCAGCGGTGACTTCGGACTCAAAATCCCCCGTAATACCCAGTTCCGCTACATCCTCGACCCCGGCAGTGGCCGTACCGCCGGACTCCCAGAACGTCACCATGTCATTGTGCACCGCGCCGACCAGCGTGGTAAAGTGCGCATTACCCACCACCCCGCCGGGCGTACTGTCGGTGGTCCAGTTGCCCTGGAATGTCACCGTATAGGTAGCGGAAGTCGTCTGCGCCTGTACGGAAGTCATCGTCATCAGCGCAACGAGCGCCACCGAAAACCCCGATACAATGTGAATGAACGAGCAAACAGACGCCCATGTATGTATGTGCCTGCCGAACCGCCGGAAAATGAACCAGGGGGTAGCCATAACCGGTATCAAGCAGAAAAGCGACAGGGAAAACGTTGCACAAGCGAACAATTTTGCAGGTATAGCATACAGTACGCCGACCTGAACCTGATGTTCGACCTCCAACCACACCCATCGCCATGTCCTCATCCGGCGATTTTGATACGCGTAGCGCCTCCGTGGTCCGCGAAACTTCGGAGACCAGTGTACGCATCGAGCTACGGCTCGATCAGGCGGAAACGTACAAGAACGAAACCGGCATCGGGTTTCTGGACCACATGCTCGATCTGTTCGCAAAACACGGAGGATTCGGGCTGCAAGCCTTCTGCGACGGCGATCTGCATGTAGACGAACACCACACCGTCGAGGATGTGGCCATCTCGCTCGGGGACGCTTTTCGCGAAGCACTGGGCGACAAAACCTTCATTCGCCGCTTCGGCCACGCGTATGTACCGATGGACGATGCCCTTGCCCGAGCCACCGTCGATTTGTCCGGACGCTTTTATCTGCATTACCGAGCAGATTTCGATCGTGATCAGGTGGGAGATCTTTCCGTTGAGATGGTCGAGCACTTCTGGCACGCGTTCGCCGAACATGCCCGGTGCAACCTGCACATCGAAGCGCTCTACGGGAAAAATGCGCACCATAAGATAGAAGCTATCTTCAAGGCAGTTGCCCGCGCCCTCCGGGACGCTGTCCGCAGGGATCCGTCTTTCGCCAGGATGCCATCCACCAAGGGGTCCCTCTAACCCCGGCGGATCGCCTCCGGCAACAGTCCGCACCCCGTTACCTGCTCCAGCGCAACGCTATTACGCTTTAATCCGACGCTTTCACCCATGCTTCAAAACGAAACCGTCACCGTCATTGGCGCCGGGAATATCGGCCGCGCACTTATCGGCGGCCTGATTGAAGGCCACGAGTTCGAACCGGCTCAACTGCGCGCTACGCGCCGCACCGAAGCAGCGCTAAAAACGCTGCAAAGAGACTTCCCGGGTATCTCTACGACCAGTGACAACCCCTCCGCTGTACAAGGGGCGACCATGGTCATTCTTGCGGTGAAGCCACAAAATTTCGCAGGAGTCATCGAGGAAATAAAGGATAATATCCACCCCGAAACACTGGTTATTTCCGTACTCGCCGGCATTACCACACAAGCTTTGGAAGAAGCCTTCGGCCAAAAAATCCCTGTGGTCCGCACCATGCCCAACACCCCTGCCATTGTTGACGAGGGGGCCTCGGCTATTACGGGCGGACAGTTCGCCAAATCAAAGCATCTGGATCTCGCCAAACACATCTTTCAAGCCGTTGGGACGGTCGAAGTCGTTCCTGAATACATGATGAATGCCATAACGGGATTGTCAGGCAGTGGTCCCGCCTACGTATATATGTTCATCGAGGCGCTCACCGATGCAGGAGTCAAGCAGGGACTGCCCCGCCCCACTGCATTCCGGCTGGCGTCGCAGACCGTATACGGCGCGGCCAAACTGGTCCGGGATACAGGCAAGCACCCGGCCATCCTGCGCGACGAGGTCACGACACCAGGCGGAACAGCTATTGCGGCTGTTGCAGAACTTGAGGCGCACGGCATACGCACGATGCTGATCAACGCGGTGGCCACGGCTTCCGAACGTTCCGCGGAATTGAGTGGAGATTAACATGATTGCGATTGTCGATTACGGTATCGGCAACCTGCGGTCTATCGAAAAAGCGTTCGAAGCCGTAGGAGCCGATGTCGTCCGGTCGGATCGTCCGGAAGATATTCACACCGCCGACAAGGTAGTCTTGCCCGGCGTAGGGGCCTTCGGAGCTTGTATCGACGAAATACGCCGGAGAAAGCTGGAAGAACCGATCCTTGGCGCAATCAAGGAGGACAAACCCTTCCTCGGTGTATGTGTGGGCATGCAACTCCTCTTCGAATCAAGTGAAGAGATGGGACGGCACAAGGGACTGGGAGTCTTACGAGGCCATGTCCTTCACTTCGCAACCACATGCAAAACCGCTCTGCACAGGCCATCGCCGGAAGACCCATTGAAAATCCCGCACATGGGCTGGAACACCGTGGAACAGCAGCGCGAAGACCCGCTTTTTCGCGGATTGCCTTCCCAACCATATTTTTATTTCGTGCATTCCTACGCGGCAGCGCCGACCACCGCGTCCGCCATGCTGGCAAGTTGCCGGCATGGCGTTGTCTTTCCGGCCATTGTACAACGAAACAATGTATACGGGGTCCAGTTTCACCCCGAGAAAAGCCAGGCAAACGGCCTGCGTATCCTGCAAAATTTTGCAGAATTGGTATAGCGCTCGGTTTTAAAACCTGAGCGGGAATTTGCGCACAGACCCGTGCAGCATAGCAAACGGGCGGAAGCTGACGGCTTTCCGCCCGTCGTTTTTGCACAAGCGCCCCGCGTAGAGCGATTCAAAAAGCCTTCGTCATGCTCGTCATTCCGGCTATAGACCTTCGCGGCGGAAAATGCGTACGGCTATATCAAGGCTCTTATGACAAAGAGACGGTGTATTTTGAGGATCCCGTCAAGATGGCCAAGTTATGGCGCGTTCAGAACGCACGTACACTGCATGTGGTCGATCTGGATGCTGCACGCGGGGATCGTTCGCCAAATCGCGAGGTGATCCGCGCCATATGCAAGGAACTGGATATCCCGGTACAACTGGGCGGCGGCATCCGTACCATGGAGGATATTGAAGAAGCCATCGGGTTAGGGGTGCACCGGGTGATTCTTGGTACTGCGGCAGTGCGGCATCCGGAGCTCGTTTCCGAAGCCGTGACGCGATATTCATGCAGTCGGGTCGCCGTGGGAATTGACGCTCGCAACGGGGAAGTCCGCATTGAGGGATGGCTCGAAGGTAGTGGACTCGACGCCGTGGCCATGGCGCAAGACATGGAAAATCGGGGAGTGCGGCGTATCGTGTATACGGATATCGGACGCGATGGAACATTGCAAGGCCCCAACCTCAGCGCCTACCGGACGCTCGGCGAAAAACTCCATCATGCACGCATAACGGCCTCGGGCGGTGTGGGCGGCTATGAGGATCTGGTCCGGCTCAAGGAACTTGCTCCGCACAGGGTGGACTCGATCATCATCGGGCGGGCGCTCTACGAAAATCGTTTCCCGTGTCAGCGATTCTGGTGCTGGAACTATAAACAGGATGTCGATCTCGACCGGTTCTCGACAGCAAACATGGCCTCTGGGTCCGACAAAAATCTCAATCCCTGATGGCCCTCGCGCGACGTATCATTCCCTGTCTGGATGTCGACGAGGGCCGTGTGGTCAAGGGCGTACGGTTCGTGGATATCGTGGATGCCGGCGATCCGGTCGAACAGGCGCGATTTTACGATGCGGCAGGCGCCGATGAACTTGTTTTTCTGGACATCACGGCCACGCACGAAGACCGGGGGATCATGCATGATGTGGTGCGCCGCACCGCCGATCAGGTGTTTATCCCTCTGACAGTCGGCGGTGGACTCCGAACGGTCGAAGACATGCGAGCCATGCTTCACGCAGGCGCCGACAAGATATCCGTCAACTCTGCAGCCATCCGCGACCCGGATTTGATTTCGCGGGGCGCCGAAGCGTTCGGAACGCAATGCATTGTCGTGGCGATTGACGCCAAACGAACAGGCAAGAGGCAATGGGGCGTATATACGCACGGCGGACGCAATCCAGTCGATCTGGACGCTATCGACTGGGCCATTGAGGCCGAGCAACGCGGGGCGGGTGAATTACTCGTCACGTCCATGGACTGCGACGGCACGAAAGACGGCTATGACACGGAGTTGCTCCGCGCCATTGCGGAGAGTGTATCGATTCCAGTCATCGCTTCAGGAGGCGCCGGCACGCTGGAGCACCTGCACGACGCACTGGTCCAGGGATGCGCCGATGCCGTACTGGCGGCCTCGATTTTTCATTTCAGGGAATATTCCATTGCAGAAGCCAAACGTTTCCTGCACGATCAGGGCGTAGTCGTACGCCTGAAGGAAACGGCATAACACAGACACACTCCATTCCCCCACCATCACGAACACAAAATATTTTCATAACCATCGCGTTCGCGAAACGACCGATGCTTGCCTGTCAAAAACATTGCTTTTCGCTACCGGATCACCTCCACTATCTGAATTGCGCCTTCATGGCTCCCACGGCCCGGAAAGTGGAGGAGGCCGGCATAGCCGGGATCCGGCAGCGTCGCAACCCCTCCGGGGTAGAGCATGTGGATTTTTTCGAGGGAAGTAACCGACTCCGGGCATTGTTCGGGCAATTGATCCACGCTCCGGCCGATTCCGTAGCCATCATTCCCTCTGCTTCGTATGGCCTGGCCGCCATTGCCGCCAACCTGCCTGTCGAGCAAGGCGACCGGATCGTGGTGCTGGACGAACAGTTTCCAAGCAATGTGTATGTCTGGCGTCGAATGGCAGCGGACGCAGGCGCCTCGCTGGAAACCGTCGGCCCCGGCGAGGGGGCCGGGGACCGAACAACCCGATGGAATGAGCGCATCCTGGAAGCGATCGACTCGAGGACAGCGATCGTAGCCATCCCCAACATACACTGGATTGACGGTACGATCTTTGATCTCGAGGCCATTTCCCGGCGGACTCACGAGGCAGGAGCAGCACTGGTCGTGGACGGAACGCAGTCGGTGGGCGCCCTCCCCTTCGATACCGGGCGTATCCGCCCCGACGCAGTGATCTGCGCCGGATACAAATGGCTGCTCGGCCCTTACTCGCTCGGTCTTGCCTACTATTCCGAGCGCTGGCACAACGGGCGGCCCCTCGAGGAAAACTGGATATGCCGGGAAAAAAGTGAAGAGTTCGGCAATATCATTGACTACCGGGACGGGTATCATTCGGGGGCCATCCGATTCGACATGGGTGAGCGAAGTAACTTTGTGCTCGTTCCCATGTTGGTGGCGGCACTGGAAATGGTGCTTGACCTGACGCCGGAAGCCATTCAGGAGTACTGCCGTAACTTGACCCGGCCGCTTGCAGACTGCGCGGAGGAACTCGGATTTCGACTCGAATCTCCAGCGGGACGAGTACACCATCTGTTCGGGCTGCGGGCCCGAAACGGCAGTAACATGGACCCTAATCGCCTGCGCGATATTCTTGAACAACGCGACATCTCCGTGTCGGTACGAGGAAACGCCATCCGCATTTCACCCCATGTCTATAACGACGAGGGGGATATACAAGCGCTGATCGAAGCATTGGATGCGGCAATGCCGGCCAGAGCCTGACGGGATACCCCTCGAAAAAACTGCATTTCAGTATGGCCCATCCATTGTACAACAGGTCTCATGCGTAACCGCCTCGTTTACACAGGAAGCCTTGTACTCGCGGCGCTACTGCTTTATCTGGCATTGCGAGGAGTCGATATAGACGCAATGGCAAATGCTCTTCGCACAGCGAATTATGCATGGATTCCTGTTCTTGCGGCGGTTATGCTGCTTGGCAACCTGGTGCGGGCCTGGAGATGGCAGGTCCTCATCGAAGCGCTCCCTGAGATCACCCGTGTACAACCCGTCCATGCAGAAGCGGATATCGACGCACCCAGGCGCCCAGGAATAAAACCGATCTTCTATTCAGTAATGATCGGCTATATGGTCAACTTTGCGGTGCCGAGGCTTGGCGAAGTCGCGCGAACGGCCAATCTCTCCGCGCAGAGCCGCCTGCGCTTCAGCAGCTTGCTGGGTACCGTCGTAACGGAACGCATCCTCGACGTGGCTGTGCTGGGCATAGGCCTGGGCAGCGTCTTTCTCCTGTTGGCAGGTCGTGCAGCCATCCTGGGCGACATCCTGATTGCGCCGGTGGCCGCACAACTTGATCGGATTTCCCTGCCGGCCGTCCTTCTGATCGCTTGTACTATTGCACTGGCTGCTTTCCTGCTCTACAGATTCCTCTCGGGGATGTCCGAAAATTCCCGGAAAAGCAACGGATTCAGTGAAAAGCATTCCCTGAAACCACGCCTTCTGGCAGCCTTCGAAGCATTTCGGGAAGGAATGACCACGATCCTGCATGCACCCCGAAAACAGCGCATCGTATGGAGCACGGTGGTCATGTGGTTTATTTACCTGCTGATGGCCTATATCCCTTTCCTTATGCTGAATACGGCAGGAATCTATAACCTGTCCCTGGTCGACGGATGGATCATCATGATATTCGGTGCGGTCGG
This sequence comes from Rhodothermales bacterium, assembly GCA_965117025.1. Lineage (GTDB taxonomy): Bacteria > Bacteroidota > Rhodothermia > Rhodothermales > VXPQ01 > VXPQ01. The sequence continues at coordinate 573,953 of OZ220746.1, forward strand.
CATTCTCGTTCCCTTGCCCGGAGGAACAGGCTCTTATCATTATATTACGATCCAGGCGCTCGTCTATCTTTTTGCCTTCAGCCATGAAGCCGCCGCAACCTACGCCGTGCTCTGTCATGCCGCTCAGCTGGTGTTGCACGTTTCCGTGGGAGGGCTATGTGTTGTCCTCCAGGGGTCGAAGTGGCCTCCACTACGCGCGTCTTCACTTTCCGCGCCGGAGAAGCGGGGATTATGAAGCCATGCAGTGTCCGATTGGACCCATGCCTCTTTTCGGCATGATTCGGACTTGGACCGCCTTTCTCGCGCGCTGGATATTTCCGGCATGGGCCATGCTGTGGATCTGGGGGACAAGGCCGGAAACGACGCATGCACTGCAGGCGCAACAACCTCCCGGGTGCGTAGTCGTTTCCCGTGCCGAATCGGACACGATGCAATATGCACAGAACCTCGGGGGATCCATCGTCCGTGCAACTGCAGGCATAGACGTTTCCGTGATCGCAAACGCCTGGCTATATCGCCCCCTGTTTGCCATCCGATACGAAAGCGACGGCCAGACGCTGCGCGTACGTATCGAGGAAGTTCAGGAAAACAAACGTACCCCGGCGGTCTATCCTATCGTCCTTATCCTCGAAGCCGGGGCGCTCGGAACGACGGAACGTTTCGAAGTAACGCTGAACGAGCGGATTGAAGAGTTTGCCCTGCCCTTCCCATACCGGCCGCGCTTCGTTGCGGCGCACCCCGAAAAACAACTGCTCATGGAAAGCCGGACCAGCCAGCCTGCAGCGGGTTGGGTCGCCCAGTTGCGCCATGCATCCTTGCCGGCAGCACGGTTCGCCGCTGCGCAAGCGTTACGTTCCCTTCCGCCCGATCCCGCGCTGATGCTCGGACTGAGAACCTCATTTGGCGAAGAACCGGATGTACGAGTGCGAGCAGCTATCGCACAATCCATGGCGCACCTTGCTTCCGGCGGAGCCGCCGACCGGGCACTCGCCGCTGCCTATGAAGATGCCTCACCGGAAGTTCGAAACGCCGTGTTCGCGTCGCTCAACCAGACGTTATCCAGCCCCGCGTTGATCGCCCTGGCATTACGCGCCGCACAAACCGATCCGGATCAGTCCGTGCAAGCAGAGGCTGTTCGGGCGCTCGCCAAAATGCGCGCGTCCGAGGCATTGCAAGTGGCCCGCTCGGCCCTGATTACCCCTTCCGGAAACGAGGTCATTCGAATAGCCGGGCTTGATGCACTGGGTATGCTCCATGCGTATACCCATGAGAATGAACCGGAAACAGAGGAAGAAGCACAAGCCGAAATAGATACAGAACAAGCCCCTCAAGAGAACATACCCCCAGAGATTCTCGACGATGCGCTGACCGAAGGACTGCATTTTGCCGAGATGACATACCCCCTCCGCCTTCGTAGCGCAGCGAGGCGCCTTTTCTTGCGCATCAGAAAAAACGAACCGGCAGCAACGTACGGAGCACCGCGCTATCTGCGCGATCTTCATCCCTGTCCCTGAAAGGCGCCCACCGGTTCCGGTGACTACGAAAGGACCTTTCGGACAAGCCCCTTATTGTGGGCCGGAATGAAAAGCGGTTACACTCAGAGAGAGGAAGTATCTGTCCGCGCTGCGGCAAAAAGGAGAATACCCGCTGCCACCGATGCGTTCAGTGATTCCGCAGGACCGGTCATGGGAATACGCACCCGGTAGTCGCACGCGGCAAGAACCGCCGGACGAATACCCTTTGCCTCGTTCCCGATAACGAACGCCATGGGACGATCCCATGTCATTTCCCATACGCTTACATCCCCCCCGGCGTCAGCTCCTGCCACCCAGTACCCCCGCTCCTTGAGTTGGTGGATAGCATCGACAACGCTTGCAATGCGGGCAATGGGAACACGTCCGGCTGCACCGGCGCTTGCTTTCATGGCCGCGGCATTCAGCGGGGCCATACCACTCCGAGGCACAATGATCCCAACCACGCCCGAAGCTGCTGCACTGCGCAGCACCGCCCCGAAATTGAACGGGTCCTGCATCCCGTCGAGCACAAGCAACCGGGGTTTGCGCTCTTTTACTTCCTCGAGAGTAGATGCCACGGACGCCAGTAAATCATCCAGAGGTATATACCCCACCGGGGCCATGAGCGCCGCCGCTCCCTGATGCGAAATGCCATGTGCCAACTGCCTGAGCCGCCCCACCGGGACAAACTGCACCTGCACACCGGCCTGCACAGCAATCCTGCGTATCTCCGTCAACTCGCCCCCGCCCTGGCGCTGAAGCAACACCTTCTCGATCCGGTCCGGAGTACGTTCGAGCGCCTCGCGGACGGGGTGCCGGCCCAAAACAAGCAGGGAATCCTCGTTCCGATCGGAAGACATGACAGCCTCAGCGCCCGGCGGTCTCTTGAACGCCCGGGATAGAAGAAGAGAGACCGGGTAACGCTTGCTCCAGTCGCCGTTTCCACGTATACGCCAGCCCGGCCAACCCAAGCAAAAGCGCCGCAAGAGAAATAACTTCGGCCTGCGTGACGGTCACACCGAGCACGTCGAACGTATTATTGACCCGTATTTGCTCTATGAGAAATCGTTCGACTCCGTTGAAAACAAGGTACCACGAAAAAAGCCACCCATTGCGGTACGGATGTTTGCGAAGTGCCCATAGCACCCCGAACAACGCCGACGCCATCAGAAATTCATAGATGGACGTCGGGTACACCCCCGATTCCGGCAAAGTAACACCAAGAATGTTATTCGGATAGGTCTCCGCCCATAACCAGGTTGGAATCCACCCCGGTTTGGCAAGAATATCCGCCGGAATGCCCCAATCGCCATCACCGGCAAGGTGACAACCGATCCGCCCGATGCCATAAGCAAGCATAAGAGACGGCGCCAGCGCATCGGCAAAGGCTGCTCCCGATACCCCCTTCCTGCGCACATAGAGCGTAACAGCAACGCCGGCCACAATCAGTCCCCCGTAGAAGGTCAAGCCGCCGGAAGAGAAAAGCATACCGACAGGATCGGCAAAGAACGCATCGATATTTTCCAGAATGTGAAAAACCTTGGCCCCGGCAATGCCGCACACTACCACCAGCACGGTTACGGTACCCATCAGCGCGGAGGGAGTTGTTTCCTGCACCGCAGCACGCCCTTTTTTGCCGCCTCCTTTTATACCCACGCGCACGCTGCCGATGCGGCCGGCTCCGTGCATACGATCCAATTCGCGCTGCGCCAGCCACATACCTGTAATTACCCCCACCGCCACCATAGCGCCAAACGAGTAAATAGGAAACGGCAAACTGAAGCCGAAAACATCCTGAAATATGTCGCTTAGTCGTGGATACATCGTTTACAGCGTCGTTGCGTGACTTTTATCGAAAAGATGTTGGAGGAGAATCCTCGCCCCCGTGAGTACCCCGTAAGAATTTCGATATGTGCTCAGGCGCCTCGTCGGCAGAAAGTTGCACCTGTTCGCCCGAATCCATGTTTTTTAGTTGAACAACTCCGGCCTCCAGTTCGGTCTGCCCCGCGATCAGTGTAAAAGGCACCCGTTGCCGATGGGCCTCGCGCATTTGCGCCTTCATGGAACGACCCTTCAGATCAAAACTCGCTGATATCCCTTGTCGCCGCAAACGCTGGGCCTCCCGAAGCGCCCATCGCTGTGCATCGTTGCCGAGCGCCACCAGAAAAACATCCGGGGGAAGGGCTTCCGGAATATTCGCATCTTGCGCATCGAGCGCCAGAAGCAATCGCTCGATCCCGGCGGCAAATCCTACACCCGGTGCAGGGCGATCCGATCCCAATGCAGAGGCCAACAGATCGTATCGACCGCCGCCTGCCAATGCACTCTGCGCCCCGAGGTCCATGCTCTCAAGTTCGAATGCCGTATGCATGTAATAATCCAGCCCGCGGACCAGCAGAAAATCCTCAATGAAGTCGATTCCTACTTCGTCCAGGCATTGTTTCACACTTTCATACCGTTCCCGGGTTTGCTCCCCCGTAAAATCGATCAACAAGGGGGCATCCCGGAGCAACGCCTGTTCCCGCTCGTCTTTCGTGTCGAGGATGCGAAGCGGATTTTTTTCCAGACGCTGCTGTCCGCTCTCTGAAAGGGTGTCCTTGTGTGGAGTTAACCAGGTGCGGAGCGCCTCCACATACTGTTTCCGCTCCTCCGGAAGGCCCAGTGTATTAATGCGAAGCCTGCTTCCCGTTATGCCCAAAGCATCGTAAACAGCCAGCATCAGGGCAATGACTTCCGCATCGGCCCGCGGGTCATCCGATCCGATCGTTTCACATCCAAACTGGTGAAATTGCCGATACCTCCCCTTCTGGGGGCGTTCCGCCCGAAAACACGAACCGATGTAGTACAGCCTCTGAGCCCCACCACGTTGTTCGAGATGGTGCTGAAGCCAGGCGCGCATGACCGGCGCGGTCACTTCGGGGCGCAGCACATACCGGTCGTTCCCCCGCTCTACCACAAACATTTCCTTTGTGACAATATCCGACCCTTCGCCAATCCCCCGGACAATCAACCCCTCTTCTTCAAGAACAGGCGTACGGATCTCCTCGAAATGAAAGCGGGCCATGGTCTTGCGGATAACATCCTCCACATACTGCCAGACCGAACTGCCGGGCACAGCAACTCCATCCACCGCGGAGGGCCAGGGCAAGATATCGAACGCACCGCGTATGTTCCGCCAGATCTTCGCCAAAGAAAATGCGCAGAGAATTTGAAGTGTTTACAAAACGCAAGTCATGCGAGCAAGCGGACAGATCGTTTCTTAACGTTTCGCATTCCGCCTTGTTCGCCACGGTGCAGATTCCCCATACGCCAGCCCGATGTTCAGGAATCGGCCGCAGGCTCCGCCCCACCGGCCCGGCGCAAGCGCTCGATCACACACTTCATGTCCCCCGGAAGGTCGGCTCGAAACGATACCCTCTGTTCTGTCCGGGGGTGAATGAACGCCAGTGTTTCCGCATGAAGCGCCTGCCGGTCGAGTCGGGCAAAAAGGTTCTGCGTAAACGCCTTGCGGCTTGCCGAAACCGGACCGAACCGCAACGCTCGCCCCCCATACGTCTCGTCCCCGAACACGGGATGCCCTATGTGTTGCGCATGTACGCGAATCTGGTGGGTTCGGCCCGTCTCCAGGCGAAAAGCAGCCAGCACATTGTGATCCAAACGCTCCAGCGTTTCATAATGTGTCACCGCATGTTTTCCCGTACCGGAAGACACTACCGTCATTCGCTTCCGATCCCGTGGATCGCGCCCGATATCTCCTTCTATACGCCCACTGGCCGGATCCGGTACGCCCCATAGTACGGCGAGATACTGCCGCACGATCGTGTGCTCCGCGAATTGACGAGCCAAGTGGCGATGGGATGCATCGTCTTTCGCCACAACGACCAGACCGGACGTATTCTTGTCAAGCCGATGTACGATACCCGGACGAATGGCCGGATCGCCGTCCCGGTCCGGGAGCGCATGCAGGACAGAAAGTCCGACATCCTGAAGATCGTCGTTCGGCAATTCTTCGCCTTCCAGACCAGCCTCTACACCTATCGGGCCGGCGCCGACATGATGCAGCAAGGCATTCACCAGCGTACCCGTGCGATGCCCGTACGCAGGGTGTACAACCATACCGGCAGGCTTATCCACCACGATGACCGCATCGTCTTCGTATACGATGTCCAGAGGAATAGGCTCAGGCTGCGCCTCGATGGGCGGGGGACGCAATATCGTGCATACGATCGTATCGCCGGCCTGCACAACATGAGACGGCTTGCCGACGGTCGCACCGTTCACTTTGACCAGTCCTTCTTCAATGCCCTTGCCTACTTTGGTACGCGAAACATTCGGCAGAAATCGGGCAAGGTACCGGTCAATCCGAAGGGATTCCGTATATCCGCCTGGGACCTGGAGCGTGATGATCTGTTCGATCCGTTCTTCGGACAACATTCTTCCGGTTGTCAGATTGGCAAATTTTTCGGATTTCTCTTTTGCCATGTTTTCCCATCGACTATCTCGTTCTTTGGTACGTTGATCGAACTCCAAAAGACCGCCGACAGACCTGTTTTTTTACTTCGACCTGATACCGGACTGTGAAATATCGGGATAATCCATACATACTCCTTACGACGCCACTGATGCAACCAGAAAAAATTGCTTGCCCGCCAGTTGCTTCACGATTCCTTTCAGTTCAAGATCCAGCAAATGCACGAGCGCTGCTTCCGGATCCATACCGGCGGACAAACACAGCGTATTGATATGCAAGGGGCCGGCAGCAGTGGACAGGGTCTGGCACAAGGTTGTTTCTTCCGGAGAAAGTACAGGAATGTCCTTCACGGGAGCGGTTGTCGCTTTCGACGCCATATCCAGTTCTTCAAGAATATCTTCGACGCTTTGGACAAGCTTGGCTTCTCCTTTCTGGATCAACCGGTTCACCCCTGCACTGGCCGGGCTATGGACGCTACCTGGTACCGCAAATGTTTCCCGGTTCTGCTCAAGCGCTGATCGAGCTGTAATAAGCGCACCCCCCTCCTCGTATGCCTCAATGACCAGGGTACCCAAAGCGAGTCCACTCACAATCCGATTCCGGCGCGGGAAATGCATCCCGTCCGGCGCTGTTCCCGGTGCATATTCGGACAGCAACGCGCCTTCGACCATCAGTTCTTCGGCAAGCCGAGTGTGCCGCGCCGGATAGATCCGATCAATGCCCGACCCAAGGACAGCAATTGTGCAGCCTCCTGCGTCCAGGGCTGCCCGATGCGCCGCTGCATCAACACCGTACGCCAGGCCACTGACAATCACAAATCCCTCTCGAACGAGCGCCTCCGTCAACTCTCCTGTAACACGCAGGCCATACGGAGACATGCGCCGCGTGCCTACGACAGCCAGCGTGCGTGCCGGAGCGTCACTGACCGGCAACCTTCCCCGCATCCACAAAAACACGGGCGGGTCGTGTATCTGGCGCAAGAGGAACGGGTAATTCGAATCCCCGAGCGCCACCATCTCGGCGCCGACTTTTTCGACCCGGGAAAACTGCTTCTCGACAACCACCTCGTAATCGGCAGTTGCGATCTGCACGGCAAGGTCCGGACGAATACCCGGAATAGAAGCCAGCGATGCTACCGAAGCGCCAAGTACGGCCTGGGCGGAACCCATGCTCGACATAAGCGCATGCATACGCCTCGATCCGACACCCGGAACCAGCGAAAGCGCAACGAGCGCCCGTCGCTCCGCATCATCCGGCACACCCGACGCGGGGGAGTTGCATGCTGACAACGCCCGGCGGCTTCTCGACTCCCCCATCATTCGGAATGCTGATCCCCCCTGCTCTGCCGAACGGCCTCCCAAAGCCGCTGTTTCAACATGTCCAGCCCGAAACCCGCCACCGAACTGATCGCCATCGGGGCAACTCCTTCAGGAAAGCCCTCCTGTGCAATATCCGGTAAAAGCATCCGCTCCTCGGGGGGCAATAAATCGGTTTTCGACAACGCCACGACCTGTGGCTTGTCGAGCAATACGGGATCGTAGGCCGCTACTTCCTTCAGCAACACATTGTATTCCCCCGCCAGATCCTTCGAGTCGACAGGGATGAGAAAAAGCAGCACCGCATTGCGAGCAATATGGCGCAAAAACTGGATACCCAGTCCCTTGCCTTCGTGAGCCCCCTCAATGATCCCTGGAATATCGGCGATAACGAATGACTGGTATTCCTCTACCTGCACAACGCCCAGCGAGGGTTCGAGCGTCGTGAAGGGATAATCGGCTACTTTCGGCTTCGCTGCCGACAACACGGAAACAAGCATACTCTTGCCCGCATTCGGAAATCCCACGATCCCGACATCGGCCAGCAAACTAAGCTCGAGCGTGATTTCCCGCTCAGCTCCTGCCTCGCCCGGTTGGGCATGGCGTGGCGTCTGATTCGTCGGCGACTTGAAAAACGCATTACCCTTGCCGCCCCGCCCACCTTCTGCAAGAATCAGGCGCTCGCCCTGTACGCACACCTCGCCAATGATTTCACCGGTGTCACGCTGTCTGGCGACGGTGCCGAGCGGTACGCGAAGAACAATATCCTGACCGGAACGCCCGGTCCGGTTGTTGCCGCCGCCCGTCTCGCCGTTTTCTGCAAAATGGTGCCGGTTATAGCGAAAATCCAGGAGCGTGTACAGGTTGCTGTCCCCCTCGATAATCACCGAACCACCGTTTCCGCCGTCCCCTCCTGAGGGGCCGCCGCTGGGTTCGTATTTCTCTCTCCGGAATGCGACGGCGCCCGCCCCACCCCGTCCACTGCGTACGGTAATCGTTACGTAATCGACGAATTTCATACTTGTGCGTACGTATACGTATACTTCGCCTGCCGACGCTTTCGTACCGGATCAACACGGCTACGGTTCTGTCAACACCGCCTCTTCAAGACACTCTATCGTGCAAAACATAACCATCTATACGGACGGCGCCTGTAGCGGTAACCCCGGCCCCGGCGGCTGGGCGGCCCTTCTCATCTACAAATCTCACCGCAAACAACTAACCGGCGGCGAATTATATACGACAAACAACCGGATGGAACTTACGGCAGCTCTGGAGGCGCTCCGCCATCTGAAGAAGCCATGTCAGGTACAACTCCACACGGACAGCGCCTATCTTGCAAATGCATTCAACAGACACTGGCTCGACGCCTGGCAGCGCAACGGCTGGAAAACATCAAGCAAAAAACCTGTGGAAAACAAGGATTTATGGGAACCGTTGCTCCAGGAAAGCGCCCGCCATCGCATCACATGGATCAAGGTAAAGGGCCACGCCGACAATGAACTCAATAACTTCGTTGATGAAGCAGCCGTTACCGCCATGAAAGAATACAAGCGCCGGCAGGATATCGGTGCATAACGCAGTGTCCTTCAATGTTACCATACACGTTTCTTCAATCTTTGTATTAACGTGAGATTCTTCTGTGGCCTGCTGTGCGCGTGCAGGTGGTCAACGTGGTGGTGTTCGGTGCATCCGTCCGCGGAATCTTCCAGCTGAATAGTGACGTGGTGAATGCCGAAGTCATGAGAGACGATACGCTGCAGACGGCGCAACAAGGAAGTACGGTCTGCATCTCTGACCTCGGGGTCGATCAGAATGTGCGCAGTAAACACATCATAGTCCTGAGCAAGGCTCCAGACATGAACATCGTGAATCAGGACAACGCCTTCCACATCTTCTATCTCGCTGCAAAGACGATAGACATCAATGTGTTTGGGAGTTCCCTGCAGCAATATATGAATCACTTTACCGAGCAGGCGCCAGGTACTGGACAGAATAAGCACAGCGATGAGCACGCTCAGGATGGGATCCGCCAGTGTCCAGTCAAAGGCCCAAACGAGCACACCCGATACGACCACGCCGACAGATCCCAGCAAGTCGGCTATGACGTGCTTGAAAGCGCCTTCGATGTTGACACTGTACTCGGCCGACTTGTGGAGAATCCAGGCCGCTGCGATATTGACGAGGAGGCCGATGGAACCGACACTCAGCATAAGTCCGCCTTCCACATCCGGCAGTTCCCTGAACCGGTGCCAGGCTTCGAGAACTACACCCCCCGCAATCAGCCAGAGTGTGAGTGCGTTTATCAGAGCCGCCAGGATTTCAAGACGGCGATACCCGAAGGTTCTTTCCGCCGATGCAGCCCGGCCTGAAAAATGCAGGGCGACCAAGGCCAGGCCTATAGACGCCGCGTCGGTCAACATGTGGCCGGCATCCGCGAGAAGTGCCAGACTGCCTGATAAAACACCCCCGACGACCTCTACGAACATATAGGCGACAATCAGTATAAGCGCACCCTTCAGGCTGCGCTTGCTCGCCCCACGCAGGTCGTGTTCATGTCCGCCCAGGCCGTGGCTATGGTCATGACCGGATGTGACGGACAGCAACATGTTCAACACCGGAGAGAATGCATCTGGACACAAAAGCATTTCCCGTAACAATATACTTCATCGTGCGGCATGGTATGGTCCGGGATACATGGTAAAACACGCAACGTCTGTATCGTGGTCAGAGATCGGTTCCGGGTGATGTCGCCTTCGAAAAAAATCCCTATACAATAATCTGAAAAACCTTGCCTGGAGCACAGTGGTTCTGTATACTTTCAAAGCTACGGCGAGTGCACCATCCCCACGGCGATCACTGCAATGACCACGGGGAAGCGCCCGAAGGCGAGTAGACGTGGCGACAGCGCCATCGAGAAGTACTGACCCCGGCAGAGATCCCGCATCTCTTCGAGTTACAATACCACATCCTTCAGGGGATCAGGCCGGATAACATAAGGGTCCTGCGAGCGGCACGATATTTCATCAGCACTGAGTAACGGCTATCTCCATGTTCCAGCTTGCCGGCTCGCTCGCCGCCCCGATCGTGGGTGCACTGCTCTACGGGTGGCTGCATGATCGATCTGGCGCTACACGCCTCTTTGACGGCTCTATGTACATCGCCATTCCGGCGCTCGTTGTCTGGCAGGTAGTTCCGCATGCCTGGGCCGATCATGGTATACTGGTCCTTGTGGTGCTTGTCCTGGGCATCGGTTTACCCACCCTCATTGAACGCCTCTCGACCTCGCTTGCATCACATACCGACAATGTAGCGTTGCTGGTCGGCTTGTCCGGTCTGGCACTGCACGCGTTTCTGGAGGGAGCCGCGCTCGTGCCCGGAGAAACCGGCATCGCCCCCGCCGTCATTCTTCACCGGGTGCTGGTTGGCCTTACCATCTGGTGGCTATTACGGCCCCGGCACGGCTTCGGGCAGGCCTCGCTCGGCATCGCAGTAATTCTTGTCGCTACAGTGGCAGGGTACGCAGCAGGAATCCAATTCTTTGAACATGGCGGCGGCGTAGATATCTATCAGGCATTCGTTGGCGGATCCCTGCTGCATGTCGTGTTCCACAAGGGCCGCCTCGACCATCAGCACAAGCAGGATTGAACCTGTCGGCTAATAGCACACCGTCTGCAACGAAGCAGCCCCGACGTGCCTATCCTTCCTCCACAGATATCTCAAAATCCTCCATCACCGGATTGGCAAGGAGTTGTTCGCAGGCCGCCCTGGCCATGCGCTCGGCGTCTTCCTGCGTACGTTCGTCGATCCACATCTCCACGAATTTTCCGATCCGGACCCGTTCGACCCGTTCGAAGCCCAGGTTTTCAAGAGCGTGGTGGGTCGTTTTCCCCTGAGGATCGAGAATAGAGGATCGCAAGGTGACGCGGACGCTGGCTTTATACATGGAATCGCGAGACGATACAGTGACGATACAGCATTTGGGTGTATCGCAAAATACGCCATACGTTTCTGTCACGCGCTCCCTTTGTCCTTCTCCGCAGGGATTCCATGGAACAGCGAGTACACGCCTCGAAAAACATTGATCAGCACATAGCTGGTCAGCACCACAAGCAACCCGATCTGCTGCAGGAAAATAATCAGCAGGAATCCTGCTCCGTACAACGCGGTCTTGCGCGGATGACCGAGAATGTATGCGCGGGTTGGCCTTGGCAGCGCGTCGAACTTCACCGTGGAAATCATCAGGATCGACAAGCCGATCGACAAAGGAATAAAAACCGACAAGCCCCCTGGACTGAACCGGTGAAACCAACCCGCCTCGTCAAAATTGAGAATAAATGCCACAATAATCGCAGCCATCGCGGGGGTGGGCAATCCCAGGAAATAATCCCGCTTCACGCCATCGAACCGCACATTGAACCGGGCAAGACGCACAGCCCCGCATATCGTCGGGAGGGAAGAAACAATCAGACCAACCGCTCCATATTCCTGCAGCCCGAATACATAGATCAGCACGGATGGGGCCACACCGAACGACACAATGTCGGAGAGGGAATCCAGTTCGACGCCGAAAAGGCTCGTGCTGTCCGTAAGGCGCGCCATCATACCGTCAAGCACATCGAACAGTCCTGCCAGCACAATAAGCCAACAGGCATATTCAAAACGTCCCTCGATCGTTTGCACGACAGCAAGGTACCCCGATAGAAGATTCATCAGAGTAAAAAACGAGGGGACGGCGGTACGGGACCCTACCCTCCGCCTTTCGTCGGAATCGTCGTTCGTCATGGCTCATGCCCCGGAGTCGGGAATTGTCCAAGAATCGTTTCCCCCGCACGCACGCGATCCCCAACGGATACTACCAGCGTCACATCCTGTGGCACAAACACATCCATCCGCGATCCGAATTGTATGATCCCGAAACGCTGTCCGGCTTCGACCTGATCTTCGCTTGCCACATGATACACGATGCGGCGCGCCACGGAACCGGCAATCTGCCTGAAAAGCACTCGCGCACCGGATGGATGCCGCACTCCGATCTCCGAACGCTCATTTTTTTCGCTCGCCTTGGCATGCCACGCGACCAGATATTTGCCGGGTATATATCTCACGCGTTCAACGATCCCATCCACCGGAATGCGGTTTACATGCACATCGAACAGGGAAAGGAAAATAGATACTTTTTGAGCCATGCCCCCCAGGTACACTGGCTCGGAAACTGCATTCTCCACGACCACTACCCTGCCGTCCGCCGGCGCCAGTACCAGCTGATCCGAAACGGGTGGAGGGGTGCGGACAGGGTCGCGGAAAAAAAACAGAACCCCCGCGGTGATGAACACCGCAGCAGCCACACACAGTATGCCCCAGAACGCAGATACAAGCAGAACGATGCCGGAAAGCGCCGCGGCAAACACGAGCACGATACCTATGATAACGTATCCTTCACGTGCAACCACTCAAGGCCCCCTATCGACTCAGGTACAGATTCCGCATTTCGTACGGGCGTCGGAAGTGCTCGTCGCTCAGCGCATCCACGAACGCAATCGCTTCGCCCGTAGATTTCATCTCAGGGCCCAGTTCCTTCGGTACCTCGGGGAATTTGTCCCACGAAAACACGGGTTCCTTGATCGCATACCCCTCAAGATTCGAAGTGAGCCGTCCCTCCTTTCGGAAATCGGCAAGTTTCTGGCCCAGCATCACTTTGGTGGCGATATCCGACACGGGGATTCCTGTCGCCTTTGCGACAAACGGCACAGTCCGCGACGCTCTTGGATTCGCCTCAATACAATAAACGATCCCGTCCTTGACAGCAAACTGCACATTCATGACCCCGATAATATCCAGCCGGTCGGCAATGTCGCGCACATATGTACGCACGGTCTGCAAAATTTCCTCTGACAGGGAAAACGGGGGTAACACCGCCGTCGAATCTCCACTATGCACCCCTGCGGGTTCGATATGCTGCATGATACCCGCAATCCACGTTTCCTCCCCATCACGCACCGCATCTACATCCATTTCGATGGCATTCTCCAGGAATAGATCAAGCAGCACATGATTGTCCGGAAACAGCGTCCATATTTTCTTTGTGTAGTGCTGTACCTCTTCCTTGTTGATTGCGATGCGCATTCCCTGGCCGCCCAGTACATAACTCGGACGAATCAGAATAGGATACCCGATGCGCTCGGCGGTAGCGACAGCCTCCTGTACAGTCACCGCCATGCCATAGGGCGGAAACGGTATCTCCAGTTCCTTGAGGACCTCGGAGAACTTACCCCGGCTCTCCGCCAAATCCATCATTTCGTATGACGTACCGAAAATCCGAATGTCGTGCCGATGCAGCCTCTCCGCAATTTTCAGGGCAGTCTGCCCGCCCAACTGCACGATGACCCCCTCGGGCTGCTCGTGTTCAATGATGTCCAGCACCCGTTCCCAATACACCGGCTCGAAATACAACTTATCCGCAATGTCGAAATCCGTCGAGACCGTTTCCGGATTGCAGTTGATCATAATGGCCTCGTATCCGCTGTCCCGCGCAGCGTTTACGCCATGTACACAGGAGTAATCGAATTCGATGCCCTGGCCGATGCGGTTCGGGCCGCTTCCCAAAATGATCACCTTCTTGCGATCAGACACCTTGCTTTCCGTACCCTGTTCGTACGAAGAATAGAAATAGGGCGTCTCCGCCGGGAATTCTCCTGCACAGGTATCTACCACCTGAAACGACGGGATCACACCGAGTGCCTTTCTGTACTCCCGAACCTGCATCTCATGCGCCTCCCCATTCAGCAGGTACGCAATCTGAATGTCGGAAAAGCCATACTGCTTCACCCGAGTCATGAACTCGGCGTCCATCTCCTGCAAGGTCCGCTCCGCGATCGCCTCCTCCAATCGCACAATGTCTCGAATCTGGTACAGAAACCACGGATCAACCTTCGACACATCTGCAATCTCATCTACGGATGCACCCAGTTTGAATGCATTTCGAATCTGGAGTGTCCGATCCCAGAGAGGCCTGGCCAGACGCTTGCGCACCTCCGAAGGAGAAGCATCCTCGCGGTCGGCGCCAAGGCCATTGTAGCCAATCTCGAGACCCTGCCAGGCTTTTTGCAGGCTCTCGGAAAACGTCCGGCCGATGGCCATCACTTCGCCCACTGCCTTCATCTGGGTAGTGAGTTCTTCATCCACCCCCTCGAACTTGTCAAAATTGAAGCGCGGAATCTTGGTCACCACATAATCTATGGCCGGCTCGAAGCAGGCGCTTGTAGTACCGGTAACCTCGTTCGGCAATTCATCCAGGGTATATCCTATGGCCAATCGGGCCGCCACCTTCGCGATCGGGTATCCTGTTGCTTTCGAAGCAAGCGCGGACGAGCGCGATACGCGCGGATTGATCTCTATGACAATCATGCGACGGCCGGCCGGATCGAACGCAAACTGGATATTGCATCCCCCTGCAAAGGTGCCGATTGAACGCATGGCGCGAATGGCCGCATCCCGCATCCACTGGTATTGCTTGTCGGTGAGCGTCTGCGCCGGCGCCACGGTTACGGAATCTCCGGTATGCACCCCCATCGGATCCACATTCTCGATGGGACACACGATAATGACGTTGTCGTTGGCGTCCCGAAGAAGTTCCAGTTCGTATTCCTTCCAGCCGAACAGACATTCCTCGATCAGTACCTGGTGAACCGGAGACATCTCCAGCCCCCGCATAACCTTGCGATCGAATTCCTCGTGTGTCCATACAATCCCCCCTCCGGACCCACCCAGCGTATACGATGGTCGAATCACTACGGGAAGTTCTCCAATCTCCTGAGCGATCTCCTTCGCCTCCAGCAGGCTTTTCGCTACACGGCTACGCGCCTGATCAATCCCTATGCGCTCCATCAGGTCGCGAAACGCCTGACGGTCTTCCGTGATGCGTATGGCGTCGATATCCACGCCGATAACATCTATGTCGTGTGCCTCCCAGAACCCTTCGTCCTGGAGCACACCGGCAAGGTTCAGCGCGGTCTGCCCCCCCATGGTCGGCAACACTGCATCCGGCTTTTCTATCTCAACAATTTCCCGAATCGAAGCCGGCGTCAAATCCTTCAGGTAAATTTTGTCCGCCGTGAGCTTATCGGTCATAATGGTGGCCGGATTGGAATTGACCAATACCACCTCATATCCCTCCTTGCGGAGGGCCCGTGCAGCCTGTGTGCCGGAATAGTCAAACTCACATGCCTGACCGATCACGATAGGCCCGCTACCGATCAACAGAATCCGGTGAATGTCCTCACGTTTGGGCATAGATTCCCAGCGAAATAATTTTTCTTGTCAGTGTGTGCTCGTGTTTATACCGCCGCCTTCTCCGTGGCGCGTGCCGGCACACGCCGGCGCATTTCCACTTCCTTCAAAAACAGATCAAACAAATAATGACTGTCGTGCGGCCCCGGTGACGCTTCAGGGTGATACTGCACGGAAAACGCTGCATGGTTCCTGAAACGCAGCCCCTCCACCGTCCGGTCGTTCAAATTCCGGTGTGTAATATGGGCTTCCTTCTCCGGAATGGAATCTTCCTGAACAGCAAACCCGTGATTTTGCGTCGTAACCTCCACATGGCCCGTCTCCAGATTCTGTACTGGTTGATTGGCCCCCCGGTGTCCAACAAACATCTTGTAGACCTCACACCCGGAGGCAAGCGCCATGAGCTGATGCCCCAGGCATATCCCGAAGAGGGGGATGTCCGTCTGAAACGCTTCCCGGACCGTGGCTATCGCATCAGGCATAGCGCGCGGATCCCCTGGACCGTTCGAAAAAAAGAGGCCGTCCGGCTCCCAGGCAAGCACTTGTTTGAGCGATGTGGAAGCAGGAAAGAGACGAACGGCACAGCCCTGCGCCTCGAACGACCGAAGAATATTGCGCTTCACACCATAGTCGAATACCGCAATACGCGGACCGTCTCCCTCACACCAATCAGCAGCAGCATCCAGGGTAACCCGCGAAGCCAGTTCAAGACCATCCATGGAAGGCCAGCTTCGTGCCTTCTCAATCAGTCGATCATCATCAAGGTCTACTGAAGAAACCACGGCGTTCATAACCCCCTGTGCCCGGATATGCCGAACGAGGCGGCGCGTATCTACGCCGCTGATGCCCACCAGTTGATGCCGCTTCATGAAACGGTCCAGCGACTCGTCAGCCTGTAGATTGGAATACTGCTCGGCGAATTGGCGCACTACGAACCCCGCCACCATCGGCACGTCCGCCTCCATGTCGATATCCATGGCCCCGTAGTTCCCAATGTGCGGATAGGTCATCATCATGATCTGCCCATGGTAGGACGGATCCGTCATGATTTCCTGATACCCCGTCATGCTCGTATTGAAGCAGAGTTCGCCGCCCGTTTCGCCCTGGTGACCCATGGCGTATCCGTTCACAACAATCCCGTCCGCCAAGGCCAGCTTGCACGGGGAGCCATTCATCGGCGCTTGTTTCATAATCAGGTTAAGAACGATCAAAAATGCATCCTTTAAAGTTAGGCATCCTTGCGCCCGGTCTCAATACCTTCACGGGCATTTTGAAGACCGTAATGCAGTATAGCATGGTTCCGGACACAGAAACGTGGGCGGTTTCTGCTGTGAACCCTTGCGCGCAAGGCGGGTTGAAACAGAAATCCTTTGCCGGCAGCCCGTCGATGCCGCGTTCCGACCCGCACCATATCGCGAACCACCGTACCCGTTTTCTGGCGTGCCTCGCAACGACGCTTGTCGTACTCACCGTCGCTGTTCGCTTCTGGCCCGTACAGGTGACCTCGCCCGACCTGCGCCCGGCTTATCGCGAAGACGAAAGAGAACGTATCCACATCGAGGAGATCCAGCCTACGAAGCAGGCCGCGTCTGCGCCCGCCCCTCCCGCACCGATGGTGCCGATTCTGGTTCCGGACGATGAATATCTCACAGAAGATGAGATTGACCTTACCGGTAGCTCACTTCCTCTCGACATATCCGAGGCGCCCGCAACCGATCCCGGAGAACAAGTTCCGTCTTCTGCCGGCATCACGGCAGGGCCGCGCCCCATACGGTTCGTAGTACCCGAGGACACACAGGAGTCCAAGCGGAGGCGAGTGCGTGCAAAACTGGTGGTGCAGGTTCTTGTGAATGTCAGGGGACAGGTTGAGGAAGCCACGGTAACCGAGCGATTTCTGCTCGACGAGGATGGGCTGGTCAAAGAGCCGGTCGATGTCCTCGGACACGGCCTCGAGGAAGCCGCACTGTCCGCCGCAACCCGGTACAGATACCGACCGGCGCGCAAGGACGGCAAGGCGATCACAAGCCGCACTACGATAACGTTTACGTTCGGCCTCGATAGTTGACGGACAAAAACACGTCCCGTTCATAGCCCATAAATATCGGGATCACCCCTGAATATCCTCGTAGTTCGCGTCTTCCACATTCTCGTGCTTGTGAGAAGTTTCCTCTGGTTGAGAGCCGGTCCATTTTCCTTCTTCCTGCTGTGCCGGCATTGCGATGCGCGCAATCGCTCGCAAGAACACCCTTAAGATCCTGAAGATCATGTACACCAGTACACAAAAAGCGAGGATTTTCAGGAGCATGGTCAAGACGTTACTTTGGGAATCTCAAGTGGCGTCCGGACAAGTTGCCCCTTATCCGGACAATTCGCAAGCAAGTGCCTGACAGACGCATTGAATGGCGCCGGCACATACAGATCGGGAGCCACATCATACAGGGGACACAGTACGAATCGCCGGGCAGCAAGCCTGGGATGAGGTACGGAAAGATCGTTCCCGGACAAGCGAAGCCGGTCGAATACGAGCAAATCTATATCAAGCGTCCGGGGATCCCACACAGATGATCCGGGCGAAGTATCGGGCGCGCCAGGAGTGCTCCGGATCGTTTCCCGCCGCCGCCGACCTCTTTCCCGCTCGATCCGAAGTGCAAGCGCAAGCAATGCCCGGGCATCCATACGGGTCCGAACAGCCACCACGAGATTCAGATAGGGCGGCTGCCGTGCACTGCCGGGCAATACATGCGCCTCGGATTCGTAGACCGGAGATACGTCCGCTACCCGGACATTCTCCGCACTATGCAATCGCTCCACTGCAAAGCGGATATGACCGAACCGTTCACCGAGGTTCGAGCCAAGAGCAAGAAACGCCCGATGTTCCTTCAGCGCCAACGACTCAAAAATTCGTGTCCGGCTCGTCGAAACTCATCTCCTGCATCCAGATATTCCGATACCGGACATCGTGTCCTTCCGCCTGGAGTTTCACACCGCCTGGTGCATCGGTGATGCCGTTGCCGCCATCATTACCCCCATCAAGCGCAGAGCAAGGGCCGCCCCACACCTTGTTGATGGGCACATTCTCATGCACCTTCTCACCATTGAAATACATGGTGACCATAGCCTTCTCGCTACGATCGCCGTTCTCATCGAAGCGGGCGCCACGAAACTGGATGTCGTATGCATTCCATTTCTGCAGGCCGTTGAACAGTTCGTACGGAGCTTCCTTCTCGTTGATCACAGAAGCCATGCCATGCAGGCCCTCCTCGCCCTCAACAACCTGAATCTCATACCGATTGTCGAGGTAGACTCCGCTGTTGCCCTGGTTACGCGGAATCAGAAACTCAACATGCAACCGGAAATCACGGGGTCTCTTCTTCGTGACGATGTCAGCCTGTCCATAGGTGCTTGAATAAGGCTCCTTGCTGGACATGGCCGTGCCCTCGCCCCCGTCAAAATGATTCGGAACGACATTCCATTTGATGGGCATCGACGAGGCAAAACAAGGCCCTTCCCAATATTCCCAGTTTTCGTCGAGCGATGCACGCGTACCGTCGAAAAGCATATCGGCGCCTTCCGGGGCTTCCGCACCCACACCGACTTGTGCCGAGGCACTTGTAACTGTGCCGAATGCAAAAACAATAGCTGCGAGTACCGGCAGCAAAAAGTTTGAACGACTCATGTTCGGATACCGTTGATGAATTGAGCGTGGAGGTAAACACAGACACACTGCGTCTTTACGCAACAATGCAGTGCGCAAATCCCCCTAAGGATACGACAAAAATTCATGAGATACCGGAGCAGCGATTAAATTTATGCCGGGCAATCCGGAAACCCTTTTCTTGCGGAGGGGGAGGGATTCGAACCCCCGGTGCCCCTGAGGGCACAACGGTTTTCGAGACCGCCCCGTTCGACCACTCCGGCACCCCTCCGTTGCCCGATAGCCGGAAGATGATCCGGCAACCCTGATTTCAGGCGGAGCAATCAACAAGTGATAGGAGCATCTGTTCCTTGCAGGGGCGATGTCGGAAATGGGATACGGCTCACCGGGTCTTCCCCGCCTCCTTCAGCTCACTGCGATTCCCAAGGCCTGTTACCACTATGCAGCGATGCTCTGTTCCGTCAGGCACGGCGTCAATCAAGGCGCGAGGAGTGAAGTTTGGTGGTTCCAAATGAGCGACGAGCAACAAAGAGTGACGCCGTGACCGGCGGAACCCGAAGGGCGGGGCCTGTTTTCCCGCCAGGCCCCGCAGAGCGCCGCTGCATAGTGGTAACAGGCCCTAATTCCCCGGAGATTTTTCATACCGATCAGAACCGCCCCTGGAGCGCTCCGAATACGCCTCCTTGCGCCCATGATTCATCGAAGAAGAATCTTTGCGGCCATGATCCATCCAGGAAGAATCCTTACGACCACGATGTATCGAGGAGGAATCTTTATGACCACGGTGTATCGAGGAAGAATCCCTGCGCCCGTGGTCCCCCCTGTATTTCCGCTTCCGCTCCATGCGTTCATTCAACGCCTGGACCTGCTCTTCCGTAAGGAGGCTATCCAGCGAAGCGCGAAAAGATTCCATGATCCCCTCGACCGTCTCCCGACTCTCCGCATGATGCATATCCAATTGTTCGGCCGCCCTCTCCAGCACGTCCCGAATGGCCCTGCGCTGTGCATCGTCGGTCGGCTCAATCATATTCTCCATAAAACGCACAAATCCTGCCTGAGAACGCAAGGAGGTAAGGCGTTCGATGCGGCTTTCCACCATCAGCGTATGGACAAATACGCCAAGCAACATGCCGATAAGCAGCGTCCCCAGCAGCAATAAGGTCGATTTCGTACGAGCGGTCATGGCTTTCCAGCAGCGTCTGGAATCAGAAGTGATTCGTTACATGGTCGAATAGGACAGCGCATCTATCAGCGAAACGGACGGCAGCCCAAACACTGCTTCCACAAAAGACGAGGCCGCACCCAGCGACTGATATGTAATTGCATTATATACACCGAACGCCACCGCCGCAACGAGACTCGCTGTCGCTGTTCGCAGAAATACCCATTGCAACACGTTGTGGAACGACTCACCCGATTCTTGCCCGACGCCTTGCAAACGCCGGATCACCCGTTCACTGAAATACGGCCCAAAGGATTCTGCCCGGGTCATCCGAAGCGTGCCGTGCAGCGAACGAAGCGTGTCAAGGGCTTCTCGCAGGGTAGTTTCCTCTGCAAGGCGCTCTTCGATGTTGCGTCGATCCGCAGCGGGCAAATCGCCTTCGATATATCGCAATAATTTTTCGTTATCCGTGAGCATTACACCCCCTGATGTTTATGGATCTTCCCGAAGCAGTGGGCCAAGCAGCCCCTTGAGCTGGTCCAATGCCCGCGACAACCGGGACATGACCGTGCCCTCCGGAACATTCAGCATGGCAGCCGTTTCCCGGGTCGAATACCCTTCGAGCATGCGCAGCACCACGACAGCACGCTGCTCCGGATTTATCTGCCCCAGGGCAGCATGCACAAATCGCTCACGCTCCCGTGCATCGAGCTCATTGCTCCCTTCCACAACCGGTTCCATCGACTCCAGTGCCTCCTGATCGTACCGAACAAACCGTTGCCTCCACCGCTTGCGTTGTTTCAACGCCTTGAGCGCCTGATTAATCGCAATCCGCACGATGTACGTACCGAGCGCAGCGTCTCCCCGGTATTTGTGGAGATAAGTATGGAGACGAATGAACGTCTCCTGCCCCACATCATCTGCCTCAGGGCATCTCCCCATCATGCCGATCACCGTTGCGGCCACTTGTCCCTCATATCGGTGTATGATCTGCTCGAATGCGAGCGAGTCTCCAGCACGAGCACGCTCCACCAATTCCTGATCCGTAGGCCCCGCCGCATGCGGCATAACGTATTCGTGCGGTTCGTCCCGAACAGTCTTCCTTGCCGTGCTCACACGTAGCCGACGCATAAGACGCATAAACGGTGCACAACTGTTTGATCCCTACAGGCAGGCATTCATTCCATCCGAAACGGATTTTTCAACATCTATAGCAATGCGTGCGTCAGAATCGCACAAGAGCCTGCGTACAGACAAAAGCCCATCAGGATACCTGATCTTCCAGGAGGGTGCGGACCGCCTCCGTGGTCGAAGCCAGCGCCTCGTCCAACTTCTCCGGACGACGCCCCCCCGCCGTAGCCAATTCGGGACGCCCCCCTCCACCGCCGCCTACGATGCGGGCAAGCTGTCCTACCAGGTCGCCCGCCTTCAACACATTCGACCGGATGAGATCATCGGATACCACCGCGGCAAGGTATACCTTTTCTCCTTCGGAATCCGGCGTACCCAGCACCGCCGCAGAAGATTCACCCATCAGATCACGCATCGTTTCCGCCAGATTGCGCAACATATCCATGGGCACGGGTTCCAGCTGACCCGTTATTACGCGAATCCCTTCAATCTCACATCCCTTCTCAAGGAAATTTTCCAATTGCCCGGAAAGCGCCTGCTCCCGGTGCATCTCCACTTCGCGCCGGAGACGTTTGTTCTCTGCCACCAGCCGGGCAACTTCCTCCGCAACCGGACACTGTACAGAGCCAAGCTGCTCCCGGACTCCCGCCAACTCTTTTCGCTCCTGTTCGATCACATCCAGGGCCTGCTCGCCAACCACGGCCTCCAGACGTCGTATCCCCGCTGCAACCGACCCCTCCGACAAAAAACGAAAAATACCCAATTTGCCGGTGGCGCGGACATGCGTACCGCCGCACAATTCAACCGACAAGGCCGGATCGAACGTAACGACGCGTACCCGATCTTCGTATTTCTCTCCGAAGAGTGCTATGGCGCCCCGCGCCTGCGCCTCCGCAATCGGCACATCGAATTCGACACGTGCCGGTATATCGCGCTGGATTACCTCGTTTATTCTCGCCTGCACGGTCCCCAGTATTTCCGGCGCCACACGCTCGTAATGGCTAAAGTCGAAACGCAACCGGTCGGGAGCCACAAGCGAGCCCCTTTGCTGTACATGCCCGCCCAGCGCCTCTCGCAGCGCCGCATGGAGCAAATGCGTCGCAGTATGGTGTTTTTCGATGCGGAGTCGACGATCCGCATCCACCGCAGCATGCACGGGCGCAGAAGGATCGTCCGGCAATCGGTCGACGCAGTGCACGATGCGATGCTGGTATTTTTTCGTATCCAGCACCCGGATCTGCTCTCCTCCTACATCCAGTATGCCTGTATCCCCCACCTGCCCGCCGCTTTCTCCATAAAAAGGTGTGCGATCGAGCACGAGTTCGTGCTGTACACGGGCCGCCTGACGGGCTCTTTTTTCTTCATCCTTACCGTTCACCTCGAGCGAAACAACCCGCATCGCAGCAATGCGGACATCCGTCGCTTCCAGCGCGGTGTATCCGACGAACAACGAATCCCCGAGCACGAAATCGTCTTCTGACACGAATATCTGCCATGCTTCCTCCGCATCCCCGGCCACCCTGAACGAGGCTCTCGCGCGAGCGCGTTCCTTCTGCATCTCCATGAGCTCATCATACCGCGCAATATCCTCGTCATGCACCACAAGGCCCTTCTCGCGCGCCATGAGTTGCGTCAGGTCCACAGGAAACCCGTACGTGTCATGCAGCAGAAAGACGATCTCTCCGGGAATGCGTCCACCCGTGGCTGCAAAGATGAATACCCTGTATGCCTCGTACCCCGGCCTCTTTCCGAATGCCTTCTGAAGGATATCCAGCATCTTCCGGTCAGAACCCAGTAAACTGAGCACTTTCTGCGCAGCTGATTTCGTTTCTCTGACCCGACGGTACCCCTCACCGGAATATTCCGTCCTCGCGCGGCTGTTTACCGTATGGATAGATACCCCCTCCCTGGCCGCTACTTCCTGGGCCACATGTTCCGCCTCCTTGATTGCATCGGCCAATGCCTTTACATGGTTGGCGATGTACTCGAAGAAATCGATGCCCGTACCGAGCGTTCTCAGGAAATGCTCCTCCTCGGCCCGCGTGACACGCTCTATATGCTCCCGGTGCATGCGCAACTCCGGGAAGGAATCGCCCATTTTTTCGACCAGCGGCGCGATAAGCCGATGCACGAACGGCTCCCTCATCCCTAACGCCTGATAGCCGAATCGCACAGCCCGGCGCAGAATACGCCGGATCACGTAAGAACGTCCTGCATTACCGGGAGACACCCCGTCAGCTATGGCGAAAGCGATCGTGCGTACATGGTCAGCTACGACGCGCATCGCTACGCGGCACCGCTCACGTTCCGCCTCGTCGGCAATATCGATGTCGTCGTAGGATACAATTTCCTCGCGAGGCGACAACGCCGCCACGCCGGCAAGAAGCGGTGCAAACAGATCCGTATCGTAATTCGACTGCTTCCCCTGCAGCACCGCTACCAACCTCTCGAGTCCCAGTCCTGTATCCACATGCCGGGCCGCAAGCGGTTCGAGCGACCCGTTACCCAGCGCGTTGTACTGGATGAACACAAGGTTCCACAGTTCTATCACCTCCGGGTGATCTGTGTTGACCAGTTCCTTGCCGGGCACGCCCCGGCGCGCCTTGTCCGAACGCAGATCGATATGGATTTCCGAGCAGGGCCCGCACGGCCCCTCGTCGCCCATCATCCAGAAATTGTCTTTCGAGCTTCCGTAGAGGATGTGATCCGGATGGATACCCGTTTCGGATTTCCACAGAGCGGCCGCTTCCGAGTCGGGCGACAGATTCAATGCCTCGTCCCCTTCATGCACCGTGGCATACAACCGATCCGGAACCAGCCCGAATACGTCCACGAGCAATTCCCAGGCCCACCCGATGGCTTCCTTCTTGAAATAGTCGCCGAACGACCAGTTGCCCAGCATCTCGAAAAACGTATGGTGGTACGTATCGAGACCTACCTCCTCGAGATCGTTGTGCTTTCCGGATACCCGGAGGCATTTCTGGGTGTCCGCTGCACGGCGGTAATCCCGCTCGCCCGTTCCGAGAAAAACATTCTTGAACTGGTTCATCCCGGCATTCGTAAAGAGCAGAGTGGGATCACCATGAGGCACCAGCGAATCGCTCGGCACAATCTCATGCCCCCGATCCCGGAAAAAATCGAGGAACGCGCTACGAATGTCGTTGGAAGAAAGGAGATCGGGCATGACAGAGCAGGCGAAGGACGCCATGCATTGACAGTTCACGAATCGCAAATGAACGAAGAGAAGGGCGCAATGTGCCCAAACCCGCGGATAAGGATCCCGGAATGCTCGTTACCCCTATGCCGAAACCCTGCCGCGTTTCCGCGCCTGGACTATATCACTGGGCACCCCGCGCGAGACATACGGATTGTCCGGCACATAAAAGCGCCAGGGCAACTCGACCCCCCGGGTGATACCGATGCGGCATGACGCCTTGACGGCAGGATGGCCCCCGGCGCCGGATTCTTTCACATACAAGGGCGGCTTCGTAACGGGAGTATTGTGCAAGGCCCCGGCGATAGCAAAGGCCTGGGCCAGTTTCCCGGGACCGTTTGCAAGATCAATGTCCTTGCGCGCCGATGCCCGCCGCTTGTACATGGATGCCATGCCTTCAAGGGGTTCCACGGCGCGCAAAAGTACGCCGCCGCCGATGCCTTCCTGCTCCGTCACCACATTCATCAGCCAGTGTACTCCATAGGTCAGGTATACGTAGGCTGTGCCGGGCTTGCCGAACAAGTCGCGCCCGCGGCCTTCCGGCTTGAGCAATCCGGTTTCCCGGTCAAGAATACCCCATCCATGGAACGCAGGATCGTCCTGCGTATAGGCTTCCGTTTCCACGATACGGCCGGAGAGTTCCGTGCCATCGTCCAGCACGCGTACAAGGTGCTTGCCGATCAAATCGCGCGCTACCTCAAGGGTGGGCCGCTCGTAAAAATTTTCCGTCAATATGTGCATTTTTAGTGTAACCCCAGACCGAACATCCCGTATTCAAAGTAAATGCCCCCTAATGTTCCAACGAAAAGGTGCTGCAATCCGGTGAAAGAAGCCTTGCACCGTGCATACACAGCAAACGATGCGACACAGCGGCGTATACCGTCCCGGAATATAGGGCCTGTGTCATAGCGCGTTTCCCGATCCTTCCGTAACGAAACACATATTCCCATGCATTCCGCATTCCGTGTAGCAGGCATCGGCGCCGGCGCATTTTTGCTTCTCGCCATCACCGGAACCACATGGTTCAACCACGCAGAGTTCGTCTCTCGCACCGCCCCGAACGATCTGGATCACATCGGCGACCGGGCCGAAGAGGAAATGTTCAACGAGACATTCTCCGTGCAACCCGGAGAACAACTGCTGGTGGATGTGATCCACAGCGACATCCATATCGAAAAAAGCAAGGGAAACGAAGCGCGTATTCGCATCACGCTTGAAGGCAATGAAATAAATGACCAGATACGCGACTTCTTCAAGTACCTGAATTTCGAGGTGGGACAAACGAGCGGCAAGCTGTTTGTGCGAACGGACCCGGACGGTAACTGGAGCTGGCGCCGGCAGGGGTGGCGTATGCGCGCAGGCGTCCATGTGTATATTTCCGTGCCGGAGGTGTTTGACGCCAGAATGGATATAGCCCATGGCGATGTGGATATCCATGCCCTGAAAGGCGCCCTGAACGTAGACCTTGCCCATGGGGACATAGATGCCGGATCGCTAAGTGGTTCCTCGCTGTCCATGGACATAGCGCACGGCGACGTACAAACCAGCCAGTTGGGTAGCGAGCGCATCCGGTTGAATTTGCAACATGGCGATCTGTCCACACATCGCATCGATGCGACAGATGTCGAGCTATCTACAGCGCATGGCGATCTCGATATAGACTACGCGACCGCAAAAACCATCCGTATTCGTACGGCGCACGGCGATCTGGCCATGGATAGCGTTACCGCCGGAGAAATCGATGTAGAAGCGGCTCACGGAGACATTGACGTCCGCGAAATGGACGGCTATCCACGCATGGAAGTCCAGCATGGAGACATCAGCCTGCATTTTCTCCAGGCGGTCGGCGGCAAATTCAGCGCTGCGCATGGGGATATCGACTTGTCCGCTCCGGCGCGCGCAGCGCTGGATGTCGATTTCAATGCCTCCGATGTCTCCATAGACGATGCCTTTCGATTCGAGGGATTGAGCAAGGAAAAGGAAATGCAGGGACGTGTAAATGGAGGCGGTCCCGAACTGTACGCCCGGGCATCGCATGGAGAAGTTGCACTTCAGACAAGGTAGGCAGGGCTATAAAACGACAGCAAACGGGCATTAAAGCGCCACCTCCTCGTCATTTCGCGAGAACCATGCGCTCTGACCGGACAAGCATGTCCGAGCCCATCTGCGCCCTCACCTGATACACATATGTGCCCGAAGGTAACGAGGAGGCGTTCACTTCAAGAGAACGATCCGGACCGCCCGATACGGACACGGGGTTCGTGATCATCACGTTCCTTCCCAATACGTCAAAGACATGCACCGTCACTTCGGCCGCCGACGGCAGGTCGAATACCACGCGCGTGGACGGATTGAACGGATTGGGATAATTGCCGTGCAGTTGGAAAGCCGTTGGAACTTCCCCTTCGGCATCGAACGCATGCGTCGTTATGCCCGATACGTCCCACAGGTTAATGAAACAATCCCAGGCCCCTGACGCCAGCATGTTTCCATCGGGGGAAAAAGCGACCGAAGTGACCCAATACCTATGCCCTGATAACGTTTCGATGTTGGATCCCGTAGCCACATCCCACAGTCTGACGGTTCCGTCATCGGATCCGGACGCCACGATGCGGCCATCGGGCGAAAAGGCTACCGAATTGACCCACGCGGTATGCCCCGAGAGCATTCTGGAGGATCCCGTAGCCACATCCCACAGCCTGACGGTTCCGTCATCGGATCCGGACGCCACGGTACTGCTATCGGGCGAAAAGGCCACCGAATTGACATTCCCGGTATGCCCCGAGAGCGTTCTGGAGGATCCCGCAGCCACATCCCACAGCCTGACGGTATCGTCATAGGAAGCGGACGCCACGATGCGGCCATCGGGCGAAAAGGCCACCGAATTGACATTCCCGGTATGCCCCGGAAATGTTGTGGAGGATCCCGTAGCCACATCCCACAGCCTGACGGTTTTGTCACCGGACCCGGACGCCACCATAGTGCCATCGCGCGAAAAGGCTACCGAAAGGACCCCGGACGTATGCCCCGAGAGCGTTGTGGAGGATTCCGCAGCCACATCCCACAGCCTGATGGTCCCGTCATGGGACGCAGAGGCTACAGTACTGCTATCGGGTGAAAAGGCCACCGAAGTAACCCCGGACGTATGCCCCGGAAATGTTGCGGTGTTGGACCCCGTAGCCGGATCCCACAGCCTGACGGTATGGTCATCGGTTCCCGAAGCCAGCATGCTTCCATCCGGTGAATAAGCGACTGATAAGGGTATGATTCCGGGTCCAAACGTAGAGGTGGGATTCCCTGAAATCACATCCCACAACCTGACGGTTCTGTCATAGGACGCGGATACCACGATACTGCCACCGGGCGAAAAAGCGACCGAACGGACCTCCCGAGTATGCCCCGGAAGCGTTGTAGAGGCCCCCGTAGCCACATCCCACAACCTGACGGTCCCGTCATCGGATGCGGACGCCACGATACTGCCATCGGGCGAAAAAGCGACCGAATTGACTCGATCCCTATGCCCCAGCAGCGTTTCGGTGTTGGACCCCGTAGCCACATCCCACAGCCTGATGGTTTCGTCATAGGACGCGGTTGCCACGATGCCGCTATCGGGCGAAAAGGCTACCGAACTGACCGAATGCGTATGCCCCAGAAGCATTACGGTGGTGGATTCCGCAGCCACATCCCACAGTCTGACGGTAAAGTCGCTGGACGCGGATGCCACCATACTGCCATCGCGCGAAAAGGCTATCGAATTGACCCGGGACCTATGCCCCGGGAGCGTTGCGGCGGCGGATCCCGTAGCCACATCCCACAGCCTGACGATTCCGTCATCGGACCCGGACGCTACGATACTGCTATCGGGTGAAAAGGCGACCGAATTGACCCGGGACGCATGCCTCAGCATTACGGTGGTGGATTCCGCAGCCACATCCCATAGCCTGACGGTTCCGTCATCGGACCCGGACGCCACGATACCGCCATCGGGGGAAAAGGCTACCGAACGAACATCCCGGGTATGCCCCGAGAGCGTTGCGGTGGTGGATCCCGTAGCCACATCCCACAGTCTGACGGTCCCGTCACGAGACACGGATGCCACCATACTGCTATCGGGCGAAAAGACTGCTGAATGGACCCAATGCTTATGCCCGACACCGGTAGTAATCGGCCAGCCCCTTACCGGCTGGCCAACGCTCCTTCCGTGTACAAACGGCGCAACCGCCAACAAAAGACCCACAAGTACATGCCTGCCAATCCGGGAGACAGGAAGCACCGTATGATGCTTATGCTGTCCGGCGCAAAGGCAACCTGCGCGAATCGACCGGAACCCGCAACCACGAAATGGAAAGTACATCGTCCCTGCCCTTCCATCTTGTGAAATGAAAAAGGAAATCTTCCGGATAACGAGAGGCATCAGGGACGACGCTCCGGCACCGTAAGGACGATGATTGTCAGACGGCTCACACCAACCAGAGCGCCTGCAATATTTTCGATGCGAATCTCCCAGACCTGGGTGATCCCTCCAATGTGCAGAGGCCGCGCCGTTCCCGTTACCTTGCCGGGAGCAGCGACTCGCCGAATATGATTTACGGAGATATCGAGTCCCAGGCAACGCTTCCTCGACCGATCCACACACAGATGGGCCGCCACGCTCCCCAGCGTTTCTGCAAAGGCAGCGGATGCGCCTCCATGCATGATGCCTTGCGGCTGCATGGTGCGCTCGTCTACAGGCATCGTGCCGCACAGGAAATCAGGGCCGATCTCCGTATACTCGATACCAAGATACGAGGCCATCGTACCGGCATTTATTTCGGAGAGCGTATCCAGGTCGGGCGTACCGAACCAGATGGGCGTGGCAACGGGTTCCTCTGAGGATTGTTTACTCATCGTTTTCCTGTCGTCGAAATCTGTACAGGGGACACGGTGAGCGAAGCCCCGAAACGCCGTCGAGGCCCAAACCCGATTGGCTCAGGCACACGGACAGCGTACATGACAGATTGAATATCAATGGGGCACTCTACCAATTGAGTTGCCTCCGTACGAAGCCTTCCGCCAACAATATGGTGCGGAAGACAGAATTCGAACCCGCAGCCTCCCCATTGGAGCGGAAGACGGGATTCGAACCCGCGACCTTTTGCATGGCAAGCAAATGCTCTACCAACTGAGCTACTTCCGCATATACACCATTCAGGTACCACCATCGCTCCGGAAAACGAAGTGGCGTATGCAAACGTAACCTGCGTACCCATGTTCCCCGTAACGGGTCGGCGCAGCAAAGGAAACACTACGGAAAAGGAAAGCAAATCGCAGAAACGAAACACGCGCTGTCGTTACCCTGCAACCACCTCAGCGACTTCTTCCCGTTTGGCAAGACGCCCCTGCTTGACAAGCAATTCGGCATTCAGCACAGCTCCTCCCGCAGCGCCCCGGATCGTGTTGTGCGAAAGCACGATAAACTTTACATCCAGCACTTCGCAGGAGCGAATGCGCCCGACAGATACCGTCATGCCCCGTCCGAGCCCGGCATGACGACGAGGTTGGGGAAAGCGCTCGTCCTCAAACACTTCGATGAACTGCGCCGGGGCAGATGGCAGATCGTATTCAGCGATCGGATTATGCCAGGTGCGCAGGGCTTCCTTGACATCTTCCGCAGACACAGCGCCGCGAAATTGCACCGAAACGGCTTCAAGGTGTCCTTCAAGAACCGGAACCCGGGTGCATTGGGCACTTACGCGAAGGGCCGCCGGCTCGATGCGGCCATCCACCAGCCGACCCAACAATTTTGTCGGCTCCGTAACCACCTTGTCTTCCTCGCCGCCGATATACGGGACCACATTGCCGAGGGCATCCAGTGATGACACACCCGGGTACCCTGCCCCGGAAAGCGCCTGCATGGTGACCACATGTACGGCGTCCACATCGAAACGGTCAACCAGCGGCTTGAGCGCGCACACCAGACCGACCGTGCTGCAATTCGGATTCGTGACGATGAAACCGCCTCCACGATCCTGTTGATCGATCAGCGCCGTATGGTCCGGGTTGACTTCGGGAATCAGGAGCGGAACGTCCTCCGCCATACGGTAATTGCGCGCATTCGAGATTACAGGGTACCCCTCCCGTGCAAACAATGGCTCGATGCCGCCTGCCGCGGATGCATCCAGCCCGGAAAACACGAAGTCGGCCTCAAGATCCGGTGCTGCCGTCATAACCTCCATATCCGCAATGTCCGGCGGGACAGGCGCCGATCCGATCCAGTTCGCAGCATCCGCATACCGCTTGCCTGCGGAGCGTTCCGATGCAGCTAACGCCGTAATCTCGAACCAGGGATGCCTGTCAAGCACTTCGATGAACTTCTGGCCCACCGCACCGGTAGCGCCGAGAATGCCCACGCTCAGCTTTTCCTTCATATCTCGTACCGACAAATTGCTTTCTTGCATTGCGAAGCCCGCCCGGCGTGGCCTGACTGCGGCATCCTGCGAACGAACAGCCTATTGATTGCGGCGCCCTGCGGACCATCGCAGCAATGCGCGCCTCAAACACCAATAAACTTCTCGCTCCGAACCGCGCATACGCCCGGCGGTTCCGGACATCGCAATTCCTGCTCCATCCATGTGCGAATGAACCGCCCCAATTGTTCGAATTCGATCAGAAAAGCATCGTGCCCATCCGGAGAATGGATGACCTCGAGACGAGCCCCGGGAATCAGCGAAGCCAGTTCTTCCTGTTCGGCCAACGGGTACAACGCATCGGAATCGACGCCGATAACCAGTGTTTTCTTGTCCATGCTGCGCAGTACCTCTTCGTACGCACCCCGCCCGCGGGCGACATCGTGCGTATCCATTTGATGAGTGAGATGCACATAACAGTTGGCATCGAACCGGTCTACCAGCTTGGCGCCCTGATAACGCAAGTAACTCTCGACAGCGAACATATCTTCCGCGCCATCCTGGGGCTTGCGCCCGAATCGTCTGGTCAACGAACCCGAAGAACGGTACGTCAACATGGCGATCATGCGAGCCGTCGCCAACCCCTGCCGGGGCTGCTCCGTGTACTGCCCGTCGTTCCAGACCGGGTCCGCATAGATGGCCTGCCGCTGGGTTTCGCTGAACCCGATACACCAGGCAGAATGCCGCCCCCCCACTCCAATCGGCACGACACCGTCCACGAAATCATCCTCGAAGGCCCATTCGAGCGATTGCATGCCACCCATGGATCCTCCCAAGGCAAACAATACCCGGCGTACGCCAATCTTCTCCAGTACCTGCCGGTGCGCCCGCACCGTGTCACGAATGGTCACAGCCGGAAACCCGGGGCCGTACGGCTCGCCGGTCTCGGGATTGTTCGAGACCGGGGAGGCCGAACCGTACGGCGACCCGAGTACATTCAGGCAAACGACAAAGAACCGATTCGTATCGAGCGCTTGATCCGGCCCGATGAGCGGTCCCCACCAATCGTCCGCCGCCGAACTGCCCGTCAGGGCATGGCAAACGACGATCACATTGTCGCCTTGCGCATTCAACTCGCCCCAGGACGACCAGGCGACGGGTACGTCCGTCATCGTACGTCCCGAATCGAGCTGCAGCGTCGGAAGCCTGAACACCTCAGCCATGAATCGATCCGGTTTATTCAGGCGGGAACCGGGTCCTTGATTGCAGAGAATGCCTGCGCAAAATCTCCGATGATGTCATCGATGTGTTCGATGCCGACGGAAACCCGCACGAGGTCCGGGGTCACACCGGCAGCCAACTGCTCTTCTGCAGCCAATTGCTGGTGCGTCGTGGAAGCCGGATGAATGATCAGGGTCTTGGCGTCCCCGACATTCGCCAGATGGCTGGCCAGCTTGACGCTGTTCACAAGCGTCCGACCTGCCTCTACGCCCCCCTTGACGCCAAATGCAAGCACCGCGCCGTATCCGTTCTTCAGATACTTGTTCGCTGCCGCATGGTATGGATCGTCTTCCAGTCCCGGATAGCTGACCCAGGAGACATGCTCTTGCTCTTTCAGCCAACGGGCCAGCGTAAGCGCATTCTCGCAACTCCGGCCTACGCGCAGGGACAGCGTTTCCAGTCCTTGCAGGAGCAGGAACGAGCCAAACGGATTTTGCGCCGGTCCGAGATCACGCAAACCTTCGACGCGCGCGCGGATGATAAACGCCACATTGACGCCCAGCACGCCCTCAGGTCCGAAGGCCTCCCAGAAATTCAGGCCGTGGTACGCCGGGGAAGGCTCCGTGAACGTCGGGAAGCGACCATTATCCCAGGGAAACGATCCGCTGTCTACGATCACGCCGCCGATGGTCGTGCCATGGCCGCCGATCCACTTGGTCGCGCTGGCAACCACAATGTGTGCGCCATAATCGAACGGTCGGCACAGATACCCGGCAGCACCGAACGTATTGTCTACGACGATAGGCACGCCGTATCGCTCGGAAACCTTCACGATGCGTTCGAAATCAGGGATATTGAACCGGGGATTGCCGATCGTTTCCAGATAAATGGCCTTCGTCCGGTCATCGATCAGTCGCTCGATCGAGTCGGCGTCGTCCCCATCGGCAAAGCGCACATCGATACCCAACCGGGGAAACGTGACTTTGAATTGATTGTAGGTTCCGCCGTACAGAAAGCTGGTCGACACGATGTTGTCGCCGGCTTCTGCAATCGTCGAGATCGCCAGTAACTGCGCAGCCTGACCGCTGGATGTGGCAAGAGCTGCTACCCCCCCTTCGAGCGCCGCGATGCGCTGCTCGAGGACATCGTTCGTCGGATTCATGATCCGCGTGTAGATATTGCCGAATTCCTTCAGCGCGAAGAGGTTGGCGCCGTGATCCGCGTCGTTGAACGTGTAGGACGTCGTGGCGTAGATCGGCACAGCACGGGCGTTCGTAGTAGGGTCGGGCGCCTGCCCTGCATGGAGTTGCAGGGTTTCAAAATGGGGCCCGGCGGCTTGTCCGTTGTTACTCATGATGTTTCGTGATGGTGGTGAGAGTATGATTACCGGTGAGGATGTCGAGATGGCTCTTCCCGAAGAGATGGAGGCCGCAGGGCGGTGCAGCCTTCGCCAACGAAAGGGGACATAAAAAAGCCCCCTCCGCGTCGACGTGCGGAAGAGGCGAAAGTCCTTGGCGGACAGGGAATCTCTCCCGCTCATCTTTCCTCGCGCGGTTCCGTTGCACCGAAGTGCGCCGGAGCGAGGCAGGAATTGGCACCTTTCCCTGTTCGCCGATCTTTAACCGGTTGAACGTGGCGGTTGCCAGGGCTTCAAAGGGCCTGCACCCTCCACCCTTCTGGATGAGCTATCTGAAACATCGTTTCATAGGCCTCTGCTACAGAGGAGTTTCAGCGAAGGTTCCCGGATCCCGAATTTTTTTTGGAGAAGTTAAAACAAAGAAGCCGGGGAACCCGAATAGCCCACGAAAAACATCGCACCAAATCTCACCCCGACTTCATGGACCTCTCTGCCCTCTCACCCTTCCCGTCCGTATCTTGCAACAGATTCTGTACCGCAGAGGGTGTTCCGCAATAACGTCTCCTCTGCAACATGCTCCTGCTCACTCTTCCCGATCCGACACGATGCCCGGCAAAATCATGGACGGACGCGCCGTCGCACAAGCCGTCCGTGAAGAAGTTCGCGAAGAAGTGGCGACATGGACCGCAAGCGGCCATCGCCCTCCTCGACTCGCGGTCGTGCTGGTAGGAGACCACCCCGCCTCCGCCTCCTACGTACGCGGTAAAAGAAAAGCCTCTGCCGAAGTCGGCGTGGAAAGCGAAACAATTCTCCGGGATGCCGACGTACCCGAGCAGGCCCTGCTCGAACTTATCCGTGCGCTGAATGCAAACGACGGCATAGATGGTATTCTCGTGCAGTTACCGCTCCCCGGGCATATTTCCGAAAAACGGATCATCCATGCCATCGATCCGGCGAAAGACGTCGACGGATTTCATCCTGAGAACGTAGGGCGGCTACTGATCGGCGACCCGGCGTTTGTGTCCGCCACCCCGGCGGGGGTCATGGAATTGCTTGCCCGTGCGAAGATCGACATTCCCGGTAAACGGGCCGCCATCGTCGGACGATCGAATATCGTGGGGAAGCCCCTGGCAGCGCTCCTGATGCAACGCGGAACGGACGCTACCGTAACCGTGTGCCACAGCCGGACGAAACACCTTGAGCACATAACGCGTCAGGCCGATATCCTCGTGGCCGCCATAGGCCGGCCCGGGTTTATCACACAGGATATGGTAAAACCTGGCGCAACGGTCATCGATGTAGGCATCAACCGGGTCGACGACCCATCGAGAGATCGGGGCTATCGCCTCGTCGGAGACGTGGATTTTGACGGCGTGCTGAAGCAAGCGGGGCATATCACTCCCGTGCCCGGAGGGGTAGGCCCCATGACCATCGCCATGCTGCTCCGTAACACACTGGCCGCTGCGCAGGGGACATACCGTTAAGCGGGGCCTTCACACAGCACAGCGTCATCTATCTTTCCTGAGAGCACCCTGGCCGATCAATAGAGGAAACCCGTTCCCGGAAACCTTGTCCCCTTGACAGAGGTACCAGCGGAAGTTATTATGTATCCTAACGGCAGTAAATGGCTGTAGCGCCTGACCGGCTCCATGCAAGCATCCTGCACACATACCCGTCGTTTTGTTGCGTTCCCGTCGCGTCTGCGACGAGGATGCTTTCTTTTTGCGTGGAGAAGCGCTTCACCATAACTTCCGGCGGGGATTAACCCTGCCCAAATTGCCTGCACAGCGCTGATTCACTTGGGTCAGCGCTTTTTTTATACCGCGCGGGCCCACCGTTGTCCAACCGCACAGTCTTTTATCTTTCCCTACACGATAACGATGGCCATAGTACTTGCTTTTAGCGGCGGCCTCGATACGTCTTTTTGCGTGCCTTATCTCGCCGAAACCTTCGACGAACCGATATATACGGTTACGGTCAATACAGGGGGACTCTCGAAGAAAGAGGCACAAGGCGTCGAGGCGCGAGCCCGGGCGCTTGGCGCGGCCCGGCACATCCTCGTGGATGCACGGAAGGCTCTCTTTGACGATCACCTGAGTTACCTGATCAAGGGAAACGTCCTGCGCGGAGGCGTATACCCGTTGTGTGTCGGACCGGAACGGGTAACGCAGGCCCGCATGGTGGTCCATGCGGCGCAGGAAACCGGAGCACGGGCTATTGCCCACGGATCGACCGGCGCCGGAAACGACCAGGTCCGCTTCGATGTCGCCGTGCGCCTGCTGGCGGACGATATGGACATTCTGACTCCGATCCGCTCACTGGGGCTGAGTCGTGAGCAAACCACAGCCTTTTTGCAGGAACGCGGCTTCGAGATACCCCGCAAAACCACGGTGTGGTCCATCAACCGGGGCCTCTGGGGCACCACGATCGGAGGAGGCGAAACACTCACCTCCGCCAACCCGCTCCCCGAAGAGGGATGGGTAGATACGGTAGCCCCCGCCAATGCGCCCGACGCAGGCCGGGAATGGGTGATTGGCTTCGAGAAAGGTCTTCCCGTTTCCGTCAATGAATCGCTTCTCGATCCGGTGGAACTTATTGAAATGCTCAATACCGAGGGAGCTGCACACGGCGTTG
Organism: Rhodothermales bacterium; assembly: GCA_965117025.1. GTDB lineage: Bacteria > Bacteroidota > Rhodothermia > Rhodothermales > VXPQ01 > VXPQ01. Next base: position 610,303 of record OZ220746.1, read on the forward strand.
GGAGAGGCATGCATGTGGGCGATACGATTCTTGGGGTCAAAGGACGTGTAGCCTTCGAGGCGCCGGCTCCGGCAATCCTGCTGCCTGCACACCGCGAACTGGAAAAGATTGTGCTGACGAACCGGCAACGCTTCCAGAAGGATCATCTGGCAGACTACTATGGACAGATGCTGCACGAAGGGCAATATTTCGACCCGGTAATGCGGGATGTTGAAGCCCTCATCGATTCGTCGCAGACTGCCGTCACCGGCACGGTGCGAGTGAAAGCGCGTCAGGGATGTATCGAGGTGCTGGGTTGCGAAAGCCCTTATTCGATGTTCGACCCCCGCGTAGCTGTCTACGGAGAAACCAACGCATTGTGGGATGGACGGGACGCCGAAGGATTTACGCAGATTTACGGCGTGCAGGCTCTATTGGCGCATAGAGCACGCCGCAATGTGGAAAACGCATCGAAAGAATCGCCCGCCTGAACATCCGCACTCTTTGCACGCCGCCATGAATAACCGGATAGCTCTGCTTCACGGAGCAGGATACACGGGAGGCGAATTGATCCGTCTCCTTCTTACCCACCCGGAGACTCGACTCAACGCTGTTACCAGTCGGGCATACACCGGCAAACCGGTATGGTGCGCCCACCCGCACCTGCGCGGACAACTGGACCTGGTTTTCAGCGATCCGGACGAGTTCGACCCGGCTGAGACAGACATTATCTTCATAGCTGCCGAGCACGGCAAAAGCGCCGACCTCGCAGCGAAGTTATTCGAGGATGGATTCGATGGGTTACTTATTGACCTGAGTGCAGATTTTCGGCTCGGGAGCGCCTCCCTGTACAAACAATGGTTTGATTTCGCCCATCCGGCGCCCCACCTGCTCGCGTCATTTGTATATGGCCTGCCGGAAATTTGCGCACCGTACCCCACGGGAACAAAGCGTATTGCGAATCCGGGTTGCTTTGCAACGGGCATCAGCCTGGCTCTGTGGCCGGTTACGCAGCATATGGAAGCCGTAGATGCCTTTGTGACAGCCTGGACAGGCGCTTCGGGCTCGGGAGCACGCCCCAAAACGACCACACACTTCCCGACCCGGGACGGAAATGTGCGGGCTTACAAGGTGCTGAGCCACCAGCACCTCCCCGAAATAAAGCAGGTACTGAAGCCGGATACAGAGATCCGTTTCGTGCCCGTTTCTGGTCCCTGGACACGCGGCATCTGGGGCGTAGCAGATATTGCACTTCCTGCAGGCGCTGCGGCGTCCGATGTGGAGCAATGGTATACGGAAGCCTACGCGGAGTGCCCGTTTGTCCGGCTCTATGCGGATGGGCTCCCGGAACTCCGGTTTGCGGTGCATTCACCTTTCTGCGACATCGGATGGATTGTCCGGGACGGCCACCTGTTGGTCGGTTTTGCGGAAGACAACCTGATCAAGGGAGCTGCCGGGCAAGCCATCCAGAATCTCAATCTTCTTCTTGGCCTGCCCGAAACGACAGGTCTTCTTCCCGCCTCAAAGGCGCAATTGTGAACGCGCGCTATATACCATGACTACGCAGGAAGCCATCGCACTCGAAAACCTCTACCAGATCCCCACGTACGCCCGCATGCCCATTGTGCTCACCCGGGGTGAAGGCAGCTACGTGTGGGATACCGACGGGCGAAAATATCTGGATCTTTACGGGGGGCACTGTGTGGCGCTCCTGGGGCATAGTCCCACCCGGGTCGTGAAAGCGATTCGGGAGCAGGCTGGACAACTTCTGTTTTATTCCAACACCGTCTATAACGATACGCGAGCCCGTGCGCTTGAACGCCTCGGGACACTCGCCCCGGAAGGACTCCAGCACGTGTTCTTTTGCAATTCGGGCGCCGAGGCAAACGAAACGGCGCTCAAACTGGCGCGCAAGCACACCGGACGGCCGCGTATCCTGGCTATGGAGGGTGGGTTTCATGGCCGCACTCTCGGCTGCCTCGCCACTACATGGAAAGATGCATACCGGGCGCCATACCGGAATGTACTTGCGGAAACCACGTTCATGCCTTTCGGGGATGCCGCCGCCGTCGAGAAGGCTTTTGAAACGCATGACGATATTGCGGCTGTGCTCCTCGAGCCTATCCAGAGCATGGCGGGTATGGTCGAAGCGACGGCGACATACTACCGTACGTTGCGGGAGTTATGCGACCGGCATGGGGCCCTGCTGCTCTTTGACGAAGTACAGACAGGAGTAGGCCGCACAGGTACTTTTTCCATCAGTACGCAGTACGGAGTCCGCCCGGATAGCATTTCGCTGGCGAAAAGCCTTGGGGCAGGTGTGCCGGTGGGCGCCGTGCTTCTTTCCGATGAGATTGCATCGACCGTGAAGTCAGGGGATCAGGGAACAACCTTCGGAGGCGGGATGATAGCCATGGCCGCTGTAGAGGCTACGCTCAGAACGCTGGTTGAAGAAAATCTCATGCCACGAGCATCCAAACTGTTCGAACACATACGCAGCAGACTGGAACCGCTCAACTGCAGCGTACGCGGACGAGGCGGGCTCATCGGCATCGTACTGGATCGCCCCGCTTCGCCGGTTCGGGCGGCGTTGTTTGAACAAGGCATTCTTGCAGGCGGAGCAGACGATCCGAACGTGATCCGGCTCATGCCTCCGATTAACACCCCCTTCGAAGCACTGGATGTGTTCTGTGCGGCGCTTTCATCCGCACTGAACATCCGCCAAACCGTGGATATCGATACATGAGACACCTGATTGACTGGCAATCGCTCAACCGCGTGATATGGAATGCGGCCGTGGAGCGGGCCTTGCATTATTACGAAAACAGCGGAGACTGGACGGATGCCGCCCGTGGGCGTAGCATTGCGCTCATGTTTTTCAATCCTTCGCTGCGCACCAGGACATCCATGGAACTGGCGGCAGCACAACTTGGAGCCTACTCCACCGTACTCACCCCCGGCCAGGAAACATGGCGCTTCGCTTTCGAGCAGGGCGCGGTCATGGATGGACAGGAGGCAGAACATATCCGGGAAGCCGTCGGAGTGCTGTCGAGGTACTACGACGCGCTCGGCGTACGGGTTTTTGCTTCTCTCAAGAGTTTCAACAAGGATCGGGAAGAAAGGCTCATCCGCACCATCGCCTCGGCTTCGTCCGTACCGGTAATCAATCTCGAATCCGCCTTTTATCATCCATGTCAGGCGCTGGCCGATGCGGCGGTCATCCGCCGGCAACTGGGCGATCCGCGCGGCAAGAAGTTTGTGCTGGCATGGACGTATCATCCCAGAGCGCTCCCCATGGCTGTGCCCAATTCCGCCATACTGATGGCTGCCCGGTCGGGTATGAACGTGACCGTGGTGCGACCCGACGAGTATGCACTCGATTACGGGATCATGGAAATGGCCCGGTCCTACGGTGCACAAGTTGAAGAAACGGATAACCGCGAACAGGCTTTCGACGGAGCGGATATCGTGTACGCCAAGGCATGGAGCGGACCGCTCGTCTATTCCGACCCGGAGCATGAAGCGGCGCGGCGGGAAAGCTTGCGGGATTGGTGTATTACCACGGAATGGATGCAGAGAACGCGAGAGGCGCGCTTCATGCATTGCCTGCCCGTACGCCGCAATGTGGTCGTCGAAGACGATGTCCTCGATGGACCAGGCGCCATTCACCTGGAACAGGCCGAATTCCGGTTGCATGCGCAGAAAGCGATTCTCGAGCATGTCTGGGGACTCTGATGAAAACGACCGTCATCAAGATGGGAGGCGCATCCGTCCTGCGCGACGAGCTCCTTGATACGCTTTGGGCCTCCGTAGCCCGGTTGACGGAAACCGGACGGGTCGTCGTCGTACACGGCGGAGGAGTCCGGGCTACCGAAATCGCCGGTCTGGTCGGCCATACTCCGCGCATGGTGCATGGTCGTCGTATCACCAGCGATACCGATCTGAAAATCGTGCAATGGACCCTGCGCGGCGAACTGAATGGACGACTTGTGGCCAGTGCAGTCAGGCATGGTGTCAAGGCTGTGGGGTTGTCCGGCGCCGACGGTCCATTCGTGCATGTTACCAAACGGCCTCCCTGGAATGTTGATGGAGAAACGATTGACTTCGGATGGGTCGGAGATATTGCGTCCGTTGATGCGGAACTCCTCGATATCCTGCTTGATCCGGGGTATGTCCCGGTAATCGCCCCGCTTGGCATTGACCATACAGGGCAGTTGTACAACGTGAACGCCGATACGGTCTCCTGCGCCGTTGCGGAGGCCTTGCAGGCCGACGAATATCTGCTCGTCACGGAAATCGGCGGCATTCGCAGAAATGCTGCCGATCCCGGTTCACATATATCCTCCTTCCGTGCTGAACTATGCTCCCAGGGTATACAGGAAGGGTGGATCACCGACGGAATGCGCGTAAAGATCGATGTGGCCTTCGCCGCGCTCAACGCCGGTATTCCGAACGTATTCATCGTGTCCCCGGAAGGCATTCGGGCCCCCTCGACGGGCACTCGCATTATGCATTGATGCCTGAATTTCCATACATCTTATTGCATGCCTCATAAAGATGTCATAGCGCTTTTGAAGGAACTCGTGCGCATTCCTTCCCTCAGCGGCGAAGAAAAAAACGCCGCCGGATTTATGGAGAAGTATGTCGCACAACACGGGATCGAAACAGGCCGCATCGACGATAACGTGTTCTTCGGATTCGGAGAAGGCGATGATGTATTGTTACTGAACACCCACCTTGACACGGTACCTCCGTCGGAGCACCATCCGCACGGCGCATTTGACGCGATCGAATCCAGGGGCTGCTTGTACGGGCGAGGCAGCGTGGATGCGAAAGCGTCTGTCGCCGCCATGACTACTGCGTTCCTTTCCCTGATTGCCGATGGCTTCCGGCCTTCCGGACAAATCATCGTGGCGCTGACCGCCTGCGAAGAAACGGGCGGAGACTATAACGGACTACAGACCCTGCGCCCGCATCTGCCGGATTTGACGGCAGCGCTCGTAGGCGAACCCACCAACCTCGTTCCGTGCATCGCTCAAAAGGGCCTGCTGGTGCTGCGTGTGGAAGCGCAAGGCAAAACAGCCCATGCCGCCCGGGCGCATCTCGGGCAAAACGCCATAGCAGCCGCTGCGAAAGACATTGAGCGCGCCATAGTGCTTGACTTCGAGCGGGAGGATATTTTTCTGGGATACCCTACGGTTACCGTAACCACTATAACGGGAGGTTCGGCTCGCAACGTGGTGCCGGACCGGTGTACGTTCACGCTCGACATCCGGTCGACGCCGGCCTATACCCACAAGGAGTTGATCGATATCGTGCAGGAGGCGCTCGAATCGGAGGTGCATGTGCATAGCGAGCGGATCGTGCCCGTCGCTACGGATGCAAGCGAAAGGATCGTCCGGGCGTGTCTGCGGGCGATCCCCGATATCGAACCCATCGGATCTCCCACGGCGTCAGACTGGATTTTTCTGGCTGACGTCCCTGCGGTAAAAATCGGTCCGGGATCGAGTCAATTGTCCCACACCCCGGAAGAACATATCCCGGTCGCCGAAGTGCAGCGCGCTGTGGAGGTCTATCGTTCCGTCATTGAAGCTTACTTCGAGCCATGATACACCCATCGTCCTCCCCACTCTGGAAAAAATCGGACGCAGACACAACCCTCGAAGACCAGGTGATGCAATTCACCGTTGGAGAGGACTACCGGTGGGATACGCTCCTGCTGCCGTACGATATACAGGCAACCCGCGCCCATGCCTGGGGCCTGGCGGAGATCGGGATCCTGACACAATCAGAATTCAATGCGGTCATCGAAGCACTGGATGCGCTGGCGGAACAGGAACGCTCCGTCCGCCCCGCAGACGAAGATTCCCACACCGTGATCGAAAACTGCCTGACGGAAGTGCTCGGCGAGATCGGCAGGAAAATCCACACGGGGCGCTCCCGAAACGATCAGGTGCTCGCCGCGCTGCGATTGTATCTCCGAGACGCCTTGTCGGAAATAATGGGGCAAACCGCAGACATGGTCCGCATCCTGTGTCAGTGGGGTAAAGAGAGAGACGACTGGCTTATACCCGGCTATACGCACATGCAGCGCGCCATGCCTGCAACGGTAGGTTTATGGGCAATGGGCTTTGCTGAACTGCTTACAGTCGATATCGAACGATTGCAGGAAACAGCGAAGCGCATCAACGTATCCCCCCTCGGGTCAGCGGCGGGATACGGGGTGCCTGTCCTGGCGCTTCCCCGCAAGAAGATTGCCCGTCAACTCGGCTTCGACGAAGTCCAGGAACATGTGACTGCCGTACAGTTATCGCGCGGAAAACTGGAACTGGATGTGGTTCACGCGCTCGCACAAATCGCGGCGACATGCAATCGCCTTGCCGCAGACATCGTGCTGTATCACACAGCCGAGTTCGGTTTTTTGAAGCCGGCCGATACCTACAGCACAGGAAGTTCCATCATGCCTCAGAAACGGAATCCGGACGTACCCGAACTTGTGCGGGCATCGTACCACCGGATTCTTGCCGAAATGCAGTTGTTGGCTTCCCTCCCGGCAAACCTGCCGTCAGGCTACCACCGAGACCTGCAACTCACCAAGGAAGCGGTCCTGCGCGCCGTACACACGGCTTCGAACGTAACGGGGGCAATGGCCGTGGTCCTCCGGGATATGCGCTTCGACAGGACACGCCTTGACAAGGCTATATCTCCCGATTTGTTCGCCACTGCCCGTGCCGTCGGCATGGTGCAAGAGGGAACACCGTTTCGGGAAGCCTATCGCCGGACCGCTGGCGACCTGGGCGCTATCCGGAAACCCCCGGCGCAGGAAGTACTGGAAGCGTATCGCGTAGATGGGTATCCCGGGCAGTGCCGGCCCGATATCGTTATAGAACGACTGAACCGGATCAACCCCGAATCGGACAAAGCGGAATAAACACGGCATCGCTACCGGTTCCAATTCCACTCCGATAAGGGCGCAAGGAAATCGTGCGCCGTGAGATCGTAGTGCATAGGCGTCACGGAAACATGTCCGCTCTGAACCGCAGCGATATCCGTGTTTTGCCCTTCGTCAAGGTGGACAAAGGTGCCTGTCATCCAGTAGTACGGCCGATTGTTTGGATCGATGCGCTGATCGAACGATTCCTGCCAGCGGGAATGCGCCTGGCGTGTAACCAGCATACCCTTGATGGACGATAGCGGAAGGGGCGGAATATTCACGTTCAGCAGAATGCCCGGCGGCAACCCCTGCTCCAGCACTTTCTCCGCCACCGTGAAAGCGATCTCCTGCGACGCCTCGTAGTCGTGGGCATCCCAGTCGCAAAGAGATACGGCCACCGCGTCGACACCCAGGATAGCGGCTTCCGTCGCCGCACTGACGGTGCCCGAATAGATCACGTTAAGCGCCGTATTCGCCCCCCGGTTGATACCGCTGACGACCAGGTCCGGCTCACGAGGCAGCAACTCCCTGATTGCCAGCTTTACGCAATCGGCCGGAGTACCCTGAACACCGTAGATACGTATTGCCCCGCCCATGTTTGCGTCTACGGCAAAAGCACGCACGGGATCGCGCAGTGTGATCGCATGCCCGACGGCGCTTTGTTCCAGAAGAGGAGCCACCACATACACATCCCCCAGCCTGACCATGGCCTCCGCAAGCGCTGCGATGCCCGGAGCGTTCACGCCATCATCGTTACTGACAAGAATAAGCGGTCGGGCTCCATGATTCGAATCCATGTGCATGCCTTCTCACATTTTGCGCGTACACAGCAGGCTGCCACGCCGTCAATAACTCTCTTCTCCGGATGGAAAAGCGCGGGTGCGCACATCCTGCACGTAATGTTGCACCGCTTCCGTAATCGTTTTTTCAAGATGAGCGTAACGCCGCACGAACCGGGGATTGAAATCGGTGTTCAGACCCAGCAGATCGTGAATAACAAGCACCTGTCCGTCACAATGCACACCGGCGCCGATGCCGATAACCGGGATCGAAAGCTCCTCCGACACATCGCGTGCCAGATCTGCAGGGATTTTTTCGAGAACAAGGCCGAAACAACCTGCTTCTTCCAGAAGCCGTGCATCCCTCCGGATGGTATCCGCTTCCTCGGTGTCCTGTGCACGCACGCGGTATGTGCCGAAACGGTAAATGCTCTGCGGGGTGAGGCCGAGATGCCCCATCACAGGAATGCCGGCGTCGGTGATACGCTTCACTGCCTCCAGGGCCGATTCGCCGCCTTCCATTTTGACCGCATGTGCGCCTGCCTCTTTCATCACCCGGATGGCTGAGACCAACGCCTCCTTCGAATTGCCCTGGTAGGATCCGAAGGGGAGGTCCACCACCACGAGGGCGCGCCGCACCGCCCGAATGACGGACCGGGCATGGTAGATCATCTGATCCAGCGTGATAGGCAGCGTCGTTTCGTATCCCGCCATCACATTGGATGCCGAATCACCCACCAGAAGTACATCTACACCGGCGGCATCCAGAATACGCGCCGACGTATAATCATAGGCCGTCAGCATGGCGATCGGCACACCGGTACGCTTCAGGTCCTGCAGTGTCCGGGTGGTGATCCGCCTCGCGTCAAGCGCACCGGTTACTGATTCACTGCTCATGATCGGCTCTCTCTTCCCTTTCCCGGCGCATTCAGCAGCCTGCGTCAAGGCGCCGCTAATTCGCATCCGAGGCGGCCGCTTCCCCGGTTGATTCCGCCGCCTCCCCATCCACGTCCAGGCCCAGCGTACGCGCCACATCCAGCGTGATGTCCTGAACGGTTTCGGGGTTGACAAATAACAGAAGAGGTTCCGTACCGACCCGCGTACGCAACACGATGTCGAGGCCGTTTGCGTCAGCCACCTCATTGATGGCATTCTGTATTTGTTCCAGAAGCGGCTGCATCAGTTCAGCCTGACGCGCGGCCAATTGCTGATCCTGGTCCTGGGCTTCCTGCTGAATCTGCTGTTGCAACTGCACCAGTTCCTGTTCGCGCTCCTGACGACGATCCTCGGAAAGAAGGGACTGCTGCCGCTGGTATCGCTCCAGCTTGTCCTGATAGTCGGTATAAAGGGCTTCCAACGCTTGCTGATTGGCATCGAAGTCTGTCTGTAATTGCTGCTGAACCTCCTGGTACTGCGGCATGTTGATCAGGACAATCTCATGATCGGTAAAGCCAATAGAAAGCGCTTGAGCATGCGCACTGAACGGCCCGCAGATCGTTGCAAAAGCAAGCAAAAAAGCGGTGAAAAGAAGGGGTCCTGCAGATATGCGTTTCAACATAATAGATCGTTGACGTTTTCTGTGTGGTTCGTGGCTTCGCCGGGAATACGCAGCACCCGACACACATATGCTCCGGAGCACAGCGTGGGGACAATCAATTTTGACTGTCCGTGTCGATGCCAAGTTCCTCAAGCACATCATCGCTCAGATCGAACTGGTCCCGAGCATACATGAAGATATAATCCCCCCCCTTGTCGAACACATAGTCGTACCCGTCACGAATGGCCACCGCTTCAATAGCTTCAAGCACGCTCTCCTGAACGGGACGCACCAACCGTTCCTGCTCCTGAAAAAGACGTCCTTCCGGGCCGAAGTACTGCATCCGGAGCCGCTCTATCTCTTCTTCGGCCTGAATGATTTCATCCCGTTCCCGTTGTCGCTGGTCGTTCGTATAGATCAATTCCCGGGCCTGATATTCCCGAAAGAGTTCGTCCACTTCGTCGCGGCGCTCCTCGATTTCCTGCTGCCATTCCTGCGCCGTACGGTCAATCTGCTGCTGTACCGTAGCGTATTCCGGCAATTGCTCCAGGATATACTCCGAATCTACATAACCCAACTTCTGCTGGGCATATACCGGAGAGACTGCAAACACCACCACAAAAAGGGAGGCTACAAAAGGATATGATGCATGCATAGCGCTGCGCTTTAGAATCCTTGCCCAAGCGTAAACTGGAATCTCCACTTTCTTACACCGTCCTCCCTGGAAGAAGAAGGAAATTCGTCAAAATTATACCCGTAGGTCAACTCCACCATCCGCAATATCGGAAGGTACATGCGTATGCCAACGCCGGCGGATCGATATAGTTCTGCGGGGCTGTACAACCCGAAGCGGTCCCATGAATTGACCGCATCAAGAAAAATATAGGGCTGCGCCGAGAGCTGTTCGGTCTGGATAGCAAGCACTTTTATTTCGGACATGTATTTGTTCAGAACGGCTCCTCCGACCGCCTCGTCGTTAAGACGAGGACCTATCGAAGAAATAGGATAGCCGCGCATATACACAATGTCTCGTCCGAAATAGCCATAATACCCTTGTGTATCGAACGGCGACCCGCCCACCACAAAGCGTTCGAAGTCCACCCGATCCCCTGTCAGCGATCCCACATATCCGAAATCGGCGCCGAACCGGACAGACAGTTTGGAGGCCAGCGGGACGTTCCATTCCGTCTTGAAGCGCGTCTTGTGATACTGCACAAATCCCGGAAGCGGCGGAGCAATTTCAAGAGACAACGAAAAACTCGAGCCGCTGGAGGGAAAGATCGGATGATCCAGCGAATTTCTGGAAAGACTCTGCTGGAATGTAGCGATTCGACTGACGCCTTCCGGAATCGAACGAAAGAGATTCTGGTTATTGTAATGCTGATAGCGGAGGGCGCTTCCCATGCTGAACTTGTCGTCCGGCCATTGCAGGCGGCGCTCGTAGAACACGCGCGCCGAAGCCGTTTTCAAATGCCCGTCCCGCTGAAACCCGTAGCTGTAACGGGAAAATCGGCGATTGTTGCCGCCGCCGTAACTCGCATACGAAAGCGACATCCCGACCGGCGTAGGGCGCCCCCGGAACCAGGGCTCCGTATAGGAAAGCGAATAATTCTGGTAAAACGACCCGGTGGTCTGCACGGCCAGTGACAACTGCTGCCCATCGCCGGATGGAAGGGGATCCCATGCAGACCCGTTGAACAGATTTTGCGCCGAGAAATTATTAAAACCGAACCGGAGCATAAGAATAGGCCCGAAGGAACCCCACGAGCCCGAAAGCTCCAGTTGATCACTGCTCTGTTCAACGACCGAGTAGGTCAGATCAACTGTTTTGTTCGCTTCATCAATGTCTATTCCAGGGCCGCCGCCCAGCGATTCCTGCGTGAAATAATTAAGCTGGCTAAGGCGCCGAATCGACTCCTGAATGGCGTCACGACTAAACGTCTGCCCTGGAATCGTATATAATTCCCGGCGGATGACATGCTCCTTGGTCTTGGTGTTGCCTGAAATCCCAACGTCGCCGAATTGATATACCTCTCCTTCGATGATATCGAAATGAATGTCGAGCGAATCCCCTTCGGCGACACGTATCGTCGGATCGACATTGAACCGCATATACCCGCGATTCATGTACAGACTGGAAATATCGCTGCTGTTCTTGTTCTGGTACAGATTCTGTTCCAGCTTCGACCGGTCGAACGCTTCTCCCTGTGCAATGCCAAGCGCATCGCCCAGAAAATCATCGGGGTAGATCGTGTTGCCCTCCCATACGATATCACGGACAAAATACCGCGGGCCTTCCTCGATGGACAATTCGACAATCATTCCCGGCTCCTCCCCCTCCTGCACAAACACGGAATCGCTTAAAATCCGCGCATCGTAATACCCGTTATCGTTGTAGTGCCGAACGACATTGTTCAAGTCGGTTTCGTATTCGTTCCGATCGAATTTAGCCCCACTCCAGAAACGCCACCATTTGTTTTCGTTCGTCTTCTTCATCTTGCGCTTCAGGCGAAAATCGGAAACGGCTTCGTTACCCGCAATCCGGATTTCCTCAATCTTGACTTTCTGCCCCCGGTCAATCGCAAAGTCAATCTTTAATTGCCCGTCATCGGTTTCCTCCCGCCGCACGTCCACTTGAGCAAGCAGATATCCCTTTTCGCGAAAATACTGTTTGATTTGCCGATCCGTGCGCTCAATATCAGAAGGGCGAACAGGACTTCCTTGTAATAGCGGCGCTTCCTCGCGTAAATCTTTCTGCTGTCCCTTTTTGATGCCGGAAAAGGTGTACTCTGCGAGGCGCGGCTCCTCTTTCACCTCAATGGAAAGATACACGCCGTCCCCTGAGCGGCGCTCCTCTACAATCTTGACATCTGAAAAAAGGCCCAACCGATACACCGAGCGGACGGCATCCGCAATAGCTTCGTCACCGGGTAGCGTAACAATCTTACCCGCCGTAAGGCCGCTTGCCTGAGCAATAATGGACCGGGCGCTTTCACTGTCCGATCCCTCGACCGTAATGTCGAGAATCTCATAGGGAGCAGGGGGCGACGCATAGGGATCCGACGTATCGAAGGAACCCGTTATACCTTGCGCGCTGACCGGAACGGCCAGCAGAACACAGGATAATAGAAGAATGGAAATCCTTGCGCTCATAGCCAACGGAAACAGCTACAGCCGTTTATAATGCGCCGGCTGAAAGCATTTGTATACACGAACCCGTCAGGAGGGTTTCCAGGGGAATCATACCGCCGCGGGACGAAAATGTCCCTTGCCGGCACGCCCTCCCTTCTCATAACGAACTTATTCGCCCGTTAGTATCCGCCCAAAGCGCCGTTCCCGGTCCTGGTAATCCCGGATGGCCTCGTACAGTGCATGTTGACGAAAGGCCGGCCAGTAGCAATCGGTGATGTACAACTCCGTATAGGCCAACTGCCATAACAGAAAATTCGATATCCGGAATTCGCCGCCGGTGCGAATAAGCAAATCAGGATCCGGCATATGCGAGGTCATCAGCACGGTTTCAAAAAGCTCCTCGTCAATGTCCTCGGGCTGCAGGACGCCGGCTCGTACACGCTCCGCCATTTTCTGTGCGGCACGCACGATCTCAAGCCGCCCACTGTACGATACAGCGATGGTGAGGGTCATACGGTCATTGTCACGCGTCTCCTCCATCGCCTCATGGAGCCCACGGCGTACTTCTTCGGGCATCATGGACAAATCACCCACAGCCAGCAGGCGAATGTTGTTCCTGTCCAGTGTTCTGGTTTCGTGGCGAATAGTGCTTAGAAGCAGCCTCATCAGGGCCCGAACCTCCGAAGAAGGACGATCCCAGTTCTCATGGCTGAAGGTGTACAGTGTGAGATAATCCACCCCTAATCGGGCGCACGCTTCCGTAATCTCGCGTACGGAAGCGACCCCTGCACGGTGCCCCGCCACACGACGCTTGCCCTGTTCGCGCGCCCAGCGCCCATTGCCGTCCATAATCATGGCAATGTGGGAGGGGATCTCCCCGCGGCGCTTCAATGCTTCCTGCAACGCAGCGTCGTCATCCGCACGTATATCCCTGTTGGCCGTGACCTTCACCGTCGAAAAAGGCGCTATAGACGCAAAATGTCATTAAAGACAAGGAATACCATGAAAGCAAGCAGCAGAAACATACCTACCTGCTGTGTAATCATGCGAAATCGCAAGGACGGTTCCCTCCGAATAATCCCTTCATACATCAGGAAGACCAGGTGGCCCCCGTCGAGCGCCGGAATGGGCAGAATGTTGATAATGGCCAGTGTAATGGAAAGCATGGCTACAATGTCCCAAAAGAGCGCAGCACCGACTTCGGTAGCCTGATTGATAACCTGTGCGATCATGATCGGCCCTCCGAGGTTTTCCCGAAGATTCTCCCGACCCGTGAAAATGCGCCCCAGGCTCAGAACAATAACCCGCGTGTTGCTCCAGGTATCGCCAATCCCTGCGCCCAGCGCTTCGAATAGCGAAAAACGGCGCTGGACGGCGCCAAATTCCTGCGCCAGAATATCCGCACCGGGTCTATACACACCGAGGAGGTACCCTTCTTCCCGCAGCGCAGGCGCCACCAGTGCTTCGTAAACGGGGAGCGCATCCACCCCGGTGGAATCAGGCCGTTGCCAGCGTACAATCACCGGATTTCCCTCCGTACGCCGTATGTATTCCGTCATTTCCGCCCAAAAGCGAATTTCGTCGCCTGCTATGGAAACAATACGGTCCCCGGCCTGCAAGCCGATAGAGTCGGCCGGCGTATCCTGCATGACAGCGCCAATCACAGCCGGCGCAATATAAACCCCCAAACGCGGCCCCCGGCGGTTGAGCTGCGTGAAAATGTCTTCCGGGCCGCGGACAAGCAGGGTGTCCCTCCCTCTGAGCACCGTGACGGTGAAAGGGTCTGCAACCAAAGACTCAATGCTTTCAAAATCTTCGTAGCGTTCCAGTGGCTCGCCGTTGACGGCCAGCAGGCGGTCTCCCGTACGCAGCCCCATGTCGTAGGCAATAGACGTATCGGCAACAAAAACCGCATCGATATTTTCCGCCGGGATGTTTGTCTCTCCGTAAGAAAGCCGGAGCCCCGTGAAAATCACAAACGCCAGCAGCATATTGAAAACCACGCCGGCGGAAATAACGATCATCCGCTGCCAAACGGGTTTCGAACGAAACTCCCACGATTCCGGCGCCTTATCGAGACGATCGGTATCCAGGCTCTCATCCACCATACCCGCTATCTTTACGTATCCGCCAAGAGGTGTGGCGCCGATGACGTACTCTGTTTCCCCAACCTGTTTTTTGAAAATTTTGGGAGGGAATCCGATGGAAAACCGGTCCACGCGCATCCCGAACAGTTTGGCGAAAAGGAAATGCCCCATCTCGTGTACGAAGACGAGCAGGGTGATAGCGAGAAGAAACGGAAGAACGTACGACAGGAGGATTCCGGGAATCATCCGGAAAATCTCGACAATCATCTCCATTGATCGCGATGTGCTGTGAAGCGCCCGGAATCAGACAGGTCCGGCGCGCTGTGCAAGAGGCCAATCCGCGCAGTTCGAGCCGAACGAAGCGCAGGGCAATATAAAAGAGTTATGTTATATAGGAATTGCCCGGACATGTTCCTGTACGACTCGCCGGGCTTCGGCATCGCAGGCAATGAGATCTTCCAGTTCCGGATGCTTTTGAACCGGCACCCTGCCAAGTGCATGATCAATGGCGTCGGGAATATCCGTAAAGCGGATCTTTTCCGCCAGGAAAAGATCAACCGCCTGCTCGTTCGCGGCGTTCAGAATCGCAGGCGTCGCCCCTCCAGCCTCAAGCGCCTGGTACGCCAGGTCAAGGCATGGGAATTTGGCGCGGTCGGGTGGTTCGAAGTGCAAATGCATGGTCCCCGCCCAGTCAAGACGTTCGTGCGATGCGGGCCAGCGCTCCGGATAGCTGAGCGCATACTGAATCGGCACACGCATATCGGGCAGGCCCAGTTGCGCCTTGGCGGATCCATCTGCGAAAGCAACAAAGGAATGCACAACGGATTGGGGGTGCACCAGTATTGAGATGCGGTTTGCCGGGATATCGAAAAGCCAACGAGCCTCCACCACTTCCAGCCCCTTGTTCATCATGGTAGCCGAATCGATCGTAATCTTTGCCCCCATCGACCAGTTCGGGTGCGCCAGCGCCTCCTCCCGTGTAATATTCTCGAATGTTTCCGCCGGACGGGCCCGGAAAGGGCCTCCCGATGCAGTCAGAATAAGGGATTCGACGCTATTCGCAGGTTCCCCGGCAAGGCATTGAAAAATAGCGGAGTGCTCGCTGTCAACGGGCACAAGCGTCCCCTGGTGTTCTTTCAGGAGATGAGTGACCAGTTGTCCGGCGACGACCAGTGTTTCCTTGTTCGCCAGCGCAACTTTCTTGCCGGCCCGGACGGCTGCGATCACCGACTCGAGTCCGGCGAACCCTACGAGCGCCGCCATGACCGTATTCACCCCGTCGAGTGCAGCCGCTTCGCAAAGCCCCTCCCGCCCCGCCAGCACGCGGATGCCCAACGGTTTGAGCGCCTGTTCGACCTGTTTCCGTCGGCCGGCGTCACCCATGACCACGCACTCGGGCAAAAATTCCCGGGCCTGAGTAATTAAAAGGTCGGCATTCGTACCGGCAGTCAGGGCACAGACATCAAAGCGATCCGGAAAAAGACGTACGATATCCAGCGTTTGCGTGCCAATGGAACCGGTCGAACCCAATACACTGAGCCGCTTGACATCTGCCCCCCGGTTTGCCGGTTCCTGATTTTTTGCACGCTTCGTGCGCATGTAACTCTGACGGATTGGTCCGTTATTGCGTATCTCGCTGACAAAAATCCGCTGTCCGGCGACAGCAACGACCATGGCATGAAACATACCGCGCAGGAGTGCAATATCAAAAGGTGGTCAGATCCGAGTTTCCCGCACCTTCGCTCTGCGGATACCCAAATGAAACGAACGTTCCTGCCGATCCGGTCATGGGTCGGCGCCGTGGTACTTACCGCTCTGATATGGGCGCCGGCTGTGGATGCGACGGGGCAACAGCAGGAAAACCCTCAAATTGTCCGATTCCGTCTGGCCGACACGTTCCTGCGCTCGGGACAATTTGATCAGGCCATCGGCTTGCTGGAAGATCTCTATGCGGAAGCGCCCCGGAACGATGCATTCTACGAAAAGCTGAAAGAAGCGTACGAGAATGTAAAGCGCTATGAGGAAGCTGCTGCACTGGTGAGAGCGCGGCTGAGGTATGCGCGGTCTGCGGCGCTTCTTTCGGATCTTGCGCACATCCGCTATTTGCAAGGGAACGAGAAGGATGCCCACGCCACGTGGCAAGAAGCTGTGGAAACAGCTCCAACCGACCCGAACACCTATCGCGTCGTCTACCGCTCCCTCCTTGGTGCACGGCAGTTCGAACACGCTGTCTCGTTGCTCGAACAGGCGCGTTCAGCGACTGGGCAACCCGCTCTGTTTCGAGTGGAACTGGCCTATCTGTGCAGCATTTCGGGACTGCACGAAAAAGCCGTGCAGGAATACCTCGCCCTCCTGAAAGAGAATGACCAGCATCTCAACTTCGTGCGTTCACGTCTGGGGTCTTTTCTGGCAGAGGAAGAAGCGCTGGCGGCAAGCCTCGCGGTAGTTCAGGACGCCGTCCGCACGGATCCGTTATACCGGGCATGGCGCGAATTGCTGGGATGGTTGTACATAGAAGCGGAAGACTTCGGAAACGCTCTTGGGGAATACCGGGCAGTGGATGGGCTGGAAAGCGGACAAGGTCATATGCTGTTCGAATTTGCCCACACGGCCGCCGACGCAGGAGCCTGGAATAAAGCTTCAGAGGCATACCGGGAAGTACTGGCGAGGTATCCGGATGCGCCGGCGGCGCCCCGAACGCTCGCTGCATTCGGAGCAATGCATATGCGCTGGGCAGCAGAAATCGGCGAACGCACTTTCGACGAAAGCGGCAATCGAATCAGCGCACCGCACTACGATGAAGCACTCGCGGCATACCAGACCTTCCTGCAGCAATATCCAAACCACGAACTGTATCCGGATGTGCTGCACCGCATAGGGCGGTTACAACAGGATATTTTTCTTGATACAGGTTCTGCCGAGTCGATCTTCCTGCAAGTCATTTCCACCTTTCCGAATACCCGGGCTGCCGATCAGGCAGCCTTCGATCTGGCCGGTATCGCGATCATACATGGCCAACTCGACGATGCCCGGCTTCGTTTCGGTCGGCTTATCGAGCAACTCAGAACAGGATATCTTGTCGAACAGGCTCGCTTCAGGCTGGCCGGTATTCACATGTTCGCCGGGGAATTCGACGCAGCGCAGTCACTGGTCGATATTATCGATGCACACACCTCGACAGACGTTTCGAACGACGCTATTGCATTGAAAATACTGCTGCTTGAAAATCGTGGCCCCGACTCACTCGACATGCCGCTCAGGCGGTATGCAGGCGCCCTGTTCGCCCGGGAACAACGTCGTCCCCTCGCTGCCCTTGATTCAGTGGACGCGCTGCTTTCCATGTACCCAAGTCATGCGCTTGCCGACGAAGCCCGCTTTCTGCGCGGGGAAATCCTGCTTGCCGTCGGACGAAGACAGGAAGCCTATGCAACCTTTGCGGAAATCCCCCTGATGTATCCGGCAAGCTTCCTGGCGGATCGGGCGCTTTTTGAAGCAGCCGGGGTATTGTCTCGCGAATCGGATAAAAAAGAAGAAGCCATCGCTGCGTACCGGCGTCTGCTGTCCGAATATCCGGGTTCCCTGTTTGCAGACAAGGCCCGCGATCATATACGTCGTCTCCGCGGCGACGGCGTATAAAGCAGCCTGGAGCCCGCAGCAACATCCCGAAAAAACGATGTCCCTCCGAAGCATTCGCTTTCTTTTTCTGGCAACGGTCCTGTCGCTCGCCACGCTATCTGCAAAAGCACAGGATATCCTGATTCCTATGGATATCCGACAGTCCAATCACCTGAAGGCGTACGGAATCGTATTCTGGCTGCTCGAACAGGATGAAACGGTGGACTGGCTGTTAAACTACCGGGGAGGCTCGTTCCTCACCAGCGGGTTCAATGGCCTTGAACAGGAATTGCAGGTGCGTGGCGTGTATTTCGAACGTATCGACACGGGCGCGTCCGCCCGCATCATTGCAGAGGTGGAAAGCGAAGAACATAACACGGCCATCGTACGACTGGAGACAGCACCGAACATTGCTGTATACGCTCCGGAACAAACCCTTCCGTGGGACGACGCCGTACTGCTTGCGCTCGAATATGCCGAGGTAACATACGACATTCTGTACGACGACAAGATTCTCGAGGGGCATCTCCGCGAATACGACTGGCTACACCTTCATCACGAAGATTTCACAGGACAGTACGGCAAATTTCTGCAGTACCGGAATATACCCTGGTATATCGAACAACAGCGCGACACCGAGCAAATGGCCGCGCGGTTCGGGTTTCGCAAGGCAAGCCACCTGAAACTGGAAGTAGCCCGAACCATCAAGGAATATGTAGGGCAAGGAGGATTCCTGTTTGCCATGTGCTCCGGCACCGATACCTACGACATTGCGCTGGCTGCTCATCGAACCGATATCGTCCCGGCGGAGTATGACGGCGACCCGGTGGACCCTGACGCATTGTCGCACCTCGATTTCGACATGACGCTTGCCTTCGAAAACTTCACTCCCGTCTTTCATCCCGCCGAGTACGAACACGCGAATATTGATTCCGGGCCTCCTCCTCCCGCGCTGCGTAATCAGGCTATTGACTATTTCACACTGTTTGAATTCAGTGCAAAATGGGATCCGGTACCCACCATGTTAACGCAGAATCATGTGGCGACGCTCAAGGGGTTTATTGGACAAACAACCAATTTCCGCAAGACATTCGTCAAACCATCGGTTGTCGTGCTTGCGGAAGCGCCGAACAGAGATGAGGTCAAATACCTGCACGGAAATTTTGGAGAAGGCACTTTCACGTTCTATGCCGGGCACGACCCCGAAGATTATCAGCATTACGTAGGCGATCCTCCTACTGATTTGGATCTGCACAAAAACTCACCGGGCTACCGCCTCATTCTGAACAATATTCTCTTCCCCGCGGCGAAGAAGAAAAAACAAAAAACCTGACCGCTATATCCGTTGGTCGTGTCCTTCACACACTCTTTTCTCAACGACAGCGCCGCCATGGGTGGCCCCGAAGCACGTGTACAGTGGGCCGTACCGGCAATACTTTTCTTCGTGCTGGCAATGACCGGGGTCGGGCCGGCGTATGCACAGCAGCCTCCGGGCAAAACCGGCGTCGGCGTACAGTTCGGGAAACCCGGTGGCGTTTCCGTGAAACTGTATCGAAAGCCGGGGTTCGCATACGAGGGGCTGGCTGCATGGAATCTCAGCGATTTCTTCTTTCTCAGCGGGCACGCGCTGCACGAACGCACCATTCCTGATTCCCCCCTCGGGTATTATCTTGGACCGGGCGCAGTAGCAGGGATCCAAAAAAAAGATTCGCAAAGCGATCTCGTCGTTGGTGTCAGTGGAACCTTCGGAGTCCATTTTTTTGCGGAGCGCTATGAAGTGTTTTTACAGGTCAACCCTCGACTCGACCTGCTCCCCGGTACAACAGGCCATATCGGAGGCGGGATCGGAGTGCGTTACTATTTCAGAAAATCACCGCTGCTATCCGGCTATCGCGTTCCCCGGATGAACGGAAATCCCTTCAGAAATTTAAGGATATTCTGATCAACACCACTTCGCTCAGCACTTCACGGTCAAAAGTACAGAACGTCATGATTACATCATTGAAAGCAGCGAGAAACACTCTGGATTGGGGGCATCGCGAGCGGGAAGTGCCCTTCGGGAGACCGAGAGGGACACGCTGGCCGTGTCATTCCTCATTATGTGGGGCCTGCCACACTGCTTCGTCATTCCTTGCCAGCGCACCCCTCTCAGCCTCTGAGCTTTGAGAACTTAATCAGAGTATCCTTAATGTTGTACGAGCGCGTACTCGTAACGGGAGCGAACGGTCTGCTTGGCAGAGAACTGGTTGGCCTGCTCAGCCGGTTCTCCGAATATGACGTACTGGCTACGGGGCGTAGCGCAACGACGCGGTCCGAGGGCTCGTACGGATACATGCCCCTGGACATTACGGTACGGCGCGACGCACAGCGCGCCTTCCGGGATTTCGAGCCCACCGTAGTGATAAACTGTGCGGCAATGACCAATGTCGATCGTTGTGAAACAGAGCGGGAGGCATGCTGGAAAGTGAATGTGGAAGCGGTGGAAACGCTGGCGCAGCAGTGCAACGATACCGGCGCTCGACTCATCCAGCTTTCTACGGATTTCGTTTTCAATGGACTGGATGGACCGTATGAGGAAAGCGCTCGTCCGGACCCTGTGAATTTCTACGGGAAATCCAAACAGGCCGCCGAAAATGCGGCGCGGAGAGCAGGCTTTGACAAGTGGACCATCGTCCGAACGGTGCTGGTCTATGGTACAGGAGCGCATACGGACCGGTCTGATTTCGTACTTTGGTTGCTGAACCGGCTGTCTTCGGGACAATCCGTGCAGATCGTTACGGACCAGTGGCGAACCCCTACTTGCGTGGCCGACCTTGCCTGGGGCATTGAGCGTATCGTGCGGCGGGGGCGTGGAGGAATTTTCCATCTCTCGGGGATGGAATGGATGTCCGTCTATGATTTTGCTCAGACGATTGCCGACGTTCTCGACCTGAACAGCGCCCTGATACAACCGGTCGACGCTTCGACATTCCGCCAAACCGCCGCTCGACCGGCAAAAACAGGGTTTATCATTCTGAAAGCACAAACGGAACTTGATTACCGCCCCAGACCTGTCCGGGAGGCTCTTCGCAGAATCGGCGTTCGCCTTGGCCTTGCGTAGCATGGCTCTCGGAAAATTTTTCTAACTGCACAACCGCCTCGTCCGCTACGTGATAAACATTCAGGTACTTCGCGAAAACCCCGAACGTATACGACAAGCGATCCGGGACAAGGGAATCGGGGATCCGGAACTGGTCGCGCAACTCACAGAACTGGATCGCAGGCGCCGGGATCATCTGGCGGCTCTCCAGAAGGCCCAGGCGCGCTCCAACGCCGTCTCGAAAGACATTGGCATATACATGCAAGGCGGGCGGGCGGATGAAGCCAAAGCGCTCATCAAGGAATCGAGCCAACTGAAAACATCCATCCGGGAACGCCAGGAGGCGGCTGCGAAAGCGAACGAAGACCTTGAACGGGGCCTCCTCGAAATTCCCAATATCCCCCACCCCGATGTCCCCCTCGGACACACGCCGGAGAACAACAAGATCATCGCCCGGCACGGTGAGCAACGCACGTTCGATTTCGATCCGCTTCCCCACTGGGAACTGACCGAGCGGCATGGCCTGATCGACTTTGAACGCGGCGCCAACGTCTCAGGAGCCGGATTTCCGTTTTATACAGGTAAGGGAGCGCGCCTGCAACGGGCACTGATCAATTACTTCCTTGACCTCGCCGTAGACGAAGGGGGCTACGAAGAGATGCAGACGCCCCTGCTGGTCAATGCGGACAGTGCGCGCGGCACCGGGCAACTGCCCGATAAGGAGGACCTTATGTACGAAGTGTCCCGGGACGAACTGTATCTTATCCCCACCGCCGAGGTACCGGTTACAAACGTACACCGCGCAGAGATTCTTGACGAAAATCGCTTGCCGGTCAAATACGCGGCCTGGACCCCTTGCTTCCGACGAGAAGCCGGCTCGTACGGCAAGGATGTGCGCGGCCTGAACCGCCTGCACCAGTTCGACAAGGTGGAATTGGTCTGGTTTACCCATCCGGCGCAAAGTTACGAGGCGCTGGAAATCCTGCGCAGCGATGCGGAGCGCCCGCTGAAAGCGCTGGGGCTGTCCTATCGCGTACTGCTGATGTGCACCGGAGACATGGGGTTTGCACAAGCAAAAAAGTACGACCTGGAAGTGTGGAGCCCGGGCCAAAGCCGGTGGCTCGAGGTGTCTTCGATATCGAACTTTGAGGATTTTCAGGCCCGGCGGATGCAGATTCGATGCCGCCTTGAAAACCGCAAAAAACCGGTGCTCGTGCACACGCTGAACGGATCGGGACTGGCATTGCCCCGTATAGTAGCGGCGCTCCTCGAACACTATCAGCAGGGCGACGGGACCATCGCCATCCCTGATGCCCTGCAACCCTATACCGGCTTCGATCGCATCGGATAACCGCATGACTGCCCGTTCGTTCGCAGAGCGCCTTTCGACCCGCCAGGCAGAAACAGCCTCGCTCGTTTGCATTGGCCTCGACCCCGATCTCCAGCGCCTCCCCCCCCATCTCACCCGCGAGAAGAACCCCGCGCAAGCAATCATCGCATTCAACCGGTCCATCATCGAAGCCACGGCAGATACAACTGCGGCCTATAAACTGAACCTTGCTTTCTTCGAGGCCCTGGGAGCGGAAAGCTGGAATGTTCTTGAGGCCACCCTGGACGCCATCCCGAAGGCCGTACCGGTCATTGCCGACGGAAAACGGAGCGATATCGGCAATTCGGCGCGCTTTTACGCACACACGTGCTTCGACCTGCTGGGCTTCGATGCGTGTACCGTATCGGGATACATGGGCAAAGACAGTGTAGCGCCGTTTCTCGATCATCCGGGCCGAGGCGTCTTTCTCCTTGCTCGTACGTCCAATCCGGGGGGATCGGATTTCCAGGAAATCGAATATCAGGGCAGGCCTCTTTACGAACACGTCGTACGTACGGCGCTGGCATGGGAGGAGCCTGGAAACAATCGTGCGAAAGGCTCCCTTGGCTTCGTGGCCGGCGCTTCGGATATCAAGGCGTTACGCCGTATTCGCGCCCTTGCCCCTGATTCCCCACTGCTCATTCCGGGTGTGGGCGCACAGGGAGGCCATAGCGGCGACGTGCTGAAAGCCGTACGCGAGGGGTCCGGACCGGTCCTTGTCAACAGCAGCCGGGCTATCCTGTACGCCTCTGCCGACCGCGACTTTGACCGGGCGGCGCGGCAAGCGGCTGAAACCTTGCGGGCGTCCCTGGCGCCCGCCCTGCCTTAAGTAGACTCTGCACTACCCGGCTGCTCTGTCCGGGAAACAACAATCCGACTCAGATCACGGTATCGTCGGGAATATGTGCATTCTTGGGAATCACGATAATGCCGTCGCGTACAAAATAATTTCCCGCATCCACATGCCGGACCCCTTCCCGCCTTTTGATAACACACCGCTTGCCTATCTGAACATTCCGGTCGACGATAGCGCCTTCGATATAACTCCCGTCGCCGATGCCCGGACTGGGCGGGCCCCCTACCGGGCTGCGCAATCGGGGATCATGCCATGCATAATAGTCGGCTCCCATAAAAACAGTGTTCTCGACCGTAGTGTCGGCGCCGATGTATGATCGGATGCCTATCACAGAGTTCGATATCCTGCTGTTGTCAATGACGGCGGCTTCCCCGATCAGGGAATCTTCAACATACGAACTCAACACCTTGGCGGGCGCAAGCATCCGTGCATTGGTGTACAGTGGCGCCATGGTGTTATAAATGTCGTATTTGGGATACTGCTTCGCCAGCATCAGATTCGCATGGAAGAAAGACTGAATGGTCCCTACATCACTCCAATACCCCTCAAACGCATAGCTCGCTACCGGGTGCTTCCGGATAGCCTCCGGGATAATTTCCTGTCCGAAATCATTCGCATCCGGCAACCCGGCAAGCAATGTCCGCAAAACCTCTGCATCGAACAGGTAAATGCCCATGGAAGCAAGAAATGTACGTCCCTGGTTGCGCATCTCTTCGCTCACCGGACTTTCCTTGCCTGCAAGATGCTCCGGGGCGGGTTTTTCGTAAAACTCAGTGATTAACCCGTCCTCTGTCCTGACGATGCCAAACGAGGGAGCCTCCTCGGCATTTACCGGAATGGTGGCCAACGTAACGCCCGCACCACTATCGAGGTGATGCTTCATCAATTTCCGGTAGTCCATGGTGTAGAGTTGATCACCCGACAAAATGAGCACGTGGGAATGCCGGTGCGATCTCAGATTGGACAGGGATTGACGTACAGCGTCTGCGGTTCCCTGAAACCATGTCTCGGATTCCGGGGTCTGCTCGGCGGCCAACACGGTGACAAACCCTTCACGGAACCGGTCAAACTGGTATGTGCGGGCTATGTGGCGATTCAAACTCGCGGAATTGTACTGCGTAAGGACAAATATCCGGTGGATATCCGAATTAATGCAGTTCGACACCGGAATATCGATGAGGCGATATTTTCCCCCAAGGGGAACCGCCGGCTTGGAGCGACGCATCGTGAGGGGAAAGAGTCGTTTTCCGGCGCCTCCTCCAAGAATAACGGCAAGTAATTCGTCCATAAGTTTAAAACCACCCTGAGTCGTTGAGAAAATGGCAGCGTGACTCCACCCGTAAAGGTACGAATACGCGGGTATTAGGGTCTGTTTTTCCGCCATGCCGCGTTGCCGCTCGTTTATGCGGCTGGGCCACACTGCGCTCGCGGCGCCTGGCCTGGCAGGAAAACAGACCCCGCAGAGCGCCGCTGCATAGTGTCAACAGACCCTGATTCCGGACAGCCGGGGCCGCTTCAGGAAACCCTCCATGTGCCATGCGGTACACAAAAAACTCGGTCGTTGCGGTTCCTGGTGGCATGCACGAAAAATCCTCTGAACTCCTGAAGCGCATTCGTGGGCGCCTGCACGCCACGGCCCGGCGCATGACGCTGGCTGATTTTCTTTTCGGGTGCGTCCTGACCGCTGGCGCCATCGTCGGATTGTGGCTCGTCGCTACGCTGATCGAAGCGGGGTGGCGGCTGGATGTCGGCCCTCGAACAGCGCTCTTCCGGATTGTCGGGCTGGCATCGCTCGGACTATTGGTCTGGTTCCTGATACGCCCTCTGTTGAAAATGCTGGGGCTTCTGCGTGACCGGGGCCCCGAAACGATTGCCCGCGAGATCGGTCGCCGGATGCCGCGCATCGGGGATCGCCTCGTGAATCTGCTGGATCTTTCGGAAGGCCGGCACAGCGATACGCCGCAGCCCCTGCTTGACAAGGCTGTGCATATGCTGGGAACGGACATCGATTCGGTCCCTTTCGAAACCGTCGTGGATTTTTCCAGAGTGAAGCGAACCATACGGTTCGCCGCCATTCCCGTTTTTCTGCTATTGTGCCTTCTTGCAGCAGCACCCGGGGCCTTCATGGGCGCCTCTGCCCGTCTGCTTTCGCCGGGAATCCACTTTGATCGGCCGGCGCCATTCCAACTCTACGTAACACCGGGTTCCGTCGAAATGGCGCGGGGTTCCACGTTGGCTATCGAGATCCGTACCGAAGGGGAAGAACGACCTGCCGCCCTCGAAATATCCATCAACCGTGAAAACGAAGACCACATCGAGCGTATACGCCTGAGCGAGGATTCGAGCGGCGTCTTCCGACATGAACTCGCGAACATCCGGCGGTCCCTTCGCTATCGTGTCGCGGCGCCGCCCGTCACAAGCGCCTGGTACAGGGTATCCGTCACCGATTATCCGCTGGTCCGCAGTCTCCAGGTCACATTACACCCCCCGGCCTATTCCGGCCTCCCCGTACGGCGACTCGACCCTAATGTGGGCGATGTAACGGGTTTGCCCGGCACACTGGTGGAACTCGATCTTATCCTCGGCGGCTCCGGGATCACCGACGCCGCCATGGCCTTCGACGACGGTACATACATCCCGCTTGAGACAAACGGACAACGCGCGGTGGGGAAATTCACGGTATCCCGGAAGGGCTCTTACCGGATTATGCTTGAAAATGCCCGTGGCGCCCGCAACAGAGCCCCCATCGAGTACGCCATTGATGCAGGGGAAGATACAGCGCCGTCTATCCTGCTCGTGCGCCCGGAGCCGGATGCCCTGCTTGACGAAACGCTCCAGCGTACGCTCGAAGGTAGTATCAGCGACGACTTCGGATTCCATGACATGACGCTCTTCTACCGCCTTGCGGAAAGTCGTTTCGACGAGCCGTCCGATACATTCGAACAAATACCCTTGCCCGTCCCCGATCCGCGATTGCCGGATCAGCAAGTGGTGTACGACTGGCATATCGGCGCAACGACATCCCTCGACCCCGTGCCGGGGGATGTCATCGAATACTTTGTGCGCGTGCGGGACAACGATGCCTGGGCGGGATACAAGGCCGCCCAAACACCCGCACGCCTGCTCCGGATGCCCTCGCTCGCCGAACGGTACGAATCCTTGCGCCAGGATCAGGAAGACGTTGAATCCCGACTTCGGGACATACTGGATCAGGCAACACAATTGGACGAACGGTTTGACGAGTTGCGTGACGAAGTGCGTCGTAAGCAAAATGCAGATTGGGAAGATCAGCGTCAGATTGAACAGATTGAGCAACAGCAGCAGCGCATGGAAGAACAGGTAAACGACCTCGCTGAACAGGTCGAATCCATGAATCGCAGCGCCGAGCAAAACAATCTGCTAAGCGAAGAAACGCTCTCGCTGTATCGGGAAATGCAGCAGGTAATTGAAGAGATCGATTCGCCTGAACTCCGGCAAGCGCTGCAGCAACTTCAGGAATCCATCGCCAACATGGATATCGCACAGGTGCAGGAGGCGATCGAGCGCTTTGAATTCAGCGAAACACAGTATCGACAGCGTCTCGAGCGAACACTGGAATTATTCAAGAATCTGCGTGCCCAGCAAAGTTTGGAAGAGGCGGCGCGAAGAGCTGAAGAACTGGCTCGCCAGCAGGCGCACATGGAGGAAGAGACAACCGAATTGCTGCAACAGCAAGAAACGGAAAACCCTTCTGAAAATCCGAACAGACGCTCTGATACCCCCCCTCAAACTCCTGGTGAACCTTCTGAAGACGGCCAGGCCCCGAAAGAGATTTCCGATCAGGAACGACTCGCGCAACGTCAGGAAAGCTCCCGGGAAGAAATGGAACAGCTTGAGGAACTGATGGAAGAAGCGCAGGAGCGGATTAAAGAGATGCAACGAGGGCCGGTCCGTGACATGCAACAGTTGAACCGGTCGATGAGGGAACAGGATATGCAACGGCAATTGATGGAGAATGCCGATCAACTACGTTCCGGACAATTGAACGAGGCGCAATCCGGTCAGCAACGCATGCAACAATGGTTCCGGCAACTCCGGAACGATCTTGCCGGAATGCAACAAAGCATGCAGGGTGTGCAGCGGCAAATAAACACAACCGGGCTGCGCCGGGCGCTCGGAGATGTTCTCACGCTCTCGCAGGAACAGGAATCACTCCGGAAAAATCTGCTTGAGCGTGCCTCGGATCAGTCGTCCCTCCGTGAGGATGCCCGCCTCCAGGATGCTCTATCGACAGGACTTGCAACCGTGATTGATTCCCTGCGCAGCCTTGAAAAAAATATTCCCCAACTCAGCCGGGAAGTACAACGGCTTTCCGGGCAGGCGCTCCTCGAAATGGAACGAGCCACGAGCGCTATGACAGAGCGGGCTGGCAGAGAAGCCGGCAGCTACCAGACTGCCTCCATGATGCAACTGAATGAACTGGCCTTGCTACTCGCCGGTGTCCTCGACCAGCTCATGAACCAGCAGGGATCCGGTGGGGGCAGCAGCATGCAGCAGGTAATCCGGCAGATGCAGCAAATGGCGCAGCAGCAGCAACAACTGAACCAGCAGATCCAGCAATTTCTGAACGATCTGCAGGGAAATCGCCTCGGAGCCAACATGGAGCAGCGGCTGCAGCAAATGCGTGCGCAGCAGCAAGCCATAAGGGATCAACTCAGCCAGGTGCGCCGCAATCCGGAAGCCCGCGGCAAGTTACTGGGAGATCTGGACAAAATTGCCGAGGATATGGAAGAAACGCTTCGGGAATTGCAGACGCGACAGGTAGACCCGCAAATGATTGAGCGGCAACAACGAATTCTGCAACGCCTGCTCGATGCCCAGCGCTCCATGCAGGAACGCGGCCGCGAACGACGGCGTGAATCGCGGGAGGGAAGAAACATCCTGCGCGAGGGGCCGCCCGACACACCCCGCGAAGAAACCGTGGAAAAACTCCATCGCGATCTCATCCGCGCGCTCGAAAGCGGCTACGCACCCGACTTCGAGGAACGGATTAGACGTTACTTCGAAATCCTCCAGCGCCAACAACAAGAACAGGAATAAACGGGGCACCGCTCGAAGAAACCGTCTGCCGCCTTACTTGGAGAATTCATTCGTTTTTAGTATCTTTATTGTTTACGTGTAACTTCATTTGATCGTTACAAATCCGGGCATGACCAATCCAATGAGAATTCTCTTCGTATCCGATGAAGTGAATCCTTTCTCGCAATCTTCAAGCACAGCGACGATCGTCCGACACCTCCCCGAACAACTCCACAACGAGGGCGGATACGAAATGCGCATCATGATGCCTCGATACGGCATCGTCAGCGAACGCAGGAACCGTCTTCACGAAGTAATCCGGCTTTCGGGAACGCGTATCAAAATGGGTGACCGCACGGAGACACTCAAAGTGAAAGTCGCTTCCATCCCGGGAATACGCCTGCAAGTCTATTTCATGGACAATGATTATTATTTCAAACGGAAAGGTATCTATCGAACCGTCCAGAACAGCCAGCTTTTTGAAGATAATCTGGAGCGGGCATTGTTTTTTGGGCGGGCATCGCTCGAAACGATCCGGAAACTGGGATGGGCCCCGGATATTATTCATGCGTTCGGCTGGATGAGTGGTTTCGTCCCTATGCTGTTGCAAACCGAATATGCCGGCGACGATATTTTCGGGGACACACAAAGCGTATTCACCCCGCATCCGGTTTCTTTCGACGCTACGATTGACGAAGGATTCGTCGAGACCGAGGGCCTGGCCGATGCATTGCTCCTTGACGGTAAGGATCCGAACCACGTCGGCAACATGTTCGCGGACGCCACCATCTCTCTCCCGCAGATCGAAGAAACGACAGCGAGCGCATTATCCTTCACCGACACGCCTGGAGAACAGTTTGAAATAGCCCGATCGGTCTATGAACAACTGCTGAGCAAGGTAGCAGCCTGAATGCATAGGAGGCTCGCTTGCATTGTGTAAACGCGGGGAACCCGTGGTGATTTTACGCATACGCGCTTTTTGTCCCCTCACAATAAAATCCGGTCGATGACGTTCCTCATGCCACCGGATGCCTTGTCCAAAAATCGAGCCTGCGTGAAGACGGCCCTGCCTACCCTGCTGGTATGCGTATGTATAGGCGCCCTGCTGGCAGCCTGCGACGATCCCACGAACGTCGGCGGCGACCTGCTTGGCGCAGCCGGAGGCGATCCCGTCAATACGATCGAGCCCCTTTCATCCCTGCGGGCTGTGGAGTTGAAACAATCCCCCGATAGTACTCCACGTGTCCTCGCAGGCATGGTTCACGATCCCGTACTCGGGCAATACGAAGTGCAGGGATATTTCGACATCACAGCCGTCACATCGGAGGATTTTCAGGCCGGCAACATCGAAGCGGTCGAATTGCGCCTGCGGCGCACCTATGTATACGGTGATTCCACGAGCGAGCTGCGAGCCGTGCTGAGGGAAATCAACGAGGACTGGGGCGCGGACGATATACCCACAGGGACCTCCTTCGATACCGGGCCGATCATCACGGAATTCACCTTTTCAGCCACGGATACACTGGTTGTCGTTCCATTGCCTGATTCCTGGGTTTCGGAGCACGATCCGGTGCTTCGGGACTCCGATCTCGGTAATCTTTTTCATGGTTTCCGCATCGATCCGATCGAAGGAAACGCAGTAGTCGGATTCGGCCCAACGGGTACGGCGCTGTTTGCAACCACCGGTTCGGACTCTCTTTTTTATCCGATCGGAAAAACCTACCCTTTCGCTGAACGTTCGGTGTCCGTGGATATTCCCGAAAACCGGTTTCTCATGCAGGCGGGCCTCGGACCTCTTCCCGAATTTTCACTATCCGTCTCCAGCGACGTCTATACGTCCGGCGAACCGTTTTCCGTGAACCGGGCTACGCTCACGCTGTGGGCCGATACCCTGAGCTTCCGGCAAAATACGCCGACGCATTTCGAACGTCCTCTTCTCCGAACGCTGGACCTCTATGCGCGAGTATCCGGCGACAGCACCTATGTCCTGGCAGGTCGAAGCACAATGGACGACCAGGGCCGGTTTGTATTCGAGGGTACTGCGCTCGTGCGTAATATCGAGGAGTATATCACAGAAGACATAGAGTTCGAAATCCGGATGCCTGACCCGGAAACCCTGCCCACCGCATTATCCTCGAATCAGGCAAGTTATTACTATTATCACAGCTCCCTGAATCCCATGCTCTTTTATGATGCCGATGCCGGCGATAAGGCGCCCGCCGGATTCATCACGCTCACTCCGATCTATTGACCGCACTCCGTCGAGCCACGATGCCACCTCTTTCTTTTGCCCGCATCGGATACAGATCTGGCCGCTTCGTCAGATCACTCGGGATATGCGCTGTCCTGTACCTCGTGACGGCAATGCTCGCCGTATCGCCCGGGATGGCGCAGGATGCCCGAGACGGATCTCTGTATTCCCGCTTTGGCATCGGCACATTGCAGCTTCATGCAGGGGGGCAGGGCACGGGGATCGGTCACGCCGGGTATGCACTTCATTCGTTGCAATACGTGAACCCGAACAACCCGGGAGCCTGGGCCGATCAGGTGCTTACCCGCATTTCGGCAGGATTCGCCTACCAGAACCTTGTGATTTCCAATGAAAACGAGGAAACCAGTCGACTCGCCTCGGGCCAGTTGAGCGGCATACAGCTCGGTTTTCCGCTCATCCAGCGAAAACTGGGGGTGGCGCTGGGGTTTGCTCCCTTTTCGCGCGTGAGCTACAATGTCGCGAATGAAGGCACCCTGCTTTCCGGAGACCCGGCCCGGCCCGATACAGTGGGGTATCTCGTGAATTTTTTCGGATCGGGAGGAATACAGCAGGTTACAGGGGGGCTCGGGTACAGGTTCAACTCCAATTTCAGTGCTGGCGCCTCACTCAATGCCCTTTTTGGCCTCATCGATGACGGGCGGGAGACCATCTTCCTGGAAGGCTCTTCCGGCCCCTTGTTTCTGGACACAAATCTTGAGACTTCGACACGGTTGAACGGTTTTTCGACTACGCTCGGGGCATTATTCAGTGTGCAAAACGTGTTTGCCGAAGAAGATTATATTAGTATTGGCGGAGCCTTTACACTTCCCGCAACGTTGTCAGCCAAACGGGTTACCTCCCTGGGACAAAACCTTGACAGGGATACATTGGGAACCACGATTTCCGGAAAAATCGACATGCCCTGGCAATTAGGCCTGGGCGTTGCGTATTATCCTGACAATCGATGGACGTTATCGACCGGAGGAAAATTCGCCCCATGGACCGATCTGCGGAGCACGATCCCCTTGCCCGGATATCATTCGGGAACGGCGCAGGGGTTGTCAGACGTAGTGCAGTTCGGAGCCGGTGTTGAATTCCTGCCTGCAGGGACCGATCTTCTTGCTTCGTGGCCGGCGCGCATTGCCTACCGCTTCGGAATTTCCTGGGACCGGGCGTATATTTCCCCTGATCGGAATATGAACATCGAAACCACAACGGTTGCGGCAGGCTTTGGTTTACCGACGCTGATACCTGGTGCATACCTCGATATAAACATGCAGGTGGGTATACGTGGCGCTGCCCGGGCCGATCTCGTACGCGATGTTTTCTACCGGCTTTCCATGTCGGTAAATATAGGCGAACGATGGTTCCAGACCCCGAAACTACGTTAATGTCAAAAGGTGTAACTTTACCGGCAGGCGATCCACCTTCACAAGACGAGCTTTAATCATGCGGCGCATCGTAAAGCATATCTCCTTCTGTAGCCAGGGGCTCATCGCATCCGTATTGCTTGCGGTTGCATGCGCCACCGGACCAGTGCAGCCTGTCCTCGCGCAATCCGACGAGGCAAACGTAGTAAGCGACCAGGACAAGGGCGTGCACTACAGCCTCTACTACGAGGATTTCAAAAACAGAAATTATCTGAGTGCACTGCCGAACCTCCATTGGATCCTCAACAATGCGCCCGATTACCCACGGAATGACGACCGGAATTTCGAGCGAACCGTGGAACTCTATACAGCACTGGCCGAGGACTCGCCGAGCGAAGAGGGCAAACAGGCGCATCTCGACTCAGCTTATGTATGGTTCGATCGATCCATCGACCGTATGCGAGAAGGCGCCATTGAGTTCGACGAACCCCAATGGCTGCTCCAGAAAGGACGCTTCCTTCAGGAACACAGTCAATCGCTGAGCGGCGATGCCCCGGCATTCGCCTCGGTCTACAACGAGGTCTACACCATGGTAGGGTGTAATATCGATGCGTACTATATCCGTATCATCATCGACGACGCCGCCCGAAATGGCGATAAGCAGCGCGCCGTGAACCTGACGGACGAAGCCGAAGCATGCTATCCCGACAATCAGGATGTCGCTGCATACCTCACGGAGATACGTAACGCCCTGTTCAGCACCCCGGAAGAACGCCTTGAATTTCTCCAGACACGACTGGAAGACACCCCGGATAACATAGAGGTGGCCGCGGAACTCTTTGACATCTATCTCGAATTGGGCTACCGAGACGAGGCTGCAGAACTTGGCGACCGTCTGCTCGAAATGGATCCATCGCCCCTTACATACCGCCGCCTTGGCCAGCTACATCTCCAGGACGGGAATGCAACCCGGGCGCTATCCTATTACGAGCAGGCCCTCTCGCTTCTCGGCGACGACGCCGACGCCACGGTCCGGCGGGATATTCTGTACAATCTGGGAATTGCCCGGCAACAGGACGGCGCCGTTTCCCAGGCACGATCCTTCTTCCGTCAGGCCATTCAGATAGATGCAAACTTCGGTCAGGCATATATCGCCATCGGTGACCTGTACGCCTCCGCTGTATCGAATTGCGGCACGTTCGAACGGGAAGACCGGGCCGTTTACTGGCTGGCGGTGGATTATTATCAGCAGGCCCGGGCAAAGGATTCGAGTGTATCCGCGCAGGCGAATCAGAAAATCGCCACCTACCGGCGCAGTTTTCCGGATCAGGAAGCACTCTTTTTCAATAACTGGGAGCCAGGGCAGCCCTACCGGGTGGATTACGGCTGTTACGCATGGATCAACGAAACGACCACCGTGCGCGCCCCGTAACGCCTCGCATCCGGCTCTTCTTTCACCATTTCCACCCCTTTTAACGGCCCGCGCTTGCAGCCCGTTCGTAGTATCCTGTAATTCTTGTCAGCATTATGCAAATAGAACACATCGCCGCCCGGCAGATTCTTGACAGCCGTGGTAATCCGACCGTCGAAGTCGATGTCATCACATCGGACGGGTTTCGTGGGCGTGCCGCTGTCCCGAGTGGGGCATCCACGGGAGAACACGAGGCGGTAGAACTACGGGATGGGGACGACAGCACCTACATGGGCAAGGGCGTACTGGATGCGGTCCGGAACGTGAACGAAATAATCGCCCCGGAATTGACCGGACAGAATGCGCTGGATCAGGTTTCTGTGGATAATACGCTGATCGATCTTGACGGCACCGAAAACAAGGAGCGGCTTGGGGCCAATGCCCTGCTCGGCGTATCGCTTGCGGTCGCAAAAGCCGCCGCGGAGAATCTCGGTCTTCCTCTCTACCGATATATTGGCGGAACCAATGCCTCCACGCTTCCCGTACCGATGATGAATATCATCAACGGAGGGCATCATGCGGACAACAGCGTGGACATGCAGGAATTCATGATCATGCCGATCGGGGCAAGCTCCTTCAGTGAAGCGCTCCGCGTCGGCGCCGAAATTTTCCATACGTTGCGAAGGGTACTCAAGGAAAGGGGATACAATACGGCGGTGGGTGATGAAGGCGGCTTTGCCCCCGACCTGCGTTCCAACGACGAAGCCGTGGAGGTCATCCTCGAAGCCATTTCGCAAGCCGGATACGAAGCAGGGCGGGATGTCTATCTGGCCTTGGATCCGGCCACATCCGAAATGTACCGGGACGGGTATTATCTTTTCTGGAAGAGCGATCCGGATACGAAGCGATCCGCCTCGGACATGATCGACTTCTGGGAAAACTGGGTCAATCAGTATCCTG
Organism: Rhodothermales bacterium; assembly: GCA_965117025.1. Taxonomy (GTDB): domain Bacteria; phylum Bacteroidota; class Rhodothermia; order Rhodothermales; family VXPQ01; genus VXPQ01. The sequence continues at coordinate 644,720 of OZ220746.1, forward strand.
TCCTCTCCATTGAGGATGGGTTGGCCGAAGATGACTGGGAAGGCTGGAAAGAACTCACAGACCGTCTCGGGAACCGGATCCAACTCGTCGGAGACGACCTTTTTGTGACGAATACCGATCGGCTGCAACAAGGCATCAGCGACGGAGCGGCCAACTCCATACTGATCAAACTGAACCAGATCGGCACGCTGACGGAAACGCTTCAGGCCATCGAACTCGCGCATACTCATGGATATACGGCGGTGATCAGCCATCGCTCCGGCGAAACCGAAGATGCGACCATTGCGGACCTTGCCGTAGCCACGAATGCCGGTCAGATCAAGACCGGCTCCGCAAGCCGCAGCGATCGTATCGCAAAATACAATCAGTTACTGCGCATCGAGGAATTGCTCGAATCTGCGGCTTCTTTTCCCGGCATGGGCGCGCTGCGTCCCGGCGCCATAGAACAATAGCTGCATGAAGAAGAAATCCTTCAACCATTCGCAAAACCGGGGAAGAGCGGATATGCCGTCTTCCCGGCTATCCCTGCCTGCGTATACGAAACGGCGCCTGCGCAAAACAATCCTGTGGGTTGTGGCAGCAGCTGCCCTCGGCTCGTTCCTGTTCCTCGACAGCCACAGCCTTCTCAAGCGTATGACGTGGCGGAGCGAATACACGGAAGTACGCCAGGAAAACGAAAGGCTGCGAGCCGATATCGAACAACTCGAAAAAGAAGTCAGCGAAGGTCTCTCCGACGAAGCAGTAGAAAAAATCGCGCGCGAGGAATATGGCATGCACCGCCCCGGCGAAACGGTGTACCCTGTCGAAGAAAACGCCAATGCCAAAACGAATGCGGCGGAAAATCGGCCACATAAGTCCATGCACGAATCTCCGGATAACGCATCAAGCAACCAACGCACTGCAAACGATTGACCTTCCGGCACGCATTTCCCACGAACCTCCCGGAATGATCCGCCGCCTGTATCAAAAGACCTCGGCATGAATCAGCTCGCAATAGGGATTGATCTTGGAGGAACCATGATCAAAGCGGCCCTTGTCCGGCGGGATGAAGGGTTCGTCGTCGAGAAAGCACGCGACACCGAGGCAATCCACGGCCCCGACCATGTACTGGACCGTATTGCGGACCTTATCCGTTCGGTCGCAGCCGAGGCTCCGGATGCGGTAATCAGCGGTATCGGTATCGGGGCGCCAGGGGCAATCAACTGGGAACGTACGTCGGTCGTACAGCCCCCCAACCTGCCCGGATGGGGGGTAGTAAATCTCCGGGAAGCACTACAAGCGCGTCTGGGCGACGAACTTCCCGTATTCGTGGAAAACGACGCCAATCTGGCCGGGCTTGGTTCGGCGCACTACGGCAGAGGACGGCCCTACCCTTCCTTCATCATGGTCACGCTGGGCACAGGGGTAGGCGGCGCCATCATTTATGATCAGAAGATATTCCGCGGGACTACCGGGGCCGCTGCTGAGATCGGACATATGACGATCAATTTCGCGGGCGACATCGACCGATACGGCATTGCGGGTTCGATCGAGGCATATCTGGGACAGAAATACCTGTCCCGTTACGGACGCCACAAATTGCTTACCCGGCACGAAAGCATCATACACCAGATGGCAGGGCAGGATCTGCAAAACCTCACCCCCCTCATGCTCTACGAAGCAGCTTGCAGCGGGGACGAACCTGCCCAGGAAATTCTGAGATGGGCAGGCCATAAACTGGGCGTCGTCCTCGGAGCATCCATTAATCTTCTGGACATTCGCAAGGTCGTGGTAGGGGGCGGGCTTTCGGCCGCAGGAGATTTTATCATTGACGCAGCCCGGAAAAGCATTCGGGAATACGTCATTCCGGATCACCGGGACGAGATCGAAATCGTGCGAGAAACCCTCGGCAACGAAGCGGGTATGCTCGGAGCCGCCCATCTGGTCTTTCAGTCTCTCGACGAAGAAGCGGTCAGGTCGCCCGCATAGTCACGGACATCCGGCATCCACCTGCACCCGGGAGGGCCCGCATGTCCACCATCCGCCCTGTTTTATGATCGGGGTTCGCCGACCATTTTTTGTTGCGCTGCTTTTTCTCGCGGGCAATGCCTTGCCCATCCCGGGCCTGGCGCAAAATACAGACGCCCCTATCAGGTTCTCCGCAAAAGACTCGCTGGTGATTGCCTTCAACGAGGAGAACGATATAGGGAGATTGTATAATTATGCAGAAATTGCATACAAAGAGGCTGAACTATACGCATTTCGCATAGATATTCTTTTTGATCAGGATGAATTGCATGCATCCGGTCTCCAAAGCGATACCGGAGCGGTCGGCACCCCATCCTTTACCCAGGGATCCGAAAGCTTCGAGGGAGATCATATCTCCTTTAATGCGGCCACGGAGCGAGGGAGGGTAACCGGTGCGCGCACTACCCTCGATGAGGGATTTATACGAGCCAATGTGGTGAAAGTCGGAGAAGACAGCACGCTGTATATAGCGGAAGGGGTCTATACGACCTGCGAATGCCTGGATGACCCGTCGTACTCGCTCCGGTCGAGCAAAATGAAAATCGTCGATCAGGAATGGATCTACACGGGACCTATCCGCCTCTATCTGTTCAACATCCCCACGCCGCTGTGGCTTCCGTTCGGGTTCGTGCCTGCCAAGGAGGGACGACGCAGCGGCCCCCTGCCTCCCCGCTACGGAGAAGACGAACGAGGATTTTATCTGCGCAACTGGGGATGGTATCAGGCCATCAACGACTATATGGACGCCCGGCTTGAATTCGGCCTGTGGACACGAGGCAGTTTTCAGGTTACGCCGCAATTCCGTTACGCAAAGCGATACCGCTATTCCGGGCAGATTCTCGTGGACTACCTTAAAAACCGGAACGGGGAACGAGGCGATCCCGATTTTTCGGAATTCGGCACCGGGCGGTTGCGCTGGACCCATAATCAGGAACTGAATCCGACCACCAGGCTTCGTGCGAATGTCGATTTGTCTTCCTCAAGCTACCTGCGCACCTCTTCGGAACAGTACGACGACCGCGTCCGGCAAACGGTCCAGTCGAGCGCGGGGTTCAGTAAAACCTGGCGCAGAGCAGGACGCAATCTGGCCCTGAATCTCAGCCACCACCAAAATCTCGAAAACGGTAATGTCCGGGTGGTGTTGCCCAGTCTCACATTCCGCCAGAATGCCCGCAAGCCTTTTGCACGCGAGAACAGCCCGGGCAGCGGACGGTGGTATGAACGTATCACGTACGATTACAGCCTGAATACGGACAACCGGTACAACTTTGTCCCGAACGACACGACAGACATCGCGTGGTACGAAGCACTCGTCTCTCCCTCAAAATACCGGGAGGCCACCGGCGGGTCGGAGCCCTTCGCCTTTAAAGCAGCCCATCGAGTCAACATCGGCGCCGGATTTCCGGCGCTTTCCCAGGCCTTTCCCGTGCACCTCGTCCCGAATATCAATTACACGGAGGACTGGTTTATCCAGACGGAACGCCGGCAGGTCGACGAAACAGGCCGGGTCGCGGTCGAAAAAACACCGGATTTTCTTGCCTTGCGGCAATTTTCGACCGGGGTTTCGATGAATACGACGTTCTACGGGATTTTTCCTTTTCGAATCGGTCCTCTCGATGGACTGCGCCATACCGTCCGCCCCAGCATGAGCTTCAATTACCGCCCCGATTTTTATGCGGACTCCTGGGGCTATACGGCCTCGTATACCGATGCGAGCGGAGCACGCCAGCAATATGCGCTCGTCCCCGGCGTACAGCGCTTCGGACAACGAAGCATGAGTTTTTCGATTGATAATGTATTTGAGACACGCCATGTCTCCACCGACTCTACCGGAACAGAACGCAGGAATGTGGTCCGGCTGTTAAACGCGGGGATAGCCACCGGCTACAACTTTGCCGCCGACTCGATGAAACTGGGGGATCTGCGCATGAACGCACGTACCCGGGTCGCAGGTAATCTCAGCCTGAACATGGGCGCCACATTCTCTCCGTATGCCCTGAATACCGAGGGGACCCGGGTGGTCAACCGGTTCCTCTTCTCTGACCGGCCATGGTTCCCCGTACGGCCCACCTTGTTCAGGGTGAGCCTGAACACTTCGTTCCAAAGCAAACGAACCGGTCCGGAACGTCCCTTCAACAGACTGCGCTCCCGTGATCTGCCCGCCGGCGCAGGTATACCGGGAGGAGCGCTATTCACCGGAAACGACACGTTCCGGTCTCCCTATTCGGGTACGTTAGACAGTTATGCCGACTTTGCCATTCCGTGGTCCCTGCGCCTCGACCTGAGTTATAATTATTCCAAACTGTTTAGCGACGCGAGAAGAACCGCAGCGCTGAACGCCCAGTTCGATTTCAACCTGACACCGGACTGGAAAATACAGGGGCGCTCCGGATACGATTTCGAAGCGAAAAAACTCATCTATACCAGCGTGTCCGTTTTTCGCGATTTCGACTGCTGGGAAATGGCGATCAATTGGGTGCCGTTCGGACCGTACCAGTCTTACAGTTTCGACCTGCATGTCAAAAGCGGACAATTACGCGATCTGCTTCGCCTCCGGCAACCGCGCTCCGATATAAGGGGACGGTTCGGAAGGTTGCGAAACTGACGTACTCCGGGATACTCTGATTAAATCCGCAAAGTTCAGGATATCCCCTACTACTCTTTGCCCGTCTGGCCGCTTTCTTTCCGGTCGTCAAGCACCCACCGCACCGACGAGGGCCGTAAGGTTACAACTTCCGAGAACGTCTCCTGTGGATCCAGCCACGCCCGCAAGGGATGTCCGTCCACCTCCACCCACCACTCAGTCAGGGTTCCCAGAAACTGCCGGCTTACAAGCCGCGCCTCGACACCCTCCGGGGACACCTCGAAATGCTCTGGCCGGATAGACAAAACGCATCCCGGCGGCGACTCCTCCTGCGGCGCCAGCCGCGCCGCAAGGCGACGATCCCGCACGATATTACTCCCCCCCAGAAACTCGGCCACATACGCCGTCTGCGGCTCCCGGTACAGGCGCTCGGGATCGCCCGACTGCACCAGGCGTCCCGCTCGCATGACGCCAATTCGATCCGACAGCGCCAGGGCCTCTTGCTGGTCATGGGTCACATAGATGCTGGTAATGCCCAGACGGTGCTGAAGCACCTTCAACTCGCGGCGCGTTTGCTCGCGGAGCGCAATGTCGAGATTGGAAAGGGGCTCGTCGAAAAGCAGTACGTCCGGCTCCACAGCTACCGCGCGCGCCAGAGCCACCCGTTGCTGCTGCCCGCCGGAAAGCTCCGTAACAGGCCGGTCCGCCAATGCGTGCATCTCTACCCGCCGGAGTGCTTCGCGCACGCGCTCCCGACGGCGAGCCAGCGGCACTTTGCGCACGCGCAGCCCGTAGGCCACATTCTCTCCAACGGTCATGTTGGGGAAAAGCGCGTAGTTCTGGAACACCATAGCGGTGGGCCGGCGACGCGGGGGCATGTTGGTCATATCGCGCCCGGCAATGCGCACCGTGCCCACATCAGGCCGCTCGAAACCGCCTATTACACGCAACAACGTGGTCTTGCCGCATCCGGACGGTCCAAGCAACGAGAAGAATTCGCCCGACCTCACTTGCAGCGACACGTCATCCACCGCCACCGTGGCGCCGTACCGCTTCGTAACGCCTTCAAGCGTCACAGCCGATTCAACCATCCGATCTGTCTGATTCACCGCACCGATGCGTACTGCATAGTGTTAACAGACCCTAACGCAAAACCGGAAAGCGGCGCAATTCACGCCGTCCCCTGGAGTGCGTGCGTAACCTTTGCCGCAGCCTCCTTCAGCAAAACGGCCGTTTCCAGCTTGAGACCGCTCTCCTGTAGAATTTTCTGTCCTTCTTCCGCATTCGTACCCTGAAGGCGTACAATGAGCGGCACCGTAATGTTTACATTCGCCGCGGCTTCCACAATGCCCGCCGCTACCCGGTCGCACCGTACGATGCCGCCGAAAATATTCACGAGCACTGCTTTGACATTGGGGTCTTTCAGGATGATCCGAAAGCCCTGCTCCACGGTTTCCACACCTGCAGCACCGCCTACATCAAGAAAGTTGGCCGGTTCTCCCCCGGCCAATTTGATCATGTCCATGGTAGCCATGGCGAGGCCTGCGCCATTCACCATACACCCCACATCGCCATCGAGGCGAATATAGTTGAGGCGATGCTCCACCGCCTCTACCTCAAGCGGGTCTTCTTCGTGCAAATCGCGCAGTGCAGCAAGCTCCATATGGCGATACAGTGCATTGTCGTCCAGATTGATTTTGGCGTCTATGGCCAGCAAGTCTCCACCCTTTGTCCGTACAAGAGGGTTAATCTCCGCCAGCGAGGCGTCCATGCCGACATACGCCTCATACAGGGCTGTAATAAAACGAACGCCCTGTTTGAAAGCCGCTCCTTCAAGCCCCAATGCGAACGCTGCGACCCGCGCCTGAAACGGCTGCAGGCCGGTCATGGGATCCACCCATACCTTGCATATCTTGTCGGGAGTTTCCTCCGCCACCTTCTCGATTTCCACGCCTCCCTCGGTAGAAACCATAATCACATTCATGCTCCGTTGCCTGTCGAGTGTTACCCCTGCATAATATTCCTGCGCGATATCGATCCCTGCGGCAATCAACACCGCCCGCACCTTCTGCCCGGCAGGCCCGGTCTGCGGTGTAACCAATTGCATTCCGAGAATGGCCTCCGCCTTCTCGCGCACCTCTTCAAGCCCTCTGGCCAACTTGACTCCTCCTCCCTTTCCCCGTCCGCCTGCATGGATCTGCGCCTTTACGACAAACAGGGATACCCCCTCCTCCTGCAATGCTTCCGCAGCAGCCACTGCTTCCTCCACAGTGTACGCCACGCTCCCTGACGATACGGCAACGCCGTATCCTTCGAGGATATCCTTGGCCTGATATTCGTGCAGTTTCATGGTGTGTATACCCTAAATTCAAGTACGCAGCGTGGAACGGCGATTAGCAAGGGCTACGCTGATCAAGTCCGCGAAGCGCTGATCGAAGCGGTTTTGATCAGAGTATCCCAAGGTACGGCACACGTTCGAAGAATCCACCCCGCCCCTGCAAAGCATCCACGTGAACCGATTCGACCGTCATATTGTTTTTCGGCTTCTGAGCGGTTTTGCAGCACTCGTTGCAGTGCTGATCGTGTTTTTCATTGTCCTGCATTACGTCGAATTCATTGACGATTTTCTGGACCGCGGCGCTACGATGCGCGAGGTTTTTCTGGTTTATTATCCCAATTATATCCCGGAGATTGCCCGGCTTACGGCGCCCCTGGCGCTTTTTCTGGCGTGCGTGCACCTGACCGGGCATCTGTCCCAAAGCCTGCAACTCTCCGCACTTCAGACCAGCGGGGTTTCGCTCTACCGGCTCCTGGTTCCTTATCTCGCCACAGGCATCGCCGTTACCGCATGCATGTTCTGGTTCAACGGATGGGTCGTGCCCGAAACCAACCGCACCGTACTTGAATTCGAGCTGCGCTTCCTGAAAGATGCCCCCCGGGTCATAGAAACGAACAACATCCACCGGCAACATAGCCCGGGGTCATACATCTCCGTGGGATATTATGATCGACGCAACGAGACCGCCCATCGAATCTCCCTGCAGCATTTCAATGAAGCAAACCGTCTTGTACAGCGCATTGACGGGGTGCGTATGAGCTGGATCGATTCCCTGTCGATCTGGCAAATTCACCAACCCGTCGTGCGGACCTTTTCGAATGGTGTCGAGACACGACAAGTGCTGGCCCGGATTGACACAGCCCTGACGATCCTCCCGCGCGATCTCGCCCGCACCGAGCGTGATGTGGAATCCATGACGATTCCCGCCGCCGCAAGATACATTCGGGACATCGAGCGTTCCGGCGCCGGTGGGCTCGGACGTACGCAAGTGGGGTATTACGCCAAATTCGCCTGGCCTTTCGCGAACCTGATCCTCGTGCTGATCGGCATGCCGCTCGCGGCCATTCGGCGGCGCGGCGGACAAGCCATGCAGATAGGCATCGGACTCTTTGTCGCCTTCCTGTACCTTACCGTGCAGAAGATTACCGAGCCGTTGGGATATACGGGGGTATTACCCCCCTCCGTAGCGGTATGGCTGCCCCATGCATTGTTCCTCGCCGCAGCTGTTTTCCTGCTGGTGAGGGTGCGAAAATAGGCTGCTGCGCTACGCCTGTCCAGCCATACCGCCGAACCGGATGGACTGTCCGGGCTGCTCCCGCTCCTCGATTTCGCCGTGTATCGCCTCGTACTTTTCGATGTTGTCGTGCAGTGCCCGCAGGAATCTGCGGGCATGATGCGGGGTTACGATGACCCGGTTCTTTACGCGCGCCGTCGGAACGCCTGGCATCACCCGGATAAAATCCAGAATGAATTCTTCGGGAGAGTGAGAAATCATCACCAGGTTGGCATAGACGCCCTCCGCCGTTTTTTCATCCAGTTCTATGTTGAGTTGATTGTCTGACTTCTGGTTATCTGCGTCGTTCATTGCAAACCTCCTAATGAATACCGATGCCTTTTTGTCGTTTACAACCCCGATGCCGTCAGACAGCGCGCCCGGAAATCCACGTATGCGCCGGGTCGTCTCTGAAAGCCCATTTGCGTTTGGGTCCGGCCATTACATTAAGGTAATAAAGATCGTACCCATGAGGAGCGCCGACAGGATGATAGCCACAGGGCACCATCACGCAGTCGCCGTCATATACCGAAACGGTTTCGTCGAGCGATCGATCATCGGTATAGACACGCTGAAATGCAAACCCCTGTTTCGGGCGGAGCCGGTGGTAATACGTCTCCTCAAGCGCAGACTCCTCTGGCAGCGCGTCCACATCGTGTTTATGCGGCGGGTAACTGGACCAGTGTCCAGCGGGAGTAATCACTTCCACCACCAGCAAACTGTGCGCCGGCTCTGATTCCGGGAGAATGTCTTGCACATGCCGCGTATTCGTTCCCACCCCGCGAATTTCAACAGGGTGTTCACCCGGTGCGATCAGCCGCGGTTCGTAATCGCCGCCACCGGGCGCCGTACACAACGCCACTTCCAGATCGGTGTCGGGCGTGATCGTGAATGTGGTCTTATGAGGAACGTAAACGGCTGTGGGGGGACCATCGAATACGTCATTGCGCCCTCCAAGCTTCAGGAACGATTTTCCACCCGCAACAACCGTGGCCTTTCCGGACAATAGCACGATGCAGGTTTCCTGCTCGCTCGCGGCTATGTCCAGGTTTTGCCCGGGCAGCAAATGGTACACCGCAAATCCTATGTATTCCCAACCGGCGGATTCGGGAGTGACGCTCAGCACCCGTCCGTCCGCGTTTCGTTCACCTGTCGATACTACTAACTTGCTCATTATCGCTTGCTCCGTGTTACTGAGATGCCGCTCGGACGGATGCACGCAGGGCGGACAATCCGGACTCGGCGTACTGTCTTGGGTCTGCTACGGCGGGATCTTGTTCGGCCTCCACCACCACCCAGCCCCGATATCCAATTTCTTTCAAAGCACCGATCACAGGGTCGAACGCAATCACGCCGTCCCCGGGCACCGTGAACATCCCCTCGATCACGCCGGTCAGAAAACTGGCATTCCTTGCACGGACATCCGCCAGAACCCCCGGGCGGACGTCCTTGCAATGCACGTGGGCTATCCGTTGCGGGAAGGAAAGGGCTACTTCCACCGGATCGATACCGCCAACGTATGCGTGACCGGTATCCAGCACGATACCGACTGAATCCGAGGTCTCGGCAAAAAAGCGCTGGAGTTCCGACGCCGTCTCAACCACAGTGCCTGTATGATGATGATAGGCGAAGCGTAGTCCTTCCTTTTGAATATAGTCCGCCACCCCGCTTAAGCGCTGTCCGAAAAGCGGCCAGATTTCTTCATTCAGAACCGGCTTTTCCTGCATGCCTTTGCCGATGTCTCCGTGAATCGTGTTGCTGCATTCCGCATAGATGAACACCTCGGAATGCATAGCCTTCAGCAGCGCAAGGTGATCCTGAAGGCTGGCGATTTCCGCATCGACATCGTTTTGCAGGATGTGGCCCGAATACCAGCCGCCAATCGGGGCAAGTCCGTACTTGTCGAGAATCGGCCGAAGTTCGTTCGCATTACGTGGAAATTTGTTGCCCAACTCGATGCCGATGAAGCCGAGCTCCGCCGTATCGGCAAGGCAGGTCTCAAGCGGCGTGTCGCCGCCCAACGCCGGCAAGTCATCATTCGACCACGCTATGGGGTTGACGCCAAATCGTATTTCCATGCCGCTACCCATCCACACGCTGTTTCCTTGTTGCGGTGTCGTAGGCTGCGCGGGCATCCGTAACCGTATCCAGGTCGGATACGGCGGGGACTGCCACATCCCACCAGGCGCCGCCAATATCACCGCTTCCGTCACGTCCGACAGCAACGGAAATCACCGTCGAGCGTTCGGACGCCCGTGCGTCCTGTAACGACGAGCCAAGCGCATCGATGGAATCCACATGCACCGCATCGGCGCCCATACTTTCCGCATGAGCCACGAAATCGATGGCCGGCAGCACTTCGTGCACCGTGTCTTCGAACATATTATTGAAGCTGGGCGAGCCAGCGCTGCGCTGCAGATTGTCGATGCAGCCATAGCCCTGATTGTCAAACAGGACGACGATGATCTTATGGCCCATCATTACTGCTGTGGCCAGTTCGGAATTCATCATCATGTAACTGCCATCCCCGACGACGACAAGTATTTCGCGGTCGGGCAGGGCCATTTTTACGCCGAGGCCGCCCGCGATCTCATACCCCATGCAGGAATACGCATACTCGACGTGGTATCCGCCTGGCCTCGGCGTACGCCATAATTTGTGAAGCTCACCGGGCAGCGAGCCTGCTGCACAAACCACCACCGAGTCCTCGTCTGCGACCCTGTCGACGGCCCCCAGCACCTGCGCATAGGAGAATGGCGGACCACCGGGGGCGGTAAGCGCACCGTGAACAACGGCCCGCCATTCGTCGGCCCTTTGCATGGACAGCGACCGCCAGGCGTCATCGACTGCGTACCCGTGCAGAGCAGATTGAAGACTTGACAGCAAACGCTTCGCATCGGAAAAAATCGGTATCGCGCCGTGCTTGCTGGCGTCCAGCGGATTCACATTGACCTGCACCAGTTCCCGATCGGGATTGCTGAACAGGGATCTCGACGCGGTGGTAAAGTCCTGCAGCCTTGTGCCGATGCCGATGATCAGGTCTGCTTCCGCCGCCGCTGCATTGGCCGCGGACGATCCGGTCACGCCAATCGCACCCAGATTGAGCGGATTTTCCCAATGCAATGCGCCTTTGCCGGCCTGCGTTTCGGCACATGGGATACCGACCGCATCAATAAAAGAGGCTAATGCATCGCTTGCCTTGCTGTAGAGCACGCCGCCGCCGGAAATGATCAAGGGGCGCTTCGCCGATCTCACGCGCTGTGCGAGATCATGGACTTCTGACATCGCTGCGTCAGGCACCTGTACTTTCCATATCCGTTTTTCAAAAAACGCTTCCGGATAATCATAGGCTTCCGCCTGCACATCCTGGCATAACGCAAGCGTGACGGGGCCGCAGCGCGATGCATTCATAAAGGTAGTCATCGTCCGGGGCAAGGCAGTGATGATCTGTTCGGGCCGCGTGATCCGATCAAAGTATCTGGATACAGGACGAAAACAGTCGTTTGCACTCACCGTACCGTCACTAAAACTTTCGATTTGCTGCAGCACGGGATCCGGACGACGATTGGCAAAAACATCCCCCGGCAGAAAAAGCACTGGCAGGCGGTTGGCATGAGCCAGGGCCGCAGCTGTGACCAGATTCGTGGCGCCGGGTCCAATGGACGTGGTGCAGGCCATTGCCCCCCGACGCATCAACGCCTTTGCGTACGCGATGGCGGCCAGCGCCATGCCCTGCTCGTTGTGGGCGCGGTAGGTCGGCAGGGTATCCCTGCTTGCAAAAAGGGCTTCGCCTATCGCCGCCACATTGCCATGGCCGAAAATGGCCCAGACTCCGGCAAAATACGGGCGGATATCCCCATCGTCGTCGATGTACTGATTGGCAAGATACCGCACCAGTGCTTGGGACATTGTCAATCGCATAGATGTATCTCCCGATGGTTCCGGATGCTCAATTTCAGGCGCTTTTCAGCGCGTGAATCAATGTACGAAATTTCTTATGGAGCCGTAGCTACCGAACGTACTGTATTTTAACCGTTCTTTTTTCCTTCAGCGCCTGCGCCGCAGCATCGGCGAGTTCCAGCGCCCGCAAACCATCCTGAACGGTTGTCCGCGGCGTCTCACTGCCCATGATTACGGAGATAAAGTGCCTCATCTCCATGCGATACGCTTCCGCATACCGATCATGAAAAAAGTGCTTGATCCCGGATCCGATTCTTCCCTCATCTCCGGAAATGAGCAACTGTGTTTCCGGTTGATTCTCAACACATGCGGTCCGCAAGGAACCATGCACTTCGACACGCTGGTCATATCCATACGAGGTCCGTCGACTGTTGCTGATACTGCACAAGCGACCGCTGGGGGTCCGGAGTGTAATCAAAGCGGTATCGATGTCACCGGCTTCTCCAATCGCAGGATCCACGATGCTGCTGCCACTGGCGCTGACTTCGTCGGGGTCTTCTCCCAACAACCAGCGCGCCACATCGAAATCATGAATGGCCATATCACGAAACAGATCGCCGCTTGCCCGAATGTAGTCGAGCGATGGAGGAAACGGATCCCGACTGATGATTTGGACCAACTCGACATTGCCTAACGCCCCATCTCTTACCAGGGCGTGAAGTCTTGCGAAATCAGGGTCATAGCGCCGATTGAAGCCGAGGACGAAAGGGGTACCGTTCGTTGTCACCGCATCGACGCAAGTTCTGGCGCGGCTTGTCGAAAGATCCAGAGGCTTCTCGCAAAAAATCGGGATGCCCAAGCCGGCAATGCGTTCGATGAGGTCCGCATGGGTTTGGGTAGCGCTGGCAATCACGACGCCGGCGACCTCCTTGTCGTCAAGGGCCTCATCCAGAGATACGGCTTTGGCTCCGGTCATGGCGGACAACCCGGCTGCCGCATCCTCGATCGGATCAACGATGTACCGCAGTTCTATGCGGTTGTCCGCACTGGCATTTGCGCCGTGAATCCGTCCAATGCGACCGGCCCCAATCAACGCAATCGGTAACCTCATGCTGTATTCACACGATGTGAGAAATGGTTTGGAAGAACCGCGCGGTCTGTCAGGATGCGCTCACAGCGGGAAAAACACCGGTCGTGCTTCACGATGGCGTCAGAGCGCCGGTCAGGTCGTTTTTATGACGGCGCCAGGGCGCCGATCAGGTCGTTTTTTATGACGGGGCCAAGGCCCCGATCAGGTCGCTTTTGGTAATGATCTGATACGTTTCTCCCTGTTCCGATTCAACAAGCACGGCCCCGCCGCCCCGCTCAAGGTACATGGAAAGATGCTCAAGGCCAAGTGAACGCGGAACCACAGGAAAAGGCGCATCCATGATGTCTTCCACAGGCTGGTCTCGTGTTTCCGGGTCTTTGATGAGGCGATCCATAATCACACTCTCGGTAAGACTTCCGACAAGCTCATCGTTTCGCATCACGGGCATCTGCGAGATGCCGCGCTCGGCCATGACCCCGATGACCAGGCCAAGGGTGTCTTCAGGCGTAGCATATGCCAGTTCCTCGTCCCCATTCCGAACGTCCAGAACTCGATCCACCGTAACTTCCGGCATGCTTGACAGAAAACCGTGGTTACGCATCCAGTTGTCATTGTATGTCTTCGAAAGATACCGGAAGCCGGAATCGGGCAGAAGCAACACGAACACATCGTCGCTGGAAAGCTCCCCGGCGTGCGCTTCCATCCACGACAGGGCGCCTGCAAGCGCCATACCGGATGACTGCCCGCAAAACAGGCCTTCTTCCGCGGCAAGCCGCCGCGTCATCCGCATCGCTTCCCGATCCGTTACCTGCACAAAATCGTCCAGTACGTCGAAATCCATGTTTGCAGCCAGCAGGTCCTCACCGACTCCTTCCGTCAGGTAAGGATAAATATCGCCCGGATTGAACTTCCCCGTATGAAAGTATCCGTGATAGATCGAGCCGCAAGGGTCCACGCCAATAACCTGCACGTCCGGGTTCTTCGCTTTGAGATAGCGCGATACGCCGGAAAGCGTTCCACCCGTGCCCGCGCCTGACACATAATGGGTGATCCGCCCATCCGTGCCTGCCCATATTTCGGGCCCGGTCGTTTTGTAATGGGCCGCCCGATTTGCGGGGTTGTCATACTGGTTCAGGTATACCGCACCAGGAATTTCTTCAGCAAGACGCTGCGCTACGGAATAGTAGGACCTTGGGTCCTCCGGGGCTACGTTGGTGGGACATACAATCACCTCAGCGCCCAACGCCCGCAAAACATCCAGTTTTTCCTGACTCTGTTTGTCGGTGGTCGTAAAAATGCACCGGTACCCGCGCGTCACGGCAGCCATTGCCAGCGCTGCGCCTGTATTGCCGCTCGTACCTTCGACGATGGTGCCCCCCGGCCCCAACAGACCGTTCTTCTCGGCCTCTTCGATCATGGCCACACCGATGCGATCCTTAACGGATCCGCCCGGATTGAAATATTCCAGCTTGGCCAGCACCGTACAAGGCCATGCCGCTGTAATCCTGCGAAGCCGTACGAGAGGTGTCTTGCCTATTGTGCCGGTGATATTTTCGTGCCACATAAGTCTGTTTTCCGGTTGTACCGTATTGCGCGTGTAATACGCATCAGATTCCGTTTTGCTCACTTCATGCATGCGCCTTATTGTAAAATTCCTGCAACGAAAAGGCAGATGAAGAAAACGACCGTCCCTGAAAAACACCCGCATATTGGCAGACAACGTGGTTGGCCCGGTTTTTGATGATATCACATTTTTCCGCCCGCTTTTTGCATGCCGAGGTATGATTGCACACATAGACCTGGCGCGTTGTATTTTCCCCTTGTACTGACCGAGGCACACAGGCGCCCGCTGCCTGCTTCCTCGCACACCGGAACATCTTTTATGCCCCCACGGGACACATATCCGTATATAAACAGCCACACCGCTCCCGACGTCGATGACGCCGAGCAATTCATTCCATTCCCGACGCCCGCCGAAGAAAAGCAAATGGGCATGTCGGACATACCGGAAGAATTGCCCGTACTGGCGCTCCGCAATACCGTGCTGTATCCGGGGGTGGTACTGCCGATCACGCTCGGACGGGATTCTTCCATGCAGCTTGTACGGGATGCGTTTGCCGGAAAACGTATCATCGGGGCTGTTGCACAGAAACGGAGCGAGGTGGAAACGCCCGGTACGGAAGACCTTTACCGCCTCGGCACGGTGGCGGATATTCTGAAGTTGATCAAGATTCCGGGCGGCCCCAACTCAATGATCATCCAGGGAAAGCGCCGGTTTGAGATAAAGGAATACATAGAAACCGAGCCGTATTTCAAAGCCAGAGTGTCCCCGATAGCAGAGGACTGGGCCACGGATGAGGTAGAACTGAAAGCTCGGATCCGATCCGTCAAGGAGCTGGCAATCCAGTTCATCAATCTGTCTCCCCACCTGCCCGGAGAAGCCGCCCTTGCCATTCAGCAGATCGACTCGCCGCCCCTCCTTATCCATTTTATCGCCTCGAATCTTCAGATCAGCGTAGAGGAAAAACAGGCGCTCCTCGAACTCAACGAGCTGACCCTGCGAGCCGACAAACTGATGGAGTACCTGAATCGCGAGATCCAGGTGCTGCAGGTTTCCGAAGACATCCGCAGCCGTGTGCGGACGGATGTGGACAAGCAGCAGCGCGAATACCTGTTGCGCCAGCAGATGAGAATCATCCAGGACGAGCTGGGCGAGAGCGACAGCGGCGGCGACGATGTGCAGGAACTTCGCAGCCGGGCCGAAAAGAAAGAACTGCCGGACTATGTGCGAGAAACACTGGACAAGGAAATAACGCGTCTGGCGCGCTCCAACCCCGCCTCCCCGGATTATGCCGTCACGCGCAACTACCTGGATTGGTTGCTGGAGTTGCCGTGGCTCGAATATTCGAAAGATGACCTGGATATTTCACGAGCCGCCGAGGTGCTCGACGAAGACCACTACGGACTGGATCAGGTCAAAAAGCGCATTCTTGAATATCTCGCGGTCCTGCACCTGAAGGGGGACATGAAAGCGCCCATCCTTTGCCTGCACGGCCCGCCCGGTGTCGGAAAAACGAGTCTGGGCAAAAGCATTGCCCGCGCCATCGGGCGCGAATTCGTACGGATGAGCCTCGGTGGGATCCGGGACGAGGCGGAAATTCGCGGCCACCGGCGCACCTATGTGGCAGCGCTTCCCGGACGGATCATTCAGGGGATCAAAAAGGCCGGTGTGAACAACCCCGTCTTCATGCTGGACGAAGTAGACAAGATAGGAGCGGATTTTCGGGGCGATCCGTCAAGCGCCCTTCTTGAGGTGTTGGATCCGGAGCAAAACGACAATTTCAACGACCACTACATAGAACTGGATTACGATCTGTCGAAGGTCTTCTTTATCGCGACGGCGAATTTTCCGGAAATGATCCCCAGCCCTCTTCGGGACCGGATGGAGAGTATCGAAATCACCGGATACACCCAGGAAGAGAAGCTCCGGATCGCAAAACAATACCTCGTACCCCGTCAATTGAAGCATAACGGTCTCACGGCAGAGCAAATGACCTTCGAAGATGAGGCCATTGGCACCATCATCGATGGATACACGCGCGAATCCGGCGTGCGCAAGCTGGAACGCACGATAGGCGCCGTAGCCCGGGGAGTCGCCAAGCAGGTAGCCACAGGCGAAGCGACCTCCGCAACGATCCGGTCGAAGGATCTTGAAAATTATCTGGGTGGGCGCAAGCACTTCCCGGAAGTTGCACAGCGCACGGAAGTCCCCGGAGTGGCAACAGGTCTGGCCTGGACTCCGGTAGGCGGAGACATTCTTTTTATAGAAGCATCCGTATCCAGAGGGAACGGGAAACACGTCCTGACGGGCAAACTGGGCGAAGTAATGAAAGAATCAGCCCAGGCAGCTCTTTCGTATGTCAAATCACGTGCAGACCCCCTCGGTATCCCGGAAGATGCGTTTCGGCACTGGGATGTACACGTGCATGTGCCTGCAGGGGCGGTGCCGAAAGACGGGCCGTCCGCCGGCGCCGCCATGCTGAGCGCGCTGGTATCTATCTATACGCAACGACGCATCCGGCATGACGTGGCCATGACCGGTGAAATCACCCTGCGAGGACTGATCCTCCCGGTTGGAGGCATCAAGGAGAAAGTGTTGGCCGCGAGACGTGCAGGTATCCGAACCGTCGTACTTCCGGAGAAGAACGAAAAGGACATCAAGGAAATTGCCGACGGCACACTGGATGGCCTGGAAATCCTTTTTGCGCATCGGGTAGAGGATATCCTCGATCAGGTGCTGGAGGAAAAACCGGTCACCGATGTGCAGGAGGTGTTCTGCGTCTCTCCTGAGGGAAAGCATACTGAAAAACCGATTGCACAGGACGCCAATGGCTCGACCGTGGTGGATGTGGATGTCGAGGTTACCTGACGGGGCGCCCCACCACCCATTCGGCAAATGTCCTGTTATTCCTCGTCAAGGATCCGGGCATCCTCGACATTCGGATCACGCCCCTCCTTGAAGGCTTTTTCAGCATCCGTGTAAATGTTGGCGGCCCGTCGGGCTGCAGCGTTGATCGCGCCGGTGGTGAGCCGGGCGGCAAGGCCGCCGAGACATACCAGTCTACCGAGCATATTGAGCCGCTCGAACTCGACCAGACGCTCTTCCGGATGTTCTTCCGCCTCGTTCATGACGAAGGATCGCTGGCATCCGCGGCGGCGTCCGAATCGTCCGCTTCTGCATCCTCTTCCCCGGGGGCGTCGTTTCCGCCTGAACGCTTCCTGAACATATCCTCGACTTCGTGCGAGAGGACCTGCCCGAACTGCTGAAGACTGCGCACTACCGAAGCAGCCGCATCCGATGCCGACATATCCTCATCCGCTTCCGAACCGTCTTCGCTTTGGCACTCCTCACGCTCTTGCGAACGCTTGTTGAGAATGTCTTCGATTTCCTGTGAAAGCGCCTGCCCGAATTGCTGAACCCCCCTCACTACCGTAGACGACGCAGCCTCTGCAAGAAAAACAACCTTCTCTTGAGGAGAGAGCGCATCGAAATCGGAGCGAATGCGTTGATACTCTTCGTTCCTGTTCTCTTTGCCGTTGTCGCTCATGACCTTTTTCCGAAGATTTAGGGAGACTCTAAATGTTACAGCCCCGTTACACGATGAAGTCTATAGCGTACTTCTGTAGACAGAAGATCTACGCACAGGTTCCACAGCCTCCCTCCTGTACCCGATGCCCATGAATGCTTCGCCTGACATGGATGATACCCCGGATAATCCCCTTGTCGACCTGATAGCGGGGACGGTTATTCGATCGACAGGCAGCTGGTGCGACGTACGCACCGACGAGGAAACGATTCCTGCAAGAGTACGAGGACGGTTTCAACTCGGGGAACAAGGCGCTACCAGTCCGGTCGCTGTCGGAGACCGGGTCATGGTGAAACGAAATGCCGACGCCACCGGGGTCATCACGCATATTGATGAGCGCAAGAATCAACTCGGACGGCGCGCCGCCGGGCGCCGTGTGGGACGCGAGCATATCCTGGTTGCGAATATCGATTGCGTATGGATCGTGCAATCAATCAGATTACCGCGTCCCAATGCGGGCTTTGTCGACCGGGTGCTGGTTACGGCGGAAGCGAACGAAATTCCGGCGGGTATTGTACTCAACAAGTGGGATCTGATGTCGGAGGAACATGCCGGGATTGTTGCGGAACTGCGTAACAACTACGTGCGCATCGGGTATCCCGTCCTGGCGGTTAGCGCCAAAACCGGGGAAGGAATGGATACGCTCAGCGAACATCTCGCTGGAAAAACAAGCGTATTCACGGGGCCGTCGGGCGTTGGAAAATCGTCGCTGATCAATGTGCTCGAGCCCGGTCTCGATATCCGAACGTCGCATGTCAGCACCAAAACGCGCAAAGGGCGTCATACGACCGCCTACGCCACGCTCTTCCCCCTGAAAAACGGCGGCTACATCGTCGACACCCCGGGCGTCCGTGAGTTCGGTATCCTGTATATAGACCCTTGGGAGCTATCGCACTATTTTGTCGAGTTCAAGCCCTACCTCAACGATTGCCGGTTTCCCACCTGCACCCACGATCACGAACCGGACTGCGCGGTCAAGCAAGGCGTGACGGAAGCCGGCATTTCCGAGCAGCGCTACCAGAGCTACCTGAATATCCTCGACACCATCCATCTCGGAGACAAGGACGTGGGACGCTAAGGCCTGTTACCACTATGCAGCAATGCTCTGTTCCGCCGGTCATACTTACTTCTTTGCCGGCGGCTTTTTGCGCGATCCTCCCCGTGCGCCTTTTTTGGCGCCAGCCTTCGCAGCCAACAGCTCGAGCGCCTTTTCCAGCGTGATTTCCTCGGGAGATATGTCTTTCGGAAGCGAGGCATTGGTCTTGCCGTGCTTCACATAGGGACCGTACCGCCCTTTCCGCACATCGACGGGATCGCCGCTTTCCGGATGATTCCCCAATACGCGAAGCGGACCGGCCGCCTTCCCGGATTGCGCCAGAAGAGCAAGCGCACGGTCCAGGTCAACAAACAGTACATCGTCTGCTTCCGTAAGCGAAACGAAGGTGCGTTCGTGCTGCACATAAGGACCGTAACGACCAATATTTGCGAGTATCGGTTTGTCTGTCCCGGGATGCCTGCCCAGCACCCGTGGCAACTCCAGCAGCGCAAGCGCCATCTCCGGATCTACGGCGTCCATGGGTGTACCCTTAGGCAGCGAAACACGCCTGGGCTTGCCTTTCACCTCCTCGGTCCGACCCAGTTGTACGTAGGGACCATAGGGGCCGCTGCGAACCAGTACATCCAGCCCTTCATCCGGATGCTTGCATACTGTACGCTCTTCATTCCCCTCGGAGGACGTTTTAAGCAGAGCCTGCAGATCTTCTGCAGAGATGTCACCGGGCGCTAACTCCCTGGGAACGGAGGCCCGGACGGATGCGCCGTCCAGTTCTCCCTCCACATACGGACCATACTTTCCGACACGCACAACCATACCATCCCATTTCGGCGAATCGATCGTCGATATCTTCCGGGGATCAATCCCTTCCTGCCCGGCCTGCACCTGCTGCACAAGCCCTCCGTCACCGAGATAAAAATCCTCCAGCCAACCTGCCGATGCACGATCTCCTGTCGCAATGTCATCGAGAATCTGTTCCATGTCCGCCGTAAAGCGCACATCGACCAGTTGTTCGAACTGGTCTTCAAGCAACTGGACGGCTGCAAACGCCGTAAACGTGGGCGTCAGTTGAGATCCGTTGCGGCGTACATAGTCCCGGCGCACGATCGTTTCGATAATAGAAGCATAGGTGCTGGGACGTCCGATCCCCTCTTTCTCAAGTGTCCGGACCAGCGTTGCCTCGGTGTAGCGGGCAGGGGGCTTCGTCTCGTGCTCCACGGTTTCGACCTTGCGGCAATCCGGAGCGTCTCCTTCAGCCATCTGCGGCAAGGGATTATCCCGATTCTCGAGCGCAGCTTCCGGATCGTCGGACCCTTCCACATAAGCCCGGTAGAACCCGGGAAATTCGATCCGCTTTCCTGATGCGCGGAACCGGGCCGCTTCTTTCCCTTCACCGGCTTCGATGCGGACCGTTACCCGGCGCACCCGCGCATCGGCCATCTGACCAGCCACCGTACGCTTCCAGATAAGATCGTACAGGGCGCCCTCGGCGCCGGTCAAGCCCAGTTCGTCCCTGGTTTTCATGGCGCTGCCGGCAGGTCGAATCGCCTCATGGGCCTCCTGGGCGTTCGCAACCTTGCTGCGGTAGCGCCTGGGTTTGGGACTCAGATATTCTTTTCCGTACCGCTTTTCGACTGCCTGCCGACTACCCCGTATGGCCTCGTCCGAAAGCTGGGTTGAATCGGTCCGCATATAAGTGATCAGTCCCTGCTCGTAGAGGCGCTGCGCGATTTGCATGGTCCGGCGCGCGGAAAGCCCCAGTTTGCGGCTTCCTTCCTGTTGCAGGGTAGACGTGATAAAAGGCGGATAGGGGGATTGGGAAGATACCCGATCCTCTACCCGGACCACGCGCCATGTCCGGTTCGGCAGCGAGGCAACCAGCGCCCCGGCCTGCTCTTCCCCCATTAGAAGCAGATCTTTGCCAGGAACGAGACCCTCCTTAAGTTGCCCGGTATGATCGTCGAAGTCCTTGCCCACGGCGAGCCGTACTCCTCCGTAATGCGTCATCTCCGCAGTAAACGCCTCTCCATGTATCGCGAGAAGGGCCTTCAGGTCAAGCCAGACCGCCGGCACAAAGATCATTCGCTCTTTCTCCCGATTCACAAGCAATCGGGTTGCCACACTCTGTACGCGCCCTGCCGACAAACCCCTCGCGATTTTTCGCCAGAGAAGTGGAGATATACTGTACCCGACAAGACGATCGAGAATCCGGCGCGTCTCCTGGGCATCTACAAGGCTTCGGTCGATACTTCTCGTTTCCTGCAGCGCACGCTGGATCGCAGGCCGCGTGATTTCGTGAAACACCATGCGCCGCACAGGTATCCTGGGCGCCAGCACCTCGACGAGATGCCATCCTATCGATTCGCCTTCGCGGTCTTCGTCCGTGGCGATATACAGTTCATCAGCCGATTTGAGCGCCGTGCGCAACCGCTGCACCACCTTTTTTTTCTCGGGCGAAATCACGTAAACGGGAGCAAACCCCTTGGTCACATCCACGCCGTAGTGCTCCCACAATTGCTCCCGGTGGGCCTTCGGGATTTCTGAGGCGGACTGGGGCAGATCCCGTATGTGCCCCATGCTTGCCTCCACCTGACAATCCGCGGGCAGAAAATTCCGGATCGTCCGGGCCTTGGTGGGAGATTCGACGACAACCAGTCGCTTCATTCGTAGAGCACGTTATGCGTGTGAACTTCTATGGGATGCGCGCCCTCTCACGCCATCCCCCCTGCATCGTTCCCGGATGCAATACACAGAGAAACGGACGGGAGCATAACTGCTCGACTGTTTACAAGATATTTCGTAATTTGCTGGGATAGGCCTTTTTTTCGGCCCGGCGGCAGGGATACTCCTGCGGCAACCCGTACAAAAACCCTGGGCGGGGCCTGGATATCCGCCTGAAACGCTTGATTTGCAACCAGCCTTCTGCACATGAAAACGAACGCACAAACCGATACCGCGCAAGCAGTCAAATATGTATACAGTTTCGGGGGAGGCCGTGCGGAAGGCGACCGAAGCATGAAATCCCTGTTGGGGGGCAAGGGGGCCAATCTGGCTGAGATGAGCGCCATCGGCCTGCCTGTGCCCCCGGGATGCACCATCTCCACCGAGGCCTGCCAGTATTATTCCTCGCAGGGGCACACCTGGCCTGAGGGACTGGAAGAACAAATCGAAGAAGCCATTGTCCGCCTCGAGGACGACATGCAGGCCGGGCTGGGAGATCCGGATAATCCGCTGCTTGTTTCCGTCCGCAGCGGCGCCGCGATCTCCATGCCGGGCATGATGGATACCGTGCTGAATCTGGGCATGAACGACGAGGTCGCGGAAGGACTGGCCCGTCGCACCGGCAACGTGCGTTTCGCCTATGACGCCTATCGCCGGTTCATCGACATGTTTGGCGATGTCGTGGTCGGCGTCCCGCACGAACATTTCGAGGAAGCGATCGAAGCGCTCAAGAAAGAGCGGGGTGTCGAGAACGATGTGGACCTCTCGGGCGACGACCTTAAGGTGCTGGTGGAACGCTACAAGGCAATCTACCGGCAGAACACAAGCCACATGTTTCCCGAAGACCCCCGGGAGCAACTCCGATTCGCCGTCAACGCCGTCTTTTCTTCCTGGGATGCGGAACGGGCTGTCAAATACCGGCGCATCAACAAGATCTCGGGCTTGCTGGGCACCGCGGTAAACGTGCAGGCCATGGTCTACGGTAATATGGGCCGGAACAGCGGAACGGGCGTTTGCTTTACGCGCGACCCCTCCACCGGAGAACACGTCCTGTACGGCGAATTCCTGGTGAATGCGCAGGGAGAGGATGTCGTAGCCGGTATCCGTACGCCCGAAGACATCAGCCGGATGGCAGATCATTTTCCCGACGCCTACAACGAACTGCTCGAGGTCACCGACGGGCTCGAAAAACATTATCAGAACATGCAGGATATCGAGTTCACGGTACAGGATAACCGGCTCTTCATCCTGCAAACGCGCAACGGGAAACGGACCGGTACGGCTGCGGTGACCATTGCGGTGGATATGGTGCGGGAAGGACTGGTAGACAAGAAAACGGCGGTGCGGGACCTTGTGGAACCGAATCATCTGAACCAGGTGCTGCATCCGCAATTCAAGGATATGGATGCCTACAAGAGCGATGTGATCGGACAGGGGCTGCCGGCATCGCCCGGCGCCGCTGTCGGCCAGGTCGTTTTTTCCGCCGACGAGGCCGAAGCCTGGAAAGCGGACGGCAAACAGGTCATCCTGGTGCGCATCGAGACCAGCCCGGAAGATGTGGGAGGCATGGACGCCGCCGAGGGTATCCTGACGTCGCGGGGCGGTATGACCTCGCACGCCGCCGTCGTGGCCCGGGGCTGGGGCAAACCCTGTGTGGCGGGCTGTAACGAGATTGTGATCAACTACCGGGAGAAATCCTTCACGAACGGCAAGGCCACTTTTGAGGAAGGCGACTGGCTCTCCATCAACGGAACCACCGGCGAAGTGATTTCCGGGAAGCAGCCGCTGGTCGAACCGGAGATGGGCGGCGCCTTCGGGCAGTTCATGGAATGGGCCGACGAATTCCGCACCATGAAAGTGCGTACGAACGCCGACGCGCCGGCGGACGCCGCCAAGGCGATCGAGTTTGGCGCCGAGGGTATCGGCCTGTGCCGTACCGAGCACATGTTCTTCGAAGGAGGACGCATTCAGGCGGTCCGGGAAATGATCCTGGCGGAATCCGAAAAGGACCGGCGCAAGGCGCTGGCCAAGCTCCTTCCCTATCAGAAAGAAGATTTTCTGGGGATCTTTCGGGCCATGGCCGGCAAGCCGGTGACAGTACGTCTGCTGGACCCGCCCCTGCACGAATTCCTGCCGCACGACGAAGCCGGGGAGAAAGAGATGGCGGATTCTCTCGGCATCGGTCTCGAGGACGTAAAGGCGAAAGTGGCGTTTCTGCACGAATTCAATCCCATGTTGGGACACCGGGGTTGCCGCCTGGGCATCACCTACCCGGAAATCACGGAGATGCAAACCCGCGCCATCCTGGAGGCAGCGGTCGAACTCGCGGAAGAAGGCATCGAAGTGCTTCCCGAAATCATGGTGCCTCTCACCGGTACGCTGGAGGAGTTTGCAAATCAGAAGGCGGTGATCAACCGGACCGCGGCGGATATCTTTGCTGCAAAGGGCGCCTCCGTCGATTATCTGGTGGGCACCATGATCGAGGTGCCGCGTGCCGCGCTGGTCGCCGACGAAATCGCCCGGGAGGCGGATTTCTTTTCCTTCGGGACAAACGACCTGACCCAGATGGGCTTCGGGTACAGCCGGGACGACGCCGGGAAATTCCTGCCCTACTATGTGGAATCCAAAATTCTCCCGGACGATCCGTTCCAGTCGCTGGACCAGAAGGGAATCGGGCAGCTCGTGCAGATGGGTACCGAACGCGGACGGGCAACACGCAGCGATCTCAAGGTCGGCATCTGCGGCGAGCACGGCGGTGAGCCTTCCTCGATCGGATTCTGCTACCGGATTGGCCTCGACTATGTCTCCTGCTCGCCTTTCCGCGTGCCCATTGCCCGGCTTGCGGCGGCGCAGGAAGCGCTGAACGAGGCATAAACAAGCAGGGAAAGCGCAGCGGCAGAATTCAACCTATCCCTCGTTGCCCCGGGGTACGAAGGCCTGGATGCCGGTCAATTCACGGCCCAGAATGAGGCCGTGGATGTCGTACGTGCCTTCGTAGGTATTGACGCTCTCGAGGTTCACCATGTGGTGAATCACGCGGTATTCTCCGGAAATCCCATTGCCTCCCAGCATGTCGCGCGCCATCCGGGCGATCTCGAGGGCCTTGTTGCAATTGTTGCGCTTGGCCAGCGAAATCATGGCGGGCGCCAGCCGCCCCTCGTCCTTGAGCGCTCCCAAACGCCAGGCCAGCAACTGCATCTGAGTGATTTCCGTCAGCATGTGCGCCAACTTCGTCTGGACGAGCTGCATGGAAGCAAGCGAATGGCCGAATTGCCGCCGTTCGCTCACGTAGCGGCGAGCGCGCCGGAAACAATCTTCCGCAGCGCCCAGCGCTCCGAACACGATGCCGAACCGGGCGCTGTTCAGGCATTCGAACGGTCCTCGCAGCCCCTCGATATCCGGGAACACATTCTCATCGGGGACAAACACATCCTCCATCACAATCTCTCCCGTGATGGAGGCGCGCAACGACATCTTGTGGTGCGTTTTCGGCGTGGAAAAGCCCTCCATCCCGCGTTCGAGCAAAAATCCCCGGATACGTCCCTGCTCTCCCTTGTTTTCTCGGGCTTTCGCCCATACCACCGCAAGGTCCGCAATGGATGCATTCGTGATCCACGCCTTGGCGCCATTCAGCACCCAGCCCCCTCTCGTCCTGAGCGCCGACGCCTCCATGGAGCCCGGATCCGATCCATGATCCGGTTCGGTCAGCCCGAAACAGCCGACGTACTCGCCGGACGCCAGGAGCGGCAGGAGCCGTTTTCGCTGCTCCTCCGTACCGAAAAGCCAGATGGGGTGCATGACGAGTGAACTCTGCACCGACGCGAAGGAGCGATAGGCCGAATCCACCCGTTCGAGTTCGCGTGCAATGAGGCCGTACGCCGTATGGCTCGCGCCCGCACCGCCGTATTCCTCCGGGATGGCGGCGCCGAGGAGACCAAGCTCTCCCATCTCCCGGGCAATTTCCTCATGGAATACCTCGTCCTGATTGCCTTGGAGAGCGCGGGGCTCCAGCCGGGACTGCGCATATTCCCGGGCCGATTCCATGATCAGGCGGTCTTCCTCCGCCAGCAGGGACTCGAGGAGATATGCGTCGTCGGGATTGAGGGATGGGGAGGGCATGGTGAGAAAACAGATAGTAATACGAGAGCCAGGCCTTCCCCGTGCACGATCCGGGGAAGAAGGGGTTCCGGGGGTGGGTCCCTACACTTCGACAACCGCCTGTGGCAAAACCACGCCGCACGCCGTCTCCGTATCCGTTCCGCACGCCGACAACAGCGCAGCGAATTCCTCGCACAGTTCCTGCAGCGCCTCCTCAGACATTGCTGCAGACGGAGCATACACACAGGCAGCAATGCGACACGTGTCGGGGGTCGTCTTCGTAGCC
Source organism: Rhodothermales bacterium (assembly GCA_965117025.1). GTDB lineage: Bacteria > Bacteroidota > Rhodothermia > Rhodothermales > VXPQ01 > VXPQ01. The sequence goes on from OZ220746.1 coordinate 671,218, forward strand.
ATGCTATCCCGAACGGGATTGACGATGGGTTCTCCATCGGAGGAGGTGTCCGGATTGTTTCCCGCAACGCGGCACCCGCAGAGCAGGTCCTTCACATCGATCCGCTGCCCGGCATGATTGAACGCGAACCCCTCCCCCTCCCGGCCCAGCCGGAAAACGTACCGGTCCGAAGCCGCCCGGTCAAGGTCCCATAAGGATATGGGCACCACATACCGGAGACTGAGGTAATTGCATATATCCACCGGTGCATTGATGCGTGGAAACGCATGCTCCGGTTGCGAGGCAGCGCGTAGCAGATATTCGGAAGCCGGCTTGCCTCGGCCCGTGGGTTTGTACGACCCGTTCCGAAGGATATCGCGGGCAGCAGCGCGCCTTGTTTCTTCGACCTCGCCAAGAGGGGCCGCTCGCTCGGCAACCACCTTCTGCAAACGGGCATCGAAATCTTCCGGATACCGGGCCGTTTCGATCCCTTCGGCTCGTACCATGCCGAGAAGTACGTCGTCGCGGGGGATAGCGTGCCGTAGCGTCAACATGGATCTATTCTTTCCTGGAAAATATCGCTTGGCAGGAAAGCCCTGCTGCATATCAGGCCCTTCGGCAGGGGCAATCCGCCGAAAGACCAATGTACAAGATTTTCAAGCAAGGCAAGCGCATATGTTTCGGCCGCATGAACAACCAGACGTCCCGGACTTACCCAGCGGCTCCCTTTAAGAAATGCGCCTCTGCCGTCGAAAGGCGGGTATTCGGAACCAACGATGCGATAGATACATGGCCTCCCGTCATGCAGGGAGACCGTAGAGTCCGCGTTCGATAACATCCTCAACTTCCCTCCCCCCAACTTCGGTTAACGCGACATCGACAGGTCTTCGATCATCCAATTCCGGGTGCGGCTCCAGCATGAAACGGGAAGTATCGATCGGATCTCTGAATATCAGAAAGGACAATGCATACAGATGTGCAAGGCGTTCTATCGTTTCACTCACCTGAGAACTAAAGCGGTCCTTCCGCCCCCGCCTGGATTGAGGTGCGATCTTGTTCCAGTACTCTTCCCAACCCCTTCCATCGTCATATGCGGTCACAGCGTCAAGTACGTGCTTCAATGCGGATTCAGGCAATCCTTCACGCACTACAGCATCCAGTTCGCGCATTTCAGACACAGGACGCCCAAGAACAGATTCGCCGCCCAGGATTTTCGCAATACTACTTACAGCTACACCCATCGGACCATAAATGTCGTTTCCCGCAAAAACGAACTTGATAACATATAATGCGACCACTCCAGACCGCAGCGGTTCCCCCGATATTACGCCTTCCTGCCCCTTAAACACCCCGCCCCTCAGACAGCACGCCTTGCGCTTGTGCCCGGAAGCGTTTTTATTGTTTGCGCCTTTCGACGCACATTCATCTTGTCAATCCGGTAAAACGAACGGGAGAACACCATGAAAAACCTTGCCTTGGGAGCTCTTCTCGCCGCTGTCGTTCTGTTCGCATGGGGATTCGTTTTCTGGGGCCTGATTCCTACTCCCGGGATGCACATGCACCCCGACCAGGAAGCGCTGCAGCAATACCTCTCCGAAAGCGTCCCCGAAACGGGCGCGTATTACATACCCTACCCTGCAGGCCCCGACGACGCTGAAGCCGTAGCGCGGCATGAAGCCGGGCCGCTCGCCTTCCTGTTCATTCGCATGGAAGGCCAATCCATGATGCCTCCTTCCATGATGATCGGCGGCTTCATACACATGCTCATTACGGCGCTGCTCATCGGCATGTTGCTGCGCATGCTGCTGCCGAGCCTGCCAACCTGGCGGAATCGGGTCCTGTTTGTGATGCTGGCAGGAGTTGCCGTTGCATTCTGGTCCGACCTGGCATGGCCGATATGGTGGCGCACCCCGTGGACCTTCTTCGTATGGATGGCGGCGTACGACATCATCGCCTGGACGCTTGCCGGAGCGGTCCTTGCGCGTTTTGTGCGGCCGGCGAGGGCGTAGAGGTCGAAAACCGCCCCTCTATCCCCTCACCCCACCAACCCCTCCACCACGGAATCGCACACCAGTTTCCCTGCATCCGTGAGGCAGAGATAGCCGTTCCCGGACCACTCGATATAGCCTTCAGCCTCAAGCGCGGGCAGCAGGTCGGGCTTTTCGGATAAAAGATCCATGCCGTACATCCGTTTCAGCCGGTGTACGTCCAGCCCGTCCGAGGTACGTAGCCGCAGAAAGATATACTCGTTCGCCAGCATCTCCAGCGACAGGGCATCCTCGCCCCCTACAGGAGGTACGCGTTGCTGCACGAGCGCTTCGTACTTTCGCAGATTGGCCTCGTTGTACCACCGGCGAGCGCCCGTACGGGGTTGATGGGCCGATCCGTTCCGCGTACCCGTTTGGACCGCTCCATTACCTGCTTCCTCTCCATCCGTCCCGGTCTGTTCCGCAGACCCTGCCCCCCCGCCCGCTTCGCTCCGTTCATCCCACCAGAACGAATGGGCGGACGGCCCGAATCCGAGGTAATTGGCGTGCCGCCAGTATATCTCGTTGTGACGGGATCGCATACCCGGCAGGGCAAAGCTCGATATTTCGTAGTGTTCGTAGCCGCGCTCCCGCATAAAATCCATCGTGAACCGGTATCGCGCCGCGAATTCCCCCTCCGGAGCAGGCGTCACGCGCCCCTGCGTCACCATCTTGTAAAGGGGCGTGCGTTCCTCTATGGTGAGCCCGTACGTGGAGAGATGCGGCACGCCCAGCCGGGTCAGTTTCTGTACATTGGCGCACCAGTATTCCTCCGGCTGGTCGGGAATACCGAAAATGAGATCGACGGACAGATTGTCGAAACCCGCCTCCTGCGCCTGTTCTATGGCCTGCACGGCCTGTTCCGGGGTGTGACTGCGGTTCAGGAACGTCAGATCGGTCTCGTAAAAAGATTGTACGCCTATGCTCAGTCGGTCGAACCCGAGGGAACGAAGCGCGCACAGGTAATCGGGCTCCGCATCGTCCGGATTCATCTCCAGCGTCGTTTCGCACACATCACTGGTGCGGAAAGAACGGTGGATCGTATCCAGCAAATCGGCCAGATCGCGGGCGGGCAGAAGCGACGGGGTGCCGCCCCCGAAATAAATGGTTTCGATGGGTTCGCGCCAGGCATATTCCGCCGCATAGTGCGCCAGTTCGGTATGCATGGCCTTCAGAAAAGGCGTCCGGGACGATTTCGTCGTCGTAAAATAGAAATCGCAGTAGATGCAGCGTTGCGTGCAGAAAGGGATATGGAGATATAAAGACGCCACTCAGAAGATGATGCCCAGCCGTACGGGCAACAAAAAACCCAGTTTCTCGCTGCCGATGATAAGCGCCGGATTGATTTCGTAGAATACGGCGGATTCTCCGAATCCATGTGCACGCCCGAGCCCGATATGAATAGTAGGACCGCTGGTGTCCCGGTTGCCGGCGAGCGGCAGATAGCCACCCATGCCAAGGAAAATATACCCTGCGCGCAATCGCTCCGGCGGCGGCGTGATGATGAGGGATATCTGCGGCTCGAAAAGATAATCGGCTCCGCGCCATCCCTCAAGCACAAACCCCGTGAAGCCGAGATCCAAGGCGGTGGAAATGTCCGCATTGATCGGCATGGAAGCCCGCCCGCGGATACCCATGCCCACACCCTGCGGGGTACTGTACAGGGCATTGATACTCATTCCGTAACGAGGGGACTTTAACGAGGCTGCATCGGGAGCCGCATCCTGCGCACAGGCGTGCGGAACGGCGATCTGCACGGAAACCGCCCAAACGGCAAGGACAAGCAGGAAACGAATTATCTTCATGGTCGGGCTGGGTCAGGGGCTGCATGAACAGGCATTGGATACTCTGATTAAGTCCGCGAAGTTCAGAGGCTGCGAGAAGTGGGCTGGCAAGGAATGACGAAGCAATGTGGCAGGCCCCACATAATGAGGAATGACGCGGCCAGCGTGCTTCTCGCAGCCTCCCGAAGGGCGCGTCACGTCCACCGATGCCGCAAAACTGCAGTGTTTCTCGCTGATTTTGACGATGCAATATATAATATCCTTTACGTCCGAACGTGAAGCGCTGAGCGAAGCGGTTTTGATCAGAGTATCCAATTGTACGAACACGAGACCATTCGTGTCGTTCATGATTGTATTAGGCAAAAGATAGCGGATATGAAGTTTATTGTTTGCGTCAAACAGGTGCCCGATGTGGCGTCCCCCCTGCGTTTGCAGGAAGGCTGTATCGATACGAGCACCGGGCGTATGGTGTTGAATGCGTATGACGCCTCGGCGGCGGAAGGCGCCATCGCCTTTACCGAAAGATACGGAGGCGAAATACATGCCGTGCTGGTAGGCCCGCCAGAGGGACGGGAAACGCTGCGCAAGGTGCTTGCAATGGGGGTTGCATCGGCAGTGCATATCCAGGTCAAGGACCGTGCTGCGTGCCCCGAGGCTGCGCCGAATGCCCTGCCTGACGCACAGGCCTGTGCACGGATTCTTTCGGACCACTTCAGTAAGGAGACATTTGACGTAATCGCCTGTGGGAAGCAGGCGCAGGATACCGATGCAGGATTGACCCCCGCCATGCTTGCCGAATTACTGGGACTTCCCTTCATCGGGAATGCTATTGCGCTGGAGAGAGACGGGGATGAACGCAGCGGAAAAGGCCTCCTTGTGACCAGGCAAGGAGACACAAACCAGGAAATTACGCGCATAGAGACGCCCTGCATAGTGTCCTGCTCCAACAATATGTGTGATCCGCGCATTCCGAATATAAAGGGAATCATGGGAGCGCGGAAGAAGCCGATCGATGTGAAAATCGTATCGCTGCCTGCCGGAATCCCCGGAGTGCATGTGCAGCGCTACGATGCGATGCCCGGTCGCCCGCAGGTACATATGCTGGAAGAAGGGTGGGGTGAAGCAATCGAGGCCCTTGTACCTTTCGTAAAAAGCGGCCCGCCCGCAGCATAAGATGGCGCGCCTGCTCACCTTTGCCGAAATCCGCGCCGGCCGCATCACGCGCCTGTCGCTGGAAGCACTCTCGCGCTGCCGGGAGATCGCCGGGCAACGTCGTGGAAGTATAGTCGCTGCCGCCGTCATATCCGAAAATCCCCGTGCGTATTTCGAGGAATTGGCCCGTTACGGGGTAGAGGAAGTGTTCGCCGTAACCGATACGGTGTTTGCATCTCCACCCGAAATACCCCTGAGCGCGCCTCTGACTGCGGCGCTCGCCGGTATTATCGAACAGGCTGCCCCTGATGTGGTCGTGCTTCCCTCCGAGGAAAGCGTGAAGGAAATCCTGGGAGCGCTGGCTGTACGGGTTTCTGCACCGGCGCTTCCCGACGTGTCAGGCTTCGACGTGCTGGATGGGGCAGTAAAGGCGCAGCGTCCCGTATTTACCGCCGGCTTCATAGCGCATGTTCGGGCAGAAGGCAGCCCCGTGCTGGTATCGTTGCGGGCCGGTTCGTACGCCGCCTCCGAGAGCCCGGAACCCTCTTCCCTGCACGTCCGGAATGTCCCGTTCACATTCGACAAGAAGGATTCCCGGAAGGCATTACGCGAGGTGGTAAAAGCAGCTTCGGGGGGAATTGACTTGTCGGAAGCATCCGTGGTGGTGGCCGCAGGGCGCGGGGTGCGCAACGAAAAAGGCAAACGGCTGATCGAGGAACTTGCAGCGCTTTTAGGGGCGGCAATCGGCGCGTCGCGAGGCGCTATCGAGGCCGGGCTTTTTCCGCCCTCATCTCTGATCGGACAAACCGGAAAAACCGTTTCCCCGGATGTCTACATTGCGGTTGGAATCTCAGGAGCCCTGCAACATGTGGCAGGGATGTCCGGCAGCCGAACCGTGATCGCCATTAACAAGGACGCCGACGCACCCGTTTTTCGCCATGCGACCTATGGAATTGCAGGCGATCTGTATGAGGTGTTGCCGGCCTTTATCGAGGCACTGAAGAAAAAATCCTGAACGGTCAACTGAGTGCAGCAAACGGGGGAAGAGAACTGCACAGGATAATCGTCATTCATACGCACCCCATCAGGAAGCGTTATGGGGTCGAGCGGTCGATACAGAAAGGATCCGCAAAAACCAACCCCGCACTATCAGGAAGCAAGAAAGATGAATCCCGTAAAGGCGCCCTCTTTACCGGTTGATGCGGTCTTGAGCACATATTTGTCTTCAAATTTTTTCCGAAGATATGTACGCAACGGCTGCACCTCTTTCTTCTCCAGTTTGACCTTGAGCACCGTGTCCCCCGTCAGGCGTTCCGCAGCACGCCCGATGGAATCGTACTTGGAAGAACGGCCCCTCCTCGCGGCGCTGGACATTTCTGCCTGCGCTTGTTCGGAAGACAGAATCTCGACGGAAAATTGGCCGGCTTTTTTCTTTGCCATTGTGCAGTATGCAGGTTGGTTGGGGGTTGGCGATACAGTGCGGATAGTAGGTACACAAAAAAAACGGAGCGACGCTACGAGGCTACCTACATACGCAGGATCCGTCTTATTGGTAGCATCCCTCCGTGGTTTATGAGTATAGGTAACGAAATACAAATACACAAGGCAAGAAATCATCGACTACAACAAATAATTTGGATTATTCGGAATGTACGAATGCTCTTCGATCTTGCACTGCGTACATTACATGCCTATCTTATCGGAAAAGAAGCGGTGGTTTGACGCATTTTCGAATGCGTGATAAGGCAGCGGAATTGTTCTATCAAGACTATTTACGCGCATTAGCCGCTTCCCGGGTTCGCATGTTCCTTATGATTATACCGGCCAGCTCCTATGACATTCTATACAACAACCATGTACAAGGACGAAGCCGACGCGCTTCTGAGCAAGCTCCGTTCCAAAGCCGATTCAGGCCGGGGACGCAGTTCCAAATTCGATCCGCTCGTAAAGCATATTGAAGGGTTATCAGGAAACGATGTGCTGCGCATAGAGGCCCTATCCGTAACGGACGTAACGAACCTGCGGGGCTATGTAGCGCGCAACGTCAAAGGAGGTAAGCACCTGAAGATCCAATCCCGGCGGCTGCGCAGCACGGACGCGAAGAAATTCCGCGTGTACGTTTCCCGCGCAAAATAGAAATAACATTTCGCAGATTGTGTCGATGACACGATATATTTGCTTCTTTCTGCTGGCCATAACGATCACGGCCTGCGGCAACGAATCGTCTTCACCCGCCACAGAATACGCGGAAGAAAACTTCCCTTCTATCCCGTTCCGGGATGACGGCGACCTGACGTTTTTTCGAGATGGAGAAGAGGTGGTCACCATCGACATAGAAATCGCCGAATCGGACTCCGCGCGCATACGAGGGCTTATGCAACGGCCTTCCCTGCCCGAAAAGAGCGGCATGCTCTTTCTTTTCGAACGGGAAACCATGCAGATCTTTCATATGTCGAACACGCCCCTCGCACTGGACTTACTGTTCACGGGAAGCGACTCCACGGTGGTCGATATCGACAAATACAACCGCCCCTTTACATCCACTCTCATTCGCTCGGACGTGCCGGCACAGTATGTAATCGAGGTGCCGGCGGGGTTTGCGGATCGCTACGGCCTCGTGGAAGGTGAGCGGGTACACTGGATCCGGCACGATGCGGACGCCGGTTTGTAGCGGAAGCACAGACCGAAGCCCCTCACTCTATTGGCGGACGTAATCAGGGTATCTTATAATCCGAAACTCTCACCGCATGCGCAGGTCCGGGCCGCTTGCGGATTGGTAAAATAAAATCCCTGCCCTTCGAGGCCCTCCGTAAAATCAAGCTCGGTGCCATCCAGACAAGCCGCGCTGCGCCGGTCGAGAACAACGGATAACCCGTCCACCTGGATTACCTGGTCCCCTTGCTGCCGGACCGTATCCCAGCCCAGATCGTACGTAAGGCCCGAGCACCCACCCGGAACGACGGCAACCCGCAGCATCGTTGCGGACAAATCCACTCCCTCTCCTTCGGCTACGGTGAGGAGTTGTGTCAGGGCGCGCTCGGTAATGCGTACAGGTTCCATGAGAACGACGAATGCGATAAGCGGCAAGTCACGTTAACACTCAGTGAAGACAGGAACGAAACGAACCCTTGTTCGGTTGCAAACGTACTTGTTTTTTCCCTGTTCTTGCGCGGTTCGCGCCCAACGATTTTCCTCTGCTGATCCATGCCCACTACGGAAACAGAGTTTCTGCACGAAGTCGCCGCCGGTGAGTACAAATACGGCTGGGAAACGAACGTCGAGGCCGATACGATACCGAAAGGCCTTGACGAAGAGGTTATCCGTCTGATTTCCGCCAAGAAAGACGAGCCGGAGTGGCTGCTTGAATGGCGCTTGCGGGCATGGCGGCATTGGGAAAAACTGGCCTCCAACCCGGCGGAAAAATACCCGCGCTGGCCGCATTTAAAGTATACGGAACCGGATTTCCGGAATATCACGTATTACTCGTCGCCGAGCAAGAAGCCGCGGTATGAAAGCCTCGACGAGGTCGATCCGGATTTGCTGGAAACGTTCGAGCGGCTGGGCATTCCACTGGCCGAGCAGGAAAAACTGGCGGGCGTAGCCGTGGATGCCGTCCTCGATAGCGTGTCGGTCCACACAACCTTCAAAGAGGAACTGGCTGAGCAGGGTATTATCTTCTGCTCGTTTGGAGAAGCCGTGCAGGAGCATCCCGAACTGGTGCAGAAATACATGGGATCCGTGGTCCCGTACACGGATAATTTCTATGCCTCGCTGAACGCGGCGGTGTTTTCCGACGGTTCCTTCTGCTACATCCCGAAAGGCGTCCGCTGTCCCATGGAGCTTTCAACGTATTTCCGGATCAATCAGGCAGGTACGGGGCAATTTGAGCGTACGCTGATCGTGGCCGAAAAAGGTAGCTACGTAAGTTATCTCGAAGGTTGCACGGCCCCGATGCGCGATGAAAACCAGTTGCATGCCGCAGTCGTGGAAATCGTTGCCGAGGCGCACGCAGAAGTAAAATACTCGACCATTCAGAACTGGTATCCCGGCGACAATGAAGGGCGCGGGGGGGTGTTCAACTTTGTCACCAAGCGGGGTATCTGCAAGGGTGACCATGCAAAGATCTCCTGGACGCAGCTTGAAACCGGATCGGCCATCACATGGAAATATCCCAGCGTGATTCTGAAAGGAGACCGGTCTGTGGGAGAGTTCTACTCGGTGGCTTTCACCAAAGGACGGCAGCAGGCCGATACGGGCACCAAGATGGTGCATCTAGGAAAAAACACGAAAAGCACCATTATCTCGAAGGGGATCTCCGGGGGGCGCAGCAATAACTCCTACCGGGGGTTGGTAAAAATCAACAAGGGTGCCGAAAATGCGCGCAATTTCTCCCAATGCGACTCGATGCTGCTTGGAGATCGATGCGGAGCGCATACTTTTCCCTACATAGAAATCAAAAATCCCTCTGCGCAGGTGGAACATGAAGCCACCACCTCGAAAATAGGGGAAGACCAGATGTTCTACTGCTTTCAGCGCGGAATCGGAGAAGAAGCTGCCATCAAACTCATCGTCAATGGGTTTTGCAAGGAAATCCTTGCAAAGCTTCCTATGGAGTTTGCCGTAGAGGCGCAAAAATTGCTCGATATCGAGCTGGAAGGATCGGTAGGATAAGCAACGGCACTACGGCGATTTTCCCCGCCTGACGTCCAACACCTTGCCTATTTATACATACGCGAAACGCGAAAATCATTAAAACATGACAATTCTTCAAATCAATAATCTGCATGCCCGGATCGAGGAGCAGAATATACTCAAGGGAGTCGATTTGACGGTCGCCGCAGGTGAGGTGCATGCAATCATGGGGCCGAACGGGTCCGGGAAGAGTACGCTCGCATCGGTGCTCGCTGGACGAGAAGAATTCGAGGTGACAGACGGAAACGTCCTGTACCAGGGGCAAGACCTGCTGGAGATGGAGCCGGACGAACGCGCCCTCGAGGGTGTTTTTCTGGCCTTTCAATATCCGGTCGAACTACCAGGAGTCAGCATGAACAACTTCCTGAGGCAGGCACTCAACCAGCAGAAGGAATACCGTGGGGAAGAACCGCTTTCGGCAAGCGCCTTCCTGAAGCGAATGAAAGAATGCGCCGCCCTCGTAGATCTGGATCCCCAACTCATGAGCCGTTCAGTAAACGACGGTTTTTCGGGCGGAGAGAAAAAACGAAACGAGATTTTCCAGCTTGCCATGCTCGAACCGCGTCTGGCTATCATGGATGAAACGGATTCGGGGCTGGATATCGATGCATTGCGAACCGTTGCGGACGGCATCAACGCGCTCCGGAGCAGCGACCGATCCTTTGTCGTCATTACCCATTACCAGCGGCTTCTCAATTACATTATTCCCGATGCGGTTCATGTGATGGTGGATGGCCGAATCGTTCGATCCGGAGGCAAAGAGCTTGCCCTTGATCTGGAGGAAAAAGGGTACGACTGGATTCGGGAAGAAACCGTGGCGGTATAGATCCGGCAACCGATCGTACACATTTTGACAGGTTGCTACTATGTCGAATTCCCGTAAAATCACATCCCTCGAAGCATCGTTCGTGGATGCATTCGAAGCATATGCCGGTCCTGCGCCACCGGGAAATGCATCGGTGGCTGTAAATGGCCTGGCGCCCCTTAACGCCATGCAGGGGTTTCGGCGACGGGCTATTGAGCGCTTTCAGGAATTGGGCATTCCCTCCCGGAAGAACGAAGCCTGGAAGTATACGCACATTCCGGAAGCGCTCGCTCGCGGCTTTGCCGTATCTGCCGGAGATTCAACGCCCGATCCCGAGGCCGCTGAAACCGTGCAATGCGCGCTCGCCGGGCTCGATGCACATATCGTCGTACTCGTCAATGGGCGTTTTGCTGGCGAACACGCCCTTATCGGCAACCTCCCGGAGGGTGTTGTGATCAGCGGGCTGGGAACGGCTGCATCCACGCACCCGGATGTCCTGCGCAGGCATTTCGGGCACTACGCGGCCTGGGAAGAGGAAAGCTTTACCGCGCTCAACACAGCGTTCGCGAGCGATGGGCTTTTCATATATGTTCCCAAAGGAAAAATCATCGAAAAACCGATCCATGTAATCAATCTGCAGAAGACGAACGAGCGCCTGTTCCTGCAGCCCCGCCACCTGCTCGTATTCGAGGAAAACACGCAAGCGAAGATTATCGACACCTCCTGCACCCTCACCAGCGAAGCAACCTTCACCAATGCCGTTACCGAGACATTCGTCGGCGAGCGGGCCATGGTGGAAATGTATCTCGTGCAGGATCCGGGCAATGACAACTCGGTTGTTTCGACCACGCATGTCTACCAGGAAACGGCGAGTACCTTCACGGCAACGACCGTAACGCTTACCGGCGCCGTGGTCCGGAACAATCTGAATGTGCTTCCCAATGCCCCGCATTGCGAAACGCACCTGTATGGTCTGTTCCTTCCCGGCAGCACCACGCAAGTGGATAACCACACCCTCGTGGATCATGCCCAGCCGGACTGCGTCAGCAACGAATTGTACAAGGGTATCCTGAATGACCGCGCTTCCGGCGTATTCAATGGCAAGGTCTTCGTGCGGCAGGACGCACAGCGCATAAATGCTTTTCAGGAAAACAAAACCATCGTGCTCACAAACGAGGCCACGATGAACGCCAAACCGGAACTGGAAATTTATGCGGATGACGTAAAATGCAGCCACGGCGCCACCACGGGCCAACTTGATCCCGAAGCCTTGTTTTACCTGCGTTCCCGGGGAATGACCAAACAACAAGCGCAGGGTATCCTGTTGCATGCGTTTGCGGGAGATATTCTTGACCGCATATCCATCGAGCCGCTTCGCAGAATGCTCGACCAACGCGTTACCCGCCTTTTCGGCGAATAATGCGCGGGAAATCCGGACGTATACCGGGTTGCCGGACACCGTGTATTCGTCGCCATTTTGTAAACCGGCCTTGTCCATAAGACGAAAGCGGCATCCATGAATGCCACCGGCGCAATACAAGACCATATCCCGGAAAAATTCGACCCGGCAGAGGTGCGAAGCCTGTTCCCGGCGCTCGCACGCGAAGTGTACGGGAAACCCCTTGTGTATCTGGATAACGCCGCCAGTTCACAGAAGCCCCAGACTGTCATTGACCGGCTGGTCCGGTATTACTCCTCGGAGCACAGCAACGTGCATCGCGGGGTGCATCTCCTGAGCCGGGAAGCTACGGACGCCTACGAGGCTGCTCGCAAACGCGTCGTAGCGTTCATCAACGCCCCTTCCGAGCCTGAAGTGCTGTACACCCGGGGAACCACGGAAAGCATCAATCTCGTGGCGTCCTCCTTCGGCCCTTTGCATGTCGGCAAAGACGATGTGGTACTGGTTTCGCACATGGAACATCATTCCAATATCGTGCCGTGGCAAATGCTCTGCGAGGCGCAGGGCGCCCGTGTCCGGGCCATTCCCGTATCGGACACCGGCGAAATTATCTATGAGGAATTCGAGCGGCTGCTTTCCGAGCGGGTCCGTCTTCTGGCCATTGCCCATGTGTCGAACGCCCTTGGAACCATCAATCCGCTAAAGCGCATGATCCGGCATGCACACGACCTGGGCGTGCCGGTAGTCGTTGACGGAGCGCAGGCGGCGCCGCACATGAAAATAGATGTGCAGGAACTCGACTGCGATTTCTATGCGTTTTCCTCACACAAGATGTTCGGTCCCACCGGGATCGGCATCCTTTATGCAAAAGCGGAACATCTGGAAACCATGCCCCCCTGGCAGGGCGGCGGCGACATGATCGAAACGGTCACGTTCGAGAAAACGACATACAACGAACCGCCGCATAAATTCGAGGCCGGCACGCCGAATATCGCCGATGTACTGGGTTTCGCCTCGGCCATAGACTTTCTGGAAGGCGTGGGACAAAACCGGGTAGCGGCCTACGAACAGGACCTGCTCGCTTACGCGACCGAGCGGCTATCGGAGATCGAAGGCGTCCGCCTGATTGGAACCGCAACGGACAAGGCGAGTGTGCTTTCTTTCCTGATTGGGGACATACACCCCTACGATGCAGGAACCATCCTGGACAGATTGGGCATTGCCGTGCGAACGGGGCATCATTGCACGCAGCCGCTGATGAGGCGGTTCGACATACCGGGTACCGTACGGGCTTCCTTTGCGTTGTACAATACTTTCGACGAAGTGGACGCGCTGGCCGCCGGCGTACGGCGCGTCAAGGAAATGCTTGGCTGAGCGCCGGAACATGGCTGGCGAACATGGTGGTAAACGGAACGATTCGGGAACGCGCCCACGACATCGTGGAAGAGTTCGGGCTGTTCGACGACTGGATGGGGAAGTATGAATATCTCATCGAGATCGGCCAGGCACTGCCGCCGCTCGATAACCGGTACAAGACGGAAGCCCACCGGATTCATGGATGCCAGGCCCAGGTATGGATCCGTCCGGAGATGAAAAACGACCTGGTCTTCTACGAGGGTGACAGCGATGCGCTCATCACGAAGGGCCTCGTGGCGTTATTGATCCGCGTACTGTCTGGCCAACCCCCGGTGGAGATCGTCGAGGCCGACCTGGAATTTCTCGACGAGATCGGGATGAAGGACCATCTCTCCTCCACGCGCAGAAACGGCCTCGCTTCCATGGTCAAGCAACTCAAACTCTTTGCGCTGGCACACACGGGAAGCGCATAAGACGCAACCGGGCGCAATGCTACCGGGTAAACAAGGCAGGAATACAGGGCGAGATCGAAATACAACGGTAATTACCACGGGAAGACCCCATGGAAGAAATCACATCCACTACGCAGGAAGAGCTCGAAGCGAAGGTCATCGAAGTGCTCAAGAGCATCTACGATCCGGAGATTCCGGTGAACATTTACGATCTCGGTCTCATCTACGAGATCCGGGTGAAGGAGCGGTCTGTCTTCGTCAGGATGACCCTGACCGCACCGAATTGCCCGGTCGCCGACATTCTTCCGCAACAGGTCGAGGCTGCCATTGGCATGCTCCCGGAAGTGGACGAATCGACCGTGTTTTTGACCTTCGATCCGCCTTTCACCCCGGACATGATGTCCGAGGAGGCGCGGCTCGAATTGGGGTTCATGTAATAAAGGATACCCTGATTAAGTCCACAAAGATCAGAGTATCCTAAAGTGACCCCGCATCTTTTGACAGGCGCCATGCTCACGCTGGCCGAATGGGAAGCGGTCGGACTTTCGTTGCGCGTTGCTGCGGTGGCCGTCCTGATTACAGCGCCGATCGGGGTGGCGCTGGCGTATCTGCTTGCACGGAATCGGTTGCCTCTCTCGTTTGTGGTGGAGAATCTCGTCCAGCTACCGCTTGTGCTTCCACCGGTGGTCACAGGATGGGTACTGCTTATTCTTCTGAGTCCGGAATCGGTCTTCGGGGGCTGGCTGGAAGCAACCTTCGGGCTTCGTATCGCCTTCGGGTGGTTCGGCGCCGCGGTGGCGGCAGGCATTATCGCCTTTCCCCTGATGGTACAGACCATGCGCGTTGGCTTCGAGCAGATAGACCCTTCCTGGGAAGAAGCCGGGTATGTATACGGCGGTACGCGCGCGGCGGTCTTTCGTCATGTAACGGCCCCGCTTGCAGGCAGGGCCATTGCTGCGGGCATCGTGCTCGCTTTTGCCCGCGCACTGGGTGAATTCGGCGCAACCATTGTACTTGCGGGCAACATTCCGTCCGAAACGCGTACGCTTCCATTGGCTATCTTTACCGAAATACACCGTATGGGCGGCGAACTTGCGGTACTGCGTCTGGTCCTGGTGGCAATCCTGTTGTCTGCCGCCAGCCTCACGGTGCATGCCTTGCTGCGTCGTCGTTTGCCGAGCCGGACCGATCGTCCGGGCACTTGACAAACGGTTCGGGGTTTTTTCGTCCACCACCTGAAACAATATATGGATACCCCGGCACAGGCGGGCAGGCTGTCATGAAAGATTGGCTATCGAAGGAAGACCTTGAGCGTATCCGACAGGCGGTAGCCGAGGCGGAGCGCCTTACTTCGGGCGAAATCGTCCCGTATGTCGTACCGCACAGCGATACGTATGACGGAATTGCATGGAAAGGCGCAGGGATAGCAGCTGCACTGGCGCTGGCTTTCACTGCCGTCGTATTCCAGTTCTATGAGGGCTGGGGACTGGGATGGCTCCACACGGGATGGGGGACGGCCACGCTGGCGCTTGCCGCCGGCATAGCCGGAGGGGTGCTAAGCGCATTCGTACCGCCGCTTGGACGAATGCTTGCAGGCCGGGAGTGCATCATCCGGACCGTACACCGCCGCGCAATGAAGGCATTCGTCGAGGAAGAGGTGTTCGCTACGCGGGAACGCACCGGTGTCCTGATCTTCGTATCCCTCTGGGAACATCGCATCGAAGTGCTTGGCGATGCGGGCATCAATGCGAGAGTATCCGCGGATGACTGGACAGATATGGTGGCGCGCATCCGGGATGGCGTCCGGAGCGGTCACTTTGCGGACGGCCTGATCGATGCCATTGGTATGTGCGGGACGTTACTCGAAGGCAGCGGCGTCGAGCGGCGCGACGACGATTCCAATGAATTGTCCGATGCGCTGCGGGTGGAGTCGTAGCCGAAACCAAAACGCTGCCAGAGTTGCGCTGCGGCCGGGTCCTGCATCAACTCCAAAAAGCGCATGGCGTCTTCCTGAAGGGAACTACCCTGCACGACCGCCGCCGTGTACCGTATCTGCGGACGACACCGCGCCGAAACCACATCCTCCGCCTGTAATTTCGGCGCCATGGCAGCGTCGGAAGCATACACGATGGCCGAGCCCGCCGCCCCTGCCTCTACGGCGGCCACCGCTGCGCGAACATCAAGCGTCGGCACGAGACGAGGCGCGAGCATGACCCACCGGCCTTCGCACAGCAACGCCTCTCGTGCATACATCCCCGCGGGCACATGTTCCGGGTCGGCCAGCGCAATGCGTTCGTTTTCGGAAGCGTTTCCATTGTGACGCCGGACCTGTACAAGCCGATTGGCGACAGGCAGTTCGACGGGCGGCGAGATGCGGCGTTTTGCATACAGGTATTCCGTCCAGTCGGGGTGTGCGGATACGAAAAGATCGGCAGCGGCCCCACGTTCGATCTGACGGGCAAGCAGCGAACTGCCGGCCACATTCACCGTGACCCGCACACCCCCCGGCATGACGCGAAACGTATCGGCCAGGGCTTCCATGACATCCGTCAGCGAAGCCGCAGCATATACATCGAGGGTGCGGTCTTGCGGCGGGGGTCGGCATCCCGTCAGGAGCACCCCGACACACCACAGCATAGCAAACCCGGAAATCAGGCGAGGCGCAGAACCTTCCGGAAACCGGCTATCAGGATGCTTCCGCATTCTCGCGAATAGTGCGGATCCAGGCTTCAGCTTGCCGTTCATACATCGAACCGTCTTCAGCGAGAGTCACGACTCGACCGAACTGCTCCAGGGCTTCGTTGATCCGGTTGATGCGCAGCAAAAAAACGGCCCGGTTGTAATTGGCGGCAAGATGATCCGGGTCCTGTTCGAGGGCCAGATTCGTTTGCCGGATCGCTTCCATGGGATTTTGCGGATCGTACTGATAGGCCCAGCCAAGATCGGCGCGTATATCCACATCGTCCGGGTTCTGGTCAAGCACCTTGCCGAACGCCTCGATGGCAAGCAGCGCCACGTCGGTCTTGCGCTCATTATAAACCGCTTCCATCCACGCATACAAAAGCGTGCCTGCATGCCGCCAGTCGGCCGTCATCCCGGTGCGGCGGGCCAGACGCTGCTGCTCGATGGCAGCCCGGTCGATGCGTCCGATTTCGACCATGAAGCGGACGAGTTCCCGCTGCGCCTCCAGGGCTATCGTTTCGTCTCCGGAATGCACCAGCGCCTGGAGTGAATCCACCACGGGAGCATACTGACTGGCGACAGGAATAGACTCGAACTCATCGATTACGGCAGCGCTACGCATTTCGGCAGGCATGGCGGCCGTGGGAGCAATTTCGGACTGGACCCGTTGCCTGGACATCTCGGTGATCATGAAAAGAGCAATCACGATCAGCACAGGAATGCCCACCAGCATAGCCACCCGCACTCCGAGAGAACTCATCCTCGCTTCGTCGGAAGTACCGGAAGCACCGGAAGTTCCGGATTGTGGTACGGCGATGGTGTCGGAACGCAACGATCCGCACAATTCGCACCGGTCGGCATCGTCGGCGATCCGGGCACCGCAATCCGTACAAACGATGTTATCCATCGAATCGGCCCATCTCGCTTCCCCGACTGAGCCTTACCGCCGTATCCACCCTGCTGCGCAGGCTTCTGGAAGGACGGAACATCGGCATATACCGCGCTGCGACCGGAACTTCCTCGTTCGTGCGCGGATTGCGCGCCTTGCGAGGCTGCCGGTACTTGACATGAAAGGTCCCGAACCCCCGAAGTTCAATACCTTCCCCTGATTCCAGGGCCTCCGAAACACAGGAAATAAAGCCGTTGATGACCGCTTCCGTTTCAATTCTGGTCATTCCGGTGCCCGTGGCAATGCGTTCGATGATGTCAGATTTCGTCACCGTCGTGGAAGGTTGTTTCAGAAAAATGCGATACGTCGTATACCTGTGGATACGCTGATTAAGTCCGCGACCTCGACGCCCCGAACCCGCAGTGTATCCACATGCCCTTAACGCCGCGCCGGGCATGTCGTTTCCGGTCGTTCGCAGCGCAACGCCCGCCCGGTTCAGGAACAAGCATCCTGGGGAGGCATACGCCCTTCGTGGTGTTTCGGCGTGTTGCGCTGCACCGCCGCCACCCATTTCGTATGATGTACCGCCTATCGATCTATCCGATGATCCGTATTTCGCCCACGGTTTCACTGTTTCTCATCGGTTTGTTGTCGGCGTCAAGCGGCCAAGCCCGTCAGCCATCGGAACCGGTTTCCCTGCCATCATACTCCGCCTCGAAGGAGCAAAGCCCGAATCCAACCGTCCGTTACGCGATGGACATCATCGTCCATCCGGACCGGCATGCCATGGAGGGCCGTCAACGTCTCACGTATACCAATACTTCCCCGGACACCCTCTCCCGCGTATTCTATCATCTCTACTTCAATGCCTTTCACCCCCATTCCATGATGGCCGAACGGAACCGGGAATTGCCGGATCCCGACCCGCGGACGGCACCCCGCATCTTTGACCTTGGCCCGGACGAAATCGGTTATCACCGCATCGAATCGCTCACGCAGGACGGGGACCCCGTTTCGCACCGGATATTCGACACCGTAATGGAGGTGACGTTGGCAAGGCCCCTCCCACCGGGCGGGCAGGCTGTTTTCGACATGACGTTCGTCTCGCAAATTCCCCTCCAGACCCGCCGCAGCGGGCGGGACAGCCGGGAAGGAATCGATTATTCCATGACGCAATGGTATCCGAAACTCGCACAATACGATGCGCGCGGATGGCATACGGACCCCTATGTCGGCCGGGAATTTTACGCCCCGTTCGGAACCTTCGACGTACGCATCACCCTGCCCTCCGAATACATCGTCGGGGCCACGGGAACCCTCCGGAACCCGGACGAGGTCGGCCATGGCTACGCAAGCGATTCACTCAATACGGATCTCCCTGCGGGGCAAACCGATTCGCTGACCTGGCATTTTTACGCGAAGAATGTCCATGACTTCGCCTGGTCCGCCGACCCGGACTACATCCACGATATGCTCGAAACGGAGGCAGGCTACACCATTCACCTGCTCTACCAGCCGGATGTCGCCGAGGTATGGAAAACGCTCCACGAAGCCGCCCCGAAGATCATGGCGTTCTTCGAAGCAAACTACGGCCCCTATCTCTACCCGCAGATGACCATTGCGCAAGGTGGGGACGGCGGGATGGAATACCCGATGATCACCCTCGTAACAGGCAGGCGGCCTCCCCCCTCCCTCCATGGGGTAACGGCGCATGAAGTGGCGCATATGTGGTTCTACGGAATGATCGGATCGAACGAAGCCGACTATGCATGGATGGATGAAGGGTTCACAAGTTATGCAACGCGCGAAGTGCTTGCGCACCTTCGCGGGCAACCGCGGCCGTCGCATGCGGGCGCGCTGGCCGGTATTCTGAACATGAAACGCCTGGGCCTCTTCGAACCGCTGAACACCCCCAGCGACTGGTTCGATACGAACGTCGCCTATGGCGTGTCCTCCTATTCCGGCGGCGAAATGATGCTCGACATGCTGGGCTACGTCATCTCCGATTCGCTGCGCGACCGGTTCCTGATCGAATACCACCGGCAATTTACATTCCGGCACGCCGGTCCGCACGATGTCGAGCGCGTAGCCGAGCAGGTATCGGGCATTCGCCTCGACTGGTATTTCCAGCAATTCGGGGACGTGAACTGGGAACTGGACTACGCGGTGCGGAGGTTCAGACGGACCCGGGACGGAACGGCATGGCGCACTACCATGACCCTTGAAAGACTTGGACGGGCTATCATGCCCATTGATCTGCAGATCACGCTCGAAGACGGATCGGTGCAGTGGGTGCATATCCCGCTGGGCGTCATGCAGGGGCACAAGCCGGTGCCCGAAGACTGGATTGTGGCAGCTCCCTGGGCCTGGACCTCGCCCGAATACGCGTTGGAAGTCATGCTGCCGGTCAGACCGCGCAGCGCCGAAATCGACCCGTACGTACGGACCCCGGAATCGGACCGGCTCAACAACACCACGGCACGGCCGATCGAAATTTCTTTTCTGAAACCCCCTTCCCCGAACATACGCCGGTACAATTATGGATGGCGTCCTCTCGTACAGGTTTCACAATTCTGGGGTCTCGGCGCAGGGGTGCAATACCGCGGGGCGTATCCCCTCACCGGAAAAGAAAGAAAGGGTATGGTGAAGATCTGGCCGCAAGTGCTCTTCAGCGAAGGAAACGAACCGGACATTAACTACTTCCTGGCGGATCCCGAGTCCCCGCATTTTTCGGCGCTCAACGGCATCGACTACGACTTCTCCAACTCGGAAGAATATCTGAAGGGCTACCTGATAAACTGGTCGTCCCGGATACAGAAACAGTTGGGCGTTTACCAGGGCGACATACGGGTGTCCTTTTCGGATCCGGACGATCTCCTGCGACCGAAAAGCCGCCGCTTTACGGTCGGTGCAAAGGGCCGTTTCCTGATGAGCGACCGCACCAGGACCCGCTACACATCCAGCCTCCACCTGCGGGATATGTCTTCGGTCTACGGCCACTTCGAAGGAGCAAGCGACTGGTATCGATACGTCCTGTTCGGGGAAGTGGGCAGAGAGGACAACGGGCCGTACACCGCAAACCGGACATTCACGGATCTGGCGCTCCGCATACCCATCGGCCCGTTGACGGGCTCCGTGCGCCTGTTCGTCGGAGCCGGACCCGACGACCTCTCTCCGGACAAGCAATTCCGTTTCGGGGGTGTATCGATCGAGGACCAGTGGAACGATGCGGCATACCGGACGGTGGAAGGGCTCTTCGAAGAACCGTTCCGCGATGCGCCCTGGGTGGCCTTCGGCGCACCCGGCCCGGTCGCGTACATGCGCCGGACCGAGCCGTATGCCCGCAGAGGGCACATACACCATGATACCGATGCGCATGCACACCGGAACGGCGATTCGGACATTCACCCGGATGAGGAAAATCTTCCTTTCGCTGCCCTGGCAATGACCGCCTTCAGTGCAAGGCTGCTCACGCCCCGGTTACGGGCCCCGGCGCTCCTGCGTCCTCTGCGGCTGGAACTGTTTATGGGCGCCGGACATGTAGGAGACCTGAACGAGGAAGAGCGTGACGAGCGCCGGAAAAAGACCCTGATGGACGCCGGAATCGGGGTGCGGTACGATCTGAATCGCCTGCAGGGATTCGACCGGTGGATCCGGCAATCCGACTTCCTGTCCGATCTTGTGCTCGTGGCACGCTTTCCCCTGTGGGCGAACGATTACGAATACGCGGACAGCGACGCCCCGTTTGCATTTCGCTGGCTGCTCGGCGTGCAACTGGACCGCCTCCCCTGGGACTGATACATCCTCCGACCCATACATCCTATCGAAAAAATGTTTCATTTATCGACCCGTACGATTACAGCGCTGACAGGCGCTGCCCTTCTTGTCCTTGCAGCCTGCGGTAGCGGGCAATCCGAACAAGAGCCCGACCAAAACAAAGCTGCGGCTATCGTACGGCAGGCCGTTCTTGCTCACGGCGGCGAGCACGCGGACCGGGTGAAAATCGGTTTCGATTTCCGGGAATACCACTACACCATCATACTGAACGGAGGACTGTTCCAGTATGAACGCGAGCGCCCGGATTCGGTCGGGGATATCCGGGACGTACTGAACAACGACGGATTCTACCGGGAAATCGATGGAGTGCGTGTAGACCTGCCGGAAGAGACTGCCGCCAGCTATTCCTTCTCCCTCAACGCCGTCTCCTACTTCATGCTGCTGCCCTTCAAATTGACGGACGACGCCGTGCAAACCCGGTACCTGTCCGAGGAAACCATCAAGGGCGAACCGTATCACGAAATCGAAGTGACCTTCCGGCAGGAAGGGGGAGGACGCGACTATCAGGACCGGTTCGTGTACTGGTTCCACCGGGACCGTCATACCATGGATTATTTCGCCTACGATTACGAAACAAGCGATTCGGGGACGCGCTTCCGGGAAGCGTACAATGTGCGTACCGTGGGCGGCATCCGCTTCCAGGACTATCTGAATTTCACTTCGCCGGTTATCGCGGCGCCGGGGGACCCCATTGAACAAATGGACAACCTGCTGGATATTCAGGAACTGGATACGGTATCCGTCATCGAAAAGACCGGCATCGTCGTAGAGGAAATTCACGAATAGATGCCATCCCGGTCGTATATTCCATCACTTCTATCCGTACAAAAACAATCACGCCATGACTATAACCATGCACCGCACCTTGCTCCCACTGCTCATCGCAGCAGGCCTTCTCGTTTTCGGCGCCGATTCCGTTGCCGCACAGGACGTCATTGCGCCCCCCAATCCGGCGAGTCCGCGGGCCGTTACCCAAACCTCATTCAGCGATGGAACCTACGCCAGCATCCATTACGGATCGCCCCGCAAGCGCGACCGGGAAATTTTCGGCGGACTGGTGCCGTTCGGCGCGGTATGGCGACTGGGCGCCAACGAAGCGACAGAAATGACCGTGACGCAAGACATTCAGCTCGGAGGCATGGATCTGGCCGCAGGCACCTATGCCGTCCTCGCCATCCCGAACGAGGAAACATGGACTTTGATCGTGAATGCAGGCCTGGGCATGTGGGGCGCCTTTTCCTACTCGGAGGAGCACGATGTGCTGCGCCTGGAAGCTCCGGTAAGCATGACCGACGACATCCACGAGGCGTTCACCATCACCCTCGAAGCGAACGAGGAAGGCTCTGCCGGCATGCTTTCCATGATGTGGGATCAGACGAGCGTGTCTATTCCTGTAGCGCCGGTGGAATAATTCGCCGGATATTCTCCCGGAAAGACGACGCCTCGCAAGGTTGCCTCGTCAAAATCATGATGCGGACACGGCATGCAGCTTTCGGGGCTTGACGTCGAGGCAGAGGGCACGGGCATATCCCGCCCGTTGAGCCGGCAGGTCAATCTCCTTGGCATGCTTCTTGGGCAGGCTATACGCCAGCAGGCGGGGCAGGGCACCCTCAACCTGGTGGAAGAGTTGCGGATGCTCTGCAAGCAATCGGTAACGGAGAATGCCCCGGCGCCCCGCATAAAGGCGAAAAACCGCATTGCGCAGCTCGACGATAAGGAAATTCTTTGGCTGCTTCGCGCCTACACCGCATTCTTCCATCTGGTGAATCAGGCGGAGCAGGAAGAAATCATCCGCATCAACCGGGAGCGGGCCCGTGCCGGATCGCCGGAACAGCCCCGGGCGGAATCCATCCTGGAGGCAATCCACTATCTCAAGGAACAGGGTTATTCCTACGAGGAGGTGCTTGCGCTCTTCCGTCAACTGGATATCCAGCCGACACTGACGGCGCACCCTACCGAGGCCCGGCGACTCAGCATCCTGTACAAGCAGCAGCACATCTCCCGGGCCCTGTCACGGCTCAACCGGGAGCGCCTGACGCCGAGAGAAAAAGAACGCGCCCTGTCGGATATACGAAACCAGATCGCCCTGCTCCTGTCCACCGATGAGATTCGCGCGGACAGGCCCAGCGTGGACGACGAGGTGGACCAGGGGCTGTATTTCCTGCGCAATGCGATCCGGGAAACCATACCGGATATCTATGACGACGTACGTCGGGGACTGCATGCCTATTACGGGACATCGGGAGACATCCCCGTCTTCCTGAAATACCGCACCTGGATCGGCAGCGACCGGGACGGCAATCCGAATGTCACGGCGGCCGTAACGCGGCGGACCTTCGCAAAACAGCGCCTCACCGCCATCAATATCTTTTACGAAGAATTGGTGGAGCTGCGCCATGAACTCAGCGTTTCGAGCCGGCAGGTATCCGTCCCCCGTGCACTGTACGATGCAATCGCCGCCGATGCAGAGGATATCGATCTCGACGCAAAAGCCAAACGGATATACCGCCACGAGCCCTACCGGCTCAAGATAAGTTATATGATGGAGCGCCTGCTCCGGCTCGCACAGCACATGCAGGCCGAGCTGGATCAGGATGTGCAACACCGGGACCGTCAGAAAACGGACAGTGCAGAAATCTACAGCAGCGCGGCTTTTGTCCAGGACCTGGAGATGCTCCGCGAATGTCTCGCTGAGACGGGCTACGAAACCTATGCCGAAGCCGGTCACCTGCAGCGCATTCTCGTCCGGGCGCGCACGTTCGGCTTTCACATGGCGGGGCTGGACGTACGACAGCACAGCCGCATACACGAAGAGGCCGTAACGGCTATCCTGCGCGCTGCAAACGTGCATGACGATTACGCCAATCTCGACGAATCCGATAAAATCGATCTTCTTGCCGGCGAGTTGGAAAACCCGCGCGCGCTGTTGCCGCGCCGGGCCGAATTGCCCGACATGGCACAGCAAGTCGTGGAAAGCTTCGAGGTGATCCGGGAAATTCTCGAGCGAGAGCCGTCCGCCATGGGCAGTTACGTCATCAGCATGACGCATACCGTGAGTGACGTGCTGGAAGCCATGCTGCTGGCAAAGGTAGTGGGGCTGTGGCGTATACAGGACGGAGAATTGTATTGCCCGCTGGATATCGTACCTCTCTTCGAAACGATTGAAGACTTGGCGGACTCGGATGCGCTCATGCGCGCGCTCTTTTCCAATCCCGTGTACAACAAGCACCTCGAATCCCGCGGGCGTTTCCAGGAAATCATGCTTGGTTACTCGGATTCGAACAAGGACGGCGGATACTGGATGGCCAACTGGGCCCTGCACAAGGCGCAAAAAGACCTGGGCGTCGTTTGCAGAGACCATCAGGTCACGTTGCGACTTTTTCACGGCCGGGGCGGCACGGTCGGGCGAGGAGGCGGCCGGGCCAATCAGGCTATTCTTGCCATGCCGCCCGTTGTGCATAACGGGCAAATCAGGTTTACTGAGCAGGGAGAGGTCATCTCGTTCCGGTATGCGCTGCCGGATATTGCGCGGCGACACCTGGAGCAGATTGTCAGTGCCATGATCGTGAGCACGGCTTCCGGGTCGCAGCGGAACGGAAAAAGCGACTACGGAACGGCGCCTGAAAATGTCGAGGTACTGGATCGCATCGCCGGCAACTCCATGGAAACCTACCGGGCGCTCATCGAGGACAAGGCGCTCTGGCCGTGGTATACGCAAGTCACCCCGATCGAGCAAATAAGCCGGTTGCCCATTGCTTCGCGCCCCGTTTCGCGCGGTTCCGCGCATGAGGTGCATTTTGAATCGTTACGGGCCATTCCGTGGGTTTTCGCATGGACCCAGACACGGTATACCCTGCCGGGCTGGTTTGGAACAGGACACGGTCTGTCCTCACTCGTGGAAGAAGACCCGGAAATGGTATCCCAACTCCGGACGCTCTTCCGGAAATGGACCTTCTTCCGGGCCGTCGTGAACAGCGCCCAACGGGAAATGGCGCGGGCACGGTTCGATATCTCCCAGCACTACAGAGAACTGGAAAATTCCTCGCAAGGCGCCCATGTCCACGACCGGATCGCGGAAGATTTTGACAGGGCACGTGACATGATTCTCCGGATCACCGGGCAAAGTGAACTGCTCGACAGCAATCCGGTCATTCAGAAATCCATTTTCCTACGCAATCCGTATACGGACGTACTTAATCTGCTGCAGGTCGAACTCATCAAGCGGTACCGGGCCGCCGACCAGGAGGAAACCCAGGATGCGCTGCGGCAGGCCCTGTTCCTGAGTATCAATGGGATTGCAGCGGCGATGCAGAGTACGGGGTAGTCCAAACGAAAATTCCGTGTCTCATGGATATCCCTGGACACTGTGTATTTTCCGATCTATAAGCCTTCCACCTCCCCCCACAAACCCCGCCCTTCCTCGCGAGCCTCCCGTTCGTACTCCAGGTACTCGTCGCTGTATTCGAACGGAATCCCCGAGTAGATATTCGCATACCCGTCAGCGACAAGGCGGTCGTTTACCCGGTACAGGCGCCGGCCGTACCCATCCAGCACCCATACGTACGCCAGGGTCCTGCCGTACCGGTCCGTCCTGCGTCCGGAGCCGTATTCAAGTTCGACCGGTTTCCCAAGCGCCAACTCCGCAGCATACGCGCTGGCGCGGCGGCCCAACTCACGAATCGTTTCCCGGTCCATGTCGCTGCGCTCCGCATCCCTGCTCAGTTTGGGAGAAGGATGCACCTCCGGCGTGTCTATGCCGATCAGGCGTAGCATCGTGCCGTCCGAGAGTTCGAACGTATCCCCATCGACAATGCGCGTAACGGTCGGCGCGGCAGTATGGTCATACAGATCGGGCGCCAACGTACGGGCTGCATCGGCAGGAAAAGCGCCTTGAAACCCTTCATAAAAAAGAAGCCCCGTTCCGGGATCGTAATAATACGGCGGGGGCAAAGCGTTGGCATTGTCGGCGTAATACTGCGGATCGTACAGGAACGGCGCCGGAGCAAGCGCATCCCCCGATCGAGGGGCCTCCGGCGGATCCATACGATACCATATCTCCATGCCGAGATTGACGGCAAGAAGAACGATCAGCACTACAAGCAGCACCCGCACAGACATGATGCGACGATACGTAAAGGGTACAAAGAACGGGAAAACCCGGACTACTTTCTCACATCCACCAGCAGCCTGCCGCGGATCTCACCGGACAGGAGCCGTTGACTATATGATGGAAGATCGCCCAGCCCGATCGTATCCGCAAGAAGATGCTCCACCAGATCATCGGTCATCCACCGGGCAAGCTGCGCCCAGGCTTGCCGCCGCACAGGAACAGGGCATGTGTTCGTATCCACCCCGATCAGACGCACGCCTCGCAGGATGAACGGAAACACCGTAGTATGCAGGGCATGCCCTCCGGCCAGCCCGCACGCCACGGCGGTCCCGTGACGCTTCAGGCGGGACAGGAGCGCCTCCAGCGTTTTCCCACCCACTACATCCACGGCGCCAGCCCATTCGCCTGAATCCAGCGGGCGCGCAGCGCCTGCAGCAAGCGCCTCGCGTTCGATCATCCGGTCCGCACCGAGACGTCCCAACCAGTCATGCGCATCCGGACTTCCTGTCGACGCCGCTACGCGGTATCCTGCTTCATGCAACAACCCTACGGCAAAACTCCCTACCCCGCCCGATGCACCGGTCACAAGCACCTCGCCCTTTCCCGGTTCCACGCCATGCGCTTTCAGCTCCATCACGGAAAGCATGGCCGTAAGCCCCGCCGTCCCGGCCAGCATGGCTTTTTCAAGGGACATTCCCTCAGGGAGCGGGAGCAATTTGGCCGCGTCCACACGCTGCACCTCGGCATATCCGCCCCAATAGGATTCTCCCAGCCCCCACCCGGTGCCGATCACCATATCTCCCGGCTTGTACGCCTCCGAATCGGAAGCGCGCACTTTTCCGGCAAGATCGATCCCCGGTACAAACGGCCAGGCGCCGCGAATAATTTTGCCCCGTCCGGTAATCGCCAGGGCATCCTTGTAGTTAACGCCCGAATACCACACGTCCAGAAGCACGTCTCCTTCCGGCAAACGGGATTCGTCCACCTCGCAGACCGATGCCTCCACGTCGCCATCCCGGCGATTCAGCAAAAGCACTCTCGACATGCCGCTCACGTTGTATCCTCTTCAAAATCGAGCGCTGCGGAATTGATGCAATACCGTAACCCGGTTGGGTTCGGGCCATCTTCAAACACATGCCCGAGGTGGGAATCGCACCGGGAGCACAATACCTCCGTGCGCACCCTGCTCAAACTGCGGTCCTCTTCCGTTTCGACAGCATCTTCATTCGCCGGCTGGTAAAAACTGGGCCATCCGCTGCCGGAATCGTATTTGGTGTCGGAGTCGAAGAGCGGCTGACCGCAGGCTGCGCAGGCATAAGACCCTGGGTCCTTATGATCGCAATAAGCACCGGAGAACGCCGGTTCGGTGCCCTTTTTACGAAGTATTCTGTACTGTTCGGGGGAAAGGTCGGCTTTCCACTCTGCTTCTGACTTGCTGATTTTCCTGGCCATGAATCGTAAAACCGGATTGGTGAAGGAAGCGCGCCTGTGCGCAGAGGCTGCTCGTGAAAATACCGAAAAAAGAAAACCTCGTGGGCTAAAGGATACGCGGCAGCAGGCCACATGGAAACAAACCATTCCCGAATAACCGCATTCCTTTATGAAGTCCAGAATGCCTGCTTGAAATGTGTAACGACCGGATCGGCGTTTTTCTGCAGCACGACCGCAATTACATCGAACCGGCAAGACGCCCGTTCCATGCTTCGTTCCCGGAGCCAGGCCTGCGCCGCTTGCGCAATACGGCGTTGCTTCGTCTCCGATATGGCTTCTTCGGGGCGTCCGAACCCGAGACCGGAACGGGTTTTTACTTCGGCAAACACGATCTCGCCCTGCCGGGAAACACCGCTGGAATGATTATCAGGGGGATCACAGCATACCAGATCGATCTCCAGACGCCCGAACCGGTAATTGCGATGTAGAATACGGTACCCGATGGATTCCAGATACGCTGCAGCAATATCTTCTCCCCTGTTGCCTACGTCTTTTCCGCGTACGGACATAGCTCCTCTGATCCGTAAAAAGGGCGTACTGCGCTTTGCACCCCTCGTTCCGCTCCCGGACGGTATTCATGATCCTGCAACGGCCGGCACAGCGTGGCGAGAATCCCGGGGTACTCTAATTAAGTCCGCGAAGTTCAGAGGCTGAGAGAGTATCCCAAGGTTTCTTCGTACTTTGGAGCGTGCTACTGTACAGGTCGTCGCCGTGTCCGCAATCATAACACTTACCACAGACTTCGGAACGCGGGATGCGTATGTCGGGGCTATGAAAGGCGTCATCCTCAGCCTGTGCCCTGATGCGCGTATCGTGGACATCTCGCATGCGATCGCGCCGCAGGATATCATGGAATGCGCGTTCGTGTTGCGTGATGCGGCATGGTATTTTCCCGCCGGCGCCATACATATGGCCGTGGTGGATCCGGGGGTCGGGACAGACCGGCGTCCCGTAGCGCTTCGTTGCGGCGAACACTTTTTCACAGGACCGGACAACGGCATTTTCCCGCTGATCCTCGACGGAACGACCCCCGATATCTGTGTATGCCTCGACCGACCCGAATACTGGCGAGACGCCGCCCCTTCCAGAACCTTCCACGGGCGTGACATCTTTGCAGCGGTGGCGGCGCACCTTGCAAACGGCATACCCATAGAGCGCCTCGGCAGCGCCATACAGAAACTCGCGCCCATGAAATGGGCTCTCCCGATTATGGATGATCAGGGCGTACAGGGATGGGTGGTGCATATCGACCGCTTCGGCAACTGCATCACCAATATTTCCCGCGAAATGGTCGAGGAACGGCGAGCGGGCAGACCCATCAAATGCTTTGCGGGAAACACTATTCTTGAAGGTGTCCAGCACACGTACGCCTCTGTGGAGACCGGCGAACCTCTTTTGCAGTATAACAGCAGCAATTTGCTCGAAGTGGCGGTCAATTCAGGGAACGCTGCAGAACTCCTTGGCATCCACAAGGGCAATCCGGTAAACATCCTCTTTTAGGGCCTGTTGACACTATGCAGCGGCGCTCTGCAAACAATCGAACATGTCTGTTCCTGTGGAAAACCATCATGCGAGCAATGTGCCAAAGGTGCTTCGCGTAGCCGTTCCCGCACTGCTGATCGTCCTGGCATCCGGCTTGATCGCATCCGGCCTCGCAAACCTCACGAAACGTTCTCAGGAAACGAATCTGGTCTCCCTGTCGGTCAGGCAGGCCAAACACATCGAAGCCGGATTCGAGACTGCCGAACCCAACGAAGCGGAGAACTATGTGCGTGAATCGCTGCGGCGGTGGATCGACGTACCCGCCATCGAAGACGCCGAGCTCAAGGGCGTATCCATTCACGACGCGGGCGATGGAGCACAGATTCCCGTCCTCCTGTACCGGAACCTGAACGAATCCGGCGATATTGTGCTCTACGCCTACTCGTATGCGTTCCTCGACACCCACGGGCACCGATTCCGGCTGGCCAGCGATGTACTCGAACACATCGAAACGGAAGACCTCTTCGACCTGCGCGATTCCGGCGAAGCGAATGTCCTGATCTGGCGGCAGCGCGACGACATCTTCATGGCCGTCACAGAGAGCGACATCGAAGCACTGGGAGACCGTATCAGGGCTTCTTCGCAGCCGGCACCGTAATCCGAAAGGTGCTTCCCTGATCAGGCCGCGACTGCAGGAGCACAAGGCTCCCGCCATGGTGTTCCTCAACAATGCGCTTAGCCAGATTCAATCCCAGCCCCCAGCCCCGTTTCTTGGTGCTATAGCCAGGGCGGAATATATTTTTCCAATTCTTCCGGTCAATGCCCTTTCCGGTATCGCGTATCTCTATCCGGATACGTTCTTCCACCCGGGAGGCCTTCACATCAATGACGCCGCCGGTCATTTCCATGGCGTCAAGCGCGTTCTTGAGAAGATTTTCTATCACCCACTCGAACAGTTCCGCATTCAGCGGCGCATACAATGCTCCGGAGATTTGCACGTTCAACTCGACGAACCCATCCCCCTGAGGGATACGCTTGCGCACATAATCCGCTGCCGCCTCGATAACCGGCGCCACCGCATCCACTTCGAGCCTGGGCATCGAACCTATATCCGAAAAACGGGCAGTCACCCGCTCGAGCCGCGCCACATCGCGCTCCATTTCCTGCAACGCACCTTGCTTCTGCTCGCCGGACAGCGCGTTCCCTCTGAGTAACTCTACCCACCCCATCAAACTGGAAATTGGCGTACCCAACTGGTGCGCAGCTTCTCTTGCCATGCCAACCCAGAGACTGCTTTGCTCGCTCCTTCTCACATACGAGAATCCGAGATATCCGATCAGGATGAAGAAAGCCACAAACAACAGTTGCAAAAACGGAAAAATCGTGAGTTCGCGAATCAGCCTCGAATCATCGTAGAACAGGTATTGTCTGACCGCCTCCGGAGGGGTGCCGAATTCTATGGCGATCGGTTCGTAATCCTGGGCCATGGCGCGAGCGCGTTCGTTCAGGCTGCGCAGGACTTCGGACCGCTCCTCCGGCGACAACTCCTGAAGCTGAAGCGAATCCAGAACAGATACATGCTGCCAGATCACCGGCATCGATTGCGTCGAATCCATGACGATCGCCGGAATGCCGAATCCTCCCTGCAATATGATCTCACCGGCAAGCGTTACATCCTCCGCGGGAGGCATGGCCCGGGACCATGCGAGCGCGCTGCGGTACCTCGCGAGAGCCTCAGGAGAAATGGGACCGTCGGGTACAGCCGCGTCGACCAGTTGATGTTCCATCTCGGTAAATACCGGCAAATACGGATTTTCCCGAGTGGCGGAAAGCCGTTCCTGTGCTTCCGCCCATAAGTGGATGACAAACTGCTCGCGTTCGCGCAGCCGGTCCACAGTTCGGCTGGTGTATGCAAGCGAGACCACCGAGATCAGTACGGCCAGTACAACCAGGCCGAGCTTGAGTCGTACAGAATGACGATACGCCTTCATGGTCAGGCCTCCTGTGCTGTCGATTACCCCGCCGTATGGGGAAGATTATCCTCCTGTGCCGACAGGGCGGATATCTACTGTGTCCAAAACAACGGGCTCCGAAATGATCTGATCCCGTTTGGGGCCTGTTGAGATCATGGAAATGCCAACACCGAGCGAGTCTCTCAAGAAGCACAGATAGCGCCGGGCGGCCGCCGGCAAATCGTCCATGTGCCTCACGCCGGTAATATCTTCCGACCAGCCTTCGAACGAGGTATAGACAGGCTCAACCTTTTCAAGCGTTTGCACTTCGCTTGGAAAACGCGTCGTCTCCTTGCCGTTGTACCGATAGGCTGTACACACTTTGAGCGTGTCCAGCCCCGTCAGTACATCGAGTTTGGTGATTGCAAGTTCTGTCAACCCGTTGATCATGGACGTATACCGAAGGGCCACCAGGTCCAGCCACCCGCACCGGCGGGGCCTGCCGGTCGTTGCGCCGAACTCGTCCCCCACCTCACGCAAGCGCTCGCCGGCCACATCGTCCAACTCCGTGGGAAACGGCCCGTTGCCCACGCGTGTGCTGTACGCCTTCACGATGCCAATCACCGTGTCCACGGCCGTGGGGGGCACTCCCAGTCCCGTACAACACCCCCCAACGGTAGGATGACTTGAAGTCACAAACGGATAGGTCCCGAAATCCACATCCAGCAACGAACCCTGAGCGCCCTCGGCGAGAATGCGTTTGCCCGCCCGCAAGGCCTGCCCCAGGTATTGCGACGTGTCCGTAACAAACGGATCAATCAGGCAGTCGAACTCCACATATTCTTCGATGATCTGTTCCACATCGAGCCCATCGGCATCGTACACGCCACGAAGCACCGCGTTCTTTTCCTCGATCGCACGTTTGAGTTTGCGGCGCAGCGTATCCCGATCCAGCAAGTCGACCACACGGATACCTGTGCGGGCAAACTTGTCGACATACGCCGGACCGATACCGCGGCCCGTGGTGCCAATAGCGCCCGCATCGCGCATCCGTTCGCGCGCTTCCTCGATACGCTTGTGATACGGCATGATCAGATGTGCATCGTGTGAAATAAGGAGCCGCCCGTCCACATCGTACCCGAGATCGCGGATCATGCGGATTTCTTCCATGATCGCCACGGGATCCAGCACCACGCCGTTCCCGATCACACAGGTCACATGCTCATGAAAAATGCCGCTTGGAACAAGGTGAAGCACAAAGGTTTCGTCTCCCCAACAGATCGTGTGGCCTGCATTCGCTCCCCCCTGGTAACGCGCCACAATGTCCACATTCGGACTCAGGAGATCAACAATCTTGCCCTTGCCTTCGTCTCCCCATTGCGTTCCTATGACGACTGTGACTCCCATTATAGTCAAGCCTTTATTTTGTATTTATTCTTTGTATCCTTCCGAATCTTTAGCAATTTTTTCAGACTCACAGACAAGCCAAACTGTTTGCATTGCGCACTTAATAGTTTATGAGATACTACCTGTAGAGAAAGATTACGGTTCCCCGAGAGGGCGCCCGCTACCGGGCTATTCGCCGAATCTGATTGTTACGACGCTCCGGCACTTCCGGCGATGTTACGAAAAACCGGTCATGCAACAGCGGACCATTCAATAACCCAACGACCAGAATAGAGAAAACCCATGCAGTTCGATATCGAATTTCACCTCAGCGCCACAGAGCGCCTCGTGTCGTCACTGGAACGCGACGGACAACCCGCCCGCGCCGTCACCCTTGCTCGCAGCTACCCGACGACGGTCGACGATTTGTGGGACGCCGTGACGAACAGCCAGCGTATTCCACGCTGGTTTCTGCCGATCAGCGGCGTGCTCAAACCCAATGGCCGCTATCAGTTGGAGGGCAACGCGGGCGGCTTGATCATGGAGTGCAAACCACCATCTCATTTTGCAATTACATGGGAATTCGGTAACGATGTCAGTTGGGTGGAAGTGCACTGCTCGGGCGATGAGGCCAAAGGCGCACGGCTTGCACTCACGCATATTTCACACCTGTCGGAGCATTGGGAGATATACGGCCCAGGCGCTACCGGTGTCGGTTGGGAGATGGGCCTTTGGGGACTCGCGATCCATCTTGCACAACCGACCCGGCCAAAACCGGACGCAATCGCCTTTGCCACTTCACGGGAGGGTAAAGCGTTCATCACCGGCAGTAGCGAGAGGTGGGAACAAGCAGCCGTCGCGGCCGGAACAAACCCTGACGCTGCACGCGCCGCGGCAAGACACACAACCGCATTCTATACCGGGGAGGCGGCAGAGCCCGCCTGATGCCCGGGCGGCTTCACGCCTCTCCCCTATGCCGGCGCCGGCGGATCCTCTTCGTAACTGGACACGGCTTCGTCCACGGATTCGTAATGTTTGAATACCGTATCGAGGCGGGTAATCACGAGCAATGAGCGAATGCCGGCGCCCATGCCCGCCAGACGAAAATCGCCCCCGGCGTTGCGCATCGTCGTCATGGCGCTGATCAGCATCCCGAGTCCGCTTGAGTTCATGAACCGGACCCCCGACAGATCAACTACTACATGACGCTTGCCTGCGTCTTTCAATTCGTGCAGGCGATCATGCAATTTCGTACCATCGGGGCCGCCGAGGATATTCCCCTCCAGCGCGAGAACCACTACGCGACCCTGTTCTTGCACATCGTATTTCATGAAAACCTCTCGGGGTTCAGCGCCGGCGACCCTGCCGTTTACGTGAGAAACGCTTATCTGCGGCCGCCCTTCATGCGCGTCCTGAGTTCCACGACGACCGGCGAAGCCACGAAAACGGAAGAGTATGTACCGATCATCACACCCAGAATAAGCCCGAACGCAAAGCCGCGCAGCACCTCTCCGCCAAAAATAAAGAGGACAACCACTACGAGCAAGGTCGTGCCGGAGGTGACGATCGTCCGACTGAGCGTATTGTTGATGGAACGATTCACCAACTTGTCATACGTTTCCGTCTTGAAAAGATTCGAATATTCCCGAATCCGGTCGAAAACGACCACCGTGTCGTTGAGTGAATAGCCCACAATCGTCAAAAAAGCAGCGATAATGGCCTGGTCGATCTGAAGCGAAAACGGCAGTACGCCGGCCGCTGCGGAGAAGATGCCCAGCGTGATCGTGACATCATGGAACAAGGCCGTCACCGCACCTATGCCAAACCGCCATTCGAACCGCAGCAGAATATAGACAAAAATCACAAGAAGACTCCCGAGAACAGCCCAGATGGCCCCCTGCTTCAGATCCTCCGCGAAACGCGGGCCTACCACGTCTGTTTTGACGACCTCCGGATCGGAGCCGGCGAATCCTTCGGCGATCCCTTCCACGATCCGGTTCTGAATGTCCGAAATGTCTCCTTCCGCAGATGTACGAATAAGCACTTGGCCCGCACCGAACGTTTTCACCTCCGGCTCGGACCCCAGCACCGTGGCCAACTGCCCGCGCACCGCTACCGGCTCCAGTTCCACCGGACTTTCGACAACAAACTCCATGCCTCCCTGAAAATCGATGCCCAGTTCAAGGCCTCGCACAACCAGCGAGCCGATGCTCAGCAAGAGCAGAATGCCGGAGACGATGTATGCCTTTCTCCGGTTGCCTATGAAGTTGAAATTGGCGTTTTCAAAAATTCTCATTGTGCTGTCTCTATCGAAAGTGCGCCTGTGGATGAAGAGCGATTCGGAAGCCCCGTCATCCGTAACTGACGCTCATTCGCCGCTTGACCACCATATAGTCGAATACGATCCGGGAAACGATAATGGCTGTAAACAGCGACGAAAGAATACCTGCCATCAGGGTTACCGCAAACCCCTGAATGGGTCCGACGCCGAATGAATACAGGATGGCGCCGACGAAGAACGTGGTCACGTTCGCATCGAAAATGGCGCTGAACGCCTTCGAATAACCGGCATCGATAGCCGCCTTCAGGGTCTTGCCGGTAGCGCGTTCTTCGCGTATTCGCTCGAAGATCAGTACGTTGGCGTCTACCGCCATACCGATGGTCAGCACGATACCGGCAATACCGGGCAGGGTAAGCGTAGCGTTGAAGGCGGCCAGTATTCCGAAGATAAAAATGATATTGAACAACAGAGCCAGATCTGCGACCAGCCCGGCCGTACGGTAATAGAAGATCATGAAGATCGCGACCAGACCCAGCCCCACCATGATCGAAATGAAACCGGCCCGGATGGAAGCCCTGCCGAGACTCGGCCCCACCGTACGCTCCTCGACGATATCGACGGGCGCGGGCAGCGCGCCGGACATGAGCACCGTCACAATGTCCTGGGCTTCCTCACGGCTGTCCAGCCCGGTGATAGACGAACGTCCGCCCACGATGCGATTGATAACGGTCGGATACGAATAAACCACCCCGTCCAGTACGATAGCAATGTTTTTGTCTACATTCGCCCCGGTCAGCCGGGCCCAGGTGCGAGATCCTTCCGAGTTCATCACCATCGTGACTTCCGGAAGATTCAATTCGTCGAAATCGACGCGGGCCGACGTAATCACCTCGCCCGACAATTCGATCTGATCCCGAACGCCAAGCAGGTAATACATTTCCAGGCCATCCTCTGTCAGTCCGACGGGATTCGCTTCGTAAAGCAGGTCCACGCCGATCGGAAGCGCCTCCCGAACGGCAGGAACCGAGAGCAACTCGCTAACGCGCGCCGTGTCCTGCTCGGAAACCAGCCCAAAAACAACCCCCTGCCCGAGAGGCTGCATGACTTCCAGCAACGGATTGGTCGGTCCGGCCTCAGGATCATCAAACAGATTCGTGTCGACAGCGGCCGAGTCGGCCTCTGCATCAGCCTCTCCTTCTTCTTCCACCGTTGTGCCGGTAGTATCCGCCTGTATATCATAATAGGCGATCACCTGTTGCAGGGAACGCAACAACTCCTCCGGTTCGGCCATGAGATGAAACTCAAGGCGGGCCGTGCCCCTCAGCAGATTCCGCACGCGCTCGGGATCGTCGATACCGGGCAATTCGACTACGACGCGCCGCGTACCCTGTTTCTGGATGGACGGTTCGGTCACCCCATAGCGGTCCACCCGGTCCCTGATAATGGAGATGGCCCGATTGATCGCGTTGTCGGCCTGATCAAGAAGATACTGCGATACCTCGGCGTTGGTCGACCGGCGCGTAATGCCGGCATCGGAATCCCGAAAATACCGGGACAGACGCGCATCGGGATCGCGCCGTTCGAACTCCACCACAAACGCATCGATAATGGAATTGCCCGTTTCATCGGACAACACGCGGGCAGCGGCCAGCACTTCCTCGAATGTCTGATCCACATCCGTGGCCAACTCCCGGATCAGCGCGTCGGTCCGGACCTCCATGGTGACATGCATGCCCCCTTGCAGGTCAAGGCCGAGCTTCAGCGCATCCTCCTTGACATTTCTGATGGTCTGAAGATTCTCCCGTTCATACTCGGCTCGTTCCTGTTCCTCCAGCCCGTTTATCCGCTGCTGGATGAAGTAATTCCGGGCGGTCGGATAGAGATACCAGGCCGACAAGGCAAAGAAAAATGCGAGCAGGGCGATTTTGAACCCGTTTCCTTGCATAGCAAGTTTATGGATAGATAGTGGACATTCGGGGCAAGGCGGGAAATAAAGACCTGTTCGTATACCATGCCCTACCGGTTTGTTCCAGTGCGGGCTCTCCGCCAATCATCTCTGTCAGGGCCTGTTCACGGCGCAATGCGCCCCATGAGCCGCGGAAACGGGATCGTCTCCCGAACGTGATCGATCCCTGCAATCCATGTAAGCATACGTTCGAGTCCCAAACCGAATCCGGCGTGCGGCACGGAACCGAACCGGCGCAGGTCCAGATACCATTCGAACGCCTCTTTCGGCAACTGGTGTGCAGCGATTTGCTCCTCGAGAAAAGCAAGGTCTGTCGCTCGTTCGCCGCCCCCTATAATCTCCCCGTACCCCTCCGGCGCCAGCACATCCAGCGCCATAGCAAGTCGTGCATCGTCGGGGTCCCGTTTCATGTAGAATGCCTTCACGGCGGCAGGATACCGGTGCACCATGACGGGGCGATCGAAATGCCAGGTCAATACCGTTTCGTCGCTGCCCCCGAAATCGGAACCCCACTCGAAGGATCGTGCAGATGCTTTCCACACCGGCAAATTTTGCAGGGCTTCGGCAATTTCTCCGGTGCGTCGATGCATAGCGATCTCGCGGGCATCCAGACGTCGCCGTTCGGACTTTTTCGCCTGCCCGTATCGCTTCCGATTTGCAGCAAGTTCTTCAGCAAGCGCCGCGTTTTCTTCCTCGAGCGCCTGGATCCTAACGGTCAACATGTCGGCGGTTTCGTCGCTGCGAAGCAACTCGACAGCCTGCGTGTAGGAAATACGGGGAAAGGGTTTGCACACGCGCTCAAGCGGCGCCGGATCGCGTTCAAGCATCGCCAGTTCCTCCTGGCAGTGCGCCAACACGTCCCCGATCATATACACCAGCAAATCCTCGGCCAGATCCAGCGTCATATCCAGATCGAAGAACGCCATCTCGGGCTCGATCATCCAGAACTCCGTAAGATGACGCCGCGTCTTGGACTTCTCGGCGCGAAATGTCGGGCCGAATGTGTAGATGCGCCCGAAAGCCATGGCCATCGCCTCGCCATAGAGTTGGCCGCTCTGTGTCAGGTACGCCTTCTCATCGAAATAATCCAGTTCGAACAGGCTTGACGTACCTTCCACGGCGTTTCCCGTCAGGATCGGCGCATCCATCTGTAAAAATCCGCGCTCCTGAAAAAACGTGTGGATGGCCACGATCAACCGGTTTCGGATCCGCAAAATGGCCCAGGGAAGACGGCTGCGCAACCACAAATGGCGATGCGACATCAGAAAATCGATGCCGTGCTCCTTGGGCGTAATGGGATACTCCACGGATTCGCCCACAAGTTTCAACGAGAAAACAACCAGCTCGACGCCGCCCGCCTGACGCTCGTCGGCAATGACCTTTCCGGTCACAATCAGGGCGCTCTCCTGGGTAGCTTCCTCCGCAATCCGCCATGCATCGACATCCACACTGTCTGCGGCTACGACACACTGCACCAGCCCCGTACCGTCCCGCAACATGAGAAACTGCAGATGCTTCGAGCCGCGCTTGTTGTACAGCCAGCCCTTGAGCGTAACCTCCTGTCCCTCATACGCAGCCAGCTCCTGAACGGATACATGCCGGAACCCGGCGTCGGCGTGGGTCATCAGCGAAAAGATTTGGGCGGCGAACCAGCCGCGTTAACGACGATACAGCGCCGATTGCCAGTTTGGGAGCGACCGCTCGCCCGGAACACTGGAATGCAGCAATTCGAAGCTGCCGAACCCGTTCATGTCCGCAAACACGAAAACAGACTGGCCATGCCCCGGAATGTTGTTGTACTGCCAGATTTCGTGTGGAACCGTTGCCTGGTCATATAAATGCGGTTCGATGTCGTTAGGGAACCCGTATGTGATGACGACCCGCCCCCGATCACTTTCCCAGCCCGGTTCGATGTTCGATGTGTACCGGTCGTTGGCATATTGTATGCGGTGGTAAAACGCCTCCTTGAATTCGTTGACCGGGGTCATGGGCTCGTCATCGCGCTTTTGCCAGAAATCCATCAGAAAACGACGCCGATCGCCCAGTTCGGACAACCTCCGAATCCGACGCCTCTCCATATCATTCGCAATGAGGCGGGCATGAGCCATACCCTGTTCGACCTCGTCTTCCGACATCTCCGCATAGGAACTCGTTTCGAAGTCGAGTTCGAAAACCGCCGGATCTTCCCGGGATACTCCCGGATTGTACACAAAAAACTTCAATGACCGCTCGACAACCCCTTCGTTCTGATCGTTGAGCAGCACTATGTGGAGTGCATACGATCCCGTGGGCAGTCCGCTGGTATCGAAACTTCCGACAAGCACATCGGGGGATCTGACCGTGCGCTGGGTGCGAACTTCCAGGCCGGTAATCGGACGCGGGTAATCGGCCTCCGCCACATACGTGTATACGACGTACGTGGCGCTCCCGGGATTTATTTCCTCTACGCCGTACGCTTCCGCATAGTAGTACATGTGGTGCAAACCCTCACCAAACAGGCGGTTGGGGCTGGGGTGAACAAGAAGGCCGTTCTTGAAGAAGGGGTTTTCCCGGCGATTGTCCGGCGCAATACCGGTAGCCAGCATAATGTCCGAAAGCGCCAGGGCGCCGTCCGGTTCGAAGCGGTCCACCGGGAATGCTTGCCGTATCCGCAGACCGGGCCTGGCAGGCCTGTCCGGAACAGTCAGGTCCAGCACATAGTCGCCGGGCGGTACCGCGGAGCGCCGCTGATGCGTAAAATAATGTCCGGAATGCATTCCGGCGGTATCGGGAAGCGCGAAGCGAAGCACCGTGGAATCGGTCCACACGGGCTCTGTATCGGCTGCGCCGACATCCGCCGCCGCACCGCGGGCAAGTTCAAGATGCAGTGGCATAAGCGCCACGAAACCATCGGTTTCGGTAGCCTCAAAATCCAGGGAAGGCGCCTCAACACCGATATACACTTCAATGAGCGACGTTGCCTCGTCATACGCAAAGGCCGCATAATCGACATCCACTCTCACCGGCGCATGTTGCGCACGAGCGCTATCGGCCGGAAAACCGAACGAAGCAAGCAGCGCTATGCCCGTTCCGGCAGAAAAAATTGCCTTTGGGAAACCGATCATGCGATGCCTCCTTGACGTAGAGACCGGGAATACCTGTCGAAAAATAGGTCCGGAGAACGGGAAAAGAAAACGAAGCAGCCAAAAACGTCCCGGAGCCCTCACCGCTTGAACCGGGTCACACCCTCCGACACGAACCGGCTCTCTTCGACCAGATACTGTCTGCCCTCTATCGAGAAAAAATCTGCTTCAATGTCGATCACATTGTAGTGATTCCGGGAACGGTATGTACGCCGTCCGCGCGTACTGGTTGCGGTCCCTGCAACGGCAACCACAATCCGGTGCATGGGATTCGTTTCCAGCATAATCTCAAGGGGCTCGACATGAGACACATGGAGGTGCCCGCAAAGAATGAGAGATACGCCGGCTTCCCCCGCCCGGTCAAGCGCGCGACGGGCATACCGGGCCACATCGTGTGACCATAAGGACTGCATGCGCGACAACTGGTGATGCACCACAAGCACCTTGAATACGGAGGACGGGACAGGTGACAAACGATGGGTGATATCCTCGCAGGTACGTTCGTCGATTCGCCCCCCCTTTATGGTGCACCGGCGGGCCGAATTCAGGCCAAGCACGGCCACGCCATCCATGCGAAAAAACGGAGCCACTTCGGGCCCGATGAATCGGCGATACCGCTCGAACGGCGTAAAAATACGCAGGAACGGCTGCCACCAGGGAGATACGTCATGGTTTCCGGGTACGACGACGACCGGTGGCTCCAGAGCTGCAAGCATGGCGGCAGCTTCTTCGAATTCGACAATGCGGGCCCGCTGGGTCAGATCCCCGCTTACGGCAACGAGATCGACATCCGAATCGTTGATTTCATCGATAAGCGCCCCGACGACCCCGCGATGCGAAATCTTGCCGAAATGCAAATCCGATACATGCGCGATCCTGAATCGGCTCACCGTGCTGCCTCGAAAGCGCTATAGGATACTCTGATCAAAACCACTTCGCTCAGCGCTTCACGTTCGTGCGTAAAAGATATTTCAATTGCATTGCTGAAATTAGCGGGAAACGCTGCGAATTCGGGGCAGTGCGGGCGTGAAGCGCCCTTCGGGAGGCTGCGAGGGGTGCGCTGGCCGCGTCATTCCTCATTGTGTGGGGCCTGCCACACTACTTCGTCATTCCTTGCCAGCGCACCCCTCGCAGCCTCTGAGCTTTGCGGACTTAATCAGAATATCCTATAGCAACATGGAAAGAGGCTCTTCAAGATAGCTCCGCACCGTCCCGATAAAGGCGGCGGCAACGGCGCCGTCCACCACACGGTGATCGGACGAAAGCGTCAACTTCATACGCTTGCCGGGAACAACCGCTCCCTCCTTCACCACCGCCTCGTCACGAACCGCCCCGATGGCGAGAATACACGCATTCGGGGGATTGATGATGGCTGTAAACTCCTCGACACCGTACATACCGAGGTTGCTTGTCGTGAAGGTGGAGCCCTCCCAGTCTTCCGGCTGCAGCGTACGATTGCGGGCCCGCTGCGCCAGCTCGCGGGTTTCCACGGCAATCTGCGTCAGTCCCTTCCGGTCTGCGTGGCGGACAACCGGTGTGACCAGACCATCGTCTATGGCTACGGCAATAGCAACATGGACATGTCCATGCTGACGAATCACGCCCTCCTGCTCGATCCAGGAAGCATTGACGGCGGGAAATGCACGCAGAGCCAGTGCACAGGCCTTCGTAACGAGGTCATTGAACGAAATTTTCACCCCGCCGGCGGCCTCTGCCTGCCTGTTGATGCGTGCGCGAGCCGCCACGGCTCGCTCCACATCCACATCCACGGTCAGATAAAAATGGGGCGAGGTGAACTTGCTCTCCGAAAGGCGCCGCGCAATGGTCTTGCGCATCTGTGAAATACGCACGGTTTCGGAAACCTCCTCGGCGGGCATTTCCATCATGGTCCCCGGCATAGGGTATCCAGGTGCGACGCCCGGGCCAGGCGCATGCTTCTGCATAGCCGCCTCTATATCCCGCTTCACGATGCGTCCTTCCGGGCCACTGCCCGGGATATGCTGCAATGCAATACCGTGTTCTTTAGCCATACTGCGTGCAAGCGGCGAACTCTTGACCCGTCCGTCGTCTTCGGCAGAGGCGGTATGCGATCCGGCGGTCTGGACAGTGGGCTGCACAGCTCCATCGCCTGCCGAAGGGGCAGGCGCCTCGGGGACAGGTGCTGCCGCGGGTGCGCCTGCGACGCCGTCATACCCGGCAAGCAATCCGGAAATGTCTTCGCCGGCCTTGCCAAGCACAGCAATCAGGCCTCCGATGGGCACGGCGGCGCCCTCCGGAATGACCCTTTTCAGCAATACCCCGTCGTCGTACACCTCAAGGTCCATCGTGGCCTTGTCCGTCTCGACCTGCGCAATAATATCCCCGGACGACACAGCGTCCCCCTCCTCTGCAAGCCATGCCACGAGGACGCCCTCCTCCATGGTATCGCTCATTTTGGGCATTTCGACAGGGATGGGCATGGTCCGGCGTTCAGATTATGTCCTTGTGTGCAACGCGCTTCGAGGGCTTCCGTGAGGCCTTGATCCGGCAGAATGGAGAGGTGGGATAGGTTTCGTATCGGAGAAGGCGTACCCGAAAAAAACAGCCTGTACCTTCAATTTGCGTACAATATTTTTTTGGCAGCCGCTACAATTTCCTCGGTACGAGGCATGTAATACTCGATCAGATTTTTTGCATACGGAGCCGGAACATCCTTGGCGGTCACTCGCATGACCGGAGCATCCAGCCAGTCGAACACGCGCTCCTGTATCTGACAGGCCACCTCCGACGAAAAACTGGCGAACGGATTGCTTTCGTCCACGACGACAAGCCGGTTCGTCTTCCTGACGGAGGCTGCAATCGTTTCAATATCCAGCGGGCGGATCGTCCGCGGGTCGATGACTTCAGCGTCGTATCCGGCTTCCGCCAGTTGATCGGCGGCTTCCAGAGCGCGCCAGTAACTCTTCTGATGGGCCACGATGGTGACGTCGGCGCCCTCCCGTGCAATGCGGGCCTTGCCCAGCGGAATCAGGTAATCTTCCGCATCCGAAACATCCCCCTTCAAGCCATACATCGATTCGCTTTCGAGAAAAATCACCGGGTCGTCGTCACGGATAGCTGACTTCAGAAGCCCCTTCGCATCGTCCGGGTTGGACGGCGCAACGACTTTGAGACCGGGGAAACACGAATAAAGGGATTCGACGGCCGTATTGTGCGTAGCGGCCAACTGGCCTGCGGCGCCGTTCGGCCCCCGAAAAACGATCGGCATCGAGAACTGGCCTCCGGACATGTACCGGATCTTCGCTGCGTTGTTGACCAACTGATCAAAAGCTACGAACGAGAAATTGAAGGTCATGAACTCGACGATAGGGCGCAAGCCGGCCATTGCGGCGCCCACGCCGAGACCTGCAAATCCGCTTTCGCTGATCGGCGTGTCGATCACCCGGTCTGCACCGAAACGGTCCAGCATCCCTTCACTGACCTTGTACGCCCCATTGTATTCGGCGACTTCTTCCCCGATCAGAAAAACACCCGCGTCGCGCTCCATCTCTTCCACCATGGCGGCGCGAATCGCTTCGCGAAGTTGCAATGCAGCCATATCTGAGAATCAATCGGTTAAAAACGGATAGTCGTTCTGCGAATACACATGTTCGTATATCTCCCGGAGGGGGGGCGCATCACTCTCTTCGCTGAAGGTAACCGAATCCATCACTTCCCGCTTGACTTCGTCGTCTACGGCATCCAGTTCCTCGTTCGAGGCCAGTTCGTGCTCCAGCATGTAGCCCTTGAGGCGGATGATCGGGTCTTCTTCCTTCATCGCGTCCAATTCCTCTTTGGTCCGGTAATTCGCCGGATCGCTCATGGAATGACCGCGATACCGGTAGGTCCGCACTTCCAGAATCGACGGGCGGTTGTTCCGGGCCAGGGCAATATGATCCGACATGGCCTTGTAGACACTGAAAATATCCATACCGCTGGCCAGCGAGGAAGCCATGCCGTAACTATGCGCATACCGGTAAAAGTCCGGCTGCGCGAAAGCCCGATGAGTGGCCGTGCCCATGGCGTATTCGTTGTTCTCGATGACAAAGACGCAGGGCGTTTCGTACAGAGCGGCCAGATTCATGGTCTCATGAAAGGAGCCCTGCCCCACGGCCCCATCGCCGAAGTAGGTCAGGCACACCCCACCGTCTCCCTTGTACTTATGCGCAAAGGCAATACCGGCTCCGACCGCGATGTGGCCTCCAACGATGCCATGCCCTCCATAGAAGTTGAGTTCCTTCTTGAAGTAATGCATCGACCCGCCCTTTCCTCTTGAAGAGCCGCCGACCTTGCCGAAGAGTTCCGCCATGCATTCGTTCGGCGTCATACCGAGCGCCAGGCCGAGTCCGTGATCGCGATAGGCGGTGATTACCGAGTCCTTGCCGATCTCCATGGCATATGCCGACCCGGTAGATACCGCTTCCTGTCCAATATAGAGATGTAAAAATCCGCCGATCTTTTGTTTTCCGTACATCTGTGCGGCGCGCTCCTCGAACCGGCGCTGCAACAGCATGTTGCGGTACATGGCGTGCACCTGGTCGCCGGAAAACCCGAGTTCCTCATGGGTATATGCGCCGGCCGGATAATGAATGAAGGTCTCATCGGCGCCGGAAACGACCCCGTCTTCTGCAGCTACTCCGGAATGGCCGTTCCGGCTGGCAGCCGAAACCCCGTTTCCTTCCGCTTCACCATCTGTGGCAGGTTTCGCGGGTTTCCTCGCTTTTTTCCGGGTCTCACCGGCCATGGCTTATCATAGCATGGGTTATTTGCAAAAAACGACGCACGGGCCCTTCAATTCATTTGTATAAGAATGGAATCCGGCGGGTTTCATCTTTCCGTAAAATTAACTGTCCGCTAACATCCCGGAAGCGGGATTGCGGAGTCGGGGCCGACCCCGGCACGGAACCGCCGCCCCGCTCCTGTGTCAGATGCCTGACTTGCGCATGCGCAGCTTGCCAAGATAATAAAAATCGAACTATTCGACACGCTGTTCCTCCGAATTCCGCTCCCCGTGGAACCTCTTCGCAAACAGGATGCTTCGGGAC
The DNA here is from genome assembly GCA_965117025.1 of Rhodothermales bacterium. Lineage (GTDB taxonomy): Bacteria > Bacteroidota > Rhodothermia > Rhodothermales > VXPQ01 > VXPQ01. The sequence goes on from OZ220746.1 coordinate 716,125, forward strand.
CGAACCGCTCCATAGTTATCATTCCCACCTACAACGAAGCGGAAAACGTCCCGGTCGTCCTCGACGAAATCATGACGTTGCCCAAGCAAGTGCATGCGCTCGTGGTCGACGACGGCTCTCCCGACGGCACAGCGGCCTGCGTGCGGGCGCGCATGGCAAAGCATCCGGGACGCATATCGCTGATCGAACGGGAAGGAAAAATGGGGCTCGGCACCGCCTACCTGCGCGGCTTCGACTGGGCGCTCGACCGGAACTATACCTTCATCTGCAGTATGGATGCAGACCTGTCGCATAACCCTGCCGACCTGTCCCGCCTGATCGCCCCCGTGCTCGAAGGCAAGGCCGATCTGGCAATCGGTTCACGCTACGCAGAGGGGGTTCGCGTCGTAAACTGGCCGCTCACCCGTCTCATTCTCTCCTATTGCGCCGGGGTCTATACCCGTTGCGTGACCCGCATACCGATCCGGGACGTAACGGCCGGTTTCATGTGCTATCATCGCCGCGTGCTCGAAGCCATCGACTTCAACCGGGTCACGTCCAACGGCTACTCCTTCCTGCTGGAAATGAAGTACCGCGCCTGGCGCCAGGGATTCGCCCTGCTCGAAATCCCGATCATCTTTACCGAACGCACCGAGGGGCAATCCAAGATGACCCGGGCCATTGTACGCGAAGCAGCCTTCAAGGTCTGGGAACTCCGCCTGCGGCAACTGTTCGGGCGCTTGTAGCAAAGGATACGCTGATTAGGGCCTGCAATTTTACACGCTCTCCATGTAAAGTGCGCATCCCTCTTTGCCTGTTGCGCGTTAACAGGCGCAGCGAATCGTACTACGCGCCTTTCTAACGCACAGACAACATGCCCGCATACAAAAACCTGACCCCACCTGCCGACGGCCGGTCGATTACAATGGAGCAAGGCCGCCTGAACGTGCCGGACCAACCCGTCATTCCATTCATCGAAGGCGACGGCATAGGACCGGATATCTGGGCCGCCGCGCAGCATGTCTTCGATCATGCCGTCCGGTATGCTTACGGGGATACGCGGCAAATCGTGTGGTTCGAGGTGTTCGCCGGGGAAAAGGCAAAGAACAGGTTCGACGAGTGGCTCCCGAACGATACCCTTGAAGCCATTCGCCAGTATCTCGTCGCCATCAAGGGCCCCCTGACGACCCCGGTCGGCGGAGGCATTCGCTCGCTCAATGTCGCCCTGCGACAGATTCTGGACCTGTACGCCTGCGTACGTCCCGTTCGTCACTTTGCAGGCGTTCCATCCCCGGTAAAACACCCGGAAAAGGTGAACATGGTGATTTTCCGGGAAAATTCGGAGGACATCTACGCGGGCATCGAATACGAAATGGGCACGCCGGAAGCGGAAAAACTCATTGGATTTCTGCGGAACGAGATGGGCGTCGAAAGCATCCGTTTCCCCGAAACGAGCGGCATCGGCATCAAACCCGTTTCCAGAGAAGGCACGGAACGGCTCGTGCGCGCGGCCATCGGCTACGCCAGGAAACGCGGGTACGACAGTGTCACGCTCGTGCACAAGGGAAACATCATGAAGTTCACCGAGGGCGGATTCCGGGACTGGGGATACAATCTTGCCCGCCAGGAATTCGGCGCCGAGGAAGTCGGAGGAGGGCCGTGGCGCCAACTTCCCGACGGCACGCTGATCAAGGATGTGATCGCCGACGCCTTTTTGCAGCAGATTCTGACGCGCCCGAACGAATACGGGGTCATCGCAACCATGAACCTGAACGGTGATTATATCTCCGACGCGCTTGCCGCCGAGGTCGGAGGCATCGGCATTGCGCCCGGCGCCAACATCAATTACGATACCGGCCATGCCGTCTTCGAAGCCACCCACGGCACCGCGCCCAAATATGCAGGGCAGGACAAAGTGAATCCCGGCTCGGTCATCCTGTCCGGGGAAATGATGTTCCGGTACATGGGATGGGACGAGGCAGCGGACCTGATCGTGTCTTCGCTGGAAAAAACGATCGCGCAGAAACGGGTCACCTACGACTTCGAGCGCCAGATGGACGGGGCCACCCTGCTCAAAACCAGCGAGTTCGGCACCGCCATGGTCGAAAACATGGCGTAACGGCGGGCGCAGCAGCCCCCGATCCCAATATATGCCGCGGGCGAATCTACAAGCGCACTTCCCGCGGTGACGAAGCGACTTCTTCCAGCAGCGCATCGTACCGTGCAACATGCTTCCGCCAGTCCAGCGCCTGCGGAACCGCCTGAAGCGTGGACACCGGCAACGGCCGGTCCTCCCCTTCCATGATCCGGGACATGGCTTCAAAAAGGTTCTCCTCGTCTTCATACAGCACAGGGGCATGCAGCAACGGACGATGAAGCGCATCAGGAATCAGTTCGGGATAGCTGAGGCGGTTCGGCAACAGCGGATGACATCCGCAGTAAATGGCCTCCATAATGGCTATACCGAAAAATTCGTGGATCGATGTGGACACCACAAGGTGGGCCCGGTGCAGCAAGCGGCTGTATTCCCTGAAGTCCTCCGCATAGCCATAGTGCAGAATGCGGTCCGCATACCGCTCGAACGCCTTTTCGAATTCGTACGGTTGTTCCTCGAAGTGCTCCCCGGCAAGGATAAGGCGGAAACGGTAGCCGCGATCGTCGAGCCGGTTCATCACCCGGAAAAAGGCTTCCGGGTTCTTGTCGTACTCCCAGCGCTGGTTCCATAGCACAATGGGGGACCGCATCGAAGGTCCCCAATCGGGAGGCGGATAGTCTGCACGGTACCGGTCGTGCGCTTCCAGATCCATGCCTACATGCAATACGGTGGACTTCTTTCGAAGCACATTCACCGTGTTCAGATGGGTGTAATCCGGAAAAGCGCGCAACAGGGTTGGCAGCGCATCCACGAACTCATCGAAATGGAATTGGGAGTTGAACACGATCCGGTCGGCGGCAAGCGAGGAAAGGTAGTTGATATACCCGTAGGTATGATCGCGCTCGGTATCCGGCGGCAGCGGATAGGTCAACTGGTTTTCATGGAAATACAGAACGACCGGCACATCCCCGAGATGCGGTCGGACAAGCGCCAGAAAGGCGGGGATATTGACCATGCCGGTGGCGAACACCACATCCGGCTCGAAACCGTCTCTGAAGGCCTTAAGCGCCTTGCGCGCCATCGTGACGGCGCCGCCTTGCATGCGCCATTTCCAGAAACGGGCTGTCAGCGTGACCGTGTGAAACTCGTGACGGCTATGCTTCACCAGCCCATCGAAGAAATTCCGGTGGGAGCCACCGTACCATGGCTCCAACGCAAGCACCTTCATTACTGACCGCTCCCGGCTTCTTCAAGCTCCTTCCGAAAAGCCTCCTCTTCCTCCGTCGTAACCGGACGCACGATCGAGATGGCGCGCACCTGCAGGTTCTTTCGGAGAGCGGGATCGCGCACTTCTTCCGCGGTAATCATCCTCGCTTCACCGGGAGCTACGGTGATCCGGCGAGAAGCCATATCTATTTCGACGGGACGAGTGTTGGCGTTCTTGATAATCATTCCGCGCCGTATGGGAGCCGCCATCGGATTCGGTATTGCTTGCGTGCATGACCCCGGGGTCTTCGGTCAAAAAACCGTGCGCCCAGGCTGCCGCTGGGGGTTATGCAAATCAATCTAAGGTGTCTAATATATGAAAATCGCTGCATGTTTTGCACCGCCGAAAAAACGATGTTTCGAGCCTGCATATACCTATGTCCGTACGGAACCTGTGGAAGACGCCGGTAAAAGCCGCACGGGCGGTAGGACAGGGCCTGATGGATCTGGCTTTTCCGCCGGCGTGTCTGCACTGCGGCGGAGCCGTACCAGGCTCCTCGACCCTTCTTTGCTTCTGCTGCCTGCGCAATGCCGACCGCGCCGATGCAGACGATGTCCGGGAGCGAATCGACCGTCTGCCCGGCATGCGTACCGCCATTGACGGCACATTCGCCTTGTGGATGTTCGACAAGGGGGGATTCCTGCAACATATACACCAGGCGCTGAAATACGGAGATCGGCCGTACTACGGCATATGGCTGGGACATATCCTTGGCCATGCCTTTACCCAAAGCCTTGTCTATCGGCCCGCGCCGGATGTGCTTGTACCCATTCCCCTGCACCATATGCGATTGCGCGAACGGGGGTATAATCAAAGCGAGTATCTCGTCCGGGGCATTGCCCCCTCTCTCGAAAAACCCGTGGCTCCGGATATCATCGTACGGGGCAGGGCTACCCGCTCGCAAACGGCGCTTTCCCGGAAAGAGCGGCTGGACAATCTCGACGGCGCGTTCACCGTGCCGGCCCCTGAACGGATTGCCGGACTACGCATCCTGCTCGTGGACGACATCCTTACCACAGGGGCCACGGTGGGCATGGCCGCCCGCGCCCTCCTTAACGCAGGCGCGGATGCCGTGGATATCGCCGCGCTGGGGGTAACGCGGATGTGAAGGGCTCCGGGCCGTTGCCGGATACTACGAACAAGCATGAAACAGAATGCCGCAAACGGTATATCATTTTTTATAAACCATTCGTACAAGCCATGATCGACACTCTTTCCATGGCCGAAAACCTTACCGCCGCAGGCGTCGAAGAGAAACAGGCGAAAGCCCTCGCACAGGCGATCGCGGAGCGACATGGCGAAACCGCGTCGAAGCAGGATATCGACGCGCTGAAAGGGAATATGGATGCCCTGAAAGAAAGTATGAATGCGCTGAAAGAAGGTATGAGCGCCCAGAAAGAGAGTATGAACGCGTTGAAAGAGAGTATGAACGCCCAGTTCGCCGCCATCAAGTGGATTGTCGGGGCGAACGCAGGTCTTACCCTCGTTTTGCTTGCCGCCATCCTCGCCGGGTAGGAACACCTGTGCGCAGCGAAATAACTCCCTAAGGCGGAACTACCGATACTCCTCGACACACAGTGTGCGGGCGTACTGTTTCGCTTCCCGTTCGTCGTTGGTGGCCACGACCACGATTGCGCCGGCGCGAAGTCTGTCCTCGATGACGGCGGACATCATGCGACGGCCTTCTTCGTCGAGATGCTCGTTCGGCTCGTCCAGAAGCAGAAGCGGCGGATCGGCAAGCAGCGCCGCCGCCAGTTTGACGCGCTGCACCATGCCGGACGAGAACGTGGAGACCCGGTCGTGCATGCGTCGGGCCAGCCCGACGGATGCGAGCGCCTCCTCGATCCGCTGCTCCTCGTTCGCAAGACGGCGCGCCTGGGAGATAAACCGCAAATTCTCCCGGGGAGAAAATCCTGCGTACACATTCACGTACGGCGCTACGAGACCGGAATACAGGGGATGCGCTTCCTGCGTCAGGTCGGTGCCGTTCACGCGAAGCGAAACGGTTCCTTCGCTCGGCGACATGACCCCGGCCAGAATGCGAAGCAGAGTGGACTTGCCGGACCCGTTGACGCCGGTCACGGCAAGGCATTCGCCGCCGGACAAGGAAAACGAAAGGTCCTGAAAAAGGAGTCGCCTGCCGAACCGGCGGGCGACGCCGCATACGTCCAGAACCGGCAGGGCATCCCGGGGCTGTGTCATGTTCCTTGGATAATTTCTTGCAAGGATTGCGTACGCCTTGCACAAGGCCTGCGCGCGCCGCGCAGCACCATGTACCCTCCAATCTACGTCATGGAAGGAAGCCGGTTCGGTGGCTATACCCTCACGAAACGGCGCTATCCGGAACGAGGTCGCAGAATACGAATTGGTCACGTTCGACGACCCGCCCGAGAGAGATACGTACCGGCCACCGAAAAATCGGCCCATCGAACACGAACGTGTGAAACTCGCCGTGCTCACCACACGGATCGACATCCGGAGGAATATCCGCAAGAAAAGCCTCATCGAATGGGCGGCCGGCGAAAGACGCGTCGAGCACCGCCGGATTCACGCAGGCCACGACGGCTCTGAATCCGTCCTCCACAAACCGGTGCGCGAGTTCCGTGGTGTCACGCTTCCAGATCGGAAAAACACACTCGAGCTTGCAGGCTGCCAGTTGCTCTTCGCGATAGACCCGAAGATCTTCAAGAAAGATGTCTCCGAAGGCCACGCGCCGTATGCCCTCGGCCTGCAATCGGGCAAACGCATACCCCATCTCCCGTTCGTAGACCGCATTGGAGGAACTGGGAGGCACAGCGACTTCCGTAATGGGAATTCCTATGGCGTCGGCCTGTTGCCGCACAAGCGCGCGGCGAACGCCATGCATGGTTACCCGGTCGTAGGGAACAGTTACCGTTGTCACCAACTCCTTGATGGCATATGTCCCGGCACGACGGATCTCATGCAACGCGATCGCACTGTCCTTGCCCCCACTGAAACACATGGCGATGGATTCACGGGTGGGCACAGGGGCTTTCATCTTGTGTACGGCTTGTAGAAACGGATCGCATACGCAGCGTATGCCTCTGGAATATACTCTACGTTCCATATAGAGATACCTGCGGACCAATCCTACCCAGCCTCTCATACACAAAAGGGGCAGGCCGGAATCCGGCCCGCCCCTTCGAAGCGCTCAGCGCCACATCGCCTTTGCGGCAAGTCGTGGTTTAGGAACGGTCCTTTACAACGAACCGCTCGTCTGCATCGTGTGATACTCCGAGAGCACGCTGGCAACCAGCGACCGGTACTCCGTATCGCCCATGCCGTCCAGATGCGACAAATGCCGTTTGGCCCGCCAGGAATCAATGGAACGCAGCGCCGCTACGGCCAGACGCCGGTTCGACCTCGATTCGTCCTCTTCAGCCACCTCGGCAAGCGCCGCCGTGATTCCGCCCAGATCAACCTGGTCGAAATCGAGCGTTGCGTACACGATCACGTTCTTCAGCGTCTGGCTGCGCACCTGCGCATGCGGTGACTGAAGGGATGCAATGATCTGCCTGGAAACCAACTGATTGAGCACATTAGGGTCCGTAGGAACAAGGTCGTTCTGGGACCACGCCGGCGCAATCGGAATGAAGCCTGCCGCCAGCATGGGAACAAGAAGAAAAAGCGCTTTCAATTTTGCAGAAATGAAACGCGTATTCATGACGATCCTCAGGGTGAAGAAGTGAGAAAAATGGTTCCCGCCCAGGATGAGCACGCTCCGTTCGAGCGCTGGAACAGTCTCGTGTACGGAAGGCTCCGGCGATAGTTACAAGAAGGGTACAAAGAAGAGTTTTTTATTCGCTGAGCAGGGAAGCCGCCGTCATCGCACGGCGAATATGCTCCTCCAACTGCTCCGGACTATCGCTGCCCACATACAGCAAGCGATCCTTGGGAAGGGTCAAAACCACAGCCTGGTTGCCGCGAGCCGTCCAGGCCTTCTTTTTTCCGAGTCCCCGAATACCCCACCCCCCGAATTCGGCAATGGGGCGGTACCGTACGCTTTCTATGGAAACGATGTCGGCGAACCGAATCGATCTCTTCACCAGCGGAATCGACCCCATGTATATGAGCAAGCGTGTTTCCTGCACCATGGCTGTAAGCCCGCCGAAGATATACCGGATGGCGACGCCGATGCCCAGAATAGCCGCGATGGAAACGACCCTGCCCACTATTCCGGAGTCCGTACCCCATCCGAAAACAAAAGGAAGCGTGGTAGCGCCGAGGCACCCCCATACCAACAGTTCAACCCATCCGGGCCAGGCAGAAAATTCCCGGTAAGAAGTGGATTCCATCCCCTACTCCGCCAGACGTTCGATCGGCCCCTGCGGACCGGTCAGGATAACGCGGCTCCAGGTGGAATCGTCGTCCCCGTCGCCGTACACCATGAAATGCCCACCGTACGCCCCGCCGTCGGGATCGCAATGCACGATCATAAGGCTATACTCGTCCCCATGGGCGGGCGGCGACATCCAGCGCGGGTCGCTGACTGGAAAAAACGCATCCATGCGCACGCGGGCCTCGAGTTTGAAATCTCCGGCGCCGGTTCCCCATGGATCGAACTGTAACGCATAATCCACCATATCGTCCGGCATCTGCGCCTCCTGATAGGTGTCTTCCGGGGTTCCGTAGCGCCACCAGGCTCCGTAATCCGGCATGGACGCATCCGCTACGAAGCAAAATGCATTGTCGCCGCGCCCGAATCGTTCCGGCGCATCGTCCTGAGGCGCCTCCATGAACCAGCAGATGGAATCCTTGAACATCCAGCGGTGGGGCGCCGGGTCCGGGTCGTCCACATCGTTCACATTGTCATGCACCTCGGCCCCGAAATACAAATACGTTTCATCCCACGCCATGTAGTACCGGGCGCGCAGGTCGTCCTCCGGGGCGGGTTCGTCGGGAGCCTGATCCGTCAGGCGGTTGCGGGCGCCGCCATCGTACCAGGACGCATGACGCAGGCGGTAGATATCCCACACCCCGTCATGATGGGCCGCCCGCTTCCATTCGTCGAGATCGCCGTCGATCACGGGAGCGTCCGCAAGGTACGGCATATAGAGCGGCGGGGGATCCACCAACGTCTGGCCCTGCACAGACAAGGCAGGGAACGGCAGGAGGACAACGAGGATAAGGGGAGCAAAAGCAAAACGGGACATGGTCGTAACCTCCGGAAGAAGCATGTACGGCACGTACGGCGCCAAGTCAGTGTAAACGGGATGTGATGACAATGCAGGCTACACGAAAAGAACAATAAAACAAAATCCGTCGGCAGGAACACCAGGTTTCGCGCAGCACGAAGGTCAGCAGGAACACCCATTTTCACGCTGGCACGAAGGTCCGCAAGTACCTTGCACTCTGACGCAGAGACAATTTTCTCGTCTCCAGCGAATGTTCGTACGCGCGATCCTCCACCTCCACGCAAACCGGACCGTCATACCCGGTGTCGGTCAACACAGAGAAAAAACGCCCCCAGTCCACATCGCCGAGCCCGGGCAGTTTGGGCGTATGGTACTCAAGAGGCGTGGCGAGAATGCCTACCTCGTCCAGCCGGTCCCGGTCGAGGCGCACATCCTTGGCATGCACATGAAAAAGACGATCGGCGAAGGTGCGCAAAGGGCGCAGGCAGTCCATCTGCTGCCAGATCATATGCGACGGATCGTAATTCAGCCCGAACCGGTCGCTGGGAATATCCTCGAACATCCGGCGCCAGATGGCCGGACTGTACGCAAGATTCTTGCCCCCCGGCCATTCGTCCTGCGTGAAAAGCATGGGGCAGTTCTCGATGGCGATGCGCACCCCGTGCTCCTCCGCAAACGCGACGAGCGGTCTCCATACGGCCAGAAAGCGCGGCCATTGGTCCTCGACCGACCGGGCCGGATCGCGCCCCACGAAGGTGTTCACGAGGTCTACCCCGAGCAGCGCAGCGGCGCGCACGACATTCCGGATGTGTTCGACGTACACGGCGGATTCTTCCGGATCGGGCACGAGCGGATTGGGATAATACCCGAGCCCGCTGATTCCAACCCCCGCATCTTCGACCACCGCACGTACCTGACGGGCGTCCGATTCGGAAAAGTCCGTCACATCGATGTGGGTAACGCCCGCATAGCGGCGATCCGCCTTGCCTCGGGGCCAGCAAAGCAACTCCACACAGTCGTAGCCCTCCTCTGCGGCCGTCCCGACAACGCCCTGCAGGTCAAGTTCCGGGAGGATAGCGCTTACGAACCCGAGTTTCATATCGTAATCCAGCGAGCCTCCCGGTGACTCTCGAGAATGGCGTCGCACAACACGATCTCCTTGTGCCCCTCCTCGAACGAAGGATACAGCCGCTCGCCCGCGCCGCCGCTTTCCACCGCCTCGTAAAACGCGCGAAAACAGTGCTTGAACGTATCGCCAAAGCCCTCGTTGTGCCCGCCGGGGTAGCTGGTAAAGCGTCCGGGGAGATCGTGCAGCAGCGCCGGATCCCGGACCAGCGCCTCGCTGGGCACATTGCGGCGCCCGACCTGAAGTTCGTTGGGAAACTGGCTGCTCCAGGAAACCGACTGTTCCGCGCCGGAGATTTCGTACCGCAGGCAGTTCTTGTATCCCGCCGTAACCTGGGAAACCCACAGGCTGCCCCGTGCGCCCCCCTTGAAACGGAAAAGTACGCTGCCGCAATCTTCCGTGTCAATTGGGATCGCTTCCGTATCCCCGTCGTAGGTCCCGCTGAATGTCTGGACCTCGCCTGTGGGCCGCTTGCGCACGGGATGCACGATTTTCAGATCCGCCAGTACCGCCTCGACCTCCAGACCCGTCATGGACGTAACGAGATCGATCCAGTGCGTGCCGATGTCGGAGACGGCGCGCAGCGGGCCGCCCTTGTCGGACAGTACGCGCCAGTTGTAGTCCGTATCGTACAACAGCCAGTCCTGCACATAACTGCCCACCACCGAGTGCAGTGCGCCCAGTTCCCCGCCGGCGATCATACTCCGGACCTGCAGGTTCATGGGATAGAACCGCTGATTGTAGCATACGCCCGCCTCCAGTCCCGATGCGCTTGCGGCCTCTACCAGCGCCGCCGATTCCCCCGCATTCATGGCGAGCGGCTTCTCGCACATCACATGCTTTCCGGCTTCGAGCGCACGCATGGAATACTCGTAATGCAACACATTCGGCAAGGCAAGATGCACAGACTGCACCTCCGGATCGGCAAGGACTTCGTCGAGGCTTGCATAGGCCCGCGGCAAGCCCATAGCGAGGCGGGCCTGTTCGGAGCGTTCCGGGCTGCTCCCGAGAATGCCCGTCACATGAACATTTTCCAGCCGCCGGAGGGCCTCGACATGTACGGGGCCGATGAATCCGGAGCCGGCTACAGCTACTCCAGTCATATTCTTATCGCAACCAGGCTTTCTTGACGTCAGGATTGCCGGCCGTGTTCAGCACATCCATCTGATCGTCGGACAACTGCACGTCCACGGCGCCCAGATTTTCCTCCAGTTGCTCGACCCGGCTTCCGCCGAAGAGCGGGAGAATTTCGTTTCGGAGCATCCAGGCGATAAGCACCTGGTTCGGGGTGGCGTCCACTTCCGCGGCGACGCTCCGGAGCGCTGCAAGGCGCTCGTCCGATTCCGGCCCGGCAAACTGCGCGGGCACAGGCCGGTCATCCCGCGTGTAGGCCCCCTGCAACAGCACAGAATACCCGATGAGCGTAATCCCGTGATGGCGGCAATACCGCTTCATGTCTTCGGTCACGAAGATTTGCGGACCGAAATCGGCGCCGTGGCGGGGACGCAGATAGGTGAAACGCTGCTCCACGGCCTGATACGGCGTCCAGCCCCGTTCCTCGGCCAGCTTGCCCGCCTCGGCAATGCGCCAGAGCCACACGTTGCTTGCGCCGATCGTGCGCACCTTTCCCTTCTGAATCAGCCGGTGGAATGCCTCCATGGTTTCTTCCATGGGCGTATCGAAATCGTCCCGGTGGGCATAGTAGACATCGATATAATCGGTCTGGAGACGGGCAAGGCTTTTCTCGCATTCCCGTTCGATTTCGTCGGCGGAGAGGCCGCCGTCGCTTCCGGGATAATCGAATCCCAGTTTGGAGGAGATCTGAATCTTGTCGCGGACCCCGCGCTCCTTCATCCATTGGCCGATTGTTGTTTCGCTCTCGCCTCCGGAGCAGCCTTCAACCCAGCTCGAATAGAAATTGGCTGTGTCGAGAAACGTGCCGCCCCGATCATAGAACAGGTCGAACAAGGTAAAAGATGTTTCGCGGTCGATGCGGCTGCCGATCAGGTCCGTCCCGTAGGACAGCGCGGACACTTCCACATCGCTATGGCCGAGTTTCCAGGTTTTCATAAGGCGGGTAATCAGAGATTGCTATGGGTGAATACATTACGGAACGAGCAGTGCAGCCAGGTCTTCGGACCGAAAAAATCCGCCGCGCGAGACGGATCGAGTTATCGTCTGACCATATGCAGCTCTCAATACAAGATGGATGCCCTGCCTGCAGGAGGACGAGTGATGCCCGGCCCTTCGAACTCGATCCGGTCGAACCGGGCTACCGTGCCCCGCTCGGGACCTTCAAACACCACGTACAGATCGCGTGCGCCTTCCGGGGCTTCGATCGAAAGGGGGTAAGACATCCAGCGGATAATAGGGGGGCCGTCCTCGCGTTCCTCAATGCGGGATTCTTCGGGGGGCGAAAAGACTGTTTCCGCCAGAATAGGCCCGTCGGCGGCATCCAGTCTTACCTGTACGGCCCCCTCTGCTTCGGGTACGATATATAACGCCAGCGCCTCGACGCCGTGCAGATTCATGGCGGAAAACGACACATACTCTGCATTTCCCAGTTCGACATACACCTCGGTTTCATCCGGAAATTCGGGCCGCTGGCGATTGCCCGTAATGACCAGATTGTCGCCCTTACCGATTGAGCGGTGCTCTGCCTGCACCACGGACGGATACAAAATGATCTCGTCCGACGATGTAAGCGCGGGTGTCCCCGAGTCCGTATAGTTCGCCGAGAGGCGCACATACCGGTCGATAATATAGGGCCCGTGGGTGGAGTCGGGCACTACGTTGAATGCCCCGACTTGCCCCCGGTGCATGTGCATCGGACGCTCGTGGGTATCGAGCCCAAGGAACGGCTGCACCGTGACGCGCGAACCCGGGCTGGTCAACATGCCTTCCTCCGCGTCGAACACCTGTACTTCATAGGGAGCCGACGTATTCATGGGCACAATGCCCCCGAAAGGCGGCCATACAATGGACACCTCGGGCGCCGTGTTGCCGACCGTAACCGTTATTTCCGTTTCCGAAACCATCCCTTCGCCGTCCGTCACCGCAAGGCGGGCCGTATAGGTTCCGGGCTCGCCGTAGGTATGGCCGGCGGCGGCTGTTTCTGCGTCTGTAACACCGTCTCCGTCGAAATCCCAGGAAAAATACAGGTCGCCTCCATTACGGGACGAGGAAGCCGAACCGTCGAATGCCACGGCGAGCGGGGCCGGACCGGACAGGGGATCTGCACCGGCCACCGCTTCCGGCGGGCGTTTTTCGTTCCCGTAGTAATCGATGCGCACGAGCTGCCCGTCGCGATTCTGCCCCCAGAATTCCTGCCCCCATTCCAGCACATACAACGTCTGGTCCGGACCCAGCGCAATATCGACCGGACGTACGTACGAAATCTCGGGAGTAAACGCCGTAATCTCCATGGCCTCCCCCCGTTCGTCGTTGAGCACTTCCTGAATCCAGTTGCGGGCCCATTCGAACAGCATCACCTTTCCGTCGAAATAGGCGGGTAGCGCATGGGGTCCCGCGGTTTCCGGATCGTAATGATATACGAATCCGGCCGCAGCCGACATGCCCCCCAGGCCCATTTCGGGAAATTCCTCCGACGGGCCGTAACTATAATATATCCAGGCTGGTTGCGCAGGAGGAAGCTCGCGCACTCCCGTGTTGTTCGGAGAATCGTTGACGGAGTTTTCCGAATCGAACCAGTCGCCGTATTCCTCCGTTTCGAAATTCAGATCGCGGTACGGTGCATTCGGCCCGACGAAATAGGGCCAACCGAAGAATCCGGGCGTCTTCGCCTGTCCGAATTCCTCCATCCCCTGCGGCAATTTGTCTTCGACATACTGATTCCCCGGCCCCACATCGCCCCAGTAGAGCCAACCTGTTTCCGGGTCTACCGTATAGCGCCACGGATTCCGGTGTCCCATCGTGTATATTTCCGGGCGGGTGAGCGGATCGTCATCCTCGAACAGATTGCCTTCAGGGATTGTGTACGAGCCGTCCGGTTGCGGGCGGATGCGGAGGATCTTCCCGCGCAGGTCGTTCGTGTTGGCCGTGGTCCGTTGCGCATCGTAGAGCGCACGGCCCGGACGTTCATCGGTACGCGGAGCAGTCCCTCCCGTGTTGTCCCCCGTGGCCAGCCACAGGTTGCCGTCCTTGTCGAAATGAAGTTCTCCGGCACTATGGCAACATATCTCGCGCTGCATGAACACCTCCAGCACAATGACCTCGCTCGCCATATCCAGTTTATTCCCCCGCATGGTGAACCGCGACAGCCGGTTCGGGTCCTGACTCAACGGCATGTAATACAGGTAAACCCAGTTGTTCTCCTCGAAATTCGGATCGAGCGCAATCCCCAGCAGGCCGTCCTCGATTTTCATGGAGGTCGGAATCCAGCCTGCAATGACCGTCGACTCAGCGGACGGGTCCCATATCTTGACCGTTCCGTCGCGTTCGATCCAGAACACGCGCCCGTCGGGGGCCACCTCCAACTGCATCGGATAGGTCGTATCGTCGTCGAGCACAACCTCCTCGTACGATCCCGTCAGCGTAGGGCCGACATCCCCGTCCACGCGGCCCGCCGTCCACAGAATGGCCTGGAGCATGTGTTCGCGGAACAGCGGCTCCTCGTAGCTTTCCGAGGTATGCCCGCCGCCAGTGTAAAGAGCGCGCCCGCCGTCGTATTCATGCGCCCATGCGATCGGATGATCGTCGCCCATGTTGCCCCCCTCGTAACTTTTTTCGACGAGGGTGGCCAACACGTGGACATTGCCGCGCGGGTTCGCCTTGTAATTGTACCATTCGTCCGTGCGCGTCCAGCGCTCCGGCAGATGCGCCGTGGCGGGAAACGCCCGGTCGAGTACCGCAATATCGGCTTCCTGAATGTGCGGATGGCTATCGAAATAGCCTCCCACAAGCTCGCCGTACCAGGCCCAGCCGTATTCGGTATCCGCCGCTGCGTGTACGCCGACATACCCGCCGCCTTCCTGAATGTACCGTTCGAAGGCCGCCTGTTGCTCGTCATTCAGCACATCGCCTGTCGTGTTCAGAAACACTACCGTGCCGTAGTCGGCCAGATCCGGCCAGACGAACGCCGTACTGTCTTCCGTGTGCACAATCGAGAAACCGTGCTCCTCGCCGATTTCCCGAAGGGCCTGGACACCGTCTTCAATGGAGCTGTGACGGAATCCCGCCGTTTTGCTGAAAACGAGGACGGACAGATCGGCCGTATCCTGAGCAGCGGCCGGTTTTTCGACAAAGACTTGCCCTGTCAGAAGAAGACCCGTGAGGAGAAAGAGTATGGGCAGGCCGTCCGCCTGCCCATGTCGTATTGGTTCTTCGTTCATCATATATGGTCTATTATGGGCTATAATCAGAGCAGGAAATTCAGACGAATCGGTATGCCGGATTCAGGGCAGGCTGACGTCCCCGTCCACGTGGCCTGCCGCCCACAGAATGGCCTGCAGCAAGTGCTCGCGGAACAGCGGCTCCTCGTAACTTTCCGAGGTATGCCCACCGCCGGTATACAAGGCGCGCCCGCCATCGTATTCATGCGCCCATGCAATGGGATGATCGTCGCCCATTTTTCCTCCCTCGTAACTTTCTTCAATGAGCACGGCCAGCACGTGGACATTGCCGCGCGGGTTCGCCCTGTAATCGTACCATTCGTCGGTGCGCGTCCAAACCTCCGGCAGATGCGCCATGGCGGGAAACTCCCGGTCAGACACCACAATATCGGCCGGCTGAACATGCGGATGGCTGGCGAAATAGCCCCCTACAAGCTCACCGTACCAGGCCCAGTCGTATTCGGTATCCGCCGCCGCATGTATGCCGACATATCCGCCGCCGCCCTGAATGTATTGCTCGAAGGCCGCCTGCTGCTCGTCATTCAGCACATCGCCCGTGGTGTTCAGGAACACCACCGCACCGTAGCCGGCCAGATCCGGCGAGGCGAACACCGTACTGTCTTCCGTGTGCGTGACCGAGAAACCGCTCTCCTCGCCGATTTCCCGGAGCGCCTGAGCGCCATCCTCAATGGATCGGTGACGGAACCCCGCCGTTTTGCTGAACACAAGGACGGCAAGATCGTCCGCCTCCTGCACGACGGCCTCGTCCTGTGCATCGCCCTGATCCTGCGCAACAGCTGGTTTTCCGACAAGGATCGGTCCTGCCGCAAGCAAGCCTGCGAGAAAAAAGATTGCGGACAAGCGGGTGGCATGTCTTCTTCGTACCGTTTCTTCGTTCTTCATAGCATCTACGGATTGTGAATGGCTGACCTACCGGTACGCCGGGTTCAGCGCGCGCTTGAGCGACGAAGCATCGTCGAGGCGCATGATCCGCACATGGCGGTACCAGACCGGGCGGCCGTGATCCTGCAGGCCGATACGGCCTTCCCGCGCAAAATCCCGGAGGGCGCGCGTGAACTTGTTCCTCGCACCGCTCGGGTTCATGTGCGCTTCGGTCCACTGATCCAGATCCGCCTGGGCCACACGCACGCCGTTCACTTCGGTAATGATCTGGTTGTCAAAGGCGAAAACGCGAAGCCAGTTCCATTCGCCCGGCGGGTACACGGGATTGGTGTGCGGCTTGACCAGATCGTAGAGCGTACCGGTCGTGCTCCCCTGACTCGTCGGCCTGCCGTAGGAATTGTTCACCTGCACCTCGATTCCCGTAAATACCGGATCGGCGATGTCTTCCGTACGGATGAAAATACCGCTGTTCGAATTCTCGACCGTCTTGAACTCGACCTCCAGCACGAAATCCCCGTAGGTGTCCTTTGCCCAGAGATAATGTTCGTTCGGCATGGAATTGTCGAACTCGCGGTCGAGCAGGATCATGCCGTCCCGGACCACCCAGGAATGGCCTTCTCCGGCAACCCAGTTCTCCAGGTCCTCCTCGCGACCGTCGAACAGAATTTCCCATCCTTCCGGATAGTCCATGCGAGCAAGGTCTTCCCGCTGCTCGTCGTCGATCGGGTCGATCCAGATGTTGCGGAACTCGATCATGCTGGAGGTCGGATCCATTTCGCCCGTCTCCTCGATCATGCCCCCGTGATGCTGGAGTCCGATGGGACCGCATTCGGGAATACCGGGAACCAGCGCATTATGAATGACCTCCTCCCCGTTCAGACGCACCGTAGCCCGGTCGCCGATCATACGGATGTCGAATTCGTTCCACTCCCCGACCGGATGATCCATCCGTTTGGACGGAACCGCCGCCGCGCGTACTTCCGGCGCGTTGTTCTCGTTCGTGCGCACCCCCCAGAGCTCGCCGGAGCCGACGCCCCAGTTCCAGATATTCGCCTGGTCATACGATCCGCGCAGGAGAATACCTGAATCCGAGTTCGGCGTGGGGTTCGTGACGATGTTTCCGTCGGCATCCGTTTCATACGTGCCGTCCGGGAGGATAGTCGGCATATCGAATATGCCCGAGGCCTCCGGGAAGCGCCACTCCACATGCAGGTTGTAGTCGCAGTACTCCTCCTCCGTGAAGAGATGCTTCACTTCCGCCTCCGAAAGGGCATCGTACTTGATCATGAAGTCCTCGACCTTCCAGTGCCCGCCGTCGCCTTCCGGAACGACCCAGCCGCTGAAATCCCTGCCGTTGAACAACGTGCCGTATTCGCCCCAGGCGCGCCATGTTTCGTACTCGTCGTACGTGGGCAGGCGGTACGCATCGCCCGGCGTAGGCGGAGCGCCTTCGTTGTAGAAAATGTACAGGCCCGCCTTGCTCGGATTCACGACATCATTGCGCCCGTCGCCGTTCATGTCTACCACATGCACGTTCATGCCCATGCCGAACGCATAATTCGGTGACGGATTCAGGCTCGCTTCATACCCGTACCGGGGCAGGTGATTGTAGAACAGAATGTGCCGTATCGGGTCGCCTCCGTTCAAATCATACCAGAAACCGAAAAGCGGTTCGAACGCGCCGATGTCCCTGCCGTAGTGCGCCATCAGCCGACGCCCCGTCACCAGATCGTCCTTGCCGTCGCCGTTCAGATCGCCCAGCGTCATCGTGTGAAACTGGGTAAACTCGCTTTCGAGCCAGTGTTCCTCGAACGACCGTTCGCCGTCCTCCATCTTCTGTTCATACCAGGCAAGCCCGTACGCATGCGCGGACCCGATAATGACGTCGTTCAGGCCGTCCTCGTTCACATCATGCACCAGAATCGGGTGGGAGGCTGCACTGGCGATCCGCTCCTTGAGCGATTCGAATTTCCAGTCGTCGTGGTAGGTCCACATACCCTTTGCCGCTTCCCCGCCCGGGTTTTCATACCATCCCAGCGGCGTCACAATGTCCGGATCGCCGTCCATATCGATGTCGCCCAGGCCGTTCCCGTGCATATCCACGTCATACCCTACCACATGCTCGATGAAATACGGGTGCTCGTCGATGTACTCCAGCCACGTCATCCCCTGATCCTCGTAGAGCCCCCAGTGGTTCACAAGGATATCGTCGTCACCGTCGCCGTCGATGTCATGGTGCCCCTCGACCCCCTCCATATTGAACGCCTGGTGCACCTTGTGCGAGGCCCACGTGTCGATCTTGTTGCAGGGGTTCTCGTACCAGTAGGCGCCCTTCATGAACATCCAGCCCGAGCTTACGATATCCGTGCAGCCATCGCGGTTCACATCCATGGGGAACTCAGCGTTGTTCTCCGTTTCCGGGCCATTCACATCTCCGCCGCTGCGGAAATTTTCATGCTTGATCCAGAGAGGCGCTTCGTACCAGTTGCGGCCGGCCACGATATCCAGATCCCCGTCGTTGTCGATGTCCACGATGCTCGCGGTCTCCGAAAACGGGCCGAACCAGTACGATCCGTTCGCCGGATCGTGCGGGGGCGCGTCCACCTTGACAGGCTGGAACAGAATAGTGGGTTCGGGGACCTGTGCATGGAGCGCAACAGGTATAAGAAGGCACCCCGCCGCGAAAAGCGGCAGCAAGGTCGTGATTCGCATGTTGGAGGTCATGGGAAGTATGATATGGTGTAAAAACAGTGTGAAAAGGATCCGGACGGGTACGCAGCTATCCGGCCATCGTGGCGATAGCCGCCCCCGCAACCATCAGCACAGCGCCGCCCATTTGGACAAGAGAAATCGGCTCATGGGCTGACAACCACCCGAAATGGGACATGATCAGGCCGCCGATCACCTGGCCGGCCAGCAGAATGATGAAGAAGTTTCCTGCGCCCACTTGCGGAATGGACCATGCGATGGCAAACACCAGGCAAGCGCCCATCGCGCCCGCGGTCAAAAGCAGGGGATGTACATTTTTCAGGGCTCCCAAAGCGCCTGCCTCCCAGCCGGTCAGGCCCACAATGATGGCCATCACGGCGCCAATGGTCCAGAAGACCGCGTTCGCCACACGGGGGTTGGCCATGATTTCGCCTACCCTTGCATTCATCGCAAGGTGGACTGCAACGATGATGCCGAGCACCACCACGAATATAAAAAACGGGAGTTTCATGACGTCAGATACTTTATTGGTGGGTAGAGGCAGGGTTGCGGAAAAGCGCTTCGAGCCACTAAACGCTCTTCAGAGAAGCAGCCACAACCGCAATAAACTACGCTTATGAGGGTACTGCGCAGAATCGTCTTAATCAAGTCTTTACATTAAGATCATGGCTGCATATACGGTGTCGCACAGCAGATACCGAGGATACCCAACAGCCCCACGGATTGCGTGAACAATGGATGAACACGTGGGGAACGCATCTGTATTTTTGTGAACAATTCGTCAAATTGTGCGAAATTGTTATAGGGTACTCTCCGATTAAGTCGGCAAAGCTCAGAAGCTGAGAGGGATGCGGTTTTGATCGGAGCATCCTAAAAGATATTCACTCGTTTTGCCGGCCTGCATCGCCGGATTATCCCGCCCGGAACCCCCGCCATGCCTGATGAAGGGTTTATTGCAACCTGCATGCGCCGTGCATTGACCAAAAACGCTCCATGTCCGCTTCCTTGAGATCCGCCCGCCGGCAACCCGGCCTCTCCCGCCGTGCTTTTCTCGGCGCGCTCGGTAAAACAAGCGCCGCGTTTGCCGCCGCTCCGCTCATCCTTCCGAGAAACGTGCTCGGCGGCCCGGGTTTCCGGGCGCCCAGCGACACGGTGAACGTGGCCTGCGTCGGGGTCGGGGGCATGGGCAAGGTCAATCTCGCGAACATGAACGATGTCGCCATCACAGGCCTGTGCGATGTGGACCTGGATTTCACCGCGCCCGCTTTCGAGACCTGGCCCAGGGCGGCCCGGTACCAGGATTACCGCCGCATGTTCGATGAAATAAGCGATGACATCGACGGGGTCGTGATCGCCACGCCGGACCATACGCACGCCCTCATTACCCTGGCGGCCATGGAACGCGGCATCCATGTATACACCCAGAAGCCGCTTACGTGGTCGGTATGGGAAGCCCGCCAACTGGGCCTTGCCGCGGAACGGTACGACGTCGTCACGCAGATGGGGAACCAGGGGCGCTCCTCCAACGAACTCTACGACATAGCCGAACACGTCAAGGGAGGCACGATCGGGGAGGTCGGCGAAGTGCATGTGTGGACGAACCGCCCCATCTGGCCGCAGGGCATGGACCTGCCTTCCGTGCTGAAACGGAAGCCGGACGGCATCGACTGGGATCTGTACCTCGGCCCCGCTGCCGACATGGCCTACGACCCGGCCTTCCATCCGTTCGTCTGGCGCGGGTGGGTACCCTTCGGCACGGGAGCGCTGGGCGATATCGCAGCACACTCCTTCGCCTTCGTGGCTACGGCGCTGGACCTCGGCGCACCCACCACGGTAGAGACCCGGTCCTCCGCCTTCAACGGCCACTCCTATCCGGTCGCTTCGACCACCTTCTTCGAATTCCCCGCGCACGGGGAACGCGGGCCGGTACGGCTCATCTGGTACGACGGCGGGTTCAAACCCCCGCGCCCCGAAGGCCTCTCCGACGGCGAATGGCTGAATTCGAACGGAACCATGTATGTCGGCTCGAAGGGTACGCTGCTGCATATGGGCGGCGTGCGCTTGATGCCCGGCGATCTCGCGGAGAACACCCCTCCCCGGCTGTATGACCGCATCGCGGACGAGAGCCACGAAAACAACTGGGTGCGCGCCATTCGAGGCGAAGAAAACGCCTCGTCGCCTTTCGCTTTCGCCGCCCCCCTCACCGAGACTGTGTTGCTCGGCGTCGTCTCGCTCCTTGCGGGCAACAAAAAGGTTCACTGGGATGCGGAAAACCTCCGCGTCACGAACCTGCCGGAAGCCAACCGGTATCTGCGCCGCACGCCGCGGAAGGGCTGGGAACTCCCCGCCGTCGACGCGGGGTGATTCCGGCGAACCGGATCCACAGTATGTATCCTTAACCATCACACACACCACAGTATCATGCCCATACGTACTCTTTCCCTCCTTGCTGCCCTCGCCTTCGTCGCAGCGGGGTGCGCCTCCGATTCGGGGGACGCGGATTACGACGCCGCAGCCGAATCCGAAACGACGGAAATGGCCGATCCGCATCCGGACACTTCCGAACCCGGATGGATGCCGCTCTTCAACGAGGACCTCTCCAATGCAATAGACCCCGCGGGCGTTTGGGCATGGGAAGAAGGCGTGCTCACAAGCAGCGTAGATCAGGGCCTCTTTACGCAGGCCACCTACAACGACTTCGTGCTGGACCTTGAAGTCATGTTCGATCCGGGCGCGAACAGCGGGATCATCCTGCACGCGACCGAGACGGACACCAGCGCCTGGATTCCCTATTCCATCGAGGTGCAGATCGCCGACGATTACGCCATGAGAGATTCGGCCCGGCACCACCAGGAATCCGGCGCCTTCTACGGGCATGTGCCCCCATCGGAGCAGCGGATCAAGCCTGCCGGAGAATGGAACCGCTACACGGTGACTGCAAGGGGCGACTCCCTGTGGGTGGCGCTCAACGGCATGGACGTGAGCGAAATCGACATGAGCGAATACCACTCCGCGGAAACCAATCCGGACGGCACCTCCATTCCGCCCTGGCTGAGCAACCCGCTGGCCGAATTGGTCACCGAGGGCCATATCGGCATCCAGGGCAAGCATGGGGAGACCGGGGTCTGGTTCCGGAACCTCATGATCAAGCCGACGGAGTAGATTTCAGCTCCAGCAGAGGTGCCGGCTTCCCGCCGGACGGACATACAGGCGGTTTGCAGAAAAGGCGCTCCCTGCCGGCTTTGCAAACCGCCTGCTTTGTTTTTCCCGGCGAACGGCGGCTACAGCTGGAACGTATAGGTGTATTTGACGAGCAGCGTCCGGTTGTCCGTAAGCGGCGGCGCGGGGTCGAACCGGTTCCGCGCCGTGTTCATTCCATGGTTGTAGACCAGCCACAGGTCGTTCCCCTCGCGGAAGTTATACCGCAGGCGGATATTGGACGAGAGCGCATCGCTTATGCTGTTGTACTGCAGGAAAACATTGGCCGACGCTTGCGTATCCAGAGCCATGCCGATCCTGAACCGCAGCAGGTGGGCGTGCAATCCGGCATCCCTGTCCGGAAAACGAATCCGGCTATACTCGTAGCGCCCTGAAATTTCAAGGTGCGGGGATACGTACCAGGTGGGGCGCGCAGCAGCCGTGACCTTCCAGCCGTCATAGAAAGGACCTGCCTGTAACGTGGGCCCCAACCGGTACCGGTTCGTATTGGATTCTGCATACGCCACCTCCGCTTCCCAGAACATGTAGCTTCCGGCGGGTATTACCACCTCCCCGATCGAAAAGGGAGCGGACAGGTCTTCGTACAACACCATAAACCCGGCCTGCCCCCGCGTTCCGTTCCGGGCCCCGTAACTCCACCGGGGGCCCACCTGCGCGGATTCGATGGAACCGTCCTGATTGCGCAAATACGTAAACCCGGCCATTTCGAAGGTGTGGAAAATCAGCCGGGCGCCTTCCGGAGGCAGCCACGTGTAGGAAAGCGCGTTGTCCAGGAGGGTGAAATCGTTGCGTTGCGAGAATCCGATGCCCGGGTCATAGTCCGGACCCGCCCAGGCCAGAATGGAGCGGTATTCCCATTCCCTGCTGCGCCGGCGCTCCATCTGCACGGTCATGCGCCCGCCGTTCAGCGGGCGGTAATCCGGCTTGTCCACGAGCATGTCGTCAAACGAGTGCGCCCACTGGAGCGTCAGGTAATCGTCCCCGAAAAGCCGGAAAACACCGTCCAGGCCGTAGGCGAAATTGTACGCCCCGTCCGCCCCGATGCGGCTCGTCCCCATCGCGCCCGCATAGGACCAGGGATTGAACACCTTCCGCCGCAGGCGCAGCACCCCGAAATTCTCCGACGATTGTTCGCCGGAGGCCGCGGTCTGCATGGTCAGCGCCCCAATATCCCACTGCCCGAAGCGCCCCGCGCCGCGTGCGCCGGCCAGAATCGGCACAGGAGCGCCGTCCTCCGTCAGTCCGATGCGCCGGCTGTGAAAAAGACGGCTCAATCCCCCCGTCCGAAAATCGAAAATGGCGGCCCGCTCCTGAAAGAACTGGCGCTTCTCCGGAAAAAAGAGCGAGAACCGCGTCAGATTGATTTGCTGATCGTCGGCTTCGACCTGTGCAAAATCGGTATTCAGCGTCAGGTCGAGCGCGGCGTTGTTCGCAAACTGGTACTTGAGATCGGCGCCGATCTCCCGCGTCACATCCCGGTCGTACTCCCAGGCGCCTCCCTCCTGCAGGGCCGTCTCCCCTGCACCGCCCAGGCCGTATCCGGTGACATACACGGGCAACTCCGATTCGATGCCTTCCAGCAGGAATTTCTGTGCGAGGGATGGTTTCAGAAAGGCCCAGCCCGAAATGCGCTCGACCGGAGGAAACACCACCCGCTCGTCCTTGCGCACGATCTTGCGCTGCAGGGTCAGCCCCATGATGACCGTGCCGTCTTCGCGCGGCTGAAAACGCAGGCTGGAAAACGGGATGCGCATTTCCGAAAACCACCCGCTGTCGGCAATGACGGTCTCGACGTCCCAGTAAGTGTTGAAATTCACATTGATCCAGCCGCCCGATGCAATGCCGCCCCCGCTGGCGTCGTTCGAAATGGCGGCTTCCCGGCGATGCCCCCGTGGATTGCTGTTGAACAGCATGCCGGTTTCGTTGTCGTTGTACGTATCGATCAGAATCTCGAAATGATCGTCGTTGCTGAGCCGGTCCCGGTAGAGCGTGTTGGCGCGAATGCCCTCCGGGTTCCGGTCGTATGCGCGGAGGGCAAGAAAAAGATATTCCTCGTCGTAGGCGATGAGCATCTCGGTACGCTCGGTCGGGGCTGCTCCGTTGTTCGGTTCGTACTGCGACGGAACGTATGGTTCGACGGACTGCCAGGCCGGCTCGAAACTGAGCCCGTCCAGTTCGACCGGCCCGCCGATGCGCTGCATGACCATGAGCTCCTGTTTCGGCGTCGTCTGTTGCAACTCCTGGCGCGGTCGCTCCTGAGCTATGGCCGCCTCAGAGATCAACCATCCGGGCAATGCAGCGCAGCACAAAGCGATGGGCAGGGGGAAAACAAGGGCGGCGCGGCGCAGAATGCGCGGAAATGATCGCAAGGCGGAAGTCATCTATGACAAAGGTTCTGTATTTTCAGCGTCAAGGTACTGTAATTTCGCCATCGTTGCTTCCTATATCTTTATCCCTATGTCTACCACAGCGCTACTCCTTTTGACCGCCGGCAGCATCGGGGTGCTCCTGCTCCTGGTCATCACCTTGCGCATGCAGGCGTTCATCGCCCTGCTTGCCGTGAGCTTCGTCGCCGCCATCGTCGGTGGGGTACCCCCCTCGGCGGTTGCCGACGCGGTCACCGAAGGCATGGGCAACACCCTCGGTTACATTGCCGTGGTGATCGGAGTGGGCACTATGCTGGGCGAGATGATTCAGGCATCGGGCGGAGCAAGTAAAATCGCCTCGACGATCATCAGGGTGTTCGGAGAACGGAAGGCCCAGTGGGCGCTGGCCCTGATCGGCATCATCGTCGCCACGCCCGTATTCTTCGAAGTCGGACTTATCATTTTCATTCCTCTCGTTTACAATCTGGCCCGCAGAACCGGCAAATCGCTGCTCTACTACGGCATCCCGCTCGTAGGGGGCATGGCCGTCGCGCATGCCTGCATCCCCCCCACCCCGGGACCGGTGGCCGTGTCGTCGATCATCGGCGCAGACCTCGGGTGGGTCATCTTCTTCGGCATCATCGCCGGGGCGCCCGCCGCAGCCATAGGCGGCGTCTTCTTCGGCAATCACATTGCGCGACGCATCCATGTGGCGGTGCCGGAAACCGCGGAACACAATGAAGCGGATACCGAGGGGCGAAAGACGCCCAGTTTCCTCATGGTCGTATCGCTCATTGCGCTGCCTCTCGCGCTGATCCTGGCGAACACGGCCGGCAAAATCTGGCTCCCGGAAGAACAGCACATACTCCGGGAATGGATATCGTTCATCGGGCACCCCTTCACGGCGCTCACCGCGGCGCTCCTGCTTGCGTTTTACTTTCTCGGCATCCGGCTGGGCTTTTCCGCAAACGAGGTGCAGCGCATCGCCACCCGGTCCATGGAGCCCGTGGGCATGATCATCCTGCTGACCGGAGCCGGCGGGGTGTTCGCGCACATCCTGGTCGAAACAGGAGTAGGCGTCGCGCTGACCGAAATGATGGCCGCCACCCAATTGCCGATCCTCCTGTTCGGCTTCCTGATCGCGGTGGTGATCCGGGTAGCGCAGGGCTCGGCCACGATGGCCATGGTCGCATCGGCGGGATTGCTGGTCCCCATTATCCAGAACGGGTCCTTTTCGGAGCCGATGCTCGGCGCCATCACGATCGCGGTAGCCTGCGGCGCCACGGTGCTGTCGCACGTGAACGATTCCGGCTTCTGGCTCGTGAACCAGCTCATGGGCATGACCGAGGCCCAGACGCTCCGTTCATGGACCGTCATGGAAACGATCATAGGCGTCGTGGGCCTTGCGGTCGTACTGCTCGTAGCGGGCGTATGGCTATAACCTCCCGGCGATAATCGCCGGGGCGCCCCGGGAAGAAATCACCCCGAAACAGCCATCTCGTCTTCTTCGAACGGCCGGCGGTTCAGCACCGTCTCGCCGGGCACGGCTGCCGCGAAAATCGGCACATCGCCGAATTCCCAAGTGGCCGGGGTGAGTTTCTGGGTCGAGTTCATCACATCGTCCCAGGTCACCTCCTGTCCCGTATAGGCCGCTTCGCGCACCATAATGGCCGAAATGTTGGTCTCGGCCATGCGCCGCGTCTCGTTGATCGGCTTCCCGCCGCGAATGCTCTCGATCAGGTTCGTGTGCTCCTGCACGTACGGATTCGGATTCTCGCCATCGAACCGGAACGCGTTTTCGCCCTTGATCCACGACGCCGCATTGGACGTGCCCTTCGTGCCGATGATATGCTCGCCCACGAACCTCGCCGTGTTTTCCTGCTGCTTGCACATACTCAGGATCGTGGCGCCGCTCGGATATTCGAGATTCACCGCAAAGTGGTCGAAAATGTGCCCGTATTCCGGCGAAACGCGCTGCTGCCGCCCGCCGACGCCCGAGGCCTTGATCGGGGTCTCGCCCACAGCCCAGTTCGCCACGTCGATGTTGTGAATATGCTGCTCGACCACATGGTCACCGGAGATGTACGTGTAGTAGAGCCAGTTGCGCACCTGATGCTCCATGTCGGACCATCCCGGTTTGCGATCCACCTTCCAGAGACCGCCCTGATTCCAGTATACCTGCCCGGCCACGACCTGACCGATCGCTCCGTCATGAATCCGCTGCATGACTTCGAGATACTGGCGCTCGTGCCGCCGCTGCGTGCCCGCCACGATGGACAGCCCCTTGCGGTCGGCTTCGTCCGCCACATCGAAGAAAACGCGTATGTCCGCAGGGTCCACACCGATGGGTTTCTCCATGAACACATGGCGCCCCTTCTCGATCGCATAGGATACATGCAGGGGACGGAACACCGGCGGGGTGGCGAAAATGACAACATCCACATCGCTGTCGATGACATGCTTGTAGGCGTCCCAGCCGGAAAATTCGTGCTCGGAAGAGACCTGATAGGCATCCCCGAGTTGTTCCTTGAGCTTGGCCTTGGAGCTGTCCAGACGGTCTTCGAACAAATCGCCCATAGCCACCAGCGTCACGCCGGGAGCTGCCTCGACCGCGTTGACGGCGGCGCCGGTCCCCCGGCCTCCGCAGCCCACCAGTCCATAGCGAATCGTGTCCGAGCCGGCAGCCCATGCGAAATTCCCGCTCGGCATGAAGGCGAGGCCTGCCGCAGCGGCAGCGCTGCTCTTTACGAAATTGCGCCGCGATACCAGAGGATTGTGCTTCATGAATCTGCTTTGTTTATGTGTGTTGTGCGTTTGAAAGAAAGTAACGGTTGCGCACCGGAAATAACACCGTGGTTACGGTTCCCGAATGACCCGGAACCCCATAAACGGCCCATCCGTGAGCCAGAATCTGCTTTTCGGTATTTGCGGGTCCGTTTCCTGCCATTTCGGGGACGGGGTCTTGCGCGCTGCGCACCCTGTTTCTTCCGCCTTGTCCATGAAAGAACCGCCGCATGCCAGCGGGGCGCCCTCCGGGCCGGTACACCATTCCGCGGCATTGCCGATCATGTCCCGGACCCCGAACGCATTCGAAGCAAGGCTGCCGATCGGATGCGTGGTGTCGAAGGCATTGTCCCAGTACCAGGCATGCTCGCCGAGCGCATCGCCGGAGACGGGCGGCTCGCCCGCCAGACAAGCGTATTCCCATTCCGCCTCGGTGGGCAAACGGTACGTCTTGCCGGTCCGCGCGGAAAGCCAGTCTGCAAACGCCTCCGCCACCAGATACGTCATGCTGATGGCGGCGTAGCCGCGATGCCCGTACCCCCTGTCCGGAGCGCCGTACGGCTTGCTCGGACGAAGTATCGCATCCTCGGCGCCGGTATTCCCGTCGTTTCCGAATGCGTAAATATCAAAAATCTCCCACGGAATTTCCGTCCCGGCAATCCAGAACGGCCCCACGGAAACTTCTTCTCCGTTCAGCGAAACGGAACCCGCCGGGACCGGGATCATATCGAGTTCGGCAGGCGCCTCACTGAACGTCTCGACATAGGCTTCCATCGCATCCGTCGCGGAAACATCCGCGTCCGAACCTGCGTCCTGCGCCCTTGCCATACCCGCAAGGAGCATACACCCGCACACTGCCATGCCTGTTCGGAAAAACATGTTGTTGCTGCGGCGATTGGTCAAATGGTCCGGAATCGCGGGCGCTACGATCATGGCCGTACTCCTTGCATCGTGCGCGTCCATGCGGGAAATGGATCGGGATTCAGATCAGGAATCGAATCGGAAAAGCCTGTATCGTTACAAATATACGCAGGTTCATATGGGGGTACAAGCCCGGATCGTTCTGTATGCGCCGGGCCGGGCGGCGGCGGAACGCGGGGCCGTGGCCGCCTTCGACCGGATCGCCGCCCTCGACGCAACCATGAGTGATTACCGCCGGGACAGCGAACTGATGCGCCTTGCGGAGCAGGGCGGCCTGGGGCCGGTTCCGGTAAGCGCC
This sequence comes from Rhodothermales bacterium, assembly GCA_965117025.1. Classification (GTDB taxonomy): domain Bacteria; phylum Bacteroidota; class Rhodothermia; order Rhodothermales; family VXPQ01; genus VXPQ01. The sequence continues at coordinate 744,299 of OZ220746.1, forward strand.
GATCTGTTCCATGTCCTGCGCAGAGCCGGGCAGTTCGCCCGCCTGTCCGGCGGCGCCTTCGACGTGACGGCGGGACCGCTGGTGCAACTCTGGCGCACCGCGCGGAATACCGGCACGCTGCCCGCACCGGACTCCCTGCAAACCGCGCAGTCGCGCAGCGGCTATACTCTGCTCCGGCTCGATGCGGAAGATTCCACGGCCACGCTTGCAAGCAAGGACATGCGCCTCGACCTCGGCGGCATCGCCAAGGGATTCGCCGCGGACGAAGCGCTGGCGACTCTGAGAGCGCATGGCCTCCCGCACGCCATGATCGAATTCGGCGGGGACATTGTAACAGGCGATGCGCCGCCCCGCGAACACAACGCGTCGGACAGCCCTGAAAACAACGAAACAGGCTGGCGTATTACGGAGCCGCTCTCCGGCCGTATGTTCCACCTGACGAACGCCGCCATATCCACTTCCGGCGACACGGTGCAGTTCGTCGTAATCGACGGAACGCGGTACTCCCATGTCCTGGATCCGCGCACGGGCATCCCCCTGACCAACCGCATCGCGGTGACCGTCATCGCGCCGGAGGGCATCCTCTCGGACGGGCTGGCGACGATGCTGTCGGTGCTTGGCCCCGAGGAGGGCATGCCCCTCGTCGAACGTACCTGGCCGGATGTGCAGGTTTTCTTCGACGACGCGGGTGCAGAGAAATAACTTCCCTGCACCCGGCACGCGCCAGGGCCTGTTACCACTATGCAGCGGCGCTCTGCGGCGCCTGGCCTGGCAGGAAAACAGGCCCTAGTTCATCGTCGCGAGATCCCGCACGGTATTCGCCAGCATATGCACCTTCGCCGTATTTCCCGCAGCGGTCGCCTCATCATCGAGCGCGTCGGACAACAGCGTTAACGCCTCCTGCCGGGCCGCACCCGATGCATTCTCGGCAGCGGCGAGTTCCTCCCGCAACGACGCGATCCGGTCCGCAGACAGTTCTCCCGAGCGCTCAATCTGATCCACGTAGGCGTGCGCCAGCACAAAGGTGGCAGGCCATACGAATGCGGGCTGCATCTGCGCATTGAGATAATCGAGCTTGACCGTCCCGGCGGCAGCGATCTCGTTTTCCGAAAGATATTCGCTCGGCGTCAGTTCGAAGATGTCGAGCCCGCGCGCGATTTCCGAGCTGACGAGCGCGCCGTTGTACCAGTACACCGACCAGCTCCCGCCCATCACCATGCGATCCGGGTTGACGGGCCCCCGGTCATGGTACGCGATCTCTACAGGGTTCGAAGGATCCGTCCAGTCGAAAATGGAAATGCCCCCCTGGTACCAGGATTGCACCATGATATCGCGCCCCGGAATCGGGATCAGCGAACCGTTGTGCGCTACGCAGTTCTCCTCAGGCGTCTGCGCTTCCGGAATCTTGTAATAACTCTTGAACTGCATCTTGCCGTCTTCGAGGGTGAAAATCGCGTTGGCCCCCCATTCCATGGGATCGTTGGCGCGGCACTTCGGCGCACCGCCCCCGCCCCACTCGTCCGTGAAGAGAATGCTGGTGCCGTCGTTGTTAAACGTTGCCGAGTGCCAGTAGGCGAAATTCGAATCGGCCACCGCATCGATGCGCTTCGGATTCACGGGGTCCGAGATGTCAAGCAGAAGCCCGTAGCCTTCGCAGGCGCCGCCGGCCAGGCCGAGTTCCGGATACAGCGTGATGTCATGGCACTGCGTAGGCCCAGGTCCGGGGCCCTCCTCTTCCTCCTGATCGAGGGGAACGCCGAACCGTTCCGATAGAATCTCGGAAAGATTCTCGCGAAGCAACGTGCTGTCGGCTGCCGTAGGCGATCCGGTTCCCTCCCGTTCTTGCACGATCTCCGAAAGCAGCATGCCGACAAACTGCGGGGGCAGCACTTGCGGATTGCCAAACATCTCGACAATGAAAGCGCCCTCTGCCCGCGCCTTCTCGACGGCGGCAATGTCGTCCGGCGCCAAACCATGTCCCGGAGGCGCTATGAGCCCCTCGAAAAGGCGAGGCGAGCTCACGATCGCGGCTTGTTCGGGATGAGCAAGAGGCACCTGGATTACCTCGATCCGGAACAACGCCGTATTCGGATCTTCTCCCGGCGGAGCGCCGGAACAACCGGCAAGTTCCTCTTCAGGACGCACCGGGGCGGACCCCGATACATAGACATACACATTCTCATCGTCATCCGGGTCTTTCAGCAACGAATGCGTGTGGGAACCGCGGCACGTCTGCACATTGGTGATGTAGTCGGGACTTTCGATATCGCTGATATCGAAGATGCGGATTCCGCGCAGGCGATCCGGACTCACCGTTTCCTCCACGCCTTCGGTCCCGCAATCGAGCCGGCCGCCCAGCCCTTCGCCCGAGACGAAAAGCAGGTTTTCATACACCGACACGTCACTCTGCGACGCAGGACACAGATAGTCGATCACGAGGTCGGGTTCGCGGGGATTCGAGATATCCCATACCTGCATGCCGTTATAGTTGCCCTGAATGGCGTAGTCGCCGGTGAAGGCCAGATCGGAGTTGGTAACCCCGATGAAGTCTTCCGGGGAGGGCGTCGATGAGAGCACCTGCAGATTCCATATCGCTTCCTGGGCATCGAACAATCCTGCTTCAAGCCCGACACGGGAGTCGGCGTATTGGATGGGCTCCGCAGACCTTTCAGGCTCAGCCTGTGCGGAAGGGGCAGGCTCTCCGGGATCGGCCACGGTCATCGCGGGATTGTGGGCGCACGCGGAGAGTCCGCCAAGCAGGCCCGCACAAAGAATAACCAACCAGAAACGCTGGGTGGCTGTCCAGGTAAGGGGAAGGTGAAGAAGCGCTTTGGTTTTCATAGCCCATTTTGGGGTTGAAGGAAGGAAAATTCGAACGGACAGATGTCCAGGGATCAACTGTCCTCGCCGGCGTCGGGTAACTGGTCAAGCATGAGTTCCATGCGGGCGATCTCGGTAACCTGGTCTACGTGAATGCCCGAAGCAAGCTTAAAGGCCGCTTCGTCCAGCGCAGCCCCGTCCGTACTGAAAAGCTCGTCCACCATATAAACCGCCCCGGCGTGGTGCTGGATCATGTAGGTGAGAAAGAGCCGGTCGAAATCCAGACCCTGGGCCGCCTCGAGTTCCTGCAGTTGCTCCTGTGAGAGCATGCCGGGCATATGCATGTGCATGGCGTGATCGCCGGCGCCGTGTATCATCAGGTTTATTCCCGTGATGTGGACTTCCGGCACCGGCTGACCGCGTTCGCGGAGCCATTGCTGCATGAGAGCGATTTCGTCCTGCTGCGCATTGATGATACGGGCGGCCAGCGTCCGTACCTGCGAGCTCGCGCCATTGGAAGGCGCCAGTTCCGACATGACAAGGGCCTGCGCGTGGTGCGCGATCATGCCCGTCATAAAGTCGGTATCGGCCTGGGTGAATTTGGTGAGCGCGCTATCCTGACGCGCCCAGTAAAGCGCCTCCAGGTCGGCGGTCGAGGGCCGGTTGGCCTGCTCCTCGGCCTGCTCCGTTACCAGACTGCCCGTGCTGCCGCAGGCCGCCGTGGTAAGCATAATCAGCAGGACCGCGATCCGATCAGGGTGCTTCATGCCTTTTGTTTGCCTGTGAAACAAGCCGGGAATACCCATATACGGAATACGGGTACATTACAAATACGTTACAAAAAACTTAAAGATATGCAATTCATAGCATGCTATTCGGGCAATCCCGGCGTGCCCCGCAGCAGATCCTTGGGCTCAGAACCTCGCACATTCCGGAACCATAGCGCCTATTGCGCCGCGCGCCTTTTTTCGTCCAGCAATTGCTTCAGGCGGGCCAGGGTTTCGGCGTGCTCCGGATTGTCGGCCAGATTGTCGTATTCCTGCGGGTCTTCCTGGTAATCGTACAACTCCACGCCGGACTGTCCCTGATTCCATTCGGTGTACCGGAAACGCGGGGTCCGGATGGTGTGCCCAAGGATCGGCTCGTTGGGCATTTCGGGACGGGTCCAGCGAGCGCGGCTCCAGGCCACCGTCAGCGCGGCCTGCCTGCCGGGATGGGCAGGATCTTCAAGGATCGGTTTCATACTCTGACCGGCCAGATGCCCCGGCAGCGGCAGACCGCTCAACTCTACCAGCGTCGGATACAGATCGACCAGTTCCGTGAGCGCCTCGGTGGCGGCGCCGGCGTGTCGGCGCTCCGGAGTAGCCACGATCAGCGGGACCCGGACGGATCCTTCAAACAGATCTCCCTTCTGCCAGAGGCCGTGATGACCCAGATGGTACCCGTGATCGGACACGAACACGACGATGGTATTATCGGCCATGTCCAGACGCTCAAGGGCGTCGAGCAAGCGGCCCACCTGCGCATCCATAAAAGAGATCGACGCATAATAGGCCTGGATGATTTCCCGGCGCTGCTCCACCGTCAGTTCGCGTTGTCTGGGCCGGTCGGCCAGCGCGGCCACCGGAATGTCGTCGCGGTCTCCGGGCTCTTCCATCACCGGATGGATATCCTCAAGGGAATACTTTTCGAAGTAGGAACGAGGCGCTACGTACGGCGTGTGCGGGCGATAAAAACCCACGGCCAGAAAAATCGGCTGGCCCGTTTGTGCTGCGTGATGCTCCTCAAGCAACGCGATGGCGGCGCTGGCCCCGAGGGCGTCGGTGTGTTCCCCCTCGTCGTCCTCAAGACTCAACCAACTCATAGTACCCCCGAACTGACCCGGGATCAGGGTATGAATCCGGTCGTGCACCTCCCGGTCGATCCCGCGCGGGTTGACGACGTGGTCCCAGGAGAGCGAATCGTCCAGGCCGTCGGTACCGATTCCGAGGGGCACGTTATAATGAAATAGCTTGCCGACCCGTGCGACATAGTACCCGTGCTGCCGGAACCATTGGGGCAGCGTTGCAACCTCGGGAATATGCACGCGAAAGGTATCCTGGTTCGTGAGCACGCCGGTTTGCTCGGGGTATAATCCGGTCAGGAAACTTACGCGGCTGGGATTGCAGACCGGATACTGGGAGTACGCACGGTTGAAACGCATCCCCTGTGCGGCGAGGCGGTCGATGTGAGGGCTCCGGACCAAGTCATGGCCGTACGCGCCCAGATCGTTGTTGAGATCGTCTACGGCGATGAACAGGACATTGGGGCGCTCGACAGACTGATCGCATGCCCCAAGAAACAGGCAGGCCAGGCCTATGAAAAACGCAAAGGACCGAAAACGCATAAGAAACCTCCTGGATGAAATACCATGCAAAATAGCACGCCCACTATTGTTGTGGGGGTAAAAGCTCCAGCAGATGCTCAGGGGAGGCCAGCTCTTCTCCAGGAGAAATTTTCACCAGAAACCCCTCGGCCCAGCGGGCAGCCATGTCCCGGTAATGACGATCCAGCGGATTGCCGGATTGGCCGGTGGGGAGAAAAAAGTACCCGCGCGGCGCGTGCGGCGCCATCCGGGCCACGAAGCGCTGGGAGACGCCGGCTTCCCCGATCCAGGGAATGCTCCACGATGTGGAGTCGAGCGGAGACCAACTCGAGCGGTCGGCGGCCCGCAGCGTGTAGGGACCGCCGCGGGCGGGATACGGGCCGACATGAAACGAGAAAAGCCGGTCGAGCATCGCTACGTTTCCCAGCGGATGGGCCGAGTGCTCGAAGCGCGCCTCCCCCCAGCGGACCTCCGCAAGGCCTGCCGCCGTACGGGCCGCTTCTTCCTCCCAGTGTGCAAGGGTTTCGATTTCGGGCGTACGCACGTCGTCGGCCCAGAGCGCCAACTGGGTGCCCGGGACATCGCCTTCTTCAAGCATCTGCACAAAAGCGAATGCCGGAAAAGCAGCGTCCTCTCCGAGTTCGTCCGCCGCGATCAGGGCGCGGAGGCGGTAGAGCCACGCGAAGAACGGAGCGGGACCGAGCGACCGGGGCTCGATGGCGAGGTCCCAGTCTTCAAGTACGGCGGCAAGCTCCTCCGCGCCGATACGGCGAGCGGCGTCCACAGCCCGCTGCCGGGTAAGTTCTGACCACAGGCTCCGCGAATCCAGTTGCAGGCTGCGCATGTCGTTCACGGTCCATTCCGAAGCATGTGAAAGCACATCATGAATGCGCCTCGCCCGGAACGGGGGGATATATTCCTGTCCGATTTGTCCGAACACGGCCCAACTCTGAAGGTTGTTGGCGGTGATGAGATAATCGGAAGGCGGATCGATCCATGCAGGCATCGAATCCTCATCCCGGAGCTCTGTCCAGCCCTGCGGCCACGTTTCAGGAGACAAAACGGTTGCCCCGACCGTGCCGGCGGGACGCAGCGGAAGCGAACCTATCAGGCGATACCCCAATCTTCCCGATATGGAAGAATAAATGAGGTTCATGTGCGGCTGACTGAAGCCGCGCGCTGCCACATCCATCTCTTCCACCGTACGGGCATGATTCATATTCACGAGCGTCCGGAAAGGGCCCCGCTCCAGAAACCCGGTCCAGAGCATGGACAGGTCAAGCCCGCCCGCAGGAATCACGTCGGTAATAATCGGTCCGCGCACGGTGCGGCGGACATTCCATTCCACGGGCTGCTCCCGCCCGCGTACCCCGATACGTTCGCGCCGGACCTCGAGGGGACGCCAGACAGAACCATCGAGATAGCTGCTGCCGTCCCCGCTGATGGTTTCGGCAATGAAGTCGGCGCCGTCAATGGATGCATTGGTGAACCCCCACGCCATGTGCCGGGAAAGACCTATGACCACGCTATGAGCTCCCGGAATCGAGAAACCGGCCACATGATGATCGGAATCTTCCACGGAGATCGCATTCAGATACCATGTCGAGGGAGCCCGCAGGTTAAGATGGGTATCGTTGGCAAGCAGCGCATACCCGTCCGCGGTTCGGGAAGGGCCGATCGCCCACGAGTTGGACGCTGGTAAACCGAGCCCTGCAAGCAGGCCCAGAGGATCGAGCGGCTTGCGAGGGGTCGCCGCGGTTTTCGCAAGGCGGGTTCGATACACATCGGGCAAGACCGCTTCGCCATCCTGCGCCGATGCTTTGGACCCTGTCCCGTCTTCTGACATTCCCGGTTCTCCGGGACGATCCTGCAGAATCGTGGGACCCCAGTCAGGATAACGCGGCATCAGGGCGGGATGGTGCGTTTCGGGAAGACGGGCGAGCGCCTCGATACGATCCAGTTCCCCCTGCCATTTCGACAAATCGAACGTCATGCTCCGGGAGATGGAAAGCGAAGCCTGCGGGGTCCACGGTTGGGGTTCGATACCCAGAATCACGAACTCCGGAGGCCATGGGCCGCGCCAGCTTGCCAGCCGCGCGTTCACTCCCTCCGCATAAGCCCGGAGGGTGTCGAGCATGGACTCCGGCAGCGTGGTCATCTCCCGCGCCGCTGCTCCCCAAAAATCCAGGGTCCGGAGCAACTTGTCGGCCCCGATGGCGGGTTCACCGAACAGTTCCGCAAGACGTCCCTGCGCCACCCGTTGATACATTTCGAGTTGCCACAAGCGCTCGGAGGCATGCAAAAAGCCCTGCGCCCGTATGGCGTCGAGTTCGTTCCGGGCCCGGATGCGGGGAATGGCCCATTCGTCGAAGGCAATGGTTACCGGGGCGGACAGGCCGGGTACCTCCACGGCGCCCGACCGGGGCTGGATCGATTTCCCCAGATACAAGCGCGCTCCGACAACCGTTACGCCAAGCAGGAACAGCACGCAAACCAGCGCCCATACCACGATGCGGCCGATCGCCTTGCGCGGGCGAACCGGCCCGGAAGAATCCGGCGTAGCAGGTTGTTGCGGGTTCATGGCACGGAATCTATGCGCCTCGCCGGTTCGGAGGGCTTACAAGAGAGCAACCTCTGCTCACCACGCAGTCAGCCGGGCGGCGCCTTCCACAACCCGGTACTGCCGGTTGCCCTCGACATCAGCGAAGCGATCCACCACCCCGCTGGGCCACCGGACAACAAGGCTGTCGGCAGCGGGGCGTTCTCCCAGTCCGAACGTAACCGGCAATTCGTTCTGGGACAGGTAGCTGGATCCGGTACGGACACGGCGCTCCATTCGGAGGTCGCCAAGCACCACTTCCACGGAAGACGAAAGGCCTTCACGGTTGCTGGCGCTTCCCTCCAGCATCACGCGAAGAAACACGGGATTCTCGTTGGCGGCATCGGCTCCGTTCTCCAGCAAATTATTCCGCCACAGGTGAGCCCCACCCCCGTTTTCGATCATCAGGACATCGATGTCGCCGTCGCGGTCGTAATCCGCAGCGGCCGCCCCCCGCGCCACGAATTCCTCAGCAAACACCCCGCCCAGCGCGGGAGCTGCATCCTCGAAGGTGCCGTTCCCCCGGTTCAGAAAAAGATGCGGCTTCTCTTCGTAACCGACATTGTCCTGTACCGTCTCGATTTCCGGCTGTACGTGCCCGTTCGCCGCAAACAGGTCGAGGTCCGTATCGAGATCGAAATCCGCAAGAAAAAGAGCAAAAGTGAGCGTCATCAGCGAAGGGCGCCCGATCTGCGAAAGCGCGGCCCGGTCGATGAACAGTCCGTCATGCAGGTGCCGGTACACCCCGATCATCTCCGACGAAAAATTACCTACGAACACGGATGCCTGTCCCGTGCTGTCCACCACGCCGGCATCCACGCCCATCCCGGCGCGCGCTTTCCCATTCTCGTCATAGGCGACGCCGCTCAGCGCCCCCCTCTCGGAAAACGTACCGTCCCCGTTGTTTACATACAGATAGTCCGGCTGCGTATCGTTCGCCACCATCAGGTCGGGCCAGCCGTCCCGGTTGAAATCCAGTTCCGCCACGCCCAGCGTCTTGCCCGCCGCCGGCAGAAAACCCGCAGCAGTGGTTTCGTCCGCAAACCCGCCGTCCCCGTGGTTGCGATAGAAGCGTCCCGGTACGCCCTCATAGGTTTCCGGAGTGCAATATCCCTTGGTCACCCCGTCGAGCGAGCAATAAATGTCCGTTTCCGGAGACCATGCCACATAATTTCCCACGTACAGGTCGAGATCCCCGTCCCGGTCCGCATCGAAGAAAATGGGGGATGAACTCCACACGGCCTCGCCGGCCACGCCGGCTTCACGGCCCACCTCGACAAAAACCCCGCCCTCGTTGCGGAAAAGAAGGTTTTCGGCCAGTGCAGAGAGGTAGATGTCGAGGTCTCCGTCCCCATCGTAGTCCGCACCAGCGATACCGAGCCCGTATGCCTCGCGCACGCCGTCAAACCCTGCCAATCCCACCGCGTCCGTTACCTCCGAGAAGGTCCCATCGCCGAGATTCCGGTAAAGCCGGAGAGGAAGCACCTCCTGTTGCGCCTCGCTGCCCATCGTGGAACCTCCCGAACCGGACCAGCTCCCCCCGCCCGCCAGCGCAATATCCTGCCAACCGTCCCCGTCGTAGTCGAAAAAGGCGGCGCCCGATCCCATAGACTCGGGAAACCAGATCTGTCCGAACGCGCCTGTCTCGTGGCGAAAGCCGGAGAGGCCCGCAGCCTCCGTTACATTCTCAAACGAGAGCCGGTCCGAAAAAGCGCGCTCCGGGGCTTCCTCCGTCTCTGCCGGCGATCCGCCGCAGGCCGATAAAATACCCGCAAGCAGCACCGCGACCAGTGCGGCGCCTGGGGATAGGGAAAAAGCGGCGGCGGAGACGCCCGGGTCCTTCATCGGTCGTTCCTCAATCCCCCGTGATCCGGGATCGAACCGGATGCAATCCATGCTCGTGGAGCGCCTGGGCTTCCCGGTTATCCATGGGATGCGCCTGCTTGTACGGGGACGCGACCGCGGGCGCATTTTCATCGTCCTTGTGATATTCGTACCGTTCACGAGCATCTCCAAATGCTTCGGTTCGTCCCAGCGCACCGAGCGCCAGCATCCTGTTGTACAAGGCGCCGACATTTTCCGGATCGATGGTCAATACCCGGTCGAACCACGGAAGCGCCTCTTCGTAACGGCCCGCAAGATAATGAATCCGGCCAATACCGAGCAGCAGCACGCGGTCGTCGGGATAGGCGTCCACCACGGCCAGCCACTCGTCCAGCGCTTCATCGTACGCTGCGGAGGCCTTGTACACCTCTCCGCGCAGCCAGGCCGTCTTCAGATAACCGGGGCGGCGGCGCTCGGCTTCCTCAAGTACCTCGGTGGCGCGATCCAGTTGCCCCTCCGCGATAAATGCGCGAGCCATATTGATAGGTCCTTCCGGGTTGTCCGGGGCCAACTCCGCAACCCGCTCAAAGGCTTCGATCGCCCCGCGCGTATCCGTTTCAAGGAGACGCCCTATGCCGAAATCGTTCCACCGCTCCCATAGCGGACGGACCGACGGCGCAGAAAGCGAGTCGGGCGCAGCGCCCCCGGCCCGGCGCTCGTGTACGGCCATGTCAGTCAGCGGCAGTACAGGCGCGGTCTCGTCCGGATCCAGGAACCAGGGATGCCCGTCCGGCGCATCGCCATATTCCCCTTCCGGATCCACTCCTTTCCGCACACCGCGAAACGTCCATTCGTTCAGGTACCACTTGAATTTCCGGTGTCGAAGCGTCGCCTTCAGTGCAGTAATCGAGGCGCCCGGAGGCACCACAAAATCGTAATGGACGTTGCGCGCCGCGCCCGGCCCGATCACATTCGCATACACATTCGTCACCCAGTCCTGCACGTTGCGCCGGTCGATGATCCGGCTCTGCCGGTCCACCAGCACGCTTCCAAGAAAATGCGCCGTGGAATCGACGCGCCCGGCCTCGTCAAGCAACCCGGAAGCCAGTACCGTCTCCCCGGAAGCGTCCTGTGCAAGAAACTCCACCCACAATTCGTTGGAATCGTTCGTGCCGCCGGGGAGCGTATGGCCCACGCCCTTGTTGCGGATCACGACATCCGCCTGCACGCGGTCGCCCGCCCGCAAGACAGGCAGCGGGCGATCCGGGCCGTACGTACGCCCGTTCACCCGAACCCGGAAGATGTCCATGAGCGCAATGCCCCTGGACAGATTATACTGGGCCTCGGCCAGTTGTTCAGGGTGTCCGTTGACGAACGGAACCGCCGTATTGGCGGCGGCGAACCGGTGGCTGCGTATGAACCCGCCGTCGTTCCCCATATCGTTCGAGGGTTCGAGCGGCATATGGCACGTGACGCAATTCGAGGGATTCTCGGGAAGGTAAAACGACCGGACAATGTTGCCGCTGACGCCGCTGTTATGCCAGTTGTCGTATTCGTTCTGTCCGCGTTTCCAGCGATAGCTGTTCACTTCCGGAGGAATGCCCACCTTGTGGCACGTGCCGCAGAACTCGGGTGTTTTGTGGACCGGCTTCAGCATGGCCTGGCGGTGGGGTTCGGGCTTGGCCCGCACCAGCACATTATGCACCCACCGGCCCAGCCCCTCTTCGGCGCGCGCAAACGGATACTCGTCCGGCGCAGCGATCGCATAGCGGCCATTGCCCCGCACATCGCGCAACCCCTCGACGGCATGGCAGGACAGGCATGTGAGGCCCTCGTGCGCCGTCCAGTGGTCCATATCCAGCGGGGCCTCGTCGAACCGCCCCCCGAACAGCACCACGGGATCGTGGCAGGATGCGCACCAGCGCGCAGGCCCGGCGCCGATCTCGGCGGTCATCGCCTCGATGGTCTTCTTGTACCACGGGTTGTTGAAGGACGAGAAGCGGTGCATCGACTCGGACCACTGCGCATACATATCCGGATGGCATCCCTCCTGTCCGCAGCGTGCGGATCCGGCCAGGGCTTCGTCGGGCAAAAGCTCTTCCCCCACGATGACCGACTGCGACTGCGCCAGCGGGACCGCCGTGAGTGCAGCGGCGTAGCTAAGAGCAGCACCTTCCGCATCTGCGCCTTCCGGAGCCGCTTCCCCCGGCGGGGCCTCCTGCACGTACACCCCCGTACGCGTCGTCGCCCAGGGCACCACGATGAATCCGGCCACAAGCACTGCGCCGCCGAGCGCCGTCAGGCTCAGCGGATGCCGGAGCGCCGCGCCCGGGCCCTCCTTCCACACATCGCCCCATTGCAAAAAATGATAGCGCACCCCGCGCTTCAGCGACACATGCAGGATGAAGCCCCCCACGGACGTCACCGCAGTCACGATATGCGTCCACAGGATCCACCGGTAGGACGCGCCGACGGCCACCAGCGCAATACCCGTCGCAAACAGGGTGATCAGCGACAGCGCGGTAAACACGCCGGCCCTCGTCGCGCGCCGGTTCATCCGGAGCGGCATCTTCAGGAGATGCATGACCAGGAAGGCGATAGCGGGCGCGATCAGCAGGATCCCCAGGCAAATGTGCAGCAGCACATTGCTCATATAGACGAGCGCCGTGGAGCGGTCGAACAGCAACAGAAAGATGCTGTTGACCAGCAGCACCGCATACCCGCCCAGGACCACGCTCACGATCTTGCGCTGTATCTGCGGCAGCCGCGTATACCGCCGCCCGGGCCCCTGACGACCTGGCCGGGAGGGCCGGGGAAGCGAAGGAGAAACGTCCGGATGCTCCGAATCCGTACTATGATTCCCGGAATCTTTCACAGTCCGATGGAAGGCGGCTTCACAGAATGGGGTACTCTATTTCATGCAGCGGCTCGCCGGAACGTTCCGCCAAGCGTACGGTATATGCGCTCATGAACAAAAAGTACCTTATCGTTGCATTTTTACTGGGCGCCGTCGTCACGTGCGGCGTACTCATCGCCCGCACCTCCTCTGCGGGACAGCAAATCACGGTGTACAAGACCCCCACGTGCGGGTGCTGCGCCAAATGGGTGGATCATCTCGAAGCGAATGGATTCCGTGTGAAGGCTGTGGACCTCGCTGATGTGACGCCCATGAGAATACGATACGGGATTCCCGCCGACCTGCGCTCCTGCCATACGGCGCTTGTGAGCGGATATTTCGTGGAGGGCCATGTCCCGGCGGAGGAAATCCTCCGCATGCTTGAGGAAGGCGAACCCATTGAGGGCCTTGCGGTGCCCGGCATGCCGATGGGCTCTCCCGGCATGGAAGGGCCGCGCAGCGATCCGTACGACATCATCGCCGTAGAGAAAGACGGGGGACGGCGCATCTTCGCTTCCCGATAAGGCGCCTGCTGTTCCCCGCTCCCTGTCCTCCGTCATGGCGCTGCACCCGATCGACATCGTCACGTTCTGCGTGTTCATCGCGGTGGTCATCGGGATCTCGCTGTACGCCTCCCGGCACGAAAGCACCACGGAAGACTACTTCCTTGCGGGGCGCAGACTCTCCTGGTGGCTGATCGGCTTCTCCCTGATCGCCTCCAACATCTCGACCGAGCAGTTCGTGGGCATGGCGGGACGCGGGTACGACCTGGGCCTTGCCATCGCCAGCTACGAGTGGACCGCCGCCATCGCGCTGGTCATTACGGCTCTCTTCTTCCTGCCGAAGTTCCTGAAGGCGGGCATCTACACCATTCCCGAATACCTCGAATACCGCTTCGACGTCGGGACGCGCACGATCATGGCCACGTTCATGATGCTCGCGTATGTGTTCGTGGCGCTGGCGACGGTGCTCTACGCCGGCGCCCTCGCCCTGGGCACGATCTTCGAAATAGACATGGTCCTGGGCATCTGGCTCATCGGAATCACGGCGGGCGCCTACACCATCTACGGCGGTCTCGGGGCCGTGGTCTGGTCGGATCTGCTGCAGGGCGTGGCCCTTCTGCTGGGCGGGGCGCTCATTATGATCCTCGGGTTCCAGGCCATCGGGGGCGTGGAACCGTTCATGGCCGCCGCCGGCGACAAGCTGCATACGGTGCTGCCGTGGAACCACAACGAGATGCCCTGGGTGGCGGTCTTCATAGGCGGCCTCTGGATTCCCCAGATTTTCTACTGGGGCCTGAACCAGTTCATTACGCAGCGCACGCTCGCCGCCCGCAGCCTCGCCGAAGGGCAGCGCGGGATCTTTCTTGCGGCGGGGCTGAAGCTGCTACTCCCCTTCCTGATCGTTTTCCCCGGCATCATGGCCGCCCAGCTCTTCCCGGAGCAGGTAACCACCGCCGACGAGGCGTATCCGGTGATGATCCGCGAGTTGCTCCCCGCCGGGCTGAGCGGGATCATGTTCGCCGCGCTGTTCGGCGCCATCATGAGTTCGCTCGACTCCATGCTGAACTCCGCCGCCACCATCTTCACGATCGACTTGTACAAGCGCTACCGGCGCACCGATGCCACCCCAAGGCATTACGTGAAGATCGGGCGCATCGCCACAGCCGTACTGGTGGTCGTCGGCTGCCTGTGGGCGCCTGTCGTGGGTTCCGCCGAAAGCATTTTCGGGTACATTCAGATGTTCTGGGGATTCATTTCCCCCGGAATCGTGGCCTCCTTTGCGTTCGGGCTCATTTCGAAACGCACGCCCCCCATTGCGGCCAAAGCCGCCATGATCCTCGGCATCCCCGTCTACGGGTTTCTCCTGTGGCGGCTGCCGGACGTCGCGTTCCTGCATCACATGATGATCACCTTCGTGGCGCTCGTGATCTTCATGACCTCCGTCCGGATACTGCTTCCCCTGCGCGAGCCGAAGCGTCTCCCTGTTTCGGACCTGAATCTGGAGCACGCCCGCGGCGCCAAATGGATGGCCGGGGCGGTGGTGCTGGCCACGGTCGCACTGTACGTGATCTTCTGGTAAGGGAAGACGGGTTTGTTATATTGCATCGGGCCTGTAGTCTCGCGCCAGGCACATCGTTTCCATCCCCACAAAAAGGAGGCGCTTGCGTAAGGATTGCTCCTCGCGCCTGTTGACAGCCGCTAAACCACGGTTCGAAATTTCAATACGCCCATGAAACGCATCCTTGCACTCCTTGCCGTTCTTGTCGCATGGTCCACGCCGGTGTTCGGGCAAAGCGAATTGGAAAGAATTAAAGAATTAGTAAACAACGAAAATTTTGACGTACCATTGCTCCATAGGGCAATATTGGGAGGTGAGATTGAGATAATCAAAACATTAATAAAAAATGGAGAAGATGTCAATGAACCGGGTTTTGGCGAAGCTCAGTACGGACCTCTTTATATTGCTGCAATGTATGGTGATACAAGTATTGTGAAGATACTGATAGATAACGGCGCAGACGCGCATGGCAATGACACAAGCCTCGCGGGTACGCCACTGCATCTTGCAGCTAATGCAGAGGTTGCACAGATATTGATAGACAGTGGTGCAGACATGCATGCAAAATCCGATCTTGGAACACCTCTCCATACCGCCAGCGATGCGGAAATTATTCATATATTGATAATGAATGGTGCAGATGTGAATATAAGAGACGTAACAAGTACTTATACACCACTTCTCTCAGCAACGTGGAGCGGTAAAAAAGATATCGTAAAAATATTAATAGATAATGGCGCAGACGTAAGCGCAGATGATTATTACTCTGGATTTACGCCACTATATGTGGCATTACGAAACGAAAGAATAGATATTGCTGAGCTATTGATAAAAAATGGGGCAGATACAAATGCCACGGAGGAGCACGGAATTACCCCACTTCATGTAACGATATCGAGGGGTATGATAGATATGATAAAATTATTATTAGCTAACGGGGCAGATTTGAATATGAATAGTGGTGTTGACGGAGATACCCCGTTCCATTATGCAATATCGAAAGGCCAAAAAGATATTATTGAAATACTTATAAATAATGGCGCGGATGTGGAAGTACGAGACGCCTACGGGCAAACACCCATCTACTATTCTGACGAAACAGATATTGTACAATTGCTGCTTGACCACGGCGCGGACGTCAACGCCAAAAACAACGACGGGCGCACACCGCTCGATCATGCGATCAAAAGAGGACACGATGAAGTCGCCGACCTGCTGCGCAAACACGGTGGGCTTGCAACGAAATGACACGACACGATCCTTTGCGTTCGGGCTCATTTCGAAACGCACGCTCCCCATTGCGGGCAAAGCAACCATGATTCTCGGCGTCCCTGTCTACGACTTCGCTGCGGCGACGGCTACAGGCCCACATGCGATCTTCTGATACATAAAGCCAAGCGGATTGGTTATATTGAATAAAACCCTGCCGTTGCCGCGACAGTCCTCCTCATTCCCGGCACAACAGAATACGCCCATGAAACGCATCCTTGCACTCCTTTTCGTTCTCGTCTTTCCTGTCGTAGGGTCCATGCCGGCGTTCGGGCAGAACATATCCGGACAGGTCCGACCAGTAAAAATAATCCTGCTGCCGGTCCCTGAGGATACCCTGCCCCCGATTCATACAGCAATTCGTGAGGGCGATATAGAAACCGTACGAACACTGATAGATATCGGGGTGGACATTAACGAAAAAGTGGGGCGCGATTTCGCGATCAGATCGCACAGGGGATTTACCCCGCTTCATACGGCAACAGCACTCGGCGAGACAGAAATCATAAAATTATTGATAGAAAAAGGCGCCGACGTTGATGACAATCTCCTGCATTTTATTCATACCGCAGAAATCTCACAACTTTTTATGACGCATGGCGCCGACCTGGGGGCAGAACATAAAAATGGTACCCCATTACATACCGCGGCATTTGCAGGCAATGCAGAGATTACGGACCTCTTCATAAAGAACGGCGCGGATGCGAATGCAAGAGACGTACAGGGCAATACGCCTTTGCATCATGCCTGGAACGCAGAAACCGCACAGGTCCTTATAGCAGGCGGGGCAGATCTGGAGGTACAAAATAACTACAATGGCACGGCGCTTCATCATGCAGTAAGTAGAGACGACATAGCGTTCGTTCAACTACTGATAGACCACGGTGCAGGCTTGAACGCGAAAAACAACGCCGGGCATACGCCGCTCGATATCGCCATCAACAAGAGAAGAACTGAAATCGCCGCCCTGCTGCGGGAACACGGCGGCGTTGAAACGGAATGACACGGACAATCCTTCCCTGACAGGCAATAAGTACACAAGGCCGTGAAGGTGCTTTCCTCATTCCGGGCCGCTTTTGGCGAGGCGGATACAAACAATGTCCTGATTGTGCGGGCTCCGGGACGCGTCAATCTGATCGGGGATCACACGGATTACCACGAGGGATTCGTGCTGCCGATGACGATCAACCGGTGCGCATACGCAGCGCTGCGGGCACGCCACGACGACACAGTAATCCTGTACGCCGCACAGTTCGACGAGTGGATCACGTACCCCCTTTCCGAACGCCCTGAAACCGGTCCGGGAGCCTGGGCTGCCTATGTAACCGGAGCAATCAGCGAGCTGCGGGACCTGCTGCCCGGCGGATTCGAGATGCTCGTCGAGGGCGATGTGCCCATCGGGGCCGGACTGAGCTCGTCGGCGGCGCTCTCCACCGCGGTCATCTACGGCCTCGACCAGTTGTTCGGCCTCGGAATCGATCCCATCGATGCGGTGCATTTGTCTCAGCAGGTGGAACACAACTACGCAGGCGTTTTCTGCGGCATTATGGACCCGTTCGTATCCCGGCTGGGGCGCCGCAGACACGCCCTGCTTCTCGACTGCCGCTCGCTGACCTGCGAACATGTGCCCCTAACTAATACGGAGCGAGACCGGAACGATGCCTTCGAGATCGTCATTGCCGATTCGGGGGTGCGGCGCGAACTGGCTTCCTCCGGCTACAACACCCGGCGCAGCGAATGCGAGCAGGCCCTCGAAACGATCCGGAAAACCCGTCCCGATGTACGGAGCCTGCGCGACGCACAGTCCGACGACTTGTGGCGCCTCCCGCCCCTTGAGCGCCGCCGGGTCCGGCATATTCTGGAGGAAAACGACCGCGTATTGCAGGCGCGGGACGCCCTGCGGAACGAGGAATTCGAGACATTCGGAGCGTTGATGAACCAGTCGCACAACAGCCTGCGCGACCTGTACGAGGTGAGTTGCGAGGAACTGGATACGCTGGTCGCCGCCGCCCGGGACGTGGACGGCGTGGCGGGCGCCCGCATGACCGGGGGCGGTTTCGGAGGCTGCACGGTGCAGCTGGTGCGCCAGACCGCCGTACCCGCCCTCCGCGAGGCGCTTTGCGAAACCTATGCGAAAACGTACGGGCGCACCCCTGTGATCTACACTTTCCGGGAGAACCATCGGACGGAACGGATGTAGGAACCGTTCCTGTGACCAGATCGCATTCCGTGCGCCATGACTGCATTGCACGGAGCCGAAGAGAAGCTCTCTGCGCTTGATTTCACAAGCGGGCTCCTTACCAAAACCCACCTCGACCTGCCGCTTCTGCTCGACGAAATCGTGCGCGTCACAACGGAGACGATGCATGCGCGGGCCTGCGCCATCCGGCTGCTCGACAAGCATTCGGACGAGATGGTGCTCAAGGCTTCTTCCGGCCTCAGCGAAGAGTATCTGCACACGCACCCGCTCACGGCGGCCAGCAGCATCTTCCGGCAGTTCGCCGCGGGAAATCACGAACCCATTGCGGTCCTGGACATTGCGAAGGACCCCCGGACCGACTATGTGCGCGAAGCCGCGGGCGAAGGGATCCATTCCTTCCTTTCCGCCCCGCTCGTACAGAACGGCGAGGCGATCGGCACGCTCTCGATGTTCACCCCCGGACCACACGATTTCACCCCGGACGAGCAGCGCCTCTTCAGCACCATGGCCAACCAGGCGTCCGTCGCCATCTCACTGGCCCGCCTCTACAAGGAGCAACTCGCCCTGCGGCAGATCGAACACGAACTCGAAATCGCCGCCGGCATTCAGCGCAAGCTCATGCCGGAGAGCGCCCCCTCCGCTTCTCCCTTCGACATCGCAGGCGCCTGCCACCCGTGCCAGGAAATCGGCGGAGACTTCTTCGACTTCATCGAACTCCCCGGAGGCAATCTCGGCATCGTCGAGGGGGATGTTTCCGGAAAAGGCGTTCCGGCGGCGCTCCTTATGGCCACCATCCGCTCCGCGCTGCGGGTACAGGCCGAGAATATCTTCTCCATGCAGGATGTGCTGTACAAAGTGAACCGGGCCGTCTGGGAGGACACGAATCCCGAAGAATTCGTCACCCTGTTCTACGGCGTACTCGACACGCAGAAAGGCGTGCTGACCTATATCAATGCCGGACACAATCCCGGGCTGCTCGTTCGAGACGGAACGGTTACGCAACTTCCCCCGGTCAATCCGCCCATCGGCATCCTCCCGGACCTCCTTCCCGAACAGGAAACGTTGCAATTCCTCGAGGGAGACGTGCTCGCCATCTGCACGGACGGGTATTCGGATACGGAAGGGACGGACGGCGAGCCGCTCGGCGAAGAGGGCGTGGCGGAGACGCTTCGCCTGCACGCCGGTCTCTCAGCCGAGGCGATTATCGAAAAACTGGAAGAAACGGTTGAAATCTTCCAGCCCGATCCGACCACTGCATACTGCGACGACCGTACGGCGATCGTAGCGAAACGGTAGAAGATTATAGATCGTAGCGGCTATTCGGTCGCTACTTGTCGCCCTGGCTTAGCGGTGTGCGTTGGGCGCCGTATACGCGGACCGGCGGCAGTCCGTACCTCGTTTCCCGGTGCAGTGCGCTTTTGTGCTCGAAGCGATCGTACGGCTTGTAATTGCAACCCCGACAATTTATTATGAAAACAAAAGTGACATAATGCGATACGACAGGCCATGAAAATGCCCCGCTCTGCCATAAAATGTCGGACCTTGCAACTGCTCTTCGTTGTCACCTGCCTACTGGTGTTTCCCGGCATGGTCGCAGCCCAGGGCTCGGTGGAAACCGACCGTGCTGCGTTGGTGGCGCTTTACGATGCGACGGGAGGAGATAACTGGACAAGCAATGCCAACTGGAAAAGCGACCAGCCCCTTAATGAATGGTACGGCATCGAGACCGATAGTACGGGACAAGTAACATCCATCGAGTTTCATAGACAGAATGGACTGACCGGTTCTATACCCCCTGAGATAGGGGACCTTGCATATTTAAAGAAAATCAGCCTTGAAAACAACGATCTTACCGGTTCCATACCTGTCGAAATAGAGAATCTTGTTCGTTTAGAGATATTAAACCTTAGATATAACGAACTGACCGGGCCCATACCTCCCGGGATAGTCAATCTTGTGAATTTGAAAAAAATAGATTTTGCCGTCAATGATCTAAGCGGGGATATCCCTTCAGGCATAGGTAATCTTATTAATTTAACACGTGTTAGTTTTTTTGCGAACGAATTAACCGGTTCGATACCCCAAGAAATAGGTAACCTTGTAAATCTGGAATCTATTAGTTTTTCCGGCAATGAACTAAGTGGTTCAATACCTTCGGAAATAGGAAACCTCACGAATCTTACGAATCTTAGTTTGCAGCACAATCAGCTAACTGGTTCGATACCTTCGGAAATAGGAAACCTTGTACATCTCACACATCTCTACCTCGGCCCTAATCAACTAACGGGAGCTATACCTGTCGAGATCGGAAATCTGATACATTTGAAGGTGCTAAATCTTAGATCTAACCAATTGACTGGTTCTCTACCCTCGGAAATGAGTAATCTCGTAAAACTGGAATCTCTTAATCTTAGCTCCAATCAACTGACTGGCGAAATACCTTCTGAAGTATGTAATATTTTATTACTTCCTCGAATATATGCCAGACTGGATGGTAATCCGGGATTGATCGATAATTGTTCATACGTACCCGAACAATTTAGCAACAACAGGAGACAATCTTTTAGAGTCCTTCAAAATGAGAGCCCATCTGTCACAAGATCTGTTGAGTTCATACTAATACAGGAAAATTCGTATGGGAGACTATGGATTTCGAATGAAGCTTTTCGAACAATAAATATTTCCGATGCATCCATGGAGGAATTCCTGCAATATCTCTTTTCTTCGATACCTGCAGATTCCACAAAAGGCGTTTTTGAATATGCAAGTGATCTTTGGGGAACGGTGCGCAAAAATTACGTCCATGAAAATAACGGGGAACGAATAATTGACATGCTTGCTCATATTTATAATTGGACTTATTTAGGGCTTGCTGGCACTCATAATAGTTATATAAATATTTATAAATATAACACTTCACCCTTTGGTCCGGGACACCGAGTGTATTCTCAAACCATCGCCCATGAATATACACATAACATACATTTTGCATATGGCACACATTCCGGGGGTCTTTCTTTTTTTCTTGAAGCGATAGCTGAGTGGGCGGCTGATATTATAATGTTTGGCGAAGGAAATGTTGTACCTACTTTTTCGTATTACACGATTCCTTCCCCTGGTGAGCCACTCTTTCCTCCACGGCCTTTCAGTTATGATCACGCCAGGATATTCGGAACATATCTTGCTGATCGTATTGGGTCAGATAATATGAAACGTCTTATACAGGTATGTAAACCCGGGGGTGTTTGCAATCCGGATAACCCGGATGATGGTGACTGGTATCAGGGTATTGATGGACTGGACTATGCGCTCTCTCTACTCAATCCACCTCTTACCCTTTCAGGTATTGCAGCAGATTATCATACTACAAATTTTGTAAATGATCCTTCTGTTGTTCTTAATGGGGTAAAATACGGCTATGAAACGCCACAGTATGCGAATCAAAAAATAAATCCGGGTCACGGCGTGGTTGTCGGTTTTGCAGATAACACATTTTCGACAAAGGAGCTTCGGATATATCCGGGAGGTGTTGGTTATATTAGTTATGCAAAACCTTCTAACATGCACCTTTCACTCGATAAGAGTCATAGTGACGTCACCTCACTTCGCTTATTCAAGGAACGGAATAACACAAAAGAACTTCTGGAAATGGACGGCGACGTAACTGAATACACCGTTACCGGGGATTACGACCGTGTGACGCTTATTGCCGTACATAACAACCCGAGGCCGGATCAGCCTAAAATCACGCTTAACATATCGGCCACTCAGAACTATGATCCCACATCTATAGAAGAGGAGGAGCTTCCTGAGGCGCTCTCCCTTGCGCAGAATTACCCCAATCCCTTCAACCCGTCTACGTTCATCCGATGGGCGCAGCCGCAAACCGGGCAGGTTCGTCTTTCCGTGTACAATATGCTTGGACAGGAAGTAGCCACATTGATCGACGAGATTCGGCCCGCAGGAACGCACGAAACCCGTCTCGACGCCTTAGGCTGGACAAGCGGCGTATACGTGTATGTGCTGGAGGCGGGGGAGCAAACGCTGACGCAAAAAATGATATTGCTGAAGTAGAGATATTAAGCGCATGCCCCTGTCCTGGAAGGAAATACGCTTCCGTACGGCAGCCTTCGCCCGCAAACAGGAAGGCGCCCGCATGACCCGTCGTCTCTTCCATTTCTCTTCGCATAGGACCATGACTCGCCGAAAACACCCACAGGTCATTCTCCTGACCGTTCTGCTGACGATTGCCGGTTGCAGCGGAAACAAAAATATAGCCGGGCCTGACCTGTGCAACGACGGCTTCCAGCGCAAGGCGTTCGACCACCATGTCATCGGATTTTATCCCAACTGGAAACATGACGTGCTGCCCGTGTCCCAGATTCAGTGGGACAAGCTTACGCGCGTGATCTACGCCTTCGCCATCCCGAATACCGACGGTTCCCTGAACATTTCGAACCTGACCGAGGCGGATGCCCTGGTCGAAGCTGCTCGCGCACAGGGGGTAGAGGCCTTTCTCTCGGTCGGTGGCGGTGGCAGCGGATCCGACCATTTCCCCGCCATGGCCGCCAATGCAGCCGCCCGCCGGAAATTCGTTATGGAAGTTCGCGACTATCTGACAGCCCATTGTTTCCATGGGGTGGACATCGACTGGGAACACTGGACCAAAGACAGCAACAATGCGCCCATCGCTTCCGAAAAAGCCAACCTGATCAGATTACTGACAGACCTGCGGGCCGAGCTGGAACCCCTCGACCTGAAAATGTCCATAGATGTGTACCCCTCCAACTGGTTCGGGCAGCACTTCGACGATCCGGTGCATTCCCTGGTGGACTACGTGCACGTCATGGCCTACGACTTTTCCGGACCCTGGTCTTCCCCGGGACCTCATGCGTCCTACCAACAGGCCATCGGTTCCGGATCCGATATTTCCTCCACCGGGCTATCCTACTGGACGCGGTACCGCACATGGCCCCGGAACAAGACCATCCTCGGCTTGCCCTTCTACGGACGCGACTTCGACAGGGACGGCGGGATCGGCGTCGCCTATCGCGATATCGTCGCGCAACACCCCGAGGCTCCGGACACCAACCGGGTCGCCAACATCTACTACAACGGCGTACAGACCATTTCCGACAAGACGCAATTCGCAGTCGATAACGGGTATCCGGGCGTGATGATCTGGGAGATATCGCACGACACTCCCGAGGCGGCTACCAGCCTGCTGCACGCGGTGGACCGGGTCGCCAATCCCTGAAGGAATCAGGCGGGCTGAGGTACCTATTCCGGGCGCGCAAAATACAGGGTCACGACAGTCCTGTTTGCCTTCTATAAGGCTTCCATCCCGAATTGCTCGATGGCCTCCAGGGTCTCGCGCACATCCTCCCAGGTCGTCGTGTGATTCACGATGCACAGCCTGAGAGAAAACTTCCCGGCCAGCTTCGTCGACGACATGAACGCTCGCTCCTCCCAAAACACGCGGGCAAGCACATTCCGGTTGACCTCCTCCAGAACCTCTTCGTCAAGGTCCATGTCTTCGGGGTTGAACCGGAAACACACAATACCCAGCGACGCGGGATTCAACACCTCCATCGCCGGACTCTCCCGAATGTACTCCTCGGCGCGGGCGGCCAACTCCATCCCCTGCGATACCGCCCGGCGGAACGCAGCCATACCGAACGTCTGAACCGACATCCATATCTTCAACGCACGGACCGAACGACTCAGTTGCAAGCCCCGATCCGAGAAATTCGGGTGGTTCGCACCCCATATCGTGTCCTGAAGCATGTCGTGCGGTATCACGAAGGCGTTCTCGAGCGTCTTTGCATCCTTCACCAGCAAACAGCCCGCTTCGTACGGCTGGAAGAACCACTTGTGGGCGTCGACCACGATCGAATCGGCCCGCTCGATCCCGCGCAAAAGCTCCTTGCCGCGCTCGGTCACCGCGCCGAAGCCGCCGTACGCCGCATCCACATGCAGCCAGATGCCTTCCGCCTCGCAGTAGTCCGCCATCTCCTCAAGCGGATCGATGGCGCCCGTACTGCCCGCTCCGGCGTTCGCACACACCGCAATGGGAGTAAACCCGGAGGCGCGGTCTTCAGCCACGGCCCGGGCAAGCGCCTCCACGTCCAGACGGTAACGCCCGTCGCAGGCGATCTTGCGGATGCACTCCGCACGAACCCCGATGATGCGGGCTGCGCGGACCTGCGCACTGTGACTCTGGTCGCTCATGTATACGGTCGCGCGATCAGGATCTCCAGCCACTTCCCGAGCCGCAACAAACGCATTGAGGCTGGCCGCCGAACCCCCGCTCGTCAACAGGCCTCCGGCGCTCTCCGGATAGCCCAGCCAGCTGCGAATCCAGTCGATGACGACCAGTTCGAGTTGGCTCGGACCGCTTGAGGTCAGCCATGTACACTGGTTCACCTGGTGCCCGGCCACCATGAAGTCCGCCAGTATCCCCGGCCAGGTGGGCGACGAAGGGATAAACCCGAAAGAACGAGGGTGATCGATCCGGACCGCAAACGGAAGAATATCGCGGGCGGCCTGCTCGATCACCTCCTCCGCAGGACGCCCCTCCTCGGGGGGAGCCTCTGCCAGCTGCCTCATGAGCCCCTCCCTGAACTCTCCGTCCCAGGCAGTCTCTTCGGGCAGCCCCTCGATCCGCCCCACCACAAGCTCCGCCACATGGCGCGCAAGATCCAGCATCACCTCGGGCGCCATTTGCAGATCGCCGCGCACCTCGCTGCGTGCACCTGCACCCGAGCCCTTGTTACTCCGTTCTCCCATTGGATTCTTCCGGCAACCGATCCTGTACAGATTTTTGTTCGCATGAACTACGAAGGTAAGAAATAATGAGGAAGGGATAACCCGGCGAACACGGATCGCGACACATGGCAGGCTATTGTCGGCTACCGCCAAGCGACGGACTACATTCTCCAGCGCCGCCGGAGCCCGTCTTTTGCGATCACCGAGAATGGGCCAGGGCTGCCGTGGATCGGGAAGACCGTTTCTGCGATTGACCTGGCCTTGGGCGCGCAAATATCCAGGGGGCTTCAATGAGACCGGGGCACTTCTTCCCTTGCCAATCCATAAGCAACGCCTACGGCCCATGTCTGGAGTTCCTTGTACCGTTTGCGAACCCGGGCCTGCAGAATAATATTGAGCGGCCACAGGATCAGTCGCACGACGAGAGCCAGCATCGTGGAGACGACCGCAATGCCGAGCCCTACGAGGTCCGAGGCGGCATGCCGGTTGCCGCTCATAAAGAGCACGAAAATACCGAGAAGCGTACCGAGAAGGCCCAGGCTGAGCGCGATATAGACCGCCGCGGTGATATACCTGTCGACTTCCTTGTAGTTGTCGTGGTCGAATCCGATGTAACGCAGCGCATAGTCGAGCATGCTTTGCGGGGTGCCGCCTCGGCTCTGCTCCTCGAGCAGCCTCTCGCCTGCAAGCCGATAGGGGTTGCCCGGACGCACTGAGAAGAGTGCTGACCGGAAATCCCGCGCCCCGAGATCGGAAGGGTTGATTTTCAATAGCTCCTGACTGCCTCGCCACTGGCGGAAGTAACGGACATACGCCGTACAAAGAAAGAAGAGGCCCAGCAAAAAGACGGCGGCGAGCGGAAACTCAAAGCCCTGCGCATAGCCGAACAAATCCCAGATCGAAGTGGGCAGAAAGCTGCCCCCTACCTCCTGCGTCGGAAGAGCGAGCGTGGTGTCGGCGGCCTGGGGCGAAACGGATTGTATCATTGTGTGAGGTTAAAGGTGGGATTAAAGAAACACTGTGGCTACCGGGACGGAACAAGCGGAAAAGGCATGTACCCGGTATGCATCAAGGCTTTACGAGTACATTCTGGACAGATCCGGCGCGCACTTCGATTTCCCGGGTAAAAGCTTGCAGGTCTTCCTGACCCAGCACGTCCCTGAGTTCCAGACGATACACGCCGGGCGGCAAAAGGACTGAAAAAGCCCCCTCCTGGGATACTTCGGAGCTAAGAACTTCTTCATTTCCCTGAAAGAAAACGACGCTGGCCTGCGTGGGAGAACTCAGCGGCAAATCCTCGATGACTCCCTGCACGATCGTGTTTCTGTGCACGGGGATATCGACGCGCTTGGTCGATCCGGGATCTGACATGAAACTGAATGTCGTACCCGTAGGCAGTTGCAGCGCAGGATCGGGAACGGACGCCGGATCGATAACGACCTGATACGCCGTGCTGGGCGCCAGAAAATCTGCGCGCACGACGCTTGCATCCACTCGCCGGACACGGGCTTTGACCACCTTGATGTCGAGCCCTTCCACCAAAGATTCTTCCGGGTCTCTGCGACCGTCCCGATCCACATCGTAGTACGCTTGCAGGAGAGCACTGCTGCGCATGTGGGCCTGCCGGCTGAAGCGCATGGGCCGGCCCAGTTCCATCGAGCCGTAGAAACTCTGTCTGTGGTATGGATTACCCGATTCTATCGACGAATGGTTATTGACGCTTACCCACGGAGCATCCAGACGCAACGTGACGGAGGCTTGCATGTTGTCGTAGGCAAGATCGTAGCCGGCGCGCAGGCCAAGAGACACCTTTTTGTAGTAGGCATAGAATGTCGCTCCCGCAAAATCAGCCTGCTCCCGTAGTCCTCCGTCGGCCTGCAGGCCGAAGCGTCCGCGCAACCCCTTGAAGGAGGCCGCTCGTGTCAGCGACGCCTTCCAGTGCATGCGAAAAGATTCCGAGTCTGATTCCGAGGAAAGAGCGCTTTGGCTGCGGTTAAGGCCGACCGTAATGAGCGCGCTCGTCCTGCGCGGCAGGGTCAGCGTGGTGGAACCGCTCACATTCATGTTGTCGCCGCCGCTGAACGTTCTGGCCTGCGCGGCATTGAGAAACAGGCTCATACGGCGAACACCGAAGCTGAGCTGCGTCTGAAGCCGCCTCTTGTAGAACGAAAGTCGCGGCTCTTCGGAAAACTCGGCTTCCGTCTGCAAGCGCATCCTGTTGAAGGACATGCGCATGGAGATGCGCGCGGCCCTGCCCCCTTCATTAATCGGAAGCGCCAGTTCGGCGCCCGTCGTCAAAAAGCCCCAGAGGTTTTGAGTTAATCCGACGGTACTGGCCATGAGCGAGTCTACGCCTATGAAGGTGGCCTTCGCAGAGAGACTCCGGCTGATTCCATAGCGGGCCTGCCCGAATCCAAAAAAGATGTCGCCGAAACCGTCGCGTCCTACCCGAAGGTCGTTGAAGTCGTCAAGTCCTGTCCGGAGGTTCTTAAAGTCGTCAAGTCCTGCCCGGATATCGTACCAGAAAGCGCCGGGAGGCAACAGATCCTCCCCGATGAAAAGGTGGCGCGTTATGGTGGTGGGAGGCCCGCCTCCGGGAGGAGCAATCTCGAGCAGAGCCTGCGAGGAACCGTAATACGCAGGGATGCGCAGCGTATAGCGCCCCTGCGCGTCCGCCCGCACACGGTCGGCAAGCACCCCGCCCACCGAGGCGGCAACGATGGCGTCCGGTTCGGCGATTCCGCGTACGACCGCTTCCCGCTGGACGTACCGCGTCGAAAGAGGCATGTTACTGAGGCGGAAGCCGTCGTAGGTCCTGCGAAGCGGCCACTCGTACATGCTCATACGCCCTATCTCCGCACGCTTGAGCAAAGGAGAATCCGGAAAATCGAGCAGGTAGTTCAACGAACGAAACCGCGTCGTTGTCCGCCCCTGGACCATCGAAAGAGCGCCTTCGGCGGCAAGGCGCCCGCCCAACGCATTCGAATGCACCTGAAACCCCCCATTGTAACTGGGCGAACCGGCCTGGCGGTCGCTGCGCGTCAGGCGGTAGTTGATATGCGTGTTGCCCAGAAATTGGCGGGAACGGCCGTAGAGCAAAGGACCGTGGGCGTGATTGCCGGAAGCGGCCGGCCTGGCGGTGAATGCACTTGCCAGCGGCGCCATGGCCGTGGAAAGTCTGATATGCAGCGTCGAGGTATCGAACTGCATGGAAGCAGGCGTGAACATCGCCTGCACACCCTCCAGAGCAAGATAATAGCGCCCTTCGCTTGCAAAAAAGTCTTCGGGGGCAAGCTCTACAGGCTCCGATGTGTCCTGCAATACCCGGCCCGTGGCAAAATCGACCGTAAAGATGCGGCCGGAATCTCTGGCCTCGATCACCGAATCCCGCGCAGAAACATTGAAACCGAGCCGGTCGAAGAAATCTGCGATATCCAGGTAGTACTTGCCTGCTTCAAAATCCCACCAGGCCAGGACCGGCATCGAAGAATACAGTGCGCCCGGCGTGCTTACCGTCCAGGGCGTCTCCTGCAAAAAACGCAAGGGTCTGCCCTGTTCCGGCGTCTCCTGCGCCTGAACCGATGCCGAAAGAAAAAACAGGGCGGCAAGCAAGCACGCCATGCGACCGGCTATGGCGCCGGAGCGGCCCGCAAGTCCCGAAAATATTTTCATTGCCTCTCCGCGAATCGTTACAGAAAAACAGAACGTTGCCGACGCAACCCACAGGTTTTGATGCTACACGTCATTGCAAATACTTCTACTGCCCTGATCGTTCGGCGCGCAGCGTCCTGTAACGATCCAGAAGAGCCCTTACTTTTTCGGTGTCTCCCGTGCGGCGATACAGGTTGCCCATGAGCGTGAGATAGGCAAGCTGATCCTCCCGCTGCATCGTGTCGAAAACTTTCTCGATCCGGGGCTCCAGCAACCGGGCCTGCTGTGGATTGTAGCGCGCAAGCCGAAGCGCTTCGACAAAAGCCCTGCCGGTGTACTGGCTCCCCACTTCGGTGACCTGCAGCAGATACGTAAAGGCCAATGCGGAACCCCCCTCGCTACGATGTTCCAGAGCGCGTTCGAACAGGGTCGTAGCGTACGTTTGTCGAAGATCGTCTACGAATTCGGGATATGGCGTTTGGGAGGTCTCCGCGCTATCCGTGATCAGGCCCCAAAGAACCTGCAGCGTGTCCAGGGCGCCATCGCGGTCGTCGTGTTCCCAGTCCAGCAAGGCATGATTGTAACTGGCTTCAACACGCGCGGAGGTGTGCGTCAGGCGGGGAATGAGCCAGGCCAACCCCTCTTGCGCTCCGGAAGGATCGGTCGAAAACAGGGTTTGCAGACTGTCATAGAGCAGCCGGTTCTCGAAGTTGTGGTGGTCCCACAGAACCCAGTCCATTTCATTGCGGGCATAGTCTTCCTGCTCGGACGTAGTCGTATACCCCTGCGCAAGAGACAAGGCATGGCGCACTCCCTCGCCATCCCGGCTTTCTGCAAACGCGCGATACGAGCGAACGTAATAGGTAAAAAGCGTAAGGCTGTCCAGTGGCGGCCGCTCTGTCTCCGGCACAAAAGCGAGGCGAAAATCGTCCAGAACCGCTTCCGAGGCTTGCAACCATGTGAGCGCGCCGGCAGGAAACTGATTCAGATTCTCCAGAACGACAGCTACTTCCGCCCACAGGGCGTGGTCGTCGGCGCGGAGCGTGAGCAACCCCCGCAGCAAAGTGAGCACTTCCTCCCACGCCTCGTCTTGTCTGAGCCACTGGGCCCGCACGCTGTACACCTGAGCCAGCTGGTGGCGCGCATCCTCGTGCCGCGGATTCAGCGCCAGTGCGCTTTCGAACAACCTCTGGGAATCTGCAAGAAGCGTCCGGACGCGCAGGCTGTCCTGTTGCTGCTGGGCCTGGGCGGCTTGTACGAGCGCTTGCCGGGCCTCCGTATGGGCTTCCGTAAACGCCAACGTGTCCACCGGGGCAACGTCCGCAGCGTCTCCCGGCGCAGCCAGCGATGACAAGGGGGGATCCCCGTTCAGTTGGCGGAGCGTGCTGTCTATGCGCTCGAACAGGGCGCGTCCTTCGAGGAAATTTCCCTCCGCCCGGGTTTCCGCCAGGGCATGCACAAAGGCGCCGTGGAAAGAATTCAGCACATCCGCAATAACCAGACTATCCACGCCGGGAAGCGGTGGCGAAACCGGATCCATGGGCACAGGCTCGCTCTCGGTGACCACCGACTTCGAGGAACCGCATCCCCACAGAAATGCGATACACAGGGCGCATACCGCCGGACCTATTGCCAATCGATGCATAACGAAACTGCGTCAGGGGGATGTATCAGGTACGACCTGAACAAGAAAAACGGCTTGTCTTCCGGCTCTTTGCACAAGGGTGTTCGCATTGAGCATCAGGTATGCCGGAGCATCCCTGTCGGCCGTGAATTCGACCACGCGATCCGGATGACTCGCCATCAGCAAGGCATAGAAATCGGCCGGGTCAAGTGCTCGAGGAGGACCTTCGCTCACAGGAGTGAGAAACGTTCCGGTACTCGATATGGCCACTTGCAGAGGCTGGAGCTGGGGCATCCCGGTTTCCGCCTCCCGGCTCGTCGGCGGCTCTACCTCGAACGTGGGAACCGTACTGATCGCCACGAGCGCGGCCAGCAGGATGAGTACGATGTCTACCAGGGATTCATCCATGTTTCAACTACATGTTTTGGCTTTCCTGCCGCCACCAGGCAAGGAAAAACTTGAAAAAATCCCTTGCCTCCAGGCTTGTGGGAGAAAAATCCTCGCTCTCGACAAAGTCGACGCGCTGCATATCATCGCGGTCAACAACCCCTTTCTGGAAATACTGGGCGCGCCGCTGGAATCCGGCATCGACGAAATAGTAGATGTCGCTTTCCCTGATCAGAGCAATCCGGATTTCCCTGTTCGAGGGTGTGTACATGATCTGGATTTCGGAAGGCTCGGACTCGACCGTGGTCTGCGCCCTGGCGCTGATCGCAGGAGGCGCAAAATAGAAGAGCGACCTGATCCCTGGATCCAGTTCGGCCTGATTAGCCATGATCCACTGTAATAGGGAGTCTGACGGAACGGAAATATCTCCCTCGCCAAGCATCAGGTTATCCATACGGCCTCCCGATCCAGCCGAGGATTGGAGCGACAGCGCTCCCGCTCCCCCCGTAGCCCGAATGGTTTCCCTGCCAGACCGATCGGAGAAAGAAAGAGCGTCCGGATTGCCTGTATAGCGGCGTCCGCCGCTCGATTCACGCGAGGACCCGAAAGACTCCCCGATAAGATTGGATGACAGGGATCGCGACGAACGGGACAGATTGCCGTCATCGCTCAGCAGGTCCTGCGTCAGGTCCAGGCCCGAATCAAAAGCGGATTGCGCCTCGGCAAAAGGCGTCAGATCCTCGTCTGTCAGCGAGACAACCTCCCGGTTGTTCTGTTGGATCTCCGGATCTTCAAGAGATACGTCGGAAAAGGAAAAAGCCTCAAACGCCTCGGCCATCAGCGCCTCGACATCTTCCGCCAGCAGTTCGTCGGGCGGCATTTCGAGGTCAAGGGGTGTTTCAGCAGCATCTTCTTCTCCCGGTTCCTCGGAAACCACCTCGTCTGCAGCGGACGCCAATTCCACTTCTTCAAAAAAAGCCGACAAATCCAGGGTTTCCAGCATGAGCGCTTCCATCGTGGTCTCGGCGAAACTCCTGTCGGGCAGCGGCAGGACGCCAAATACCAGCGCAAAGAGCGCGGAAACGCCGATAAACAAACACCACGAAATGCGGCGCGTTTTTCTTTCTTCCTTGTCAGACCAGGACCATTCCATGGAACGATAGAAGAACTAATTATTGACGGTGCATTGCCAACCACGCCGGGTACACAGGTCAAGCATGGATACCAATTGCTGGACAGTAGCTTCGCCTTGCGGAGAAAGAACAAAAATGCTTTTCCCGTCCTGTCTGTATGCCTGTTCCAGGCATCCTGCGAGGTGTGCAAGCGTTTCGGGTGCACAAGCCGCTGTCCGTTGAGGCAGTAGCAACACCATGAAATGCATGCGGTCGTCGAACTGCACCTCATACAAAGGCACAGGGTCGCTTTCCTCCTGTGATTCGTTCGGAAGCGGCACCTCCGCTTCAGGAGTCGTCTCGGTCAACATCAGGAAACCCACAAGCAGGATGAACCCGAGATCGATAAAAAGAAGGAGATCGGAACGGTCTTTTTCCATATCAAAAATGTTATTGACAGGAACGAGAAGAGATGCTTCCGCCGCTCGTCACACTTTCGACAACGGCACAGCCCTCGCTGTCGATATATGAGCGAATCTCCGGTTGTTTGTGCACCATGATCACCAGGGGATCCCTTTCCTGCAAGTCCGGCTGAATGCACTCTGTGGCCTGAGGCGTAAAGGCCCAAAGGTCCTCGTCGTAGTTCCAGAACGTGATATGGACATCCTCTCCCCGCTGAAGAAGGTGGATTTCCATAGGGCCCTCGGGGTAGTAGTGCAGAAGAGACCCCAGTATAGCCCCGGCAAGCGCCTTTTTGGCGTCTTCCTCCACTTCAGCTTCTCCGGCCAGCAAGGGGCTTCTGTCTCGTACGGTGTTGATCCGATAATCCGTTTCCAGATTCAACGAAACCAGCGTATTGAGCATGGCCTCCGGAAAGTACTGGCTCAGCGAAAAATGCTCTTCGCTGGGATAGAGCACAAGAATGTCGTTCGAGCCGAACCCGTCCTCGGTGACATCCAGAAAGACCGCATGGGTATAATCGGGATCGTTCGGAAAGATGATCTGATCTTCCAGAAAACGATTTATGAACTCCAGGTCATATACCTCGGCGGCAGGAAGGACGCGCTGGTTCACCCTTGCGTCCTGTCCAAGGGAATCCCAAAAAGGCAAAAGCAACAGACCCGAAAGAATAAGAATCCGTCCTGCGGTTCCGGACATAGTGACAAAAAACGTTTTGAACAGATCGGGCATGTTTTCAAGCGCATTGTGATGAGAAACACATGTCGTTCTCCATAGAGATTTTCTTGCAGCAACGTGCGGTATGGAATGCATAATGCTTTCAGGGATGCGGTCGAGGGTCAGGCAGGGTTATGTTTGCGCGTAAACATTGAGGGGTGGCGCATCACGGTTTTTGTACCAGCGTTGCCGGGGTTCTTGCGCGGTCCTTGTCCCCTGCGGCGCCTATGTCCCTTCTCGGCGCATTCCACTCAACGGACACAGGCAAAGGCATACGGCCCGGACCCCAAGGCTCAAAACGCAAAAACACGGCCCCTTCTTCGGGCATCCGATCCAGCGGGATACGCACCCGGCTACGCGTGTACACCAATGTCTCACGACGGCCCAGTTCGCGACCGTCTCCGTCGTACGCCACCACCTCGCCCGCAAAAGGATGATCGGTTGTCTCAAGCAGGAACGTCGCCGACAGCGAACCCGCATACGAGATCGACAGCAGCCGGGCGCTCAGCTGCGAGGCTCCTTCTGCGGGTACGTACACACCCGGCAGGCGCATCGTTACGCGAGCCGTACGATCCTCCGTAACCCCCTCTGGCATACGGTCCAGAGCTGCGTAGCGGCGAGGCTGGGACACTACGTCGAAGAACGCCGCGTAGCCCTGCCGGGCCATCGTCGCATGCGCCCCTTCCTTCACCCCGTAACGGACAAGGCCCTTCTCGCCGGGCATCAACACCAGCACCCGAGGATGAATGTCCACCAACGCAGACAAATCGCCCAGAGGCGAACCTGCGATATCCTCCACCATCGTCTCACTGCCGTCCTCGTCCGCCTCCGTGTATCCGAAACGCGCCGACATCGTGACCTCCAAAGGAACGAGCGACGGATTCGACAGCTCGAACACCCCGTCGGGCTTCTCTTCGGTCAAGAACGCCACATCGGGGTAGATAGTAAGGTTCTGCTCCTCGGTGAGGCCCGCAGGAACCTCCCTTGACGTGCTGAAGCGCACCCCGGCGGGACCTATCGTGATCACACGCCGCGCAGGAACGACGGTTACTGTGACCTCCACCGAATGGGTCTCCTCGCCTTCGCCCGAACGCAGAATGACGTCCATATTGCCCGCATACTCTCCCGAGGGAGCGTCCGTAAGGTCTATCTCGCCTCCGAAGCGAAGAAGGCGGCAGGTCTCTTCCCGAAGCGTCACCTCCGTATACAGACCCCCTACTTCCTGAGACGAAAGCTGCTCGCACGACTCCGCATACGACCAGGTGGGCGCAAGAACGAGCGAAGAGCCGCCGGTAGCGTCCCGGCGCTTGAGCACGAGCGGTGAGGCCAGCTCGATGGACAGGTTCGTCTCTCCGTTCTCGTCGAACGCTTCGCTGCTTCCCGGCGCAAGCGTCATGCGGCCTGCGTGGTACGGTCCCGATACGGATGTCGATATCTGATCCGTCATCGGATCGAGCGACACCTCGGTCTGTGCCGACTGCACCCCGAAACGCAAGGGCGAGGCGCTTATCGTCACGCCAAGCGACGACGGATCGGAAGGCGCCCGCGACGAGGAAGACGCCACGGGAGGAGGAGAATCGACGGGAGGCTCTTCCACAGGAGGCTCTTCCACAGGAGGCTCTTCCACAGGAGGCTCTTCCACAGGAGGAGAGATGGTATCGGCAGCAGGCACCACCTCGATGAAAAATGTGATCTGCGCGGTCTCGGCGTCGGCGTCGGTGACTTGCCAGGTATATTCCGTCCGGGGACGCACCTCCAAAGGCGTACCGGAGATCGTGCGCGCCGGATCGTCGAGCTCAAGTCCTTCGGGCAATGCCGGCGCGAGCGTATAGGCATAGGGAGACAAACCGCCCGTCGCCTCCGGAAGAAGGATATCCGCGATGGCCTCGTCTACCGTAAAGACGTATACCCGACCGGATATCGAATCGTCCACGAAAGCCAGCGGCGCCCGGTCGAGCACCGTCACGGTCACTTCCGCCGTCGCGTCGTCCGCATTGTCGGCTGAAACCGTAAGAAAGTACTCGTACGTCTCGTCCGCGTCTACTTCGTCCGGTACGTAGAACGTCGGTGAAGCGATGTCCGCAGCACTCAGAAGCGACGTGTCCGGCGTGTCGCCCCGAGCTGTCCAGACGTACGAGTAATCCGAACCCGAAGGCGCCCCCGAAGCCGTACAGTCCAAAGAGAAATCATCCGATCCCTCATAGACCGAACCCGGATCCGCGCACGCGACCGCCAACGCGTCCCGGTCGAGCACCGTCACGGTTACTTCCGCCGTCGCGTCGTCCGCATTGTCGGCTGAAACCGTAAGCAGGTACTCGTAGGTTGTCGTTCTGTCCACCTCGTCCGGCACGTAAAAAACGGGGGACTCTATGTCCGCAGCACTCAGAAGCGACGTGTCCGGCGTGTCGCCGCGAGGAGTCCATGCGTACGAATACACGGGATTGGTCCCCGGAGCGCCCGACACCGAGCAGTCGAAGGCGACGTCATCCGATCCCTCATAGACCGAACCGGGATCCGCGCACGCGACCGCCAACGCGTCCCGGTTGAGCACCGTCACTGACACCCTGACCGAAGAAGACGCCGCATTGTCGGCTGAAACCGTAAGAAAGTACTCGTACGTCTCGTCCGCGTCCACTTCGTCCGGTACGTAGAACGTCGGTGAAGCGATGTCCGCAGCACTCAGAAGCGACGTGTCCGGCGTGTCGCCCCGAGCTGTCCAGACGTACGAGTAATCCGAACCCGAAGGCGCCCCCGAAGCCGTACAGTCCAAAGAGAAATCATCCGATCCCTCGTAGACCGAAGGAGGGGAGGCGCATGCAACGAACAGCGCCCCTATGTCGAGCACCGTAACGCTCACCTCGGCCGACGCCTCTTCCGCATTGTCGGCGCTCACCGTAAGCCGGTACTCGTACGTCTCGCTGCCGTTCACCGAGGAAGGAACGGAGAACGTCGGAGTCGGGCCGCTCGTACCGCTGAGCAGCGACAGGTCCGTCGTCGAGCCGCTCGCCGTCCAGACATATTCGTAAACCGAACCCGGGGGAGCGCCCGACGCCAGGCAGTCGAACGAAATGTCCGCCGAGCCTTCGTAGACCGAACCCGGATCCGCGCACGCCACGTTCAATGCAGGCTTGTTCAGGACCGTTATCGTCACGTCCGTCGAGCCATCTTCCGCATTGTCCGCGCTCGCCGTAAGCGTGTATTCGTACGTCTCGCTGCCGTTCACCGAGGAAGGAACGGAGAACGTCGGTGAAGCGATGTCCGCAGCACTCAGAAGCGACGTGTCCGGCGTGTCGCCCCGAGCTGTCCAGACGTACGAGTAAACCGAACCCGGGGGAGCGCCCGACGCCGAGCAGTCGAAGGCGACGTCATCTGCACCCTCGTAGACCGAAGGAGGAGAGGCGCATGCAACGAACAGCGCCCCTATGTCGAGCACCGTAACGCTCACCTCGGCCGACGCCTCTTCCGCATTGTCGGCGCTCACCGTAAGCCGGTACTCGTACGTCTTGCTGCCGTTCACCGAGGAAGGAACGGAGAACGTCGGAGTCGGGCCGCTCGTACCGCTGAGCAGCGCCGTATCCGGCGTGTCGCCGCTCGCCGTCCATGCATACGAGTAGACGGGATTGGCCCCCGGAGCGCCCGACGCCAGGCAGTCGAACGAAATGTCCGCCGAGCCTTCGTAG
Source organism: Rhodothermales bacterium (assembly GCA_965117025.1). Taxonomy (GTDB): domain Bacteria; phylum Bacteroidota; class Rhodothermia; order Rhodothermales; family VXPQ01; genus VXPQ01. The sequence goes on from OZ220746.1 coordinate 780,731, forward strand.
ACCGAACCCGGATCCGCGCACACGACGCTCAATGCAGGCTTGTTCAGGACCGTTATCGTCACGTCCGCCGTCGCATCGTCCGCATTGTCCGCGCTCGCCGTAAGCGTGTATTCGTACGTCTCGCTGCCGTTCACCGAGGAAGGAACGGAGAACGTCGGAGTCGGGCTGCTCGTATCGCTCAAAAGAGAAAGGTCGGGCGTCGAGCCGCTCGCCGTCCAGACGTACGAGTAGACGGGACTGGAGCCCGGCGCGCCCGACGCCACGCAGTCGAGCGCGAGGTCCGGCGAGCCTTCGTAGACCGAACCCGGATCCGCGCACACGACGCTCAATGCAGGCTTGTTCAGGACCGTTACCGTCACGTCCGCCGTCGCATCGTCCGCATTGTCCGCGCTTACCGTAAGCGTGTACTCGTACGTCTCGTTGGCGGCCACATTCGCAGGAACGGCGAACGTCGGAGTCGGGCTGCCCGTATCGCTGAGCAGCGCCGTATCCGGCGTGTCGCCGCTCGCCGTCCAGACGTACGAGTAGACGGGATTTACTCCCGGAGCGCCCGACGCCGTGCAGTTCAGATCGAAGGCGGGAGAACCCTCGTAGATCAGAGGAGGTGAAGCGCACGCCACCGCAAGCGCGCCCTTGTCGAGCACCGTCACCGTAATGTCCGCCGAGGCGTCCTCCGCATTGTCCGCGCTCGCCGTAAGCGTGTACTCGTACGTCTCGTTGGCGTTCACATTCGCAGGAACGGCGAACGCCGGAGTCGGGCTGCTCGTGTCGCTGAGCAGCGACACGTCCGTCGTCGAGCCGCTCGCCGTCCAGACGTACGAGTAGACGGGACTGGAGCCCGGCGCGCCCGACGCCACACAGTCGAGCGCGAGGTCCGGCGAGCCTTCGTAGACCGAACCCGGATCCGCGCACACGACGCTCAGTGCAGGCTTGTTCAGGACCGTCACCGTCACGTCCGCCGAGGCGTCCTCCGCATTGTCCGCGCTCGCCGTAAGCGTGTACTCGTACGTCTCGTTCGCAGTTACGCTGGAAGGAACGGCGAACGTCGGAGTCGGGCTGCCCGTATCGCTGAGCAGCGCCGTATCCGGCGTGTCGCCGCTCGCCGTCCAGACGTACGAGTACACAGGATTCACTCCCGGAGCGCCCGACGCCACACAGTCGAGCGCGAGGTCCGGCGAGCCTTCGTAGACCGAACCCGGATCCGCGCACACGACGCTCAGTGCAGGGATCAATGCAGGCTTGTCGACCACCGTCACCGTAATGTTCGCCGAGCCGTTTTCCGCATTCGCCGCGCTCGCCGTAAGCGTGTACTCGTACGTCTCGCTGACGTTCACATCCGCAGGAACGGCGAACGTCGGAGTCGGACCGCTCGTGCCGCTGAGCCGCGACAGGTCCGTCGTCAAGCCGCTCGCCGCCCAGACGTACGAGTAGGCGGGATTGGAGCCCGGCGCGCCCGAAGCCGTACAGTCCAGATTGAAATCGGCGGATCCCTCATGGATCAGAGGGGGAGACGCGCACACGACGCTCAGCGGACGCTTGTTCCTTATCGTTATCCTGACGTATGCCGAACCCGACTCCGCGTTCTGCGCGCTCGCCACAAGCCAGTACTCCCACACCTGGTCTCGGTCCACTTCGTCCGGCACATAGAAAATTGGATTACGAACTTTTGTACTCTGCAATAGCGCATTCCCCCCTGTCTGGCGGTGTAACCAGGAGTAGCTGTAGACCGAACCCGGGGGAGCTCCCGAAACCGAGCAGGACATACGAAAATCGGGAGACCCCTCGAAGACCTGACGACCATGGGCACGGCAGGAGACGCCTATCAGAGGCTTGGGCTTGGGAGACGTGTCGCGCACCGTCACCGTCACGTTGGCGCTGGCGACAAGCCAAGCTGCCGATAGCATCTGCAGCTTAAACTTGTAGTCCGTGTCCCCATTCACGTTGTCCGGCGGCGTGAATATCGGCGTAGGGGTAGTCGTATTCTTCAGCCGGTCGGCGGCGCCCGTGCCCGACCAGTTGTACGTTGCGTTCGACGGAGCATACCGCGGCGAGCAGTTCAGCGTAAATGGCGCCGCGCCCTCGTCTACCGACACCGGGGACACGCAAACGATCGAGGGCGGCGGACGTTTGTCCACATCTACGCGATAGGGGAACGAGGCAGGATCCGCATTCCGGGCCGAGACGGTAACCCGATAATTATAACTCGTGTCTGCATCCACGTTGTCAGGAACGGAGAAAAGGGGTTTCTCTACGTTCGGAGAATTCAGCCGGTTCATAGCCTTTTGGTCGCCCCCCCATGAAAACTCGTACGTGTCGCCTAGGGGAGCGCCTGTCCAGCCGTCAGAGCAGGGGTTCAGCGTGACCTGCCCGACTCCTGCAGTCCATCTGCTGCTGGCAGTTCGCAAACCCCCGCAGGCAATGTCGAGCTTCTCCAGGACGGTTACGGTCACGTTGGCGCTGGCGACATCGGAACCTGCCGACGTCATCGTCACCGTGTAGTCGTAGTCCGTGTTCGCATCCACGCTGTCCGGCGGCGTGAACGTCGGGGTAACACCGGTCGTGTTCGTCAACCGATTGACGGCGTCCGTACCCGTCCAGCTGTAGGTTGCGCCGGACGGCTCGTCCTGCGCCGAACAGTTCAGCGTAAACGCCGCCGAGCCTTCGTAGACCGGGTCCGGGGCCGTGCAGGCGATGGAAGGAGGCGGACTTGACTGACTCGTGTCCGTCACCGTCACTGTCACGGAGGCCGAGCCATCCTCCGCATTCTGCGCCGCGGCCGTTACCGTGTACGTCCAGGTTGTATCCTTGTCCACATCGCCCGGCACATCGAACGTCGGGGTACCGCTGTCGTGATTCGTCAGCCTGTCGGTCGGAGACCAGGACCACGTATATGCAGGATTGCTCCCCGGCGCTCCCGAAGGCGTACAATCCAGCGTAATGTCGGCGGCGCCTTCATCCGCCTCGTAGGAGTTGTCGGGGGAGCAGGCGACCACGATATCGGGCTTGTTCAGCACGGTTACCGTCACGCTGGCGCTGGCTACGGAATCGAGAGTACAGCGCGGCGAGTTGGGGTCACAACCGTTGTGCCCGATGTATATATGCACCGTGAAGACGTACTCCGTATCCCCGTTTACATTATCCGGCGCCCCGAATATCGGCCAATCGCCATTCCAGCCTTTCCGCAGGTTAACGAAGTCGGACGAACCATCCCAGGCATAAATAAAGGGGACCGACGGCGTGTTCTGCGCCGAGCAGGATACCGTGATGTCATCCGACGAACCTTCGTATACCCTGTCGGGAGTGGCCGTGCAGGCGATGGAAGGAGGCGGACTGGACTGACTCGTGTCCGTCACCGTCACTGTCACGGAGGCCGAGCCATCCTCCGCATTCTGCGCCGCGGCCGTTACCGTGTACGTCCAGGTTGTATCCTTGTCCACATCGCCCGGCACAGCGAACGTCGGCGTACCGCTGTCGTGATTCGTCAGCCTGTCGGTCGGAGACCAGGACCACGTATATGCAGGATTGCTCCCCGGCGCTCCCGAAGGCGTACAATTCAGCGTAATGTCGGCGGCGCCTTCATCCGCCTCGTAGGAGTTGTCGGGGGAGCAGGCGACCACGATATCCGGCTTGTTCAGCACGGTTACCGTCACGCCGGCGCTGGCGACATCGGAACCTGCCGACGTCATCGTCACCGTGTAGTCGTAGTCCGTGTTCGCATCCACGTTGGGCGGCGGCGTGAATGTCTGCTCAAGAACATTCGCAGCGCTCAACAGCGACAAGTCCGCGCCCGTCCAACTGTAGGTGGCGTCCGACGGCTCGTCCTGCGCCGAACAGTTCAGCGTAAACGCCGCCGCGCCCTCGTAGACCGGAGCCGGGGCCGTGCAGGAAATCGAAGGAGGCGGACTTGACTGACTCGTGTCCGTCACCGTCACCGTCACGGAGGCCGAGCCATCCTCCGCATTCTGCGCCGCGGCCGTTACCGTGTACGTCCAGGTTGTATCCTTGTCCACATCGCCCGGCACAGCGAACGTCGGCGTACCGCTGTCGTGATTCGTCAGCCTGTCGGTCGGAGACCAGGACCACGTATATGCAGGATTGCTCCCCGGCGCTCCCGAAGGCGTACAATTCAGCGTAATGTCGGCGGCGCCTTCATCCGCCTCGTAGGAGTTGTCGGGGGAGCAGGCGACCACGATATCCGGCTTGTTCAGCACGGTTACCGTCACGCCGGCGCTGGCGACATCGGAACCTGCCGACGTCATCGTCACCGTGTAGTCGTAGTCCGTGTTCGCATCCACGTTGGGCGGCGGCGTGAATGTCTGCTCAAGAACATTCGCAGCGCTCAACAGCGACAAGTCCGCGCCCGTCCAACTGTAGGTGGCGTCCGACGGCTCGTCCTGCGCCGAACAGTTCAGCGTAAACGCCGCCGCGCCCTCGTAGACCGGAGCCGGGGCCGTGCAGGAAATCGAAGGCGGCGAATCCGTATCGCGCGCCGGCGCGGACGCGTCCAACTCCGCAATAGCGGCTTCTTCCCCGCTTTCGCCGACGATCACCGTCACTTTTCTTCTCGCCGTACGCGGCACGCCCGAAGCCCGCGTCGTCATGCTCGCTATGTAATGGTACTCCGAGCCCGCGCTCCCAACGGGCGCCGTAAACAAAGGGGACGACAGGTCCGTCGCGGCAAGAGGCGACGTGTCCGTGCCCCAAAGACCTTCCCATTCCCATAGGACCGACGCGCCGTCCTCGTCGTAGTCCATACGAAACGACAACGGATCAGCCCCCTCGCAATCGAGCGCTACCGTCTCGCCCTCTTCCACCACGACCTCCAGCGGACAGTACACGACAGGACGACTGCTCGATACGTACACCTCCACCTCCGCATGCGACGAAAGACCCGTCGCGCGGGAGGTCGCCGTCAAACGGTACCGGTAACGAAGCGTCGCCTCTCCCGAATGAAACGACTCCAGCGTCTCGTGCGCCGGAGCCTCGGGAGCGATCACCGATGGAGTCGGGCTGTCCTCGGGAAGCAATCGCGGATTCTCCAGATAGTCCCGCGTCGTACTGCCTGCCGGCTCCCACATGTATTCCAGATATTCCTCCCCCGAAATATCCCATGCATGACATTCGATCGAACCCGTCTCCAGCTCCTCCAGAAAGATGGCCGCAGGACATTCCAGACGAGGAGGAGACTCCCTGTCGACGGGCCCAAAGGGACGATCCGGCGCATAGGGCGCCTCCGGATAAGGAAACTCCTCCTCCGGACCGAACCCGAAAGGAACCGGACCCTTGTCCTCCGCGCAGCGCTCGCCCGGTTCGTCAGGAATCGCAAGCAGGTCACACTCTTCCTGCAAGCCCGGCGCCCTGACCCTTTCCTCCGGAACGCCCTCCACCGTGACCGTCACCGAGGCGGCAGCATGAACGCCGGGTCCTGCCGCCGTTAACCGGTATGCGTATTCCGCACCTGCCGGCAAGGAAGCGGTGAAGAGGGGAGCCAACGCCTGCGCATCGCTCAGGAGACGAAGATCCTCGCCCGAGAGCGATTCCCACTCGTAGCGAACGCCCTCCTCGGATACGCCTGTCGCAGTGCACGAAAACGCAACCGTTTCGCCTGCCCGGGCATAAAGGCGAGGCGGGCAGGACAACGAGAACGATTCCTCGAAGACGCCTTCACCCTTGATAGGAAACCCGTCTTCCTCAATGACCTGGCCGTGCGCCGTGGATACGCATGCCAGCAGCGCGGCGGCAAGAATGCATGCCATGCGACGGGCTGCAGACACACCCAAGACGATGTGGCCGGTTGGAGTGTAACCAGGCGTTTTTGCATCCGGACCTGAAGCCGGCGCGCCGAATCTGTGGCAAACCGCGAAATGAATCATTCTGCTGACGGCCGGGAGAAGGCCGAAAACCCGAAAATCGCTGTATGGTGTAAAATTTCGTCAATATTTAGCAAAAATCAAGTGAGCATTGCATGATTAAATAGTCTATAACATGTTTTTACCATGAACTTCTATGAATAAAGTGCATAGAACGCTTCCGGAACGCTGTCGGCGGCGTGGCTCCGCACGGTCGAATTCCGAAGCAATGGAAGGATACTTTGAGCAAAATCGCTTCGATCAGCGTATCCTTAAGGCGCGGGATTGCGACCTTGTTTCGCGTCGACGCACCCGATGAGTCCCTGAAGCCACGCGCCCGAACGCATGCGCCTGTCGGTTCCGGAACCAATATTTCCGGGAACTCATCAAAAATAACGCTGTTTTATGTTAAAAAGATCGACTATGTGTCATGATATTCCAGGAATACATCAAGGACGACGTGTTCTCGCCTGAACTGGTTGCGGATGCGCTTCGCACCAACAGGCGCGAAATCGCCAGTACGCTGGGATTGGGAGGCGATGCGCTTTCGCGAACTACAAGGATACGGGCGCCCAAGACCCAAACCCGCGTTCGCGAAATGTTGGAAATTCTCAATCGGGTGGAAACGCAAGCCGGGTCTCTTTTGGCGGCGTATGCCTGGTTTCGCTCCGAACCGATGCAGGGGTTTGGCGGCATGACCCCGAACCAACTTGTGCGGGAAGGCAAAGCGAGCCATGTCCATGCGTATCTTGACCGTATCATGGCAGGTGGTTATGCGTGATGCGGTTTCAGGGGGTTGTTTATCGCGCGCATAACCCGCAATGGGCGTGGGACCCGCTTTCAGGGGAAGGGGCAAAACGTCACGGCGGCCGATTTAATCGACGCGGCCTGCCTGCGCTTTACACATCTCTGACGCAGCTAACGGCTATACGCGAAGCACAGCCATTAGGGCGCCCCATGCAGCCTCTCATGCTCTGTGCCTACGAGGTAGATGTCGAACCCGTTTTCGATGCGTTGGATGGAGCCCGCCGAGAGGAATACGCCGTATCGGATTCCGATCTTTGCTGCCCGAACTGGGAGCGCGACATGCTGGACGGTTCCCTCCCCTTGTCGCAGGCACTGGCGGATCGATTGATTGCAGATGGTTTCGCCGGAATGCGGGTGCAAAGTTTTGCGCGGGGAGCAGGACCGGAAGATATAAATCTGGTGTTATGGCGCTGGGGAACACGACGACCGCGCCGCATCGTGTTGGTTGACGATGAGGGGCGTTTGACCGGGAAGCCATAAAGACGCCATGGTTCCAGGAGACTGCCCGGTCTCGCCATACTGCATTGCCTGCCGGTGAACGAGCGGCCTCCCCATGCATCATATATGGCTGATAATTGACATAAGGTCAGTTACATTACGACATGAAATCAATTACATTACGATTTGAGATCAGTTATATTACGATCTGAAATCAATTGCATTACGACCTTCAATCATGTTATTCACGTATCCTGCCCTGGATGATGCGGAAAAGCGGGTAGAGCACGCAACGGCGCAGATACGGGCCGCTCTGCGCCGCTACGTCACTGCGGAGCTGCCCGGCTGGACGGGTTTGCTAACCCGCATGACCCGGGCGCGCGCCCTTGCCGCATCCAATAACGCAGCAGGCGTCCACGTGTCCGAAGAGGACGCCATCGCCGCAATCGACCGGGAAGACCCGGCGAATACGGACGACGACACATGGCAGGCCGTGGTCGGCTACCGTCAGGCGACGGAGTACATTCTCCAGCTTCGCCGAAGTTCGTCTTTTTCGATCAGCGAGGACGGGCTTCTGGCCGTCCATTTCATGATCTGCCAGTCGGATCGGGAGGCGAACCCGGGTCGGTATCGCCCCGGATGGCTTTGCATACGAAATACCAGTACCGGCGACATAGTGCACGAGGGCGTAGACCGCGACCGGTTGGAACCTCTTGTCCGCGAGTTGCTGGACTACGTGAACGACGGACAGGTTGAATCCGTCTTTCTGCGCGCGGCCATGACCCACCTGAATCTGGCGATGCTGCATCCATTCACGGACGGCAACGGACGGACCGCCCGATGCATACACACCGCCATGCTGGCGAATGACAGCATGGTGGCGCCCGCGTTCTCTTCCATGGAAGAGTATATCGACCGCAATCAACGGGCCTACCACGATGTACTGGCGGAGGTTGGCGGCGGCGGATGGCATCCGGAGCGTGACGCCAGGCCGTGGGTGCGTTTCTGCCTGCGCGCCCATTACCGGCAGGCGCAAACGCTCCTGCGCCGTACGCGGGAAATGGAAAGAGTGCATGCGGAGCTTTCGGAACTGGCGGAAACCTGCGGGTTCCCCGACCGGACGGTGCTGGCGCTCCTTCAGGCCGCTTTTGGAATCAGGTTTCGCAATGCGTCCTACCGGGTAAGTGCGGACATATCCCAAAACCTCGCCAGCCGCGACCTGAAAGCGCTTGTGGACACAAAACTTCTTGTCCATGAGGGAACAAGACGGGCGCGCTCGTACAGGGCATCGTCCATGGTGGCAGAAATCCGCCGGCGATTACGCCTCCCCGAGGAGAATGACGATCCTTTCGCGGAGGACGGGCGGGGCAGGGCTGGCGTGGATCGGGGAGATCGTTTTTGTGATTGAGATAATCCTGTATGCTTTAAGCGGATTCTCTGTGCAGAACGTAGAGACTACCCAAGAAACTATCCAAGAAACTATCCTGAAGACTAGCCTATAAACTGGCCTATAAACTAGCCTATAAACTAGCCTATAAACAGAGGCGCTCCGGCGCGAGAGACAACCCTCGCCGATGGAAACCAGTTTCACGGATCGGGCATTGGGGCCTCGAACACGCGTTTGAACCAATCGACGAACGCACGCGCTACGGAAGTGTCGTGTTGGAAATAGTGTGCACCGATTGCAGTGCCATACGGTACCCCAGGCCGTTCTTGCCAAGCCAACCAGGTGTGCAATACCGCCTTGGTCCGATGAGTATTTGGGAACGCCGCCCCTAACCCCTTAGCACTATCCGTTGACGTCTCGGCGAGTTGAATCAGAGTGTCTCCGTCGGCAATGAGATCTTTCAGAAACTCTTCGATGGCGCCCGGCCGCCGATTGTCCGGCATCAGCCACACGCCTACGCGGGCTTTAAAAAGGTCCGTATAGCCTACAAAACCTTCTTCGGGGATCCTATTCGGCAGCGTCAGGCCAATACCTTTGAGTCGCCCCCTAACGCTATGCCAGCGGTTTTTGGAAGCTTCATCGGCGTCCAGTACAAAACCTATCGGTTTGCGGTTGGCAACCTTGATCCCGGGCCCCATCCCCTTAAGCAGTTGATCCTTGCCGCCGGTATCTTCATCTTCCCCTTTTAACGGTTTGATTTTAACAACCGAAGGTTCAATATCGTGCCGTGACAACAGATGCCCGATGGCGTGATAGTCGTCCTTACCCTCCACGTGAAGAATGGGGCGTTCTTTTTGAGACATCTGTCAACGGACCTCGATATCCTGTTCTACTACAGTCGGGATATCCTCCCCAGGGATACAGACAGCCCGCTCCAGAGATCGGTGCACCTTTTGAATTGCAACGGACTCCGAGAGATCCGGTTGAGACTTAATCAGCGCGCCGAGTCCCCGGATGCAATCGTAGCTGTGCGTGGTCGCGAAGACCTGAACGTCGTAACGTTGCGCGGCCTCCACCACAAGCCGCCACATATCTTCCATCACTGTCCAGTGAAGCCCGATGTCGATTTCGTCAATCAGAAGGCATCCGTCTTTCGTGCCTACGAGGGCAAGGCTGATCGCCAACAATCGCCGCATGCCATCCCCGTAGCTACCAATTGGCAGGCGAAGCTTAACATCCTTCTCTCCTATAAGAATGCCTTGAGACCGGGTGCCAACCAGAAAATGAATGGAGTCTATGTTCGGCATCAGGATATGCATTGCCTCGACGATCTCCTCCTCGCCCCCTTCTTCCAATGCGGCGTTCCATGCGGTCTGCATGGACGACAACTCGAGGTTCAGAAAACTGGCCGATCTACGAGTGTGTCCATTGCTCCGGGAGCGCGACCAGGGACCACGTATAAGCGAACCGTCCTCCGTAATAGGAAGCATGACTGGTCGTTGCTTGTCAAGAACGAGGCTCAACCCAAACGCAGGCTCAGGTTCTTTCTCTGGATCGTAGACCCGGAGTTGTTCCAACATTATTTCCCACCTGTCCGCGTCCTCACCAATATCCTCAAGCGCCAGTATCTGACCAGTGAGGGATTGGCGACCGGGAGAAGACAACTTGAAGCTGGCGCCTGGCGCACACCGGTGACCATGGAACACATGGGAAAGGTCGGCATCGTACCTCGAGCCTGTGCTGAATTCTCCGCGACGCTGCGCCGATTTGACCATGGCTGAGGGGCTCCCTCCCGACAAGAGGAGTTCGACCGCCTCAAGAATCGAAGTCTTGCCGGAGTTGTTCTTGCCAACCAAAAGGTTGACGCGAGCCAAATCGGTCAACTTGTACGACTCGAATCCGCGGTACTGGCGCAGGTTGAGAGCCTTCAGCATCTCATTCATCGTCGGGTGCTATCAGCGTTCCACAATGATCGCCCATTGTGATCTTTCAGAGATAAAACGAGGCATGGGTTATGATCTCCTCCGGCATCGACGGCGCGAACTGGCCCCACCTCGTGCAGAATCTCCACGGTGTGGACCATCCGGAAGAAAGCCCTTGTACGACGCCAGCACCGGATCGTTCGTGTTTTTTGGAGAGTGCAGGGCGCATAAGCCCCATCCCCAATGTATCGCTGGAACATAGCGAAATCCATGGGACGGAGCAAAACAACATCATGAGATGTAAGGTTTCCTTCGCTCTCGTGCAAAACTTAGTGAAACGAACCTGCAACCAAGCCCCAATGCATGCGCCTGTCCTGGAATGAAATACGCTCCCGCGCGGCGGATTTTGCCCGCGAATGGGAAGACGCAGGTTATGAAAAGGGGGAAACGCAAAGTTTCTACGATAGCTTCTTCCGGATCTTCGGGGTTGAGCGCCGCAGTGTAGCCCGTTACGAGGAAAACGTGAAGAGGCTGGGCGATGCCCGTGGATTTATCGACCTGTTCTGGCCGGGCGTCCTGATAGTCGAGCAAAAAAGCGCGGGGCGCAACCTTGCTAAAGCCTATGATCAGGCCGGCGAGTATTTCGATGCGCTTCGCAACCAGGATCGGCCACGCTACATTCTGGTCAGCGATTTCCAGACGTTCGAACTGTACGATCGGGACGAGCGAGAGCAGGTATCCTTTGCGCTCGAAGACCTGCCCGCCCATGTGGAGAAGTTCGGCTTCATCCTCGGCGTACAGAAGCGCTCGTTCAAGGATCAGGACCCCGTCAATATCGAGGCCGCCGAACGGGTGGGCAAGCTCCACGACGCGCTTGAAGCCTCCGGCTACAAGGGGCACGATCTGGAGCAGTTCCTCGTCCGCATCGTGTTCTGCCTCTTCGCGGACGATACCGGCATCTTCGAACCCCGGGACATCTTCCTCGATCTGCTGGAGAACCGCACGCGCGAAGACGGTTCGGACCTCGGCGGATGGCTCGCCCAGCTCTTCCAGGTCCTGGATACGCCGGAAAACGAACGATCCGGGAATCTCGACGAGGACCTCAACCGCTTCCCCTACGTGAACGGGGACCTTTTCGACGGGCCGCTCCGCATTCCCTCTTTCGACGCCTCCATGCGGGAGCACCTGCTCGACGCCTGCCGGTTCGACTGGTCGAACATCTCCCCCGCCATCTTCGGCTCCCTGTTCCAGTCCGTCATGGACAAGGACGAGCGCCGAAGGCAGGGCGCGCACTACACCACCGAGAAGAACATTCTCAAGGTCATCGAACCGCTCTTTCTCGACGATCTTCGGGCGGAGTTCGCCCGGCTCAAGGCCCGCAGGGACAGCCGCCGCCTTCCGGAACTGCTCGCTTTCCAGCAGCGGCTCGGCACACTGCGTTTCCTAGATCCCGCCTGCGGCTGCGGCAACTTCCTGATTATCGCCTACCGGGAGTTGCGCGCCCTGGAAATAGAGGTGCTGAAAGAAACCCGGCCCCGCAGGCAGATCGATGCGCTGGTCGATCTCCTTTCGGTGGTGAATGTCGATCAGTTCTACGGGATCGAGTTGGGGGAATTTCCGGCGCGGATCGCCGAGGTGGCCCTGTGGATGATGGATCACATCATGAACAACCGGCTGAGCCTGGAATTCGGGGAGACGTACGTGCGCATCCCGCTGGAGACGTCGCCGCATATCGTGCACGGGGATGCGCTGGAGATGGACTGGAGTGAGGTATTGCCGCCGGAGGACTGTTCGTATGTGCTCGGCAATCCGCCGTTCGGGGGCGCCAAGTTCCAGTCGACGGAACAGCGGGCGCAGGTGCGGCGGATCGCGGCGCTGGGCAAGAGCGGCGGCACGCTCGACTATGTGACCGCATGGTTCATCCGGGCAGGAGAATATGTGCAGGAGAGTACGGCGCAGGTCGGATTCGTGGCCACCAATTCGATTACGCAGGGCGAGCAGGTGGCGCAGCTCTGGCCGATCCTGTTTAGCCGCTGCGGACTGGAGATCGCGTTCGCACACCGCACGTTCGCCTGGGGATCGGACGCAAGAGGGATGGCGCATGTGCATGTGGTGATTATCGGGCTGACGAAGCGAGGCGATGCGCCCAGGGAGAAGCGGCTTTTCTCCTACGACGATCCGAAGGGCGAACCGCACGAAAGCCGGCATGCGGTGCTTTCGCCGTATTTGTTCGATGCGAGTGGGTTGGCGGATCCGAGGGTGGTGGTGAAGTCGGAAGCAAGGCCGGTTAATGGGATGAGGAAGTTGATCATCGGGTCGAAACCCATTGACGGCGGACACTACATCTTCAAGGCTGACGAACGCGCTGCTTTCTTGCAGGAGGAGCCGGGCGCCGAGCCGTACCTGCGGCCTTTTGTGGGAAGCCGCGAATTTCTTCAGGGAGGCGAACGCTGGATACTGCACTTGGCTGACGTACCGCCCCAAGTGCTGAAAATGCTGCCGAACGTCCGCGAGCGCATCGCCGCCGTCCGCGACTACCGGCTGGCCAGCAAGAGTAAACCCACTCAGGCGCTTGCCGAAACGCCGAGGCTTTACCATGTGAATGTCATTCCGACTGCGCCGTTTTTGGTCGTGCCTAAGGTCAGTTCAGAACGGAGAGAGTATGCGCCCATTGGCTGGCTGGAGCCACCAGCGATTCCAAGTGATCTCGTCTTTGTATTAAAGAATGCTACCCTCGCTGATTTCGGCCTATTGACATCAACTACCCACATGGCTTGGCTGAGACGTATCGGTGGAAGGTTGGAAAGCCGTTACCGCTACTCCATCGGCCTCGTCTACAATACCTTTCCTGTGCCGCCCGGCTTCCATACAAATAGCCCCAACGTTGCCAAACTGGAACCGCTCGCACAGGCCGTGCTCGACGCCCGCGCCACCCATCCGGACGCCACACTCGCCGACCTTTACGACCCCGACCTCATGCCACCCAATCTTCGCAAGGCGCACCAGGTCCTCGACCGCGCCGTGGACCGGCTTTATCGCCGCAGCGGATTCGCCAGCGAGCGGGAGCGGGTGGAGTATTTGCTGGGACTGTACGAGAAGATGGTGGAGCCGTTGGTGGTGAGGGGGGTGAAGAGGAGGAGGCGGTAAGGAACGGCTAAGCGGCCTATGGTCGGTTGGAGGCGTATCTTCGCAACATTACACCTTAAACTCCGCCAAAATCTGTCCAATCGCCCCGAACTACCTCTTCCTTCCAGCCCGACCCGACCGCCGCATACTGCGATGATCGTATGGCGATTGTAGCAAGGCGATAGGTGACTCCACCGTAGTTTGTGTACGGTTACATCAGAAAAGTTGTAACTTACTGTCAGTCCACTACTATCACCCGAACCCAGGAGAACCGCCGTGGGCGAAATGACGTGGACGGATGCCATAATTTTCCAAAATTAACAATGACAAAAGTCGCTATCCTTTTAGGTGCCGGATCGTCAGTGCCAGCCGGATTCCCCTCCACAGAGGATTTGACAACATCTATTTTGAACGGCGACAGAGTGTATAGAGGCTCAGATTCAAGTTACGATAAAAAGCCTAAAGACGAGGAAACACTTCCAGATATTCTAAATCATCCAGATATTATCACTGTTGATTTAAGCGAAATACTTAAGGAACGCGAAAAACTGCCTGAAATTATGGTGAATTGGTTTCATGAAAAAGCAAAACAATATTATTCATCACGTGAATGGTTCGAAGGCAGGAAAATAAACTATGAGGATATATTCTATCTCGTACAGCAAGCATATGCAGATGAAATGGAATGGGAAATAGAAAATCCGGCGATTCATTTGTTCATAAAAGAAATAAAAAAACATATACAAAGTATCTCTGATGGTTTATATTCAAACGAGTATTTTATGATACTCAGCGAAACGTATAATTATATTGAGGATATGATACGAGAAAAATTATCTCGACCTTCTAAAGGTGTAAGCCCTAAAATTATTGGAAGTATCTACAAGGAATACAATATCTCTTGTATTGTAACACTTTCTCATGACACACACCTTGAAAGATTTCTTAAAAATCAGGACATCCCACTTGCAGATGGGTTTTCCGACGACACATCATCTGTCGCCAGATATTGGAATCGTGATTTTTCATCGGAACAAAATAAAATTCCTTTTTTCAAAATACATGGCTCTATAAGTTGGTTCACAGAATTGCAAAATTCTCAGATTGCTATGTTGAATAACATGCAAGATTACAACAAAATTTATGATTTCTTTAGAAGTGTAAATGCAAAGCCAAAGATGTTAATAGGGACTTTAAACAAAATGTCTGAATATACAAGAGGCATGTTTCTTGATATATACTATAACTTTAGATGTAGAATAAATGAGGCAGATATTATGATTATTTGTGGTTACAGTTTTGGGGATAAGGCAATAAATGAAGAAATAATATCCTGGTATGCTAATAAGCCGGAAAGACGATTTGTGATTATTCATCACTGTCCCAAGCGACTAATCAAAAATGCACGTCCCGCAATACAGAGATTATTTTGTGAAAAAGATTTATTCACGGGTAGGCCCGGAGTTGCTGTTGGGGCAACCACATACATACCCAAGAAATTTGAGGACGTGATTATTGATGATATTCATGATGCTATTGCATCCTAAATGGGACTTATCCATTTAACTTGACAAACCTCTAATCATGTGAAGTTTATCCAATTTCATACTATATTTATCGGAAATTGCTTTCCAAGCGTCTCATACATCTCTTGAGCATATTTTTTCCTTTTTATACGTTTAGTAATTGGTTTATCTTTATGAGTAAAGTAAATTGACACATAGACACGTCCATTAGCAATTTTCGTTTCCAATTCACTGGTCTGTTCAAGCATCCCTCTCCATTCTGCTCCCGGCTGTATAGCATGAGGCAATTCTCCCTCATTTGAATTTGGAAACTTTGCGTTGAAAATTGCGCCCAATCTTACTGTTTTTTTGGTGAAAGTTCTTTGCCACCAACTATCATATTCTCGTGTAAACATATTTTGAATCGTTGTTGTTACAGAACCCCGATTTGTTACACTCACACTCATAATTTTATCAATTCCTTCTGTATTATTAGGCATTGCCAGGTCAGTAGTAATTTTCAAAAATACTCTTGGACGACTTTCAAGCCATTGCCGTATTTCAATTATGAATACTCCTGTAGCCATAAGGGCAGCGTATACCGCAAGTCCAATTTCCCAATATTCCATGACCTTTTCCATGACCTTTTCCATAGCATGTTCGGATTGAATTAGAAGCAAAAGCAAGCCCCCTTCCACCAGCAGACCAGCGAAAGGATCCCCACCCCATGGATACGCTCGCAAAAGGATCTCCAGCCCGAAGGTGCTGGTCTGGCCGGAGACAGCCACTCAATCCGATAGCAGGGCCTCTGTTCTTTCCCCTTGCCTAAATACATAAAAGCACTTATTAACAAACAAGCGAGAACGATATGGAAAAGGAAACCGAACAGAAACCCAAACTTGATTTTTCTTCCGAGTCCGGTATTATAGCAGCAGCACAAATTTTGATAAGAATGGCAGGGAAAGAAGGATTTGAAGGTCTTGTAGTTAAAGAGGTGTCTCCTTCTGCTATCATATTAAATGCTCCTGACAAACAGGCAATGAAAGCCTTCAAATTTGCCATTAACCAAGATTGGCCAGTAGAGAGTTTGTCGTTGATATGGCGGCACAGGGATAAGAAAGTAAGACCCGCCTTTTGGAAATTGGATTTTTGGGAACAACCTGTTTAATCCTATTCAACATTCTTCCTCGCAGATAATCGCCAGACAGCGTAAACAAAGTTGTTTGCCTCCATGACCTTCTCTAAGGTTATTTTCGTGAATTTCTTCAAACCGATCACAGTCCTCGCATACATGAAAAACATCACTTCCCTCAGAATGACATGATACGCCGTCGTAGATCAGATCCTCTATACGGTCTTTTACTCTATCTAAATCATCATGTATCCTTTTTATGACTCTTTGATTCCTCATGGCTTCAAGAATAAGCCTTAGGCGTCTGTTCATGATTCTGTGATAGACTTTCTTTACGGTTCGGCCCACACACTACGGATCCTCGGAATTAGGATCAAGCGGATATTTTGAGAATTGTCCAAAGCAAAAAACCCTTCTGCCTCTGGTGAAGCAAAAGGGCCTCTGCCGTCTCATACCCTTGAAAGACCTTTACTCCGACTTCGGTTCAGGTCTTTTAATCCCCGCCTTCCGATCCGCCTCCCGGAACATCGCCTCCGCCAGTTGTTGAGGCGTCGGGTTCTCTCCGCCTGGACGTTCTTCCGGTGGCGGAGGCTGAGGTGCTTTCTTCCTCCGCCTCCGTAGAAATGACAATAACCCCATTATTCCACCAGGTCTTTGTATGGAAGATGCTTGCCCTCCAGACCTTTCGCCAGCAATACCATCTGTGCCAGCGTGTCCAGGCAACGGACGTTATGACGTGCCGCAAACTCCGTTACGTAGCGGTGAAGGTGCTTGCGGCGCGCCCCCCGCGCCTACTTCTCGTCGAACTGAAAAGCGCAAACTCCGTTACGTAGCGGTGAAGGTGCTTGCGGCTCATTTTGTGATACGTCCCATGGTAGCCACGTTTCAGCATAGCCCAGAAACTCTCAATACCGTTCGTGTGGGCCTGTCCGTTCACGTATTCACCCACGTTGTGCTTGACCGTTCCGTGCTCATATACGTCTTTCAGGTTGCTGTAGGCTTGATGGCCGTCCGTATAAACGGTTTCCCCAGCCTCTACGGTTTCATGGACAAAGCCCGCATACGTCTCTCCCGGTTCCCAACCAAGAGGACGAGCGATGACCTTGCCGTCTCGCTGTTTCGCTCCCATTACGGCAATCTTGCCTGCCGTGCCGCGACCGAACGACCTCTTGCGCCTATGCTTGTTCTTCTCAAGGCCTCCGATATAGGTTTCGTCTACCTCCACCGGGCCAGTCAGTTTCGCATTGCTATCGTTGAACCAGCCTTCCCGGATGCGTTGCGCCATATACCATGCGCTGGACTGCCGGATGCCCAGGTCCCGGTGTAGTTTCATGCTGGAGGTGCCCTTGATGTTCGTGCTCATAATATACAGAGCAATGACCCACTTGCGTAGCGGCAGGCGGCTGTTTACCATAGCCGTTCCGGTCCTTACGGAGAAGTAGGAGCGACAGTCCTTACACCAGTAAGGCATAGGCTTGTCGTTCTTTACAGGAGTTGTTTCGCAACATCCGCATTTCGGACAGTAGCGACTTCCGTTAGGCCAACGAACGTTCTCAAACCATTCTCTTGCTGAGGCTTCATCAGGAAACATGTCAATAATTTCCATTACTGAAATACCTTTTCTGAATGCTTTTCCAGGTGCTTTATATGCCATTGTATCTCTGATATTTTAGTTATTATTCCTATTTACTAAAGAGTATACAACAAATATATGAAAAAATCAAGTCTTAAATGAGATTCATTGTATATTTTTAGGTATATAAAATAACATAATACTCATATACACAAAGCCCCTGTATCAGACCAAACCGATACAGGGGCTTTACAGTAAAAGGTTCGCTTCTACGGTGATATTATCTCCCCGCTTCAATCGCTCTATCCCATGCGTCTGCTGCGCTTTCCATTGCCGTCGAGGTGCTCTCCCACGCACCGGACGCTCTTTGCCACGCTTCGGCTGTCAAACGAGATATGCTGCTATTCCCACCGCTGTCTTGAACAACAGCGGCATTTCCTATACTCGCATACATTTCCTGCCTTGCCTGTGCCGCACGTTCTCTCAATTCATTACCCAGTTCTTCGTCCCATTCCAGAGAACCTTCCCGTGCCTGAGCAGCACGTTCCCGCCATTGAACTGTTCTCTTACGTGCTTCACTGGCTCGCTCTCTGGCCTCTGCCGATCTTGTTTGAGCCTGTGCGGACTGGTCCCCCTCCAAAGCCCTTGTCCACATTTCTTCTGCTGCCGCCACTGCTTCTTCGGCCAAAGCCCACGTTTCTTCGGCAGCCGCCAACGTCTCCTGCGCTTGAGCAGCCGTTTCGTAACGTTCTGCCATTACCGCACTCTCATTTGCTAACTGCGCAAACAGTTGGTAAGCCTGATCGAATAGTTGCGCCGCCTTTTCTTCTGCGTCCACCGCCGCTTGCCGATATTCTTTTTGGCGTTTACGCCTTGTTTCCTTTACCCAGTCCTCCGCATATAATTTGTCCTTTCGTGCCTCTGCTGCCCGGCCCTGTGAATAAACAGCATGTTCGTGTGCTTCGGCTTGCGAATAAACCAAATCGGATGCTCGGACCTGGTAAGTTCGTGCTATTTCTCTGAACTGGTCGGCTTCTACTCTTAAAGCCTCTATCTCAACAGTCATTTGCCCTGACACATCGCTATCAACTCCTAATGCGGCGGCGGCAAGATCGCCCAAAAACGCCGCATTTTCTTGCTTGTCTCTCGCAAATGCCCATGCTTCTCGTGCCTGCGCCAACGCTTCATGGGCATTAGCATAGGCCATAGTTGCTTGTTCTTCTATTCCTTGTGCCCGTGCCGACACGAAGGGTGTAAATGAAAGGATGGCTACCAATGCCCACTGACCCCAATGGCTCATGGGACTTACTACTCTTGTAAAACGCATTGTATTTCTCCACTTGGGTTGCTGATGACTTCGGGTGCCAAACAAAGGTGTCGGCCCAGTTTTACTCCTCGACAATGGCTACAATCAGCCAATACCAACCGGGAATGCCGTTGACAATTACTACTGAAACGTCGTTGCCATCCTGAACAGCACCACAAGAAATTCCCGAACTGGTATCAAGCGCTACGAGTAGCCACGTCTGACCGTCATCAGAGGTCCAACAGTTCACTACAGCATCTTCGAGGCTTGTGTTTTCGATTATTACCCCGCCTGCGCCATCCGAGTCAAGCGTGCCAGATAGGCTCAAAATGCTTGCGCTGGTGCCGTCTTGTCCATCCTGTCCGGCTGGTCCTTGTGGCCCAGGTGCTCCAGGTGTTCCAGCAGGTCCGGGCGGCCCTTCTGGTCCCACAGGACCCTCACATGCTGTCAACGTTAAGCATAGGAAAAGCAAAGTCGTAATGGCGTAAAGCGGTCTCATTGTATTTCTCCACTTGGATTGTGATGACTTCGGCGGCCCAGACATAGGTGTCGGGCCTTGACACCATCAACGCACAGTGAAGACGTGATCGTCCTACCTATTCGCCAACGCAGATGATCAATCCGCGCCTTGAATTGGCTGTTTTATTCAGCAGGGGACCCGACCGGTCCTGCCTGTGCGTAATGGTGTCGCCTGCCAATATAAAGGAGGGGGCTGTCCGATACAACCTCTTTCCAGGCATTTTCTATTTCCGTTATTTCAAGGCATCCATGAACGAGTAAGTCCGTTTTCGTCGAAACAAAATGGCCGCTGATTTGTTTAAGAAAGGGATAGGAACCTATAACCAGACAACCAAGGAGGCCGATATGCCTTACTACTACGTAAACAAGAACCAGCAGGCTAACGGGGATCACGAAGTCCACAAGAAGGGCTGCTCTTGGCTCCCCCTGCCCTCAAATCGCATCTATCTCGGTGATTTTTTGTCCTGTGGCCAGCGGTCAAAGAGGCCAAAAAACACTACGTTCAGGTGAATGGCTGCTACTACTGCTCCAACGCCTGTCATACGAGCTGAGAACTGGCGAAGGGACCCTTCTGCTGGTTAGCCCGGTGGAAGGGTTTCTTGCCGTTCACAAACCATGAGTATGAAAGTGATGAAAAACACGTTTGAAGAACAACTAAATGCCGTCATAACCGAATATGAATCGGCTCTCTCAAGGTCACATTATAGCGATAGAGATGGATCTGATGTAATTTCTGAGACACAAATTATGACTTTACACACGAAATGTATCACAGTAGTAGAAAGAGCTTCTGGACTAAATTCAACATATTCAAAAGAGATTAGAAGAATCAGCGTAGAAGCCCGACCCACTCGTAGCGTTATGTATCGTAATGTTGCTAAGGAGATTGGTGTCGTTAAAGCATTGCTTTCCGATATAGAAAGCGGATATGTTAAAACTATAGAAGAAGAAATACACGGCGATGTTTTTAGTGATTTCTTGGAAATGGCAAGCCATCTTGTGGGTCAAGAATACAAGGATCCAGCCGCAGTCATGGCAGGTAGCACTCTTGAAGTTCATCTGAGGAAACTATGTGACAAAAATGACATAGATACTCTTAAAAGTGATGGTAAACCGAAAAAGGCCGATTCGCTGAATGCGGAACTTGCCAAAGCAGGTGTTTATAAGAAATTAGATCAGAAGAATGTAACGGCTTGGCTTGATCTGCGAAATAAGGCGGCACATGGAGATTATGACGAATACACTAAAGCACAAGCAGGGCTTCTTATTGACGGTGTGAGAGATTTTATCACTCGGTATCCAGCATAATAGCAGAACCAAAGCTATGTCTCGTAGAGGGCCTAAGTCTGAAAGAACAGGGCAGAAGAAGCCTAAGTCGAGATCTGTTCGGAAAGAGGCAGTGTCTAATACAGAGGACAATGCGCAAGAGAAGGACTGGAACGTTGTTCAGGTGTTTTACCAAAAACTCCCCCCTTATATGTATGGTCTCATCCACATTGCGGATGGCGATAAGCACTGGTTCGAGAATCCATTCGTCATTTCCAAGAGGAATAACCGTGGCGAGGAAATTCAATTTGGCACCGTCTCTCGAATAATGAGCAAAATCCAATCTCAACTGGAAAGAATGAAGACATTTCAAATTGATACCGAGGAAAAACTAAAGGCCGCCGGAATCAAACCAACAGGGGGTGTCCAACTGCCCGATTCATCTATAACGGACCAGATACTTGACGAGCAAGAGGTCCTCATTGAAGATGTGCTGATAAGTATATCGGTGAGCATCCGTATCTTGGCAGAGATTTTCCCCGGAAAAATGAAGCAGGCAAAAACAGGGGTCTATGACTATAACGAAAAGCCGGTCGGCGATATAGAACTAAGCAGGGTGGCGGATTTGATTCTACACAACAGATACATCGTGATTAAAAATCAATTTGTGGTGGATTTAATTTCGGATAAGAAATTCCTATTTGATCAACCACAACTTGGATTGAAGATCAATTTTGAGGAATATTGTGAAAAAGTTGGAGGTGCTCTTAGCACTCTGACAGTTAGCGATTTGACTGGGAGGTTATTCGGATTGACAAAGGAAATATCGTCGAAATCAAACATTAAGGATATTATCTTCCTCATACAGAATTTATACACATTAGGTGGACTCACCATGGTGGACAATTCGAAAATCATCCAAGGTCCTCTCAAGTCAATACTCGACAAGTTCGCTTTACGGAATTTCAAATCAAGATCCAATCCCGTCAGGAGAGTCGTTCGTTTCACCTCTCCCACATTCACGTTGGAACCGGACCTGAACAATAAGCAGATTAAAGTGTCTGTCAAAGTAAACGAAAAGCCCGAAGAACTTGTTATGGACTATAAAAAGTTCTTTCGTGAAGTAGGCAAGGCGTATGGTGATATTACACTTTTACAAGGCTTCAAGCACATCAATCATGGAAAAAATAGCACTACATAAAAAATAATGTATTGGAAAATTTGTCAAGTTAAATGGATAATTCCCATACTATTCTACATTTACGATGCTTGAAAAACGAAAAATAGAGAGAGCAATCTTTCTAATTACTGATGGATGGGCTACACCTCAACCCCGGCCCTTGGAGCTGGGCGAGAAACTTAGTTTGGCAATCGTTTCCGGGAGGGATATAGCTGCCTTGAATCCGCTTTGGGAATTTGTAAACGGAATGCCACGGACCAGAGGCAGAGCCTTAAAAAACGAGACTCATAGCAATGCTTAAATCCACGCTGATCATACCCTGCCCGAAGCGCTCCATCCACTCGTCAAGGTACCGAAACAATTTGCCTT
Source organism: Rhodothermales bacterium (assembly GCA_965117025.1). GTDB lineage: Bacteria > Bacteroidota > Rhodothermia > Rhodothermales > VXPQ01 > VXPQ01. The sequence goes on from OZ220746.1 coordinate 803,110, forward strand.
GCAAGTGTCCATGCTCCCACGCGATCCCCGGATCGCGCACCACCATGCCCCGAACCAGTTCCGAGACATAGCCGTCATCCGAGTCCGCAATATGGAAGTACTCTTCCCGGTTCATGGGGCGGGCGGAATCGCCCGGCGCTAACGCTCCGGCTCCGACGCCGCCGCCACCGGCCCGTCCTCTCCCCCAAGCGTCTCCAGCACCTGTCGCCACTGGAACTTCTCGCCGACGCCGCGCACGTAGTAGTCCATCCAGGCCATCTCGCTTACGGCCTTGACCAGGCGGTTGCGCGGATCCGGGATGCCGTGGCTGCGGCCGGGATACATGAAGAGTTCGGTCGGCACATCGAGTTTCTTGAGCGCCATGTGCAACTCGAGCGACTGTGGGCTGGGTACGCGCGGATCGCCCTCGACCACGTGAATCATGGTGGGCGTGACCGCGTTCGCGACGTACTTGAGCGGAGACTGGTCGAAGTACGTGTCGAAGTCCTCGTACAGGAAGCCGTCGCCGACGTAGAACTGGCGGTTCCGCTGCACGTCGCTCTGCGCGTACATGCTGATCCAGTTCATGGTCCCGGCGCCCGAACTGATCGCCTTGAAGCGGTCCGTCCGGGTCAGTATCCAGTTGGACCAGTGGCCGCCCGCGCTCCATCCCAGCGCGCCCATGCGGTCGCCGTCCGCGACGCCCTCGGCGATCAGATGATCCACGCCGGTCATGATATCCTCGTACCCCATCGTGAAGTAGTCGCCGACGATGTCCGTGCGATGCGCATTTCCATAGTTGCGCGAGCCGCGGTAGTTGGGCTTGAGGACGGCGTAGCCCGCGCCCGCGTACACCTGGGCGTTGTAGCCGCCGTTGAAGCGCAGGACATCCGCAGATGCGGGACCCCCGTGGATCGCGACGATGAGCGGATAGCGCGTCCCCTCCTCGTAGCCCACGGGATAGACCAGCACCCCGCCCACCATCTTTCCGTCCGACGAGCGCCAGTTGACCTCGACCTCTTCGCCGAACGCCACCTCGCTCAACTGCGGGTTCACGTCGACGAGTTGCGTCCACGTCGAGCGGTCCGGGACATCATCCACGCTTGCGACCGTGAACACGGTGGGCGGGGTCTTCGGATCGCTGTAGTTGATGAGGATTGTGCCGGTGTCGTCATCCTTGGACACGTAGAGGGCGGCCCGCTCTTCCGTCAGCTGCCGCACCTCTCCGCTCTCCACATTGAGCGCGTGCAGTTGCGTCGTCACCTTGACGCCGGCGTTAAAGTAGATGGTCTCCGAATCCTCGGACCAGAACCCGACGCTCGAACTCTGGTCGAAATCCGCGCCCAGCTTGCGGAACGCGCCCCCGCGATCATCCACTTCGCGGATGTAGACGCGGCGCTCGGTCATCGAGTAGCGCTCCATGTCGTCCGGCGCCGAGAAGGCGATCCAGCGCCCATCGGGGGAGAAGCTCATCCCGCCCTCGCCGATTTCGTGGTTGTCGGTCAGGCGCTCGATCTCGCCCGTCGCGATTTCCATCAGGTAGAGGTCCGCATACAGCCGCTGCGCGGTGATGTTGCGCTCGTAGCGCTCGGGCGAGCCGCCCGTAATCCCGATCCAGCGGCCATCGTCGGAAAGCGTGAAGCTGTCGACGCTGTAGGATGCGTCGTTGGTCTCGCGGCGCTCGGCGGCCGATGCGACGTCCACGCTCCAGAGGCTCGAGAGCGGGGTGATCGCATTCCGGATGTCGACCGTGAAGCCCTCCTCGCGGCGCTTTAGCTCGTCCTCGTATAAGGAGTCCGGGCGCGTGAAGTAGATGCGCATCCCGTCGGGGGAGAAGTCCCACTGGTCGACGCCGGCCTTCCCGTTGGTGAGCTGCTCGGGCTCGCCCCCGGCCAGGTCGCCGTTAGGCAGGCGGTAGAGCTGCTCCCGGTCGCTCTCGCCGGAGCGATAGACCAGCCACTTCCCGTCCGGACTGAACGCGAAGTCCGAGACCCCCTCCTCGGCGTCCGTGACCTTGCGGGCCTCGCCGCCGTCATGGCGCATCATGTAGAGCTGGTTCTCGTCCCCGTCGCGGTTGGACAAAAAGGCGAAGAACGACCCGTCCGCAGCCCATGCCGGACTGGTCTCGTCCTTGGCGTCTGTGTAGGTGAGTTGCCGGTTTGACGGGACGCCTTCGCTCAGCGACGCCAGGTGGATATCGGTCTGGGACTCGGCCGCTTCCCAGTCCGGGGTCGTGACGGTGTAGAGCAGCCACGTCCCGTCCGGGCTCGGGGTCCACGAGCCGGCGGACTTCAGTTCCTGAACGTCCATGAACGTGAAGGGGCGCTGTTGTGCGGCCAGCGGCGAGCCGAACGCTGCGAGGACGGCGACGGAGACAGTGAGGGCGACGGAGAGGAAACGCATCTGAATCTCGCGTACTAAAGAAAACGACAGGCTTGTAAGCAAAAGCGCTTACGCAGGGCTTGTTTCCGCTCGAATTACATAATGATGCAGAGAGTTTACGTGCACCTGCAATCCATCGTTTTGAGTAAAAACTACTCCGAAATGGTGTAGAAATTACTCTAAAAAGGAGTAAAAACTACTCAAAAGAGGTGAAAACGTGACACCGACCACAGCATACGGTAACATCAGGCGAGGCCCAAAATAATGCCGATCGGAACCGGATAGCCCGTGGCCAACCCGTGGATAACAGGGAAACAATCGTTCCTGATATTGCATTCCCCAAGCGTACCTCAGGCCACAAAGCCTAAAATCCCTAAGTCCCGGCTATGCCTACCCTTGCCCCAAAAACGCTTGAAGAGGACGTTTTAACCTCTGATGACGCCCGCATGGTATGTCTCAACATCTCGTGGATCGGAGAGAAAGGCATTGCGGGAATGGAATCCTGGATGGAAGAGCGCCAAGGCGCCTCTGAACCTGATTGGGCAAAGATAGACGCCATGCACGCCGGCGTCCAGATGGCCGCTCTTGCAATAGGCGAATTGGAAGAGGTTTCAGATATGGATCGGGAGATGATGGGTAAAGCGGCCGCTATGGGCGCCAGAACCGCGAAAAAGGTTGAAAAGGCTATAGAAATAGCGGAGGCTCTACCGGAAAGCGTACCCTGGCGACAAAAGGCTATCACAAAACTGGAAGACCTGTTTTGCCGAATCGAAGACGTTGCGGAGACGGTGGCGCTTGCTGCAAGTAAGGAATTCGCCGAACTCGTGGAAGTTAGAGTTCAGGAGTGTCTCGATGAGGAACCGGGAAGTTAGACAACACCCAAAATTCAGTTCCGAACTTAGAATCGTCCCGGCTGAGCCAGTTTGGTATTTATCCGACAGTTCGCCCAAAACGAGGGCGTACGCCACCTATTATGCAGATAATGCAACGAGGAAGTTGACTATTTTTTCCCGTTTCCCCCTTTTCTACCGCTGCTTCCCTGATTAGGCGGATTCGGTGGAGGAGACTGTACTGTGTTTCCTGGGCGATACCCTTCGGTAATAGGTTTGGGCCGATAACCTCTCGTCACTTCCCTTGTTACATGCCTTTGAGATTGCGACCCAGGTCTATCTTTCTGAGATTTCATCGGATGTCGTTTCCTCTTTTCGTTGCCAAAACTCGATGGTTTTCACCTCGCCTCCGGTAATCAAGACGCTCTTTCCAGGTATAAGTTCCCATTTATTATCATCGTCCAAGTTATAAATATACTCAATGTAAATGTCTCTTTCTTTCGACTCAGATGAGAAAAAAGATTGAGAGTCACAATAGCCTGCGTATTCTGTACCATCCTTCAACGTTACTAAAACCCATTGTTCTTTCATAGTAGAAAACTTCCAATCCCAAGCAGTAGATACAGGGTGAACCGGATTAATTCTACAACGCCTCAATAAGGTATAAATCCATTCTTCTTGTATGTTCAATCCTAATAAAAGGCCCAAGATTCCAGGAATCGTCAATACGAATATCGCAAATATAACAATAACATCTCTTTTATTTGTTTGAGTCCATTGAAACAACTCTTCCATGGAAGTCAGTTCTATTATATCTGGAAATATCATAAAAAATAATGGCAAAAGCAAAGTATGATAAATCATTGATATTACAAAATAATACAGTATGGCCTCTGAATTCGTAGGAGCACGATTTTTAATAAACTGTGCCCGAATAAATGAAATGATTAAGCCGGGAACGATGAAAATAAAACAAAGGGGACATTTTCTATTTTCAGGAAATCCAGCATATTGCCAAGGCTTACGGTGAAATGTGTACAAATTCAGTAATTACCCGACGCCTGGGGCTCCGGCTTGTTCTTGGCTTTCTCTTCGCCCGACTGAAACGACGGGTGGCAGTTTCTTTTGTCCAGGAACTTCGTGCAGGCCTGGGTCAGTGCTCGGCCCTTCACGCGGTAGCCTTGGGAACTACGCTCAAGGTTGTAGTACGCAAGATACGCGTCAAGGTCCCGTTGAATCTCAGAAATACTCCGAAAAATGGGCGTTTTTTTCGCGCTTTTAAGTGTACTGCCACGATCCGCCTTCCGCACCACCAGAATACCCCACCGGAACGACCGGCAGCGGTTCCATAATCACCAAAACCTCCACACCCAACCCATACCGAAATAATAATCGGTCTCGATGTCGCTGCCCCACCGGTAGTTCACGCCGCTTCCAGCGCCACCGCCGTACCCCCTCCCATCCCGTGGCAGATGGCGGCCACCCCCGTCCGTTCGCCGCGCCGGCGCAGGGCGTGAACGAGCGTGGTCACGATACGCGCGCCGGAAGCCCCGATGGGATGGCCGAGCGCCACGGCCCCGCCCTGCGCGTTGATCCGCTCCATGGGGATATCCAGCATCCGGCCAAAAAGCAGGTTGTTGAGCGCGAACGCCTCGTTGTTTTCGAACAGATCCACCTCCTCAACCTGCATCCCCGACTTTTCGAACACCTGTCGCACGGCAGGAACGGGCGCCTCGGGGAACCGCCACGATACGCCGGCCGACCAGGCCGAATCGATCCATCGGGCCATGGGCGCGAGCCCGTGCGCGGTAACGGCCTCGCCCGAAGCGATCACCAGCGCCGCCGCGCCGTCGCTGATCTGGCTGCTGTTGCCCGCCGTAAACACCCCGTCCTTCCGGAACGCCGGGCGCAGCGCAGCAAGTTTCTCCACCGACGTATCCGGGCGAATGCCCTCGTCCGCATCCACGACGACGGGCTTTCCTTTGACGAGGCGCTCCACGGGAACGATCTCGTCCGCAAAGAACCCCTGCTCGCGGGCTTCCGCAGCGCGCCGGTGCGAAAGCACGGCCATTTCGTCCAGTTCCCGGCGCGCGACGCCGTGCTCCGCCGCAAGCCGTTCCGCCTGCTCGCCCATCGCCTCCCCGCTCAGAGGATCCGTCAGGCCGTCTCGGAGCATCAGATCCACCATCGGTTCGCCCCCGCCGGGCAGCAGACCGTAGCCCCAGCGCGCGCGGGACGACAGGAAAAACCCCGCTCCGGACATCGACTCGACGCCGCCGCACAACGCGATATCCGCCTCGCCCGCCCGGATGAAGGCCGCCGCCGTCATCAGGCTCATCATGCCGGAAGAACATACCATATCGACGGCGAACCCGTCCACAGCGTCCGGAATGCCGGCCTGCGCGGCCGCCTGGCGCGGAATGAGTTGCCCGTGCCCGGCCCGCAGCACGTTCCCGAACGCATAGAAATCCAGCGCCTCCCCGGGGACCTGCGCCCGCTCGAGCGCAGCCCGCATCGCATGCGCGGCCAGATCGGCCGGAGAAAGATCTTTCAGCGCCCCGCCGAAACGTCCGATGGGCGTCCGGGCGGCGGAAACGACATACACGTCACGCATACTTCGTCACTGTACGCTTGTAGTGTCATCATCCACGGAAGGTAACGTCAGGCCCAGGTTTATTTCCGCATCGGGCAGGGCCTGTTGTAATTCTTCGACGCCCTCGGGCGTCACGTCGGTTTCCCACAGATAGAGCGAACGCAGCGAGGGCAGCGCGCTCAAGTGCTGCAAGCCGCTGTCGCTGACGCTGGTGTCGTAGAGATTCAGATATTCAAGATATTGCAGCTCCGACAGATGGGCGAGCGCCTCGTCCGAGACGGAGGTGCTTTCCAGACGCAGGCGGGTCAGGTGGGGCAGCTCGGCCAGGACCGCCAGCGCGGAATCCGCGACCTCCGTACGCCCCAGATGCAGCCAGGCCACCTGGGAGGCGATAAGGCGCAGGGCTGCGGTCTGCTCGGCGTTCAGGCAGTCGCTCGCCGAAGCGCACCGAACCTGCAGGAAAGGCTCGTTTTCCCCGAGGGAGGTTACCGCCAGAAGGGTGGCCCGCACCGCCTGAATAGCGGTCGAATCCGCAGGAGCTACCTCCAGAGCGAATATCCCCGTCCTGTGTTCGGGCAGATCGAGCCCGGCGAAAATTTGCTCCACAAGAGGAGACGGCGCAGCCTCGGAAACCTTCTGATCGAACGAGGCGCCCTCGTCGATCCACCACCGGATCAGCGTCGCCTCGGGCGCGGTGAGCGGGACCTTGCCTTCGGGCGGCATATGATCCGCATGATCGGGAGGAAGCAGAATCCGCCGCATGATTTCGCTTTCGGAGGCGAGCCCTGCGACAACTACGGGGCCGTCCTCTCCCCCTTCCTCGATGCCTTCCGGGGTATCCAGGGCGAGTCCGCCCCGCGGCTGATCCGCATTATGACAACTGATGCACCGGCTGTCCAGAATGGGCTGGACAAGATCGGAATAGATACCCGCGTCCGCCGTAGCGGCCATACGGGTAGCCCAGTCCTGCGAAGGCAGGCCCAGACCCAGCGCGCTTCTGAATACCTGGGGCATGTAGCGCGTCAGATACCCGGGGCCGCGGGTCAGCGTGCTGCCCAGGTGCCCGCCGATCAGCAGGAAACTGCACAGGACAACCAGCACACCGGCGTACACGCGGTAGAGAATCGATCCGGGCGGCCCGTCCAGCAGGCGGACCCCATAGGCTATAAAGGAGAGAATCGCGATCCCGATCCCCAGCCGCTTGTGCAGGGAAAGCGTGTCCGCTTCGTAGCCGGGAGCCATTTCGAGAAAAAGCCCGGCAAGCACCGCCGCGACGGCCCCCGCAGCGCCCGCCAGCAGGAGCAGCTTGATCGTGGAGGAGAGATGTTCGAATCGGGGTTTGCGGGCCAGCACTTCCAGCAGGATGGCCAACAGAAGCAGTCCGATGGGGAAATGCACGACCATCGAATGAAAGCGCCCGATAAACAGGGCCGCATTCGGCGGGTCGGCGGGGTTGATAAAGATCAGAAAAACTATGGCGATCGCAATGATCCCGAACGGGGCGATCCTCCAGTACGTGGACTTTTTCATCAGACGCTGCAATCGGCGTTGATCATGTCAGAATATCCCGGACGACATGGCCATGCACGTCCGTCAGACGATAGCGCCGGCCCTGGTGCCGGAAGGTGAACCGTTCGTGGTCAATGCCCAGCAAGTGCAGCAGGGTCGCCTGGAAATCGTGCACATGCACCGGATCGCGCGCGATGTTGTACCCGAAATCGTCGGTCTGGCCGAACGAAAAGCCCTTCTTGACGCCGCCCCCGGCCATCCAGATGGTAAAGCATCGCGGATGGTGGTCGCGCCCGTAATTGTCCGCCGTGAGTTTGCCCTGGGAGTAGTTGGTGCGCCCGAACTCGCCGCCCCAGATGATCAGCGTGTCGTCGAGGAGGCCGCGCTGCTTGAGGTCCAGCACCAGGGCTGCCGAGGGTTGATCCGTGTCTTTGGCCAGCACGCTGATTTCGCGGGGAAGGTTGACGTGCTGGTCCCACCCCTGGTGGTAGAGCTGGATAAAGCGCACGTCGCGCTCGGCCAGGCGGCGCGCCAGCAGGCAGTTGGCTGCAAACGTTCCGGGTATGCGGGCCGCTTCGCCGTAGAGATCGAACACATGATCGGGCTCCCCGGAGACATCCATCGTGACGGGCACCGAAGTCTGCATCCGGTAGGCCATCTCGTACTGGGCGATCCGCGAGTTGATTTCCGGGTCCATCACGCGTTCGTGCTGGCGCTGGTGCAATTCGCGTAGATAGTCGAGCATGCGGCGCCGGGAGGTATGCTTCAATCCGGGAGGATTGTTCAGGTACAACACCGGGTCCTTGCCAGACCGGAACTGCACGCCCTGATGCAGCGAAGGCAGAAAACCGTTTCCCCAGAGACGGGAATACAGGGGCTGGTCGAAATCGTTGCTGCGCGAAAGCAACACGCAGAAAGTAGGCAGGTTGTCGTTTTCGGACCCGAGGCCGTAGCTCAGCCAGGAGCCGATGGACGGGCGGCCTGTCTGCTGGGACCCTGTCTGGAAAAACGTGATGGCGGGGTCGTGGTTGATGGCCTCCGTATACATCGAGTTGATGAAACAGAGTTCGTCGACGATCTCCGCGGTGTACGGCAGCAGCTCGCTGATCATGCGGCCGCTTTTGCCATGGGAAGAAAAACTGAAATGCGAGCCTGCGAGGGGGAAAGATTTCTGATGGGCCGTCATGCCGGTAAGGCGCTGCCCCTTGCGCACCGACTCGGGAAGTTGCTCGCCATTCATCCGGGCCAATGTCGGCTTGTAATCGAACAGGTCGAGATGGGAAGGGCCTCCGCTCTGAAACAGGTAGATGATCCGCCGGACCCTGGGCGTGAAGTGGGGTTTGGCCAGAATGCCGCCCATGGGATCATCCGGGGCGGGGCCTGCCAGTGCAGACAAGGGGTTCAGCATGGTCGCCAGCGCGGCCGAACCGATGCCCAGGCTCGTGCGGGACAGAAAATGCCGCCGCGTGCAGTTGTATTTCAGGTCGCAAAGTTCATCCATGGCAACAGGGGAAGTAACGGTCGCGGGGACCGACCGTCAGTCAGCGTTTGATTACGGCCTCGTCGAAATTCATCATGGTGTTGGCGACCACCGTCAGGGCGGCCAGTTGCGCCGGATCGAAGCGTTCGTCGCGGGGATATTCGCCGACGCTCAGCAGATCGAGCGCGCTCCCGCGGTCCGCTTCAAAAGCGCTCAACTCCTCTTCATACAGCCCGGCGAGCAACTCCACTTCCTCATCGTCGGGCAGGCGGCTGGTGAGGAGGCGATAGCCCAGGGCAATCTGCGCTCGCGCGCCGCCCTGTTCTTCGCGCAGCAGCCGTTCGGCCAGGAGGCGGGAAGCCTCGACATACTGGGGGTCGTTCAGCAGCACCAGCGCCTGCAGGGGCGTGCTCGTGCTTTGCCGGCGAACGGTGCAGATGTTGCGCTCCGACGTATCGAAACTCATCATCGACGGCGGGGGCGTGGTGCGCTTCCAGATCGTGTACATGCTGCGCCGGTAGAGATTATCCCCCTCATCCTGCTTGTATTCCGTCGCATTGCGCGTGGCCAACTCTTTCCACAGCCCCTCCGGCTGGTAGGGTTTGACGGGAGGCCCCCCGATGTCATCCACGAGCAGGCCGCTTGCCGCCAGGGCATGATCCCGGATCATCTCGGCGGGCATTCGGTAGCTGGGGCCTCGCGCCAGCAGCGTATTGTCCGGGTCCTTTTCGAGAAGATCCGGACCGGCTATGGAGCTCTGACGATACGCAGCGGAGGTGACGATCAGTTTTTGCAGGGCCTTGACGTCCCAGTCCATGTCCACGAACGTGGTGGCGAGCCAGTCGAGCAGTTCGGGATGGGTGGGCAGCGCGCCCTGGCTGCCGAAATCGTCGGGAGTAGACACCAGGCCGTTCCCGAAATACATCTGCCAGTACCGGTTCACGGTCACCCGCGCGAACAGGGGATGATCCGGGTCGGTCAGCCATTCGGCAAGCCCCCTGCGGTTTGGAGGAAGGTCTTCCGCAAACGCCATGATGGAGACCGGCGTGGCGCGCTCCACGGGCTGCGTAGGCGCGTCGTACTGCCCGCGGTCCAGGATGTACGTGGGACGCGGCTTCCGCATATCCCGCATCACCATGACTTCGGGCAGCAGAGACACGATCTCGTTTTCTTCCCCCCGTACCTCGGTCAACGCGGCGAAATCCTCCGCATACTGCGGCGACACGGTGGTGACATAGTAATCGCGGAGGGCTGCGCGCCGGTCGTCGGCATGGGTTGCCGCAGGCGTATCCGCCATGCCGCCCGGCAGGTCCATCGAGCCGTTCACCGCCGCCACCTCCAGGGCCGTCAGACGCCGGTCGTAGACGCGGAACTCATCGACCGCCACGCTGTCGAGCCGGGGCGCGGCAGGCCCCAGATAGCCTATGCGCAAGTTGCCTGCCGAAACCGGATCGGTCGGCTTCCCGGTGGTGGGATCGATGGTGAAAAGGGTGCTTTGCTTCAGGTTGTCCACCTCGACTTCGGAAGCCATGCGCTCACCATTCAGGTAGAGCGCAAGACCTCGCGCGCGGCTGGACCCGTCGTACGTCATCACGATATGGTTCCACCCGTCCGCGGAAACCGTGTCAAGAGATTTGATCTGAATAGCATTATCAGGGAATACGCGGTTGACGCTGGCCGAGATCGTGCCGTCTTCCTCCAGCACGCAGAGATAGCCCTGGCGTCCGTTAAAGAGCCCCGCCGTCTTGGTAAAGAGCGGTCCTGACACGTTTTCCCCGACGACCCTGAACCACAGGCTGACGCTGAAGGGCTCGTTGCGCTCGAAGTAGTAGCGGTTCGGTCCCATGTCAAGGAAGCCGTCGCCCTGCAGCACCAGGGCCGAATCGAAGCGGCCCGGCTCGGATACGGGCAGTTTGTCTATATCCCCCCAAAAATAGCCGGGGCTATCCGGATCGAGCCGGTTTTCCAGATGGAAAGTCTCGTCTCCGTTGTCATTTACTTTTTTCTCGAAGCGATCGAGCGGGTAGTAGCCCACGAGTCCCTGGGGCGTGACCTGCTGCTGACCGGACTCGAAATCGGCCAGCCAGCGTTCGAAGCCTTCGTCGAAAACCGGATTGTCTATGGCTGTTTTTTCTTCATAGGCCGCGATCTCGGCACGCAGCGGGGCGAGCTTTTCCTTCGCCTCTTCGTCCTCCAGTATCACGGTAGGACTCGCCACGCCGGAATACGGAGAGGCGCCGGATTCGTTTACGCTGTTGAAAAAGTCGAACAGCTGGTAATACTCCCGTTGGCTGATGGGATCGAATTTATGGTCGTGGCACCGCGCGCATTCCATGGTCATTCCCAGGAACGCCGTGCCGAACGTGTTGGTGCGGTCGGCCACGTATTCGACGCGATACTCTTCGAGGACGATGCCGCCTTCCTGACTCTGCAAGTGGTTGCGGTTGAAACCGGTGGCCAGACGCTGCTCGACGGTCGGATCCGGCAGCATATCTCCTGCAAGTTGCCAGGTCACGAAGTCATCGAACGCCAGGTTCTTGTTGAAGGCCTCGATGACCCAGTCCCGCCAGGGCCACATACTCCGCAGGCCGTCGTCCTGAAAACCGTGACTGTCGGCATAACGGGCCACATCCAGCCATTCCGTGGCCATGCGTTCGCCATAAGCCGGCGAAGCCAGCAGGCGGTCCACCACTTTTTCGTAGGCGTTCTCGCCAGGGTCGGTCAGAAAAGCATTGATGTCGTCGATGGTGGGAGGCAATCCGGTCAGATCGAAGGTGACGCGGCGAATCAGGGTTTCCTTCGCAGCCTCCTCCGAGGGGCTCAACCCCTCCCGTTCCAGACGGTCGAGAATAAAATAATCGATGCCGTTACGGGGCCAGGACGGGTCGTCGATCTCCGGCAGTTCGGGCTGGACGGGCGGGATGAACGACCAGTGCGGTTTGTATTCGGCGCCTTGTTCGATCCATTTGAAGATCATGGCGGCTTCTTCCGGCGTGACATGCAGGTTGGACTCCGCCGGAGGCATCCTGTAGTCCGGGTCGTCGGAACTCAGGCGATGAAAAACCTCGCTCTTTTTCAGACTGCCGGGAACCAGAGCGAATTTGCGGCGGCTTTCGCCGAGACGCGCAAAAGCGCCGCTTTCGGTGTCGAGCCGGAAATTCGCCGTACGGGCGTTGTCGTCGGGTCCATGGCAGGGGAAACACCGATCGGACAGGATGGGCTTGACATGGAAATTGAAATCGACCCGCTCCGGCAGTTGGTCCTCACTCTCGGCTATGTCAGCGGGCATATCCAGCCCGCACCCTGCCACATAGAAGCAACTCAGAAGCAGGGCAACCCGAACAGGCATGGACATGGCAAGCCGAAGAAACATGGGCATGCGGCAGAGCGAGTGTTTACCGTTTTGCATTCAGATAATATAGGAAATGCGAACGTTCCATGAAGCGTATTCGACAGGTTTCGACCGCCGCGCACATCCTTAATCCGGATCGCCTTGCGCGCTGTCGCGAGGCGGATCGTCCAGGACCGCATCGCCCAAGGCAGTCTGGCGCGCCGTGCTCCGGGCGGCGGCAAACCGTTTGACCAGTTCGTCGGCCATCACACCCAGCAGGATGACCGCCCCGATAATCGCGAACTCCAGCTGGGTCGGGATGCCGAGAATGTTTATGGCGTTGTAGAGCACCCGCAGGACAGCCGCCCCGATTACCACGCCCAGGATGGAACCCTCTCCTCCACGCAGGCTGCATCCGCCCAATACCGCCGCGGCAATGGCGTACAGTTCATAAAAGTTGCCATGAACAGCCGGTTGCACCGAGTTGACGTCCAGCGCGAAAAGCACCCCTCCGATGCCGGCCGTCCCGGCGCCGAAAACATAGGCCAGGATCACCATGCGATCCGTATTGATCCCGCTGAAACGCGCGGCTTCTTCGTTGTGCCCCAGCGCCAGCATGTATCGCCCCCACACGGTGTAGTTGAGAAACAGGCCCGCCAGCACCGCCAGCACGATCAGCACCAGAAAAGGCATCGGCAAACCGAACGTGTCGGTCAATGGAAGACGGCCAATGGCAAGCTGACGCAATCCTTCGAACTCGCCGCCAAACCCCTGGGTCTGGTCACCGCTGATCCAGCGGGCGATCCCGCGATAAAACAGCAGACCGCACAACGTCACCACAAAGGGTTGAAGGTTCATCCTGGTCACCAGGACGCCGTGCAACAGGCCCAAACCCAGCGAAACCAGCAGCACCGCGGTCAGGGCCAGAGGAACGGACCACCCCTGCGCCACCAGGAACATGGGAAGCAACACGCCGACCAGACCCACCACCGACCCGACCGACAGGTCGATGCCGCCCGTAATGATGACAAAGGCCGCCCCTATGCTGATAATGCCGAACAGGCCCGTCCAGCGCAGGGTGTTTTGCAGGTTATAAGCCGTGAGAAAGTTGGGTTCGAGCAGCGCCGTGAAGAGGAACACGGCAATGAGAAGCCCACCGATGCCAAGGATGTGTTTCATACGGGGCGCAGGGCGAATTTCGAACGATAAAACTCTTTGACGATACGCACGATGGATCACTCCCTGGTCAACGCATCGTCGCCGCCCGTGGCCAGATGCATGACGGCTGCCTCGCTCATCGCGTCCCGGTCCAGTTCACCTGTGATACGGCCTTCATGCATGACCAGAACGCGGTCGGACATCCTGAGGATCTCTTCCAGCTCGCTACTGACGAAGAGCATGGCGATTCCTTCGCCCGCCAGCGTTTCCATCATCTGATATATTTCCTGTTTGGCGCCGATATCGATGCCGCGCGTAGGTTCATCCAGCAGCAACACCCGCGGCCGGAGCGAGAGCCACTTGCCCAACACCGCTTTTTGCTGGTTCCCCCCTGAAAGTAACCCTGCCGGCCGGGTATCGGTTGGGGTTTTTATCGCAAGCGCCTCGATCATCCGGCGGGAATCTTCCACTTCCCGGCGTCGATTGAGCCATCCTCCGATCCGCTGGTGACGCCGAAGTCCGGCCAGTGTCAGGTTATGCCGGAGCGCCAGCTCGAGCACAAGACCCTGTTGTTTCCGGTCTTCGGGGACCAGCGCCAGTCCGGCTGCAATGGCGTCGCTCACGCGCTGAAAAGCGACCTCTTTTCCGGCCACCTCGATGCGTCCCCCCAACGCCCGGTCGATCCCGAACAAGACCCGCAGAAGCTCGGTGCGGCCGGCCCCGACGAGACCGGCCAACCCGACGATTTCGCCTGCCTGGAGGTTGAACGTCAAGGGGCAGTCGGGCCAGGCCGGGGTCACGAGGGCATCCACCTTCAGCGCCGTCGATCCAATGGGATGCGTCGTCCGGGCATAAAACCGGGAAACATCCCGGCCGACCATCTTTTGGACCATCGCCTCATGCGTAATCTCTTCGCGGGCCAGTTCGCCGGCGTTTTCGCCGTCACGCAATACCAGTACCCTGTCCGACATCGCCTCTACTTCCTGAAGCCGGTGGGACACATAAATAATGCTTACGCCTTTGGATCGAAGATCGTCGATGACCTCAAAGAGCACGCTTGCCTCGCTCACCGACAAGCTGGAAGTCGGTTCATCCATGATCAGGATCCGCGCATCGGCCGAGAGGGCTTTGGCGATCTCAACCAATTGCCGGCGCCCTATGGAGAGATGCTGTAGCCGCATCTTCGGGGAGATGGCCAACCCGACACGCGCCAGCACATGTTCGGAGGCCTCGAAAATCCGGCGCTGGTCCATCCATCCGAGACGCCCGGGCTCGCGCCCCAGAAAAATATTGCCCCCCACGCTGAGGTTGTCCGCCAGGTTGAGTTCCTGGTGGATCAGCGCGACCCCGAGTTCGGCGGCGCGGCTGCTGGTGGAAATCGTGACCTGACGGCCTTCCAGCGCGATCCGGCCCGCATGAGGCTGCTGGATGCCAGCCAGAATCTTCATCAACGTGCTCTTGCCCGCCCCATTCTCGCCGACGACCGAAAGGACTTCACCCCGATCGAGATACATATCCACGGCTCGCAGCGCGACGACGCCGGGAAAATACCTGGTTATGCCCTGCGCGGACAAAAGAGGGGCGACGGCGCCCATATCAGTTCGCTTCTTCGCCCAGAAGCCGCTTGGTCTCGGCCCGGAAACCATCCACATTCTCCGCGGTGATTTCGCGCGCCGGAATGTGGATGATCTGGCTCTCGGGCAATACCGAACGGTCGCCGCGAGCCAGTGCGGCAAGCACGCGCACCGACTCATAGCCGTAGCGGTACGGGTTCTGCACGATCGTTCCGGCAATCGCGCCGTCCTTGATGGCTTGCAAGGTGATATCGTCCTCATCGAAGCCGACAATGGCAACCTGATCGAGCTTGCCGGCCTCGCGCACGGCCTCCAGTATCTGGGGCGGGTTGTACACAAACAGACCTATCATGCCGTCGATATCCGGGTAGCGGGCGAGGGCTTCCTCGACCTGGGACTTGGCGCGCGCAAAATCAAACCCGTCGACACGGGTGTCGAGTATCGTGAAGGTATCGCCCTCGATCACCTCGTCCACCGGATCCCGGCGCGTGGGGTCATGCGAGCGATCGAGCAATTCGTCAATGACGCCCTGCCGTCGCAAATCGGAGTTGAGTTGGCCCAACAGGCCTATGAAGAGCACCACCTCGCCTCCTTCCGGCATGGCCTTTTTAAGCAATCGACCGCACATGCGTCCGGCATCGTAGTTGTCCATGCCTATGTAGACAAGGCGGTCGCTTTCGGGCGCATCCGAGTCGTGCGTGATCAAATGCGTGTTGGCGGCGATTTCGGCCAGCAGACCGGCCTGATTCTGGGGATCGCTGGGTGTAATAGCGATGCCGTCGACCTGGCGCGCCAGGAGATCCTGCACCATGCGCTTTTGCCCGGCTACGCCGTCGGGAGGCATCATCACGGCGACATCCACCTCGAATTCCTCCGCCGCATCGCGTGCGCCTCGCTCGGCAAAGACCCAAAACGAAGCGATGCCGTTGGTAACGAAGCCCACGGTGGGGCGCTCGCCGCCGTCTCTGCCCTGGCCGCACCCCTGCATCACGAGCATACCCGCCACGAGGACAACCAGTGCGTTCCCGTACTTGAAAAGGTTCATGGCTCGTGTGAAAAGGTTTGGTCCGGTGAAAGCTGTATATGCGCATCGCGCCTGGTGATTCGAAGACAGCTGCGCGATGGGGTCCGGGAAGGCCCGCTATATTCCAAAGGATCGCCCCCCGTTGATGGTGAGAAACTGCCCGGTGACAAAGGAGGCTTCATCGCTGGCGTAATACACCACGGCGCCGGCCACGTCCTCCGGAACGCCCCACCTGCCCATCGGGATCGTCTTGAAGTAGGTATCCTTCATTTTCTGCGGATCCTTGGCGTGGCGCTCGACGGGAATCCAGCCGGGGGAAATCATGTTGACCGTAATGCCGTACGGAGCCAGCTCGCTGGCAAGGCTGCGCGAGAACCCCACTTGTCCTCCTTTGGCCGCCACATAGGCCGTGAACGGCGCCACCCCAAGCGAATACACCTCGCTGATGATGTTTACAATGCGGCCCCAGCGCTGGCGCTTCATGTGCGGCAGGCAGGCCCGGCTGAGCAGGTACGGACTCTTGATGAAAAAATCGAGCATCTCCTGGTATAATTCCCAGTCGTAGGCCTCGATAGGCTTCTGGGGTTGATCGGGCGTAGCATTAGGTACGAGTATGTCAATGGGTCCAAGATCGGCTTCAACCTGCCGGACTAACCCTTGCACATGTTCCTCGTCCGTGATATCGGCCCGTACGAGCACGCCGGCGCCGCCGGCGGCTTTGAACGCGTCAAAGGTCGCCTCGGCACGGGATTCGTTGTGATAATAGTTGAACGCCACGCGGGCCCCGGCCTGACCCAGTGCAAAGGCAATTTCCTTGCCCAACCCTGTCGAACTGCCGGAAACCAGGGCTACCCGGTTTGTAAGTGAAAACGCCATAATCCGTTCGGGAGAGCCAACCTGGTCCGGTCAAAGCCACGCGGCATATACAAGGATACTCCTCACGCCAGCACCGCGTCGATCAAGTGACCATGCACATCGGTCAGACGGATGTCGCGCCCGCTGAACCGGTACGTGAGCCGCTCGTGGTCCATGCCCAACAGGTGCAACATCGTCGCGTGCAAATCGTGGATCGTGGTAGGCTTGTCCACTACACGGTACCCGTATTCGTCTGTGGCACCGTAAACCACACCCTTTTTAATGCCTCCTCCCGCAAGCCAGATACTGAACGCCGACGGATTGTGGTCCCGCCCGTCCGTACCCTGCGCGAACGGCGTCCGTCCAAACTCGCCGGCCCAGACCACGAGGGTCTCCTCCAGCAAACCGCGTGCTTTCATATCCTTCAGAAGCCCTGCAATAGGTTGATCCACCGCATGAGCGTTGTGTTCGTGCCCCTCTTTCAGCTTGGCATGCTGATCCCACCGGTCGGATTCGCAGCGCGGGCATGTCAATTCGATGAACCGCACGCCCCGCTCAACGAGACGCCGCGCCAACAGGCACTGCGCGCCGTAGCTCCGCGTATGCGGATCGTCGGACTCCATCCCGTAGAGCCTCTTTGTGGCCCGTGTTTCACCTGAGAGGTCGGTAAGTTCGGGTACCGAGGCCTGCATCCGGAAGGCCAGCTCGTAGTTCGTGATCGCCGACTCGACCTGATCGGCATGCCCGATGCGACCCAGGAGCCGCTCGTCCGTCTGGCTCATCAGTTTCAGCTTCTGACGCTGCAACTCCGACGTGGGTTCGAGAGGAACGATGTTGGCGAGCGGAACGTCGCCGGCCTTGAAAATCGACCCCTGATACGAAGCCGGAAGAAAACCGCTGTTGAAGTTGTCGAGCCCGCCTGGCGGAATCAGCCCCCCGTCCAGCACCACGTAGCCGGGCAGGTCCTGGTTTTCAGTGCCGAGTCCATAGGTAACCCAGGAACCCATCGACGGACGGCCCTGAAGTCCGATACCGGTATGCAGGAAGTAGTTGGCATTCGTGTGCTCCGGAAAGTCGGCCACCATGGACCGAATAACCGCCAGATCGTCGGCGCAACTTCCGATGTGAGGAAAAAGCTCGCTAACAGGAAGGCCGCTCTCGCCATAGCGTTTGAATTCCCAGGGGCTTTTAAAGATGGTGCCTATATCGTTAAACTGCGTGGCGTCCACCTTGAACTTGTCGTATGGATTCTGGCCATGCTCGCGAGCCAGACGCGGTTTGGGATCGAAGCTGTCGACCTGGGAAACCCCGCCGTCCATGTAAAGAAAGATCACGCTCCGCACCCTGGGGACATGATGCGGCGCCTGTGGCGCGAACGGATTGGCGTCGGGCAACTGCCGCTCGTTGGCAAGCGCCCGACCGAATGCGGGGGCGCCCATCAGACCCATTAGTGCAACCGACCCGAAGCCGTTGCGGCACAGGGTCAACATCTCGCGCCGGGTCATTGGGCAAGTAAGACTATGTGACTTGCTCATGAGACCAGGTAGATGAATTCTTTAAGGTTCAGTACTACGTGGCAATAGGCAGCCCAGGACCTCAAATCGTCGAAAGCCTCTTGCTCCGAGAGCCCATAGCCATTGGCCTGTTGACGGATAAATGCGATCGCATTGTCCCGTTCTTCTTCAGTGGGAAGCCGGGACAAAGCCGTCAGGTAAATATGGTCTATCTTCTCATCAACGTCAAGACCTTGCAGGGCCACGAGGTTGCCGGCCCAAACGGCGGCCTGCTGAACCACCAGGGAATCGTTGAGCATCGTCAGCGACTGGGCCGGCACGTTGGTGGCGTTGCGCTTGCCGAACGTGGAAAAAGGTATGGGCATATCGAAGACGAGCATCATGGGCGAGAGAAAGTTTCGCCGAATGGCGAGATAGATGCTGCGGCGCCCTGCGCCGTCGAGTGGACCCGATGCCTTCGGACGACCGCGACCTTCCATAAACTCCGTCAAATGAATGGGCACCGGCTCGCCGTACATCCTCGTATCGAGGCGACCTGAGACCGTCAGGATTGCATCGCGGATGGCTTCCGCTTCGAGCCGGCGTACGGGATAATGGCGCCAGAACAAATTTTCCGGGTCGACCTCGGCGGCCTGTACATCCGCCTGCGTCGATTGACGAAACGTATGGGAGCGAACCATTTCACGAATCATGGACTTGACGGACCACCCCTGCTCGACAAAGCGAAGCGCCAGGTAGTCCAGCAAGGCCGGATGTGTCGGCAGCTTGCCCTGCGCGCCGAAGTTGTCCACCGTCTCTACAAGACCGCGCCCGAAAACGTGATGCCAGATACGATTCGCCATCACGCGGGCGGTCAGGGGATTTTCAGGATTGGCGATGGCCCGGGCCAGTTCCAGCCGCCCGCTCGCTGTGGTGGTGAAGGGGGCGCCATCGGGATCCAATGCAGTCAGGAAACGGTGCGGGACGGGATCCTCTGCAAGCATCTGGTAGCTTCCCCGTTCAAAGACGGGGCTGTGGACGGCATCGCCATCGGTCACCCCTGCAAAGCGGGCCGGCTCGTCAAGACGGGTCTTTACCTCCTCGATTTGCGCGATCAATGGCGCTACGGGATCCAGGGAGGCGTCAAGGAGACCCTGCCGCAGGGAAGCGTTCAGAAGAGCGACCTGAGCGGCTTCGGCCTGCCCGGAAGCCCATGCGCGGACAGCCTGTTGGACCGCATCGGGAGGCGCTCCGCTCGATGAGGAATAATGCAAGGCCATATCCGGCAATTCCCCGGTGTACGCCACGGCGTAGGCGACTTCGATATACGCAGAATCGCCCGCGACAAGATGATGATTCTCGCTGACGTGCCGGCCCTTTTCGTAGATACCCGCCAACAACTCCACATAGGCTTTCCGGCCGCGCCACATACCCACGTCGAAATGGTGCAGTCTCATATCCGAATCCTTCACCACCTGCTCAAGTCCGCCGTAAATGGGATTCTGGATGAGCTGAAAATTGTCGACAACGATGCGAAGGGTCGATTGGCGCCCCGCCGCCATGACGGCAATGGTGTCGTGCTCGATGACAAACGTGGGGGACCGCAGCGCACCCGGGATCCCCCTCGTCCAGCGCTGACTCGACGCCACGCCGAAAGCCAGACTGTCCAGCGTCATCTCCCTTCGATCCAGGACGGGCTCGCCCATCACCGGGCTGCTTCCGAAAGCCGGCTCGTGCGCAAGCCACCCGTCGAAACGGCCATGGCGGAAATCTCCAAGAACACGGAAAGAAGAGGGGTCATCCCCCTGCGAAACCGGTCCGGACGACTCGTCTGCACGGTCCTCCTGCGGGGGGAAACGCAGCGCAGCCTGCCGCACCGGCGCCTCCGCCAACTCTCCCAGCCACCCGTCGGCAAGACGCTGGCGCATTTCGTTTTTGAGAGCCTTGATCGAGTCCAGGCGCGCCGTAAAATCGACAGGAAGCAACGACGTCGGGGCAAAACGGGTGCTCTCGAAAATGCCGTAGAGCGAATAATAATCGGTCGTTGGAATAGGATCGAACTTGTGATCGTGACAGCGGGCGCAGGCCACGGTCAACCCTTGAAACGTTTTGCTCGTGACGTCAATGATGTTGTCGATTCGATCGGCCTCGTCCTGACGCACATCTACCGGGCTGTGCGTGCCCTCGCCCAGCGCATAAAAAGCCGTTCCCAGCGCCGACTCGTCAAATCCCCGCTCGGGATGCCTGCGGGGCGTCTCCAGCATGTCCCCTGCCAGATGCTCCGCTACGAACCGGTCGTACGGCACATCGGCGTTGAAGGCGCGAATAAGGTAGTCCCGATAGCGCCAGCTCCCCTGAATCGTGTAGTCGAACTCGTGGCCTCTGGCATCCGCATAGCGAACGAGATCCATCCAGTGCCGCGCCCAGCGTTCTCCAAAATGGGGAGAAGCCAGAAAACGGTCAACCAGCCTTTCATAGGCGTCCGGAGACTCGTCGGCAACAAAAGCCCGTACCTCCTCCGGCGATGGGGGCAGCCCGGTCAGAACATAGGACAGGCGGCGAATGAGCGCCTCCCTGGATGCAGGCGGAGCCGGCTTCAGTCCTGCACCCGAAAGCCGGGCGCCGATAAAACGGTCGATGGCGCCCGTGGCCGGCCAGCCGGCAGGGACCTCCGGCACGTCGGATTTTTCGGGGGCAATGAATGACCAGTGCTCCTTGTATTCAGCGCCCTGCTTGATCCATCGCTTGAGTAGCGCGATCTCGCGAGAATCGAGCGTTTTTTTGACCTCCTTCGCAGGCATGCGTACCTCGGGATCTTCCGCAGTGATGCGCTGCACCAGCAGACTTCGGCGGGTATTCCCGGGTACGATGGCGCGTCCACCCCCTTCCAGCCGGGCCGTGGCATGTTCGCGGAGGTCCAGCCGCAGGTCCGCCTCCCGCGTGCTCACGTCAGGGCCATGACACAAAAAACAGTTATTCGAGAGGATAGGCCGGATATGCTCGTTAAAATCCACCCGGTCGGGCAGGTCCCCGTCAGTGTTCGACGCAGGGAAGGGAATCAGAAAGAACAGCGCCAGCGCAACAAGCGCGCCCAGTCCGATCAGGACGCGGCCTCGTAAAAACCCGGGACGTGAACCCAAAAGATGCATGGTGCGATGTGGGTATGCCGCTGTATGTTTACAAACCGGCCGTCTCTTCCACTTCAAACGTTATAGCCTGACCGGCCTCCACATGCCGGGGCTCTTCAAAGTCTGTCTGTCCATAACCGTTCAGGATAAAGCGGTTCAATGTCAGATCGCCGTTAAGCGCGCTTAGCGTCAGCGATTTCCGGTTGTCCTGGTTGGTTATGGTCGCGCTCCCGTACTGGTACCCGTTAGACCAGAAATACTTCCCTTCTTCCGGGTTAAAGGCCATGCTGTGGTCAACGGCGGAATAGCGAAATCCGGTATAGGCCAGTATACCTGCCCAGGCCGCCATGGCCCGGGCATAGCGATGACCGTATTCCCCTTCATTAAACGGGTTTCTTTTATGGCCGTCATAGCGATCCCGGATGGCCTGGAAGACCTTTAAACCCGCATCCACCTGTCCTTCATAGATCATGTGGGCCGCCGTGCTGTATTCAAAGCCGGTCATGATCTCCGTGTAGTACGGAAAAGGAAAATCCAGCAGATCGCCGCGAGGATAGCTGGCCATGAGAAGCCCCGCCTCGTCGCCCAGTCCAAAACTGCGGAACGTGTTGAAATGCTCGTTGAAGTTATCGATCCAATTATACTTCATGATACTTCTCAGCGTGGTCTGCACGTTATCCGGATCCAGCACATAGCCCAGGCCCGCGGTATGCGCCAGATATTGACCCACCAGCTGATCGACCAGGCACCCCTTGCCCAACTGGGCCACCTTGCTGGTACCCTCCGGAATATGATGCTCATAGTACTCGCCATTAAAAATATTGGCGTCAATCCACGCCCGGCCCCGTTCATACAGGTCCCTGCATTCCTCGGCAAAGGCAATATCTCCCACGTGCCTCGCCATTTCTTCCGAGGCTCTGAGGGCGCCCAGGTACCAGGCCGCCATCTGCGGATTGGGGCCCTGGTAATTGATGTCCATGGTGTTGTGCTGACTGCCCTCCATGACGCCATCCTTGTCCTGATCCCAGATGCCCGTCCAGGCAAAACTCATGGCCTTTTTGATGTTAGGCCACATCTCGACGAGTTTTTCATCATCTCCCGATAATTGCCACTCGCGATACATCTTGATCAGCGTGCCCATCTGGCCGTCGGCCGCCCAGCGCTGGAAGCTTTTCGCGCGCATATCAAGCGGCAGGCCCACCCGATGGCTCATGCCGCCATCGTCGTTGGTAGCATGCAGAAACTCCACCTCCCGGAACTTGGTGGCGAGGTCTCCAAAAACAAAAGGAACGGTCGACTCATAATTCCACACGTGAAAACAGGTGCCAAACCCCCATCCCGAACTTTTCGAAGCGCCTATTTTGGTTCCGTTGATGCTGCCCGTGCCCTCAAATCCAAAGGGGAAGCCATCGGCTGTTCGAAAAACGGTTTGGCTGCGCAGATTGTTGAGGTTAAACAAACCGGCTTCCTTAAGCACTTCGGGCACATCGCTTTCCGTCAGGGTCCGCACAAAGCGCACCGTCTCCCTTTCAAGCCCTTCCAGCTCAGCCGCTGTCTGCTCCGCTGCGTCCCAGGCATCCTGATAAAGCGTCGTGTAATAATTGCCGACGATTTCCGTGCCCCCGAAAGCCCCCGCATGGTGCACCCCATGATCCCAGGCTCTGCGATTGGGGAAATGCCAGGTAAGCATAAACGTGATGACCTTGCTCTCGTTGGGCTCCAGACCCACTTTTACCGCCAGCGTAGCCGGAGGCGTCGGAATGGCGTGCGTGGTGTCGGGGTGGTCCGTGAGTTCTCCGTCGGCGACGAAATCATCCCAAAACTCCCGGAAGGTCCAGTTCCAGCCCAATTGCGCCCAGGAAGTCCGGTAGGTCACGTCTTCGGAAGGGGTGGTCAGGGCCATCGTCCCCCAGTTGACATCTTCAGGGTCCACCCCCTCGGAGGACATGAAGATGCCCGCCAACCCCTCGCCTGCACGATATTCATTGACATTCCCTTTGGGCTCTCCGCTCCAGCCATCCGCGCCGATATAATTGGGCACCATCCCGCAAATGGCGGCCTCTATGGCCTCGTCCGATGTGTTGGTCAGTACGTATCGCAACACCGCCACGGGAATACCGCTCTTGTCCGCATCGCCCATGATCAGGGGGTTGAAGGCTTCCAGGCGTACCTGCATAGGCACATCCTGATGCCTGAAATCCACCTGGGCAAGAGGGTAGGCTGCTGCAAAAGAGGTCTCTTCAAACCGGGGGAAGCCCGAGTTGACGGCATCCGCTCCCCAGTCTCCATAGTATTCCTTGACCTGCACAGGCCCTTCCAGCACTCTGACCTTGCCTTCGCGGTCCTGCTGCTTGTAATACAAGGCGAAAAAGGGTCCGTTGGCGATCGTAGGCAGGACCAGCTTGAAGGCGGGTAAGAAGCCGAGGGCGCCCCGGTTCATGATCTCCCAGTCCCGCAAGTCCCCCCGGCCACCCAGTGAAACGGTGCCCGTGCCGATGCCGCCCAGGGGCATGGCGACTTCATCGAGGTATTGGCCGGAATAGGTCTTCAGGACCGGCCATTCGGTATTCCATTGGGTGGTGGATGTTTGACAGGCAGAGGCAACGACCAGCAACATCGCGCCCAAAAAACATGCGAGCCTGGACATGGTTCAGGTGTGTTTTAGTCCGGAAATTCTTCTTCGCCCGATGATAAACAAGCCCGGCTACGGTTAACCCCTGCCTTTTCCCAAAAACCAAAAGGCGATGAGTGAGGCAAAAGGGTCTCAACGAAAACAAATGTTAAGGTTAACATTTGACTCCGCAAAAACATTGTCATCTCACTAAAGGCCAAAGTAGCCACCCCGTCGTTTCTTATCAAGAAATTTTTGTTGAAAATGGTTTGTCCTATCGGGCATTGCGTACGGGTTTCGAGACGCCTGGTCCGAGGCGCTCCGTCTTACCTCTCCCAATCAAGCTGCTGCCGATAAAAATTCAACTCCTGCTTTTCCTGCCCATTCAAAGAGGTCGTATCCTGCATCATCAAGTGCTCAAAACGGGTTCTCTGGAAGGCTCTCATCTCGGCCACCATGCTGTCGGCCATGGCCTGGCCGTACGGGCTTTGAGGATATTGGGAGATGTCTGTCAAGGCAGGATAGGTGGAGCCGATGGGCCGGCTGTTTTTTCCTTTTTGTCCATAATCCCCTATATCCTCCCTGGCCCGATTTGCAAGCTCCGTGAGCCGTCGGACCACCTCCGGGTGCTCGCCGGCGAGATTTCTTGTTTCCCCGATGTCGGTTTCGAGATCGAAAAGAAGATCTTCCGGCAAGACCTCGACCGTATTGGTAAACCAGGGAGCGCATTCTCCGTAAATCCCCTCTCGTTTCTCCGGACGGGCGAAATGGAGCTTCCATTTCCCTGCCCGGACAGCCTGTAACCAGGTCCCGGCGTAATGATAATACACCTCATGAAGCGTTTCCGTCGGATTCTCTCCCGTCATCAACGGAAAAAGATTTTTCCCGTCAATCACCCTGTCTTTCGGCATCTCCGCACCGGCGAGGGCGGCAAGGGTGGGAGCGACGTCAATGATTCCCACGACCTGTCGACTGATCTGGGAAGCCGGTATCACGTGCTTCCATTTCATGATCGCAGGCACGCGAACCCCTCCTTCCCAGGTCGATATTTTGCTTCCTCGCAGGGGTCCCGCACTGCCCGACTGTTCTCCGTGCCCGGCCCACGGACCGTTGTCGGAGGTATACATGATGAGCGTGTTTTCATCCAGGTTTTCCTCTTCCAGTTTCTCGACGATCCGGCCCACACTCCAGTCGATCTCTTCAATCGCGTCGGCGTACAGGCTGACGCCACTTTTCCCTCTAAAACCCTCCCCTGGGTAAATGGGAATATGCGGCATGGTAAAAGCGAGATAAAGAAAGAACGGGCCATCCTTGTGCCGGTCGATAAATCGGAGACTCTCACGAGTGAAGTCCCGGGTCATCCGGGAATGATCGGGGCGGATGGTAAGAAGGGAGTCATCGCGATAAAGCGGGACCGCAAAATTTTCAAAGGGCTGCGTCCCGTTCACCAGTCTGATCCCGTAGAAAAAGTCAAAGCCCTGCCGATTCGGCGCAAAGGCGTCTTGCTCGCCCAGATGCCATTTGCCCACAGCAGCCGTAGCATAGCCCTTTGTTTTGAGCACCTCGGCAATGGTAACCTCATCGGGATGCAGGCCAAAAGGAGACCCCCACAACTGGACATCGGCAAAGCCCGTCCGGGGCGCGTAGCTCCCGGTCATTAAGGCAGCCCTGGAAGGAGAACAGATCGGGTGGACGTAAAAGTCCGTGAACAATATTCCTTCGTTTGCCAGTTGATCGATATGGGGAGTACGGATGGTTTGCGACCCGTAACTGCCCAGATCCCCATAGCCTTGATCATCGGTCAGAATGACGATGATGTTAGGACTGGCGGAG
Source organism: Rhodothermales bacterium (assembly GCA_965117025.1). Lineage (GTDB taxonomy): Bacteria > Bacteroidota > Rhodothermia > Rhodothermales > VXPQ01 > VXPQ01. The sequence goes on from OZ220746.1 coordinate 828,890, forward strand.
GTGTTCTCCGTTTCGGGCGTTGGGGCTTGACATGCACCAAGGAGCATCAGAAGCCATGACCAGAACAACGGCCTGAACGCCCGGTTTCCTTTCCTTTTTTGCATAATCGATACCCGATCTATGCAATTATCGCATAATGCATACATGATCTATGCATTAATTGCATAGATCAGACGGAATCGGCTCGATCTCCTCGCAAATTCCTTACAAAACAGTCAGGTACTGGACGCTGAAAAGGCGGTTCGCGTCCATCCAGACATTGCGTACGGCGAAGCCGGCCCGCTCCGCAAGGCCCTGGAAACGCTCCAGCGTGAACTTGTACGAATACTCGACGCAGATGGGCTCGCCTTCCTCGAAACGGATATGATGCCCGTTCACGCGCACGGTCTGATCGCATGCACTCACCAGAGACATTTCGATCCGCCCCTCCTCGAGATTGTAGACGGCCCGGTGCCGGAAAGTTTCCGGATCGAACGTGGCGCCCAGTTCCCTGTTCATGCGGCGCAGCAGGTTCTTGTTGAACGCCGCCGTAACGCCCTGCGCGTCGTTGTACGCCGCCTCGACCGTAGCCCGGTCCTTTTCGAGGTCCACCCCGATCAGAAGCCCGCCGCCGGGACCCGCCGCCTGCACCATGCGCGCAAGAAAGGCGTGCGCCTCGTGCGGTTCGAAATTACCGATGGTGGACCCGGGAAAATAAACCACCGTGCGCACCGCATCGAAGCCGTTGGAGGGAACCGCAAAGGAGGTCGTGTAATCCGCGGGAACGGCGCGCATGGGAATATGCGGGTACATCTCCTGGAGATGCCGCATCGAGGCGCTCAGATGCTCCTCGGAAATGTCGATGGCCACATAGCCGGCCGGTTCCGGCATGCGGTCCAGCAGGAGGCGCGTCTTCAGGCTGCTTCCGCTGCCGTATTCGAGCAGCAGGCAGCGGGGGCCGAGACAGGCGACGATCTCGTCGAGATGCGCCTCCATGATGGCAAGCTCCGTAGCCGTCGGGTAATACTCCTCCAGTTCCGTAATCCGGTCGAAGAGGTGCGAGCCGCGCGCGTCGTAGAGATACTTGCACGGAAGGGACTTCGGCGTACGCCCCATGCCTTCCAGGACGTCGGCAAGCAGGGCATCGGCGGACAAAGGTACAGAATGGGTCATGAATTCGGTGGCGGATAGCGTTCGGAAAATATACCTGAAAGCGCCGCCGAGGGTGTAGCGATGTTCGTACGGGAGCTTTGGAGCGAGGTTGCGCGAAAAGATATTTTCGGCAGGAAATGCCACGGCCTGCTACGGATCCTTCGCCAACCGGAACCCCGTGAATTGCCAGGCCGCTTCCGGGGGAAAGAAATTGCGATACGTGAGGCGTATGTGCGTCCTCGGCGTGACGCACGAGCCGCCGCGCAACACGAACTGATTGCACATGAACTTGCCGTTGTACTCGCCGAGCGCTCCTGTGGCAGGGGCATAGCCGGGATAGGGGGCATACTGGCTGCGCGTCCACTCCCATACATCGCCGTAGAGTTGCCGCAGCGCCGCGGGCCCGGCGCCGGTCGATCCATTCGTTCCGGCCGCGCTCCGCGGGCGGGCGGGACGGGGATGCATGGGGGCGTCTTCCAGAAAATGCGCGTCCTCAACAGACGGAGAACATGCGGACGCCGCCGCCTCCCATTCCTGTTCCGTGGGGAGCCGGGCGCCTGCCCAGCGGGCATAGGCATCCGCCTCGAAATAACTGATGTGTGCGGCCGGTTCGTTCGGAGTCACGGGTTTCATGCCGCCCAGCGTGTAGGTCCACCAGGCGCCGTCCCGCCGTTCCCAGTAGAAGGGTTCGGTCCATCCGCGCTCCTGAACGGCGGCCCATCCCATCGACAGCCACCACTCGGAACGCCGGTAGCCGTCGTCTTCCATGAACGCCATGAACTCGGCATTCGTGACGGGCCGGTCGGCCAGAAGAAAATCCTCCAGGAAACATCGGTGCCTCGACCCCTCGTTGTCGAAGGCGAACCCGCCGCCGGCATGGCCGATCTCGTATATCCCCGCCTCGAACGGAACCCAGGTCAGGGGCGCGGTATCCCCCGCTTCGTTTTCGAAGGCCTCGTAGACGGGGCGCAGCGGATTCACCGAAAGCACATGCTTTATATCCGTCATGATGAGTTCCTGGTGCTGCTGCTCGTGCTGCACGCCCAACTCGATAACCGGAGCAGCCTGCTGCGCAGCATCCGGGTCCGCCTCTTCCATGAACCGGAGCATCTGTTCATCCACATGGCGCCGGTACGCCATCACCTCCGCCACCGTAGGCCGGGAAATGTACCCCCGCCGGTCCCGGCAGTGCCGCTCCCCCGCCTGCACGTAATAGGAATTGAAGAGATAGGGGTATCCCTCGTGGTACAAGACATACGACGGGTCGAAATTCCGGAGCACGAAGGTCTCGAAAAACCAACTCGTATGGGCAAGGTGCCACTTGGTCGGACTCACGTCTTCCATCGTCTGGATGACGCAATCTTCGACCGCAAGGGGTTCGACCAGGCGCTCTGTGGTCCGGCGTATGCGGCGATAGGCTTCGGCAAGGCGTCCGGGCACATCGCCGGGCTCTTCCCGGGCCCCGGCGGCGCCGCGCGCTACATCCGGAAAAACAACGGGCATACGAACATCTCTCGGAATATTGAATCGGAATACCTGAAGGATACGTGTATTTTACGGGATGTGCGTAAATCGTTCAACCTGATTGTATAAGTAGTACAGGATACTCTGATCGAAACTACTGCGCTCAACACTTCGCGTTCGCAAGTACAGGATGTCATGATTCCATCGTCGGAATCAGCGCGAAATCCTGCGGATTCGGGGCGTCGCGGACGTGACGCGCCCTTCGGGAGGCTGCGAGGACGTAATCGGAGTATCCTATAGCCCATGCCGACGATCCGATCCAACGAAAACCGGGGCGCCCTCCCCTTGCCACGCTCCAGCGGCATCCTGCTGCACATCACCTCCCTGCCGGGTCCGTACGGCGCGGGCGATCTCGGACCGCAGGCCTACCGTTTCGCGGATTTTCTGGCGGAAACCGGCCAGCGTATCTGGCAGGTGCTTCCGCTCGGCCCGGCAGGGCTTTGGGATTCCCCCTATTCCAGCCCGTCCACGTTCGCCATGGACCCGCTCTTCGTGAGCCCGGACCTTATGGCGCAAGACGGACTGCTGGATCCGAAAGATGGAAAGGACGCCTTTGTTTTTGGCAATATCGATGCGCTGGAAGCCGTTGAACAAGGCCATGTTCCTGTCGAGAGCCTCTTGTACTACCCCCATGAGGTCACGCCGCCGCATGCGTCCTGCGCGGATTTCGATAAGGCCCGCCGCATGAAAACGCTGCTCCTGCGCAGCGCCTTCGAACGTTTCGAGGCCGGAAAAACACCTGTCGATCCCGCTGTTTTCGACGCCTTTTGTGCAACCAGTGCCCACTGGCTCGACGACTACGCCCTGTTCATGGCGCTGCGGGAAGAACACGGCGACGTCGAGTGGACAAAATGGCCCGGGAAATACGCCTTGCGGGACCCGGAAGCACTTGAGGAATTCAGCAACAAATACAACGCCCGCATCCGACAGCACCAGTTCGCGCAGTTTGTGGTGTACGACCAGTGGACTCGGCTCAAACGCTACTGCAACGAACGGGACATCCTGTTATTCGGCGACATTCCCATTTACGTGGCGCACGACAGCGCGGACGTGTGGATGCATCCCGACCTTTTTCAACTCGACGAGCATGGGCAAAGCGCCTTTTCCGGCGGCGTCCCCCCCGACTATTTCAGCAAGACCGGACAGCACTGGAATAACCCGACGTACCGCTGGGACACGATGCGGAAAAACGGTTTCGCATGGTGGGCGCGCCGGCTCGAAGCAATCATGCACCAGGTGGATCTGGTGCGCCTGGATCATTTCCGGGGCTTCGCCTCCTACTGGGAAATTCCGGCCGGGGAAGAAACCGCCGTGAACGGAAGGTGGGCAGACGGCCCGGGCCTGTCCTTCTTCGAAAGTATGGAGAAACAACTCGGCGCCCTGCCGCTGGTGGCCGAAGATCTCGGAGGCATCACCGACGATGTGCGCGACCTCATCCACGCGCTGGGATGCCCCGGCATGGCCGTGCTCCAGTTCGCCTTCAATCACGATGCCGACAACCCGTTCCTGCCGCACAACAATCCGCGGAATATCGTGCTGTACACCGGTACGCATGACAACGATACGTTTCTCGGCTGGTGGGACTGGCTGGCTTCGGATCCGGAAAAGAAGAACGAGTACGATTTCGCCCGTGCATATCTGGAGCTGAACGACTTCCCCGAACAGGAGGTGCACTGGGCGGCGCTGCGGGCCGTGCTCGCGTCCCCTGCCGAGTATGTGATTTTCCCGATGCAGGACCTGCTGGGCCTGGGTACGGAGGCGCGCATGAATACGCCGGGCGTGCCTGGAGGAAACTGGGGATGGCGTTTCACGAAAGCCCAGTTGACGCCGGATATCCGGGAACGGCTGAAGAGTCTTACCATGCTGTGCGGACGGGCAAAAAATACGGATACAACCACACCAACCAATTCCTGATCGATGGCGCCCACCCTCACCGCGGCGCACGCAACACCGCCGTCGAAAACGCCTCCACGGTAATCCGTCCATCCGCCATCCGGTCCCCCTCCTGCAAGCCTCTCTCCCCGGAGACGGGGGGATCGCCTTCGGCAGCAGGCATATTCATGCCGGACACGAACTCCCACGGACCTTGCGCCGCCTCTGCTCCGGTGCAGAGCAGCGTTTCAGGAGCGGGAAGGGTAAAGGTCACGTCGTGCTCCCCGGCATTGAACAGGACCAGCATGGTATCGTCCTCGCGCTTGCGCCCGGCTGCGTCCAGGCCGTGCAGGCCGCCTCCGCAAAGCAGTACGCCGAATGAACGCAACCCGTGATTCGCCCAATCCCCATGGTCCATTTCGCGTCCGTCCGGATGCCACCAGAGTACGTCGCGCGCGCCCTCCTCGTCCGTCTCGCCCCGCAAAAAGAAACGCCGCCGGAAACTCGGGTGCGCCTTGCGCAGCGCCGCCATCTTTTTCATGAATTCCAGAAAAGCCCGCTTCCGGTCGTCAAGCTCCCAGTCGTACCAGCTCATTTCGTTGTCCTGGCAGTAGGGATTGTTGTTGCCTTCCTGCGTATTCGAGAGTTCGTCGCCGCCGAGCAGCATCGGAACGCCCTGGGAAAGCAACAAGGTCGTCACCATGCTCCGCTTGCGCCGCTCGCGCATATTCAGCACATCGGGGCGGTCCGTGGGCCCCTCCTCGCCGCAGTTGTCGCTGTAATTGGGTTCGTGTCCATCGTGGTTGTTCTCCCCGTTCGCATGGTTATGCTTGTGGTCGTAGCTGACGAGGTCCTCCAGCGTGAATCCGTCATGGGCCGTCACGAAATTGATGGACGCGGAAAGGCGGCGCTCCGGCGCCTGGTACATATCGTTCGATCCCGCATACCGGGTCGCGAAAACCCCCTGCAACCCCCCATCGCCCCGCCAGAACCGGCGCGTGATATCCCGGAAACGCCCGTTCCACTCGGACCAGAGCCACGGGAAATCACCGACACGGTACCCTCCAGGCCCCACGTCCCACGCCTCCGCAATCAGCTTCACGCGGCTGAGGACGGGATCCTGTTCGACCAGCGTGAAAAATGTGGAGGCCATGTCCACATCGTAGTGCTGGCGCGCCAGGGTGGTGGCCAGATCGAACCGGAACCCGTCCACATGCATGTCGCGCGCCCAGTACCGCAGGCTGTCCATGACGAGGCGGAGCACCTGCGGGCACCCGACATCGAGCGTATTGCCGGTGCCTGTGTAATCCGCAAGGAAGCGCGGCTGGCCCGGATTGTTCTTGTAATACGAAAGATTATCCAGCCCCCGCAGGGAAAGCGTGGGGCCTAACCGGTTGCCTTCTCCCGAGTGGTTGTACACCACATCCAGAATAACCTCGAAGCCGGCGGCGTGAAGCTTCCGGACCATTTCCTTGAATTCGCGCACGGCCCCTGTAAGGCCGGCCGCGGCATATCCCGGCTCCGGGGCGAACCAGCCGAGCGTATTGTATCCCCAGTACTGACCCAGTCCTGCCTCGAAGAGGCGGCGATCATGCACATGCGCATGTACGGGCAGCAACTCGATAGCCGTGACGCCCAGGCTCCGCAGGTGATCCAGCACAGGCTCCGAAGCAAGGCCCGCGTACGTACCCCGCAATTCCGGGGGCACGTCCGGGTGCCGCTTGCTGATTCCCTTCACATGCGTTTCGTATAAAATGGTATCTTCCCACGGGATGTCCGGCGGGCGGTCGTCTCCCCAGTCGAACCGCTCGTCCACCACAGCCCCGAGCGGGGCGTACGGGGCGCTGTCGAGATCGCTCAAGAGAAGGTCTTCCTCATGCGTTCCGATCACATAGCCGAAAAGACTGTCGTGCCAGGAAAGCGGCCTCCCGATGGCCTTCGCATAGGGATCGAAAAGCACCTTGTTCGGATTGAACCGGTGGCCGTGTTCGGGGTCGTACGGACCGTGTACGCGGTATCCGTAGCATTGGCCCGGGCTCAACCCGGGCACATAGCCATGCCACATGGGCCCCGTGCGTTCGGGAAGGGCAATGGTTTCCGACGGCGCGTCGGCCTTGCCGTCCTCGAACAATACTACCTCCACATGCTCTGCATGACGGCTGAATACGGAGAAGTGCACGCCCGCGCCGTCCCAGTGCGCCCCGGGAGGATTCGGCCGACCGGGCCATATCCGGGCCTGGTTTTCCGAATGCGATCGACCTGATTTCGATGTACCTTTCGACATGGTATAATAAACGAACATCCGAAGGGCATTCCGAAACCCCGAAAACCCGCACCCGTTCCGGCGCCCCCCTTGAAACACCGTCCATTCACCTTTTCGACAAACATCGTACATGGAGGATCTGAATTTGCCCGAACACTGGTCCCGCCCGGTGCTTACCGGGCTCACGCCGCAAACGGACGGGGGGAGATGGCCCGTGCGCAGGTTTCTGGGAGACGAAATGATCGTCCAGGCCGATTTGATTACCGAGGGCCACGGGTGCATCGCCGCGGAACTCCTTGTTCGCCACGAACAGGACGAACAGGAAACGATCCACCGCATGGCGCTGCGCCACAACGACGAATATCTCTCCTCGTGGACGCTGGACCGGCTGGGCACATGGTTTTTTCGGGTGCGGGCATGGGCGGACCCCTTTACGACGTGGCGAGACCGGTTTGCGCGCCGGGTCGAAAACGATGACCCGGAGATCGGGAGCGAACTCCTCGCGGGCGCAGGACTTCTCAAGCGATCCGCGCAGGTTGCCAACGGCAAGGACAAGAAAGCGCTGCTTCGCTACGCCGCGGCGATGGAGGCAGGCGACGCCGAGGCGGCGCTGGAAGACAAGGCGGCCGCGCTCGTGCAGGCCAACGATCCGCGTACGAGCATGATCGAAAGCGGCACGTACGCCGTGCTGGTGGACCCCGTGCTGGCCCGCTTCGCCGCATGGTACGAATTTTTCCCCCGCTCCGCGCCCCGGAGAAAAACCGGCGGAAAAAGCAACGCGCCGCACGCCACGCTCGACGATGCGGCGGAGTTACTGCCGCGCATTAAGGAATTCGGGTTCGACATCGTATACCTGCCCCCCGTGCATCCGATCGGGCGTACGCACCGGAAAGGGAAGGACAATGCGCCCAAAGCCGGGCCGGGCGAACCGGGCAGCCCCTGGGCGATCGGCTCCGAGGAGGGCGGGCACACGGCCGTGCATTCCGATCTGGGCGGACTGGACGCGTTCGACCGGTTCGTGGCGCGGGCCCGCAAACTGGACCTGCACGTAGCCATCGACATTGCCTTCCAGACTTCCCCGGATCATCCCTGGGTCCGCGAACACCCGGACTGGTTTCTGCAGCGTCCCGACGGCTCCATCCGGTACGCGGAAAATCCCCCCAAGAAATACCAGGATGTCTACCCGCTCGACTTCTTCTCGCAAGACCGGGAAGCCCTGTGGCGGGAAATGAAGAGCGTGTTCGAATTCTGGATCGACCGGGGAGTGCTGGTATTCCGCGTGGACAACCCCCATACGAAGCCCTTTGCGTTCTGGGAATGGTGTATCGGGGAGTTACGGAAACAGCATCCCGACCTGATCTTCCTGTCCGAGGCGTTCTCGCGCCCGAAAACCATGTACGAACTGGCCAAACTGGGTTTCAGCAATTCGTACACGTACTTCACCTGGCGCAATACGAAGGACGAACTGGTTTCGTACTGCCGCGAACTGTACGAGTCGGAGGTGGGCGAATTTTTCCGCCCCAACTTCTGGCCGAACACCCCGGACATTCTGCACGAGTATCTGGTCCGGGGCGGTCGTCCTGCGCATATCGTCCGGCTGACGCTCGCCGCCACCCTGTCGTCGGCGTACGGCGTCTACGGCCCCCCGTTCGAGCACGTGGACAATGTGCAGCACCCGGACCGGGAGGAATATGCGAACAACGAAAAATACGAGGTCCGGTCCTGGAACTGGAACGACCCGGATTCGCTGCAACCGTTCATGCGCCGATTGAACCGCATCCGGCGGGACAATCCGGCCCTGCAACACATGCGGAACCTGCGGTTTCACGATACGGACAACCCGCAGTTGCTGGCCTACTCGAAAACCTTCGGGGACAACCGGATCGTCGTGGTCGTCAACCTGGACCCGCATCATGAACAGCAGGGATGGCTTTCCCTCGTCCCCGGAGATATGGGCCTTCCGGAAGACCGGCGCTGGGATATGCATGACCTCCTCGACAGCCGGCACGCCTCCTGGAAAGGGTCAACGCACTATATACGGCTCGACCCGCAGAAAACGCCGGTACGGATTTTCCGCGCAGGATAAGCGCATTCATCCCGTGAATCCTCTGTAACGCATGACAAAAAAGACGTCCCGCCGTTCCTGGCTCACCAGGGAAGAGGTACAGCGCCTGGAAGAGGGCTCCTTTTATCGAAGTTACGAGAAGCTGGGGGCGCACCCGGACAAGGAAGGCGTCTGGTTTGCCGTGTGGGCCCCGGGGGCCGGCGCCGTCTCCGTGCTGGGGGAATTCAACGAATGGAAGCCGGATGCGCATCCGCTGCGGCGAAGAAAGGGGGGCGTCTGGGAAACGTACGTACCGGGCGCCGAAAGCGGACAGAGGTACAAGTACCGTATTACGCGGGACATGTACACCGTGGACAAGACGGATCCCTACGCCTTTGCGATGGAGCCTCCCGCCTCGGGCGGGGACGCGGCCTCGGGGTTGGCCTCGATTGTTTGCGATCTCGACTATGCATGGGGCGACAAGGCATGGCTCGAACAGCGACGCGGGCCGGACTCACTGGGCCGGCCCATCTCGATCTATGAGGTGCATCTCGGGTCCTGGCGCAAGAAGGGGATGTACTCCATGAGCTACCGGGAAATCGCCAAACCCCTTGCCGATCACGTGGAAGAACTCGGCTTCACGCATGTGGAATTCATGCCGGTCATGGAGCACCCGTTCTATGGCTCCTGGGGCTATCAGGTCGCGGGCTACTACGCCCCCACCTTCCGGTACGGCTCGCCCCTAAGTTTCAAATATCTGGTGGATTACCTGCACCGGCGCGGCATCGGCGTGTTGCTGGATTGGGTGCCGGCCCACTTCGCCACCGACCCGCAGGCCCTCGTTTTCTTTGACGGAAGCACCCTGTACGAGTACGACGATCCCGGCATGCGGCACCATCCCGACTGGGGCACCTATGTCTTCGATTACAACAAGCCGGGGGTCCGCAACTTTCTGATCTCGAATGCGCTCTTCTGGATCGAGGAATACCACATCGACGGATTGCGCTTCGATGCGGTGGCTTCCATGCTCTACCGGGATTATTCGCGGGGCAAGGATTGGACCCCGAACATGTTCGGGGGACGGGAGAATCTCGAAGCCATCGACCTGCTCAAGAAAGTCAACGAGATGGTCTACAGTCATGCTCCGGACGTGCTGATGATCGCCGAAGAATCCACCGCGTGGCCGGGCGTTTCCAAACCGACCTACGACGGAGGGCTCGGCTTCCTCTACAAGTGGAACATGGGGTGGATGCACGACACCCTCGAGTATATGGAAAAGGACCCGGTTCACCGGAAGCACCATCAGGACCGCCTCACCTTCCCCCTCCTCTATACGTATTCCGAGCACTACATCCTGCCGCTATCGCACGACGAGGTCGTGCACGGCAAGGGGTCGCTCTGGGGAAAAATGCCCGGGGACGCCTGGCAAAAGGCAGCGAACCTGCGCCTCCTGTACGGGCACCAGATCGGACATCCGGGAAAGAAACTGCTCTTTATGGGGTCGGAGTTCGGACAGACTTCCGAATGGGACCACGATCATGCTGTCGATTGGGACGCCCTGAAAGATCCGTTGCACAAAGGCATGATGGCGTGGGTAAAAGACCTGTATACCCTGTATCGCGATCATCCGGCGCTCTGGAACGACCAGCCCGGCGGATTCGAGTGGATCGACTTCAGCGACGAGGATGACAGCACGATCAGTTACATCCGGCGCACGACGGACCGGGAACTCGTGTTTCTGTTCAATTTCACGCCGGTCCCGCGTACGAACTACCGCATCGGCATGCCCGGAAAAGGCCGCTGGCGGGAAGTGCTCAACTCCGATGCACAGATATACGGCGGAAGCGGCGTAGGCAATCTCGGCAGCGTGGATACGGATCCGGCGCCGTTTCATGGACGAAACCACTCCGTGGTCGTAACCCTGCCTCCCCTTGCCGTCGCAATTCTCGAACAGGAAAAGTAGGACCTGTTACCACTATGCAGCAATGCTCTGTTCCGTCAGGCACGGCGTCAATCAAGGCGTGAGGAGTGAAGTTTGGTGGTTCCAAATGAGCGACGAGCAACGAAGAGTGACGCCGTGACCGGCGGAACCCGAAGGGCGGGGCCTGTAGCGGAAAACATCTTGCGGACAGATCGCGTACGATCCCGACGGTTCGCCGGAAAACGCGTCCCTGCGCGAAATGAATCCTTCATTTTTTCTTCACAAGCAACGAAAAACAACATCATGGCTCACCAACTTCCCGATCTGCCCTATGCCTTCGATGCGCTGGAACCCACCATCGACGAACGAACGATGCGCATTCATCACGGCAAGCACCATCAGGGATATGTCAACAAACTGAACGCCGCCCTGGACGGCCATGCCGCATTGCAGAATATGTCGGTGGAAGACCTGCTGCGCGGCATCGACAACGTACCCGAAGCCATCCGGGGCGCGGTCCGCAACAACGGCGGCGGACACGCCAATCACACCTTGTTCTGGAGCATTATGTCGGGAAACGGCGGGGGAGCGCCTGCGGGCGATCTCGCAGCGGCCATCGACGCCGCATTCGGTTCGCTCGATGCATTCCAGGCGGCGTTCGCTGCGGGTGCGGCGGGACGGTTCGGGAGCGGGTGGTCCTGGCTCGTCGTGAACGGCAACGGGGGCCTGGAAGCATACTCCACAGCCAACCAGGACAGTCCTCTCATGCAGGGACACACGCCGATTCTGGGCATCGACGTCTGGGAACATGCGTACTACCTGAACTACCAGAACGACCGCGGCGCCTATGTGAATGCCTGGTGGAACGTGGTCAACTGGGATCAGGTCGCCAGTAATTTCGACGCCGCGCGCTAACGGGTCGGTCCACATACCTTGCGCATCCGGCGGCGCCTGGCCTGACGGGAAAACAGGCCCCGCAGAGCGCCGCTGCATAGTGCTAACAGACCCTGGAACGTGTCGTACAGCGTCAAGGAAATACAGTACACCATCCAGGGAGAGGGCGCCCGCACAGGGCGCCCGGCGGTCTTTCTGCGCTTTGCCGGATGCAATCTCTGGACCGGGCGGGAAGCGGATCGGGCCACCGCGGTATGCCCGTTCTGCGACACCGACTTCGTGGGTACGGATGGCCCGGGAGGGGGACAGTTCGATACGGCATCCGATTTGGCGCGGAACGTGGCCGCCCGCTGGCCTGCGGAAAAAAACGCCCGCTATGTGGTTTGTACGGGCGGCGAACCGCTCCTGCAACTGGACGAGCCGCTGGTTGCCGCCCTGCACGAAGAGGGATTCGAGATAGCTATCGAAACGAACGGTACGAAAACACCTCCGGCGGACATCGACTGGATTTGCGTCAGTCCGAAAGCAGGGGCCGAATTGGTGCTGAAGGAAGGCGACGAACTGAAACTGGTGTACCCGCAGGAACACGCGCCGCCGGAGGCGTTTACCGGTCTCCCGTTCCGGCACTTCTTCCTGCAACCGATGGACGGCCCCGATCTGGAGGAATACACGAAGCAAACCATCGCGTATTGTCTGGAGCACCCGATGTGGCGCCTTTCGCTCCAGACACACAAACTTCTGGGGATTCCGTAGGGCCTGTTAACACTATGCAGCGATGCTCTGCGGGGCCTCAACCGGATCCCCCGGTATCCGTATCCGGAGAAGCGCCTATGGCGCGCAGCATGGCGCGCAGATCGGAAGAGGACAATACGCCTCGCATGTGCAGCGCTTCCAGAGCGGCGCGCACCTCGACCGGATCGGTCGGGACATCTCCGGTACGGGCATCTGCTTCCGCCCCCTCTTCCTGCACTACCTCGTCAAGGAAGTGGGTCACCGCCTCCTGCAAAAAGGCAACCACATACCTGCACGCCCTTGGCCGTCCGGAAAAATCCAGCGTCAGGTCGAAAGTCGCCCGTCCGCGGTTTACCTGCAGGATTATGCTCCGCCCGCCTATGAGTTTACGCTTCTCTTCCACGCCGACGATATCGGCATAGCGCACATCCTGGGCCGGCGAAAAATCGTTGTTCTGGAAGACGAGGCGATCTGCCGTAAACACGGCCCCGTCCTTCGCATTGTCCATCCACGTAGCATCGTACAGCGCCAATACTTCTGACTCGGAAACATCTTCCGCATAATCGTGGAGCGCATTGCGCACTTTTTCTCTGGGAATACGCGGCGCCACGTACAACCCGAGCCCAGGGTCGTGCGGAATGAGCATATGTACGAGTTCTTTCATAACTACATGCCCCTTCAGAGAGGCCGTGCAGCCCCTGAATATCCATGCAATGATCAGTATCCGGCCGCCATGCCGGACGCCGCCCCCTCAAAAAACGCCCCGGTTACATCAAGAAGCCCTGGCGCAATGCCCAGGACAAGCAACGCCGCCGCACACGCAACCAGCACGACCCGCAAAACGAGAGGCGTCGGGAATGCCGCGTCCATCGCAGGCGCCGCCGCCGGGGTATCCTCCGGAGAGCGCATGAAAAAGACGTACAGTACGCGCAGATAATAAAAAGCCGATACGACACTGGCCAGTACCCCGACCACAACCAGCCAGGTATACCCTGCGTCCACGGCAGGTGCAAACACCGCGTACTTGCCCAGAAAGCCGCCGAACGGAGGAAATCCTGCGAGACTGAACATGAAGCATCCCATCGTAACGCCGAGGAGAGGTTTGCGGAGACCTACCCCTGCCAGCGAGTCGAGGGTCTGCTCCCGCCCCACCTTGCCATCCCATTCCAGAAACGCCATCACGCCGAAGGCGCCGATATTCATCAGGGTGTACACGAGCAAGTAATAGAGCGCACCCGACCAGGCGACAGCCCCTCCGGCAGTCAATCCTACCAGGATATAGCCTCCATGCGCAATGGACGAATAGGCCAGCATGCGTTTAACGTTTGCTTGCATGACGGCAAGCAGGTTGCCCAGCACCATCGTCACAAGCGCAACGGATGCCAGCAGGGGCGCCCAGCCGTCCACGGCGGTAATGTCACGCAGAATCAGAATCAGGGCCCCGAATGCCGCCGCCTTCGAGGCCGTGGACATATAGCCCACCATCGTGGTCGGCGCACCCTGATACACATCAGGGGTCCACATATGAAACGGTACGGCGCCCACCTTGAAAAAGAATCCGATCAGAAGCAACGCCACACCGGCGCGAAACAACATGACCCGGCCGGTGGTCTCGAGGCCCGCAGCCATCTCCGGGATATACATCGTGCCGGTTGAACCGTACAGCAAGGCGATCCCGTACAGAAAAAAACCGGTGGCAAACGCTCCGAGCAGAAAATATTTGAGGGCGCCCTCCGCACTCCCCTCGTCCCCCCGAAACAACCCCGCCATGATATATAGCGATACGGACATCGTTTCCAGCCCGACAAAAACGGCCACCATATTGTTCGCCGTTCCGAGCACGATCATCCCGGCGGTAGCCAACAGGATCAGCGCATAGACTTCTCCATACTCCTGGCCCGTCCTCTTCCAGTACGCCGGAGACAGCGCCACGGTAAGCAACCCGCCGGACAGGATCACGATGTTCACGAAAGACGCGTATCCGCCCGTACGCACCATCCCGTAGAAAGCCGTCCCTGCTTCCGCATTGAGTTGCAATGCCTCCAGAACAATCCCGATTGCGAGGACGGCGCCGGAGATCCAGGCCAATTCGCGCATGCTATTTCGGAAAGCATCCCAGACGACAAGAATAACCCCCGCCCCCGTAGCGAGCATCAGGGGCAAGGTCTTGACCATATCCCCCGGAAGGGCGTCAAAAAACCGGATCAGTTCTGTTTCCATGGTATCGGAATCATGTCATCTCCGGGCCGCAGCCGCGAAAATGCGCATATAACGCCCTCACAAACGGTCTATCTTCCTGGCCAGCGCGACGTCAAAAGCAGTCACCTTGCCGCCAGCATCGTGCGTATTGAGTGCAAGAGTCACCCGGTTGTACACATTGTGCAGGTCCGGATGATGATCGAGCGCCTCGGCTTCGAACGCCACCCGGACGATGAACCCCATCGCCTCCCGGAAATCGCTGAACGTGACCTGTTTGACGAGCCGGTCGTTCTCGAACGCCCACCCGTCTAGTTCTTGCAAAGCCCGGGCGATTTCTTCTCTGGAAAGCGGTTCTCGAGACATAGACCATCGGAATGTGCAGTCTCCTGAAAGCCGGAGCACATGCGAATGTACTTACAGTTGAATGATCCATCCACTGTAGAAAATGATCCAGATCACGAAATACACGGGGATCAGGATCGGCAGCGAATACTTCACGAGATAGCCGACGAAACTGGGCACATCGACGCCGCTCGACTCTGCGATGGCTTTCACCATGAAGTTCGGGGCGTTGCCGATATAGGTCATCGCGCCAAAGAACACAGCCGCCACGGAAATGGCCTGCAGGAAGACCCACGAGTCGACCCCCGCCGCAAATTCCCTGACCTGTGCCGCCATGCTTACATCCAGCCCGAATTTGCCCATGGACGCCGCGAGGAAGTTGAGATACGTCGGCGCATTGTCCAGAATACCCGAAAGGACTCCCGTAGCCCAGTAAAACATGCCCACGGAAAGCGACTCGGAGTTCTGGTGCGCAAACTCGCTGATAAGCTGGAGGGCCGGCTGCATCGTCGCAAAAATGCCGAGAAACAGCCAGCCTACTTCCCGGATAGGCTCGAACGTAAACTCGTTCTTTTCAAGAGCAGTTTTATCGGCGAACACGAAAGCGAGCACGCACACCGAAAACATGATGAGTTCGCGGATGCCGAACGGCAAATGGACACTGCCTATATGCAATCGGGGCACCCATCCGAAAACCTGCGGATCGATGAACACGGAAAGAATGACCACCAGGACCCATATGAAGTTCTTACTGCCTACGATACCCATCAGGCCGCGGGAAGCGTCGATAGCCGGCGCTTCCTGCTTGTTGCGCGCATCGATGACGTAAAAAATACCCAACAGGAGAAACATGGTCGGCAGCCAGATATACCAGACGTGCGTGAACGTCCAGAAAAAAGGCACGCCGCGCAGAAAACCCAGAAAGAGCGGGGGATCGCCTATAGGGGTAAGACCGCCGCCCACATTGGCGACAAGAAAAATGAAAAAGACGATATGGTAGGGTTTCAGGCGGCCCTTGTTGAGACGCATGTACGGCCGGATGAAGAGCATCGCCGCCCCGGTCGTGGCTATCAGGTTGGCCACAAGGGAGCCCACGAACAGGAGTACGGAATTGGTCCATGGGGTGCCGCGCGCATTCAGGCTGAGAAAAATGCCCGAAGCGGCGATAAACAGGGAAGCGACCAGCGCAATGAAGGAAAGATACTCGGCCAGCGCATGCACCATGGGAATCGACGATTCCAGCACGAACAGATAATAGAGCACCACGACGGCGCCGAGCGCCACTGCATACTTGGGATAATGGTGGTGCCAGTGATGCGCATAGAAAAGCGGCCCTGTTGCAATCATGAGCAGCAGCGTGATAAACGGCAGGACAAGCCATACGGGAGGCAACGGGCCATGGTGGTCATCTTCCCCGCCGCCGTGCTCCGCCGCGCCGGCATGGGCGTCGGCGGGAGCATGCCCCCCGGCTTCCTGCTCGTCGTGCGCGGTCTCTTGCTCGTCGTGCGCGGCTTCCTGTTCGTCATGCACAGCCCCGGCGTGGTCATCAGCGGCCTCAGCATGGTCGCCAACGACCTGTTCCGGACCGGATTCCTGCAGCAAAACGGGGGATGCCGACCATGCGGCGCCCGGCAACAGCAGGCACCCCGCCAGTAAACTTGCCGCCGCAAGCGGCAGACAACGGGAAAACACAAGGTGTTTGGGGAAGCGAAGGGAGGAAACGAAGGACATGGCGTATACCATCAATCAGTTGCTTACATCCGAAAAACCCGTTCCGGGCGTCCCGTCGGAGTGCGAACCCGTTGCCGTCTCCGAGTCGGGGGTCGGAGAAGAATATCCAAAAAAACGAGTGGCGTCTTGTGTGCTGCGGGCATCCTCCGCAGCCATGCGTTTTTCCTGAATCGACTCCAGCAGGAACTGCGTGGCCGGTTCGCTTTTTTGCAAAAACCGGTTCGGAGCAAAACCCAGTACAAACATAAGCACGACCAGCGGAACCATGAGCGCAATCTCACGGCCCGTCATATCGTGCATGGTGCGGTTCTCTTCCTTGTCGAGTTGTCCGAAAAATGTCTTGTAGACCATCCACAAAAGATATACGGCCGCCAGAATGACACCGGTTGTCGCCGCGGCAATCAGCACAGGATGTCCGATCAGGTCGCTCCGGAATGCCCCGAGGAGGATCATAAACTCGCCCACAAAACCGTTGAGCCCCGGCAGCCCGGCGGAGGCAAGCACCGAAAAGATCATAAAAAACGTGAGGATGGGAACGGTTCGGGCAATCCCGCCGAAATCGTCCATTTCGCGGGTGTGGCGGCGCTCGTACAACATACCGAGAAGCAAAAAGAGCGCCCCTGTGGACAATCCATGATTGACCATCTGAATAACGGCGCCCTGCATAGCCTCTATCGTGAACGCAAAAATACCGAGCACGACGAAGCCGAGGTGGCTGATCGAAGAATAGGCTACAAGACTCTTGGCGTCGGACTGTACCCGGGAAACAAGCGCACCGTAAATAATACCGATGACCGCAAGGATAGCGAAAGGAAGTGCGTAATCGTACGCGGCATTAGGAAAAAAGGGCAGGCAAAAGCGCACGAGCCCGTAGGTGCCCATCTTCAGGAGCACGCCGGCAAGGATCACCGATCCGCCCGTCGGGGCCTCCACATGCGCATCCGGCAGCCAGGTGTGCAAGGGGAAAATCGGCACCTTGACCGCGAACGCAAGCGCGAAGACAGGAAACAGCCAGGCTTGCAGGCCCACTGGCGTATCGAACGCCAGTAACTTGTACCAGTCCGTGGTGAAGACGCCGCCGTTCACGGCGTCGCCCGCAGCATATCCGAGATAGAGAATCCCGACCAGCATAAGCAGCGAGCCCGTCAGGGTAAACAGTACGAACTTGACAGCGGCGTAGATGCGCCGGGGTCCGCCCCATATCCCGATGATGAAATACATCGGGATCAGCGTGAGTTCGAAAAAGATGTAAAACAGAAATACGTCGAACGCGCAGAAAACGCCGGTGACTCCCGTCTGAAGAATGAGCAGCAGCGTGTAGTATCCCTTGCGCTGCTTGCCTATGTAATTCCAGGAAGAAAGCACGACGATGGGCCCAAGCAGCGTCGTAAGCATGACAAGCAGCAGACTGAGCCCATCGATGCCGACAAAGTACTTTATATCTACGCTGTCCGGGAACCAGATAAACCGGTCGACCAACTGGGGCGTCCCGGCTAACTCCGCGGAAGCGTCGAACGCCGCAAAAAGCACGATGGATAACAGGAACGCGATCACCGTCGTCCCCAGCGCCATCCACCGCACGACGCGATCGTTGCGCGCCATAAGAGTCAGCAGCGCACCCGCAAGGGGCAGAAAAATAACAAGCGATGTGATATACGGGATCGACATGACGTCCATGAAAATCACAGGGCGAGCATGATCGCTACGACGAAAACAGCACCCAGCACGATTACTGTGGCGTAGTGCTGCACACGGCCGGTTTGTATGCGGCGCGTGAGACGACTGACCGAAGCAATCAGGTTTGCAAGACCGTTTACCGCACCATCCACCACCCGGGTATCGAAAGCGGCGCACCCCCGCTTGGCCAGCCGCAAGACGGGACGGACCACGGCACGGTCGTACAACGCATCCCAGAAATACTTGCCTTGCCATATCCGGTACAGGCCGCCCAGGCGCCGGGCGATGCGCTCGTCGAAAGCCAGCCCGTGCATGCCATAAGCCCGCATGGCGAAACCGACGCCCGCCACGGCAATGATCGCTCCGACGATCAGCAGCGCCCATTCAATCCAGATAAACCCTGCGCCATGCTCGACGGCAGGCGGCTCCGCTACCGGCCCGCCGTATGGCGCGCCCAGCCAGTGATGAATCCAGTTGAATCTGCCGTGCCCGATCACGGCGGGCAAGCCGATAAACCCGCCCAGTACGGACAACACGGCGAGGATCCACAATGGAACCGTCATGGTCCAGGGCGATTCGCTCGGCTGTATCCGGTCGGATGCAGGCCATCGCGACCTCCCCTCGAACGTGAGCATATACGACCGCATCATGTAGAACGCCGTCAGAAATGCCGTAACGATCCCGATCACCCAGACAAACCAGGCATACGCATGGCCGTCGTACCCGTACTCGAACACCCGGAAGAGGATTTCGTCCTTGGAAAAGAAGCCGGCAAGCGGGGGCAGACCCGCAATGGCAAGGGTCGCAATAAGGTACGTCAGGCCCGTGGCGGGCAGGTACCGGGAAAGTCCTCCCATGGTTCGCATGTCCTGCGGATCGAACGGGTGGACGATACCCTCATCGGGGGCATCATCCTCCGCCTCGGAAAGCAAGTCGTCTTCCTCCAGGTCATGCTCGACGGCATGCATCGCATGAATGACGCTTCCGGATCCCAAAAAGAGGCATCCCTTGAAAAAGGCATGCGTAACCACATGGAAGATCGACACGAAAAAAGCCCCGACGCCCGCTGCCGCAAACATATATCCAAGCTGCGAGACCGTCGAGTAGGCGAGCACTTTCTTGATATCGTTCTGCACGCTCGCCACGGTGGCCGCCATAATGGCCGTCAGGGCGCCGACGATGGCGATAACCGCCATGACGGCCGGCGCTTCCAGTACGACGGGGGAAAAACGGGCAAGCAGGTACAGCCCGCTGGTAACCATCGTGGCGGCATGAATGAGCGCAGACACAGGGGTCGGTCCCGCCATCGCGTCCGGCAGCCAGGTAAACAGGGGGATCTGAGCGCTTTTACCCGTTGCACCGATGAAAAGCAACAGTACGACCCAGTTGAGTACATGCTGCGGAAGCGTATCGACGGCCTGAAGCAAACTGCCGAAATCAAGCGCACCGACTTCCCGGTAGAGCAGAAATATGGCCAGCAGGAAGGCAAAATCGCCTATCCGGTTCATAATGAAGGCCTTGTTCGCCGCCGCGCTGTTCCTGAAGTTCTCGTACCAGAATCCGATCAGCAACCAGGAACACAACCCCACTCCCTCCCAGCCCAGGAAAAGCACCGGCACATTGTCCGCCAGCACCAGATTCAGCATGGCGAAGATGAACAGGTTCAGGTAGGCGAAAAAGCGCCAGTATCCCCTGTCGCCGTGCATGTATCCGATCGAATACAGATGAATGATGCCTCCGACCCCCGTGACGACCAGCGTCATGAGCAGGGAAAGGGCATCGATGCGATAGGCGAACGAAAGCTCGAAATCACCCGCCGACATCCAGGTGTAATAGTCGACGAGCAGCGGTTCCCCTCCATAACCGACAAAAAGATAGACGGTTATGGCGAACGGGATAGCAACCATCGCCGTAGCCAGCCCTCCGATAAGCCCTTCGTGAGGGCGCAAGTCCGGCATGAACAGGCCGCTCAGGCCGATGCAGACCGCCCCTATCAGCGGCAACAGGATAATAAGACCTACCAGCAGGTCCGCTTGCATATCGGATTCGCCCCGTCAGGAGCGTGTGGGTCGTTACCTAAAACTTGAACAGATTGAACCGGCTTAGATCGACCGTCTCTTTCTTCCGGAACAACGCAATGACGATGGCGAGCCCCACGGCGGCTTCCGCCGCAGCTACCGCCATCACGAAGAAAACCAGCACTTGCCCCGCCACATCGCCCATGGATCGGCTGAACGCCACCAGCGTGATATTGACGGCGTTGAGCATCAATTCAATCGACATGAATACAACGATCGCATTGCGGCGCAGCAGTACGCCGAGTGCGCCGATCGTAAACAGCACGGCGCTTAGCGACAAATACCAGGCAAGCGTCAATTCCATGTCATTTACTCGAACTTTCTCCGGGCAAGCAGCACGGCTCCGATGGTGGCCACCAACAGCAGAATGCCTGTGATTTCAAGGGGCAACGCATATCTCGTCAGCAATTCCTGACCGAGCGCCGAAGCAGACCCGGAAGCAGCGTCCGGCATCGTCGGTTCCGGCAAAAGGTCCAGGCTACCCGCCAATACGTACATCAGTTGGGCAAGTATGGCCATGCCCAGTAAAAAGGCGACGGCAAGTTTCCGGTTCAGGCTCTGCACCTTCGGGAGCGCCGCGAGATTCAACAGCATGATGACGAAAAGGAAGAGCACCATGATGGCCCCGGCGTACACGAGAATCTGTATCACGCCGATAAACCGGGCGTTCATCGTGATGTACAGAGCCGCCACGCAAAACAGGTTGAGTACGAGCCAAAGCGCCCCGGAAACGGGACTTCTGGAAACGATGAGCCCGACCCCCGAAGCGATCGCCACCGCGGCGAAAAAGAAAAAGAAAAGCTGGGAAAACATGTATTGAAATCGGAACGCGGCAGGCGAACCCGGAGCGCAGTATCTACCCCTGACGGGAAAAGGTAGACAAAATGCCGCGACGGGACAAGATAATATCCCGTAAATCCCCCGTGAATATGTGCGCTGGAGCGTCTACGGCGTATATTGTCGCCGCATCGCCCCATTCTCTTCGGGCAGAGGCAACGTATGCCTTTGTCCACCAAGCATTGCAAAAAATCATGGCTAAACTCACTGTTATCGGAGCCGGCAACGTCGGAGCCACCGTTGCCGATTGCGTCGCCAGAAAAGACATAGTGAACGAAGTGGTTCTCATCGACATCATAGAGGGTCTCCCGCAGGGAAAAGCACTCGACATGCAGGAATCCGCGCCTGTGCATGGTTTCGATACCCGCGTCACCGGAACCAATGCCTATGAAGACACGGCCGGATCAGATATTTGCGTGATTACGGCGGGACGGCCTCGCACGGCCGATATGTCGCGCGACGACCTGCTGGAACTGAACGCCAATATCGTCCGATCCGTTACCGAACGATTTGCGGCGGATAGCCCCGACGCCATCATTGTTGTGGTCTCTAATCCCCTCGACGCCATGACATCCGTGGCGCATGCAGCCAGCGGGTTTCCTGCCCAACGGGTGATGGGCATGGCAGGCATACTGGACACGGCGCGGTACCGCACCTTCATCGCTCTGGAACTGGGCGTGTCGGTCCGTGATGTGCAGGCGCTGCTTCTTGGCGGGCATGGCGACTCGATGGTGCCGTTGCCCAGTTGCACCACCGTGGGCGGCATTCCTCTGCCCGGGTTGCTTTCCCCGGAAAAGATCCATGCGATCGTCGAGCGGACAAAAGGCGGAGGCGGCGAAATCTCCAGACTCATGGGAGCTTCGGCCTGGTATGCGCCGGGCGCCTCTGCCGCAGCAATGGTTGAATCCGTCATGAAAAATCTTTCCCGTGTGCTGCCCTGCGCCGTGCAACCCTCGGGACAATACGGTCTGAGCGACCTGTTTATCGGCTTGCCGGCCCGGCTTGGACGAAACGGCGTGGAAGATATCCTCGAAGTCGGCCTCTCCAACGAGGAACAGGCCTTGCTCGACGCCTCTGCAGAACATGTGCGGCGCAACCTGGAAGTGCTCCGGCAAAAAGGGTTCATGTAACGTGCTTGCCGGTTCCGAACCGGACATTCCGGCGAACGGACGGATCAGGCGGGTGTATGGGGGAGCGGATTGCCTGTCCGGATAAAGTTCCCTGCACCCGGCGGCTTGAATCTGCACCGAAATTGCCTTATATTAGCAGGATAGGCTTGTTTTTGCCTAATAGAAGCAACTATCAAGCACCGGGACAAGGAATTCCCCGGTAAAACCCGACAGTACAGGACGTGGCGGTATTGCAGAAAAAGATCGTAACGAAAACTTCGCGGAGCGCTTTAGGAAAACGGCAGTCGGCCCTCGCCGAAATGACGGATGAGGATTTGATGTCGCAGTTCCAGGCAGGTTCCGTCGCGGCGTTCAATATTCTGGTCGAGCGATATTCGGAGCGGCTAACCCATTACCTGTACGGTTTTCTCGGAGATATGCGCCGCTGCGAAGACCTGTTGCAGGAAACATTCCTGCGCGTGTACCGCAATCGGCACTCGTACCGCCGGATCGCCAAGTTTTCGACCTGGCTCTATACGATCGCGGGAAATCTGGCGCGCTCGGAGTACCGCAAGCGCAAACGCCGCCGTCTCTACTCGATCCAGAGCGTAAACCGCGATAACGAAGAGTACGAGATGCAGTTGCCGGACGAATCGTTCGCTCCCGACAAGCATGCGGAGAGCATCATTCAGGACAAGTACATTCAGCAGGCGCTGGATGATATTCCTGCATCGTTCCGGGAAGTGGTCGTACTGCGCGATGTGCAGCAACTCGCTTACGACGAAATCGCAGAAATCACCGGGTTGCCGATGGGCACGGTCAAAAGCCGCATCAACCGCGGCCGGACCAAACTCCAGACGCTTCTGAAGGACGTCTACCCCTTTTACGAGCCGGCTACGGCCTGAGGCCAGGCCCTGATCGGTTTCATGTTTTTCCCGACCGGCACTGTCATTCCCGACAGTGCCGGTTTTTTACAGGATACTGATATCGGATCCTGTCAGGTAAGCGTGGCAATCAGCAGCATTGCAGCAACAAAGATCACGAGAATGCCCACCGCCATGACAATTTCTCTTTTGCGGCGTTTGTTCATGAATGCCCCCCTAAGACGGAAAATGCATGTCGCGTAGTAAAGATCAAGGTCGCTTTTCCGCCAACGAATCGCAAGCGACGGCGGCACGTACGAAATCTTCGTTCAGGATCCGGTCCAGCGTTTCCACATACCGGGCCACCCCGGAAGCCTCTATAACCATGGGAGGCTTAATTTTGAGCACATTGCCGTACGGCCCGTCCACGCTGGCAAGAATGCCCGATTCGCGCATCCGCTCCACCACATAGGACCCCGCCTCGCCTGCAGGTTCTTTAGATGTCCGGTTGGCAACGAGTTCCACGCCCAGGAAAAGTCCGTGGCCGCGTACGTCTCCAACCATCTCGTGTATTCCGGCAAGCGACGTCAACCCATGGAGGAATTGCTCACCCCTTTCAAGCGCACACTGCATAAGATCTTCCTCCTCGATCACATCCAGCACGGCCAACCCCGCCGCGCAGGAAGCCGGACTGCCGCCGAAGGTATTGAAATATTCCATCCCGGTGTCGAAGGACCGCGCCAATTCCGGGGTGGTCACGACGGCGCCTAACGGATATCCGTTGCCGATGGGCTTGCCCATCGTTACGATATCCGGAACGGCGCCTTGCAACTCGAAGGCCCAGAACGCATCTCCCATGCGTCCGAACCCGGTCTGTACTTCGTCGGCAATGCATACGGCGCCCGCATCCCGGGCTGCATCGAATGCCTTGCGGAGATACCCATCCGGGAAGAATACTTGCCCGGCGCATCCCATTGCCGACTCAGCCATAAAGGCAGCCACCCCATCAGACGCACCGGCCAGCGTGCGGCGAAGCAGCGTCGCATGATCGTCGGCGGAACCGGAATGCCGGTACGGATCAGGCGTGGGTACGATATGCACATGCGCAG
This sequence comes from Rhodothermales bacterium, assembly GCA_965117025.1. GTDB lineage: Bacteria > Bacteroidota > Rhodothermia > Rhodothermales > VXPQ01 > VXPQ01. The sequence continues at coordinate 853,216 of OZ220746.1, forward strand.
GACGCCCCTCGCCGCCCTTCCCGTCGAACTTGTATGAACTGATGGCGATCAGCGACGACAGGTGGCCGTGATAGGCCTGTGCTATCGCCGCCACATCCCGGAATCCGGTATGGGCGCGGGCAATGCGCAGCGCCAGATCGTTCGCCTCACTCCCGCTGTTTACGAAAAAACATACGGACAGCGGATCCGGAAGCCGGGCCGCAAGGCGTTCCGCATAGCGGCTCAGTTCGTCGTAAAGATAGCGCGTGTTCGTGTTCAGCACCTGTAACCGGCGCGCCACCGCCTCCGCCACACGGGGATGTGCATGGCCCACATGGGCCACATTGTTGACCGTATCGAGAAAAGGCTGTCCGTTCTCGTCGTACAGCTGCGCCATATACCCCCGGTGTATGCACAAGGGCGCCCGGTACGAAACGCTTAGCGACGGAGCGATACGCTCCCTGCGGCGGGCCAGCAACTCCGGGGCATCCGGCGAGAAAGGCGCCCGGGTATCGCTGGAAAGCCCCAGCAAATCGGACGGATCCGGCGAAACGGCCATCCAGACTTCCCGGCACCACGGCGTCGCCACGCCGGGAAACGCTCCCTCGATATCCATCCGATCCGCTATGATCTGAACATGCACGTGCGGCGCCCACTCACCGTTTTCGTCCGAAGTCCCGATCTCGGCGATTTTTTCTCCGGCCCGCACTACCGAGCCAACCTCCAACCCCTTGATGGAGATTCGGGACAAGTGGCCGTACAGCGTATGAAACACCGGGCCGTCTTCCGGGACATGTTCGAGCACCACGGTGGGACCGTAGTCATAGGGATTATCGTAATCCGCCACGCTGCGCACCACTCCGTCGAGCGGCGCAAAAACAGGACTCCCCGGCGGCTGGAACAAATCCACCCCCAGATGCACCGTGCGCATCTGCGACTCCGTCCTGAACTGCCCGCCCCGGTACACAAGGCGCACTTCAGCGTACCTCCCAACGCCGACCCCCGCTCCTTCCTCACGCATCCTGTGCTGGATATGCCGGGCTGACCGCTCCGGATCCGACGGGTTTCTGAAGGTCCATTCCGAACTCTGCGTACTGAAATCGAACGTCACCGCCTTGGGAGGCGACGCAGCAACCACAGGGGCGAACGTCCCCTTGCGGGGGCGGCACCAGGCAGCGGTGCGGGCGCCGTCAGGGCACGGTTCGTATCCGCAGGCATGCCGGAACACATATTCCGCAAGCCGCGGAGGAATATCGCTGAGGAGCACAAGCGTTCGAAGCGCAGGCTCCCGGCTGACCGACAGATAGGCATTGTCCGGTTCCATACGCTGCTGGTGTGCCGACATGCACACGCTGACGCACAACCGCATGGCAAGAAAGGGAAACAGTACGCTCGCATCGTACTCGTCGAGCGGAAATTCCCGGTGACAACCGGCCGCGATGACGGAGGCGGCGCGAAGCGGATCGGCCATGTCAAGCACGCCGTAGGCCGCGGCAACGGCCACATCGGCCACCGCGAACGAAACAAGCGTGTCCCCGAAGTCGATCAGTCCGGTGATCCGGCGATTCCGGTGCTCCGGGCCATTGACAAGCACATTCCAATCGTTCGCATCGTGGTGTACTACACTCCGGCGCAACCGGTCGCCGCAGCGAGCCTGCGCATCCCGGAAAAGCCGCAGAAACGGTTCGACGAGCGCGCGTTCGCCTGCCTCCAGAAATTCCAGCCGCCCGGCAACAGTCTCTGCGGCGCAGGCCATATCCCAGACCAGCGAACGTTCAAGCGCGGGGTGTCTGAAATCCGCCAGCGCAGAGGACATCCGCCCTGCGAACCGCCCAAGGTCGGACAACAAATCGAGGGAGCGCGGGCGTACCGACGCAAGCGGCACGCCGGGCAACCAGGAAAGAAGTCGCGCAAGATGCCGGCGGCCCTCCCGATCAGACAGGTGTACGATATCCTCCCCGTCGAGTGCCGGAACGACCAAAGGCACAGCCAGTCCGTGTTCTGCAAGACGCTGCATAACGGCATGATGCGCCTGCAAAACCTGTCCGTCCTCGAGCGCATGAGCGATCTTGAATACAAAGGAAGGCTCGCTGGACGAGGAACTGCGGGGCGATCCGTTTCGGTCGCCGGTGTACACGGCGAAATTGAGGTCGCGGTCACTGGGCAGGGTTTCGAGACGAGCGGACACGCCATACCGCTCGGCAAGAATCCGGCATACCGTGTCCGGGTGAAAACGGGGCCGGTGACGGGCAATGTCGTTGACCTCGCGGGGCACGGCATCCTCGCTCATGGCGCAGGCTGGAAAGAAATGCGTGCGATACGCCCTTCGGGCCCCACCATCCATACGGCGTCCGAGCCCGCCGCGTCCACGCTCCACCACGTCAGCGAATCGAGCGGCGACCAGGTTTGCGCATCGTCCATCGAAAAGGCCGCCCCGCCCGGCCCCGCCGCCACAATAATCCCGCCGGGAACATACGCCGCGCCATACACCGCCCCCGGAAACCCGGGAGAGGAGGCAAGCCGCCAGGTAACCCCGCCATCTTCCGTGACCGCAGTATTCTGCTGTACAGCCTCCGGGTCAGTGATATCCCCGCCCAATGCAACGCCATGCTGCGCATCCCGGAAAGCCAGCGTGGTCACGCCTGCCGCCTCCCCGCCCGGCAGAGGTACGTCACTGCTTGTCCAGGCGCTGTCCCGACGTTCGTTCCTGAGTACACGCGGCATCGCCGCATTGCCGGTCCCGATAAGCACCGTCTGGTCATCAAGCACAATCAAACAGGTCCCGCTCGCGGCAAAACCGCCCTCGTCCGGCTGTGCGGGTGGAAGCGTTTCTCCGGGCAGTATACGCCAGGCATCGCCATCCTCCGTATGCAGGAGGGGGAATTGCCCGTCTACCGCATCGCTGAATGCAAACCCCGATCCGTCTTCCCGAAAATCGAAACAATCGAAAAACGCCTCATCTATCTGGTTCCGGAAGAGTATTTCCCACGAAGCGCCCCGGTCAACAGTCCGGTAAATGCGCGAATCCTCTCCCGACCCGATGCTGAGAAGCCAGGCCGTATCGAGGCTCACGGCATGCACATCCCGGAACTGGAGACTGTCGGCGCCGGGCACCGTGCCGGCATGCCAGGTAGCGCCGCCGTCATCGGTCCACGCATAGCTTCCTCCCGTGCCCGCCGCCCATACAATGCGATCGGATACCGCATGCAACCCGATGAGGAGTGCATCCGTCCCTGATTCCTGCATGTGCAGCACCGGAACGACCGGTCCCTCCCCGGACGAGCCGCACCCCGCACACGCAAAAACGAGAAGGGGAAGCAGAAAGTGAGATCGGAACATAAAGTACCCCTGAAAAACGACGAACGCCGTAGAGTAATTAATTACAGGATACGGAGTTTCCTGTGGAACGAAAATAATATCCGCTCATAGCATATTGGCTTATATTTTTTCGCATAGCGTTTGCAGGGTTCAGGACCCATCCGGCGCTGCACGTACGGCGTTATGCCAAAACCTTCGGATCGCCACCCATCCACCACATCTTTCGAAACCATGGCAACACAAAGCTATCGCATGCTTCTCGCTGCTTTCCTGACATCTATCTGCCTTGTCGGAACAGCGCATGCCCAGAAAGGATTCGGCAATGCCCTCCTTATTTCCGGAGACCGGATTTTTGTCGGAGAACCGGATAATCTGTACCGTCCCGGTACGGTGTACATCTTTCATCAGGCAGACGGAGAATGGGTGCAGGAAGCCACGCTTACGGCGATGGACGCCGAAATGAATGATGGATTCGGAGGTAGTCTGGCCATTGAAGGCGATATGCTCGTCATCGGGTCGTCCGGCAGGGACGGCGAACCCGGCTCCGCACATGTATTCGAGCACATGGAAGACGGATGGATGCATCAGGCGGCCCTGTCAGGCGACGATGCCGGGCCCGACGATGCCTTCGGGATGGCGGTTGGGTTGAGTAACGGCGCCGTGTTCGTAGGAGCTCCGGCCGCCGATTCGTCCGCGGGAGCCGCCTATGTATTCGAACAGGACGACAGTGGAATGTGGATGCAGACCGCACGCCTTCTGGGAAGTGAAGTGAAAAAGGGCGGCCGTTTCGGAACAGCCATTGCCGCGGCAGAAGGACGCGCGTTCGTCGGAGCCCATGGTGGGGACGATGCGTCGGGTGGCGTATATCTGTTCGAGCGGGACGCTTCCTCCGGGGAATGGACCGAATCGCAACTATTGAAAGGCCGTGTTTCGGAAGAGGGCGACCGCTATGGCGCCGCCCTTGATCTGATGGGCGATGAGCTGCTTGTCGCCATTCCCCGGTTCGCCAACCGCGCAGGCGGCGCCATCATGTACGAAAGAGATGCGGAGTCGAACAGTTGGGCCTCGGCCATGCTGTTATTGCCGTTCGCAGCCACGAGCCCGCCGGGCTTTGGAACGGATATCGCGCTCGGCGGAAATGAAGTGTGGGGCGGTGCGCCGTTCGGAGCAGGCTTTCAGGGCGGTGTGTACCGGTTCGCAAAAGGCGAAGACGGCGCATACGGCAAATCCATGATGATCAGCCTTCCCGATCTGGAACGCGGTGATCTGTTCGGAGAAACGCTGGATGTCTCCGGGAATATCGCCGTGGTCGCTCTCAACAGGGCCGATTTCGGCGCAGGTGCGGTAGCCGTGTTCGAACACAGCGAGGAAAGCGGCTGGGAACATAGCGCCACGCTCCGCAGCCCGGCAGGCGGACTCGAAGCGGTCACGGGTGATATGGTAGACTGTTCGGAAGGCGCTGCCGGCGTTTTTTCCTGCGATATGGTGGACATGCTTGCGTTCCTCCCGATACGTGAGGTAGGCGGTGAGCGCGGCGTCCAGCTGAACGACATCTGGGGATGGACCGACCCGGAAAGCGGGCGGGAATATGCGCTGGTCGGACGAGTGGACGGCACATCGTTCGTGGACATCACAGACCCTTCGAACCCGGTGTATCTCGGCAACCTGCCAAAAACGGAAGGCACGCCGGGAGCTGTCTGGCGCGACATCAAGGTGTATAAGGACCACGCCTTCATCGTAGCCGACGCTGCCCAGGAACACGGTGTGCAGATATTCGACCTGACGCAATTGCGCAATGTCAGCGATATGCCCATGACCTTTGAGGAAACGGCGCATTACGACGGAATCAACAGTGCGCACAACATCGTCATCAACACGGAGACCGGGTTTGCATACACCGTGGGCGGCCGGGCCGGCGGCGAAACCTGCGGAGGCGGACTGCACATGATCAATATCCAGGATCCGACCAATCCGACATTTGCCGGATGCTACTCCGCCTCGGGGACCGGACGCGCCGGTACAGGCTACACCCACGACGCGCAATGCCTCGTATACAACGGCCCGGACTCCGACTACGCAGGACGCGAACTCTGCTTCGGCTCCAACGAAACGGCCCTGAATATCGCGGACGTCACGGACAAGGACGCCCCCGTCAGTGTAGCAACGGCAGCGTATCCCAGCGTATCCTACACCCACCAGGGTTGGATCAGCGACGATCACCACTACTTCTTCGTGAACGACGAGCTGGATGAGATAAGCGGCAGCGTACCCGAAACCCGCACCCTCATCTGGGACATCACCGACATAGACGACCCGCAACTCATCAAGGAGTACACATGGGGAAGCGAAGCGTCGGATCATAACCTGTACATCGACGGCAATCTGATGTACCAGTCGAATTATGTCAGCGGGCTCCGGATCCACGATGTGAGCGATCCCATGAACCCCCGCGAGGTGGGATATTTCGACACGATGCCGGTCGGCGATAACTCTGCAGGTTTTGCAGGATCCTGGAGTAATTATCCGTTCTTCGAGAGCGGTACGATCGTGGTTTCCAGTATCGGCGAGGGCCTTTTCATCCTGAAGAAAAAGCAGGAACTGGGTCTTTAACGACACGCGGCGGCAAGCGGGTTGCCCACCGGCATGATGCATAGCCGGTGTACGCAGCCCGCTTGCTCTTTCCATTATCCGACAGGTTTCATGCGGCGATATCTCGAAACAATCGCCCTCGTCTGTACACTGTGCGGCATCGCCGTAACGGTTTCCCCACTACCTGCAGCGGGGCAAACGCGAACCGACCTCGTGTTTACGCGCGATGTGCTTCCGGTCATTGAGGAATCCTTTCTTCCTCTTCTCACGGAGGACACCGGCCTCGACGGCGGATCGTGGGAATCCCTGATGCGAGGATCCGAACAGGGCGAAGTGGTCATTCCCTTCGACGCCGACCGAAGCCTGCTTGTAGAACGCGCAGAAGAAGCGGGAGTCGATCCCGGCGCCATCGCTCTGGTACGATCATGGATCGAAAGCGGCGCCCGGAGCGACGATGGAGAAGTCGCGTATGCGGATGCGGGGCCGTTCCTCTACGTATGCAACCAGGGATCCGGGGTGATTTCCATTATCGACATGGAAGCGCATGTCGTCGCCCGTACCGTGGATCTGCGGGATTTCGGTTTCTCCGCCAATGCCAAGCCCCACCATGTGGCGGTCACGCCTGACGGAACGTTCTGGTACGTATCGCTTATCGGGGAGCATACCGTACTGAAGTTCAACCGGGATAACGAACTGGTGGGACGCACGGCATTCGAGGCGCCGGGTATGCTGGCGTTCGATCCCGCCCTGGAACAGCTGTATGTGGGCCGGTCGATGACCGCCGTCAACCCGCCGCAGCGCATCGGCGTGATCGAGCCGGACAGCATGGATATCGAGGAAATCGACGTATTCCATCCCCGACCGCACGCGCTTAACGTGACCCCGGACGGAAAATACGTGTTCAGCGCCAGTCTCGGCATGAATCAGATCGCCGTCGTGGACGCCGAATCTCTGGATATCGAACTCGTCCCTGTCCCGGGTATGCATCATAGTCTGGTGCAATTTGCCGTGGCCCCGGACGGACATTCCATGATCGTCGGAGGGCATATGAGTGGAGATATCCTGTTTCTCGACATCACAGAGCCGATGCAGCCCGCAGTCACGCAAACCCTGCCTCTTGGCGGAGGCCCCTGGCATCCATCGTTTCTTCCCGGAGGGGATCGTGTGGTCTTTCCCGCTAAAATGGCCAACGCCGTTTCTATCCTTGACGTAGCTACCGGAACCGAAATCGAAAGAATTTCCGGGCACGGCCTCGCAGAGCCGCACGGCAGTGCGGTGCGACCGGATGGACGATATATCTACGTATCCAGCAACAACCTGAACGCCAGATTCACCCCCCGATACCACCAGGAAGGCAATGATCCCCCCAACGGATCGGTGGTGGTCATCGACGCTAACACGTTCGACATCGTAAAGGTCATCGAGGTGGAACAGTATCCCACGGGCGTCGGCGCCCAGCGGGATGAAACGACCGCCCGTTAAGACTTCGCGGGATACTCTGATCAAAACCGCTGCGCTCAACGCGTCGCTTGTACCCGTCAAGGCCTTCATGATTGCATCGTTGAAATCAGCAGAAAACGCTGCGGATTCGTGGCGTTGCATACGTGACGCGCCCTTCGGGAGGCTGCGAGGGATGCGCTGGCTGTGTCATTCCTCATTATGCGGGGCCTGCCGCACTGCTTCGTCATTCCTTGCCAGCGCACCCCTCGCAAGCCCCTGAGCTTTGCGGACTTAATCAGAGTATCCCGAGGATGCATCGTTCCCGTCTACTCCCCTTTCTTTGCCTCCTTTTCGGCGCGCTGCCGGTTACGTTCCTCCCCGGTTGCGCCGGTACGGAACCGCGTGCAACAACCGAACGGGCTGCCGGCGAAATGCCTGTCCGGCGTGTAATCGCTCCCTTCGAGGTATACAAGACGAACGGCGACGCGTACGCATATCCTTTTCTCGGCGGCCTCAACATGCCGAGGCCTCAACTCCTCGATATCGATGCGGATGGAGACAGTGATCTGTTCGTGCAGGAGCATCCGAACGCCATCATGTTTTTCGAGCGCAACGACACGCAGGAACCGCCTTTATGGACCTGGCGCTCCGATAAATACGCAGGACTCGATGTCGGAGAATGGTACCGTTTCGCGGACATGGACGGAGACGGTGATTTCGACCTGCTCGCCGAGCAGCCTTTCAGTCATATGCGGTACTACAAAAACGTGGGAACGCCCCTGCAGGCCGACTTCGTACAGGCAGTCGATACCCTCCGGGATGCAGAGGGTGAAGCCGTATTCTCCGACCGGCAGAATATCCCGAACGTGACCGACATCGACTGCGATGGCCTGCCGGATTTGTTCATTGGACGCATTGACGGCACAGTCATGCGGTATGAAGCCGTCAAAACCGAACCTGCGCCCGTATTCCAACTCGTTACGGAAAACTTCGAGGACATTCGGATTGTGGCTCAGTTCGGGCAGCCTGGTATGCCCGCCCCGCCCGTTCTTCCGAATATTCCGGGGGTCAACGACGATTTTATGAATGAGGGACCATCTCCGGGCAGAGATGTTTTCCCGAAAGACACGCAAAACCGGTCCGATCCGCTGCATGGAGCCAACACCATGACCTTTGCCGACATCGACGGTGACGGCGACCAGGATCTGTTCTGGGGGGATTTTTTTGAGCCGGGCCTGCTGTACATCGAAAACACGGGGGCCTGCGCCCGGCCGCGCCTGCACACTACGCCCGTTCCCTTTCCAATCAACAATCCACTCCAGTCCAGCGGGTACAATGCCCCTTCCTTCGGAGACCTCGACGCCGACGGAGATATGGATCTGCTGGCAGGAGTCCTCGGGGGAGCGTTCAACCCGAACAGGACCGCGCAATCCAATCTGTACATGTACGAACAGCTCCCCGAAGAACGGTTTGCGCTGCGCACCACCCGGTTCATGGATCAGATCGACGTAGGAAGCGAAAGCTATCCCGTACTGGTCGATCTGGATGCGGACGGCGATGAAGACCTGCTCGTCGCCAATAAAATCTCATCGGAAGACGGGCGCACCGCTTCGCTGGCGTACTTCGAAAACGCGGACGGTGCATACCATACAGGGGAAGCACCTGCCTTCTTTCCCGCCTATCATTACGCACCGGCCTTTGCGGACCTGGACGCCGACGGCGACATCGACCTTCTGCTCGGGACATGGAACGACGGCATCGCATGGTACCGCAACGAAGGCGACCCCGGCGCACCGCACTTCGCTTTGCAACAGCGGGCATATATCCGGTTGACGCGTGGAAGCCACACCACGCCGGCATTGGTAGACATCGATGACGACGGCGACCTGGATCTGTTCGTGGGCGAAACCTCCGGAACCATCAATTTCTACCGTAACGAAGGAACCGCTTCCGCCCCGGCCTTCGAATTCGTTTCCGACGAATACGCCGGGATCGACGTCGGACGCCGCAGCGTGCCGACGTTTATCGATACAGACCGCGACGGGGATCTGGACATGATTGTCGGGAGCGAGCATGAGGGGCTTCTCCTGTTCCGCAATCGGGGAGACCGGACCACCCCCCTGTTCGGGGAAAGCGAACCGTTGCCGTACGATGTGCCCGAAGCAGCCGTCCCGGCCTTCGGCGACCCGGATGGGGACGGCGCGCTCGAACTTCTGGTCGGCGGATACAGTGGAGGACTCCTGTACTTTGACGGGCCGTAACCTTTTAGGGCCTGTTACCACTATGCAGCGGCGCTCTGCTATCGAACACGGACAGGCTTTCGTATACAAAACCGCCCTGTGAAAACTTTCATTTCGTTTCCGGAAGCACGGGACATCGTGCTGGACCATCTGCCTGGTCCGCGTGAAGACGTCATAGCCCTCGATGGGGCCCTCAGCAGAACACTGGGCCGACCCATTGTCGCCGCCGAAAACATTCCTCCGTTCGACAACTCGGCGATGGACGGTTTTGCCGTAAGGGCACAGGATGTGCCTGCACCGGGCACATGCCTGCCGCTCGCCGGGGAAATCTCCGCAGGCTGCAGCGATACCCATCCCCTTGCGCCGGGCACCTGTGTCCGCATCATGACGGGCGCCCCCTTGCCGGAAGGAGCAAATGCTGTGCTCCCCATTGAGGTCGCAGAAGTACACCCCGGGAAAAACTCCGTAACGTTCCTCAAGGCGGCAACCCCCGGCCATCATGTGCGGCCAGCCGGGCAAGACATGCCCCGGGGCCGTACGGTACTGGAAGCGGGAAAAACATTGACTCCTGCCGACATGGCCGTGCTCGCCTCCCTGGGACAGGTGCAAGTCCCTGTTGCATGTGCGCCTGCCGTATCGATCGTTACCACGGGCAACGAACTGCTCGAACCGTCTGAACCGCTTCGTCCCGGCAAAATCCGCAACGCGAACGGTCCGGCGCTCGCAGCGCAGATCGCTATGGCGGGGGGTCGATTATATGGTCAATTTCACGCCCCCGACACACGGGAAGCTGTCCGAAGCGCGCTCGAAGCTGCCTGCGAGGGTGACATGCTGGTCATATCGGGAGGCGTTTCCGTGGGAGACTACGACTTCGTGAAGGACGTGCTGGAAGACATGGGACTATCCATGCTGTTCTGGCGGGTACGGCAACGGCCCGGCAAACCCCTCGTCTTCGGGCTGCTGGGAGATATGCCCGTCTTCGGACTGCCCGGCAATCCGGTCTCCTCCGCAGTCTGCTTCGAGGCGTACGTGCGCCCTGCCCTTGCCAGCATGTTGGGGCGGCAAGACGTGCTGCCCCGACTCGAACCCGCTGTACTGGGCAAGGGCATTCCCAAAAAGCAGGGACTGCATCATTTCGTGCCGGGACAGGCGCGGTGGGTAGACCGCACGTTGACCGTTGCGCCTGCGGGGCCGCAAGGGTCTCATATCGTCTCGTCGCTGGCGCGGGCAGACGGCTTCATTCATCTCGCAGAATCGCTCGATGAGGCGCCTGCAGGCATGTCCGTTTCCTTTGAACGCCTGCATTGGGAACACCCGTGACGGCATACCGCAGGGATGTTTCTTTTGGCCAGTGCGGGGCCGAACCACCTGCCGCCTATCCCCCGATCAGGATCATGGGACGGTTTTCCTGATCCACCAGTTGGAGCATACCCGCGTGCGCAGCCTTCTTCCGCAACACGGCGCTCCGGATCGCCTCCTCCAGCTCCCCATCCGAAGCCCCGCGCCGAAGCAAATCGCGCAGGCTCACCTCGGCATGCCCGAAAAGGCATACTTTCAACGACCCGTCGGCGGTAAGACGAAGCCGATTGCATGTCCCGCAGAATTTTTCGCTCATCGACGTGATAAACCCTACCGTGCCCCGGTACCCCGGGACGCGCCAGGTTTTCGACGTGGCATGCGGCCCGTCTTCCAATCGAGCCAGTGCGGGATGAACCATGCGGATGCGCTCCAGCATGTCCGCATACGGAACAAACCCGTTCTCGGACCAGCCATTGCCCTGAAAAGGCATGTATTCGATAAACCGGACCCCGATCGGGGCGTCTCGCGTCAGCTCCACGAAATCGGGTACCTCGTCGTCGTTCACCCCGCGCATAATCACGCAATTCACCTTCACCGGGCTGTAGCCGTACGCAATCGCCAGATCGATAGCTTGCAATACTTCTTCGAGTCCCTTGCGCCGGGTGATCGTTTCAAATCTTTCCGGTACGAGCGTATCCAGACTGATGTTGATTGCATTGACTCCGGCGGCGTGGAGACGGGGCAGTTTCTTCGGCAACAGCATGCCGTTCGTGGTAAGAGCCAGCGTCCTGAGCCCGGGCAGGCGTCCCAGCCTTTCCGCCAGATCTTCCATATGCTTGCGCACAAGCGGCTCGCCACCCGTCAGTCGGATTTTATCGACGCCGCGGCAAACGAAAATGCGAGCGAGGCGTTCGATCTCCTCGAAAGTAAGCAGTGCACTTCGGGGTAAAAGGTCTACCCCTTCCTCCGGCATACAATACCGGCAACGCAAGTTGCACCGCTCCGTAATGGAAATGCGAAGACAGGTATGCCGGCGTCCGAAGCGATCAGTGAACATAACAGGCCCAAAAAATAAACGAGCACCCCTGCGTACAAAATCAAACGCTCCGGCGCCGGTTTCGATCCAGAGGTAAACACTCCTTGTCCCCACAAAAACCTTCTCTTGCTAATCTGTCCGGACGTCCCGGCGCCTGGGGACGCGCTGTACTCGAAGCCATTCGCGGAACGCATCAGGACTTCACGTCCGGCAGCCTCGTACGCGCCGTCGTGCTGCTTTCCATTCCGATGGTGCTGGAGATGCTTATGCAATCCGTCTTCGAGTTTGCAGACATCTTCTTTGTCAGCCGGTTGGGAGCGGATGCAGTGGCGGCAGTGGGCATCGGCGCCTCGTTGCTGATTTTCGTGTTCGCCACAGGTATTGGGCTAAGCATGGCGGTCACTGCCATGGTGGCCCGGCGAATCGGGGAAAAGAATCCCGAGGCAGCGTCCGCCGCGGCCTGGCAAGCCATCATTGCGGGTGTTGCGATTTCCATCCCGTTCTCCGTGGTCGGCATCGTGTTCGCCCCCGATATGCTCCGCCTCATGGGCGCCACGGAAGAGGTGGTGGAATACGGCACTACGTACGTTGCTATCCTCTTTGGCAGCAACATCACCATCCTGCTTCTTTTTCTCATCAACGCCATTTTCAGAGGAGCCGGCGACGCCGTATTCGCTATGCGGGCGCTGGCCATCGCAAATCTTCTGAACATTGCACTCGACCCCCTATTCATCTTCGGTTTGGGACCCATTCCTGCTATGGGCATCACCGGGGCAGCCATCGCAACGGCTATTTCACGAGCCACAGGCATCGCCTATCAGCTTCTCGTGCTGTTCCGGGGCAGCGGACGATTGACGATACGGCGCAAGGCGATGCACACGAACAGGAAACTTTTGCAGCGCATGCTGAAAATTTCCGGACCGGGTATCGTGCAATACCTGGTCGCTTCAGCCAGCTGGATCGCCATCATACGTCTCGTGGCGGTATTCGGCAGCGAGGCGGTAGCGGGGTATACGATCGGGATACGTGTCGTCATCTTCGCCATCCTGCCCGCATGGGGCATGGCCAATGCAGCCGCCACATTGACCGGGCAAAATCTCGGCGCCGGGCAGCCTGACCGGGCGGCACGATCCGTGTGGATTACCGCCGGCGCCAGCGCATCCATTCTTGCGCTTGCGGGGGTCGGCATGATCATGGCGTCCGGCAGCATCATGCGCCTTTTCACCGACCAGCCAGGAGTGATCGAGGTCGGGGCATTGCTCCTGCGCTATCTCGGCGGCAGTTACCCCTTCCTGGCGCTCGGCATGACCATGCTGCAGGCTTTCAACGGAGCCGGCGACACCGTTACGCCTACATGGATCAACTTCTTCTGCGGATGGCTCTTCCAGATTCCCGCGGCGTTGCTTCTTGCGCATACGCTGGGTCTGGGAACGGAAGGTACTTTCATAGGCGTCGCAGCTACCCAGGTAGTGTATGCCGCAGTGGGGATCGCATGGTTCCGGCGCGGACGCTGGAAACTGAAGGTGGTGTAGTAAAAATCCCGGGCCGTGGAATGACGAACGGGAACAGGGAGTCCAACTTCCGAAAGCCGCCGAAAACATGAACACGATGCGGCTTCGCCTCTTCAGCTATTCATCACCATCCGGCATGCTATAATGAAACGCTTTCTTCACATCCTGACAGGTATTACCACGATGGGTGCCTGTCTCTTGCTCATCCCCCCCGCGCTTGCCCAGGACAACGCCGTCCAGGACACCACGGCAAAGAAATCCGCTTCGGACCATATGGAGCGTAACGTCAAATGGATGACCGAACGACTCGATCTTACAGACGAGCAAGCTGCCTCGGTGAAAGCCATCCTTGCAGAACACAGGCAATCCCTCGAAGAACTCGGAGAACGTCGCCGTGCTATACAAGACGAACTGAAGACTTCCCTCGGAGAAGTATTGACCGAAGAGCAGATGGGAAAAATGGGCAAGCGTATGTCCGGGGACAAAAACAGGAAAGGAAAAACCATGAAAGGCAAACGCGGCGGAGATCGGAAGCGAGGCAAGCGAATGCGCGGCGCACGCCGGGGTGACGGTGGACGCGGAGACGGGCACCGGCGATAACGCACCCGGCAGAACCCGGAAGCGCCGGAGCGGTACGAATGGATTGGCAACTGTTCGTATCGCCCGGCGTTTTTTATGGATATGCCACATTCGCAACACGCCATGCACGCGCTCTCTACTCTTAGACCAACACTCGCCATCATCGCACTGGCCGCTGCGCTACTCACAGGATGCGGGGGTGCTGCCCCGCTAACGAGTTCCGCCCCCGGCGAGCCGGTCGTCGTGGACGCCCAACTGAATGAATGGGGCGGCAAACTGAAAACACTCAGTAGTAAAGACGGTCTGCTGGCCGGCGTACAAAACGACGACCATCACCTGTACCTTTCGCTCAGTACAAGAAATGTGGCAAGTATCGGAAGCATTATGCGTGCAGGATTGATTGTCTGGGTTGACCCTGCCGGCGGCAAGGAGAAAACATTCGGCATTCGCTTTCCGCTTGGTCTGTCCATGGATGAAACCGGGGATCGCCGCCTCGGGGAAGGGGCGGCCGCCGACCGCGTTCGCATCGAGCGCTCAACCCGGGAGGTGGAAATCATCGGGGCAGACGGACAAGTAATTCGCAGACACAAAGACTCCATTCCGGGCATTGCCGCAGCGGTCGAAGCGGACCAGGGCGTACTCACCTACGAAATTCAGGTGCCCCTTGCGCACACCGACGGGGTGTTGTATGCCATCGGGACAAAACCGGGCCAGGAAATAGGGGTCGGCATTGCTACCCCTGACGAATTCATCGTCAATGCGGCGCAGCAACCTGGTTTCGGGGGATTGCCGGGCGGCCGCATGGCCAGTGCGGAAGGACGGGGATACCGGGGAATTCCTCAAGCGGGCCTCGGCATCAGTACATTCAAGGAATGGATGCTTGTAACGCTGGCCGAATAACACATTATGCATCCACTTTCGGGGCGCCTGCCTGCGCGCATGACAACACACATCCTTTCGCCGTCCCGCAGGTCCCTTGGCCTATCACGTATAGTATCATACGCAGCTCTTGGCATAGCTTTTCTGGCATCCCGCCCGGCGTTCGCGCAGCAACTCCCTGACGTTATCGCCGATGTCGGGGCGGAATATGCCGAATTGTACCTCCAGCCCGTGGTGAATGCCTTCGGGGCGGATATCAACGCCGGGCTGATTCACACCGCCAAAGTGGGCGGCGGGGCCCTTCCCTTCGACCTGTTTCTCGGCGTCAAGGTGATGGGGGCTCTGATCCCCGATATCGACCGGACCCTCAATATCGCATACGAAACCCCCTACACATTCCACGCTCCCGACGGCAACCGGTACGACCTGCCCGTAACCTTCCGGATAAACGACGGCCCCACCGTATTCGGCGACACGTCGCCGGGAATCGTCACGGGAAATGTCCGACAAACGGTGCATCCCGGTGCGGATGGACTGGACAACACCCCCGACGACATCGTCGTTGACAGTACCGTTTCATTCAATGTGCTGCCGGGTCTGTACGACGGATCGATTGCCCCCCTCGCTGTCCCGCAACTCGGCATCGGCTCACTGGCGGGTACAGACCTCATCGTTCGCTATCTTCCCCGTGTCAGCGACGAAAACTATGGTCACCTCCAATTCGTCGGCATCGGATTGCGTCACAGCGTCGACCGCTATATACCGGGCCTGCCTTTCCGGATCGCCGGTCACTTTATGATGCAACGCCTTTTGATCACCAACACAGCCAGCGAGGAAATCCTCACAACCTCCTCGATAGCTGCCGGTGTTGCAATCAGCAAAACCTTCGTCTTCCTGACCCTGTACGCAGGGATACAAACGGAAGAAACGACCGTGAACGTGGATTACACGTTTGGGGACGAATTGTCGGAGATCGAAGGCGAGAAGATTTCCTTCGAACTGACGGGGGATACGACCCTTCGGGGCATGGCGGGCGCTTCGCTCAAACTCGGCCCATTCCTCGTGAACGTGGAAGCAAGCCAGGGGAACCACAGAACCGTGCTCGCTGCCGGCGTAGGACTCGCGCTGTAAGGCTATGCCTCCCCCAGATCTGAAACCGGCGAGCCATGTTTCAGAATCAAAGGGACCTGCTTACAGACCTGCAGCGCTGCAGGCAGCAGCAATTCTGTTTGATATACTCTTCGTAGTCATAGAAAAAATACGCTCTTCGGAATCGTCAATAGTTCTCTCTCGCCCTTGAAGCGAACGTATCGCGTTCAATGCGCTGACGGTATCCCTGCTCAGGCGCCCGGTGTACTCGATTCCGTTAGCCTTTCTGGGGGGCACCGTCAGTAGCGCCGTTCCACCAGGTCGCCAGATGATGGAACCCCACGTGATGCGGATTACCTCATATCTGCACAACGTACAATCGCGCATAACGGATATAAGAGCAATATCCATCCTGCCGCGCTTGAGTGCATATTCTTTCGTTTCCGTCCGACCGGTCTTGCCAACACGGGGAACACACGCCACTTCCTTGATCACAGCGAATTCCTTGCTGGTCAACGAGTTGATCCGATTTATCGGTCGTCTTTTCGTCCGTACTTTATAGGTCAGATCGCGCATGGTGCTCTGCACCGCTTCGTCCTCCGTAGGATCATGGAAGGTTTCGGGATGTGCGGGAAGCATGCGCTGACGCCTTGCTTCAACGTGCACTGCCTTGATAGCCGAATAGTCTACCCGGATTGCGCTTGCCGACTTACCGGTAAAAGCGCGATATCGGAGGTATCTTGTCACCACGCTTGCACTGGCGGGATACGCCGGAATGCCTTGCTCTTCACAAAAACTTGCAAACATTCTCCAGGCGCTCGCATACGTTTTGAGCGTGCTTGAAGACTTTCCCTTGTTCGCATCCAAAAACAAAGGCTGGATTTCCTGCAGCGACAGAAGAAGCATAAGCACGAAATTAAGGAAAAAATCGAAGGCGTGTTACAGTCGTATCCTTAATAAATGCGCTTCCCCTAAAAAAGGGGTTAAGAAAAATAACATAACTCCCGCCCGGTTATCTTCCACTGTCTCATTCCCCCTATTGAAACAGACCTGACATTTTCGGAAGAACCTGTCAGGGAGGAAGTAACCGGAGCGAGGAGTATATCGAATGAGCCCTTCCTGCATGTTGCATCGTCGTTTCGCCATATGCGAACGGCTTTGGCAGCGCTCATAAAAAGAAAAAAAGGATACGACAAAAACGTCCGCGCACAGGGACAACTGATAACGCATTGAGATTTGCCCGACAAAATCCTCCGGGAATCGTTATTGGGGGAGCCCTGGGAGCCCTGTTATAATGTTAGGATAGATACGCCAATGAAAACAACTTGTTTATCTTTCCAAATCTCAAAAATTAAATAATGCATGGCATAATTTTGTTAACTATTAAAAAAGAATGCAATTCTTTATCCTTATATAAAAATATTTATCCCGGCACTTACATAACAAACAATGTTTAGAGAAATAAACCTGAAATATTAAAATTCAATGAAGACATGAATCGATGCTTCCCTTACAACGCAAGCCGATGGCCGCCGGAAGCACAAGCATCATCAGCACCTATCGGCGGATCATGGACATCCCGAATTGGAGAAAATCCTGATCGGCGTTATGGCGTTAATGCGGGCATCTTATGACTGGTACGGATTCATGAAAATGCTTTATGATTCTTACCCAATCAGGAACCAGCAATTCCTCCTTGACCTGCAACAGGACCCGGTAGACTCAGTAACAGTATCGGAGATGGAAAACATGGCGCGGTCGATCTATGACCATGCAGACCGTAAGGCAGGGATCAAGACCGACCGGCCATGTTCAGGGGCTTAATCACCTGATATTATACTCTCTACTGGCGATCCAGAAGCCAAGGGACGGCTATATCCCTGTTCCTGGTATTGGTCCAACAAGGCGGATAGCCTTTCAACGACTTCCGGGTGTTCCGCATACAGGTTATTCGTCTCGCCCGGATCGTCTCCGAGGTGGTACAACTGTCCCAATGGGTCCCCCGGGCCCGGCTCAACAGAGCGAGGAGGCGTGAAACCGCCCGATCCAAGCCCTTCGATCAACTTCCAGGAGCCCTGCCGGATCGCGAAGGTGCCGTTGATCGAGTGATGTACGGTAGCCTCGCGGATGGGGTTCTCCAGGGCTTCGCCCAGTAGCACTGGGGTAAAGTCGTAGCTGTCTTCGCCTGCATCGTCGGGAAGCATCTGCCCGGCAACGGAAGCAAATGTCGCCATCAGATCCACGAGCGAGATCAATTCGTGACTCACCGAACCTGCCTCGATCTTGCCTGGCCAGCGGACAAGAAAGGGCACGCGGTGACCGCCTTCATGTATGTCCGCCTTCATCCCGCGCCAGTCAAGATTCGCCCGGTGATCGAACATTTCGATTTCTTCTGGGACCCAGTGGGCGCCATTATCGCTGGTGAACACGACCAGTGTATTTTCCGCCACGCCCGCTTCGTCCAGTGCGTTAAGGATATCCCCCACACCGGCGTCCACTTGCACCGCGAAATCGCCGTAGGTCCCGGCGCCGCTGCTTCCCTGGAACGGCTCGGTCGGCAGCCAGGGCGTATGCGGCGCAGAGAGTGGAACGTACAGAAAGAACGGGTTGTCATCTGCGTTCATCACGTATTCCACGGACTTCTCGACCGTTCGGGGCAACACATCCACATGCCGGAAGTCCGGCGCAATAACGCCTTGCCTATAATAATCCCCCGAGTACAAAGCATCCCCTCTGCAACACGGTCGGGAAGCCTTTATGGAATCCGTGGGCAGTTGCTCGACGCGGTCGTTCTCGAACCAGACATACGGTTCGAAGTCAAGCGACGCCGGAATGCCGAAGTAATAATCGAATCCCAAGGAAACCGGTCCCGGACGGAGCGGCTGCGTATAGTCGGTCCGCTCGGCGTCTCCCAGCCCCAGATGCCATTTGCCGATGCCCGCCGCTCGATAACCGGCTTGTCGCAACATCCCGGGAAGCGTCAGACGGGTCGTGTCGATCAGGTTCGGAGAATACCCCACCAGCACCCCTCTTTTCAGATGGGTCCGCCAGGCGTATCGTCCGGTAAGCAATCCGTAGCGCGTGGGCGTACATACGGCGGACGGCGAATGGGCGTCCGTGAAGCGCATGCCTTCCGCCGCCAGCCGGTCGATGTGCGGCGTTGGAACCTTAGAGTCTGGATTATAGGTGCCCGGATCGCCGTAACCCATATCGTCCGCAAGAATGACGACGATGTTGGGCGGCGGAGCCGCTTGTTGGGAACCGCCGCAGGCCGCCAACACGATCACCAGCGCACACAGTGCAAACCCGGAAAAGAACAAAACACAGCTACGCATTTGTTTCTTGTGCCTCTGTATGTGGAAAACGGGTATAAAACGCATTTTGTCAAGTATTGTCTATAATTCCCGATGCGATCCACTACGCGGAGATCAGCTTTGGCTCAATGGCGGCAGCCTTGCAAGCAGCAGCAATTCTGTTTGATATACTCTTCGTAGTCATAGAAAAAATACGCTCTTGGGAATCGTCAATTTTTCCCTCTTGCCCCTTAGACAAACGTATCGCCTTCAATGTCCTGACGGTATCCCTGCTCAGGCGCCCGGTGTACTCGATTCCGTTAGCCTTTCTGGGGGGCACCGTCAGTAGCCCCGTTCCATCAGGTCGCCATGTGATGGAACCCCATGTGATGCGGATTACCTCATGTCTGCATAACGTACAATCACGCATAATGGATATAAGAGCAATATCCACCCTGCCGCGCTTGAGCGCATATTCTTTCGTTTCCGTCCGCCCGGTCTTGCCAACACGGGGAACACATGCTACCGCCTTGATGGCATCAAATTGCTGCTTGGTCAACGAGTGAATTCGATTTACGGGTCGTCTTCTTTCCCGCACCTTATAGGTGAGATCGCGCATGGTGCTCTGCACCGCTTCGTCCTCCGTAGGATCATGGAAGGTTTCGGGATGTGCGGGAAGCATGCGCTGACGCCTTGCTTCAACGTGCACTGCCTTGATAGCCGAATAGTCTACCCGGATTGCGCTTGCCGACTTACCGGTAAAAGCGCGATATCGGAGGTATCTTGTCACCACATTCGCACTGGCGGGATACGCCGGAATGCCTTGCTCTTCACAAAAACTTGCAAACATTCTCCAGGCGCTCGCATACGTTTTGAGCGTGCCTGAAGACCTTTTCGGATTCGCACCAAAGGAAGACAACAGTGATTCATGCAACACCAGAAACATGCGGTCAAGAAGATTAGGGATAATATGGAAGATGCTATAACCGCATTTAAAAAATGTCCCTGAATCCCCAACGTAAAAAGTCAGTGCAAGTAATACGGCAGGCTTCTTGCAGATAAACGCGCGTTGCCATAAAACAGGATCGATTTCAGGACATCTGCATGCAATTGCTAACAAAAAATGGCAACCATGCAAAGAAGAAGGCCAAGGGCTACTTTAACAAAATCCCCAGCGATAGCCGACTCACATATCCGAAAAAATCCCCAAAAGTGGAATAGGCGTAATCCGCGCGGATCCCGTATCCTCCGGTTTCAACATGTACGCCCAACCCGGCAGACAGGCCCTCTTCGTCATAGTTAAACTTGTATCCACCACGCAAGAAGAATCGCTTCAGAAATCCGTACTCAAGGCCCACATGCAGACGCTCCGAGTAATCGCGCGGATGTACCCAATCCACTGCAAGGGTCAATTGGCTATTTCCCAGACCCGGTGCTGTATCGAGCAATCGGAACAAGTCCATGGCCAATCCAAAATCCAGTGTGAGAGGCAACTCGAAACGCTGATCGAAGTAATCGCTCTGATTAGAAAAGTTTCGCAGTGATGCTCCAAAACGCAGGTCGTGAAACCCCGGATAATAGAGTGTGCCGAAATCGAACACGACATTGTTGACGGCGTTGTCCCTGTTCTCAATGGCTCCGGTAAACGCGTCGATAATATCGACGGAACCCAGATCCTGCTGCGCAAGCCGAATATTGCCGCCCACATAGAACTGCGGCGTAATCGAACGGGCATAGGAAATGCCGATAGCGTATTCGCTGACGGAAAAATCTCCAAGCGAAATAAACCCCTGATCCCGTAAAGAGGGATCGTCTCCTGCCTGCCAGGGCCGGGTTCCTTTCAGCGTACCGTAGTCCATTGAAACAAGGTTGACACCGAATACACCGACGTTCCCCAGCCGATACGCGGCTGTCATACTGTAGAGCGTGATGTCAGCAATCCAGTCAGTATATCCCGCTGTAACATCCCCGCCATCAAGCAACCCCAGCCCCGCAGGATTGGAAAACACCGAGGTAGCTTTTCCGGTGCTGGCTACATAGACGCCACCAAGCGCCGCCACATCCGCCGATGGAACAATTTGCAGAAAACCCATTCCAGCCTGTGCATATTTCGTGGCCTGCGCCGATGCCGGAGCCACGCCCGCCAGACAAAGTAGAACCGCACTGAACACGGTTGTAACTATGTTTCTCATGGTTTGCCTCTCGCCTATTTTATGACCACGAATTTGCCGATAGCCTGATTTCCTGTCGCGCCTCCTCCAGGTCCACTTAGCTCCTCTACAACGTAGATATAGACTCCGCTGACAATCTGCGTTGTACTAAATGTCTCCTGTCGCTCCCAGTCGGCATCACCCGTGCTTGAGAAATGCTCGATAGTCTGCACGCGGTCGCCGGTGACCGTATATATGTGGATGTTGGCATACGCAGGCAAATTGAGAAACGTCAGACGGCGAGGCTCTTCGTAATTGTAGGCCCCCTGTGTGTGATATGGATTGGGAACCACTACTACGTTTTCCTGCCAGTTGTCGTCCGGCGAACGGGTGGGGGTAAGCGCCTCCAGAAACTTGTCACTCGTAGTACCGGTGCGGTTGAGAAAACGGCTACTTTCGACGCCATCGGAGTTGACCGCCACCACATAATAGTAATAGTCCTCTCCACGCGTGACACGAGTATCTACGTACTCCCGGGCGCTCGCCGGCAACTCTTCGTGAAACAGAAACGTAGTGTCCGTTGGCGCTTCCACGGCTGCGGGTCGTATATACTCACGATAAACTCGGTAGCCCGTAACAACCCCTGCCCGACTATCTTCCGCAGCCTCATTCCCCCACTTGAGGCGAACCTGATCGTTCTCGGATGAACCAGTCAGGGAGGGAGCAGCCGGAGCAAGGGGTATATCGAATGAACCCTGCCCATGCTTTACATTCCCGTTTCGCCATGTGCGAACGGCTTTGGCAGCATTCATGAAAAGCAAAGGACGCCCGAGGTCGAGCACATCGTTTTTCGCAGTCTTGTCCAGCGTGCTTCCCTGAGGAGCAATGGTTCGCCCGCCAACGTATGCCCGGATAGCCTCCATTTCATCCGGTTGCAGATAGTTGGCGTCGTAGTTCGGAAGATCGTACGGCAACGGCACGAGAGGAAACTGCTGGGAGCTGCCGTTGCCGTAGGCGGCTCCGGCATCGATGGCCCATCGGTAGGGAATAACGCCGCCCACATAAGCCGTAACGATACGAACGTCTTCACCCGGATTCAGGGTATATGGTCCGAAACTAAACAACGAGGTTTTTTCCTGCTCGGTCAGCGGATCGAACTGCGTGGTGTTGTTGATGTCCGCGCTCGGATCTCCTGTCGGACCGAGACCGGGGTCGAGCATGCGATAGGGCCCTTCCGATACAATGGCGCCGGTATGATCGACCGTAACGCCGTAGGCTCCAGGATTGGCGGTATCCCACCCTTCAGACAAGTACTGGTAGATATCCTCATGTCCGGCGACATTGAGATCCGGCGCCAGTTCCCGCTGTGACCAACCCGCCTTCATGGGCTGTGACGGATCGTCCGTCTCGTCGCCGGGCGAGGTATCGGCATGCAGCACTACATGCCCGAAAAACTGAGCCTCCTGAAAATGCCCCCATTGTGCATGGGGCTTAGCTCTACTGTCCGTGGATGTCGTGCTAACCTGGTCGCCGTCCCAGGAATACCAGAGTCGCAGAGAATCGGCGGCCTGATCACCCTCAACGAAACCGGAATAGGTAGCTCCGTAGTAGTTGCCCCACAAATCGGCCGGATAGTAGGCGTGGGCGCTGGTTTCAGCCTGCAATCCGAAATACACATTACTTCTGACTTCGCCGGACGTGTTGGTGAACCGGTACTCCATGATGACGTAATCGTCATGATGGTCGTTGGCGAAAGCGTAGGCCCACCGCTCGATATCGATACCGGTCCAGGTGTTAAGGTGCAGGTAAACGACAGCGTCGGCAGGCAGATTCGGATCGATCGGATCGACGGCGCCCTGTATACTCGTCCATTCCTGGCCATCCAGAATCTTTGATGGATACGGCGTTCGGTACGTCCGCTTGAAGGCGCCTGCCACCGGAGGCGTCACCAGCTCGATATCGGAAAACTTCCGGTAACCTATCTGGGCAACCTGGATATCCCGCACCACCCCGCTGGCATCGCTCCAGGTCCGTTCCACGCCGACAATCACGGTGTTTGCATCGAGCATATCCCGACGCGCGCCATCTACGGGCCGATCCCTCGGCCACGAAATATTGTCGCCCGACAGGGCCGCATTTGTACCGTACGACAGAGATCCCACGTTCAGGCTCCGGGATTCCTGGGCGCGTGCTCCCGTATAAAAAGCCATTGCCAACAAGCAACCGGCGAGGAGACGATATATGCTTTTTCGGTATCTCATAACCAAACAAATGTGCTTGTTCGTTGAAAGGAGAGACGCGTTAACGACAGCGTTGCGCATCCCGAAGAAACCCCTTCGCAGTACTCAGAAGTAGAGCTTGACGCCGAAGAAAATGTCACGGCGCTCCAGGAATGTCCACGGAGTGTAGGCAGGCAAGTCTATAGCGTCGTCGTCCCAATCGCCGGGATCCCCGATGGTATTGTTGAATGTCCCGTCCGCGTTCTGATTTTCCGCCGTATAGCCGAGCGATTCCATGTAATCCAGCCGTTCCCTCTTCCACCACTTGTGCCCATCCCAGGGCCAACTGGAACTGGCGTCTACGTCGGTTCCGCTGAAGCCGGAAATGTTGCGGTTGTTGAAGAGGTTCGAAATATCGATGTAAAACGCCGTCTCGTAATTCCCCGAGCGGAACAGCGATTTGGTCAGGCGCAGGTCCCAGCGCTGATAAGGCCGCCAACGCACATTATCCTCCACGAGGGGAAATTCGGCAGGATTCCAAGTAAATTGACGGCCTCGTCGCCAAGTGTACGACAAACTCAGGTTGAACCCGCCGAGCAGGGAAACCTCTCCGAGGCGAGGCCCGCCGAAATCGTCCGGGACATGGAAATTGACGCGGCTCTTGATGATCGGACGAACATCGGGATTGGAAACCTGCGTATTCGCCAAACGGGATTGCCGGATCGGATCCTCATAAAACCGGTCGTAGCCGTATGCAGCACCACTCTCCACGAGATAATTGGCGCTAACCCAGCCACTCAGATACCGGACGACGTCGCGACGCAATTCCAGGAAGGCTTCGAAACCGCGTACGTCCCTGAAACTTCGATTCACAGGTATGTTGTAATTCCCACCCCCGTAACTCAGCGGGTAGAAATTCACATTACCGATTTCGCCGTTCACGTTCTTGTAGTAGCCCGTCATACGCAGATTCATTCTATCGAACAGATTCTGCTCGTACCCCAACTCGTACTGGATCGTCCGCTCCGGCTTCAGAACAGGGTTCCCGAGTTCGTTCACACGGAATCCTCGCCGGGTATCCATACGAAGCCGATACAACTGAATGGCGCTCGGCCATTGATGAAAATGCCCGTAATTCAGAAATACTTTGGCTACGGTCGATATCGGATGGGAGAGGCCGATGCGCGGAGACAAACGGAGATGCGTCCTGCGGTTGACGCCAAGGTTATCCGTAACGATGTTTTCCTTGATTCCCAGCACGGGGCCATCGTCCACGTCAATGGTCGTATTGCCCGGAGCGATACCCTCGGCAAAGGGACCGCCCTGAGCGCCGCCGGTGCAGTTTGCGGTACCTCTGTCGCCGAACAGATCGCACCCGCTCAGGACCGTCGGATAATCCGCCGTGTTCAGTACGTCGAGCCGCAAGCCAAGCGTGGCCACAAAACCCTGAAATTCCAGTTTGTCCTGCGCATAGACGGCGCCTATCAGTTGCTGCGCCTGGGAATCCCATACACTGCCGGAGTTGACCGAGGGGTCGATAGCTTCGTAGTACTGATTGAAATCTTCCGAACGAAACTGAAAACCTATTTGAACCTGATTGGTCCGGTTCATCTGACTTGTGAAACTGCCAACCGCATCCCACCCGCGCGAACCCGACTCGTCGGCGCGCAGATTGCAGGATTCCATACGATACTCGCCCGTTACATCTCGCCAGTTTACCGGTCCGTATCCTTTTGGCGCCTCATCGTACCAATGCTGACCGATGCGGATGAGGGCCCACTCCCGCCATCTTTCCCATCCTTCCTGCCCTTCTGAGGCTCGTTGCATGGCTTCGGCCTCTGTGCCTATGCGCCCGCCGTCAATCCCGGAACCGCTGGTTTTCGAAGAACTGGTGATTCCTCCGGAACCTGGTATAGGCGCTGTATTGCGGGGCTGAAGATTCATGTGGTAATCGACCCGGTCGTGCGTAACCTGAATCTTGTAGAACGTATTCGCCGAAAGCGCATGCGTCCACTGCGTTCCGTACACCTGGCGCGTACGATCGCCGGGCACCGCACAATGAGGATACCAATATTTGTTCGTACTCCCCGTGGAACGATAAGGATTGCTCGAGACAAATCCTCCGATGCCAGGACCCTGCCCGCCGGTCCCGCCTTTCTGCTTGCTGTAATAACCATGCATGTTCAGCTTTTTGCCCCTACCTACATTCGTGGTCAACTTTCCCCGAAAGTTCTGATCCTGGAAGCTCGCTTCCGGAAAACGATAGGCATATTCGGACCGTCTTCCGTCGTAACTCAGAAAGAATTTCATGGGGCGATAAAACGGAATGGGGCCCCCGAGCGTGGCGCTGATGCGATAGTCCGGGTTTACGCCGGTCTGGTGAAACACCGTATCGTCGGGATCGACCCCTTCGGCGAACTGCACAATACCTTGGTCCTCAAGTCGCTTCAATTCATTCACGGCATCCTGCGAGCGATGCCGCCACAGGTAGCGTGCATACAACTCCATGGGAGCGTCCTTATGAGCTTCGCCTGCCGGCAACGAAGCCGCAATCGCATTCCAGCCGTCGAAAAACGAATTGCCACCTTCGAAGGCACCGAGACTCGAATCGACAAACGGCTCGACGAGCGGAGAATTGAAATCGAACGGACCCGGCCCGAAATGCTTGTACGCTGCAGGGCTGTACTGAAGATTGATTGACCCCGAATACCGATCGCCTCCCTCGCGCGTCACCACGTTGATGACGCCCGAACGGACATCTCCGTATTCAGCACTGAACCCTCCCGTCTGTACCTTGATTTCTTCGACCGCATCGAGATTCGCCTGATAGTGCGGCTGATTGGTAAGCGGGTCGTTGTAGTTCACGCCGTCGACCAGATAGAGCGACTCGTCGAAGAATGAACCGCGTATTTCCGGCCTGTCATCTACGGTGCTGATGTCGTTAAACGCGACCTGGGCCGTAAGCACCTGTGCGATCGACTGATATTTGCCACTCGCAATATCCTCGGCATCAATGTTGCGTTGCGAAGCGGCTATGTCCCGCTGAATGATGGCCTGCTCCGCAATCACGACTACTTCGTCCAGGCCGACGGCATCTTCCTGCATGGAGATATTCACCTCCGTGGTAAGTTCGATAGCCACGCGAACGTCTTCAACGGTCACCGGCGTAAAGCCAATGAATGTGGCCCGCAGCACATGGGTGCCGGGTCGAACGTTCAGAATGGAGAAATACCCCTCGGCGTTCGTTACAGCGCCAATGGTGGTGCCGTCGACAATCACATTCACCCCGACCAGCGGGATTTCATTCTGGTCTACCACAACACCCGCAATTTTTCCGCTTTGCGCGACGGCGGAGGTAGACGGCCATAATAGCGCCAGCAGCGCCAGAAAAAGAAGAATAGTATAGCGGGGGTATTTCATGCCATACTCCACTGTTTAGTGTCCGGATACGACAAAAAAAGTAACGTCCGTACGTCTGCACGGGGATTACGACGTTCTATGTGATACGTTACTTTTTAGATTGTGTCTGTTTAGTGTAGTCACGAGATATTAGGTATGCATTTCCTGATATTAAAACAATTTTTCTATCTGCCGTAAACCGTGAGATTGCATATTGTTCAGAAAAAAAACAATGATTGGGAATATTTTTTATATTTCTCATAATAATCTCGAGGATATATTTTAAAATATCTTCTTAACAAACTCCTTTTAGGAAATAAACATATTATGAATTTTTCGAGAACAAATTTTCCGGTCATATTTTATGTATTTTTCTTCATAAATATTATATGGTAAATACATCGTATACATCGTATACGTACATATCGCATTGAAGAACTTGATGCCTGTGAAGCATCGTCAGTTGGAGTCATTTTTCTGCATCTCGGCCAGCGGCGGAATCGAAGATAGTGTATTGCCGCGATCAATATGCCGAGGGAGAAAGGGCCCATCACGACCTGTACAAGAGGCTGTTACGCCGCTAAGGCCGAATGGCTTACGGGCACCCAACGGCAGAGCCATACCCCAAGGCCGTAGCAAGGCTACTTATCACTTGAAGTATACACGTCCAGGTCCCTTTGTTTACAACGCCGCCTCTATCCGTTGCAGCGTCGCCATCGAAGCCGTTGCGATCAACTCGGGCCCGGGTTCAAAATCGAACACTTCAAGGGATATCCACTTGTCGTAGCCATTATCCCGGAAGGCTTGCAACGCCGGCACGTACGCCTCCACGGCATCGCCGGTGCCCAGGTACGTACCGTCCATCTCCTGAATCTGGATATGCCCGATATGATCGTAATGGGTATGCACCAGTTCGTCAAGCGGAATCGTTTCGTCGGCCGTGTTGTGAAAATCGAACATGGTCGAGACGGCCGGGTGATTGACCGCCTTGACCACGGCCAGCGCCTCGCCCAGCGTATTGATCACATCCGTCTGATCGCTGGACAACGGTTCAAGCAGTAACTGCACGCCATGCGCGGCAATGGACGGCGCCGCATCGCGCAGCCCGTTCGTCAGGTGCGCGACCGCCTCCCCGGTCGAAATACCCACCGAAGAACGCTGTCCGGGCGAACCGAAAATCATCACCTTACCGCCGAGGTCCGCACAAAATTCGGCAAGCTTCGCCATGTACTCCCAGCTCTTGCGGCGAACGGCTTCGTCGGGCGTAGTGGTGTGCAGCCCCTCCGGCGTCACAAGCAGCCAATGCAATCCCAGGATATCCACGCCGGCTTCCTCAGCAATCCCCCGGATCTCGGCCCGGCGATCCATCGAGATGTCGTCTACATGATCACCCAGCGTAAAGGGCGCTACCTCAATCCCTTCATACCCCGCCTCGGCGGCGTACCTGCACTGCCGGGCCCAGTCCCAATCCTGCATGATCTCATTGCAGATGGCGTATTTCCAGGACGGTTGTACGACCGTTCCGGTGACGTCTCCCGTCTCAGCGCCTTCCTCACCGCATCCGGCAACAAGCCCCCCGAAAGCGAAACCTCCGAGAGCAATGGATGAAGTCTCTATAAAACGGCGGCGATCCATGCGCTGCATAGCGGATAAAAGGTTTAAATGGAAAGGATACGATACAGGTAAACGACAAAGGCAATCCCTGGCCCATGCAGTGGGCTATTCTGCAAAATCCCGGTAGGCGGCTTCTACATCATCAGGCGCCGGATGTCCGGAAAAGAGCAGAACCCGATGGCGCAGCGTGGCAGACGCTCCCGGCGCCAGTGCGAAATGAAGGGCTTCCGCCCCTTCACTGAAAACAGCCTGTCCAAACGGATTGGCGGCAAACAGGCCATAGTCGCGCGCATGCCAGTAGGTGGGAAACCCCGGGTTCCGGGGATGATCGAGCACCACGACCGCCACCGGACGATCCTGTACCGTCCCGGACAACATCATCCAGCGGGCGCGCTTCCCCCAGACATCAGGATATCCCGAGACCCCCTCGCTGTTGCGGTATTGCCCGGTTACGTGTTCGTTGTCCGACGTACTGATTACCGAACCGTCGGGAGCAAGCACATCCACAGGACGGCTCGAAGGCATTTCCAGCGCGCGCGTGACCCGTAAACCAAGGGCTCCTTCCTTGTTGTCCTCGAAAGACACCTTCCGGTCCAGTGCAGTCAGCGTCGTGATGCGATCCACTGCGCGGAGATCGGCCTCGGCGCGAAACACGAAGCGGGTATCCTCGCGAAGGAGCGCCGTGCCGTCCGGCGCCAGCCAGTCCATCGTGACATGAAGCGCACCGCGTCCCCCGCCGCTTTCGGCATGCGTGACCGCCCGGTGGCGAATTGCGCCCATCGAAGCAGCGCGCTCGGCGGATACGGCATCCGAATTGTTCCAGAAATCCAGCCCGTTGACATCGCCATAATTGAACCACAGGCCAATATGATGCGGGTGATCCACTCGTTCGCCCGCTGTCTTTTCCAGGGGATACCCTCGCGTCACAGCAATGCCGGATGACGTCCGCAACGGATACAGCACCGGCTTTTTAAGCACGGAAAGCGTGTCTGCATACAGGTAGGCGGTGAACAACTCCCCATCGACCAGCACATCCACGCGCTGCGCCGCCGAGTCCGGTACCACAAGAACCTGGGGCGTGTCGAGGGCCTGCCCCAGTGTGAGGCCGGGCAAAGCGCCCGCCACGAAGATCAACGCCGCAAGAACGAACCATCCGCCCCACCCAAAAGAAAACCGGCTACGCAAGAACCGCCCAACGCCGTATACAGCCATGAAACCCATTGCTCAACTCACGACGACATCCATTTTCTGCATATCGAAGGTGATCCGCTTTCCGGTATGCAGCGCGGCGATCGTCATGCAGAGCGCCACGGAATGATTCCAGGCAGCATGAATGTCCGCATTGGGCGTCTCGCGCGAGCGCACGCATTCCATCCAGTTGCGCATGTGCGCCATGGTGGCATCGTCGCCGCCCGTGTTTGCCGCCGTGGCTACGCCCCCCACCTCGTCGAGCTTCATTTCGTTGAGTTGGAACGGCTGCATACCCATGGCGACGGCATGGCGCTCGGTCAGCCCTCCTTCCGGACTCACAGTGTTCGTATCGAGGTTCAGGGTGCCCCCGTTGGAATAATAGAGCTCCCGGACGCCGCCGGCCGCGTTCGTCTGCCGGGAAGAATACACCACCTGAAACCCGCCGGCGGCCTCATCCAGCGGACCGTAATCATAGACCGCGGTCATCGTATCGAAATTCTTGCGCCCGTCCTTCCACAGGTAAATGCCGCCGTTTCCGACTACGCTGCGCGGATACGGCAGGCCGCTAAACCAGTGTACGGTATCGATCTGGTGCACCATCCATTGACCGGGAATACCTGAGGAATACGGCCAGAATAACCGGTATTCGAGATATTTCCGCGGGTCCCATTCCTCGTACGGGCGGTTCATCAGATAGCGCGTCCAGTCCGTATCCGATTCCTTGATGGACGCCACCAGATCCGGACGCCGCCACCGCCCGGGCTGGTTCACATTCCAGGTCATATGCGCCGCCACAATATCTCCGAACTTTCCGGAGCGGATATACTCGTTGGCAGCCATGTAATTCGAGGCGCTGCGCCGCTGCGTACCCACTTGCAGCACGCGATCCGAAGCAGTAATCCTCTCCAGAGCCAGATTAGCGTCGTCCATTGTGTTGGCGAACGGCTTTTCGACATATACGTCGCACCCGGCCTCGACAGCTTCAATGGCATGCAGCGCATGCTGAAAATCCGCGGTGGAGATAACCACCGCATCGACCATGCCGGAGTCGTACAACTCCTCGTTGTTGCGCATTGCCTTGACCCCGTCCCCTCCTTCCAGGCCGGCTTCCGCGCGCTGCGCATCCACAAATGCCGTTCCCTCTTCACGCCGGCGGTTCCAGATATCGGACACGGCCACGATGTCGAAATTCATGGCCTTCGCGGAAGCAGCCAGCGAAGGAATGAGCGAACCGCGCGCCCGGGCGGAAAAGCCCACGATGCCAACGCGGACGCGATCGTTCGCGCCCATAATGCGTCCGTAACTCTTTGAGGTCATACCGCTCGTGAAGATGCTTCCCCCAAGCATGCCGCCGGCCGCACCGGCGGTCATGGTTTTGAGAAAGCTCCTGCGAGATGATGAAGTTCGCTTGTGCGTCATGATGATTCCGGAAGTGTATGTGTTCTGTAAATACCTGTTTGCCGTTACGCCGCCATTCCGGCGAGCACGCCCCGCATGTATGCAAAAGATTGCTTCATGCCCGGTAACGGGTCATTGGCGTCAATCTCGTATTCGAGGTTTACGTAGCCCTGATAGTTCATCTCCACCAGTTGCCTGAAAATGTCGGCTACGGGCATGGCGCCTTCGCCCACAATGCACTGGCTGGCCCGATCGCTCATATCCCGCAGATCTTTCATATGCACATCCAGCAGGCGGTCACCCGCTTCGGCAATGGATTCCACCACATCCACGCCGGTTCGGGCCGTATGCCCGACATCGATGCACAAACCCACACGGGGGTCCATATCCCGGATCACCTCGAGGCCATCCCGCGGTCCCGGGAAATGCGGGTCTTCCGGACCGTGGTTGTGAATGGCTACGCTAATGTCGTATTCCTTGACGAACCGTTCTATCCGGGGCATGTTTTTCGCGGTCGGAGCGATGACCAGCATAGGAATGCCAACGGCCTTGGCATATTCGAAAAACATGCGCACATGATCATCGTCATCTTTATCGATCGTATTGTTGCCCCCGCTTACGATCCCAATGCCCGCTCTCGCAAATTCCTCCACGCCCGCCGCCAGCTCTTCCGGAGAATCCTCATAAGGCATATGGAACGACTTGACACTGATATGCTCCACATGCAAGGCCTGGATTATGGAGATCGCCTCGGTCCGGTCGAATCTGCGCAGCGAATAGGTGGCTACGCCAAGGGTAAAAGGTATGTGTCCGTCGGGGGGCACAGCCTTCCTGGAAGAGGAAGCCGCGCCGGCGGCATACGGAGCAAATCCGATACCTGTGGAAGCGAGGGCGGCTGTTTTGACGAATCGACGACGGGTCAGATCTCGGAAAGACATGGCAGGTATCTGTACTTGTTAATAAAACGGACCGGTCCGCACAGAAACACGGGGCGAAATGGACTCGTCCTGTACGAACGCTTTTTTACCGGAGGCCTTATGGCCTGATCCCCGACTGCAAAATAACGGATGGGGACGGAAGTATTACAACGGGGGAATTGCATAGAAAGAGTAGGATTCGCGTTTGTATTTATTTGTTAAATTTTCGTGAAGACACTTGTGGTTCCAGTTTCTTTACTTGCACCCGTCTCGCATCTCATCCACATAGCCACCATCGGAAATATCGTCCCGACTCGGATGCCGGAATCTCTTCGGGTGGAAGCGCCTGACCCGACGACATCGCAATGCCCATTCGACAACATGACACACAACCCGACAAACGCGACGATTTCACGAATATCTATACCTGTCTATACCGAAAGAAGGCGCTGCGTACAGTATCTTTCGGCCTGTTCCACAGTGCTTTCAGTACAAGAAACCCGGCAGAAAACCTGCCCATTCCATGCACAGCATCCCCCGCTCCCTCGCGATCTTCTTCCTTGTTGCGGCTTGTCCGCTCGTTACCAGCGGCAACGCCGGCGCCCAGGGCTGGAGTATTACGGAAGTGCAATATCAGGTAGGCTCCGCACGGGAGGATCACGCCGTGAGCCCCACCGGAACGCAGCACCTGATCACATTCCAGCACGCAAGCGGCTGGAATCTTGGCGAGAATTTTTTCTTTGTGGATATGGCGTGCTGCAAAGGCGCCGGAGGCGCTAACCGGGATATATATATGGAATGGTATCCATTCCTCAGCCTCGGGGCCCTCACCGGGCAGGAAATCGCATGGGGCCCCGTCCGGGGCATGGGGCCGCTGGGAGGAATAAACTGGGGAGCACAGGGCAAGGTGCTGAAAATCACGCCCGGGTTCCGGCTGCAACTGGACCTGCCGGGCTTCGCCTTCGCAAACCTCGACTATGTGTATCTCGTGGATCGCAGCGCGGGACTCGCCGAGGGCGGCGCACCCAAAGACGACAACAGCCACCTCATCGATTTCAACTGGGCGCTGCCGTTCAATATCGGCGGCGGCGCATTCTCCCTGGAAGGGCATGCCGAGTGGCAAAGCAGCCGGAATACCGAAGTCGGTCATGCGCCGTACTGGATCCTGATGCAGCCCCAGTTACGCCTCGACGTCGGCAAGGCGCTCGCCGGAAGCCCGGGACGCTTTTTTGCGGGAACCGAAATGCATATCTGGATCAACAAGTTCGGCTTCGAAGACGCCGACGAGGTCATTCCCCAATTCCTCGCCGTATTTCGTTTTTAGAATATGCCGGAAACTGCTTCAGGAAAGCAATCCTTCGGGCAAAGCCGCCAGGATCCCATCAGGAAACATCTTCCCGGATCCACTTCATAAAGGACACGGCGAGAATAACCAGAATCGCCATCAACGGGATAGATACCAGGATGGAAGACGCCTTCAGTGCGTCTATACTCTCCTGCTGCTGCCCGCCTGCGAACATCAACGTAAGAGACACGCACGCGAGTACGACCGCCCAGAAAATACGATGCCACCGGGCTGGCTCGACAACCCTTCCTTGCTCTTTCGTGGCGACTGCAGCCAGCACATAGGCTGCGGAATCCAGGGTGGTCGCCCCGAAAATGAAAGCCAGTGCAACAAATAGCGCCACGAGCGGCGCGGCAAGCGGGAGCACCCGCCCGCCTACTGCGGCAATGGTTGCTATGATCGCCTCGGGCGCCTGATCGACAGCCACCAACTCCACCAGGTTTTGCGATCCTTCCAGGTCGAAAAACATGCCGGTGTTGCCAAGCACGCCGAAAACGAGCCAGCATCCCAGCGACCCGGCAATCATCTCGCCCAGAATCACTTCGCGGACGGTGCGCCCCCTCGATATGCGGGCGATGAAGAGCCCCATGAACGGCGCATACGCCACCCACCAGGCCCAGTAAAAAATGGTCCATTCTTCGGCAAAAGTGACGCCGGACTCCGCAGAGGCCACACCGGACGCCGCAATCGCACTGCCGGCCTTGGCGACGGAATCGGCATAGAAACTCATTTTGATGAAATTCTGAAATATCAGCCCGACGCTATGGGTGAAGGAATCGATAATGAACATCGTCGGACCAAACACTAATACAAACGCCATCAGCGCAGCGACCAGCCAGACGTTGATGTCGCTCAGGACCTTGATCCCCTTTTTCAACCCGGAATAGACGCTGAATCCGAACAGAGCGCTCCAGATCACTATGACGAAGGCGTCGAGCAGGAAGGTGCGCTCGAGGCTGAACAGATCTGCAATACCTGCGGAAATGAGGGGCGTGCTGAGCCCTAT
This sequence comes from Rhodothermales bacterium, assembly GCA_965117025.1. Classification (GTDB taxonomy): domain Bacteria; phylum Bacteroidota; class Rhodothermia; order Rhodothermales; family VXPQ01; genus VXPQ01. Next base: position 887,707 of record OZ220746.1, read on the forward strand.
GGACGTCCCCACCCCGCCGAGCAGGCCCAGAATGAACACGATGTCGATGATCTTGCCCGGCAGACCCGCAGCCGCCCGGACGCCGATTGCCCCTTCGCACGCCGCCGATAGACGCAGCACGGGCCGTCCCCGGTTCCAGTACAGATACCCGAGAGGAAGTACCGGCACAGTATAGATGGCCCAGGCGAGCGGCCCCCAGTGGAACATGCCATAGGCGGCGGCCCACTCTATGGCTTCCTTGGACCGGGGTTCGATATCGAACGGGGGTTCCGTATAGTAATAGGCCCATTCGATCGTGCCCCAATAGATGACACTGGCCCCGATGCCGGCGCAAAACAGCATGGCGCCCCAGCTGAACAGCGAAAACTCCGGCGTGCTGTCGGGGCCGCCGAACCGGATGCGTCCGTATTTCCCCAGGGCCACATAGAGGAGAAAACCGAAGACGGCCACGAAAAACCACAGATGCAGCCATCCGAGGGTCCGGGTCATCCAGTTCATGGCGTTGCCCAGCACTTCCGCGCCGCCGGACGGGAACATAATCAGCGGGACGATCAGGCAAAGAACCCCGCCGAAGGTAACCCAGAAAATGACCTTTTCTATCTTTGGCCCTTGCACAAGGGTATCCCCTCTTTCCCTGCCATACTTTTCGGAATCGGGGCAAATCCGGTCATGACCTTATCTGCCGCCGAGCGCAATCGCGTTGGATAATATACGGAATGCGCCCGGGACCCCGTACGGCACCTGGCGATGAAGCGCCAGCGAAAGATAGCTGTAATGCCCTGATCCCACTTCCGAGGCCAGCCATATGCCCTGCTGCGGCGCCTGCCCGGTATCCTGCGTTTCCACCAGCGGAGTGTAAGCAGCATCCCACTCCGTGAAGAACTTGGAGCCCCGCTGCTCGATCCAGTGATCGAAATCGGCCAGGGTAATCGCGTTGGGCGTGGTCAGGAGGGGATGATCCGGCGCAAGAATACGCACGGGAGAATCCTGTTCGGAGACTTCCTGCGCCCCCCGGGGCAATTCGGCAGGATGCGCCGCCATGTCGTTCGGCACGAATTCCTGGGTCTGATACAGGATAATCAGGTTGCCGCCCGCTGCCGCATAATCCAGCAGGCGCCGGTTATGCTCCACAAGGTCCTGCCGCACGGCGTACGCCCGCGTCCCTACAACGATGGTATCGAAGTGATCCAGGGAACCACTCGCCAGATCCGTCTCGCCAAGCAATTGCACAGAGGCGCCGAGGTTCTCGATCGCAGCGGGCACCTCGTCGCCCACGCCCATTACGTACCCCACCTGCATGCCGTCCAGCCGGGCGACCGGCACGGAGAGGATGGTGATTTCCGCCGGCATCCGGAGACGGGCAAGCGGCAAATCCCGGTGCTCGATGACCTGGTAGCCATTCCGGTATTGCCAGCGGTCCTCCCCTTCCCCGGATTCGGCCATAGCCTGGATCGTCGCCTCACCGGACCAGTCCGCAGAAGGCTGCACCATGAAACGCGCCTCGATGACTTCGCCCCGGTTCCGGAACGCATGCTGTACGGAAGCCGGATCGCTCGTCCAGCCTTCAGGCAGTTCGATGGCTATGTCCGCAACGACCGAATCCGCAATAGCCTCGACGCGCACGAGCACCGGGACCGCCTCCACCGCCCCGGTATTTTCCATGTCCATCGGAAGGACATGTACACGCGGACTGATGGAAACGGACAAATCGGGAAGCATTTCGACCCGGCGGGCAAGGAAACCGAAAGGTAAGCGGGATACGTACCCGGTGACAGGCATCGTCCGTACGATCTCCACCCCGTCCACCTCCAGAAGCACCTGTACGGACAAGGCCATGGGGCGCCAGGACAAGTGCATCGCCGAAGAAGGCTCCAGAATCCGATACATGTTTTCGGTGGGGCTGCTGCGCTCGAAATACGGGCCGTCGAAGAGCGGATCCCCCGATCCGACCCTGGCCACGAGCTCCACCTCGTTTCCGGCCCCTTCGTCCGACCGGGCCAATTCGGCAACGCCTCCCTTGTCCCGCTCAAGAACCAGCACTTCGCGCACCGCAATACGATCAGGCAGTTCGCTCTCCACAGCGACGGCGATAGCAGCTTCCTGATTTCTCACCAGCGAAGCGCCCAATGCCTGATCGGCCAGTTCGGCGCGGATGCGCACGCCCGCTGCGGCTATGATCGCATCTTCGAATTGCTGCGCCTTCACGGACAATTGAAAGGCCGTTTCCGGGAGATCCGCCGCAGCCTCGATCGTGGAGCGCACCAGGCCCAGGCCGCGCACGAGTTCGGAAACCACCTGCTCCGGCGCCAGAAAATCGAAATCCTGCATCACCCCGTCGATCAGGGCTTGAAGTTCAGCAAGGGATGAAGCAACCTCGGGAGACGCCTCTTCCCCTACAAGCGCCGGCAAACCGGGCAGACTCGTATCGATCCCCGCAAAAAAGGTGTCGGACACCTGGTTCTGCGCATCGTCGGCCGAGTCGCCGAGCAGTTCGTAGCGGTACGTACGACCTCCCCAGTTCCGGTACCGCCCCGATGTCTGGGAGCGCTGGAGGCTCAAACCATAGCGCCCATAGTCTCCGTACGAGGCGCCGAGAAGAGGGCTGTATGCCGTAGCGTCCAGAAGCACATGATGCGGTTCGTCTTCAGCAGCCCCACCCCGGAAGAGCAATGGAACGGACCAGGGGCGGAGCCCTTCTTCCGAAATCTGTTCCGGGAAGCGATTGGGGTCGGCCGCGGCGGCTACTGCCTGGGGGGTAAGCACGCCCGAAGCCTGATGGTGTCCATGCCCGTCCCGCCGACCGGCATAGAACCGGGAAACCACGGCAATCGGACGATTCAGGCGAATGACCCGCACGATGTCCGCCAGCACGACTTCGGGGTCCCAGCTACTCAGCGCTTCGTCCAGCGTCTTGGAATACCCGTAATCGACGGCGCGGGTAAAGTATAAATCGTCCAGGCCGTAATACCGTCCCGCCAGCACCAGTTCCCGCGTACGGATCAGCCCCAACGCATCGAAGAGTTCCGAGCCGATAGCATTGGCGCCCGCTTCGCCTCTGTTCAGGCTCAACTCGGACGTGCGCGCCCCCCATTTCCGGGATGACAAGGCAAGCATGCCTGAGTGTTCGTCGTCGGGATGGGCGAGCACATGGAGCAAAGAAGCGGTCGTACCCAGTTTGTTGATGCGGTGCCAGGCGCCAGGCGCTCCCTGATCGGACGGCAGAACCTCGCCCGAAATGGGAGACGGGAACGCCAGCACGCGATCGGGAGCCGATTGGCCTGCGGCAGGCCGGGCCGTCAGAATGAGCAGAAAGGCGGCAAGCAACGAAACGGACCAGGAACTGTGGAAGAAGCGCATGAAAAAGACAGGGATGGCTTTGCAGAAAAAGGGCAGTGCCGCAAGTAATCAAAAAATGGCGTGAGGCGCAAGAAAAATGAGGTGGCGGGAATTGACATAGTCCGTATCCCGGCAGGGCCGTTGATCGTTCGCTGCCCTGCCCGTATCTTGCTTGCTTAGCCATCCAGCCTGAAAACAATACGGCATACACCAGCGACGCTACGACACATCCATGACCGATCGCACTTCCCCTTCCCGATTTCTCACGCTACGATTCGGCGCGCTTTGCGTGTTCGTGCTTGCGGCGGCGCTGTTGCGTTTTCTGCCTCACCCTCCGAACGTCGCCCCCATAGGCGCCATGGCGCTGTTTGGAGGCGCGCTCTTCGCCAGAAAGGGGGTAGCCGTCGCCATGGTCTTCACCGCCATGCTTATCAGCGATATTCTTCTGGGCTTTCAGCCGGTGCCTATTGTGTATTTCGCCTTCGCAGGGGTGGTGGGGATCGGATTCCTGTTACGCAAAAACCGCAATCCGTGGCGGATCGCAGGGGCTTCCGTAACCGGATCCGTACTTTTCTTCATTGTGACGAATTTCGGTGTCTGGGCGGGCGGTGCATTATTCCCGCAGTCGATGTACCCGCAAACCTTCGAGGGGCTCATAGCGTGCTACGTAGCCGCAATTCCTTACTTCCACAACACCCTTCTCGGCGACGCGTTATTCACGGCAGTGCTCTTCGGCGGATTCGCCTTCGCGGAAAAGAGATTTCCTGCGCTGCGGACCGGCTGAAAATAATAGGGATTTGGGGGGGGATTGGGATAGTTTTTCGTGTAATTGCCTATTGATAAGTAAACTTGAAATTCGGGGTTTACCCCCTTTCAGGGTTCTCTCTTAAGCAAAGGGAGCTATGCAGTCTCTGTGTTTGAGAAAAGTGTTTTCATCGCATGTAGGGCAATGGCATGATTGAGAATAATATCTTTTCGAGTTTGCTGAGCATGGTCATTAGACGCACGACATTCTGCCAGCATTTCATCAAAGGCATTCTGGTCGAGCAAACCAACCTGTTCAATGTTCTCACTATAAAGATGCTTGTCTATCAGCTGGTTAATGGATGCGGTTTTTACATCATCCGTATGTGCGGGTGGCGCCATAAAAGCAAATTTCTCACGCCTATAGAGCACCTCCGGCAATACATGTTTCATTGCTTCGCGAAGCACCCATTTCTCTACCCCGTCACGGATGCGCACATGCGGAGGCAAGTTAATGGCCATTTCCACGACATGATGATCCAAAAATGCCGGACGCGATTCCAGTGAATTCGCCATATCTACACGGTCACCACCCCAATGCAAAATCTGGCCCTCCAGCATGGTCTTGATCCAACTATACTGTGCTTTATCAAGCGGGTGACATCCATCCATTTTGCTTTTGTCCAGGCTATAAGCAATCGCAGCAATAGGATCGTAACCTCCCAATTTCTCTTTAAAATGTTCGGAAAGAAGCGGTTTCACCTCCTCGTACACAAGAATCCACGGCTGAATCCATGAAGGCGTAAAGCCCATCACCTCTTCAAATGCAGAGTGTGAAACATCTTTTTCCGCCAGTACCGATCCGCTGAACACCTTGTTGCTGTCTTTGAGCTTGGCGTCCATCTGCTCGCCCTGATAGGCTGGATCATGCAAGAACATGTCGCGCTTGAAGGCGGCGTAGCCTCCAAAAATTTCGTCTGAACCTTCACCTGTGATGACGACCTTGTAGCCGTTATTCGTTACATGCTGGCTCATAAGCATTTTTGCAACACCAAGCGTATTATAAAATGTTCGCTCTGAATGCCAGATGGTCTTTTCAAAATTCTTGCCATATAAATCAACTGCGGCAATCGGCAAAATGTCCTGATCGGCTCCACATTGTTGCGCCATCTCCGTTGCAATGGCTGCTTCATCATAACGTGCATCATCAAAGCTGATAGTGAACGCCTTCACCGGAGATTGCTGAATAGCCGCAGCCAGACCTAAGATGGAGCAACTATCAATACCGCCAGAAAGATAACAGGCTACTGGAACATCCGCCTCTAAACGCAATGCGATGGACTCAATTAATGCTTCACGAACGGACGCAATATGTTCTTCATCTGAGGCTTGTGTATGTTCTCCGTCAAGTGGAAAATTAGCATCCCAATAACAATGTTCTTTAACCTCCAGCCCATCACCGCTCTTTTTGATAATCAGCATATGGCCGGGTTTAAGGGAATGAATGTTGTCATACAGCGTATCTCCCGGCACCATCACTTGCATCATCTGATGCAACTGCGCCTTGGCCGAGATATCTCTCGGCACCTCGGAATGGGCCAACAGCGCTTTGATTTCGGAGGCGTAATAGACCGACTGCCCATTAGTGTGAAAGAATAGCGGACGAATGCCGAAGCGGTCACGCACTAAAATGAGCTGTTGTTCGTTCTCATCATAGATGGCAAAGGCAAACTCACCGCGTAAGTGATCGACAAAATCCAGTCCGTGTTTGCGATAGAGTTTTAAGGCAATCTCGCTGTCGGATTTAGTGGTAAAATCAAAGCCATCTGTTTTTAGTAAACCGCGAATACTCTTATAATCGTAAAATTCACCGTTTGCTGTTAAGGTCAACCCGGCCTGGTGATCAAAAATGGGCTGATCACCCGTGTGCAAATCAATAATCGATAGTCGCGTATGCGCCATTGCAATGCCTTGCTCAGGATCAATATGAAATCCTCTACCATCCGGCCCGCGATGAGCAAGCTGCACCGCCATCTGGCGTACATATTTCTCATTGGCGCTATTATAACTATAGGGACTCCAAAGCCCGGCAATTCCACACATATTTTCCTCTATTTGTTTTTTTTGATGAGTTTTTCCGACAGCACATCCCGAAGTCGGCCGAATATGGCAAGAAGCAACGCCTGCCGTACAAACACCGCGCCATCCGCCTGATTGAAATACAGATTGTAATTCGTATGATCCAGGCTGGTATCAAGTTCAGCTCCACGTGCCAGAGGATGAAGTATGACGGCATTCTTCTTTAATTTCGACTTGGCGTTCAGTTTGAATTTTGCTCCCAATGTACGATAGCCATCTCCTAAATAGGCTATCGCATTCATGTAAATAACATCAACTTCGCTAACCATGTCTTGCAGGTCATTACTAATTTCAATGGGTACTGGACTGGCATCGCAAAACTCTTGTACTTCCAATCCCAACGGGTCTGCCATCTCGGAAATAATCGTAATTTTACGAATATTACTTTTGAATAATAACGCTAAGAGTAAAAAGCTTTTCACTGTACGCATATTGCCGGGCGTACCGACAATACCAATATGAAGGCGTTCACTCGCGGGCAATTTGTGATAGGCCAGTGACGGTTTCCATTTAAGCAATGCATACCAGTCAGCCAATGCTTGTGTAGGATGTTCATCCGACCCATTGCCGCCATTAATGAGAGGAATGCGCAAATATTCACTCAGTTCCTGAATTACTTTTTGTTCTGTGTGCCGAACAACGATAATATCCGCATAGCTGTTAAACATCTGCCCGATATCGAGTAGAGACTCTCCCTTGGCAATACCGGTTGATGCCGCTTCCGCCACACTCAATGTCTTACCGCCCAAATGCAGCATAGCACTTTCAAACGAAAACCGGGTGCGTGTGCTGGGTTCAAAAAAAGCCGCTGCAAGAATTTTATCTTTCAGAATATCACTTGGTGAAAACCTTCTCAGTTGCAAATAAGCCGCGGCCTTGCAAAGCTCAATCATCATGTCTGCAGTAAAGAAATCAGAGGATAGAACAGAACTTTGCACAAGTGGGTCTAAAATATCTAAATCGATGATAGGGTTATCCGTCACTAATCCTTGCGGATCAGGGCACAACCCAAACATATCGGATTTACGCTCCGGTTCAACAATATGCTCTACTTGAGCGGCTGGTCTGATTACCATAATGTCTCTCTCTTTATTTCTTTAACAAACAAGGAAAGCAGTATGAGACTGGTTGCGGTACACCAGCTTAAAGATATGTAAACCAGTGCAGCGATAAATGCAGAAGAAAACATTACAGCCTTTCCTCCTTCAAGTAGTTCCAGTCATAATGTGCAGGGTAGCGGTAGGCACAAAAAAGCACACATACCATAGAAATGGCAGTTCCCACCAGTGACCCTACATACCAACCAATTTCAAAATAGGCAAGCAGGCCTGCGGCGCTGCCAAGCAACATACCGCTGATAGCTCCGGCAGCAGAAGCACGCCTCCAGTAAAGCCCTGTGATAATTGGCCATATCATGCTGCCAACCAGTGGCCCGGCAAAAAACAAGACAGTGGCGAGTGTACCAATGCGCGGCACGCAGACGATCCAGGTTCCGACCCCCAGTAACAAGGTGGTGATTTGCGCCGCTTTTTTAAGTTGCCGGGAGCTGGCCTTTGGCCGAATAAGGGTACGATAAACATCCTCTGTAATCAGATCTGATGTTGCAGCCAACAGGCTATCAATACTGGATGCCAGGGAACAAAATACGATGATAAAAATCGCTATTGCTCCCACTTCACCCAATACATTCGCCACCACCAATGGGCCAACCATATCCGGGCTTGGAACAGTAACGCCAAGCGTGCCAGAGGCCAGTGCGATGAAACCAGCTGCAATCGGAATCGGCAACCAGATCAACCCAGCGATAAAGAAAGCCTTTTTACCTATATCCTCACGGAAAGCGAAGGCACGACTCCACCAGACGTTATTATGGAAGACTTCACCCAGCCCGAACAGCAGGTTGTTAAATACAGCCATAATGGCGGCTGGAAACATTACATCCAGCAGAGCAGGTTTATGGGCAGAGAGGTTTACATGTATTTCCTCGATACTCACTTTACTTAAGACGGTAAAACCAACGATTACGATTCCGATCAGAATAATAAGGCTTTGAATAAAATCAGTGCCGATCACAGCATAAAGGCCGCCACGTATCGTATAAATGATGCATACCGCAAGAATCACACTCATGCCGTAGACATAGGGAATGCCCGATAGTGCGTTGAGCAGAATACCACCCGCCATGGCCATGCTGACCAGCCATGTCAAGCTGTAAAACAGAGTGAAAAGTAAAAAAATGCCCCATGCAACTTTGCCATATCGTAGTCGAATAAACCCTCCGGAGGTATACCCTTGCGGCATTAGCGTACGGATACGTTTTGCCATGGGGGCGAAGAGGAATAGGCCGAAAGCAGCAGTGCTGTATGCGAGCATACCCCATACTCCCATCTGTAACGCAAACTGTGGGGCCAACATCGTGGTATTGGAAGTGATCCAGGTAGCAACTGCTGTTGCAGAAGCAAGCGCCAACCCAACGTTACGCCCAGCCAGCGCATGATCTTCAAAATTCTTATTCTTCCGTCCCCAGTATATACCAAGGCCAACCCAGAGAACGCTGAAGGTGGCCAGTAAAAACCAACCTAATGCCGGGGGAAGAAAGGCAACGTCATTCTGCATGTGTTTCCCCCCTGATAATGACCCACACGATACTGCCAAAGACCATGATGCCTATCGCAAATAGCAACCATGCTTTTTCGAACGAGTGGTGCTTAACTTGCAATGTTAATGCGTCCGACCACACTCCGTTATCTGCTTTAATGCGGTAATAATAGGTACCGTTTTGTAATCCTGACAGGAAAAAGCTGTCATTGTGGCCACTATAAAGCGTTTCTGCCTCTTTGAAGTCAAACATTAGGGATTGTTGTAACTCGATAACACCTTCTTGTGGGTGGTCCCAGCTCAGCAAATAGTAGCCCGTATCACTGACTGGATTTAGTTCACCAGAAAAATGCACATTGGTAGCAAGCACATTCCCGACAAAAAACATGTAGAGGAAGATTATAAATACTGCTTTTGCATTCCTCATAGAGACCCTTAGTTTGAGCCTAAAGGCAATATATGAATTTTATTTGCGTGGGTTTTTTTGACATATACTATAATGGGTGCTCGGTTAAAAAACTGCTTGAGATGAAGAGTGAAACGAACTCCCTCATAATTATGTTCCGGTGTAAATTACAATAAAAAGATAAACACCATCAAAAAATACTGTTATAAGATTTGATTCGTTGGGCAATCCGGCAAGACTTGAAGTCGTTTTAAGAGAGGTAAAGGAAAAAAAAGAAGGAAGAGATTTTTTTGAAGAATTGGGATGGTTTTCCGTATATATCGCCAGGATTAAGCATATCAAATACCCTCCCTTCAATACGAATAAATCACACTTGTACTCCAGAGAAAATCGTCGCCCGGGAGATCGGTGCGGAAGGCCCTGTTGATCATGGCCGACAGGGAAAACGGAAAACCCCTTTTGGCCAATACGGCGCTCGGGGAAAAATACGCCCCCTCCTTTTCGTCTATTCTCAGGTAGTACACTTGCGAGTTTAAGGTAACGGCCCATCCGGCGAACGCTTCAATATTGGATAATCGGGTCGTGAAGCTGATAAAATGCATGTTTCGAAAAGTGGATTCTTCGATGCCGCGCGAATACAGATAGTGCATTCCTGCATTCACATTTTTCGTAAGGGAATAATCAGATAGGATCTGTCCGCCTATGAATCGCCGGGCTTCGATGGCGTCCCGCTGGACATCGTCTTCCGTGACGGACGACGTGATAAAGGAAAGCACCGGACTGAGCACGACGCCAAGCCGAAACCTCTCGGTTTGCAGCATTCGGTAGCGCAACCGGAATAAAAAGGCCCAGGGTTTCCCTCTTGTGGAAAATTGAAGTCGCGGCTCGAACGCCAATTTTCTCTTTCCGATGCTCATGTCAAAAATAACGGCAGGCTTACCGAGGGTGAAGCTGGGTATGTGAGAAACGCCTTTGTGGGTAAGACCGACCGTTCCTGTAAAGGCTTTCCTCTCCTGCTCGACCTCTTGAGCAAACGCAAAACGGGCAGGCAGGATTAACAAAAGGAACAGCGTCGCGCCTGCGATCAGATATATCGTTTTCACCTTCTTCTCAGGAGCCGAAAGGAAGTACACCGTGTAAAGATAGGCAACCGGGACCAGCTTTCCACCCCAACGAATCATCCTCGTCCGCATGAGTGGTATGATTATTCGCCGCATTTTTTGCGGTGAATAGATGCGCGAACTCTCTCAATACGAATAAATCATACTTGCGCTCCAGAGAAAATCGTCACCCGAGATATCGGTGTGTAAGGATTTGTTGATCATAGCCGACAGGGAAAGCGGAAAACCCCTTTTCGCCAGTACGGCGCTCGGGGAAAAATACGTCCCGCTCTCCTCGTCTACCCTCAGATAGTAGAACTGTGAGTTTAAGGTCACGGTCCATCCGTCGGACACTTCCATATCGGATAATCGGGTATTGAAGACGATAAAATTGAGGTTTCGCAAGGGGGATCCTTCTATTTCTACACCGCGCGCATATAGCAATAGCAGCCCTATATCCAGATTTTTCGTAAGGGAATATTCAGGCAGGATCTGCCCGCCTATGAATCGTCGGGCTTCGATGGCGTCCCGCAGATCGCCATCTTCCGTGACGGACGATGTGACGAAGTTAAGGACGGCGTTGAGGGCGACGCGAAGCCTGAACTTGTCGGTTTGCAGCATTCGGTATTGCCACCGGAATACAAAATCCCAGGGTTTCCCTGTCGTGGCAAACCGAAGTTCCGGATCGAACGTGAATTTTCCTTTTCCGATTCTCATGTCAAATTGTACGGCAGGCTTGCCCAGGGTAAAGTTGGGTATCTGGGAAACACCTTTATTGGTAATACCGACCGTTCCCGCGAAGGCTTTCCGCTCCTGCTCGACCTCTTGAGCAAACGCAAAGCGGGCAGGCACGGTTAACGAAAGAAACAGAATCGCGCCTGCGATCAAATAGGTGGTTTTCATTTTACTTCTAAGGGGCCGAAAGGGGAAACACCCCGTAAAGATAGGCAACCGGGACCAGCTTTCCACCCCAACGAATCATCCTCGTCCGCATGAGTGGCATGATTATTCGCCGCATTATTTGCGGTGAATAATTATACAAGCCCCTTGTGTATGGGCGACACAATTATTCGACGCATTTATTGCGGTGAATAGGCGCGTAAGCGCCTTGCACATGGGTGGCGCACCTTTTTGCAGCGCCGGGAGCCTTTAAAAGAACCTGCTTCGCGGAACCCTCGCAAAACAGGCTATTGCTGTAAAATCTGGAATACGAACTGCGCCAATACGCCAGCGGGTGACAGTTGCGCCAAAACCCGAATTTTTCCCTACATTAATTTTTCATCCTATTCCCCACCCCCACCCCCCACTACCATGAATCGCCGCCATTTCCTGTACCGCATGGGAGGCGCCGCCGTCGGCGGCCTGACACTGAGCAGCCTGGGCTTTCCGTCTAAAGGCATGGGCCTCGCCCGTGCAGGCGCATCCGACGTGCAAATCGGAACTATTTCCTACAGCTTTCGAGAAATTCCCGCCAGCGCCGAGCAAATCCTCGAATACATGGTCGAACTCGGTCTCGATACGATCGAACTCATGGGTCAGCCGGCGGAGGAATTCGCCGGTGGGCCGGCAGGGCCGACGTGGCCTCTCAACTGGAGCGAATTGAGCGAGGATGAACGTGACGTTTACAGAGCCGAACGGGCCGCGGCAGACAGAGACGCCGCCGAATGGCGCTTGTCGGCCCCTATGGACAAGTTCGAAGCCCTCGGCAAGATGTACCGCGACGCCGGGGTCCATATCGACATTCTCAAACTGGGCAGGCCGGTGTGGTCCGACGGGGAGCTCGACTACGCCTTCCGGGCAGCCCGGGCGGTGGGCGCACGCGGCATCTCGTTCGGAATCTCGAATGAAGCCGGCGAACGAATAGGGCCTTTCGCCACGAAGCACAAGATGGTCACGGGCATGCATAACAATGTCCAGGTGGCCGATGAGGGTTTCAGTTTCGACATTCCGCTCTCCTACTCGCCCTATAACATGCTCAACCTCGACATCGGGCACTACGTGGCGGGCCTGGGAACCTCTCCGATATCGGTGATCAAAAAGTACCACGACCGGATTACGCACCTGCATCTAAAGGATCGGAAAAGTCCGGAAAACGGCGGGGGTAACGTTCCCTGGGGCGAGGGCGACACGCCGATTGCCGAGGTACTCCGGTTTCTCAGAGACGAAGCGTATCCGATTCCGGCATTGATCGAACTGGAATATCCGACCCCGGAAGGCTCGACGGTTATGGAGGAGATGAAGAAGTGCGTGGACTACTGTCGAGAGGCGCTTTCCTGAGAGATCGTTGACCGTTTCATGCTTGTTACAAGACTTCGGCCATAGCGGCAACGCCAAGCGGGGCTTAAACCTGCCGGAAGATTTCGTCGAGGAGGGGAAGAGAAATCACATCCATTGAAGGAGCGTTCTTTGCGGAATCCTCGCAAAGCAGCCTATTGCTGTAAAATCTGAACTACAAGCTGCGCCAATACGCCAGCAATAGCCCCGAAGCCCAACCCCATTATCCAGCGAAGAAGGGCATTGTTTTGCTCCGTAAGATCGGCCCGGAGTTCGCCTATTTCAGCTCGTACGGCGCCTATTTCGGCTCGTACGAAATCTTTCGAGGCCACGTCCCCCTGCCCGTTACGGATAGCTCGTGCTATCGCTTCGGCCGGGCGCTGCTCAAGGCCCGCTTCCACAAGAGCGTGTGCAGTGGCGAGGGTATCGATCATGGCTTTGGGAAAGGTATAAGAATTAATATGCCGGTTTCGGCGCTCTGTTTCAAGGGTGTCTGCATTGTTTCCATGAAAGGTCAAAGTGGAAAAAGCGACTTGCAAAGTCCCCCATCCGGGCGATTTTTCTCTGGCGGCCTCCCTTGTTACATGCTGGTCCGGCTCTGCGGATATAGACACATAACCCGCAAAATATAACCCTGGCCGCCAGCGTGCGGCAGTTCCGCCAAAATCCGGATTTTTTTCCTACATTAATTTTTCATCCTATTCCCCATCCCCCCACTACCATGAATCGCCGCCATTTTCTGTACCGCATGGGTGGCGCCGCCGTCGGCGGCCTGACCCTGAGCAGCCTGGGCTTCCCGGCAAAAAGCATGGGCCTCCTGCGTCCCAGGACCTCCGACGTGCAAATCGGAGCCATTTCCTATAGCTTCCGCCAGATCCCCGCCAGCGCTGAGGAAATCCTCAGTTACATGGTTGAACTGGGGCTCAATTCGGTCGAACTCATAGGCAGCCCGGCGGAAGAGTTCGCGGGCGGGCCGGCAGCGCCGCCGTTTCCCGGCAACTGGCGGGAGTTGACCCAGGATGAGCGCGCCAGCTACAGGGCCGAAAGGGACGCAGTGGACAAAGAGGCCGCCGCATGGCGCTTGTCGGCCCCCATGGACAAGTTCGAAGCCCTCGGCAAGATGTATCGCGACGCCGGGGTCGATATCGACATTCTCAAGCTGGGCAATCCGGGGTGGTCCGACGGGGAAATCGACTACGCCTTCCGGGCGGCCCGTGCGGTGGGCGCACGCGGCATCTCGTTCGAAATCTCGAATGAAGCCGGCGAGCGGATGGGGCCTTTCGCCACGAAGCACGAACTGGTCACGAGCATGCATAACCATACCCAGGTGGCCGATGAGGATTTCAGTTTCGACATTCCGCTCTCCTACTCGCCGTACAACATGCTTAACCTCGACATCGGGCACTACGTGGCGGGCCTGGGCACCTCCCCGATCCCGGTAATACAGAAGTACCACGACCGGATTACGCATCTGCATCTGAAGGATCGGAAAAGCCCGGAAAACGGCGGGGATAACGTGTCCTGGGGCGAGGGCGACACGCCGATCGGCGAGGTGCTCCGGTTGCTCCGGGATGAAGCGTATCCGATTCCGGCAATGATCGAACTGGAATATCCCATCCCGGAAGGCTCGACGGTAATGGAGGAGATGAAGAAGTGCGCGGACTACTGCCGGGAGGCGCTTTCCTGAGAGATTTGGGCTGTTTCGTGCCCGGTCCCTTTGGCAAAGCAAAGGCTTTCGTGGAGGAATCAACCATGAAGAACCGCTCATCGCATCGTTCTTTTGCATACCTGTTTTCGTTGGCCGCGGCACTCGTGCTGCTCAGCGGCTGTTTCACCAACGCGCCCCGATGGAGTGAAACGGATTCGGACCCGATCAGGATAGTAACGAACAGGGGAGGACAGACGCTGGGGTATTCCACGACATCAGGCGTCACCCTGCTCACCGTCGATGGATTCGCATTCAAGGACCTGAGCAAAAACGGGACGCTGGATCCGTACGAAGATTGGCGCCTCCCGGCCGACGTTCGGGCCAGGGATCTGGCCTCCAGGATGTCTGTCGATCAGATCGCCGGCCTGATGCTGTACAGCGCCCACCAGGCGATCCCCTCGACAAGGGGACGGCGTGGCGTCCCGACCTATAACGGAAAGCCTTTTGCTGAGAGCGGGGCCAACCCCTGGGACCTCTCCGACGCCCAGAAGGACTTTCTGACCCACGACAACCTGAGGCATGTGCTGATCACGTCGGTGGCAAGCCCCGAGGTGGCGGCTCGCTGGAATAACAACGTCCAGGCATTGGTCGAAGGGGTCGGGCTGGGCATTCCGGCCAATAACAGCTCCGACCCGCGCCATCGCACGAGGGCCGATGCCGGATTCAATGCGGGTTCCGGAGGGGACATTTCCATGTGGCCCGGCCTGATCGGCCTCGCGGCGACCTTCGACCCCGGCCTCGCGCGACAGTTCGGCGAAATCGCTTCGAAAGAATATCGCGCGCTCGGCATCGCAACGGCCCTGTCCCCCCAAATCGACCTGGCCACCGAGCCCCGCTGGTATCGCTTTAACGGCACCTTTGGAGAAGATCCCAAGCTTGCCACCGACATGGCGCGGGATTACATCGACGGTTTTCAGTCTTCCTCTCGTGAAACCGAGATTGCCGATGGCTGGGGCTACGAAAGTGTCAACGCTATGGTCAAGCACTGGCCGGGCGGGGGTTCGGGCGAAGGCGGTCGGGACGCTCACCACGGGTATGGCAAATACGCCGTGTATCCCGGGGGCAATTTCGATCTCCACCTGACTCCTTTCACGGAGGGGGCTCTCAAGCTGGAGACGGGTATGGTGGCGGCGGTCATGCCGTACTACACCGTCTCTTTCAACCAGGACAGCACGTATGGCGAAAATGTGGGCAATGCATACAGCACATACATCATCAACGATTTGCTCCGGGAGAAATACGGCTACGACGGCGTGGTATGCACCGATTGGGGCGTTACGCACGATCATAAGGCTGTGGACGGATTCGGCGCCGCACCCTGGGGCGTGGAAGATTTGTCCGAAGCAGAACGGCATTACAAGGCTCTGATGGCGGGCATCGATCAATTCGGCGGCAACAACGATGCCGGTCCGGTTATCGAAGCCTACGAGATAGGCGTGCAGGAACACGGCGAAACGTTCATGCGCGCGCGTTTCGAAGCGTCCGCCGTGCGCCTGCTGAAAAACATCTTCCGCACCGGCCTCTTTGAAAATCCCTACCTGGACATCGAGCAGGCCGCCGCCACGGTGGGCAACGCCACGTACATGGCGGCAGGGTATGAAGCGCAGCGCAAGTCCCTGGTGCTCCTGAAAAACCGGGACAATGTCTTGCCGCTGCAACAAAACACGACGGTATACATCCCTCAGCGCTATGTGCCGGAACACCAAAACCCTTTCCGTGGCGGTATCACGCCTGCAACGTACGAGGATCCGCTTAACCTGGGAATTGCAGGTATGTATTTCGACGTGACCGACGACCCGGACGCAGCGGACGCAGCCCTCGTCGTCATCGCAAGCCCGACATCTACCAGGGGGTATGACAGAGCGGATGCAGAGGCGGGCGGCAACGGGTACGTTCCTATCAGTCTTCAGTACGAACCTTACACGGCTACGCACGCCCGCACCGAAAGCATCGCCGGCGGAGATCCGCTGGAAACCTTCACGAACCGTTCGTACCAGGGCAAAACGGTCACCTCCTCGAATATGACCGACCTGCAAGCAATCCGTAATGCTCGTGAAAAAATGAACGGGAAGCCTGTCATTGTCGTGCTCGATATGTCGGTCCCGACCGTGGTATCGGAATTCGAGCCGGACGCCGACGCCATCCTCGTCACTTTCGGCGTGCAGGATCAGGCAATCCTCGATATCCTGAGCGGCGAAACAGAGCCTTCGGGCCTGCTGCCCTTCCAAATGCCGGCGGATATGCAAACCGTCGAGGAACAATACGAAGACACGCCGCACGATATGCGCCCCTACATTGATTCCGAGGGCAATGTCTACGACTTCGCTTTCGGACTGAACTGGAGTGGAATCATCGAAGACCTGCGGACCGAAACGTACGGAAAGAAACAGCTGCTGAGTGAACCCGACCTGTAACTTGTATACATCGGCAGGGCATGAATTGCGGAGTCGACCGGAAAACTCCAATACCTGATCACGGACGTGTAAAACACAGGCTCACGTTGCGGTCACAAAGATTTTATGGTTAAGGTATCCCCCAAAGTATGGCTCGGCGTGGTGTGGTTGAGTCTTCTCCCGCTTATCGCAACGGCGCAGATCACGGAGCCGCTCCATCTCGAGAGCGGCTTGCTCACCGGCATACCCGGTTCGAATCCGGGTGTTCAGGTATACAAAGGCATCCCCTATGCCGCGCCGCCCGTCGGCGCGCTGCGCTGGCATGCTCCGCAACCGTCTCCTTCATGGGAAGGGGTTCGCAAGGCGGACACATTCGGCCCCGGTTGCATCCAAAATGTAGCCGGGTCGCGACCACCATGGACCGAAGAGTTCATGCACCAGGGCAGCGTGAGCGAGGACTGCCTGTATCTCAACGTCTGGACAGCGGCGGCAGACGCCAGCGAACGGCGTCCGGTCCTGATGTATATCCACGGCGGCGGCTTCAGCGAAGGATCCGGCTCCGTAGCGGTCTACGATGGGGAGAAGCTGGCAACAAAGGGATTGGTGGTAGTAACCGTCAACTACCGGCTGGGCGTGCTCGGTTTTCTGGCCCATCCGGAACTGACCGCCGAGTCCGGCAACAGTGCTTCGGGCAATTTCGGCCTCCTCGACCTGGTCGCCGCCCTCCAGTGGATAAAAGAGCACATTGCATCCTTCGGCGGCAATCCGAACAACGTCACGATCGCCGGGCAATCGGCCGGAGCCATGGCGGTATACCTGCTCACGGTCGCCCCGCCTGCCAAAGACCTCTTCCATCGCGTCATCGTACAGAGCGGACCGGGAGGACTGGCCTCGTTCGGCCTGAGTTCCACGCACACGCTGGCGCGCCCGCTGTCCGAAGCGGAAGCCGGCGGCGCTGAATTCGCCAAAGCAACAGGCGCATCTTCGCTCCAGGAACTGCGCGCGATGTCCGTCGACGAATTGACCGCCACACCCACGTCCGGTGGCGGCCCCCTGCGTTTCGGTCCGGTGATGGACGGCGACTTCGTGCCGGACAGCGTCCCCGCGATCTACGCCCGGGGAACGCAACACGATGTGCCTATGCTTATGGGCTTTAATGCCGACGAACCGAGCGCCTTCCCGGGGTACGGAAGAGCCACGGTCGAATCGTTTCGCGAGGCAGCGGGCGAACGCTACGGCGAGTCGGCGGAAGCGTTTCTCGCGCTCTATCCGACAAATACGGACGAAGAAGCGGGCCATGCCCAGAAAACCAGCCAGCGCGATCTGGCCGCCGTGGCTCTGGAGTTGCTGGCTGCAGAGCGGGCGCAGACGGCGAAAACAGACCTCTACCTGTATTATTTCGAGCGGGGCATACCCTGGCCGGAGCGCCCGGAATTCGGCGCGTTTCACACCGCCGAGGTGCCGTATTTCTTCAACAACCTCGATATGCTGAACCGACCGTGGGAAACCCTGGATCGGGGCCTCGCCGATACGATGTCGTCGTACTGGGTCCATTTCGCTACCGATGGGAATCCGAACGGTGCGAAAATCCCGGAGTGGCCAGCCTGGAACGGGCAAGACATGCGATTCATGCGTTTGGGCGATCCCGTTGAACCCGGGGTGCTGACGGACCAGTCCACACGTGATTTCTTTGAGGCGTATCTTGCAGAGTGAGTAGCATCCTGGACACACCCTTACCATATCTGAAAACCTGCGGACGAACGATGGACAGACGCCATTTTATCACGCGCGTGGCGGCAGGCACGCTGGCTCTCGGCCTGCCGGGTGCAACGTGGCAAACGGGTCCTTCCGCGCATCTGCAAACCCTGGCCCGGCCTGCTTTACTCGACATGCTCGGCGAACGCCGCGTTCGCGACCTTGGAATGCATTATCGCGAGGTGTATCCCGCAGAGTGCGATGCGGATATCCTGTGTGCGGCCATCCTGGGCAGCGATATGCCGGCCCTGGCGGATGTCCCAGCACTGCACGCTTACCTGAAGGCAACGATCCGAGCCGACTTTGCCGCCGGGCGAACGGTTCTTCTAAAGGGATGGGTGCTTTCCGTCACCGAAGCACGCCAGTGCGCTCTCTTCTCACTCGTCTACTCATAATCGTCGTCGGATATGCATACAGATGCCCGAACCCTGGAGGACGGCGCCCTCATTGAAGGCGATCTCTGCATCGTCGGCGGCGGTGCTGCCGGTATCAGCATGGCCATGGAATGGATAGGAACGCCTTACACCGTGATTTTGCTTGAAGGCGGCGGGTTCAATTATGAACCGCAGATGCAGGCCCTCTATGCCGGCAAAAGCATTGGCGATCCATATAAAGTGCCCCTGGAAGCCGCCCGGCTCCATTACTTTGGCGGCACCACCGGACACTGGGGCGGCTGGTGTGCGCCCATGGACCCCATCGATTTCAAAAAACGCGACTGGGTGCCCCATAGCGGCTGGCCGTTTCAAAAAGAACACCTCGACCCGTTCTATGAACGCGCACAAGCCTACGTTGAACTGGGGCCTTACGTATATGACGCGGACGACTATGAAGCCAGATATCCCTCGCGGAAACGGCTGCCATTCGACGAAGAAAAGATATGGACGAAGATGTGGCAGTTCAGCCCGCCAACACGATTCGGGACACGGTACCGGGATGCGATTATCGAGGCGAAAAACCTTCATCTTTATACCTACGCCAACGTCACGGAGATTGAAGCGAACGAGTCGGTACGGGCCGTGACCGGATTGCGGGCGCAAACCATCGACGGCAAGCGTCACCGTGTTCGGGCCCGGCGCTACGTGCTGGCCTGCGGATCGATTCAGAATGCACGAGTCCTGCTGGCCTCCAATGCACAAGCGCCTGCCGGGCTGGGCAATGACCACGATCTGGTGGGACGCTTTTTCATGGAACACTTCGAGATGGGCGGAGCGCAGTTGATCCTGGAAAAGCCGGACCCTGTGCCTATGTACGCGTTCCGATTGGGCGGGGAACGGCCGCCCAGTGGAGAACTGGCCGTGGCCGAGCAGGCTCAGCGGAAGCATCGTATTCTCAACGGCACTGCCTCGCTCCGGCCGGGGACCTTTCCCGAAGAGATGAGGAGTTTTTTTCAGAGGTTTTCGGAAGGCCCCCTCAGACAAAGGTTGCGCAGTGACGAACAGGAAGGGGAACAGCCGCGGCGCCCATCCAGCCGACCCGCTACGCCTGACGAGGGGCGTCGTGATTATCAACTCCAATCACGCGCCGAGCAAGCGCCTAACCCCGCCTCCCGCGTAGTGCTCAGTACCGAGAAGGATACGCTGGGAATGCCCTATGCCGATTTGCACTGGAAACTGTCGGAATTGGACAAACGATCGATGCGAACCTTTTTCGAAATGGTGGCGCATGAATTCGGCCGGACCGGGCTGGGGCGGGTTCAGATCCTGGACTGGTTGCTCGAAGATAATACCACCTGGCCATCCTTTCTGGGTGGAGGGTTTCATCACATGGGCACCACGCGCATGCATGATGATCCCAGGCAAGGGGTGCTCGACGCCAACGCAAAGGTACATGGCATCGAGAATCTGTATGTAGCCGGCGCCTCGGCTTTCCCGACTTCAGGAGCTCCGAACCCAACGTTGACGTTGATTGCCTTAAGCTTGCGATTGTCGGATCACCTCAAGCATACCATCGGGTAAGGAGGGGCGTTCCAGGATGTGCAGGCGATGGGTGTCAGGTCACCAGAATGGGTACGAACCTCCGGCAGGCGCGTTTCCGGTGGAGCCAACGACCGGACTTGAACCGGTGACCTGCTCATTACGAGTGAGCTGCTCTACCAACTGAGCTACGTTGGCCGATAATAGAGATAAAGATAATAGATGCGCCGCTTGCGCCTGCGAAACGCGCCCCTCTCACGCATGACCTTTCGACTTGATCCCATCATGATGTTCTGTGTTTGTGAACGTGAAGCGCTGATCGAAGCGGATTTAAATCAGAGCCTCCTTAAATATTGCCTCCTGAGCTTCTTCCGGGAAACACGCTCCCCGTGAAACGCGATGGGTTTCCGGGCGTTTGCGTGTATCTTGCGTATATTTCGCCCCGCATCCCTGCATTTCATCGGACGTGTCTCTTTCCTCCGCCATAACAGCCTGGAGTCCTGTGTCCTGGCGGGAACGGCCTGCAGCGCAGCAACCCACGTACCCCGACCAGGACGCATTGTCCGAAGCGCTGGCGCAACTGCATAGTTTGCCCCCGCTCGTGACATCCTGGGAAATCCATGTGCTTAAGAAACAGATTGCGGAAGCGGCGCAAGGGCAGCGCTTTATCCTGCAAGGCGGCGAATGCGCAGAGCACTTCGACGAATGCAGTGCGCAGATTATCGCCAATCGCCTGAAGGTGCTCCTTCAGATGAGCCTCGTCCTGATCTTCGGAATCCGGACCCGCGTGGTGCGGATAGGCCGCTTTGCCGGCCAGCATGCCAAGCCCCGCTCCGCCGATACGGAGACCCGCAATGGCGTAACGCTCCCAAGCTACCGGGGCGACATCGTCAACGGCGCAGCGTTCACCCCCGAAGCGCGCGAACCGGACCCCAGGCGCATGCTGCGCGCCCATGCGCATTCCGCAATGACGCTGAATCTCGTCCGGGCGCTCACCAATACGGGTTTTGCGGATCTCCACCATCCGGAATACTGGAATCTCGATTTCATCCACCGCACGCCCCTGGAAAAGGAATACCGGCAGATTCTGGAATCCATTCGCGAGACCGTCTCATTCATTGAAACCGTCTCGGGCAACCCGCTTCACAGCCTGGAACGCACTCAGTTCTTCACCAGCCACGAAGCCTTGCACCTGCCGTACGAAGAAGCCTTCACGCGCAGCGTGCCGCACAATGAAGGCATCTTCAATCTGGCGACCCACTTCCCGTGGATCGGCGCCAGAACGTCGGACTACGAGGGCGCCCACATCGAATACGCGCGGGGACTTGTCAATCCGATCGGCTTGAAAGTAGGCCCCTTCATGTCCCCGGAGGACCTGGTGCGCATCGTACGCATCCTGAACCCCGAAAACGACCCCGGACGACTCGTACTCATCCATCGTCTGGGGACTGGCTGCATCGCCGATCTCCTGCCTCCCCTGATTCAGGCCGTGCGGGCTTCGGGGACGCCTGTGTTGTGGATGAGCGATCCCATGCACGGAAATACCGAGTTGACGGATGCAGGCATCAAAACCCGGCGTTTCGAAAACATTCTGGACGAACTCGAACAGGCATTCGACATTCATGCTGCAGAAGGTTCGCATCTCGGCGGCGTGCATTTTGAACTCGCGGGAGAAGACGTTACCGAATGTACAGGCGGCGCAGGAGGGCTGGAGGACACGGATCTGGTACGCGCCTACAAATCGCAAGTCGACCCGCGGCTGAATTATGAACAAGCACTGGAAATGGCCTTTCTCATCGTGAGAAAGAAAAACCGCATGGAAAACAAGTCGGCCCAATGATCGCACCTATGCCACGGAACGTTTGTATCCTTCTCGGGCTTATCGGGTGCGCGGTATTATTATGCTTGCCAGGCCGTGTCCATGCGCAGGAGCATGCCGTCGTACGCGGGTTCGTAACGGCTCTGGACGATGGGCAACCGCTCCAGGGCGTACACGTCATCCTGACCCGGGACGACACCGTGCTCGGCGGGGTAACCGATCCTGACGGGATATACCTGATCGGCCGCGTACCGGAAGGGCAGTACATACTTCAGGCCTCCTTCATCGGATTCGAAACGTTCACGGATACCCTCGATCTCGCAGCAGGCGATTCGCGGCATCTCGACATCGCACTGGCCGAGCAGCAAGCCACCATAGATGAAGTCGTCGTCGAAGCCGAACGGGAAACCGGCGCCGCCCGCGTGACCGCAGGCCAGCAACGAGTGCTCCCGCAGGACATCGAGTTGATCCCTTCGCCCAGCGTTTCCGGCGATCTCGTCAATTATCTGGCCGCCCAACCCGGCGTGGTGTCCATGGGAGATCGTGGAGGACAGGTCTTCATCCGGGGCGGCGAACCCTCCCAGAACCTTACGCTGCTCGACGGCATGTATATCTACCAGCCGTTTCACCTGCTGGGGTTCTATTCGGCGTTTCCCTCGGACATCATCAATAACGCGGATATCTACGCAGGCGGATTCGGCGCCGAATTTTCCGGACGTATTTCCTCCGTGATCGATGTACAAACGCGCAACGGCAACAAACGAAACTACGAAACGGGCATTGCGCTGACGCCCTTCGTAAATTCCATCCGCCTCGAGGGGCCGCTTGTGGGAAACATCTCATTCCTTGGATCGGCCCGCATCTCGACCCTCGAAGAAGTGGCGGCCCTCTATGTGGCGGACGACCTGCCCTACCGGTTCGGCGACCTGTTCGGCAAGGTGCACATCCCCATCGCACGGAATCACCAGACCTCCGTTTCGACGGTGCATACGTTTGACCGGGGCACGTTGGCGGAACCGACGATCTTCAGTTCCAATAATGAGATTCGCTGGAAAAACACCGCGCTCGGCGTTCGGCATCTCGTGCTCCCCAGGGCGCTCCCCATCCTCGGCGAGGCCATGTTTTCCTGGTCCCGGCTCCAAACAGAGTTCGGGCCTCGCGACGAGCCATCCCGAACCACCGATGTGGACAATTACAACCTCGAGGTCAATTTTACCAACTTCGGGCAACGTGCTGAAGTAGGATGGGGGTTCTTCGTGCGTAATGTGGAGCTCACGGCAGACCTCGGAGGAACCTACCAGAATATCGTGGAAAATTTCATCCGCTCGACCAACGCAGGGGGCTGGGCGGAACCGGAATTCGACTTTGGAAACGGCTTCCGGCTGCGGGTAGGCGCTGTCGGGCAGTTTTTCGGGAATTCAGGCTTCTTCGTGGAGCCGCGTATCCGGGGTGTCTTCGAACGGGGCAGGCACCAGTGGAGCATGGCCGGCGGCATGTACCGGCAAAACATCATTGGGTTAAGCGACCGGCGCGACGCCGCCAGTATTTTTACGGCCTGGGCAGAGGCGCCCACCGGGGAAGTTCCGGTCGCCTTGCATGCCCTGGCCGGATATCGAATCACACTTTCTTCGTCCCTCGAAGTCTCGGCGGAAGCGTTCTACAAAAACCTCAGCAACCTGTTTATTGCGGAATGGACCTCCTTCCCTCGTTTCACGACGCGGCTTCAGCCGGCAGATGGCCAGGTCGGCGGTATGGATCTACGGGTAGAGTTCCGTCGCCCGAACTTCTATGCCTTCCTCAACTACGGCTACTCTTCTACCCGATACGACGCCTTGCAGGAATCGCTGCCTGTATGGTTCGGTACCGATCGGCTCTCCTTCCGTCCACCGCATGACCGGCGCCACCAGCTCAACCTGATCCTGAGCGGTTCCGTATACGGATTCGACATGAGCGCCCGCTGGAATATCGGATCGGGCCTTCCCTATACCCAGGTCCGCGGTTTCGACGGGTTCATCCTGATGGATGGCGTGGTGGATGTAGAAGGGGTCCAGGGCTTTCCGCGCGTGATCTATGATCGGCCCTACGAGGGCGTGCTCCCTGCGTACCACCGGCTCGATGTAACGATCGAGCGGCAGATGTCCGCACGTTCGGCGAACATCACTGTACAGGTCGGCGCCATCAACACGTACAACCGGCCCAATCTTTTTGCGCTGGACGTATTTACCCTGCAGCGAACCGACCAGCTCCCCTTCGTTCCCACTGCGGGCATCGAGATCGAATTCTGATTATGCGCCTTGCCTTGCTGCGAAATACAACCCTGGGCGTTCTTGTTGCCGCCGCTTTTCTTGCCTCCTGCGAGACGGCCGTGAACCCGCTTGTAGGCGAACCGCGCCCGTTCACGATCTGGGGGCTTATGGACGCCGAGGCAGACACCCAGCGGGTACGCATCTTCTCTATCGAGGGGGAGCCCGGCATCGACCGACCCGGCAGTCTGGACGCCGCCGTAACGACTACGGACCTCGAAACCGGAGAAACGGTGGCCTGGAAACCCTACCAGGTAACGTACGGCGACAGCATTACGGCGCATCTCTTCGAAGCGGCGTTCCGCCCTGCGCATGGGCACCGGTACCGCCTGGACGTTACCCGGTCGGATGGCGCCGTATCCACCGCCACGGTAAAAATCCCCGCTGAGGTGGACTTCACCATCGAACGCTCGGACATCAGCCCGAGGATTCATGTCTACGTACGAGGAGATCCGCTTCCCAACCTGCTCGGCGTCGAGATGCGGTACGAGGCCACCAACATACCCCCCGCCCAGGTCTGGCCCACCGACCTGAAACTCCATCCGCTCGTGGCCTACCCGGTAGAAGTATCCTATCAGGGTACGGAAGACAGGGTGCCCGGCGGCGTACGGTACGACATCAACATGGCGACCGATTTCGACATCGTGGAGGAAGTATACAAAAGCAAATGCCTGGTGACCGAGGGCAACCCCAATATCGCCCTGCGGCGTGTCGAGTTTCACTTTGTGGCGGCGAACGAAGAATGGAGCCCGCCGGCAGGCGTATTCGACCCCGAGGTGCTCGTCGAACCCGGAGCCCTTTCCAATATCGAAAACGGGTACGGCTTTTTCGGTGCGGGCGTGGTGGTCGCCGAACGCTGGACGCCTGTGAAAAGCCTGCGGGATTTCCTTGGATACAGTTCGGAGCAGGGATGCGCCCTGGTGCCGAGCGCCGGCAATCCGTCATGCACCTCTCCGCCCGTTCCGTGCCTCGACGATGTCAGCGAGGATGTCTGGAGTCTTTATTTTTGAAACTTCAGGATGGGCTGACTCCCCCACCTGCTCGATCCAGCCGCCGCCCACCACATCGTCGCCCTCGTACAGCACCACGGACTGCCCGCGTGTGACGGCCTGACGCGGCGTGGCGAAAACTACGTGGAGTTCATCCGGCCCTTCCTGCCGCACCACGCCGGGCACGCCCGGATCGTTGTAGCGGATTTTCACGTCCACCGGTAATTCGTCGTCAAGGCATTCGTACTTCACGAGATTGATCTGCCGGGCCGTGAGCGCACCGCGGAATAACTCATCGCGCGGACCCAGGACAATGGTATTCGTTTCGGGGTCGATATCGATCACATAGGCCGGATACCCGAGCGCCACGCCAAGACCCCGGCGCTGCCCGATCGTGTAAAACGGATACCCCTCATGCCTCCCGACGACAGCCCCGTCCGAGGTTACGAACAATCCTCCCGACACTTCCTCCGCCAACCCGTCCACGCGGTCTTTCAGGAACCGCCGGTAATCATTGTCCGGAATGAAGCATATCTCGTACGAATCGGGCTTGTCCGCCACGCGGTCCAGTCCGTACGCGACCGCCATCTCCCGGATAGCCGGCTTCTCGAATACGCCCAGCGGCAGCATGGTGCGGGCCAGATGCTCCTGGGATACCCCCCACAAGGCATAACTCTGATCCTTGCGGATGTCGCGTCCCTTCATCAGTACGATGCGGCCCGTGGCTTCTTCGCGCCGGAGCCGGGCGTAATGCCCGGTAGCAATGTGGTCGCAGTCCAGTTGGTCCGCCCGGCGCATCAGCGCCGCCCACTTTATATGCGTATTGCACAATACACACGGATTGGGCGTGCGGCCGGCGAGATATTCGTCAGTGAACCTTTCGATGACCCAATCGCCGAATTCCTCGCGGATGTCTACGATAAAATGCGAAAAGCCATACTTCACGGCGACGGAGCGCGCATCGTTCATGGATTCGAGGGTGCAACACCCCACTTCCTTGTCTCCGCGCTTTCCGCTGCGCCCGCCGCTGCGAGCGTAATCCCACGTCTTCATGGTGACGCCGACCACCTCGTATCCCTGCTCGTGCAGCATGACCGCCGCAACCGACGAATCCACGCCGCCGCTCATGGCTACCAGTACCCGTCCCTTCCTGCTCATTGATCTATCCTATGCTGCTACAATACGTGCTTCGACCATCCGCCGTCCACAGGAAACCCTGTGCCGGTTACGTACGCAGCCCGCTTGCTTACGAGAAAAGCCGCGGCCGCCGCAAATTCCTCCGGGTCTGCAATGCGCCGCAGGGCATTGTTTTCAGCCCATCCGGACTCGATCTCTTCGACAGGGGTCCCTGACGTCGAGGCAAGATGCGCCGCCAGTTCCTTCAAACGTTCCGTACGCGTATACCCCGGCAAAATGGTATTGACCGTAATGCCCGCCGGACCCAATTCTTCCGAAAGGGTCTTTGCAAAGCCTTGTACGCCGGCGCGCGTCGCATTGGAAAGGTACAGGCTGGGAATTGGCCGTTTGGCCGAAATCGACGTGATCATCAGAATGCTGGCATGCGGATCATCGGCTGCCGCAGCCGCCCGCAAATGCGGCAACGCCGCCCGGCACAACTGGATGGTGCTTACCAGATTCAACTCGATCGCTGCACGCCACGCTTCGAGGGACAAATCGTCGATATAGCCGGGTGGCGGTCCGCCGGCATTCGTCACCAGAATATGCAACCCGCCGAAATGCGCGCAAGTCCGCTCGATCGCATCGGACACATCACGCTCTTTCGTCACATCGCACGCAAGCGGAAGAACGCTTTCCCGATCAACACCGGCTTCCTGCGCCACGCGGTCGGCAGCCGCTGCAATACGCCCCTCGTTCCGGGAACAGATCGCAACGCGAGCCCCTTCCCGGGCAAGCGCAACAGCCACGGCGCGCCCCAACCCGCTGCTGGCGCCGGCTACAAATGCGATCCGTCCTTCGATACCCAGGTCCATGGTCTTTGACAAATATTCGCTTGTGAAAACCCGATACAATTACGAAAGTTAGGCATATCCCCCATTTTTAACAGCAGCGGCTTCATGAACAACCACAACTCCGACCAATCCACATCCCGTCGTGCTGTCAAGACCCCGCTGGCTCCGGCAGCCATAGGCCCCTACAATCAGGGCATTCTTGCGGGAAATACCCTCTATTGTTCTGGACAACTGGGAATCGATCCCGAAACGGGAAGCATGGTGCCCGGCGGTGCAGAGGCCGAAACGGAACATGTGCTAAAAAACCTCGGCGCCGTGCTCAAAGCCGCACAAATGGACTACAGAAATGTCGTTCGGTGCACGGTGTTCCTGGCGGACATCAACGACTATGGCACCGTGAACGATGTATACGCCCGGTATTTTTCGGAGCTCCCGCCCGCCCGGGAAGCCGTGGAAGTTTCCGCGCTTCCCCGGGGTGCGCGGGTGGAAATCTCCTGTATCGCGGTCCGGTAACGACCGGCTTCGACATCGATTACCGCACACGCCCTACCCGTCGAACCGGAGCACGGAGCCGATCACCGCATCGCTTGCAAGACGTTCCCGGCCTGACAGATAATTCAGTTCGACAAGGAACGAAAACCCGGCAAGCTCCCCGCCGGCTTCCCGGATCAGTTTCGCCGCCGCCGCCGCCGTACCGCCCGTGGCGATCACGTCGTCATGGATAAGGACGCGGTCCCCTTCCACGATAGCGTCCATGTGCATCTCTACACAATCCGTACCGTACTCGAGATCGTATTCCATGCGGTACGTCTTCCAGGGCAGTTTGCCCTGTTTTCGAATGGGGACAAACCCTGCATCGAGTTCCCGGGCCAGGGATAATCCGAACAGGAAGCCGCGCGCTTCGATCCCCGCTACCCTCGTAACGCCGGTGGCGCGAAAAGGCTCTGCAAGCGCCTCCACAGCTTGCCGAAACAGGACAGGATCCAGCAAAATCGGCGTGACATCCTTGAAGGCAATACCCGGTTGAGGAAAATCCGGCACGGTGCGAATCGCATCATGCAGGGACTGTACGGATACTTCGGGAAAAGAATTCATCCGGAAAAGAATTAAAACACGGAAAACGAACTGCACGGCCAAACGGAAATGCATTCCGGCCGGGGCGCATTAGAGATACTCTGATTAAGGAACGCTCGCCCGGGGACCGAGACCCTTGTCATACTGCTCCTTGTACGCACGAACCGCCCTGAAGATAGCACTTGCCAGATAATCCTGCCCGCGCTCGCTTGCCAGAAACGCCGCTTCGGATCGATTACTCACAAATCCCAATTCGACCAGTACGGCGGGCATGGAAGCGCCCCAAAGCACATAGAAACCGGCCTGTTTGACGCCCCGGTTCTTGCGTTTCACCCGCTTCTCGAACTGATCCTGGATCAGCACAGCGAGTTCCTGACTCTGTTGCATGTATGCGCTTTGCGTAAGCGCCATGCGAATGAGGGCCTCCTCGGTCATATCCTCGTAGTCCCGCTGGGAACTCTCCATCTTCACCACCTCGTTCTCCCGCTCCATCGTGCTGCGGGCGGCCTCGGTCTTGTGCAAGCCGATGAAAAAGGTTTCGGTCCCGAAAGCCGCCGCATTGTGCGCCGAATTCGCATGGATCGAGATAAACAGCTTGCCCCCGCGCTCGTTGGCGATCCGCCCCCGGTCCTTGAGTTCGATAAACCGGTCGTCCTGCCGCGTATACTCAACATTCACGCCAAGGCGGTCCTCAAGGTATGCTCCGAGTTTCAGCGAAACGGCAAGGGTAATGTCTTTTTCGATCAGGCCGTGCCCCTTCGCTCCCGGGTCCTTGCCGCCATGCCCGGCATCGATCACCACAGTATCCAGACGCCACTGTCCGCCTGCCGGAGCCGGCTCGCTGGATGGCAATAACGCTTCTCGTGTCCGGCCCGTGGTCCCCCCACCGATAGCCGGCAACTGATCGGTAGCCCTCGTGGCCAGCAGCGATACCGACCGAACGGGAATCTGCCGGAGATGCTCGTCCGCCTCCCGGCGCGAAGCAATCCGCCCGGATGCATACGCAAGTCCTACAAGAATATCGCTGGAGCCTCCGTCCCGGTATGCCGAGGCATGCACAGGCTGTCCGGCATCAAGAGTAAACCGGAAAAACAGATGGCCTTTCTCTTCTTCCCCGGAATACCGGATGACGGGTCCTGCAGCAGCATCCCTCACGTGATCGGAGGCAAGCCTCGTATTGAAAAGGATCACCTCCAGTTGCCCGTCAGCAAGCATGCGCGGCTCGCTGTAGGCAGCTACCGGGCCGTCGGTATGAAATCGAATGACGTAGCCCTTGCCGTCGGATCGCTCGGTCAGCGAAACACGCTCCACTTGCGGGGCGGCGCGAAGCGTGATCGCATTTGAAGAAGAAAGCGGGGCAATGGCCGCCCCGCTTTCATGAAAAGACGCTCCCGCCGCAGAAGCGGCGAGAGCGATTACGGCGCAAAACCGGACCATTCCCCTTACGGGAAATCCGGCGCGCAAAAAAAAGCCCGGACGCAAACGATGCATCATGGTTACGGAAACGGTCAGCAGGATCGCCTCCTCTGCATCTTGCGCCGGCGAAAGGGTGGGTGGTGGATAGGCAGAAAAGCAAATCGCAGCGCAAAACCCCACACTATCGGCAAATATACAAAAAATCCGTCAAAAAAGCATAAGAGGCCTGTTAACAGGCCCCGGGGGAGGCCATGCGCCTCCCCCGGCCTTCCAAAAAAGCAACGTTACCAGTCCAGGGCGTCGTTGCCCAGCAGCTCCTGCAGGCGGCGGTCCACGATCTCACCGCTGAGGCGCTCGCGCTCGGCAACAGCCTTTTGCAACTCTTGCAGTTTCTCCTCGAGTTGCTCCACCTCGCGGCGGCGGTTCTCCTGTTTGAGCTCAAAAATCTCGGTCAGTCGTTCCCGCAACACCGCTATGCTGTCCCGGCGCGCTTTCCCCTCCTCCATCGCGGCAACCTTGCGAGCCATGCTCGCCGTCTCGTGTTCCATGAGCCGCTCGCTCATCAACTGATCGAAAAGGCCCTTGTTCTTGTCCTGTATGTCCGAAAAATAGTGCTGCAACTGGATATGCGGAAACTCGCTCGCCGTACGGGCCGCTTCCGCCGCATGCATCGTCATCTCCTCCAGCATTTGCTGCAATTCGTTCGTCTGCGATTCCGCCAAACGACCTTGCAGGTCCCGGAGGCGTCTCGCCTGTTCGCGCAGGTCGCCGGCCTTCCATTCCATAATAGCCTCGGGGGGCGTGGCAGGAATAAAAAGGACATAGGCATCCTCTTTCATATCCTTGCAGCCATGGTCCTGCATGGTGCAGGAAAAAGCGCGTCGAGTTGTCTCCGACAGACTATCCCCTTCCAAGATATACCTCCCGCCTCCCGTTACTGAAACAATCAATTTCTTATCCTTATCCAGACCGGGAGAAAACATATAATATGCAGAGACGCCTTCCGGCGGGAATCCTTCGGGGAGTTTTTCGGGCGAAACTTTTCGCCCGTCTATGAACACAGCTCCGTCGCCCTCAATGCGAAACGAACGAAGCGTCGGATCATCGCCTTGAAGCGAATCAGGTTGCTGCGCCGCCGCCGTTCCGGCAGCAAGGATCAGCATCGGCAGGGCAAGCAACCAGCCTTTGGAGTACAGGGAAAGAGAGGTCATGGCTTTACGGTATTTGTTGAGCAGGGTGCGTTACCTCCGGTTTCCAGTAATGAATGGCGTAGTTCCGATGTACATTGTCAGCGGCGTTCCGAGGCGGGCGTCAACCCGGTATTCCCCGAGCCGGCAGGGAGCATTTCGAGGGGCACCGCAGGCGTTTCCCAACCTCCGGCCACCCCATCGCCGATACTCCGGATGCGCTGTTGCAGGTAAATGACATCGCTCTGATCGTCCCAGGCCGGTATTTCCAGGACAAATCCCGGCTCTGCGAGCGTGCCGTCCTCAGCCTGTTCGGCTGCAACAGCCGCCGGTTGCAGCGGCGCGGCAGCGTCAGCGGACGAGGCGTCTGCAAGAACCGTTGGGGGAGGAGCTTCCACCGCTGTCTCCAGAGGCGGAACACCGGCAGCAGCCGGAAGGTCAGGAGAAGAAGCCGCGGCGATCCCCACATCCCCACGCTGGACATCAGCCCCGCCCCCCGCAGCCTCTCCGGCCGGGGAAAGCGTTTCAGGGGAAGCTTCAGAGGGAGCCGTTTCCGCAGACGCAGGCGCCGCTGGACGAACCGCCACCGGTTCGGGATCGGTCGGAGCCGGAGCAAACACATCCGCCCGAAACAACCCGATAAGCACGACGGCCGCCAGCATCGCGGCGATGGCCCCGCCCGCAATACGCCTCGGCAACCGCCACACCACTCCTTTACGGGACAGGGCGGGGCGATCTTTCCTGGCGCCAGCGGGCTGGTCTTGTCGGGCGCCGGAGCGCGTCGTATGTTGCGCCGCCGCTTGCAGCACAGCCTCCACGGCCTTCGGATCGGGCCGCGCAGACCGGATCGCGGATCGTGCATCCAGCCAATCCTTCATTTCGCGCAGGGAAGCAGCCTCGTCATTACTCCCGGAGCCGGGATCCGAGGGCTTCCCCGAACCCTCGTACAGTTCGAGAAGCCAGGCGTCTTTCTTGTCCATACCGGTTCGTTGTATCAGGTGGTTCGTATTCCGTCGGCCTCCTCGCCGAGTTCTATCCGCATCATCTTTTGCAGGTTGAGAAGCGCATAACGCATCCGCCCCAGCGCCGTATTGATGGACACATTCGTGAGCTCCGCAATTTCCCGAAACGTCATACCGGTTTCGTGACGCAGCAGCAGTACCTCACGCTGTTCGCCCGGCAACCGTTCGATGCATCGCTCCATAATGTCAATCCGGTGGCGCAGGTCCACCTGCTCGTCGGCAGGCGCCGGTTCACCCGGCAGCCGGTCCCAAAAAGAGCCGTCCTGCGCATCGTTCGTTTCCACATCAGTCCATTTTTTCCGCTCGCGCATATGGTCGAAGACTGCATTGCGGGCAATTCGCATCGCCCAGGCCAGCCATTTGCCTTGCGATGCGTACGATCCGCGTTCCTTCTTCATCGCGCGGATAGCGCGAAAGAAGGTTTCCTGAAACAGGTCGTTCGCTACGTCCCGATCACGAACCATACCCATCACATATCCGAAAATGCGCTCCTGATGCCGCTCCACCAACTGGCGGAACGCCTCCTGATCGTCTTTTTCAATGTATGCGACCGCAAGGGCCTCATCCGTACGATGCATTCGGAATGACGGAACGGACGGGATGCAGAAAAATTATCCTGTTCCAGCCGCGCAATCCTTATCAAGAGAACCAATTCCTCTGCAAGAACGGGACAAGGACAGAATTATTGTTTCACGGACAAAATTGGTTTTATTGGAACCGCACGCTGCCGGGAAAGATCGATCCGGGCGGGTTTAAGGAACCATTCGGGCATCACTTTCATAAGGATTTGGTTGCCAAAGACCGCCGCAAAGGCGTCTTCCCGTTCAAAAACGCAACATGCCGTGCGCAGCGGCATCATCGATCCCTTGTACCGCTACCGACATCCTTCCTTGTTTGATTCCCGCCGCGCGCAATGACGTATTCGCTTACCTGGTTCCTGCGCCCGTTCACCATCCTGGGGAGGTACTCGCTACTGATCTTCCATGCGTTCGTATCGCTGGACGACTTTCGCACGTACCGCAAGAACACCTTCAACCAGATGATGCGCATCGGCGTGGAATCGATCCCGATTGTTGCGCTGGCCGCCGCCTTTTCCGGCGCTGTTACCACGGTACAAGTGTCTTACCAGCTCGTTTCGGTCTTTCTGCCCGCCACCGTCATCGGATCGGTCGTGGCGCCCTCCATGATTCTGGAACTCGGGCCTGTAGTGACGGGATTCATTCTGGCAGGGCGCGTCGGTGCGCGTATTGCCGCCGAACTGGGAACCATGCGCGTCACGGAACAGATTGACGCACTCGAAGCAATGGGGCTCAACTCAACAAGCTATTTGATCGCGCCACGGATCCTTGCAGGCATCATTATGTTTCCGATGCTCTATGTGGCGGCCTGCGCCATCGGGATCGGAGGCGGTATCGCCGTAGCCAACCTCGGCGGTTACCTGACCACACAGGAATTCGTACAGGGCGCCCAGGATTTCTTTCGTCCATTCGATCCGTACTTTGGCCTGAGCAAGGCATTCGTTTTCGGGTTTATCATTACCTCGGTATCCTGTTATATGGGGTATTTTACGGCCGGCGGCGCCGAGGGCGTCGGCAAAAGCACGACGCAGGCGGCCGTGATGAGTTGTGTTTTTATTCTTATTGCAGACCTCGTCCTCGCCGTTACACTACTGTAAAGGCCTTTCCGCGCCATGATCCGGCTCGAACATATCACCAAGCAGTTCAACAACACGGTCGTGCTTCGCGACGTTTCCCTCGACATTCCCGAGGGGGAAACGCTGGCGGTCATCGGGCGGTCGGGTTCCGGGAAAAGCGTGCTCATCAAACATGCGGTGGGCCTGCTGACGCCCGACAAGGGGCGCGTGTTTGTAGACGGCGCCAATATCCATGAGGTATCGTACAAGGAGTTGCGGCGTATCCGGCGCAAGTTCGGTGTGCTGTTTCAGGGGGGAGCGCTGTTTGATTCGATGTCCGCTTTCGAGAACGTTGCTTTTCCGCTGCGCACCTTCACAGGAACGTCCGATGGAGATATCCGGAGCCGCGTAGAAACGTGCCTCGAAATGGTGCAATTGCCCGATATCGGTAAAAAAATGCCGTCCGAACTGTCCGGAGGCATGCAGAAGCGCGTAGCGCTGGCCCGGGCCATTGCACTGGAGCCCAAGTACATCATATACGATGAACCGACGAGCGGCCTCGACCCTGCAACGTCTAACCATATCGACGAGCTCATCCTGTCGCTGAATGAGAAATTGCGCGTAACCAGTATCGTGATAACACACGACATGCATTCGGTGCTCGCCATTGCAGACCGGGTCGCTTTTATCCATGAGGCCCGGATCGCCTGGACCGGCACCGTAGATGATATCCACCGAACCGATCACGAATCCCTGCTCGATTTCGTCCGGGCCAATGAATACGTGATCGGCGAACAGACTTCCGCATCGGAAGTATCCCTGCATCCCTAACGAATATCCATCCCTGTGAAGTACTCCAAAGAACTGATCGTCGGTCTGAGCCTCGCTGCCGCGGTGGTTGTTTTCGCACTGGGCATCCGTTTCCTGCAGGATGTGCCGCTTTTCCGCAGCACGTACGTACTCTACACCCATTTCGAATCGGCCGGCGGGCTTTCGGGAGGCAGCCCCATACGCATCAATGGAGTCGATGTGGGCGCGGTGGAGAATGTCCGGCTGGACACGGACAATCGGGTGCGCGTCCGGTTGCACCTCGACGAAAATGTCTATATCCCGGAGGGCTCTCATGCCGAGATCGGCGGCATTTCCGCCCTGGGTAGTAATTATGTGATTATTTTCCCCGCCTCTTCGGGCAACCCGTCGATACCCGACGGAGGATACATCGAAGGCGTCAGCGTACCGGACGCCTTTGAAGCGGTGACAGAACGAAGTGTCCGCCTCACCGAAAATGTCGAGGAAGCCCTGGCGAACGCAAACGTCCTTCTCGAAGATACCGGCCTCCTGATCGGGGAAACCGGCGCCGACATCCGCCCGACGCTCCGGGCCTTGCGCGAAGTCACGGACGCCCTGGCGCAGACGCTGCGCGAGGAACAGGAATCCGTAAGAGAGATCATCAGCAACGTCGAGACCGTTTCGGAGGACCTTTCCAGAATCTCGGGCGCCAGCGCCGACACATTGGCTCAGACGCTGCAACGCCTCGACCATATAGCGATATATCTCGAAAACTCTCTGGAAACGCTGGAAGGCACCACGCACAACCTGAACGAGATTCTGGATAAAATCAATAACGGCGACGGCACAATCGCCCGCCTGCTGAACGATCCGACCTTGTACATACAGATGGGCTCCACGCTCGGAGCGCTCGACGCCCTGTTGCAAGACCTGCAGGATAATCCTCGCAAATACTTGCGGCACATGGACATTGTGGACGTTTTTTAGCGGGGGACGTACCAAAGAAACAGGATTTCTCTCTCTATTTTCCCGCGCCGCCGCCGTTTCCATTTTTGGCGCCACATCCATAGTATTTATCCGATGCTGATTGAATACATCCGGCGCCACCTCCCACCGCTTCCTGCGCCGCTCCGCACGAAGTTTGAAGTCCCTCGCCAGGAGCAAGGCCGTGTTCTGTGGTTTATACTGCTTCTGCTGCGCAGCGTACCGCCGTTGCTCCTCGCCGCGTTCATCTTCAGTTTCTGGTGGGATGTGCCGATTGGCGAGCGCACGTACTTCGGCATAACGTACCGCTTCGAAAACCTCCTCCGCATCATCTCCGTGAGCGGATTGATCGGGTACCTCACGAACTGGCTGGCCATTACCATGCTGTTCCACCCGAGGCGGAGGCGTCCCCTGCTGGGACAAGGCCTCATTCCCGCGCAACGGGAACGCGTGATATACCGGCTGGCGAAGACCGTCTCCGAAGAACTTATCAACGAAGAAATCATCAAGGAAAAGATCGAGTCGTCAGGGCTACTCCGGAAATACCGGGAAACGGCCTTCGCTGTAACGCGCAACATCATGGAGGACCCCGAGTTTCGCCGCGAACTGAAGATCTTTGCGGCCCGTTACCTCAACGAGGCGCTTTCCTCACCGGAAGTACGCGATCGGATCGTAACCTTCGTGGAAGACAAACTCCGGCTCCTGGCCGGCGGAGGCGTGGCGGGCCTTGCGCTGCGCAGCTGGCGTTTCTGGAATCAGGAGGATTTCCGGCAGCGGCTGGAAGAAATAGTCCGGGAAATTCCTGCCTCGGTTGATACGATTCTGGACGAACTGGACCCCGTCCTAGACCAACTGCCGGACAAAATCGAGGCCCGTGCCGAGGACATCGAGAACTGGTCTGCGCGCATTGTACTTGGATTTGTCGAACGGCTCGACGTCTACGGCATCGTCGTGTCGAACATGCAGAAGTACAACGAAGATAAACTGGAGGCGCTCATTCTGAACGCTTCCAACGAACAACTCCGGTACATCAAATATCTCGGGGGCGTACTCGGCACCGTGGGCGGTCTGGTGATCTGGGAGCCGTTCACGAGCCTGATATTATTCGTGGCCGGAGGAGGGTCCGTATATGCCCTGGACAGCCTGCTACTGATGCGATCCCGCGCTCGAGCGCACCGGCGCGCCGGAAAGGGACTCGACGGAAACGCCCCGCACAGTCCGGGACAGGACGGGACGGGCGGCGACCTTTCTGCGTGACGCAAGGGATCGAACAGGCGCCCGGACATACGGCGTGTGTTCTTCGAAATTCAGAAGCGTTTCGAGCGTGTCCTGCATCGTGTTCTGCTCCATGAGCGCCGTACGCAGCAAGCCGGCGTTCCGGAATCCCTTGAAATACCCTCCGTAATGCCGCCGCATCTCAAGCACCCCCTTCCGCTCGCCCAGCCATTCGCATTTCAACGCAAGATGCTCGGCTACCACGGCGAGACGCTCCTCCCAGCTGGGCGGATCCATCTTCTCGCCCGTTTCCAGCCAGGCCTTCGTTTCCCGGAAAATCCACGGGTTGCCGATCGCGCCGCGTCCGACCATCACGGCATCCACACCCGTCTCGGCGAACATATCCCGTATTTTGACCGGATCAGTGGCATCTCCGTTTCCGATGAGCGGAATGTCCCGGACCCCCTCCTCCCGGATGCGGCGCAGCCACTCCCAGCGGGCGTCGCCCCGGTACATCTGACTGCGCGTACGGGCATGCACCGCCAGCGCAGCAATGCCCGCTTCCTCCAGCATGCGCGCCACTTCTATGATCCGGATAGAGTCGTCATTCCAACCCAGGCGCGTCTTGACCGTGACGGGCCGCGTGGCGCCCTCGATCACCGCCTCGGTGATCTCCAGCATCTTGGGTAGATTGCGCAAAATGCCGGCCCCGCCGTCCTTGCATACCACCTTGCGGACCGGGCATCCGAAATTGATATCGATCAGATCCGGGTTGGCCCGATCCACGACAGATACCGCTTGGCGCACCTGTTCAACATCGCCGCCGAACAACTGTATGCCGACCGGCCGTTCCTCTTCGTAGATATCCAGCTTTTGCAGGGAATCTTTTGCATCGTAGACCAATCCTCCACTGGAGATAAACTCGGTGTAGAGCAAATCGGCCCCGTACCGCTTGCACAGGATGCGGAACGGCGGGTCGCTCACATCCTCCATCGGCGCGAGAAACAGGGGATACCTGCCGAATTCGAGAGAACCGATGCGCATGGTCAGGCGGAAAAAGGAAAACGAGGCAAGCCGCGGCAGGGAAAAACAGGGAATACCTGCCGAAGATTTTCTCGCAAAAACGTAACCGGACCGCATGCGTTCCCGTAGCACAAGCGTAAGGCGGGCTTTTCATCCGGGCGAAAATCCGTATAGAACCCCTGTTGCCCGGGGAGCCTTCTGCCGAAACAACCCCTTGAAATTCCTCGCCCCCCACGCCATGCATACCCCAGCGCGCCGCCCGA
Source organism: Rhodothermales bacterium (assembly GCA_965117025.1). Lineage (GTDB taxonomy): Bacteria > Bacteroidota > Rhodothermia > Rhodothermales > VXPQ01 > VXPQ01. The sequence goes on from OZ220746.1 coordinate 925,760, forward strand.
TCTCTCTTGCAATTTCTGCACCGATTGCGCTCGCCGCAACCCTTTTCCTTGCCGGATGCGGCCCGAACCTCTTCCAGCGTGCCGGGAATTTCGGATCACTGGGGTGTTTCGGGATCATCGTCGTCATCCTGGACATCATCGCGCTGGTTGAATTGATCGGCAGTTCAAAATCGATCGGCAACAAGGTGGGATGGGCCCTCGTTATTATTTTCTTTCCGGTGCTGGGCTGTGTGTTGTACTATTTCTTCGGACGGTCGTAGGCGCCCAGGGCCTGTTACCAAAGACGCATGAACCCGGACCTTTCGCCCGCCACGCCGCCTTACGCAGCGATCGTATTCGATATGGACGGCGTGGTTATCGACTCCGAGCCGATTCACGACCGGTCGCACCGGATCATTTTCGGCCTGTACGATTTGCCCGTCCCGGCCGAGGCCTATCCTTCCTTCAAGGGCATCCCCGAACGCAAACTGTTCGAACGGGTCGTGTCCGAGTTCGGATCGGACGAACACGATGTGGACACGCTCACCGTATCGAAGGAAAAAACTTTCCTGAGCCTTATGCCCGATATGCGCCCCATTCCGGGCGTACTGGATTTCATAGGCCGGGCGAAAGCGCAAATGCGCCTTGCGTTGACCACTTCCGCAACAAGCAGATACCAGGGCTTCGCCTTCGACCGGTTCGATCTGGACCGTTTTTTCGAGGTGATCGTCACGGCGGAGGATATACACCGCCACAAACCCGATCCCGAGCCTTATCAGGAAACCGCAAAACGCCTCGGTCTGGCGCCGGAGATGTGCCTCGTGATCGAGGACTCAGTGAACGGGGTGCGATCGGCGCACCGGGCAGGATGTCATGTAGCGGGAATAACCACATCGTTCGCCGCCGGCGAACTCAAAGAGGCCGGCGCAGACATTGTGGTTGACACGTTCGGAGAACTGGCGGAATGGCTCGGCATGGGAAAAAACGGGGCGCCGCGCACCACCGGCTGACATAAGCCGGCCCAGTCCCTCACCGGCCCTTTAAGGATACTCTGATTACGTCCGCAATGTGTGTGAGTACCCTTTACTCCATGCCGCGGTCGGCAAGATACGCCGCGCCGCGCCCCTTGATGTTCTCGTCCCAGTACTGCATCCATTCGGGCCCTTCCACGGCGAGACGCTCCCAATCAATCTCCATGGGTTGGATATCCACCCCGGTCATCCATTCCGGAAGTTCCGAATCCGGGATGGTATTTCGAACCGGTATGCGATAAAACCGGTGCGCCTGATCGACAAGGGCGCTATCGGACGTGACGAACTCATAGAAAGTCCGTGCAAGATCCGGGTGGGGACCGCCCGCAACCAGCGCAATGCCGTCCGTAAGAACCGGCGTTCCGGAAAAAGGCACCACATAGCCGAAAGGATACCCGTTGTCCTGTGACTGGATATACGTATCCGGCATATTCCACAGCGTCACATCGCCTTCCTCGCGGGCCAGTTTGAGATAAAGCTGTGTCGGGTCGGCAGCGTAGGTTTCCACGTTGCGGTCCAGACGGGCCAGCCATGCGTACCCCTCCTCTACGGTAGGCTGCCGGAGAATCATCGCTCCCCAGATGGTCCGCATGGTACTGGAAGCCAGCGGATACCGGATAATCACCCGATCATGCCATTGCTCCTCGAGCATTTCGTCCCAGTCCTGCGGAGGCGCTTCGCCCGTCAGGGCAAGGGAGCGGGTATTGTACGTGATCACTTCAGGAGTCAGAAAGGTGCCGTACCATGTGTCTCCGGCCCCGGATGCATGCACGGGCGCTTCCGCCGCCCAGGATGGCGCATACGGATCGAGCAGGCCCTCCCGGGCCGCCCGATCGAACGCCATACCGGCGCCGCCCCACCAGACGCTTGCCTGCGGATTCTGCCGTTCGGTCCGGATCCGGTCGTACGCATCCTGCCCTCCCATGTCTATCCATGCAATGTCCACATCGGGATAACGGGCCTCGAACAACTCCTCATAGGCTCCAAGCATTTCCTTGCCGTGCGGCGAGTATACCAGCACGCGGGCACGCTCGTCTTCGGAAGAACATCCGGTAAGCCACAGGAGCGCCGGAAACAGCAGCAGCGTATGCCGGAAAACGTTAAAATTCTTCATAACAAAAGGGCAAATGCAGGGTACCCTGGTTAAGTTCGCAGAGTTCAGCGTATTCTGAAGTACATCAATGTTCCACGAGGCGCAATCCCGCGAATTTCAACATCACCTTTTTCCGGCCCGCTTCCCGGAAGGCAATAACAGCCCTTGCTTTCTCCCCGTGACCTTCCACGGAAAGCACTTCCCCCTCGCCGAAATGCGGGTGATCCACGCAGCACCCCGGGATAATGGCGCCCTCGCCCTGATCGTAGACCACCATACGATCGCTTTCCTTGCGAGCAGGCGCGGCCAGGTTCTGCCGGTAATAATGCGGAGCCATCTGATCGTACGACGGACCTCCGGAAAAGTCGGAAACCACTTCAGGGTCCGGCTGAAAACGCCCCGCATCCTGACGGACAGCTTCTCCGGCTTCGGTGCGCACCACGCTTCCGTCGATCTCGTCCAGGAAACGGCTGCGAACCGTCGGCGCCGAATTGCCGAAGCGAAAACGGGTCCGGGCCCAGGAAAGGTGTAACCGTTCCGCAGCACGTGTAGCCCCTACATAGAAAAGGCGCCGCTCCTCCTCTACGGCGGCTGCTTCCCCGATGGCCATGGATACAGGAAAGAGGCCTTCCTCCAATCCGGTAACGAATACCACAGGAAATTCGAGCCCCTTGGAGGAATGCAGCGTCATAAGTGTTACGCGCGACTCGCTGTCCATCTCGTCGATATCCGTCCGGAGCACCGCCTCCTGCAGGAATGTACTGAGCGTATGCTCGACGGGATCTTCCGCGGTATATTCCGCGATAGCCCCGATCAATTCCTGCACATTTTCCCAGCGCATGAGATTTTCAGGCGTCTGGTCCTGGCCAAGGTTTTTGACTATGCCCGTTTCCTGCACGACGGAACGCGCAATATCCTCCGCCGGCAGGCCCTGTTCGACCTCTTCCATGTGCCTGCGCATCATCTCCCGGAACGCAACGACGGCGCGCCCGGCCTGCGGCCCGAGCCCCACGGACTCCGCCTGCTCGATCGCCTCCCAGACCGCACCGTGATGCTCCTCCGCGAAAGCAATGAGCCGTCCGAGCGTCTTGTCCCCGATACCCCGCGTTGGATAATTGATAATGCGGCGCAAACTCGCCAGGTCTCCGGGATTGACGAGCAGACGCAGATACGCGAGAATGTCCTTCACTTCCTTTCTCTGGTAGAAAGACAGCCCGCCTACGATACGGTACGGAACGCCTCCGCGGCGCAGCGCATCCTCGATGGAGCGGCTTTGCGCATTGGTCCGGTAGAGTACCGAAAAATGCTCGTAGCCATATCCGAACCGGGCCTGCAGGCTTCGGATCGCCCGCTCGATTTTCTGCGCCTCGTCCCGCTCCGACAGCGCTTCCATGAGCACAATGGGATCCCCTTCGGCGTTTTCTGTCCACAGTTTCTTTTCAAGGCGGTCCCGATTGTGTTCAATAATGGAATCGGCCAATTTCAGAATGCGCCCTGTAGAGCGGTAATTCTGTTCCAGCCGTACGGTAACGGCTTCCGGGTAATCGCGACGAAAAGAAAGAATGTTTGCAATGTCGGCGCCCCGAAAAGCATAGATGCTCTGGGAGTCGTCACCCACGACACAGATGTTCTTGCGCCCGCCGGCAAGCAGCTTCGCCAGCATGTACTGGGCGCGGTTCGTGTCCTGATATTCATCGATGTGCAGGTATGTCCAGCGCTCCCGGTATTTCTCGAGTACATCCGGACACTGTTCAAACAGGGTGATCGGTTGCAGGAGCAAGTCGTCGAAGTCCATGGCGTTCGCGGTGCGAAGCGCCTGTTCATAGGGGCCGTAAAGCTGCGCCGCTACCTGCTGCAACGGCCCGAAAGCGGAACGTTCGTATTCGGCCGGGGACATCATCCGATTCTTTGCTCCGGACAGTATATGCCGGACGCTGCGGGGGCTATACTGCTTCGCGTCCATCCCGAAACGCTCCATCAACTGGCGCAGAATCCGCTCCGAATCATCCGTGTCATAAATGCTGAAATCCCGCGCATAGCCGATCCGCTCCCCTTCCACACGCATGAGGCGGGCGAAGATCGAATGAAACGTACCCATCCACAAATCGCGAGAGGCGTTGCCCGCCAGGCGATCAATACGGTCGCGCATTTCGCGGGCCGCTTTATTCGTGAACGTCAGCGCGAGAATCTGCCAGGGTCTGGCGCGTTCCGTCGCAAGCAAATACGCAATCCGGTGCATGAGCATCCGGGTCTTGCCGGAACCCGGACCGGCCACGACAAGCACAGGGCCCTCGGTCGCCCGCACCGCTTCCTGCTGCGAAGCATTCAGGCCGCCCAGAATAGCCTCAGCGGCCTCCCCGTTGGAAACGGATGGTCCGGAAGGAGCAGGCGAGCCGGAGGAATCGGGAAAAAGCATACAGTGCAGGGAAAAAGCCGGCGGCACGGGACAACAGACCTCATCGCAGAACGGAATACGGCGTCCGGCGCAGAACAAGATACCGCAATGCAAGCGCGGATTCGACCCTTTGTATGTGAGATGCGCGGGAAGAAATAAGGGCCTGTTGCCAGAACCGCCACGCTCAGCGTATCCTTAAGCGGGCGGCTACGAAGCAGATTCTTCCAGATTCGCCAGCCGCACAAAGAACCGGCGGCGATCCATAGCCACGACGCGCACGTTGCTTCCGGCCGCAATGAAATCCCCCTCTGTAGCCACTTCGATGCGTTCTCCGTCGATGCGGGCTACACCGGTCGGGCGCAAGGGCGTTACCGCCACTCCGGTCTTGCCGAGATACTTTGCCCGGCGCTCACTTTCCCGGTCCTCCCCGGGCCGTTCTCCCGTAATCGTCGTACCCAGTATAAATCGATCCCAGGCTCCCGATGTCCACATCCAGTAGAAAAGGCCGCCCCCCGCTATCGCCGTGCCCACAATGACATAGATTCCTCCAAGCAACCCGGATTCCGTGAAGGTGTAGCCAATAGCGAAAAGAATGACAATAAAACCGAAAATGCCCACCACATTGAAACCGGGTACGAGATAGACTTCCACGGCAATCAGACCGAGACCCACCAGAATGAGCGCTATGGGAAGAAAAAAATCCATGAAATAATCGGGGGTATTACCGGGGAGATAAAGTCATGCAGTGGAAGATGCCGTGCGTACGATCACGCGGCTGCCGCGCACCCGGATTATTTCCACCTTCGTTCCGGGCAAAACAAACTCCCCGCGCGTCACCACATCGATGCGTTCCCCCCCGATGTCCGCCATGCCTGCAGGTCGCAACGGGGTCAGGGAAACACCTGTCTGGCCGACCAGATCTTCCATGGTTTCGGCCGAAACGTAGCCGGATGCGCTGGCAAGTTCCGGCGCCAGCACCAGTTGGCCAAATCGCTCCGATTTTGGAAGATATTTACTGAGAGAAAACATGAGAACGATCAGCAGGACCAGGGTGGCCGCCATCGTGCCCACCGCAGGCGCCAGCGCGGCAAAGGGCGGAAACGAAAGCCCGACATTGCCGACCAGGGCCGCAAAAAGCGAACCGCCCACAAGCACCAGCCCGCTGATGCCCGCCACCCCAAAACCCGGGATCACGAAGATCTCGGCAAGCAGGAGCAACACCCCGATGCCGAAAAGCACGATTTCCCAACTCTGGACGAGGCCGATCATGTAGTGCGGCGCAAAAAACATGGTGGCGCCGACCGCAGCGATAGCTCCGGGAAATCCGACGCCGGGCGTTTGTAATTCAAAGTACAGCCCTCCCATCATCATCAGCATGAGCAGGGACTGCAAAACCGGCGAACTCAGAAATCGAAGCGCTCGTTCCAGGGTCGAGGCGCGGTGCGCTACCGAAGCGGTCGAGGCCAGACCGGCTTGTTCCACCACCGCATCCATATCGGAAAGAATGGCGTCCGCAACGCGCAGCCGAAGCGCTTCCTCGGAAGAAAGCGTCAACACACTGCCGGCTTCAGATACCCCCTCGACTTCCAGTTCTTCATCCACCATGGCTTCCGCAATGCGCGGATCGCGCCCATTGGCCTCCGCAGTGGCCCGCATCAATCCCCGCATGTAACTCTGGTACTTGTCCGGCGCCGCCTCTCCCGAACCGCCCTCCACCACCGTGGCCGCCCCGATGGAAGCGCCCGGAACCATCACGATCCGGTCGCTGGCATAGGATATGAGCGCACCGGCGGAGGCGGCGTTCTTGTCGATAAACGCTACCGTGACCGGCTCGAGGTCCAGGATCGTTTTGCGGATCTTGTCGGCAGCATCCACCAGTCCGCCGAACGTATCCACATGAAAGATGATCAGCGATGCGCCGGCCGCTTCCGCATCGTCGGCAGCTCGCCCCACGTACCGGGCGAGTACGTTGTCGATAGGCCCCTGAATCGGAACAATGTACACAGGGCCGTCGGTCAGCGGCGCTTCGAACAGCGCGTCCGGGGACGACAATGAGGAAGTCTGTTGCGACTGACCGGACGCGGGAAGGAGCAGGCCGAACAGCAAGCCTGCCGGGATAAGAAGCGGAACGAAGCGCCTTGCGAGGCTATTCATGGCGGCGCACCATACATGGAAAAAGGTACCTGACTGTTTTACGGGAATTCTTTGTAATAAGATTCACGCCTAGCGCAAGACCGTATCGTCCCGTTCGAACGGCGTCCCGGCGGGTTTCAGACCGTACGTTGCGAATGCCTCGTCGAGCTCCGGCATGAACCGGGATCGAATCGGGCGGGTCAGATACTGAATCTTGCTTGCCTTGCCGAAGATGTATTTCCGGAACGGATGTATGTAGATGCGCACATGATCGCGCCCAAGCGGAGTTACTTCCATATACACAGTAACCCGGTACAGCCCCCACCGGCGCAATACACGCTCCTTCGTTGCAATGGCGTGAGGCAGATCGGTGGCCGTCGTGTCCCATCCTGCTTCGTTCAGGGCGGCGACGATCCGTTCGGGGACGGTGCTTGCGACAGCGCCCTGAACCGGCCCCATGCCGGACGGTTCGCCCGCCGGGTTCACTGCTTCAGAAATGGCAACCGCAAGAAGCGTATCCGGGGACGGCCTATCGTAATCCCGGTAAAGAGGGGCGAGGGATGGGGCACACGCCGAAAGAAAAAGAGAAGCGACGAGAAGCAACGCCGGTGCGCATAATCGTTTCATGACCCCTCGGCTTGCAGAGCAAGGATAGCGAACGTCCTTGTACGTACGCATGAAAGGCAACAGGGATCTTCGCCGCGGCCCGGCGCCTGGCCTGGCAGGAAAACAGGCCCCGCAGAGCGCCGCTGCATAGTGGTAACAGGCCCTTTATACCGCCAGGGTAGCAGTGCTTACGCGCTCCCGGAGAAAATGCAGCATGATTTGATTGAACGTCTCCGGATGTTCCAGCATCGGGGCATGACCGCACTTGTCGATGAAGTGCAACTCGGAATCCGGGATGAGTTCTTCGAACTCCCTTGCCACATCCGGCGGCGTAATCGCGTCATTCTCCCCCCACACGAGTAGCGTCGGCATCTGGATCTCATGCAAACGGGTACGAACGGTTTCGTTTTTCGACGCCCTTGCCATCTTTATCAGTCTGAGCGCACAGGCCCGATCCGCGACGACTTCCAGCATCTCGTTCACCAGATCTTCCGTCACCTGTTCCTTTTCGTAGAAAGTGATGGCGGCCCGTTCCCGGACGAAGTTCGGATCATACCGGCGCGGGCTGCCCGTACCCATTTCCACCTCGTACAAACCCGAGGAGCCGGTGAGTATCAGTGCGCCTGCACGCTGGGGGTGGGCGAAAATATACAGGAGGGCGAGTTGCCCTCCGAGCGAGTTGCCCGCAAGCGTCACGAAATCAAGCTCCATCGCGTCGAGGAATGCATGCACGTACTGCACCAGGCCTTGCATGCTGGTCTGCCCCATAGGAAGGGTGTAGACCGGCAGAAAGGGAACGATGGCGCGATATCCGTTAGCCGCTACGGACTGGACGGCGTCCGTCCAGTTCGTCAGATTTCCCAACATGCCATGCAGGAAAACAATTGGAGGGCGCTCCGTCACGGGCCCTTCGTCCAAATACCGGAAATCGCCCCGCTCCTTGACCTGGTAGAGAGATTTCTCTATAACAGTGTACATGCACTCTGCATTCAATGACTCGCAACCGTTTGACTAAGATACGGCGTAAAGGCTTTCAATAAAAATGGGCCGGCCGCCTCTGTCACTTCCCGTTCGCGAAGTGTCGCGCAGGAGTCCTGGAAAATGTTTCCCCCGGGTGCTGGCCGGGATGTTCCGCATTCCGAGCCGGTTATGGAGCAGGTTATGTGTTGTCCGGATTGGAACTTTGCGCCCCGATCCGTGTAGATACTTGTTCACCTCGCAGGAGCCCTGTAAACAAGCTGCTGAACACTACCTACCGTATTTACGACAGGAGATCGTCATTATGCCATGCGGACGTAAACGCAAGCGACACAAGATCGCTACGCACAAAAGAAAAAAGCGTCTTCGGAAGAATCGCCATAAGAAGAAGGGAAGATAAGCATCGGACTTGACCTGGGCATACATCGAATGAAGCACTACACACTGAGTAATATCGTTCGAGCAGGGGTATGGGGCCTGATAGCCGGTGTATCCGCAGGTTTTGCGGTCGGACTTCTGCTGGCGCCGGGAGAAGGGCGGAAACTGCGCCGCCGCCTTGTTTATCAACTGGAAACGCTGGCAAATCGGATCGGATCGGTCGTTGAGGACTTCTCCAGCCCGGAAGGCGACAGTGAAGCACGCCGCACGGGAAATCGACTCGTCGAGGACGCCGAAGAGGAGGCTCGCCGGATCCGGGACGAAATAGACGCACTGCTTGGAGACGTCCGGGGCGCTTCTTTGCCTTCTTCCGAATAGGAAAGATAAACGATAGTACTATAGTCTCCGGCAATATGCACCCCGCCGGCGCACTTCCTGTCTCATGCCGAACTTTTCGATTCTTCTTCCATCTTCCGAAAAATCGCAGCCGGGGGGTAATCCTTTCGTTCCGGACATGTTCGACTACCGCACGCCGAACACGTTCAACTATTTCAACGAATTGAACCCCGAACGCCGGAAGATCATCGGCGCCGTGCAGGAAGCCATCGAAGCCGGAGACGATCTCGAGAAACTGTTTGTGGCCAACGGAGAAGATCTCGCACAAGCCATCGACCTGAACAAGGAAATCTACGATGCGCCGCTCATGGATGCACTGAATCGCTTCAGCCCGGGCGTGATGTACGAAGCCATGGATTTCCCGGGATTGCCCACGGGAGCGCAACGCCGCCTGCTTGAAAACGGCATCATCTTCTCCGGATTTTTCGGGCTGTTGCGTCCGGACGATCTTATTCCCGACCACCAGCTTCCCATCGAGTCGGAGGTACCGAATATCGGTCCGTTGACCGATTTCTGGCGGCCTTTCGTCAGTCCCGCCCTCAACCGGACTATCGCGGGCGCGTTCGTATGGGATATGCTGCCCGATTCACACCTTGCCGCCTGGGAAGACGACCACAGCTATGCGCAGATCGTGCGCGTAAAGTTCTACAACGAAAAGAACGGGTCACGGCAGGAACCGGGTGAAAACCTGGCGCCGCTCAGAGGAAAGCTGGTCAATTTCATTGTGCGTGAATCGCTGGAAGACCTGGAGCCTTTGCTGCAATGGACCCACCCGGACGGATATACCTACGACCCGGACGGGACCACGGAACATGCAGCATCGAAGGAAATAGAGGTTGTCTTCGTGCGACGCGCCTGAGCGCATATCAGCGCCTGGCCTGGCAGGAAAACAGGCCCCGCAGAGCGCCGCTGCATAGTGGTAACAGGCCCTAATTCAGCGCCATGAGAAGGCGCACGCCTTTCAACACCAGATATTCGTCCGTCCGGTCGACTTCCGGCGCCTGTTCCGCCAGCAGGTAACTCCATCCGCCGGTAGCCACCGCAAACGCTTCCCCTTGCAAGGTTTCCCGGACCCGGCGAAGGAGGCCGCGTACGCCCTCGACGAATCCGTACATGATTCCGGATTGTATGGCTTCCGCCGTGGACCGGCCGATCAAGGTGTGCGGCCACTCCGGAGTCACGTCGGGAAGTTGCGCCGTGCCCCGGTGCAACGCATTCAGGGCAAGTTCCGGACCGGGACCGATCGTACCCCCGGCATAGACGCCGCTGCGGTGCACGACCTCGCATGTGACGGCGCTGCCCGCATCGATGACGATCACATGGCGGGGCTCGCCGTGCTCCGACGATTTTCCGTATTCGACCCAGGCAGCAGCAGCGGCGGCAAGGCGATCGACTCCGAGGGTTTCCGGGCTGGCGGAGTCAAGCCGGAACGGTAACCGCATCGAAGAACGGATTTGCACCGTGGCGTGGCCCCGGTCCTTTAGCAGGCGGGTCAGACATGCGGCCGAATCCGGCACAACGGACGCTATCCCGGCCCGGTCAATGCGCTGTCCGGCATTATGCACCCGGCTTATTTCGTCGTCCAGCCGGGCTTCCATCCCTGCAGGGTCGTGCGGCAACGAGAACGCACGGTGCAGCAGGTTACCCTCGAATACGCCCCCTTTGATCGCGCTGTTGCCTATGTCGAACGTGAGCCACATGGATTTCGGATAGTCAATGCACCGTGGTCACTTCGCCGGCATGAAAAGTCTGTATACCTTCGCCGGTGGCAAGCAGAAGGCCGCCAGCCTCCCCCAATCCCGCTACAACACCCTTTACAGAACCGCTCCCGTGCGCAAAGCGAAGTTCCGCCGGAGCATTCAGATTATACATGCGGCGCATGTATCGCTTCTCCACAGCGACGGCGTCTTCTTCGAGACGGTCAAGCGCTTGTTCGAGGCGATCGAATACGGCAGCGAGCATGGGAGCGCGGCGGATCGGGCGCCCGGTAGCCAGCAAAAGCGATGTGGCCTGATGCTCGATATCGGTCGGGAACGTGTCCTCGTTGACGTTTATGCCCATGCCGAGAATGACCGTACGCGATGCAGAGGACGCCTGCCCCGCTCCGGCGGATTCCAGCAACATCCCGCAGCATTTCCTCTCGTCGATCAGGATATCGTTGGGCCATTTTATCTGCGTGCATACGGGCGCCGTAAAGCGGTCGATGGCTTCCGACGCCGCCACGCAGGCAGCTATCGTAATGAGGTTCCAGCGATCAGGCGCCAGCACCGGACGCAGGATTACGGAAAAGGTCAGGTTGAGGCCGCTGCGCGCCGACCACGCGCGCCCCATGCGTCCCCGCCCTTTCGTCTGGAGTTCCGCGTACACGATTGCCCCGTTTGGCGCCCCCGAAGCCGCCCATTCCAGCGCAATGTCGTTCGTGGAGGTCACGGTTTCGTACGCACGGATTTCTTTTCCGATATAGCCTTGCCGGTCGACGTACTGCGCATCGAGCAAGCTGCGGGCCTCATGAGCAGGGCCGCCCGTTATTTCCCGCAGGGATGTCACCATGGGACGCATCGGTCTTTCCCGGGCATTCATGAATCGAAGAATGAAAGGAACCTTTCGTCGAACAGGGTTAAAGCAGATTGCAAAAAATAACCACGATGGTCATGGCGTGCACACCCGGGTTGTGAGGATACGCCGTTGCCGGACATTCAGCCGGTGCGGTCCGGGTCGTCGCGATTCGACACCTGAACCATTTCCCCGAAATCGTAATACTCCGCACTGCTCCGGAAACGCTGCGCGGGACGCAACAGGAGCTTGATGCGCGTCTCGAAACGGGTATGGTCCGGCGCCCATGTGCCGGAAGGGAGACGAATCGTACTCAGAAAAAAGGCGCTTTCCTCCCGGAACCACAACGCAGCATGCACCCGCTCGATGTATATGCCGACAAGACGATCCGATGTCCGGTCCAGATACAGGCGTACGCGCCGGATGGACCGGGACACTTCGAAACCCGGACGGGCCGTAATCCTGATGACCCGCACAGGGCGGTCGGACAGCATGGAGTCGGGGGCGAATTCGTACCGCCAGGCTTCCCGGTTCCGGGCTACGGCATACGGCGGATCTTCCGGAATGATATACTCCGCCAGATCGGATGCGGCGAAGCCGGCTTCCTCCAGGTCATCGTCCGCCGAAACAAAACGGCGCAGATAGCCGAAATCGAACGTTCCGGAAGATTCCGAGTAGATCGTGCGCGGCCCTTCCGCATCGTGCCGCACTTCCTGTTGACGGGAAGCGAGAAGCGCGCCGCTCTCGTCGAATTGCCCGGTGCGGATGCGCTGCGTGTGCGCACGGGCCGAAACGCTCTGAAAGGCGGAGCGCAGCGCCGTCTCGTCGATACGCTCCAGCAAGGCGGTTACAGAATCGGCAGCGGCCAATTCCTCCGGCGTCAGGGGCGGCGACGGGTTCCGGTCCGCGCATCCCGACGCAAGGAACACCAGACACACGCTCCATGCAAGGACCGACCCATGCAAAACCCGTCGGAGGGGTCGCATTGTCCGGACAAAGAGCAACGAGCGGGACATCAAATGCGGCATGACACAGCGGCAAAAACCGATCAGGAATAGATGCAGTAGCGAATAAAACCCCGGATTCCTTACATTTCAGGCGCGCATCCCGGATACGCTGCATGCGCCGCGCATTCCGGAAGCGATCAAAAAACGCCTCGGTAATATAGTACGCATAATCCACAGGAAGATGACCGGAAACGGATTGTTGCAAGGAAAAAAGGGGCTGGTCTTCGGCGCCCTGAACGAGCAGAGCATCGGATGGGCCATTGCGGAAGCCGCGCACCGGGAAGGAGCGTCCCTCGTGCTTTCGAATGCGCCGGTGGCCCGGCGCCTTGGTACGCTGAACAATCTGGCCGAACAAACCGGGGGACAGGTTATATGGGCAGACGCCACCAGTGACGACGACCTGACCGCACTGTATGCGCAGGTCAAGGAAGACGGCCCGCTCGATTTTATCGTGCATTCCATCGGGATGGGCGTCAATCTGCGCAAGAACGTGCCGTATCCGGAACTCAACTACGCGTGGTATCAGAAAACGCTGGATATCTCCGCCATCAGCCTGCACCGGATCGTGCATCATGCGCTCGAAGCCGGCGTCCTCGCGGACGGCGCTTCCATCGTCGCGCTCACATACATCGGCGCCCAGCGCGTGTTCTCGAAGTATTCGGAGATGGGCGACGCGAAGGCCCTGCTGGAAAGCATTACGCGTTCGTTCGGCTACCGGCTGGGCAAGCGGGGGATTCGCATCAACACGGTTTCGCAGAGCCCGACCCGCACGGTGGCGGGATCGGGGATTGACGGATTCGACGCCATGTTCGAATTCGCAGAGCGTATTTCTCCCCTCGGCAACGCGGACGCGGCAAGTTGCGCGGATTATACCGTCACGCTCCTGAGCGATTATACCCGCATGGTGACCATGCAGACGCTGTATCATGACGGGGGCTTCAGCGCCATGGGTATTTCGGACGAAGTCGTCGAGGGGCTCGCAAAAGCATTTCCTCCGGGACAGGAAGAATGAGACCCGCGTTCTTTCCGATCTTTTTTGCACTGGTTTTCGGGATATCCGGGGCCGCTCCTCCGGACAGGGACGCCTCGCCCCCACTCTACTACTCCATCGAACGGGACGGCGCGCTGTACGCACGTCCCGACCGTACCGCGCCCCTGCCCGATTTTCGTCCGCTCGCCCTGCAGGAGCCGCTCTTTATGCTGGAGGCGCAGGACGGATGGCTGCATGTCCGAACGATGGATGACGCAACGGGCTTCGTACCCGAGGAATCCGTATCGAACGTGTGGCTTCGCATTTCAAAGAAGCAGCAAACGCTTTTTGTGTACCGGGGGGCGGATCTGGCAATGCGGATTTCGGTCGATCTGGGCCTCAATGCCATCATGGACAAGGTGCGGAGAGGCGGCGCGCTGGAACCCGATCACTGGCGTACGCCCGAAGGCAATTTCCATATCGTGGCGAAAAACCCGCACAGCAAATTCTATAAAGCGCTGGTGCTGAACTATCCCTCGGCGGAAGACGCCGAACGGGGAATCAGATCGGGGCTTATCACGGATGAGGAATACCGCGCCATCATGGAAGCGGACGAAGCGCTCGAAATGCCCCCGATGGGCACCCTGCTGGGCGGGTTCATCGAAATTCACGGCAACGGCACCGGGGGCAGCGTAAACTGGACGCAGGGGTGTATCGCCGTAACCGACTGGTGGATCGACCGGTTATGGGAGATAGTGCATGTGGGCACGCCGGTGCTGGTGGAGTAGGGGGCCTGCGGCAAGAAACTTGCCCCCCGCCCTCACGTAGAATGGGTTAAGGGGATTATTTCTGATCAAGATGACAAATGACCAACTTTTTTTAGAGTTGAGCAAGCCTGAAATCATCAAAACTGGTTGGCAACTAGCACATGGTGATAGTAGGGATGACTTCGTTCGAGATCCTGTCAGTCATGCTGATTATGCGTTCAATTTATCCAGTCGTTTAGAGTTTCTTATTGAGCAGATTCAATCGCATCGATATCGGCCTAGCTACCTGATCGAAGTAGATGTTCCGAAGTCCAGTTTGAGTATCCGCCCCGGCAATGTATTGCCTATCGAAGAGGCATCAATACTTCATGCGGCCATCTATCTGTTGGCGCCGAAACTGGATAAAGAACTTGACAGTTCGGTGTATTCCTATCGACTTCATCCTAAGTGGGAAAAGAAAGCGCGGAAAGGAGAGTCTCTTTTCCAAGAGATCGAGATTCCGTTTTTGACGAAAAAAACGATCCAATCGGTCAGCCCTTTCGAGGCATGGTATGAGCGTTGGCCTGCGTTTGAAAACGATGCAAGGCAAGCATACCTGTCTGGTCAATACACTCATCTAACGAAGACAGACATTTTTTCCTTCTTTGAGCATATCGATCTGCAGCGTCTTCATACTCTATTGAATTCGTTGCTCAAAAATAGAGAGGAAAAACTTCTGCAATTGATCTTTACCATTTTAAGTGGTTGGACTCGTGTCTCAAATACTGGTATGCCAATCAACCGAGGAATACCTCAAGGGAACGACGTAAGCTCTTTTCTCGGAAATGTCTTTCTGATTCCCCTTGATAGAGCACTTAACAATTTTTGCAGGAGACGAGGGGGCCGTTGGTTCCGATATGTAGATGATGTAAAAGTTTATACAAATTCGGAAGAACATGCAAGAGAAGTGGTTTATGAAATCAACAAAGTACTCCGGCAAATGCAACTGAACCTGCAAGGCGGAAAGACAGAAATACTTTCGGGAAAGGAATTTGAAGAAGAGCATGATAATACAAAGATTGACAAAGTAAATAAAGCTTTCGATACAATTTGCAAACTTTCTTCAAAAACAAATTCGAGTAAGGAAATAACCAAACAACTTAAAGGTATATCGCTGTATTTTCCGAGATTTACAGGGGGTTTACCTGATTCGGTCAGAAACTTAAAAGGTAAAGAGAATAAACTTTTTCGGCGTCTCTTAGCGACTTATGGGATTGCGGGCAGAACTCGCAAAGGACTAAACGATACCGTATACACAGCAATTATCCAACTGCCAGATCTTCGTGTACTGCGAAGTTGCTTGAGTTATTTACGTAAGCAAGAGATCAAGCATCACGGTGAAATCGTGGAGCGACTTCTGGATATAGTCGAGAAAAGGAAATTGCTCTTTCCGTATCAGGTCGCTTTAGTGCTGGAGGCAATAGCCCAATTGCATCCGGATAGGTCATCGCGATCTATAGCGTCACGCGTGCGGGCATGTGCCCTTGGGGCAAAATTGAATAAAAGATCTGATTGGCTTGTTGTCCAGAAGGCACTCGAAGTGATTGCGGTATATCCGTACAGAGAAAAACACATTACGAATATATGCCTTCACTACGCCAAGCATGAACACCCAATGGTTAGGCGTGCAGCAATAATGCTTTTTCCGAGAGCCCCGAACGACGAAGCTCGCAAATATCTGGTGCAGTTTAGTCGTCATCCAGATCCGGGAGTATCGCGTCTGGCACAGTACCTCTTCCAGTTTTGTTATGACACGGACTATGTGAGGTCGGAGTTTGCCAAGATAAAAAAGGGCCGTCTACACGATAATACGCTGATTCGCCGCGTTTACCAACTGTATGCCGCAAGCGCAACAGACATTGAGGATATTGCCAAAGAAGTCCTCGGAATAGCCGCGATTCTGAATAAAAGTGTGAGCCCAAACATTTATTGGCATCAAGATCAAATTAGGCGTAGAACGGATTGGACTAATTCCGGTGGAGCGATCAGCGGAACTTCAAAGTGAGGGGTAAAGGTCGAGTTAAGTAATGCAGAAAAACGAAAATATTATGAGGCGTGATCCCGCGGCCTGGCAGAATTTTCCGTCGTCCGCATTGCCCCCGGAACTGCGGGACCGCAATGAGCGCGGCATCCGGCGCCTTGTGGATGGGGAGTATTCGACGGGAGATGTGGAGTGAGGTGTCGAAGCGGCAAGGCCGCCTCATACGCAAAATCCGTCCCCGGAGGATTGTTTTTCTTCCCTCCAGGTTTCTTTACGGCGCTGCAGGAGTATCCTGACCGGCGTCAATCCGCCGGAGGTCCATAGTTTATCTGCCACGAGACGCCGAATTTGTCGACGCACATACCGAAGTAGCCACCCCAGAACATGTCTGCCATGGGCATCACCGCGGCGCCTCCTTCGGACAGTTCGGAAAATAGCCGGTCGGCTTCTTCCCTGCTGTCAGGGCTGACGGAAACGGCGAAGTTGTTGCCGGGGATGAGCGGGGGCGTCTGCGAGTCGATGTCGCAGCCCATCAGCACGTTGGACCCTATAGGCAACGACATATGCATGACGAGGTCGCGATCGCCTTCCAGCACATTCATTTCCGGCGGCCCCTCGCCATAGGTGAGAAATTCCGTGAACTCGCCGCCGAATACCGTGCGGTATAATTCGAATGCTTCCCGGCAGTTTTTGTCGAAGACTAAATAAATGGTGAAGTTCATATCATTGCTCCTCCTGTCTTTTTTGTTCGTGTCGGATAAACGTTACCTCGAACGCTTTGCAGCGGCGATACTGCTGCAGCCGATTGGCGAAAGCCAAGGCATCGTTCATTTCGTAGTACTGGAAGATATCGAGACCGCGATCCAGAGAGATCTTCCAACCGTGGTCGGTTACGATGTGGCGGGCGTGAATCGTGCGGTTTTTGTCGAACTCCCAAGTGAAATTCACGCCCACGGCACCGGATGCCTCCTGCATCTTTTCAAAATTTTCCTTCTGTTGCTCGCCTTTGAATTCGTCTTCCGTCGTGACCAGATGAACAGACACTTCCTCATCCGGAGTCTTATGCTTTACCACAGTCTCCAGGAGTTCCATGACATTGCGTATCTGGTAAAACAGGCGAATGTACGGATCGGTGATCCTGATCGCAGTTGCTCCCTTGAGATACTGGCCCAGGAGCGTATCGAAGGAGACCCCCCTTTGGTTTTCCTGAAACGTGAGGTGCTGTTCCTTCAGGACGGGCTCGGATGGGACAAGCGAGGTTTTAGGTTCCGCAGCCGCAACAAGTTCGGCATCATCCGCTTCGGCAACAGTTCTGTGATAGTAGTTGGAGTATTCCTCTTCTTCGAGGGTTTTGACAGGTATGGCCTGTTCCCCCGTGTCGAGATAGGAAAAATTAACTTTGCCGTACGTCGAATCGATCCGCAATAGTTGATCCTTGACACGCTTCCGCCCTTCAATTGAGAAGCGCAGTAGCTCTTCCGTTTCTTCCCTGGTTGTCCCTCCATCGGGGAAGAGAATCTTCATCAGGCCGGAAAAGGTCTTGTTGATTCCGTCTTGGTCCCGGGTCGAAATCCCGGAAGACAGGGAGAAATATTCCTTGTAGCGGTCCGAGTAGTCGTGATTGCGTAGCGAACGAAGAATTTCGGCCAGGTAGTCTACCACAAACCCGTAACCACTGGTGAACATCTCGCCACGAATGATGTCCACTTCCCAACCAGGAATGTAGCAATGGATACGGTCAAGGAACGCCGAATCGTAGAACTTGTCGGGCAGCTCGCAAAACAGATCCGCGTGCTTGAGCATGTAAGGTACGGTATGCTGCGTGTTGCCTACGAAGGCCATGGACGCTTCTGCGCCCAGTGTCTCAACGCCCCGCGAGAAGGACTTGTTGGCCATATAGTTCTTCATAATGTCCACCAAGGCCTTGTCCACACGCTTTTGCTTTCCTGCAAACTCGTCGAAGGCGACGCAGTCCCAGTAGCCGACCAACCCGATCTTCCCCGAGGCGTTGTTCACGAATAGTTTGGGAACTGTGACTTCGCCGCCGGAAATCAGAATGCCATGAGGCGAGAACTCCGAATAGATATGCGATTTGCCGGTTCCTTTGGGTCCCAACTCGATCAGGTTGTAATTTCGTTCGCAATACGGGACCAGGCGAATCAACTGGGTCAGTTTGCTGCGCCTGCCAAACATGTCGGGGTTGAAGCCAATGCTTTGCATCAGCAGGTCGATCCACTCAGCGGTGGTAAATTGCTTGCGGGCCGCAACGTATTCATCGAAATCGAAATGGGATAGCTGGATAGGCTTAAGGGTCGATAAAATCCAGGGGCTGGCGTTCTTGTCTGTGGTGAATTCGTATTCGATGTCGGCAATGCACCAGACGCCACTGACCAGCAGTTTGGGATGGGTCTTGACCGTGCCCGAATCGACCAGAACCTTTTTGATCCCGAGGTTGGAAAACGCCGCTTCGTACGAATCGGTCTTGTCGTTCAGCGCCACGCTGATCTTGTCGATAACCTTGTAGCGCCCCCTTTCCCTGATGTTCGAACGCACCAGGCCCGCTTCGTTGCGATGCACGTAATGCTTGCGAAGAATTTCCTTGACCGTCTCAATGCCTGTCCGGATGCTTGGCTCGTCGCTGGTGGCGCAATACTGTCCCAGGAGGTACTCCAGCACGTAGGTGGGAACAATGGCGTTGCCCTTGACCGTCTTTACAAGGTCCTTGCGGACTACGAGCCCCGGAAAGTGCGCGTTGATTTTTTGGTCAAGTGCGTTCATCGGTCGCTCACGCCTTAAAAATCCCTGTTTAAAAATCGAAATCGCTGGTAAATGCTCGCCGCATCAAATACCGGAGCGACTTGTATTCCTTGTAATGCGAAGTGCCGGCGTGCTTTTCTTCCAGGCGGAGGATGACTTCCTGGCCATTCGCCTCTTCTGCTTGGCGGGTCAATACAAAGCGTATTGGCAACTCCCGTTCCCGGGGATTATCTGAGACCAAGTCAAATTTCAGATCGTGGCTGTCGGAAATCAGTTCGCCCGTCTCGGTGTAGATGCCCGCTCGCAGTACGCGCGGTCGTATCTTGTCCGTCACTGGTTCAGCCTGATACATGGTTACCGCCAGTTGCCCGGAAGTAATCACCGAACTGGCCCCGCGCAGGATATCCACCTTGACGACAGTCACATCGCTTTGGCGCTTCTTGTTGATCCTGAGTACGGGAAGCACTACTTCTTGCAACGAAGCGCCTCCGTGCACAAAGCGGCTGCCGGATCCTCTTAGACGCAGGCGGTTAATCGACTTGGGAATTTGTACCTCCACCTCGCCCGCAAGGCCAAGTTGTGCGGAAGTGAATTTGCGCAGGCTATTCGACGGGGCAAGCCCTTTCCCCAGAACAAATCGACGGTCTCGATACAGAATCGCATCGCCTGTGGCATCGACGCCCAGAAAATCGCTTTCATCCAACTCCCTGTGTTGATAGATAAAGCCGTGATCCGCGGTAACCAGAATGTTGTTGGCGTTCGCCCCAGTCAGTTTCTTAACGAGTTTGACAATATCGGAGAGGGTTTCTTCCGCTGCTTCAAAGGCCCGGCCTTCGGAGTGCATTTTATCGCCAGTGTGGTCTATCCGGTTATGGTAGATATAGATCACGTCGTTGGCCTTGAGCAGTTTGCGGGCATCTTCCCGATTAAGCTCCATTAATTCTTCGGCTTTAAGGGCCTGGCCCCTCCCCTCCAACGCGGCCTGCAATATCTTTGTACGGTTGGTTGTCCCCTGCGAGCTTTGCCCATCTACCAGCACGCCGCTGGTTTCGTTGTCGGCAATCCCTAACTCTTTGTTGGGCAACAGCGCCGCCATGCCCAGTTGGGTGTAGCTGGGCAGTATCGAAAGCACCGGTTCCAGTTCGGCGCGGTAACGATCCTCCCGCCGAATGAGGCTCAGCAGCTCATCGCCGATTTCATAGCGCATGGCGTCGGAAATAATCACGCAGACCTTGTTGTCCTTACGGAGAAACGGTCGCACCCAGCGCTCAAAAAATTCCTTTTGTCTGGGTACGGGCGGTGCTTCCCATCTGGATGCGCCATCCACAAAAGACTGAAAGCGATCATTCAGCTTCAGCAGATAATTGTTGGAATAGAGATTTTCGATCTTTTTGGTCAAGGTCTCCATCAGCGAGGACTGACCGGACTTGCGAGCGTGGTAGGTAAACTTGCGATAGAGTTGATCCATCTGATACCAGAAGCGGCTGTAACGTTGTACGCCTTCGGTCAGACTGTCCATGGTGAGATTGGCCTCTCCCAGCACATGAGTAAACTGCGCGGCGTAATCAAGCGCCTCGTACAGATTCCGGTGCTCGCTATACCAATGGCTTTTCCGTCGCTGGCGGACCCAGAGCGATACATCGCTGCCGGAGACTGTTCGCGATTCCACAGCCCGCACCAGATCGCTGATGATCTTCCGGTCGATCAATTGGAAGTAATCTATTTCGATCAACTCGCGGAAATCCCGCTTGACCAGATCCTGTTCAATGCCGAGCACCTCGGCGCATTCTCCCGAGAGGGCCTTGAAACTGTCTTCAAACCGACGGTTGTTCTTCCAGCGTTTGAGAAACACCAAGGCATCGCCGCTCAGTTTTGCCTGACCGCCGGTTCCCATGGCGTAGCAGGACTTGAACAGTTCGATGGCAAAATCACGGGCACTTGGCTCATCAGACTGGTAGCCATAGGTATGGGCCATTTGACCCCAGAGAAAATCATCCAGATTACACCGGGCAATCAATTTGCTCTTCTCGTCTCGGCCATCGACCAGTTCCTGCAGCAGGTTTTCCAGCGCACCATCTATGTGTGACTCGCTGCCTGCGCATACCGCCAGCATCTTCAGGCGAATCTTCCTGGCGTTGTCGTTTGCTTCAAGTAGGTTTTTGAGGGCATCCCTGCGCTTGGCCGCCCGGAAGAACTCCGCATGAGCCTGCGCCAAATCCTCAAATTCCGGTCCGAGTTCCAGTTCGGATAGCCAGATGGCCGCTTGGTCGGCGCGGA
Source organism: Rhodothermales bacterium (assembly GCA_965117025.1). Classification (GTDB taxonomy): domain Bacteria; phylum Bacteroidota; class Rhodothermia; order Rhodothermales; family VXPQ01; genus VXPQ01. The sequence continues at coordinate 947,100 of OZ220746.1, forward strand.
ATCTGCCATGAGCCAACTGCACATCGAGCAGCCAGTTTTCCAGGTCGGGCGGCTGCGGTCCTTCACGGTAGAGGAGAAATTTCTGTTTCGGCTGCTCGCGCAACAGCCTGTGCTTGACGCCGTACTCGTTGTTGGCGAGTTCCAATTTTTCAACGCCGGGCAATGACAATGCCTCGAAGTCATCGCGTAATTCTTTCTTGGCGTCGTACCAGAAAACAATGCGATGCCGCTCGAAGAGCTTGGTCAGGGCTTGGGCTATGCGGTTATTCACGTCAACCCTCCAAATCTATGCGCTAAGCCCCGCAATTTTCTTCAGGGCCGCGCCGAATCTCGGGTAATTGACTTTTACGCCGTCGTCGAGGTCGATCTCCACCTGCTCAGTGGCCAGCGGATACAGCACATTGCGCTCGTACTCTTCCATTTCAGCGATCATCCTGGTGATGTTCTCGATTTCCTTCAATGCTTTGGTCTTTTCGCTCTGAGAGGCATCGGCGCTGATGCTGACCGTCTCCAGATGGTTTTTGCGGGAGGCCAATTTGGCGCGGAATTCGCGCAAGTAGTCGTTGAGCACTACGCTAACGGTGTCCGGGCGGTAGCGATGCATGTAGATCAGCGCGTTGAAGCTGCCCTTCGGGCTTGAGAACAGCCAGTAAATAGGGCGTTTCTTGTAGCGTTTCACATGATCCTTGTAAAACTCGCCGAGGAAATACGTGCGGATACTATAATTGCGCCTCCCTTTCACGTTGAGCGCCTGTTCGACGAAGCGGAGGTTTTCTTCGTAGTGAGTTTCCCCGAAAGCCACGCGCAGGAACTTGCGGAAACGCTCGGCGATGTCGTCGGCGAACCAGTCGCCGTCCAGCATGGGGATAACGTTGTCGTCATCCGCCAGGAAACTCGGCTCAGGAACCTGTTTCAGATAATCTTCTAATGTTTCTCCCTGGTTGGCGAGGATCAATCCCGGTTTCTCCAGCGCGTAGCGACCAAACATACAGCCCACGGCATAGGAGACCAGTTCGCGCATGGTATCGGCCAGCAGCAGCCTCTCCAGTTCCTCCTCGCTCTTATCGTCGCTGTAACGATAATGCGGGTTGCAGGTGAGGGTGATTTCCTTGGGTGAGACATCAGGGGTGAGTTCATTCTGCAAGCCGTAGGTGTCAATGAAAATGCGGTTGTTTTCTTCCTCCAGCCGTTTCATCTCCAGTGTCACCTCCTGCCAGTGGTCGCGGAGCTTCTGGTAGGTAGCCTCAAGGGTGGGTTGGCTGTAGGCCAGATTCAGGAGGGGGAGGGCTGTGAAATCCCAAGAGCGTTCATACGAATCCCAGTCTTTTCTTGCAATAGAAATACTTTTGTCTACAAGAATACCAACACTATCAATCGGAGGAGAAATATAAGGTATCTTAGCTATTTCATTATTAGTAAAATTCAGAGTGGGACACAAAATATTTAGATATATATCACTCAAACAAGAACAGAGAAAAGATAAAATCATATTGATTTCCATTGAATTATTATTAAAACCACATCGACCAGCATCTTCAAACAAAAAACCAATTGGGCGATATCGCACAGCAAAGGTTCCAGAGCTTATCTTTGACCATGTAATTCCACTCTTGAAATAGAAATTATCATTTCTAATAGCAGAACCCTTGAAAGCACGAATTTCGACACCATTCATCTCCCAATTAATGACTATAGAATGATTTCCATACCACTTTCTATATGATCCGCCAGTGTGGCAAGGAAACCATCGACATTCAGATTTTTGTGCATCAATGGCATCTGTAGCCCTTGTATTCATCCGATAATTTCCCACTTCATGCCAATGTCTCTGAAACACTGCGTTATTTCCGGTCGATAGTCCAGCTTTTAATGAAATTATGTCACCAATCGGCCTACCCTTTATATTTGAAAAAGTGGATAAGAGTTGAGGAGAAATCCAATAAACTATAGGTTTCCCCGGGATCTTTTTGAAGTCTGCAGTCGAGGCCCGATAAAACCAGCCACAATCGGGGTTTTTGATGGCTTCAAGTGTTCGCGGTGCTTGATTTTCTGAACCTCGAAAATCGGACAGTCGTACATAGCCTCCCTTGAAATTTGGATGATGAGCGTTTTCGATTGTAAAAGTGCAAATTGGTACCGTTGCCCCATCAAAGCCTGAATATTCCAACTGTACCAATGAGGTGATCGTTTTTTGGTTTATAAAATATTCACGCAATTTCTCATGGGTTGAAATAAACATCCAAACGAATGGTGACATAAAACCAAGTTGTCCTTTAGGCAGAGCAAATTCAACATTTCGAACAATGAAAGCAGAAAATAGATCAGATTTTACATCTGGGTAGTTATTTTTTAGCCACATCGCCAATCGCCCATTCATATTTCTGCTTCCCATATACGGCGGATTCGCAATCACCACATGATACTTGGGACTCAGATAATCAGCCTGTTGCAACGCTTGCAGTACCTTTTCGTGGGCCGCGCTGAGAAATAACTGCCCGGATACGTCTTTTCCTTCGAGCATCTGGAGCATCTCCGCTACGTCTGTAACCTCCGGCCGTATCAGCGAACCGAAATTGTCGGCTTCCTCGAATTGATGCAGGGTGGTTTGAAGTGGTACGGTGAACAGGTCGCGTCCCACAAAATCCATGTAGTCTTTCAATTCATCTCCGTCGAAACAGATTTTCTCCAGTACGCAAATATTCGGTTTGATACCTCTGCTGAAGAAACGGCGTTGCCTGGCCCGCGCCTTCATGGTCAACGCAAAAGCGGCCAGTGCCCCGGCGCGTTCGTCGATCTCGATGCCATAGAGGTTGTGCATGAGTATCTTTTCCGGAATCTCGGCAGTATCGTAACCTTCTTCTTCGTATATGGCGTAGAGTAGGTCAAAGGCATAGGTAAGCATGTGACCGGAACCACAGGCCGGATCGCAAATCTTGATTTCTTCCGGCTTGGTGATGCGCAGAAAATTCGTTTCGGCTTGATCGGGCTTTATGTAATAGTCCATCCGCTCAACCAGTTTAGAATTGGGGCGGTTGAGCATCCATAGCCGCCCCAGCGAGTTTTCCACCAGATAGCGCACAATCCAGTGCGGGGTGAAAAGCTGGGTGGCGGCGGGAATATTTTCGGGCGTGATCTTTTGGTTCTTCCTAAGCCCCGCGAACACCTCGTCTTTCTTTTCTGAGATGTAGAACTGGTAGAGCCAGCCGATCACCTCGACATCCTCGCAGGTATCCGGCGTCATTGCCTCGCGGATATAAGCGAGGATGCTCTTGCCCGAAAGTAAATCGTCAGGCACCAGCAATTCGGTATAGTCGTCGATGCGTTCGAACAGGAACGGCATGGCCCCGTGCCAGAAGTTGCAGGCGGCGACCAGCAGCAGGCGGTAGGCTTCTCCCTGGGGCTCAGGGCTGGATGCTTTGCCGTCGAGCAAAGCGAAAACCTGTCGGCGAGTTTTTTCCGGGACGATCTCTTCGTCGATATGCCCCATCTTGGCCTCGGCCAGTATTTCGGGCTGAAACTGCCCTTGGGCGGGGGACACCATGCCGATGCGATTGTAGCGGTTCACGTCCATAAACCGCAGGGCGCAGAAACGGTTGAACCAGGTGTAGGCTACCCGCTCGATGACCTGCGCCTTCCCGTAGCGCTCGATTTCCTTTTCCAGTTTTTTGACGGCTTCGATGCTTTCGCGCCGGGCAGCACTATGTTCGGCCAGAATCCGCCCGAGTTTGGCGGAAACCTGCTCTATCAGGCTCCTGCGAGCAAATCGTGCGAATTTTTTGAGTCTGGCCGTTTCCATCGATTCAACTTCCACCGGATACGACGGGGCGCGTAACCGGCCATTTCGGGAAGTTTTCGTTCCACTTTTCCATGTTCACGACCTGGCAGCTTGTGGCCAGGTCCCGGACCCAACGCCGCGATGCTTTGCCAACAGGTAACTCGCGTTTCAGGGACTTCTGCATCCGGCTGTTCAAGGCATTATCAAAGGTAATCAAGCAAACATAGTGAACGGGCTTTGCCACCTTCTGCTCCGCGTACCGGTAGAGGTGGGAATCCCGGAACTTGTACTTGAGGTAATTCTTCAGCCACTTGAAGCTGGCTTGCCGTGCGTTTCTTTCGTCGTCGGTCATCGCGCCAGATACGTCATACATCGATGAGTCATCGTAGTCTTTCAACTCCACGTAGACATAGGCTTCCGCAAACTCGGCGACGATGTCAACAGCTTTCATGGGCGCTCCATGAAACGTGGGCTTGGCTCTGTCCTTCTCGTCAAAGACGAACGCTTCCAGGGCATCCTCAAATCGAAATTCGAATCCGTCAGCATTCACGATTTTCATTTGCCGAGGTCTCCCATGTCGTTTTTAATTTCCTGGTCGATGAGGAAACCAAAGGCCTCGTCGATCGGGTTCGGCGCGATTTTCAAGTAGTCCTCGGTAGAGGCGGTGTGGATTTCAGATGTTTCCGGGTCGAAGTACAGGCTATGGAAGCGCACATGGTCCTCTTTGCCCGGGTCCATGAGCAGATCGAACCATTTGAGCAGCACATAGTCGTGGGTCGCCAGAATGATCTGCTGGCCGTTGCGTGACAATTCCAGTAGTATCTGCACCAGCAGCTTCACCAGCTTAGGATTCAGGTTGGCCTCGGGCTCGTCCCAGAACAGCGGACCGCTGACGCCAGGCTGGATTGCACCGGTTTCAAGAAGGCGTGAAAGCATCCCTATCTTGCGGAAACCTTCCGCTATGGCGTTGGCGGAGTGTTCGGAAGTCCCGGTTTTAAAAGTGACCTTGCCGCCGCCATAAAAAATGAATCGACCGCCGCAGGTTTTTTCGATTTCCTCCATGGCCCACCTGGATTTTTCATGCAGGTTTTCCGGACGGATCTCGGGGAGATCCAGCAACAGGCACAGGTCCTGATAGGTCTGGTCGAAGGAGAGTCCGTATTTCTCGTACAGGCTGTTGAACCCTTTCATAAACGAGAGGACTTCCTTGGTGGGGATGAAAACTGCCTCGGCCCGATACCGCCCGTAGTGGGCGCGATCCTGAATGGCCAGCGCCCTGGAGTTGTTGAAAAAGGTTGCGAAGATTTGCTCTTCCTGATTGAACCGGGCAGATAGATACGCCTGGTTGGTTGCACCCTGGCGATGCATCTTGCCCAACTTGTCGTCCAGCGGCATAAAGAGACGAAGCAACTTGGCGGTCAGCGTCGCCTCGAGTTCATCCACGCTGACGACCGGCTTGCCCTGGAACAGAAGCGCACCGGGGTAAAGTCCGTAAGCCGCCTTGAGCAGGTGTGTCTTGCCTGTCCCGTTTTCGCCGATGATCACATTGATCCTGGGCGAAAAATCCAGCGAAAGGTCATTGAAGGCCGTGAAATTTCCGAGATAAAGATGTTCAATCATATTTGAATCCTTTTACCCTTGCGTATTTCGTCCAGCAATGCAGCACGCATGGATTTCAGGTAGCGATCCACGTCGTCCTCGTCGGCCAGCCAGGCTTTTTCGAACGCAACCCGGAGCTCATGGCGCGACACGTATTCGGGCGATTGGGGCTCTGCGGTTTGGCCCGGCGCGGGCGCGTCGGAAGGCGCAGGCGCAGATTCAGGTTGCGTCAGTTGCGCAAGTTGTCGCGGATAGTCCTTATCCTCAAACAGGCGCACCTTGTCGCGGATGACGGCGATCAGATTTTGTCCTGCAATCCAGTCGTTAAATTCGTCGAACGGCAGGGTTATATGCTCCTGTTGTTCGCTATTCAGTTTGCCGAATTCATCCGTGTCGCAAAGACAGCTTTTGAGGTTGGTTACGGTCTCCTGTGCTTTGGCAATCTCGGCCTCCATCTCGACGCCGATTTTAGATCGTAGTACTTCGATATGCGTCTTCACCCGCTGCATGCGATCGCCCTTGAAGCATTCCGGATTGTTCAAAAGAGCGTTCACCTGAGCAGCTTCATCGCCTTCGATATAAATCAAGTTGGGCTCTTGGATCTGGACGAACCGCCGGGCATTATCGAAGATATCTTTCTGCGACCCGCTCATGAATTTGCAGACGGGGTCGATGACGTCTTCCTTCGTAGCGAACAGCGCATCTTTCTGATGGACAAGATCGGTCAGATACCAGCTATACGGCTTGCCAATGAGTTCCTTCAACTCCTCAACCACCGGCGTTAGCGCACTCAGGAACGGATATTGAGATGCCTGGGACGCCAGTGGAACGAGTTGAGCCGTGAGGTTTCGGAGCGCGGCGCCGGTTTCCTTGCCAAGCGCTTTGGCCTCGCTGGTTTGTGGCGGGGCATCGAAGAAGTTCTCGAAAAACTCCTTGAGAGCCCGAACCTCCGACGCGGTGAATTCGATCTGAGGTTCCAGCACTGTATTGCCGTGGCCTCGGCTGTTGCGCAACGTCCGTTCAAGTTCAGTATCGTCCAGTAAGTTGCCGTCCATTCGAACCTCGACTTTGCCGCGAGCGCACAGCTTGGCCAGCGTACAAAGCACGGCAGCGTAATCCCATCCATAGGGTTTGCGGTAGAAATTCTCAAGCAGATTTTTCAACGTGGTGCGTATGCCGCCCCGATTATTGCTCTGGATGAATGCTAAAATCTCCTGCTCCGACTCGGCCAGCCCGGTATCGTCGGGTCCATACAATCCTTGCTGTGAATGATCGAGGTATTTGGCGATGTCGTTCTCGGTATAGGGGACACCACGCAACATGCGAAGATTCGGGTATGTACGGGCAACGAGTTCATGAAATCCGTACAGGAGCCGGGTTTGCGCATTTTCGGAACCTGTTTCAATCTCGGCGCCTGCTACGAATAACTTGGCTTGGCCTATCAGGTTTTGAACGTGCTCCTGCAATTCGGCATACCGTTCCCGGTTCTGAAAGCCCTTGTCGTTCAGAATACGTTGCACTGCTTGCTGCTGTGCAATGTAGATATTCTGTCGGATGTATTTCTCCGTCTTTTTGTACATGAGAAGGTCACGTACAAGATGTTCGTCCTGGGGCATCACGATCAGCAACTCATCCCGCCCGATGCTTTGCATTCGCAAGATGTCTTCGTCGCCCGCGTGCTCATGGAACGGGCTGGTTACATGGATGGCCAATTCGTACTCCCGTCCGTATAACCGATCATCGAGCTTTTTTGAAAACGGGTAGTCCTGGCCGTTTTCGTCGTAACGAATTTTCCGCTCCTTGACGACGCGATCGAAAACAATCTTTTCCAGCTCGCCGGTTATCTCCGACGCATCCACCTCGGTGTTCTTGATTGCCTGCTCAATGTCTTTTTCTTCGTCGGTCAGGTACTCGTAGCATTCGCCATTGCGCTGTACATAGGTCTGTTGCTCCAAAAGCCCGAGCGCTTCTTCGATCCGCTTTTTCAAGGCAGGAAGTTCCTGATTGAAATCGTCCAGCAGCAGGATACGCAGGTTGCGAGGAGTTGCCTTGAATTCCTTGACGTATTTGACCAGAAACAGCGCTTTCAGCAAACGGATTGCAAAGGGATTTGCAAGATGATTTTCAGATTGAATGATGGCCCGCTGAATGCTGGATTTCAATGCGCTTCGAATGCCCCCGAACATCAGGTCGAAGGTCGCCAATTGGCCTGTTTCGCGATCTGCGATATTGATCGCCACCTGCTGGAACACGCCGAGCATGGAACGTTCGCCCACCGAACTGTGCCTGCCCTCGAAGGCATTATGCTGAGATAGATTCTGAATGGCCGCCTGGAATAGCGCGAACTGGTAGGGGATAAACGGATAACTGCGAATGAAATGATTCCCGTCCTGGAAGTTTCGGTAGGTTTGGGAACCGTCGGCAAAATCGAACTGGGTCTTGAAATTGTTGGACTGCTCCTCGTAAATCTTCGTGAGCATCTGAGCGCCGCCTTCGGTTTTCGTGAGCAGGCGCTTTTGAATCACCTCCGCTACGTCGGCGCTGGTTAGCTTCATGCGGTTGGCGAACCGGTCTTGTATCTTTGAGAAGTCGTTACTTTGCTGCTTGCCCATTTCGCCGACTACCGTATCCATGTCTTCCTGGGCGGTTACGATAATCCAGGCGCGCCCCCGGCATCGGGTGGCCAGGCTTTCGGCAATAGTTTGCAGGTTGGTCATCAATTTGACGTTACCGGCGATGTACTGTCCAACCTCGTCGACAAAAAAGTTCAAACGAAAATCGGCAGATTGCCGCTCGATATAGTCATGCACTTGTTCGGCGAAATCTTCGATGGAAACGCGGTATTCACTGCGGTACTTGTCCAGTATTCCCTGTGCCGCCTCCTCCTCGACGCCGGCTGCCGCGGCATACGCTTTGGCGATATTCTCTGCTTCCAGCAGGGCCTGTTCCCGGCCCGTTTCCCAGGCTCTGCCCGATTCGGCCTTATAGGTGGATTTGAACTGTTGATACAGATCGCGGCTGTCGAGATCGCGCTCGAATTGAGCAATATATCCCTGTTTACCATAGTAACCGCACATCTCGTCAAAGACCTTGACGAAAACCGTAAGCAGCGCGTCGGTCTGGTTCCCGCTGATAACATCCGCTTTTTGATCGATATTGAACAGAATGCTTTTCGACGGGATGGCGGCTGCCCTTTTAAGGTCGCCGCAGAGAATCGCGTTGTCTCGGCATTTGGATAGAAACAGGTCAATGGCCGGGGTGCCCTCTATCTGCCGGTTTTCGAGCAGGAACGCCAGCATCTTCAACAGGTGGGATTTGCCGGAACCAAAGAAACCGGACACCCAAACGCCATTGGCGCCTTGGTAATTGTTGTAAGCTTCCAGGAAAGATTCCAATCGCTTCGCAACTTCGTTGGTCAACACGTACTCGTCCATTTCCAGGCGCAAGCTGGTTTCGTCGTCAGCCTTGATGACGCCTTCAATGGGGCGGTCAACCGGCTTGTCAAAAATGGTCTTGAGCGTGGTCATGTCTGTTTCGTTTATGCCTCGTAATGAAAGATGTTGAAGGCTCGGTAATACTTGTCGTCGCGCAGTCTTCCGAACAGGTCGAGCGATGCACCGGTCTCAGGGGAGTGGGTGTAGGCGCCCGGAAAAAACATAACAGTCGGTTTTTCTTTCGCTGTGCTTTGCAGATTATTCAGGACATTGTGCGAGCGGACGTAGGGGAATACTTCGCCCACCCCGGAAAGAAAAAGAACGTCGAAATCCGTGCTTGCCATTTTGGACGCTATGGCCGGAACAAGATGCGCTTCGGGGTCCAGCACGCCTTGCAACAGTTCCTTGAGTTGTTCTTTGGATACGGATTCTTCCATCTCGAGTATCCGGTTCCAAATGTCGCGTTGTTCGAGTATCTCGATGGAGAGATCGTACAGGTTGACATCCAGAACGCGTACGCCTTCGTGTTCGAGGCGCCTGGCGAGTTGTCCCCGATGCCGATCCATGTCAACGGATTCTTCCGGCTTGAAAGGACAGATGAAAAAAGGCACCTCGTTGCCAAGTCCTCGCTTGTTAAGAAAACGCTCGCTTGAAATCACGGCAAGGAGATGCTCAAATCTGTCGGCCATGGACATTCCGGCCATATCCGTTGTCACTGCGCTACGCCCTCCAGATCGGACTCGAAAACAGGGAAGTACAAAACATCCCGGTGCTTGCCCGAAAAGAGTGCATCCAGCAGTTCCGGGCTGAACATCGCGGCATTAATCATGTTTTTTGCAGTCAGGAGATTCGCTTCTCGAAGCATTTTGAACAACACCTGCCGCAATTTAATTTGCGTTGTCGGACTGATCTCCCTCAATTCCGCTCGCCATTCGGCCTTGCGATCGAAGAACGAATCAAAATCCTCGGGGCTCAAATCTACCTTTAGTGTAATGTAACGATCCCGCAGTACTTCAACGGCAAAGTCAGCGATGAATCCGTAGCGACGGCAAACCGCAACCCACAGGAGATAGGCTTGCTCCTGATAGTTGGCGTCAACGAGGAATTCAATCTCTCCCCGATTCAGGGTTTTCAGTCGGGAGACAATCTCCTGACAAACGCGCTTGAGCGTATTCAGGGTTCTGCTCTGGAGCAGGTTTTCTGTAATGACCTTGTCGCGCACAGAACTCCAAGCGCCCAGATCGAGATACAGCGCGGCCAACTTCACCGATTCATGATGCAGGAGGCTCCCGGTTGTAAAGGACATGCTGTATCTGCCGTTACTCATCCCCCCGCTTCGTCCTTCTTGAATTTTCGGATGCGCCTTGTGGATAGGGAGTATTCTACAGGAGACGTGAGGTAGACGTTACACGAAGTACCCGGCGATAATGGCGGCCGTGATCACGACAGCGCTTCCCACCACCCAGCGCAGCAACCGGTTTTCCGAACCGGTTATCTCGGCTCGCAGAAAATCCTTCGTTACGAGGTCATCTTGCGATACCGTGTGCGACTCCATAATAGCGTTCGCTTGCGTTTCGCTGAATCCGGAGGCCGTCAAGGTGTTGAAGATGCGGTGCGTATCCATATATCGATTTCCACCATTCGATATGGGCATATCCTACGAAAACCGCAGTGCGACGAATAGAACAGCGTTCAGGACAGACACGATACCGGTCATCGCAAGAATGATGATCCGGGTCTGCCGTTCGAACACGGCCTCCAGTTTGTCGTTCGTAACGAGCATATTTCGGGAATCCTGTATACCGGTTACAATGGCTTCGGACTGTTGATCCGTTAAGCCCGAATTGACGAGGTTCTTGAAAATCGCGTGCGTGTCCATGATCAATTTCGCTTCGATTTCAAGCCGTTTCCATGAGCGAAGCAAGGAAAAAGAATAAGGGCGGCGTTTCCCAACGACAGGTACAAGACACGCACGCAGCCGCAATATAACCTTGCCCGTTCGAAAATCCGCAGAAGCGAGCGGGAAAAATCCTCGGGACCCGCTTCCATGCGTCCCGATGTACTGTGGTGGAGATGGCGGGAGTCGAACCCGCGTCCGAATGGCCGTACCGACAAGCGTCTACGTGTGTAGTCGGTCTTTCGTGCTCACCTGCATCAAGAGCCGCCCGACAAGAGCCGGATGCAAGCAAAGGCTGATTGTTTTGACTGCGACCCGTTCAGCCGGTACAGGCCGCAGCGGGTTCATCTGAGTCGGTGCCCTGATGCACGCCGATGAACGAGCAGCGCATTGGACAGATGGGGCTTACGCCGCCATCGCGTACGAGTAATCGTTCGCATTTACCAGTTCCCAGTCATATTAACGAGCTGGACTGAGGAGCTCGACACGCAACTTGCAGCGCGAATACCACCCGTCGAAACCATGTCATCCCCATATGTGCAAAGAACGGCGACGCCGTATGGGCGCGCAAGGCCCTGTCCCGGTGCATTGTGCGCACTCGTCCAAAAGAAGCTGTCCGTTTACGGATGGGACAGAAACCCCCTTAACCCGTTCTACGGAGAGTAGGATGGCAAGTTTCTCCTCACCTCACTCCACGTCCCCTGTCGAATATTCCCCATCCACAAGGCGCCGGATGCCGCGCTCATTGCGGTCGCGCAGTTCCGGGGGCAATGCGGACGAGGGAAAATTCTGCCAGGCTACGGGCCGCACGAACCGTTGAATCGCGGTATCTCCCACGGCTCCGGTACGTACATCGGTCGTGGCCGGATAGGGGCCTCCATGGTGCATGGCAGGGCATACCTCCACGCCCGTGGGAAATCCGTTGAAAATGAACCGGCCGGCCTTTCGCCGCAACACGTGAACGAGCCCGTCATAGCGGGCAATATCTTCTTCATTGCCGTGAATCGCCGCGGTGAGCTGCCCTTTCAGACTGTGGGCAACGCTTTCCAACTCAGCGGTATCCTTCGCCACCACGACCAGGCTTGACGGCCCGAACACCTCCTCGGACAGCATGTCGTTCGCCAGGAAGGTCTGCACATCCGTGCGGAAGAGCGCTCCTCCGCCCTCCGTACGCGCCGGGTCCGCCTCCCGCTCCGAAACCGCCACGCGCTGCACGCCTTGCGCAGCAGCCAACCGGTCGACGCCGATGCAGAACCGGTCGCGTATGCCCCGGTGAAGCATCGACGCCGGTTCAGCCCGGCGGATGTGTTCGCCCAAAGCCTGCAGGAAGGTCTCCATCGCTTCCCCGCCGACCCCGAACACCAGCCCCGGGTTCGTACAGAACTGCCCGACGCCCAGAAGAATCGACCCCGCCAGCTTTTCGGCGAGGGCCTCCGCTCCGTTCTCCAGCGCGGAAGGCAGGATGAACACCGGATTGACGCTCCCCATCTCGGCATACACAGGTATCGGTACGGGGCGCGCCGCCGCCGCATCGAAAAGCGCGCGCCCACCTTGAAGCGAACCGGTGAAACCCACGGCCTGCACCAGCGGGTGCCGGACCAGTGCCAGCCCGACCTCGTAGCCCTGTCCATGTACCAGCGAGAACACGCCGGCAGGCATTTTTTCTGCTTCGGCGGCCCGGAGAATAGCGTGGGCCACCAGCTCGGACGTGCCGGGATGCGCCGGATGCGCCTTGCAGATTACCGGGCAACCGGCAGCCAGCGCAGAGGCGGTATCGCCCCCCGGCGCCGAATAGGCCAACGGAAAATTACTGGCCCCGAACACGGCCACCGGCCCGAGGGGCACAGACATGCGGCGCAGGTCGGGCTTCGGAATGGGCGTACGGTCGGGGACGGCCCGATCGATGCGGGCATCCACCCACGAGCCTTCCCGCACGACGGCGGCGAAAAGCCGCAACTGGTACACGGTGCGGCCTCGTTCTCCCCGGATCCGGCCCTCCGGAAGTCCTGTTTCCCGGCTGGCGCGTTCGACCAGTGTTCCGCCGAGACCCTCGATCTGTGATGCAATACGTTCCAGAAAATCCGCCCGGTGGGCGGGTTCGGTAGCCGCATAGGCCTCGAAAGCGGCCTCGGCGGCTTCGGCGGCCGCGTCGATGTCGGCAGAAGAAGCCTCGATAAACACGGGGTCCAGACTGGCGCCCTGCACCGGATCCCAGGCCCGGAAGCCTTCCGTAGCCTCGCCGTTCGTCCAGCCTGCGATAAAATGTTTGCCGTGAAGGGTCATGGTGGGAGAAATGTTTTTGCTTGTCTGATCAGAGGGGATGGAAAGACATCCGAAAAACGCCCTGGGTTTCCTGGGGGTTTCGGACCGCTCTTGTGCTGAGATCGAAGAAGGGGGTTATTCCTGTCAAGCGTTGCCCTCTGTTGTCGTCTTTTTATTCGAACCAGTCATTTTTATAAAATCCTCGTATTGCTTTTGAAGCTGTTGAGGGGTGAGGTCTGGTAATGATAAGAAGTGTTCCTTGAAACCTGCAGCACCATAGTCTTTTTCGGCGAGAACAACCAAGGAATTCCGATATTTCTCTGGAATCAGCGTTCGAAGGCGCTTAGCTTGCTCTTCCTCGAAGAAGCCAAGAGGTCCGTTGATACCGTATTTCTTCTCGACTGGATAGCCGAACAGTAGAACGGGGTTTGACATAGCAAGGAGCAGGGCAATGTAACCGATGGTTGCTATCAATGAGTCCAGCACTTTTTCCAATGTTTCCTCCGAGTATACTGGCACAGGCAAACCATTGAAAATACACTGGTTAGGCTTCAAAGCATTAATGCCATTCCGAATGCCTCGCACATGCAAAATGTCACACAGATGCCGATAGAACCTTTTGACATCACTGGCCCAATCGGTTTGAGTATCTAATTCAACATACAAATCCTCCTTGGACAGGTTATCCAGCGTCTTCGAAAAAAATGGGATCTGGTCACGAGAATTTATCCACTTTCGTGCCTCCTCGTGGGTAGTTTGCCCTGAAACAAACCATGTACCAACAAGAATCAGTTCCAGACTGCGCCGTTGATGATCGTAAGAGGCACGGTGAAATCCGAGAAGGGCTTGATCGAGTGCAACACCCAATTCATGTTGGGCCTCAATCCAAGGAAAAAAACCCACACGCAATAGCGAAAGAACTTCCCCAGACCGTGCATCCAGCAGATCATCCTCCATGAAACAACAAACGGCCTCAAGCTGTTCACAAGATTTGTAGTGATTCTGAATATATTCCGTCGAGCGCGCCAAAACGCCGGACAAGGGCTCGGATAGCAGATATTGCCGACGGCTCCAAGGGTCGCTAGGAACCTTCATTAGATCGATTTTTGTCGAATGAGTCATATGCAAATACGAAATCCCGGTTAGGATTTTTCGTCTATGTGTTTTGTAACTGTACCCTATGAATATTTACACAAGATGTTTCCATGCCACTCGTAGCCGAATTGGCTCTCCGAAACGCCTTGCCGGAGCGTCAGAAGGTGCTTCCGTTCAATGCGATCTGCCTCGTTCAGGATCTGGCACCACCGGTCTTTGCACCTTGCCTTGGTAGCGAGCATGCGTAATTATCCTTCTGGAAATACCATGTTGCTATATGCTTCTGCCGAAGGGAAAAGGAAATCAGGACGGCGACCCAGTTTAGGCTCAGACTGATGCGCAAAATGATAATTTGCCCGAAGCCCTTTTTCTCTGAAAATTCTATAGGCATGGAATTCGAGCGAGCGGCCCGATCAGCATCAAGGAGAAAATGAAGTCCCGCTCGATTATTCTATAATAGGTGGGTGATCTTGAGCCGGATGATACCTCCACACGACAGATCGTGCGAAGAACACCAAGGTAATGGATTATCTCTCACTGAAGAACCGTTTCAAGAGCGCGCTTGCCTACTACTCCCTGCCGTTGTATTTATGCTGTCTAAATTTCCTCGATTATTTTGTATAATCCCCTCGAGATTCTACGCCCCTCCTCCTCAATCATAGCGGCGGACTTGATCTGCACATTCTTTTGCGAATCGTTTTTCAGCGTTTCCGCAATTCCGCGTTGATGTTCGGCTTCCTTTTGTGTATAGTGCTCAATCGCCGCTATTGCTGAGTTAAGCAAGGCAATTTTTTCGTTTCTTTCCATAATATGAGGTGACCTTCCGGCCTGTATATACCTAAGGGAAACGGTGACAAGACCGCGTGTGAACAGATGGTATAATAGCCCCTCGCTGTAAAGAAAATATTATGAAATAAAGAATATATTATGAAATAAAGAATATTCTGGCTTTCATCTCAGGATCCCCCTCACCGAATCGGCACCTCGTAGTGCTCCTTCAGACGCACCAGTTCTTCCCGCAGATGGGCGATCGTTTCGGTGTATGCGCGGTCGCCGTACACGTTGCGGAGTTCGTCCGGATCGGCTTCGAGATCGAAGAACTCCCACTGGTCCAGCGTATAGTAATGGATCAACTTGTACCCTGCCGTGCGCACCCCTTCATGCGGGTGGACATGATGGGGCCACGGAAACTCATAGTAGTGATAGTAGACGGATTCGCGCCAGTCTTCAGGGGTTTCTCCCTGTAGCAGCGGCACGAGGCTGCGGCCCTGCATCGGCGAGGACGGCTCCACGCCGGCCATATCCAGCAGGGTCTGCGCAAGGTCGAGGTTCTGCACCAGAGCCTTGTTTTCGGAGCCGGGCTGCACGATGCCGGGCCAGCGCACGATGAGCGGCGTCTTGAACGATTCCTCATACATCCACCGCTTGTCGTACCACCCCTTTTCGCCGAGGAAGAACCCCTGATCGGAGTTGTAGATAACGATGGTGTTTTCGGCCAGGCCGGTCTCTTCAAGGTAATCCAGCAGGCGCCCGATGTTTTCGTCCATCGAATAAATAGTGCGCAGGTAGTCCTTCAGGTATCGCTGGTATTTCCAGCGAATCAGATCGCGTTCCTGCAACCCGCCCACGCGATACCGCTCATAGAACGTATCGTTCTTCGGACCGTAGGCCGCCTCCCAGTTGGTTCGCTGGGCCGGGGTAAAGCGGTCGATCCACTGGTATCCTTCCGCGACTTCGTCAAGATGTTCAGGGTTCAGGGGGAGTTTCAGGTCCCACCCCCAGCGCAGGTCCGTGGAGATTTCCATCTCCTGCAGCACGGCAGGCGTGGAAAGACCGGAATAATCATAGAACAGGGAGCGCGGCGCGGGGATTTCCACGTCGTCGTAGCGGTTCAGGTGCGTCGGGCCGGGCAGCCAGTTGCGGTGCGGAGCCTTGTGCTGGTACATCAGCAGGAAAGGTTCGTCAGTATCCCGCCCGTTTTCGAGCCACTCGAGCGCCCGGTCCGTCACGATGTCGCTGACGTAGCCCTCGTATTGCGTATCCCCCTCCTGCGTTCGAAACGCCGGGTTGTAATAATCGCCCTGGCCCGGCAGCACTTCCCAGTAGTCGAACCCCCGGGGATCGCTCTTCAAATGCCATTTGCCGATGATAGCCGTCCGGTAGCCTCCCTGCTGTAGCATCTCCGGAAAAACGGGAATGGACGCTTCGAGGCTGTCATGCCGCGCATTCGTTTCGACGCCGTTCAGGTGGCTGTGCAGACCGGACAGAATGACGGCCCGGCTGGGCGCGCAAATGGAATTGGTCACGAAGGCGTTCCGGAATAGCATGCCCTCGTCCGCGAGACGGTCGAGATTGGGGGTGGGGTCCAAGGCGGCGAGGCGGCCCCCATAGGCACCGAGCGCCTGCGTCGCATGATCGTCCGAAAAGATGAAAACGATATTGGGGCGTTCGGCAGGCTGCGCCGAGACGGGTAAAACGGCGACCATTGCGCCAGCCAGCATCCACAGGCATAAAAAACGAATCGGGGAGGGAAGTTTTACAACGTTTCTTGTCATCGCGTCATCGGCATCGGGGCGAACTGTGCTGTTCAATATAGGATACTCTGATTAAGTCCGCGAAATCAGAGTATCCTGTAGCGAATGTTCGCTCATGCGCCCGCCCAGGGGTCAATAATATCGATCCCCATGCCGTCGAAGTCCCGAACGTTTCTTGTCGCTACGGCCATACCGCGCGAGCGGGCAATGGCCGCAATCTGGACATCGGCCTGCGAAGCGGACCGACCGGCAGCACGACGGGCGGCTGCAATCTCTGCATAGGCGCGCGCCGCATCGCTGTCGAACGGGAGAACCCGGCCTGCAAAATCTTCACGCAGCATGGCCTCAATCGCCGAAACGAGTTCGTCCCGACGCCGCCCTGCCGGCATGATCGCTATACCGTAACGAAGTTCCGCCTCACCCACTGCGGAGAAGAAAAAACCGGCTGCCGCCCGTCTTGCGATCCAGGCCTCCGGAACAGGATGCGGCGACGGACGCATCAACTCGGAAACCACATTGGTGTCGAGCAGAATCATGGCCGCCTCAACTGAACCGGGGCGGTTCACGCATGGGGTCTCGTGGGGGCAACTCCAGTTCCACGCCGCCCAAAGGCGCAAAGCGGGCGCGAATGGCGCTCGCCAGATTGGCCGGTCCTTCCTTGCGCTCGACCGCCTCGCGCAGAATCACGCGCGCCTCTTCTTCCATCGAGCGGCCATGCCCGGCCGCCCGCTTGCGAAGACGCGTTTTTACATCGTCGTCGAGTTTACGAATCGTGATGCTCGCCATACCACCCCCCTTGTTGGTTTTCATCGATCACGAATCTACAAAATGATTGCATTGCAATCAATATCGAAAGAAAATGATCCGCTCCGGGATCGGCGGCGTGGGGGTTAGGATCGGGGCGCCTTCCGGGCTCCGGGCCTCCTATAGTTCGGTTCGGTAAGGAAAACGATCCACCCGCGTTACTTCAGGGCGCTTCCGGCGCCGAAAACGCGAAGGCCCTTGCCGGATTGGTTATCAGCAAGTCGTCAATCGCCGCATCGCTTACGCCGATCTGCCGCAAACGCGGGACGAACCCTTCAAGAATGTAGGCAAATCCGGGGCCTTCGGCATGGCCCCAGGCAGGCCAGTAGGAACGGCGAGCCAAATCTCCCCCAAGAAGGATCTGGCTTCCATACCCGGCGTCGACAAGATGGGCAATCGCCTCGGCCCGCTCCCGATCCAGGTAATACTGCACCTTGCTGATCTGATCGTACCCGAGAAAAACGCCGGTGGAAGCCACCTCGAGGTGATACGACAGGTCCAATTTGCGATCCATATGTCCGATGACGATGCGCCGCGGATCGACGCCGGCGGATTCCAGCAGGCGGACCTGCTCGAGCGCCATCGTTCCGGCTTCGGTATGCGTCGAAACGGGTGCACCGGTCCGGAGATGCGCCGCGGCGGCGGCGCGAAACACTTTTTCCGCAACCGGGCTGATTTCATTGAGCGTGGAGGATGCCTTGACCAGGCCGGCGCGGATGCCGGTGCCGTCGATGCCTTCGACAATTTCCTGCACAAAACGCTCCGTGAGTTCCTCGACGGATACGCCGTCGACAAAGGGAGCCGAGAACGGATCCTTGTTATATCCGGCGGCGCACACGATATGTACGCCCGTCCGCTCGGAGATCCGGTGCAGGCCGGCTACGTCCCGGCCATAATCCGGGGTGGTCATCTCCACGACAGCCGCTCCCCCGGCTCTGCGGAAACTCCGCATTTCGAGCACGGCGGTGTTCTCGTCGTCAAGTACGAAGTCCATCTCGTCGGGAGATGGGGCCGGCGGGGCGCTCAGCAAGTGCTCATGGCCGTAACACACGCCCAGTTCGGCGGCCTCGATCGGTCCCCGGACCGTCTGGATCATCGGCATGGCGGCACAGGAAGTATAGGATTCCCGATCTATCATGTTTACAATACGGCGCCCATCCCGGCGAGCCGCTCCCGCAGGGTATCGACCGGCAACGCATGGGGCAGGGTCTTTCCCCGGCACGATAGCGCTGCCGCCGCGCCTGCCGCCTGTCCCATCGCCATGCACTGCGCCATGCTGCGCACGGAAGCATGGGCGTCGTGCTCCGCAGACAGGCACCGGCCTGCCACGAGCAACCCCTCCACCTGTTGCGGCAACAGGCAACGGTACGGTATGTCGTAGGTGGCGCCGTCCGGAAGATATTCCCAGTGCGTGTCGCGCCCGGCATGATGCTCCTCGATGGGCGCTCCGCATTGCGCAATCGCGTCGTCGAACTTGCGGGCCGCCAGCACATCTTCTTTCGTCAGCCGGTAGACGCCCCGGATACGGCGGCTTTCCCTCACGCCGATCTGGTTGCTGAAATCGGTCAGGAAAGCGCGCTCATACCCCGGCACGAAATCGCGCAGAAAACGGGCATACTCCATGGCCTGCCGGCGGCCTTCGACCTCGGCGCGGGTCAGTTGTTCGGGGTCGGTGGCGTCCACATCGCCCACCCGGGTCATGTTGGTGGCCATCACACCGGGATACGGTGTAATGTGTATGCTCCCTTCGCGGCGCGGCAGGTCGTACTTGCCGGTTTCGGCAGCTTGCGCCAGCAGCGCATGCAAATCCTCCTTGCGCACGGCGCGGGCTCTGGCATCGTCCACACCGGTCATGCGGAAGGTGGTCGTGAGCGATTGCACGGGTCCTTCGTCGGGGCCTTCGTACGGCGCGCCGGACCAGGCAGCCACATCCGCATCGCCGGTGGCGTCCACGATGCAGTCGGCGCGGATCTCGAACCAGCCCCGCTTGGTGGCCGCCACCACCCCCGCCACACGGGCGCCGTCCATCAGGACATCCATGACAAAGGTGTGAAAAAGAAGCCGCACCCCGGCTTCGAGCGCAAGCGACTCCCAGACCATCTTGAGCGTTTCAGGATCGTAGGTCACGCCGTCGCCCGCCCCGTAGGTATTCGGGCGGATGAGCATGGCCCCGCGTGCTTTCAGGGCATCCACGACGAGGTCCGGTACGCCGCCTACGACTTTTCTGGAGGAGCTGCCCGGCGTATAGAATCCGTAGAACGTATCCAGCACCTGGGTGCTGACGCCGCCCATGAAACCGTATCGCTCGACGAGCAGCGTGTCCGCGCCGGTCTTTGCGGCGGCGATGGCGGTGGTGGCCCCGGCGGAGCCGCTGCCCACAACAAGCACTTCGGCGCGTTTCTCGGCTATTATTTGCTTACTGTGAATGCGCACAGGGTATCCCGGAAAGCGAATCGAACGGCAGTGTTGTACGGGATGCGACGGCCAGATAATCCGTCCGCGCGCTCATTGCGCGTCAATGGCTCCGTCGGTAGATTGGGGCGATCTGCTTTATACCCAACGAGACCACGCCAACCATGGAAGATATTCTTACCGGCGCAGCCTGGCTTACGGTTATTTTTCCCATCTTTCTTGTTTTTCTGGCCATACTCTGGTCGCTTCTTCCCTTTGCGATCTTTGGTATCAAAAAACGGCTGGACGAACAAATCAAGATCGGAAATAAACTGGTTTCATACCATAAAGCCCTGCACGAATACCTGAAGAATGCCGGGGATACCCCGGCGCCGGCGTCCCCTTTCGAAAAACCGGTATAGGGAGATGGTCCGGCTTTACGCCCACCGTTTCTTACACCCGCAATGAAAGAAACCGGACCCGTCCGGAAGTATATCCGGTCGGTCCGGTGTTCGACAGCAAATCCTTCAACCTGCCATGACAGACACTACCCCTACGGGATCCTCCATCACTTTGCTCGGAACCGGCCTGATCGGCATGTTCTATGCGCAGGCCGTCAACGGTTGCCGGGGGCGCGACCGCATCCGCAGCGTGTTTTCGCGCAGCGCGGAGCGGGCGGAGACCTTCGCCGGAGAATGGAACATCGCCCACCATACCGACGATCTGGAAACCGCCATCCGGCATCCTGAAACGGACATGGTGATCATCGGCCTGCCCAACCAGTTGCACGAGGAATGCGTCCGGATCGCGGCAGAAGCCGGTAAAGGCGTTCTGTGCACAAAACCGTTGGGCCGGACCGCCGCCGAGGCAAAACGCATGCTGGCCATGGTCGAGGAAGCCGGCGTATTTCACGGGTATCTCGAAGACCTCGTGTATACCCCCAAGACGCTCAAGTCCATCCGAAGCGTGCAGGAAGGCGCACTGGGAGACATTTTGTGGGTGCGCTCCCGCGAAACACACCCGGGGCCGCACAGCGCCTGGTTCTGGGACATCGAACAGGCGGGCGGCGGTGCGCTGATCGACATGGGGTGCCATACGATCGAAATTGTCCGGAATTTCGTGGGCAAGAACAATCGCCCGGTAGAAGCCATGTGCTGGGCCGACACGCTGGTCCACCCCATCGATGCGGAGGATCACGGCGTAGCGCTCATCCGCTTCGAAAGCGGGGCGGTCGGTCAGATCGAGGTAAGCTGGGCGTTCCGGGGTGGCATGGACCTGCGCGACGAGGTGGCCGGAACGGAGGGCACGATCTGGCTCAACCACTGGCTGCGCACCGGGTTCGAGATGTTTACTTCGGGCGAAACGGGCAGCTACGTGGCCGAGAAGGTCGAAACGCCCAGCGGGTGGCTGTTCCCGGTGGGCGACGAAGCAAAAGCGCTCGGCTATACGGACATGTTTCAGGACATGTTCGAGGCGGCGGAGGCGGGCCGGGAACCGATGGAAACTTTTTACGACGCATACGTAGTCAATGCGGTCCTCGACGCCTGTTACAAATCGGCGAAATCGAGGCAATGGGAAGAAGTCGTGCTGGACGACTGGCGAGCGGAAAAACCGCATCCGAGGGTGGCGCCGACCGTTCGCGAGATAGACGGACATGTCATCATCAAGGAAGAGGTGCTGCCCGACGGCACGACGCGCCGCATCCTGAAAAACAAGCAAACGGGACACGTTACGCAGGTAGCGCTCGATTGAAGGCCTTGAACGGTTCGCCCGAACATTCTGTCGTCCGCATTGCGATGTGGTCGGGGCCGCGCAACATTTCCACGGCGCTGATGCGCGCATGGGAAGCCCGTGGCGATACGGTCGTGACGGACGAGCCGCTGTATGCGCATTATCTGCTGAAAACCGGCGCCCCGCATCCCGGACGCGACGAAATTATTGCGCGCTGCGAAACGGACTGGCGCAAGGTGGCGGCGCAGTTGACCGGTGAAACGGATGGCGAAGAAGGCCTTGCCGAAGGGGCGAATCGTAATGGAGCAGGCGATAGCAAAGGGGCAGAGAATCGGGATGCGCCCGTTCGGAAGTACATTCATTACCAGAAGCACATGGCGCATCATCTGCTCCCGGAAATGGAAGGGCCCTGGCTGGAACGGCTGACCCATGCCTTCCTGATCCGCGATCCGGCAGAGATGGCGGTGTCGCTGGCGCGCATCACGGAGAATCCCGGACCGGACGATACCGGACTGCCGAACCAATGCGCGCTGTACCGGCGCGTGACGCAAAGAATGGGGCATCCGCCTCCTGTTATCGACGCGCGGGATGTGCTGGAGAACCCGGCCGGCGTGCTCGAAAAACTCTGTGCGGCGCTCGGCGTACCCTGGACTTCCTCCATGCTCTCCTGGGGGCCGGGCCTGCGGCCTGCGGACGGCGTCTGGGCTCCTCACTGGTACGATCAGGTCGCCACCTCGACGGGATTCCGGCCCCGCCCCCCGGGAAACCGGGAGGTCCCGGAAGCACTGCACGAACTGGTCGAGACCTGCCGCCCCCTGTACGAAGCATTGCACCGAAACCGGATCACCGCCTGATATGCTCCAGACTTTCGACGAGCGCAACCGGAATATCCTTGTCAACATCGACGGCACGCTGACGCCCCGGGACCAGGCGGGTGTGAGCCCGTTCGACAGTGCGGTACAGGGCGGAGATTTCGTATGGGAAGGGCTTCGCCTGTACGAGGGCCGCATCTTTCGCCTTATCGAACATCTCGATCGACTGAAAGCGTCGGCACAGGCGCTGGCGTTTGCCGTCATCCCCTCGCATGAAGAAATTATCGGGGAAGTGCGGCGCACACTGGAGGCCAACGGCATGCGGGACGGGGTGCACATCCGCCTGTCGCTGACGCGGGGAGTGAAAATCACGTCGGGGATGGACCCGCGCCTGAATCAGAGCGGCCCGACGCTGATCGTACTGGCCGAATACAAGGCCCCGGTGTACCCGACGGACGGGTTGACGCTGGTAACGAGTTCCATCCGGCGATTCCCGCCCGACTTCCTGGACCCGAAGATTCATCACGGGAATCTGCTCCAGTCGATCCTGGCCAAAACGGAAGCGAATGCGGCGGGAGCGGACGATGCGCTGATGCTGGACCGCAGCGGGTTCATCGCCGAAACGAACGCCACGCATATTTTTCTGGTGAAGAACGGAGCCGTGCTGACGGGGCATACCCATGCCTGCCCGGAAGGCATTACCCGGCAGGTTGTGCTGGAATTGTGCGCGACGCACGGCATCGAATCCGACGTGCGGAATCTGTCTCTGGCGGAAGCGTACAGCGCGGACGAAATGTTCTGCACCGGAACGATGGGCGAGCTGGCGGGCGTTACGCGGCTCGACGGACGGACCATCGGCGATGGTCGTATCGGACCGATGACGCAGCGCCTTTCCGGACTGTACCGGGAGGAAACCGCGCGGAGCGGAGTCGTAGTGGTGGAATGAGGGGGTGGGAATCGCGCCGGTGATGCAGCATTTTGACACGCGGTACCGGAAAAAAACATCCACAGTGAGTGCATGTTGATGGAACGAGACCGTCGGGGAAGTAGTCCATCGTATGCGGGCGCGCCCCCCGTATGTCCCCAATCAACGGGAAATTGGGAAATTCTTGTGACGATTCAGAGACTCCTCTTGAAAGAAGAGACCGCAAACGCCTATTTTGCGCTTGATGTATTGTGATCGCCTGTCCCGCTTCATGGCAGCGCGTTTTTCATTATGAACCTTGCCCTTTCTTACAATGATTTCCTTCCGCTCCATCGCTAAAATCGCCCTTTGCCTTCTCGCTGCAAGCGGACTTCTGTCGCAAGCGTCCTTTGCGCAGGACATGCCCCGCACCGACGCGCCCGAAGGCGCTTCGGTATATATCATCAGCCCGGAAGACGGCGCCACGATAGAGGGCGGCAAAGTGCATGTCGTGTTCGGCCTGAAAGGCATGGGCGTGGCCCCCGCAGGCATCGACTACCCCGACTCCGGACACCATCACCTGCTGGTCAACGCGGAAGAGCTGCCCCCCATGGACATGCCCATCCCCACCGACGAAACCCATCTCCACTTCGGCATGGGCCAGACGGAAACGACCCTTGAACTGGAACCAGGCGTGTACACCCTGCAACTACTGGTCGGGGACAAAAACCACATCCCCCACGACGCGCCGGTGATGTCGGAGAAAATCACGGTGACGGTGGAGTGAGGGATACTCTTCGCGCCATAGTTAAAGTTGCCTGCGGTCTGCTAATCGCCGGCGGCTTTTGTGTCCAAACGGCCCTGGCGCAGAATATATCCGGCGCCGTCATACCTGACCCCGACCCGGCGCACCACACAAGTCCCAAGGACGGAGCAGCGATCGGAAGCGACTTCGCGGACAATACGTTCGGCTACGATCCAGGGGCTATGCCGGAGACAACTGCAAGGGCTGCCCTGACAGCCAACCGGTTTTATATCGGACTCGAAGCAGGCGTTTCCCTATCGGGCCATCTCGACATTTCCCACTCCTTCGTGAACCACCCGACCCGGTGCGATCCGTTTTTTTATGCCCCCGGCGCCGCGCCGACCGGCGGAGAGTGTGCAGCGGGACAACTATCCATAATTGAAAACGCATTCACCCCCGGCGCCGGCTTCGCCGGGAGCGCAGCGCTGGGGTATACCCTCGGCAACGGACTGCGTATCGAGGCGGAATACCTCCACCGCCGCCAGGGTTCGGATGACCGGCGCATCCCCCTGGGACCGGGCGGCGACGACCCCCTTGCTCAAAAGAGCAGCGAATGGGATGCCAACGATCCGCCTTCGGAACGGATCTATGACCTGGGCACCCATCATATTTTTCTCAACGCCTGGTACGATCTGCGGACCGGCTCGCGCCTTACGCCCTATATAGGGGGCGGCGCGGGTCTGGCCTCGACGACGATGCATTACGCGGCCAGATTCCTGCGCAGAAGCGATCTGGGACCGGAATCGTGGCAGATGGCCGCTGCGGGCACGCTCAGTTCCATAGAAGCGGAGTTGGCAAAAACCGGCCTGGGACTTCAGGTGGCAGGGGGTATTGATTACGCGCTGCGCGACAATGTTTCGATCGGCGCGAAGGTGCGCTGGATACGCTCCGGGGGTTTCGACGATAACGGCAAGCTCTGGACACAAATCCGGGATCATGACCCGGTTCGCTCCGATGGGGTGACGCCGTTTACGAGCGATTTCAACGTGGGCGACACGCAGGGCTGGGTCATGACGGTCGGTTTCAGGTATTATCTCTGACGCCCGTAGGGCCTTGCTTTCCTGACATGTCGCGAGCCCGCCGAATCCGGCGGGCAGGCATTGAATAAATTGAAAATTTGATAAATAAGGCATTTTTTGTCAGAAATTATATGTATTTTTTCTGACAAGAAACGTTCAAAAATCACATGGAAGCTATAGCAAACAACATATTGAAACGAATCCGACGGCGAAAAAACAAAGTCTGGACGCCAAAGGATTTTCTGGACCTCGGCAAACGCGCTGCGGTCGACAAGGCACTCTCCCGTCTGGCCGAGAACGGAGATCTACGACGCATAGGGCATGGTCTCTACGACATGCCCCGATTCAATCCGATTCTGAAACGCCCTGCCCCCGTCAGTATCGACGCAGTGGTTACCGCTATTGCCCGGCGGGACGGTATTCGAATCATGCCCGATGGTTCCGTGACGGCAAATGTACTTGGCCTGACCAATGCGGTGCCAGCCAAGGCGAAGTATGTAACGGATGGAACTTCACGATCCCTGATGATCGATGGACGTATGATTCACCTGCGGCACGCTGGACGGAAAGTGATGTATTGGGCTGACAACAAGCAAGCGGGACCGGTCGTTCAGGCAATACGCTGGCTTGGTCCGCAAGCAATGAAGGACGAGCGGGCGCTCTCTGCGCTAAAACGCCACCTTCCCGATCCTGTCAAGCAGGATTTGATACGCAATGTCCGACATTTACCAGGCTGGATTGCATCCGTGGTGGATAATCTTGCGGACAGCCGAACCGTTACAACCGCAGCGCCATGAAGAAAGCGTTCAGCCAATTTCTGAATCTTCCCGAGCAGGATAAGAAAGAGGTGTTCGAGGCAGCGGCGCAACGCCTCGACACAGTACCAATATATGTGGAAAAAGATTTTTGGGTCTGTCTTGTCCTGGATATACTGTATAATGACCGCCCTGCAAGCGACCCAAAGCTATTCTTCAAAGGGGGCACTTCGCTTTCCAAAGCCTTCGATTTGATCCGCCGCTTCTCAGAGGACATTGACATTGTCGTTTCACGGCACGATCTGGGATTCACAAACGATCGGGACCCGTTCACTGCCCGTACAAAAAATCAACGGAGAAAATTGCTGGGGGAACTCGATAGTGCTGGTAAAAAATATGTTCCGGAAAAGTTAGCACCTATGCTACACACATCGCTCGACACGCTGCCCCATAGTTGCAAGGTCCGTTCGGACGAGGATGCAAAAAGTTTTCCAAGCCTCTTGATTGAATATCAAACATTGTTTCCCGTGTCGAATACTGCCTATGTCCAACCCAGAATAAAAATCGAGCCCGGGGCGCGATCCGCACCTGACCCTAACAAGCTATGTACTATCAAACCGTACATAGCCAGCGAATTGGAGGATTGGGGATTCGATGTGGAAAATCTGACAACCATTAAGCCGGAACGCACCTACTGGGAAAAATTGCTGATTCTGCATGGCTGGCACTGCGGATACCGTGACCAGGGCCGCCTCCCTGCTGACGCCGACAGGGTCTCGCGTCACTACTACGATGTTGCTATGATCACAGCAAGGAACACAGGGAAGGCCGCCCTTGCGAATCTCGACTTGCTGGACCGCGTTCGGGAGCACAATCTCATTGCATTCCGTCAGGCATGGAAAAAATTTGAAGATGCAAAGCCGGGCATATTGCACTGCATGCCACAGCCGGAACTGCGAGCCGTGATCGAAAAGGACTATGGCGCCATGGAGGGAATGATTTTGGGCGAAGCCCCTTCGTTTGAATGGATCATGGAGCAACTGGACATGGTGGAGAAAACGATCAATCAGGAATAATACGACCCTCCGGATGCAGCCCCTTGCGAAGCGTAGCGTGCAAAACATAGCACACAGTTGACAGATTTTTCATTAGGATTGAATTCCCTGCGCGAGACAATCGCTCCGCACGGGAATACATGATCGGTAGCCGGTTCAACTGGGAACCAGCAAATTCTCCTCTCTCCCGCATCTATCGGGAACCCGTTTTCGTATAAAACACAAAGAGGGCGCCGGTTGAATTTTTCCCGGCGAAGTATTGTGACATAAAAAAGAGAGGTAAGATATGGCTGCGCCTTATAGAGAAATCATCAGGGATATCCGGCTCGCATTTCCCCAACCGACTTCCGACCGGATTCACGACTCGTATCTCGTGCATTCGTTCATGAATGCGCTGAACCAGGTGGATGCCCTGAAAATGCACTTGCCGATGCTCGGCGCCGTCGTCGAACCCGACTACGAGCAGGCAAGACACGCCGGGTTACCCCAGGATATGTCCTCGGTGGAAGAGGTCGCATCCGAACTCGTAAGCTACCTGCGGGGCATGACGGTCGTCGGACATCCCCGCACACAGCAGAACGTCATTTGCCCGCCCTCCATTCCCAGCGTGATCGGAGTATTGCTCGCCGCGCTGCACAACCCGAACCTGGGATGGGACGAACACAGCCGGCTCTTTGCGCTGGCCGAGGTCGAAGCCGCCGGCATCACTGCCGGGCTGATCGGATACGATCAGAAAGAGGCCGCTGGGGTGTTCACGTTCGGCGGGACCGGCACTTCGATGTACGGAATCCGGATCGGCCTGGAAAAAGCGTGTCCGGGAACCTTGCGCCGCGGATTGTCCGAAGAGGCTGTGGTGTTTGTGGCGGACACAGGTCATTACTGTGCGTACAGCATTGCGGGATGGGTCGGCATAGGTTCGGATCAGGTGGTTTCGATTCCCACCACCCCTGAAAACGAAATCGACCTGCACCTGCTCGAAGAGGCGGCGCGCAAGGCGCTGCAGGACGGCAAAAAGATCGCGGCCTTCATTGCGACGATGGGCAGCACCGACGCTTTCGGCGTGGATGATCTGCAGGCTATCGTGGCGCTTCGGGACAAGCTGGTCAAGGAGTTCGATCTCCCCTACCGCCCGCATGTGCATGCCGACGCCGTGATCGGGTGGGCCTGGTCGGTCTTCAACGACTACGATTTCGAGAAGAACGAGCTGGGCTTCCGGCCGCGCACCCTGCGGGCGCTCGCGGGCGCATGCCGGCGGATACGGGAACTGCCGCTCGCCGACTCCGTGGGCGTGGACTTTCACAAGACCGGTTTTACGCCCTACATATCCAGTCTCGTGCTCGTCAAGGACTACAAAGACCTCCGGTTGCTGAAACGCGACCGGGCGCAGATGCCGTATCTCTATCAATTCGGGGAATACAAGCCGGGAATGTACACGCTGGAAACGTCCCGGGCAGCGACAGGCGCCATGGCGGCGCTCGCCAATTACCGCTTGCTCGGCGTGCAGGGTATACGCGCCCTGATCGGGCATCTTGTGGAGATGGCCCAGTTGCTGCGCGAGCATCTCGAAGGGCACGAGGGCATTATCGTGCTGAACCGGGATAATTACGGACCGGTAACCCTGTTCCGGGTATATCCTCCCGGCAAGGAAGTCTTTGCGACCTTCACGAACAGGCGGAAGGAATTCACGGACCCCGCCTACCGGAACGCCCTGCTCGCATACAACAACTATAACCGGAAGGTCTCAGCGTATGTGCACGAGGAAGCCATGGCGGGCCGGGGCGTGTTGCTTTCCCTGACGGATTGCTACCGGCACACCGTCTACGGGGAGCCCATCGTGGCCCTGAAATCCTATATCATGTCCCCGTTCGTGGACCACGAGAACCTGGAAATCATCGTGGAGAAAGTGCTGGAAGCGCGGGGGCAGCTGCGAAAAGACACGTCATCCAGGCAGGACCGAAAGATTTTGCACTGGTTTGCTTCGTGAGGGGCGCCCCCCCTTTGACAGAGCGGCGAATAGATCTTAAAATAGCATGCAGGTATAATGCTTCCGTTCCGGGGTTTCTGCATTATGCCAGGAGGCGCCGGACGCCGCGAGGCGCAACAGGCGAAGGCGCTTCCGTGGTCAGTACCCCGCGAGCCGTCCGCACAGAAAAGATCAGGGGACCCGAATCGTGGTTTTGCGGCAAATCAGCGATCCTCACCTCGCGCAGTACGCCTATCTGGTGGGATGCCGGCGCACTGGCGAGGCCCTTGTTATTGACCCGGAGCGCGACATCGACCGCTACCTGAAGTGGGCGCATAGCGAGGACCTCCGGGTCGTAGCGGTGGTCGAAACACACATTCACGCGGATTTCCTTTCGGGATGCCGGGAATTCGTCGAGCGTTACGGGTGTCGCGCCTACCTGTCGGGCGAGGGCGGAACAGATTGGAAGTACGAGTGGGCGGACAACTCCAGCGCGGTCACCCTGTTGCGGGACGGTGACCGCTTCGGCGTCGGGGAAGTGGACTTCAGGACCCTGCACACACCCGGTCACACTCCCGAACACCTTGCGTTCGAGGTCACTGACCGGGGTGCGGGCGCCGACGAACCGATGGGGATTTTCTCGGGCGATTTCATTTTTGCAGGAGACCTTGGGCGCCCCGACCTTCTGGAGTCGGCGGTCGGAAAGGCTGATACGATGGCGCCTGCAGCGCACCATCTCTACGCCTCCGCGCAAAGCATCTTCCGTCTGCCCGAATACTTGCGTATCTGGCCCGGCCACGGCGCCGGAAGCATGTGCGGAAAAACACTGGCGGCCGTTCCCGGCAGCACCGTTGGCTACGAAATCCGCTTCAATCCGGCCCTGGACGCAGCGCGTAAGGAAGAAAAGGCCTTCGTGGACTTCATCCTGAAGGGACAACCGGACCCCCCTTCGTACTTTGCGCGCATGAAGGAAGAGAACCGTCGAGGACCTGCACTCCTTGGGGAATTGCCCTCTCCTCCGCGCCTCAGCGAAGAAGCATTACGGATCAAGGCTTCGGACGGCAGCACGGTGCTGGTGGATACCCGACGCGACCGCGAAGACTACTACGCCGGTCACATTCCGGGTTCGATCTATGCACCGGTCAACAAGTCTTTTCCCACCGTAACCGGCTCTTATATCCATCCGGATCGCGAAATCGTGCTCCTCTGCCATGAAACCGAACTTGAAGACGCTGTTCGGTGCCTGATCCGTATCGGCCTGGACCGCGTAACCGGGTGGGCGCCGCCCGAGGCGGTTGCCGCATATCGAAAGACAGGAGGACGCCTTGCCCGAATCGATGCGATCGGCTTTCGGGACGTGCCTCTGCGCCAGGCAGAAAAGTCCGCCCTGATCCTTGATGTCCGCACG
Source organism: Rhodothermales bacterium (assembly GCA_965117025.1). Lineage (GTDB taxonomy): Bacteria > Bacteroidota > Rhodothermia > Rhodothermales > VXPQ01 > VXPQ01. The sequence goes on from OZ220746.1 coordinate 977,343, forward strand.
GCCGAGGAGTTCGCGCAATCCCGTTTGAACGGCGCCGTCCACATCGCACATACCCGTCTTGCTGCGCATCCGGGCGAACTTCCCCGAGACCGGGAACTCCTCGTCCACTGCCGCACCGGCGGACGGGCTTCCGCCGCCGTTTCCTACCTGAAGCGCGAAGGTTACCGCCCCGTGGTGGTGAACGACCTCTTCTCAAACGCCCCGCTATCGATCATCTGCTGAAAGAAATCCGTCATGGACTCTTTCAGCGGACGGTACGTAACGCCCAGAGCGCGTTTCAAACTGGCTGCGACCTGCAGACCAATACCGCTTAAACACATCGCCGACCCAACTACCCCCTCGGCGGAAACGGGTCGTTACCGTACGAGGAACGCTCCCGTATACGTCCATCTCTGCGATGGACAAACAATTCGCTCCCCTGATTCCGCGCAATCTCCCGCGCAGCGTCGGCGGCCTCGCGCTGAGTCGGGTGAACAGAGGTGGCACGCTGGCTACCTGCGCCCCGGACGGCCCATCCATCGTCGTGAGGAACAACATGTTGATTACGTTTCGCCATATCAGCCTCCTTATTTAGTATTTAGTTGTTTTCCAGAGAACCATGCTGCTGCAATAAACGTTGATCAGGCTTGCTTTGATCCGGTTTATATTTGTAAGTTAGTTTTCAAAAACGTAAACCTCAAGCTCGAAAATAATATGTTTGGAGACCGCCTGAAACTTGCCAGAAAAAAGGCAGGCTACTCATTGCAGGGGTTGTCGGATGCCTTGAACAATCGAGTCTCCGCCCAGGCCCTCGGGAAATACGAGCGAGGCGAAATGATGCCGAGTTCCGGGGTGCTGATTCAGTTGACCAAATCGCTTGGAGTATCCCTTCACTACCTCCTGAACGAGCAGGTTCAGGAACTCGACGAGGTGGAATTCCGGAAAATGGCCGGTACGCGAGTTCACGAAAGAGCGCGGGTATCTGCTGAAGTTATCGATCATTTGCAACGCTATCTGTCGGTCGAGGAAATTCTGGGGCTGGATAGCGGGGCATGGCGCACGCCGGAGTCAGGAAATCGTTTCCTTGGACATGAGGATGAAGGCGAGGTCGTTGCCGAGGACATACGTAGAGAATGGCGGCTCGGTATCAATCCCATCCCGAATATGACCGCCTTGGTCGAAAATCATGGAATCAAAGTCCTGATAATCGATTTACCAGAGCGTGTGTCGGGATTGACCTGCCTGGTCCGCAGACAACGCTATAAAAAGAAAGTCCCGGTGATTGTCGTAAACCGGAAACTTACGCTTGAGAGGCGGCGATTTACGCTTGCTCACGAACTGGGGCACCGCCTGATCGACGCCAGTTCTCCGGTAAACCAAGAAAAAGCATCGAATATCTTTGCAGGAGCCTTTCTCGTTCCACGGAATCATCTGATCAGAGAAGCCGGAAGAATCCGACACGCTATCGGCTACCGGGAATTGATCCATCTCAAGCGGATGTACCGGGTCAGTGCGGCGATGCTACTCGTGCGTTTCAAGCAGATAGGCGTGATCGATCAATCGACGCTCGCCTATGCGTTCCAGACCTTTGCACGGGGGTGGCGCTCCAGCGAGCCCGAACCGCTGGAGACCAGTGGTAAGGAAGGGCTGTACGAAGCGCCGCGCCGGTTTGAACGGCTTTGTTATCGGGCGCTGGCCGAAGATCTTATTTCACCGGGAAAGGCTGGCGAGTTGCTTCGGCAGCCTCTCGACAGGATTGAGCGGGGGTTGAGGGGGCCTGTCGGGACCGATGCGACATATTGTAATTGACACATCCTGCATGATCGACTTGGGAAAAGCAGCCCTTCTGGAAGCTGCCTTAATGCTCCCATACTCGTTCGTAATACCGGACATATTGTTCGAGAACGAATGGTTGTACCCTCCGGATGAAAAACTTCTGCACAGTAGCAAGCTGGACGTGCGCGAACTGTCAGGTTCAGATGTGAAACGTGCAGCAGCGTATCTCAACCGGTACAGGACTCTCAAAATCAATGACTGCTTCCTGCTCGCGATGGCAGAGAGCCTCAAAGGCAGTATTCTGCTCACCGGAGATCAGGCTTTAAAAACAATCGCCGAGCGAAATGGGGTCGAAGTCCATGGTGTTCTTTGGGTAATTGATACCCTGCAATCACAAGGAGTCGTACCCCTTCGCGAACTATACGATGCGCTGCACCTGTTTCATGAGGATCCCCGGGTGTTTCTTCCAACCCATGAAATCCTGCAACGCATAAAAGGCATGGAAGAGCTTCTTTAGCTCGAGAAAATCCACATTGGCGTGATGCACGGCAGGATATATCTATGCCATTTTGTCACACTTTTCGCATCGGCACGGCATTTGATCAACAGGGAGGCAACATTCACACAACCAACCCACCATCCCTTTGGGAGGTACATCATGAACAGCCTCGTACGTTTTACGCCGGTCAGCGGGTTGCACACTATGCAGCACGAAATCGACCGGCTCTTTCAGAACTTTTTCCCCACGAGAAGCCTCGGAAACATCCGCACCGATACGGACTGCTGCGCCCTGAATGAGGATGCGGTCAACTGGTCCCCCCGCGTGGACATCGCCGAATCGGAGCAGGAATACGTCCTGCATGCGGACGCGCCCGGCATGACCAAGGATGCGTTCGACATCCACTGGCAGGAGAACGTGCTGACCGTGAGCGGCGAACGGGAAATTCCCGCCCTCGATGAGAGCGAGAAGCCGGTGCGCGCCGACAGGGTCCGCGGAAAGTTCGGGTTCTCTTACCGCCTGCCGAAGGCGACCACCGACGGAGGACGCATCGCGGCTTCCTACGAAGCCGGAGTGCTGACCATCCGCATTCCGAAGGAGGAGGCCAGCCGCTCGCACCGCATCGCGGTATCGTAAGGCGGATCACACACAACCGACCGGCTCCGGGCTGACCGAAGCCATGCATAAGCCCGCGCGGGACCATCCCGTGCGGGCTTTTTGCGTGCTTGCCGGATTAGGGCAGAACCCCGGGAAAAACGGGCCGCACGCACCACACTGCCTGCGGCGCATCCTTGACCATGTCCAGGCGGGCAGCAGCGCAGACCCATGGCCCGTCACTCCGGCCCTACCGGTCCGGATTGGGCAGCACCCGGAATCGTACGGAGGCGCTTGCGAAACTGCCGAACAGGCCGCGCCCGCCCTCCACGTGATCGATCACATTAGGCACTTCGCCCGGTGCTAAAGTCGAACCGCCCTGCCCCCCCTGCTGTACCGCATTCGAACGCACAAAATCGAATACATTGTCGTCGATCGCCTGAATCCGCATCTCGTTGAGCCCATAAAAGGCCAGTCCGATCCACGGATACCGGATGCGCATCCCGCCGCTCGGCGTCCGGTCGAAATTCTCGCCGTTCAGAGGCGGCGACACGGTCTCTCGAAGCGTAAAAACATCTTCGCCGATGGCATCGGCGAACGGGGTCAGATTCGTCGTATCGGGCTCGAGCGAGATCGTGGTGATCAGAAAAATGCTCTGGCGGCCGGGATAGAAGGGCTCCGTAATCTCGAACAGAGGCGCTTCGTCTGCATCGTACACGAACGTGCGTTCTTCCGTATCCACAAAACGGAAAAGGGCGGGCACCGTCGTTTCCGACGTGACCGTTCCGGCTCCGGGAACGTCCACGACAAGGCGGTACGCCCGGAGCGGCAACACGTCCACTACCTCCCGCGTGCGGTACCGTCCGGAAGCCGGGCGGGGGGCGAACAATTCCCAGGATGTCTCAACACCGTTGCCTCCATTTTCGAGCAGTTCGATGCGCACCGCGGCGTCCGACACACCCTGGACAGCGGGATCGTAGGTCTCGTTGACCGGGAGCGTCCGGCTCACGGTAACGTAGCCGACAGGTTGTCCGGCTTCGAGATAGCCCTCCACGACGATCTCTTCCTCGAACGCCGGCGGATCGACGGTATCGCAACCGGACAACGCCGCCGCAAAGACGGTCGCCGCAAGAACAAATATCCATGCAAACGTCGAGCGCATGTCAGAAATCGAAGGTGAACGAAATGTTCGGCAGCGGTACGGGAATCTGCGGTATGTCGTTGCGTACGATATCCGCCGCATCGGTGAAATCGAAGAAATAAAACCAGATATTGCGCCGGTTGTATGCGTTGAGCACCTGCGCTTGCAGTTCGAAGCCCGCCCCGAACAATGTGGTGCGCCAGGAAACGCCGAGATCCAGCCGGTGATAGGCGGGCAGACGTCGATTGTTGTATTTCGTGACCAGTACATTGTACCAATCCGAATCGAACGGTGAATTCACGAGGCGGTATTGTCCGAGTGGTTCGGTGTAGGCCTGGCCGGTCGCATAGACCCAGACGGCGCTGGCCCGGAAAGCGCGTGATATTTCGAAATTGACTACGGTTTTCACGTCCAGTGTCCGATCGTATTTGGGCGGATAGAACCTGAAATCGTTGACGATCGGAAACCGCCGCCGGGTCCGGCTCAGCGTGCCGGCCACGAACCCGTTCAGGCGTCCTTGCGCGCGCTGCAGCGTCGTTTCAAGGCCATAGGCACGGCCGTCTCCGACACGAAACAATTCGGAATAGGCCAGCCCCCCCACGTCCTGTATGAAAGGATCCCATTCAAAGAGATTCTCCATCGTGCGGTAATAGGCCTCCACATCCAGATTGAAACCGAACGGCGAGATGTGTTTCATGCCGATGACGGCCTGATTGCCGTGCGAAGGGCGTACCCCCTCTCCGGTGGCCAGCCAGGTGTCGAACCCCGGTACCAGTTCGCTGGTTATGAGCGTAAGAAACTGGTAGTACCTCCCGTAGGCGGCCTGAAGCCGCAAAGCCGGCGTCGGTTCGTATTCGAACGACAGGCGGGGCGACGCCCGGAAAAACCCGCCTTCCTCGAAATAATTGCCCCGGATGCCGCCTTCGAGAGTCATGCGGGGCGTCGGCCGCCAACTGGTCTGTGCATACGCAGAGGTATACACGCTCCGGGTAAGCCAGTTGATCGCCGTTTCCTCGTTGAAATCCGTGCGGAAACGCAAGGTCAGAAATCCTGACCAGAAACCGGCCTTCGCCGAAATATTCCCGCCGGGAATATATTCGAAATCGCCCTTGACGGAAATATCGTCCACCGTATTTTCGTTCTCGATAGGCGTAGCCGCCAGTTCGATCCTCGGCGTGTTGAAATACCGGGATCCCGTGAACGTGAAGTTGGAAAAGAGCTCCTGCGAAAAAAGATGGGTCCAGTTCACGCTCAGCGTCCTGTTCCCGTACCGGATACCCGCAGACGCATCCTCCACGATTTCGATATCGAGCACATCCTGTCCGGCATAGAACGCAAGCGAAACGAAGTCCCTGTCCGACAGATCGAAATTGAACTTCCCGTTCACGTCCACAAAGTAAAACGCGTCCGGAATACCCTCCGTCCCGGACTGGCGCAAAAAGTACAATAGCGGCTCGACGGTGGACCGCCGCATCGCCAGCATATAGGAACCGCGGCTCCATGGCCCTTCGACGATCGCCCGCGACGAAAGCAAACCGAGGCTGAGGCCGGCGTCGAATTCGCGCCGGTTACCGTCCCGGTTATAGATATCAACCACCGAACCCAGACGACCGCCGTACTCGGCTGGAAATCCGCCCTTGTAGAGCCGCACATCCTTGATGGCGTCCGGGTTGAACGTCGAAAAGACCCCGAAGAAGTGCGACGGGTTGTAGATGGTGGTGCGGTCGAGCAGAATGAGCGTCTGATCCGGACCGCCGCCCCGGATATAGAGACCGCTGGAATAATCCGAAGCCGCCTTCACGCCGGGCAACAGTTGCAGGGATCGGAATACGTCCGGCTGCAGGAGCGCCGGAAGCGACTTGATGAGCTGCGTCTGAAGCTGCTGCACGCCAACCTTGCGGGCTTCGTACAGTTCTTCCCGCTCCCCGGTGACCGTGATTTCCTCGATGTCCTGCTCTTCCGGAAGCAGTTCGATATCCAGCCGGCGCTGCTCGCCCACGGCCAGTTCGAGCTCGACGCGTTCCGTGCGGTACCCGATGTAGGACACCGCAACCGTCAAGGCGCCCGGGGGAATGTTCGTTACCGTGTAATACCCCGAGTTATTGGTGGCACCGCCGATCAACGTGCCCTCCACCCGCACATTCGCCAGGAGCAGGGTTTCCCCGGAGGTGGCGTCGCGAATATATCCGCTGAGCGAGGCGCTATCCTGAGCAAGCGTTGCTCCTGTAATCAACACGGACAGAAGCGCCGGCAGAAGACAATACGAAATACGCATGGACAGCGGTCGCCGCGACGGCATGACAGGGAAAAGAGGGGGCATCTTGTTTTAGCCCGGCGCCGGGAAAGGTTCCGGGGGAAGAAAGACGCGCTTCGAGCAGCCGGGAACCGTCCCATAAGGTCTACGCCGCCTTAACGTCCATGCCGCGTTTCTGGAAATCGCCCTCGATTTTTTCCGGGACCAGGCTCAAATTGTATAATAATGCAGATCTATTAAAGCGTGCCCCCAATACACCGTTTTGAGTAAAAACTACTCCGAAATGGAGTAGAAATTACTCCAAAAAGGAGTAAAAATTACTCAAAATGGGTAAAGCGGATCATTGGGGGCGGGCGAGTTCAGCCAACGTGCTGTCGCCGCGAACGGCGGCGAGGGCTACCTTCGCCTCAGACAAAGGACTGTGGGTTCTGCACGCTCGTCCTGACATGGGTTTCGTCGGGTTGATTGGGACGGAACAAGGTCGTAACAGTACACCTTAAATTCCCGCGAAAATCTGTCTGATCAACCTGAACCACCTCTGATAACCTACTTTATGGGAATTATATACGAAAGTGCCTGAAGGGAAATATGGGAGCCAAACCTGCCTCGTGCCCAGGTAGCAGTTGTGCATCATGCACCAGGTTCGTAAGAGCCTTCGGTACGTTTCGTGGAAGGAGCACAAGGCTGTGGCAGCGTCTCTATGCGCGATCTACGCCGCTACAAGTGAGGAAAAGGACAAAGCCCGCTTTCCCGAACGACAAGGCGATTTTCAAACTGCTATGGCTCGGTCTGCGGGAAGCCTCGATGAAGTGGAAGCTACCCATACGTGACTGGAAGCCAGCGCTCAACCAGTTCGTCATACTTTACGGGGATAGAGTCCCCATTGAACCCTAACCTCGCTTACACAGTTTAATGGACACGCTCCGCCACTGATCGGCAAGATCAGAACGAGAAAACCGAAGCGGAATCATAAAACACCTAACTCCCAAGAAAGGAGGATAAACACGATGTTGATGCTTGTCGGATTTCCACGCGTCAAGTCCGACTACTATGGGCCATATGAAATCCCCGGATATTTCTATTGCGGGAAATGCACTGACACCCCGGCAGAAGGCAGTATGTCAGGAAGTATTTATTGCCCAAAGTGCGGGATCAGCGAAGACGCCTCAGTAGCGGCACGTAAAACAACAGAATATGAAAATGACAAGCGAGTAGGGGGTGATCCTGAGATCCCCAAGTTCATACGCAGGGAAAGGGACTATATATCATGAATCTTCGGCACTTTCGTATATAATTCCCTATCGTTGCCGTATAGTGCATGCACCGAATCACGCAGATAACAATGCGCCATGAAGCGATTTCTCCTTGCTCTTGTAGTGTGTTTGTGCGCCCCGTGCCTTAAAGAATCCGCACAGGCACAAGTGCCTGTAACTGGCGCAGTCGAAGATAGTGTTTTCACTCATTACAGGATGATTGCCGAAATGATCGCTATGCCGCCAACATACCAACCGGGTGTCCTCAACGCTGACAGCGTGAACGGGGCATGGAGCGATACACTTTACATTGCCGGATGGGAAGAAGGGGTTGGAGGCGTATTCGAACGCATATCAGGTAATTATTACAGTGAAAAAAACCTTGGTGGCAGTTTCATACAGTTCATGAGCGGTTATGTCATTTTTCATATTGGCAGTATATGGCAATTAAAGAGAGATTATCGGCAAATCAACGCGAGTTCCCCTGGAGGAAAAGTTCGGAAAACCATCCCTGAAAACACGCTTGTTTTAAGCCTTAGTACCCGCTCTGATTTTTCAGACTCGCATGGCCGCTTTATTAGACTTGAAACGCATCCGCAGGTACTTGAAACACTGTCGCTTGTGATAAATCAGGATACCGTTTCCCTGAAAGAATCCCTCCCTTGCGATTTAGCGTTTCCGCAAAAGCGGCTTACGGGCCTTCAATGCCTCGCACTTGATTATTCCTTGATCGAGCATGACGAATTGCATGACATAAAAATTATCGGGCAACCCGTTTACGTGGTGGCGTGGACGCCGGGACAATTTATTGCTCGCAAGACCGACATTCCGGGAACAGTGCTATTACACTGGAAAGTGCCGATAGGGGTGGTGCACGATGTAAATCGGTTTTTAGGAATGGATCGACCTTCACGAGTGCTGGAGATCGAAACAGAACAGGGTATGTATTATGAATATCAGATTTTTGGGGGCAGTAATGCGGCATGGCAGTCATTATTTCCTCAAGAAACGAAGGCCGAATTGATGCTCAACAACCTTGGATTCTACAACCTGTTCAGGACGTACGCCGTCCGGGATCTCGATCCAGCGGGTACATACAGTTTCTGCATCCGGGCTGTGAACATGGCCGGGACAAGCGAAAAGGCATGCGACCTTACGCCCATACAGCCCGTTTTCGCCGAAGGCGCAGAGATTCCCGTCGCCGTCACGCTGTCCCAGAACTACCCCAATCCGTTCAACCCGGTCACGACGATTACGTACGCACTGGACCTCCCCGGTCCCGTTGAAATGACCGTGTACGACCTGACAGGCCGGAGTGTTAAAACCCTTGTGGACGGGGTACAACCTGCGGGAGAATACGCAGTGCGATTCGAGGCGGGCGGCCTACCGTCCGGAACGTACGTGTACCGTCTGCGGACCGGTTCGGAAACCCTTACCAAGTCAATGACGCTTTTGCGGTGAAAACACGATAACGACAGGCGGGCGGAAACGCCCGAACAAAAAGACCCCCGGACGGGGTAATTCAGGCGGCAATGCGGGCGCAATTGTAAAACGGTGTTTGACGATGTGTGAAACACCGGCGTGACAAAATGGCATAGTCTTGGCCATTTGCAAAGCTAACTGTTTTCCGCCTCAGTTATTTAGTGCCAAATCGCTGTCGTTTTACATGCTGCTTAATACATCCCGGAAGCGAGAACATACGAGGATCGCGGCTAAAAGAAAACAGTCGATACAATGCATATTGCGATTCCTTTTTTCCGAAAAAGCGACTTCGTTCTGTGTAATTAAAAAGGGCTGATACATACCGCTATTGGTGGTTTTTACCTCAATAAACAGTTCATCGTCCGTTTTACCATCAAACGAGCGGATGTCATACCCCGCACCATCGCCATGCTCCTTGCTTGTCCATTCTACGGCGGAAAGCAAATCGTCGCGCCCAGTACGCCACAGACGAAATTTCCCTTTAATTCGTTGCATATCAAGGACTTGTGAAGTTTTCGGAAAGGGCCGAAAAGTTGCAGTTCAGGGGCAAATTTCGTATTTTATGAGGATAGGGTCTTTCCCGGAATTTCTCCGGGAAGCATCAAGGTATTTCCAACCGGCACGCAACCTATATGGAACAGGACGACTCGCGGATCATCCCGATCAATATCGAGGAGGAAATGAAGTCCTCGTACATCGATTATTCGATGTCGGTGATCGTAAGCCGGGCGTTGCCGGACATCCGCGACGGGCTCAAACCCGTACACCGTCGCGTGCTCTACGGCATGAGCGATCTGGGCCTGACCGCAGGGTCCAGCTACAAGAAAAGCGCCCGCCTGGTCGGGGAAGTGCTCGGGAAGTACCACCCGCACGGGGACGGCTCGGTGTACGACACCATGGTGCGCATGGCCCAGCATTTCTCCATGCGATCCCCGCTTGTGGACGGGCAGGGCAACTTCGGCTCGATCGACGGGGACGCCGCCGCCGCCATGCGGTATACGGAAGCGCGGATGACGCGCATCGCGGAGGAAATGCTCCGCGATATCCAGAAGGAAACGGTCAATTTCCAGGAGAACTTCGACGGCTCCCTTGAGGAACCGTCCGTATTGCCCGCAGCAATTCCCAATCTGCTCCTGAACGGCTCCGACGGCATTGCGGTGGGCATGGCCACGAAAATCCCCCCGCACAATCTGAAGGAAACGGTCAACGCCGTCATTGCTTATATCGACGACGACACCATGGACGTCGATGGCCTGATGGAGCACCTGCCGGCGCCCGACTTTCCTACAGGCGGCATCATCTACGGCTACGCAGGCGTGCAGGAAGCCTACCGAACGGGCCGCGGCCGCATCGTGATGCGCGCCAAAATGCACGAAGAAGAAATTCGAGCCGGGAGGGACGCGCTCATCATTACGGAAATCCCGTACCAGGTCAACAAGAGTTCGCTGCTCGAAAAAATCGCCCACCATGTGAAGGAAAAACGCATCGAGGGCATCAGCGACCTGCGCGACGAATCCGACCGTGACGGCCTGCGCATCGTGGTCGAGATAAAAAACGATGCGATGCCGCTCGTCGTACAGAACCAGTTGTACAAATACACACAGTGCCAGCAGTCCTTCGGCGTGAATATGGTGGCGCTGGTGAATGGCCGCCCGAAGACCATCACGCTGAAAGACGCCGTGCAGCACTATGTGAAGCACCGGCACGAGATCGTGGAGCGGCGCACCCGGTTCGATCTGCGCAAGGCGCAGGAGCGGGCGCACATCCTCGAAGGCCTGACGATCGCACTCGACCATCTCGATCAGGTGATTACGATCATCCGCCATTCGGAGGATACCGACACGGCCCGCGCCAACCTGATGAAAGGGGTCTATCCGGCGCAGTTGACGATAGCGCAACTCGAGCGACTCGGTCTGCCGCCTGCGGACGGCTCCATGTTCTCGCTTACGCAGCCCCAGGCCGACGCTATTCTTGCGCTGCGGCTGAGCCGCCTGACGGGCCTCGAGCGCCAGAAAATCGAGCAGGAATACCGGGATGTCCTCGAGGAGATCGGCCGTCTCGAAAACATTCTCGCCGAACGCGGTCTGCGCATGCAGATCATCAAGGACGAGTTACTCGATATCCGGGAGAAATACGCCGACGAGCGGCGCACGGAGATCGACTACATGGGCGGCGGCGAGTTCGAGATGGAGGACATGATCGAAGAGGAACAGGTGGTCGTGACCATCTCGCACCAGGCGCTGATCAAACGGACTTCTCTTGCCGAATACCGCCAGCAGGGACGGGGCGGCGTAGGCATGAAAGGGACCGGAAAACGGGACGAGGATTATGTCGAGCACATGTTCGTCTCGTCCACGCACGATTATCTGCTGTATTTCACCGACCACGGCCAGTGTTACGCGCTGCGCGTCTACGAGATACCGGACGGATCACGCACCGCCAAGGGCAGATCGATCCGTAACCTGATACAGATCGACCATGAGGACCGCGTACGGGCCGTGCTGGCGGTCCCAAAAGCGCAGTTCAAGGACGAGGCGTTCCGCAAATCGCATTACGTCATGATGGCCACGCGCAAGGGGCTGGTCAAGAAGACGGCGCTGGAAGCATTCAAGCGCCCGTTGCGGTCGGGTATCATCGCCATCTCCATCGTGGAGGGAGACGAGTTGATCGAGGCCCGTCTGACGAGCGGCAATGCCCATGTGTTTCTGGCTTCGTCGGGTGGCAAGGCCATTCGCTTCGACGAAAAGGAAGCCCGTCCCATGGGGCGCGACACGCGCGGCGTGCGAGGCATTTCGCTGCGCGAGGATGAAGATGTGGTCGGGATGGTGGTGACGGAAAACGGGGAGCGCGAAATTCTCGCCATCAGCGCAAACGGCTACGGTAAGCGCAGCTGCATGGAAGATTACACACCCCAGGGACGAGGCGGGATGGGCCGCATCACGCTCAAAACGACGGAAAGGGTGGGGCCGCTGGTAGCCATCCGGGATGTGGTAGGCGACGACGACCTCATGATCGTGACCCGGAAAGGCCTGATGATCCGCATGAATGTGGGCGACATTTCGGTGCAGGGCCGGAATACGCAGGGCGTCCGCCTCATTCACCTGAAGGAAGGAGACGCCATCGCCGACGTCACCCGCCTCGTAATCGAGGAGAACGGCAAGGAGGAAGAGGAAGGAGAGGAAGAGGCGGAAAACGCGAAAGACGGGTAGCGGATCAGAGTGCGTGTAAAACGCAGCGCTTTGACAGTGAAACGACAGGAATCCGGCGCTACATAACCGGGGCGGGAAATGGTTAGCCTTGCAAATGATCAAGGCTAACCGTTTTGTCACACCACGTTACCAAATCCACAACCGCCTCGGTCAGATCTATTTCGGCGCAGAGCGTCTCGCGCATAGCCACGCTGCGTAAGACGCCCCGGGATGCGTTCGAGAGGCTAAGCGCGCACATCTGCATCTTGTGTTTGCGCGCCAACATTGGTCGTTTTACACAGCGCCCGGGCGCTCGCGACGATCTTGTTGAGGACGGCGCCCAGGTCGAGACCAGCGCCAGATGCACAGGGTGGCCGCACTCAGCGCTCGCGCAGCGCCGCGTTCTCCTGCTGTAACCAGTTCAGGTTCTGCAACGGTTTCTCCTTTTGCGGTTCCGGAATGCACCCCGCTTCGGCTCAACTCGGTTCAACCCGGCTCGATGAAAAAGTCGGAATCCGGCCGCGCGGAGCCGCGCCAGCGACCGCGTTCCGGAAGCGTTTAATACGCTTTATTGATAAAAACTCATGATAAAAACATGTTATAGACTAATTAATCATGTAATGCCCATGGTAATATTGTTGCACATTGACGAAATTTTACACTGTATGGCGATTCTTACGTTTTCGGCCCGCCCCCGGCCGCCCGTAGAATGAGCCCTTTCCGCGGTGTATCGCGAGCAATCAAGAACCAAGAAAACGCTAACATGCTTTCAGTTTCCCGGCCCGCGCATTTCGTTCGGCCCGATCCACTGGCGGGCCTCGGCGTAAAAGCGCCTGACTGCACCCCGACTCACGCTATAAGCCGTGTGTGTGTGTGTGTGTGTGTGTGTGTGTGTGTGTGTGTGTGCGCTATGTTTGTAGCCCGTCGCACGGCGCGCGCGCTCGCCCTCCTCGCCCTCGCCTGGGCCGCCCTGCTTGCAGGCGCCGCCCAGGCCCAGACGCCGACCACCCTGGTGTCGAATACCGGGCAAACTCAGTTAGTTAGCGACGGCTCCAACGCTTATTTGGCGCAGCCCTTCACGACCGGGCCGAACCCGACCGGCTACGCGTTGTCCGACATCCAGCTCATGTTGCACAGCACGAGTTTGACGTCCGCGACCGGCAGCGTGGTCAAAATACACTTGCATAACGCCTTTAACGATTTTCTACCGGGCGCCGAGTTAATCGCGCTCAGCAATCCGGCGACGTTGACGGCGGGCGCCCTCAACACGTTCACGGCGCCGGAGGGCGTCACGCTGCGCCCGAACACCGACTACTGGATCGTGATCAACGACGGGCTTGCTATCACGGTCAAGATTGTGCTTACGGGTTCAACCGCCGAGGGGACCGCGGAAGAAGGCTGGAGCATCGGCGATAACCTTCTGTGGCGAACAAGCACCACAGACTCATGGGTCTCAACATCGAACTCCCTGATCCTGCTTGCTATCCGGGGCAGCGCGAAGGAGGTGCCGCCGCCATTTGCGAGTTATGTCAATGACGACGGCGAGGAGGTTCTCTGGGCCGTGACCATGACCGTGGGAAGTGGGGAGATCAGCACAGGATATGACTCATTAGAACCATATGGCAGTTTATCCGGAACCCCGGTGTTTGCGTACGAAGGAACGAACTACCTTGTTCAGTGGGTCGATACTACGCCATTTAGTGTATATATAAGAACATCGTCTCAACTCCCCCAGGCTCTTGCCGACAAGTTGGCGCTGGTGCTGGACGGCGTCGAGTATCGGCTCGACGGGGCAACCCTATTTGATAACGCATTTCACTGGGTTGTGGACCTACCCACCTGGACCGAGAACCAGAAGGTCTCCGTACAGCTCATCGTCCGTCCGCCTCGCCCGCCCGGCCCTCCGAGCAACTTCGCCGCGAGCGGCGGCGACGGCAGCGCGACCCTGACGTGGGACGCCCCCATCGACGGCGGCAGCCATCCCCTCACCGGGTTCGAGTACCGCTACGCCACCGGCGGCCGGCTCCCGGACGAGGAGGGTTTCGTGGTCTCCATCCCGCCCGGCCATCGCAGCGCAACGATCGGGACCCTCACCAACGACGTGCCGCACACCTTCGAGCTCCGCGCCGTGAGCGCCGCCGGCGCCGGCGAAGCGGTGCGCGCGCGGGCGACCCCCCGGGGATCCTCGGGCGTCCAGCACGGCGGCACGACGACCGTGCTGAGCAACCTCGGCGGAACGACGGAGACGGACTCGCTCGTCATGGACGCGGACATAACCTATACCAGGGACCCCACCACCAAAAAAGTCACCGACGTCCACATCACCAAGATGGGCTACGGCTACGCGCAAACGTTTTCGACCGGCAGCGACGGGCATCTGTTCAAACCCGACTACGTCGACATCAAATTCGCGACCGCCGGCAGCGGCGACGGCGGCGTGAACGGCGACGTGATACTCGCGGCGCTGTGGGAATGGGACGCTGCCGCGCGCGCGGTGACGCGCTTCGTGGGTCAGTTCGAGCGCAAGCAGGCCGCCGCCGGAGAGACGCGCTTCGCGTACCACCACCGGGGGGAGAACCTGCAAGCGGAGACGACCTACGCCATCGTGATCGACGCGAAGGACATAGAAAACACCACGGCGACGCTGGCGCAAACAGCCTCGGACGTGGAGGACCACGGCAGTCGCAACGGCTGGGACCTGGACGACTTTTCGTACCAAAAGCCCTTCAACCGCAGCGCGAAAGAGGCGTGGACGAAGCTGGACAACGCATTGCAGGTGAGGATCAACGTCCGGCAGGGCTCCGCGGCCGGAGGGCTCTACATCCACGACGCGGAGGTCTACGAGGCGCACGGCGCAACGCTCGACTTCAAGGTGACGCTGGATCCGGCGCCCGGCACAAACCCCGTGACGGTAGAGTACAGGACGCGGGATTCTTCGATCGGCTACTGCACCGGCAGTTTCTTCGACGATGCCGCCGGGCAATGCCGCACGACGGCGAGGACGCCGGCCGATTACGCCTACACGGAGGGAACGCTGACGTTCTCGCAGGGCGAGACGCTTAAGACGATCGAGGTGCCGGTGGTCGACGACAGGATCGAGGACTCGGGCGAGGGGGTCGAGATGATCCTTCTGAATCCTTCGAGGAGTTTTCTGTCGCGGGACGCGGCGATCGGTATCATCTACAACGACGAGGAGGCGGCGCTGCCGAGCGAGGTAACGATCAATAGCCCGTCGGCGACCGAGGGCGCGGGCGCAACGCTCGACTTCGTCGTGAGCCTGTCGGAGGCGACGACGGCGACGGTGACGCTCGACTACGCGACGTCGGACGCTACGGCGGTCGCGCAAAGCGACTACGAAGCGAAGAGCGGAACGATCGAGTTGCCGGCCGGAGCGACGAGCGCGACGATAAGCGTCGCGGTGATCGACGACGCAGAGGCCGAGGAGGACGAGATCTTCATGCTGACGCTCAGCAACCTCGAACGCGCCGTGTTCGCCGCAGGCGCGGACAGCCTCTCGGCGACGGGCACCATCGAGGACAACGACGAGAGCACCGCCGGGACGCCGGCGCCGGGCGACTCGACAACGACGGGCACGAACGAGCAGCACGACCGGCCCCATGCTCTGCAAGCCACGGCGACCGAGGAGGCCGTCGTCCTTACCTGGCAGGATCCCGATACGCACCCGAGCAACAACCTCTACCATATCCTGCGCCACAGGCCCGAGCTCGGAGAAGCCGAGCCCGAGGTCTACGCGGAGTACGCCTCCATCGCCGACCGCACCTTTGCCGACAGCGCGGTGACGGCGGGGGTGCTCTACGGGTACGCCGTCAGAGCCGTGAAGGACGCCCTCGGATACCTCGGACCGATGTCGGAGATCGTCAAGGTGCGCATGCCTGCGGATACGACGGACAGCACCACAGAGGATGGCGGCGAAGAAGAAGAAGAAGAAGAAGAAGAAGAAGAAGCGCCGCTTACGGCGACGTTCCGGAACGTGCCCGAAGAGCACGACGGCGAGACGACGTTCTTCTTCCAGGTGCTCTTCAGCGAAGAGATCCCCACCAGCTACACGGTGCTGCGCGACGATGGGGCGTTCGAGGTGACGGGCGGCGCGGTGCGCAAGGCGAAGCGCGTCGACGGCCGCGACGACCTGCGCGAGATCCACATCGAGCCGTCGGGCGGCGGCGATGTCTTCGTCCTGCTGCCGGAGACGACCGACTGCGACGCGGCGGGCGCGATCTGCATGGGCGGCGACGACGGCCGCAAGCTCTCGAACGCGGACTCGGCGAGGGTGGCGGGCCCGGCGGGCGGCTCGGTGTCCGGGCGGATGGAGCAGGAGGGCTCGGCGGCCATGGCGACGGCCAGCGAAGACGAAGAAGAATTGCCCGATGAAGTCATGCTTATGGGCAACTATCCGAACCCGTTCAATCCAAGGACGACGATAGCATACGCCTTGCCTGCATCGGCCCGCGTACGCCTTAGCGTGTACGACATGCTGGGACGCGAGGTAGCCACGCTCGTCGACGGCGTGCAGCATGCAGGAAGGCACGCCGTTGTATTCGACGCCATGTCCTTGTCCGGCGGAACCTACCTTTACCGCCTGGACGTCTCGGGCCAGGTGCGTACGGGCCTGATGACGCTTATGAAGTGAAAGCGACCGAAACCCGTCTACAGGTCCATCTTCTGCAGCGCCGCGTCGATGAGGTCTATCCCCTGGTCCAGTTCGTCCGTCGTGATGACAAGCGGGGGCCTGAAGCGCACGGACGAAACGCCGCAACCCAGCATAACCAGCCCGGCCTCGTAGCACTTCTCGAGAAAGGCGGCGCGCACTTCCGGATCGGGCAGATCGAAAGCGCACATGAGGCCCCGCCCGCGAACATTGCTGACGCAGGGATGCGCATCGGCCAGTTCATGCAGGCGCATGAGCAGATGCGCCCCCAGCCCGTCCACCCGGCCTACGATATCCTGCTCCTCCATGACCTCCAGAATCCGGTCGAAGCGAACCATGTCCGCAAGATTGCCGCCCCAGGTCGAGTTGATGCGGCCCGGCAACCGGAATACATGATCTTCCACCTCGTCCATCTTCGGACCGGCCAGCACGCCGCAGACCTGGGTCTTCTTTCCGAATGCGATCAGATCCGGGCGCACGCCGAGCGCCTGGTGCGCCCAGAACCTTCCGGTAATGCCGATGCCGGTCTGTACTTCGTCGAAGATGAGCAGTGCATCGTGCTCGTGGGCCAGTTCCTTCAACCGGGCGAGGAATTCCGGACGAAAGTGATTATCCCCTCCTTCTCCCTGGATGGGTTCGACGATCACGGAGGCAATGTCGTCCCCGTACGCCATAAAATGCTCCCGAGCCCGGTCGAGCGCGATGGCTTCGCCCCGCTCGACTTCTTCGAGATGCGCATCCAGCGGGTGAACGATTTTCGGGTTCGGGATGCGCGGCCAGTCGAAGATTGGAAAGTGCCGGGTCTTGTTGGGATCCGCCGTGTTGGTGAGCGAAAGCGTGTATCCGGTACGTCCATGGAACGCCTGCTCCAGATGCAGCACCCGCCTCCCGAGTTCACCCCGGCGCCCCTTCGCCCTGTTTTTGCGAACCTTCCAGTCGAATGCCGCCTTCAGCGCATTCTCGACCGCCGCCGCGCCACCGGAAATAAAGAACGCATAGGGCAGATACTCCGGAATCGCCACGCGACCGAACGTCCGGACGAACCGGGCCATATGCACGGTGGCTATATCCGAATTCGTGACTTTGTGGAGCGCCGCCTCCAGCAAACGCTCCCGAAAATCCACGTCCCCAACGAGGGCGGGATGGTTCATGCCCAGCACACTGGAAGCAAAAAATCCGAAAAAGTCGAGATATTCCTTGCCCGTGGCCGCATCGCGAAGATGTACGCCCCGGCTGCGCTGCATGTCCAGCACAAGAGGCGTCATGCCGCTCACCTGCAAATGCTCCGACAGAATACGCCGTACATCCCCGGGGGTTACCGTGTTTGAAGTCGTACTACGCATGCGAGGTTGCTAACGGTTGCAAAAAACATCGACCCTCTTGCTACATGCCATTGCCGCATGGATACTCTGATTAAGTCCGCAAAGTTCAGAGGCTGAAAGGAGTGGACCTGGTCAGAGTATCCATATAAGGATTCCGGGGATCCGATCGGGCGATCAACCGTATTCCTGCATCGGAGAATCTTTGAACGGAATCCATTCCGGAAGCTATCCCATCCAGCGTACGCGCCCTTCCCTGTTCCATGCCCCGTCCGTCCGCAGAAAAGCCCCGGCGCCCTGGCGACATCCGGCTCGAACGGGTGAAGAAGGAGCCGCTTTTCTCTTCCGGCGACGGCGATCCGGGCATGTTCGAACTCCCGGTAGTACAGCAACCGGACATTGCCAATACCCGGGGCCGCCGTCCCGACTGGCTCCGCGTCAAGCTCCCGTACGGGCCCACCTACCGGAACGTGGCCCGCATCATCGAGGACCACAACCTGCACACGGTCTGCCAGAGCGCGCGATGCCCCAATATGGGGGAATGCTGGAGCGCGGGCACGGCCACCTTCATGATCCTGGGGAACGTATGTACTCGTTCGTGCGGCTTCTGCGCCGTGATGACGGGCCGCCCGCCGGAGGGCCTGGACTGGGATGAACCGGACCGCGTCGCCAGGGCAGCCCGCCTCATGGAGTTGAATCATGCGGTCGTAACGAGCGTCAACCGCGACGAACGCAAAGACGGCGGCGCCCCGATCTTCGCGGAAACGATCCGCAAGATCCGCGAAGCACGGAAGGGTTGTACGGTCGAAGTGCTGATTCCCGATTTCCGGGGCGACCGGGAGGCGCTGCAGATGGTAATCGACGCCCGGCCGGATATCATGAATCACAATGTGGAAACGGTCCCGCGTCTTTACCGCCGCGTCCGCCCGCAAGCCGATTACCGGCAGTCGCTCGAGGTGCTTCGCATCTCGAAGGAAGCAGGATTGCGCACGAAAAGCGGCATCATGGTCGGGCTGGGCGAAACGGAAGCCGAGGTGTTCGACCTGATGGACGATTTCGTGGCGAACGGGGTGGACGTCATGACGATCGGGCAGTATCTGCAACCGACGCGCATGCATCTGCCCGTCGAGGAATTCGTCCATCCGGACACGTTCGCGCACTACAAGGTCGTCGGCGAAGCCAAAGGCATCGATCACGTCGAAAGCGGCCCCCTCGTGCGGTCGTCCTACCACGCCGAGCGGCATGTAGCATCCGATCCGGCCTGACCGAAGACTTGCTGCGGTTCACTCATGAGGTAGCCCCACACGCACCACTACGCACGTTTTATCCGATTCATCGTATACATATGGAGCGCACGCTTGCCATTCTGAAACCCGATTGCGTCCGCAAGGGCCTTGTCGGAGAAGTCATTCGTCGCATTCAGGAAGCCGGATTCGTCCTGCGCGCCCTGCGGATGCAGCAACTCACCCGGAAGGAAGCCGAAGGGTTTTACGCCGTACACAAGGGGCGTCCGTTCTTCGACGAACTGACGGCGTTCATGTCGAGCGGTCCATGCGTCCCGATGGTGCTGGAAAAAGAGAATGCGGTGGAGGATTTTCGCGCACTGATCGGCGCCACCGATCCGGCAGAGGCGGCGGAAGGCACCATCCGCCACGCTTTCGCAGACAACAAGGGACAAAACATCGTTCACGGATCCGATTCCGTCGCCAATGGAACCATCGAGGCCGGCTATTTCTTCTGCGAACGCGAACTGGTGGCGAACGGGGCATAACGTCCTGTACGCCGGCATGCTTGCCGCGCTGCTTTTTTGCCCGGCGTGCGGCAACCCCGCCGAACGGACTGATTCCGCCGCCGCATCCCCCACGGCAGCGTCTGCAGCGGCGGTTAAAACAGGTGCGGCGGTGCTGGCGGAGAACGGTTTCGGCGTGCTCGACGGAAAACGCGTCGGCCTGGTGGTCAACCACACAGCCCGCGTCGACACGACCCATCTGATCGACCTGATCGCCGCCGCCCCGAACGTGGAGCTTGCGGCGCTCTTCGGCCCCGAACACGGCCTGCGCGGCACGGCCGACGCCGGAGAGAAAATCGCCGACGGGCGGGACGAACGCACCGGCGTACCGGTGTACAGCCTCTACGGGGAAACGCGCAAACCGACCCCGGATATGCTGCACAGCGCCGATGTGCTGGTATTCGATATTCAGGATATCGGAGCCCGGTTCTACACCTACATTTCAACGATGGGGCTGGCCATGCAGGCAGCGGCCGAACAGGGCATTCCGTTCGTCGTGCTGGATCGCCCCAACCCGCTGGGAGGAAACTACGTGTCGGGCTTCGTGCTCGAACCGGAGCATACGTCCTTCGTGGGGCAATACCCCATCCCCATGGTCCACGGCATGACCGTCGGGGAACTGGCCCGCATGATCCGGGACGAATCCATGATGGAAGGACTCGAGGGGCTGAATCTTCAGGTCGTCGAAATGGAGGGATGGCGACGAGACATGCTCTGGCCCGACACCGGACTGCCCTGGATTCCGCCCAGTCCCAACATTCCGGATTTCAGGACCGCTCTTGTCTACCCTGGCCCCGTCCTTTTCGAGGCCACGTCGGCCAGCGAGGGGCGAGGCACCCGGCAGCCTTTCGTGCAGGTCGGGGCGCCCTGGCTTGACGGGCAGGCGGCTGCCGATTCGCTCAACGCAAAGAGACTCGCCGGCGTGCGGTTCGAGGCCATTGTGTTTACCCCGGAAAGCATACCGGGCATGGCCTCTCACCCGAAACTGGAGGGGCAAACCCTGAAGGGAATCCGCCATATCCTTACCGACGAGCGGACATTCCGGCCGGTGGAAACCGGTATACATGTCCTCGACGTATTCCGGAAGCAGGCTGCATCGAATGCGACGGAGGAACTGGTGAACCGCCCCGGCGGAATGGCCCGGCTTGCCGGCACGCAACGTCTGCTGAGCATGCTGCGGGAAGGAGCGTCGCCCGAGACCGTCATCGCGTCGTGGGAACGTGAGGTGTTCGCCTTTCGCGAGATGCGCGCGGCCTCACTCCTCTATCCGTGAGGCGAACCGACGTGCAGGCGTTTATCGGCCGGGCTGTTTATCGGGTGGGCCGTTTTATCGGACTGATTACCGGACTGCTTATCGGGCTGATTACCGGACCGTTTATCGGGTAGCGGGCCGGGATTTTTTTGAGGAATCTTTCTCCTCTTCCGGCCGCACAAGAATGGCCCAGATGATTTCCAGATATCCGCCCAGAATAATGAGGGGGGCAATATATAACGAAACGAATCCTTCCACCTCGTTGTCGATACGCATCATCGCGTATCCCAGCACCACCGCAGCCACGCCGATCAGCAGCAGCAGATAATTCCTGCGGCGAAACACCATACGTACACTGCGGCGCGACTTACGGGCTTGCGGGGTGCGTCGTCGTCCGGAAGGCTTTGCCATCTATACCATGAACAGGATGTGCATCAAAACGTACTGTCAAGGCGAACCCAACGGGTGCATTCAGGTTCCATGCCCTTGCGATCCCTTATGCGAAACACTGTGAACGATTTACCTGCTACGAAACGCCGACGCCTTGCAACGCTGCCGGCAGCGGCTATCGCTCTTGCACTGGCAACAGCCCCTTCCGGTCCGCCGCCGGACCTCGACGCCATTCTCAATGGGACCATCTCGCAGAACGCTTTCTGGGGCGTGTATGTGCAGCATGTCGAAACCGGCGAAACCTGGTACGAGCACAACGCCTCGAACGCCTTTCTCCCCGCATCCAATCAGAAGATTTTTACTTCGGCCACTGCCCTCGACGCCCTCGGCAGCGATTACCGGTATCGCACGGTGCTGTACTTTGACGGGCAGGTGGAAGGAAGCATCCTGAAAGGCGATCTCGTACTGCGCGGCTCGGGCGACCCCACGTTCGGAAGCGAGCAGGTCCGTCGAGGGGATCCCCTCAGAATATGGGCAGCGGACCTGGCTGACATGGGCATCACGCGGATCGAGGGACGTATCGTAGGAGATGACAATGCCTTCGACGATCAGCCGTACGCCGAGGGCTGGGATATCGAATTCGTCACGTCGAGCGCCAGCCGCGAGGTGGGTATAAGCATCAGCGGCCTCGCATACAACGACAATGTCGTCCTGGTGAATATCCGGGCCGGCTCCCCCGGACGTCCCGCCCGGGTCAGTATGCAACCCGACGGATTTCTCGATTTTCAGAACCGGATGGTCACGGCCAACCGGCGGCGGGGCATCGCCATAACTACGCACCGGGACTTCAGAGAAGAACGTATTACCCTGCAAGGAAGCCTCCCCCGCACGTATAACGGGACGGTCGGCGTCCCGGTAGCGAATCCCACGACCTTTGCTGCCGCCACTTTTACAAAATACCTGCGCGAAGCAGGTATCGAGGTGCAAGGCGAACCGGTCGACATCGATGACTTGAACGATTTCCGGTACGACAGGGAGCAGCCCTTGTTCGTGTATGTATCGCCTCCGCTTCTGGACATTCTGCACATCGTCAACAAGGAAAGCAATAATTTCTATGCAGAGCAGGTCTTTCGAACATATGCTTCCAACGGATCGGCGCAAGGCGCGGAAAACCGTATCAACCAACTGTTGAGGCGAGCCGGAGCCGCAACGCGAGACATCGAAATTCGTGACGGATCGGGATTGTCTCGCAAAAACATGATTACGCCGCGCGCCATGGGCAACCTGCTGACCTACATGCACGGACATCCACAGCGTGAAGCGTTCCTTGCTTCGCTTGCCAGGGGCGGAGAGCGAGGATCCACCCTTCGCTATCGACTGAACCGGGTGCCCGTACGGGCCAAAACGGGCTCCCTCGAATTCGTGCGGTCTCTGAGCGGCTACGTTACAACGCAAGACGGACAAACGCTGGCCTTCGCCATCTTCGCCAACAACTGCTCAGGTCCATCCTACCGGATCACGCAAACAATCGACCGCATCGTTATGGAACTGGCCACCTCTTCTTCCCCATCGTAAGCCGGCGCCTGCATGCCCTCATCGCTTGCTCACATCCTCGTCGGCGCGTCGATTATCGCTGTGCAATGGCTTTTGCTGGGAAGGCTCCACATAGGAAACGCCTGGCCGGACGCCGTGCTGCTGTACGTAGCCTGGACAGCCATGCAATTCGGCCGTCGAAAAGGAGCGCTTACGGGATTCGCGAGTGGTTTTTTTATGGATGCCCTCTACGGAACATGGGGCATTCAAATGTTCGTGAAAACGCTGATCGGATTTCTCATAGGACTTTTCCAGCCCACCGAACGGGAAAGCTTCCCGGTAATCCCCTCGTATATTTTCGCCGGCAGCCTCGCCGTGGCGCTGTTGCACAACGGGCTGTTCGCCCTGTTTATCGCGCTGGACGCAAGCACGAAAAACGTATCCATCGTCACCGGGGTCTGGCTTGGTTCCTCGCTCTACACCGCTGCCCTTGCAGGATTGGCTATGCTCTTCCTGACGAGAACGCGCTGACGGACTTGATCAGAGTATCCCTACAGGTGGGGACGAAACGCCGCGATCACGCGCGGAAGCGCCTGCTCCGTAATCCCGACCAGGGGCAGGCGCATCCGGCCATCCATCCGCCCCATTTCCGCCAGCATAGCTTTGACGGGGATCGGATTCGTCTCGTAGAAACAGGCCCGCATGGCCTCCAGCAGGTTGAAATGTTCCCGGCGCGCATCGTCGAGGCGGCCTTCCAGCGCGACACGGGTCAGATTGGAGAACGCCGCAGGCAATACATTGGCGACCACGGAAATCACGCCATGGCCGCCCATCGCAACCAGCGGCAACGTCATTTCATCGTCGCCGGAATATACGGCCAGATGATCCGGGCGGCCCGCAAGCAGGTCGCCTATCTGCGCAATGCTTCCTGAAGCCTCTTTGACGCCAACCACCGAAGGGATTGCTTGCGCCAGTTCGAGGATGGTATCCGGAAGAATGTTGAAACTGGTGCGGCCGGGTACATTGTACAGCACGATCGGACAATCCGTCTCTGCTGCGATCGCCTGTACGTGGGCCTTGAAGCCCGCCTGCGTCGGTTTGTTGTAGTAGGGGCCCACCACGAGCAGACCGTCGGCGCCGGCAACTGCCGCCTGCTTCGAAAAGACAATGCTTTCACTCGTGGAGTTGTTGCCCGTACCCACAATGACGGGTACCCGTCCATCCACATGCTCGATGGCCGCGATCACAAGCTGCTCGCGCTCTTCGGGCCAGATCGTGGCGTTCTCGCCGGTCGTGCCGAGCACAACGAGCGCCTCGACGCCCCCGGCGATCTGCATGTCCACATGGCGGCGAAATGCCTCGTGATCGATCCGCTGCCCATCCGGGGTAAACGGTGTGACGAGGGCCGTTCCGGTGCCGGTAAAAAGAAAATCGCCCATGCCTGTGCTATGGTATGATGGTTCTGGTGAAAAAAGTGCGTCCGCCGCATTATGCGCCGGCGTGCATTATGATCCAAGCCATTCGGCCAGCAGATCGTCCAGCGTAAAAAGCCCCTTCCGGCCCGGAAGCCACTCGGCGGCCCGTACCGCACCGAACGCGAAACCGCGCCGGTTTTTCGCCTCGTGCGAAAACACCAGTTTGTCGAACGGACTATCGAGCGAAATGTCGTGCCTGCCGACCACGCCGCCCAGCCGGGACGAGGTTACGTGCAGCGCATGTGCGTCGATGCGCCCGTGTTGCGTTTCGGTTTCGATACGATGCTTCCTGTCGAGACCGTCCACAATCAGATCGCCCAGCATGAGCGCCGTACCGGAAGGGCTGTCGGCTTTGCCGATATGATGGGATTCGTGGACAGCCACATCGTATTCCGGCAACTCGTCAAGGAGCGGCAGGATGGAGCGGACGGCCCGTGCGAGCAAGGCCACGCCGATGGAGAAATTCGGGGCGTAGAGGATAGAAGCGCCGTGCTTGTCCACCAGCGTCTGCACCTCGTCGATCCGGTCATACCAGCCGGTCGTGCCGATCACGGCGGGAAGACCCCACCGGCAATACCGTTCGATATTCTCAAGGACCGCATCGGGAAGGGTAAAGTCGATAATCACATCGGCGGATTCCAGCGCATCAGGCAGATCCGAGGCATCGGGCAAGGGCGGGTACTGATCGATGTACGCATCGAATCGGGCCACGATTTCGTGCCCGCGCCTCGCGGCGAGTTCGCTCACCGCTTCACCCATCCGTCCCATTCCAATCAATGCTATTCGCATACCATGTACCCGGTATTTATCGAGGCTACAGGCTCGTACGCCCCGCCATCAGGCCCCCAGTTCCGCCGCTTTGATCAGGTCGGCCAGAATGCCTGCGGCCGTCACCTCAGGCCCGGCGCCCGGCCCCTGCACCACAAGCGGATTGTCGAGGTAACGTTCCGTCGTATACACGACCATGTTATTGCTACCGTCGAGTCGTGCAAAAGGTGAACCCTGTTCGATATGCCGTGTTTGCACGCTCAAGCGCCCCTCCTCCATGCGGCCGATATACTGCAAACGCTGCCCCGCGCCGGCAGCTTCCTCGATGCGTTCTTTCCATACGGCATCCAGCTCGGTGGTGCGTTCCATGAACTCGGCCAACGGCGTCTCGCGCAAGGGAGGCGGCACCAGCGAATCGACCGCAATATCATCGCGTTCAACCTGAAGCCCTGCCTCCCGGGCCAGAATGAGGATCTTGCGCGCCACATCCTCTCCTTGCAGGTCTTCCCTCGGATCCGGCTCCGTATAGCCCTTCTCGCGGGCGGTGCGCACGGCCTCGGAAAATTTCATCCCCTTCGCCATGCTGTAAAAGATATAAGCCAGCGTCCCCGAAAACACGCCTTCGATCCGTATCACCCGGTCGCCGCTTCGAATCAGGTCGCGCAGCGTGGAAATCACCGGCAAGCCCGCGCCCACCGTCGTCTCGTAGAGATACGGGACCTGCCGGCGGTGCGCCATGCTTAAAAGTTCTTCGTAGAACGACTGGTCCTGCGTATTGGCGCGCTTGTTGGGCGTGATGATCGATATGGAACGCGAAAGCAATTCAGGGTACTTCGAGGCTACCTGCTCGGAAGCCGTAGCGTCGATGACCATCATCCGGTGCAATCGCCCGGCCTGGAGTTGATCCATCACGGCATCGATCCCCCCTTCCCCTCCATTTTCCAGCGCTTCGAGCGCATGAGCAAAGGGAATACCCTCCACATCCCAGGCCATTTTTCTGGTATTGGCCAGCCCCACGAGCTGGATGTTCAGCCTGAGGTTCTGCAAAAGCGTTTCCTGCTGGTGCTCCAGCATCTTCAGTAGTGCTCGTCCGACCACGCCGGCGCCGATAAGAAAGACATGCACCCTGTGCCGCAACAGCGCGAATTCATCGTGCAGGGCATGCACGGCGTGCTTCACCTCCGCATCGGATACGACCGCCGAAATGTTCGTTTCCGCCGCCCCCTGCGCAATAGCCAGCACGTTGACCCCGTCCCGTCCCAACGTGGAAAACATGCGGCCGGCCAGCCCCGGGCGCTGCCGCATATTGTCCCCCACCACCGATACGATGGCGCATTGCTCCATGGTATATACACGGCCGACATCGCCCCGGACCAGTTCGAGTTCGAACTCTTCCCGGATCAGATTGGCGGAAAGTTCGGCGTTCTCGGCCCGCACTACGGTGCAGAGACTCTGTTCCGACGAGGCCTGCGCAATCAAAAACACATTGATGCCCCGGGCGGCCAGCGCCGTCAGCGCACGCGCGGAAATGCCTGGTATCCCGACAAACCCTGTCCCCTCCAGCATAACCACCGCCACATCCCGAATCGCGGTAATGGCTTTGACGTGCCCCTCCATCGTCGTCGTATCCTTCGAAATAAGGGTGCCCGGCGCCGATGGATTCAGCGTATTCCGAATGCAAAGAGGGATATTCCGGGGAAGCAGGGGGCGCATTGTACGGGAATGCAGCACTTCCGCCCCGAAATAGGCGAGTTCCGCCGCTTCCCGGTAACTCAACCTGGGAAGTGCGAAAGCCTCCGGCACCAACCGGGGATCGGCGGACAGCACCCCATCCACATCGGTCCAGATCGTAACGCGCTCCGCTTCGAGAGCGGCCCCGATAATGGCCGCCGTATAATCGCTCCCCGAACGCCCCAGCGTAGTAGATACCTTGCGCACTGTGGACGCAATGAAGCCGGTCGCCACCACAATGTCACCCTTTTTGCAGGAAGCGAAACGGGCGCGGACCCGTTCATTCGTCTCGTCGAACAGTACATTCGCTTCCCCGAACGAGGCATCCGTGCAAATGATGTTCCTGGTGTCCACAGCCTCGGCGCCGTGACCCGCCGCGCGAAAAGCAGCCGCCACCACCGGAGCGGATAACTGCTCTCCCAGGCCGAGTACGGCATCGCGAGCCCGGTCCGTACATTCCCGAAGCAGGTATACGCCATCGAGAAGTTCGGTGAGTTCCAGCATTCTGGCCTCGAGCAGCCCCCGAAGGGAAGCGCTCTCGGCATCGCTCGCCAGCGCCTCTGCAACGGCAAGATGCCGCTCCCCGAGTTCGCGAAGAATGTCGCCATGATTGCCGGCGCGCGCAATGGCCAGATCGATCGCTTCGAGAAGCGTGTCCGTCACCCCGCCCAGCGCAGATACCACCACGATGCGCAAACCATCGCGGTCTTCGGCCGATACAAGATCGACTGCCTGCCGGATGCGCTCTGCCGTCGCCACGGAGGTGCCGCCAAACTTATGTATGTAAACGGGGCGTTCAGAGGGCATGGGAGGATACGGAGTCAATGCGGGGTGACTGCACCGGCCGGGAAAACCCGGATGCCAGGAAACCGCTTCGGCAACGATTTGTCCCGGCACGGATATCCGTTCGCGGAAATGCAGTATATCCTGACAAGATACGCCGGACGGAGAAGAGGCGTAAAAGTTAGGGCCTGTTAAAACTATACAGCGGCGCTCTGTTCCGTCAGGCACGGCGTCCATCAAGACGCGAGGAGGGAAGGTTTCACCGTACGGACCACGCCCTTCCGGTTCGAATCAGTCGAGGCGATGCGTGATTTCAACCTGATGAGGACCCCGGACCAGATCCAGCTCTTCCAGAGAAACCTCAAGCCGGATCGGGCCCACAGGCAAGGCAATACCTTCATACCGCACGGCGCCTTCCCCTGCTTCGGCGTCTACGGAATACTCCATACCATCCGCCTGAAGCAGCACAGTCAGCGGTTTGTCGGAGGGGTCGAACCGCACCAGCACGTCATAGGTCCCTTCGCCTCTAACATCCAGTAACCAGAACCCCTGTGCGTTGCGGCTCCATCCTCCCTGTATGAAGCGCCAGTCCTGACGGGTCAGCACTGTCGGGTTTTCGTGCGGCGTGCCGACATGAATGCGCGGAGGAGCATAATTATCAGGCCGGGTGCTGCTCACATCGTCGAACCAGGCATCGTAACGTGCCGTCAGGTCCTCCACGACGTCAGCACGTTCGGCGGCCAGATCCACAAGGGCGTACGGATCCTCCAGCATGTCGTACAATTCAAACGCCAGACCGTCTTCCGGAAGCGCCTCCAGCCCGAACCCGCTGCCGTTGACCAGTTTCCAGCGCGGCGTGCGCATCGAGACATGATGGTAGCGGTCCGGCGCATTGCCGCGGTGCGTTTGCAGGACAAGCATGCGATCGCCCTGATCCACTTCTTCGCCCAGCAACGCCGGCAAGAGGCTCTGCCCGTCGATCGCGCGGTCATCCGGTAGCGCCACCCCCGCCGCATCGAGCATGGTGGGCATCAGGTCGATATGCGCCGAAATGTGATCGTCGAGGCGTCCCGGTATAAGTTGCGCAGGCCAGCGCACCAGAAGCGGCGAGCGGATCCCCCCCTCATGCACCCCGGCTTTCATGCCTTGCATGCCCGCCACGTAGCGGCGCGTGTTCGGGCCGTTATCGACTATGAACATGACCAGCGTGTTTTCTGCCAGACCCGACTCGTCGAGCCAGTCCGTGAGCCGCCCCATGTTGTCGTCAATGTTGTCGATCATGGCAAAGATGCGGGCCAGACGGTCCGGGTCGTTCTCTTCCGGCAGCGGGTGCCCGGCCTCCTGCGGAAATCGCGCGGGGGACAGGTCCTGGCCTGCGTAGTACGCATACAGGTCCTCCGGCACGTCGTGGTACGGAGAATGGGGCGCATTCGCGGAGATATAGGCGAAGAAGGGGCGCCCCGCCGCATGTTCGGTTTCCATCCATTCACGGGCTTCATCGAAATAAATGTCGGTGCAGTATCCGGTCATTTGCTCCAGTTCGCCGTTGCGCAACAGAATCGGATCGGTGTAGGCCCCTTCTCCGCCCGGCGGATCCGACGGCTGGCCGATTCCTCCGCCCCGGTGCACGAGCGCCTCTTCAAACCCCTGGTCCTGCGGGCGCATGGGGTAGTTGTCCCCAAGGTGCCACTTCCCGAAGATACCCGTGGCATAGCCGGCGTCCCGGAGCAATTCCGCCACAGTGATCTCGTCCGGGTCCATCATGGCCCGGCCCACCCAGGTATCGACGACGCGGGTCCGGTAGTTGTATCGTCCCGTCATGAGCGATGCGCGCGTGGGAGCGCACACCGGACTGACATAAAACGGATTGACCTGGATGCTTTCCGTCGCCAGTTTGTCCAGGTGAGGCGTCTGGAGGATCGGGTTGCCCGTGAATCCGAAATCCCCGTAGCCCTGGTCATCCGTAATGACAAGGATGATATTCGGAGGCGTATCGCCGGAAGGAGCAGCGCATCCTGCGAGAAGAAGCAGCGGAACGAGAAACAGGGGAGCAAAGCGCATCATGTGGAAAGTTCGGATAAAGCAGGGAAAGCGGCGAAAAGCAGGAAAAATCCTGAAAAGTAGGTGGATCAGAAAAAATCAGGGAAAATGACAAAATGTGTGGGAAACATCGTCATTCGGTCAATCGCGCCGCCAGAGGCAGCACCGGATCGTTGATCTCGGTCATGCGCTCCACCAGACGGGCGTCGAGGTACTTGATCGCGGCGCGCACTTCCGGCGTGTCTTCCGCAATGAGATTCACGCTTTCGGCGGGATCCTCCACCAGATTGAACAGCTCGTCGCGGCGCGCATCGAGCAGGTCGCGGACCAGTTTCCATTCAGGGGTTCGATATGCGCGCATGTGGGTCCACGACTGGTGATGCGTGGAATACTCCGCATAAAATTCGGTAGGCCAGCCTTCAGGCGTATCGCCCCGTAACAGCGGCACGAAACTGCGCCCCCGGAGCAGCACCCCGGCAGGCACATCGGCTCCGCCCATCTCGGCAAGCGTGGCGTACCAGTCGAGGTTGCTTACGATCGACTCCACGACCGTACCGGGCGCGGTAATCCCCGGCCACCGGACAAGCAGCGGCACCTTCAACGAATTGTCGTACATGTTCGGACGCTGCCCCTGTGGCACATGGTACGTCCCCGGCGGCGGATCGGTCAGGATCCAATGGCCGTTCCCCTTGTGCCACATCCCGTTATGGCCCATGTTGTATCCATGATCGGACGTAAAGACGACAATGGTGTGGTCCGTAAGCCCGAGTTCGTCGAGCACATCGAGAATGCGCCCCAGGTTACGGTCGATGCTGGCCACTGCCGCAAGATACTCGGGCATATAGCGGTGCAGGCGGTCCGTATCGAGCAAGGGATAGTCGGGATTGGGCAGGACAGGGTCGAGTCCTTCGTACGGCGCCCAATCTTCCTCCGGCAAGGGCAGCCAGGCGGCGTGGGGCGCCCGGTAGTGTAGCGACAGCATGAAAGGACCGTCCCGGTGCTCCCGGAGAAACCCGATGGCCTGATCCGTCAGGATGTCCTGGGTGAATCCTTCATGTGCTCCCGTCACGCCGTTTTCTTCAAGGACGGGATCGCGGGGGGTGTTGCCGCCACTGCGGAATCCGAAGAAATGGTCATACCCCATTGTGGTGGGATGGTACCGATCCCGGGTTCCAAGATGCCACTTGCCGACCAGTCCCGTCTCATAGCCTTCCTGGTTCAGCAAATCGACCCAGGTGAGAAGGCCCGGATCCAGCCCATGACCGACCTCTCGCTGAGGATTGATCCAGTCCCAAATATTCACTTCCGAGCCGTAGCGGCCTGTCATGAGTTCGGCCCGCGACGGACTGCATACGGGCGTCGCCACGAAGGCATTGCTGAAAAATGCTCCTTCGGCCGCGAGGCGGTTCATGTGGGGCGTGCGCAGGTCCGGGTGACCCGCACCGAGCGCGGCGAAGTTTTCGGGAGCGCTTTCCAGGGCATGCCCCATCGACGCGGCAAGCGCATGGCCTTCCGCGCCCAGCGCCCACGGCGCCTGATCGTCGGTCAGAATGAAGAGGATATTGGGCCTTTCCGGCAGATCGGCGGCGCCTGTATCCTGGGCGGCGGCCGGAAAGGTCAGGAAAGCGGCAAAGAAGATCGCCAGCGTCTGCAGGGTGCGGAAAAACAATAATTTTACCATAGGAACCTCTGATTAAATCCGCATGGGCGAGGACCTTGGGAGGCGCCTTCTCTCAAAACATAAACGTGCGGTTGGCCGCGAGCTTGCAGGATATCCCGGGCCCTATGTTTTGTTCGAATGCGCCTCCCAAGATCCCTGTTCTCGGTTGCGATTTTGCGGCTCGGCGTTGGATGGTCTTGTTGCGCGCTCCAGGACCCAATCATTGCCTCTGAACTTTGTCGATTTAATCAGAGTTTCCTTAACTAAAGACGGTACGTGTAGTTGAGCTTGAGTGAAGCGCCCCGCGACAACGTGATCATATCGCGGTTTTCAAACAGGTCTTCGCCCATATTCCGCCAGTTGTGCCGGTATACGAGAAAGATGTTCGAGCCCGGCTGTACGATCCAGCGCAAACGCGCAAAAAGGCCCACCAGGTCGCTGACCTCGTCATACTGGATCTGCAGTTTGGCGGAAACGGACGGCGTCGGGTCCCAGTCGGTTTCGAGCTCATAGACGTTGGCCATGAAGTTGCCCTGAGGCATCGTCACATCGTTGTACCCGACGTTGGTCCCGATGCTGACCCCGGCGCTCGGACGAAACGTCATACGGATGAAAAACTCCTTGCTGGAACCGCCCCAGAAGTCCCCCCAGTCCACGCTCCCGTATACCGAAATTTTTCTCCTGCCCGCAGTGAATCCACCGACGGAAAACCGGTTCACCGTATAGCCGCCGGGCAAAATATCTATTCCGTCGCTGACCTCAAAGGTGTGGTAGAGTTCTTCAAAGCGCCGCGTAAAGTCGATGGACACGTTATCGCCGCTTTCAAATTCAATCCCGAGCAGTTCCACTTCCCACTCGCGTTCCTCCGGAATGCCCGTATCCATTGCCACCAGATGCCGGTATTGCACGCCGAAGCCAAGCTGCCGTATCTGCTTGATCCTGGCGGGCCTGGGCATCCAGTTTATGCGCGGCTCAACACGACGGAAGTTGTTGCGTTGCACAAAACCCACCCGTGGACGGTAATCGGCGCCGAACTCCCGATAGGAAATGTGGCCGGACCAGATATCATTGGGAAAGTTGAAGCGGAGGCCGCGCGCAGTCAGGTCGTTCAACGATTTATCCGCATTCGGATCGATGTTGGAATTGCCTGCGGCAAAAACTTCGAGCTCCGCATTCTTATCCCCGAAAAAATGCCGGGTGGCGAGTTGCACATCCACGCCGAACGTATGCCCGGTTTCGGGGGCAAAGCCTGTCGGGTCTTCGGAGGTGGCGCGGCGCGTATAGATGGCCCCGATCGTGGACTGTTCGAAAATGGGATGCCGGACACGGGCCACGGTAAACTGTTCGGAAGGAATCGCCACATCCTGCCCGTCTTCGTTACGATACCGATCATCGCCGACGCCTACCTGAAAGAACCCTACATCGGTCCGGCCGACCTGCCCCGTCATGCGGACCCCGTAGTCAATGGGGACAGGGCGTCCGCGCACCAGGCCGATGTTACGCGAGAAGAACGGGGTAGGATTGCTTCGGGGAGCAAAGGAAAAAATACCGGAGCCTTCCAGAAAGAACCCGCGCTGCTCCGGGAAGCGAAGCGGGAAGCGGGTCAGGTTCACGCGTCGCTGATCCGCTTCGACCTCGGCAAAATCGGTATTGAACGACAGGGATGCGCGCAGGCTTGGCGTAACGCTGTAGTTGATATCCAGGCTCATATCGCCGGGGTACGTCGTGGGATCGGCGTTTCCGGGTACGTTGCGCCAGCTCCCGATCACCGAAGGAACCCCTTCGAGCCCGATTCCCTGAGAAATATCCCGGAGCCCGACAAGACGGCCGGCGTAGATCGGGCGCAGCAGCCCTTCATTGCGCCGCCACCCCCGCCATAGTATTTCTTCATTGGTGCGCTGGATCGTGCGCTGAAAGTTGATCCCCCACTCGTCCGATCCCGGATCGAAGTTCAGCGTCCGAAAGGGTATGCTGGCTTCCAGGGACCATCCGTCGGGCCGCCGGACTGTGCGCACATCCCAAATGCCATTCCATGCCCGCCCGATCCTGAAGTACGACTGGCTGCCTCCAACAAGGAGCGCATCGCCCCGCATGCCGTTGGGATTCGTCTCGAAAAAATACCCGGTCCGCCCGTCCCGGAAAGTATCCAGTATCCACATGAACCGGTCGTCCGTGAACAGGAGCGCATCGCGCCGCTTCTGATAGGCAATGATGCCTTCGGGATCGTCGTAGAGAATCGCGCCGATGTACAACCGATCCTCATCGTAGACGACCCGTATTTCCGTGGGATACGAGGGGCTCCCCCCTTCGACTGGTTCCTGTTGCGTGAAGTCGGTGATCGGAATGGCCTGATTCCAGGCATCCTCTATGATCCGTCCGTCCAGGTCGATCCGGTCGTCATCGGCAAGCCGATGCGCCTGCAGAACAGGAGACTCGTCCCCCGTGGATTCCTGGGCAAACGCCGGGTCCGGCAAGCCTGCGAGCACGCACGCAGCCAGCAGCAAGACGAAACCGGGAAGGCGCTTCATCGCAGAATGCAGACGGACAGTCAAAACAGGGGTGTTTTGCAAGAGTTTGGAACAACCCCTAAATATAGTGTTCGTCTGACTTACGTTCGGGCTCTTTAATCATTACAAGCAGAGGCCCCTGAAAAAATTCCTTGTGTGGATTGACGCGGAAGTTTTTAACCGCGTCATGCGCTTGTACTTCGACGCTGTTCTATTGTGCGTCTCCCGGTACAGTATTCGGAACCACAGCCCGGAACCGCCCATTCTTTACTCCCTCACAAAAAGAACACCCCTCGCTCCATGCACATTACCCACGTAGAAGCCCGGGATATCCGATTCCCTACCTCGAAGATGCTGGACGGATCGGATGCGGTGAATGTCGATCCCGATTACTCCGCCGCATACGTTACCCTCCGAACCGATCAGGACGGCCTCCAGGGCAACGGCCTCGCGTTCACCTGCGGGCGCGGAACGGAAATCGTGGTGGCGATGATCCGGGCCTTTGCCCCGCTTGTCGAAGGGCTGACGCTCGACGAAATCCGCGAAGACATGCTGGGGTTCTGGCGGCGCCTGACTTCGGACAGTCAGATGCGGTGGCTGGGGCCGGAAAAGGGGGTGATCCACCTTGCCACGGCGGCCATTGCCAATGCCGTATGGGACCTGCTGGCCCGCTGCGACGAAAAACCGCTGTGGCAATATCTGCTGGATATGCCTGTGGAAATGCTGGTGGCGTGCATAGAATTCCGGTACGTCACCGACCTGATTACGCCGGAAGAAGCAACGGATATGCTGCGGGCGCTCGAGCCTTCCCGCACCTCCCGGCTCGCCGACCTGCATACAAACGGGTATCCCGCCTATACGACCAGCGCCGGCTGGCTGGGCTACTCCGACGAAAAGCTCCGTACTCTATGCCGCGAAGGCGTTGCGCAGGGGTGGACCCGCTTCAAACAGAAGGTCGGCGCAAACATCGAGGACGACCGGCGGCGGGCGCGCATCATCCGGGAAGAGATCGGTGAAGACGGCATCCTGATGATGGATGCAAACCAGTACTGGGACGTGGAAGAGGCAATCCGCCACATGAACCGCTTGCGGGAGTTCGATCCGTACTGGATCGAGGAGCCGACCAGCCCGGACGATGTGCTGGGGCACGCCG
Organism: Rhodothermales bacterium; assembly: GCA_965117025.1. Lineage (GTDB taxonomy): Bacteria > Bacteroidota > Rhodothermia > Rhodothermales > VXPQ01 > VXPQ01. The sequence goes on from OZ220746.1 coordinate 1,012,575, forward strand.
CCATCGCCCGGGCGCTCCGGCCCATTCGCGTGGCGACCGGCGAACATGCACAGAACCGCGTCCTGTTCAAGCAATTCCTGCAGGCAGACGCTATCGGCGTGTGCCAGATCGACGCCTGCCGCCTGGGCGGCGTGAACGAGGTGCTGGCGGTACTGCTCATGGCTGCAAAATGCGGCGTACCGGTGTGCCCCCATGCCGGAGGAGTCGGCCTGTGCGAGTACGTACAGCACCTGTCCCTCTTCGATTACGTGGCGGTGAGCGGAAGCCTGGAGCACCGCGTGCTGGAGTATGTGGATCACCTGCACGAGCACTTTGTCCATCCCGTCACGATCAGGAACGGAAACTATGTCGTGCCGGAAGCCCCCGGCTACAGCATCGAAATGCACCCGGCTTCGCTCGACCGGTACGAGTATCCCGGGGGAGCGGCCTGGAAACAATAGTTGCCCGCTGCCGTATTGCCGATGCCGGGGCCATAGCTCAGTTGGTAGAGCGCTACAATGGCATTGTAGAGGTCAGGGGTTCGATTCCCCTTGGCTCCACCCAGGGCCTGTTAACACTATGCAGCGGCGCTCTGCGGCGCCTCTTTTCCTGCCAGGCCAGGCGCCGCGAGCGCAGTGTGGCCCAGCCACATAAGCGAGCGGCAACGCCGCATGGCGGGAAAACAGGCCCCGCCCTTCGGGTTCCGCCGGTCACGCGTCATCCACACCCAGCTCTTCTTCCGTGTCCAGAAAGCGAGCGGCAAAGCCGGGAGGAGAAGCAGGGCACGCAGCGCTTCGACCGAACCAGCGATAGCGGTTACGGATAAAAAAGCGATAGGCCGCGTCCCGCAGCGGCCGGGGAATAATCCGCGCAAGGACGAACAGGGACCAGGGAAAACGCAGGTGTCGGGCGATGCGGAGGTTGGCGGTAGAATCGGTATGGATGCCGTCTTCGTCCACGAACACTACGCTGTCGGGAAGCGCTTCAAATTCGATTCCGGGGTCGGCGAAAGCGATAATGCGGCGGGCCGCAGGGGACTGGAGACTTGCAAAATGAAGCCGCTTGTGCTTTTCCCGCGATGCGGTCCAGCGAACGGTCGCGTTGCAGAAGTTGCACTCGCCGTCAAACAGGATAACAGGGCGGGGATCGTCCATAGGATCCATATCACGAAGACGGTTGCGCCGCCTCCGGATTCCATGGTCTGCCGGCAGGCGCCCAGGGCGGCGCTGCCTCCTGCCGGATTGCTCCCAGGTGCTCGATTTCCAGATCCACGACATAACCCACCCGCAGATACCTCGGAGGCGTCATGCCCAGCCCGACCCCCTCCGGCGTACCCGTGGACAGAATATCTCCCGGAAGCAGCGTCATGAAGCGGCTCACGTAGCTTACGAGGAAAGGAACGGAAAAGATCATATCTGCGGTCGAACTGTGCTGCATCTTTTCGCCGTTGACCGCAAGCCGCATATCCAGATCGTGTACATCCGCAATCTCGTCCGGAGTGACGAGGGCAGGACCCAGCGGAGAAAAGGTGTCGCAACTCTTGCCCTTCACCCACTGCCCGCCCCGCTCAATCTGGTATGCCCGCTCGGAAACATCGTTCATGATCGAATATCCCGCTACGTAGTCCAGCGCCTCGCTTTCCGATACATACTTCGCCCGGCGTCCGACAATCACCGCCAGTTCGATTTCCCAGTCGGTTTTTCTCGAACCGCGCGGCAGTATGATGGGGTCGAACGGCCCGCTGAGCGACGAACTCGCCTTCATGAACAGCACAGGTTCCTCGGGCACAGCCATCTTCGATTCTTGCGCATGCTTGTGGTAATTCAGCCCGATGCAGATAATCTTGCTCGGACGGGCTACCGGCGGCGCAATACGCACGCTTTCACCGACGCGCGGCGCATCGGCGGCCTTGCCTTTCTCCATCCATGTGCGCAGCCGGGCAATGCCATCCCCGGCGAAGAATGCTTCGTCGTAGTCGTAGGCTACGGCGGAGGCGTCCACGCGCGTTCCGTCCGGGAGCAAGAGACCCGGCTTTTCGGCGCCGAGCGAACCGAATCGAATAAGTCGCATCGGTTAACGGATAATGGTCGATGATTACAATTCAGGGGCGAAGCAGGATCGTTCCCCCGTCTATCGGGAAAAGCGCCCCGGTAATGAATGCCGAAGCATCCGAGCACAGGTACAGCACCAGCTCCGCCACTTCTTCCGGCGTGCCCATCCTTCCGATGGGCTGCGCGGCCGCCAGCCGGTCATACATTTCCTCCTCTCTGCCCGGATAGTTTTTCGCAAGGTACCCGTCCACGAACGGAGTGTGAATGCGGGCGGGGGCAATGGCGTTGCACCGTATGCCCTCCTGCAGATAGTCGCAGGCTACGGAAAGGGTCATGGTCAGCACGGCCCCCTTGCTCATCGAATAGGCAAAGCGATCCGGGATGCCGATGGTGGAGACAGTCGAGGCCATGTTCACAATAGCGCCGCCCCGCCCGGACATACCCCGAACCGCAGCCTGGAGACAATGGTACACGCCCTTTACGTTGACCCGGTAAACCCGGTCGAAATCCTCTTCGGCGGTCGTCGCCACCGTACCGACATGGGACACGCCGGCATTGTTGAACAGCACATCTACGGGGGTCAGATCCGCGGCGACAGCCTGGAAGGTTTCGCGCACCGCCTCCCCGTCGGACACATCGCAGGCATAGAAAGCCGCAGACGAGCCCAGGTCGGCGGCCAGCACCCTGCCCGCTTCTTCGTTCACGTCCAGCAGAGCCACGCGGGCGCCTTCCCGCGCAAACAACTCCGCCGTGGCTTTTCCGATGCCTGAAGCCGCGCCGGTCACCACCGCCGTACGACCCGCAAGCCGCCCGCCGGGGCGATTCGCCTCCCGCATATCCGAAGCAGGCTTGTTCATATTCCGTCTACTCTTCGATGCGGGCGTCAAGCTGGGTCGGCCAGGGATCCAACCCCGCCCGATGTTCCGCCACACGCGCCGCAATCTCTTCCAGCACTTCCGGGTGCTCTGCGGACACGTCGAACCGCTCGGACGGATCGTGTTCCAGATGATTCAGGATCGGCGTGTCGTGCGCTACGGGATCATCCCCGATGTAAGCCCGCTGCGTGATGAAGTGCGCTTTCCAGGGACCGACCCGTGCGGCGAAAATGCGCTGACCCCGGTAGTACAGGATCATGTCGTGGGCGTCTTCTCCACTTCCCCGGAGGATATTCCCAATATCCATCCCGTCGATCGTGCGGTCATCCGGAACCGGAACGCCCGCCATGCCCAGCACCGTGGGAAACACATCCATCGCCGTCACGAGCGCTGAATTCACCGCCCCTGCCGGAACCGTGCCGGGCCACCATGCAAGCGCAGGCGACCGCATACCTCCCTCGTAGGTGGTGCCCTTGCCGTCCCGCAAAAGCCCCGCCGAACCGCCGTGCGTGCGGAAAATCAGCCAGGGTCCATTGTCGCTCGTGAAGAAAACGAGCGTGTTCTCTGCAATGCCCTCTTCCTCGAGTGTCTGCATCACTTGCCCTACGCTCCAGTCGATCTCTTCGATCACGTCCCCGTAGAGCCCCGCCTTGCTATGACCGGCAAACGCGGCGCTTCGGAAAAGCGGCGTGTGCGGCATGCTGTGCGCCAGATACAGGAAGAACGGCTCCCCGGCATGGTCGCGGATGAAGGCCACCGCCTCCTGCGTATACCGGCGGGTGATCGTTTCCTGGTCAACCGGTCGCTCGATCACCTCCGTATCACGCAGCAGCGGCACGTTCCAGTACTCGGACCTGGGCTCCCAGAATATTGCCTGCCATTCGCCGCCTGCCACGCGATCCATATCGTTGGAATAGGGAATCCCGTAGTAGGAATCGAAGCCGTGGTTTGTGGGCAGAAACGGTTCGAGATGGCCGAGATGCCACTTGCCCACGATGCCCGTAGCGTACCCGGCCCCCTTGAGCGCTTCCGCAATCGTAATTTCGCGCGCCGGCAGACCCAGTTTGGAATCCGGGAAAAGCACCCGGCGCCGGTCGCTGGCCATGCCGCTCCGGATCGGCAGACGGCCCGTCAGCAACGCGGCCCGACTCGGCGTACATACCGAAGCACCCACATAGAATTGGGTGAATTTCATCCCTTCCGCCGCCATGCGGTCAAAATTGGGCGTGCGGATCGTCGGATGCCCGTATACCCCGATATCGCCGTAGCCGAGGTCGTCCGCAAAGATGAGCACCACATTCGGAGGGCGGTCTTCCTGCGCCGCGGCCGGACGCCCGGCGAACATCGTCAGACCTGCGAAAAGCGCTACACATATCAGGCGGCGCATAACGGACGAACCAGCACAAAACAGGGGAAACGCCGGATGGCGGATTGCCTCAGGACTTAGAACAAACATGGAATCGATGGGGGTATTGATGCAAGAAAAATATGAACGGATTTCTCCTTATGGATACTCTGATTAAGTCCGCGAAGTTCAGAGGCTGAGAGAGGCGGTTTTGATCAGAGTATCCTTATCCCTCCTTTTTCGCTTCCGCCACGCTCCGGCACAGCACGCGCGCGTTTTCCGTCAGTTTGCCGAAGTCGCCTTCTGCGATGGCCTGCCTGTCCAGCAGGGAAGAACCTACGCCCACCGCCACGGCTCCGGCGCGGATCCAGTCGCCCGCATTTTCCGGGGATACTCCCCCGGTGGGCATCAATTTCAGGTGGGGCATGGGCGCCAGCACCGCCTTGAAATACGACATCCCCACCACGCCGGAAGGAAACACCTTGACTACGTCGGCGCCGGCCTCGGTGGCTTCGAGGATTTCCGTGGGAGAGAATGCGCCCGGCATCACAGGCACACCCCGTTCGTGCGCGGCGTCTATGAGCTCCTTCTTGTACACCGGGCTCACCACATACCGTGCGCCGGCATCGACGGCCCGGTGCACGCCCGCTGCATCCAGCACGGAACCTACCCCGATCTCGACATCACTCATACTGCCGGCCACTTTTGTGATCGCCTGCAAGGCGCCCGGAGTCGTCATGGTGATTTCGATGGCGGTAACCCCCCCTTCCCGGATAGCGTCTACGACGCGGAGCACATGCGCAGCATCGGGCAAACGCACCACAGCCACCACGCCCGTGGCAAGGATACGCTTCAGAACCGCTTCGCGGCGGGGTACGGCGGACATACGCTGAACTCGCTGAATTTTCAGATGCGAATTAAAGGGGAATTATATACAAAAGTTGCCAAAGGGCTTCGTAGTCGGCCATTGTCCAACATGGAATGTACGTTGTTTGAAGCGTGACACTCCATTAGAGATGTAAGTAAATAGACATTAGACACTATAAAAACACTGATCAACTCTAAATAACCACTCAATATACATAACACTTTACATAAAATAGCGAGAGCCGGGCCAACCCATGACGTAGTGAACGCGACCAGGCTGAGTCGTTGCCGCTATGCACGCGCCGGAGAATAGGGCTAAGGCGGATGAAGTAGCCAGGTTCAAGAACGAAGGATGAGAGCAGCATTCGAACTCAACAGGAGATAACCGATGGGATATAGCGGCAACAATGGTAGCGGTTCACCGATAGCTTCACGGCCCGGTATCCGTAGACTGTACCTGGCCGACATTGAGGGAGGAGCTTGCTCGCTTGGCCTGTGGCTTATCCCGATCCTACTCGGCTCGTTGCTGACCGCTCTGGCGCCTCCGATCCTGGCCCAAAACGATCCTGTGCTCGTCAGGGACGGTTTTACCGAGACGATACTCAACGAGGCAGGGGTAGTGAACGTGACGGTGGTGGATGGCGAGGGATTCGGCCCGAACGATCACGGCCACAGGATTACCAACACTTTTCTGGCGAATACCGGGAAGGCCCATCTTGTTCAACTCTATGGGGAGCCGGTGTATCGGCTGGGCGACCAGGATATTTGGGGAGTAAACACAGGCGCGCTGATGCACCACGCATTGAATCGGATTGGCGGTATCCTGTGGTCGGCGACTGACGACTCGCCGAACTACTACTATAGCGACTGGCCCGAGGGCTGGGACCTCGAGGCCGAGCAGTGGGACGACGAGGGAGACCGACCGTACTACAAGGAGGCGATAGCCACAGCGGAATGGATGACGACGCAAAACATTCTGTTCATCTCGTCGCTCGAAAATCCTATAATCGTTTCGTTTGAGGACCAGCGCGCGATCTATTGCGACGACTACCCGCACATCTATCAAAGTGACTACTGGCTTCCCGACTGCGGAGCGCTGGACGACTATATTGCCCACAGCGGAGTAGCGCTCGACAGGACAATCTTCGTGGGAGGCATCCGGGACGGTACGACAGCGCAAGCCGCGGTGCGGGCCGGGGGCGCCTTCGAGCGGAATGCGATCTATGTCGAATCCCCTGACGGTTCCACTTCCCATGCTACGGCGGTGCTTGCCGCTTACGCCACGAATCTCGCTGCCGCCAATCCCGCCTGGGGAGCAACCAGACTGAAACAGGAACTGATGGCGTTGGCGACCAACGAAACCCTTCCATATGACTTTGGTCCTCTCGACAGCCTCGGGTCCAGAGTGGTCAAGGTCATTCGTCCCACGGATGCGCCGACCGCGATAGAAGGTGTCATCGACGAGATGCCCGATGCGTTTGCGCTGGAGCAGAACTATCCGAACCCGTTCAATCCGGGCACTTCCATTTCCTGGACGCAACCGGTTTCCGGTCAGGTCCGGTTGTCCGTGTACAACCTGCTGGGGCAAAACATGGCTACGCTGGTGGATGGCCTGCGTCCGGCGGGCGAGCATGAAGTACGGCTGGATGCATCCGGGTGGAACAGCGGCGTATACGTTTATGTGCTTGAAACGGGGACGCACACGCTGACCCGGCACATGGTGCTGCTGAAATAATTGCGGCAAGTACAAAAGTTACACGCCCCGGTCGCCGCTACGCCTGCAATCCCGGCGACAGCGCGACCTCGACCGTATCGATCGCTCCCTCGCGGCGGAATATGCTTTCGCTGGAAGGGCGGTCGAGCGTCGATCCGTCCAGAATGCGGGTGGAGCCGTCCCGGTCCGTGATATGGATCCCGGCCTGCTCAGCCACCCGATAGACGAAGGGCGTCTGACAACAGGTGAAGGCCAGCGTACCCGGCAGAAGTTCCAGCGTCCGAAGGCGCCCTTCCGTATCGTACCAGCGGAATTCGGCAGGATGCGTAAGAAATTCGGAACGGCGCAGCAGCGTGGGCCGGAAATGGATCCTGCCGTCCCGGATCATTACCCCCAACTCCCCCCAGCGGCACAGGATATCTTCCTTCACTTGCCCTGTCATGCCCGGCTGCTGGGCTCCCGCATGCGCCGGCGTATGCGAATACGGATCGGAGGGAAAGGCCCCGAATTGCTCCGGCGTTCTGTGCATGCCCAATCCCCCGCGAATGGCGTAGTACTGCTCGGCCAGAGCCTGCTGCACCGCCATATCCTCCCCGGCGTCTTCTGCGGCCCGAAAACATTCCAGCACCGCAAGCAAAAACTTGGACACCATGTGCCAGTACACGCTTCCCAGGCCCTCGTATCCGAAGAAGGTGCCGGAGCGCCCGGTATACGAGCGGTGATCGAACACGTCCTCGAACAGGCCCAGCACGGCATCCCCATCCTGTTCGACCGCCTCGGCGTATCCTTCCCGCCGTAAGACATCGAGCGCGGCTTTCACGGAATCCGCGTTGCGAAAGGCGCCGTTGAAATGCCATCCTCCTTCCTCGTCCTGCACGATCAATCGGTGATCTCCCGCGCCGGCCAGCGACCGGAGCAGCGCGATTTCCTCCACGCGAGCGGCTTCGATACGGTTCTTTTCGGTAAACCGGGGCAACGTGCGATCGGGATACAGGAGATAGGTGTTCCGGCGCGGACAATACAGCGGTCCGGCCCGGAGGGTCGATAATACCTCGAGCACCTCCTTGCCCGAAAGCGATCCGGCGCTCAGCACAGCCACCTGTCCTTCCAGCATGACGTACATGGACCGGAGCGCTACCGTCTTCGGAGACGTAACCGACATCAGGCTGTAGGCATGAAACAACCCGTCGGGGCGCCGGGCGGCCCGAATGCTGTGCTCCGCAAACGCCGAGGCGCGCGCCAGCAATGTCAGCACCGTATCGCGCCGAACGGCCTGCACCCCACCGGAAAATCCATCCTCGTATATCTTCCCGCGATACGCGCTCCCCGCTTCGCCCAGCGCGTCCATCACCGTCCTCCGGTCTTCATCGGTCCAGACCCCCTCCGCAAGATGTTCGCACCGGCCGAGCGCTTCGGAAATCGCCTCCATGAAACCGGCCACTTCTTCGGAAATCTCAACGGTTTCGTGCGGCAGACCGGCGAAGAGATCAGCGAGGACGCCCACAAAACGCCGCACATAACACAGGGTCACCATGGATACGCCATACCCCACGAGCGCATTATTCGCGTCGTTCCACTCCGGTCGCTGCGTGTTCATCCAGATGCCGCCACCGGGAATGAAGCCGGTCAGCCGCGCCAGCAACGTCACCAGCAATTTTTCGCCCAGATTGACCTGATACACATTGCCGCCGGGGCCCGGAACGAGTTTGCCATCCCCCCCGATCTCCGCAACGCGCCGGGTGGAGCGCGCCGCCGAATCGTGGTCGAAATCAATCGTTTCACGGGGATTGTCCAGTATTTCGCGATACGGTCGGATGCGGTACGGTACATCCGCATAGGCGAATACCCTCCGCGCAAGAAACTCCTCCAGCCTGCCGGGGTGATGCGCGCGGGAGCATTCGAGCAGTTTGAGCAGATAGGCGACCTGATGGTCCCCCCAGTACCCGATGTAGGACCAGGGATCGTTGGGATCGAGCACCTCCCAGTCGATGCCGTCCTGCGTCAGGCGGTAGGGATTGTATCCGTCGGGGGTCGACGCATTGACGAACTTGCAGATCATGCTTTCGACATATTCCGGGTACGAAAAGGCCAAGGCCTCCCAATTCTGGAAAATGTCTCTCCAGTTGCCCTCGTAAGCGATCTTGCGCGAGCCGTCCTCGTTGTGCGTATCGATGGCGAAACGGTTCCATGGACGGCTCGGATCGCCGTGACGGCGTCCGAACGTAAGCGGCAGGTACTCGTGGCACAGGCGCTCCATCTGTGGATCCTGCAGAAACGCCGCTTCGGCAAGTAACCGGTTGACCGGCATCCGGTCGGGGAGTCCCGCGATCCATGCCTCATGCCGAGCGGCCACGGAAGTGTTGCGGCGATGCAGAAAGGATGCCAGATCGGAGCGGGATATCAGGCCATTGCCGACGAACACCCCGCCCCGCATCACATTGAACATCACGTGAGAAAAGTGCCGCGCCGCCATCATGGGCTCGGCAGTGCGCTGCAACCCGTCCGCGCCGGCCACGAGGCGGGCCAGCCGCTCGCCCCCTTCCCGGACATCCTGCTCTATCAGGGAAACAATATCCGCGCTTCCCCGGGAGGAATCGTTCAGCAGGGCCCGCAACGCCACCACATCGTCCGGCCCCTGTTTGACATCAGCGACGACATACCAGACGCGCTCCGCGCCGGGCATCACATCGAAGGCTGCCTGTACAAAGTAAGCGCCCCGTACGCCCCGCACATCCTGCTCCTGTTCCACGGACGCTCCCCGCCGGAAGCGGTCCAGCTGCGCCGCAGACAAGAGATGCGCCTCGCCCTCCAGCCCCACCGACCATGCCGCCGTAGCCATGAGCGCCTCGCTTGGTTCGGGCTTGTCCACCGGGATGGAACTCAGCACGAACAGCGCCGGACCCGCCGGGCCATACCATTCGCTCTTCTTGTAGGCGTCTACCAGGTTGCTGCGGTCAGATTGCAGAACCCGGGGCACGCCGTAGGGCAGAATATTCCGGATCCCGTCAAGCACCCGCACCCTTGCCTGCCGGGAGCCGGCATTGCGGAGCGTCGACCGTTTAACGAAGCCGAATCGCTGGCTGGCGGCCCAGGTATACGCGAAGACAAGCTGGAGGTCGTGATTGATTTCCTCGTAGCGAATCTTGTGTCCGTACAGACTCTTGTACAGATTACGCTCGACGGCATACGCCCCCTGATACCGATCCGAAAACGGCTCCCACAGCGCGTGTCCGTCCTGCCGCTCAACCAGCAGGATGGTTTTTCCGCCCACCTGATCCTGCGCCTCGTGGATCTTGTCGTCCGTGCAATAGGGAAAAAGCGCTTGCCCGGCAGTGCCTCTGCCCGCCGTCAGCGCCCCATTGCTCGACGCAAACAGCCAGTGATCGCCGTCGCTGACCATCGACATGAAGAAAGGGGGCAACCGGTCGCAACGTCCGATCTTGTAGAACGTCTCGCCGTCAAGTTCGACGAACGCACCGGTGACCGGTTCATCCCTGTGCCGCATGGGGGCGGCTCCCACAAAAACGGGGGACCCCGGTGGCGAAGCCGGGGGCTTGCGACTCCCACGGGATGCACTCACGATTACGACTCGACGTAGAAGGGAATATTGGCGTGGGCAGCGTGCCCCTCGCCGTCATACACATAGACAAAGAGGCGGTACGCGCCTTCTTCGGCGGGCGCCGTCAGCGTGACCTCCGGGACATCCATGCGGTCCAGTACGTTCGCTATATGTTCGGGAACCTCCTCGTCATCGCCTCCCGTGCTTTGCGCCGTGCTCTCGCGGCGCACCTCCCATTCGTACCGCAACGCATCGCCGTCCGGATCAACGGACGAGACCAGGGCCTTGTACGCCTGCCCGGGACGAAGATAAATGCCTTCGCGCGCTTCCTTGCCGTCAAGCAGGGCCTGCTCCAGACGGGGACTCCGGTTCTCCGGCCACGCACCGTTCCATACGTAATGCATTACGTCGATGGTCTCGGTCTCTTCCCCCGTCGGCAAAAACATGCCGTACCACGTCGGCGTCCGCTCCTGCTTCTGCCCCCACAGAAAAACATACGACCCCACACACTGGTCCCGCATGGGTTCGATGACGGTCCGGTAGCGCCTCAGGTAATCATCGGCCTTGACGGAACTGTTGTTTTCCACAGGGGCGCCCCAGGGCGTGGTCGGAATCTCCCAGTGGCCGGTAGCTCCCCACTCGGTAACCATGAACGGCCCGTCCCATCCGATTTCTTCGATGTACCGGGGCAGATTTTCGATATCCGCATACATCTGAATGCTGATCAGGTCCAGGTCGGGCGCCCGTGTCGTTATATCGTCGGCCAATTCTTTCCATATCCCGGCCAGCATGGTGGTGGTCAGGTGGTTGGGATCGATCTCGTGAATCATTTCCGAGATTCCGTTGACGGCGTCCCAGACGCGGGGATTGCTTGCGCCGAGGTTCAGTTCGTTGCCGATACCCCAGATGATCAGCGCCGGATGGTCCTTGTACTGCATGACTTCGGCCCGAATCCGTTCGAGTTGTTCCGCCACAGCCTCTTCGTCGTCGTAGTCGAATCCGAAAATGCCCCGCCCTTCACCCTCGCGCTCCCGCGCAATCTCCAGTCCCATGGTAACCACCAGACCCGCCTCATGGGCACGCTGCAACACCTCGTCGCCGGTATCGCGCCCATTGTCCGTACGCCATGTTCTGAACGAATTGGCCCCGTGCTGCGCCAACCGCTCTATATCGCCGAATTCAAGGCCTGCGCCGTGGATGTAAAAAGGCTCCCCATCCTTGAAAAGTTCATAGCGACCGTCTACCTGCCGTAATTCCATCTTGACCGGCCCTTCAACGGAAGGGGCTTCGGCGCTCGACCGGCATCCTGAAAAAACAAGCGCCGAAAGCAACAGACCTGCGATGGAGCAATACGATAATTTCATGATATTTACCGAGGCGGCATGTATGCAGGGGGCACGGCGCCGATCCGCGCGGAACTGCCGCGCATCAGGCGCCGGAAACGATCATTTCACGAGGACTTTTTCCAATTCCTCCAGCGATTTCCCTTTCGTTTCGGGAATCACCGTCATCACGAAAATGAATCCGACGGCAGCGAATATGCCGTAAATCAGGAACGTCGGGGCGCTGCCGAGTTGAGATAATTCCCACGGAAACACGAGTTGGACCGTAAAACTCACGGCGGAGTTGATAAGACCCACGAACGAAATAGCCAGGCCGCGAATCCGGTTGGGGAACAGTTCCGAAAAAAGCACCCACATCACCGGTCCGATCGACACCGCGAAAAAGGCGACGAAGGCGAGAATGCCCGCCAGAATCAGTCCCGAGTTGATGTCTATGGCAGCCGTCACCAGTGTACTTTCGTGTTGCTGGGCGGCTTCCTCGCCAAGCGCATCGGCCACGGCGGTCTTGAAGGCCACGTCGGAATCGTACGTCCGACCGCTCATGGATTCGAGCGCAACGGTTGGAACCTCTTCCGGCAGCGAAGAAATGGCATCCGGGGTAAGGGTATAACTCGCCTGGAAGAAGCCGAACGCCAGCACCACCATGGACACCGTGACGCCGCCCAGCCCGACGGCAAGCAGCGGCTTGCGCCCAAGGCGGTCGATGAGCAATATGGCCAGCACGGTAAAAACCAGATTGGCCAGGCCGACCAGAATGGCCTGCATGAACGATGCGTTCGTGCCGATGCCGGATTGCTCGAAAATCATCGGCGCATAGAAGAACACCGCATTGATGCCGGTGATCTGCTGGATGACGGCCACGACGACGCCGATGAGCAGCACCAGGCGCATGGCCGGAGCAAACAACTCGCGCAGCGGCACTTTTTTCTTGCCGGCGTCGCTGGCGATGCTCGCTTTTACGGCCTGGATCTCCTCGTCCGCGCGCCCCTCGCCGCTGGCCCGGATCATGATGGGCCGCGCCAGCGCCTCCCGTCCCCGCATGATCAGCCAGCGGGGACTTTCCGGCACGAAAAAGAGACACGTGAAGTAGAGCACGGCGGGAAGCGTCTCCAGACCCAGCATCCAGCGCCAGTTCCAGGGGCCGAAGCGCAGCGCCTGAGCCCATGCCATATCCGATTGCCCCAATCGCAGTACGAGGTAATTCGTGAAGAACGCCACCGAGATACCGATCACGATATTCAACTGGTTGAACGACACCATCTTCCCCCGCACGGCCGGAGGCGATATCTCGGCGATATACATCGGGGCAATGATGAGTGAAGCCCCTACTCCAAAGCCCCCGATCATACGGGCCGCCACCAGAAACCAGAAAGATGGCGCCAGCGCGGAAGCGATTGCCGACACGGCATACAGTACGGCGGCGAAAAACAGCACCCGCCGACGTCCAAAGGCATCGCTTAGCGGGCCGGCCGCCATCATGGCCAGCGTGGCCGTAAGGGTCAACGAACTGACCGCCCATCCGAGCTCCAGTTTGGTCAATGCAAACTGCGTCTCGATGAATCCGACCACACCGGAAATGACGGAGGCGTCGAAGCCCATCAGAAAACCCCCGAGGGCTACGATCAGGGCGGTCCGGGTTATATAGCCGCGATCAGACACGATATATCCACTTTTTTAACGTTTTGCGCCCCTAACATATCTCCCTTTCCTGCGGTATACAAATTTTTCGGGGGACACACCGGAAAAAGAGGAACAAAGCCCCGACTCATCCAAGATATTCGAGGTTCTTTCGCAGGCGGGCGATGTCCGCGGCCGCGTCCTGCTCCTTTCTGCGCTCCCGTTCGACCACCTCGGGCTGCGCTCTCGTCACGAACTGTTCGTTCTGCAACTTCCGGCGCACGCTGTCGAGAAAACGTTCCTTTTGCGTGACCTCCTTGCGCAAGCGCTCGCGTTCCACATCGAGATCGATGATCCCCGCCAGCGGAACGAATACCTCGCACGGACCGGCCACATGGGAGGCGGCGCCGGCCGGACGCACCAGATCGCTGCCCACGGTCAGGGTATGCACACGAGCCAGCTTGCGGAAATAATCCCTGTGCGCCGCCAACGCCGCGCCAATCGCTTCCGCATCGGGAGAAACATGCACCACCGCCTCGATTTCCGCACCGGGCGCCACCCTGTATTCGCTTCGGATGGTGCGGATGCCGGACACCACATCCTGTATCAGGTTGAACGTGGCGGCAGCGTCGCGATCCATCAGGGAAAGGTCCTGCTCGGGCCAGGACGCCGTCATACAGCAGGCTCCCTCCTCCCGGGGCTGCAACTGCGCCCACAATTCCTCGGTGATGAACGGCATGAACGGGTGCAACAGCCGGATCATCGCATCGTAGAGTTCGATGGCGAGCGCCAGCGTCTCCTCGTCCGGCTCCTCGCCGGGCGCCGGCTTGATCAGTTCAAGATACCAGTCGCAGTAATCCTTCCAGAAAAGATCGTATATCCGGCCCAGGGCCTCGTTGAGGCGATAACGCGCCAGCGCCTCGTTCACCTCCCCGATCCCGGCGTGCAGCCGGTGCACCATCCACTGCTCCACCAGTTCCAGTTCCTCGAAAGAGCGTGTCCGGCGGTACGTTTTCCCTGCCTCCATGAACCGTCCGAACACCTTGAACGCATTCCATATCTTGTTCGCAAAATTTCGGCCCATCTCGAATTTCGTCGGATCCAGCCGGATGTCCTGGCCCTGGGCGCACAGGATAACCAGCGAGAAGCGGACGGCATCGGCGCCGTACTGATCGATCATATCCAGCGGATCGATGCCGTTCCCGAGGCTTTTGGACATCCAGCGTCCCTGCTTGTCCTTGATCATCCCCGTAATGAAGATGTCACTGTAGGGCGGCTTACCCATGAAATGGCATCCCGCCATGATCATGCGGGCGATCCAGAAGAAAAGAATGTCGTACCCGGATACGAGTACCTGCGTGGGATAGAAACAGGCAAGGTCTTCCGTCTCCTCCGGCCATCCCAGCGTGGCGAACGGCCACAACCACGATGAAAACCAGGTGTCGAGCACATCCTTATCCTGCACCATGCCGGGGGCAGGCTGATCCACCGAAACGACATATCCCCGCTGTTCGTCGATCCTGCCGCCTTCGCCGGTATGATACCAGACAGGGATGCGGTGCCCCCACCAGAGTTGCCGCGAGATGGTCCAGTCCCGGATGTTTTCCATCCACCGGAAATATTCGTTCTCCCAACGCTTCGGGTAAAACGTGACCTTCCCCGTGCGGACCGCCTCGATGGCCGGTTCGGCCAGCGGCGCCATCTTCACGAACCACTGCCGGGAAATAAGGGGTTCGATGACTGCTTTGGACCGGCTCGACACAGGGACCGTGCCTTTCATGGGCTCCGTCCTGACAAGGAGTCCTTCCGCCTCCAGGTCCGCCACGATGCGGTCGCGGGCGGCAAAGCGATCCAGCCCCTCGTACGGTCCCCCCTGCTCGTTGATCGCGCCGTCGGGCCGGATCACATTGATGATTTCGAGGCTGTGCCGGCGGCCGATTTCGAAATCGTTCCGGTCGTGGCCGGGCGTGACCTTCAGCGCCCCGCCGCCGAAATCCATTTTGACATACTCGTCCGCAATCACGGGAATCTCCCGACCCACAAGCGGAAGCACCACCTTCTTCCCGATGAGGTCGGTATAACGCGGATCGTCGGGATGTACGGCGACCGCCGTATCCCCCAGCATGGTTTCCGGGCGGGTCGTGGCGATCGTAACCGCGCCGGAGCCGTCCGCCAGCGGATAGCTGATATACCACAGATGTCCTTCCCGCTCCACATTGTCCACTTCCTCGTCGGAAAGCGCCGTCCGGTTTTCCGGGTCCCAGTTGACCAGATAATCCCCCCGATAGACCAGCCCTTCTTCATACAGACGCACGAACACTTCCTGCACCGCCCGCGTGAAGCCCTCGTCCATCGTAAACCGCTCTCTGCTCCAGTCGCACGAGTCTCCGAGACGGCGTTTCTGTTCCAGAATCCTTCCGCCGTACTCATGCTTCCACGCCCAAACGCGCTCGACGAAACGCTCGCGGCCGAGATCATGGCGGGTCTTGCCCTCTTTGGCCAACTGCTGCTCCACGACATTCTGCGTTCCAATGCCGGCATGATCGATGCCCGGCACCCAGAGCGCCTCGTAGCCTTGCATGCGGCGGAGGCGCGTCACGGCGTCCTGAATGGTATCCTGCAGCGCATGCCCCATATGCAGCGCGCCCGTCACATTGGGAGGCGGCATGACAATGACATGCGGGGACTTCCCGGAATGCGGCTCGACCCGGAAGAGATCGTTCTCTTCCCACCAGGCATACCATCTGGCTTCGATCTCGGCGGGACGGTACGCCGTACTGCGGTCGACTTGCTCCTTGCGGGACGTTTCCTTCGTGGACATGATTATTTCGGACAGATAAATGCTCCGTGCGTTCTCGAAATATCCGCCCGGAATATACGTTCTTTCGCCTGCTTGTCTACTGTGCTGTCCGGCCGGACCCGGCGACTTCCGCGTCGTAGCGGGCCTGAATCTCCGACAGGCTGTCTCCGCCGAATTTTTCCAGAAATGCATTGGCGATCACCAGCGCCACCGTGGCCTCGGCAACGGTCGAGGCCGCCGGCACAGAGGTGACGTCGCTTCGCTCGTACCGGGTCGGCTGCGCTTCGCCCGAAGCCACATCCACCGTACCGAGCGGCTTGATGAGCGTAGGAATGGGCTTCATGTAGCCGCGGACCACGATGGGCATCCCGTTGGACATGCCGCCCTCCACACCGCCTGCATGATTGCTGTGCCGGGAATACCCCTCCCCGTCGCTGACGACAGGGTCGTGCACCCGCGATCCCGGACGCGCCGAGCCGGCCACTCCGTCGCCAACCTCGACCGCTTTCTGACCCTGAATGGACAGAATCGCCTGGGCCAGACGCCCGTCGAGCCGCCGGTCCCAGTGCACATACGAACCGAGTCCCGGGGGCACGCCCGATACGATCACTTCATACGCCCCGCCCAGCGAATCTCCCTGCTGCTTCGTCGCATCGATATGCTCGATGCACTGGCGGGTGAGCGCCTCGTCCAGCATGCGCACTTCACTCGCATCGGCAACCTCGCTCACCTTCTCCGCTCCTTCGGCGAGCAGTTTCGCTACCGCATCCGACGCATACCCCTGGCGCCCCACTTCCCCGATGCGCAGCACATGGCTGCCCACCTCGATACCGAACTGGGCCAGGAATTGCCGTGCAATAGTGCAGCACGCCACGCGCATGGCCGTCTCGCGCGCACTGGCCCGGTCGATGACGGGCCGAATATCGTCGAAACCGTACTTCTGTAAGCCGGTCAGGTCTGCATGGCCCGGCCTCGGCAACGTCACCTTTTCCACGCCTTCTCCCGCGCCGGTCAGGGCCATGACCTCGGGCCACCCGGACCGGTCCTTTGTATAGGCCGCATTGTCGAGGCGCAATGCAATGGGGCTTCCCATCGTTCTGGAAAAGCGGACCCCGGAATAGATATGTATCCGATCCCGTTCGAACTTCGCCCGGCCTCCCCGCCCGTAGCCCTGCCAGCGCCGGGCCAGTTGGCGGTCGATATCCTCGGACGCAAGCGGTACGCCCGCCGGCATTCCTTCGACGATCCCCACAAGCGCCTCGCCGTGCGATTCTCCAGCAGTCAGAAAACGAATCATAGGATACTCTGATTACCGGGGAACTTCCATTTCGTAAAACGCAGCGCTGCCGTCGCGCCGG
Organism: Rhodothermales bacterium; assembly: GCA_965117025.1. GTDB lineage: Bacteria > Bacteroidota > Rhodothermia > Rhodothermales > VXPQ01 > VXPQ01. Next base: position 1,030,083 of record OZ220746.1, read on the forward strand.
CGCACCTTGACGAGCACCCATTCTCCCGAACGAGCCGCCCGGCTCAATGCGCGCAATGCCTGACCGGGAGAGCCTGTATCCATCCCCTCGATCTGCACGATCGCCGCATCCCTCGGCAATCCGGCCTCGCCCGCTGGACTGCCGTGCTCTACCCAGGCAACGTACACCCCTTCCTCTATGCCGAAATCACCGGCCTCCTCCTCGGTAAGCTCCCGCAGGCCAATACCCCAATCCCCCAACGCATAAATGCTCTCGCGTTCTCGCGGAGGCGGAGAGGGTTCAGGAACGGGGGACTCTTCAGGTACACGCGGTTGCCTTTCGAACTGGCTGAACCATGCCGTATACGCCGGGGCGTCCCGCGGCTGTAATTCCACCGGGAGGTCGCGAACCTCGCCGTCCCGCCACACCTGCACCATCAATCTGTCTCCCGGACGCCTGCGGGCAATCATACTCTGCAACTCGTTGGAAGCATTCACGGTGCGGTCGTCCACCGACAGGATGACGTCCTCGTCGCGCATGCCGGCAAGAGCCGCCGAGCCGTTATTCGCCACGCCGGCTATATATACGCCGCGAATCCGATCCATACCGAGCCGGCGCGCCAGCATCGCATCCACGGTCTGAATACGCACACCCAGATACCCCCGCTGCACTTCTCCGTACTCGATAATGTCGCCGGCAACCCGCGCCATCAGGTTGACGGGGACTGCAAATCCGTAGCCTTCGTACGATCCGGTTTCGGTGGCGATGGCCGTGGAGATACCCACCAGCTCGCCGTTGAGATTGACGACGGCCCCTCCCGAATTACCGGGGTTGATTGCGGCGTCGGTCTGAATGAAATCCTCGATCCCGAAATCGTCCTCGATGATATTCACCTGGCGGCCCGTAGCGCTGACGATGCCCGCCGTAACGGTCGAGGTAAGCCGAAACGGATTGCCCACGGCAAGCACCCACTCGCCCGCATGCAACCCGTCGGAATCGCCGAACAGGATCGCGGGGAGATCCTCACCTCCTTCTATCCGGAGCACGGCAAGATCCGTGGAGGGATCGGCGCCCACGATCCGGGCATCGAACGCGCGCTTGTCGGAAAGCGTCACCTGCACACGCTCCGCATGCTCCACCACATGGTGATTCGTCACTACATACCCCTGCGGGCTGATCAACACGCCGCTTCCTACCGCTGCCTGCGACGGATCTCTCCGGAAAAAGGGCTGCGCTTCGTCGTCGAAATCGTGATACCGATCTCCTGCAAAGGGTACCTCCACCTCTATGTAAACCACCGAGGGCGTGACCCGGTCGGCTACCTGGCGAAACACCCGATTCAGGGCAGCGATGTCAGGCAGCCGTTCCAGCGAATCCACAACCGGAATATCCGAAGGCGCATACGGACGCCCCAACTGGACGCGCTCCACCACGCGCGCTTCCCCGGAAGGAGCGGGGTCATCGCCTCCTGTGACCAGCACCCACAAAATACCCGCCGCAAGCCCGACCAGCACCAGTCCAATGCCGATCAGAACATGGATACTCGCGCGCAATCGCTTGTCGAGTCGCTTGTCGGTCATAGCGCAACCATCGTCGTGGGCCTTGTGAAAGGCTCATGGAAAACCCGATCAGGTACGGACCGGATGCAGAGACATCCGAATTTGTTCAACCGCATTGCGGGCAAGTTGTGCCAATTCCTTGCGATTCCGTCCTTCGGCGGATATCGGCTCACCGATATGCACCGTGTACGTCAGACCCCGAAGCGCAGCCAATCCCCATATATGCGCCCAGAAGGACGTATGCTCCAGCCATACGATGCGGCGGCGCACATCGTCGGTTGCCGGCTCGTGCTCTACGCGATCAAGAGACAGGTACGCGGGCACTACCATGCCGCCGGTCTGTCCGGCCACGGCCTCGAATGCGCCGGTTTTGAAAGGACGGATAGCGAGCTCCTCGCTGGTGTTTCCCTCCGGAAAAACAAGTACGTTCAGTCCGGCCGCCAGCCGCTCGCCAACCCGTTTGACAAAAGAAACTGCGGCGGTCCTGCGGTCCCTGTCCACAGGGATCATGCCGTGCGCCATAGACACGTTGCCAATGATCGGCCAGCTCTGCAGATCGGCCCGCGCAACCGGCACCATCGGCGCCACGGAAGCGAGAACGAGCGGATCGAGTACGGTAAAGTGGTTCGCCACCATGAGCATGCCCGACCGGTCCGGTATCTTCCCCTTCGCCCGCACACGGATGCCCGCCAGTTCGCAAAGCTGCACGCACCCCTCGTGAATCTGTTGGGCCCGGCACCGCAACTCGTCCGTACGCTCCAGACCCGCAGCCTTGCGGTTTACCTGCGACGCGCGCGAAAGCATCAGGCGGAATATCCTCAGGACGTTCAGAAGGCGGTACATGCGTACAGGGAAAAGATCACGCCCAAAGATACGCCGGAGAATCCGGTTCCCCTATTCCTCTATCCCCTGGTACTCCTCGAACGTAAAATCCACGAACGCTTCGCTTCCGATGTAGGTCAACACCTCCAGAAAATCCGGAGCCGCCATGAAACCGGGCAAACGGGTGATATATCTGCCTTCCTCATCCAGAAAAACTGTGGTCGGAAACCCCGAAGCCCCGAGACCGGCCGCCATTTCCGAGGGGGTCAGCGTGTAATCGTGGAAACTGAGACTGTCCTCCGTGTTCTCCGCATCGAGACGGGTCAGCACGAAATGGTCGCGGACATACGCCTGCACCGATTCATCCGTATACACCTCGCGTTGCAATCGCCGGCACCAGGGACACCACGCCGCATAGACGTCCACGATCAATTTCTTGTCCTGCGTCTCCGCTTGCGTTACGGCCTCTTCGAATGCTTTCCAGTCCAGCCCTTCGGCAGGTACGCTGGCGTCTTGCGCGCGTACGTCCGCCGCTGCAAGCATGCAGGCCGAAAACGCAAACAGGCTCGCGAGACCAAACGAAACAAACGGTCCGGGACGATTCATGACGCTTATCGGAGTAATTCCTCGTAGATATGCATAAGTCGTTCTGATACCGAATCCGGGTTAAAAGTTTCGAAGACGCGGGGAATGTTTCGACGCCACTGCTCCCGAAGCGGTTTCTGTGCGACGGCCCGCCGCAAAGCGGCCACCAGTGCGGTTCGATTGCCGGGTTCTACCAGAATACCTGTATCGTGCGGCGCAATCACCCGCCGGATTTCGGGCAGGTCCGAGGCTATGACCGGAAGCCCGGCCATAAAGTACTGGAATAATTTGTTCGGCAGCGCAAAGCGATGGTTCAGGCAGGTGTCCTGAAGCAGCGTGACGCCGAGATCGGCGGAAGCGGTGTACGCCGGCAACCGGTCCGCAGGAACGGAATCCACGAAACGTATACGATCGGCGACACCGGCGTCGGCTGCCTGCTTTTGCAACGCAGGACGAAGCGGTCCTCCACCGAGGAACACGAGCACGGCGCCTTCGATGTCCCGCATGGCGTCCACGAGTTGCTCGCAGCCGCGATCTTTCATCATGTGGCCCTGATGCAGCAGCGTCACGGTATCCGGATCGAGGTCCGGAACAAGCGGAGACGGCGACAGAGCAAGGGGTTTCCGATCGGGAATGTTATGGAGCACCGAGGGGCGAACCACCCCGTAGGTTTCAGCGAGCCTGTCTGCAATGGCGTTCCCCACGGTCAACACGGCATCGGCCCGGCGGATGTACCGGCGTTCGATCATGTACCAGAACGCACGCACCCAGGGTCTTCCGGCCGTAGCGGAAACGTGGGTGTACAATTCCCGGGCGTCGTACGCGATACGCCCCCCGTGCCTGCGGGCAGCCGAACAGGCAGCCGGCAGCACGTACAGGCCCGATGCGTGATATGCCCGTGCCGGAGTTTCAAGAAGCGCCTCCTGTACGCGGCGGTGCAATTCCAGAAAAAAAGAAGGGCCGGAGCGCGAAGAGACGGACAGGGTGTGGAGACGTACGCCAGGTATTTCCGGGGCGCCGGATGCTCCCGATCCTGCGGCGACTACCCGGATGTGCAGGCCCGCATCGCCAAGAACCCTGAGTTGCCGGAGCGCCCTCGAATTATTGCGCAGATCGCCATACAGGGCGAACGCTACATCGAACCGGTCTTTAGCACGCACGGGAGAATGGGGGAACGGTAAAACAAAGAGAGCCGGATCGGAAGAGCCGCCGTGTAATGAAGCGCGACCAGCCCTGCAACGCAACGACATCCGTACAGGACGGTTCCTGACAGCCGGCGCCGCGCAATGTTTACCCTTCCCGCCGCCCCATCGCGATGCGGTCCCGTCCGGCCATATCCTTTTCGAGGCAAACCCCCGCGTATCCGGCTTCTTTCAGGATCCGGCGCACGGACTCGCCGTAGTCCGCATGCGTCTCCAGCACGATCCAGCCGCCTTCCCGGATCATGCGCAGGCCCTGTTTCGCCAGCCCCCGGTAAAAAACAAGCGGGTCGCCGGACGCAACCAGCGCCGCACGCGGCTCCCAGTTGCGCACCTCTTCCGGCAAGGTCGGGATTTCTTCCTTCGGCAGGTACGGCGGATTGGAAATCAGCAGATCCAGTCCGGCGGGAATCGTATCCGGCAAATCCTCCCCCAGCATATCGGCCTCGATCCACGTAACAGCCAGATCGTGTGCAGCCGCATTCCGCCGGGCCACCGCAAGCGCTCCCCCCGAAACGTCACATGCATAGACCTCGGCGTCGGGCCGGTCTGCCTGGATGGCCAGCGCGATGCAGCCGCTCCCCGTCCCGGCGTCGAGCACGACAGGAGACATGCATGCATCGAGACACCCCAGCGCCGCCTCCACCACTTCCTCCGTTTCGGGCCGCGGGATGAGTACATCGGGGGTAAGGGTCATCCGGAGCCCCATGAATTCCGTATATCCAAGAATATACTGGAGGGGTTCGCGCTGCAGCCGGCGCGAAAGCATTTCGCCGAAACGCATCGCCGCCTCCGGTTCGACCCGCTGCCGGGATGCCGCGTATAACCCGGCGCGGGACATGCCCAGGGCCTCGCACAGAAGCCATTCCGCGTTCCGGCGTGGGTCTTCGATCCCTGCGGCCACCAGCCGTTGCAGGGAGTCTTCCAAAAGAATCCCTGCAATATCCCCGTTCTTTTCACCCGAACCCATTAGTATATTATGGCGCGCTTGCACGTTGCGGCACGAACCATTGAATCGATCCCTGTTTTATGAATACGTACGAAAAACTCGGAGCGCTCGCAGAAAATCTCTGGTGGAGTTGGAATCCCGAAGTCCTTGATCTCTTCGAACGCCTGGATCGAACGACGTTCCGGAACGCCGGAAACAATCCAGCCGCCGTACTGCAAACGCTTTCCCCGAAGACAACGTTCGAGGATGCCCTTGCAAGCGACATAGACACGGCGCATGCCGCGATGACCGCGTACCTCGAAGCGCCATGTCCGTACCCGCATATCCCCCGGACCAGCTACTTCTGCATGGAGTTCGGCATCCACGAAAGCATGCCGATCTATGCAGGCGGTCTGGGTATACTGGCCGGCGACCATATGAAGGCAGCCTCGGACCTCTGCATTCCTTTTACGGCGATCGGCCTCTTTCTGAAGCAGGGCTACTTCGAGCAGCACTTCACCGAAGACGGCTGGCAGCAGGAACGGTATCCCGCGCTCGATCCGGAAAACCACCCCATCGAACTCGTTTGCGGGACGGACGGGCATCCATTGCTGGTCACCGTCCACTTCGGCAACCAGCCCATACGAATACAGGCATGGCGGGCCCAGGTAGGCCGCACGACCCTGTACCTGCTCGATACCCACGTCAAGGACAATCCGGAGGAATTCCGGAATATCACCGGCCGGTTGTACCAGGGCGGGCGTCGCACGCGGCTCCAGCAGGAAATCGTTCTCGGTATCGGGGGCGTCCGGCTCTTGCGCGCCCTCGGGGTGGAAACGGACGTGTACCACATGAACGAAGGACATTGCGCCTTTCTGTCCCTCGAACTGCTCCGCGAACAACTGGATTCGGGCAAAAGCCGGGAGGAAGCCGTACGCGCCGTGCGCGATCAGTGCGTGTTCACGACGCATACGCCGGTTATCGCCGGGCACGACCGGTTCGACCCCGGCATGTTTCTTAATGAAATGAGCGCCCACCGGGAAGAACTGGGGCACAGTGAACGTGACTTCATGGCCTATGGACGGGTAGATCCGGACAACCCCGGAGAATGGTTCACGATGACCGTGCTGGGGCTGAACATGTCGCGGCGCGCCAACGGCGTATCGCAGCGCAACGGACATGTGGCGAAGCGGCAATGGCATCCCATGTTCCCGGAACGGCGCGTACAGGATGTGCCCATCGGCGCTATCACGAACGGAATTCATGTCGCCACCTGGGCAGCTCCGATCGCGCGCGCCTTTCTCAACGAAAAATTAGGGGACTGGAAAAAACACACCGACGACCTGCACTTCTGGCGGGGCATCGACGACATTCCGGACGAAGTCCTGTGGAAATACCGCAACGAGCTGCGCCGGCAACTGATTCGCTTTGCTGCGGAGCACGCCGAAAAACAATCCCTTTCCATTTCCTGCGAACTCGATCCCGATGCGCTGACGCTCGGCTTCGCTCGCCGCTTCGCCACGTACAAGCGCGCACCGCTCCTCTTCACGGACATCGAACGAACCATCGCCCTGTTCAATAATCCGGAGCGCCCGATACAGATCATCTACGCCGGGAAATCACACCCGGAAGACGAAGAAGGCAAACAATTCATCCGGCGGATTCTGGAAGCGGCCCAGCGACCCGGATTGCAAGGACGCGTCGTGTTTCTTGAAAATTACAACATGCAGATAGGCCGCATGCTGACCTCCGGCTGTGACATATGGCTCAATAATCCAAGGAGCCCCATGGAGGCCAGCGGCACGAGCGGGCAGAAAGTAGCTGTCCACGGCGGGTTGAACTTGTCCGTACTCGACGGGTGGTGGCCGGAAGGATACAACGGCGAAAACGGCTGGGCCATCGGTCACGGATACGCCGACGGCAGCTTCGACAAGGGTGAACTGGACCGCCGCGACGCCGAAAGTCTCTACCGGCAACTCGAGCAGGGGGTGGTTCCGGCGTTCTACGAACGGGACGGCCGCGGCATCCCGACACAGTGGATCGGACGCATGCGCGCCGCCATGGCGGAGCTGACGCCCCGGTTCTCTGCGATACGCATGGTCAAGGAATACGCGGAGAACATGTACTTCCTGACGGAAGAATCGGATAGCGATTCTCCTTACATCGACAATCCCGCCGCGACGTATGCGAGCAGCACTCCTCCCGCTACGATGAGCGCATAGGGCATCTGCGAGTTCACGTGATCCACGTGGTCGCATGCCGCCGACATCGACGAAATGATGGATGTGTCGGAGAGCGGGGAGGCGTGATCGCCGAAAACGCCCCCGGAAAGCACGGCCCCCAGCATAAGCGGCGCCGGTACGCCGGCCCCCTCCGCGAGCGGAAGCGCAATAGGCAGCAGCAGCGCGAATCCCGTCCAGGAAGAGCCCAGCGCGAACGAGATGAAGGCCCCGATCAGGAACACGGCGGCGGGCAACCACCACACCGGGCCGCCGGCGTCCAGCAGACCCACTACATACGCACCCATTTCCATCTCGCGGGCCACGCGCCCCAACGCGAAGGCCAGTACGACCAGAAAGGATACCCCTACCAGCCCGGAAGACCCCTTCAACACCTGATCCATCGAATCCCCGATCGTCAGAACCGGGCGGCCGCGCCGGGGCGCGACATACAGAATTATGCCCACGATCACCGCGGATCCCACAGCCCACAGCACCGCCTTCGAGCCGCTCCCCTCCATGATATTCCCGTTTCCCGTCACGTACAGCCCGACGAAAATCATCGCCACCATGACCCCAAGGGGAATCATCAGGTCCCGAACATGGCGGGGCGCGTGCGGGACCGGTTCTATGCCCGCCAGCTCGTCGGCGATGAGCGGCTTCGATCCGGGCCGGGTCAGCGCTCCCGTCTGCTCCGCCCGCACCTCCGCCCGCTTCATGGAACCGAACCCCCACCCTGTCAGGGCCAGTACGAGGGCAAAAACGATGGCTCCTATGCTGTAAAAGTTAAACAGCAGCGATTGGACCAGCAGGGACACGGCGCCCTCCGAAATTCCCTGTGCCGCCAACAGACCGAGCAAATACGCCCCCCAGCCGTTCAGGGGAATAGCCATGCACACCGGCGCACTCGTCGCGTCGCAATAATACGCGAGCTTCTCCCGGGGCAATTTCAGTTTATCGAACAGAGGCCGACTGATCGCCCCAACCGTCAGGGACGTAATATTCGACTCCACGAACACCACCATCCCGACGGCCCAGGCCAGCAGCTCGGCGCCCTTCCGCGACGTTCCCCATCCCCGGCGCTGCGCCCATTCCACAAAGCCATGCACGCCGCCGGACGCCTGCATCAGCGCGATCAGGCCGCCCACAAGCAGGCAGAAAAAGATGATCCGCGTATTGCCCGCATCCTGGAAAACAGCCACCAGTTGCTCCACCAGTTGGCCCAGGCCCTGCACCGGATTTCCCCCCGCGAGGATGATGGTCCCCACCCATAATCCCGCCAGCAGGGACAGGTACACCCGCCGGCTCCACAACGCCAGGGAAATAGCAATGACGGGGGGTAAAAGAACAATCCACTCCACGGAATCACCGGGAAATACGAAGGCGGTCGATCAGGCAGGCTCGTTGCCGGGTTTCCACTTGATATTGCATCCTATGGAAGGTACCTGCTCGGCCAGGACCTCCCCGGACGAGAGCAACAGATCGAGCGCATCGTGCAGATCCTTGCCCGTCGAGACACCCATGTCGGGGCGGGTTTCGTCATAGCGCCCCCGGTAGACCAGTTGCTTGTCCCGGTCGTACACGAACAGGTCGGGCGTGCATACGGCGCCGTATGCTTTGGCGACCTCCTGCGATTCGTCGTACAGATAGGGAAACGGATAGCCCTTTGCCGCGGCCCGCGCCGCCATCGCATCGAACGAGTCTTCCGGGTATCCCCTGGCGTCGTTTGCGCTGATAAGCACGAACTGCACCCCCTTGTCCGCCCAGGTAGCGGCAGACCGGATCAGCGCATCCTCCACATGTTTCGCGAACGGACAGTGGTTGCAGGTAAAAACGACGACAAGCGCCGCCGCGTCATACTGATCGAGGCTGCGGCGATCGCCGGAAAGACCGTCTGCAGAGGGATTCGCGACGGGAAGATCAAAGAACGGAGCCGCCGATCCGAGCTCCTTCATTATCGAGTAGGTAAGCGCCATAATGATGCTGGTTTACAGTGATATAGTGAAAAGAAATACGGTGCCGGAGCATCATACGCGGGAATGCCGGGGCAGGGTTTCGATGCACCCCCTACCGATACAACTCCCGCTCCTTTATGATCTCGAGCACCGCCGGAGGTACCATGTCCCGGACGGATCGCCCGGACCGGATGCGTTCCCGTATGTCCGTACCGGACAGTTCGATCAGAGGCGTACCGGCAAATTCCACATACTTTTCAAATCCTTCCGGGACCGCCGCCTGCTCGTACCCCGCGCGCGGAAACACGATAAGCGGCGCGCGGCGGACGATCTCTTCCGGCTCGCGCCACCGGGGAAACCCGGGCAATTGATCGCTGCCGACCATCAGGCGAAAGGCCGCGCCGGGATACGCTTCCCGTAACTTTCGCAGCGTTTCCACCGTATACGAGGTCCCCCCTTGTCGTGTCTCGATTTCCGAGACCGAAAAAGTCGCGTTTTCCGCCGTGGCGGCGCGAACCATTGCAAGGCGGTCCGCGGCATCGGCCAGTTCCTCGCCGGTCTTGAAAGGAGAACGGCTGTTCGGAATCCAGAGCACGCGATCCAGGCCGAATTGCTCGCACACCATCCCCGCCAGACGAAGGTGCCCCCTGTGCGGCGGATTGAAGGTCCCCCCGAAAACACCGATGCGCAGCATGCTTTCCGTTGCGGATCCGGCCACGTTAATGCTCAAAGAATAGTCTGATTACGTCCGCGAAGTTCAGAGGCTGAGAGAAGCGGTTTTGATCAGACTATCCTCAATTGCTACTTACAAGTTCGGCAAGCCGCCCGGAAGCCTCTTCGTACAGCGCCTCCGCTTCCTTCGCAAGCGGACTGTCGCGGAAAAGTTCGATGAGGCGGGTATAATTGTCGATGGCCAACTGGAGTCGCTCGGGCTGACGTGACTCGACGCTCAAATTGGCGAAGGCCATATACGAGCGCATCGCGCCCAGCAGCGCATCGTCGGCCCACTGGGTATCCGGATACGTATCGAAGACCCGCACATACGAAAGCGCCGCCGCCTCATAGATGCCCCGGCGCTCGTACAAGCCCGCCGACTCGTATCCCTTCTGCGCCAGTTTCTCCCGCAAGATCCGCAGGTGATCTTCCGCCTCCTCCTTCAGATCGGAATCGGGAAACTGATCCAGAAACAGTTGCAGGTACGTGATCGCCTGACGGGTATTGGTTTGATCGAGGGTGTACTGCGGAGAAAGATGATAGTACGATACAGCCCGCTCGAACGCGGCCGCCTCCACATTTTCGTGGGTCCGGTAGGTGTTCACGAACCGTGAGTATTCGGAAGCGGCCAGAATATAATCGCGGCTTTCAAAATGAGCCCGCGCAAGGTGGAGTTGCGCATCGGCAGCCACTTCGGAGGTCCGCCCGTAATCGAAAACGCCCTGGAAGAACGGAACGGAGCGGTCGTATCTCCCTTCCTCAAACAGGCGCAAGCCCTTGGTATAGGCGTCTTCAGGAGAATCGTACCGGATGCGCCCGGCGCCGGCGCACGCAGACAGCGTAATTGCGGCAAGCAGCAATACGACAGAAAGAAACGGACGAAAGGACCAGGACATAACCAGCAGCGTGAATACGTACCCAGGAAACAAGGAAAGCGCGCGAAACGCGCCGGGAAAGAAAGGGCTGAAAATATGTACCTCTACCCGCTCCTGCTGTTCCTGCCGTCCGGCGCACAGCGGACTGCAAGCGTTCGACCGGCGCCTACCGCAACCGCCGCACCATCCCGTCCTGATACCTGAACCAGAACATGGCCGTGTTGACGTTGCCCCCCTCGAAGTCGATGCGCGTACCCAGTCCTTCCCGGAGCGGCGCCGTACGCACGCGATCCGCCAGCGCCTCTTCGGAATCATCCGCGAGAAGCGGAAGCAGAAAGCGGGCCACATCGTACCCGGTGATCGCAAGGCGTCCTTCCGGCTCCGCATCCGAAAGCTCACGGTACCGCGCCGCAAATGCCTGCACGGCAGGATCATCCCCATCCACGTAAAAATCGTCGGCGTAGGTCGTGGCGTACCGGGAAGCCCGCATCGCATTCGGAGCAAGCCGCCAGTCCCCGTTTCCGAGTACGCGGATCCGCTCGCTGAGACGCATACTTTCGAAACTTCCCATCGCTGCATCGATGCGGGCCACGCTTTCCCCCGAGACGATCGGCATATAGACGGCGCTCGCGCTCAGCATAGTGTCCCGCGGCAGCGTTTCGGACAAGCGGCCCCAGGCCGTTTGAGAGACCAGCAGCGTATCGTACCGCACCGTCTTGCCCTCCAGCACCGCCTCCTCGAGGAATCCCTGCGCCATGCGTTCACTGATGCCGTCGCGGTCCCGTTCGGCTATCACCCCGAAATCGTCCAGTCGGAGGCTCCTTGCGGCAAAGCGGGCCATGAGCCGCCCGCGCATGACGATGGTGGGATTCGCCTGAAAAACGTAGCGCTTCCCGCTCGACACGCCTTCGTCGGTGGCGAGAGGCGCAACCAGCACCACCCCGGTCCGCTCGGCCGCCCCGGAAGAAGCCATCGCCTCGCTGCTGTAGAGCGGACCGATGATCGCCTGCACGCCAAGGTGGGCCAGTTCCTCGACAGCCCCGGCGGCGCGGGCCGGATCAATGCCCGTGTTCCGGAAAATCATGCGCACGGGACGGTCGGGATGCCGCTCGTTATGTTCGTCCACGGCGATGCGCACCCCGGTAAAAAGGGCCTGGGCAAGCGGCGCATCATTGCCGTCCAGCGGCAACAGAATGCCCAGGTCGCGCGGCAGCGGAATGTCGCGTTCCAACCCGTCTTCGGCTATCTCCCGGAGTCGCCGGGCTGCTTCGACATAGCCGCTCGACGGAAAATCCGACTCGAGGAGGTCGGTGCGCTCCACCGCCTCTTCGAAACGTCCCTCCCGGTAGAGCGCTTTCGCTTCCATAAGCAAAGCCGCCGTGGTTTTCCGGTGCAGATCGTATGCGGATCGGACGATTCCGAACAGCCGACCGGCCAGGGCATATTCGCCCTGTTCGAACGCTTCGAGCGCATCCTCGAACATCCGCTCCGCATCCTCCATTTCAGGCACATCGGCAGCAGGCGGGGCGTCCTGGGCAAACGCAAGGCCGGGCGCACACACCAAACAGGCACACCACACCGCCATGAAAAGCAACGTGCGCGCCGGGTCCTGCATCGCGAATCGTCTCGTTATTCCCATTCGATCGTTGCCGGGGGTTTGGAACTGATGTCGTATACGGCCCGGTTGACCCCTCGGATCTCGTTCACGATCCGGTTGGATACATGGGCCAGAAAATCGTCCGGAAGACGCGCCCAGTCCGCTGTCATGCCGTCCACGCTGGTCACTGCACGGAGCGCGCACACGTTTTCGTAGGTGCGTTCGTCGCCCATGACGCCCACCGTCTGCACGGGCAGCAGCACTGCAAAGGCCTGCCATACCGTATCGTACAGGCCGCTCAAACGAAGTTCCTCGATAAAAATGGCGTCGGCCTCGCGCAGTATGGCGAGAGATTCCCGCGTCACCGGACCCACAATCCGCACGGCCAGACCAGGGCCCGGGAAAGGATGCCGTCCGACGATAAGCTCCGGAAGGCCAAGCAGGCGGCCTATCTCGCGTACTTCGTCCTTGAAGAGCTCACGGAAAGGCTCGATCACCTCGAAGTTGAGTTTTTCGGGCAAGCCTCCCACGTTGTGGTGCGTTTTGATCGTGGCGGACGGGCCCTTGAACGAAACGCTCTCGATGACGTCCGGATACAGGGTCCCCTGGGCCAGAAATGCGGGACGATCGCCCGCCTCTTCCGCAATTTCGTGGGCTGCGCGGTCGAATACCTCCACGAAGGCATTGCCGATGATCTTGCGCTTCGTCTCCGGATCGGAGACGCCCGCCAAGCGGTCCAGAAACAGGTCGGTAGCGTCCACGGCCTCCAGACGCAGGTGAAAATGATCCCGGAAAACAGCTTGCACCTCCTCCCATTCGCCTTTCCGAAGCATCCCGTTGTTTACATAAATGCAGGTGAGCCGGTCGCCGATCGCCTCGTGCAGCAACACGGCGGCCACCGATGAATCCACGCCGCCGGACAGGCCGAGAATCACGTGAGCGTCGCCGACGGTCTCCCGTATCTCCTGTTTCTTCTCGTCCACGAAGGAGGCCCGCGTCCAGTCGCCCCGGCACCCGCAGATCCCCATGGCGAAGTTTTCGATGAGCAGGCGCCCGGCGGCCGTATGCACCACTTCGGGATGAAACTGCACCCCGTAGTGAGGGAGCCGGTCGGAGGCTACCGCCGCAATAGGCGCATTGCCGGTATGGGCGATGACCCGGTAATTCGACGGCAGGCGGGTCAGATGATCGCCGTGGCTCATCCAGACGATGGAGCCGTCGGGCACGCCCTGAAAAAGCCCCGCGGGATCGTCGATATGCAGATGAGCGCGTCCGAATTCGCGGCGATCGGCCGGAGCAACCTCTCCCCCTGAAAGGCGGGCCATGGCCTGCAAACCGTAGCAGATGCCGAGCACCGGCGTCGGCGACCCGTCGCTCCGCGTCATTTCGAGGAGGGCGGCGTCCAGTTGGGGCGCTCCTTCGTCGAATACGGAGCAGGGGCCTCCCGACAGAATGATCCCTTGCGGGTTCATCGCCCGGATTTCTTCCGCAGGTTTGGTGCAGGGGTGAATTTCGGAATACACGCCTGCCTCGCGTACGCGCCGAGCAATGAGCTGCGTATACTGGCTCCCGAAATCCAGAATGATGATGCGTTCGTGCATCGTATGCGGCCTATCCGGTCATGCGTTCGTAATCGTCCGCGGAAAGCAACTCGCCCGTCTCTGCAACGTCGGAAAGCGCAATGCGAATCATCCAGCCTTTCCCGTACGGATCGGTGTTGACGTGATCCGGGTGCGCCTCCAGGTCCTCATTGATTTCCAGAATGCGGCCCGACAGAGGCATGTACACATCGGAAACCGTCTTGACCGCCTCGACGGCGCCGAACGGCTCGTCCCGGGCAATCTCCGAGCCGGGCGGTTGCAGTTCGACAAACACGACATCCCCGAGTTCGTCTTGCGCAAAGTCCGTAACGCCCACGGTCGCCGACGCGCCGTCGTCCTCGATGCGTATCCACTCGTGGTCTTTTGTGTACAGAAGGTCGGCAGGGTATTTCATGGAAATTGTGGTCTAATGCGGCAAAAAACGTCAGACTTCCGCTTCCGCAGGCGCCAGATCGAAGGTGTCGAGAAACGCCGTGGTAAACTCGCCCGCCTGGAAAGAAGGATCTTCCATAAGCCGGCGATGGAACGGGATCGTGGTATGTACGCCTTCGATCACGAATTCGTCGAGCGCGCGCATCATTTTCCGGATCGCGAGCGGACGGGTCCTGGCGTACACGATGAGTTTGGCGATCATGGAGTCGTAGTACGGAGGAATGGTATACCCGGCGTATGCATGCGTATCCACGCGAATGCCTTGCCCGCCCGGGGTATGAAACGCAGTCACGACGCCCGGAGAAGGACGGAAATCATTGAACGGGTCCTCGGCATTGATCCGGCACTCTATGGCATGGCCCGTCATCGGAACTTCCTTTTCCGGGATTCCTTCGCCCATTGCAATGCGAATCTGGAGTTCGATCAGGTCGGCGCCGGTCACCTCTTCCGTGGCCGGATGCTCCACCTGGATGCGCGTGTTCATCTCCATGAAATAGAAATCGCCGGAAGCATCGAGGAGAAATTCCACGGTCCCCGCGCCGGCATACTCTACGGCCTCCGCCCCAAGCACCGCCGCGGCGCCCATGCGGGCCCTCAACGCTGCATCGACCACCGGGGAAGGAGATTCCTCGACCAGTTTCTGATGCCGCCGCTGGATGGAGCATTCCCGTTCACCGAAATGCACGACCTGCCCCTTGCCGTCTCCGAACACCTGGATTTCCACGTGGCGCGGGCCGTCCACATATTTTTCGATATACAGTTCGCCGCTGCCGAAGGCCGCCTCGGCTTCGGCGCTGGCCGCCGAAAACTGGCGGGTGAAATCGCCCGCTTCCCGAACAATCCGCATGCCGCGTCCGCCGCCGCCGGCAGACGCCTTGACCATGACCGGATACCCGATGTCGCTGGCGATCTTCTTGCCGGCGCGTACATCGGGCACCGCCCCGTCAGAACCCGGCACCACCGGGACCCCCGCTTCCCGCATGGTCTCCTTGGCCGAACTCTTGTTCCCCATCAGGGCAATAGTTCCCGCTTTCGGCCCGATGAAAACCACCCCGTGATCTTCGCAGATCGCACTGAAATCGGCATTCTCGGCAAGAAACCCGTAGCCGGGGTGTACGGCGTCCGCCCCCGTCACTTCCACGGCGGCAATGATCCGGTCGGGGCGCAGGTAGCTTTCCCGGGAAGGAGGCGGGCCGATGCATACCGCTTCGTCCGCAAATCGAACATGCAGGGCGTCCCGGTCCGCCGTCGAATACACGGCCACCGTCCGAAGCCCCATTTCATGGCAGGTTCGAATGATGCGGAGCGCAATTTCTCCGCGGTTGGCGATGAGCACCTTATTGATCACGACGGCAACGGGATCGACCTGCCCGGCAGGCGTCAGGTTTCTATCAAAAAGAGGGGGTGATCGTACTCGACCGGCAACGCGTCATCGACCAGAATCTCCGCTACCTTGCCGTCCACCTCGCTCTCGATCTCGTTCATGAGTTTCATCGCCTCGATAATACACAGCGTATCCCCTGCGCGCACGATATCCCCCACTTCCACGAACGGCGCTTCGCCGGGCGCCGGAGCCCGGTAAAAGGTGCCCACGATGGGCGCCTTGACGACCGTGCCGTTCCGGGCGGCGGCCGGCTGGTTCTCAGCCACCGCCTCCGGCGATGAAGGCGGTTCGGGCGCCGGAGCGCCTGGTGCGGGCTGCGCCGGGGGTGCAGGAGGCGCAGGGGCAGGCGCCGGAGGCGGCGCGTAGGTGACCGGAGGCGGCGCGTACGGAGGCCACGCCGGGGGCGCCGGGTCGACAGGGGGCTGCGTACGGACAACCACCTTGAAATCGTCTTCCGTAATCTCGACCTCGGCGACGCCGCTGTCCCGGACGATTTTAAGCAGCTTTCTGATCAGGGGAAGATCCATATGCAATCGGCAGCAAGGATCGGATTCAGTGGGCGGTACTCGGAAAAATCGGGGTTCGGAAGCAGTCGGTCAGGTCTTTGCCGCCGTGGCCGCGCGCGTTACGTATTCGCCGGTCTGCGTATTGACGGTAATGACATCCCCCTCGTCGATAAACAGAGGAACCAGCACGACGGCGCCGCTCTCCATGATGGCCGGTTTGGTGCCGCCGGTGGCCGTGTCGCCGCGCACGCCCGGATCCGTATCGACCACGGCAAGATCGACTTTTCCGGGCAGCTCGACGTTGAGCGGCTCTTCGGCCTCGGCATGAAACAGAATATCCACGGTGGTCCCCTCTATAAGGAAATCCCGTCCCTCCACACGATCCGCAGGCAACGAAAACTGTTCGTAGGTCTGCGTATTCATCATATGAAGACCCAGGTCGTCCTGATACAGAAACTGGTGCGGGCGGCGCTCGATGCGGGCGGTTTGCACTTTCTCGCCGGCGCGAAACGTGTGATCCACGATTTTGCCGGAGCGAACTTGTCTCAGTTTGGAGCGCACGAAGGCGCCTCCCTTGCCGGGCTTTACGTGCTGGAACTCCATAATCGTCCACAGGTCGCCGTTCCGGACGAGCGTGAGTCCATTGCGAAAATCGCTTGTATCAGGCATGGCGAAGGGAATGAGAACCGGTGCGCTGCACGGCAAAAGCCGTAAAACAGGGCTTTCAGGGCCCTGTGCGGAATGCGTATGGCAAGGGGCTAATATACCTCCGGAGAGGCCTGTCAGTCAATCCGGACGCTGGCCGGACGCATCCGCAGGCTGCGCCGGACCATACTTTTCTACCAGATACGTCACCGAAACTTCCAGCAATTTCCGCAACGCCCCCGTGTCGATATCGTCGAGTTTGTTCACGTACAGGCACGACTTGCCCGTCTTGTACTTGCCCAACGCGCCCATGATCTCGTCCTGCCCGTCAAATCCGGTCATGACATAGATGGAGAAGGCCCGCTTGCGCGGCGAGAATCCGGTCAGCATCCAGTCGATCTCCCGCCCGCTGGCGTATTTGAACAGATAATGGCCGAAACCGACGATATTCTCGCCCCACATGGCAGGTTCGTACCCGGTGATGTCCCGCATCAGGTCAATAAGCGTATGGCTTTCGCGCTGCTTCCGCTCATCGTCGAGGGATGCGATAAAACCGTCCACGCTCCGGTCGTTCTTTCTGGTTTTCAGTTCGGCCATCGTTCGGAGATGAAGGATTGCGCTTATCGGAATGGTTTCCTGTTGTCGAGCGTACGCATGAGATCGCTCACGCCGACCGGACCGTGACGATACAGGAAGGGTTCGCCGTACTCGACCCCGATCCGGTGGCCGAACGTCCTCGCCCGGGCCTGTATCCAGTCCAGAAATCCCTGGTTCGATACGAAGGTCTCCGGTTCGCCGGCCCCCGCCTCGTAGTCGGGGTTGTAAAACTGCGAACGGAACGCTCCCAGCGCTTCGAGCCGCTGTTCCCATACGTCCGTCACATCCACCACGAACGTGGGTTCGAACTCGACGATATGCATGTAGTGCAGCACATGCTGCGGGCGCCAGGGAAGCTGGGGGGCGCCCGCATCGTCCTCGGTCGGGATGCCCTGCAAGCCTGCATAAAAGCAGGCGTCGGCGCACAGGCGGGCTCCGGCGCCATGGTCGGGATGCCGGCACTCCGGCCCGCCGATCAGCACGATATGCGGACGCCAGGTCCGCAGCGCACGGATGACGGGAAGACGGTTTTCGGGCGTATTGGCGATGTTCCCGTCGGGAAGGCCAAGGTTTTCGCGGACCGTCAATTGCATGATTTCCGAGGCCCGGGCCGCTTCTTCGGCGCGCAGTTCCGGCGTGCCCCGCGTGCCCAGTTCGCCCCGTGTCAGGTCCGCCACGCCGACGCGGTACCCCTGCTTCGTGAGCGTGCAGATCGTCCCGCCCGCGCACAATTCCACATCGTCGGGATGCGCGCCAAAAGCGAGCACATCCAGCGGAGGCGTCATGGAAGAAGCAGTGGAAGCCATGTCACACCACAAAGTTTACGATGCGCCCGGGAACGTATACCTCCCGCTTTACGGCGCCTTGCCCGATATGCTTCGCCACATTCTCTTCCATGCGGGCCGTCTCCAGCACCACATCCTTCCCGGCGTCCTGCGCCACGGTGATCGTCGCCCGTATCTTCCCGTTCACCTGCACGGCGATCTCCACGGAATCCTCATGCAGGTATTCCTGCACGAGCTCCGGCCAGGGTTCATAGGCCAGCGTGCGTTCTCCTCCCAGCCTGCGCCACAACTCCTCGCCGAGATGCGGAGCGAAAGGACTCAGCAGAAGCACGAACGCGCGGGCTGCTTCGTGCGGGACCGCGTCCCACTTGTTGGCGACATTGACGAACTCCATCATGGCGGCAATGGCCGTGTTGAAGTGCAGCCGCTCGATGTCGGCGGTGACCTTTGCAATGGTCCGGTGCAACACGCGTAACTGCTCCTTCGACGCGGCGACTCCGTTCACGCGGCCCTGCAGGGCGCCGGTCTCCTCGTCGATCAGGAGACGCCACACCCGGTTCAAAAAGCGATGTACGCCCTCGACGCCGCGCATGCTCCAGGGCTTCACCTGTTCCAGCGGCCCCATGAACATCTCGTACAACCGGAGCGAATCCGCCCCGTACTGCTGCACCACGTCTTCCGGATTGATCACATTGCCCCGACTCTTGCTCATCTTGTGGGCATGGGCCTCGACCGGAACCGAAGCATCGCTCCTGAGCACAAACCCGTCCCCTTTTTTTCGGACCTCGGATTCCTCCACGCGCTGCCCATCGACCGTATACTCCATTTCACCGAGAATCATGCCCTGGTGTATGAGCCTGCCGAACGGTTCCGGCGTGCTGACCACCCCGGCGTCGTAGAGCACCTTGTGCCAGAACCGCGCATACAGGAGGTGCAGCACGGCATGTTCGGCCCCGCCGATGTAGAGATCGACCGGCATCCAGTACCGCTCTTTTTCCGGATCGACCAGCATGCGGTCGTTGCGCGGATCGATGAAGCGGAGAAAATACCAGCATGACCCGGCCCACTGCGGCATGGTATTCGTCTCCCTGCGGGCGGGCGCGCCCGTTTCGGGATCGACGGTATCGACCCATTCGGTCGCCGCCGCCAACGGGCCTTCCACCTGTCCGGAAGGCCGGAAATCCGCAAGGTCGGGCAGGGTCACGGGCAGCGCATCCTCCGGGAGCGGCTTCGGAACGCCGTCCACGAAAATCAGCGGAAACGGCTCGCCCCAGTAACGCTGGCGGCTGAACAGCCAGTCGCGCAGTTTGTAATTGACCTTCCCGCACCCGCAGTCGTTCGCCTCCAGCCAGTCGATCATTTTCCTTATGGCGTCGTCCACGTGCAATCCGTCGATGGACACGCCCCGCTCGGCAACACCGGGGATCGCCCGGTGCTCGCTGGAGGAATTGACAAGTACGCCGTCCCCGATATAGGCCTCCTTTGCAATGTCGCCGCCCGAAACGACTTCCCGGATCGGCAGGTCGAAGGTTTTCGCGAAATCGTAGTCGCGTTCGTCGTGGGCGGGCACGGCCATGATGGCGCCCGTGCCGTAGGAAATCAGCACGTAATCCGCGATCCAGATGGGAATGCGCTCCCCGTTCACCGGATTGAGGGCGAATCCGCCGGTAAATGCGCCCGTCTTGTCGTGCTGCAGTTCGGCGCGCTCCAGATCGCTCTTGTGCGATGCTTCCCTGACATAGGCCGTAACCTCGTCGAGACGGTCGGGCGTCGTGACCTTCTCCACAAGGGGGTGCTCCGGCGCCAGCACCATATAGGTGGCGCCGAACAGCGTATCCGGGCGGGTCGTGAACACGCGGATCGTCTCGTCCGGAAAATCGCACACGGGGAAATCCACCTCGGCGCCCTCGGACTTGCCGATCCAGTTGCGCTGCATTTCCTTCGTGCTCTCGGGCCAGTCGAGTTCGTCGAGTCCCTCGAGCAACTGCTCCGCATACTCCGTGATGCGCAGCATCCACTGGCGCAGCGGCCGGCGTACGCAGTCGTAGCCCCCCACTTCGGACTTCCCGTCCACCACCTCTTCGTTGGCCAGCGTCGTGCCCAGTTCCGGACACCACCAGACAGGCACCTCGCTCTGGAACGCCAGCCCCCTTTCGTACAGCTTGAGGAATATCCACTGCGTCCAGCGGAAGTAATCCGGGGAGGTCGTGTCGATCTCGCGCTCCCAGTCGTACGAAAAGCCGAGCATCTTGAGTTGCTCGCGGAAACGCGCAATGTTCGCTTCCGTGGTGATGCGCGGGTGCGTGTTCGTCTTCACCGCGTACTGCTCGGCGGGCAGGCCAAAGGCGTCCCACCCGATCGGATGCAGCACATTGAAGCCCTTCATGCGCTTGTAGCGCGCAAGGATGTCTGTCGCCGTATACCCCTCAGGGTGCCCTACGTGCAGACCCGTTCCGCTCGGATACGGAAACATGTCCAGGATATAGAACTTTTCCTTGTCCGGATCCGGGTCGTCGGAAGTCCGAAAGGTCTGTTCTTCTTCCCAGTACCGCCGCCATTTCTGCTCTATTTCGGCGAAGGGATATCCGGCCATGCCTGCCCTCGGTAAAGAAAATATCGGTCAAGGCGGGTAGATACTCTTTGAGAGGGGAAAGGGTTCGGAAGGGGTGGTTTGGGGAGGAGGGGGCGTGCGGGAGTTGCGCCGGCGTGGTGGGGGCGTAAAGTGCGGGGCGGGAAATGGGGCGCAGGCAAAATGTAACCATGTTGCAACGATCCGGATCGGGCCTTGCGGAGCAGGAAAGGGATGTATACCTTGCAGGCGTTCCCTAAGCATGTCGGTCAATGGACCTCGACCTCGTTTTTATATTGTCTGTGGTCGTAGCGCTCGCCGGGCTGATTGCCTGGATGATCAAGTCGCTCGCCGCCGCGTCCGTAACTGTTCCGGATCTGTAAAACGACAGCGATTTGGCAGTGAAACGACAAGAATTTGTCACTAATATAACTGAGGTGGAAAACAGTTAGCCTACAAATGGCCAAGGCCGTAGCACCCTGACTTTTTCAGATACCATGATGCGCTGGTTTATTTCCCGGTTATCCGGCAAGCATACACACACACCGGCATGGGCGACCACTTGCCCCCTCGTCTATATTACCCTGGGCTTGCCAGTGGCGCTCATTGCGCTAATGACCATGATGGCCCCGGCACAGGCGCAGACGCCTGCCTCCGCTACCTATACGGTGACGTTCCAGGGCAACTGGACCACCGACAGTACGCCCGGCGGGGTGGTGAGTAATGCGCACTTTACCACGCTGGTCGGCGCGGTGCACAATGACATGGTGACGTTCTGGGAGTCCGGCGGTACGGCCACTTCCGGGGTCGAGGATGTAGCGGAACTGGGTATTACGGGGGATTTTGAGTCCGAAGTCACCGCTGCAGGTGCGAATGCTTCTCTCGTCAAGCAAAGGATCGGAAGCAGTCCTACGGTTACAGCCACGTTCGATATCGAGGTCACAAACGATCGCCCGCTGTTTACCCTGCTGTCGATGATCGGCCCCAGCCCGGACTGGTTCGTCGGCGTTTCCGGCTTGTCCCTGCTGAATAATCAGAACCAGTGGTTGTCGTCGCGTGAGGTCAATCTGTTTCCGTACGATGCCGGGACCGAGGACGGATCCGAATTCACGCTGAGTAATCCTGCTACCTCACCTCAAGGAACGATCACGAGCATCAGGGGAACGGGCAAGTTCTCCAACGAACCCATGGCGATGCTCTCGTTCGAGCGGCAAGGGACGGGCAACGACACGGGCGGAGGTGGCGGCGGAGGCGGAGGCACACCCACGCCACCCACATCGACACCGTCATTTTCCAACGCTCCCGGAAATGTCAAGAGCCACTTCAACAAGTCTACACTTGATTCGCTGATCCTGACGCTAACCTGGACAGCACCCGAACAAGATGCGGAGAACGTCACAGAGTACGAGTACAGGATCTATGAAGGTTCTCCCGTGGCCAGGGTATTTCCCGCCCTGATTGATTGGACGTTGACGGGCAATGTCCTTGAACAGGACATACTACTGGAAAGCGACGCAAAGGCGTTTACGGTATGGCTTCGGGCGGTTACAGGAACCGGAAGGTCACGCCATGCGCAGAAGGGGGTTTACGTGCCGGACGGAATTATATCGGTTGTCCTGCATTCCGAATCGGAATTGCCCGATCAGGTATCTCTTTCGCAGAACTACCCGAACCCGTTCAATCCGTCAACGGCGATTGAATACGCGCTTTCCGCTTCGGCGCATGTGCGGCTTGAAGTGTTCGACGCTACGGGGCGGCGCGTCGAAACCCTTGCGGACGGGATGCGCCCTGCGGGGCGGCATAACGTTCGCTTCGACGCGGGCGGCCTACCTTCCGGCCTGTACCTGTACCGATTGCAGGCGGGCGGGGAAACGATCGCACGAAACATGACACTCATCCGGTAAAACCGCGCTGCTCCGTATTGAAGCGGGCAATCCCTGATGGAGAAAGTTTCCGATGACGAGATGGATCGTTTCAGCGGTAGCGTTGCTGGTACTGGCGGGCGGCGGCTGGCTGGTGATGAACCTGGCTGCTCCGGCAGAAGAGGCGCCGGCGCCCCATCCGCACGAATACTCCCCTGTGGTCGCGATCGACCTGACCGCGGAGGTGGCCGGCGCCGGCGGTGACAGGCTGGTGCCCTGGGAAGTCCTCCGCCGTGATTTCTCCGGCACGTCGAGGGACGGAGCCGAGATCGACCTTGAGGATGTGGTGAGCGGCAATCGCGTCACCCTCCTGATCTACTTCGCCGAGTGGTGTGCCAACTGCAGATACGAGGCCCCCGACCTGGTGTCCAGGTACGGCGCGCACCGGGAAGACGGTCTGATGATCATCGGGCGCAGCGAATACTCCCACCCGGACGTGGTGGCCGAGTACGTCGACGAGTTCGGCATCGAGTATCCGGTCATCCTGGGAAGCCCCAATCCGGACCCCGACAACGAGGATCTGGTGCGCACCACGACCGCGCACTTCCGCATGCGCAAGGCGCTCCTCGATCCGCGCAAGTGGGGTACGCCCCTTAACGTCGTGGTGGTGGATGGAGACCCCACCCGGGCTTCGATCGTGACCGGCGAGTTCTTCCCCGGCGCGTTCGACGAGACCTTCGGCGGGTACCTGAACGGAAGCGTCGCGACGGCGGACGAAGCGTCGGCCATGGACCGGTAGTTCGGACGCCCGAACCTGTCCGGATCGGCGGGCAACGCCAATCATGCTATCTATCCTGTAGGCCATCCACCTCACACCCCTCTCTCCGCCTCGTATCGGTGATCTGCGTAATCTTCCAGGCGGAGCCGTCGTGGAAAAAATGAAAGGCGTTCACGCCGCAGTGACTGAACGTCTCCCCAAGGTAGAACGCGTAGTTCATCCACGCCTGGGCAAGTTGGCCATCCACGGCGATCTCCACATCCCATATCTTCTCGTCCCACACCTCGTCATGGGGAGACCCTACCGCCTCGACGAATCCGTCCACGCTGCCCGTATTCAACACGGGCTGACCGTCGCGCGCGAACGCGGACTGCAAGCGCGCCTCCGGGTGAAACGTCTCCCGGACCATCGTGCTGTCGCCGGCCCGCATGCCGTCGAAGAGCTGGTCGATGACGGCCCGCACGCCTTCGGAAGACAGGTCCGCGGATGACTGCGCCGCAACCGGAAAAGAAGTGGCTGCCAGTAACCCGAGCGTCAATATGGTGCAAAAAACGGAACGCATGGGCCTAATCTAACGACCGAAAGACCTGGATCGCAACCCCTGTAAAACGACAGCGATCTGGCAGTGAAACGTCTCTTCAGTACCCATTTGCTGTCGTTTTACAGCCGGAATCCGACCGCGCGGAGCCGCGCCGGCGACCGCGTTCCGGAAGCGTTTAATACGCTTTATTGATAAAAACTCATGATAAAAACATGTTATAGGCTAATTAATCATGCAATGCCCATGGTAATATTGTTGCACATTGACGAAATTTTACACTGTATGGCGATTCTTACGTTTTCGGCCTGCCCCCGGCCGCCCGTAGAATGAGCCCTTTCCGCGGTGTATCGCGAGCAATCAAGAACCAAGAAAACGCTAACATGCTTTCAGTTTCCCGGCCCGCGCATTTCGTTCGGCCCGATCCACTGGCGGGCCCCGGCGCAAAAACGCCTGACTGCACCCCGACTCACGCTATAAGCCGTGTGTGTGTGTGTGTGTGTGTGTGTGTGTGTGTGTGTGTGTGTGTGTGTGCGCTATGTCTGTAGCCCGTCGCACGGCGCGCGCGCTCGCCCTCCTCGCCCTCGCCTGGGCCGCCCTGCTTGCAGGCGCCGCGCAAGCCCAGACTCCGACCACCCTCGTGTCGAACACCGGGCAAACGGCAACGAGCACCGGCTCCAATTTTGTTCAAGCGCAGCCCTTCACGACCGGGCCGAACCCGGCCGGCTATGCGCTGTCCGACGTCCAGGTCATGTTGGACGCCACGAGTTCCACGTCCGCGACCGGCAGCGTGGTCAGGATATTCTCGCATGACACCTTTACCAATTTACCGGGCATCGAGTTATTCGTGCTCGGCAATCCGGAGACGTTGACGGCGGGCGGCCTCAACACGTTCACGGCGCCGGACTACGTCACGCTGAGTCCGAACACCGACTACTGGGTCGTGATCAACGGCGGAGTGACCAACCCGATCACGGCTTCACGCACGCTATCGGCCGCCGAAGGGACTGCGGAAGAAGGCTGGAGCATCGGTAACAGCCGGCTGTACTATTCTCAAGGGGCTTGGGTTACAGGATCGGCCCTGATCCGGCTTGCTATCCGGGGCGTCGCGAACGAGGGGCCGCCCACGCTGGTGGCGAACACGGCGCAAACGGCAACGAGCACCGGCTCCGATTTTATTCTAGGGCAGCCCTTCACGACCGGGCCGAACCCGACCGGCTACGCGTTGTCCGACGTCCAGGTCGTGCTGCACGCCAACTCCGCCACGTCCGCGACCGGCAGCGTGGTCAGGATATTCTCGCATAACGCCTTTGCCAATTTACCGGACACCAAGTTATTCGCGCTCGGCAATCCGGCGGCGTTGACGGCGGGCGCCCTCAACACGTTCACGGCGCCGGAGGGCGTCACGCTGGCCCCGAACACCACCTACTGGGTCATGATCAACGACGGGGCGGCCGACCCGATCACGGTTTTAAACACGCTTTCGACCGTCGAAGAGACTGCGGAAGAAGGCTGGAGCATCAGCGACGACCAGTTGTCGCGAGAAGACCCTACAGACGATTGGGATATACACAGCGATATCCCGTCACTGC
Source organism: Rhodothermales bacterium (assembly GCA_965117025.1). Taxonomy (GTDB): domain Bacteria; phylum Bacteroidota; class Rhodothermia; order Rhodothermales; family VXPQ01; genus VXPQ01. The sequence continues at coordinate 1,055,804 of OZ220746.1, forward strand.
TTGCCATTCGGGGCAGCACGAACGAGGTCCCGCCGCCATTCGAGAGCTACGCCAATGACGACGGCGAGGAAGTGCTCTGGGCTACGACCATGACCGTGGAAGTTGGTGGATCCAGAAGGGGATACAGCGCTTTTCGACCTCAAATCGGCAGCCTTTCCGGAACCCCGACGTACGCGTACGAGAAAACGAACTACGTTATTTGGACGCTCATCTCTGAGCCGGGATTTGGTGTGGGTATGAATAGTTTCCCTCATCTCCCCCAGGCTCTTGTCGACAAGCTGGTGCTGGTAATGGACGGTACGGAGTACCGGCTCGACGAAGCATTTGCAAACCGTGATTTGCATTTCTGGTTAGACCCCGTGCCCACCTGGACGGAGGGGCAGACCGTTTCCGCACAGCTCGTCGTGCGGCCGCCTCGCCCCCCCGGCCCTCCGGGCAACTTCGTAGCGACGGGCGGCGACGGCAGCGCGGCCCTGAGCTGGGCCGACCCCATCGACGGCGGCAGCCATGCCGTGACGAAGTTCCAGTACCGCTACGCCACGGGCGGGCGGCCCCCGGACTCCGAGTGGCTCGACGTCCCCGACAGCAATATCGGCGAAGCCAACCGCAACAGCTACACGATCAGTGGCCTCACCAACGACGTGCCGCACACCTTCGAGCTGCGCGCCGTGAGCGCCGCCGGCGCCGGCGAAGCGGTGCGCGCGCGGGCGACCCCCCGGGGATCCTCCGTCCAGCACGGCGGCACGACGACCGTGCTGAGCAACCTCGGCGGAACGACGGAGACGGACTCGCTCGTCATGGACGCGGACATAACCTATACCAGGGACGCCAACGGCGACGTCACCACCGTCCGCATCACCAAGATGGGCTACGGCTACGCGCAAACGTTTTCGACCGGCAGCGACGGGCATCTGTTCAAACTCGACTACGTCGACATCAAATTCGCGACCGCCGGCAGCGGCGACGGCAACGACGTGAACGGCGACGTGATACTCGCGGCGCTGTGGGAATGGGACGCTGCCGCGCGCGCGGTGACGCGCTTCGTGGGTCAGTTCGAGCGCAAGCAGGCCGCCGACGGAGAGACGCGCTTCGCGTACCACCACCGGGGGGAGAACCTGCAAGCGGAGACGACCTACGCCATCGTGATCGACGCGAAGGACATAGAAAACACCACGGCGACGCTGGCGCAAACAGCCTCGGACGCGGAGGACAGCGGCAGTCGCCCCGGCTGGAACCTGGACGGCTTTTCGTACCAAAAGCCCTTCAACCGCAGCGCGAAAGAGGCGTGGACGAAGCTGGACAACGCATTGCAGGTGAAGATCAACGTCCGGCAGGGCTCCGCGGCCGGAGGGCTCTACATCCACGACGCGGAGGTCTACGAGGCGCACGGCGCGACGCTCGACTTCAAGGTGACGCTGGATCCGGCGCCCGGCGCAAACCCCGTGACGGTAGAGTACAGGACGCGGGATTCTTCGATCGGCTACTGCAGCGGCAGTTTCTTCGACGATGCCGCCGGGCAATGCCGCACGACGGCGAGGACGCCGGCCGATTACGCCTACACGGAGGGAACGCTGACGTTTGCATCGGGCGAGACGCTTAAGACGATCGAGGTGCCGGTGGTCGACGACAGGATCGAGGACTCGGGCGAGGGGGTCGAGATGATCCTTCTGAATCCTTCGAGGAGTTTTCTGTCGCGGGACGCGGCGATCGGTATCATCTACAACGACGAGGAGGCGGCGCTGCCGAGCGAGGTAACGATCAATAGCCCGTCGGCGACCGAGGGCGCGGGCGCAACGCTCGACTTCGTCGTGAGCCTGTCGGAGGCGACGACGGCGACGGTGACGCTCGACTACGCGACGTCGGACGCTACGGCGGTCGCGCAAAGCGACTACGAAGCGAAGAGCGGAACGATCGAGCTGCCGGCCGGAGCGACGAGCGCGACGATAAGCGTCGCGCTCGTCGACGACGCAGAGGCCGAGGAGGACGAGACGCTTACGCTGACGCTCAGCAACCTCAGGCGCGCCGTGTTCGCCGCAGGCGCGGACAGCCTCTCGGCGACGGGGACCATCGAGGACAACGACGAGAGCACCGCCGGGACGCCGGCGCCGGGCGACTCGACGGCTACGGGCACGAACGAGCAGCACGACCGGCCCCATGCTCTGCAAGCCACGGCGACCGAGGGGGCCGTCGTCCTTACCTGGCAGGATCCCGATACGCACCCGAGCAACAACCTCTACCATATCCTGCGCCACAGGCCCGAGCTCGGAGAAGCCGAGCCCGAGGTCTACGCGGAGTACGCCTCCATCACCGACCGCACCTTTGCCGACAGCGCGGTGACGGCGGGGGTGCTCTACGGCTATGCCGTCAGAGCCGTGAAGGACGCCCTCGGATACCTCGGACCGATGTCGGAGATCGTCAAGGTGCGCATGCCTGCGGATACGACGGACAGCGCCACAGAGGATGGCGAAGAAGAAGAAGAAGAAGAAGAAGAAGAAGAAGAAGAAGAAGCACCGCTTACGGCGACGTTCCGGAACGTGCCCGAAGAGCACGACGGCGAGACGACGTTCTTCTTCCAGGTGCTCTTCAGCGAAGAGATCCCCACCAGCTACACGGTGCTGCGCGACGATGGGGCGTTCGAGGTGACGGGCGGCGCGGTGCGCAAGGCGCGCCGCGTCGACGGCCGCGACGACCTGCGCGAGATCCACATCGAGCCGTCGGGCGGCGGCGATGTCTTCGTCCTGCTGCCGGAGACGACCGACTGCGACGCGGCGGGCGCGATCTGCATGGGCGGCGACGACGGCCGCAAGCTCTCGACCGCGGACTCGGCGAGGGTGGCGGGCCCGGCGGGCGGCTCGGTGTCCGGGCGGATGGAGCAGGAGGGCTCGGCGGCCATGGCGACGGCCAGCGAAGACGTGGAAGAAGAATTGCCCGATGAAGTCATGCTCATGGGCAACTATCCGAACCCGTTCAATCCGAGGACGACGATACGCTATGCATTGCCGCAGGCCGGTACAGTCCGTCTTGTGGTGTACGACATGCTGGGGCGGGAGGTGGCGGTGCTTGCCGACGGACCGAAGCCTGCGGGCCGCCATGCGGCGCGCTTCGATGCAGGCGGTTTGCCCAGCGGGACCTATGTCTACCGGTTGCAGGCGCAGGACAGGATCATCGTGCGAACCATGATGCTCGTCAAGTGAAAAGGCGCCATGTCTTTGTCCGGCGGAACCTACCTTTACCGCCTGGACGTCTCGGGCCAGGTGCGTACGGGCCTGATGACGCTTATGAAGTGATTCAATGCGTTCGCGCCATGTAAGACACTGGTGGAATGAACCACAAAGAGTTCACCTCTCTACCAGCCTCCCTGTAACCGCACCACCTGGTGCTCGGCGGTATCCGTATCGAGCGTCTCGCGCAGCATATCCACAAAGCCCATGCCGTATTTGTTGAGAAAATGCAGCACGGACAGCTCGCGCTCCTGCAACACCCCGTTCGGATACAGATTTCCTTGCGCCTTTTCGAGGCGGGCGCGCACCAGGTCCTGTTTTTTCTTCTCGGCGCGTACGGCCTTCGCCCGCAGCCGGGCCAGTTCGGCCGTCAGCGCTTTTTGGGCAGCGTCGGCGGCCTTCGCCAGCGTACCGTCCACTTCCCGGAGAGGCGCCCGCACATGATCGACCACTCCGCCGAGACGCCGGGCGGCCTCGTCGAACGCTTCCTCGATATCCCCCTGCATCGAGTCCACCACGACGCGGTGAAAAAGCCGGTCCGCATCCCCGGCGAAATCTCCCATAGCGAGCCCGTACGCATCCAGCACCTTCGTCACATGCGGTTCGAGGAAGGTGGCGCCGGCCCGGGGATAGATAAGCGGCATGGGAAGGCCCGCCCATTCGTACAGGGGATGGCACTGCGCAAAGTAGGCGATCTCGCTCGGGCCACCCACGTACAGCGCCGTGGGAAGCAGCAGGTCCTGCATTAAAGGACGAAGCACCACATTCGGGCTGAAGGATTCCGGAGCGGCATGCAGCAACTGCATGGCTTCCGCCCGCGTCATGCGCCGGCCCGTACCGCGCTCGACAAAATCCTCGCCATCCAGATCGAGCGGAATGCGCCCCTCCTCGTTCAGCAGAAAAAGATTGGCCGGACGCACGAATACCTGCTCATGGTACGTTTGCCCCAGTGCATCCGAAACCCCGCGCACGAGGGCGGCAGCGGTTTCGGCTTCCTGAATTTCCCGTGCAAAAAGGGGCGTGGCCAGTCGTTTCAGGGACGCGTCGTCGGGATTGACGATCACCAGACAGGGAAACAAGGCCCGGAGCATCCGGGCGAAGCCCTCGGAAAGCGTCGCGCCGGCGCCGTATGCTTCCCGGACCATACGCAGCACATCCCCCTTGAAATCCGTATCGGGAAGAAGCTCCTCGAGACGGCCCATTATCCCGTCGCCCGGTCGTATGCGCCCGACCGGCCCCGGAAGACCGGCCTCATCGGCCTGCAAACGCAACTCGACGGGCCGGTTGCTGCGCAGCGCGACGACCCTCGAAATCTCGTCCACATCGTGGTCTTCGCCGCCCAGCCAGAACACCGGCACGATGCGCCGCCCGGTTTCTTCGGCAAGCCGGTCGGCCAGCTGGATGGCGGAAAGCGCCTTCAGAATGGTATAGATCGGCCCCGTAAACAGACCTACCTGCTGACCGGTTACCACCGCTGCGGTATCCGGCTCCCGCAACGCCTCGATGCCGGCGCGCGCCGATTCCCCATCCCCCCATGCTGCATGCTGCCGCAACAGCGCATCGGCAAGCGCATCCCGGTCCCGGTCGAAAGCGACGGCCCGCTCGACGGCGTTTGCCCGTTCCCCGGACTGGCTCCAGTCGCCTGCGAAGTAGCCGGCAAGGGCCTCGTAGTTCGTGCAGTAATCCCGGAAAAGCGCCGAAAATCCGTGCAGATCGGTAAACGGAATGCGCGCTACGGACGCCTGCATATCGGTGGACGAAAGATGGAAACGGCGTAACCCGATATACGGCGCCGCGCTAATTCTGCTGACGCTCGCTTTGAAGCCGTTTGATTTCGTCGCGGAGTTCGGCAGCCTTTTCGTAATTCTCTTCCTGGACGGCCGCATCGAGCTGGTGCTCCATCCGTTCCAGTTGCGTCATGGCGACCGGCGCCGGTTCCTTCTCCTTGCGTATGCTGGCGTCCTGCATCACGTCGGGGGCCACATAAATGGGCGCGTCGACGCGCACGGCAAGCGCCACCGCATCGCTTGGACGGGAATCGAGATGGGCGGTCTTCCCGTTATGGGTATAGCATATCTTGGCGAAGAACGTACCCTCTCTGAGCTCGTCGATGATGACTTCGGTCACTTCGGCCTTCACCGCCTCCAGCGAATCACGCAACAGATCGTGGGTCATGGGCCGCGGCGGCTGAATCTTTTCCATTTCGAGGGCAATGGCCTGCGCCTCGAATGCGCCGATGATAATGGGAAGCCTGCGATCCCCGGCCACCTCGCCCAGAACCAGGGCATAAGCGGCGCCCCCACTCGAAGGAGTGGTGGAAAGCCCGATGATATCTACCTTTACGTGTTTCATACCGACAGCGCACGTTTTAACGCTGTCATAAATGCCTTGTTCTCGACATCCGTTCCGGCGTTTACGCGAAGAAAATCCTGTAACTCAGGGTATCCGGACATGGAACGAACCAGCACGCCTTCCCGGAGAAAACGCTCTTTCAGGTCCGCTGCGTCCTGCGGCGTTCGGAATAGTACGAAATTCGTTTGGGACGGCGCCACTTCCACGCCTTCCATCGCTGCAAGCGCAGCGGTAATCGCAATACAGTCCTGTCGAATACGGCGGGCGCGCTCCTCGATAACGTCCGGGTAGGCGGTGAGCAGGATATGCGCCGCTGCAGAGGCCAGCGGGTCGATCATGAACGGCATCCTCGCCTTGCGCAGTTCCTGAAGTACGTCGGGATGGGCTATGAGAAAACCGAGGCGCAGTCCGGCAAGCCCGCACGCCTTGGAAAAAGTGCGAAGCAGAATCAGGTTGGGGCGTTCGTCCATCAGCCGCAGCGCGCTCCCCTCGTCCGAAAACTCGAGATACGCTTCGTCGACGACCACGAAGCCCTCCGAGACGTCGGCAACCGCCGCAATCTCGTCAAGCGTCATCGCAAGGCCGGTGGGATTGTTGGGCGTCGCAAGCACAATGAGCGACGGGCGGCGCTTCTTCGCCGCATCGACCAGGGCCTCCGTATCGAAACGAAAATCTTCCCGGCAGGGGACTTCGAGGAGATCGCCGTCGTGGAGAAGCGCCAGCTTCGCGTACAAGGAAAACATGGGACGCGGCAGCACGACCGATGTACCGCGCTCGATCAGCGCCAGCGCCAGCAGACCGGCAAGATCGTTGGAGCCGTTGCCTGCTATGACCTGATCGGGGTCGCATCCGGCATACGCGGCGAATGTCCGGGTGAGCCGCTCCGAAAATTCGTCCGGATACCGGTTGAACGGAATACGCGCAAATTCCCGCAGCACCTCCTCCTTGATCTCCGGCGGAAGATCGTACGGGCTCTCGTTCTGGTTCAGTTTTACGGTGGTCTCCTCGGGAAGGCCTACCAGATACGGGCGCCGGTCGCGGACAGCCGGACGAATGCGGCGTACGAGCTCATCCATGCGGATCTGCCTGTTCATCCTCTTGCCTGTTCGAGGCGCTGTGTGTAGAAATATCTCCTGTCAACCGGGCCTCCACGGCGCGGGCATGCGCCTCCAGCCCCTCCGCTCTCGCAAACGCGGCGATACGCGCACCGGTTCTTGCCAGCCGCGCCTCCGTCCATGCAATGACGGACTGCCGGCGCAAAAAGTCCTCCACCCCCAGCGCCGACGCATACCGGGCCGTGCCGCCGGTAGGAAGCACATGGTTCGGGCCGGCAAAATAATCGCCCACCGGTTCCGGGGAAAACGGCCCCACAAAGATAGCGCCTGCATGCCGGATCCGGGGAAGCAGGGCTTCGGGGTCCCGAACAAGCAATTCGAGGTGCTCGGGAGCCAGCTCGTTGACTGCTTCCACCGCCTGATCCAGGGTGTCGGTCACGATGCAGGCGCCGTAATCGGTAAGCGAAGCCTCGACGATCGCACGCCGCGGCAAGGTCGCCGTCATCGCAGCGGCATGGCCGCGTACGGCTTCCGCCAGTTCTGCATCCGGGGTCACCAGCACTGCGGAACTCAGGGGGTCGTGCTCGGCCTGGGCAAGCAGATCAGCCGCCGCAAAACGCGGATCGGCCTCCGAATCGGCCAGCACGACGATTTCGCTCGGCCCGGCCACCGAATCGATATCCACCATACCGTAGACCTGCTTCTTGGCCGTCGCCACATAGGCATTTCCCGGGCCTGTGATCTTGTCGACGCGCGGCACGGTTTCCGTCCCGAAAGCAAACATGGCGATAGCCTGGGCTCCCCCCGCCGCGAATACACGATCGACGCCAAGAAGATGGGCCGCCGCCAGCACAAGCGGGTGTGGCAATCCGTCCGGCCCGGGCGGCGATGCGAGGTAGAGATGCTCTACGCCCGCAACCTGCGCCGGAATGACATTCATCAGCACGCTGGACGGATATGCCGCCGTTCCTCCGGGGACGTACACCCCCACCCTTTCGATCGGCGTATACCGCTGCCCCAGTCCGGCGCCGTCTTCCTCCGTATCGAACCACGACGGCCGCAACTGCTTCTCATGGAACCGCCGGATATTATCTGCGGCTTCGACAAGGATACTTCGCAGCGCATCGTCCAAACGGGCATGGGCTTCGGCAAGACGAGCGACATCCACGCACAACGAGGCGGGGCGCACCCCATCGAACCGCTCCGTACAATCGAGGACCGCCGCATCGCCCCCCGAACGGACTTCCTCCAGGATACGACGCACTGCTTCGTCGATCCGGTCGCCGAACAGGGCGCTACGGCCGAAAAGGTGCTCCAGTTTTTCCTGGCGCTCGCAAAAAGGTACGACAGGAAGCATGATGAGAAGAGGAAGGTTGCGTAAGAACTCAGCGTACGGCGCCCGAACAGCGCCGCCCTGTGCCCGTAACGGCAAAAGCCCTGCCGGTTCGAGCGACAGGGCTTTCCATGCAAGACCGTCTCCGTCCGTATTAGCGGCGGTTCGTGCCTTCCGAGGAATGATCCCGGTCGTTGATGCTGGTAAGCTCCGGCAGATTACGGAATTCGTATCCCGGGAGCCGCTCGTCGACCACGTGCTTCACGACATCGTGCAGCGCCGTGATGAACTTGCCGAAATCCTCCTTGTAGAGGAAAATCTTATGCTTTTCGTGCCGGGTTTCCGAAACGCGTTTACTCTCCGTAATGGTTACGAAGAAATCTTCGCCCGACCGGGTTGTCTTGACATCGAAGTAATAGGTTCGTTTCCCTGCGGGGACACGCCTGGAATAGATTTCATCGCGATGCGAATACATATCTACCTGGTTATCCCGTCCAATCGACTCGTCGTTCGTCACGTGCTCAGCGTACGTTTGTTTATAGGGTATCGATGGTAATCAAGGGGCCGGCGGCACAAGAAACCACGCAACACCCCTGCACACGGCATTCACCTTACGGAAAATCCGACCGCAAAATATAACGATCCTGTGAACCCGGAGGCAATTTTTTGTGTTCCCGCGTCCGGCATGGCATGGTCCGGCTACGTTTGCCGATCCTCAAGAATACCCTGATCAAGTCCGTTTCGATCAGGGTATCCTTGAATTACTGCGGCGCCGGAAACGCTCCGCCCGTCCCGTCTACCTGCACATGCACCGAATCGACGGAGACCGCCGCAAAGATGCCGATCCCCCCCTGCACACCGGAAATGGGCTCGCGCCGGTCGGGATCGTCCCTGCTTGCGGCAAACCGGGCATAATCCGGTCCGGATCGCACCAGCGAAACGCGCAGGCCATGTTCCGGCAACGGATCGCCTTCCTCAGGTACGCTGACGGCATACACCCCGGTCCAGGTCTTGCGATCCGCCCTTATTTCCTGCGTTTGCTCTCTGAACACCTCGTCGGAACGGAGAAACAGATCCACAATGGGAGAAGAAAACGTGGTGAAAGGCTGCAACTGCGCCCGCACCCAGAACTCTTCCTGAAACAATCCCGCCTCCGGCGCAGCCCATTCGATCGTGGCCTCGATCGGATATATGTACCCGGTGTACGCGCCGGTCGCCAGCGTGTCCGACAACGCCAGGGAATCGAGCAGCACCGCAGAAACGGGTTCCTCCGGGATTTCGAGCGATACGGCAAGAACCGCTATTTCGGGCGGAACGAACCCATTCGCCTGGACCACAGCATCTCTCCAGACCGCGCTGAACGAGAACACATCGCCGGCGGCCGCAATTCCGGCGCTGTTTCCCTCGGGCAGATACCGGCCCGACTGCCCCGGATCGGGCGTATACCGGACCAACTCGTCTCCCAGCCTCATCTCCACGGCAGCGTCTGAAACGGCGGCTTGCGCAGCATCGTAGGGCTGCCGGGGCGACAAGGTCCGGTGCACTCGCACGGGCTGGAGAGGCTGCCCGGTATTGATGAATCCCTCCACCACGACCTGCGCCTCGTCAACCGGGGCCACCGTATCGCACCCCGCCGCTGCAAGGCATGCGCACAGCACGCCCGCAAACACCAGCTCCACCCTATAGATCGCTTGCGGCTTCATAATTGCATCCTGATTTCGAACAGGGGCAGGATGGGCAGACCGCGGCGGTTCTGCACCTCCATACCCTGGTCGGAGGGAAGGTACTGCCGGGCTGTCACATTGCGCCGGTTGGTCACATTGTACAGGTGCAGGCGGGCAAGCCAGAATGCGCCCAGCACCTGAAAACTGCGCTCCGCGGCTATGTCCATCCGGAAGTAGGGCGGCAACCGCCCGTTGTTCAGAAACGGACGGTACAGATACCGAGCCGTTTCGTCGAGCGGATCGCCTATGGCGTACTGCGCCACAGGCACCGTGGTCGGATACCCGCTGCGCGCCTCCAGAATGGAGGTTACCCGCCATTTCCCGATTTCCCGGGCAACGAGGGCGCCAAAGGATCGGGGCACGTCATATCGGGACGGCCGGAACGAGGTTTCTCCCAACTCCGTCGAGCGCGTCAGGGACCTTCCCCCTGCATAGTTCAGGCGCACGGACCAGGGGCCACGGTCGGCGACTGCGGAAAGTTCAACCCCGTACGCCCGCGCATTGCCCGGTACATACTGGCCAAGCAGCTCGCCCACATCGATCCCCGGCCCCACCAGTTCATTTTTACTGCGAAACTCATCTTCCGGCAACAGGACATCCGTTACATAACGCCAGTACATATCCCCATGCAGGGTCAGCCCCCGCAAGGGCCTGCTCTCGACCCCCATCGATCCCTGGTACCCGGAAGACGGGGCAATGTCTTCGCTCGCCGGAATCCAGCGGCTCGTTACGAGATCGTATGTAAAGGCATAGCGGTCGCGCAATCTGTGGAGGTATTGCATGGTCCGGCTTACGCCGGCACGCAGACGGAGCCTCCGGGGATCCATGACATGCTCAAGCGCAAGGCTCGGGCTGACATCCGTGCGAAACTCGGATCCGAACACATTGAGGCGCACCCCCGGATGAATGACCCAACGCTCGTTCAACTGCCATATATCCTGCGCATACACGGCCAGTTCAGGCTCCGCCGCCTCGTTTATCTGCGCATGCCGGTCTACCGTCCCTGCCGAGCGCCGGATCACCGCATCGAGCGATGAGGAAAAATCGCGCACACCCGCCTGCAGACCTACCTGTATCCGGTGAGAAACGGACTGAAAATATTCAATGTCCATCTTCACCCCCATGTCCTGCAGGTCCACCCGGTAGTCGGACTGCATGACCGCCGAGATCGTCGGGCGCAGCAAAGTGCTCTCGCGGGCCCGGTAGGTGGACAGATAAGCCGTTCCCGTCGCAAAAAGGCGCTCGGAAAACAGATGCTGGTATCTTGCGCTGACCAACTGGTTGCGCCACTCCTGCGCCACTTCGAAGAAAAGATCCGCCGGGCGAAGCCAGGACGAGAAATCCAGCGACAAATCGAACGGCAGGCGCAGGTCGAGATCATCGCCCCCGCGATAATAACTGACCGAAAGACGATCTCCGCGCCCGAACCGGTGTGTGTACTTGGCGCTTGCGTCGTAAAAATGGTATCCCGTGCGGAGCGTGTCCCGGCGGCCGTCGGCATTTTCCACGGGGTGCTCGCGTCCGATAATCTTATCGAGATAGGACCTGCGCGCCGCCGCCATGAACGAACTGTTGGCGGTCACCGGCGACTCGATCACCATCCGCCCGCTGAGCGGGCTCACCGCCATAAGCGCCCGGGGTTCCTGCTGCGACCCGTCCTTCATCTGCGCATCGAGGACCGACGATATCCTCCCCCCGTATTCCACGGGAAAAGAGCCGCGATACAGCTTGATGTCCTTGAATGTCTCGGTCTGGAAGATGGAAATGAGGCTGAATGCGTGCCAGGGATGATACACGGGGGCGCCGTCGAGCATGTAGAGATTCTGATCGGGAGACGCTCCGCGAATCAGCATGCCGCCGTGGAGTTCGCCCGCCTTGCGTATGCCCGGAAACCGCTGAAGAGCCTGGAAAAGATCCGACTCCCCGGGGAAAGACGGCAACCTTTCGAGGCGGCGAACCGATTCCCGGAGCAGGCCCGGCGAAGCCGCACCCACCGCATAGTCCGCGCGTTCGTCTTCCACGACAATGCCGCCCCCTTCCAGCGCTACCGGAACGAGCGGCACGATAACCGGCAGAGAGGTCTCTGCAATCCGTTGCTCCCCGGTCGTATATCCCAAAAAGGAAGCCTGTACGGCATAATCGCCCGGAGGCAGGGAAGACAGCGCAAAATACCCGGCGTTGTTCGTTACTGCGCCAACGCGCAGTTCGGAGAGATAGATATGCGCGCCCGGCAGCGCTTCGCCGCTTTCCCGGTCAATCACGAATCCGCGCAGTGTCCACCGGCGCGCGGTTCCCGCCCCGTCGATGACGGAAGCACGCACTACGACGTATTGCCTGCGGCGCACGCGCTGCGCTTCAAGTGTTGCCGGCCTGAGCACGCACACAAGGGCATCCTCGACAGACGACCCTTCGTACGTGCAGGTCGTGCGTCGATCCAGGACCAACGCCTCCGAGAACACGATATCGACGCCTGCCTGATCCCGCACCTCCAGCAGCGCATCCCGCAGCGGCGCTTCTTCGACCTCAATGCGAATGGTTTGCCCCGCCGCCGGGAACGACAAAAGCAGAGAGAGGAATATGACCGACAGCCAGCGCACGCCCCAAGATACCGATTTACCCTCGGACACGCCCTCCGAAGCCGGACAAAGAGAAAGACCCGGCGCGTCCGGGAAAGGCGCAAGAAGAGAGTACCGGAAAAGCCCGCCGCGGTTCGCGTCAGCGTAAAGATGTGAGGTGGTATCCCTCGCCGTCGGCTTCGGATTCGGCTCTGGATTCAGTCCCGCCCCGTTCGACGGCGGCGCTGATCGCCAGCGCTACGATGTCCAGCGTTCCGGCGAGCGATTCCTCCTGTGCAAACCGACCGGTCACCCGCTCGTCGAGCAACATCTCATCCGCTGAAATCCCGACCCCATAGTGCCTGGAAAGCACGGGAAGGATGTCGCGCACCGGCGTAGCGTGGAATACGAACAGCCCCGTCCATGTGAGGTGTTCGTGGACCCGTACCGATACGGGTTCCGAAGGAACGCCGGCCGATGTCATACGGCTCATCTGACCCGGAGCAAGCAGGACTGCCCTGTCCGGGGTCTGCCGACCGCTCAATCGCAGACTACCCTCGACCAGAACGATTTCCGTTCCATCTCCTTCGGCGCGCGCGCCGAAGGAGGTGCCCAGGATTGTCCCCTGCGCATCCGGCGTAACAAGCAGGAAGCGCTCGGGATTCGGGATAATGTCGAAAAAGGCGCGTCCCTCGAATTCGACGCGCCGATCCCCGTCTTCGTCCATGGCGCCGGACGGATACGTCAGGCGCGAATCACCCAGCAGGCGTACGCTGGAGCCGTCTGGCAACTCGACCGTACGCACTTCGGCGGCAGCGGTCTGAATCGTCACCGTATCCGGGGAGACCGGCAACAGGAAAAACACAAGCGTTGCGAGGGCGGCTGCGGCAGCCACCCCGATCCCTGCCTGTAAAACGCGGCGACGGGAAGAAAGGGCTTGCGCCGGAACGCGTCGGGAGGACCGTGCGGGTATGCGATCCCTGCGGTAGGATCGGGAAGAACGGGAAGAAGATACGTGGGGCGAAGCAGGCGCTTGCCCAACGGATGCCTCCGCAAACCACGCCGACCAATGCGTCTCGAAATCCTGCATGTCGCGGCGAATGTCGCTCGCTACGACCGCGAGTCCGGAGCTATCTGCAAGAATCTGTCGAAATGCAGGAGCAACTTCTTCAACACGCATCCGTTCGGAATCGGTCAGCGCAGCCGCTCGCCCGCTCTCGTGCAGCACGAACAGAACAAACTGTTCCGGATCCGCCGAGGCTTCGCCCATCTCGCGAACCAGCAAAGCGCGTACGGCACACCACTCCCGGAGGAGCGCAGCGGCAGCAGGATCGGAAGCCAGAATATCTTGCAATTCCATGGCCCGCTCCGGGGTCAGGTCGCGATACAGGGCGATCGAATCAATATGTTCAAACGGCGGAGGCACGAAAACATCCGGGCATAGAGCGGTGCGTTGACATTTGTTAAGCCGCTGTGGAGACCGAAAAAGTAACGCCTTGTCCAAAAGAAATTAAGAACGCTCTGATCAAAACCGCCTCGATCAGCGCTTCACGTTCGTGCGCAAAGGATATCATAATTGCATCGTTGAAATTAGCGGGAAACGCCGCCGGATTCCCCAAGTGCTTTGCGCAACTTGCGGAGCGCCCGCTTCACCTGCATCTTCACGGCGGCTTCCGTCATGTCGAGCGATCGCGCGATTTCCGCATACCGATAGCCGTATTCGCGCATTTCCAGAATCGTGCGGGCCTTCTCGCTCAGGAGATCGAGCGCCCGCTCGGCATCGATACGGATGCCCTCCCCGGGAACTGCTTCACTCCATCTCGATAATGCATCCGGACCGGCAAGGTATTCCCGGGGACCATACCGTCCCCGGTAGTAGTCCTGGGTTTCGAACACCGCCGCCTTCATGACAAAAGCCTGCAAGCGGTCCGGGTCATGCAGATCCGGCAGACTCCGGTGAAGGCGCAGGAGCGTGTTCTGCACCAGATCGTCCACCTCCGCCCGCTGTCCTATCCGCGATACGAACCAGGCGCGAAGCATGGGATCAAGCCGCCGGACAATCGCCTCGAATGCCGCTTCGTCGCCTTCCTGCGCTTGCCGGACGAGTGCGGCGTCTATGAGACGGTTCCCGGACAAATCGAAAAATCCTGAAAGATGAGAGCGAAATGGCGAGGTGAAACAGCAAACGAAAGATAAGAACCGGAGAAAGGGATGTCTTGTTTTGCGGGGCAGCAGGAAAAACGCACCGGGGTCACACTCTGCGCCTCGGCCGTGCCGGGAATCAGCCCGAGGGCAAAAAGAGGATCGCGGCGAGGACGGATCCGCGCACGACCTGGATGGTGCCAAGTGTTAAAAGCATTTGATAGCAGTTCGGGGAATTGTATACAAAATCATTGCGAATGGGAGACCCGGCTGAAAAAATGCAACATTGGAACGTGTATCCAGTATATTGAATATAGTCCAATATAGACTATATTGAGATATTAGTCGGAACGCATTATACAGAGGCGACTATCGTGGCGCATTCCCATTCCCCAAAATCCTGGACTGTGAGCGAAGCCAAAGCGCATCTCTCCAGAATCCTGCGGTTGTCCGAAGCAGAGGGACCTCAACGCATCGGAATCAGAAAATCCTTTGTGGTGATACCTGCGGACGTATGGGACGCCCACGCCAGGCCGGACAAACCGCTTGGCCAATGGCTGATCGACAATGTCCCTCGAGGAATACATCTCGAAGCACCCGATCGCAACGAGCCTGAGCGCGAGATACCGTTTGCTAACCGGGACACGACGTGAACGGATTTCTTTTGGACACCAATGTGGTTTCGGAACTGACAAGGGATACGCCGACGCCGCAGGTTATCGAATTTCTGGCGGAACATTCCGAACTGTGGGTTTCGACCATCGTTCTGCACGAACTGGAGTTTGGCTTGCGGTTGCTGCCCGAGGGACGCCGTCGTGAAAATCTTCGGGCCATACTGGCGGATTTCATAGAAACGTATGCGAATCGAATCCTCCTTGTCGGATACGAAGAAGGGCAGTGGGCCGCGAGATTCCGGGCGGATGCACGGCGATGCGGGCGTATCCTGCACCTCGGCGATGCGCTGATTGCAGGAACTGCGAGGGCCCATGACCTCGCCATTGCAACACGGAACACGGGGGACTTCAACGGCCTCGACGTCGCCACGGTCAATCCCTGGGAAGAAAGGTTATATCCGGGCGAACAGCGTGTCTAACCTATCGGACGCTCTTGAAATCCGTGAGCGGTCAACGGGAGCATCCACCGATCTGTCCCGTATATTTCACATAGCGGCCGGTCGATACCGACATACAACCGCTCAACTCCGTTGCAGGAAGCGATCATGAACCTGTCCGAAACCATCACGTCCGCCATCGTGGCAATGGCTTCCCTGTCGCTGCCCGTTATTCTGGGCTTTTTGCTGTACAGCACATTGCAGATCCGCAAGGACCTGAATCAGGACATTCAAAGCCTCCGAAAGGACCTGAACCAGGATATGCAAAGCCTCCGAAAGGACCTGGACAAGGACATTCAAGACCTCCGAAAGGTCCTGCACCAGGATATCAGCGCAATCAACTCCCGGTTAGGCCGGATCGAAGGGCGGCTCTTTGGCGCAGACAGTCCCACTTGACCTGCCCCTCACCCCACCCCGTACTCCAGCATCTTTCCGCGCACGAACATAACGGACCGGCGCAGGTGTTCCATGCCGTGGATTGGATCGTCGCCGTCCTCGATGGATATCCAGCCGTCGAACCCCACCTCTGCCAGAATGGAAAAGATGCGGTCGTAGTCGTTGAGCCCCTCGCCGATCACGCCGTGCTTCAGGATACGCGCATAGCCCATGCCCGGCTCGGCTTCGATCCGGCGCAGGTCCGCCAGCGTACCCCCCTCGAGCATCCGGTCGCTGGCATGCATCGTTACGACGCGATGCTTTACGGCTTCGAGTAAGACGATCGGGTCTTCTCCGGCTATCAGCGCATTGGACGGATCGTAATTCACCCCGAAATGGGGCATATCCCCAAGGCGATCCAGCACTTCCAGAAAGGTTTCGCTGTCCTGCGCGAATTCGGGGTATGTCCAGTACCCGTCCTTGTAGTGGTTCTCGAGAATCAGCGTCACATCGTGCCGGGCGGCGAAAGCAGCAGCATCCCGGATGCATTCGACCACCCGGTCCAATGTGCGTTCGCGGTCGAGCCCCGGCCGGCGCTGCCCCGTGAGCACACGGCAATAGCGGCCCCCGAGGGCCGCGGTCGCTTCAATGGCGCGGCACTGCCGGGCCACCTCCTCCTTGCGCTCCACGGGATCGGGCCGGGTGAAATCCGGAGAATGGCACATCATGGGGATCGAAAGCTCTCCCGCGCCGGAGGCATGCTCGCGGAGCCGGACCAGCGCGGCCTCGTCCCCCACAGGCGTAAATCCTTCGTAGAACTCCAGCCCGTCGATGTCCAGCGTCGCCGCAAGATCGATCCACTCCTCGACACGCATGGTGCGCGTCACGCAGAGCGCATCCAGAAAGCACTTGGGGAAAACGGCGAGCGGCATCGGCTACTTGGATGCATTCTGCCCCACGAGCGGCCACTGTTCGATTTCAAAGACGGAGCCGTTGACAGGCCCCGCCTGATCCGAAAGCCAGAACACGATGTGCGCCGCCGCTTCTTCGGGAGCGAAAATGCGGCCGGACGGGGCATGCTCGGGGGGTATGTGTTCCCACCAGCCTTCTTCGGAACCGTCCTGCACCTTGATCCTCTTCTCGTTTTCGGTGAGCGTCCACCCTGCGTTGATCTGGTTGACCCGGATGCCCTCGCTCGCCAGATACGCGGACAGGTTGCGGGTCATCGTCATGAGCCCGCCTTTCGTCATGGAATAGACCAGCAGATTCCGCTCCCCGCCCAGCGCATTGATGGATCCCACATTCAGAATATGCCCCCCGCCTCCCTGCTTCCTGAACTGCGCCACGGCGGCCTGGCTCAGAAGAAGAGGCGCCCGCAGGTTCACGGCGACCTGCCGGTCAAAGAGGTCGGCGGCCGCATTGTCGAGATTGGAGCGCGCCAGAAGCGCTGCGTTGTTGACGAGCGCATCCAGGCGGCCGAACCGTTCGACAGTGGACTCGACAAGACGCCCCGGCGCCGCAGGATCCTGCAAATCGCCCAGCGAAAACGCAGCGGCCTCCCCCAGTTCCTCCGCGAGCGCGGCGGCGCGCTCGGCATTCCGGCCATGAATCATCACCTGGCCGCCCTCGGCCACGATGCGTCGGGCCGTGAATTCCCCGATTCCCGTAGTCGAGCCCGTAACGAGAATGACTTTGTCCTTGACGAGTTGTCCCATATCTCTCAATGTCATGCTCACGTAAGGGTACTCCGATCAAGTCCGCGAAGTTCAGAGGCTGCGAGGAACGGCTTTGATCGGAGTATCCTTGAGCATACGCAATCAGGGAATCAGGATCGCCTTTACGCAGGTCCGTTCGTGCATGCGCTCGAAGACCTCTTCCCATTCCTTCAAAGGGGCAATACGATCTACAAGGGGCGCCGTGTCCAGGCTTCCGTTTGCAAGAAGGCGCAGCACGCGCTCCCAGATTTCCCGATAGTGTGAAAAACTGCCCTGCAACGTAACGGCCTTCTGAACCAGGGGATCAAGGCTGCCGCCGAACGGCTCTTTACCCCAACCGACCTTGGTAATCCAGCCGCCGGGCCGCACGACGTCCAGCGCGGTGCGGAGCGCTTCGGAAACGCCCGCAGCATCCACCACCACATCGACGCCGAGGCCGTCCCCCAGTGAGCGCCCCATCCCGACCGCATCCTCCGCCGGCACAGGAACAAGTCCCAGCTGTCCCGCCACAGCAAGACGGTGCGCATCCGACGCCAAACCGGCTACCTGTACAACTCCCGCACCCGCAAGACGCGCCATGACCCCGCACAGCAAACCGATGGGGCCAGGGCCGAGCACCAGTACATGATCTCCCGGTCGAATCCGCGTCTGCACGCAGACGGCATGATACGCCACGCAGCACGGCTCCGTAAGCGCCGCCTGCTCGAAGGTCAACTCGTCCGGAATGCGATGCAGACAGCGTTCCGGTACGCGCACATACTCGGCCATAGCGCCGTCCACGCCGTACCCGAAACCGAGACGCGAGGGGTCCAGATGGTACCGCCCCTCCCGCACCAGCGGGGAATCCGGATCAATGACGGCAGCGGTTTCGCTCGTGATCCGATCCTCTTCCCGGAATGTCCGTACGGCGCTCCCGGTCCGCACCACGATCCCGCTGAATTCATGCCCAAGCACGCAGGGGTAGTTGACCGGCCAACTGTGCGCGCCGGCCCATTGATGTACGTCGCTGCCGCATACGCCGACCGCCCGGACCTCGACAAGCACATCCTCGGAACCAATCTCCGGCACAGGGATCTCGCGAAGCTCGACGCTCTTCGGCGCCGCCGCATGATTCACCACGGCCTGCATCGTGCGCGGAATCTGCTTCATGAGCCGGTCGTCCCTTTCCCGAAAGCATGCACCCGCGTGCATATCTCCCGGAGAATGCCTTCCACATCCCCGGACGCCGCCCGGAATGCATGCGCATCCACGGCAAGCGGAGCGCCTATGACCACGATGGGCGCACCCCAGGCCGGCGCCTGCACAGCCTGTTCGATATCCAGTCCGCCTACGGCCTGCACCGGAATATCCACGGCGGCCACTACTTCGCGCAACCGGTGAAGGGGCGTTTCGAAAGGCTGCCCCCGCTCCTGCCGCAGCGTCCGGTAGTCATAGCCGATATGATGAATGACGTAATCGCAGCCCATCTCCTCAAGCAACCGGGCGCCGGCCACCGGGTCCGGCATCCCGAGGTTATCCCCCATCACCTCCACGCCCAGTTCCCTGCCGGCCCGCACCACCAGTTCCACTGTTTCCGGCTCGGCCTGTCCCATCACTACCACATGGGTCGCCCCGGCGCGGGCCATGATCTCCACCTCGAGCCCGCCCCCGTCCATGGTTTTCAGGTCCACCACAAGGGGTTTGTCCGGAAACCGCTCCCGCAAGGCGCGTACGCCGTGCATCCCTTCGGCAATGACCAGCGGGGTACCCGCTTCGATCCAGTCGACGCCGGCGCGTACGGCCATTTCCGCCATCTCGACCGCTTCCGGAACCGACGTAACGTCCAGCGAGATCTGTACGACCGGCTCCATCAACTAATACAAAAACATGGGCTTGTTCAGCACATGATGCACCTTCGGGCGGTAGGCGTCCACATCATAGAGTTCGTCCACATCCACGCGCTTCACGCCCGTCGTGACCTCGTCCATGGGGATGTGCGTGTACACACCGCCGCGCAGGGCCACCATCCTGCCGCTGGCCCCTTCCCCGAGCAGGTCCATCGCCATGTTCGCGTAGTTGACCCCCACCATCAGGTCGAGCGCATCCGGCGGGCCGGACCGCATCAGGTACGCAACGGACTGGAGTACGATCTTTTCGCCGGTGAGTTGGCTGAGCGCCTTCCCCGTGGCCTCCCCGATGCCGCCCAGCTTGCGGTGCCCGTACGGGTCCTCCTCCCCGCTTTCCATCACCTGGCCGCCGATCATATAGGCGCCCTCGCTGATCGTCACCATAGCATAGTTGCTGGGATTCATGCGCTTGTCCTGCATGACCAGGTCCGCCAGTTTTTCCGGGTCGAACGGCACCTCCGAAATAAGCGACCGGTCCACCCCGGCGAGATACGAACTGATGAGGCTGGTCTGTCCGGAATTTCTTCCGAAGAGTTCGATCACGGCGATGCGCTCGTGGGAACCCGTGCTGGTGCGGAGCTGGTGAATGAATTTGATGCTCCGGGTAATGGCCGTCCCGAACCCGATGCAGTAATCCGTGCCGTATACATCGTTGTCCATCGTCTTGGGAATGGCCACGACCGGAAAGCCTTCGCGGTGCAGGCGCTCCCCGTAACTCAGGGTATCGTCTCCCCCGATGGGAATGAGCATGTCGATGCCCAGGTGCTTCAGATTCGCGAGGGCATGGGGAGTGAAATCGAAGGGGCCTTCTTCCGTCATATCGACTGTGTCCTTCAGAAAATCGGGCACGTCATCCGGTGATACGCGGCCCGGATTGACGCGGCTCGTATGCAGCACGGTGCCGCCGGTCCGGTCGATTTTCCGCACGGTCGTGAAATCCAGTTCGACCGTGTACTTGTCGATGCTGGCCTGATCGTCCCGGTCCATCCATAACAAACCGCCCCATCCGCGGCGAATGCCGATCACTTCGTTTCCTTGATCCATCCCCCGCATGGCGACCGCCTTGATGCAGGGGTTCAGGCCGGGTACATCCCCGCCCCCGGTCAGTATGCCGATTCTCATGATATTCGTACGGTTGGTGAATTATTTCAGGATACTCTGATTAAATCCGCAAAGCTCAGAGGCTGAGAGGAGTGGGCTCGATCAGAGTATCCTTTAGCCTTTCAATATAACGAAACGGCGGCCTGACATGCGAACGCCGAACCCCCGGTTTGATATGGAACGCCCCTTCGGAACGGCTTCGTAACAACCTTTTAAGGATACTCTGATGCAGGGCTTACGTCGTCCGAGCCCAGGCGTGCAGCAGGATGCCCGCAGCAACCGCCGCATTCAGCGACTCGACGCCTTGCGCACCCGGTTTTTCATTCCTGTGTATCCGGCCGGGAATAAGCACCCGTTCGACGATCCGCTCCCGAACCTCCGGGGAAATTCCGTGCGCCTCGCTGCCGAGCACCAGAACGGACGGCAGTGCCGGCGTCCAGCCATCCACCGGAATGCCCTCGAGGTCCGCTCCGTAGACGGCGAATCCGCGCGCCGCGAGGTCCTCGAGCATCCCGGCCGGATCGGGCGTTTCGACCTGCTCGACATCCCACACTCCGCCCATGGAAGCGCGCACCGCCTTCGGGTGGTAGGCATCCACGGAATCCGGAGCGGTTACCACGGCCTCCACGCCGAACCAGGCCGCCGTCCGGATGATGGCGCCCGCATTCCCCGGATCGCTCACGCCGTCAAGCAAGACGACCCGCTGCATGGACGCAAGCGTCTCCGGCGGCGCCCGCCGGATGCCCGCGACCGCCAGCACGCCCTGGCTGGTTTCGACCGCGGATACCGTGCGCATATCCCGTTCGGACACGACATATACCCGGTCCTCCGGAATACGGAACCGTTCCGCAAGCCGGCTCTGCGCCGATTCCGACACGAGCAGCGTCCGCAGTTCGGCCCCGGCATCGAGCACCGCTTCCACGGCCCGCGTGCCTTCAATGATCGTTTCCCCGTACCGGTCGCGGTACTTTCTGTGCGCCAGCGAGCGGATTTCTTTCAGGCGGCGTTGGGGAAGACGGGTCATGGATGCAATGTGGATGGGTCCCCGTATGTTTTCATGGGGAAGTAAAGATACAATGCGCACGCACGCATCTTCTTTTTTCCTTTTAGGTCACATACTGCTATTTTGATGCCGCCATACGCCTTTCCCGGTACGGCTCCGTATCTACCGCTTGCACCCCCGTTCGTTCTGCCCTGACGCCTCACCTGTTTCGACCCCGGCCATGACGCTTCCGACCGTTTCTCTCCGCCGTTCCCGCAAAATATCCGTCTTTCTCTTCGCCGCAGCGCTCGCCTTCGCCGCGCTGACGGTTACCGCACCCTTACCCTCCGCCCAGGCGCAGGAAATGCAATGGGAAGACTATGCCCCCCGCTCCACGCTGGTCGTCGAGGAACATGA
The DNA here is from genome assembly GCA_965117025.1 of Rhodothermales bacterium. GTDB lineage: Bacteria > Bacteroidota > Rhodothermia > Rhodothermales > VXPQ01 > VXPQ01. Next base: position 1,077,773 of record OZ220746.1, read on the forward strand.
GGTGACCCGTGCCAAATTCCCGTTCGTGGACGCCCATGCGCACCAGTGGGGCATCGCCGAGATGTCCGGCGAAGAGATCGCCGCCATGGTTGCGGACATGGACGCAATGAACATGGCCGTCATGGTGAATCTCAGTGGGGGAACCGGCGAAGCACTCCAGGCGAAAATCGCCGCCACGGATATGCATGCCCCGGGGCGCTTTGTGCATTATGCAAACATCGACTTCGAGACCCTGAACGATCCGGATTTCGGCGAGAAAGCAGCGGCCCAACTGGAAGAAGATGTGCGGCAGGGCGCCAAAGGGCTGAAGATTTACAAAAACTTCGGCATGGACATCTTCTACGAGGATGGTACGCGGTTAAAAACCGACGACCCGAAACTGGATCCCATCTGGCAGAAGGCCGGCGAACTGGGTATTCCGGTCCTCATCCATACGGCAGACCCGGCCCCCTTCTGGGAGCCGCAGGACCGCTTCAACGAGCGCTGGTTCGAGCTCAAGGAGCGCCCGCGCCGCAAACGCGACCCGGTTCCTTCCTGGGAAACCCTCATGGCCGAACACTGGAACCTGATCGCCAGACACTCGAACACCATTTTCCTCAGCGCGCATCTGGGCTGGCTGGGAAACGACCTCGGGCGACTGGGCAGCCTGCTGGACAAAATGCCCAACATGTACACCGAACTCGGAGCGGTCATCGCCGAACTGGGCCGGCAGCCGCGCGCCGCAAAGGCCTTCCTGACGAAATACCAGGACCGCGTGCTCATGGGCAAGGATTCGTGGGAGCCGTCCGAATACTACGTCTACTTCCGCATCTTCGAGACAGCGGACGAATATTTCCCGTATTACCGCAAGCGGCATGCTTTCTGGAGCATGTACGGCATGGACCTCCCGGACGAGGTGCTGCGGAAAATCTACTACAAAAACGCGCTCAGGATCATTCCCGGACTTGACCCCGCCCTCTTCCCGGACTCATGATCCTGCGGCACGGGCGCCCCTCCGTAATAGCCGCTGCAACCCGGCGCCGGCAGTTCGACATACATTCACCCCCTGAAGATATGACCCGCTTTTTTTCCCGCCTGGCCGTCGCTGCAGCGCTTGCCGCAACCTTGTCCGCCTGCTCCGAAGCGCCCCCGCGCGCGCCGGTGGGCGCCGGTGCGGACTGGGCGAATTATCTCGGCCATCCGAGCAGCAACCAGTATTCCCTGCTCGATCAGATCGATACGAAAAACGTCCACCTGCTGGAAATGGCGTGGGCGTACGACACGGGAGAAGTGAGCGAGTACCAGTCCAACAACCTCATCGTGGACGGCGTGCTGTACACGGCTACCCCGAACCGCAAGATGACGGCGCTGAACGCCGCAACGGGCGAACATCTGTGGACCTTCAATTCCGACGAAACCAATCCCTACGGCGGCGGCATGCACCAGGGCGGCGGCCGTCAACGGGGCTTCATATACTGGGAAGACGAAGAAAACGGGCGCATCTTCACGACGAAAGGCCCCTGGCTATACTCGCTCGACGCAGAAACAGGCGAGCTGATCCCCTCGTTCGGCGAAGGCGGCTGGCTCCATATAGGCGACTATATCGATTGGGAAGGCCGTCCGAACGTGGGGCTGAACTCGGGCGGATACGTCTATGAAGGCATGCTTATTTTCGGGGTACGGGTAGCGGAAAACGTGCCCGGGGCGGTGATTGCGCTCAATGCGCGGACCGGCGAACGCATCTGGATCTTCCATACCCTGCCCCGTCCGGGGGAATTCGGATCGGAGACATGGCCGGAAGGCTATCTGGAATACACGGGGGGCGCCTCGGACTGGTCCGGCATCGCAATGGATATGGAGCGGGGCATCGTATACTCCTCCACGGAAACCGCAGGCCCCGACTTCTACGGCGGCGACCGGTACGGCGAGAATCTGTTCGCCAACTCCCTTATTGCGCTGGACGCGCGCACCGGCGAGCGCCTGTGGCACTTCCAGTTCGTCCATCACGACCTGTGGGATATGGACAACCCGACCCCCGCCACGCTGCTGACCGTCCGGCACGAGGGGGAATGGGTAGACATCGTCGCCCAGGGCACGAAGATGGGGCTGCTGTACGTCTTCGACCGGGTTACGGGCGAGCCGCTCTGGCCCATCGAGGAACGCCCTGCCCCCATATCGGAATTGCCGGATATGCAGGCATGGCCCACGCAGCCCTACCCCACATGGCCGCCGCCGCTCATGCGGCAGGAATACACGCTGGACGACGTATCGAATATCTCGCCGGAAGCCCAACAGTTGACCACCGATCTGATTACGCAGTCCGGCACCTACGGGTCGTTCCCGCCGCCGAGTCTTGAGCAGAAAATCAAGTTTCCGGGATACGACGGGGGCATGGAATGGGGGGGATCGGCGGCTGACCCCGACGGCATATTGTACGTGAATATCAACGAGATACCGTGGTTCTATCAGCTCATCCCGACAAGGCGGCCGGATGGTACGCCGCTGCCTCGCGGGGAACGGTACTACCGGTCGATCTGCGCGTCCTGCCACGGGCTGGACGGCAGCGGCGATCCGGGAGGAGGTTTCCCGGCGGTCACAGATACGGGCGAACGCTACAGCCGGGAGCAGGCTATGACGCTGCTTGTACAGGGCGGCGCGCGCATGCCCCCCTTCGACCAGGTCCCCGAAGAGATTCTGAACGCGATTCTTGATCATCTATTCGGCGAGGAAACGGCTGTGGAAGAAGACGAGGAGGACGAATATGTGCCGCCGTACGCCTTCCGGGGATTCCAGCGATGGCTGGATCACGAAGGCTACCCGGCCATCAAACCGCCCTGGGGCACGCTGAACGCCGTTGATCTGAACACGGGTGAGATCAAATGGACCGTACCGCTCGGCGAGTACGAGGAATTGACGGCGCGCGGGATTCCGCAGACGGGTACGGAAAATTATGGCGGACCGGTCGTGACGGCGGGCGGCGTGTTGTTCATCGGCGCTACGGCCGACGAAAAAATACGGGCCTTCGACAAGGAAACGGGCGAGGTGCTGTGGGAAGCCGATCTGCCTTTCGGAGGAAACGCTACGCCCAGCACGTATATGGCGGACGGAAAGCAGTACGTGGCGATTTCCGCGGGCGGCGGCAAGTCGAACCGGCCCATGGGAGGCATGCTTGTGGCGTTTGCGCTGCCGGACGAGGCATCCGCGGAAACGGGGGGCGATACGGGTGGAGAATAACCCGTGCCACGCGAAACAGACCGGGGCCTTGATTCTGGCTTGGCCAGGAGTCAGGGAGCAAAGGAACCTCGGGCATGGTGGAGCTCTATAAATCACACAACTCCTGTGGGATACCGGGCAAACGCCCCGGTCTACAACGCCTGCGTGGACATCTGGGACCGATAGCTCCACATGACGTATGCAGACGCTTCGTCATCATATCGTCTCGCCGCTGTTGAGCCTGCTGCTAATCTCGGGCCTGGCAGCGCCGCCGCTGCATACGATTTCGCATTTTGGCGAGGAGCACCACACCCCTCACGATACGCCAATTTTCGAAAGCGAGGAGTGTTTGCCGTGTGCGCTTGCTGCCACACTCTACGGCGTCACGTCAGAAGTGATTGCGGTTTCGTTCGCATGCGCGGCCCAGCAACACCGTGCGTCGGCTCCTGATCTCGTTTATGCCCTTCTTTCCGCGCCTACTCATGCGCGTGCACCTCCCGTAACCGCTTGACCTGCAATAACTACGAGCCCTTCCGGCCCTGCGTATCTGCATCCGGGCAGACTACGCGCTTAAGGGAAGCGTTTTAGGGGTTTGGGTTGTTGTCCCCATCGCTGTTCGCCAGTTCGGGCGGGCACCGTGGTCTTCTCTTCACAGCGGGATGTCCATACGACATCATCGTAGCGCATGCGGCCCATGCGCTGTCTCATCAGGATTATAAACCCTTATCGTAAAGCCATGAATGCTTATCGCAAGACAGCTTTCCGGCAGGGGCTCCCGGGGTTGTTTCTGGCGCTCGTTGTCGCAGCATCAGCGCAAGCTCAAGAGGTTTTCCCCGCACCGGACATCCCACTGACGATCCGGGCGGAACGAGTACAGGCCACGATTCATCTCGATGGTGATCTGAGCGAAACGGACTGGCAACGCGTGGCGCCTGCTCGAGGCTTCCGCCAGGCTGAGCCGCAGCAGGGCAACCCGGCCACGTTTGACACGGAGGTTCGTGTTCTCTACGATGAGGAATTCCTCTACGTCGGCGCGATTTGTTACGACACCACCGGTGCACCAGGCGTCCGCGTACGCGACCTCCGCCGCGACTTCGACTACTTCCAGAACGATCTTTTCGGCATCAGCCTCGATCCGTTTCGCGACGGGCGTAACGCTGTCGTATTTCAGACGAATCCCTACGGGGGGCAGCGCGACATCCAGGTCATCGACGGCAACATCTACAACCGCGACTGGGACGCCGTTTGGGACGTGCGCACGACGGTGATGGATCGGGGCTGGGTCGTGGAGATGGCGATTCCGTGGTACACGTTGCGGTATCCGGAGGCGGCGACGCAGTGGGGCATAAACTTTGTGCGTAACATCCGGCGGCGCAATGAGATCACCGGCTGGTCACTCTGGCCGCGTGTCTACTCGCCGTACCGGATGGACTACGCGGGCGTGCTGGAAGGCATCGAGCCGCCACCTCCTTCGACCAACCTGCGGGTACAGCCCTATCTGGTCATGCGCGACGACCGTACCGGCACCCGAGACGACCTCTTCGACGGCGTCGAGCCCGAGGTCGGCGGCGACCTGAAGTGGGCTGTGACGCCCAGCACCGTCCTCGACCTGACCGTCAACACCGATTTTGCCCAGGTTGACGCCGACCGGCAGGTTGTCAACCTCACCCGGTTTTCTGTCTTCTTCCCGGAGAAGCGCGCTTTCTTTCTCGAAAACGCGAACCTGTTCCGTACCGGATCCAGTGAGACGGCCCTTCCCTTTTTCAGCCGTCGCATCGGGCTGGACAACGCTGGACAGCCCGTTCCTATCGACGCCGGGCTGCGGTTGATCTCACGGACACCCCGGCGCAGTTTCGGCGGGCTGGTCGTTCGCCAGCGGAGGAATGACCGGACACCGACCAGCCATGTGGCTGTTGGGCGATTCATCCAGAACGTCGGCAGCACCAATCGCATCGGTGCGCTCGCGACGGTGAGGCACGACGAAGGCTTCGCGGGCATGCCCTCGGTGCTCAACGCCGTGGGTACAGTGGACGGACAGTTCCGCTTTACACAGACCCTGACGCTCCGATGGATGGCCTCGACTTCGTGGACGCAGCACGAGGGCGGCGAGGGCTTCTCGACCTATGCCTGGCTCGGCGAGGATTCCAACTGGGGCTACCTCGGGCATTTGCAAGCCATCATATCGGAGAACTACAATCCCGGCGTCGGTTTCGTCTCGCGCCGTGACCTGATCGTGACGAGCCCGGCAGGCAACATCGATCTGCGACCCGCCTGGAAGCCACGCTTTGTGCGCCGGTTCAGACCGGGATTTGTCTCTTACATCTACCATCGCCTCTCCGACAGGCAGTTTCAGGAAGCCTGGCTGAGTTTGACGCCCCTGAACGTGGGGTTTCAGAACGGCGCCGAGATCTCGTTTCGCATCCAGCCGAACTGGCAGGAATTAGAGCCCGAAGATGTCGCTTTCTTCCGGCCACTCGGCATCGAACTCGCTCCGGGCAACTATCACTACGTGCGCTACAGCGCCGAAGTCCAGTCTGACCTCTCGCACAAGTATTCGGGGTCAGTCGAACTAACCACAGGCGATTTTTTCAATGGAACGCTGACCAACCTGAAACTCTCCGCCCGGCTGGCTCCGTCGCCGCGCATGGCGCTGAGCACGGCCTATGAATACAACCGCGCGGCAGGCCTCGGCATCAACAAGGAGGAGAAGGTGTCGCATCTGTTCGGGCCGGAGCTTCGTCTGGCGCTCAATCCCCGGTTGCAGTTCAACGCCTTCTACCAGTACAACACGGTGGCTGAGCAGGCGAATTGGAATGTGCGATTCAGCTACGAATTCCGCCCGCTGTCGTACCTCTACCTCGTCTTCAACGACGCCCGCTACTTCGTCAATGATACCACCCGGCGTACCGATCCGGTACGCTTCTCCACGCAGCAACAGGCCATCGCCAAGGTGACCTATTTGCGGCAGTTATGATTCCCATCTATTTCGCCAGCGGGCGTTATATCTATTTCGCCAGCGGGCTGGGCCGCATCTGGAACTGGTATACTTTGCTGGTCGTCCCGGCGCCCGATTCCATGTGGAATGGGGTGCGCGTACTGATCGTGGCCCACACGCCGCGGCCCTTCCAGCCCGCCTCCGGATCGTCGATTCGCCCGTCCAGCCACTTCGTATAGAACCCGGTCGGATACGGCACACGCAGTACAACCCATTCGCCGTCCTTCAGCGCAAGCAGCGCATCAGACTGGTTTCCCGTGCTTATGGGCACATTCTCACCCAGTCCCAGCGTGTTGTACCAGTCCACCCAGGCGTAATAACTGCCTCCGCCGCCGCCGGGACCTTCCACCCCGCCCAGTTGCGGAACCGGTTCCTCATAGAAGGTCCACCCTTCCGGACAATGCTGTCCGGTGGCTTCCGGACCGTTCAGCGGCCCCTCGCATTTGCGGCGGTCGAAACTTGCCAGATGTCCGCTTGCAAGCGGGGTCCATACCACGCCCTCAAGATCAACATCCATGCCGCGCGGAGAAAATCCCCATATGTCCGCCCGTTCGTTCCCGTAGGGCAGTTCATATACCTCGGCCAGCACCGTCTCCGGCGGGTTGTCTCCCGGATCAAGCCGCACCACTGTGCCGGGGAAATCCAGCACGGATCCCCATACTGTGCCGTCCGGCATGGGCGTGACCGCATAAAAACCCCGTCCGTAGCGCTTGTCCATGGTCGGATCCACCGGATCGCCCGGTTCCACGTACGCATCGCGCTGCCCATTGCCGTTCGTGTCCATAATCAGCGCCGTCCAGCCCTGCGAAGCCTCCTCATCGCCCGTTTCAAGGAAGGCTTCCACATCCAGCCAGCCCACGACCTGCGCGTCCCCGCTGGTCCAGAGCGTGTTTTGCTCGTCCATGGCGAACATCAGATGATGGGTGCTGAAGCATGTACCGATGTTCGTCAGTTCCTCCGTAGCCGGGTCGTACACGGCAAGGTGGCGGTAAGATCTTTCGACGGGAAACAGCTTGGCGGAAGGATGCTCCGAACCCTCCTTGCAGAAATCCGGGTTGTTAGCCGGGCGGACCCGCGACGTGAGCCAGACGCGTCCGTCTTCATCGAACATGGGGTTATGCACGTTGGTCTGGCTGTTCCAGATGGGTTCGTCGCCCCAGTACGGCGAAGACGCCAGCACCCTGCCGCCCGCGTCGGGCGTGGCCGGATCCCGCGGGTACACCGGTACTTCGCTTCGTTCGTGTGTGACCGGATCCAGCACCGGGACATAATCCGAACTCGCTTCCGCCGCCCCGTACAATTTGCCGTAGGCATTTACCGTAGGATCCCGCCGGTCGGTCGATACGAGATCGTGGAGATAAGTTTTCGGATCGGCCCAGTCCCACATGGTAATGACCACATTGCGTTCGAGACCTTCCGGGCGCGGCGGCGCGGGGGGCAAGGCGCCCTCTGCAATACGGTCGGTCCAGTCGGCGAACATTTCAAGCGCGCGTTCGCGGCCCAGCGCATTGAGGCTATAGATCATGCTGCCCCCGGCCTGCCCGGCCTGGAGACGGCGTTCCCAGGCTGCCTCCGACGACACGAAAGCGCCCGTTTCCGGGTCGATAAGGTGCTCCGGAGAATCCAGATCGGCAAGGTTTTCCGGAATGCGACGGGTGCCCGAGCCACCCATCTGATGACAGGCCATACACAGGCCGGATTTCAGGATGCGCAGAAATTCGCCCTGATTGTCAAGGTGCTCGGCAATACCATTGCCCCCCGGTCCCGTGCCGGGAAATTCGCTCTCCGAGGGGACATTGATCAGGGAAAACCAGTGCCCCGAAGGGTATATCTCCGCAGCGGCGGCCTCGTCAGGAGCCTCGACCGCTTCATGGTTCAGCAGATCGCCGGGGCGGGCGGACTGCCGCGGGGAATCCACCAGACCATAGCCCCGCACCCACACTTCGTATCCGGCGTCGGGCAGATCCGGCAGCACGTAGCGCCCTGCATCGTCTGTCACCACGATTTTTGCAAAAGGCGTGGGCAGGTCGCCTGTTTCCGCTATAACCCACACACCCGCTTCCGGACCATTGGCGCCTGTCACTACACCCCCGATGTCGTCGCTGTCGATAGCCGGCGTCGACACGGCGCCGCATGCGGCAAGCACCAGAGAAAGTGCGGCCGCGAGAAATACGGGAAGGCCGGATCTTGGAGAAAACACCGGATTCGAATGTGTGTGCGAAGGCGTCGTCTGTGACGAAGGCCTCCGTGCATGCAACATGCACAGGCGGACAGGATGCGTTTTCATGGCGACGGAAGGCTGTGCAGGATCGGACAAGGCGATCAGGCGCCCTACGCGACTCCCTGATCTTCGAGGAACTCCAGCATGATTTCGGCGCATTCCCGGGGGTTTTCAAGCTGGAGAAAATGGGTGGTCTCGGGCACAAAGTCGTAGTCGAGACCGGAAAGACCGGTGAGATCCATGCTGGGCAGAAAGGACACAGGCATGGTGGGGTCTCCCCCGATCACCTTGACGGGGCAGGCGATGTCATGCGCCTTGGGTTCGAAATTGTAGGCGAAGGTATACTCGAATATACAGGACTCGTACTCGCGCGGACACCGGAGTTTATAGCCATTTCCACTGGAAGCGGGACGCAGCGTCGTCTCGGCGAAGAGTTCTGCTACACCGGGCTGCAGGTGACCGAACGTTGGCAGGCGCTTGATCGTGTGCGCAAAATCTTGTCTGCTTGCGAACCAGTCCTGGCGCATCTGGGCGACAATGCCGGACCTCCTCCACAAGGCATCGACTTCGAACGGGTCGCCGCTGGGCGGATAAATGGGCGGATCGAAGAGGACAAGCGCCGCAAATCCTTCGCCTGGCGGCTCATGGTTGAGCGCCACTACCGCCGACAGGGAATGAAACACGCCTGTTTTCGGCTTCTCGCCGAAGTGTCGGTCAATACCCTGAAAAATGAGATCATTGTCCGAAACGAAGGTTGCAATGTTGTGCGTCTGGATATCGCTCAACGAACTCCAGCCGTGATTTCGGAGGTCGTAGAGCACAATGTCGAAACGGTCGGCAAGCAGGGACCAGAAAGGGTAGTACAGATCGGTCGCCAGCCCGTTTCCATGACACAGCACGAGCCGCGGGCCGTCCGGGTTACCGTGCCGCCGGAGTATGCTCGTTGCACCGTCGGTTACGGCAATCTCGGCAGTGGCAAGCGGCTCGGGTATTTCCCATGGATGTTCCATATCTATTACCTTGTGCTGTAGCCTACTCTTCTTCCTCTTCCCCTCCCATCGCCACGGTCTCCAACCTCGATACATGGAGATTCAGGGCATGGTTGACCCGCATGCCGAACACCCCGTCCATACCGAGGTCAGCCCGCGGCAGGGCGGCCACTTCCGCGTCGTTCACAAAAAAATGCACCGTTTCGGCGCCGGCCTCAATGGCGAGTACGTTCTTCACGGTGGCTGCTTCCTCTTCGCGGTCGGCCCAACCGAGAACCGCGTCATGTCCGGTCCAGGGGTGAATGGTGGGCGCTTCCGCCCCTTCACGCCGCTTGACGATGAATTCTCCCCCGTCGCGCAGCAGGAAATATGTGTAATCGACGGCGTCTCCTGTCAGGTCCGTTCCGCCGACAAAAATGCCGAAGGCCTCCTTGCGGCCCGCCGGGTCGAACAGGTAGACTTCCATTTCGATGCGGTATTCGCCGGACGCTTCCATCTCCGGCCCCCAGTAGATCGCCGCCGGGCCGGAGGTCACGTGCCATCCGGGCGGCATGGAAACGAACATTTCCAGATCATCCTCGGAGGCTTCGGGATTGTCGAAGCGGACCTGCCATCCATCCGGGCGCACAAGGTCCTCCTGGGCCTGAGCGGGGAATGAAACGGCAAGAAGCAGTAAAGTGCATGCGAAGAGCGGAGCAAATAGGGAACGGGACATGGCGGGCAGCAGGTTGGCTAAAACGGCAATGGATGGAAAACAACTTTCCGGATGGACTTCCCGGAATCCCTTGCGATCAAGGTAAGCCGAGGCGGGGATGATGTGCAAGGGGGAGATGTGCTTGCTGGCCTGATAGAAAGGGCCTGACCGACAGATAAGACCTAACCGTACAGGCATCGTTATTTTAATTTAGCGCTTAAAAGGAAATAACAGATTTTGTTATTTACACATTGCGCATAAGAGTCCATCCCTTTCCAGCATATTACAGGACAATCGCTTGCACCCCCAAAAACGCAATTACCCCATTGAGTAAAACCACTCAACAGGGTAATTGACCGGACACAGACGCAGCGCGCCCACCCTATCGCGCTACGCCTAATGCACCCGTATAGCCAATGCCTGACCGCGCCGTCCGGACTCTGAAAAACCGGTGACAGGATCGCCGGATATTCTGATTTCCCCGCCCAGATCCGTCTGGCCGAGCAACACCACGCCGTTCGCACCCAAGGCGCCCGCCGCCTCACGCAGCTTTTCGATCAACCTGCTCTCCGTGGTGATGTTTTCGAAGGTCTTGCCATAGAGCAGCGCAACGCGCGTGTGCTCCGGCAGTTCGTCCCGCTCGAAGAACACCTGTACCTCAGGACCCGGCACCGGAGCATACCCCGGCCCTGTGTCCAGCATGGTATGGTTTATGCTGACGCAGCCGGAAACCAGCACAGCGAGCACGAAGAAAAGGGGAATGCTTGCGTAGGTTTTCATGTCGTTACCTCCATGGCGATGTCCATGAACCGTTTATTTCGGCGCGTCGGCTACATCTCTTTTCCGATACAACCCGTGCATCGGAATATACCGAACGGCCTTGTTTACTGTACCATGATTCTTGGACAATATCCGTGCCAAAAACCATAATAATCCGTCATTCCCGATTTCACTCGACCGGAATATCTATCGTCGCCGAACACGCACGGCAAATCAGCACCGGCATCATGGACACGCAACGGTACAGCACGGCCCCGGGTGCAAGGCATCTCCCGCACAGCATTTCAGGCGCAGGGCAGCGCCCTGTCTCTACATTCCCGCTCCCGAAAGAAGGGTACGATCAGGTTACGGTCATCGTACCCTGCATGAGGGTGTGGTGACCGATATAGGTGCAGATATACCGATAGGTCCCCGGCTCCGAGGGCGCCTCGAACGTAATCTGTACGGTCTCGCCGGGCTGTGCAAGCGGCGTGGCCGCCAGAATCGCCGGATCCTCCGGAACGAATGCATTCGCCTCGCCGGCGGCGATACCGGCCATCCCTACGCGGTTGGCCACATCGTCTTCATTCGACGAAAGTATTACGACATTGTGCAGCATGACAGCGAGGGTCGCCACATTCTCCAGGGTCAGGTTGACCGTCTGTCCGGCCTGAACGGTGAACGAGGTCGAGTTCTCATCAAACGCTATCGTATCGCCGGCAGGGCGAAGAACGATTTCGGCCACATCCATGCCGCTGTCGGCAGAAGCCATATCGCTTTCGGCAGCAGCATCGCCGGCATCGGAGGCGGCAGCATCGCCTTCAGAGGCAGCATCGCCGCCGCATGCGGCAAGCAGGAGCGCCAGCAGGGAGAACAGGCACAGGAATCGGGAGGACTTCATAATGCAGATCCGTTGAAGTTGATTAGAAAAAGAAACGAACGCGACGGAATACCCGCCGGTCCGGGAGGCTATCGAAGAAAATCCGGAAAGCACAGCCTTGAATATAACACATCTTTCGGAGTAAAGGGGCAGGGCCTGTCACCCTTTGAGTACATCGTCCATCATTGTGTGTAGCTCATCCATCACAGCGCCTCCGGCTCTATGGTGGAGAATGCAACGTGATCTCTTTCCATTCATTCCGAGGTCAGGTCCCGGGAGCCGTCGGGCCGGAGAACATACTCGAACGTATAATATCTCGACGGAGCCGATGCGTCGGGGGGATCCGGATTATTCTGGTAATAACTCAGAATCCGTATTTTCGCGTAGTTTCCGCTCGCTGTCTTGAGCACAATGGTGCGACCCGGAATAGGCGAGAGCAGCATGGTCCCGGCATTATAGTTGTACCACCCGTTGTCCGAGCCCGTGCAGATTGCATAGGGCGAGCCGGGAACGGGACCGACCGGCGTGGAGACCTCCGGGCAGGAGGTGTTCTCTCCGTCGGTGATATAGCCCCCCTCCGGCGCTTCGACAACCTCGACAAAGGGCTGCGGGAGAATCTGCGCCGCCGCTTCGCCCGGGCCACTCGTGCCCCCGTTGAAAATGATCGTCGTGCCTTTGAAACCGATGTCCCACGCGGTCGATGCGGAATCGCGCTGCCGGGTGGCGGCATCCGTCTGAGACGAAGGAATCAGTATCGAACCTGCCTCAAGGTCGTAGAGCGTGAAGAGGTTGTTGCTGATTGAGGCCCCCGTGTCGGGATCGCGGCCCGAAGCCGGATCAGCCGGGATATTCTCAGCTGTTTTCACCTCGAGAAGAACCGGCTCCGGCTCGGCGTCGGTGCTGTCGCAGCCGGTAAGCAGAAAAGCGAACCCGAAGAGTATGGAGAAAGCAACAGATGTTTTCATGGTACGGACGGTCGGGGTTTCAGCATTGGTGGCGTCATAGCGTGAGGCGGAGAGCGGCATAAAGCCGCCGTCCGGGAAGCGACGGTACAAGGGCCGGGCGCGTAATGTCGAGCACATTATCCACGCCAAGCTGGATCTCGGCGTCCGCCGGACCCGGAGCCGGAACTGTCTTGGTAACGGTCACATCGAAAACGGCGTAAGCCGGGACGAACTCGTCGTCGCGGTTGGCCAGCGCGTTGCCGTCGAGATCGCGGTAGCCGTAACGGCTGCGCCAGCGTCCTCGAACACTGGCGGTGAGACCAAACGGCGTGTGGACATACACAGTGCGGAATGTCGCCGTATGGGGCGAGCGCCCGAACATTCCTCCATAGTCGCCTGGGCCGAGGCGGTATTCCCGCCCGGACGGATCGCGTCCGAACACGGTACCGGTTTCCAGCGCTTCGACCACCTCGCGGTCGCGCGCCTGGAGAAACTGATAGCCGAAGGCGATATTGAACCGGCTTCGTTGCTCCGCAATCACGCGGATGGTCGCATCCGCTTCGACGCCCCGCGTGTAGATCCGCGCAAGGTTGAAATAGCCGAAAACGAACTGTCCGTTCGTCTTTCGCGCGATCGGCTGGGTCTCGATGAGATCGCGCACGTTGTTGTGAAAGGCATTGGCCGAAAAAGCCAGCCGGGGGAACGGCTCGATCGAACCACCGATGTTGACCGCAACGGAACTTTCGGCCCGGATCTCCTCCAGCATGGTGGGATCGATAAAAAGATGATCGATCGCTCCCTCCGCCTGCAGACGTGCAACCCCTTCCTGCAGCCGGGTCGCGCCAAAGACGGAGTACCCCGCCGCAGCGTTGGTGAAAGCGAGGTAAAACTGCCGGAAAGCCGGCGCCTTGAAACCGCTGCCCACACTCAGTCGAAAGCGCAGGTTATCCGCCGGACGAACGAGAAGGGCTATTTTCGGCGTCAGCCGCGCGGCGTAGTCGGAATGGGCATCGAAGCGGGCGCTTGCACTCACTTCCAACAGGCGCAACGGAAGCCATTCATGCTGGGCAAAAGCATAGGCCTGGTTCGCCGTCGGACGTTCGCCGTCGGCGTCCGGTCCATAGCGGTCGCCTCCGAGGCGTTCACGCACCGCGCCCCCGCCCAGGCTCGTGAGATGGCGCCCGTTCCAGAGTGCATCGAGTTGGGTCTCGGCCTTCAGATAGTACTGGTCAAAATCGTCCTCATAGGTGAGTACCCCGTCACTCTGGCGGTGGTAGCGGGTCTCGGTCCGGTAACGCGCTCCGTAGAGCGTTGTCGTGAGCCGTAAATGATCGGAGAGCCGAATCCGGGCTTCCGGATGCAGACTCCAGTCGACCCGGCGTCCCTCATCGTCGTAGCGCACTTCGACGCCATCGCCCCTCAGAGCGAATGCGCTTTCCTGATCCTCTACGGTCGCCCGGGCGCCGAGCCGCAGCAGCACGCGATCCGAAAGGGCAAGGCGGCTGCGCCAATCGGCCGTCCAGTCGGTGAAAGCAGGACTGGTGGCTCCGAATGAGGCGGGCGTCAGATCATAGCCTGCCGAAGCATAGCGGTTGAAAAGCAGGCGCGCGCCCGCCCGCTCGCGTCCGGCTTCGACTTCGGCGGTAAGGTCCGTCGTACCGAACGAACCGAACCGGCCGCCAAGGGCGCTGCGAAACCCTTCGGCTGCAGGCGCTGTGATAAGATTGACAACGCCCGCAAGCGCTTCGCTTCCATAGAGCGACGACGACGGGCCGCGCACGATTTCGACCCGGTCCAGGCCCTGCACGGTCAACCGATCCAAATCGAGAGTTCCTGCCGTCCGCCCGATGACGGGCTCGCCATCAAGAAGAATGAGCGTGTATTCGGGGGAAAACCCCTGCACCTGCAACCCGGTGCCATGGTCATCAAACAGGGCAAGACCAGGAACCGCTACAAGGACATCGCTCAGCCGCACAGCCCCTTGCATCCGCATGGTTTCGGCCAGAACGACCGTAGTGGGCACAGCCACATCCTCCAGCGCCTTCTCCGAGCGCGTCGCGGTCACGACGATAGGCGCCATCTCGACGACGCGAGACGAATCCGCTTTCACGGAATCGGCTGGAACTTGCTGAGCGTGCGCCGTCACCGAAGGGATCACTATGACGAGCGCCAAAAAAAAGCAAAGGGGCCTCATGGAGGGAAGGCTTGACTGGCAATGTCTTGTATTTAGACTTAATCTAAATTAGGATCTGGTACATCTTTGTGAATTTATTATAGAGAGTACATACGGCATGGAAGATGGACGGTTCAAGGGGATATTGACCGCACAATCAGGGAGGCCGTTCCGCGCGCCGCTTCATAACACTACCGGCTCCCCCGTACGCTACAAAATCAATCTTCTACGCCTTGCTCAACCGCCAAACAGATTCCGCTGCACAAAAGCGTTGCGGAATTTGCCGTCCGGGTCGTACTCCTGAAGCAGTTCCCTGAATGCGGACATCTTTTCGTACCTCGATTGCAGCCGGTCCGGCGCCATCGTAAACAGTTTTCCCCAATGCGGACGCGCTTCAAAGGGTTCGAGCGCTTCTTCGATGACGGGAAGGAGTTCTTGCAGCGCATCCCAGTCCTGCTCCCAGGTACAGTGAAAGGCGACACTGGGCCGGTCAAAGCACATACTCATCCACAGATCGTCCCGGTCGATACTGCGCACCTCCGAAATCATCAGGAGCGAACCAAACCGCTCTCCCATCCCCTGAAAAATTCTTGCCACTTCTCGCGCGTGTTCCTGGGGGACAAAGTATTCGCTTTGCAATTCCTTGCCGCTGCTCGGGGTAAAGTCCATACGGAAATGCGGCAGGCGCTCATACCAGGGGCCGGGGACGCCCATCTGTTCGGTGCAATTCACCGCCGAGAGTGCCAGAATCGGATGCACATTCCTCGTCGCCAGATTCGCGCCGAAAAACGCGGGCTCCGCCTCGAACGCGTCGTCCCCCGCTACCCGCTTGATCCAGACCTGGTTCACCGTGTCCGATTGCCAGTCCGTGAACAGGCTGACACTGTAGCCGCTCGACATAATTTCATCGAAATGATCGTCCAGCGAGGCCACCGGGAGATCCAGGTAGACATGCTGGATCATGTCGAAGGCGGGCTGGAGGTCCAGCGTAACTTCCGTAACCACGCCGAGGCTGCCGAGCCCCACGACCGCTCCGGCAAATCGTTCGCCGTCCTCCTCGCGGGAAAGGGTGACCAGATCGCCGTTCGCGTCGATGAACGTGATTGCGGCAACCGCCGTGGCCAGATTTCCGTTCGCCACGCCCGAGCCGTGGGTGGCTGTAGCACAGGCGCCTGCCACGGAGATATGCGGCAGGGAGGCCAAGTTGTGCAAGGCATATCCTCTCTCCTGGAGGTAAGGGGCCAGATCACCGTAGCGCATGCCAGCCCCCACGGTTACCCTGTTGGCTGCCTCGTCGAGATGCACCACCTGATTGAGATGTTCAAGGGATATTTGCGCGGCGGTGCTGTCGGCAATGGCATTGAAACAATGGCGCGAACCGAGCGGCCGAATTTTGGGCGTGCTCCTCACGAGTTCCTGCGCCTCTGCAACCGTCTGCGGCAGATGCAACCGGTCCGTAGAGTAGGTAAGATTCCCGGCCCAATTCGTCCGGGGCGGAAGGGTGGCGACTTCTTCCGGTCTGCAAGAGGCCAGCGGAGAAAGAATACCGCCCGCCACGAGGGCGGAACATGTTTTCAGGAAAGTTCTTTTGTCCATTCTGTTTTGCTGCGCTGATACACGACACGGCTCGCAAATCGAATATAGGATACTCTGACCAAAACCTCTGAGCTTTGCGGACCTAATCAGAGTATCCTATACCGAACGGTTCCGTGTATTGCGGTACAATGCGTTCGCTATTATCCTTAAGGATACGCTGATCGGATACGAAAACACCCTGCATTATGACTTTCGATGGGAAAATCGTGGTCGTCACCGGAGCGGCCCAGGGAATCGGGGCCGCCGCCATGGAACTGTTTCTGGAAAAGGGCGCGTGCGTAGCCTGCCTGGACATTGCCCCCGCAAAAGAAGGGGATGCGGAAAACAGCATGTATGTCCAGTGTGACGTATCGAAAGCGGATCAGGTGGAGCGGGCCTTCCGGCAGGTGCTCGACCGGTTCGAACGCATCGACGTACTCGTCAACAATGCGGCGGTCCAGACCTACGGCACCGTCGAGGAAACGTCCGAGGAAGAGTGGGACCGCGTGCTGGCCGTCAACGTGAAGGGAGCCTTTCTGTGTGCAAAACAGGCACTCCCGAGCATGACCGCCCAACGGAACGGCGTGATCGTGAATGTATCGAGCGTACAGGCGCTGATGAGCGAAGAGCACGTGGCCGCTTACGCCACCAGTAAGGCCGCCATGCTCGGTCTTACGCGCAGCATTGCCGTGGATTACGCGCCGTACAATGTTCGCTCGTCCGCTGTGTGTCCGGGCAGCGTGGACACGCCGCTCCTGCAATGGGCGGCGGACCAGTCCGGCGACCCGGAAGCCATGATGAACGAAATCCGGGGCATGCACCTCCTGAACCGGGCGGCCGATCCCAGTGAAATCGCCCATCTTATCGCCTATCTGGCAAGCGACGAAGCCAGCTTCATCACGGGACAAGCCTTCCGGATCGACGGCGGCCTGGGCGTCAAGATCGGGGGCGCCTTCCGTGGAAAACAGAAGCGGTAACAGCGCGTTCACCGGATGGCCGGATACCCTGTCCGGCATAACAGGCCCTGTCAGGAAACGGAGTACATGCATGGCGGACCGTATCCGGAAATGCTGCATCGCACTGCTCGTATTATTCGTTGCAGGATGCAATCCGCTCGACGACTTCGAGGCAGGACCGCTCGGCGCGGTCGAGATCAGCGAGAACGAGCCGGTACGAATTCGTTCGCTGTTCCCGATCACCGGACCCGCATCGTCCCACGGCGCATCGCTGGGACAGGCCGTCGAACTGGCCGTGCGGGATTTCGGAAGCATGCATGGCCGCCCGGTCGACCCCGGACAGCCTGTGGACGCCATGTGCTCGCCCGAAGGCGGCCGGACAGGCGCCGAACAGATCGTCGGGGACCGGCAGATAGCGGGCATCATCGGTACAGCGTGCTCGGCCTCGGGCGTGACCGCCTCGCCGGTGATGAGCGAGGCGGGGTTCACGATGATTTCTCCGGCCAACGCATCGCCGTTGCTTACTTCCGATCTCGAAGGCAACGCAGGGATTCATTACTATCCCGGTTACTTCCGCGTCGTCACCAACGACCTTTACCGGGGACGGGCCGTCGCCGACTTCGCCTGGAAGGAACTGGGGCTGCGGCGTATGGGGGCCGTGCATGACGGCGACCCCTACACGACAGCCCTTGTGAGCGCATTCGGCAGCGCATTCCGCACGCTCGGCGGAGAAGTCACGACCGCCGGAATCGCAAAAGGCGATACGGACATGAATGCTGTGCTCGCGGAATTCGCGGCAGCCGGAGCAGAGGGTGTCTTCGTTCCGCTTTTTCTTGCGGAAGGCTCGCTTTTCGTCGAGCAGGCGAGGGGATCCGACGGCCTAAAAGATGCAGCGCTCATCACGGGCTCGGCCATGCTCGTGCCGGAGTTCCTCGGTGCGCCGCAGTCGGAAGGCATGTACTTCGCAGGACCGGTGCTGGAACACGGCCCGGCGACCAATGGCGTCACCGGAAAAAACGCCGACGCGGTGCTCGCGGCGTTCGAGGATACGTACGGCGGCGCACCGGCTTCTCCGTACTGGGCGCACGCCTACGACGCCGCCACGCTGTTGCTCGCCGCGATCGAATCCGTTGCGGTGGAGAAAGGAGAAACGTTATATGTGGACCGCCTCGCGCTGCGCCAGGAGATCGCAGCCACCACCGGCTTTCAGGGTATCATCGGCGTACTCTCCTGCGATGATTTCGGGGACTGCGGCGCCGGACGAATCAACATCTACCGCCACCTGGATTCGAACATTACGGACGCCGCACGCTTGCCGGTAGTATACCGGTTCGAGCCGTGAGGCCGGGGAAGCTGCTACAGGGCCTACTCCCGCACCCCCAGCGTGACCTCCAGCGTGACCTCCTCCCCGTCCCGCTCCACGACGATCTTCACCACATCGCCGGGAGACTGCTCGCGTAGCGCATAGGTATATGCGTAGATATCGGCGATGGGCTTGCCGGCGAATTCCACCACGATATCTCCGCCCCGGAGACCGCCCTCTTCCGCGGGACTTCCCGCCCGCACTCCCGTAAGCCGCAACCCCGTATCGCGCGGGGTCATATCGGGAATGGATCCCAGATACGCCGCACCGTATCCGCTGGTCGAGGAGGCACTGCCGCCGCCTGGCGAGGGGCGCGGCTGGGCCACGGCAGTCAACGCGACCGCATCCGCAGCATCCACGCCTGCAAGCCGGCGCACGACCCCGCTTGCCAGCTCGACCACCAGATCCACCCCTTCCCCGTTGACCTTCTGCCAGTCGTCCGAAGGACGGTGGTAATCCTCATGGGTATTCGTAAAAAAATGAAGCACCGGAATGCCTTCCGCATAAAATGAGGAATGATCCGAAGGGCCGTACCCATCGTCCACCCCGGCTACCGCGAGTGGCTCGGAGAGGTCGGCATTGGCGTCGTCCAGAATCGCTTCCCATTCTTCCGCAGTGCCGGTTCCGAAAACCGTCAGGCCACGATCCTGCATCCGGCCTACCATGTCGAAATTGAGCATGGCGGCCGCATCGTCCAGTGGCACGGTGGGCTCCGCCACGAAGCGCGCCGACCCCCACAGGCCCTTCTCCTCACCGGTGAAAGCCATGAAGAGTACGCCCCGGTTCAGAGACGGTCCGTCGGCCATCTGCCCGGCGATCTCTATCACCGCCGCGACGCCGCTGGCGTTGTCGTCGGCGCCGTTGTGCACATCGCGGGAATCGGGCGCCAGCGAGCCGTCGCCCCCGAAGCCCAAATGGTCGTAGTGGGCGCCTACGATAATGTATTCCCGGGCCCGGTCCGGATCGGCGCCGGGCAGCAGGGCCACCACGTTACGGGCCTCAGCCGTTTCCGGGGAAATGTCCACAGCGAGTCCTGCGGAGCTTCCCTCCTGCGCAGCACTGCGAACCGCTCCGGCGGCCTGCCCGGCGACCATGACCACAGGAATGGACAACGCCGCACGGGTTTCGCCGGAAGGATCGGGAAGGCGCATCCCGTCCGGCGCCAGCACCAGCAGGGCCGCCGCACCGCGCTCGGACGCCTCCATCGCCTTGAAATGAGAATCGCCCCGGAGCGACATGCCGTGCGGCGCAGCGGGATCGCCCCATTCCACGACCACGATCCTGCCGGAAATATCCATGCGGGCGTACGCGTCCCCGGCCTCCTCCGTGCCGTCTTTACCGGACTCACCCTCATTATTCGCCGAAGCATCCTCGGTCAGCCCGTGCCCGCCATACACCAGTGCATGCTCCATATGCCCACTCGCCGAAAAACCGAGGGGAACCCATTCCGAGCCGATCATGTATGCTCGCCCCGCCACGCGCAGTGCGTTGCCGGAACCGACCCGGACGCCTTTCCGGACCGAAAAATGGTGAAAGAAATCATGGTTCGATCCGGCGGGGGTAAGTCCGAGGCTTTGCAGTTCTCCGGCAATATACTCCCCGGCGCACCAGGCGCCCCGGGATCCGACTTCGCGGCCTTCGAGCCGGTCGTCGGCGAGGTAGCGGATATGCCGCATCGTTTCCGTCGGATCGGCGGACAGGTCGCGGGTCACCTCTTCCACAGAGGGGCACGATATCTGTCCGAAGGCGGGCTCGCTGACCGGCCCTGCGATAGCGACCGCGCACAGCGCTGCAAGAAAAGGCGCATATCGGGAAAAAATCATAACGAATTTCACAAGTAACGGAAGCATGACGTTCTTGCCCCGTCGTACGCGCATTGCCGCACCCCTGTTCACGGGCGCCATCTTCTTTGGCGCCGCGTTGTTGCTCGCTGCCTGCGGCGCGGATAGCGAGCAGTCTGTCCCCGGAGAAGACGCAGCGCCGGAAGCTCTCCTGCAGGCAACCAATCACGCACAACCCGGAGAAACGCACCTGCGCAATGTCCGCCAGTTGACCTTCGGCGGAGAAAACGCCGAAGCGTACTGGGCGTTCGACGGATCGGTGCTCATATATCAGGCCCGTAAACCGGGCGCCGGGTGCGACCAGATTTACATCATGGACGATCTGGAAACAGGAGAATCCCGCATGGTAAGCACCGGCGACGGGCGCACCACCTGTTCTTATTTTTATCCGTCGGGAGATCAGATCCTGTACTCGTCCACGCATCTTGCCGACCCGGCCTGCCCGCCTGTCCCGGACTTTTCGCAAGGCTATGTCTGGCCCATCTACGAGAGCTACGACATCTTCACGGCGGATGCCGACGGCGGCAATCTGCGCCGGCTCACGGAGACCGACGGCTATGACGCGGAGGCCACCTTCTCGCCGGTCGGGGGCCGGATCGTGTTCACGAGCATGCGCGACGGCGATCTGGAACTGTACTCGATGGCGCCGGACGGCTCAGACGTACAGCGGCTGACGAACCGTATCGGGTACGACGGGGGCGCTTTCTACTCCCCCGACGGTTCGCAAATCGTGTGGCGGGCGCATTACCCCGAACCGGGACCGGAACAGGACGACTATCTCCGCCTCCTCGAGCAGGGCCTCCTGCGGCCCGGCGAGCTGGATATCTACGTCATGGATGCAGACGGCTCGAACATGCGCCAGGTGACGCACCTCGGCGGGGCCAACTTCGCCCCCTACTGGCATCCCGACGGGAAACGCATCCTGTTCAGTTCCAACCACGAGGACCCGAACGGACGGGAGTTCGAAATCTATATGATCGGGGTGGATGGAACCGGCCTGACGCGCATCACGCACTCCGAAGCATTCGACGGATTTCCCGTATTCAGCCCGGACGGGCGCTACCTGGCGTTCGGTTCGAACCGGAACAACGCGGACACGAACGACACGAATATCTTCCTTGCGGAATGGGTCGAGGAATGATCAGGACTCTCTGGCCTTTTGAGGATGCTGAAAGAGCCGGGCCTCGAAACGCAGAACCGATGGGCCGGCGCCATTCTTGTTCTGATATGCCATCCCGCCGTTCGTTCAGAACCTCATGCTCCGCATTGGTGCCCAAGAGAGGACTCGAACCTCCACGCCCTAACGGGCACATGACCCTGAATCATGCGCGTCTACCAATTCCGCCACTTGGGCCCGGGGCCACCTGACGCTGTTCGAAATGTATCGGTACCGGGCGTCTGTATCCCGAATCCCCAAGGAACATATTGCGTCAAATGTCCGGCGGAATGTCAATGTCTGCCGGGAGCCGAAAGTTCCTGTACCAACTGCGCCCTGCATGGTAATCAACCATGTTTCGCCGGTTGTTCCGGAACCTGTCCCGTTCCCTGGGGTTTTTGTGAAATGGGCCATTTTCGAGGAGCAGGCAGGTCTGATCCCGTCCATGGCGCAATGGCAGGGCACTACGAAAAGAGTCACGCATGGTGTGGTCGCCCGCGCCTCTACCCTCCTCGGTAGCTCAATGGTAGAGCATGCGGCTGTTAACCGCAGGGTTGTAGGTTCGAGTCCTACCCGGGGAGCCATTATGGGTTGAACGGCTTCCCTTCCGTCAAAAACGCCGTACGAGAATAAAGGCCGCAATCCTGTCGGGAAATCCCCTCTGAATTCCCTGGCCCTTTCGATTATTCCGCCATCTCCGTATGGGCGGGAATGCACAGAATTGTGAATTTTTCTTGCAATTTTGTGGCATTATGCTGTACTTATACAGCATGATGACTGCGCTGTATACCGTCACGGCTGTGTGATGGTGCAGTCCGTGACCCACCCACTTATTCTAAGGAGGTAAAAATGGCAGTCAGAATTATTATCGGTTTGATCACCCTCTTGGCGATTGTGGAGGGCCTGGCCCCCAACGCAATCCCCACGGAGATCGTGGCGCTTCTATTGGCCATTCTGGGCTTGGTCTATGCGGCGATGGCGATTGACGCCGAGGATGCTACAGCCTATCTGGTGGTTACTTTAGCGGTCGGCGGCGCTGCGACCATGGATGTGATGAGCCATATCCATGTGGTTGGCTCCTACCTGGACGCTATCGTCGATCAGGCAAGTATAGCGCTGTTCGCCGGGGTTATCACCATACTCGCAGTAAGGGTGTTAAACCGCCTCAAGGGTTAACCTAACCTTATGAAGGGCGGATGAGCGGCCTGCAACCTCTTGCAGCCGCTCATCCGCCTGGAGAACCGGCTCCATTCCGTCCATCATCCTGCTCGTAGCCCGCATAGCGTTCCCGAGAGGATGATGAATAGTATCCGCGACGACGACCCTGGACATCCCGGTCTCGATGCGGAAAGGAGACTTTTTGCCCGAAATGGCGAAAATTCTCTTGCTGTCGTTTTTCTTCTGCATTCATCTCTTTTCTCCCGAAACCGGCGACCTGCTGACACAAGATCATGTCAGTATCGATCTCTTCGGTAAACGAATCCCGGGAAAAACGCGGTCGCAAACTCATCTGCGAATAACGCCCGCATCGGCACAACATGGCGCGGCGCATTGCGCGTGGAGGTTATCTGTTGGCTTCTACCCGGCGATACTATGGATCCGGTGCATGCCGGATCCGTTAGCATGCGTGATCTGTGTTGCTGCGTTGTAAAAACCCCGGTCCATGCCCGAAATCTATTACCTCAAGGATCTGGTCATCGTACTGGGAGCGGCGATTGTGGTCGTAACGGCCCTGCGCCGCGCAGGGGTCCCGTCGATTGCCGGGTTTATTTTAACGGGCGCTCTGGTCGGACCCACGGCACTGGGCCTCGTGGACGATACGCATCAGGTTGAAGTCCTGGCTGAAATCGGTATCGTCCTGCTGCTTTTCGGTATCGGTCTGGAGCTTTCTATCGATCGACTGCGGCGTTTCTGGAGAGCCGTACTACTGGGCGGAGGCATTCAGGTAACCCTCACGGTGGCATGCACCGCCGTAGCAGCCAACTGGTTTGGTCTGGCGCCGGGCCCTGCAATATTTCTGGGCTGCGTCGTCGCCGTATCCAGCACCGCCGTGGTTCTGCGCGGTCTCTCCACACGGGGCGAACTGGAAGCGCCTCACGGGCGGCTGGCTGTCGGCATGCTCGTCTTCCAGGACTTGTGCGTGGTTCCGATGATCCTGGCCGTGCCCATTCTGGCCGGAGGAGGCGGAACCGTTCAGGAAATCCTGCTTGCGGCCGGCACGGCACTGGGCATTCTTGCGGGCGTGCTGGTCGCAGCCCGTTATCTGGTCCCCCGTTTGCTTACCTTCGTGGCCAGGACAAGGCAGCGGGATATCTTTATTCTTGCCGTATTTCTCGTGTGCTTCGGAATCGCATGGGCTCTGTCGTTAGCGGGAATCTCCCTGGCGCTCGGAGCCTTTCTGGCAGGAATGATCGTCGCCGGAAGCGAGTTTCGTCACCAGGCGATGTCGGATCTGATCCCTGCACGCGAAGTGTTCGCCAGCCTCTTTTTCGTTTCCGTGGGCATGCTGCTGGATGTTTCGGATGTGTTTGAGCATCTGGTGTCGACCGTTGGGCTTCTCGGTATCATTCTCGCGGGGAAATTCACGATCATCCTTGGAACCGCACTGATTCTGCGACTGCCTCTTCGCGTGGGGATCCTGTCGGCGGCCACCCTGTGCCAGATCGGCGAATTCTCGTTCGTGCTTTTGAACACCGCTTCGGGAACCGGACTTCTGGGAGCCACGCTATCCCACAACCTGCTGACGGCGATCATCCTGTCCATGCTGCTTACGCCCGTGGGCGCCACACTCGCTCCCAAACTGGCCCTTAGCGCGGCCCGCGTCCCATGGCTGAATCGGGTGCTGGATGCGGAGCCTCCCGGTATCGATGTTCACGAACCGCACAGCGGGCACGTAATCATTGCCGGCTATGGCTTGACGGGCCGGGAAGTTTGCAGGGCTGTCCGGGACACAGGGATTCCATCTATTGTCGTCGATGTAAACGCCGATAACGTCCGGGCGGCAAAAGCCGCCGGAAACCGGGCGGTGCTTGGAGATATTACCCAACAGGAAGTGCTGAAGACACTTGGATGCAAGGATGCCCGGCTGGTGGTAATAAGCATCAATGACGCCAGAGCCACCGAGCTTGCGGTCGGCGCCATTCGTAAAACAGCTCCCGACCTCACCATCATCGCGCGCGCCTGGTACGACATAGACAAGGATTCTCTGTACGACGCCGGCGCCACGGAGGTCATTACGGCAGAAAACACGACAAGCGGCGTAATCGTCCGTTCCATGATTACAGCACTACATTCCACAGAAACAGAAACGCAGGGCGTATCCCCTGTCCACTAAAATCCGAACCGGATGATTTCAGCAGTTGAAGCCCTGAAACGTCTGCGAGAAGGCAATCGCCGCTTCGTAGACGGAGTTCAGCATATCGAAGCACTCGCAAGCCAGGAAAAACGAAATGATTTGCTCGCGGGTCAGGCGCCCTTTGCAGTGGTCCTGGCATGCGCAGATTCCCGGGTTCCCGTCGAGCATATTTTCGATCAGGGCTTCGGAGACCTGTTCGTGATCCGCGTTGCCGGAAACATCGCCGGACCGTCTCAGATAGGCAGCGCAGAGTATGCGGCAAAGCAACTCGGCACGCGGCTTCTCGTCGTGTTAGGCCACACCCGATGCGGTGCGGTCCATGCAACGTTGGAAAGCCTTCAGCAACCCGGCGGGGAGCTGTCGGAAAATATGGGGTCGATTGTCGATCGAATTCGTCCTGCGGTGGATGCCTTGTTGAAGACGGAACCTGAATGCGACCGGGATACGTTGATGCGCCACGCGGTGAGGGAAAACGTTCGCAGGTCCGCGGATACGCTGCGGAACGGTTCGGAAATCCTCGGGAAACTTATCGATCAGGATGGCCTGCGGGTCGTTGGAGCAGAGTATTCCCTGGAATCCGGCAAGGTCGATTTCTTCGATGGTGCGCCAACCTGATGAGACAAAGGGCCACGTCATCGCAAAATGCCGCCGGGATGGACCCCTCTTGATTTTGACCATAAATCCGTTAAATTTCGAGGGTTTCCAGACAGGCTTACGTTACAAGATATGGCGGAAATCAGGAGCGAGAAGATGACACCGGAATTCAAGACCACACAGATCGACGCACAATCCATTCTTGGCATCCGTACTACGACCACGATGGATAAGCTCGCCACCATCATGGGGCCGCTGTTCGGAGAGATATACGGATACATTCAACAAAGTGGTCAACAACCGGCCGGCATGCCCCTGGCCATCTACCACTCGATGGAGGGCAATACCGTCGATCTCGAGTGCGCAATGCCCGTCGCTTCGCCGATGGAGAGTACGGATCGCATCCGGTCCGGAGAACTTCCCGCCGGAACCGTAGCGACGGTCACCCATATCGGACCCTACGACGACCTCGGTGGAACCTGGACAGCGCTGGTGAAATGGATCGAGGCCAATGAGTTCGAACCCGCACATGCCCCCTGGGAGGTATACGTCACCGATCCCGGCGCCGAGCCGGACCCGTCCAAGTGGCGCACCGACATTTTCTTTCCTGTGCGGGATTGCCCGTGAATTCAGGGAATACCGGCCGTACAGCCGGATTGAACCGTTTCACCGGGAGATCGGTAAGCATGACGATGAAGTTGCGCGTGTGAAATCGCTATGTGGAGATCCGGCCTTAAGGCCAGGACTGAATGAAATTCGCTCTTCTCGGTTTCGGTACACGCGGGGATGTGCAGCCGTACGTCGCCCTGGGAAAGGCGCTAAAGGCGCACGGCCACGATGTGCTGCTGGGGGCTCCCGACAATTTCAATGACTGGGTCGAAGGGCACGGCCTGAAGTTCCACGGTCTCGGGATCGATATGGAGGCGTTTCTCCGGTCTCCTGAGATCCGTCAGGTCATGGCCGGAAACTGGTTCGCTCTTGCAAAGGTCTGGCGACAGATGATTCACCCTATGGTGCTGAACCTTCTGGATAACACCTGGAAGGCCGGACGAGATGCGGATGTGATCGTATACCATCCCAAAGTCGTCGGCGCCACGGATGTCGCGGAAGTCACCGACGCGCGCCTGGTGTGTGCGGCCCCGATCCCGCTTTTTCCGACAGGGGCGTTTCCTCTTCTCACTGCAAAGCGAAACTTCGGCCCCCGGCTTAACCGCCTGACCTACAGCGGGTATTACCTGGCCCGCCCTCCTTATCTGAAAATCATCAATCGCTGGCGTTCCGAGTCTTTGGGGCTTGGCAAGGGGCCGGCGCTTGCTCCTCTCGGGGGCTACAAGGACGGCATGGCGACACGGATCTGCGCCGTTTCCCCGTCCGTCATACCCCAGCCGGACGATTGGAATGAGGACACCCACATGACCGGCTACTGGTTTCTCGACGAAGGGCATGGCTGGCGCCCGGACCCCGCTCTCGCCGACTTCCTCGATGCCGGTGAGCCGCCTGTGTATATCGGCTTCGGATCCATGACCACACAACGCCCCGACTATCTCGCGCGACAGATCGTCGAGGGAGTACGACATGCCGGTGTGCGGGCCCTTCTGGCTACGGGTTGGGGCGGTCTGGAAGAGGTCGATGTGCCCGAGACGGCACATGTGATCGAGGGGGCTCCACATGATACCTTGTTTCGGCACGTCAGCGCGGTCGTCCACCATGGCGGAGCCGGCACCACGGCGGCCGGCTTGCGGGCCGGACGACCGACCCTGGTGTGTCCGCTGGCCGTCGACCAACCTTTCTGGGGCCACCGTGTATGGACGTTAGGCTGCGGCCCTGAACCGCAGCGACTCAAGCGCCTGACCGCCGATTCCTTCGCGCGCGGACTGGAGGAACTGGTCCGGAACGATTCGTACCGCACCCGAGCCGCCGGCGTCGCCCGGTCCATCGCCAACGAAGACGGCATTGGCCGCGCTATCGGAATCATCACCGGCGGGTAGTCCATTCCGTATAGGATACTCTGATTAAGTCCGCAAAGCTCAGAGGCTGAAAGGGGTGCGCTGGCAAGGAATGACGAAGCAGTGTGGCAGGTCCCACATAATGAGGAATGACGCGGCCAGCGTGCCCCTCTCTGTCTCCCGAAGGGCGCTTCACGTACAAATGTGAAGCACTGAGCAAAGCGGTTTTGATCAGAGTATCCTATATATTTAGCCCACCAAGGACGCAGTCTGCATCCCTTTCGATGGGAACCACGAGGCGCGCCCATGCATCATTTTCGCAAGCAAACCATCGTCCCATGCGTAATCCGATTCACAGAACAGCACTCCTTCCGGCGCTTTTAGCCCTGATCCTGACCGGCGGCTGCGCCGGACAGGAAGACACTCCGGAAGCTGCTGATACGCAGCCGACTCCCGCCATACGCATCGTCTTCTTCGGGGATTCCATCACCGAAGTAGGCGCTTTTCCGGGAGGATACGTCACGCTGGTATCCGAGGCCCTAACGGAACGATACCCCGGCGGCGCGGTCGAGGTGATCGGTGCGGGCATAAGCGGACATAAGGTGCCCGATCTGCAGGAACGACTCGACCGCGATGTGCTGGTCCATGATCCCACGCATGTAGTGATCTATATCGGCATCAACGATGTCTGGCATTTTTATGAATTCGATCACGTCACGGGCACGGAGCGGGAAGTGTTCGAGGAAGGATTGCACGATCTGATCTCGACCATGCAGGGCGCAGGCATACATGTTTCCCTGTGCACCCCAAGCGTGATCGGGGAAGACCCGGCCAGTGACACGGAGGTCAACCGGGCACTTATAGAATACGCGGATATTTCGCGCGCCGTGGCGGAAGCTTCCGGAGCCACCCTGTGCGACTTGCGGGCCGCGTTCGAGAACCATCTCGCAGCACACAATCCCGACAAACGCTACGAGGGGGTGCTGACCACCGACGGCGTGCACCTCAACGAAGAGGGTAACCGGTTCGTCGCCGACCTGATGCTGGAACACCTGGAACGGTTACTCGAGCAGTGAGGCAGCGGATATGTTTCCCGCGAAAACTGTTCCGGCGCTGGCTGGAAGAGCACGAGGAGCGGCTTGCGTTGAAACTGTATCGATACCTGCTTGCCGAGCGTTTCGAGGCCGGGCGGAAACCGGCGGATGACGAACAATCTACTTGACGAGCAGCATCCTTTTCGTCAAAACCGTTTCGGGCGTGGACAATTCGTACAGGTACAAACCCGTCGGCAACCCCGCCGCGTCGAAAATTTCCGTATGGGTTCCTGGCGCCCGCACGCCATGCACGAGCACCGCCACCTCCCTGCCGACCGCATCGTATACGGCAAGGCGGACATGGCCCGTGCGAGGCAGCGTGAAACGAATGGACGTTTCGGGATTGAACGGATTGGGATAGTTCTGATCGAGCCGGGTGCTTGCAGGCAGCTCTTCGGATTCGGTGCTGACCACCCCGGCGCATTCGTACACGCGCACATAATCGACCTGCAGACGCTGGGGCCAGATGTTCGGATCTATCCCCTGCTGCCCGCCCCATGTCCCGCCCACGGCGATATTGAAAATAAAATGGAACGGGTGATCGAACGGCCAGTGCCGTTCATCGGCCTGTGGATTAGTCAAGCGTTCGTTCCGAAACGTAAAATAATGCGTGTCATTGACATAGCCGCGTATATCGGACGGCGTCCATTCCACCGCATAGAGATTGAATTCCGAACGAGCTGTCGGCACCGTAATGAATGCGCCCTTTGATGTGCCCTTCAAATGATTGTATGCATCCGTATGCACGGTGACATGCACCCGGTCCGGATTAAACCCCACATGCTCCATGATGTCAATCTCGCCGGCCCGGGGCCACCCTCCATATCGGCTCAGATCCGGCAGCATCCATATGGCGGGCCATGTTCCTCTGCCGGACGGCAGGATAGCGCTGGCCTCGAACCGGCCGTAGGTCCATTCCTGTTTCGAAAGCAAACGGGTGGACGTATACCTGCGGCCTGAAAAGGACTCCCGGTGCGCCTCGATGATCAGTCTTCCGTCCTCGACCCGAACATTCTTCGAACGTGCTGCAGTGTAAAACTGCAACTCCTGATTGCCCCACCCGTGCCCTCCTGTTTCATAGCTCCAATTCGAAGTGTTCGGAAGGCCCTCCTCGTCGAATTCGTCGCTCCATACCAGATCGCCTACTTCACAAGTGCCTGATCCGGACCTGGATTCCGGGTCGGACGCCTCCACCGGCAGGGCGTTTACACCGCATAGACACGCCAGGACCGGCAGAAACAAATACCTTGTACAGTTATATGGGATCATTTTCCACCTGCTCATACAACATTCACGCTACCGGGGATACTTCTTCATATTCTTGCCGGCCTGCACCAGTTCCGCCGAGTATTGCTTGCTTCTTTCGCGGAACGCAGCGATCCGGGCCGCCTGCGATGCATCCTCGATCAGGTTGCGCTCCTCTGCAGGATCGTTGACCAGATCGAACAACTGCTCGAAATCCGGCGCTCTCCCCTCGAAATCGATATCTTCTGCGGTGTACTGCGACGTATCGCTGCGAAAGTAACGGACGTACTTCCAGTCCTTCGTCCGGACTGCCTCGATGAAAGGCCCCGTACGCAACAGGAAGAGGCTTTCCAGGAATATTTCGTCCCGCCATTCCGCCTCGGGATTCTCGATAAGCGGGCGCAGGCTGCGTCCCTGCATGGTCTGCGGCGCATCGAGACCGGCGTAGGAAACGATGGTCGCGGGAACATCGATGCTGAGCGCAAGCTCGTCGATTGCAACGCCGCGCTCGCCTGCCGGTGTTCGGGGATCGTACACGATCAGCGGAACGCGCGTAGCCACATCGTAGAGCAGGGATTTGCCACCCATCGAATACTCGCCCATCAACAAACCGTGATCGCTCGAAAAGATGATGATCGTATGATCCGCCAGGCCCCGCCGTTCGAGGCTCTCGCGCAGTTTGCCGACCGCGATATCCAGTCCATGAATCAACTGGTAGTAACGAACATGATACTCGCGCAACACATCGTCGCCGGCGTGAACGTACGAATACGTGGTCGTGCGCCCTTCGCGCGGATGCACGTCCAGCGGAATATGCTGCGCCGTATCGTCTCCCCGGGAAGCCGGCAACACAATCCCGCGATCCCGGTACAGGGAGCCGTACACCGGATGATCCGCCAGTTCGGGATGCGTGTTCGCGGGCGTGAACATACGATTCAGGCCCTGTTCGTCCGGATAGAGTATGCTGCCGGAAATGGATCCGTGCGGCGCCGAAAAACTGACCGATAGCATAAACGGGCGGTCCGCGGGCGCCTGATCGAGAAAACGCTCGATGCTCTCGCTCATGATCGAAGTCACGATGTCCCCCTCCGAATCATGGTAGATGGCGAGATGATCGAACTCTTTGGGCCAGAACCGCGCCCAGTCGTCATGGCCCCGCCAGAAATCGAACTTTTCGAGCGGGCTGCCGCGAAACGAATACTCCTGGAGACCGATTTTCCCGACGAATCCGACGTGATAGCCTGCGTTTCGCAAGAGAGCGGAATAGGTCTGATTCCACTGGGTTTCCGAAAGCACATTCGGCGACGAGAAACCGACCTGATGTACCCGCTCGTACTGGCCGTTCATGAAACTTACGCGGCTCGGCTTGCACACAGGCGCTACGACATGGGCCTCGGTAAACCGGGCGCCGTCCCGCGCGAGCCGGTCGAGATGGGGCGTCTCGAGTACAGGGTGGCCGGCAATCCCGAGGGCGTCCGCCCGCTGATCGTCGGTCAGCAGAAAAATGATGTTCGGGCGGGAGGCGCCGGGTGCAGGCGAAGGCGTTTGCGCCTGGCAGACCGTTCCCGCTGCAAGCACAACAAGCAGCGCGGCAATCGAATGTACGTGGATGGGCAAGCGATACATGGAACGCATGGCGCAGCGTCGTTTGAACGGACGTGGAGCAATAATATATGACAGGGAGTTGCAAGGGGAATGGACTTGCCCCGGAATCGCGACGGTCGCCCATGAACCGTGCTCACCAGACACCTGTACGCATTCGATGGAAACCCTGCCGGCGAATAGCCGGATCCACACCTCGCGATTGGCGACATAGCATTTTGTTGCAATTTTGCATTCGAAATGCATAATCCCGGCGTAAATATAGCTGACATCCCGCATCGCCGATGAACTCGCTCCGTCTGGGTGTACTTGCATGCATCGTTTCCTTCGCCGTTGCCCTTGCGTTCGCAGGCTGCAGCGGCGCAAACGATTCTGCCGATCCGAATCAGGCCCCGCTCCCCAATATCGTCTGGATCATCTCCGACGATCAGTCCTTCACCGATTTCGGTTTCATGGGGCATAACGTGGTGCAAACCCCGCGGATTGACGACCTCGCCGCGCAATCGCTGGTTTTTCGCCATGGCTACAATCCGACCAGCCTGTGCCGTCCCAGCCTGGCTACGATGATCACGGGCAGGCACCAGCATGAACACGGCCTGACCTTCAACGACCCCGAACCCGGGGTACGCAGAGGCATAGTGAACCAGCTCCTGCTGCAGCAACGTCCCGCCCCCTCTCTCCTGGCGGAAGCAGGCTATGCAAGCCTGCAGACCGGCAAGTTCTGGGAAGGCTCCTACCGGAATGGCGGATTCAGCGAAGGCATGACGGTCGGAGAGCGCCATGGCGACCTTGGCCTCACCATAGGCCGAAAGGGGATGGAGCCGATCCGCGACTTCGTGCAGCGGCACCAGGACGAACCCATGTTCATATGGTATGCGCCGTTTCTGCCGCACCTGCCCCACAATGCTCCCGCCGAATACGAGACGCCGTTCGCCGACCTGGGTCTGCACGAATTGACGTTGCGCTACTATGCGAGCATTCTCTGGTTCGATACGACCGTGGGCGAACTGATCGACCTGATGAAAGAGGAGGGCGAATACGAGGAAACGATTTTTATCTTCATCGTCGACAATGGCTGGGTGACCGCGGAAAACGAAGCAGACCGGTTGGTTGACCGCAGTGACGGGACTGTCCGGCCTCCGCACTGGAAAAGCAAACAATCCCAATACGATCTGGGTGTGCGTACACCCGTCCTCCTGCATTGGCCCGGCCGTATCGCCCCCGGGGTTTCCGACGAACTTGTGAGCTCGATCGACTTATTACCAACAAGCCTTGCGGCGGCGGGGCTCGATATCCCCGAATATCTTCCGGGATTGAACCTCCTGCCGAGAGCCTTGCACGGCGAGCCGCTTACGCGCGATGCCGTATTCGGCAGCATTTTCAGGCATACAGCCAAAAACTGGGACCGTCCGGACGCCAATGTGTTCTTTCGCTGGATCCGATCCGGCGACTGGAAGTTCATCCTCCCGGAAATCGAGGACGCGCCGCTGGAGCTTTACCACATAGCGGAAGACCCGCTGGAAAACATGAATCTGGCGCAGCATCCCGAACAGGCCGAACGCATCCGGACGCTGCACGCCCGCCTGGACGCCTGGTGGAGCCCTGTGGCGGAAAGTAAAGACAAGTCCAAGAAGTAAAGAAACACCTTACATGCCTTACATGCCGTACATGCCTTCCCGACAGCGGCGGACACCTTGCCGCGCACTTTGTATCCTGCTCCTTTGGGGGTGTCTTACCCTTCCTGCCCCGCTGGCAGCCCAGGACATCTCGCCCGATACGTTGCATGCCGCCCTCCCGGCAAGCAACGCATTGCGCGTCTATCTGGACTGCGACCGCTGCGATTTCAATCATATCCGCAGCGAGATCACCTTCGTAAACTACGTGCGCGATCCCGAGCAGGCCGACGTGCATGTATTCATCACCGACCAGCGTACAGGCAGCAACGGGCGGCAGTACCAGCTTTCGTTTCTGGGACGCGGCGATTTTGCCAGCGTCGAGTACACATTCGAGCACACCATAGACCGGAACGCAACGAATGCCGAGGTCCGCGAAGCCGTCAACACGGCGATCCGGCTGGGCCTCGTGCCGTACGTCGCACAGGCGCAATCCATCTCCGGATTTTCTCTCGACTACTCGAGCGAAAAACTGGCGACAAACGGAGGGAATGGATCCGAAGACGCCTGGAGGCACTGGATATTCACGGCCTACATAGGAGCTATCGAACTGGAACAAGAATCCAACCGGACGGTGTTCGACTCCCGATGGGGCTTCTACGCCGATCATGTAAGCGAGCAGTGGAAAATGCGCCTGCGGCCCTACTTTAACTACGACCTGGTAAAGATCAAGCGGGAGGATCAGCCTGACGTGAGAAGCGGCATCTCCCGGCATGGCTTCGACAGTTACGCCATCCGGAGCCTCGGTCCGCACTGGTCGGTAGGCCTCTTTGGAGACTATATAACCCGGAACGACCGGAATCTCCGGCACTGGGGCCAAGTAGCGCCGGGCATCGAATACAGCGTGCTGCCCTACGAGCAGGCCACGCGCCGCGCCATAACCGTCGTGTACAGACTCGGGTACGCCTACGTGGATTACTTCGAGCGAACCATCTTCAACGAAACCAAAGAAACGCTCCTGCAACAGCAACTGGAAGCTTCTGTTGCGATCCGGCAACCGTGGGGCGATATCTACGGAGGCATAGAAGGATCCCATTATTTCCACGACACAACCAAGCGCAGCGCCGAATTCTTCGGGTACGTATCGGTGCGACTGCTGGAAGGGTTATCGCTCCGCATACAGGGGGATTTCGAAATGATCCAGGATCAACTGGCGCTCCCGGCCGGGAATGCCTCCCTGGAAGAAATCCTGCTGCAACAACGTGAACTGGCCACGGACTTCGAACTCTCCGGGTCCATTGCCCTTTCATATACGTTCGGATCCGACTTCGCCAACATCGTCAATACGCGATTCTGAGCCGTTTCGCGCAATGCCCCATGTCCGAAGCACACACATCCTGAAATACGGTACATTATGCGGAGTATGCGACCGTCACCGATCATGTCATGAAAATCGTTCCGGGCAATATGCATAAACGTCCGCTTCCACGAACACCAGGGAAGGCGCTATGAGCGTCCAGCACGACACCTCCGGTCGCCGATGGATCCAGGTTGATGTCGAGGCGCCGGGAAGCGCAGAGGAAGTCTGGAAGGCTGTCGCCACCGGACCGGGAGTGTCTTCCTGGTTCCTTCCGAACACGACCGAGGAATGGGTCGGCGGCTTGATCACCTGGGACATGGGATCGGGACTGGAAATGAATGCCGTCGCCACCGTGGCCGTCTGGGACCCGCCGCACCGGGTCGTCAACCTGGAAAAAGACTGGCGCCCCGGAGCACCGCCCATGACCAGCGAGTGGACGATCGAGCCGCGCCCTTCGGGAACATGCGTGGTGCGCGTGGTGCACAGCATCGTTGCAGACACCGACGAGTGGGACAAGGAACTTCACGAAATCGAAAGCAACTGGCCGTGCTGCTTCGCCGTCCTGCGAAGCTACCTGACGCATTTTCGCGGACAACCCGCGTCGATCATCCGGGTCACCAGTCCGGCGTCCGGCTCTCTGGGTGATGCCTGGAGTGCGGCATGCAATGCGCTCGGCATTGCGGGCATATCCGAGGGAGAGCGTTTCCATGCTCCCGATGGCGCGCCGGGGCTTGCGGGCATACGGGAGCATGTCCCGGAGGGCCCGCTGCCCTATGCAATTCTTCGGCTCGATGATCCGGGGCCGGGCATTGGATCCGTGACCGTTTTTCCCTTTGAGAATCAGGTGCTGGCTTCCGTCGGCATCTACCTGTACGGCGACGAGGCATCCGCCATCGCCGCCCGCGACGACCCCGCGTGGCAGGAATGGATGAACACCCGCTTACATTATCAGGCAAATACCAGGAAGATATCATGAGTGTCATACGCGATGCATCCGGTCGCCAGTCGATCCAGGTCGAGGTCGAGGTACCGGGGACGGTAGAGGAAGCCTGGAAGGCTGTCGCCACCGGACCGGGGATCTCTTCCTGGTTCTGCCCCACCGAAATCGAAGAGAAAACGGGGGGTGTAATCCGAACCCTGATGGGGCCGGGAATGGAAAGTCTGGCCCGCGTCACCGTCTGGGATCCGCCGCGCCGGCTTGCCGCCGAGGGACCGGGCGCTGGGCCGGACGCGGCGCCGATGACCACCGAATGGATCGTGGAACCCCGCTCCGGGGATGCCTGCCTCGTCCGGGTGATTCACAGCATGTCCGGGGGAACCGACGAGCAGAGAAAACAACTCGAAGGCATCGAGTGCGGCTGGCCGTACTTTTTCGCTATACTGCGGGTCTATCTCGCGCACTTCCGCGGGCAGCCCACGTCGATCATACGAACCATGGAGCAGGGTTCCGATCCGGTAACCAATGCCTGGAGCGCCCTGACCGACGCCCTCGGGATAACCGGCCTCCCGAAAGGCGCCCGCTGGACCTCGCCTCCCGGTGCGCCTTCCCTGACCGGCGTCGTGGAACAGGTGGACGGGCACAAGCAGCCGTACGCCGCGATCCGGCTGGACGGGCCGATCTCCGGAATCGCCTCGGCGTCCGCGTTCGCGATGGGCGACTGCGCCATGATCACCATGGGAATCTACCTGTACGGCAACGAAGCACCCGCCATCGCCGCCCGCGACGAACCCGCATGGCAGGAATGGATGAAGAAATGCTTTCCGTAACCGCATAACGCCATGAAGAACCGTATCAGGAAACTCTGTTTTCCGCTCGTTGCCCTCCTCCTGACCCTGCCTCATACCGCGTGCCGGAACGAAGCGGATCAACCGGCGCAGGAGGATGCGCGCCTGATGGTCATCATTACTCCCTCGCACGACAACCCGTTCTTCAAGGCCGAGGCCGAAGCCGCGGACGCCCGGGCGCAGGAACTGGGGTACGAAACCCTCGTGCAGACGCACAACGGCGACGCCGCATTGCAGGATCAACTGTTCGACACCGCCATTGCCCGCAAGGCCGACGCCATTGTGCTGGATAACGCAGGCGCGGACGCCTCCATCGCCGCGGTCGAGAAAGCGCATACCGCCGGCGTTCCCACGTTCCTCATCGACCGGGAAATCAACGCAAACGGATTAGCCGTGGCCCAGATCGTATCGAACAATTACCAGGGCGCCGTGCTGGGCGCAGAGGAATTCGTCCGGCTGATGGGAGAAGCCGGCCCGTACGTGGAACTGACAGGCAAGGAGTCCGACACGAACGCGCACATCCGGTCACAGGGGTATAACGACACCATCGGGCAATTCCCGGAGATGGAACTCGTAGCGCAGCAGAGCGCCAACTGGAGCCAGACGGAAGCGTTCGACAAAACGGAAACCATTATCCAGGCGCATCCTGACATCAAGGGCGTAATTGCGGGCAACGACACCATGGCGCTGGGCGCCGCAGCAGCCCTGAAGGCCGCCGGTATGGGGGATGTGATCGTGGTCGGCTTCGACGGCAGCCCGGACGTACTCGCCGCCATCAAGGCGGGGGACATTGCCGCGACGGTGCTCCAGCCCGCCGCACAACTGGCGCAGATGGCCGTGGATCAGGCGGATGCCTACCTGAAAACGGGTACGAGCGCCTTCCCCGAGAAACAAGCCGTCGATTGCGAACTGGTGACCCCGGAGAATGTGGATGAGTTCGGGGTGTTTGCGAGATTGTGAGGGGATTGGCGCCGGATAATCGTAACAGTCGGGAAAGAGCAACACGTCCCCGTTACTATCTGCCTTTTTTCGTTTTGATCTCGATCACCCCGTTCGCTCCGCGCGATCCGTAGATGGCCGTGGACGCCGCACTCTTGAGCACATTGATCGACTGGATGTCGTGGGGATTGATGTGGGACGTGGACGGATCGACGACAAGAGGAATACCGTCCAGCACAATAAGGGGTTCGTTGCTGCCCTGAATCGAGTTCACCCCTCGAATCATGATGCGCCCGTTGATGACCTGCACGCCTGCTACGCGCCCCTGAAGCAACTCTGCAATGGTAGCCGTTGGATTCTCTTCCAGGATTTCGGCAACATCCAGCGTGGCCACAGCCTCCGTAGACGCCTCTTCTGCAGAATCGCCGACCGCACCGCCATTTTGCGCACCTCCTGAAGCAGCGCACCCACCCGCCCCCAAAGCGCCCGTTATGAGTAGAACGAGCACTGTCTTCCTTCTTGCTGTCATGATCCCGCCTCCTGTATGATGCAAAGCCGCTGCAACGCTATATCTATGAGACGTTGATGAGATCATAAGGTTGTCGAAAAAGCAAAAAGACACCAAACGACCTGGTCTTTATAAATCCCCGAATTTCATGTTTTCTCGCCCGCTTCCGCATGGAGCCGCTCCTCGAGCGCTTCCAGTTCCGCCGTGCCGATGCCCAGTTTGACTTCCAGTTCCTCCAGCGACAACCCCTTCGTTTCCGGCATTATCTTCACGGCGAAGAACAGCTGGAGCACCATCATGGCGCTGAAAAAGGCAAAGGCGAACCCGCCGGACGCCTCGGCCACCACAGGAAAAGTCCAGGAAACCGCAGCAGCCATGAACCAGTGCGTGAACGAGCCGAGGGATTGCCCTTTCGACCGCACCCGGTTCGGGAAAATTTCCGAAAGGAATACCCAAATCACTGCCCCCTGAGACAAGGCGAAGAAGGCAATGAATCCGAGCAGGCCGATCAGCACGGGAGTCCCCATCTGGTCGCCCCCGACGAAAAACGCCCAGGCCACCAGCGCGAGACAGGCTGCCGTACCCGCAGAGCCCACAATCATCAGCGGACGACGCCCGAACCGGTCGATGATGAAAAACGCCGAAATGGTGAAGATGAGGTTGGTGCCGCCTACGGCCACCGACTGCAACAGGGCATCGTCGACGCCGGCGCCCGCCATGCCGAAGATGCGCGGCGCATAGTACATCAACGCGTTGATCCCGGAAAGCTGATTGAACATGGCGAGCCCCCACGCCAGAAGAATCGGAAAGGTATAGCGCTTCTGGAACAGTTTACCGCCCGTCTGACCGGTCTCGCTTTTCAGCGAAGCGACGATCTCCGCCATTTCGTGGTCTATCTCCACTTCCCCGAGACGCTCCAGTACGGCGCGAGCCTCCTCCGAACGCCCTCGCTTGACCAACCAGCGGGGGCTTTGCGGGATGAAAAAGAGCAGCGCGAAGAACAGTGCGGCGGGGGCCGCCTCCACACCGAACATCCACCGCCAGGCCGTCGCGTCCGCAATGATCTGGGCCACCACGTAATTGGAGAAAAAGGCCAGCAGGATCCCGGTGACCACGTTGAGTTGGCTGACCGCCACGAGCCGTCCGCGCAACCGGGCCGGGGCTATTTCCGCAATGTACATGGGCGCGACCACGGACGAACCGCCTACCGCGAGCCCGCCGAGGAAACGATACAACAGAAAGGCGATCCAGTTGTCCGCCGTGGCGCTCCCCAGCGCGGAGACGAAGTAAAAGACCGCCAGCACGATGAGCACGCGGTTCCGCCCGTAGCGGTCGGCGGGAATCCCGGCGCCGAACGCGCCGACGATGGTGCCAATGAGTGCAGAGGCCACGGTGAAGCCCAGCCAGAATTCGTCCAGCCCGAACACCGATTCGAGCGCCTCGGTCGTGCCGGAAATCACGGCCGTATCGAAGCCGAAAAGAAGGCCGCCGAGGGCGGCCACGATGGTACTGAAAAAAACGGTGCGGCGGTTCATGATGAACGAGACGTTCGTTGTTCGTTAAGGAAACTGCAGGATTACAAACCGGGAAAACCCGGTAGAGGATTGCAGGCGGCCATCGGACGCAGGCAGGCGGCTACCAGACGGAAGCAAGCGTCCACATATCAAGCGACACGAGGCGGGCCTCGCCTCCTTCCGCGTAGATACTCACTCCCTCGCTGTCCGGCGACGGAAACACCTGGCTCGTGAACACAATGGCGCCGTCGTCGGCAAAGACCTCCACCGACGACCAGTCCACGAACACGTGCAGTTTTACGCGTCCCTCCGGCGCTTCCATAGATGCTTCGAAGAGGTCTGCAAACGTCGGGTGAAATTCCTTTGCGCCGGACCGGTACCGGTCCACGAACATCTCCTTGCGAAGGACGTCATAGCCGATCACCGTCTCTTCTCCTTCACCCTGACGCACTTTCAGGCCGACTTCCGCGGCGTCGCCGATCTCCAGTTCGATCACCAGTTCAATGGCCTTGCCGGCGATCCCTTCGCCGGTCAGGTCGTGCTCTCCTTCCGCAATGGCGCGTGCGTCGAGGCGACGGTGCGTTTCGCGCAGCGTCTTCAGTTCCTCGACGGGCTGCTGCACCAGCCACAGATCGCCGAGCGCGTCGGCGCGCAGCGACAGCGCGCGCGGCAAACTCTGCCCGCTGCGCCAGGGGTCCGTGGGAATCTCTCCGGCATACAGCCAGTTGTTCAGCCAGCCCACCCACAGGCGGCGGCCGTCTTCTTCCGGCACGTCGGACCAGGAAATGGCGGCGTAAAAATCCTTCGCATAATCCACCCAGCGGGTATCCGTGTGCTCGGCGACAAAGGTGGTCCCGTCGAAATGTCCTACAAAATACTGCCCCCCCGAGCCGCCCGCGACGGTACCCCCTCCATTATCCACGTCCAACACCCAGCGTGTCTCCCCGAGCCGGTTCTCGATAGACAATTCGAACAGATCGGGGCATTCCCAGATGCCGGTTACGTTCCCCGCAGGGCCGAATTCGCTCAGAAATGTCCAGGATTTCAGGTCCTTCGAGGAATAAAAATGCACCTTCCGGTCCACAGACAGCGCCACGACCATCACCCATTTCTCTTCCGGCGCATACCAGAACACCTTGGGATCGCGGAAATCCGTAAGACCGAAATCGAGCACGGGATTGCCCTCGTAAGGCGTCCAGGTGCGCCCCCGGTCGGTACTCCATGCGATATACTGCGCCTGCAGGCGCCGCTCCCGGTAGTGCCCCGTATAAATGGCGATCATCGGCGGATTGTCGTCCGTTCCGAACCCGCTCGTGTTGTTCCAGTCCACCACCGCGCTGCCGGAAAACGCCATGACACTGTCCGTTTCAGGAATAGCGACGGGCAAGTGCTCCCAGTGAAGCAGATCGGGGCTCACCGCGTGCCCCCAACTCATGTGGCCCCAGCGCGTGCCGAAAGGATTGTACTGGTAGAACAAATGGTATTCGTCGTCGAACCAGACCAGCCCGTTCGGATCGTTGGTCCAGTTGACGGCAGGCGTAAAGTGGTATTGCGGACGATAGCGCTCCGCGTAGGTGGGTTCAGGCTGCGCATCCGCGCGATGTACCGGGACGGCAGACAGCATCATGGCAAAGAGCACCAGCGCGGTCAATGCAACACCGTGCAAACGAAAGGAAGAAAAAAGCATGGTTTTATCCGACATGATCAGAGGGTTGGTTTGGAACGCATGAAACATACATGGATATTCGAAGAAATGCGATATCATGCAGGTACTCATCCCGATACAAGGCACAGGGATCATGCCCTCTTCGGATACGTAGCATGCTGGTTGCATGACAGACACCGCTCCGAGAGAAAGTATGCAGTATCTTTCGCTCCATGCACAAGCCGGAACGCCACAGCGTCCTACTCTACCACCTTTCTCCGAACCGATGAATAACGGGCGCGTCAAGCAACTACTCCTGCTCGTGATCCTTGCCGGTATCGCGGCCGGCTGCGAGTTTTCCGAAGATCCGCCCCCGGTTCGTATTCTCGTACCGCGCGAAGTGGACGTGAGCAGATACATAACTACCGAGAGCGGCCTCCAGTACTACGATTTCGTTATCGGAGACGGCCAGGAGGCCGATTCCACGGATCGCGTCAAGGTACACTACGCCGGATGGCTCTCGAACGAGAGGCTGATAGGAAGTTCGTACCTTACGGATTTGCCAATCACCATCAACCTCGCTTCCGATGCAGTCGTCGAAGGATGGACCGAAGGAATTCCGGGCATGCGCGAAGGAGGCGAGCGCCAACTGGTGGTTCCCCCGGAACTCGCCTACGGCGAAACGGGATTCGAACAGGCCGGCATTCCCCCGAACGCCACGCTCATCTACGAAATCGAACTCGTCAGCATAGAATCCGATGGATAGCCGACCGGTTCGCCATCCGGAGTATTGATCCCTGTCCCTTTTCCTTCATGATCGAAACAAGCATCATCGGCAGTTATGCCTGGCCGTCCTGGTTTTTTACCAGCCTGGAGGCCATGGAAGAGGGCAAGTACGGCGTCCGGGATATCGAAGAAACGCTGGATGACGCCGTTGATCTGGCGATCCGGGACCAGGAGGACGCCGGTGTAGATGTGATTTCCGACGGCGAAATGCGTCGTATCGGCTTTTTCACTGCCGGTTTTTACGGGCGGTTGACGGGCCTGGGAAACATCGAACCCAGCCCCCGGCGCATCGGCCCGGCGGGGCACGATCAGCGGGAACGGTACGAAGCGCTGGAACCGATCACGGCCCCGGACGGCCTGGGTCTCGTCGCCGAGTACCGGTATGTCCGCAAGCGCACGCAACAGCGGATTAAAATGCCCTGCCCCGGTCCGTATACGCTGGCCGGACGCATCAAAACCCCCGGCACACATTACCGGGACCGTATGGAAGTGGCCCATGCATTTTCCGATCTCATTCGGGCCGAATTACAACAACTGGTCAGGGAAGGCGTGGATTTTATCCAGTTGGACGAACCTTCTTACGCCGTCCATCCCGACGCGCCTGACGAATTCGTCAACCTCTTCAACCGGACCGTCGAGGGGGTCAATGCCCGCATAGGCATTCACCTGTGTTTCGGAAATTTCGTGGGACGGCCCGTGGCGCACCGCACATACGCCCCGTTGTTTCCGCATATTCTGGATATGCATGCGGACGAATTCGCCATGGAATTCGCAAACCGCGAACTCGCCGAAATCGAACTGACCGCACGCTTGGTGGAAGCCGGAAAAGATGTGGCGGCGGGGCTCGTGGATGTGAAGAACTACTTCATCGAACCGCCGGAACTGGTGGCGGAACGCATCCGGGCGCTTCTTGCTTACGTTCCGCCGGAGCGGCTTTCCATCACACCGGATTGCGGATTCAGTCAGACGGCGCGCTGGGCAGCCCGCGCCAAACTGCACACCATGGTGAAGGGGGCGCATATCGTGCGGACGGAACTCGGGTAACGAACCGTTATCCCGGCAGATCGCAACTCCACCGCCCCCCGGCGGCAAGCCGCACCGTGCGCAGCCCCAGGCGCGCCGCCTCCTCGAAAAACGGCGCCGGCGAAGCCGTATTGAAAGCAAACATCTCATAATGGCACGGGATGGCTGCCTGCGCCCCGATATCGTGCGCCAGATGCGCCGCTTCCTCGCCGGTAAGATTGCCGGACACGCCGCGCGCCGGATCCCGCCCGTTGACGGGCAGCATGCACACATCGATACGGAACGGGCGCAAAAGATCGGCCATCCCCTCGTACCGGATCGTATCGCCGCTGTGATACACGGTCCACGGCCCGAATTGCACCACATACCCGAGGTGCGTGTGGCGGCCCGCTTCATCCGTTGCAAGCGCCTCGTGCGCTGAAGGCACAGCCATAAACCGGAACGGCCCGACCGTATTTTGCACCCCGACCGTCATGCCGACGGGCCATGAAGGATCGCACTGCAGGCGATCCGCCACGAAAGCCCGGTTCGCTTCCGGAATGACCAGTTGCAGCGCATCGTTCGCCTGCATCAACGGCATGAGGGTTTCCGCGTCCAGATGATCCGTGTGGTTGTGGGTGGACGTCGCCACATCTATGAAATCAAGGTGCTCCGGCGCGATGACGCGTTCCGTCATCCGCACATGCGGCCTGGAGGTGCCGGCATATTTCTTCGTCAACGAGTCGGAGAGGTACGGGTCGAAGAGCAAGTGCGCGCCCTGCCATTGCAGCAAAAAACCGCTCTGCCCCAGCCACCACAGGTGGAAGGGTTCGGAACGGCGCCGCGCTGCGCGCACATCCGCAAGAAAGTCGTCGCCGGATCGTTCGGGTTGGATCATGGGGAGCAGTACTACAGGGTTACACGGATCGGGAACAGCAGACAATGCCCGACAGCAAAAATCGGCCGCCTGTATTGTCGGCACATCGACTGCCGTATCTTTGCATGCGGATACACCCTCAAAGGTACGAAAAGACGTTTTCCCTCTGCGAAATTTCCT
Source organism: Rhodothermales bacterium (assembly GCA_965117025.1). GTDB lineage: Bacteria > Bacteroidota > Rhodothermia > Rhodothermales > VXPQ01 > VXPQ01. The sequence continues at coordinate 1,121,556 of OZ220746.1, forward strand.
ACATTGGCAACCTTCTCAAGGATAGTCTGATTAAGTCCGCGACGCCCCGAATCCGCGGTGTTTCCCGCTAATTTCAACGATGCAATTATAATATCTTTTACGTGCGAACGTAAAGCGCTGATCGAAACGGTTTTGATCAGACTATCCTTAATTAGTACATAGTAACCGCAGCAGTTTGTTCAACCCCCATCCCCTCCTCATGCGACGACGCGCGATCTTCCCGATGCTTTCCCTCCTGTTCATGGCTTCCTGTACCGGCGCGCCGGACGATGCAGAAGCGCCGGAACCTGCTCCCGGCGTACAGGTCGCCCCGTTCGGCGAGGTGGACGGCGTACCCGTAGAACTCTTCACGCTGGCGAATGCCCACGGCATGGAAATCCGCCTCACGAACTATGGAGGGATCGTGACCCATCTGTTCGTGCCGGACGCCGAGGGCACGCCCGGCGACATCGCGCTTGGTTACGACACGCTCGAAGGATATCTGGAGCAGTCCCCTTACTTCGGCTCCCTCATCGGACGGTACGGAAACCGGATCGGCGGAGCCGCCTTCACCCTCGACGGAGAAACCTGGACGCTCGCCGCCAACAACGGCCCCAATCACTTGCACGGAGGCGAACGGGGATTCGACAAGGTGGTCTGGGCAGCGGAACCCTTCGAAGAAGCCGGCCGGCGCGGCGTGCGGCTCGCCTACACCAGCCCGGACGGAGAGGAAGGCTACCCGGGCACGCTCGATATGGAAGTGACGTATACGCTCACTGACGAAAACGCCTTCGAAATCGACTACCATGCCACGACGAACAAGGCAACCCCCGTCAACCTGACGCAGCACACCTATTTCAATCTGGCCGGGGTGGGCAGCGGGGACATCCTCAGCCATGAACTCACACTCCACGCAGACCGGTTCACGCCCGCTGACGAAACGCTGATCCCCACCGGAGAACTGCAACCCGTCGCGGGAACTCCCTTCGACTTCACGCAACCGACCGCCATAGGCGCCCGCATCGACGCGGACGATCCGCAGATCGAGTACGGAGGCGGCTACGACCACAACTTCGTCCTGAACGGAGAACCCGGCATCCTGAGACTCGCGGCCCGGGTTGCGGACCCTGTGAGCGGGCGCATCATGGAAGTGCATACCACCGAGCCGGGCGTACAATTCTACACGGGAAATTTTCTGGACGGATCCATTACCGGAAAGGGCGTATCCTATGAGAGGCGCAGCGGCTTCTGCCTCGAAACACAGCACTTTCCCGATTCGCCGAACCAGGATACTTTCCCCTCGACGATCCTGCGACCGGGCGAAACGTATACCTCCCGGACTATCTACTCTTTCGACGTATTGCAATGACCGAACGGGCTATAGAGCAGGCCACTCTTGGAGGAGGCTGCTTCTGGTGTCTTGAAGCCGTGTTCGAGCCGCTTCGAGGAATACGCAACATCGTCCCGGGCTATGCCGGCGGCCATGTCCCCGATCCAACGTACCGGCAGGTATGCACAGGCCGTACGGGGCATGCCGAAGTCGTGCAAATCGACTTCGATCCTTCCGAAATATCCTATCGGGATGTCCTTAACATTTTTTTCACAATGCACGATCCGACGACGCCGGACCGGCAGGGTGGAGATGTCGGACCGCAATACCGCTCCATCATCCTGTACCATGACGAAACCCAGGCGACCGTGGCGCAAAGCGCGCTGGCCGAATTCGACAACAAGGATATCTGGCACAACCCCATCGTGACCGAAATAGAGCCGCTGGACACCTTCTATCCTGCGGAAGAGGAACACCATGCGTACTACCGGGACAATGCCCGGCAACCTTATTGCCGCATCGTCATTGCTCCCAAAGTCGCCAAGCTGCGCAAGGAATACACGGCCCTCCTGAAATAAAAGACTGCATCATGTCTCTCGATACACGCACTCTCGGATATACCGGAGAACAACTTACCGGCGTCGGCCTTGGCACCTGGGCCATCGGCGGACCCGACTGGAAATTCACCTGGGGCCCTCAGGACGACCGGGAATCCATTGCCGCCATACGCCGAGCGCTCGATGTGGGGATCAACTGGATAGACACAGCCCGCATCTACGGCCTCGGGCATTCCGAAAAGATCGTGGGGGAGGCCATTGCAGGCCGCCGGGACGAGGTCTTCCTGGCTACGAAATGCGGGCGCCTATGGAACGACGACGGCGCCATCTACGGAAGCCTGAAAGCCGCCGATGTACGCATGGAATGCGAATCGAGCCTGAGGCGCCTCAAAACGGACGTGATCGATCTGTACCAGATTCACTGGCCCGATCCGTCCGGAGAAATCGAGGAAGGATGGACCGAAATTGCAAAACTGGTCGAGGAAGGCAAGATCCGCTATGCCGGCGTATCCAACTTCACGGTGGAACACCTGCGGGCCGTGCAGGCCATTCATCCGGTGGCGTCACTCCAGCCGCCCTACAGCATGTTGCGGCGCGGCGCCGAGGATGCCCTGTTGCCGTATTGCGCCGAAAACCACATCGGCGTGATTGTCTACAGCCCCATGGTATGCGGTCTTCTGACCGGCAAATTCTCCAAAGCCCACCTTGCCAACCTGCCCGCAAGCGACTGGCGGCACGGGAACGTCGAGTTTCGCTCACCGGCCTTTGAAGCGAATCTCGCCCTGGTCGATGGCCTGAAACCCATCGCCGAACGCAACAACCTGACGCTTTCTCAACTGGCCATCGCATGGGTGCTCCGGCGACCCGAGGTGACCTCCGCAATCGTGGGCGCCCGGAAACCGGAGCAGATCGAGGAAACGGCCCAGGCAGGCAATGCGGCGCTTTCCGAAGACGACGTGCGCGCCATAGAAAACCTGCTGACCCGGCGGCAGGAAACGATCGCAGCGGCGGCCTGATTCCGGGACGGATCACCGACCACAGACTGCCGGATTCCGGCGCACAGGCTGGTGGCTACCCTTCCCGGAGAACCGGCAATCCCAACTGGTCGGCAGCGTCGAGAATCAGCGCATGGGCGCGTTCCGGCGTTTCGGCCTCGGCGTAGACCCGCAACAACGGTTCCGTACCCGAAGGCCGGACCAGCAACCAGCCCCCTTCGATATGGTGCTTGAACCCGTCGAAAGGATCCACCCGCAGCACAGAAGACCCTGCGATCATTTCCGGTCCACTGCCCTTCCGGAGACGTTCCAGTATGCCTTTCTTTTTCGCATCAGTAGTGCGAAAATCGATGCGGCGATAGGCTTGCGCGCCGAACTCGTCGTGCAACTCCTCTACCAGTTCCGACAGTTTCCTGCCCCGCTGCGCCATCATCTGCATGACAAGCAGGCCAATGTACAGGCCGTCCCGGTCCGGGATATGCCCCTGTGCGGCAATGCCCCCGGATTCCTCGCCTCCCAGAAGCACATCCCCCTTCACGATATGCCCGGCAATGTACTTGAAACCGATCCGGGTCGTCTCCACAGGGAGCCCGTATGCTTCCGCCATGCGATCGATGATCGATGTACTTGAAAAAGCCTTGACCACCCGGCCCGACATTCCGAGATCCTTGTGAAGATATCTGACGAGCAGCGCCAGGAGGGTATGCGCATCCACAAATCTTCCCTGCTCGTCAAAGAGAGCCACCCGATCCGCATCGCCATCGTTGGCAATCCCTGCAGCACATCCCTCGGCGACGACGGCCTCGGAAAGTATTCCCAGGTTGTGCTCGATCGGTTCGGGTGGACATCCCCCGAACCCCGGATTGTGTGTACTCCGCAACGCCACTACCTGCCCGGCACCGAGCAATTCGGTAAAGACGCCCTGACCGGCGCCGAACATGGCGTCGTGCGCGACGTGCAGACCGGAAGCGCGGATCGCATCGATATCCAGACGGCTCCTGAGGCAATCCAGATAGCCTGTTGTGATATCCTGCTCCGTAATTCCTCCGCTTCCCCGCAACACACCCAATGGCTGCGGAGCGGGCAGGATATCGTCGGCAGCAGGTATCAGCGCCTCCACTTCGACGACACCATCCGGCAGAAGCGGCCCGCCGAAATCCGCCTTCAGTTTGAATCCGTTATATTCGGGCGGATTATGACTGGCAGTAATGACGATGCCGGCCGCACACCCGAATTCCCGTGTAGCCCAGCTTATAGCGGGAGTAGGTGCGAACGATTCCGGCAACAGCACCTCGATGCCCGCCGAGGCCAGCACGCGGGCCGCGTATTCCGCGAAGGAACGCCCAAGAAATCGCGTGTCGTACCCCACTACGACTTTCGGGGCTGTACCGGATTGTGCAAGAATCCATTCGGCGGTCGCATGGGCCACCCTGTGCAAATTGCCGAACGTGAAGTCCTCTGCAATCACGGCGCGCCAGCCGTCTGTTCCGAAACGAATATCCGCCATTATGCCCCTCCCTTGCGGCTGGCTTCGATTAAATCCTGGGCGCTTTGCAGCGCCGCATCCGTAATATCAGCGCCGGCCATAAGTCCGGCCAGATGTTCTGCCCGCTGATTTTCGACCAGTCGCTGTATACGCGTCTTCGTACGATCGCCCTCCACATATTTCTCGACCACAAAATGCGTATCCCCTTGCACGGCAATCTGAGGCAAATGGGTAATGGCGACAATCTGATGATTTGCGGCCAGCGCATGCAGGCTTTGCCCTACCTTGCTGGCCACCGCTCCCGAGATGCCTGTATCGATCTCGTCGAACACCAGAATCGGGAACACCTCGCTTCGCGCCAGCACGGTCTTCAGGGCCAGCATAATGCGGCTGATTTCCCCGCCGGAAGCCACGCGGGCCAGCGGCCGCAACGCTTCCCCCCTGTTTGTCGAGATGTAAAACTCGACGCGATCCATGCCCGAGGCATGCGCCGCCATGCGCCGATCCTCTGCAAGAATCCAGCCGTCCGGGGCCTCATCCACGGAGAACCGGACATCGAACCGGCAATCGACCATGCCAAGCTTACCGCACTCCTCTTCCACTGCTTCCCGGATGGCATGGGCTATCTCTTTGCGCCGGACGCTCAGGTGAACGGCGGCCTCTGACAAACGCCCCTGTGTCGTCGTTATGCGATCTGTCAGGGCATCGAGGGTCTCGTCGAAACGCTCCGCCTCGGACCGGGCCTCGCCGATCCTGCGCCGGTGTTCGAGGACCGCTTCCAGGGTACCTCCGTACTTTCGGGCCAGCCCTCGTATATCGACAAGCCGGGTTCTGATTTCTTCGAGCCGCTCCGGGTCGAACGACGCCTGCTCGCCGTACTGCTTCAGAAACGAAGACGTCTCCGCCGTGACGATACAGGCGGAATCGATCTCGCTCAGTATTTCTTCGAAACGGGAGTCGATCTCCGCCAGTTCGCGCAGTTCGTCGCGGACAGCAATCAACTGATCGTGGATGGAATGCCCCCCTTCATACAAGGCAGAGCCCAGCCGGACAGACGCTTCGTGCAGACGTTCTGCATGCTCCAGTACGCGCCGCTCGTTTTCGAGAAGCTCTTCTTCTCCTTCCAAAGGCGATATGCGATCAATCTCCTCGATCTGAAATGTATGGAGCGCACGCTTTTCCTCCATATCGCGCTGCCGCGCTGCCAGTGCGTCCCGTTCGGAAAGCAGCGCCGAGACACTTCGAAAATGATCTGCGTACGCTTCAGACGCCTCTCCGAGCTGGCCAAAATCGTCCAGCAGACCGATATGCGTCGAAACGTTCAGCAGCGACTGATGCTCATGCTGCCCATGCAAATCGATAAGATAGGAGGCGACAGCGCGCATTGCCTGTAGCGTGGCCGGAGTATCGTTGATGAAGCCGCGGCTGTACGACAGCATAATTTCCCGGCGCAAAATCATCACCGGAGCCGGATCCACCGCATATTCCTGGAGCAAAGACGCCACGGACGGATCGTCCGCCTCGTCGAACACCCCCTCTATCACCGCCTTCGCAGCCCCGGACCGGATGGCGGAAGGCGATGTCCGCTCGCCCAGAATCGCCTGCAGCGCCCCGATCAGAATGGACTTGCCGGCGCCTGTCTCACCCGTAATGACCGTAAGCCCCGCATCGAACTCGACACGGAGCTCCTCGATGAGTGCGTAATCGCGGACGTAAAGAGACTTCAGCAAGGGAGCGCGAAATGCTTAAGGATACTCTGATCAAAACCGCTTCGATCAGCGCTTCACGTTCGTGCGTAAAAGATATTATAATTGCATCGTCGGAATTGGCGGAAACGCTGCGGATTCCGGGCAGTGCGGACGTGAAGCGCCCTTCGGGAGGCAGACAGGGGTGCGCTGGCCGCGTCATTCCTCATTATGTGGAGCCTGCCACACTGCTTCGTCATTCCTTGCCAGCGCACCCCTTTCAGCCTCTGATCTTTGCGGGCTTAATCAGAGTATCCTTACGAGGATCTCCGCAGCAACAGACACGAAAACATCCCGGAACATAACCCCGGTTCAGGAAACCAGCACCCATCCCTCTGCAATTTTTCGCTCCGCAAGTTTGTACTTGAGCGTTTGCGTTTGCCCGGTAGACGGATTCTGGATGGTCACTTTCTCGTTGCGCCCGATTTTCTGATCCACTACGACGGTCTCCTTTCGGGCGGTCGGGTCCCGGTCGGCAGACCCCGCCTGCCCTCCGCCCGACTTGACGCCGTAGGTCGGTTCCATGGAATCGTGGCGCGCCCGCGCCCGCTTCGGATCGAGGCGGCGGCGCGCAGGAGCGGAGCGGGCGGATTGCTCGGCGACAAGCGGCCCCGCCTTGAACACGAACGAAACAACCTCTTCGTTGATCGTCCCCATCATCTCCGCGAAAAGCTTGAACGCCTCCATCTTGTATTCGACGAGCGGATCCCGCTGTCCGTAGGCGCGGAGTCCGACCCCCTCCTTGATTTCATCGAGTTCCCGCAGGTGCCCCATCCACTTCTCGTCGATGATATTGAGCATGGCGGTCCGCTCGAGCGTATCGTTGATGATGCGTCCTTCCGTACCTACTGCCTCTTCCACCTTCACCACCGCACGCAGCAGGCGGCGCCCGTCCGTGAAATCCACGAACACCCGGGCCGGACGGTGCTCTTCATCCTGCTCCATCACCTGCTGCATGCCCTTGTGGAAAGGACGCGACAAGGCATCCCGTTTGCGCCGGTAGAACGAGATGGCCTCATCGTAGATCAGCTGCCCCACGCCGTCTTCCCCAAGTTGCACGAACCTTTCCCGTTCAAGCTCAAACTCGAACGCCAGCTTGCGCAGGATTTCCTCATGGAGCTCGTCCAGCGTGCCTTCCCCATAGTGCTTTTCCACCACCTTCGAGATAACATCCTGAAGCATTTCCAGGATCTCCCCGTGGAACCGCTCTCCCTTGAGCGCATGCAGGCGGCGGTCGTAGATCACCTGCCGCTGCGAATTGAGCACATCGTCGTATTCGAGCTGGCGCTTGCGAATAGAAAAGTTGTTTTGCTCGACTTTCTTTTGCGCCCGGGTAATGCTCTTGTTCACCCATGGATGCGCGATGACGGCGCCCTCTTCCATGTTCAGCCGGTCCATCACCCTGGCAGCGCGGTCCGAACCGAACAGACGCATCAGATCATCTTCAAGGGATACGTAAAACTGGCTTTCGCCCGGATCTCCCTGCCGACCCGACCGGCCTCGTAACTGCAAATCGATCCGCCGACTCTCGTGCCGCTCGGTGCCGAGAATGGCCAGTCCTCCGGCATCGAGCACTCCGGAGCCCAGCTTGATATCCGTACCGCGTCCTGCCATGTTCGTGGCGATCGTTACGGCTCCGCGCTGTCCGGCTTCGGCCACAATGTCGGCCTCCGCCTTCGCCCGGTCGCGGCGCGCATTCAGCACGTTATGGCGAATGCCCGAGCGCTTGAGCATACGGGACAGGGTTTCCGATACATCCACGGAGGTAGTGCCCACCAGGACAGGCCTGCCTGCCTGATTGTACTCAGAAATTTTTTCGATGGCGGCGCGGTACTTCTCCCGCTTCGTTCTGAATACGAGATCGTCCAGGTCGTCTCGCGTGATAGGCCGGTTTGTCGGAACGACCACCACATCCATCTCATAGATTTTCCAGAACTCCTCGGCTTCCGTTTCAGCGGTGCCGGTCATGCCGGAAAGCTTGTCGTACATCCGGAAATAATTCTGAAGCGTGATGGTGGCGTACGTCTGCGTCGCCGCCTGCACCTGCACCTTTTCCTTGGCTTCGATCGCCTGGTGCAACCCGTCGGAATACCGTCGCCCGGAGAGCACCCGGCCGGTATGTTCGTCCACAATCTGGACCCGTCCTTCCTGTACGATATACTCCACGTCTTTCTCGTACAGGGTATAGGCCTTGAGCAACTGCTCGATGGCATGCAGGCGCTCCGCCCTTTCCGAATACAGCGTGTAGAGCGTGCGTTTCTCCTCTTCCTCTTCCTTGGCGAGAAGACGCACATCGTTCATGCGTTTGTTTTCCTTTTTCTCCTCGTCCAGTGAAGCATCTGCTTCGATGTCCGCCTCTACCTGCCGACGCCGATCCTCGTAGCGGCCTTCTATGGAAGCAATCTCGTCGCCCATATCCGGGAGTACGAACAGATCGGTATCTTCCCCGGCTGTCCGCGCCGCAAACTCGCGCCCCTGCTCCGTCATTTCGATGGCATGCTGCTTCTCCTCGAGGGCAAAGAGCAACGGCTCGTCCACCAGCGGCATATGCTTGGCATTATCCTGCAAATAGAAGAACTCCGTCTTGCGCAACAGTTGCGCCACGCCCGTTTCCTGGAGTAGCTTCTGGAGTTTCTTGTTTCGGGGAAACCCGCGGTTGGCACGCAGGAGAGCAAGACCGGCTTCGCCCTCCATGTCCGAGGCTGTCTTGCGGTCGCCGGCTTCCTCAGCCCGATCCCGTTCACGTAACCGCCGCTCTGCTTCGGACGCAAATCCAGCCACCGCCTTCTGCTGTGCATAGACCAGCCTTTCGATGACAGGCTGCAGCTCCGTAAAACGGCTGTCGTTCGCTTGCGGCACGGGCCCGGAAATAATAAGCGGCGTGCGCGCCTCGTCGATCAGCACGGAATCCACCTCATCCACGATCGCAAAATGGTGGCCGCGCTGCACCAGTTGCTCCTGCTCGGATACAAACGAATTATCCCTCAGGTAGTCGAACCCGAACTCATTGTTCGTGCCGTACGTAATGTCGGCGCGGTATGCCTTGCGGCGGCCTTCCGTGTGCGACTCGTGCTTGTCGATGACATCCACGGTCAGACCGTGAAACTCAAATACCGGCCCCATCCATTCCGCATCGCGCTGCGCCAGATACGGGTTGACCGTCACCACATGCACGCCGCGGCCCGCCAGCGCGTTGAGATAGATCGGCATGACGGCCACAAGCGTTTTCCCCTCGCCCGTCTTCATCTCGGCAATGCGCCCCTGATGCAGCACCACCCCGCCCAGCAACTGGGCATCGTACGGCACCATATCCCAGGAAATGCGGGTGCCGCCGGCTTCCCATTCCTTGCCCAGCAGGCGGCGGCATGTCTCCTTGACGACGGCAAACGCCTCCGTAACCATGCTGTCGAGCACTTCCTCAACAATCTCCAGCCACTCTTCTTCCAGCCCGTCGAGTTTGTCGAAAAGCGCCCGGTGCTCCTCCGGCGAGAGTTCCTTGTCGTCATCGGTCCCGACCCCGTTTCCCGAAAATGCAGGAAGCGTCGTTTCGTCCGCAGCAGATATATCCTGCTCCGGCACGGGAACGGCGCCCCCCAGCCGGGCGCGCAGCGCTTCCTGACTGGCTTCGTTGTCCGCAACGGCTTCCCGGATGCGTTGCCGGAAATCGTCCGTTCTGGCCCGAAGTTCCTCATCCGAAAGGTCGGACAGGTCCTCACAGGCATCGTTGATGCGCTCGACAACCGGCCAGAGCCGCTTCAGCTCCCGTTCATTCTTGTCGCCGAACAGCGATTTGAAGAAATCTATCATGGTGCGCGGGGCACGGAAATAAAGGAAAAATCGGTTTGCCGGAAGAAAGTCCCGACAGACTGACAGGTAGCAGAATATCACGCTGAACCGCAAAAACCGTTCCTTGTGAAGGTGAAGACAAAAGCTCCGTGGCCTGGCATCTCCACAGGCAACATCACGCTTTGATCTCCGTTGATGTATTATGCGTACTTCTTATGTTCGCCCCGTCTTCCTTGCGGTAATCCTTGTCCTGACCGGGACAAGCGCCCTTCCGGCGGCGGCCCAGTCCGGACCGGCCACCACCTTCTCGTTCCTGCGGCTTGCTCCTTCCGCGCGGGCTGCCTCGCTGGCCGGCGCATTCTCCGCCGTATACGACGAAGACGTCAATGCCCTCTTCTACAACCCGGCCCTGCTCAACCCGGACATGCACCGCACGCTCTCCGTCACGTACCTCAACCATCTCGGAGGCATCCATGCGGGGTTCGTATCGCACGCCCGGCATTGGGAAGGCATCGGTACGCTGGGTGCGGGACTGCGCTACGTAACCTGGGGCAGCACGGAGGGATACGATGCGGCCGGCAACGCTACCGAAAGCTTCGGTGCAAACGATGTGGCGCTCACCGCATCCTGGGCCCGCGCGCATGACGAACGTTTGCGGTACGGTGCGAACCTCCACGCGGCATTCTCAAGTATTGAAACCGCCAGCGCGTCAGCCTTCGCCGCGGACGCCGGCGTGCTCTACCATTTCTCAGAACAGCAACTGGCCCTGAGCGCCTCTATACATAACGCAGGCATTGTGGCGAATGCGCTCGGCTCGCTCAGGGATACGCTGCCGCTCGATCTGCGTGCAGGGGTTTCGAAACGCTTGCGCTATCTGCCTTTGCTCCTATCCCTAACGGGCTACAACCTGAACCGGATAGGCGAAGAAAGCGAAGGCCGAAATGCGGTGTCGGGTGTGCTCCGGCACGTAGCCGTCGGATGGGAATTCTTTTTCAGCGACGCGTTCCGGCTCCGGCTGGGATACAACCACCGGCAACATCAGGACCTGAAAATGAAAAACCGGCTGGATCTGGCCGGTGTGGGCGTAGGGTGCGGGATCAGGGTGGCAAGCTTCCGTTTCGACTACGCCTTCAATTCGTGGTCAACCCTCGGAGGCCTGCATCAGATCACCGTACGCACGGGGATCTGACCCTGCTGTTACGATCTCCTTTCCCTACCCGGGATGCTCCTTCTCCTGTAACAGATTCTTGTAAATCATGGTCGTGTCGCGCGTACCATGCCGCATACGCGCCCGGACCTCCTCGATATCCATACCCTTGTTCAGCCAGATGAGAGGCGCCGTGTGCGTGAGGCTGTGCGGGCTGACTCCGCTCCGTTTCAGGTTGGCCGCCGCCAGATACCGGTTAATCCGGCTCCGGACAGAACGCGTATTCAGGCGTTGTCCGTTCGAGCGATGTCCGTGAGACACGAATAACGGATGTTCGGGCAGCACGGAATCACGCGCTTCGAGATAGCGCTCTATTTTTTCGATCACCGGAGGGTCCAGACGCGCCTCCTGATCCTTGACAGCGCGTCCCTTGCCCTGCACCCGCAGAAACCTTCCGAGCAAAGTGTGCTCGATATCCCGCACATCGGCCCTTATGATCTCGATCTCGCTGAGTCCTGCATACAGCATCAGGTACACCATGGCCTGATCTCGTTTTCCAAGCAGGGTCGTATCATCAAGTACGCCCAATAGCTGCCGGATATCCGCTTCCGTAAGCACCGCGCGGGAGTGCGACACCGGACGGCGGTTCCCCTTGACTGCAAGCGCCGGATTCTTGTCCATCAGCCCGATGACCACAAGATATTGGCAGAATTGCCGGAAAGCGGTCAGATAGGTGGATACGGATGCCTCGCTCAGCGAGCGCGTCTCCATCAGATAGGCTTTGTACGCACGGACTCCATCCTCCGAGAAACGAAATGTATCGGCCTGGCCGGCAAACCATCTTTCGAATTCACGGAGCGCCCTGCGATAGGTCCCCACCGTATCGGCGCTCTTTTCCCTGAGGTACTCCCGCTGAAAATCCTGCAACCGCCTTGCAAGCTCACCGGTTGTCAGTTTAAGGGATTCGATGTGTGACGAAGCCATTATTGCCCATGATGAAGTATCCTGTGATACACCACAGAATAGCCCCCCGGCAGATCAAATGCAATAACGGAATTCAGGAGCCGGTGCCCATCGATTCCACGATGCGGATAAAACTCGTCAGAAATGAAGAAGCCATGGCCCCGTCGATAATGCGGTGGTCGTAGGAAAGAGACAACCAGGCCATCTGCCGCACGGCAATCACGTCGCCGAGTTTCGGATCTTCGATGACCACCGGGCGCTTCTGGATCCGCCCGACGGCAAGAATAGCCACCTGGGGCTGGTTAATGATAGGGGTCCCCTTGACCCCCCCGATCGGACCGATGTTCGTGATAGTGAATGTGCCCCCTTGCAGGTCGTCGGGATGCAGCTTTTTATTGCGCGCCCGGTCGGCAACATTCGCCACCGACCGCGCCAGATCGGCGAAAGATTGACGTCCTGCATTGCGAATGACCGGAGCAACCAGGCCGGTCTTGCCGATCGCCACCGCAATATTGATATGGAAATCGTCCCGCAGCATAATCTCGTCCCCATCCACGGATGCGTTCAGCACCGGATGCTCGCGGAGCGCTTCTATCGCCGCATGAACAAAAAACGGGGTATAGGTCAATTTGGCGCCTTCCCTCTCCAGAAATGCCTCTTTTTCCCGTTGGATGAAGGCGACAAGGTTCGTCATGTCCACTTCCGCAAAGGAGGTCACATGCGGAGAAGTCGCCTTCGAGCGGACCATGTGCTCCGCAATGATCTTCCGGGTACGGTCCATTTTAACGACCCGCACATCGGGCCCTTCGGCAGGCTCGACAGGTTGCGTCTCCGGAAATCCGTCTCCGTCCTCTGACCGACTGGCCACGTAATCGAGCACATCCTTCTTCGTGACCCGTCCATCCCGACCCGATCCTGCAATAGATTCGAGTTCGGCAGTGCTTACCCCTTCCTGTTCGGCGATGGAACGCACCAGCGGGGAGAAAAACGAATCGCTTGCGCTCTCCTTCGGGGCGGCAGCGCCCCTCGGGGCGAACGCGGCAGCCTCGGTATCATGGTCGGACGACGGCTCCGGTGGATCGGGAGCAACCGGAGCAGGAGGTTCGGGCGCCGGCTCCGGCGCCTCGCTGACCGGTTCGGGAGCTGGTTCGGGAGTTTCGGGCGCTTCCTCGTTCTCGTCCGTAATCACGGCAAGCAGCGTGCCCACATCTACGGTCTCGCCCTCCGCGACCAGAATTTCAGCCACAATGCCCCCGGCAGGCGACGGCACATCGGTGTCCACTTTGTCGGTTCCTATCTCAAGCAGCGTTTCATCCTGCTCGATGCGCTCTCCGGGCTTCTTGTGCCATTCGACCACCGTGCCCTCGGTGATACTTTCGCCCATCTGGGGCATGGTAATTTCAACCCTGGCCATATCCGCTTTGCGATGATTGCTCCCGGGAACCGCGAACGTATTTTATGCGATGAGCGGCGCAATTACCAGTGCCACCACCGCAATCAATTTAATCAGAATATTCAAACTGGGACCACTCGTATCCTTGAGCGGATCGCCGACCGTATCGCCTACTACCGAAGCTTTGTGGGCGTCGCTGCCCTTTCCATACATGGTCCCGCTGATGGAAATGTTCCCTTCGATCAACTTCTTGGCATTATCCCAGGCGCCACCGGCATTGGCCTGAAAAATAGCGAAAAGTACGCCGGAAACCAGTACCCCGGCCAGCAGCCCGCCCAACATGCTTTTGTCGATGAAGCCCACGATAACCGGCGCTGCGATGGCCAACAGGCCCGGCGCAATCATTTCGCGAATGGCCGCCTTCGTGGAAATATCGACACATCGTGTGTGCTCGGCCGGAACCGTACCCTCGCGCAGCCCGGGAATCTCCCGGAATTGCCGCCCCACTTCGACAATCATGTGACCTGCCGCGCGGCCCACGGCGCCCATCGCCATGGCGCTGAACACATACGGCAACATGGCTCCGAGCAGCAATCCGGACAAGATGCGCGGATTGGCCACATCGATGTCGGGTACCTGTGCCTGCTGTATGAACGCATTGAAAAGAGCCAGTGCTGTCAGCGCGGCGGAACCAATGGCGAACCCCTTCCCGATCGCGGCCGTCGTGTTCCCGACCGCGTCAAGTTTGTCGGTGCGCGCCCGGACCTCTTCGGGCAACCCTGCCATCTCCGCAATGCCGCCTGCGTTGTCGGAGATCGGCCCGTACGCATCGACTGCAAGCTGAATGCCGGTCACCGACAACATGCCCACCGCCGAAATGGCGATGCCGTAGAGCCCGGCAAAATGATACACTCCAAGAATCGCCAGGGCCAGAATGACTGCCGGAAAACCCGTGGAAAACATGCCCACCCCGAGACCGGCAATGATATTCGTGGCGGATCCGGTTACGCTTTGCCTGGCGATGCCATGCGCCGGGCGGCCCTGCGTAGAGGTGTAGTACTCCGTGACAAGGCCAATGGAAACCCCTACAAGCAATCCGATCAGCACGGCCCAGAACACACCCAGCGAGGTGTATTCCACACCCGCGGCTTCCCATTGCGCCGGCAACATGCCCCGGATGATGAAATACGCCAGTACGGCCATAAGACCCGTTGCTCCGAATTGGCCGGTGTTGAGCGCCTTCTGGGGGTTCCCTCCTTCCTTCACTTTGACCACCAGCGAACCGAGGATCGAAACGACCACGCCGACGCCTGCAAGCACCAATGGCAGCGTAACGCCGCTCAGTTCCGCAATGCCGGCCTCTGCAAAGGAGCCGATGAACACGACGCCCAGGACCATGGCGGCGATAATAGAGCCGACGAACGACTCGAAGAGATCGGCCCCCATACCGGCCACATCCCCTACGTTGTCTCCCACATTGTCCGCGATCGTGGCAGGATTACGCGGGTCGTCCTCGGGGATACCTTCGTATACCTTGCCGGCCAGATCGGCGCCCACATCGGCGGCCTTCGTATAGATACCGCCGCCCACACGCGCAAACAGCGCGATGGAAGAAGCCCCCAGCGAAAAGCCGGAAATGACCTGGATAATCTTCGCGGCTTCCCATCCGGCGCCACTGTACACAAGAAAAAGGCCCCCAAGTCCCAGAACACCCAATCCCACCACGCTCAAACCCATCACCAGACCGCCCGAAAAAGCTACGTTAAGCGCAGGAGCCAGGCCGGACCGCGCCGCATCGGTCGTGCGGACGTTGGCGCGCGTCGCGACGGTCATCCCGATAAACCCGGCAAGTCCGGAAGCCAGGGCGCCGGTCACAAACGAAACGGCAATGAGCCAGGACGTATCCGGCGCAACCATACCCGCCACAGCCAGAAATGCGGCCACCAACACCACAAAAACCGAAAGCACGCGGTACTCCCGGCGCAGAAACGCCCGGGCGCCATCCGCAATGTACCCGGCGATCTCCACCATCTTGTCCGTACCCGTACTCTGGCGACCGATCCAGCGTGTCCGCAAAAAAGCATAGGCCAATGCCAGCAGGCCGGAAGCAGGAACGAGAAAAATTATCGTTTCGGCAGTCATCAGGTTACGTCTCGGTTGAATCGGTTCATGGCGACCGAAATGCCTTCGCACACGAACGCCTCTACGGCGTCGCGGGCCCGGATTACGGCCTCGTCAATGGACAATCGTTCCTGGGGGGAAAACGGGGACAGGACATGCTGTACTTGTCCGCCTCGAGAAAAGTCGTTGCCGACGCCGATGCGAAGCCGTGGGAAGTCGTGATGGCCCAGGCGATCGACAATATCCTGTACACCATTATGTCCGCCCGCGCTCCCGGAAGCGCGCAGGCGCAAACGACCCGGCGCGAGATTGATATCGTCCACGATCACGAGCATTTGCCGGGGATCCATGCGCCAGACACCAAGCAATGTGCTAATGGCTTTACCGCTGCGGTTCATGAAGGTCAACGGCTTGGCGATTCCGACGGGGTAACTGCGAATACGCCCCCATCCCAGCAATACATTCCCGCGTCCATGCTCGAAGACCGCTCCGGCACGTTCCGCAACCGCATCGGCCACCTCGAATCCGATATTGTGCCGCGTCGCTTCATATTCCGGGCCCGGATTCCCCAGCCCGACGATGAGGCGCTTCGATTTGGACATGGACGGCTACGACGATTAGGCATCGCCCTCTTCACTCTCCTCTGCGGAATCGGTCGCCTCATCTGCATCTGCATCTGCATCGTCCGTTTCCTCTTCAAGCTCGTCGATCTCTTCCACCACGACGCGCGGCTGTACCACGGTAACGATGGTCTGCTCCGGACGTGCCATAAAGGCAAGACCTTCCCGTTCAATATCACGGATATGGATGGCGTCTCCAATGGACAACTCTGAAATGTCCACTTCGATGTGCGAGGGAATATCCCTGGGAAGACAGCGCACTTCCAGTTCATGCAGGATGACCTGCACGTTGCCCCCCTCACGCTGCCCGATGGGTGTCCCCTCGAAATGGACAGGGACAAGCAGCGTCAACATCTCGCCCGCCTTGAGCGCCATAAAATCGGCATGCAGGGGACGATCCGTAACCGGATGCAATGCCGCATCTTTCAGAATGCATCGAAACGTTTTGCCGTCCAGTCGCACCTCCACAATATGCGTTTCCGCCGTATAAACAAGCTTTTTCAGGTGCTCCTCAGCCAACTGAAAAGTTACAGGGTCCATATGATGCCCATACAAGACGCACGGCACATTGCCCGCGCGGCGAACGGCGCGGGCCGCTGACTTGCCGACTGCGCGCTTTTCAACGTCAAACGTAAGAGTATCCATGATCTATGGAATACGGTGAATCGTGCAATGAATGCGAAAACCGCCCGCCTAATCCGCGAACAGCGTCGAAATGGAATCTTCCGTGTAAATGCGGCGAATAGCGTCCGAAAACAACTCGGCGACACTGACTACATCGATGCGTTCCGAGGAACGCTTCAGGGGTATCGTATCCGTCACAACCACCTTGGATATTTCCGAGTTTTCTATCCGCTCATAGGCCGGTCCCGACAGCAGCGCATGCGTACAGGCCGCAACGATTTCCTTGCATCCCGCTTTGCGGAGCGCCCCGGCTGCCCTGGTCAGGGTCCCCGCCGTATCGCACATATCGTCAATAAGAATCACGTTCCGCCCGGCTACTTCGCCGATAATGTTCACCACTTCGGCTTCGTTCTGCCGGGGACGCCGCTTGTCAATAACTGCAAGTTCAGCGTCGAGCCGCCTGGCGTACGACCGCGCCACCTTGATTGCGCCCACATCAGGGGCTACGACTACGACATTGTCGAGTTGCAACTTCCTGAAATAGCTCGTTAGAACACCGGATCCGTATAAATGATCCACGGGCACATCGAAGAAACCCTGAATCTGCGGAGCATGCAGATCCATCGTAAGAATGCGATGAACACCGGCCGTTGCCAGCATATCCGCCATCAGCTTCGCGGCAATAGAAACACGGGGCTGATCCTTCCGATCCTGCCGCGCATAGCCGAAATAGGGCATGACCGCCGTGACCCGCTCCGCGGACGCCCGTTTTGCGGCGTCGATGAGCAGAAGCAACTCGATCCAGTGGTCCGCGCTGGGCTGGGTGCTCTGAATAATGAAGAGATCCGAACCCCGTATGGATTCGCCATACCGCACGTAGATTTCCCCGTCTGCAAAATCCTTGATCGTTAGTTCGCCGAGTTGTTGTCCGTACGCGGCCGCGATTTTCTGCGCCAGTGGCGGATTCGAGCGCCCGGAAAAAATGGAAATAGGGGTGTCCCTGACAGATTTGTTCATGGTTAACGAATCAGCTTCAACCGGAAATGTTGTTCATTGTCTGCCGGATGCATCGTTGCCCGGGGAGGACTCGAACCTCCACATACGGCTCCAAAGGCCGCTGTCCTGCCATTAGACGACCGGGCAAGAAGTCGGAAACAAGGGAATGAAAATTATCGCGCACATGCGGCCTAATCAACGACCGCTGCCCACAGTGGTTTCTGCAACAGATGGACGAATTGGATCATATAATGGAATATGGGGTTCAGCAGTCGTGTTTTCGTCCCGTTTCTTCATTCCCGCGGCATTGCATGCTCAGTCAGGCCGTTGAAGATTACATCAAGGCCATTTACCGGATCCGGCAAAGCGGGCAACCGGCGTCCACCAGTGACATTGCCCGCGCCCTGAACGTCTCCGCCGCATCCGTCACGAACATGGCCAAACGGCTGGCGCAACTCGGTCTGGCAGAGTACGAATCGTACCAGGGCGTCCGGCTGACGGAGACAGGAAACAAGGTGGCTCTTGAAATCATCCGCCATCACCGCTTGCTTGAACTGTATCTGCGAAACGTGATGGGCTACCCCTGGGACAAGGTGCACGAAGAGGCGGAATTGCTCGAACATCACATTTCTGAAGAATTCGAGCGCAAGATTGACGAAATGCTGGGACATCCGACGCACGATCCGCATGGAGATCCCATTCCTACACGCGAAGGCGAAATCGCCGAACGCAACACCAACCCCCTCGCCGCCGTGGAGCCAGGAACGCATGTCGTCATCGAACGCGTGTCCGACGAAGACCCCAAATTGCTGGATCACCTCGAAAGCCTGGGCCTGTTGCCCGGAGCTACGCTCGAAGTCCTCGGAAAAGAGCCTTTCGAGGGACCCCTGAAGATCCGCCTATGCGATCGGGAGCATATTCTCGGATACCAGCTCGCCAACCATATCTTTGTGGACGTTTCGGCCGAAAAGTCCTGAAACGTTCACCCCGTCGCGTCGGCAAGCGCCTCCAGCACCACATCGTGCAAAAGCCCGTTCGTGGCCACAATACCCATGTTTCGCTCGAGTTGCGCACCGCACCGGAAATCGAGCGGCCTGCCTGCCATATCCGTGACCATGCCGCCTGCCTCCTCCACAATGAGCGCACCCGCAGCATGATCCCATATATTCTCGATATATCCCGACCGTGAGGTCAGACGGAGGTAAATATCCGCATCGCCGCGCGCCAGCACGCCATATTTTGCCTGGCTGTCTATACGAAGCGAGGCGGCTTCTACACCCAAATGCGTCGCCACGGCGGCCACATCCCGGCGGGAGCCGTGATTTGATTCGAAAGGTTCGCAAAGCCGGGCTTGCGCGCCGGTTCCTACGGTACGCACCCGGATGGATTGCCGGGCCGCATCCCCGGTGTCGTGAAGAGGGGCCTGAAACGCCCCTTCCCCTCGATGCGCTGCAAACACGGCTCCCTTTTCATTACCCCCTTGCGCATCGCAGGGTAAGTCGGGACAAGCCATTGCCGCCACGGTGAGCTGCCCCTCTATGATCAACGCCAGAGCCACAGCGTACTGATCGCACCGCAGAAAGCCCTTTGTACCATCGATCGGATCCAGCGTCCAGAAACGTTCGAAGTATCCGTCCACATTGCCCCGGTCGATCCAGGCGCATACCGATTCGTGCGTTGCGCCGGGGAGCACCTGCGCCACCTCGGTGGTCACCTTGTCGAGCACGCTTTTGTTTTCCGGCAGGCACAGCACGGCTGAATCCTCCTCGCCAATTACAGGATCATGCGGAAACGCTTCCTGCAGTGCATGGCATACGACCGCCTGGCTTCCAAAATCCGCTACTGTCACCGGCGAGCGATCTTCTTTCCTGATTGCCGATTGCCCCAGCGTTTTCTGAACGGACATGCAGACACGCGCCGCCCTGCGCACCGCATGGACGGCGACATCGAACTCTGCCTGGTATTTCATAGAGTTGGATGGGTATCGCTTGCAGGATCCCCTGCAGAGACTGCTTCGAAAGGCGGAATGCGATCCATAAAATGGTCCGGGCGATCAGACGGCCAGCAGTAATGGCGCAATCCGTTGGTTACGGCAAGATAACGCGCCCCGACGACTCTGTTATATTTCGCGATCTGCTCGAACGCCGTGGATTCTATGCGCACCTCCGGCGCCTTGCATTCCACCATCAGGGATGGAACGCCCCGCCGATCATACGCGACAATGTCGGCACGGCGGGACATTCCCTGGTACTCGAAGTGCATCTCAACAGCAATCAGAGCCAGCGGATAGCCGCAATCCCCAATGAGAAAATGCAAAAAATGCGCACGCACCCATTCCTCCGGAACGAGGCGCACATATTTTTTGCGTACGGGATCGAAGACGTATCGGGAATCTTTTTCCGCCCCCGATCGGATGCGAAGAGGGCAGGCCGGCAGATTCAGCCGCGGAAAGCCATCTGTTCCAGTCAATCTTTCTGGATAACCGTTATGTCCGGCATGGTCTTGGGCCGACGATAGAGCGATCCCTTCGAACCATTGATCGAAACGTTTTGCTGAACCATATCCCAGTTTTTCTCAATTTCGGCTTCGTCTCCGTTGAACGGGGCCGAGCCGGTTCCGGACCGGCCAAAATCGAAAACGTAGAGGTTATTGGGAATTCCCAGAAGGACTTGTGTCGGCATCTGCATAACGCAACAGGAAAAACTTGTTGAGGCAAAACCGGAAAATGCATGGGGTGGGCATAACACATTTTCCGGTAACAAACCAATGGTAAACCGCCTTTTCTGTAAAGTTTCCTTGAAGATGCGTTTTTTTGGGGGATTATATACAAAAGTTGACACCCCGCAAGGCAATCATTGCAGGAGCCCCCCCTTATACCTGATCTGTTCGCCGGAGACTTCGGATGGAAGTCCCCTCCTATGCGCCTGGCGCGCTCAGATCGGGTTCGTGATTTGAGCAACCCGGAATTTCAACTTTTTGTTGGGTGCAGATGTCGGAAACGGATTGATTCCGAGCTTGTAGTCTGCGGGCGCCACTTCCAGTTTCAGGTGGTACGCGATGAGCAGGACATTGACCGCCATCTGAAGTTCCACCCAGCGGCTTCCAAGACACATGTGCGTGC
Source organism: Rhodothermales bacterium (assembly GCA_965117025.1). Lineage (GTDB taxonomy): Bacteria > Bacteroidota > Rhodothermia > Rhodothermales > VXPQ01 > VXPQ01. The sequence continues at coordinate 1,142,419 of OZ220746.1, forward strand.
CGAGGCCGTAGGGAGCGTAAGCGCCCGGCGTCGTATGCTCGGATCGCTCCGGCAGATAACGGTCTATGTCGAATTCCAGCGGATCCTTGAACAACTCTTCGGAGTAGTGCGGCACCGTCTGGCAAATCAATAACACCGTCTTGGCCGGTATCTGGTAGCCGTTCACGATGCACTCGTTCATAACCATTCTCAACTGCCAGGGAATCACCGGATGCACGCGCAAGGACTCCATGTAGAGGCGGGCCGTGGCGTCGATGGCGTCGTGGGTGAAATCCTCCGGACCCGGCTCGCGCCCGTTCCCGAAAAGCGCCTCGGCTTCTTTACGGATCTTCTCGTGCAAATCCGGATCGCGAATCATGGAGTAAACCGTAAAAGCCAACCCGCTTCCGAGATATATACTGGCAACCATCGACGCAACGAACGGAAAAGTGAGGTCCGTTTCCGGCAGGAACTGCGGATCGCTCTTGTGCAGTCCGAGGATTGCATCCGCAAGATCCTGTGGCTTGCCCTTCCTCTGTCCCGGCGTGTGCGATGTGGTGATTGATTCCTGGAACTCCCGGACGCGCTTGCTGTACCGCTTCATTTTCGGTGTCCGCAACATGAATTTCGGCAAGGCGCCCTGCACCTGCGTCACCAGCGCCCGATGTTCATATTCAAGCAATTCGTCGACGTAATGGCTGCAATCCACCCCCATCGTGAGGTGCGAGATTTGACTGCTGATGTGATTCTGGAACTCCTTGGTGGCGCGGAGCACGTCGCCTTCGCTCCACCGACTCAGCGATTGCCGGCAGCGGTGGACCAACTCAGGTATCCGTCCTGCAAGCGCGGAACGGGAATAGGCGCTCTTCAACTCCTTACGCATCCTGTAGTGTTCAGCCCCATCCATCCCCGGCAGCGTTCGGGATGCACCGAACGCGCTCTCCAGATCCTTGATGTAATCCTTCGAGCGAAGATAGAACCGCCCGTGTTTGTTCACCCACTGATTGGTATCCGGGCCCATCAGGGCGATTATGCGTGACTTACGCATCTTGAAGGGAAGCTCGACAACCGGCCCGTGATCCCGGAAAATGCCGTACATCGCCTTGGGAATATTTCCCGAGCGAAAGTCACGCTGTCGCAGGATGTCGATGAATCGAAGCTTCGGGATGGGTTTGGCCTGAATAACGCGGCGGGTCCTCGGTGTGGCGGTGCTGTCCCGCACCGCAGTCGCAACCGTCCGCCCTATCAGATCCAGCTTGGCGACAAGCTCGATGCGTTCCAGCCGCTCCTCATAATCTTCCGGCTCAAGCAACAGCTTGAAACCGTCGCACGTATGCATCAACGCGATAAGAATGGCATCGCGCGGATCCGGAATGCTGTCGTCGTTCAGGATGACGCTCAAAATTCTCGCTTTGGCCTCCTGGCGAACCTTCAGATCCGAAGCAGGATAGGTGCCCGACCGGGAAACGGAGCGCGAAAGCCCCCAGAATCCCCCGCTCTCGTAGTCGAGAATTTTCCTCTCCACCAGGCGATCGAGCGTGGCCGTAACGATTTCGTCGGAACGACCCGTGTTCCGCTCGATCCAGTACTGCGTGTCCTGGTCCTCCCCGGATTCGGCGATTTCCCTGAGCGTCGGGTCAAGCAGGTTGTCTCCCGTGGGGTGGGAATCAACCAGATACAGCGCCTTCAGGTCGGTGTCGATCCGATCCTCCAGTGCAAGATCGGCAAGTACGGCTCCCGCCATAACACAGGAGAAATTCCAGCCCGGAACCATTTCCAGATACCCGCTCTGTTCGTCGAGCATCAGAAGAATCAGTTCTTCTGCAAGACGTATCGGAAACTGTACCGACGTACTCTTCTCCATACTAAACTTTGTGAAATACCGTATCGATAGGCGGAATCAGCACTACGCGACGACTTGGTGCCAGAAAGGCAGTTTATATATAACCGATCAGTCATCGCATCGGTTTCAACCTTGGTCTTCGCCTGATTATACCACGAAACAGCCGCGTTTATGCTTTCCTGAGACGCCAACCATACATCAGGCGCCCGTAAAAGTTGAACCACTTCCTCGCCGCAGCATCCTGAAACGGATAATCCGCCCCGATCTGCCTCGCCGTAACCAGACCGGATACGAAACAGGTCTCCTGGCTGTTGATCAGCGTGTGCGCGCCGCAGTGCCACGTCCGTCTCCTGCCCTGAACATGGCGAAACAAATGGACCAGAAAAGCCACGTGGCGCACATCGTGTACTATGTGCTGAAACCACCACTTCCTGATGACCTTGCCTTCGTCGATGCGGCTGATCGGATTGTAAGTCACCAGGCACGGCTTGTCCGAGCGACCCACCCAGGGCTGCTGATTGTGCATGATGTAGGTGATTTCGTAGTTGTCGGGTCGTACGCCGTACTGCTCGATGTGATTGCTCCGGGTGGCAAGTGCCTGGACATCGTTGTCCGGTAGAATCGAGGCGTCCGAATGGACGACCGTATGGTTGTGCAATTCGCTTTCGTAACGTATCGAAGACAGCAGGTAGCTCTCAAGAAAGGTCGGTTCATCCAACATCATCAGCGTCTGATTCGCGTTGCATGCGAACACTACATCATCAAACGTCTCCGTCTTGCCATCCTGATCCTCTACAAGTACATCGGATTGGCGACGGTACACCTTACGCACCGGTCGATTAAGGTATATCTTGTCCTGAAAGGAGGCCGCCATCTTCTCATAGATGCGCCGCGTGCCCTGGTCCCATGTTTGCATCGGCGTCGCGGTTTCAATATCGAAGAACTCCAGATACCGGCAAAACAGCGACGCGGGCATGTCGAACACGTTCGTCGCCATCAGGAAGTTGACGAACATGGGCTTCAGAATCTTGTACCTGAAATCTCCGGAAAACCTGCCCAGGTTGAGCACCGCACCCATACTGACGTAATTGAACGGGTTGAGCGCATTGAGTAATCTGGACCTGGAACGGTTTAGCCGGCCAAACCACTGTGCACGTCTCAGAAGCTTTTGGAATTTCTTGATCTCCGGTTGTAATTGCCTCCTGATATCGGAATCAAAATCGTGCGCATAAATGCCCCCGTGATACTTCACGCTGTAGCTGAACCGGGTATCGATCAGCTCGATACCGTGTTGCTGCATGAAGAGAAGAATATGATGATATACGGAGGGAATGCACGCGGTGACGGAAATGTCGAATGGAATCGACGTGCCATCGTCCTGCGGCATATCGGCCGTAATGGCGTTGCCGCCGACCTGAGCCTGCGCTTCGAACACTCGAAAGTCGAATCGATCGGGGTGCTTGTGCAACGCCCAGGCCGTCCCCAATCCCGACACCCCTCCACCGATAATAGCAACCCTTCTGGGCGACACGCCTCGCTTCACTGACCGATCCTCTTCGGGTGATCCAGGTCTGTTCATGTGATACCGTCCCGAAAGTTGTTACTCATGAGGATGTCCGCGCCTCATTTTGCTCCGCGTGCTCAGCACTACGATGGGGTTGCCCGTCCTTACCGGAACCCCGAGGATCCGGATAGAACTGTTTGCAATAGCGTCGATATCTGCCGATATCGCCGTCAGCCCGACACAGTCTGGGATAGGGTACGTACCGTTTTCGCTCCCAGATAATCACATCCTGCAGCACATCATGCTTTTGATAAGACAGAATGATGCTGTTCATGACCCTGGTGCGAAGACCCGGTGGAAGGAATCCCAGACCGACGATCGGACGTTTCGGTTTCCGTATCTCCCGTATCTGACTGGCCAGGACCAGTTCGATATGCTTGCCATCGACAGGGGTTGCGAGCACCCACAAACGCCCATGCATTTCAATGGATCGCTCGTGAATTTCCACGTACGAATATCCCAATCCGAAGATGCGCGCGACAGCGGAGACATCCAGGACGATATCCCTTATCCCCATAATATTCTGGGCGCGTCTGAATTCAAACTTGCTCGTCAGACAAGCGCCGTCGATGCTTACCGGTTCAACCATGCGCGTATTGCCGTAGCCATGCACGTACTGCAGATGCAAGAAGTCCACAGAGTTCTCGGTGGTTTCCTGGGGGTGTCCCGGAAATCGGAGCGTCCGGAATCCCACTTCGCCCCAGTCCGCCCCGGCCACAGGCTCCTCAGGAAGGCCCCATTGCGGCGGTCGACCGTCTATTCCCCACCACGCGAAGACCATGCCAAGGATTTCCCGTGTCTCGAATGTCTTCAGCCGTGCGGCCCTGGGCGGCGGAGCAAAAGGAGTGGCAACGCACTGGCCGCTGACATCGAACTCGAAGCCGTGAAACGGACAAACGAGACAGCCGTCCTGCACCCGGCCACCAGCGTCGGGTCCCAGATTGGACCCCAGATGCGGACACACCGCCAGCGCCACGCAGATGCGACCTGCGTCGTCGCACCAGACGACGATTTGTTCACCCAACCAGGTCTTTTCAATCAGTTGCTCCTTCAGTACGGATTGACGACTGGCAACGAAGTACCAACCCTCGGGGAACGGAGGAGGCGACGGGAGATTTTCCACTTCGACGGGTCTTGCTGACATTTTAACGACAATATTGTGGACGGTCACCAATGCAATGCCGGATCTGCCATGGCCTTCCTGTGCCTTGTCAACCGCTGAAAGGTAATACTATTGGATTATAACTATAAAAACCGTTATTCCTGATAACCCCACCCGGAAGTGGTTCGGCTTTGCGGGAACGGCGGCTCAGGATGCGGGCTCCGCTCCCCGGCCGGCCAGGAGGTACAACACGGCCATACGCACGGCAACGCCGTTGGTCACCTGATCCAGAATGACGGCCCGCTCGTGATCCACCACATCGCCCGCCAACTCAACGCCCCGGTTCACAGGACCCGGGTGCATGATGCGGAGATCGGGATGATGTTCCATATGCTCCAGGGTGATGCCGAACCGCTCATGGTATTCCCGCACCCCCGGGAAAAGCATGGCTCCCTGCCGTTCAAGTTGTACGCGCAGCGCCATCGCCACATCGCAACCCTCCAGGGCTTCATCCAGACGATCCGTCACCCGCACACCCATTTCCTCGATACCCACCGGCGTCATCGTGCTGGGTGCGCACAGCGTTACATGGGCGCCCAGCGCCTGCAGCCCGTATATATTGGAACGGGCCACGCGGCTGTGCGCAATATCCCCGATAATAGACACGTTTCGTCCCTCAAGAGAGGGGTGGATATCCGTCAGCGTAAGCAGATCCAGCAGAGCCTGGGTAGGATGTTCATGGGCGCCGTCCCCGGCATTGATTACCACGGCATCCACGCAGCGCGTCAGAAAAACAGCCGCCCCGGGCGAGCGGTGCCGAATCACGACCATATCCACCTTCATCGCCTCGATATTGAGGGCAGTGTCCTTGAGCGTCTCCCCCTTGGATACCGACGAACCGGAAACGGAGAAGTTGACCGTCTCCGCCGACAACCGTTTTTCGGCCAGTTCAAAGGAAATGCGTGTCCGTGTGGAAGGCTCGAAGAAAAGGTTCACGACAGCCACGTCGCGCAGGGTAGGCACGCGCCGAATAGGCCGATTCAGTACCGAGCGAAACTCCCGCGCCGTATGAAGAATAAGTTGTATTTCTTCTGCGTCGTACGTCGAAAGGCCAAGCAGATGCCGGTGTCTCAACGACTCCGGGGCAGATCGATCCTCCCGTGCTTTTTCGCGTGCGTGCATCAGTTAATCATTCGAAGTTTCCACCAGCCATACTCCTTCCCGGTCATCTATCTCGTTCAACCGTACGCGCACCTCTTCCCCGGGCAAGGTGGGCACCTGCCGGCCCACAATGTCCGCGCATACGGGAAGCTCCCGAAGGCCGCGATCAACGATCACAAGAAACTGTACGGTGGCCGGACGACCGATATCCATAAGCGCATCGAACGCCGCCCGGGCCGTTCGCCCGGTATACAACACATCGTCCACCAATACGATGCGGCGCTCCGTGATGTCGAACGGGATGTCTGTGGCGCGCACGACGGGCTGCTTGAAACGAATTCGGAAATCGTCCCGATACATGGTGGCGTCGAGTACGCCGATCGGGACAGTCAGGGATTCGAAGTCCAGAATCTTGTCGCGGAGCCGCCGGGCCAGATACACACCGCGCGTCTGCATGCCTATCAACCCGAAATGGCAGGAGGCATCCTCTTCAGGATGCATCATTTCCACAATCTGGCGCGCCATCCGGTTCAGTGTCCGGTCCAGATCGTGTGCATCCATCAATTGTGCCTTGATGCGATCTCTTACCCCCATACCGTATAAATTACGAGAAACGACACCTGTTTCCAATCCGTCTGACGTACCTTCGGTACAACGACTGGTAAACCCGCCCATCCATTCTGTTTCTTACCCGCGATGCCCACCGCACAGGATACCACCCTGAAGTACCTCGACCCCGTTGTCGTATCCCGCCTGAAGAACATGGAGCTCCGGGCGCGAATGATCGTCGAAGGATTTATTACGGGCATGCACAAAAGCCCGTACCATGGGTTTTCTGTGGAGTTCGCCGAACACCGGCCCTACATAGCGGGCGACGAGCCCCGATATGTGGACTGGAAGGTTTATGGGAAGACGGACCGGCACTACGTCAAGCGGTTCGAAGAAGAAACCAACCTGCGGCACTATGTGGCCCTCGACATCTCCGCATCGATGCGCTATCGGGCGCAGGCGCCTCTCTCCAAGATGGAATACGGCGCGTACCTCGCAGCCGCATTGCACTATATCATGGTCAAGCAGCGCGATGCTACCGGACTGATTACGTTTGACGAGGATATCCGCACCATCATGTCCCCGAGAAGCACGACATCCTGGCTGCGGCGACTCCTTGTCAGACTGCAACAAACCGTCGACAATCCGGCGCCGGAAAAACGCACAGGCGCCGCCGATGCACTCAGCGAGATCGCCGAACGCATCGCACGGCGGTCCCTCGTCGTGGTCATCACCGATCTCTTCGAAAACATCGGACGCCACGAAGATCTGCTTAAAGCGCTGCGTCACCTGCGTTACCGAGGACACGAAGCACTCGTCTTCCACGTGCTCGAATCCGCTACCGAGCGCACATTCGATTTTCCCGACGTGCCCATGATCTTTCGCGATATGGAAACCGGGGAGGAAATTTCCCTGCAACCGGCGCACATACGCGAAAACTATCGGGAGGCCGCACAGTTCTTCGGAGACCGGTTCCGGCGCCAGTGCCTCGAATACGATATCGATTTCGTGGAACTGAATACAGAACAATCGTACGATACAGCTCTGCTGGCCTATCTGAACAAGCGAAAGAAGCTCGTCTGAGCCATCTCCCATGCGCGAACGTATACAAAAATTAAATGATGAACTTTTCGAGAAGATTGTAGATATCCGGCGTACGCTACACCGGAATCCGGAATTGGCGTACTCGGAGTGGGAAACCGCGAAACTGGTAACGAACACCCTTGAACCGCTCGGTTTCGAGGTGAAAACCGGGGTGGCGCGCACCGGCATCGTCGCCACGCTGCAGGGCGTCCGGCCCGGACCGGCCCTTGCGCTACGGGCAGACATGGACGCCCTGCCCATCCAGGAAGAGAATACCTTCGAGTTTGCCTCCGCCAACGACGGGGTCATGCATGCCTGCGGCCATGATGCGCACACGGCCTCGCTGCTTGGCACGGCAACCATCCTGCACAGACTGCGCGAAGAGCTTCCCGGCAGCATCCGTTTCCTGTTCCAGCCAAGTGAAGAAAAACTCCCGGGAGGCGCCCTTCCCATGATCGAGGAAGGGGTACTCGGCGAGGCGTTCGGCCCGGCGCCCGGTGCGGTATTCGGACAACATGTACACCCCGGTCTCGACGCCGGCAAAATCGGGATTCGATCCGGAACGTATATGGCCTCGGCGGACGAAGTGCATATCAGGGTCGAGGGAAAAGGCGGCCATGCCGCCACGCCTCACCTTCTGGATACCGACCCCACCCTCGTTGCCGCACACATCCTTGTGGCTCTGCAATCTGTCGTGAGCCGGCATTGCCCCCCCGATGTGCCGAGCGTGCTGACCATCGGACGATTCATAGCCGACGGCGCCACCAATGTCATTCCCTCCCAAGCCGTTCTTGAGGGCTCTTTCCGCTCGCTCGATGAAGATTGGCGTTTCGAGGCGCACGAACATATTCGCCGCGTTGTGGAAAAGACCGCGGAAGCGCACGGTGCGCAAGTCCACGTGGACATCGCCACAGGTTACCCTGTACTGCACAATGACCCCGACTCGGCGCAATTGGTCCGGGATGCGGCGGTCAGGTATGTGGGCGAAGAAAATGTGGTCGATCTGGACGTGTGGTACGCCTCGGAGGATTTCGCCTGGTTTCTGCGGAAGGCGCCCGGAGCCTTCTACCGGTTCGGCACGCGGAACGAAGAGGAAAACATTGTACATGGCCTCCATACGCCCCGGTTTACGATCGACGAGGAAGCATTGCGAACGGCCCCGGGTTTTATGGCGTACCTTGCTACCCGATATCTGACAGAACGGGCGGAATAAGGAAGCTCGCCCATGGAGCGCAGCACCATGCGGAAAGACGGTGAGGCAACAACCCGACGGCGGACCATACGGTTTTTGCCAACCGGACAATCCGGATCGACTCAGTAGGGCGCAGGGGCGTTCACGGCCTCGACGCGGGAGATTTGCGGTACGGAACGCTGGAGGGCCTGTTCAATACCGGCGCGCAGCGTCATGGCGCTCATCGGACAAGTGCCGCAAGCGCCCAGCAATTCCAGCTCCACCACCATATCCGGCGTCACGTTCAGGAGACGCACGGACCCCCCGTCCGCCATCAGATAGGGCCGGATCATATCCAGCGCCTCTTCTATCCGGCCGCGGAGTTCATTGTCCGCGTCTGCAACAGACTCCTGTTGCCCGATATGCTCGTTTTCTCCGGACATGTACGTTCCCCTGTGATCGACTAGGGCCTGTTAACACTATGCTTATGTATTGCAAACTACGCTAAGCCGGTGCGGATCCCTTATGCAGGATTTCCACTTTTTGCGTGGCGGCTTGCGTAGCGTTACGCAGGGTAACCTCGTGTACAACCCGGTCCGCAAGCGCTCCAAACAGTTTCGCCGACACACTTTCCGGCTCGGCGAATACGATGGGAGTCCCCTCATCGCCCGACTCCCGCAGCCGCTCCCGGATCGGTAGTTCGGCCAGCAAAGGTATGTCCAATTCCCTGCTGAGCGCTGCGGCGCCTCCTCGCCCGAAAAGATAATATTTCTTGTCGGGCAATTCGGGCGGGGCAAACCAGGCCATATTCTCGACGAGGCCCAGCACCGGCGCCTGCACGTTCTCGAACATGGCCACGCCTTTTCGGGCATCGGCGAGGGCAACGGGCTGCGGCGTCGACACAATCACCGCACCGGTGAGCGCAAGGCTCTGGACGATGGTAAGCTGAATATCTCCGGTGCCCGGCGGCAGATCCAGAATCATATAATCCAGGTCGCCCCATACACATTCTCCGAGAAACTGCCGTATGGCGTTCGTAACCATGGGCCCTCGCCAGATAACGGCTTTTTGGGGGTCCACCATCATACCCATGGAAAGCAGTTTCACGCCGTGGCGCTCCACGGGCATAATCTTGCGATGCGCATTGACTCGAGGCTTTTCATCCCCGGCGCCAAACATAAGCGGTACGGAAGGCCCGTATATGTCGGCGTCCACGAGCCCCACATCGTACCCTTTTTTACGGAGTGCGCCCGCCAGATTCACGGCGACCGTGCTCTTGCCCACGCCTCCTTTCCCCGATGCTACGGCGATGAAATTGACCACCCCTTCGGGCTGTACGCTTTTCGCAGATCCGCCGTCGTGCATATCGAGGGAAATCATCTCGAAATCGACGGTGATATCCACGGCGACCTCTTCGCGCGTTTCCTTGCGAATGGCTTCACGGCACAGGGAAGCCACGTTTTCAGCAAACGAAGCCGGCGGATCCTTCAACAGGATCGTAAAAACCACCCGGTCATCCTTGACCACAAGGCCCTTCACCAGATTCAGGCGAAGGATATCTTTGCCGCGGTCTGGCGCCACCACGGTGGACAGAGCACGCAATACCGCTTCAGGAGAGACAGGCATAAAGAAAATAGGCAAGGATGAACACAAACGATCCGGTTGCAGCCTGACTGCATAGTATTAACAGGCCCTACTCCATCTCCTCCGGCGTACGCGATGCGAACACCCGGATCCCCCAGGCTTCAGGATCATTGGGCGCACTATCCGCAAAATCCCCGTAGGCATGCGAAAAATCAGTCGTGAAATAGACCGTATAGGTCCCCGGAGCCAGCGACAGTGTCCCGACAAACATCCTGTTGCGATCATCGCCGCCGGCAGGGATCGTATTCTGCCAGGTCATTTCCCAAACGGTCTCCCCTGTCTCCGTATTCTCGATCCAGCCATAATCGTACTGCCCGCTGAGGGATACCTCGCCCACAGCCCGAATACGTAAGAACCCTTCCCCCTCGAAGGTAAACGGAGCCGAAAGGTGCTCCCTGTTACCAAGCCCGGTAAGATCGACGAGAGGAATCCCCGGCGCTCCCTCGCCGGAAAATCGTCTCTGATCTGCAGGCGGCGCGGGCGCCGCCAACGCAAATACCGAATCTCCCTCCGAGTCCGGAGCTTCGACGAAACCCTCCCTGTCTACCGTAAGCACCTCGATAGCAGACAGGTCCGTGTCCTCATCTACCTGGAACAGCGTAACGCCCCATCGTTCCGGATGATCGGGCTCTCCATGCGTCCACCCGGCGTACGAATGCGAATCGTCCGTCTGGTAAGTAACCGTGTATATGCCTGGCGACAGATCCAGAAAAGCCAACTCGCGCCGGTTGTTTCGGCCGCCTGCAGGCAAGGAGCGCGCCGGCGTCATTTCCCATACGACCCGCTCCGGGAGTCCGGCGGTAATCGTTGCGTAGTCGTACCGGTCTTCGTCTCCCATTTCCCCCAGCGCATAGACGGCGATCCGGGCCGGCGCACGTACGCGAAACCGCACAATATGACGTTCGCTGTCCCCTACGCGATTGATCCGGATGAATGGTTCCTGTTCCTCCCAGGGGTCGACCGGCTGCACTGCTTCCGGGACAGTGGTGAACAACGAAACACCCCATCCTGCCGGATCAAACGGGGGATTCCGCACCCAGTCCCCATAGTCCTGTCGCGGATCCGTCCGGAAAACCGCCCGATACAGACCGGGCGACAGGGAAACGGTCCCGTCGAACAAGCGGTTGACCTCCCATCCTCCGGCAGGTACGGTATTCTCGCGACGCATGTCCCATACCCGTTCTCCACTGGCCACCTCTTCGATCCAGCCAAAATCCATTCGCTCCTCGCCTATTTCGCCCACCGCATACACATGCACCTCCGCCGGCCGGGTCACCCCGAACAGATGTTCGGCGGTTTCCCGCCCTTCCATGGGCGCCGAAGTCCAAAGCAGTTCTTCTTCTCCGGGAAGGAATAAAGGGGAAGCTGTATCAAGATCGACGGGGGCGGTAAACGCATCTCCCAATGGGCGCACAACCATCTGCCACTCGTCAGCATCGTTGCGCCAGACATGTCCATCGCCCACGGACAGATCGAACAGACCATCCAGCAAGGATAATTCGAAAGAAGAACCATCCTCATTTCCGTACGACGTGAAATACACATCGTAGACGCCCGGCTGGAACTCCACAGTGTCGGTAACAAAAGCCAAGGTGTTATCGCCTTTCTGCAAGGGTACCGAATGCATGTCCCAGACCACTGCACGATCTTCCCGGCGCAAGACCCACCCGTAGGCAGCAAGAGAAATACTATCCGCCTGTTCTTCCGACTCGAACGACCCTGCGGCGTCGATAACGACGTGTACCGGCTGCTCAACACGGAGTGTTTCCTCCAGCAACAGACCGGGTTCAATGTCCGAATATACGACCAGGCCATCCGGGGGAGGAACAGGCTGCATGGCACGCCAAAGCACAAGCAGTGTCACCACTGCAAGCAACAGCAACTGAAACCGTATAATACCGGGTCGTTTCACGAGGCCTGGGCGCCTGGCGCAAATGGATGAGGAAATACTTTTGAAGGAAATGTACGCAATGGACGTAACGAACCGTTTATGTCTACGTATCAATCCATAACAAAGTTACCGGCTCCGGGGAAAGGATATACCGCAGGACAAGAACCGTATGACGTATTTCCCGTATGAAAGGCGCCCTCTCACCCGGCATACCGCCTGTGGCCAATCATTTCGCAAATAGAATTCTCCAAAGCGGGCCGGGGTATATCGACACCGTGTTGCGCAACCGGGGCCAACGGGTGGCATGCATCGTCGCCGCGGTAATATGTTTCTTCCTGAGCGTGGCGTTCAATGGATTCGAGTGGTTGTCCGGCACACCCTGGCATGCCGCGGTCAATTTTTCCTATCAACTCGTCGTCATCGCGGGATTCATACTGGTCTGGTTTCTGCTGTCGTACTACCTGAAACAGCGACCGATCAGCCCCCTGAAAACGCTCTGGACCACTCTGCTGCTCGCTCTCGTCACTGCAGCGGTCATCTGGTTGATGACAGGCATTACCGCCGCGGAAAATGTGGAGGGCGACCCTGCCGTGCTCGGCTTCGAATACGACACCGGCGTTCCGCTCACATTCGCCACGGTCGTGAAGATGCACGTGATCACTTCCCTGCGCGCGCTGCTTGCCTTTTACCTGTTTCTTCGCTTTCAGGACCTGGTGCTGTTCAAGCGAACGAAGCAAAGCCAGCGGAACTGGTATCTGATGCTCATCTCCATGGGCGTCTTTTCTCTCCTGTTCATCCTGAAGGACCCTGCCGAAGATCCCGGGATAGTGCAGTACATCGGCCTCACGCTGGTCGTAATCCTTATGATCCTCAACGTTTTCCGCGTGTCGTGGATCGTGTTTCTGTCGTTCCGGGCCAAGGCGGCCGGCGTAGGGTTCTCGATCCTGCTCATTCTGTTATTGCTCGTCTCCCTGTCCCCGGACGGGACGCTGCCGGCGCATTCCATGTACATACGCCATGCCAGCTACCCGCTGGATCAGTTCACGCTGGCCGCATTGACCTTTGGCCTCTTGTATTGTGTGACCTCATTTCTTTTCCTCATTTTCCACCTTCCCACGACGGGCGATTTCCGGCGCAAAGCCGGAGAAATCACTGCCATGCACTCACTGACGAACCTCGTCAATCAGGCATTCGACCCCGAGAAATTGCACCTCACGATTACAAAAACCCCTGTGGATACAGGCACGGCGCAGATGGCCTGGCTGGCCATTGCGGACGAGCGCAGCGGCTCGCTCCGCCCGCAAGTCGTGGCGGCATGGAAGACCACGACCGAGGACGTCGAAACCATGGTGGATGTGGCTGCGCTATACGAAGAACTCGCTGCCCGGCGTGAGCCGGTGATCATCGACGAAGCCCCCGCAGACCGTCGCATCCGGGTAAAACCGGGTAACGCAATCGGCGCCATGCTTATGACGCCGCTGATTACTCGGGACAAGTTGCTGGGCGGGCTCTTCGTGGCAAAGGATGTCGTGCAGGGATTCGAGCAGGACGATGTCGAATCGATCAGCGTCTATGCCGCCCAGGCCGCTATCGCCCTGGACAATGCGCGCCTCTTCGAGGAACAACTTGAAAGGGAACGCCTCTCCCGCGAATTGGATATCGCCCGCGAGGTACAACAACGACTCCTGCCGCACGACCTGCCTGAGATGCAGGGACTGGCGGTGGCGGCTTCCAGTATTCCTGCGTACGAGGTAGGGGGAGATTACTACGATTTTCTGAAGCTGGACGAAACACGTCTTGCCTTCATCGTTGCGGACGTATCCGGAAAGGGCACTTCGGCAGCGTTCTATATGGCCGAACTACAGGGCATTTTCCGTTCCACCACGCGCATGGCGCCCGCGCCGACGGACTTTCTCGAACAAGCCAACCTTGCACTCTCTTCCGCCCTCGAGCGCCATGTCTTCGTATCCGTGATCTATGGCGTGATCGATGTCCGTAAAGGAGAGTTGGTGCTGGCGCGCGCCGGGCATTGTCCGGCCATTCTTATCTCCCGGGAGGGTACGGGACGCCTGATGCGCCCGCAAGGACTCGGACTCGGTCTGGATCGAGGCCGGCGTTTCCGGGATGTGCTCGAAGAAGAACATATTTCACTCCAGCCCGGCGACATCATTACGGTATACACGGACGGCGTCGTCGAAAGCAGGAATAACCAGGGGACCGAATACGGGTACGAGCGGCTGCTTGAAGCCCTGAAAGCCCACCGGAAGAAAGAAGCATCGGCGCTGCATGAAGCCCTTCTCGCGGACCTTCACGATTACCTCGGTCGTACCGAATACGATGACGACATGACTCTCGTGGTCCTGAAATGGAACGGCACGCAAAACCACACGAAACGATCGGCAACATGAGCAATTTTTCAGTTGGATTCCGCGCAGAAGCACACATCCGCATCCTCGATCTGAAAGGCGAGCTGGATGCGCATACTGCATCCGAACTGGAAGCGGCGCTGCAAAAGTGCCGGGAGGATAAAAACCACCATATCATCGTCAATGGCGAACACCTGCAGTATATCTCAAGCGCCGGCCTGGGCGTGTTCATGGCCTATATCGAGGAAATGCGCGAGGCTGGCGGCGATATCAAAATCGCGGGGCTTCAAGCCAATGTCTTCAACATATTCGACCTGCTGGGCTTCCCCTTGCTGTTCGACATTGTCAAAGCGGAGGAAGAAGCCATCCGAAAATTCGATACAGACCGCAAAGACCAGAACGATTCCTGACACACGCTTGTATTGCGACGGCAGCCATTTCGCTTATGCCCGGATCCGCACATAGCCTTAGTATCCCCAGCGCCACGCAGCACCTCAGCAAGGTACGCCGGTTTGTGGAGAAGCATGCCCACGAAGCGCACCTTGGAAAGGAAGCGATCGCGCATATAAAAATGGCCGTGGACGAGGCGTGCGCCAACATTATCGAACATGCTTACGACAACGCCCGGCAAAAAATTTCTGTGCTCGTCATGGTCGACAGCGAGCGATTTACGGTGTGTATCCGGGATCAAGGCCGACCTTTCCACCCGGAATCATGGTCGGAACCCAATCTGTTCCGGATTGCGGAGAGCAGACGGGGAGGCGGACTGGGTGTTCAGATCATGCGCAGTCTGATGGATCAGGTGGAATACACTACCCGGGGAGACACAAACGAGGTGCGGTTGACGAAATTCCGAAGCGGGCAACCCGGCCGGAACGGCGGAAAAACAGTCTGACCGGTACAGGAAAACCTCTTACGATCTCTTGTTTTCTCACTGTGCGAATCAGTAAGGAAAAGAACCCGATGACTTCGAAATACGGATACAGCGATACAGTGCGTCGAGCCGGCGCAACGTTCCTGGTTATCCTGTGCGTTGCCTTGTGGGGTCTGGCGCCCGGCTCTGCCCGGGATGCCCGGGGACAAACCCCTGAAATCACCGAACCTCTGGTAACAAGGGCTTCTTCAGGCAAAGCCTTTGCACTCAGTATGATCGCTCCCGGACTGGGCCACCGCTACGTCCGCGGCGGAAATTGGGGCCGCTGGGGAACGGCTTTTGTATTAACGGATGCCGGCTTGTGGGCAGGACTCCTGGGCACAAGCCGCCGGCGTAGCCACCTCATCGAAAGTTATCGAACCCTGGCCACTCGCCACGCCGGCGTCGATCCGACCGGAAAAGACCGAACGTTTTACCTGAACGCTGCGACGTACCGATCCTCGCAGGCGTTCACCGACGCACAGTTCCGAAACGGCGCCCTGGATCAGATAACGTACGCTGCCGACCCCTCGTTTCAATGGCAATGGGACACGGAAGAGCACTTCCTCCGCTTTCGTGAACTCCGCGAGGACGCCGAATCGTTGCGGCGACGGCGCAGCGTGCTCATTGCCTCACTGGCAGCCAACCGGTTGATCGCCGGCGTGGCCGCTTTGCGTGCTGCCGGACGGACCGGAAGGTCGAACTTGCGCATTTCGCTGGCCCCTCCACCCCTCGAAGCCAATGCACCTCTCGTGCGGATGGCGTACACATTCTGATCCGTTGCCGGAACGATGACCCGCATTTTTGCGAGACACCCCTGTTCCGGAGACACTCAGGGGCGCCGGTGTAAAATATCCCGGACGGGTTTGCGTTGCACACACGGTACTTCCGCAGCAAAACCGTACCATACCAACCCGACCAGCATCTCACGTTCCGGGTCGATCCCGGCAATCTTAAAAAATTGATCCGTCCGGGTGACCGGCCCGGTCGTCCACTTAACCCCGATGCCACGTGTCCAGAGGTACAATTGCACGTTATGAAGAGCGCAACAACACGCTGCATAATCCTCGCGCTGCCGGATCTCATCGTCGGACCGCAGACAGGTTACAACCACCCATCCCGGAATACCAAGCCACCGTGCATACTTTGCAGCGCCAGCCTGTTCGCCCCGTGATTGTCCATACATATCCGCATTCAGGCGGGAAATTTTCCGGGCGGTTTCCGGACCGATCAGGTAAAATCGCCACGGCTCGGTAAGATGATGATTAGGCGCCCACCGTGCAAGGTCGATCGCCGCCAGTATCTCCTCTTCCGGAGGTGCAGGAACCGGCTCGAAATTATGTACGGTGCGGCGGTTCCGGATAGCGCCGACCACCGCATCCGACTGTGCATCCGTGAATGTCGTCATGTCAGGAAGTAGAAAAATTGAAGGAAGTGCGTAAAAACGCCTCCCGGTCGAAACCGATCCGGCGGGAACCAGTAACCGGAACCCGGCGGCTTCCGGGGTGTAGCCTTCGCGCCGCCGGGCGGAGAAACGTTCGCGGGTCCTTAGCTCAGTTGGTTAGAGCGCTACGTTGACATCGTAGAGGTCGATGGTTCGAATCCGTCAGGACCCACAGCCAAGCCTGTCGCCATACGGCGAATTTGCCCCGAATCATGCCAGCCGACCACATCGCCATTACGCTCCCCGACGGTTCCGTCCATAATCACGAAACCGGAATCACGGGGTACGAACTCGCCAGCAGCATCTCGGCAGGCCTTGCCAGACAGGCATTGGCTGTACGAGTCAATGGGGAGGTATGGGATCTGACCCGGCCCATTGATCGGAACGCACGTATCGAGATTCTGACCTGGAACGACCCGGACGGTCAGTTGACCTTCCGGCATTCCACAGCGCATCTCATGGCTGAGGCGCTCGAAAGCTTGTTCCCCGGTGTGAAGTTCGGCATCGGGCCACCTATCGAACAGGGATTCTATTACGATGTAGATACCGGCGATCAAAAAATCGGCACGGACGATCTGGAACGCGTTGAGAAGCGGATGCGGGAATTGGCTGCACGCGACGTGGCATACGAACGAAAGGACATCCCGAAAGACGAGGCGATCCGGTATTTCCGGGACAAGGGTGACGAATACAAGCTGGAACTGCTCGAAGACCTCGAGGACGGTACGATCACATTCTACCGGCAGGGTGACTTCGTCGATCTGTGCCGCGGCCCCCATATCCCTTCGACGGGCCGCATCAAGTATGTCAAGCTTCTCAACATCGCCGGGGCCTACTGGCGCGGGGACGAACAGCGGCCCCAGCTGACGCGCATCTATGGCGTCAGCTTCCCGAAAAAGAGTATGCTCGACGAGCATCTCGAACGGCTTGCGCTTGCAGCGCAGCGCGACCACCGCAAGCTGGGCAGGGAACTGGGGCTTTTCACCTTCGACCGGCAGGTAGGCGCCGGGTTGCCGATGTGGCTGCCCCGAGGAGCGGTGCTGCGGGAAACGCTCATGGATTTTCTGAAAAAAGAGCAGCTCTCGCGGGGATATGAACCTGTGGTTACTCCACACATCGGACGCCTCGAACTGTACAAAACGAGCGGGCATTATCCCTATTACCGGGAAAGCCAATTCCCGCCGATGCTGGACGAAAACGAAGCCGAAGAAGGGTTTCTGCTGAAACCCATGAACTGTCCGCATCACATCCGTATCTACGCAAACCGGTTGCACTCCTACCGGGACCTGCCGGTACGTTATGCAGAATTCGGCACTGTCTACCGTTACGAACAATCCGGTGAACTGGGCGGATTGACCCGTGTGCGCGGGTTCACGCAGGACGATGCCCACATCTTCTGCACCGATGAACAGGTGAAGGACGAATTCAAAAACGTGATCGACCTGACGCTGACTGTATTGGGAGCGCTGGATTTTACCGATTTTCAGGCGCAGATTTCCCTGCACGACCCGGCGGACCGCGAAAAGTACCAGGGCGACGAGACACGTTGGGAAGAAGCCGAACGGGCTATACGCGAGGCGGTTCAGGAAATGGGGATGGATGCGGTAGAGAAAGCAGGAGAGGCCGCCTTCTACGGCCCCAAGCTCGACTTCATGGTCAAGGATGCGCTGGGACGCGAATGGCAATTGGGCACAGTGCAACTGGACTACAACCTGCCGGAACGGTTCGAGCTTTCCTATGTCGGGGCAGACGACAAGAAACACCGGCCGGCGATGATCCACCGGGCGCCGTTCGGTTCGCTGGAGCGATTCATCGGGGTGCTGATAGAACACTGCGGCGGCAACTTCCCGCTGTGGCTGGCTCCCGTGCAGGCAATGGTCATTCCGATCTCCGAAAATCAACGCGAATACGCCGAGGAAGTAGCTGCACGGCTGCGTGAACACGGCATCCGCGTGGAGACGGATCACCGCAATGAGAAAGCGGGATACAAGATCCGCAGCGCCGAGGTGAACAAAACACCCGTCATGCTCATCACCGGCGCACGCGAACAGGAAAAGGGCACGGTCTCGGTACGACGGCATGGCCAGGGAGAACAGGATACCATATCCGTCGAGGATTGCGTAACGCGGATGGCAAACGAGATCGCCGAGGGAAAGAAGCGTTCAGAAACCTCTGATTAAAGACGCATGGACGAGGACCTTGGGACGCGTCTTCTCTCAAAACATAAACGTGCGGTTGGCCGCGAGCTTGCAGGATATCCCGGGCCCTATGTTTTGTTCGAATGCGCATCCCAAGGTCCCTGTTCTCGGTTGCGATTTTGCGGTTCGGCGTTGGATGGTCTTGTTGCGCGCCGCGGATCGTTCCGGCGAAACCCAGTGGATTTCCCCGATTTCGCCAGCGTTTATAGCAGCGCTTTTCCTGGTTCCTCTGCACAACCTTGTTACATTTCGTGTGAAACCAAATCATCCCGGCTCGCGTGAAACAGATTTTGGGGGACATGTATACATGCCCCTGCCTTCCCCAGGCGGTACGCCTGAGCCACCAGAATAACTCCCGGACCAAACCCCTTTATTCACCAACCAAAAAGACACAGAACCATCGCTCGTAAAGTACGCATCAACGAAGATATCCGGGCCAATATGGTTCGAGTCGTAGATCCCGGCGGAGAACACCATGTAGTCTATATCGACGAGGCCTTGCAGCGGGCTCGCGCACATAGAATGGACCTGGTCGAGATTGCACCATCGGCCGACCCCCCGGTTTGCAAGATTGTCGACTACGGAAAATTCCGTTATGAACAACAGAAAAAAGGGAAGGAGCAGCGCAAAAAATCGCAAACCATCCAGCTGAAAGAAGTCCGTTTCCGCCCCCACACCGACACGCACGACTTTGAATTCAAAACGCGCCATGCGCGCAGCTTTCTGCAAAGCGGGAACAAGGTCAAGGCATGGGTACAGTTTCGCGGCCGGGACATCATCTACAAGGAGCAGGGCATGGCTCTGCTGCAACGATTCACTGAGGATTTGCAGGATGTGGCGCGGATCGATCAGCCGCCCCGCATGGAAGGACGCCGCATGACCACGATTCTGACCCCGGACAAAAAGTAGGATACGCTGATAGCGGGGGCCCCGGCGCACAAGAAAACGGGAACTTGACAGCTATCGGCAACGTATTTATAGTTTGGGTCTTTTGCACAAAAACAAGCCTGCCATACTCCGTAGTAGCACAGGCATGCACATTGCGAAAAACGACCAAAAATAGCCTGAAAAAGCTCGAAAATAGCCCAAAAAGGCTAAAAAAGACCCGAAATAGCCCAAAAACACGCACCTTTGTGACACCCCGAACGCGCCCGGCGTCAGATGCTTATGCCCAAGATGAAATCAAATAGTGGAGCCCGGAAACGTTTCAAGGTGACCGCAACCGGGAAGCTGGCCCGGAAAAAGGCATACAAAAGCCATATCCTGACCAAGAAATCGGCGAAACGCAAGCGTGGCCTGCGTGAAAGTACGCTCGTCGACAAAACCGACACGCCGCGAATGCAACGGCTCATTCAATCCTGATTGTCCCTTTATTCTTATGCCACGTACCGCTCACAGCGTAGCGTCGAGAAGGCGCCGCAAAAAAGTACTCCGGATGGCCAAGGGCTATCGCGGCGCGCGCTCGAAAATTTATACCGTTGCAAAGCATTCCGTCGAGAAAGCCCTGACATATGCCTATCGGGATCGCCGGCAGCGCAAGCGGGTGTTTCGGCGCCTCTGGATTACGCGCATCAATGCAGCGGCACGTCTGAACGATACCACCTACTCTCGTCTCATGGGAGGGCTGCGGAAGGCCGGCATTGGCCTGAACAGAAAGGTGCTCGCGGATATGGCTGTCCACGATCCGGAAACGTTCCAGCGTATTACACAACATATCACCGGTAAATAAGCGGGCCTGGCAAGATGCCCGACGACATCCTGAAAGATATCGAGTCGGAAATCATTGACTCGAAGGAAACTGCCGAGGCGTTCCGGGTCAAATACCTGGGGAGAAAAAGCGGAAAAATCACCGGGATGCTCAAGCGAATTCCGGAAGCTCCTCCGCAGGAACGAAGAGAACTCGGCAGGCGCATCAACGAACTCAAAAAAAGGGCGGAAGAGCGCCTGGCGTCTTTCGAGGCCGATCTGCATACGCCGGACGCTGCCGGGCCGCAAACAGGCATTGATCTCACGCTTCCAGGACGCCCCCCGGCGCCTCCGGGTTCTATTCATCCGCTGACGCACACGCTGAACGAAATCGCTCGCGTCTTCGAAGGGTTCGGGTTTTCGATCGCCACCGGACCCGAAATCGAAACGGAATGGCATAATTTCACGGCGCTGAATTTCCCGTCGGACCACCCCGCGCGGGACATGCAGGACACCTTCTTTCTGGAGCCGGACCGTGTCCTGTTGCGCACGCACACATCGCCCGTGCAAATACGCACCCTGCTGACCGAACAGCCGCCTGTACGCGTCATCGTGCCCGGGCGGGTGTACCGCAACGAAGCCGTTTCCTACAAATCGTACTGCCTGTTCCATCAGGTGGAGGGGCTGTACGTGGACGAAGGAGTTACCTTTGCCGACCTGAAACAGGTGCTGCGCCTGTTTGTGCAAGCGCTGTTCGGCGCCGATGCCCGGATGCGCTTCCGTCCCAGTTTTTTCCCGTTCACCGAGCCCAGCGCCGAGGTGGATATCTGGTGGGCGGACGAAGCTTTGGCGGGCAATGGGCGCTGGCTTGAAATCCTTGGATGCGGCATGGTGGATCCCAATGTATTTGTTGCCGTCGATCTGGATCCGGAACGATGGACCGGGTATGCTTTCGGGATGGGGATCGAGCGTATTGCCATGCTGCGGTACGGAATCCGCGACATCCGTACGTTCTATGAAAACGATATACGGTTCCTGGAACAGTTTTGAGCAGGACGTGCGGTACACTTTTTCAGACGCTGCGAGGTCGGAAACGGCCCGGGAACAGGGATCGCCGCCCCGTACGTTGACAGAACATGCGCATGCCATGGACAACCGCCGGACTACGATGAAAGCACAGTGCACCGGCACTTCCGTCCCGGCACGACAACACGGTACATCATGAACATCTCGTACAATTGGTTACGGGAATACGCGCCCGTCCAGGAGACCCCGGAGGAACTTGCAGATATCCTCACCATGGGCGGCCTGGAAGTAGAAAGCATTGACAAGAAAGGCTTGTCGATGGATGGGGTGGTCATAGGGCGCGTGGAGCGTGTACGTCCCCATCCGAATGCCAATCGCCTCTCCTGTTGCGAGGTCGATCTGGGCGGCCCGGAGCCCGCCCGCATCGTGTGCGGCGCACCGAATGTCGCCGAGGGCCAACTTGTCCCCGTAGCCACACCGGGCGCAACACTCATGCTGCCCGATCGGGAAGACCCTGATATACACACGCCGGTCACCATCCGAAAGACAAAACTTCGGGGCGAGCCTTCGGAAGGCATGATCTGTGCGGAAGACGAACTGGGGCTCTCCGATAACCATGACGAAATCATGGTATTGACCGGTGCGCCCGGCGCCGAACCCCGCGTTGGGCAACCTTTTTCGGAATACCTCGAGGCTCGTGGCATCGTATACCGAGACGCCGTGCTGGACATAAGCGTCACGCCCAATCGCCCGGATGCAACCAGTCACCTCGGAGTAGCCCGCGATGCAGCGGCACTCACAAACATCCCGCTTCGCCTCCCGGAGGCGCCCGCACCGAAACCCGGCGGCGAAGCGGCCGACCTCGTTACTATCGACATACAAGCGCCCAGGGCGTGTCCGCGGTACGTGGCGATGATCGTGCGGGACGTAACCGTCCGCGAATCTCCCGCCTGGCTTCAGGCAAAGCTGAAAGCCATCGGATTGCGGCCCCGCAACCACATCGTAGACGTCACGAACTACCTTCTCCATGATGTGGGTCAACCGCTGCACGCTTTTGATTTCGACACCATTGCAGGGCAGCATATTCGCGTACATCTCACCCGGGAGGTCACGCCCTTTATCACCCTCGACGACAAGGAGCACTCCATCCCTCCCGGCGCCATCATGATTGCAGACGCCGAACGCGACGTAGCCATCGGCGGTGTGATGGGCGGGCAAAATTCGGAGGTCCGCGAAACCACAAGGAACGTACTCATTGAATCCGCCTTCTTCGACCCGTCGCATATCCGCAGGGTCGCGAAGGCGCTCGGCATCCAGAGCGATGCCTCCTATCGCTTCGAGCGCGGCGTGGACCCTACCGGGCAGGTGCGCGCTGCTGCACGGGCTGCCGCCCTTATAGCAGAACTGGGCGGTGGAACCGTCGTCCCCGGCATCGTGGACGCACATCCCACGCCTTCTTCGCCAAGGCATATTACCGTACGCGCAGAGCGGATAGACAGCCTGCTTGGCGTGCACATTCCCCTTGAAACCACCGAACGCCTGTTGCAAGGCATCGGATTCGACATGGAACGACAAGGCAACGCGGAGACACCCCGGCTTCGCTGTACCGTTCCTCCTTTCCGGCCCGACATCGAGCGCGAGGTAGATGTAGTCGAGGAGATTGTACGCCTCTACGGGTATAACAACATACCTGAGCCGGTTCAGGCAGCCTCCCTGTCCAGTGGTACGTTGCACGAAAGCCCGGAAACACGCCTGCGGCGGGCAGCCCGCACTCTGCTTGCCTGCACCGGACACCGGGAAATTTACACGAACAGCATGCTGCGGTCGGAAACGGCCGAACAGTTTGCGGAACTCGTGGGAAACGCACCCGATAGTGTCGTCAGAACACTAAACCCGATTTCCAGCGAAATGGCGGCCCTGCGTCCCAGTCTGTTGCCCGGCGCGCTGCAGGTCATTGCTTTTAATCGCAATCACGGACAGCACGCACTGCGGTTTTTTGAATTCGGCCATGTGTTCCGGCGTACGGATGATCAGGATCGGAACGAAACCGTCGTGGAAAACTATGCGGAGTATGAATCCATCCTGCTGACGTTGTCGGGCCAGGCAACGGACACCGGCTGGAATACGTCCGCTCGGGCTTTCGATCTGTTCGATGCGAAGGGGACTGTGGAAATGCTGCTCCGGCATGTACGGGCGCCCGATGTTCGCATGGCGCCCGTACATACTCCCGCGCCCGGTACATCCTGCGGGCTTGACATCTTTTCAGGGGATGTCCGCATTGGTAGCATCCTCGAGATGACTCCGGACTTTTCCGGCGGGAACACCCCCGAAGAAATCGTCTATACGGCGGAATTGAATTGGACCGAAGTGGTGCGGCTGGCGGCGCCATACCTTGACAGCACGTATCAACCTGTAGAACGCCATCCCGCAGTGGACCGCGACATTGCTTTGGTCGTTGGTCTTGAAGAACCGGCGGGAGCTATATTAGAAACGATTCAACGCATCGGGGGACGCCTGCTGCAACAAGTGCGTCTCTTTGACCTCTACGAAGGCAAACATGTAGATCCGGGCAAAAAAAGTGTGGCATTCGCCCTGCGCTTTGGCGCCAACCGCACACTCACAGATCGGGAAGTGAACAAAAAGATGGCTCGTATCGTCCACGCGCTGGAAAAAGAACACGGCGCTTCTTTGCGAGGTTAGGGCCTGTTAACACTATGCAGCGGCGCTCTGCGGGGCCTATTTTTCTGCCAGGCCAGGCGCCGCGAGCGCAGTGTGGCCCGGCCACATAAGCGAGCGGCAACGCCGCATGGCGGGAAAACAGGCCCCGCCCTTCGGGTTCCGCCGGTCACGGCGTCACTCTTCGTTGCTCGTCGCTCATTTGGAACCACCAAACTTTACTCCTCGCGCCTTGATTGACGCCGTGCCTGACGGAACAGAGCATCGTTGCATAGTTTTAACAGGCCCTTAGTGAACCTCTTTGCACGTGTTGCGCATATATAAAAAGTATTCTCTTGACGCCCTGACATGTCGATGACCGAGAAGACGAGCGATTCCATGCCAGAACCCGATACCGATGCGCCGAATACGTATCCCGGAATCGAAGAGGGTATGGGTGAACGTGCCGGAAAAGAGAAGTCGCCGCCGGAACCGGCCTCGCTGGATGCCTTGCGCCGCCGTGTCGAGGAAGCCGTCAGGCTCATTGAAGCGTTGCGCGCAACCAATGCCGCGCTCCTGAAAAAAGTGAACGAACTGGAACAACGCCCCGCCATCCACCGGGACCATGCATTCTTCTCGCTACCCCGCAACCCGGACTCGCTAAAGGACGACTTGCGTTCCTTCATTGAAACCCTCGACGAATATATGGAACGGGAGCGTGACGATGCATAACGTACCCGCTACCCGATTCCGCATAAACCGGTAACTATCGTGTCCCAGTCCATTCGTGTCCGCATTCTTAACCGAGACTATTCCCTGCAGGTAGACAAGCAGAACGAGCAACGCGTACGCAGCATTGCGCGATACGTCGATACGAAGGTCAGACAATTCCAGCGGG
The DNA here is from genome assembly GCA_965117025.1 of Rhodothermales bacterium. Taxonomy (GTDB): domain Bacteria; phylum Bacteroidota; class Rhodothermia; order Rhodothermales; family VXPQ01; genus VXPQ01. Next base: position 1,167,592 of record OZ220746.1, read on the forward strand.
ATCATCCCGATCAGCCCGACATAACGGGCCCGGTCATCGTGGCGCTGGGCATTGCCGAGGAACTCTTTGCAGAACGCGAGAAGCGGACCACCACCGAAACCGACCTGCATACGGATATCGGGCAACTCATTGCCTCTCTGGACGCCGCGCTGGCTCCCGGTGAATCGGCCCCCGCCGGGAAATAAGGGGGTGAAAATTACATCTCCGTCTCAGGGATACCAGCGCAAAAAGAACCGGCGAAGCTTCCTGATGCTATTGTGGCTTATGGACTATATGGCAGGGGCATGGGGCTGTGCATCTTCAGATAACACAGGAACCCGCCCCCTGTACAGGGAGACCACCCCGAACGTCAGCGGCTTCCACAACAGATCCTCATACCCGGCCTGCCGCAACTCGTCCAGAAAGTCCTCCCCCGACGGAAACACCTTCACGGAAGCCGGCAGATACTTATAGGCTCCCGAATTGCCCGACAGAAGACGACCGACAAAGGGCAATACGATATCCGAGTAGACCTCGTACAACTTCCGGATCCACAATACGCCGGGCCGACTGAACTCAAGGATCACCAGCACCCCTCCTGGACGGAGCACGCGCCGCATCTCCCGGATACCGTCCTGAAGATTCTCAAAGTTTCGTACGCCAAACCCTACCAGGACCGCATCGAACGAGGCATCCGGGAACGACAAACAAGCCGCATCCCCACGCTCCAGCGTGATGGTTCCGCCAAGATCCAGACGCCGGACCTTTATCCGGCCGCGCGCCAGCATCTGCTCGGAAAGATCGACGCCTACGATCCGCTCCGGACCAAGCGCGGCAGCGGCAATAGCCAGATCGGCGGTGCCGGTCGCTATATCCAGAATCCGAGCCGGCGCTTCCGCGCGCAGCAAGCGGATCGCCGCGCGGCGCCACATGCGGTCAATCCCGAAACTCAGCAGGCGATTGAGCAGGTCGTACCGGGGCGCCACCCCGTCGAACATGGCCTCGACGGCTTCCCTCTTGCCGGGAGCCTGTCCCGGCGGCGGCATACGGTGTGGAGATGTGGGCAAAACGTTCACAGGGCGTCGGCAATGCGCCGCGCCGTTTCCTCAAAAGGCCGGGGGCGCCACCCCAGTTTTTCACAGGCAAGGGTGTTGTCGTACCGGTTGACTGCGGACATGAAACGGGCATTGGGGCGAGGAAGAAGGGGTTCTGTACGGGTCAGAAAAGCGCCTGCTTCTGACAACCATGCGACGAGTATGGCGGCTGACGGCGCCATACGGATGGTCGGGGGCGCCACGCCGCATGCTCGCGCCAGTTGGCCGAAAATTTCTTCCCAGGACAGGTTATGAGCCGCCAGTACGAACCGGTCGCCAGCCTCACCATACTGCATGGCCCGCACCATACCGTCCGCCACATCCAGCACATCGACGACACTTGTAACGCCCGCAGGAAACATGCGCATCCGTTTGCGGCGGATCTGATCCACGATACGTCGGGTGTTCTCCCCTTTACGACCCAGGCCAAAAATGAGCGAGGGATTGACCATCACTGCATCCAGCCCTTCCGCAATGCCTCGTCTTACCTCCAGTTCCGCAAGGTACTTCGAGTAGCCATAGGTGCTACTTGATTTTGACGGTTGCCATACCGCGTTCTCGTCGAGAATGGCGTCGGGACGGTTGGAGCGGCCCAGCGCCGCCACGGACGAGGCATGAACAAGGCGCCGTACGCCCCCGGCGAGCGCCGCATTGACGACCGCTGCGGTTCCATCCACATTGACGGACATGAGCCGATTCCGCACACGAGAAGAACCAAAGCCGATATTTCCGGCCACATGATAGACATACTCCACACCGTGCATGGCCTTTTGGAGCGCGAGATCGTCTGTGATGTCCCCGAGGGCGTGCTCGACCTCCTGCGCTGTCTCGCCGAGCAAATCGAGTTTTGAGCCGGCGCGCCGGAAAACACGGACGGGAACGCCATCCTGCACAAGGCGCCGGGTCAGCACGGCCCCCACGAATCCCGTGGCCCCCGTGACAAGGGTCATCGACATGGCAACTACTCTATTTCGAGAAGAAGATCGTTCTTGCCGACCGCATCGCCGGGCGCTACATGCACCGCTCGGACGGTACCTCCTCTTTCAATACGCAATTCGTTCTCCATTTTCATGGCCTCGAGGACCAGGGCGCCGGTTCCCGCCTCGACATGTTGTCCCGGTTCCACGGCCACGGACAGAACCATACCAGGCATAGGCGCATGCACTTTCAGCATGTCGCTTTCAACTCCCCCGGATAACCCGAAACGTTCAAGCAGCAGCGCCCGTTCGTCTTTCAAAGACACATCGAACGTAGCCCCGCCGACCCCTATGCGCCGACGATCCCCGGATTCTTCCAGAACCACCGCCACATAGCTCTTGCCATCTATCAGCAAGGCCATGCGTTCTTCGTCAAGGCGTTCGTATGAAAACGGGACGGTGCGGCCATTACACGTCAACTGATCCGCGCGCACGGAAACTTCCATAACCCGACCGGCGCATGCTATCTGAAAATGTTCTGAGGCTCGTTTTCTCGCCATAGTCCGGATCGGGAGCGTTTTTATGTAATATAAGGGGCTTATAGCGAATAGTTCACATGGAACACGTTGGAGTTATTTTGGTATAATTCTTTGAATGACAAGAGTTTATACATATCGTATTGAGCATTTGACTCCGGCGAAACATTGCCGATTGGAGGCGTTTTTCTCCCACCTGACGTGGCTGTACAATCAGGGTGTGGAGTATTGCCGCGCCCAGCATGCCGAAGGCGCAAAGACTCCAACGTATTACGATCTGTGCAAGTGGTTGACCGGCAAGCGGGGCCAAGATATTCGAACTGGTCGGTGGAATGCGTCGTGCCAGCGTTCGGTTCTGAACCGCATCCACCGTGGATACGACAAGTTCTTCCGTGACCACAAGGGTTTGCCTCGTTACAAGTCTTTTGACCGGGGCGTCCGGTCGTTCGAGACGGAAGCGGCAAAGCCCCGCAAGCGCAAGAACGACAAAGGGCATTACGTACAGATCAAGGGATTGGGCCGATTGTCATTTACGGACACTCGCGGCTTTCTCGACGATGCCACGGTCAAGATTGTCCGCGTTGTGCGTACCCCATTGCGCTACGAGATACAGCTTGTATGCGACGTACCGGAACCTTCGCGGGTCGTTGACAAGCGCGATGTGGTCGGCATAGACCTGGGAGTGAAGTCGTCTGTAACGCTATCGAACGAGGTGCAGTACCGCCCACTCGCCCACGACGACACGCGCCGCAAAAGGCTACAGCGCAAGGTATCCCGCGCCAAATGTGGCGGCAATGGGCGTAAGAAAGCGAAGGTGCTGCTGGCAAAGGAGAGTAGGCGCATTTCGATTCGCCGCCACAATGCCATTCACCGAATGACGACCGAGATCGTCAAGACGCACTCTGCGAATCTGGTTCTGGAGGACTTGGAAGTACAGAATATGACCGCATCCGGCGGAAGCCGCAAGCGTGGTCTGAATCGTTCCATGCTACAACAGGCATGGGGAAAAATCGGAACCCAGTTGATTTACAAGGCTGAGAGCGCCGGAGGCCAGTGCGTACGGGTTCCACCGCATCACACGACGCAGACATGCAGTAATTGTATGAATCTGCCCCGTGAGTCCATAGACCTGTCGGTGCGCATCTACGAGTGCGAGCACTGCGGTTATGTAGCGGATCGGGACGTAAATGCGGCACGGAATGTCCGTCGGAAGGGACTTGACTTCTTCCACCGGGTGGGGCTATCCCCGGAGCGTCAGGCGGAGGCAGCGAAACCGGTAAGATTGCACGGTACTTCGGTACCCGATAGCACGGTCATGGCGCGGAACCGTAGCATTACGAGCACACAACCTGTCAAGTAATGAATATAAGTCCCAATGCTTCCATGGACAGCGCTCCAGGTCACTCACGTACGAAGAAAATGTGGAAATGGGCGATCCTGATCATCGGCGCCCTCTTTTTTCTTACCGTCCTGCGCGAAGCCATCGACCCGTACGGCGACCAGCCGTACATAGAAATCACGCATGGAGACCATGTCCACTATGTACCGCACGATCGGGACCCGAAGGTTTCCATCAGCAAATTTCCCACGGTTCCACCCGGACCGGATGAAATCATTACGCCGGAAGGACGCATCGTGCCAAAGGAATAACGAACCCGACGCGGCGAGGCGCTGGCGAAAAAGGGAAACTTTCCTACCACAGCGCCTTGATCAGGACTTTAACGTTACGCCCCTGCTCAGGCATGATGCTCTTTACTTTCGAAAGATGGTCCCGGTATTCGGCGTTCGTGGCATTCTCCACCCCGATATCGAAGGTGTACAAAATACGACCCAGAGAGAGGTAGTACTGCGCATGCGCCCCGAACACGACATACCCATCGGTCGGCTCCTCGAATTCCCCCAGACGATCCTGCCGCCGCGCCGCCTCCGCGGAACCGGACAGCCTGATCTTCCCGCGGGCGTACGCTGCTTCCAGCCGCCCCCGCAAGGGAGGAATGAAGGACATCGGCTCGTCGTCGTCGATTAGCGTACCCCGGACATACGCGCCCGACCAGGAAAGCATGACGGAAGGCGCCGCCTGCAGCGAAAAGGAAGCTTCCGACCCCGTCATGCGGACCGACGAACCGGTTTGCTGATATTCCGTCAGCAGGGTGCGCACGTTGAGCCGGCCCGTATTTCTGGGGTAAATGTAATCCTGAATATGGTTTCGATACGCATTCAGCGACCCGGAGAAACGCGCGCTGCGGTATTCCGCGAACGCTTCGAAGCCCAGGCCCTTTTCGACGCCGAGGTCCGCATTGCCTATTTCGAAAGCATAGGCCGCCAAATGAGGTCCGGTTGAGAAAAGTTCTTCGATCCCCGGCATGCGAATGGAGCGCACGCCGCCCAGGCCCGCGGAGAAATGGTCGCCGAATCGCCGCAAGACCCGAAAAGAGCCGGAAACGCCCCCGGTCGTCCGGTTGCGAATCCGTCCGGCGCGCGTTTCCTCGCCCACAGCGAAGCGCCCGGTGGTGCGGGGACGTACGGCGCGTATATCGTACCGAAGCGCGCCCTGAAGCGACAGGTTCCTCAGATTGATATCCTGATACCGGAACGCCGCGGCCGTCCATTCCCGGGAGTTCGGCGTAAACGTAAATCCGCCGGAAGCAAAATCCCGGTGTCCGGCCCAGATACTCGTCAGACTGTTGCTTCTGCGGCCATGGACGCGGGACAGAATCCGGCCGTAATACGACAGGAGTCCGAACTCAATGCCCAGCGACCCGCTCGCTTCGTATTCCTGATGAAAATACCTCGAAAGCGATGCCTCGAATTCCAGGTGCGAGAACCGGGGAATCGCATCCAGCAACAGGCCCTTCGCTTTCAGGTAACGACGGGATAACTCGATATCCACGCCGTTCGGATGCGCCCCGACGAATCCGCCCGGTATGCCGTACCGGGAAGCGTAGTAACTGCCCGAAACACCCGCATGCCCCCACGAACCGATACGGCTCGCGCTGACAGAACCGTTTCCGGTCGTCAAATCGGTGTTGGCCAGTACCCCGACCGGCGTGGACACGTCTCCCGCATTGCGCAAGCTGCCGTCGGCGCGCACCGCAAAGCCGCCCGCAGGCGCTTCGACGCTGAACCCGCTCGAAATCCCGTCGTGGGCGGATTGCCCTTGCAGCACGGCCACCACATGCGTCTCCGGCGGCCTGGTCGCAGGCACATATCCGCGGACCGCGTTCACCACGCCGCCCAGCGCGTTCGGCCCGTACAGCAGCGCCGCCGGGCCGCGAACCACCTCAATCCGCTCCGTCATCAGCGGTTCTATCGCAACCGCATGATCGGCGGACGTGGCGGACAGGTCTCCGGTGCGCCCGCCGTCCTCCAGGACCAGCAGCCGCTCGCCGCCCAACCCGCGCAACACCGGGCGGGCGGGAGCGGGCCCCATGGATCGCATGGAAATGCCGGGTTCGTTGTCGAGCGTTTCGGCGATCGTCGTTCCGAGATGCTGCCGAAGCCGCTTGCCCTCCATATCCATATCGGCCTCGCGGAGCGCGACGGACTCGCGTTGCCCGTCCACGAAGACTTCCCCCAATTCAATCGGAGAAGCCGACATGCGCAGCACGACGCGAGACGTATCCGAGGCGCCGCCCACCGCGACCTGGCTCGTCAGCGACTCATAGCCTATGCGCCAGGCGGTAAGCGTGTAGACCCCCGGCTCCAGAAACCGCATCTCGAAACGGCCTTGCCGATCCGTTCTGGAACTGCGGTTGGCGTCTTCCGCCAGCACCTGGGCATGGCGCACGGGTTCTCCGGTTTCCGCATCTTCTACGGAGCCCGAGATCACCGCCGTATGCTGGGCTTGCAGCGTCCCGGCGACCGCCATCGCGCAACACGCTGCAAGCCCGAGGCGGCAAGCAAGCGAGGATGTACTACAACGCATAATTCTTTGCTACGGCAGCTTCTTCGACCTTAACGGGGATATCGGGCGTCGTGAAATCCGAGTGTCCTTCGTGCAACAGCATCACCCGTATCGCGGTGTCGCCCGCCTCTTCTCCATCCAGCGTAAAGGTCCACCGACCTTCCTTGTGGACGTGCACGATGTCGTCTCCCTGCACCTCGACGCCGAGAGAAAATTCGTCGTCCAGTTCGTCGGCGTGCACTTCCTCGTCGTCGTGGCCCAAAAACTCCACGGTGATCTCGTCGGTTTCGTCGCCTACCGGGACGGTCAGCGACCCCTCGACCTCGCCCTCATGGACGTGAACGACTTCTTCGCCGCCAATAAGAAGCATAAGACCTTCTACTTCGGCGTGCTCGTCATGGTCATCTTCGGCAGGATTGGAGCAGGCAACCAGCCCGCTCATGATCAAAAATACAATAACGGCAACGCCGTAATGTTTGGATACAAACATAGCTCCTCTGTTGTTTTAAAGGTGTGTCTGGGGAAAAAACGCCGCCGGAACGGCGCGCGGATCGAGTCAAGAAGACGCTGATTACATCCGCGCGAACCAGCGTCTTAACGGGGAGAGGGGGGATGCGCAGACAAGAAATGGCGACGCAGCGCGGCGGCTCCGCGCAATGAGAAAAGCCGCCGACAGACGCGCTCCTTGCCGCCTCTCCCGTGCTGCCTCTTAAAGAGCGCTTGGCGCCTGCGAAGCCGTCGTGTTTACCGCTGATTTCAGCGATGGAGACAGGACAGCTTGCATGCGCGAACGCAAGGCGCAGGTCGACGCGGATTGGATCGGCGTATCCTTACTACGCCGCCGGAGGCGCGCGTATCGAGCGATGGAAAAGGCTGCGGGCGAAGCGAACGGACCGGAGCGTCTGCCCGGTCACATGCACAGGAAGCGCCGGGGGCTGGATTTGCTCGATAACCGAGGCGGCCAGCGAACGAAGCGCGCACAGATCGCACTCCAAATGATCCGAAGGCGCTTGTTCTTCCGAAAGAAAATCTTTCGATGCGCCGTGCGGGCACGGCAATTCGCTGCCCGCCTCCTCGGCAGGGTCCTGCGCATGCTCCAGCGAGCGAATATGCGACACGTCGTGCCCGAAAGGGGCCGCCACCATCCCGCAGAACAGCACGGCAAGCAGGAAAACCCCTGAGCGTTCGATATGCGCGCGCTTCGAAAGCATCTATTTCGGATTTCGCAGGGGCAAGGGAAGGCGAAGGGACGGTCTCAGGGGCAAACTACAGGCGCTCCGACGATGCGCCTGCCACACTACGCAGTAGAAGAATACTGTAAGAGGATTGCAAAGATCCTGAAAAAGCAACGTCCGGCAAACATATTTCCCATATCCTCATCCTTCGCTCATTTGGTCCCCGCATACAGAGGATAATCGGCCTCGGCCTTGCCGCTGGCGACGTCCCGAAGCTTGCGCCGCAGAAGACGCCTGCGAAATGCGCTTATGCGATCCACAAAGAAGATGCCTTCAAGATGATCCACCTCATGCTGGATCACACGCGCCGGTAACTCCCCCACCTCCAGTTCCTGCGGCTGGAAATGGCGATCCAGATACGTAAGCCGGATTCGCTCAGAGCGCTTGACCGCCTCGGTTATACCCGGAATGGAAAGACACCCCTCCTCAAATTCGCCTTCTTCTTCACTCTCCCAGATAATCTCGGGATTGATGAATGCCATCGGCTGTGACGCCTCCTCCGGCACAGGCTCAAACTGTATTTCCGCTGCCAGATCAGCCACGAAAATACGCTCCGTGCGGCCCACCTGAGGAGCAGCCAGACCAATGCCCGATGCGCCCCGCATGGTCTCGATCATATCGTCGATAAGTTGCTGGACACTGGCACTGTCCCCGGCGACATCTTCAGCGCCGTTCCTGAGCACGGGATCACCATATAAACGAACAGGAAGAATCATAAGAACCGGATCAGGATGTTTGCTCCTGTGTCTCGTCAATATAATCCTGAAGAATGACTGCGGCAGCGGCGGCGTCTATTCTTTCCTTCCGCCGGCGGGCTTTCTTCCGAACGCCCGATCGGACCAGCAAATTCCTTGCCCGGACCGAGGAATACCGTTCATCCTGCATAACGACTTTCTTGCCGGGAAATCGCCTGGAAAGAAGGCGAATGAAAGACTGCACGATATCCGTAGCCGCTCCCTCCTCGCCCGACAGGGTCAAAGGCCATCCCACAACGATCGTGTCAAATCCGGGATCGGTATTCAGGGACGCAAGCTGCCGTATTGCCTCGTCACTGGAGTATGCCCCAAGGGATTGCGCATACAGCCGAAACGGGTCGGACATGGCCAGGCCGATTCGCTGCGTGCCGTAATCGATACCGATGATGCGAGGCAATGCGTCCATACAACCTGATAGCCTACGATGCTTCGGCAGCATCAGGGGTTTGCATGGGATCGCCGGCTATATGCTCATCCGGAGTCCGATGCGTCGATTCAGGCAAGGGCTCCTGCAAAACCTTCTTTAGCCGCTTGCCCGGTCTGAAATGTGTCTTGCGCCGGCCAGGTACAAAAATCGTCTCGTTTGTTCTCGGATTGCGGGCCTTTGGCCTGGCTTTGGTCTTTTTGACCTCGAATACGCCAAAATCGCGCAACTCGATGCGAACCTCCGGATCGGCATCGATCATGATATCACGGATGGCATGGATAACCGCTCGAACCCAGGGTTCCACCTTGTAAACCGGCTCGCCCATGGATTCTGCAACCCGACGAGCCACATCTTTCCGGGTCTGCGTACCGGATGCATCGGACATGGTGGTAGCCTCTCCTATAAGCCTGTGGTATAAATGAACTTATCGGTAAAAAACGAGCAATAGTTTACGGAAAAAAGGAGGCGACTTACAAGCTTCACAGGCAAAAAAGCCCCATCACTCCTCAAACCGGTACACTCCGTGAATCCCGTCGATGCGCTTTAGCCGCTCAATAAGACGGCGAAGATGCGACAAATCCGTCACCGAGCACACGATCGTGCCCTCAAAAACGCCATCCTCGGAATCCACCGTGATGGAACGAATATTTGTTTTCAGGTTTTTGGAAATAACGGTCGTGATATCGCTTACCATCCCCACGCGATCCTCTCCCATCACGCGCAAGCCGGACAGGAATTGCACGTCTTTCTGCCTGCTCCATTCCACCGATACAATGCGGTCAGGATGATTTACGAGCAGGCTGGGGGCGTTCCGGCAATTGATACGATGAATCTTTATGCCGTCACTGCGACTTATGTAGCCGAAAACATCGTCGCCGGGGATCGGATTGCAGCAAGGAGCATACCGCGTGACGATATCCGTATGCAATTCACCGTCGATTTCGAGCGCAGGGCGGACCGCCACCTGAGCCGAATCGAGAAAATTTTCGTACCGCAACCGAAGACCTTCCTGCTCGGCAACCTCTTCTTCTTCCTTTCGCCCACGGGACTCGTTCCTGACGAACTCCACAAAATCCTTCGCATCAAAAAGTCCCGTTCCAATCTCATAGAACATTTGTTGGGTGTTCGGAAACTTGAGCCGGTTGGCTGCCCTGCGCAACTTCTGCGCGTCAACATCCAGACTGGCCTTGTCCAGTTTTTTCTCGAGCATTTCCCGACCCAGGTCAATACTGCGACGGCGCTTCTCATTGATTAAATGCCGTACTCTACTGCGCGCCTTGTGTGTAACGACAAACTTCATCCAGTCCGGATTCGGCGTTTGCTTCTTCGATGTGATGATCTCCACCTGATCACCGCTCTGAAGTTTGTAGGAAAGCGGCACCATCCTGCCGTTCACTTTCGCCCCGATGCAATGCATGCCTATTTCGGTATGCACCTGAAAGGCAAAATCGACAGGGGTCGCATTCCGGGGCAGTGTCATCAAATCCCCCTTGGGGGTGAAAATGTATATTTCTTCGTCATACAGATTGAGTCGAAACTCCTTGACAAACTCCGTGGCATGTTCGGGGTTGGGATTTTCAAGAATATCCCGCACCCATACAAGGAATTGCTCCATCCCCCGGTCCTGATCACTCACGGCCTCCTTGTACTTCCAGTGCGCCGCCACGCCGCGCTCGGCGATGGCATGCATTTCCTCCGTGCGGATCTGCACTTCCACCCGCCGCCCCGTGGGACCAAGAACCGTCGTGTGCAGACTCTGGTAGCCGTTGGACTTGGGCACCGAAATAAAATCCCGGAAGCGTTCCGGCAACGGTTTGTACAAATCCGTAATGATCGAATACACCCTCCAGCAATCTTCTTTTCCTTTTTTTCCGGTGCTTTTCAGGACAATACGAATGGCAAGCAAGTCGTATATCTCTTCAATCGGCTTATCCGTCCGTTTCATCTTCCGCCAGATCGAATAAAGATTCTTCGACCGGCCGGCCATCTCGAAATCGAAGCCATCGCTCTCGAGACGCTCCCGCAACGGTTCGATAAAACGACGCACATAGCCGTCCCGCTCGACTTTGGACGCCTGCAAACTTCGCACAATATCGCGGTATTCTTCCGGGTGGAGGATTTTCAGGGAAATATCTTCCAACTCGGCCTTGATGACGTGCAGCCCGAAACGATGGGCAAGCGGCGCAAAGAGATCCAGGGTCTCGCTTGCAATCTTGAGTTGTTTTTGTTTGGGAAGGGACTCGATGGTGCGCAGATTGTGCAAACGATCTGCAAACTTTATGAGAATGACACGAATGTCCGTCGCCATGGAAAGCATGAGCTTGCGGACATTTTCTGCCTGACCCAGTTCGCGGTTCCAGGAAACTCCCCGGATCTTGGTCAATCCATCGACGATGTTCGACACCGTGTCGCCGAATTCTTCTCGTATGAGATCCAGGGAAAACTCGGTGTCTTCCACGGTGTCGTGTAATAGCGCCGAGACGACACTTATGTCATCAAAACCGATATCCCTGGCCACGATCACCGCTACCTCGATCGGATGCGTAATGAATCGTTCCCCCGAGGCTCGCCGGTCGTTGCGATGCGCCCAGTAGCCCAGCATGAAGGCGCGACGGATCATATCCTCATCCGCCGACCGCAGAGATTCGCGGCACGCATCAAGCAATTCGTCGAGCCCGGCTTCGAATTCCGGTTCGACCTGCAAGTCGGTATTGCTAAGGATGGAAGAAGCTCGCAACATGGAATGGTTGGCTAAACCATCGGGATATGCATGCGACCGTATGCGGACACCCACAAATAACAACATCTAAAAGATTAAATCTCGCTTCCTGCGCACGGTTTCCCCTGTCCTTTCATTGCGCTATGAAGCGCTCCACCTCGCTGTGAACACGCGCAACGGTTTCGCTGGAGGGCGGCGATGTCATACAGGAGACCCCCACAGCAACCGATGCGTTCACGAAGAGAGCCCATAACCCGCCGTGTACGCCTAACGGGTGAGGGAATACGACCAGCGTAAGCCAGAGAATAATCATCCCGACAGCCAATCCGGCCAGTACGCCCGCCCTGCTGAGCGAGCGGCCGCCGGGAAAGCATATACCAACAATGGCAGGCATGAGTTGGAGTGCGCCTGCCCCGGATAGCGTAATGATGTGCACAAGGAGGTCACTCTTGGTCAGCGATAAAATGCAGGCTACCACAAGAAGCGCAAGCACAATGATGCGCCCCACAAAAACGTAGTGCGCCTGACTTTTTCCCCGCGCCACATAGCGCTGGTACACATCGCGCGTGAGCACCGTCATGTTCGCGTGCAGGATGGAATCCAGGGTAGACATGGCAGCCGCCGCAGCCCCGGCAAGAATAACGCCGGTAAGCCACGCCGGGGCATGCGCGAAAAGCAATTCGGGGAAAATGCGGTCAGCCGCTTCCAGTTCCGGCATGACCAGTGCTCCACCCAGTCCTACGAGTGCTGCAGGAATATAAAGCGTCATCAAATAGACAGGCGTAGTTGCGCCGAGCAGCTTGAGCGTCTTGCCGTCCACCGCCGTGTAATAGCGAATCATCATGTGCGGCTGAAAAACGATCCCGAAGGAAAGCGTAATCACCATCCCGATCCACATACCGGGCGTGAAAAAGCCCGAAGGACCCGGAAGCGTGAGCAAATCGGGCCGCTCCAAAGCAACGCGACGCCATAATTCGAACGGACCCCCGAAAAGTTCGAAGGAAAGTAGAAGGGCCCCTGCCCAGATAGCGATATACATCCAGACGCCCTGCAGCACATCGGTCCAGTAGACCGCGCGCAATCCCCCAATCATAAGATGTACTACTGCCACGACAAGCATGACAATAACGCCGATCTCGAAGGAAATACGTCCACCGGAGGCTACATCCATGATGTAGCCGAGGGCAATCGCTTGCACCTGAATGTAGAGAATGGTGAACACCACGGAGACGATCGCGACCGCTATACGCACCGCCTCCGACTCGTAAAAATCGGCGAGCATATCCGCCGGCGTAACGTACCCGAACGCTTTACCCAGTGCCCAGATGCGGGAACCGAGTACGTACGTGATGGCGCCCACAAGCACGGTCCACGCCCCTGCAGCCCAGAAACCGATCCCGTGCGTAAAGAAAAAGCCTCCCGAGCCGAGAAAAGCAAACGCCGAATGGAAGGTGGCAACAACCGTAAGATAAAGCACTACGAAGCCGGCTCGGCGTCCGTAGAGAAAGAAATCCTCCATGTCGACCGTCAAACGACGGCCCGCCACTACGGCCAATCCGAGCGTGACCAGCAGATAGATACCAATCAGGCCGGTAGCGACAACCCAGGTTTCCATCATGCGGCCCTAACAAGGTGAAAGAATTTCTCCGACGACTACACGCCCCGTCGATACGCCAGAATCAGCACGGCGATGAGGGCCACATAGATAACAAACAGTGCCGCATATAAAAAAGGCACTCCGAAGAAAGACGGTTCTATCCTATTCAGAAAAGCATGGGTGACCGGAGGCATCGCGAGCAGAAACAACGCGGCGAAGGCAACGGTTACGATGCGCCCGTCACGGGTGCGAGGAAGGAATCGGCGACGTGGAGGAGATGAGAAAGACATAGAGGAAAATACGAAGGGCGCCACAGCAATGCACCAGGCCCTATCGCACGCCCCGATCTTGTCGTCAGCTATCTACGAGGATGCTTCCGACGCCTTGTCGGTCGGCTTCTTCTTTGTATCCTCGGCTTCGGATGCCTCCGCCTTCGCGGGCTTGGATGCTTTCGCCTTCGCGGCCTTGGGCGCTTCCGTCTTTGTATCCTCGGATGCTTCCGGAACAGGCGCCTCTGCCTCTTTCACCTCTTCAGCCGGTTCCTCGGGGGTTTCCTCCTGCTCATTGGAATCTTCAGGAGCTTCCTCCTGCTCGTTAGAATCCTCGGGCGCTTCCACTGCAGGGGTCTCGTCTGCCTCTGGTGTGGTCGCAGGCGTTACCGGCCTGGCGCTGCGCCGGCGGCCGCGCCGTGTCCGTTTGCCGGTTTTCTGCGAGCCGGATCCGGTCGCTGTGTCCGCTTCATTGTAATCAACAAGTTCAATAATAGCCATGGGGGCGGCATCTCCTGCACGGCGGCCAATCCTGACAACGCGCGTATACCCGCCCGGGCGCTCTCCAATCTTTTCGGCTACTTCGGTGAACAGGGTCGTGACGGCCTGTTTGTCCCGCAAATGCCGAAACGCCTGCCGCCGATTATGCTGAGAATCGTCTTTGGCCCGGGTAATAATGGGCTCGATGAAGGTGCGCAGGGCCTTGGCCCGCGGCACCGTCGTCGTCACGCGCTTGTGTGTGATCAGCGCATTGCTCAACGCTACGAGCGTGGCCTTGCGATGGGATGCAGTACGCCCCAGCTTGTGCCGCTTTCTCTGGTGTCTCATAATATCCGGCTACGCCTTTTCCTCGTATTTTTCCTCACTCATTCCAAAATGCAGACCGCGATCATTAAGCACGTGAACCAGTTCCTGCAACGATTTGCGCCCGAAATTCCGGAATTTCAGCATCTCCGATTCCTCTCGGCTGACCAGATCGCCGATATTCGTGATATTGGCGGCTTTCAGACAATTCTGTGCACGTACGGACAAGTCCAGTTCATCCACGGGTTGTACAAGCAATTCGCGAATACGCTGCGTTTCCGTATCGACGACCTCTGCCTTCTCGGCAGGATCAGGTACGCTGTCCATCGAAATAAACAGGTCCACATGATTCCGCAGAATGGTCGCGCCCTGCATCAGCGCGTCCTCTGCCGAAATGGAACCGTCCGTGTCGATCTCCATCGTCAGGTATTCGTAATCTATCTTTTGCCCGACACGCGTCGGCTTGACCGAATACCGGACATTCCGGATGGGTGTAAAGATGGCATCAATGGCAATCACCCCTATCGGATCGTCGGCGCGCTTGTTTTCGTCAGCAGGTATGTACCCCCTCCCCCGCTCAATGCGCAACTCAACGCTCAGCGCCGCATTCTCATCCAGCGTGGCGATGTGATGATCCGGATTGAGCACTTCGTAATCATTCGTTGCGGCGCCGATATCTTTGGCCGTGAAGGAACCGGGGCCTCGGATCACAAGATGTATAGCGCCGTCTTCCGCCTCTTCGGACGCACGAAAGCGTACTTCCTTGAAATTCAGAATGATATCGGCCACATCTTCGGTTACGCCCTCGATCGTCGAAAACTCATGCTGTACGCCGTCGATCCGCACCCCTGTGATGGCAACGCCTTCGAGCGATGACAAAAGAACACGCCGCATCGCGTTCCCTATCGTTACGCCGTACCCGCGTTCGAGAGGCTGTAACGAAAACCGCCCGGAAAACTCCGATGCATCTTCAATCTGAATACCGTCCGGCATATGGATTACATGATTGCTCATGGCTTCTCAATCGGTCAAAGTCTTGCAAGGGTGAAATAGCGGATGCCGTAACACATCGGTTCGGCAAGAATCGTCAAGCAACTACTTCGAATACAACTCGACGATCAACTGCTCGCGGATATTTTCCGGAATGTCTTCCCGGGCCGGCATATCCAGCATTTTGCCTCGGAGATCGCCGCGATCGACCTCGAGCCAGGCGAAAGCCCGTCGGTTCTGCGTAACCGACTCCATGATCGGCCGCATGGCGCGGCTTCTCGGTCGAACCGCAATCGTATCGCCCGGACGCAGTTGCGCCGACGGGATATTTACGATCTGGTCATTCACCATGATGTGTCCATGGTTTACCAGTTGCCGGGCCTGACGCCTCGTACGCGCAAAACCAAGGCGAAACACCGTATTGTCCAGTCTGGCTTCCAGGAATTTCAGCAGGTTTTCCCCGGTGACGCCTTTCTTTCGGGATGCCTTTTCAAACAGGTTGCGAAACTGGCGTTCCTGGAGGCCATACGTATACCGTGCCTTTTGTTTTTCCTTCAACTGCACGGCATATTCGCTCTCTCTGGAACGACGTCCCTGCCCGTGCTGGCCTGGCGGATACAACTTGCGCTCAAGCGCCTTACTCGGACCGAAAATCGGTTCCTTGAAGCGCCGGGCAACTTTCTGTTTGGGGCCTCTGTATCGAGCCATTATCGCTGTCTGCTGTTCTTAACTTTCTTCAACAAGTAGCACTGCTACCATCACACGCGGCGGCGTTTCGGGGAACGACAGCCGTTATGAGGAATGGGCGTTACATCCCGGATTGACGCAATATCGAGCCCCGCGCTGGCAAGCGCCCGAATGGCCGACTCCCGCCCCGATCCAGGACCCTTCACATACACATCTACACGCCGCAGGCCCAAGCCATGCGCCTCTTCGGCAGCGGTCGTAGCCGCTACCTGCGCCGCATACGGCGTATTTTTGCGGCTGCCTTTGAAACCCATCTTGCCGGAACTGGCCCACGAAATGACATTTCCGTACTGGTCCGTCAAGGTTACGATCACGTTGTTGAACGTAGCCTTGATATGCGCCTGTCCATTCGACTCGACGATAACGTTCCGTTTCCGGGCCGAACGGCCGGAACGCCCCGATTTTTGCTGCTTCTTCGCCATATAACCCTGAATTTACAAGAGATCGAGACGGTACGATTATTTCCGCGGAGCCTTCTTCCTTCCGGCCACGGTCTTCCGACGCCCCTTGCGTGTACGCGCATTTGTACGCGTCCGTTGTCCACGTACAGGGAGTCCCCGGCGATGCCGAAGACCCCGGTAACAACCGATGTCCATCAATCGCTTGATGTTCATCTGTACTTCCGAACGCAACTGCCCCTCGACAAGGTACTCGTCCTCAATAAGGCGCCTCACACTTCGGGTCTGCTCCTCCGTCCAGTCGTTCGGATGCACATCGTGCTTGATGCCGACACGATCAAGGATTTCTTTAGCACGAGAACGTCCAATCCCGAAAATCGAGGATAAGGCAATTTCTCCGCGTTTATCTGGAGGTACGTCTACTCCGGCTATTCGAGGCATATAGTTTCGGGTTTTCCGGCAGCGTCCGTTCGGAAACGCCGCATCATACACCGAAAGGGTTTCAACCCTGTCGCTGTTTGTGCTTCGGGTTTTTTTTGTTGATGACGTAGATGCGCCCTTTGCGCCGAACGATCTTGTCGTCGGAGCTGCGCTTTTTGACACTGGCACGAACTTTCATGGGTTCGCTCGCTCTCGTTCGTAAAAAATCAAGGTATAGCCTCTACGTAACGCGCATCGGCTACACAGGTTCATAAATTTTGTATGTAGTCGGCGAATCAAAAGCAACGCCGGACACCTCTTCGATATACTCGAAGGTGCTTAGCACTTCCGCCTTGCCCGAATACACAACCACCATGTGCTCGTAATGCGCCGCAGCTTTCCCGTCCGCCGCGCGAATAGCCCACCCGTTCGGGTCCGTTACGATCCTGGCGGTCCCGAGGTTGATCATGGGTTCAATGCATAGCGTCATACCGCGCACCAGTCGGGATCCGGTTCCCGGTTCGCCGACATTCGGCACATTAGGCTTCTCGTGAAGTTTTTTGCCGATCCCATGGCCTACGAGTTCCCGCACGACGCCATACCCTCTACTTTCACAGTACTCTTGTATGGCAAAGGATATATCCCCAATGCGCCCCTCCGTCGTCGCATGCTCAATACCCTTGTATAAGGCTGCGTACGTCGTTTCGCACAAGGCACGCTTTTCGTCAGAAATTTCACCGACAGCAAAGGTATAGGCACTATCGCCGTAATAGCCATTCAGCCGCACGCCGCAATCCACTGACAGCAAGTCCCCCTGTCGAAGCGGGCTGTCATTCGGAATGCCATGTACTATCGTATCGTTTACGGATGTACAGAGCGTGCTGGGAAACACCAGATTACCCACACGATACCCCTTGAACGCCGGTTCGGCGCCATGATCGCGGATGAATACTTCCGCGATCCGATCCAGCTTGCGCGTCGTGACCCCCGGCTCAATGTACCGTGCTATCTGGCCAAGCGTCCGCCCGACAAGCTTTGCGCTTTCCCGGAGACGGTCGATTTTGTATGCGCTTTTCGTCAAGGCCATGGGCTCGGAAAGGCGGGGACGGTCTTACGACCGGACTACCGCCGCTACTACATATATCGCCCTCGAACACGTCCGCTTTTCATGAAGCCATCGTAATGACGCATGAGCAAATGGCTTTCGATCTGCTGGAGTGTATCCAATGTCACCTGCACGAGAATAAGCAGACTCGTCCCTCCGAAGAAGGCGGCAAAACCGGGTGAGACGCCAGCCTGCATGGCAAATGCAGGAAGAATCGCAACAAGCCCGAGGAAAATCGATCCGGGCAAAGTGATTTTCGTCAGAATGTTGTCGATGAACTCGCTGGTCTGCTTACCCGGCCTGATCCCGGGAATAAATCCGCCCTGCCGCTTCATGGTATCCGCCATTTCCCTTGGATTAACCGCAATAGCGGTGTAGAAATAGGTAAAGAATACGCAGATCACGAAAAACACGGTCGAATATCCCCAGCCGGAGATGTCCGAGAACCAGCGTCCAAATTCGACCATGAAGGCACTGTCGGGAAAAAACGATGCGACCGTCGCAGGAACGAACATGATCGACTGCGCAAAGATAATGGGCATGACCCCCGCCGCATTGACACGAATCGGGAGATACTGGGTTGTGCCGCCGTACACTTTGCGCCCCACGACACGCTTCGCATACTGCACAGGAATACGGCGCATACCCTGAGAAATCAGCACCACGCCAAGCATCACGAGTGCCCATATACCGATCTCCATCAGGAAGATGAAGAGATTGTCCGTGAGCGTAAACTCGTTGAAGAGGGCATTGGGCAAAAAGGCGATAATACCTACCATAATGACGATGGATATGCCATTCCCGATCCCGTTTTCCGTAATGCGCTCCCCAAGCCACATAACGAATACGGTACCGGCAGTCAGCACAATCACCGTCGAAATCATAAAAAACGTGGAATCGATTACGATCGCCTGGCCGGTGGCTCCATACTGCAGGTTGATCGCATATCCGATGGACTGAAAAGCGGTAATGCCTACGGTCCCATACCGTGTGAGCTGGGTGATTTTCCGGCGCCCTTCCTCGCCCTCACGCTGAAGCTTCTGAAAATAGGGAACCACCGCACCCAGCAACTGGATGATAATGGAAGCGGTGATATACGGCATGATGCCGAGTGCGAAAATACCGGCCTGGCTGAAGGCCCCTCCCACAAACATGTCCAGAAAACCGAAAATGTCGTTCGGATTTCCTTGTGCATTGACATCCGCCAGGATACCGGCATCCACGCCGGGAAGCGTTACGTATGCTCCCAACCGGTACACGAGGAGTAACCCGACCGTGTACAGGATCCGGCGGCGGAGCTCATCTATCTTCCAGATGTTGCGTACGTTCTCGCCGATACTCGCCATGATGGGGTGTTGGATAGAGGACCGTTGCCGGTCCGTACATTAGTCAAGGACGGTTGCCTTGCCTCCGGCCGCTTCAATCTTTTTCCTTGCAGAGGCACTGAACGCGTGCGCAGTGATCGAAAGCCCTTGCGGGGAATCACCGCTCCCAAGAATTTTAATCCGATCGGCCTTACGCGCAACCCCGGCCCCCACAAGCACCTCAGGCGTCACCTCCGCAGCACTATCGATTCGCCCCTCGTCTACAAGGCGTGCTATCCAGGAAAGGTTTACGGCGCGGTATTCGACGCGGAACCGGTTGTGAAATCCGAACTTCGGAACACGGCGCTGAAGGGGCATTTGACCTCCCTCGAACCACGCGGGAATACGTGCTCCCGCACGGCTCTTCTGACCCTTCGTCCCCTTCGTGGAACTGTGTCCGCCCTTGCCCGAACCCACACCGCGGGCAATGCGCTTCTTTTTTCGAGTAGCGCCCTTAACAGGCTTCAGATTGCTGAGATCCATAATGCATTTCGAATGGGTGCCCGTCCTCGGACGAAAGCCAGGGAATGAAAAACCCCCGACCTCTAAAGCGGATCAGGCTTCGGTAACAGTAACAAGATGTCGAACCTTGTCAATCATCCCCCGCAGTTGTGGAGAGTCCGTATGTTCGACACGCTGGTGCATTCGCCGGATACCGAGCGCCTCGAGGGTGCGAACCAGGCGCTTCGATGAACCGATTGCAGATTTTGTCTGGGTTATGATAATCTTGTTCGCCATATCCTTGTACGATCTGACCGCGAGTCATCGCACGCGAAAATCCGATGGTCGTTTATCCCTCGAACACCCTCTTCAGTGAAACACCGCGGCGCTGGGCCACTTCCATAGGGTCTTCAATCCGCTCCAGTGCCTGCATCGTTGCAGAGACCTGATTGTGCGGATTACTCGATCCAAGGGATTTGGAAAGAATGTCCCGGATACCGGCACATTCCAGCACAGCTCGTACTCCCCCTCCGGCAATCACGCCAGTCCCGGGAGCTGCGGGCTTCAACAACACCTTCCCGGCATCCTGCCGACCCACGACGGGATGTGGAATCGTGTTATCCTTGAGCCGAACGCGAATAAGGTTCTTCTTCGCATCTTCAGTCCCTTTTGAAATGGCGTCGGCCACCTCGTTTGCCTTGCCGAGACCAGCCCCGACCGTTCCCTGCCCGTCGCCTACTACCACGACGGCATTGAATGAAAAGCGGCGCCCGCCTTTAACGACCTTCGCCACACGGGATACGGATACAAGCCGCTCCTGCCAATCCTGGCCTTCCGCCGCCTCACGTCGTCGTTGCTCCTTTCGTGCTGCCATACAAAACCTGAATGAGTTGTACCTGGTGTCTCGTAAGAAACTACAGTTGTAATCCCCCTTCGCGAGCGCCGTCCGCCAAAGCCCGCACGCGCCCGTGATACCGATAGCCGTTCCGGTCGAACACAACCCGTTCAATACCCTTCTCCAGAGCACGGTGGGCAAGGTTCGTTCCAACGGCTTTGCTGACCTCCATGGGCGTATCGCCAACGATGTCAGACTCTTTGCTCGAGGCCGCTGCCAGTGTAACGCCCGCCCGATCATCAATCAGTTGTGCATATATGTACTTGTTCGAACGAAAGACGGAAAGACGAGGACGCGAAGAGGTACCTGCGACCTTGTCCCGCATGCCGCGTTTTACGCGTTGTTTCCGTTCCTGCTTTTTACGCACCGCCATAATTCCTGTCGGATACTCAAATCAAGATGCTGAGGGTTGAGCCGTGAAATATTTAGCGAGCCGCTGTCTTCCCGGCCTTGCGACGAACATATTCGCCCACGTAGCGAACCCCCTTGCCCTTGTACGGCTCGGGGGGGCGTAAGGCCCGGATCTTCGCGGCTACCTGCCCGACGATTTGCTTGTCCGTTCCTTCGATCGTAACCACCGTGTTCTTGCCTCGCTGAGCCTCTACCGTAACAGAGACAGTCCCTGGCGGCACAAAATAAATCGGATGCGAAAAGCCAAGGGCCAGTTCGAGAACTCCATTGTTTACCGAAGCACGGTAACCTACGCCAATCACTTCCAGTTGCTTGCGGTACCCTTTCGTAACACCCTCGACTGCATTGTCAATCAGTGAACGATACAACCCATGCATCGCCTTATGGCGCTTCTGATCGTCGGGGCGACGGACCACGATACTCCCGTTCTCCTGTGCCACCGTAATTTCAGAGGCGACCTGAACGAACAGTTCCCCCTTGGGCCCCTTGACGGTCACAAGGTTATCCTTCGAGATATTCACGGATACGCCGTCGCTGATCTCAATGGGTTGATTGCCTACGCGAGACATGTTTCTTCTTTTTCGGGGTTGACGGATAGTGTGGTATACCTGCAACTCGCAGCGGAATGCTTAAGGAATCAATAGAGATAGGCAAGCACCTCGCCGCCAATATGCGCCTTGCGTGCCTCTTTGTCAGTCATCATGCCACGGGATGTGGACAAAATGGCTATTCCCAATCCGTTCATCACACGGGGCAATTCATTCGCCCTGGTATACCGGCGCAAGCCTGGTGTGGAGACACGTTTCATCATGCGAATGACCGGCTCTCCCTGCGCATCGTACTTCAGGCGGACTCGAATGAGTCCCTGCTTGCCATCATCCACATTCAGGTAACTGCGGATATATCCCTTGTCCAGCAAAATCTGCGTGATTGCACGTTTTTGCTTCGAGGCAGGTATATCCACGTACTTTCGCCCGGCCTGCTGGCCGTTGCGAATGCGCGTCAGATAATCTGAAACCGGGTCTGTAATGCCACTCATATCGTCTGGGGTCGAAAAACGTTACCAGGATGCCTTGCGCACACCGGGTATCTTACCTTCAAGCGCCATCTCGCGAAAAGCGATACGGGAAATGCCGAAATCACGCATATAGCCCCGGGCACGGCCCGTAAGCGGGCACCGGTTGTGCAACCGGACGGGGCTTGCGTCGCGTGGAAGTCGTTGCAGACCGATCCAATCACCCTGCTCCTTGAGCAGGCGACGTTTCTCGGCATACTTTTCGACAGTACGCCGGCGCTTCCTTTCACGAGCCATCCAACTTGTTTTCGCCATACGTGTAAGATGTTATCAATTGCAGGTGTCTAATGCGGGAGGGACAAAGTGACTGTATACGGGATCAGGCGGCTGCGGATCGTTCTTCCCGCCGTACAAAAGGAATACCGAACTCCTTCAGTAGCGCATACGCCGCATCGTCCGTCGGCGCCGTCGTTACAAAAGTAATGTCCAGCCCGCTAATTCGATCAATCTTGTCCACATCGATTTCGGGAAAGATGATCTGTTCCCGGATGCCCAGGGTGAAATTACCCCGACCATCGAAACTGCGGTCCGATACGCCACGAAAGTCGCGCACACGCGGCAACGCCAGCGTAATGAGACGGTCCACAAATTCGTACATGTAATCTCCGCGCAACGTCACGAAACAGCCGATGGGCATACCCTGCCGCAGTTTGAAATTCGAAACACTCTTCCGCGCTCTCGCCACCCTGGGCTGCCGGCCCGTGATGCGCCGCAATTCGTCCATGGCGTTGTCCAGTGCTTTTTTGTCCGCAGAAGCATCCCCAACCCCTTTGTTGACAACGACCTTCTCCAGGCGAGGAGCTTGCATAACATTCCCGTATCCGAACTGCTTCATCAGTGCAGGAATGATCTGCTTTCGATACCGGTCCTTCAATCTCGGTGTGTATGTCATCTGTCCAATCTCAATGGGCAAGGTGTAGAGAAATAACGGCCTGCAATCGCGCGTTCGGTGCAGACGCATGCCTCACGCAAGTTCTTCCCCTGTGTTTTTTGCATATCGGACCCATTGTCCGCGCCCTGTTTCCGGATCCGTAATCCGCTTGCGCCCCACCCGTGTCGGATTTCCGTCCGAAGCAATGGGTTGTACATTGGACACATGGATAGGCACTTCTTTCTCTATACGTCCCCCCTGGGGATTGGCGGCGCTCGGTTTTTCGTGATGGAAGCGGAGGTTCACCCCCTCGACAATCACACGCTCCTTCTCCGGAAAAATCACCAGGATCTTCCCTTCGTACCCCCGATAGTTGCCCGCAATCACGCGTACGCGATCCCCCTTTTTGACGTGTACCTTCTTTTGTGCATTGTGTTTTCTCGGCATGACGCTATAGCACCTCCGGGGCAAGAGAAACAATGCGCATAAACCGTTTTTCGCGCAATTCGCGGGCCACAGGCCCAAAAATCCGTGTGCCGCGCGGCTCGTCCTGAGGATTCAAAAGCACAGCAGCGTTTTCGTCGAAGCGGATATACGAACCATCCTTGCGGCGAAGCTCTTTCTTCGTACGAACCACCACGGCTGGCGAAACGTCTCCTTTTTTGACAGTACCTCCCGGCATAGCGGATTTGACCGTCACAATAATTCGATCACCGATGCGCGCATAACGCCGACCGCTTCCACCGAGTACACGGATACACAGCACCTCTTTGGCGCCGCTGTTATCCGCAACGGTAAGTCTCGATTCCTGCTGAATCATGGCTTCCCTGAGAGTGTTGGGGGCTATCTGGCCCGTTCGATGACTTCGGCAAGACGCCAGCGCTTGCGCTTGCTAAGCGGACGCGTTTCCATGATGCGAACGGAATCTCCCCGCTTTGCATCGTTGCTTTCATCATGCGCCATCAACTTCGTCGTCTTCTTGATGAACTTACCGTATATCGGATGCTTGATCTGGCGCTGCACCGCCACCAGGATCGTCTTGTCCATACGATCGCTGATGACAACTCCGATACGCTCCTTACGCGCTGGCCGGCGTACCTGCCGCTCCACAGTCTCTGTGGTGTCTGTACTCATAGTGTCTTTTCGTTCCGGTTCAGGCCTTGTTCTCCTGCTCGTGGAGGATGGTCTTCAGCCGCGCAACCAGCCGTCGCTTACGGCGCAGTAACGTCGGATTCTCAATCTGCGCGATGGCGTGCTGAAAATGCAGCCGGCGCAATTGGTCTTCCTCCTCGTCAATGCGCTTTCGGACCTCTTCCAGACCGAGTTCACGAATTTCTTTTGCCTTCAACATGGCATGCTCCAATGGGATTGCTATCGTCCGACAGATTCCTGAGGCTGATAATCCGGGCGCATTACAAACTTTGTCTTGATCGGCAACTTGTGCCGGGCAAGCCGAAGCGCCTCCCGGGCCAATTCTTCCGAAATGCCGCCGCCGATCTCAAACAAGATGCGTCCCGGCTTCACATTAGCGGCCCAGTACTCCGGAGAGCCTTTGCCCTTCCCCATACGAGTTTCCGCCGGCTTTTTCGTAATCGGCTTGTCCGGGTAAATGCGAATCCACACCTTACCGACACGCTTCATGTGACGCGTCATGGCAATACGCGCCGCCTCAATCTGCCGGCTGGTAATACGCCCCGGTTCCAGTGCCTTGATACCAAAATCTCCAAAATTGATGCTTGCTCCCCGGTGTGCATTCCCTCTGATGCGCCCTTTCTGGTACTTTCGGTACTTTGTACGTTTCGGCATTAACATGGCTATCCTCTATCTCGAATCCCTGAGTGATAGAAAGCAATGGTCAGGACGCTTGGTCGCCATCACGTGACCGGCGACCCCGGCGCTTACGAGCCGGTGGCTGGAACTGCTGCTGCATTTGCTGCCGCTGCGCCTGGATGTTCGGGCTCAGGTCAGGCTGACCGAGAATTTCGCCCCGATATATCCATACTTTCACGCCGATAGAACCATAAATGGTGTGGGATGTCGCCTGCGCGAAATCAATGTCGGCCCGGATCGTGTGCAAGGGAACGCGGCCTTCAAGATACTGCTCTGTACGTCCCATCTCTGCTCCGCCAAGACGTCCTGCAACACGAATGCGGATCCCTTCCGCACCCATGCGCATGGCTGCCGTAACCGCTTGTTTCATGGCCCGGCGGAACGAAACGCGGCCCTCCAACTGCTGAGCCACATTCTGGGCAACCAGTTCAGCATCCAGTTCGGGACGCTTGATTTCGTTGATATTTATCCGAATGTCCTCTTTGTTCGTCAGTTTCTTGATTTCTTCCCGGAGCTTCTCCACCTCGCTACCACTGCGGCCAATGACCACGCCGGGACGACTCGTATGTAACGTCAGCACCACGCTCTTCAACGTACGTTCGATAACACAACGGCTTAATCCTGCACGACGCAGGCGCGTCGCGAGATACCGGCGAATTTCTTCGTCCTCAACAAGTTTTACCGGAAGATCCCGGGCCGCATACCAGTTGGAATCCCAACCCCGAATGATGCCTAATCGAAATCCGACCGGATGTGTTTTCTGACCCAATGTCTTTCTCTGTTTAGCGTGTCATGTTCTGCGGTTACGTAATGGCGCCTCACGCGTCGTCTTCCGGCTGTTCCACTTCGGTCTCGCCCGTCGTAGCCACTACCACCGTCAGGTGGCACGAACGCTTGAGTATAGGGTGCGCACGACCACGGGATACCGGGCGAAATCGTTTCATGCGTACCCCTTCGTCCGCTCGTATTTCCCTTACTACCAGATCCGTTTCTTCAAACCGGTCATCCGGATTCCTGTCCATCAGGTTGTAGACCGCTGATTGAATCGTCAATTCAACCGGGCGGGTTATCCTGTGCGGCTGATAGTGCAGAATGCTGAGAGCATCGGCAACCGTTTTCCCGCGAACGAGATTGATCACCGTACGCATCTTGCGAGGCGAACTCCGGATATGCTTTCTTATGGCGCGTGCTTCCATATTCATCGTGCGTCCTGGTAAGCTATGCGAAGACCCACAGGCCCTGCGCAGCAACGCGGAGCGCGACTTTTACTGTTATCGTTTCATGCGCTTGTCCGTGCTTTTCCCGGCGTGTCCCCGGAAAGAACGCGTAGGCGAAAATTCGCCCAACTTGTGTCCGACCATATTCTCTGTCACATATACAGGGATAAACTGCTTCCCATTGTGTACGGCGAATGTATGTCCTACGAATTCCGGCGTGATCATGGAGTCGCGACTCCAGGTTTTGATCACCTTTTTTGAGTTACTTTTGTTCAAGGCATCCACCTTGCGTTGCAACTTAAAGTGAACGTAAGGTCCTTTGCGTAGTGAACGTGCCATCTTGCTGTAATCTGATCTCTCCGGAAGCGATCAGGCGCGGGACGCACCTATCGGCTTCGGCGCCGGACAATGTACTTGTCCGATTGCTTGTTTTTCTTGCGTGTCTTATACCCTTTGGCCGGCACGCCATGCGGAGAACGCGGAAGCCCTCCGGATGCCTTTCCTTCCCCGCCGCCCATCGGGTGATCAACCGGATTCATCGCCACACCGCGCGTCTTCGGACGTATGCCGAGCCATCGACTACGTCCGGCCTTTCCGATATCTATGTTCATATGATCCGGATTACTCGCCGTACCGATGGTCGCCACGCACTGCACAGGAACAAGGCGGGTCTCTCCCGAGGGAAGTTTGAGGGTGGCATACTTCCCTTCGCGCGCCGTGAGCTGCGCACCGGCGCCGGCTGAGCGAGCCAGTTGCGCTCCTTTTCCGGGACGCATTTCAATAGCATGTACTTGTGTGCCAAGAGGAATGTTGGACAGTGGAAGACAGTTGCCCGGTTCGGGCGGCGCATCCGGGCCATTTTGAAGGGTCATACCCACTTCTACCCCATCGGGAGCAATGATATAGCGCTTCTCTCCATCGGCGTACGCCAGAAGCGCGATGCGGGCCGAACGATTCGGGTCATACTCGATGGTAGCAACCCGTGCCGGGATCCCCGTTTTATCGCGCTTGAAATCAATGATGCGATACCGCCGCTTGTGCCCCCCGCCCTGGTGACGAGTCGTAATGCGACCCGTGTTGTTACGACCGGCCTTGTGCTTCAACGGAGCCAGCAAACTTTTCTCGGGCTTCGACGAGGTAATGTCGTCGAAAGCATCGAGCGTATATTGCCGTCTGGCGTTGGACGTCGGCTTTACTTTCCTGATGGCCATGGGTTTAGGCGATTCTATAAGGGGTAAGCCCCTGCTTCGCAATGGGTATTAAACCTGCTCGAAAAAGTCGATCGGCTCCGAATCCGGGTGAAGCGTTATGATAGCCCGCTTGTGCCGCGCGGTGCGGCCATGCACAATCCCGCGCCGGGTACGCTGACTGCGCTGTTTGCCCCGGACGATATAGGTGCGAACCTTTTTGATCGAAACAGACGGATAGCGCTCCTGTACCGCCTTTTTGATCTCCACCTTATTGGCGTCCAGCCGAACATGGAATGTATAATGCCGCTCTTCCATGAGCCTTGTCAGCTTTTCGGTAACCAATGGCTGGATGAGTACGTCGTCAGGCATGGTGATTTTTTTCGTCGATCCGTTCGCAATATCGCGGCTCAGGCCGCAGCTTTTTCACTTGACCCCAGCAGCCGGGTGAGGAGCGCCAGAGCTCCTTCCTCAAACATCACTACATCTGCTTCGAGAATGTCGAGTGTCGAAACATGCCGTGCCTCCTTAACCCGGATGCGTGGAAGGTTACTGCTTGAACGATACACCTCCGGCCTATGCATTTCCGTAAGCACAAGCACCTTGTTGCCGGAAAACCCCATCGTCGTCATGAGTTCGGAAAGCTTTCGGGAATTGGGCTCAGCGTACTGCAAATCTCCCACAACACACAATGCATCTCCCTGCGCCTTGTAACTGAGCGCTGACCGGCGGGCAAGACGGCTCGCCTTCGTATTCATTTTGAAACCGTACTTCCGCGGACGCGGCCCAAAAAACGTTCCGCCACTCCGGCGAAGCGACGATTTTCTGGAGCCCGCACGCGCATACCCTGTACCTTTCTGGCGATACATCTTTCTGGTGCTTCCCCGCACTTCGCTGCGTTCCTTCGTTTTGTGCGTCCCCTGCCGGGCACTGGCCTGTATTCTCCGCACATCCAGCCAGATGACATGGTCATTGGGCTCGATGGCGAACACGGAGGGATCCAGTTTCACCTTACGCTTTCTCGTACTCCCGTCAGAACCGAAAACCTTGGCATTCATAATGTATCCGGACATTCGCGTTTCTGCAGGGGCAAGCGGCGGAGTATCCCCCGACCCGAAACAGGGCGATCATTTCTTTTTATGGATCGTGACAAAGCCTCCCCTGGGCCCCGGTACAGCGCCCTTCAGCAAAAGAACATGCTGCTCACCCAGCACCTGCACTACTTCAAGATTCTGCACGGTTGTACGAGCGTTGCCCTGACGCCCGGCCATCTTCATGCCGGGAAACACCCGGGAAGGATCAGAAGAGGCGCCGATAGACCCTGGAGCGCGCTCCCGATTGTGCTGCCCGTGCGTGCGTGAGCCGACTCCTTTGAAACCGTGCCGGCGCACTACTCCCTGGAAACCTTTCCCTTTCGAAATACCGACGACATCCACGATATCACCTTCCTCAAACACATCATCCAGAGCAATTTCGTCTCCAAGCGATAGCTCTTGTCCAACAAAACCACGGCGAAATTCGACCGACTTTTGTTTTGGCGAGGTTCCCGCCCGCTCATAATGACCGCGCCGGGCGCGCGTTACCCGTCCGGTCTTGCGTTCGACGGCTGCAAGTTGCACCGCGTCGTAGCCATCCACCCCATCGGCAGACTTCACCTGGGTAACCACATTCGGCGTTACTTCGACGAGTGTGCAGGGAATATTATTCCCGACCTCGTCGAATACACTGGTCATGCCAACTTTTCTACCAATCAGCCCGCTCATGGTTATGACTGCTTCTGAACAGTGATCGTGACCGTACCTTCGTAATCCGTACTCGGCATGAAAATGGGGTTAATGAACGCCGCATTGGCCGAAAGATTCGCCTGCGTGTCGCTTTGAAAAGCATAATTGAACGGGAGACTCGCGCCCGTGGGTGTCGTCAACGTGAGCGTTCGCGGTCCGTCATCCACCGCATAGGTTCCGCCAAGCGTCAGGTCCTCACGCCCCGAGTCGTCCTTGTAATCCACCGTAATCAAAAAAGCAGGATCTTCGTCGCCCGCCTGGAATACCGCAGTCAGACTATTCACAAGCGCCACCAATTCCGCCGACTGATCTCCATTGCCATCTCTGATACTGGTAGCCACCCAGGTTCCGACAAATCTCTCCGCATCGGAAGGCCCGTCGTCGTTCGAATCGCATCCCGCGACCAGGAAAGCCAGCAACGCTACTATGGGCAGTATTTTCCGTGTCATCGTTCTCTTCCCGGGTTCAAAATCAGGGGTCACACCTTGATCTCCACATCGACGCCGCTCGGAAGCTCCAGCTTCATAAGCGCATCCACGGTCTTGCTGCTGGTGGACAGAATATCGATCAGGCGCTCGTGGCTTCGCGTCTCGAACTGCTCCCGACTTTTCTTGTCCACATGCGGGCTACGCAGCACGGTATACACCGACCGCTTCGTAGGAAGGGGAATCGGTCCACTTACGACAGCACCGGTCGACTTCACCGTACGGAGTATTTTACTCGCACTCTTGTCGATCAGTCGATGATCGTACGACCTGAGCTTGATTCGAATTTTCTGATTTACCGCCATGATCCTTCCGGTCATCGCCACCGGCCCACAGAGCCTGTGGCTACACCTCGTTCCTGCTAATCCAGTATCTTCGTCACCACGCCGGCGCCCACGGTACGGCCACCCTCGCGAATCGCGAATCGCAAGCCTTCCTCCATCGCCACCGGCTGAATCAGTTTCACCTCGAACTGCGTATTGTCGCCGGGCATCACCATCTCCACGCCCGAAGGCAATTCGATATCCCCTGTCACATCCGTGGTGCGGAAGTAGAACTGCGGGCGATACCCCTTGAAGAACGGCGTATGACGCCCTCCCTCTTCCTTGGACAATACATACACCTCGCACTCGAAATGGCGATGGGGCGTAATAGAGCCCGGCTTGCAGATCACCATTCCGCGCTCGATAGCATCCTTGTCGATGCCACGGAGAAGCAATCCCACATTATCTCCGGCCTGGCCGGTATCAAGAAGTTTCCTGAACATCTCCACCCCCGTCACCGTGGAAGTCAGTTTCTCTTCCTGCATACCCAAAATTTCCACCGCTTCACCCACATTGACCACACCGCGCTCGATGCGTCCCGTGGCAACCGTCCCGCGACCCGTAATGGAGAAAATATCCTCCACGGGCATCAGAAAGGGCTTGTCCATCTCGCGAGCAGGCGTCGGAATGTAGGTATCCACTGCGGACATCAACTCGATGACCTTGTCCTCCCACTCCGATTCACCATTCAGCGCACCCAGTGCGGAACCTGAAATGACCGGCGTGTCATCTCCGGGAAATTCATACGTATCCAGCAGTTCCCGAACCTCCATCTCGACGAGTTCCAGCAACTCCTCATCAT
Organism: Rhodothermales bacterium; assembly: GCA_965117025.1. Classification (GTDB taxonomy): domain Bacteria; phylum Bacteroidota; class Rhodothermia; order Rhodothermales; family VXPQ01; genus VXPQ01. The sequence goes on from OZ220746.1 coordinate 1,198,173, forward strand.
CGACAAGGTCCACCTTGTTCAGAAACACCACGATGTAGGGAACGCCCACCTGACGGGCGAGCAGAATGTGTTCCCGGGTCTGCGGCATGGGACCATCGGTTGCCGCCACCACAAGGATCGCGCCATCCATCTGGGCCGCTCCCGTCACCATGTTCTTGACATAGTCCGCGTGTCCCGGGCAATCCACATGGGCATAATGCCGCGCTTCCGTGGCATATTCCACATGCGCCGTAGCGATCGTGATGCCGCGCTCGCGCTCTTCGGGGGCATTGTCGATTGAATCGAACGAACGGATTGCATTCGCCGGATCTTCCACGCGACGATTCAAAACCAGCGTAATCGCTGCCGTCAGCGTAGTCTTTCCGTGATCCACATGTCCGATCGTGCCTATGTTCACGTGAGGCTTACTGCGCTCAAAAGTTTCCTTGGCCATGGCTGAATGCTTCTGTTTGGCGATAAGGTGTTCAGAAAAATGGTTTTAGTGAGGGTTGCCTTGCCGGCGGCTATGCCGCAACGGCTCCGGCGTTTGACGAAACGATCTCTTCGGCAATGCTCTTCGGCACTTCCTGGTAATGGTCGAATTGCATCGTATAGATGGCCCGTCCTTGCGTGATGGATCGGAGATCGGTTGAATACCCGAACATCTCCGACAGAGGTACGGATGCTGTGATGCCCTGCGCATCCTGACGCGGAGCCATGCTCTCGATACGCCCCCGACGACTGTTCAGGTCACCAATCACATCCCCCATGTACTCCTCCGGCGTGATCACTTCCACATGCATAATGGGCTCCATCATAACCGGGCTTGCCTTCCGGGACGCGCTACGAAAAGCCATGCGGCCCGCAATCTCAAAGGCGTTCTGGTCGGAATCTACATCGTGGTATTTCCCGTCGTAGAGACGAGCCTTGACTCCTTCGACAGGATAACCGGCCAATGGCCCTTGCATCATAGCGGCCTTGATGCCCTTCTCTACGGAGGAAATGAACTCCTTCGGAATATTTCCCCCCTTGATTTCGTCGGCAAATTCGAAACCCACACCATCCTCGGTGGGCGTGAACTCAACATGAACCTCTGCAAATTGCCCGCGGCCCCCTGTCTGCTTTTTGTGCACGTATCGCTCGTCCCAGGAAGCAGTGATCGCTTCGCGGTACGCTACCTGGGGGCGACCGATATTAGCAGCAACCTGGAACTCGCGTTTCAGACGGTCCACAATGATTTCAAGGTGTAATTCACCCATCCCCGCAATGATCGTCTGTCCCGTTTCCTCGTCGGTGCGGACTACAAACGTCGGGTCTTCCTCGGACAATTTCATAAGGCCCTGGGACATCTTGTCCCCGTCCGCCTTGGTCTTCGGCTCGATCGCGATACGAATGACCGGCTCCGGAAATTCCATGTGTTCGAGAACAACCGGGTGTCCGGGGTCACATAAAGTATCTCCCGTCCTGATTTGCTTGAGCCCGACCGCTGCCGCAATGTCTCCGGCTACCACGCGCTCAATATCCTCCCGATGGTTCGCATGCATAAAGAGAATACGTCCGATCCGTTCCTTGTTCTGCGAGGACGCATTCATCACCTGGGTACCCTTGTTGAGCGTACCGCTGTAGACGCGGAAAAAAGTCAGTTTCCCGACGTAGGGATCCGTTGCGATTTTGAACGCGATGGCACTGAACGGGGCTGATGAATCGGGATTGCGCTCGAGTGCCTGACCGGTTCTCGGATGAATTCCGGATACGGCCGGAATGTCGACTGGACCCGGCAGATAATCAATGGCGCCATCCAGCAAACGCTGGACGCCCTTGTTTTTGAACGCGGAACCACAAAAAACCGGTGTAATATCGATGTTTAATGTGGCTGCACGGACCGCTGTCCTGATTTCCTGTGCCGTGATCTCCTCGCCTTCGAGGTACTTCATCAGAAGCGCATCGTTGTACTCCGCAATCGCCTCAAGAAGGTGAATGCGCCAGTGTCTTGCCTCCTTCCTGAGATCCGAGGGAACATCGATCTCATCCCAGGTCGCTCCCTGAGATTCGTCGTGCCAAACGATAGCCTTGTCCTCAATCAGGTCGATTACCCCCCGAAACATGTCCCCTGAACCAATAGGAATCTGCACAGGGATGGGATGTGCTTTCAGCCGTTCGCGCATCATCTGCACGGTGTTCTCGAAATCGGCTCCCGTGCGATCCATCTTATTGACAAAGGCAATACGCGGGACGCCGTACTTGTTGGCCTGGCGCCATACGGTCTCGGATTGGGGCTCCACCCCTCCTACAGCGCAGAAAAGTGCAATAGCTCCATCGAGCACACGCAGGGAGCGTTCCACTTCGACCGTGAAATCCACATGGCCCGGCGTGTCGATAATGTTGATGCGATGATCTTTCCAGAAACAAGTGGTCGCGGCACTCGTGATCGTAATGCCGCGCTCCTTTTCCTGCTCCATCCAGTCCATTGTAGCACCGCCCTCGTGCACCTCTCCCATGCGATGGAGGCGACCCGTATAAAACAGAATGCGCTCCGTCGTGGTGGTTTTCCCCGCATCAATATGGGCCATGATCCCGATATTGCGGGTTTTTTCAAGAGGTATCGTCTTTACAGTGGCCATAATCTTGCTTTCGATGGATCAAACTTGCGGTCGTAAACAAGCGACCACAGGCTGCGAAACACATCGTTGCCATTAAAACCGAAAGTGAGCGAATGCTTTATTGGACTCAGCCATTCTGTGCGTATCGTCTTTCTTCTTCACAGATCCTCCCTCTCCATTTGCCGCAGCCTGTAACTCATTCGCAAGCCGCAATGCAAAACTCTTGTCGCTGCGAGCCCGCGCATATCTGATAATCCACCGGAATGCCAGCGCTGTGCGGCGCTCGGGGCGTACTTCGACGGGAACCTGATAGGTGGCCCCGCCTACCCGGCGGCTCCGCACTTCAATGAGCGGCGCCACGTTGTTTACGGCCTTTCTGAACACCTCGACGCCCGACTCGCCGCTGCGCTCGCCTGCAATCTCGAACGCATTATACACGAGTCTTTGCGCCGTGCTTTTCTTGCCATCTTTCAGCACACTGCTGATAAAACGGCCAACGAGCTCGTCACCGTAGACGGAATCTTCGACCGCCTTGCGTTTTTCTGCCCTGTTTCTGCGCATGATTCAGACTCTGTTTCGATACATATCAGACACTGCGTCTCTGAACAATGAAAATCCGGTGCGTTACTTCCGCGGCCTTTTTGCGCCGTACTTCGACCGACTCTGCATGCGATCCCCGACGCCCGCCGTATCCAGCGCACCACGTACAATATGATACTTCACACCGGGCAGATCCTTTACACGCCCTCCGCGCACAAGCACAATCGAATGCTCCTGCAGATTGTGCCCCTCACCCGGGATGTAGGCGATAACCTCATAGCCGTTCGTAAGCCTCACCTTGGCTACCTTGCGAAGCGCAGAGTTAGGCTTCTTCGGCGTCGTCGTATAGACGCGCGTACAGACACCCCGCTTCTGCGGACTGCCTTCAAGCGCCGCAGCTTTGGTTTTTCCAGGCTTTCGGGCTCGCCCCTGGCGAACAAGCTGCTGAATAGTTGGCACGATATCGGTATCGGTTCAATGTGGTGGGTGCGCGCATAAAGATGCCGCAGAGTCGTTCTGAACGGTTCTGTAGAAAAAGCCAGAACAACGCAAGCCGCATAATATAGTGTTTATCCGATTTTGATTCAATGAAATCGGTTAAGATCAAGTAAAAAATATCAAGGACCCGCGCGGCAGCCAGGTATCAGAATCTACGCACTGCCGGCAGTTTCCCCACTTTCTTCAGAATTTGCCGCCGACTCGGGGGCAGCCTCTTCGCCAAATTCTGTATGACGGTCATCTGCAACGATACCGTTCCCGCCACCAGCCTCCGTCCTGACTTCCTTGTCAGGAGCGCCGTTCAGCGAAATGTATTCACCAAACGGGCGAGGCCCGAGAATCTCGACAATCTCTTTCGGACCCAATACTTCTTTTTTCAGCAATGCCTTCGCCATGTCTTCAAGGAATGCACGCTTCTCCTCAAGCAATGTGCGCGCACGCTCGCGAATCTCGTCAATGATGTCTCGCACTTCCTCGTCGATAATACGAGCGGTTTCGTCGGAATAAGGTTTCTCGAAAACCGGAGCATCCTGATCCCGGTTCGAGCGATTATAAGAGACACTGCCGATCCGCTCGCTCATCCCGTAATAGACCACCATGGCATACGCCATCCTGGTAATGCGTTCGAGGTCATTCTGCGCCCCGGTCGAGATACGTCCGAAAACGATTTCCTCGGCAACGCGCCCGCCGATGGCCATGGTCATCCGGTCCAGCAACGCCTCTTTGGTGTAGAGATAGCGTTCTTCGGGAAGGTACTGGGCATAGCCGAGAGCGGCCAGACCACGTGGTATAATAGACACCTTGACCACCGGATCCGTATTCTCCAGAAACCAGCCCGTAATGGCATGTCCGGCCTCGTGGTAGGCAACAATCTTTCGCTCTTCCGGCGAAATGAGTTTGTTCTTCTTTTCAAGCCCGGCGATCACTCTGTCGATTGCGCGCTCGAAATCCTCCATCTCAATGGAGTCCTTTTCTTCCCGGGCAGCAAGCAGGGCTGCTTCATTGCATACATTGGCGATTTCGGCGCCCGCAAAACCTGGTGTTTGCCCGGCCAGCACTTCCGGATTCACATCCTCATGCAACACCAGCCGGCGAGTATGTACCCTGAAGATTTCTGCGCGCTCACGCCGGTCGGGTTTGTCTATCATGATCTGCCGATCAAAGCGACCGGGACGCAGCAATGCACTGTCAAGCACGTCCGGGCGATTGGTGGCAGCCATGATAATGACCCCCTTGTCGGTATTGAACCCGTCCATCTCGACAAGTAACTGATTCAGCGTATTCTCGCGCTCGTCGTTGGCCCCCATCATCATACCGCGCCCGCGAGTCCGTCCGATAGCATCAATTTCGTCGATAAAAATGATGCAGGGCGCCTTCTCCTTGGCCTGCTTGAAAAGATCGCGTACACGCGCGGCGCCTACCCCCACAAACATCTCGACAAAATCGGATCCGGACAGGGAAAAGAAAGGAACTCCGGCTTCCCCGGCGACAGCCTTTGCCAACAAAGTCTTGCCAGTCCCGGGCGGACCAACGAGCAGCACGCCCTTGGGCAGCTTGCCGCCCAGCTTGATGAACTTTTTCGGATTCGTTAGAAAATCGGCTACTTCGGCAACCTCTTCCTTGGCTTCATCAAGTCCCGCCACATCCCTGAACGTTAACTGCTGATCTCCCATAGCGTCGAAAAGCACTGCCTTGTTCTTTCCGATATTGAGGACCTGGGATCCGGGATTCATACGTCGAATCAGAAAAATCCACAGAAAAACAATAAGAAGCAGGGGAAAAATCCATGCCAGCATTCCGCCGAACCATCGTTCTTCGACACGTGCCGAAAATTCCACAGTGGATTTATCCCCGGCGCCGGCCTGCTCATTGTAATCCCGCAAAAAGTCGGTCAGATCATGGTCGTCAGGCTTCGTACTGGAAAAATCAAGGGGGGTCTCTTCGGAACGGGCCGCAAGAAAATTGTTTGTCGGCTCCGGTACTTCGACCAGACCCTGTTCGACGGCTTCCGGCGTATAAACACCCTCAATGCGCTGGTCGTTGACAACAACCACCTTATCGACATATCCGCTCTCCACATACTGAAGAAATGTACTGTAGTCGATCGGATTCGATGAGCCGACAGACCGGAAGAGCAAAATGTGGAAGAGCAGCATCAGAAATACCGCCAGATATATCCACACTGCAAGCTTCGGCCTGCGTTTCAGCGGGCGCGAGCTATCCTCTCTGGACGAATTGTCCACTTCGGGTTGTGTGTGTTCAGGGCCGGTTTCCGACATATCGCAAGTGGTTGTGCCCGTACGGCATTACACCCCGTCAACCTGTTTGCCGCATCATATGGGTTGATACGCAGAGGCGAACTTTATGTACCTGCAACAAATAGGGCTGTTCCTCCCGGGGGCACTACGCATCAGAAGAGATAAGGATACAAACAGCGCCCCAAAGCCATCCTGCACCCCGGATCGGGGCTACGGAAGAATCAGTGGTTGCACACGGGGGCGTTCCGCAAGCCGGCCAAGCATAGACCCAAGCCTTTCCAGCGCTGCACCGGCAGCCTCTTCATCCGGAAAATGCCCAAGTGCAGCACGATACACAACCCTGTCATTCACCGAGCCGGGTAATACGGCGGCTCGAAGACCTTGCTGGACGTATGGAGCGACAAGTATTTCCATAGGTTCGCGTTCGTTGTCGGCGCCGAGCACAATCGTGAATCCACCCAATTCAGGCCGTATGCCCCCTCCACCGTACAAAGAAAATTCACCGCTCGGGATCGCGGGCAGGGCTGTTTCATTGGAAAGCAAGGCCTCCTCGTCAGCAGGCAAAAGCGCCTCCTCAGACGGTAAGGGCACTTCGTCAGGAGGCAAAGGGGCCTCGTCAGGGGGGACATAGGTTTCGTCGAAAGGCAAGAACACCTCGTCAGAAACAGCAGGAACAGTGCCAACCTGTTCACTCGCAAGGGAATCCGGGAGAGAAGAGCCGGCAAGGGTATCGGATGCTACAGAGTCCACAGGAGCTTGCAAGGCCTGTAGTTCCTGATCCAGCATGTCGAGAATATCTCCGGCCCTATCCGCATAGGCGGTGGATGGATACAACGTTCGGACACCGGTATACACCGAACGGAGATCAACCATATCCGTTTTGGCGGAAGCAAGAAGATCACTTTGCGGCGCAACGCCGCCCTCGGGTGGTACAACCACCGTATCCGGGGCAGTGTACTCTTCTGAATCCTCCAGAGCAAAACCTGTATTGGCTTCTCGCTCCTGGGCCAGCAGCGAATCTGCAGAAGAGGGAAAGGCCGCAGCAAGTTCCACAATACCGGCCTGTGCAAGCACCGAATCGGGTAGCTGTATGGGCAACGGACCAAACACATCCAGCGAATCGGAGGCCGCCCATTCGAAATAAATGCGCCCCGCTGCAAACAGCGCCCGTGGCGCCACCTCCGTATTTCGATATCGGGAAGCTATTAACACCATGCGGTTGAGTGCTTCTTCGTACGCCCCGCGACGCCATCGAATCACCGCCTCGTCGTATTCTTCCAGCGCCACGGCGAGACTGTCGAGCGTTTCCTCCGGCTCAAGACCAAGCTCCATGCGGACTCTGTCCGCAAAATCAGAATCCGGATAATCGGCCAACACCTGCCTGTATATCCCTTGCGCACTGGCGATATCGCCCAATGAGCGCTGCACTTCGGCCAGGGCATAAAATGCTCGCTGAGCAACTTCCGTATCAGCATCTTTCTCAATTACCATACGATACCAGACCGCCGCAGAATCCGGTTCATTCATCGAAAGAAAAAGGACATTCCCCAGTTCGTACCGGGCCAGCGCCCGTTCCTCTTCCATAATCACCTGACTCAGCGAATCACGCGGAACGTCCGAAATGTCGATCAATGGCAACGCATACATCCCTATACCGTCGCCGCTATCGCCCGGCGAAGTCGTTCCCTCTCTGGAATCGGAATGCTCTCTCTCACTCAAGGCAATCGTCACGGCTTCTATACGGCGCCAGTTGGGTACATGGGGACGTTCACCCCAGCGCGCCACAAAGTTCATGCGCGCTTCCTGTACGCGAGTACGATCCCGGTGATACAGAAACCCGGCCTCGCCGGTATCGGCAGCATTGGAACCTGTGCCCGCACCTTGCGCACCCGTCCGGGAGGCCGCATCCTGAAAGCCGCGTTCCGCTTGCAGTTGTTCTGCACGCCGTCGCTCTTCGGCAAGCTCTTCGGCTTTCTGCTGCTGCAATGCGAGAATACGTTCATCGAATGCCTCGTCGGACAAGCGGCCCAACTCAAGCAACGAATCCATACGGGCAATGTTATTGCGTACATTGGCAAAACTGGCAAACACTTCGGCCTGGCGAGTCGCATCCGTCACAGCTTCGGGGGTGTATTGCAAGGATTGCCCGGAACCTGACGAGGAAGAGGGAATCGCTGTGCGGGCAGTATCGAAATGCGCCGAGGCAAGAAGGTAGTCTTTGAAAACATCCCGGTACAGTTCGGCCAGTGCATAGTGGGTCAGCCCCCTGATAGTCCGGCCTGTACTTTCTTCCTCATACAGGATATGCCAATACATGGCAAGCGCATCCTGGGGTTGTTCTTGCGCATGATGAATACGGCCGCGCACGTACGCGAGTTCGAAACGCCGGTCATAATGCTTGTCGTCACGATCCATGCGGCGCAACGCTTCCAGCGCCGCAACCCCATCGAGGTGCATGCCCTGCACACGCACGATACTCAACGACGCGGCATAGTCAAGTTCATACGGAGGACGCACCTTGAGCACGCGCCTGTAGGCCTCGACCGCTTCTTCGTAGCGTTCCAGTGATTCGTACACCTGGCCGAGCAGAAAGGCCCCTTGAGCCTGGAGGTCTTTGCTACGCACATCCAGCAAACCCGCTTCAAGCTCAGTAGCCGCTTTTTCGAAATCCCCCTGTTTAACGGAAAGTTCGCCGAGAGCAAGTCGAAGACGCGCCGCCGACCGCCGGGACATATCTTCCCGGTCCAGGCTGCTCGCAAGGTGTTGCTGCGCCGATTCGTAGGCTCGAGCCGCCATCAATGTCCGGGCCAGCCATATCCGGGCATCTTCTGCAAGACTGGTTTCGAAAGCAATTACTTCACGGAATTTCTGCTCGGCCCCTACATAATTCTCCTGATAGAAATAGGATTGCCCGATAAGCAGGAGCGCATCGTCCACCCATTTGGAGCGCGGATGGTCCCGCAGTACATTGGCGCTTCGTTCTATCGCATTCTGAAAGGCGGCATTCCCGCCCGACCGGGGCGGACCGCCGAAGATGTTGATGTACCGCGTCCGGTCTATGGGCTGTTCGGAGGACTCCATGGCTTGAACGCCATTCCTATAGTCCTGCTCTGCGTTATAGAACGTGTTGTAATAAGAGGTGAAATTGTCGTAATGCTTCCCCACGAAAGAATTGCCCCCGCAACCGGCTGCAGCAAAAAACAGGATGGCCGCAAAAAGATGAGTGCCGGTGCGAGCGGAAAACGACATAAGGCGGCAGTCGAATATGCTGCACAGAAAAGAGAGAAAACGTGAGAAACCCCGACCAGAACGCAGGAAACCGGGGAATAGTATACGCTATCCTATAGTCCTATATGCGGCTTACCTGAATCATGTTGGTTCGCCCCTTTGCGGGCAACGGCATCCCTGCCGTAATGACGATCAGGTCCCCGGAACGGACCAGGCCTTGCTCCCGCAAGACGGAGTGGACAATCTGGACTCCTTCGTCGGTACCCCGTTGGAACGGAATCAGGAACGATGTGGTTCCCCAGAGAAGGTGCAACCGGCGCATCACTCTTTCGTCATCGGTAAACGCATGAAGAGGCATCCCGGGACGATGACGGGCGATTGCGCGCGCCGTGGTTCCCGTAGCCGTAAGACAAGCGATAGCGACGGCCCCTACCTGCTCGGCGAGATCAACCGCCGTAAAGCTTACCGATTCTGTAACGTCCTCGGAGATAAAACGCCGCTCCACCGGCTTGGAAAGCGGGCTCTGGTACTGCCATCGATGCCGTTCGGCTTCCTCAACAATCCGGGACATGACTTCGACGACCCGGACCGGATGTTTCCCCACCGCCGTTTCGCCGGAAAGCATAACCGCGTCACTCCCGTCAAGCACCGCATTGGCGACATCGCTTGCCTCGGCCCGCATCGGACGAGGATTGTTGATCATGCTCTCGAGCATCTGCGTTGCCGTGATCACCGGCTTGCCAGCCACAATGCACTTGTGGATGATCATTTTCTGCGTGGATGGCACCTGTGAGATAGGCATTTCGATGCCCAGATCCCCGCGCGCCACCATGATGCCCTCGCTTGCCTCCAGAACAGCATCGAAACGGCGGACAGCTTCCGGTTTCTCGATTTTGGCTAACGCCATGATGTCTTTGCCCGATGCACGTATACGTTGCAGCAAGTCGATTACGTCGGACTCGTCGCGCACGAACGACAGGGCAATCATATCCACATCCTGTGACAATCCGAATGCAAGGTCGCGCTGATCTTTCGCAGTAAGCGCCGGCGCAGACGTTTTGATGTCGGGCAGATTGACCCCCTTGCGGGAAGACAAGGGCCCGCCGACAATCACCTCGGTGACGACATCGGAGTCGATAATGTCAACTACTTGCAATTCGAGCAAGCCATCGTCGATCAGGATGCGACCACCCACGCTGACATCCTGTGCCAGCAGGTCGTACGTGATCTGCACCCGCTCGGCCGTGCCGTATTCGACGGGTTCGGCGGTCAGCGTTAACCGCTGCCCCTTGCCGATGGGAATGGAACCGTTCCTGACCGGCCCAAGCCGGATCTTGGGGCCCTGCAGATCCTGCAGGATGGGCACCACCTTCCCCTGTTCGTCAGCAGCCTCGCGCACATACCCGATAAGCCGCGCATGATCATCGTGACTGCCGTGAGAAAAATTGAGTCGGGCAATATCCATACCCGCCCGAATCAACTCCCGGATCGTGCCGGTGTCGGACGAAGACGGTCCCAGGGTACAAACAATTTTGGTACGTCGCCTCATAGCCACAAACTAACGATGGACGCCCCACCATCAAAACACGTAACGGGAATATAATCTGCTGTGCAGAGAGAACGAACGCCTTCGGCTCCTTGTGCTGAAACGCAGGCGGAAGACAGGGAACGCGTCGGACGCCTCTCCATCAGGTCTATCCGTACACTTCATCCGGATCAAACACGCGCTCGCTGTCCGTAATAAGACGTGCATGTTCGTACCGGCGATGAAAACACGATTTGTACCCGGCGTGACAGGCAGCTCCTCCATGCTGTCTCACTTTAAAGAGAAGCGCATCGCCGTCGCAGTCGATCCGGATTTCCATGACCTCCTGAATATGACCGCTGCTTTGACCCTTCACCCAGACTTCCTGACGAGAACGGCTCCAATACGTCATGACGTTCTCTTCGAGTGTGCGCTGGAGAGTGTCCCGGTTCATCCAGGCAAGCATCAGTATCTCACCCGTTTCATGGTCTTGCGCCAGTGCTGCAACCAGTCCATCGGTACCGAATTTTACTTGTTCGAGCAATTCATTCCTGTCCATGATTCCACATTCGGTTTTGCTGCCGCATGAGGGCTGCTTCTAACGCCCCGCCCGCAAACGGATGGTATAGTACGGGTACGCAGGAACCGGGATTGTCCTTGCCGAATTACACGAAATCCCTGCCGAACGGTTCTCTATGCGTTTTTCCGACCGCGACCTTCCGTTCATGAACCGCACGATCACATACGTGGCACATATTCCGCGCATTTTCCTCAAGGGACTGGTGCGCTTCTACCAGTACGTGCTGTCTCCGCATATACCGTCCAGTTGCCGCTACACGCCCTCATGTTCGGAATACGCCGTGGAGGCTCTCGAGAAATACGGTGCATTGAAAGGAACGGTGCTGGTTATTCACCGCCTCCTTCGATGCGCTCCATGGGGCCGGGGGGGATACGATCCACCGCGCTGGTATAACGAAAAAGAAGTGGCGAAGCATCCGTGAGTTACGACGAGCACAAGCAGGCCGCTCAAAACACCCCCGTGCGCGCCGGGGTGATCACTGTCAGCGATACGCGGACGGAAGCGACGGATACCAGTGGTCGATATATAATGGAAACCCTTGCGGAAGCCGGTGTCGAAATCATAGAGACCCGTATCGTGCCCGACACGCCGGAACGCATCGAGTCGGCCCTGGATGAACTGGTCACCCGTTGCGAAGTAATCGTGACCACCGGCGGCACAGGCATTAGCCGGCGGGACACAACCATTGAGGTCGTGACTCGGAAGTTCGAGCGAACGCTGCCGGGATTCGGCGAAATTTTCCGGATGCTTTCCTATGAGGAAATCGGATCAGGCGCCATGCTTTCGCGCGCTGTTGCGGGAATGTGGAGCAATGTGCTTGTCTTTTCCCTTCCGGGTTCATTGCATGCCGTGCGTCTGGCAATCGAGCAATTGATCCTGCCCGAAATCCATCATCTCGTCTGGGAAATGATCCGGCAATAAGCACAGGCCGAAAGCAACCCGCATAGAAGCAGGGCCTTCGCCGGAAGATGCCCGGTTACCATGCAGGCACTTCCGCAGCATCCTGCCGTTACATATTGGTTTGTAAAGAATCCGAATCGTAACCGCATAGCACGCCCCAATGCCGGAAAAAATCTTCCGCATGTATAATTCGCTGACGCGAAGCACGGAGGCCATCGAACCGGCCCAGCCAGATCATCTACGATTCTATGCGTGCGGCCCCACAGTCTATTCCTATGCGCATATCGGAAATTTTCGCTCGTTTCTGACCGCCGATCTCGTGCTGCGAACCGCACAAGCCATCGGATGGAAAACGACCTATGTTACCAACATCACAGATGTGGGGCACCTGACCGAAGACGACATCGCGGATGCGGAAGGGGAAGACCGCATGACGAAAGCGCTTCGATCAAAGGAAGGCGAACGTTTTGCGAATATCTGGGATCTGGCGCGCTATTATACAAACACGCTACTGTCCGACTGGCAGGCACTCAATCTCCGCGAACCCGATGTGCGCCCGCGAGCTACAGATCACGTAGCGCAGCAAATCCGCGATGTAGCCCGGCTATTGGACAAAGGACATGCCTACGAAACGGAGCAGGGCGTCTATTTCTCGGTGACTTCTTTTCCGGAATACGGCAAATTGTCCGGCAATGTATTGTCGAACTCATTGGATGAGGGCGTCCGCGATGTGGTGCAGGACCCGGAAAAAAGAGACGCGCGCGATTTTGCGCTATGGAAAAAGGACCCCGGCCACCTCATGGTATGGCACAGCCCGTGGGGATGGGGATTTCCGGGATGGCATATCGAATGTTCAACCATGGCGCAGGCCTATCTCGGAGCGTCTTTCGATCTTCACACAGGAGGCGAAGACAACAAATTTCCCCATCACGAATGCGAAATCGCGCAGGCTGAGTGCCTCACCGGCAAACCGTTTGCCCGGTACTGGCTGCATACGCGCTTCTTGCAGGTGGAAGGCGAAAAGATGGCTAAAAGCGCAGGGAATTTTTTCACCGTCCGCGACCTCGTCGGCCCGGAATCGGAAGGAGGGCACGGTATACACCCTCTCGCACTTCGCCTGGCGCTGATCTCGGGGCAATATCGGAAGCCTCTCAATTTCACCTTCGATCAACTCCATGTGTGTGCAAGGCATATCCAGCGGTTCGAAGAGGCCATGGACCTCGCAGAGCACGGAATCGCTCGCGGAGCATCCGGAAAGAACCACCTGACGGAACCGCTTGAGGAGTTGTACGAACGTGCACTCGATGCCATGCTGGACGATCTGAATACGCCGGAAGCCATCGCCGCCGCCATCGAGGGAGCAAAATTGATCCTCAGGTCCGGACAGGAACTCAGTGGCGGCGCGGCGCAATCCGCAAAAACCTGGCTGGATAAAATCAACAGCCTGCTGGGTATTGTGCGTCAGGAGACCCTCCATGAAGCAAGGCAAACCTCCGAATCCGACGCTGCAGAAACCCTGTTTTCCCGGCAGGTGGAAGAGCTGCTGCATCAACGCGCCGAGGCCCGTGCACTGCGTGATTTCCAACGAGCCGATGCCATCCGGGACCAACTCGACGAGATGAATGTCGAAATTATGGATACTCCGGAAGGTACGCGGTGGCGCCGCAAAATAACCGGTTATGTTTCATAGCGCACCGCAATGCGCCGCTTTACACCCTGTTTCAATGCGTATCCGCCCGCGAAGGCTAAGAACGAATTCCGGCATACGTCGACTGGTCCGGGAGACACATCTTGCGACAGATCACCTCATTGCGCCGTTGTTCGTGGTCGAAGGCGAGGAAATTCGCGAGGAAATCGCCTCTATGCCTGGTCAATACCGGTTGAGTCTCGATGAAATGGCAAAGGAGGTGCGTGAACTGGCCGAACTCGACATTCCGGGCATTGCGCTATTTCCAAAGATCGAGGACGAACTGAAAGATTCGCAAGGAAGTGCATCGCTGGATCCGGAGGGCCTTATCCCGCGGGCCATTCGAGCGGCCAAAGAGGCAGCGGAGACTATGTTGATCATCACGGATGTGGCCCTGGACCCGTACTCTTCGGACGGCCACGACGGAATAGTGAAAAAAGGACGCGTACAAAACGATGAAACCCTGGAACTGCTGGCCGGCATGGCCGTCGTGCAGGCCGATGCAGGGGCCGATATCGTCGCCCCGTCGGATATGATGGACGGACGCGTGAAAACGATACGCAACGCGCTGGATACCCACGGACATACAGAGGTCGCCATTCTTTCCTACACGGCCAAATATGCATCCGCCTTCTACGGGCCCTTCCGGGATGCCCTTGATTCTGCGCCAAGGACCGGCAAAGACATCCCCGTAGACAAAAAAACGTACCAGATGGACCCCGCCAATGCAGAGGAAGCGCTTCGCGAACTCGAATTGGACCTTGCAGAGGGAGCTGATATGGTGATGGTTAAACCTGCCCTCCCCTACCTGGACGTGATTTACCGGTTGCGACAATATTCGACCGTTCCCGTAGCCGCATACCATGTGAGCGGGGAATACGCCATGCTTTCCGCAGCGGGGCGAAACGGATGGGTTGACCGGCAGGAAGCCATGATGGAATCCCTGACGGCTATCCGTCGGGCCGGAGCCGACATTATCCTGACGTATTTTGCAAAAGAAGCCGCAAAACACCTGCGCTGAGTCCATGACAGAAACCAACGAAACCCTTCGTGTCGTCCACCTTGACTACAGCCACCTCGGAGGAGGGCTAAGCCGCATGATGGACCGCTTCAGAGACGAAGGCACACTGACCGGTGAACCCGATGCGGACGCTTTCCTGCGCAATAATCCGGCCGGAGCACTGCTCGGTTTGCTTTACGATCAGCGAGTTCGGGCGGAATATGCTTTCACAGGACCGATCCGCCTGCACGACCGCCTTGGTCATCTGGACCTTTTGCTGATTGCGGACATGAACCCCGAGAAACTGCAATCCCTGTTCGCAGAAACGCCGGCTGTACATCGCTTTACCAACAAGATGGCCGAATACACGCAACAGGTAGCCCGCTTTGTAACGGATACCTACGAAGGAGATGCCTCGCGTATCTGGAGTGACGGGGCTCCATTCGCCGTGATCGAGAAGCGGGTACGCGCTCTGCCGGGGTTTGGCGCACTCAAAGCCGCCAAGATGAAGTACGTATTGCACTACTTCGGCTACCGCGACTTTTCGGGGTAAATAGTGCGGGTGTTCGAGTCTCCCTGCAGGGCATGGATCAGCGTGTCACCGCTTCCAGAACGCCGGCGCCAGTATGATGAGCACGGTGAACAACTCGAGTCGGCCGGCCATCATCAGAAAAGAGAGCACCCACTTCCCAAATACAGGAATGTCTGCATAATTGCCGGTAGGGCCGAACGAACCGAAGGCCGGGCCGATATTGCCGACACTTGCAATGGCGGCGCTGAAGGCACTGAGGAGATCAAGGCCCAGCACAAACATGATCATCGTACCCAACCCGATACCCCCCACATAGAGCACTATGAACGAAAGTACGTTGCTCAAAATGTCTTTGGGAACGACATCCCCGCCCAACCGCACATGAATGACTGCCGCAGGATGCAATAACTGCCTGATCTCACGGAAGGAATTTTTGAACATCAGCATGTGCCGGATAATTTTGACCCCGCCGGATGTCGAGCCAGCCATGCCGCCACAAAAAAACAATAGAAATATGATGCCTACGCCGAGCGGGGGCCATAGCTGATAGTCTGCAATGGTGTACCCGGTGGTTGTCATGATGGCAACCGCCTGAAAGGCTGCTCGACGTAACGCATCCGACAGCGTCGCATACCCCTCGAAGGCGCCCGCTTCGCGTCCGACCCATGGCATGACGTCCACCGCCGTGTCCCAGATACCGATGGCGACCAGCAGCATCGCCGCAAGAGCAATAGCCGCATACACCCGAAACTCGGCGTCCCTGAAAAGCAGATTGGGGCGCCCTTTCAGCATGTGGTAATGCAAAACAAAATTCACGCCTCCGATAAACATGAATACGGTAATGACCCATTCCACATAGGCAGAGCCATACTCCCCGATGGAACCGTCCTGGGTGGAAAACCCACCGGTGGCCATCGTGGTGAAGGCATGATTGATGCTGTCGAAAAGCGACATGGCCGGCAGCAGGAGCAGGACCTGAGCCACTGTAAAGCCGACATAAATGAGCCACAAGCGCCGGGCCGTTTCGCGCACGCGGGGGGTAATTTTGTCAGCAGACGGCCCTGGGACTTCCGCTTTGAAAAGCTGCATGCCGCCGATGCCCAGAATCGGCAGAATCGCAAGGGTGAGCACGATAATACCCATACCCCCCAACCATTGGGCAAGACTGCGCCAGAACAAAAAGGCATGGGGAATCTCCGATATCGCCGGATTCCCGCCTCCACCCAGGATCGTAGCGCCGGTCGTGGTAAACCCGCTCATCGTTTCAAAAAAGGCGTCGGCGTAGGAATCCAGCACACCGCCCAGCACAAATGGGACCGAGCCGACCAGCGACAGTACAAACCAGGAAAGGCCCACGACGGCAAACCCCTCCCGTATGCCGAGATGCCCGGAGAAATTCTTCAGGCCGCGCCACATCGCAAATCCGGCCAGGAAGGAAAACGCTGCCGTAACACCGAACGTCCACCACGCCGCCTCGCCATAGCATACCCCAACGGCCATGGGCAACAGCAAAGCCGCCCCCAGAAACATGAGCAACACGCCAAGGGTGGCGAAAACAGGCTTTATATGAAGAAGCATAGCGTGCTTCCGGAAAGGGATGTCACAGGGTCGCAAAACCGCTACTTAGCGGCAAACTTGCGCTCGACGTCGTCCATGCGAGAAGGCATGGCGAACACGATAGCCTGATCCCCGGCGGTTATGTGCGTATCTCCAGTGGCAATGAATACTTCGCCTTCATGTAACACGGCGCCAATGAGTGCGCCGGACAGCAGTTGCAATTCCCTGAGAGGCTTTTGGGATATCCACGACCGGGGTTTAGCCTCGATTTCGACGATCTGGGCATCCAGACCATGTATGGTGGCCACGCTCCGTACATGCGTTCCACGCAGATACCGGTGAATCTCTCGGGATACAGCCAGTTTTTTACTGACGGCTGCATCCAGGCCGATACTCTGACTGATCGGGATGTACGTATTCTTGGAAAGTAACGCTACGGTCTTCCTGACGCCGAGATGCTTTGCCATGAGACAGGTGACCAGATTCGATTCCTCGTCGTCCGTCACCGCTACGAAGGCATCCATCTCACCCAGCCCCTCCTGAACCAGTAAATCTATATCGGTGGCGGCGCCATGGATGACGAGCACATTCTTCAATATCTCCGCCAGTTTCGCCGCCCGCTCCTTGTTTGGCTCCACAAGTTTCACGGTCTTGTTCTTTTCGCATCCGAACTGGGAAGCGACCCCCACACCCACTGCGGTTCCGCCAAGAATCATGATGTGATTTGCCCGGGTCTCCGCCTTGCCCATCATAGCAGATATATATCCCATGTATTTCGGCAAGGCAAGCACGAAAACCTGATCACCTTGCCGGAGCGTATCGCTGCCCCCTGG
Organism: Rhodothermales bacterium; assembly: GCA_965117025.1. Lineage (GTDB taxonomy): Bacteria > Bacteroidota > Rhodothermia > Rhodothermales > VXPQ01 > VXPQ01. The sequence continues at coordinate 1,215,890 of OZ220746.1, forward strand.
AATAATCGTACGAGCGCCCCGACTAATGCCCATTACGCGAAACTGCACATGGCTATGGGCCGCCGCTATATCCTGGAGTTTTTTTCCCGCAACGGGGGCATCAGCATCAATCCGGAGGCCCATCAACTGTAACCGGCCATCGGCGAAATCGAGAATGTCGGTGGCGCTGGCGCGGCGCACCAGCCACACCACTTCATTGGCGGCGCTTTCTTCCGGGTGAATGACAAGATCAATCCCGAAATCGCTCGTCTTGAGCACAGATTGGGCGCGAGTGATTTCATCGGACCGGACACGGGCAATCGTCGTGGATACACCGAGCCGGTCCGCCAGCATACAGGCAATGATATTCACTTCGTCCACGGGCGTTACCGCGATCAGCATATCCGCCCTGGTTATACCCGCCTCATCAAGCACCTCGGAGGATGTGCCATTGCCGACAATGGCCATCACGTCGAGTTTTTCATGAACCTGCCGGATGGCGTCGGCATCCTGGTCGATGACCACCACGTCATGCTCCTCGCGTGACAGCATACGGGCCACATCGTAGCCTACTTCACCGGCTCCTACGACAATTACGCGCAATTCAAAATCGCAGATATGGGATCAGCGCAACAACGGATATTCCCGATCCCTCGAACGCAAGGCGTGCAGGAAAGGTTCAGGAAGCGGTGACGCTGTCGTCGATCAAAGGAAAACGCACCTGAAAAACAGTTCCCTTGCCGACCTCCGTCGTGAATCCGATGGTTCCCCGCATCTCTTCCACGCTCTTCTTCACGATAGCCAATCCAAGTCCGGTGCCGCTTGTTTTCGTCGAGAAGTGCGGTTCAAAAATTTTCTGGCCCACCGCTTCTTCAATCCCCGATCCATTATCGACCACATAGCTGCATCCCCATACCTTTCCAGCCACCTCTTCCAGTTCGGTGCGCACCTCGACCCTGCCCATTTCCGGCGCTGAAATAGCCTGGAGGGCGTTTTTGATCAGGTTGATGTAGGTACGGCGCAATTCCGCCCGGTCGGCTTCGATAAAAAGCGGAGCTTCGGATAAAGCGGATCGGATACCGATCTCACTTTCTTCCTGCATCAATGAAACGGCTTCCCGGATCACGTCATTCATATCTATACGCTGCATCTCACGGGAGGGCATCCGGGCAAACGCATGAAACTCGCTCGCTATACGCGCCAACGAATCAATCTGCTCGATCAGCGTACCCGTAATGCGGTCGAAAACCTGACCAAATCTATTCCGGGCGTCCGGCTCGTTCCCCCGGTCCGTGAAAGCCTGACGCAGATGCTGCACGGACAGTTTCATGGGAGTAAGCGGATTCCTGATTTCGTGAGCCACCTGTCGCGCCATTTCCCGCCACGCAAGCTGACGTTCCTGCCGGGCCAGCTTGATCTGACTTTCGGAAAGCTGTTGCTGCATTTCATTGAATGTTTCGACAAGTTCCCCGATCTCATCGCGCGAATCAACCGGAAGTGTATTGCCGAAACGTCCCACAGCAACCGCCTTCAGACCGGATCGAAGCCGGGCGATCGGCTTCGATATGGCGTTCGCAAGCAACAACCCCGTCAGCACCACAAGCAGCACGAGAAGCAACAACGAACCGAAAAGGTAAGCGACGGTATCCGCACGTTCCTCCTCAATGATTTCCTGCTCGGGAAGAATGGGGGTGGAAACGACATAACGCGGACTTCCCTCTTCTCCGACAAACGCCCTGAATCCCGCCATATACGTAAAACTTCCTACGCGCTCGTCGGTGAACGTAACCCGGTCCGCATCGGTGTACAATGCCTTGTACGCCTCGATCGGCAACCGCCGATCTACGAGCCGGTCACGAATCAGTTGCGGGCGGCTGAGGCGGGAGATCGTATGCCCTTCATATATATTCAAGTCAATGCCTACGCGGGCTGCCAACGAATCGATAGGCATGCGGTCAAGCACGCTGGATGGACGTTCGCCGTGGCGCGCCTCTGCCGCCAGTACCTGTTCGACGCGATCAAGGTGCCGGTGGAGCCACCGCTGTACGGATTGCCTGCTTTCGACCGTGACTGCTTGCTCTCCCACCACACCGACAAGACCTACCAGGATAATGCCAATTCCGATAAGCGCGTTCAGCACCTTGTCCCGGAAGCGAATATGGGGAGCTGGCAATAGCCCCCTCCGGTGACGAACCCGGATGCCGACCAGGTAACATAACAACGCGATCACAAGACCGCCCATGGTCAGGCGCAACAGGTAATACAAGTGATCGAACAGGGTAACGTGAGGAGCACGCACCGCAAACACCTGCATCGCACCCGGAAATGAATCCATCGCCGGCGCAGGTTCTCCACGCATATAGTAGCTCTGCCAGGCGCCTCCTTCCAATCGCTCGTTCCTCCAGACAGTCGGTTCATGCAAGAGCGCTTGCGTCACGTCTTCCGGAAGCCGGTATCGTTCGAAATCACGCCCGGTACTCCGAAACAGAAAACCGTCGCGAAACTCCGCCCCGGAAAACGTATCGAACAAGGCATCGTTCGAACCGGAAGGCAATAATACGCCGGAAATCGGCGTGCCGCCCTCTGCAAACGAGACGCGTGGCCCCTCCCCTTGAGCGAATGCCTCCGCAGCCGCAATCATGCGCACATGCCGGCTGGCATCCAGACCCAGATAAAACATGGGGTACAGCAGAAAGGTCACAAGAAAAACCAGCGGGAAAAGATTCCGAAGCGTGATGAGGTTCATCAGCTGAGCCGACCGCAACATGCCAAGACACACCAGCCCGAAAACAGCTGCAAGCATATAGCCCAATACGGCAAGAGGAAGCACGGTCCCGATCGGAGTAAGCATATACACTGCGACGACAGGTACGGCCACAGAGAATCCCGCAAGGACCCCGAAGGTCCAGGGAGAGCTCCGGGGCGCCAACCGATGAAGTGCTTCCGTAACCGCTACCCATGTCACACCCGCGGCAAGCAGAATCACACCGATCTGCATCAGCACAAGACTGCAAAAAACGACCAGCAGATGCAGATCGGGAATAAGCCCCCCCTTGGCAAAAAAGTCGAATGTGCTATGCAAGGCCACATGTCGCGCTACAAGCGCCGGTAAAAACAGCAGACCCGCAAGGATACCTGTGCATGCCGCCACCACCCCGGCAAGAACCATCCGCGAAATGCGACGTGGACGGAACAGCCGGTCTCGTACTTTCCGGAGTGCGCCGACCCATTCCAGGAAAGCCCCGGAAAAGGCAACCAGAAACAGAATGGTGATCAACAATTCGCCGGTGGAGCCAAGCACCCCTCCGAATAATCCGGACGAAAGATGTGTCGGGTCAAAAAGCGGGGCAAGAGGCGTCTTGCCTTGTTGCCACCGGGACGGAACGTTCATCTCCAACAGGATGAAGCGAAGCAACCACCAGTATACAGCACACATCGCGAAGCCTCCGACCACAGCCCACCACCGGTTACGGCTCGGCTTCGCCTGCAAACGCCGAACCTCCCGGCGATACAGGCACCACATTCCGCCCATCGTCCAGAAAAGAAACAGCGCGGTCCAAAGCGCCATGAGATGATCGGGCAGCACGGCAGCCAGGGCCGTCATTTGCCTGACGGAAGGAGCATCTACGGTAACAAGGCCCAGCACCGTGCCATCTACACCCTGCAGCAAACGCGAGAAAGCTGCAGCCTCTTCAATGGACACATCGAATGTCAATTCCACAGGTAGCTTTGCCAGCCTTCGCCATTTAGGAACGAGGCTCACATCCTTGATATATTCGTTGTGAACCGGGGGCGCATACCCCACAAGGCGCATTGCCCTGACCACGCCCAGGATACGGGTATCGCGTTCTATCGGACGCCATGCAACAATTGCCTGACGAAATGCCCCGTCTTGTGCAATGCCCGTGTGCAACCCGGCAGGGAATTCCGCTAAAGCCGGAGCTGCATCCATAGGCATACTGAATCCATTCCAGGCTACCAGTTTCATCTCCGGGGTGTACAACTCAACCGACGTTCCGTAGGGCACCGCCATGGCGGAAAAGTAGCGCACGAGCGTTGCCGAATCAGGCTGTGCAAGGGCTCCCTGCGCATCAAGAGCCTCCATGACTTCCGGGGCGGAGGCAATGCGTCCGGTGCGCTCGAAGAGGTCACGCTGCATAACCCCGAAGTCACGGTTAATGCGATCCAGCGCTACCGAGACCACCTCTCCCCGGTACACCTGGGGAGCCTTCTCGATTCGGGCGCTGTGCACCTCCCGGAACATCCACGTGAGGGGTATCAGCAAAAGAAGTCCCCCGGCCACCACCATGAAGCGAATGAAGCGCCCTCGAACCGGAAAGAATTTTTTCATGATGGGATTGTCATGAGCCGGACAAGCCGCGACAATAACAAGGCGGAAAACCTGGCAAAGTTCTTCGCGGGTGTGTATACTCAGCGCTCATTGAGCGGGAAATAACATGATAAGAAAGTCGCAAATTTCATGCCTGATACTACTCCTTTCGCTGCCAATCACGGCGACAGCGCAGAATGTGACTATATCCGGCTTGGTAACAGACACCGATAACCAGGCGCTTATCGGTGCAAACGTATCCATTCCCGATTGGCTGCTTGGCGCTTCGACAGACATCGAAGGCCGCTATTCTTTTGGAGTGCCTTCCGATTATGTAGGGGAGTCCGTCGATCTCAGGGTCCAATATCTCGGCTATTCACCGCAGACCCGGGCCGTCACCATCTCGCTCCTGGAAATGACGGAGCACTTTGTGCTTATCGAGGATTTTTTCAATCTGGATGAGGTCGTCGTAACAGGAGTTGCTGAAGCAACGCCAAAAAAGAAGCTGGCCTTCACGGTAGATCAGGTCGATAGAGATCTGGTGGAACTCGCGCCGGCACGCAGTCCGCTTCACGGCCTGCACGGGAAAGTGGCTGGAGCCAGCGTAATGGCTCAGAGCGGGCAACCGGGGGACGGCATTTCCGTGCGACTGCGCGGGTCTACCAGCATTTCGGGAAGTTCGCAGCCACTCTATATCGTCGATGGCGTCATTCTCGGAGCCGACCAGGTCGACATCGATGCACTGGACATCGAAAACATAGAGATTGTCAAGGGGGCTTCCGCATCGTCACTCTACGGATCCCGCGCGCAAAACGGGGTCCTTCAAATTTCGACCAAGCGGGGCGATCATATCCCTATAAACCAGACACGCGTAACGATCCGCAATGAGGTCGGCACTAACTTCATGACAAATAATTTTATTCCCAATAATTCGCACAACTATCGGACAAATGCTGCCGGAACCTCTTTTGTCGATGCCCATGGGAACGACATCCCTTATGGATCTGCGACCGTCATTGACGGAAGTACAGCGGTATCCTTTTTTGACAATCCGTATCCGGGTGAAACGTACAACGCGTTCGACGAATTTTTCAAACCGGGTAATACGTGGACCAATTCCATCGCAATAAGCCGCAATACGAGGGCTACCAACTTTCTTTTTTCATTTGCGAATCTGACAGAAGAGGGTATCATTGTCGGCCAGAAAGGATACAATCGAAAAAGTCTTCGCCTTAATATGGATCATCACCTGAAACGTACATTGTCTATTTCACTCTCAAGTTTTTATGCAACCTCTACGCGGGATGCTCCAAATAATGTGGACATAAATCCGTTTTTCGGCATTATGTTTACCAGCCCCGCAGTGAGTCTTGCGGAGCGTGACGAAAATGGTGAACTTAAGGTACGCGCCGATCCTTTATCTATTGAAGACAACCCGCTCTACATTATCGAGAACGTCGACGAAGTCCAAAAACGCTCGCGGATATACGGCAATCTCCGGCAAAGCTGGAAACCCATAGACTGGTTTGATCTTGAAGCCAATCTGAGTTTCGACCGCTCGGACCGCGACGGTCTGGAGTTTTATGACAAGGGATATCAGCAGATTGGCGACAACAGTAAGGAAGAGGGCGAAATCGATCGCAGTAATGCCCTGTCCTCCGCCCTGAATGCCAACGTAACGGCTTCCTTTCGCAAGCAATTCGATCGCCTGGTTGCACGCACACAGTTTCGCTGGGCAAAGGAGGATTTCAGCAATGAGGCGGAATTCATCAGTGGTAGAGGACTGGCGACGGCAGGACTTGCAGATCTTTCCAATGTGAACACCGATGATAAAACCATCAGTTCCAGCAGTTCAACGATCCGTTCCGAGGGCTTTTATGGGCTGATAGGCACAGACTATGCCGACCGCTACATCATTGACGCCTTAGTGCGCCGCGATGGCAGTTCACTGTTCGGCGCGGAGGAGAGGTGGCAAACCTATTTTCGCATCAGCGGCGCATACCGCCTATCGGAAGAAACCTGGTGGCCTGCCAGGGGGGCGCTTCCTGAATTCAAGCTGCGAGGTTCGTACGGCACCGCAGGCGCACGTCCATGCTTTGAATGCCAATACGAAACATTTTTTCTCTCCAATGGCCAACTAAGTAAATCGACCCTTGGTAATGAACTGCTGAAACCTGAATTGCAGAAAGAAACCGAACTGGGGCTGGAATTTTCTGTTTGGAATAAGGCATTTGTCGAATTGATATATGCGGATTCCAGGGTGGAAGATCAGTTGCTGCTCGTTCCATTGTCTGCCTCGGCAGGCTATCAAGGGCAATGGCAAAATGCCGGAACCCTCGAATCCAATACGATAGAGGCATCTATCCGTACATCGTTGTTCCGAAATGCTTCCGGTAGCCTGGACATAGGAGTCGTTTTTGACCGCACGCGTCAGAAAATCACCGAGTTTGCCCCTCCAGCGTTCCGGGGCGGCCCCAAGAATGCCTTCTATATTCGAGAAGGTGAAATTCTGGGTGCCATGTACGGCGACAAGTTCCTCACGAATATGGATGAACTGCCTCTGGGCGTTTCAAAAGATCAGTTCCAGGTTAATGATCACGGCTATGTGGTATGGGTCGGTTCGGATAACACCTATATGGACGGCATTTCCCAAAGCCTTTGGGGAACCTCCAGCAGCCACATGACGACGCCCTGTGGCGACAAGTCGTACGAATGGGGTATGCCGATTCTGTTCGAGAATGAAGAATGCACAGCATTCTCCAGAATTGGCAATACCCTCCCCGACTATAATCTGGGAATAAACACCACATTACGCTGGCGCGGAGTCACCGTCTATATGCTCTGGAATGCACAGATAGGCGGCGATATATACAACGCTACTGCCCAGTGGGCCTACAGGGATGATCGGCATCGGGATCAGGATCAGGCAGGTAAGCCTGATGAAGTCAAGAAGACGGCGAATTACATGCAAGCCCTCTACCACGCGAACGGGACAAATAACCACTTCGTCGAAGAAGGCGATTATGTGAAGTTGCGTGAATTCACGGTGGAATATTCCCTCGGCAGAGAGCGGCTTTTACGGATGTTCGGCAGCACATTGGGGTTACATCGCGTGAGCTTTGGTATCACCGGGCGCAATCTGCTCACCTTCACAAACTATTCGGGATTTGATCCCGAAACCGGTCGGACCAGCGAAAACGCGACGGTGGGAGGAGATGCATCGTTGTTCCGTGTGGACCAGTTTCGCTATCCGAACTACCGCAACCTTACAGGAAGGGTCACCATTGAATTTTAAGCCAGCGGCTGATACAAAATGAGCGCGTTGCACAGAATTCGGATCACTGTATGGATTTCCCTTCTCGTCTTCACATGGACCGGATGTGAGGATTTGGTGGTCGAGAACGACAACAGCCCTGACAAAAGTCAGGTGCTGGCCGACCCCAACGATGTGGTCAATCTCATCGGAAGCTCCTTTCTCGACTTCTGGCGTGCCAATGTGTGGCAAAACGGTCAAATGCCCCTTACGGCAATCGCAGACGAATATTCCTATTCGTGGGCTAATTTTGCCGGGAGACATCTCTCTTCGGAGCCCCGCGTTGCTTTTGACAACAGCCCGACATTCGCCTACGCCGATGCAATGAAGGAGCCCTGGGACAATAATTATCTGGCCATTTCGAATACCTCGGACGCGTTGTCTATCATCAACCAGGATGAGTCGGCATTCGAAGAAGCAGCCAAGCTCAAGGCGTTTGCCAGGTTTATCCAGGGCCTATGCCACGGCTACATTGCGCTGCGCTACGATCAGGGATTTACGGTGGATGAAAATTCGGATCTGACCGTGCTGGAGTTGAAGCCCTATCCGGAGGTGATGGATTTCGCCCTTCAGAAAATGGAAGAGGCCATCGCCATAGCTAATAGCAACTCCTTTACCATTTCCGCTGAAGACGACTGGATATTTGGACTTACTGTCACCAATGAAGATCTGGCCCGGCTGGCCCATTCCTTTATGGCGCGGTTCATTGCCTCGGTCGGACGCAGACCTTCTGAACGGGCAAGCACCAACTGGTCATTGGTAATACAGCATGCCGAACAGGGCATTACGGAGGATTGGGCCCCCATAGGAAACGATTCGGGAGAACTCGAATGGGACCCGACAAAGGCATGGGGACAAGAAGGGGATTCATGGTCTCGTGCCGATTATCGTACGATCGGCCCGGCAGACACATCGGAAGGATTCCGGAACTGGCTTGACCAACCGGTTACAGACCGTAACGTGTTCGACATTTATACTTCGGACAGGCGCATCGTGGGGCCGGAAGATGGAATGGAAACCATCGTGGCGGGCGAGCAGCGTGAAACAGCGGGGGCTTATGCTGCAGGGACCGTGCTCACCTACCCTCAGAACAGCGGAACAGACTTCGAATACTGGGGCATTCCGGGTCCCTTCCCCTCCTCTCGAGGCACCTACCACTATTCGTCTCATACACACAAGAGATACCGTGCATATCTGGACAACGGCAACAACGGCCCCATGGTTCAATTCAAAGTAACGGAACTGGATATGCTCATTGCCGAAGGGTTACTGCGAACCGGAGGAAGCACCGCCAGGGTAGCTGAACTCATCAATAAAACGCGTGTGGCGCGGGGCCGACTGAATCCCGCCTCCGGCTCAGACACCGTCGGCAGCCCTGACGACGATCAGAGCCCTGTGAATGACGCCAGTTTATGGGCAAAACTCAAACACGAAAAAAATATAGAGTGTTATCTGGCCGCAAGCGGCAGAGCGTACTTCGACAAGCGTGGCTGGGGTGATCTGGTGCCGGGAACTCCCCTTCATTTCGCGGTACCGGGTGGTGAACTTGAAGTGCTCCAAATACCCATTTACACCCTGGGAGGAGTTGGAGGTGAAGACGCAGCTTCCAAGGCGGGCCGAGGCGCATTCCGCACAAGCAACGTCCACAGTGAGCGTCCCAGATGACAGAACCGGATTAAACAAGACGTCAAGTCGTTTCGCGAAAGAGGCCGACTTAAAGGCCTTCTACTCAATTTCGTGCGATGGTAAGATTTTTTGCCCCGGAATCAATTGTCTGCACGGTCTCTGTACCGTCCGCCCAGCGTACCCATACATCCTGGACCTTTCCGGCGCCATATCCCATCACCAGCGTCGTCGAAGACTGACTCCAGTACCCCGACCCCGCCGACACTATCCGGGCCGGTCCCCAGTCCTCCTCGCCATAACGAAGCCGCACAAGCGCACCTATAGCGGGCCGGCCTGATTCGCTGAGGTGAATCCGCAAGCCGGGTTGCGCCCGTTTATTCCGAAAAAGGTTCGTCTCTGCTCCGTTTTGCGTCACCACCATGTCAAGCCGCCCATCCTTGTCGTAATCGCTCGCAGCAACGGCCCGTTGTTCCCCGTATACCTTTATCCCGGACATGTCTCCTCCGGCGCTCGTGAAACTACCGTGGCCATTGCCCATCAGCCAACGCCCTCGGCCCGCATCAAGGCGAGGCGTACCAGACGGAAGGGCAAACATATTCTGGCCGATAAAAAGGTCCTCGTTCCCATCGGAATTCAGGTCGCCAACCACCATGCCGAATCCTGCTGTCCGTTGTGCCTCAACGGGAAGCGGATGTGCTTCGAAACCGGATTCCTTGTTGAGAAAAACCGTGGAAGCGAGCCATGCCACGCTTTTGTATGCACCCCGGGCTAACCGGGGGCCGATCACTTCGTCAAGGGTTGAAACCGCATACTGACTAAAGGTGCGCACTCGCCGGCGCACCAGAGGCAATCCGGCCGAAAGGGCGGCCAGCTTGCGTGTGGGGACGTACCCACCCGCAACCTGCTCATACCTGGCCTCCACCATATCCATCCGGCTGTCCAGATCGAAATCTCCGTAGTACAGTCGCAAGTCGTGCCCGTCACGTCCCGGTCGACCATACGGGGAATTCCATCCCCAGTTCGTCGCGGCAATGTCCAGGCGCCCATCCCCATTGAAATCCCCCAGCGCAACGCCTTGCCACCATCCCTTGTAGTTCTCCAATCCATAAGGAACTGTGACCTCTTCAAACGTACCTGCGCCCATCCCCTGAAACACTCTTATTGGACCCCATTCCGTAGCCAGTATCACATCCTGGGCGCCATCTCCGTCGAGATCGCCGATAGCTATTCCACTCACAAGACCGGGACGGTCAAAGACCAGTGAGCTTTCATCGTACACAAAGCGATCTTCTTCATTCCAGTACACCACCGATGAAGCTGCTTCAGGATAGCGTCCGGGAACATGCCGGCCCCCGGCAAGGATATCCATATCTCCATCTCCATCAAGGTCTCCAAGCGCAAGAGGCCCTACACTTGAAACACCGAATGGAAGACGCTGAATCCGTTCAAAGGAGCCTTCCGGCCGAACACGATAAATATCGACGGTAGAGGGAGCATACGGCCGCTCTTCATAGCCGGATATGCCGACTGCTACGAGTGTCTCTGCGCCGACACGCTCCAATACAACAATCCCCGTTTGGTCCCCCGGAGCTTGTTCGCCGACAGGCCGCGGGGCTTCCAGGCGTCCCGTCCCGGCGTTACGCAGTAATGTCAGGCGACCTCCACGACCACTCCCTGTGAGCAGATCGTCATCCCCATCTCCGTCGACATCAGCCCATGCCGCTGCGGGTCCCTGTTGGCTAAGCTTCCATGGAAGAAGAGGCTGCTCTCGAAAGTCGTCAAAGAAAGGCTCGTGATGCTCATGCGCAATCCGGATTTTTTCAAAGTATGGATCGGATTCGGTAACATGTTCATTGGTCGTACGCCGAACAGCAGAAGATTCAAATATCTCATAATGTCTGTTGGCCTGCACCCCTTCGACGAGCGTACGCCCGCCACTTCGCCACAACACCTCAAGACGCAGGTCCTGCGCATCGCCAACAGCAAAAGAAGCCAGGGCCTCGCTGGAAGAAAGGTATTGCCCCCCGGCAAGGATCTCTTTTTCCTGCACCGGCAAACCCCCGCCCGAAAGACGGACTTTCGCGCCGATACCCTTTGTATTCGGAAATAATCCCCGCAGGCTTACCGCCACGCGGGAAGTGGATGAATGGTTGCGAAACAAGGCGGCTGGCCGATTCAGGCGACTGATGACCACATCAAGGTCTCCGTCACGATCCAGGTCGGACAAGGCCAGCCCGTGGGAGACATCGGCTTCATGGCCCAGGCCCCAACCGTCGCCGATTTCTTCAAAGGTCCCATCCCCCCGATTACGAAAAGCGATGTTTTTGAGATCAAGGGATGGAAACAGCAACACTTCATCGCGCCACGCTTTCCCGGAGTTTGCCTTCGTCGTGCGCATGCGCGTGTCGGCATCCATGGCGTCATAGGCATGCCCCGTAGCCAGAAGCAGATCTTCCCAGCCATCCAGGTCCACATCCAGAAAAGCACTACCCCAGGTCCATTCGGAGGCATGAATCCCGGCCATATGGGCGATCTCGGAAAAGGTGCCGTCCCCCCGGTTGAGAAAAAGCGTGTTTTGCATCTCCTGGGGGCGGTTGTCTATGTCCCCTACACCGGATAATTCCGGAGACTGCAGGCCGGGCTGCTGTCTCTGACGTCGCCGATGGTCACGGCTAAGCATGTCTGCCTGAAAAAGATCCATATTGCCGTCTCTGTCCATGTCAGAAACAGCCACGGCCATGGTGGACTGGCTCGTCTTGCGAAAAGTCAGGCGGGGCGCTGCACTGAACCCTCCTTGCCCATCGCCAAGCCAGAAATGATCCGGACTCTCAAAATCATTGCATACCAGCAGGTCAGGCGCCCGATCTCCATTGATGTCCTGAAACCGCACGGTAAGCGCCCAATCGCGAGGCGCTTCCTGCAATCCCTGGCTATCTTCGTCAAGGAATGCCCCCCCGGTAAAGGACTGAGGAATAAAGCGCCCTGCACCGTCATTGATGTAGTAGCTATCCACCTCACCGCTTTCGAAACGCATCACGCGATCTCGCTGCACGCGAACTACGTAATGCTGATCAAAAGGCGGAGCAATAACGTACGCATCCCCCTCTCGCTTCACCACGCGTTCAAAGGCGCGCTCATGCGGTGGATACATATCCCGCACCGTCCGGGGCTTGTAGTTTCCGACGTATAAATCGAGATCACCGTCCCCGTCCGTGTCCGCCAGCGCCATCGTAGTACTACCCTGGCGAGGGAAGCCAAGTGAATCGGTGGATTCCACAAAATGGCCTCGCCCGTCATTGAAAAACACGGTGTTGGGTCCGCCCATAGCCGTAACCAGCACATCCAGATCCCCGTCTCCATCCACATCGGCCATCGCAGCACCCGTCGAGAAACGATCCGGCGCCGCCACACCTGCACGCGGCGTAATGTCTTCAAAGCGCCACCCTCCCAGATTTCGATAAAGTACATTCGGCTCACTTAGACGGGTCAGATAAATATCGGGCCATTCATCTCCGTCCACATCCCCTACGGCCACGCCGGATCCGTTCAGGTAGTGACGATTCGCCAGAAAATGCTTCTCCTCAATAGTGTTGACCGCATCTACTCTGGTGTGGCGTGATTCCATAGAATCGAACCCGGCGTTCACAGAACCGGAGACATACAAATTCCGCCATCGATGACTCGATTCTTCATGCCAAAGGGATTCGGAATCTGTACTACAGCCTCCAAAACAGAGAAGAATCGCAGCAGACAAACAGGTTCTAAGCAGATTCATACCGAAGCGACTTCACAGTCCGCGTTACTTCGGAGATAATGATTCGGAATGATCACCGGGGACATTGCAAAAGGATTCAGAAATGGTCCGAAAAAACCGGACGGTTTTTTTCGTGGATTCAAGGGTACTGTCTCGCCGGGTTATGCCGATTTGTTGAGCGTCCTTCGGTTACAGAATACGTCGTCAGGCGTTCGATTTTCAAGTCGCTTCCAAGGGCCCGACAGCAAATTCCTTCATGCCTTTTCCATAAACCACTTCCTTATGTGCTATGTAAAGGATACTCTGATTACGTCTGCAAAGCTCAGAGGCTGAGAGGAACACTTCACACCTGCGACGCCCCGAATCCGCAATGTTTCCCGCTGACTTCAACGATGGAATCATGACATCCTGTACGCGCGAAAGCAACGTGCTGAGCGAAGTGGTTTTGATCAGAGTATCCTGATAATACATTGGGCGGGTAGCCACAATCCCGAATCGGAAACCTGCCGGGGCAACATGGATCCCACCGGCTGCCGTGGTGTCTACGACGAATCCAAACGCTTTGCGGAAGCCATGACCATGGCTTATCATCGCAAGAAGGCTTGCGCTGCACGATCGACCATGCCCGAAAACACACAGGCTGCATCCGGGACAATGTGCGTTGATCATCGTATTAACGCTCCCTATCACCCCGCGTATCCTTTTTAAAGTATTTAAAACGCCGAATACCTTGCGAAATATTCATCTCGAACGGCTGGAGTCGGAAGCCATATACATCATGCGGGAAACGGCCGCACAATTCGAACGGCCATGCCTGATGTTCTCGGGTGGTAAGGATTCTCTCGTCATGGTGCACCTCGCCCGGAAGGCGTTCTGGCCAGCGCCTATCCCGTTCCCTCTCTTGCATGTGGACACCGGTCACAATTTCCCGGAAACGCTTGAACTGCGAGACAGGCTGGTAAAAGAGATCGGCGCGAAATTAATTGTCCGAACCGTGCAGGAATCCATAGACCAGGGACGTGTCCAGGAAGAAGAGGGGCCGAACGCAAGCCGCAACATGCTGCAAATAACTACCCTGCTCGACGCACTGAAAGAACTCAAGGTGGACGGTGCGCTCGGCGGTGCACGGCGCGACGAGGAAAAGGCCCGCGCCAAGGAACGTTTCTTCTCGCACCGGGATGGTTTTGGGCAATGGGATCCCAAGAACCAGCGCCCGGAACTGTGGCATATTTTCAATGGACGAAAGCGTCCGGGAGAGCATTTCAGAATTTTCCCGTTGAGCAACTGGACGGAATTGGACATATGGGAGTACATCCTCATGGAAAACATCGAGATTCCGTCCATGTACTTCGCTCATGAACGTGAAATTGTTGACCGGGACGGTGTGCTTCTCGCTAAATGTAACCATATCTCTTTGCTTGATGGCGAAACCTGGGAGCAGGAAACGATCCGTTTCCGGACCGTGGGCGACATGACATGCACGGGTGGAGTCCGGTCCACCGCTGCAACATTGGAAGAAATCATTGAGGAGGTTGCTTCAGCTCGCGTTACCGAACGCGGAGCACGCGCCGACGACATGCGTTCGGAGGCTGCAATGGAGGATCGCAAAAGACAAGGCTATTTCTAACGATCCTGGACGGATCGAAACTTGTCCTCACCCACTCGAATACCGGCTCTTTCGACCACTTCCCTCCGATGGATTTACTACGATTTACCACAGCAGGCAGTGTAGACGACGGCAAATCGACGCTGATCGGCCGCCTGCTCTACGATTCCAGAGCCATCCACCAGGATCAATACGAAGCCATTGAACGCGCCAGCGCCAGTCAGGGCAACGGCGCGATCAATCTGGCCTTGCTCACGGACGGACTGCGCGCAGAGCGCGAACAAGGAATCACTATCGACGTGGCGTACCGGTATTTTTCCACCCCGCAACGAAAGTTCATCATTGCCGATACACCCGGGCACACCCAGTATACGCGCAATATGGTAACCGGGGCGTCGACCGCCGAACTCGCTATTATCCTGATCGATGCACGCAATGGCGTATTGCAACAATCACGCCGGCACGGATTCATTGCCTCGTTGCTCCAGATTCCCCACATACTGGTGGCGATCAATAAAATGGATCTCGTGGGCTACTCCGAACAAGCATACCGGGAAATCGTCGCCGACTACCGGGAATTCGTCCAGAGAGTAGATATCGACGATGTCGTTTTCATCCCCATTTCCGCACGGGAAGGGGACAATGTCGTCGAACAAAGCGATCAGATGGACTGGTACAGGGGACCAACCATTCTGCACCACCTTGAAACGGTAAAGGTGGGCGAAGGACGTAACGTGGTCGATTTCCGGTTCCCGGTGCAATACGTAATACGCCCGAATCAGAATTTTCGCGGGTATGCGGGGCGCGTCGTATCGGGGTCCATTGCGCCTGGCGAGGATATCATTGTGCTTCCGTCCGGTCGGGAAAGCCGTGTGCATTCCATCGTCTGCCTGGAAGACGAGGTTCCACGGGCCCGGGCAGGCGATTCGGTCGTGATTACGGTGGAAGACGATATAGATATCGGACGGGGAGACATGATCGTCCGGCGCCGCAATCAGCCCCAGATCACTCGCAGTATCGACGCCGACATATGCTGGATGAACGAGCAGCCGATGCAAACGAATCGGCGATGGATTCTTCAGCATACCACCCGCAACGTTCAGGCTGTCGTCGGTAATGTGATCTATCGTATGAATGTCGATACACTCCATCGCGAAACAGCGGACACCTTCCGTCTGAACGACATCGGACGAATCGAATTTGAGCTGGCCGACCCGATTTTTGTCGATGCGTATCGGGTCAACCGGGAAACCGGAAGTTTCATCCTGATAGATCCGGACACCAACAACACAGTGGCTGCCGGCATGATCCGTGGCGCAGCGCAGCACGTTCCGCCGGTCGGGCGCACCGCCACCATGGAACGCCCTGTTTCCCCGGGGGTCGTGTGGGATGAATTGTACATTCCGCGTGAGGAACGCGAAAAGCGACAGGGACACCAGGCCGCAGTAATCTGGATGACGGGACTTTCCGGATCGGGCAAATCGACCATCGCACGTGCACTGGAAAAACGCCTCTTCGAACATGGTGTGCATACCATGTCGATCGACGGCGACCACGTACGTCACGGTTTGTGCGGCGATCTGAGTTTTTCCGAGGCAGATCGAGCCGAAAACATTCGCCGAGTCAGCGAGGCGGCCCGATTGTTCTTCGAACAGGGCAGCATTACCATCTGCGCTCTTGTATCACCCTACCGGCAAGATCGCACGTACCCCCGGCATATCATTCCGGAAAAACATTTCTTTGAAGTGCATGTGGATTGCGACCTCGAGATATGCAAGGATCGCGATCCGAAAGGATTATACAGGAAAGCGCTCGATAACGAGATTCTTGATTTTACGGGCATTTCGGCGCCGTACGAACCCCCGGAAAATCCGGAACTGCTGCTACAGACCCATGTCCTGTCCGTAGAGGAATGCGTGGACCGGATTATTGCCCTGCTCGTAACGCAAGGCATCATGCAGGACATAACATAGGATACTGATGCCCTGGCAAGCCTGGTTCACCCTTGCAACGATTCTGGTCATGATCGTGGCCCTTGTGCGCGAATGGGCACGGGTGGATGTAACCATTCTGTTGGCGTTGGGCACACTGCTCCTGGCTGGAGTAGTAAGCCCTATCGAAGCTTTTTCGGGCGTTGCATGGGAAGCGGTTATTACGATTGCTTCGCTGTACGTGATAGCCGCCGGTATTCATCAAACAGGGATGCTCACCTGGATAGATCGCTGGCTGGTGCAGCCCGGCGGCACGGTGACATTGCTTCTTTTCCGTGTGATGGCGCCTACTGCGGTGTTGTCCGCCTTTCTGAACAACACCCCGGTGGTGGCCATGCTCATACCGCGAATGCAGGCGGTGGCCCGAAAAACCGGCATATCGGTATCGAAGCTGTTGATGCCTCTCTCTTTCGCTGCGATTGGAGGAGGAATGATCACGCTTATCGGCACCTCGACAAATATCATTGCCTCGGGGCTTATTCGCGATGCCGGTCTGCAGGAATTCGGACTGTTCGAATTTGCCTGGATAGGCCTTCCTGTGGCCGTCCTGACCGTTCTGTACTTGTCTCTTGTCGGGCATCGGCTAATGCCGGACACAACCCCCGGCGACCGGGACAAGGCAGATACACTGAATTACCGGTTTCGCCTGTGCGTACCTTCCGGCTCACCCCTTGCGGGCATGTCGATCCAGAAAGCGAATCTCCGGTCACTGGGCGACGCCTATCTCGTATATATCCGGCGCGATCAGGATACGATCGGCCCCGTCGCTCCGGAAGAGGTCATTCGGGAAGCAGACATTATCACGTTTATCGGGCGTACGGACGCCAGAGAACGCCTGCTTCGCGAAACTGATTTTTTTGCGCATCCGACCGAGAACGGACAGGATAACCAGGAAACGGAACCCCCTCTGTTTCAAGCAGTGATTTCAACAAACTCGACCCTGGCCGGCAAAACACTGAAGGACGTCAACTTTAGGGAAAGATACGAGGGGGTTGTGCTGGCCATCCATCGAAAGGACGAATCGATCCGTGGAGCGCTCGGCAATGTCCCGCTCAAGCCGGGCGACCTTCTTGTCATCGATGCCCAAAAGGGCTTTGACCGCCACTGGCACCAAAGCCAGGGAGATTTTTACCTCGTCACGCAAGATATTCGGGAGCAGCAGCGGATAGATGAGAGAACAGGGGTGGCTCTGGCCATGCTGGCCATACTGATCACCCTCCACATCGTCGGTGTGCTCCCCCTCGCTGCGGCAGCCTTCACAGGCGCACTGGGTATGATTCTCATCGGCTTTTTGCGCGGCACCCAACTACGCCAATCTGTCGATATGGGCGTTATCCTGACGATTGCAGGAGCTTTCGGTATTGGACACGCGGTCCATACAAGTGGTCTGGCAACAGAACTGGGGCACGCCATCGCAACGATATTACCGGGCCAGCATCCTCTGATAGCGTTGCTTTTCCTGTACCTTGGCACCATGATCGTCACAGAAATCATCACGAACAGCGCCGCGGTCGTCATTATGATTCCAATCGCCCTGGCGACAGCCGTCGATATCGGTATGGAACCGCGTGCCGTAGCGCTGGCGGTGACGATAGCGGCCTCGGCAAGTTTCCTTTCCCCGCTTGGCTATCAAACGAATTTGATGGTGATGGGCGCCGGCGGATACCGCTTCAGGGATTATTTTCGGGCCGGATTGCCCGTAAGCATCGCCGTTATGACCATCACACTGAGCGCCGTGTATCTGAGATGGCTCGGATAGCCGCATCCCGCACACAAGGAACCGGCTATACGACCCGGTACGGGATATGCCTCGCGCCGCTGAGTACAGCCTGAACAGCTTCGGCGCACATTTCCGCCATTCTCAAACGCGTCGCATGCGTTGCGCTCCCGAGATGCGGCGCCATCACCACATTGTCGAGATCGCATAGCCCAGGATGCACCGAGGGTTCATCCTCGAAAACATCCAGGCCCGCCGCTCGAATCGTGCGGTTGCGAAGCGCATCGACGAGCGCCTCTTCATCCACCACGGCGCCACGCGCCGTATTCACCAGGATGGCTGTCGGCTTCATACGTGCAAGCGCCTCGCGCCCGATGAGCCCTCGGCTGGATGCATTGAGGCTGCAATGCAAGGAAACCACATCGCTGGTTTCCAAAAGCGTATCCATGGAAACAAGCCGAGCACCCAGTTTCTGCTCCACAGACGGATTAGCGGAGGAGCGATTGTGGTAGCATACACGCATTCCGAAACCAATGGCGCGGCGCGCCACTGCAGCCCCGATTCTGCCCAATCCCACGATACCCATCATACCACCACTCAGATCAGCCCCCAGCATGAGATCCGCTTCCCACCTTGAAAACTCCCCGACTCGTACATACCGGTCTGCCGACACGATATGCCGTGCCGCTGCCAGAAGCAACGCAAATGCCATATCTGCTGTGGCTTCCGTGAGTACGCCCGGCGTATTCGTTACAACGACCCCCCTGGCGCGTGCTGCTGCCAGGTCAATATTGTCGTACCCCACCGCATACTGCGCGATCACCTTAATACCGGGGCAGGCATGCAACACCCGGTCGGTCACCGGATCCGACAATAGCGTGATCAGCGCATCGGCCCCCTGGGCAATATCGATCAACTGATCCTCATCCGGGCCGCCGACGGAAAATTGATGCTGGACAACCTCGTAGCCATTCAGCAGGTGCAGTCCCCCGGAGGGCAGCGGTCGCGTTACAACGATGCGCATGATGAGCGAAATAAATCAGGAAACAGAGTCCACAAGAAAAACAAAACCGGGCAGAAAGTACATGCAAAGCGTCTATTACACGTAACGAAGAATGGTTTTGCGATGACCATGGAAGCACAACCTTCCATGGAGCATCGGCATGCTCCGGAAGATATCCGGGGAAACCGGCAGGGGGGGGCGATGGTTATCGCAGGGATTGCGTTATTTTCCCGGACCATTCCGATTTTCACCGTCGTCGAAATGAAGATTCTGTTTATTGTGCAGGGGGAAGGGCGAGGACATCTCACACAAGCGCTTGCCCTGCAAACCATGCTGTGCAGAGCCGGGCACGAATTGGTTGGCGTGCTTGCCGGGAACGTTCGCAATCGAGACATCCCTGACGTATTTGCACAACGAATCAATGTGCCGATTCGTCGTTTTGGCTCGCCAGGGTTCAGTATCGGGAAAGAACAACGTGCTATTAATTCACTCGACACGCTCATCGAAAACGTCGGGCGCATCCCCATTTTCAAGCACAGCCTGCAAATTCTCGATCAAGCGATTAAAACCACTCAGCCGGATCTGGTACTGACTTTCTACGAACCGATGGCTGGCGTATACCAGGCGCTTTATCGCCCGAACGTACCCTTTGTAGCCATCGGACATCAATACATGTTCGATCATCCGATATATGATTTCGCTCCGGGCAAGCCGGTCGATCGGTCGGCCATGAGGCTGTTCACCCGCCTGACCGGTTTCCGGGCCACATGGAAGCTTGCGCTCTCCCTGTATCCGGCGGAAGACCTCCCGGACGCTCGTCTTTCGGTGATCCCTCCGCTTCTGCGCGGGGAAGCACTGGCGCTGCAGAACACCAGGGCCCAGGAGGATTTTTTTCTGATCTACCTCCTGAATCGCGGTTATGCGGAGCAGGTGATCGAATGGCACGAAAAACATCCGGCGCAACGCCTCGAATGCTTTTGGGACAATCCGGAAGTCGATGACATCGTGCAGTACGGCGACACACTCCGTTTCAATCGGCTGCACGACACCAGATTTCTTGACCTCATGAGCCGTTGCAGTGGTCTGGTGTGTACGGCCGGCTTCGAATCGGTTTCTGAAGCACTCTTCCTTGGGAAACCTGTACTGGCCGTGCCGGTCGAGGGACACTATGAGCAACTGTGTAATGCGTACGAAATAGAAAGAATGGGATGCGGAATCCGAAGTGACACATTCGACATGAACCTGCTAACAAAATTCATCGGGCAGTACGATGCGACGCGGGACGATTTTCGCAAATGGGTCCTGGGAGCGGAAGAACGCGTCCTGTCCATCCTGGAGACCGTAGCCGCGAACCATTCCCCTGCGACCGGCAGCATGCTCAGTGGACCTGAACATCTGCAGAAACTCGCCTCTCCCGCCTCATCCGCCACATTCACGGCACGCACATAAGTATAACACAGCCGACTCAAGCCAGCCAACGGAAACAGGGCTCGCCTCCCTTTCAGACGCACTCAGGGCACATCCGGAGGAATAGGAACAATCTCCGCATGATCACCGATATTCAGTACCCGGGCGCCCGGATGCACATGGGCATATCTGCCGATCAGTGAATCTGTCAACACCGCACCACGCATCACGGCATGGGAAAACACGATGGATTGCTCAATGATGCAGCGGCGTATATCAGCACCTTCCTCAATCGAAACGTAAGGACCTATGATAGAATCCACGACGCGTGCATTCGGCCCGATATAGACCGGGGGAATAATGATACTGTTTTCCACATCCCCCTGAAATGCGCCTGTGTCTTCCTTTTCAAGAAGACGCCGTGTCGTATCCATGAGCGCAGAGATGGTACCGCAATCAAGCCATTCCGTTACGGAAGCGGTCGTAAAGGCATCGCCGCGCTTTATCATGCGATCAAATGCGTCGGTCAACTGAAACTCCCCTCCTTTTCCACGCAGGTTGTCGGCGATAATCTCTTCGATCGCTCCCCGGAGCTCCATGAGTTCACGTACATAATAGATGCCCACAAGCGCCTCGGTAGATATGGGTTCGGACGGTTTCTCAACCAGCTCCACAACCCGATCACCCTCCCGTACCGCCACCCCGAATCGACTGGGGTCCTCAACATGTTTCACCATCGCGACCACATCGGCATCCTTGAAATCAAGGCCCGCATCCATGTCGAAAACGGTATCCGCAAAGGCCACGACACCGGGACCTTCTAAATACTCCCGGGCGGCATCCACCGCATGGGCCGTGCCTTCCGCAGTCTCCTGCACAGCAAATCGGGGGCGCATATCGTGCCGTGCGCATATTTCCCGCAGCATTTCATACACATTTTTTCCGAAGTCCGGACCGAGTACAAAAACTCCTTCATTCAGACGTACGGGCAATACGCGATTGAACGTATCCACTATTCTCTCCACCATACTACGCCCCCTGACGGGAAGCAGGGGCTTGGGCGTAACATGCGAATGAGGCCGCACGCGGGTACCCCGGCCGGCCATGGGAATAATGAGCTTCATAAAGCAGCTCCTCTATCAGACATCCGGGAAACAGTGTCGCCGGACAAACACTTTGTGAACATGAAATGAATAGAAAGGTGCCGCCGGGGGTGCATGACAGGGGCGGCAGCGTATCCATGGGAAGATACGAATATCTTCCCTGACCCACGATGCGGAAGGAAATAGTCAGGATGACTATCTTGTCATAGCAAACGGGAAAAATCGATTTTTCGGTCGTATGGGGAACCCTATCCATATGCGTATGTACCCTTTTGTTGATTCCACCCTATCCAAATTCCACAGTCGTACAAACACGCAATGACGATGAGTACCTTCAAGTCCTTTGCAGTGCTTGCACTGCTTTTCTGCCTCCTGACGGGAATCCAGGCCGCTCCGGTTCAAGCCCAGGCCTACAAGGAAGCGTTCAACGCCGCCATAGAAGCCGCCAGAGCCAATGATTACCCCACAGCCCGGGACGAGTTTGCACGTGCGGCTGAATTGGCAAATCAGGAAAATGATACGGAAATCGCTACGAAGTCAGCCAGCAACGCAGCGATCATCGACTATAACATAGGCAAGGGACTCGTGGAGCAGGAAAATTTCGCGGGCGCCCTTGAACGCTTCAACGCCGGTATCGCGATGTATCCGAGCTACGTAAACAATTACGAAGGCAAGGCGCTTGCCCTGAAAAAGCTGGAACGGGTCGAAGAAGCCATCCAGGCTTACGAGGACCTGATCGCTTTCGGGAACGAGCACAACGATACCCAGGCGTTGCGCAAGGGGGAGACCGGGATTCGGGACCACTTTAATTTTCTGGCTTCTTCCGCATTGGGCCGTCGAGCCGAACCGTCGGCCTCCGATGCCCGGGAAGCCATTGCCAGTCTGGAAGAACTCCAGGAGCGCGTCGATCCAGATGCGGATACCTACTTCTATCTTGCCGTCGCCCACAATGCGCTGGGCAACTACGACCAGGCCGTATCCCTTGCCGATCAGGCACTCGGCCTTCACCGTGGCAGTCGAACAGACGCAGCAAAAATTCACTTCACGAGGGGTGAAGCGCTTATGTACGCCGGGAATATCACGGCTGCCAAGGAATCGTTCGAAAATGCCCGGTTTGGCAGCTACAAGAGCCCGGCCGAACATTATCTCGAAACTCTTTGACAACGCATCGTACTTCCTGGGTGCTGTATGGACATCGTGCGTACGACATCCCTGCACTGACAAGAAGAAAGCCCTGTACCCGGTCGAGTACAGGGCTTTTTCTTTGAAATAACAAAGATGCTTTCGTCATCCTATTACGAAAGGAAACGTCATGACCCATCCACCAAGGAAGATCACCGGAGTGAAAGGGCAATGTACCTGTATCGACGATTCGATCTCTGTCGGAGAAGAAGTATCTGTCGGACACCATGTGGTCGTTGAATCCGGAGTATGTATCGGCTCACACACCCGAATAGGACATCATTCCGTCATCGCCCGTAATGTAGAAATCGGCGACGAGTGTGAGATCGGCAGCCATGTCGTCATCCACGAAGGAGTACAGATAGGGAACGGCGTCCGGATCGATGACGGCGCCGTCATTGGCAAGCAACCCCTGGCTGCGCCGAACAGCGCAGTAACCCGAAAACGCAAGCAGCCTCCTTGCCGCATCGGATCAGGATGTCTGATCGGAACAGGGGCCGTCCTGTATGCGGGATGCATAGTGGACGAGCACGTATTGATAGCCGATCTGGCTACAATCCGCGAGGAAGTAACGATCGGAAACCATACCATCATCGGGCGCGGCGTCGCCATCGAAAATGAATGCGCCGTTGGGCGGTACTGCAAAATCGAAACGAACGCATATATCACCGCGTACTCCGTGGTGGAAGATCGTGCATTCGTAGCCCCGGGCGTTCTCACAAGCAATGATAATTTCCTGGGCCGCACGAAAGAGCGTTTCCGGCACTTCAAGGGAGCCGTTATACGCCGGGGCGCTCGCCTCGGCACCGGATCGGTAATATTGCCCGGAATGGAAATCGAAGGGGATGCTGTCGTCGCTGCCGGGGCCCTTCTTACCAAAAATGCCGCAGCGCGTACCATCTACGCAGGGGTTCCCGCGCGTACGCATCGCACCGTTCCGGAAGAGCAACTTCTGGAAAATCAGGGATGGGAAGACGCATAGCGCACACGTCACCTGCACGTTTGACTCCGAATACCACACCAGGCATAGCTTGCCCAATCTGAAATGAACGTCAAGATGGCAGATCTGCGCGGTCAATACGAAATGATCGCACCCGAGATCGACGAGGCCATTCAGTCGGTCCTGGAGCATGCGGCCTTCATACGGGGCCGGGAAGTGGATGAACTGGAATCCGAACTGGCCGAGTACCTCGACGTATCGCATGTCCTCGGCGTCGCAAACGGAACCGACGCCCTGCAAATCGCCATGATGTCCCTCGACATCGGACCCGGGGATGAAATCATCACCTCTGCATTCACGGTCTTCGCAACGGCCGAGGCAGGGACCTTGCTGGGCGCCACACCCGTCTTCGCCGACATCGATCCCCGAACCTTCAATATCGACCCCGAAGCCATCGAGGCGTTGATCACGCCGCGCACGAAAGCCATCGTCCCGGTGCACCTGTTCGGTCAGCCTGCCGATATGGCGCCCATTATGGAAATCGCACACAGACATGGATTGAGCGTCATCGAGGACAACGCACAGTCCATCGGCGCAGAATACCGGGATCAAAAAACCGGATGCATCGGCGACATCGGGTGTCTTTCCTTTTTTCCCACCAAAAACCTGGGATGCTATGGGGACGGGGGAGCCATATTGACCAACGATGAAGCCCTGCACCAAAAAGCGCGCATGGTATCAAACCATGGCGCCGAACGAAAATATTACAACGAAATCGTGGGGGTGAACAGCCGACTGGACACAATCCAGGCCGCTATTCTGAAGGTCAAACTCCGGCATCTCGACACGTATCAAACCCGCCGTCGACAAGCTGCACAGGTCTACGACACCCTGTTTAAGGAGCATCCATTTATTACGACCCCGCATCATGCCCCTGACCGAACGCATGTATATCACCAATACACGCTCCGTATCTCCGAAGACTTTCCCGGAAAACGGGATCGGCTGGCCGCACACCTGAAAGAGCACCGCATTCCGCACGCGATATACTACCCCGTACCTCTCCATAACCTTCCCGTTTTTGCACATGGCGGTTGCCGAACAGGCCCCCTCGACGAAACGGAAAAAGCTTCCCGCGAAGTGCTCTCCCTTCCCATGCATCCCCTGCTCACAGAACACGAACAGCAATACATTGCAGACACGATCATGCAATACTTCGATCGTGTGATATCGACCTGATGAAAGCAGGCAGAAACACGATGGGCGCCATTTCGCCAGGGATACGCTGTTAAAGTCCACGAAGTCCAGAGGCTGCGAGGAGCGCTTAATCAGCGTATCCCTAAGTGTGTTGCTTGCTCATCGAAGCGCCATAATTCTCCAGGTCCGGGTCTTGTCTTCGAACTTCAGGCGGACAATATAAAGACCGGGCGCAATCCCCTGCCCGTACGTATCGCACCCATCCCATTCAAATCCGGCATGTTCGGTGCGTGTACGGAAAACACGCCTGCCAAGCATATCGAAGATCTCTGCTTCTGTACCAGGGGATAACGAGGGAATCCGCAGTACGTCACTACAGACATAGAATGGATTCGGATACGGCGGCTGTGCATCCGTATCCGGATTGGAATCGGCGGGAGGAAGCAATGTCGGGGGACGTTCCCGGACCACAATCCGGTTGCGGCCCTCGTCAATCACCGTAGCGTAACGCGGCGAATCCACCGGACCCGACAGGACGATATCCATAATTCCGGCCTCCAGCGCCTCCCCGTCCGCGACATATCCCACGATACGGATCTCGCCCCTCATTTCGTCATAACCACTTCCTAACACGACCCGGTTGTCGGTAGAAGCATTCACCAAACTACCCGGCGCCGGGGCAGGCACAATAAACTGGAAGCCCCGCATTGAGGTCTCGTATTGCAGCCTTAGGACGTATCTGCCTCCCCCCTCATCAATACGTTCCACGTGCGCTATGGCGTTCCCTGTTTTACCTGCCGGTACGGTGTCCATCGGAAGAAATACCCCATCGGGCCACTGACCCCGCACAACTGCTTGCGACAGCACAGTAAGATCACGTACGTCGAGCGCATCATCCCCTGTGGGAAACGGAAAGAGGTCCACGGCGGCCTCTTGCGCAGGCGTGGCCGTCAGCCGCGCCAATACGAAGTCGATGGCATGTACAATGTCCATGACATCAACGGAGCCGTCACCCTCGGCGTCGCCGCGGCCGCCGCGGCCCTTTCCGGTTATCGATACGCTGTCCGGGGAATTATCCCCGTTATGCTCGAAAAAAATCATGGCCTGCTGATACCCAAAAGCCATACTTGAGGGAGAAAACCTCACATACACATCCATGCTGCTCCCCGGCGGCGCCATACCGGAACGCGGACGCACGGTAAAAAGCGGATTGTCGCTCGTTATGTTTGTCACCTGCAGCTCCGCTTGATCGGCAGTGTTTTTCACCCGAACCACTACGCTGTCAGCCCCTCCCACTTGGACATCGCCCACATCGAAATCCCTGGAATCAACGTCGAACACGGGCACGGGAGGCCGCACGGTGAGTGCATATTTTGCGGTTCCGACCACAATACCCGCATCGGCGCCATCCGATAATGCCTGTGCCCCCACCGCATTCGACAAAACAAGCGTATCGATTTGAGAAACGGTTACCGCATCGGCACGGAGTTGCAAAGTAAGAAGAGGATCATATCGTCCCGATGGCAAGGCAGCAATCCCTTGCCCCAACAATACAACCCTCAGATTGCTTCCCGATGCATCGTATCGCAAGGTCCAGGACACGCTGTCGGACACCGCATCGCCCCGCACGATATCCCCGAGACGCAGTTGGCCAAGCAGCCAACGCACATCGAACTGGATGCCCGTTACACCAGAAAGCGCTGTCAGATCAAGTGATAGCGGTACATCTATGGCGTGGTCTCCGGATCCGGATATAAGGCTTCCGTTCCTTTCGCTGAATTGCAAGGTGCCGCTGACAGTACCGCCTGTGGCGTAGGTTGTCACGCTTATATCGTCGATGCGGATATTTCCCGAGCTATTCGCCCTGAGCCCCTCGAAACGAAGCGTCACGCTGGATTGATCGAGCAGGGAAGACGGCAACGATACAGAAACATCGCGATAACTCGATGCTGCCGCCGGCACAGCCGTCCCCGCGCCCAGTACGACGATCGGAAACGTGGTGCCGCCATCGATGGAAGCCGTTATACGCAGGTTGGCGCGATCATAGGCGCCGGTTCGGCGAATCGAATATGTTAGCGTAGCAAACCCGGCCCCGTTCAAGCTGAAACCGGGCGTGACGGCAGACGAAGCGCTTGAACCACTATGCTCCAGGTTATTCCCCCCCGAACCGGAAGAAGGAGTCGTAGTACCGGTCTTCCAGCCACTCCCCAGGGTCCACCCGGCCGGACCGTCTGGCGGTACCGCCCTGCTAAAATCCTCTTCAAAAGCGGTCGTCTGGGCATATCCGGCAACCGCAGGTAACAGCAGCCAGAAAAAAGAAAATAAAACGATGGAAGCAGGCATGATAGACGATGCGCGACATCTCCGATGTGCGCCGTGTCAAAATGAGGCGACAAAAGCAGCCCATGGATAGAGACCATAAGACCGACTATTCCGCCCATAGACACCCATCCTGCACAGATGTAACCCCTGCCCCGAAATTTCTTTCGAACGATTTTATTGTCCTGGCAGTATCCGCAGACCCCGCAAAAAACCCCTTCTCACCGAGGTGGCGAGTCACCATCTTCGGCCGAGCGGTGCTCCAGCGTATGGGAATGATCGCGACTATTGACAAGGCAGGCATAGGGGTTGATCTTATCATAATGAATAAATACATTTTACTGAATATTTATTTATATCCGGTCATCCGTACAATAACACGAAAGGGTTTTCGCCATGAATCTACGCTATGGGCTTCGTGTCCTGATTGCAGTGAGCATCTTCACTGCTTGTAAAACCTCCGTGCCGGCGGAGACGACAGAGACAGACGATGCAAAAACGCGTGTACTCGTGCTCACCGACATCGAAAACGAACCGGACGATGCGCAGTCGCTTGTTCGCTTTCTGCTCTACAGCAATGAAATGGATGTCGAAGGCCTACTGGCTACCACCTCCGTCTGGATGCGCGATACCACACGCGCCGACAAGATTCGGGGACACATTGATGCCTATGAGCAAGTTCGCAGCAACCTGCTGGTGCATGCCGACGGCTACCCGGAGGCGGCGGATTTGATGGCGCTGGTGAAGTCATGCCGCCCGGTCTACGGCATGGAAGGAGTGGGAGAAGGGAACGATACCGAAGGCTCCGCACACATCATCGCTACTGTCGACAAAGACGATGACCGGCCACTCTGGGTGACGGCCTGGGGCGGCGCCAATTGCCTCGCACAGGCGCTCTGGACCGTTCGCGAAACAAGGACTCCGGAAGAGATCGATGCCTTTGTTTCCAAACTACGAGTCTATACCATCTCCGACCAGGATGACTCAGGTCCCTGGATGCGTCGTGAGTTTCCGAACCTGTTCTACATTGTCACGCCCAGTTCACCGCACGACGGTGAAGACTATAAGTATGCCACATGGGTAGGCATCTCCGGCGATAATTTCCACGGCGACTTTACCGGTCCCGACTTTGCCATCGTGGATAACCCCTGGCTGTCAGAAAACATACGCACCAACCATGGGCCTTTGGGGGCGCGCTATCCCGCCACCGAATATCTGATGGAAGGCGATACGCCTTCTTTCTTCAACCTTTTTCAGAATGGACTGGCCGGGCACGTCAGTCCTGGTTATGGGGGCTGGGGCGGGCGCTACAACGTGTCGCAGCCTGAAGGAGAACCTCGCCCGATCTGGACCAACTCGGACGATACGGTGATCGCCTACGACGGCAACACCTATACGACCAACCACGCCACGGTCTGGCGCTGGCGCGAAGGCTATCAGCACGACTTCGCCGCACGGATGGATTGGAGTAACACGCCCGACTTCGCCGATGCCAACCATAATCCGGTTCTTGTTGTCAACGGCGATGTCACGAAGCGTCCCATCTACCTCGATGCGAAACCCGGCGATACGATTCGCCTCGATGCAACGGGGTCTTCGGACCCTGACGAAGAAGACATGTTGACTTTCAACTGGTGGGTATACAGGGAAGCCGGCACCTATCCGGGAACGGTACCTGTCACCAACCCCAATGCTATGGAAACAACCGTGACGGTACCCGATGACGCTGCCGGAACGGAAATCCACGTCATTCTCACTGTGCATGACGACGGAGCGCCTGCGCTGTATCGATACCGCCGGCTAATTATCTCCGTGAACCCTTAGCGCGTACAGACGCAATATGAGCACACACCAACCCTATACGTTCGGGGCCGGACTCTGGCTGTTCGGCCAATTCATCGACCGGTATGCTACCGATGCCTACGGCCCGCCTGTGGATCTGCTCGAAGCCATCGACCGCGCCGGACAGGTGGCAGACCTCGTCTCGCTCGACATCAACTATCCGTTCGACGAAAGTGTGTCCGTGGCCGATATCAAAACCGCCCTTGACCGGAACGGACTGCGGTGCCATGCTATCACGCCGGCCAGCTACAGCCGCAAATACCGAAAAGGCGGCCTGACGAATCCGGATCCGGCCCTCCGGCGTGACTGCATCGACCTGTACAAGGCCGCCATCCCCCACGCCCGCGAACTCGGAGCGAAATACGTCAAGTTCTGGCCGGGACAGGACGGCTACGACTATCCCTTCCAGACCGATTACGAGGACCTTTGGAACTATTCGGTCGATGCCGTGCACGAGGTGGCCGAGTCGGCTCCCGACATGCAATTTGCCATTGAGTGCAAGTTCAAAGAACCGCGCACCCACATGCTCTTCTGCAACGTTGCGACGACCCTGCTCGCCATCGAAGATATGGACGTTGATAACGTCGGCATTGTGATGGACCTCGGACATTCGTTCTTCGCCAGGGAAACCCCCTCGGAGGCACTGCAACTGGCGCACCGACGCGGGCGTCTGACGAGCGTGGAGGTAAACGACAACTGGCGTGAATGGGATGATGATATGACCGCCGGCTCTGTTCATCTGATCGAAACGCTGGAGTTCATGTACACCCTTCGCAAAATCGGTTGGGACGAGGTGATCCTGCTTGACCAGTTCCCATTCCGGGAAGACCCGGTGCAGGCCGCCCGCGAGAGCATCACCACGCTCCGCAAGCTCGATGCCCTCGTGGATCGGATAGATGTCGATGCGCTCCGGGAAGCTCAGAACAACCAGGATGCCCTCGCCGCGCAACGACTTGTGCTCGACCTCCTTCTTGGATGATTCATGATTGAAACGCCAACACTGCGTGCACAACAGATCGAGCACCTACGCCGGCGGGCTAATGAGATTCGCCGGCGCGATTTGCGCATGATCTACGAGGCTGGCATGGGTCACATCGGCGGCGATCTGTCAGCGACCGACATCCTGACCACACTGTATTTCGGTGTGCTGAAGGTGAATCCGAGCGACCCGGACGATCCGAACCGGGATCGTTTCATCATGAGTAAAGGCCATTGCTCGGGCACACTCTACGCCACACTGGCCTACGCAGGCTTCTTCCCGGTCGAAGAACTCGACACCTACATGAAGCCGCTCTCCCGCCTCAACGGTCATCCGGACCGCACCAAAGTACCCGGTGTAGAGACGAATACGGGTCCGCTCGGACACGGCCTGCCCGTCGCCGTCGGCGCCGCTATCGGAGGCAAGCTTGATAAGGCTGCGTGGCGTGTTTTTGTGCTCACCGGCGACGGCGAACTTCAAGAAGGGAGTAACTGGGAAGCCGCCATGACCGCCGGCCACCGTGGTCTCGACAACCTCACACTGATCATCGACCGGAACCGGCTGCAACAGGGCGATGCGACGGCCAACACGGCCCGTCTCGATCCGCTCGCCGAAAAGTGGCGAGCCTTCGGCTGGGCTGTCATGGAGGTGGATGGACACGACTACGAGGCGCTGCGGAGTGTCTTCGGCGGGTTGCCGCTGGAGACGGGCAAGCCCACCTGTATCATCGCGCACACTCGCAAAGGCAAAGGGGTTTCGTTTATGGAAAATCAGGCCGGATGGCATCACCGGGTGCCATCCCGGCAGGAGTTGGCGCAAGCATGTGCCGAATTGGAGGCCGCCTTATGAGTACGCTTTTTGACTGCCGCAATGCCTTCTCCGAAACCATCGTCGCACTGGGTAACGCCGACGAGCGGATTGTCGTGGTTAACAACGACTCGGTGGGATCAAGCAAGACCGGAGCGTTTCGGGATCGATTCCCCGACCGGCTCATCAACGTGGGGATCGCTGAGCAGAACCTGGTGGGCGTGGGCGCAGGGCTGGCGAATGCAGGTAAAATTCCGTTCGTATGCTCGGCCTCGTGCTTTCTGACCGGACGCGCCCTGGAGCAGATTAAGGCCGATATCGCCTATTCGAATGCAAACGTCAAGCTGGTGGGGGTAAGCAGCGGGATGGCCTACGGGGCTCTGGGCCCAACGCACCATTCTATCGAAGACTTTGCCTGGACCCGCGCCATTGCGAATATGACGGTGGTTGCACCTGCCGATCCCGTGGAAACTACGCAGGCGGTCCGTGCTGCTGCGCATACGGAGGGGCCGATCTTCTTGCGCCTGAGCAGGATGGGCGTCCCTGCGCTCTACGACGACGATTACGCCTTCGAATTCGGCAAAGCGAGCAAGCTGCGTGATGGCGGCGATGTAACCCTCATCGCAAACGGCGTGATGGTGGCGCGCGCACTCGAAGCCGCGACGCTGCTCGCGACGCAAGGCATCGAGGCTCGCGTCCTGAACATGGCCACCGTGCGGCCCATCGACCGGGAAGCCATTATCGCCGCTGCCCGCGAGACCGGAGCTATTGTCGCCACCGAAGAACACACTACGTTCGGTGGACTGGGAAGCGCCATCGCTGAAGTGGTGGTGCAAACGGCGCCTGTGCCGATGCGCATCCTGGGTGTGCCTGGCGTGTTTGCCCCGACCGGCGATACGGAATGGCTCCTGCAACACTTCGGCCTCACTCCCGAGGGCATCCGCGATGCCGCCCTGGAACTCAGGCACGATATGTCCACACCATAGCAAAGCCAACATGATCCTCGCCATCGACCAGGGTACAACCAACACCAAAGTAGTGTTGGTTGACGCCAGCGGCAGCATCCGGCACAAGGCTTCATGCCCTGTCGATGCGACGTTCCCGCAGCCGGGATGGGTCGAGCAAGACCCGGTCTTGTTGTGGCAGAGTGTGCAGGACGCTGTGGATGCATGCCTGGCCGCAGCCGGTGACCCGGTTCCGGCAGGTATCGCTATAACCAACCAGCGCGAGTCGGTGATGGTTTGGGAGCGATCTACAGGTAAGCCGGTGGGACCGATGGTCATCTGGCAGTGCCGCCGCACGAGCGCATTCTGCGAGATGCTCCGGGGGCAAGGACTCGAAAGCATGATCCGTGAACATACCGGCCTCCCCCTGGACCCCCTGTTCTCTGCTTCGAAGGTCCGATGGTTGCTGGACCAGACACCGGATGGGCACGGGCGGGCCGAGAAGGGCGAACTATGCGCCGGGACGGTCGATAGCTGGGTGCTTTGGAATCTGACAGGAGGCAACGCCCACCGATGCGACGTCAGCAATGCCTCTCGCACACAACTGCTCAACCTGCGTACGGCGAACTGGGATAGTGCACTGCTCGCTGTCTTCGGCATCCCGGCGGCGATACTGCCTGAAGTAATGTCGTCCAACACCCATTTCGGCGAGACCGTGGGACAGGGGCGTTTGCCCGCCGGAGTACCTGTCGCCAGCATGATAGGCGATTCGCACGCTGCCCTCTTCGGTCAATCCGGCTTTAAATCCGGGGCAGTGAAAGCCACGTACGGTACAGGCAGTTCTTTGATGAGCCCTCTGCCTGCGCTTGCTTTCTCCGAACGCGGCATCGCGACGACCGTGGCCTGGGGCCTTGACGAGCACGTGGTATATGCCCTGGAGGGAAACATCTCTGTAACAGGCTCTGCCGTCCAGTGGTGCGCCGATCTGCTGGGCCAGAATAACCCCGCGGAGGCAGCCGCCCTCGCCGCCCGGGAAGATCATGCCGACGGACTGTACATCGTGCCTGCCTTCTTCGGGCTCGGTGCGCCGCACTGGCAGGAAAAAGCACGTGGCCTCATCACCGGCATCACCCGCGGCACCACCGCCGCCCATCTTGCCCGCGCTGTCGTGGAGTCTATCGCCTTCCAGATCCGCGATGTGTTTGACGCAATGGCCGAAGAGGCCGGCGCCAATCCGGAAATCCTCCTGGCCGACGGTGGCGGCAGCCGCAACGACATGCTCATGCAGTTCCAGGCTGACCTCCTCGGACGCCCGGTATTGCGCAACAACGCCGGCGAGATATCCGCCCTCGGCGCTGCCTATCTGGCCGGCCTGACGCTCGGCTTCTGGGGTTCGACCGACGAGCTCGCCGCCCTGCCCCGTTCGCTCGACCGATTTGAACCCCGATGGTCGGAGGCCGCTCGCGAAGCCGCCTATGATGGCTGGAGGCACGCCATCGCCCGAACCCTTTATGACCCAAAACAGGAGAAGGGTGCGACCCAATGAAAAGCATGGAAGAATTACGGCTGATCACCAAGGTCGCCAGCCTGTACTACGAACGAAAGCTGCGGCAGTCCGAGATTGCCGGACAACTCGATCTGTCGCAAGCTACCGTATCGCGGCTTCTGAAGCGGGCCGAAGAGGAGGGCGTAGTTCGCATCACAGTGAACGCACCGATGGGCGTCTATCCGCACCTGGAAGAAGCACTTCAGGAAAAATACGGTCTCAAAGAGGTCATCGTCGTGGATACGGCGCCCGATGAGGCAGGGCTGCTGCGTAATCTGGGCACGGCGGGAGCCTATTACCTGGAGACCACGGTGTGCTCGGACGAATATATCGGGATCTCCTCCTGGAGCGAAACGCTACTTGCGATGGCCAACGCGATGCATCCGATGCAGCGTATCTCCGGTGTCCATGTGGTGCAAATTCTCGGCGGCGTCGGAAATCCTGCCGCCGCCGCCCACGCCGCGCAGTTGACCCGCAGTCTGGCCGGGCTCGTACAGGGCGAGATCACCACGCTCCCGGCCCCCGGCGTGGTCGGATCAAAAGAAACCCGGCAGGTTCTCCTCGAAGACCCGTACGTGATCGAGGCGATGGCCTGCTTCGACAAGATCAGCCTGGCGCTGGTGGGTATCGGGGCTATCGAGCCGTCGCCGGTGCTGGCAAGCAGTGGCAATGCATTCACTGAAAAAGAACTTGGCGGGCTGCACACGCAAGGAGCCGTGGGAGACATCTGTCTCCGCTTCTTCGACGCCGCCGGCAAACCGTTGGTCTCTACGCTCAATGACCGTGTCATCGGCATGACCCTGGAACAGCTCCGGGGCGTACGCCGCACCGTAGCCATCGCGGGCGGCGACCGGAAATTCACTGCCATCAAGGGCGCACTCAACGGCGGCTGGGTGAACGTTCTCATTACGGACCACGGGGTCGCTGAACGTATACTGGGTCGCTAATCATGGAAAAAGCTCTCTCCCTCCTCGCCCTGTTCCTCCTCATCGCCGGGTGCGAAATCCGGCCGCTGGACCCGGTGACGGGAAAAGCCATCATCGAGGAAGCGCAGCAGACTTTCGATGCACATTCGTTTGTGCAGGAAAACTGGGAAGCCCGCGTGCTGCCGACGATCCTTAATGACGGCGTGGCCCTGGACGAGTTGATGGTTGAACTGGCTGCGAATCAGGAGGCCGCTTCGGCAAAGTATGGATATCGTGAAGGGAGTCAGCCCTGGAATTTCATCGTTCGGGGAACAGGACGCGTGCTGGAAGCCGATACGACTTCTCGAGTGGGGCTGCTGCTGCTGGACCTGTCTCCCTATGACGGCGCACCCGACATCAGCTTGCAGATTGGTCCTGTCATCCGCGGGACAGCGCTACGCGATGCACTGCCGTTCATCACATTCAATCAGTTCGTCAACCAGTTGGAATACGCCAACGTCTCCAGTGCCATGCATACCTGGCTTGTAGAGACGGTGCTGGCGAAGTTGGATCCGGAAACGCTGCTATCGCAAGAAGTCAGCTTCTCCGGAGTCTTCACACTCGGACTGCTCGACGCGGTCATGATTACGCCGGTGGATATCCGCCTGGGGAACGCTGAATGACGATCTCTGCCGACATAGAGGCCTTGCCGGAACCGATTCTGCGTGCCGAGCAGATCGTCAAACAATATCCGGGCACGACGGCGCTCAAAGGCGTCGATTTCAATGTCTACCCGGGCAAAGTCAACGTGCTCATCGGGGAGAACGGCGCGGGCAAGTCGACTCTGATGAAGAGCCTGGCCGGCGTGGAGCAACCGACAAGCGGCCGGCTGGTGCTGCGAGACGAAGTCATCGAAGTGACCTCACCGCGTGAGGGACTGGCGCACGGCATTGGCATCATCTATCAGGAACTCAATCTGTTCCCCAACCTGAGCGTCAGCGAGAACATCTTCATGGCGCGCGAGATCGTGTCAGATGTCGGGACGGTCCGGCATAAAGAGCAAGACGACATCGCCAGGCGGCTCATGGCGCGGTTGGAACAGTCGATTGCGCCACGCACCCTTGTCGAGGATCTGCGCATCGGGCAACAACAACTCGTCGAGATAGCGCGGGCGCTGAGCGAGGAGGTATCCATCCTCATCATGGACGAGCCTACGTCAGCGCTGAGCAGTGTCGAAGCCGACATCCTCCTGCGCATCATCGGCGAACTCACCATGCAAGGCGTCGCCATCGTTTATATCTCGCACAAACTCGACGAGTGCTTGCAGATCGGCGATGTGTTCACGGTGCTGCGCGACGGAAACCTCATCGCTGAGGCGCCAGCCCGTGATGTCTCCCTCGCCTGGATCGTCGAAAAGATGTCCGGGCGTAGCACCGAAACGCTGTTTCACAAGAAGACGCGGCGGGCCGGAAATCCGATACTTCACGTCGAAAACCTGTCGCTGCCTCGTGTTCACGGCGGCGGTTACCTGGTCGAAGAGGCGTCATTTACCATCCAGGCCGGAGAAATCGTCGGGGTCTACGGGCTGATGGGGGCCGGGCGCACCGAGCTTTTGGAATGCCTCTTCGGTATGCAACCCGATGCGCGCGGCACGATCCGACTCGGCAGCCGGGCCATCGAAACCCTGCGAATCGATGAGCGCATCCACGCCGGGCTGGCGCTGATTCCTGAAGACCGGCAACGACTCGGGCTGGTTCAGAACCTTTCCGTATCGAAGAACATCACCCTCGCCATTCTCAAACAGTTCGTAAAGGGTCTGGCGCTCTCCACGGGCGAAGAAAACCGCGAAGTCAAGCGACTCATCGAGGCCTTGGGGATCAAGGTATCTGACGCCCGGCAGCCGATTACGACGCTCAGCGGTGGCAACCAGCAGAAAGTAGTCGTGGCCAAGAGCCTGCTCACTCGGCCCAAAGTTCTCATGATGGACGAACCGACACGCGGCATCGATGTGGCGGCCAAGTCGGATATCTTCAGAATCATGAACGAGCTCGCCGAAGAGGGCCTGGGCCTCCTCTTCGTCTCCTCGGAACTCAAGGAAATCGTCGCCATGGCCGACCGTGCCCTGGTGATGGCTCGAGGTCGTCTGGCCGCCACATTCGAGGGCGCTGCAATCACCGAGCAAAACCTGGCCGATGCGTCCGTGATGGCGCCGTCCGTAATTCACCCGAACGAACATGCGGTTTAGCCTTCCAATACAGCAGTCCGGTGCGAGAGGACCATCTTTCAAGATGATGCTCCTGCAATTGCGGGCGTACATCGCGCTGATTGCACTGGTCATCGTCTTTGCATTGTTGAGCCCGGCTTTTCTCACAACCGGCAACCTCATCATCCTGACCAAGCAAGTCGCTATCAACGCGATCCTGGGTATCGGGATGACCTTCGTCATTCTAAGCGGCGGCATCGATCTGTCGGTCGGGTCGATAGTGGGACTCTGCGGGATGATCGCGGGCTGGCTGATTAATGAAGGGCTGATCCTTCCGATGTTCGGTGTATCGCTTTTCTTCAACGTCTGGATCGTGATCCTGCTGACGCTTGTGGTGGGTGTCGTCGTCGGCGTGGTGAATGGCATGCTCGTCACACGGCTGCGGGTGGCTCCGTTCATCGCCACGCTTGGCACATTGTATATCGCCCGGGGAGCTGCACTGTTGATCTCAGACGGCGCGACTTTCGCCAACCTGGTGGGACATGAGTCGCTGGGCAACACCGGCTTTCCGGTGCTGGGCGCAGGCACCTTGCTGGCACTGCCGTATCCGATCTGGGTGATGGTGCTGTTCGCCGTTGTCGCTGCGTTTGTAGCACGCAAAACGCCCTTTGGCCGGCAGGTCTATGCCGTGGGTGGCAACGAGAAGGCCGCCGAATTGTCCGGTGTCCGCACGAACCGGGTAAAGCTGCTGACCTACATGACCTCCGGACTGTGCGCTGCCATGGTGGGGCTGATCATCGCATCGCAGTTGGTCGCCGCACATCCCGCTACCGGTGAGACCTTTGAACTCAACGCCATCGCTGTCGTCGTGCTCGGCGGCACGTCGCTGATGGGCGGGCGCGGCACGATGGGCGGCACCATCATTGGAGCCTTTGTAATCGGAGTGCTGGTCAACGGCATGGTGCTTCTGGGCGTGTCGGAGTTCTGGCAGATCGTAATCAAAGGCGCCGTGATCGTTCTGGCCGTCGTCGTCGATCAGTGGCAGCAACGGATGCAACAAAAAGCCCTGGTGCACGCCTCGTAGCTCGAAAAACACAAACCCTTTGGGAAGCATACCGACGCGAATCAGACGAGAATGCCTGCATCCGCACCGGCATGAGCGATTTGCCGGAGAAACAAGCCGACGGCTGTGCATTGGTGGCGCCGCTAAAAATCTCCTCCTCCCAGTAGCATGATTTTCTCCCGGTCGCAAACGATATCCTTCAGGGCATTCCGCGTATCCACAATGCACCGGGCCTGTTCGGCGATATCCGCATAAGGAAAGGCACTGTGATCCGTGACAATGACAACTACATCGAATGATCGGAGCGTTTCCCCGGTAAGTGCAACGGATGCCAACCGAAGCCCTGCACCGGGTACGTCAAGTTCCGGAACATACGGATCACTATAGGCAAGGTGCGTCACGCCGCGCCGGGACAATAATTCCATAATGCGGAGTGCCGGCGAGTGTCTGGTGTCCGAAACATTCCGCTTGAATGCCACGCCAAGCACAAGCACCCTGGCATCGGACAACTGTACAGGCTGTCCGGAAATAGCCCGTATTATTGCCTCCATCACATAATGCGGCATCGTCTCGTTGATCCTTGCCGAAAGCGTGATAAAGGATGTCTCGAAGTCATGGCGTCTTGCCAGCCAGGACAGGTAATGCGGATCCACGGGAATACAATGCCCACCCAGACCGGGGCCGGGGAAAAAGGGCATGAATCCGAAGGGTTTGGTGGCAGCCGCTTCTACCACCTCCCAGATTGAAATGTCGCCCATCCGATCGCACAATTGCGCCAACTCGTTCAGGAGTGCAATGTTGACGGAGCGAAAGATGTTTTCCAGCAATTTCTCCATCTCGGCCACTCTCGGCGAAGAAACCGGGTGCACCTGTTCGGATACCTGCTGCATGGCCAGCACAGCCAGTTGCGTGCAGGTCCGGGTAACCCCCCCCACCACTACCGGGGTATTCGCCGTGGTGAACTGCGTGTTGCCGGGATCGATTCGCTCGGGAGAAAACGCCAGAAAATAATCGCGTCCTGCAACAAAACCATCCGCCCCGACCGCCTCCTTACCCTGTTGCTCCAGCAAGGGCTGGACTAATTCCTCGGTGGTTCCGGGATACGTAGTGCTTTTCAACACGATCAACTGTCCTTGACGAAGACGCTGACCCAGGGCGCTTGCCGCCGACTCGATATGTCGCATCTCGGGGTTTTTTGCCGTAGTGACCGGCGTAGGCACACAGATAAACACGACATCCGTTTCATCGGCTCTCGAGAAATCGGTACACACCTCTAACATGCCTTCCCGAATAACCCTGCGCAATAATTTTCCGGATATTCCTTCAATCGAATGATCTCCAGCGGCAATCCGGCGCACGCGCTCAGGATTCAGGTCGATACCGATTGTCCGGAATCCGCGCCCGGCAAATTCGACAGCGAGCGGGAGCCCCACATAGCCGAGGCCTGCGACGCCGATAACCGCCTGTTTTGAGGAAATTTTTCCCGCCAGTTCACGTGCAACGCCTGTAAGAAACGGCGCGTCGGAATGGGGTGCTCCCGCATTCGATGCCTGATTATCCATACCGTGTTACAATAACGTGAAACGAACGAGGAATACGGTAGCCTGCATACGCAATATCCTCGCAGGACACTAATCCATCCGGATCGTCCGGGCCCAGTCGCGATGCGCGGTATACCATGCGGCCAAACGCTTTGCCCCCTCCGCAAAGTCAATCTGCGGCGTCCATTCCAGCAGGGTGCTCGCTTTGGAGATATTCGCCCAGGTGGCGGACACATCGGCTTTGTGCCGGGCTGCAAAAACAAGATGGGCCTTCTTGCCCAGAAGCTCCTCAAACATATGAATAACATCCAGCAATACGACCGGCTGGTCGGAGCCTAAGTTGAACACTTCGTATCCCACCTGCTGAAGGGCCAGAATAGTACCGCGGGCCACATCGTCGATGTACGTAAAATCCCGCGACTGCCCGCCGTCTCCGTAGACGGTCAGAGGCTGTTCTTCCGCAATCCAGCGAACAAAACGAAGGGGCGCCATATCCGGCCGACCGGCCGGTCCATACACCGTAAAATATCGCAAGACAGTGATATCCAAGTCGTGTAGACAATGATAGGTATGGCATAACGCCTCCGCCGCCTTTTTCGAAGCAGCATAAGGAGACAAAAGCCGATCCGTCGGTTGGTTTTCCCGGCAAGGCGCCTTCGTCGCGGCGCCGTACACGGCGGATGTCGAGGCCTGCACAAATTTCCCGACACCGAACGTCCTGCAACATTCCAACAGGGTAAGCACCCCCTCCACATTGGTCCGTATATACAGATGGGGATCCGCAACGGACTGCCTGACGCCTGCCCGTGCAGCCAGATTGATTACTGCATCAAAAGACACTCCCTCAAACACCTGTTCCCGAAGCGCATCCCGGTCGCATATATCCAGTTCGCGAAAAACGAATCCCGGGCAACGCAGGCGCTGCAACCGCCATTGTTTCAAACGCACATCGTACGCATCGTTGAGGTTATCGACCCCTAAAACCGTATGCCCATCGTCGAGCAACAACTCAACTACCTTCGACGCAATGAACCCGGCAGCACCTGTTACGAGATAATGACCCATGCTTTAAGGCAAACCGGTGATCAGGATGTGTGTGCAGCCACCCATGAGACGATGTACCTGTTACCCGTTTTGTCCCACTGCACTCCCTTGCCCTTTACCCGCTAACACAAGGTCGTGTTCTACCATCTCCTCGATCATTTCCTGTACCGAGTAGCGAGGGATCCATCCCAGCTTTTCGCGGGCCTTGGAGGCATCCCCCTGCAGAAAATTGACTTCTGCGGGACGAAAAAAATGCGGATCGACTTCCACGATTAAGGCGCCGGTCTTTCTGTCGTATCCTTTTTCTTCCACGCCTTCTCCTTCCCAGCGAAGATCGATACCCGTGTAGCCAAAAGCCATTTCACACACCTGACGCACCGTATGGACCTTACCCATCGCTACCACGAAGTCTTCCGGTTCATCCTGCTGAAGAATACGCCATATTGCATCCACATAGTCTTTCGCATGCCCCCAATCCCGACGAGCCTCCAGATTGCCGAGATACAGCCGGTTGTCGAGGCCGAGCGCAATGCGCGCCGCTGCTCGCGTAACCTTACGGGTCACGAACATTTCGCCGCGCCGTGGGCTCTCATGGTTAAACAGGATGCCGTTGCAGGCATACATTCCATAGGCCTCCCTGTAATTCACAGTGATCCAATAGGCATATAACTTGGACACCCCATAGGGACTACGAGGATGAAACGGCGTGTTCTCGTTCTGGGGAATTTCAGCTACCTGTCCGAAAAGTTCAGAGGTAGACGCCTGATAGAACCGGACATGGTCAGCCAACCCAAGCAGGCGAATCGCTTCGAGCAAACGCAACGTCCCCAGCGCATCCACATCCGTGGTGTATTCCGGGGTTTCAAAGCTCACCTGGACATGGCTTTGGGCAGCAAGATTATAGACCTCGTCCGGCTGCACCGAACGAACGATATGGGTAAGCCGCGTCGAATCCGCCATATCCCCATGGTGCAGAATCAACCCCTTGGAGCTCGTGGACACATCCTCGATCAAGTGATCTATTCGCTGCGTATTGGGACGACTGAGGCGTCGCCGGAGACCATGCACTTCGTACCCCTTCTCAAGAAGCAATTCGGCAAGGTACGCGCCGTCCTGGCCGGTAATACCCGTGATAAGGGCTTTTTTCGCTGTAGACATACGTTGTTTTTCAGGTACTGAAAAGTGAAAGCCGGTGGTGACCCCTCGTCATGACTCACTTCGGACAACTGCATCGCGGACCGGAACATGCGGCCTGCCCACACTAAAATAATCGAATCCGATTTCCGCCATGCGTTTCGGGTCGTAGACGTTGCGGCCATCGAAAATGACCGGTTGCTTCAGACATTCCTTCATTCTTTCGAAATCGGGACGCCTGAACTCATGCCATTCGGTGCATACGACAAGGGCATCGGCGCCCAGAAGCACCTCGTACATATCCCGCGAGTATTGCACAGCGTCGCCCAGAGTTTGCCGCGCCGCATCTATAGCTTCCGGATCGAATGCCCGAACATGCGCACCGTCGGCAAGCAGTTTGCGGATCACTACATGCGATGGCGCCTCGCGCACATCGTCGGTATTCGGCTTGAACGAAAGCCCCCAGACCGCGATCGTCCGGCCGGCAAGCGCGTCTCCGGATGAGAGCCCATCTTTACCCTTTGCAAAATACGTGCGCACGAGCTCTGCGGGGATGCCACGCTGGCGCTCATTCACCTGTGTCACTGCGCGCAAGATGCGAAAATCATACGAATGTTCTTCCGCGGTATGATGTAACGCGTGAA
Source organism: Rhodothermales bacterium (assembly GCA_965117025.1). Classification (GTDB taxonomy): domain Bacteria; phylum Bacteroidota; class Rhodothermia; order Rhodothermales; family VXPQ01; genus VXPQ01. Next base: position 1,258,009 of record OZ220746.1, read on the forward strand.
TGTCCTTGGGAAAACAACTCCCTCCGAACCCGATTCCAGCATACAAAAAGTGCTTCCCGATGCGGTTGTCCGCACCAATCCCGGCACGAATATGATCGACGTTGGCGCCAACCCGCTCGCACAGATTCGCAATTTCATTCATAAACGTGATCTTGGTCGCAAGAAAAGCATTTGCCGCATATTTTGTCAGTTCCGCCGAACGTTCGTCCATCACCATAATGGGATTGCCCTGGCGCACAAAGGGTTCGTAGATCAGAACCAGTGTCTCGGCCGCTTTTTGGGACGATGTACCGATCACCACACGATCAGGCTTCATAAAATCCTCAACCGCTGCGCCTTCGCGCAAAAACTCCGGGTTCGACACCACATCGAAATCCAGGCCGGGGACCAACCCTCCGGCCACAAGAGCCTCTCGTGTACGATCCGCCGTCCCGACCGGCACCGTACTCTTGTTCACAATGATCTTGTACGTGCGAGACGAAGCCTTGCGAAGCAATGTGGCGATATCGGCCGCTACGCCGAGCACATAGGAAAGATCGGCAGAGCCGTCTTCATTCGGAGGGGTCGGAAGGGCCATGAAAATCACGTCGCATCCGTACACCGCCTCTTCAAGGTCCAGTGTAAAGCGAAGCCGCCCCTCACGAATGTTCCGTTCAAAAAAGATCTCCAGACCGGGTTCGAAAATCGTAATGCGCCCCGCACGGAGCTGCGCCACCTTCTGCGCATCGACATCCACACAAATGACGTCGTTACCCATCTCTGCAAAACACGTACCTGTTACCAGGCCCACATACCCCGTACCGATGACTCCAAGTTTCACTGTGTTTACCGTTTACCGTGTATGGGGTACTCGTTCTCGTGATTTCGGCGATTTGAAACCGGTGGACATCGGGTGGGCATCATCCGACAACACCTTCACGGGCTTGACCAAACGGATGGCGTCCACCAACTCAATCGCAGGTCGAATGTCTGCAATCCGAAAACCGTTCCCTGCAAGCGTCTCTTCGTACACCCGCGTATGCAGGTCATCGAATTGATCGGAAAACTCAACCTCTCCGCCATCGACCTCAATGGACCGGTACGTTCGCTGCAAACCCCTTACCTCATCCGGAATGTCGCGCTCGTCTATCGACAGAAACCACTGCACATCCGCGTTCTTCAGCGCCAGCAGGCCACCGGCACGCTGCGCTTCCATAATGTGAATGCGATGTCCTTCAACCCCGCCGAACAACCACATCAGCAAATCGAAAAAATGAATCCCGATGTTCATCGCGATACCGCCGGATTTTTCTTCATCGCCTTTCCATGAATATCGATACCAGGTGCCGCGTGAAGTGACATAGGTAAGACGTACACTGTGCCGGCGATCCGTTTGCTGTTGCAGCCGTGCACGCAAGGCCAGAAGATCCGGATGCAGGCGCAACTGAAGTACGGTATACACTGTTCCGGGGTGTTCTTCTTCGAATTTCTGCAAATAATCCAGATTGGATGGCTTCAGAACAAGCGGCTTCTCGCAGAGTGCGTTGGCGCCCAGGCGTAAGGCAAGACGAATATGTGCATCATGCAAATGGTTCGGCGAACAGATGGATAGGTAATGCAGTTGCCGGGATTCTTTTTCCCGCCGAAGTTTTTCGAGATGACGATCGAACCGCTCTATCTCGGTAAAAAAAGCGGCGTCCGGAAAATACCGATCAAGGATACCCACTGAATCGTGCGGATCTATAGCAGCCAGTAAATGGTTGCCCGTATCCTTAATGGCTTTCAAATGCCGCGGGGCGATATAACCGGCCACGCCGGTGACAGCAAAGTTGTGCATAAAAGTGCAGGGGGAACGAAAAACCGGAACACGTGCATCAGGAGTCGCATCCGTACACGCGTACATAATCGACCTGCAGGCGCTGGGGCCAAATGTCGGGATCTACCCCCTGTTGCCCGCCCCAGGTCCCGCCCACGGCAATGTTGAAAATCAAATGGAACGGGTGATCAAACGGCCAGTGCCGGTCATCGGCCTGCGAATTGGTCAAGCGTTCGTTGCGAAACGTAAAATACTGCGTTTCATTGACATAGCCTCGTATCTCCGAAGGCGTCCATTCCACTGCATATACATTGAATTCCGAACGAGCCGTCGACACCGTGATGGAAGCGCCCCGGTGTGTACCCTTCGTATGATTGTATGCATCCGTATGCACCGTGGAATGCACCTGGTCCGGATTGAACCCCACATGCTCCATGATGTCGATCTCGCCGGCTCGGGGCCACCCTCCATATTTTTGCAGATCCGGCAGCATCCATATGGCGGGCCATGTCCCCCTGCCGGACGGCAGAATGGCGCGGGCCTCGAACCGGCCGTAGGTCCATTCCGCTCTCGAAAGCAGACGGGTGGAAGTGTACTCGCTGCCCTCCCAGGATTCCTTGTGCGCTTCGATGATCAGGTTCCCGTTCTCGACCCGGGCATTCTGCGAACGTGACGAGGTATAATACTGCAGTTCCTCATTGCCCCATCCGTGGCCTCCTGTGTCATAGCGCCACTTCGAGGCGTTCGGGAGACCGTCCTCATCGAATTCGTCGCCCCATACCAGATCGCCTATTTCGCAAACGCGTAACTCGGGAAGAGGCTCGGGCTCTTCTTCCGACATGGCGCATGCACTACTCATACACACGAGGACCGGCAAAAACAAACAGGGTATGTGCCTGGTACGAATCACGCTTCCACTTCTTTCAATTCATTAGCCAGATACCAGGCATAGGTTTTCGAAAACCCGGCCCGTATAGAAGTCCGGGCACTCCAGCCAAGATTTTTCATCCGGGAAACATCCATGAGTTTACGCGGCGTACCGTCCGGCCGGGTCGTGTCGTAGCGTATAGTGCTCTCGCTGCCCACAACATCCCGGATGATTTCAGCCAATTCTGTGATGGAGATATCCTCCCCAACGCCTACGTTAAGCATACCGTCGCCTGCCATTGCATACAACCTGTCTGCTGACAGGCCCAGTACGAAGACAATCGCATCCGCCAGATCGTCCACATACATGAATTCGCGGCGCGGCATCCCGGTCCCCCACAGCGTCACCGGCGCATCCGGGGCTCCAACGCGCTTCGCCTCATGAAATCTTCGCAACAAAGCAGCCGGAACATGCGAGGTCTCCGGATCGAAATTGTCATTCGGACCGTACAAATTTGTGGGCATTAACGTAACGAAATCATCCCCGTATTGCTTCCGATACGCCTCGCATGTTCTGGCGCCGGCGATCTTCGCCACCGCGTACCATTGGTTTGTGGGTTCAAGAGGTCCCGTCAGCATACACTCCTCCGGCATGGGTTGTGGGGCATGCTTCGGATAAATGCACGAACTTCCAAGAAAAACAAGCCGCCGTACGCCGTATTTGTGCGCAGAGCGAATCACATTCGACTGAATGGCAATGTTGTCGGAGATAAAATCCGCCGGATATTGATCGTTCGCCAGAATGCCGCCGACCACCGCGGCTGCAAGCACCACAAAACCCGGGCGCTCCTGCTCGAAAAACACATCAACAGCTCCTTGATCGAGCAAATCAAGTTCGTCTCGCGTACGCAGCAACAACGGGTGACAGCCATCAGCCTGAAGACGACGTACGACCGCCGAACCGACCAGGCCGCCATGGCCTGCGACGAAAACAGGAATTCCAGCTTCGTTCAAAGACACGATCCAGACAATTGATTGCTATTCATTACCCATTGGACATCCCTGATTCCGGAACATCATCCGTCGCAGGTATTATGCGCAGAAGCCCGACTTGCTCCCGAAACCCCGCATAATTTTAAGGATACTCTGACCAAAACCGCTTCGCTTGGCGGTTCCTTAGCCCCTCCTTCCATGGCTCAATTTCATCCGGATATGGCATACGCCGTAATCATGGCGGGCGGAATCGGTAGTCGATTCTGGCCGCAAAGCCGCGAGAACAATCCCAAGCAATTTCTGGCGATCCACGGCGGAGATACGCTGATCCGCAATACCATGTCCCGCTTGCGAGGCATCATCCCGGACGAGAACGTTTTTGTCGTCACGCATAGCCGGTACGTCGATCAGACACAGGAACAACTTCCCACCGTTCCCGCGGAAAACATCCTTGCCGAGCCTGTTGCACGCAACACGGGGCCATGCATTGCGCTTGCTGCCATAAAGTTGCTCGCGCGGGATCCCGACGCCATCATGATCGTCTTGCCGGCCGACCATGTCATCCGCAACACCAAGCGGTTTCACAAGGCGCTTCGCACCGCCATCGACAAGGCGCAGGAAAAAGACACCCTCGTTACGATCGGTATAGAACCTACCCATCCCGAAACGGGGTACGGATACGTGCAATACGAGGGGCAAGTCGATCGTGACCGAAAAACGCCGGAAGCTCTGCCTGTCCGGACCTTTGCGGAAAAACCCGACATCGAAACCGCCGAACGCTTTCTGGATTCCGGAGATTTTCTCTGGAATAGCGGAATTTTTGTGTGGCGCGCCGATTCCATCCTGAACGCTATACAACACCATCTGCCGAAGGTCTTCCGGGCTTTCACCCCGCTACGGGATGCGTTCGGCACCGCGCAGGAAACCAAAGCCATCTCGGAAGCTTATGCCAAAAGCCCCACTATTTCGATCGATTACGGGGTCATGGAGCGGGCAGACAAAGTGTTTGTAGTGCCCGCCTCATTCGGTTGGAGTGACGTCGGCGACTGGGCAGCAGTATATGCGCTTCGCAAGAAAGACAAACAGGGCAATACGCTCAAGGGAAACGTGATTCTGAACGATTCGAGCAGGTGCCTGATTGACGCCAACGAGCGACTCGTCGTGCTGATAGGTATGCACGACACGATCGTGGTCGACACGGAAGACGCTCTGCTGATCTGCAACCGGGAAAGCGCCCAACAGGTCAAAAATATTGTGGATTACCTGCATGCGCACCGGCTTGAGGACTACTTTTGAGCCAGGGCGACGAAATAAACCCGCCCTCTACTATTCTTCATCACTTCTTTGTCAGTGCACGAAACCTGACTATAACCTGCACGTATTGCTGGGTTGGGCAGGTTTTTTGTCAACACCAGCCGACTGGGAGGGCCGGTAACGCCATGTCCAATATTCGTCTCTCTATTCTGAGCGCAGGTGTACTATTCGCCAGCTGTCTTACGCTCACCTCAACAACGCTCGCACAGAATACTCCGGAGGGTACGCAAGAACCGCTCACGCTGACACTCGATGAAGCGCTCCAGATTGCTCTGGTTCATAACTATGCGGTGCGGCTCGAGCGCCTTAATGTCGAGCAGGCTTCCGCGCAGGTTCGCGAAGCCTGGGGCGAAGCATGGCCTCTTATCGACGTAACGTCCAGTTATACGCGTAACCTGAAAAGCGCCAATCCCTTTGCAGGTTCGGAAGCGGGAGGGTTGTTCAGTTCGTTCGGTTTTATTGACTGGTTATCGTTTAACGAACGGGCGCGCACAGACACTGATACGGAAACTGCGCCCATTGATTTCGACGAATTCATAGACAGACAGGAGGACGGACTGGACGCTATCGGGGCCGGTTTTGGGGGGGACGCCAATCCCTTTGCGGTGCCCAACGAATTTCTGAACAGCATCTCCCTCAGCCAAACGATTTTCTCTGCCGACGTCTTTGTCGGAATCCGGGGGGCAAGATATTACAAAGATCTGACCGACGAAGTCCTGAACCGGCAGCGGCAAATCGTTCTCCACGAGGTGCGGGAGGCATTCTATCAGGCGCTGTTATCCCTGAAACAGGTGGAAGTCGTTCGTATGAGCGTTGAGCGCACGCAGCTCACGCTCGACGAAACGATCCGGCGAGTAAGCCAGGGTCTGGCGCCGAAATTCCAGCGCCTGACGGCAGAAGTGGAGCTTGCCAATCTGGAGACGCAACAGGTCGAGGCCGCCGGCCTCGCAGCGCAAGCAATCGACAACCTCAAGATGCAGATCGGTATTCCGGTTGACCAGCCGATACGGCTGCGAGGCAATCTGGAAACCGAAGAGCGGGGGCGCTTCCTGACCGTGTCGGCGGAAAACGCCGTCGACATGGCGCTGGCGCATCGACCGGACCTCGAACAGGCGCGTCTTGCAATCGAATTACAGCGAGTGGACCGCCGTTTGGCCATGACACAGTATATGCCACAACTCAGTGCTGTCGCCAATATCAGTTACATAGGCCGGGTGCCGGACGATCGCACACGCATCGTTACGGAAAACAGGGACGACTTCATATACCGCCGCGAGTCCATCGATTTTTTCTCGCAGAGCTACTGGAATCCCGCCATCAGCGCCGGCGTCCGGCTCACCTGGAATATCTTCAATGGATTCCGCACAGCGGCCCGGGTGCAACAACGAAGCATTGCACTGCATCAGGCCGAACTGCAATATGACCAGACCCGGCAACAGGTACGTATGGAGGTACAGGGCGCCTTGCGGGATCTCGAAGCCGCGCAGCAACGGATTCTGGCGCAGGAACAGAACGTTCAGCGAGCGGAACTGAATTATGAATACGCGCGCGCGAGACTCGCGGAAGGCATCGCCTCATCGGTCGAGGAACGCAATGCTTCCGAACAGTTGGACCAGAGTCGCCTCAATCGGCTCCGCGCCCTGTACGACTATCTCATAGCCCAGAGCGCTCTGGAAACGTCCATGGGCATGACGCAGTGGAGTGCCGGGGAACCCCGCCTTACGAGCAAATAATCTCTTCCTTTATTGGATCTCATGACTCCGTCCGATTATCGATTCCGGATACCCAGGCGCAGCGGTCTTGTGCGGAATATCCTTGCTGCAGGGCTATGTGCTATCGGCGCCGCAATGTTCCTTGCAGGCTGTGGAACAGAACCTCCGAATGGCGCCCGTAGCGCACCCGCCGTGGCCGAAGAACAAGGGCGTGTAATCCGTGTCGAAACTCTTGTGCTCGAACCCACCGTATTTCGGGATATCATTCAGCTCACCGGATCGGTCGAAGCGTTCGACGATGCGCGTTTATCGGCGCAAACAAGCGGTACGGTGATCACGGTCGAACCCCTCGGAACCTACGTCCGCAACGAGGGAATCGTCGCCCAAATCAATCCGTCGGTGTCGGAATCGGCTGTTTCGCAAGCCAGCGCTATTGTCGAAGCCGCCGAGGCGCAATTCGGACTCGCCCGGGAGAACCTGACACGCAACGAACCGCTTTTCGCCGACTCGGTCATCAGCGCCATCGAGTGGGAAAGTGTACAGGCGCAGTACAATCAATCCAGGGCAAACCTTGCGCAGGCTGAAGCCGCCCTGGAACAAGCCCGCACCACGCTGGCGCAAACCCGGGTCGTGGCGCCGTTCGGCGGTACCGTCGAAGAGCACTTTGTCGAACCCGGCGAACAGGTCACACCCGGTATGGCGGTGGCCCGCCTCATCAACACCCGCCGCGTCAAAGTCGTTTCGGGCGTGCCCGAGCGGTATGCCGCGGACATCCTGTCCGGCACCCCCGTTCAAATCAGCTTCGAGGCGTACCGGGGCAGCCGCGTCGAGGGTCTGGTATCATTTGTCGGACGCGCCGTCGATCCGCAAAGCCGCACCTTCCCGATCGAGATCGTTATCAACAATCCGGACGGAACCATTAAACCGGAAATGGTAGCGCGCGTCGAGGTCACGCGGGAGATGATCGAGGATGCGCTGGTTGTGCCGCGCGCCGCAGTCATCCGTACCGAGAACGGCCATATCGCCTACCTGATCGAAAACCGGGATGGAATACCGACTGCGGTACAGCGGAATTTCGTGCCGGGACCTGATTTTGGAGCATACGTCGTGGCCACGAACCTTCAGCCCGGCGATGAGGTGATCGTTCTCGGACAATCGAGAGTCACCGACGGAGACAGGGTCGAGATAGCAACCCGGCATTCCACATCCCGGGACATGTCTATAGAGCAGCCGGAAGTACCGATGGACCGGTAAAGGATCTGCTGCGCACATTCCCCGCCTGCCGGTCCAATCTCCAAATGCTACCTATCGAGTTATGAAAATCACCGACATCTCGATCAAGTATCGTACGAGCATTGTCGTCCTGACAGCAATTATCGCCATCGGCGGCCTGTACAGCTATGTAACGATTCCGAAGGAATCCACGCCATCCATCGAGATTCCGCAGATTGTCGTCACCTTGCTATATCCCGGGGCAAGCCCCGACGATGTGGAATCCCTGATCACGCAGCCTGTCGAACGCGAGGTACAGGCAATCAACGGCATCAAGGAGATTCGTTCCACATCTACCCAGGGCGTATCCACTATCATCGTGGAATTCAATCCGGATGTTTCCCTGGACGACGCCTATCAGAAGGTGCGCGATAAAGTGGACGTAGCCCGGCCGACGCTGCCCAGCGAAATCGAGGAGCCTATTGTCAGCGAGATCGACTTCGATGAATTTCCCATCATGACGGTCAATCTGGCGGCAAATTACTCGCTGTCGCAACTCAAGGAAGTGGCGGAAAATCTCGAAGACGAGATTGAAACCATTCAGGAAGTTCTTGAAGTGGATGTAGTGGGTGGCCTCGAGAGAGAGGTGCAAATAGATGTAGACCTGAATGCCCTTCAGGGATACAACCTCGCGTTCATGGATATCGTGGACGCCATTCGCGCGGAAAACACCAACATGCCGGGCGGATCGGTGGATGTCGACCGTCTGAACTATCTGGTTCGTGTCGACGGTACGTTCGACATCCCCGACGAGATCGAGAACATTGTCATCGAGGCGCCCGGAGGACAACCCATTTACGTGCGTGATGTCGCCGATGTCGATTTCGGTTTCAAGGACCGGGCATCGTACGCTCGCCTCCAGCTCTTCCGCACCGAAACGGACGATGGGGATCTCGTGCGGACGGATGATCAGGATATTCTGCAAGTGATCAGCCTGAATGTCAAGAAACGATCCGGGGAAAACATCATCTTGACAGCGAAAGCCGTTCAGGCGGTGGTGGACGAATTCGCATTCCCGCAGGGCACCCGCATCCTCGTCACCGGCGATCAAAGCCTGGATGTCCAGAACATGATCGATGACCTGGAAAACAATATCATCAGCGGTCTCATTTTCGTGGTGGCTGTGTTGTTGTTTTTCCTTGGTTTGCGCACCGCCACCCTGGTCGGCGTCGCCATACCCCTTTCCATGTTCCTTTCGTTCATCATTTTCCAGGCATTCGGCTACACACTGAACTTCATTATCCTGTTCAGTCTGATCATTGCGCTCGGAATGCTCGTGGACAACGCCGTGGTCATCGTGGAAAACATCTACCGGTACAGGGAAATGGGCTATTCCCGGTTCGAAGCGGCGCGCCGCGGCACCGCCGAAGTCGGCGGACCGGTCGTCGCCTCTACGGCCACCACGGTCGCCGCCTTCGTACCCATGCTGTTCTGGCCGGGCATCATCGGCGAATTCATGCGCAACATGCCGCTTACGCTCATCGTCACGCTGTCGGCTTCCCTCTTCGTGGCGTTGATCATCAACCCGGTCATCACGGGTATTTTTGTGCGGCTTGAATCGGAAGCGCGTAAAAAGGTCCGGGGAAGCACCCGGCTCGGAAGTGTATTGATCCTGCTCCTGCTCGCAGTGCTGGTGGGCCTTGCCAATTACAGGATGCTGGTCGTATTCGCCATCGCCATCCCGACGGTAATATGGATCCATGCAAAATGCTTCAAGCCGATCGGCGATTATTTCGCGCAAAAACTCCTGCCGCGCATCATAACGACCTATCGATCGCTCCTTGCCTGGATGCTTTACCGGGATTACACCGTCCGCCGACCCTGGCTGCGTAACACCGGGGCGCTTGCTTCCCTGACCGCCGGATTCGTTTTGTTGATCGGGGGCGGCTTGCTGGCGAGCGTGGGAAGCCCCGTGGCGGGAGGCCTGTCCGGACCCGCCCTGCTCCTTATGATACCGGGGATCCTCCTCCTCTTGCTTGGGGTGCTCGGCGTGATCCTGCATTGCCTCGAAAGTATATTTCTCGGAGGCTGGAAAAGCGTACGTGCAGGTCTCATCTTCGGCAGCGTCATGCTGGTGATCCTGTTTCTCATCAGGCTGGGTCCGCAGGAAATTCCTTTCTTCGTCATCGTCAATCTTATGGCGTTGCCTACCGTCATTTGCGGCATAGGCCTGCTCGGAGCGATTTTCAATCGGCGCAAGCGCAAAATACTGCTGCTTACCGACAACCGGGCGCGTCTGCTGACCGGCGCCATGGGCGCCTTTATAAGCATCCTTATGGTGTTCCAGTTGGCGCCTACCGGGGTCGAATTCTTTCCGGAGAATGACCCCCGTCAGGTATGGGTCACATTGGAGGGGGCGCTCGGCACCAATGTGGATGCCAGCAACGATATAGCGACCACTGCGCACAATCGTATCCTGAACCTGCTCGACAATACGCCCGAATCAGAGGCCAATCTTAAAAGTGTTCTCGTCAACGTCGGGGTAGGCGGCGACATATTTTTCGGCGGCGGAGCCCAAAGTTCAGAAGTTTCCCGGGTCACGCTGAATCTGGCGGACTATGCGGATCGCGAGGAAGCGAGCACCGAGACGCTTTCGAAAATCCGCGCCCGGTTACAAGGGATCCCCGGAACGGACATTACAGTCGAGCAAAGCCAGTTGGGACCCCAGACCGGCCTGCCTGTCAATATTGAAATTTCCGGGGAAAATTTCGCGATGATCCGCCAAATAACCCAGGAAGTGCGCCAGATGCTGGTTGCGGGAGTGGAAAGCGGCGAAATCCAGGGGCTTGTGGACGTGACCGACGACCTGAATGAGGGGCGTCCTGAAATGCAGGTGCATATCGACCGGGAGCGGGCTGCCCGTTTTGGATTGAACACCAGCAATATCGCCACCACGATCCGCGCAGCAATCAATGGGGTCGAAGCAGGTAAATTCCGTACGGGCGAAGACGAATACGACATCACGGTACGGCTTCAGGAAGCCGACCGGTCCGGCCTGGAGAGCATCAAGACCTTACGGTCCTTCACGAAGGCAACCAGATCCCTGTCACCGCCGTGGCGGATTTCGACGTGGGCAGCGGCCTCGGGTCCGTTACACGCCTTGACCAGCAGCGCGTATCTACGGTGACGGGGGACGCCGCACCGGGCATACCCGGTCCTCAAGTGCTTGCAAGCGTGCAAGGATACCTGGCCGAGTACGAGGCAAACCTGCCGACCGGGTACGTACTGACCTATACCGGCGAAAGCGAAGAGCAGGAAGAATCATTCGCTTTCCTGACCACGGTGCTGATGATCGCCGTATCGCTCATTTTTATGATCATGGTGGCGCAGTTCAACAAAGTGACGGTGCCCTTCATCATCATGCTGGCTGTAGGATTCTCCCTGATCGGGGTGCTGCTGGGCCTCATCCTTACACGTACGCCGTTCGGGCTGTTCACCTTCATCGGCATTATTTCCCTGGCTGGCATTGTCGTGAACAACAATATCGTTCTGGTCGACTACATCATGCAGCTGCGAGATCGGGGGATGGACAAACACGCTGCCATTATCGAAGGCGGCGCCACGCGCCTGCGACCGGTTCTCCTGACCGCGTTGACTACGATACTGGGCCTCATTCCGCTCACGTTCGGGATCAACATCGACTTCGTGGGACTGCTGACGGAATGGCGCCCCAATTTCCAGTTCGGCTCCGAGAATACGCAGTTCTGGGGCCCGATGGGCACAGCGATCATCAGCGGACTGGTCTTCGCTACATTCCTGACCCTCGTCATCGTGCCCGTGATGTATTCGACGTTCGATTCGCTTGCAAACAGGCTGAGGAGCCTGTTCGGACGCAAACAGGAAGCCGGTAGCGAACAGGGCGAGGAAAGCATGTAGGCCGGTAGCGCCGCGAGCTACAGAGAGGTATGGGAGCCGGTGTACCGGAAGAGCCGGTAGCGACGTATGAAACGGTTAAGCAACTTCGCCGATGCACATCTTCGCATATTTGATCGGCCCGCTCCTCCCGCACCGGAGGAAATAACAAGCGTACACCTCATAGGGATTTGCGGAACCGGCATGGGATCCCTCGCCGGCCTCCTCCAGGACGCGGGGTACGCCGTGCAGGGATCCGATGAGCACTATTACCCGCCCATGAGCACGCGGATTGCGGAGGCGGGCATTACCATGCTCGAAGGATACGATGCAAAGCATCTGGATCCGCCCCCGGACCTGGTGATCGTGGGCAACGCCTGCACCCCGACCCATCCGGAAGCATCGTACGCCAGAGAACAGGGCCTCACCCAGTTATCCCTGCCCGAAGCCATCTCGCACTTCTTCCTGGATGACCGGAAGTCGCTGGTTATTGCCGGCACGCACGGCAAGACGACCACCACCGGCATGCTTGTCCATATCCTGCAGGCCGCCGGGAAGAATCCCGGGTTCCTCGTAGGCGGGTTGCCCGCAAACGGCGGCCCTTCGTATGACGTCGGCGCCGGGCCTCATTTTGTCATTGAGGGCGACGAATACGACAGCGCCTATTTCGACAAGCGTCCGAAGATGATGCACTACCGGCCTGCCAGCGCCGTCATCACGTCACTGGAGTTCGATCATGCGGACATCTACGATACCTGGGAAGATTACCGCGAAGCATTCCGGGAATTCGCCGGCCTGGTCGATCCCGATGGACTGCTTGTGTTGAACGGGAACGATCCCGAAGTGCAGGCGCTGGCGGATTATACCCGGGCTCGCGTAGCCTGTATCGGCTTTGAAAAAGAGGAGATCGCCGCCGGGAACGTGCGCGCTGCCCCCGGCGGGCAGTGTTTTACGCTGCGGGCGCATGGCCAGGAACAGATGGAGGTTTTTTTGCCCATGAGCGGGCGGCATAACCTGCTCAATGCGCTGGGCGTCTGTGCGATCGCACTGGACGAAGGCATCACATCCGCACAGATTGCAGAGGGATTTGCCTCTTTTTCCGGAATGAAGCGCCGTCAGGAAGTGCTTGGCGAGGCAGACGGCGTCCTTGTAGTAGACGATTTTGCACACCATCCCACGGCAGTAAGCGAAACAGTCCGTGCAACCGCCGAACGATGGCCCGACCGCCGCATCGTGGCCGTTTTCGAGCCGCGTTCCAACTCAAGCCGGCGAAAGATATTCGAAGAACCGTACGGTCACGCCTTCGACCAGGCGGACGCCGTGTTCATCAGCGCGCCGCCTGTACGTCACAACGACAGGGCAGGTGATCTGCTGGATGCGGAAAGAGTCGGCGATATGCTCGAAGCCCGCGGCGTCTCTGCAACCATTCGACCCGATGCGAAGCGCCTCCTTCCCCCGCTTCTGGACACACTGCGCTCCGGAGATGTAGCGCTGATCATGAGCAACGGCAGCTTCGACGGACTCCATACCCGCCTGATCGCAGCACTCAGAAAGCGCGAACCGGCAGCTGCGAACCCGGCATGATGCAGCATAAAAACATACGGGGCCAATAGTATACCACTAAACCGGAAGTGCAGGAACCGGGCATATATCGTATTCTGTACGCATTCCTGCAAACGCCCCAGGCCATTCGAAGACCTTCATGCGCAATTTCACTGTCCTCTTCTGCATCCTGCTCGCCACGATGAACATAGTGTCCGGGTGCAACCCCGGAACTCCTTCAGCCCCCGCCGCACCCGATGACGATGCCCTGCGCGCCCGCGCCGACTCGCTGGCGCATACCCTCCTCATCGTGGATGGCCATATCGATGTGCCGTACCGGCTCGATGCGTTCCATGAAAATATTTCCGAAGAAACTTTCGGCGGAGACTTCGACTATCCGAAGGCTATAGCGGGCGGTCTCGACGCTCCGTTCATGTCGATCTACATCCCGGCGGTCTATCAGGAAACCGGCGGGGCCGCGGAAAAGGCGGATTCGCTGATCGACATGGTGGAAGGATTTGTCGAGCAGTCGCCGGACAAGTTTGCCTTTGCCCGGTCCGTGGCCGATGTCCGGGCCAACTTCGAGGCAGGGCTCATCTCACTGCCGATGGGTATGGAAAACGGCGCACCCATCGGCGACGACCTTGCGCGTCTGCACTATTTCCATGAGCGGGGCATTCGATACATCACCCTGACACACTCTCGCGTCAATCAACTCAGCGATTCATCCTATGACTCGACCCGGGTTCATCACGGCTTGAGCGATTTGGGTAAAGAGGCAGTTCGTGAAATGAACCGGCTGGGAATCATTGTCGATATCTCGCATGTCTCCAACGAAGCATTCTACGATGCGATGGAAATCACCGAAGCGCCCGCTCTGGCAAGCCACTCTTCCCCCCGGCATTTTACACCCGATTGGGAGCGCAACATGGGCGACGCCATGATCCGGCGTCTCGCCGAAAACGGCGGAGTCATTATGGTCGTCTTCGGATCGACATTCCTGCGCACGGAATACGATGCGGAGGGAGACTCCGTCCGGGCAGCCATTGAACAGGAGTTAGCGGCCGCCGGCTATAAGCAGGATTCAGAAGCATACGTACGCCGTTTCGAGGAACAGCGTAAGGCGCATCCGGTCGGATCGGTCGAGGACATTGTGGCGCAGATCAACCACGTCGTTGCGCTGACGAGCATCGACCATGTAGGGCTCGGATCGGATTTCGACGGCGTTTTTGCGCTGCCGCACGGTATGCAGGACGTCTCGATGTATCCGAACCTGATCTACTACTTGCTCAAGGAAGGGTACAGCGACGAAGATATCCGGAAGATACTGGGAGAAAACGCGCTGCGCGTCTGGTCCGATGTGGAAGAGGTGGCGCGTGCGATGCAGGATACCGGGGAGAAATAAAGGAGGAGGAATTTTTCAGGGCCTGTTAACAGGCCCTAATACACCACTTCCTCGAGCACAAGCCCATGGGCAGGCGCCGAGGGTCCGGCTGCGCGACGATCTTTCCGGGCAAGAAGGCGGGCCATATCTTCCACGGGACGCTTGCCGTGCCCTATCTCAAGCAGCGTTCCCACCAGCGCGCGCACCATACCGTGCAGGAACCGGTTTCCCGTTATCTCGAAGCAGGCGTCCCCATTGTCTGATTCGAGCGTCCAGTGCGCCTCGTGCAGGGTGCAAACACGGTTCTTCGTTTCCGACTGCGTAAGACAGAACGTATCGAAATCGTGTTCGCCGAGGAGGATATCGGCAGCGGCCTGCATGAATGCAAAGTCCGGTTCCGGTCGGATATGTACGCGCATATGCCGATCCAGAGCGCGAAAGCCGGTGGTGATGTAGTAGCGGTAGCGCCGGAGGCGGGCATCGTAGCGGGCATGAAAGCCATCGGGAGCCACGGTGAGCGTGCGGACAGCGATAGCGTCGGGAAGCAGACCGTTCAGGGAAGCGAGAAGGCGGTGCGTATCTATGTGGACCTCGCCCGGAGAGGCATCAACAAGAAAATGGGCGACCTGCCCCCGGGCATGCACCCCGGCGTCGGTGCGACCTGCTCCGACGATTCCCGTCGGGGTGCGCAAGGCGGTTGCGAGCGCCTCCTCGAGCGCGCCTTGCACCGTCGGCCTGCCCGGCTGGATCTGCCATCCGGAAAAAGGCGCGCCGTCGTATTCTATCGTCATGCGGTATACAGGCATCGTATGCGCGTCGCATCGGCGGATATCGTATTTTGCACGCGCCGGTCAGGACGCGCCGTCGGTAGATCGGACGGTCTACCTCAGGAATCGTTCGGTGGCGCCGCCGCTATTACCCCACACCTGCGCCGAGGAACGTTTCCCTCAGGGCCTGTTAACACTTTGCTCACAGACCGGGATATATTCCCGGAATATTCCCGATGACCGTTCCTACGCGCATCTATCTGACGGGTTTTATGGGGAGCGGCAAGAGCACCCTTGGACCCCGCCTCGCAGACCGGCTTGGATATAGTTTTGTCGATCTGGATCGACATATCGAGCAGACGGTGGGCAATACAGTGCAGGCCATCTTTGCCGATCAGGGAGAAGAAGCGTTCCGACGCCTCGAAGCCGAGCACTTACGCACGGTATCGCACGCCGAGCGGGTGGTCATTGCGCTTGGAGGCGGTGCGGTCAGCCGGAAAGAAAACCTGCGTTTCGTAAAGGCGCAGGGGTGCCTGATCTATCTCCGCATGACGCCCCGGCGCCTGGCGGATCGACTTGAAACACGGGCCGCATCCCGGCCCATGCTGCATGAGGATGGCCAGCCTTTGTCCGGAGCTGCTTTGCGTAAACGTATCGCGGCCTTGCTGGCGCAAAGGGAATCGTTCTACGAACAGGCTGACATCGTGCTGGATGTCAGAAAAGACCCTTGGGAAAGCACCGTCTCAGCAGCCACGGAGGCGCTGGAAAGGAAAGGCGGGAAGTAAGAGCCGCTTCCATGTGTCCCGCTCCAGGCATCGCTATGCCTCATCAGGCATGTGCATAGCGTTCCTTCATGCCAGCCGGAACGAACGGCGATGATGCGGGGTCGGGCCGTGCCGGGCAAGCGCTGCATAGTGCTGCTTTGTAGGATACCCTGCATTCGTCTTCCATGCATAGGCAGGATAGTCATTATGCAACCTGTGCATCAGGCGATCACGCTCCACCTTGGCAATGACGGAGGCCGCCGCAATCGCACGGCACCGGCGGTCGCCCTGTACGATCGTTTCGAAGGACTGCTTTGCATCGGGAAAACACCGGTTTCCGTCGATCAGCAGATAGTCCGGACCGGGAACAAGGTTCGAGACCGCACGCCGCATAGCCTCCATAGCCGCCCACAGGATATTCAAACGGTCGATTTCCCGGGGCGAACACAGGCCGACGCCGATGCCTGACGCACTTGCCCGGATAGATCCGGCCAGCTTTTCACGCATGGTGCGCGAGAGAAGTTTGCTGTCTGTCAGGTCCGGAAGATGTGTGTCGGGAGCAAGAATTACGGCAGCAGCAACGACCGGACCCGCCAGACACCCTCGTCCTGCTTCATCTACGCCGGCAATGCGTTCGTAGCCTTGTTGCCGGAGGGTGCACTCGAAGCGATGCGAAGGGAGCCTGGGCTGCGCAGTCATAGGATCCTATAGCAATACCGGCGGCTATTCGTCGTACTGATCCGGCAGGTCGTTCTCGTAGAGCACGACATCTCCTTCGCGGAGGAACGATGCGAGAAAGATCTGTGCGTCCCGCAAGGCATCGAAGACGTGCAGATTTTCTGCCGGGAAATTTTTGGCCCGGAGTCCCTCCCTGATAGAAGCGGTTTGCTTGCGGCCCACGAGCAGCGCAAGGTCCGCATGGTCGGCGATATGTTCGCCCAGCAAGCGGTTTTCTTCGTGCTGCCGCTCGCCGAGTTCAATCATGCCGGGCGTCACGATGATGCGACGCCCCGAGCGGAAGGTTCCGAGTATCTCCACGGCGTTCCGCGCGCCGACCGGATTGGCGTTGAAGGCGTCGTCGATGATGGTCACCGGACCTTCCCGGCGCAACTGGAGCCGGTGCGGAACAGGTTCGATTTGCTCCACGGCGTGCGTCATCTGGCGCAAGCGCAACCCCATCTCGCATCCGACCGCCAGCGCAAGGAGAATGTTGGTTACGTTGTGCGCTCCGAGAAGCCGGGTCCGGAAACGCTGCTCCGTTCCGTTCCTGTCACGCACAAGAAAGGATGTTCCGCGATGGTCGTACCGGATATCGAAGGCCGCAAGGTCGGCGTCCGGGCGGCCCTGCGCGGAAATGCGCCATATCCGGCCGCGGGCCTGCTCCGCCATCGCCACTACCCGGTCGTCGTCCATGTTAAGAACCGCCACGCCCCCCGCATCCATGTTGGCGACCATGCGCCCTTTCTCGTCCGCAATACGGTCGATGGTTCCCATGCTTTCCAGATGCGCAACCCCGATCGACGTCACTACGCCGATATGGGGCCGGACCAGGCCACACAGTTCGTCCATATCGCCGGGATACCGGATACCCATTTCAAGTACGAGAACCTGGTGCTCCGCCCGCAGCATGTTATTGACAACGAGGCAGAGACCCATGGGCGTGTTGTAGGAACCGGGAGTGATCAGGGTCTGGTAACGCAGTCCAAGAATGTTTCCGATGATGGTCTTGGTGCTCGTTTTCCCGTAGGACCCGGTAACGGCAATGATCTTCAGGTCGGATCGCCGGCTGAGCCGGCGGCGGGCCTGCCGCTTGAAACCCTCCCGGACACGACGTTCCACAGGATGCATCAGGGCAGCGGCGGCCAGGACCCAGACAGGCGCCAGGAAATCCGCCAGAAACAAGCCCCCCAGATACCAGAACAGGTCGGCGAGATCGCCCCGGAGCCAGATGTACAATCCCCCTGCAATGGGAAGGATCGCCAGCAAGGCAGCAGTCCCCAGCAGCCGTTGCATCCGGCTGGTGTACTTCAGAGGTTTTTTCTCGCGGTCGCTCCGGTAGCGGCGCGAGGAGGCGAAGGTAACGGCCCAAAGAGGCAACGCCACAGCGGCGACAGGAAAGGGAGCAAGAAAAGCGGCGGCGATGGCAACGAGGACCAACTCTGCAAGCGCAAGCTTGTGTGAGAAACGAACTACGAGCGTACGAAAACGATGGGCAACCCAGGCCCGGAATTCGCCGGACTTGTAGCCGTGCAACTGGAAAACATGCAGAAAATAGCGCAGCCGCCGCGCCGCGCGCCACCCCGCAAACAGGGTCGTGACAACAGCAAGAAACGGGATGATGAACATGGAGGGAACCCGGTGCGGCGTCAAGTGTTTTGCAGCAAGCCGGTTTTCGGCAGGCTGCCTGTAAACGAGTTGTTTCTCGGCAGGCTGTGTTAAGCAGGCTTTTGCAGAAAGTGCCGGGTTGCGGCAAGGAACGTGGCGAAGTCGTCCATGTAACCATAGTGTCCCGCATTTTCGAGGACTACAAGGCCCGCATCGGGGATGGCGTCTACAAGATATTCCATCTGCCGTTGCGATATAGCCGTATCCCGATCGCCTCGAAAAAGTAGTACAGGGACCTCGATTGCCTGTACATGCTCATCGAGATGACAGGTCACCATGCGAACAAAGACGTTGCGCATGACGCCTTCGAGGGCACGGTAATCCGGCGACCCAAGCGCACGCCATGCGAGCGAATGCCTTAGCCAGTCGAGCGCGTAGGCGCGAAGCGGCTCGGGCGCAAGTCGGAAGGGGGCCTTGAGCAGATTAGCGATGGTTCGCCGGGCATAGTACCCAATGGACCGCTCTGGCGTGACACCCGAGGGGCTGACAAGCACCAGATGACGGATGAGTGGTTTGTAGACCTGATGCGAAGCCATGTAGAGTGCAATCCGACCTCCGTTGGAGTGCCCCACAATCGTAACCGGTTCCCCGATGTGCGTATCAATGATTTCCTTGATAAGTGCAGCATGCTCCGGTATCCCTATCACCTTGATGGGTGTTGGCGAATGACCATGCCCGGGAAGATCGATATTCATTACCCGGTAATCCGAGGAAAGCGCCTGGGCTATCGGGGCCATATGGGCGGCACTGCTTCCCCACCCGTGGAGAAGGAGAACGGGAGAACCCGATGCGTTGCCGGTCATCGTACGGCTCAGCATTTCCGCTCCGTACGACCCGGGGGCCGCGGCGCCTTTTTGTGCTTGTGATGACGATTCGGAACTCATTGCCATGCTATGATGTTGGACTTCTGTACATCCCATCTTGCTCCGGGTTTTCCGTTTTTCGGGCCGCACGCCCTGGAAACCGGGTTGCGATCGTTCGTCGAATCATTCGCCGAGATTTTCATCTATCGGTTTCCCGCCGCATGGCGTATGCGGTCTTAAATGTACGAAGCGCGTCGCGCGCGTTCCCTCCCTGCATCGAATTATTATTGCCGGACAGGGTGGTTGCATGCAATGCGTTGGGTATACTTATCTCGCTAACTGACTGAATTTCATGTCGGAAAAAAGCTTTGAAGGTCTCCTCGAAATGATCGGGGACAAAAAATTCGGTTTCATCCGGACCTTTCACCCGGATTTGCCGAAAGGAAAAAGTGACCCCTTTACATCGCCGCCGCTGGTGCGAAAATTTCACCTTCGGGACGGGTGCCTCATGACAGGTACCCTGCGGCCAGGGCGCAAGGGCGCTTTGCAGGTAGCCCGAATCGACAGCGTGATGGGCATGCCGCCCGAAGTCTGGGCCGAGGTACCCGATTTCGACGCCGGGCAAACCATCTACCCCGATGAGAAACTGGAACTGGTTACCGCCCCTGGGGACATTTCCATGCGCGTCGTGGATCTCGTGTCCCCCATTGGAAAGGGACAACGCGCCTTGATCGTGGCGCCGCCCCGAACGGGCAAGACGATCCTGCTGAAGAAAATGGCCGCCGCTATTACGCAGAATCACCCGGATGTAGCGTTGGTGGCGCTGCTGGTCGATGAGCGCCCCGAAGAAGTAACCGACTTCAAGCGGGCCACGGCAGCGCAAGTGTTCGCCTCCTCGAATGACAGGGAAGAAGACAATCATGTGCGTGTTTCCACCCTGGCGCTCGAATATGCCCGGCGCCTCGTGGAAATGGGAAAGGATGTGGTGCTCCTGCTTGATTCATTGACGAGATTGGGCCGAACATTCAACTTGTACCTGTCCGGAAGCGGACGCACGCTTTCCGGCGGCCTGGACGCGAAGGCATTGCAGATTCCCCGGCGAATATTCGGCTCTGCGCGCAACATCGAGGATGGAGGATCACTCACCATTGTGGCTACGGCGCTAATCGAAACGGGAAGCCGGATGGATGACGTCATTTTCGAAGAATTCAAGGGCACGGGCAATTCGGAGATCGTCCTGGACCGGGAAATGGCCGACAAACGTATTTTTCCGGCCATCAACCTGCGTAAAAGCGGTACACGCAACGAAGAACGACTCATTGGAGATGCAATAGATCAGCATCACAGGCTGTTCCGGGCGCTCAACTCGCGGCCTCCTATCGAAGCCATGCAAGCACTGATTCGCCATCTCCAGCAATCCCCTACCAACGCGCACCTGCTCAACGAACTGGTTCCGAGCGAAGGTTACGGATAAGCCAGCGTACGGGAGGGACAGGAGAGGTTATATTTTCCGGCTTGCGGGGTCTATAGGATCTCTTTGCCCCACTCCGATTGGCCTCTCGTATGGCGCTGAATCCTCTTGCACGGATCGATCCGGTTTCGGATCCGGAAATTCAATATCAGGTCCCTATTCGCGACTGGGCGGAAGAAGAACGTCCGACGGAACGCGTTCTGAGCGGGCGTACCGATGCATTGTCGGATGCCGAATTGATCGGGGTGGTATTTCGATCGGGTACGCATACCCGTTCCGGTTCGGTGTCGGCTATTCAGCTTGGGCGTACGCTGCTGCATACGTTCGGCACCCTGCGTGACCTTTCCCGCCGCGATGTACGGGAAATGATGCGCGTGGCGGGCATCGGTCCGGCCAAGGCAGCCCAACTCGCAGCCGCATTCGAGATTGGCCGGCGCGTCGAAGCGCAGCAAACCAACCGAAAGGAAATACAGGTATGTTCACCCGATGATGTGGCGGCCGTCTACGTGCCGAAATTACGCGATATGCGTACGGAAGTATTCGAGCTCGTTTTGCTCAACACAGCGAACATCATTATAGGAGACGTTCGGGTGAGCGAGGGTGGACTTGCGGCCAGCATTGTCGAACCGAGAGCCGTTTTCCAGCAAGCTGTCCTTGAAAATGCCGCTTCGGTGATCTGCGTACACAACCATCCGTCAGGTAACCCGGAACCCAGTCAGGAAGATATCAGGATCACCCGGCAACTGGTGGCCGCCGGCAAAATGATGGGCATTCCCATTCACGATCACCTCATTGTCGCTGGAAACGGATACACTTCCATGGCGGAACGTCAATTGTTGTAGACGCTTCCGTCAAACAAACCCGCATACGGTTTTCGGCTGCTTACGGAATCATACCGGCGTCTTCCCCGGTATGAGGCCCCGCATTCCGGTATCACCCGGACGTTTTTCCCGTATTCGTTTATTCCCTTATGGACCTTCTGGAAAAAATCGTTTCCCTTTCCAAGCGCCGCGGATTCATCTTTCCGTCTTCGGATATCTACGGCGGCCTCGGCGCTACATACGATTATGGTCCACTGGGCGTCGAGTTGAAACGCAACGTAAAGGAGCGGTGGTGGCGGGAGATGGTGTACCGGCACGACAATATCGAAGGGCTCGACGCGGCTATTCTCATGCATCCGACCGTCTGGAAAGCGTCCGGGCATGTGGACGCCTTCCATGATCCCATGATCGACGACAAGGCATCGAAGCGGCGGTACCGGGCCGATGACCTGATCGAGCGGCACATCGAGAAACTGGAGGCTTCCGGGAAGAAGGAACAGGCGCAAGAATTAAGAACCCGCTTTGTCGCGGCACTGCATAGCGACGACATGCCCAAGGAACTCCATCGGATCATTCTCGACGAAGAGATTCGGGGGCCTGACTCCGGCGCCTTCGACTGGACCGAGGTACGGCAATTCAACCTGATGTTCGAAACACATGCCGGCGCGGTCGTCGATGACGAGACCAAAATCTACCTTCGTCCTGAAACGGCCCAGGGGATCTTCGTGAATTTTCGTCTGGCGCAAGAAACGGCCCGGCAGCAGGTCCCGTTCGGCATTGCGCAAATCGGAAAGGCTTTTCGCAACGAGATCGTCGCCCGCCGGTTCATTTTCCGGATGCGCGAATTCGAACAGATGGAAATGCAGTATTTCGTCTGTCCCGGCACACAAATGGAGCATTTCGAGGCGTGGCGGGCCAAACGAATGCAGTGGCACATAGACAACGGTATCCGCCCGGAGCATTTGCGCTGGCATGAACACGAAAAGTTGGCGCACTATGCCGATGCAGCCTTCGATGTGCAGTACGCCTTCCCCATGGGATGGCAGGAAATCGAAGGTATTCACTCGCGTACCGACTTCGACCTGAAACGCCACCAGGAATTCTCCGGTAAGAAGATGGAGTATTTCGATCCGCATCGGAAGGAGAAATACATCCCGTATGTCGTCGAGACCTCGGCCGGACTGGACCGCACCATTCTGATGTTGTTGTGCGAGGCATACGAAGAGGAACGTATCGAAGACGAAGAACGCATCGTCATGAAGTTTCACCCCGAAGTGGCTCCTGTAAAGGCCGCTGTTTTCCCGCTGGTCAAACGGGACGGAATGCCGGAAACAGCCCAGGCTCTCGCCGCCGATCTGCGCGGGCATTTCAATGCATTCTATGACGATAGCGGATCCATCGGGAAACGGTACCGGCGGATGGATGAAGCGGGCACGCCATTCTGCATCACGGTCGATGGCGAAACCATGGAAACGGGCGCCGTTACCATCCGGGATCGGGATTCCATGATCCAGGAGCGCATCCCGAAAAACAATGCGGCGGACTATCTGAAGGACCGGATGCGGAATTGGTCACGATCTACGTAACGCTAAGGATACTCCGATTAAATCCGCATGGGCGAGGACCTTGGGACGCGCATTCGAACAAAACATCGGGCCCGGGATATCCTGCAAACTCGCGACCAACCGCACGCTTATGTTTTGAGAGAAGGCGCGTCCCAAGGTCCCTGTTCTCGGTTGCGAAACGCGAGCAAACCGCCTGACCGATGTAATAACCTTGTCACCGCCTTATATTACGGACGATATGGACATCCAGAAACTGTTAAGGTGGATTGCGGTCGTCATCGTACTGATCGTGGCAGGGGGCGTGCTCAGCGTCATTCTCAAGGTAGGCGCGGCCATTGGCCGGGTGGTGCTGCCGGTGTTGCTTGTCCTTCTCGTCATCGCCATCATTCTCCGGTTCATCGACGCCCTCCGACGCCGGCGTTGATCCTGCCGGTTCTCATGAGCCTGTCCGTATGAGCCTGTCCGACTTCCTGGAACCGGATAAAAAATGGATGCAACTCGCCCTCAGGGAAGCGGAAGCGGCCTGGGACGAGGATGAGGTGCCTGTCGGCGCCGTCGTAGTGCATGCCGGTGAGATTGTCGGGCGAGGCCGCAACATGGTCGAGCGTCTGCAGGATCCAACCGCCCACGCGGAAATGATCGCCCTTACGGCAGCATGCGAAACCCTCGGGGCGAAAAGCCTTCGCGGATGCACGCTCTACGTTACGCTTGAACCCTGCCCCATGTGCGCCGGAGCCCTTGTATGGGCACGCATCGATCGGCTCGTGTTTGGAGCATTCGATGAAAAAGCCGGCAGCGCTTCGACCCTGTACGATATCCCAAGAGACAAGCGGCTCAATCACCAGATGGAGGTCGTATCAGGCGTCGAAGGAGAACGCGCCGCAGAACTCATGCAGGCTTTCTTTCGGAAGCGCCGTATCGCCCTGTAACTCCTGAACCGCCTGTGTACGCCCCATGACGGACGTGGTTATCGTCGGCGCCGGCCCTGTGGGGCTGGCCTGCGCCATCCGGGCCCAACGCGAGGGCCTCCGTGCGGTGGTCGTGGAGAAAGGCACCGTCGTACAGTCTCTCGTGGGTTATCCCGTGAAGATGGAGTTCTTTTCGACCCCCGAACTCATCGAGATCGGCGGGCATCCTTTTCCTGTACACGGGCACAAGCCGCTTCGCGAAGAGGCCATCGAGTACTACCGCCGCGTGGCGCAAAACGAAAACATCCACCTGCGCCTGTACGAGCGCGTCCGGCGGATAGACGGGGCATGCGATGCCTTTCAGGTCGTCACGGACAAGGATGTCATAGCGGCCCGGCGCGTGGTCATCGCAACCGGCTTCTTCGACTATCCGAATCTGCTGCATGTCCCGGGAGAGGATTTACCGAAAGTAACCCATTACTACAAGGAGGCCTATCCGTATTTCGGGCAGCATGTAGCTGTAATCGGGGCACGCAATTCAGCAGCAAAGGCGGCGCTGGACTGCAGCCGGCATGGAGCGCATGTCACCCTCCTGGTGCGGGGGACAGAACTTTCGAACAGGATCAAATACTGGATCAGGCCCGATCTCGAAAACCGGATTAAACAGGGTGCGATCACAGCCCGGTTCGAAACCGTCGTTCGCGAAATCAGGGAATCTTCTCTGGTCATCGAAGGTCCGGAAGGTATGGACGAGATTGAAAACGACTACGTCCTCGCACTCACAGGCTATCATCCCGACTACTCGTTTCTGGAGACCGCCGGCATCGAAATCGCCGGGGACGAATGGAATACCCCGATCTTCGATCCACAATCGTTTGAAACCACGCGCAAAGGCGTGTACATCGCGGGCACCGTATGCGGAGGACGCCGGACAGGCCGGTGGTTCATCGAAAACGGGCGGGTCCATGCCCGGCAGATCATGCGCCACATCGCAGGCCGGGAGTTCGAGCCCGTCGATTTTGAGAAGCGCCACTGGATTACGTCGGAATAAGCTGCGGACCGACGGTCTGCTCCTGCGCTGGCGAAAAGGGTAGAGAGGCGCGCCTGTTATACGGAGAGCATAGCAAACTTGTTACGTCCGTTCGTATCCGACCGAAAACAAACGCATCCCCTGCGGTCACACCGCATCCAGGATCTGCCGGGCTTGCGGGTGATTCGGCGCCAGACGCAGTGCCCGCTCCGCATACATGCGCGCCCGGTCGTCCTCTCCCTGCAGGTACCAGGCCAGCGCCAGATTGACCAAGCCGTCGACGTACGACGGATCGAGTTCCACGGCTCTCGAAAACAATCGCACGGCAATATCCGGACGGCCTTCATTCAAGTGTAACGCACCAAGATTCCCGAAAGCTACGGGGTTTTCCGGCTCTGCACGCACCGCCTGCTCAAAAAACGCACGCGCCTCCTCCAGCCGCCCGCTTCCTGCAAGCAACAAGCCCAGATTCCCCAGTGCCTGCCCGCCGTCCGGATTAAGGCGGACCGCCTCGCGGAGAGACCGTTCGGCGCCGATTCGATCCCCCTGCCGTAACCGGACCGTTCCCAGATTGAAATGGGCGGCCTCCAGCCATGGATGCTCGGCAATAGCCGCCTGGTATTGTGTAACCGCCGCCGTCAGTTCGCCCCGGGTCTCCAGATAGCGTCCGTAATTGACGCGCACACTCGCCAGTGCGGGCTGGGCAGCCAGCGCCTGCTCGTACAAATCCCGAATCGCCGCATCTTCGCGCCCCACTCGTTCGTACGTTTGCGCTAAAGCATTCAGTCGCTCCGGTTTGGGTTCCAGGGCCACCGCCTGCTCCAGTGGTTCCACAGCGCGCTCCATCTCTCCAAGTTGCATGTGCCCGTACCCGAGAAGATACTGTGCTTCGCCGAACGCTCCCGCCGTGGCGCCGAGCAACGTCACGCCATGCCGGAGCGCCGTCGTATCCTGTTGTTGCAATCCCCGGATGACATAAGCCATGCCGGCATAGGCGTCTGCCGAATCGTCCACGGCATAATAGGGGCGTAGCCGGATGCGTTCGACAGGTACTTCACCGCCTGATGCCACGGCAGATTCAGCATCCACAGCATTCCGGTCCCGCACTATGCGAATGCGGTGATCCGTAAACGAGGTGTGCGGAGTTCCCTCAACGGCTGCCTTCGGCATATGGCATGAAAAACAATGGGCGTCTTCCGTATGCACAGCACGCGCAGCTTCCGCGGGCAACGCAGCCTGCAGGGCCGCCGTATCGTGACAGGTCATACAGGTAGCATTGAAGTAATCGGGACCGGCCAACCGGAATGCCTCGTGCGGATTGTGGCAGGTCATGCAATCCATGGGCTTTTCCCAGGTCTGCGTCTCGACAAAACATGCGCTCTTCTTCATTAAATCCGCATGGGAGATGGCGTCAATTTCATCGCCCGAATCCGGTGTGTCGGACACATAAAACGTCATGTGTTCGGAAAGCGGACGGGAGGGGCGATAATCATAGGCGGTGCGCCCGTCCCGAAGCATAGACACCGTGGTGTGCAAGTGGCATTGCTGGCACACATCCAGCCGGCGTTCGAGAGAAAGATGCGCGGGATTGACGATCGTCTCGTCGATATCGCCTGCCGGTTCCGGGGAGGCAAGCCGGGCCTCCACATGCACGGAGCCGGGACCGTGGCACCGCTCGCATCCGATGCCATACGGCACCTCCTCGTATTTGCCTTCCGCAAACGGCGTCGAGTGCGGATAGCTGTTGTGGCAGGCCATGCAGCGATCCGGAATGAGCCGGTCAAAGCGGGAATTGGACACCTCGTATCCGGGGCTGAGGTCCCATTTCTCTCCCTGGGTGTACCACGTCAGGGGGAGTTCAAAATAGCGTCCCCCCTCTTCTACCAGGTACGTACGCGCAGCAGTGCCGCTGCCCACGACGTACTCTATTTCACGGACCAGGCTATGCGTTTTGCTTCCATCCGGCCCCCTCCTGAATTCTTCGAGCCAAAAACGATCTTCCTCCCGGTACGGACGATAAAAGAAACCCCGGTGCGGGTCCTGCACCGTGATGCCGGTAAAATCTTCGACCACGGCGGCGGAACGCATGGGATAGAACGAATTCGCCATCCCGTGCTCCTGAAACCCCCGGTACTGCTCCTCATGGCAATCGAAACAGGCTTCGTCCCCCGTAAATTCGGCAGACAGGTTTCGAAAACGAATTTCCCCATCCGCAGCGTCTTCCGTATTCTGCGCGGCATCCTGCCCATCCGGCGCACTGGAGCCGCATCCGGAGATAACCAGACCCCATGCCAGTACGACCGGTAGAAAAATGACGGCACGGCGCATAGTCGTCAATAAAAGACCTGATGAAAAAAGGGGCAGACCGCACCGGCGGCCTGCCCCTTTTCAACCATGAAACCGGCGTTCCGTTCAGAGCGTGAACGACGCAGAGAAAACGTTTACGCTGTTAAACACCTTTGAAGGACGGTAGGCATAATCAACCATCAACCGGCTTGGACCGATCGGAAGCGCAAGGCCGGCTCCCACATTCCATTCCGCCCAATGCACCAGTTCCTGCTCGCTGGATACATCCAGACCGGCGCGCATGAAGAGCAACCCCTGGAAGGCCAACTCGAGCCCCCCCGCATACTGGTTCACATCGTACGAATTCGACCGGAAATTCGCCAGAACCGTGGCTACAAGATCATTGCTGAACTGGTTCTCATACACGGCGCCGAAATTCAGCATGGAGGGCAGTTCCGAGCGCACATCCCGGATTTCGCCCGGCACCTCATACGTCCCGGCGGGGCTCGTCGTAATGATAGGATCCTGAAGGCCCACGCCATTGAAACTGAACTGCGGACCGAAGTTGCGCAGGCTAACGCCGAAACGCAGCCCCGACTCGCCGACGATATAGGTCATTCCGGCATCGAGCGCCACGGTGCGGGCATCGATATCGTCAATGCGCTGGCTAAGCCCCTTGAAGGTAATCCCCGCTGCGATACGATCGGTTAACTGGCGTCCGTACGTGAGGCCCACGGCAATCGTGGCGGCCGACCAGGTATTGTTCGGATCGATCTCGGGATTCTCTACCGTCGTCTCAGGGATATCGCCGTAATCCCAGCTCGTGACAGTAAGCCCGATGTTGCTTGCTCCGAATCGCTGAGTCACCCCGAAATAGTTGACGCCTGTATCCGCCACATAGTTCATGCGGCTGAACATGGCTGTCGTACTTGGATTGACCAGGATCCCCGCCGGGTTGGAGATAAGCGCCTCCACGCCCGAAGCCCCGTTCATACCGCCGGTCAAGGTAGAGCCAAGCGCAATGGTTCGCGGAGTAACCGGCACCGTCAACTCTGACAGTGCGGCGGTCCCGAACCGTTCATTGCTTTGCCCCAGGGCCTCGAACGCAACGAGTCCCGGCAAGAGGGCCAACACGACGACAAGGTGTCGATATTGCTTTTTCATGGTTGTAAGCCTTTGGTCTCGAGTTCGAATGTGGTCGGTTTCGTTCGGTTAGAAGATGTTGATGTTCGTTTCCCGGTTAATGACTCCGAACTTCATAACCTTCTCTCCGACGCCCGGAACGTCGATATGAATGAAGTACATGCCGCTGGCTACCGGCAAGTTGCTGTCCGTCGTAAGGTTCCAGTCCAATGACGTGCTCGGACCATCCTTGTACAAGGTACGAATCAGCGTGCCGGCTACCGTGTAAACGCGAATCGTAGCCGTCTGCGGCAGATTCGTGAAACGAGCGCGACGATCCTCGTTGCCCGTCTCATACGCCGAACGACCACGGTACGGGTTCGGAACGATGCCGATATCTTCGACCGATGCCTCAAGAACTCCCGCATCGCCCGTCGCGCGTCCTATGTCCGCCGTCGCTATAAGAAACGTATCTCCTGCCTGGTGTGGCTTCGTGGTCAGAAAACGAATAACCGTTCCTTCCATAGAGGAGATATCCTCAAACCCCGTAAAAATGATCTCCCTTTGTATAGGGCGATTGCGACTGAAAGCAACGTGACCAGCCACTGCTTCCACCGCCAGACATCCGTCGTCGTCCGCCTCAACCGCCGGGGCCACAGCCGCCTCCCATTCGGCGTAACTGCTTGTAGCGTAGTAGGCATAAATCCGGTCCGTACCCGTAAAACCAAGACCGAACGGGTCCTGGGGTATCTCCCCTACATTGAACTCACACTCGCCCCCGTTATCCGAGAAAATGTTCGGGATCAACTGAATATCATCCGCAGGATCGTTGTCGCCCACATAGGAAGATCCGGAAGTCGGACCTATGTCCCACACTTCGAAAGGAACCCACATCACGTTGCCCGACGTGAAGGGATGGAAAGCGTAAGACCCCCGCTCCGTAAAACGAATCTCGAAATCGTTCGGGGTAAAAAGCCCTATTCGCTCATGAGAACGAGGCGTTGTAGCCGATGGACCATACATGAAGTAATCCCCCGTACTATTGAACGACACGTCAATAAGATCGCCACCCAACTGCGGACAGCCGAGATTCCCGCTGTACGACCCATCGCTTTCCAGCGTACACGAAGGATTGCCTCCCGGCCCCGTGATCTCCAGAAACGCCGCGTTGCTCCTGCCCGGGATCGTACGATAACTGGGAGGAGGACCGCTTACCGTGAACGCAAGCCCATCGGCCAGAATGACATCCTTGCGCTGAGGATAGGCTTCCCCTGTATTAGCGAAGTGGGCGCAACCGTCGAGAATCAAATGCCCGTCCGATTCGCGCATGATACTGTACGACACTACCCCGTGTCCCTCTTCCACACCGCATTCCTCGCCCACATCGAACATACGCACTGTGTAATCGGAACCCTTCAACTGAGCGGGGTCCACCACGCGCCACCTAACAGCCCCCTGGCCTTGCTGCACCACCGCCACCGCAACAGAGTCTGCGGTAGTGACGCCGCTGTTCAGCGACGAGCCCCCTTGCGTGGAAGCGATGCGGGAAGGACGAATCGTAATGTTCGTCGGAGAGCTTTCAAGAATCTTCGGCGTGGAATTCGGACTGTAGGCATACGCCGAAATCCCGTAGTAGTAGTCCGTATAGTTCGTCAGGTTCGGCAAAGCGAAATTATACTTTACCCCGCTGTCGGTCCCGCGCGCTGATACCTGCTGGATAAAGTCGCCCACATCGCCGTCGAACACCGGATCGGTTACCTTCGTAACCCCGTTCTCAATATCGAATGTCGCCACATGCTCGCGTTGATCCGCAGCAAACGCGGACGTGGGATACCGGTAGATGTTGAAGCCCTCGAACGTATACGACTTGTCATCAAAATCGAATTCGTCAAGGAACCGGTCAGGAAAATCGTACGCCCCAAGATAGTTCACACTATTGGAAGGATACCCCCATACAAGGTGGGCCTGCCCATCCAGCTCCGAAGCGTACAGACAGTGGCCGGAACCCGGATGCAATTGGGCGTTGACGGAGTTCGGATCGCAAAGGGGCGGCGCCGGAGGGGGCAAAGGAATGTCGAAGCCCGCATCATAGGCCGTCTGCGCAAGCACGTCCGCGCTTCGCAACGCCGATATGGAACTCAGGTTATCCGCCCCCTGCGCAAACACGACCCCGAACACGATGTCCTGACTGTCACCCGACCGCACCGTGAACGGACCCGTGGATACCACCAGACGACGGTCACCCGATTGATTGCGGGCTCCGTTGCCGTCGTTGTTCACCTCGCTCCAGAACTCGCCCGCCACCGGATCGCCCGGATACGCGAATTTCGTGGTATCCCCGTCCGTCTGAAAACCAAGCCCCTTGGCCGTAAGCGGCTGTCCGGCGCGCCAGAAACCCTGCTGCACGTTGTATATCTGCTGAGAAAGACGCGGGTCCTCCGTACCTGCGGGACCGCCATTGATGAAATACATGAAACTGGTGACGCCCAGCGTATCGCCGTCCTCCGAAATGGGCCCCTGGAAGAAGTCGTAGCCCGCCGCAGGAGCCGGACCGTATACACCGTCCATCGCATTGTCGTTGTATACGTAACCGAGACTGAGTGTGGTGTCCACTCCCACAAAGTCGTCTCCGGCATCCCCCAGATCGGGATCGGAGAAAATAGAGAAGAACGTATCGGTGAGCGGCTCGGCACCCTTGTACGTCACGTTGTACTTGAAGAACGTGGTGTTGCCGAGCGCATCCGCGCGGTTGAACGCAAACGCGTGCACCCGCACCTCCACGCCGATAGGCGCCGCCTCTGTGTTGCGGTGCGTGTTACCCACATCGTTCATGATCCACCACACCGCCTGATCCCCGATCAGATCGGGGCGGTCGCCTCCCGAAAGGTTGTAGTTCCCTTCCGTGCCGTCCCCGTCTATGACCGGCGCGCCCAGATCGTACGGCCAATCCGCAAGGTCTGCAGAAGCCTGCCCCGTCGCCTCGTAATTCTGAATATCGCTCCGGCTCACCTTGAAAAGACGGTCGTACGCCGAACAATCGTTCGGATTCACCGGACGACCGTCCGAACCCAAAGGCCCCGGCCAGAATTCAAAATTGTTATACGTGGCTCCGGCTGTACGCAATTCATCCCCCACCATGCCGCCCATCCAGATTCCCATCGCATAAATGGGCGAATGTCCGGAGGCCTGGGGCACGTAGTATTCGTGTTCCGCACCGTTGCCGTAGGCGATGCTCCCGATATTGAACAGACGGACACGGACATTGTTGACATCAAGATCCTTCTGCGCCAGACCCGCCGTGCATTGCCCGGGGTCAGGACCCGAACCGCTAGTCCGCAGCAGAATGGAAGGCTCGCTCTGCTGCGCCTTCTTGTCCTTGTCGTCCTTATCCTTATCCTTATCCTTGTCCGCAAAGGCGCTGGACGCAGGAATCAGGCACACGGCGAAAATCAGCGTCAGGTATCGTGTAAGCTGCTTCATGAGTGTATGAGGCGTTGCATTGGGGGTCATTCCCTTATCAGGTGCGGCCGGAGCGTAAGACGCTCCGGCATGCATTCCTGATCACGTTAAAAGTTGAGCGCGAATCCCAGTCGGAACTGGCGAGGTCGGCTGTACATCAGGCTGGATGCCGACGTGTGCCTGCTCCCTACGTTCACCGGGCCTCCGATGTACGTGTTATACAGAAACGCTGCGGAAGCGGGATCAGGCTGGGTGGTAAGATACCCGCGACCGCCATCCGTCATCAGATAGCCATCCGTATTAGGCAGGCCCGTTGCCCGGAAAACCGCCAGTACATTCTGTGTGTCCAGCAGATTGAGCACAATCAAATAGGCCGTCAGCGAAGCAGTGCCTACCTGGAAGCGTCGATCCAGGCGCACATCGATGCGGGTAGTGGACGGAAGGCGCGCCGAGTTGATCGAACCTACCGCGTCGTCGGTGAAGCTATCGCTCACGTTGAACGACGAGCCGGCCAGAGCCGTGTACGCCATGCCGCTGCCATATCGGAACAGTACGTTCAGACCCGTATTCTCAAGCAGACTGCTCGGCCCCTCGCCCTCGCCAAAGCGATAATCGACCGACGCATTCAACGTATGCCGCTGATCGAAGTCCGCCGGAGCAATGGTGTTCGGAAACACCGAACCGCGCCAGACGACCACCGCAGTAGCGGCAGCATCCGATCCGGTACCCTGCGCAAACGCCAGCGTGTAGTTCGCATTCACCGCGAGATTGCGGGTCCGTCGCAAGTCAAAGCCGAACTCGATGCCCTTGGTGGTTGTGAAATCGGCGTTCAGATACGTGCCGTAGGAGGGAAAGCCCCCGATCAAACGGCGGTTGCTGATCTTGTTTTCCTGCGTTCGGTAGAACCCCGAAATCGTGAGCGCCGTGCTGGCGCCCAGCCGCTGCCGGAAACCCAGTTCGTACTGGGTCGTCCGCTCCGGCTTCAACTTGGGATTCGGCCTACGGGAATTCTGCGTCGTGATTTCCTCGTAGGATCGGAAGGGCGTAAACGCACGCTCCGTGGGGCGCTGGCTGGTTATGTTGTAGGACGCAAAAAACACAGCCCGGTCGGTGACCGGGAAGCTGACCCCGATGCGCGGCATGAACGTAGCCTGCGGCGTATACTCCTCGAACGCATTGGAGATGGGTTCGTCGGTCGCCTGGACCTGACCGGAAAGATCGCTAACAATGTCAAGGGGATCCACCCGTGATCCTTCGATGTCGAAGAAATTTCCGTCCACATCCCGGTAGCCGACGACATCGCCAGCATCGTTGAAGTACACCGCATCGTCTGAAGCGATGCCTGCGGGCGTTCCGGATACCGAACCCGCGCGAACAATGGGACGCGGCGCATAAATATCCTTCAGCACCGGCGCGTTGTTGTCGAACACTTCCATACGTACGCCAAGATTCAGGATGAGGTCGCGATACTCGATCTTGTCCTGCAAATATCCGCCGTAGTAGATCGGCTGATATGGCGCGATATTGAGGTTCGTCCGGTCGAAATATCCCTGGATGTTCTGGTCATCCACTTCGTTCAGTCCCCGGAAATCGTACCCGTAATAGGTAGTCCGCGCCCGGAAGGCGTCGAACGGCAAATCACTGTAGCTGGCGTAGCAGGCCACTTGCTCGCAATTGTCGTCCTGGGCATAGCGGGACAACCCGAAACCTCTCAGATCGTACCAGCGCTCCGTGAACGTGCGGTACTCGCCGCCGAACTCCAACTGATGCAGGCCGACCTGCGCCGTGGCGTTCCCCGATATCTGGAACGCTTTCCGGTCCTGCTTCTGGAACGTAGCCAGCGGACTGCCCGGCAGCGAGAAGGTGATGCCGATAACTTGCCCTACACCTGCTGTGCCATCTGAAGTATACGTCGGCGCATAGCCGCTGCCTCGCGCGGCGAAATAGCGGCGGGCGATGTCCAGATACTCGTTCCCGACATCGATATCTCCGTAGGAAAACGCCTCTGCTACATTCCCGGAAAATCCGTTGGGGTACAGGGTATAGTTATAGTCCTGATACGCCGCGTCGATCTGGTAGAAGAAATTCGAGGCGAAGCGCTGGCGCAGGCTGCCATAGACCCGCCATGTGTCCTGTTCGTTATGATAAAAGAAGTCAGGGTTGAACACATGCCGGAAATAGCTGAGCTCCTCTTCCTGTTGGGTTTCGTACGACCCGCCCACGCGCACCGTGATGGTCTGCGTAGGCTGGATCGAGACATTTCCGGTTACGATCGTTTCTCTGAAAGGGCGATTTTTTGCCGGCTCCAGCGTAAAATCTTCCCGGCGGTACGTGTCCGGCGCATTGATGAGTCCCGGATCCAAACTGTAGCCCTCGGGAATGTTCAGCAGTACCGCCAGCGAGTCCGGCGTAAGCGGCTCCCCGTTGTCGACAGCAGCCTGGGCGGTCTGCCAGGGGAACGGCAGATACAAGGAATCTCCGGCGGCATTGGTGGCGCGCACCACCTGCGGATTGGCATTGAGTTCGGCAAGTTGATCGTCCGTAAGCTGATAGGTGGGTACGCCATACGGGCCGACATCGTCAAGACGGCGATACTGCCCCGTTGCAAAAAAACTGATGCGACCGGGAACGATCGGGCCTCCCAGCGAAATCTCGCCGAGGCTTTGGCCGTAACTGTCAAGCCCCTGAGAGGTATAGGCGCCTACGGTGCCGAAAAACTGTTCGGCGCCGCTCTTCGTCGTAACCGACACCACACCCCCTTGCGCATCGCCGTACTTGGCCGGAATGGTCCCGATCAGCATTTCCTGTTCCGAGATGGCCACGCGCGGCAGGGCCTGCTGCCCTGATATCCGGACCCCATCCACGTAATACGTGAGTTCCTGCTCACGGCCCCCGCGCACGAAAAGGCCCGTACCTTCCGACGTGACCACGCCGCTCTGCAGCGAGGCCACATTGGCGACGCCCCGGATCGGAAGCAACACCAACTCGTCGCTGTTTACCACGCGCGGCGCGCCGATCGCGTCCTTCTGGATAATCGGTCGTTCGTACTCGACCACAATTTCATCCAGTTCGGCCCCGGGCGCGAGACTGAAATTCAATTCCCGCGTGTAGCCGGCGTTGATCTCCACCTGCTGGATAGTCTGGGCCTGATACCCTACGAAGGAAGCCGTAACGTCATACGTTCCCACGGGTACGCCAATGATGAAGTAGTTTCCATCTAAATCCGTAGCGCTCCCGAGTAGCGTGCCTCCCAGAACGATATTCGCCCCGGGCAACGGATCACCCGTAGATGCATCGGTGATGACGCCGGAGAGCTTGCCCGTGTTTTGCGCCAGCGCTGCAACGGGCATGACGAGCAGAACGAGTACAGTAGTAACGCACCTGCGCAACATGTGCTACCTCCTGATTTGTATGGTGTGTGCCTGCAATACCGGGCACTTCCAAGGAGCCCATGCCCGGCATTGCCGTCCGGTATGAATGGAAATCGGTTGTTCGTCGCAGTGACGCCTTAATGTGTTAAGACTACGGCATTGTTACCAAGTTGTCAAGTAATGTTTCCAATATTGAAAAACTTTATATACTCTCTTAAAACAAATAATATTGCTCGTATATCACACATCTACGCTGCGCACATCCTCAACACCGTCCAGCGCCGCAATTTCCCTGACCACCGCGGCCGGCACCACCTCGTCCACGGTAACCGCCGTCAGGGCAATTTCTCCCTTGCCGGCCCGTCCCAGCGCCAGGGCGCCGATGTTGATATCGTTGCGAGCCAGAATGCTCCCCACGGCCGCCAGCATACCGGGCCGGTCCACATTCCTGTATACGATCATATGGCCCTCCGGCTTGATCTCCAGCCAGTAATTGTCAATGCGCACCAGGCGCGGTTCGTCGCGGTCAAAGATCGTACCCGCCACCGTGCGGGCGCCATCGTCCGTTTCCAGGCCGATCTGCAACAGATTCGTATACCCGCCGGGAGCCGTATCGCGTGCTTCCGTCACATGGATCCCCATATCCTCCGCAAGAAACGGCGCATTGATCAGATTCACGGGTTCTGTGACCCACTTCGACAGAATCCCGCGTACGGCAGCCACCGTCAGCACTTCGGAATAACGGCGCGGGACATCCCCCCGACACCCCACGGTGATCCCCCGGATACGCCCGCCCCCCAACTGGCCGATCAACTGGCCAAGATGATCGGACAGGCTCAAATAGGGTTGGACATCCGGTTGCGCCGCCATCTTGATAGCCAGCGCGTTGACAGGCGTGTGCACCGCCTCGCCGCATAGCGCGCGAATGACCTGCTCGGTAATCTGTACTGCGACTTTTTCCTGGGCTTCCTCGGTCGAGGCCGCAATGTGGGGGGTAGCGATGACCTTCGGATGCCTGAGCAATTCGTGCAGTTCAACGGGTGGCGGCTCTATGGAATACACGTCAAGCGCCACGCCCCCCACTTGTCCGCTATCCAGCGCAGCAAGCAGGTCCTTTTCCTCGACAATGCCTCCCCGGGCGCAATTGACAATGCACACCCCCTTGCGGCACTGCGCAAACGTTTCCTTCCGGAGCAGGCTCCGGGTGGCGTCGTTCAGCGGCGTATGTACGGTAATGAAATCACTCCCGGCCAATAACTCGTCCATGTCCACAAGGCGCACCCCGAGGCGCTCGGCAGCCTCTCGCGACAACACCGGGTCGTACCCGATCAGTTTCATGCCAAAACCGGCCATGCGCACAGCCACTTCCCGTCCGATTTTCCCCAAACCCACGACGCCGAGGGTTTTTTCGTACACTTCCGACCCGGTGAACGCCTTGCGGTCCCACTTGCCCTCCGCAATAGAGCGGTTCGCCTGAGGCACGCGGCGGGCCATGGAAAGCAACATGGCGCAGGTGTGCTCGGCGGTCGAGATCGTATTGCCGGAAGGCGCATTGATCACAAGTACGCCCCGGCGGGTAGCGGCAGCAAGGTCGATATTGTCCACCCCGACCCCGGCGCGCCCGATCACCCTCAGGTTACCGGCAACTTCGATAAGGTCCGCCGTGATCGTGGTGCCGCTGCGAATGATCCAGCCGTCCGCCTCTGCAGCCGCTTCCCGCAACGCCTCTCCGGATTGTTTCAACCGAACATCGGGCGTAATGCCCCGGGCTTCCAGCATGTCGATGCAGATCGGATCGACCGCATCGGTGATGAGCACCTTCATTTTTTTATCATGGTTCCATGGTCGCCATCGTCCCGATCCATTCCGACAAGGCGGGCAAGCCCCGTTTTGTCTGCGATGAAGTCAGGAAAACCGGGATTTCCAGTCCGAACGTCGAAAGCGTCTCGTGCATACGGAGTTCCGTCTTCACACGATCATTACCGGAGAGTTTGTCGCACTTCGTAAGTGCAATGGCATAGGGCACGTCCCCGCCACGCATCAATTCGATAAAACTCCTGTCGAGCACGCCCGGCTCATGCCGGCTGTCCACAAGGTGAACGATCAGGCGCAGCGTATCGCGTTCCGCAATGTAGCGCTCGATGAACCGGGCCCAGCGCGCACGCTCCCGCTTCGAGACTTTCGCATAGCCGAAGCCCGGAAGGTCCACGAAATACAGGCTTTCGTTGACAAGGTAATAATTGAATTCCCTGGTCTTGCCCGGCGTCCCGCTCGTCCGGGCCAGCGCCCGGCGCCCCGCAAGCGCATTCAACAGAGAACTCTTGCCCACGTTCGAGCGACCGGCGAACGCGACTTCGGGCCGCCCGTCCGAAGGAAGTCCACTCCAGGACGCCGATCCCCTGACAAACGTAATGTCCCGAATATGCAAGGGGCGCCTCGTCTGAATCGTCCGATTTACGCGGTAGGGCCTGTTAACCGATCCTTTACCGTCTCGCCAATCACTGCCGGATTCTCAATCACAACGACTCCGGCTTCTTCCAGCGCAGCAATCTTTTCTTCCGCCGTACCCTTGCCCCCGGAAACAATGGCGCCCGCATGCCCCATCCGGCGTCCGGGAGGCGCTGTCCGGCCCGCAATGAATCCGAATACGGGCTTCGTCATATGGTCCCGAACGAAAGCCGCGGCTTCTTCTTCCGCCGTACCGCCGATTTCCCCGATCATTACCACGGCCTCGGTGTCGTCGTCTTCCTCGAACAACTGCAGGACATCGACAAAATTCGTCCCGATGACCGGATCCCCGCCGATGCCCACCGCCGTACTCTGGCCGAGGCCCTGCCGGGTAAGCTGGTCTACCGCTTCGTAGGTGAGGGTACCGGAGCGCGACACTACTCCTACGGGCCCTTCGGCGAAAATCATAGCCGGCATGATGCCGACTTTTGCCTGATCGGGCGTCAGGACTCCCGGGCAATTCGGGCCGATCAAACGCGCGCCCTTGCGCTGCACATAGTGAAAAACCGGGATCATATCCCCTACGGGAATGCCTTCCGTGATACACACGATCACTTGTATGCCGGCTTCCGCCGCCTCCAGAATCGCATCCGCAGCAAACGGAGGAGGTACGAAAATTACCGACGTGTTCGCCCCTTCCTCCGCGACCGCTTCGGCCACGGTGTTGAACACCGGCTTGCCGAGATGCGTGCGGCCACCCTTTCCGGGCGTCACACCGGCTACAAGCGCGGTACCGTACTCGAGCATGTGCTCGGAATGGAACGTGCCCTCGGAACCCGTGAATCCCTGGACAAGCAAACGGGTGTTTTTATCGACGAGAATCGCCATAACGGTTGAAATAAGCGGCGAAAAACATTAAAGAACGCAAGATACGGACAATACGGAGCGTCGAACAGCGGAAAATTATAGAAGATTACGAACGCACGGGAAACGCATCCCCAAGGCAAGTGAAATAATTTGCAAGGATAAAACGGGCACGCGGAATATTGCGGAATATTTAGGCCCGACCCGGCCCCCTCCCGTACAATCGCTCTACCATGTCCCCGGCCCGGAATATCGTCTCTTCGCCGAAGTGCGGCCCCAGGATCTGCATGCCTACGGGAAGATGGGGCTCCTCCGGGTGCAAACCCAGCGGGACGACCAGGCCCGGAATACCCGCAAGGTTGGCAGGCACCGTGTAAATATCGCTTAGATACATGGCCATCGGGTCATTCATCTTGCTGCCGATGCGGAAGGCAGGTGCAGGCGTAGCCGGCGCAATGAGCGCATCCACTTCCTTGAAGACCGTATCGAAATCGTTCCGGATCAGGGTCCGCACCTGCTGTCCTTTCGCATAATAGGCATCGTAATATCCGGAAGAGAGCACGTAGGCGCCGAGCATGATCCGCCGCTTGACTTCATCCCCGAAGCCTTCTGTCCGGGAAGCCATATAAAAGCGGTGGAGCATGGGGTCTTCATCCAGGCGCTCCTTAAGCGCTTCCGCATCTGCCCCGGAAGCAGTCTCCATGGCCAATGCCAGTTCCTCCCGCTCGTTTTGCATCGTTTCGAGGAGCTCGTCGAGCGATGCGCGGTGGCCATACCGGATCCCGTCATAACGGGCCAGATTGCTGGACGCTTCGGCCGTAGTCAGAATGTAGTACGTAGCAATGCCGTACTCTGTACGAGGCAGCGATACGTCCTGCACCACGGCCCCCTCCTGTTCGAGACCACGCACGCATTCCCCGATCATGCTCCGGATGCCGGCATCAAGTCCGTCGGCAAAGTACTCCTTCGGCAGCCCGATACGCAGGCCCCGGATATTCCCTGTCAGCGATTGCGTGTAGTCGGGCGCCGCCACCGACGCACTGGTGGAATCCCGTTCGTCCCGCCCCGCCATATGGTTCAGGAGAAGCGCGCAATCCTCCACGCATTGCCCGATCGGTCCCATGCAATCGAAGGAAGAAGCGAAGGCCACCAGGCCGTACCGGGACACGCGCCCGTAGGTAGGTTTCAGCCCCACCACTCCGCAATGCGCCGCAGGCTGGCGAATGGATCCGCCCGTATCGGTGCCAAGCGCCGTATGGCACATCCCGGCAGCGACGGCGGCGGCAGAACCTCCGGAAGAACCGCCGGGAACGTAATCGGGGTTCGCCGGATTCCTGACCGGACCGAAATACGAAGTCTCGTTGGACGAGCCCATCGCAAACTCGTCGCAGTTCGTTTTTCCGACGAAAATCGCGCCCGCAGCTCGCAGGCGTTCGATCACTGTGGCGTCGTACAGTGACTCGAAATGTTCGAGCATACGGGACGAACAAGTGACGGGACGCCCCTTCATACAGATCACGTCCTTGATGCCCATAACCATGCCCTTCAGCGGCAATTCCGAGCCGGCGCCGGTCCGTCTATCAAGACGGCGGGCCTGTTCAAGAGCATCCTGCTCATCCACCGAGACGAAGGCGTTGAGTTGATCGTTTTGCGCCCGAATGCGCGCAAAAAAAGAAGAGACCAATCGTTCGCAATCGGTCTCTCCGTTCCGCAAGGCTTTCCGGGCGTCCGCAAATGGAGTCATCGGACGAGCGGCAAGGGATGGCGTTCAGTGTAGACGAATAAATCCGGGATACGGCAAACAACAAGACGCCGCAACGGGCAATCAGCTTTGAGAGGTCTGATCGGGAGCCTGGGTTGGCCCGGAAGCGGAAGCATCCGGCGCCGGGGCGGCTTGTGCAGGCTGGGCCGGGGCCTGCTGAGCGGGCGGTTGCGCAGGGGGCGGCTGGGGCTGCGGCGCAGCTTGAGAGGGCGGCTGGGGACGGTAGGTGGTCTGCCGATTGTCCATATCCACGGTGAGTTCACGCTGGATGTCCTTGGTGGCGTCCTTGAACTCCCGCATGCCCTTACCGAGCCCGCGGGCAATCTCCGGGATGCGCTTGGCGCCGAATATGAGGAGTAAAGCCAAAGCGATCAGAATGATTTCCGGCGTTCCCAGACCCATGACCAACCCTCTTTCTTGTGAACGATAACTAGAGCACACACCGTAACGGCAAAAATACGGCTTTTATCGGTAAACGAAGGGGGGTAAGCAGGGTTCCGGGATTGGAACATGCAACGATGCCCCGCTTTCCAGAGATGCGCTCGTTTTTTCAAGGCAACCCGTACGATCCCCGCTTCGTGAACATCCGATACGACAAGGCAAGTGACCGGGCTGTTGTGACGCGGTGTAAACAAGTGGATGGCATCGTCGATCCGCCGCCCGACAAGTCGATCGCGCAACGGGCCGCACTCCTTGCAGCCATCGGCGACGGAACATCCCGGCTGGTCAATTATCCCTCGTCCGCCGATCCGCAATCGACCCTGCGTTGCCTCCGGCAGTTAGGCATTGCTGTAGAAAAGGACGGGGAAGACCTCCTGGTGCATGGCAAGGGGCTCGACGGGTTCTCCGCACCCGACGCCCCCCTGGACTGCGGCAACTCGGGCACCACGATGCGCCTCCTTTCCGGCCTCCTCGCCGGCCGGAAATTCGACAGTGTGCTCACAGGCGACGCATCCCTTCGAAGCCGACCCATGGAACGTATTGCAGCGCCGCTCCGGGAAATGGGTGCGCGGATCACCCTGGACGCCGGCTGCGCCCCCATGCGTATCGAGCGCGGGCCCCGGCTGCATGGTGTGGACTACCGTCTGCCGATGCCCTCGGCGCAGGTAAAATCCTGCGTACTCCTTGCAGGCCTGCGGGCCAGAGGACGGACCACCGTCATCGAAACCCTGCCGTCACGCGACCACACCGAGCGCATGCTGAACCTGGCGCCGCTCGAGACAGAAGGTGCACGGCATATTCCCATCGAGGGAAACATGTCTGTGCCGGCGCACACCTGGACCGTGCCGAACGATTTTTCCGCCGCCGCCTTCTTCATGGTTGCCGCCGCCGTAGCGCCTCGAGGCGCCATGCTGCTGCGGAAAGTCGGTCTGAACCCCACGCGCAGCGCACTCATCGGGGTGCTTGAAGAAATGGGCGCTCGTATCCGCGTAGCCAACCGGGAAGAATCCGGAGGAGAACCGGTGGGCAATCTCCATGTCGAGGCTTCCCCGCTCCGGGGAGTGCGCGTCGACGGAGCGCGCATCCCCCTCCTGATCGACGAAATCCCGATCCTTTCAGTGGCGGGCGCCCTTGCGAAGGGCCGGACCGAAATACGGGACGCGCGCGAACTGCGCTTCAAGGAAACGGACCGCATCGGCGCCATGGCGGAGAACCTGCGAAGGCTGGGCGCAACGGTGGAGGAATTCGACGACGGATTGGCCGTGGAAGGCCCCGCCGCCCTGCACGGGAACGTCGTGGCAAGCCGGCACGATCACCGGGTGGCGATGGCGATGGCCGTGGCCGGGCTGATGGCTGACGGAGAAACGGTCATTGAGGACGCTTCCTGCGCAGCGGTGTCGTTCCCGAACTATTGGGAAACGCTCGCGTCGGTGGCTTCATGATTTGAGCACCTCACTTTACTGTTTCCTCGGACGGATCCCACAAATGCATTTCCAGCACGACGCACCCATCCTCGTCGAACGTCACTCCCTCGGCGCGCAGGCGTTCTTCCATGACATGCGGTCCACCGAAACGCATCCTGCCGGTCAGGGCGCCGAACCGGTTGACGACGCGGTGGCAAGGAAGCATGGCGCCCGCCGCCGCGCCCAGGGCCCAGCCGACCGTGCGGGCAGCGGAACGCGCACCGAGATATCCTGCGATATGCCCGTAGGTCGTAACTTTACCGTAAGGGATCCGGTCCACTACGGCCCAGACCCGTTCGAAGAAATCATTGTCCCGGGAGACGCTCATACGCCGTATACCGTTCTCCCCTTGATTTTCAAGGATACTCTGATCAAAACCACTTCGCTCAGCGCTTCGCGTTCGCAAGTATAAGGATGTCATGATTCCATCGTTGAAATTAAGGATACTATGACGAAGGCGCCTCATTTGTCGGATCCGGACTACGCTGCGCTGGAACATGCGCTGGGTGCGGAACGCCTTCTGCGGCAGGTCGAACTGGCCCCCTAT
Source organism: Rhodothermales bacterium (assembly GCA_965117025.1). GTDB lineage: Bacteria > Bacteroidota > Rhodothermia > Rhodothermales > VXPQ01 > VXPQ01. Next base: position 1,301,017 of record OZ220746.1, read on the forward strand.
ACCACTTTTCGGATTGGTGGGGCAGCGGATCTGTTCTACGAGGCGCGGACGGTGGAGGAACTCGTTCGAGCCATCACTACGGTCCGGGCCTGCGGCATTCCGCACTTCCTTCTCGGACGAGGAGCGAATATCCTGGTGAGCGACCGCGGCGTGCGCGGAGTCGTCATCTACAATACGGCGGACCGGATGAAGATAAACCCCGATACGCACCGGGTATGGGTGGAGTCCGGGGCAATCATGTATCCGGACGTAATCGAGGCAGCCGTGGAAGCCGGCCTCTCCGGACTGGAACACTATGTCGGCATTCCGTCCACCGTGGGAGGCGCACTCTGGCAAAACCTGCACTTCCTGGCGCCGCCCCCCAAGCGGGAGCGCACCATGTTCATAGAGGAAGTGCTGGAGGAGGCGGACATTCTGACCGAAGAAAGCGACCGTCGCACGGTCGGCGTGGAGTATTTCAACTTCGGCTACGACTATTCGATACTGCATGACCGCGAAGATATCGTGCTTTCGGCCACGTTCCGGCTGGAGCCGGGAAATCGGACACGGATGAAAGAAATCATGGCCGCGAATCTCGAGTGGCGCAGCGCCCGGCATCCCCCGCTGGATACAGAGCCCAGCGTAGGGTCCATTTTCAAGAAAATAGAAGGGATCGGAGCGGGACGGCTCATTGATGAAGCCGGCCTCAAGGGAACACGCATTGGAGGCATCGAAATCACGCACCGGCACGCCAACATCATGGTCAACCGGGGCGGAGGCAAGGCTGCCGACGTCATTGCCCTGATCCGATACATACAGGAAGTGGTAGCACGCGACACGGGCTATCTGCTCGAGACGGAAATTGCGTGTATTGGCGAATTCGAGGATAGACCGGATGCGCTGCCGTACACCCCGCAAGCGGATAGAGCACACATCGGCGCGCCCCGGCCCCCTCTGTCATGAAACAACCCTTCACAGCGTGGCTTGCCGGAGCATGGGCCGTTTTCGAGAAGGATCTCCGTCTCGAATTGCGAAGCCGCTATGCGGTGGGGATGCTGCTGATGTTCGTCCCCGCCGCGATCCTGCTCATCCTGTTCGCCACAGGCCAGGAACCCCTTTCTCCCCGCATCCAGTCGGGACTCCTGTGGATCGTGATTCTTTTCGCGGCTTCCATCGGCCTCGGAAGATCGTTCGTGAGCGAAGAAGATCGGGGTACGGTGCTCCTCCTGCGGCTGCACACGCGGGCCAGCATGGTCTACGCAGGCAAACTGCTGTTCAATTTCCTCCTGATCCTTGTACTGGAAGCCGTAGCGGTCTTTACCATGATCGTGCTGCTGAACATCCAGGTGGCGCATAGCGGCTTGCTTGCAAGTACCATTTTGCTCGGTTCACTGGGTCTCGCCGGCGCGACGACCCTCCTCGCCGCGCTGATCGCACGGGCCGCAACGCGAGGGCCACTGCTCCCGGTGTTGCTTTTTCCCCTGCTCGTACCTCTGCTCATGTCGGTGGTGGCAGCCACGCGCCATGCCCTCGAAGGAGGCTCCGGATGGGGCGCCAGCGGGGAGGCCCTGACTACACTAACGGCATTCGCCGGGGTAGTGATTACCGCTGCCGTGCTGCTCTTCGATTTCGTCTGGAACGATTGAGAACGTACGTCATTTGCGCCCTTTGCCGTATCTTATGCCCCGCTTCATGGTTGCTTCAGGGAAAACATACAAGCGTATTCGCAACATGGTCCTGGCATGGCTCGCCCTGGTCTTGCTGGGAGGATTTCTGCTCGATATTCCCCGAATCAATATTCTGGAACACACGGCCCGGAACCTGTATTTCCACGTGCCGATGTGGTTCACGATGATGGCGGCCTTCTTCGTATCGGCATGGCACTCGGCCCGATACCTTGCGTCCCGTGACCACGTACGCGACGTGAGGGCGCTGGAAGCCGCCCGGGTCGGTGCGGTATTCGGCATACTCGGCCTGGCCACCGGCATTGTGTGGGCGCGCTTTACCTGGTACGTCGGACAAGGTATCTGGTGGAATTTCGATCCCAAGCAAACCATGGCCGCCGTACAGTTGCTGATCTACGGGGCCTATTTCACCCTTCGCGCAAGTGTGGAAGAACCGGAAAAGCGGGCGCGCATCGCGGCCGTATATAATCTGTTCGCGGCTGCCTGCGTCCCGTTTCTCCTGTACGTGCTTCCCCGCCAGATGGAAAGCCTGCATCCCGGCGCGGAGGGCAACCCTGCCTTCAGCGACATTACTCATCCGATCATGCGCGTGGTCTTTTACGCGGCGGTGATCGGTTTCATCGGACTCTTCTGGGTCTTTTATACGCAACGAGTCCGGCTGGCCACCCTCAACGAACGAGCCGACGATATCCCAAAACCATGATCATTCACTCCATTCAGGAAGCGGATACGACGTACGGCGCTGCGCCGTACGATTCCGTATGGACTGCGCAGGAAGTGCCGGTGCAGCAACCGGACGCGCTGGAGCGAACCATGCTGGCCCAGGACAAGCTCTATGTGGTGCTGGCGGTGGTGCTCATCATCTGGATCGGACTCGCGGCATTCATATACCGGACCGACCGCAAAATCGACCGGCTGGAACGGAAACTGGATGCGCGCATTTCAGACGAAGACGTCTCGCCGTAGCGCATTATCTGTACACTGATCGCCCCTGTACCCTCGCACACGTACCCCTTCGCTTCCGACACACCCGGCATGAAACCCAAAACGATCATAGGCCTCGTGCTGATGCTTGGTTTCGGCGCCTTGTTGTTCCTCAACTTCGGACAACAGGTCGGGGGATACATGGATTTCGTCGAAGCCGAGGAAACAGGCGCGGAAGCGCATGTGGTCGGGACATGGGTGGAGTCGGAACGGTATGCATACGACCGCGACCGGAACGTCTTCAGTTTCCATATGCAGGACGAAGAAGGCCATGTGCGCCTGGTCCAGTACCCCAATCCGAAGCCGGCCAATTTCGAAGACGCCGAGCGGCTGGTCGTACAGGGCTCCACAGAAGGCGAAATCTTCGTAGCGCGGCACATCCTCGTCAAGTGCCCCTCGAAATACAACGACGGCGCCGAATTTCAGGCAGCGGCTTCGTAGAAATCGGCGTCACGAGTGGGAACGATCACCCGGTATACCTACGACGCGAACTCAGCGTCCCGCATTAGTTCCTAAATGCCGTCCGGAACCCGTTGTACAATCCACACCACCGTGCGGGACGATCCTGCCAGTGTTTTTAATGCATGCCCAATACTTTACCCAATGCCTCCAGTCCGATTCCCATGGCGCCGGAGCGCGCGCGCAGCGTACACCAGAAGTCGAGCGCGATCATCTGTGCGGCATGAATCGGGACGGCGATCCAGAATGATCGGCAACGCCAGACGAGGGCTCCGAGAGCTATGCCGCCAACAAGGGAAAGTACGGTTTCCGGCATCGGCTTGTTGAGGTGCAGCAAGGTGAACGGGATAGCCTGGATGAAGATGGCGTATGCCCCGAACGTATGCGCCGTCCCGAAAAGCATAAATCCCCGCCAAAGATATTCCCAGCCAATCCAGTAGAAGAGGAAGCACGTTTCGTAGATCAGAAAAATCGTCCAGTCTGTTTCCGCGGGGCCATGATGAGGATACTGCGCCTGAAAAGCCGGACTCGCCGAAAGAAACCACGTGCCTGCAATGACCACCGGAAGATAGCCGGCCATAGCCATCCCTGCGAACTTCCAGTCGCCCCGCCCCAGTCCCGCGTCCCGCGCAGATTGCCGGAACAGACCGCACAGGATGGCAAGCGGGAGCACGAATCCGGCGACGCCTTGGACGAGAAACCGCCATATCCAGGCGAGGAGGCCGGTGTGCTCGACCGGAAAATTTTCGCTCAGGGTGTCGTAAAAGAACCGGCGGCTTCCGACCGCGTCTTGTAGAATGACAAGGGCTGCGACCGTCGCCAGTACGGTCACCGTCCGACGGTCGAGGCGTCCGAGGGCTGTCGCCAGACGATCCGCTTCCAGTCGGATCCAGGTACGCATGGCGGCGGGGAGGGTAAGCGGAGGGGGACGGCAATGAGCATGAGCGCCCCGAATGCAGAAATCTGTTGGCAAGCCGCCCAAAGAGTACGGTTTGCTCTTCGAATAAGCCTGAACCCCAAACGTTTACCTTTTCCGGAACGTTCCACAAGGGATCATGTCCGGATTTCGCAAAAAAGCCGATATTACAGGGGATACTGTGAACTTCGCGGGCTTAATCAGAGTATCCCAGGATCTTTACGTCCCTTACCTTTTAAACCGGTCTCTGTTTTCATGCTGCTACGACTGCACGCGCCCGCCCCTTCGCTGATCGACGCCCTTCGGGAAGAACGGGCCTCTACCCTTGTGCAGGCGCTTGGAGTCGTCGGTTTTGCGCTGCTTACCGCCGCCGGGGCCCAGGTCCGCATCTACTTGTGGGAGGTTCCTTTCACGCTCCAGACGGTGTTCGTATTCGGCAGCGGCCTTTTTCTGGGCGCTCGGAACGGGATGTTCGCACAACTCCTGTATCTCGTGCTGGGGCTTTTTGTGCCGGTGTTTGCAGGCGACGGATACGGACTTTCGTATATGCTGGGGGCGGTGAGCGCGGGGTATCTGGTGGGGTATCCGCTGGCGGCGCTCGCAGTGGGACGCCTTTCGAGGAAGTGGAATACGCTGACGGGCAGTGCGCTGGCGATGTGCGTCGGGTCGGTGGTGTTCTTTGCCACGGGCGTTATCTGGCTGCATTACGCCGCCGATCATACCACCTGGATGGAATCCATTGACAAGGGTTTCCTGCGTTTCATTCCTGCGGATCTTGCTAAAGTGGCCTTTGTCGCCCTGATCTACTCCGGGACGCGGCGTCTGGGTGAGCGGGGGGCATAGACCGTTGCAGCACATGTCTGACGGTTTCCATGATGCGATCTGCTATTGTCGGGCTGGCCGTAGCCTTTCTTCCGGGGCTTGCCCCTGTGCAGGCGCAGCCCGGAGGATCCATTTTCGACGATCCGGTCGTACGGACCGAAGTGAGCGAAGGGCTGGATCGTCTGTATAACATGGAATTCGAGGCGGCGGCCCGCCGCTTCGAGCACATCGCGCAGCGTTATCCGGAACATCCTGGCGGTCCTTTTCTGGAGGCGCTCAACGTATGGTGGAAGATTCTTCCCGACCTTTCCGACGAGACGCATGACGCGGCGTTTTATGCGGCGATGGAGGAAGTCATCGAACGCTCGGACCGCCTCCTCAAGCAAGATTCCGATGCTTTTGACGCCATGTTCTTCAAGGGCGCCGCACTGGGATTCCGGGGACGGCTCCGATCGAATCGCGGGGAATGGCTCAAGGCGGCCCGGGATGGCCTGCGGGCGATGGATTACGTGCTGGACGTGGTGAAACGGGAACCGGATGTGGCCGACTATGCTTTTGGCAAGGGGATGTACGACTATTATGCGGTGGCTATTCCGGAAAAATACCCGCTCCTGAAGCCGCTGATGCTCTTTTTTCCGGACGGGGACCGGGAGCGAGGTATCGAATCGCTCCGGCGTACGGTGCGCGACGGGCAGTTTATCCGTACCGAAGCGGCCTATTTCCTGTTGCAGATCTATTATCTGTTCGAAAACGATTTCGAGCAAAGCATAGCCTATGCGACCTGGCTGCGCGAGCGGTATCCCGGGAATTCCTTTTTTCATACGATAGAGGGCCGCATTTATGCCCGCTGGGGGAGGTGGCGGCACGCCATTCCCATTTTCGAGGAGATTTATGCGCGTCATGCGGCCGGGCAGACAGGATATAATGCATCGTTGGCCGGGCAGGCGCTTTTTTTCATGGCCCGAGGCCGCATGGCCTATGGCGAGTACGAGGCGGCGCTCCCGCATCTTGACGCCTTACGGGAACCCGCAATACGGGAAGCGGTGGATTACCCGTTCATCACGATGGGACGGCTCTACACGGGCATGGCCCATGATGCACTCGGGCGGCGCGATCAGGCGGTGGCTTCCTACCGGGAGGCATTGACCACGAAAGACTGGTCCAATGCACACGAACGAGCAAGGCGGTATCTTGAAATGCCCTATGGACAGTAGCGCCGGACCTTATTCATGTCCATTTTTCCCAGAAGATCGCTCGGACAACATTTTCTTCGCGATCCGAATGTGGCGCGCAAAATCGTAGCTGCGCTGCAGGCGCCGGAGGAGGCGCATGTGGTGGAAATCGGGCCGGGCGAGGGGGCGCTCACGGGTTTTCTTCAGGATCGGTTCGCCACGTTTACCGCTATCGAGATAGACCGGCGCGCCGCTGCCTTCCTGCGGGATGCCCGGCCGGAGATCGATGTGCGACAGATGGATGTGCTGGACGTGGATTGGCGGACGCTTGCCGGGGAAAAAGGCGCCCCGATTTGTGTGGTGGGTAACCTCCCGTACAATATTACGAGTCCCATCCTGTTCAACTTGCTCGATGCGCGCGATGTCTTGCAGGAGATCGTGGTGATGATGCAACGGGAGGTAGCCGAGCGCCTTGTGGCGGTTCCCCGGACCAAAGCGTACGGCATTCTGGGGGTGCAGTGTCAGGCGCTTGCGCATCCCGAAATCCTGTTCAGGGTATCCCCCCATGTATTTTCTCCGCGTCCTGCCGTAACCAGCGCCGTGGTGCGTCTGACTTTCTCGGGAAAAGAAGACGCACCTGAGGGGGTGGATATGCCGTTTTTTCGCAGCGTGGTCCGGACGGCCTTCAACCGCCGGCGAAAAACGCTGCGTAACGGGCTCGAACGCTGGACAAAGGGGGCGATGGGCATCGCGCTTCCCGAGGGAATGGCTGCGCGGAGGCCGGAAGAGCTGACTCCGGAAGAGTTTGTCGCTCTGGCACGTTATCTTAAGGCGCGCATATAGTGTTCGGGGCCTTGCTTGCAGGGTGGGGCGCCGGTTATTAACAGGGCCTAACCTTTAACCGTTTGCGTACCGCATGGAGCATTCTTTCGATACCATTCGGGACGAAGAACTCCCCGGACATCTTCCCGGGATCGACGATGATCTGGCAGAGCGTCTGGAGGACCTGCTGGAATCCGGCGATCGGGAGGAGGTGACAGGTATAGCGGCCAGTTTGTACCCGGCCGATCTTGCCCGGTTACTGAATTATCTTCCTGCCGGAGAACGCGAGACCCTCTTCGGATGGCTGCCGAGTGAACAGGCCGGGCTGGTGCTGACCGAACTCGACGAAGAGTTTCGCACGCGGCTTCTTGAAGAAACACCCCCGGAGCGGCTCACGGAACTTCTGAGCCATCTCGAAACGGACGATGCGGCTGATGTGCTGGCGGATGTACCGGAAGAGGTAGCCGCCAAAGTGCTGCCCTTGCTGGATCGCAGTGAGGATGTCCGGTCGTTGCTCCATTACGATGAGGAGTCCGCCGGGGGCATCATGGGCACAGAGTTCGTCATCGTACCCGAAACGTGGACTGTGGCGGAAGCGACGGAAGAAGTGCGCCGCAATGCCGAAACCGTCGAGGCGGTTTTCGCTGTGTTCGTACACGATGCACAGGGGACGTTGCAGGGGGTCGTTTCCCTGAAGAATCTGCTGCTGACGCTTGCGAATACGCCCGTATCCGACATCATGGACGGGGATGTCATCACGGTACCCCCCGAAATCGATCAGGAGGAAGTGGCGCGCATCATGCAGCGATACGACCTCGTATCGCTTCCTGTGGCAGACGCGAGCGGCAAGATGGTGGGTCGGATCACGATCGATGACATTGTGGATGTCATTCGGGACGAGGCGGAGGAAGATATTCAGCGCATGAGCGGTATGTCCGGCAGCGAAGAGCCTTCCGACTCTGTGTTCCGCGTGATTCGCGGGCGATTGCCCTGGCTGCTTATCGGTATGGTGGGCGCCGGCCTGTCGGGCCTTGTCATCGGACAATTCGAAAACGCACTTGAACAGGCCGTCATACTGGCTACGTTCATTCCCATTGTAATGGCCATGGCCGGCAATGCGGGCATTCAGAGTTCGGCCATTGTGGTGCAGGGCCTCGCCAGTGGGGAACTGTGGGCAAGCGATGTGGCGCGCCGTCTCGGTAAGGAACTGAGTGTGTCGCTCCTGAACGGGCTGGCGCTGGCGCTCATTCTCGGGGCTGTGGTGATGGCGCTTCCCATCGGCGGCGCGACCCTCGAATTGCTTGCGCTTACGGCGTCGCTTTCCATGCTGACCGTGATCGTACTTGCCACGATTATTGGCGCCACGGTGCCTCTGCTGCTCCATCGAATGAACATAGACCCGGCGCTTGCCACCGGTCCGTTTATCACCACCAGCAACGACATTCTTGGCCTGGGCGTGTTCTTCCTGCTGGCGACGCTGATCTATTTGTGAGGGGCCAGTGCCAGCGCCGATGCTTGGCCATACCGTGCGGCGCACAGCAGGATTTTACCAGAGGCAACTCACCGGGTATCGGTGAATAGCTGCATCCGGCGTCAGAATGGTTGCGTTTTCGTTGAGGGCCGATGCTACCAGCAAGCGGTCAAACGGATCTTTGTGGTGATCCGGTAACTCGGTGGTCCGGTAGATGTCGGACCGGCTCAATTCCAGGCATTGCAACCCCCAGACGGCTATTTGTTTTTCCAGCCAGTGCCGAGGGGGATCGGGGAGCTCAATCTTTCCTGCTTGCCATTTGAGAGCAATTTCGAGTGCGGAAGCGTCGCTCAGCAATAAGGGCGAATCCGTTGTTTCGATGGCGTCTTTCGCGGCCTTCGAGAGCCGCTCCGGTTCAGCGCACAGCCAGATAAGCGCACAGGTATCGAGGAGATAAGTGGTCAAAGTCCCCATTCCGCCAGTTCCTCGTCTGTCATCGGATCAAATGCGTCCGGGCCATAGCATACGGGAGCGGATGTGACGGTACCCACTTTCGGGCGATGGGTAGGGGACGGCTCGATGGCTGTCAGTTTGGCGACAGGCGTCGTGCCGTTCAAAATAATTATGGTCTCGCCCCGCTGAACTTCCTTCAGCATTCGGGACAAGTGCGTTTTTGCTTTATGGGTCGTTGTGGTTTTCATCGTGTTATGGGTCCAGCCAGTTGCAGGCTGCTATAATAAGTATATGACTTAGTCATAACTAAGTCAATAAAAATTGTTCCAAAGACAGTTTGTCGATATTCCATTGCTTTCTATGACGGTGCGACGCTCAGCAATGAGCATATTGGCAAGGTGGGCTTGGGGTGGTGCTCTCGCCCGCCCAGCAGCGCCGCCGTCTACCACTGGTAGGTCAGCGTCATCATATGCCCCGGCCCCTGATACCCGCTCTCGAACGCCACATAGGCATAATCAACGAGCGCCTTGTCCAGATCCAGACCGATCCCGAAAGAAGGGCCTCGCAGCGCATCGTTGGTAATGTATCCCCCTCGCAACGTCACCATTTCGAAAACCTCCGCCCCCAGGCCAATATGCAGTTGTGTGCGCTGCATCTCAAAAAATCGCGAGATTTCCATGGTGGCGAACAGCTGCGCCAGCGTAGCGTCGTCTTCCTGAAGCCTCACATGGAATGGGTGTACCGACATGCCCACTCGCAGGGCGCGCGGTAAACGGGTGGCCTCTGACGCCAGCCTGGACATCCTGCCTATGTTCTGCAATGCAGCGCCGAACTGCGCCCCCCGCACAGGCAGGTCCGCCTGTACGCCAAAATCGAAGGCATACCCGCGGGAAGAGTTCGTAAAAATGCGCTCAAGCAGATACTTGGTCGTTACCCCGACCCGAAAACGTCCGAACCGCCGGCCATACGATGCCCCGCTGCTGACAAATTGCACACTGAAGAAGCCTTCCGGCTCGCCGGGCCCGGAGCGCGCCTCGAGGTCGCCGCTTTCCATCGCCGTAACAAATAAGCCGACAGCCGCCTTTTCACCTACGCCCAGGCGCGAGGCCGCGGCATAACTCCCGGTGCCAAGCACCCAGGCATAATAAGACAACGAGGCTGTATTGCGTTCGGCTGCCGCCAGACCCGCCGGATTCCAGAACGTGCTGAATGCATCGCGGCTCCAGGAAACCTGGGCGTCTCCCATGGCGCCCGCCTCGGCATTGATCCCGTTACGCAGAAATGCAAAGCCTCCTTCCTGCGCCGCGGCCGGCCATGCAGCAAAAAACGCAAGCATTCCCAACATGCACCAGCGCGTTTTCATCAGAGTATCCAGTATTCTCACAGCAGCATACGGAGGGTAATCAGGTGCAGCAGGCCCGTACCGTGCGGCTCGAGCAACAGGCCGTACTCGACTCGAACAGCAAGGCCGCCTACCGGTTGTTCGATTTCAAATCCGGCGGAAGGAGTGTTTCCCGAGAGGGCATTGCCGATACGGTCGACGCCGCCGCGAAGCACCAGGATCTCCGAGAGTTCGAACTCGACACCGGCTCGCACACCGGCCTCGTGCAAGGTCGCCCGGCGCGCCTCGAATGCTTCGAACGGCACGGAGCCGATACGTTCCATACTGCGGACCCGGTATTCCAGATCCGAAATACGGGACTCGTATTCGGCAAGCAATTGCAAACGGTCCTCCATCATACTGTACGAGGCGCCCACGCGCAAGCGCAGGGGAAACCGGTCGGATGTCGTGCCGCCGTCCGCTCCGTACAGACCGGACGAATCCCAGGAATAGCGAGCCAGCAAATCGTCCGTAACGAACGCAAGGCGCAAGCGGTCGGTCACGTCCACCGTCACCCCGACATCAATGCCAATACTGTTAACCGGCTCAATCTCGTCGAAAAGATCCGTGCGGAAAAGCTGAAGGCCGACGCCCAGCGACAAACGTTGGCCGAGATGCGTGCCGAACGCCAGAAAAAATGCAAATTCGTCCGTCGAATACGTTTGCGTGTGGTACCCGCTGGCGTCCCTCCCGTCGATATCGGACACCCCGGCATGGATGAGCCCGGCGGCAAGGCCCGCACTCGGCTGAATAGGCGTCGAGAATTGCAGAAACTGCATCTGCCTGTCGAAACGCATGATAGCCGCCGACGCCATGATATGCTGTCCTGTGGCTTGCGGAGCCAGGGCCGGATTATAATACGGAGAGGCATCGCCCCGCACATCTGCGGAAAGCGCATTCCCCAGCGCCATGCCGCGGGCGCCAAAGCCCATTCTCGAGAAGGCCCCCGCCGACTGTCCCCACGCGTTGGCCACCGGCATCAGGGTCAGCAATCCGAGGAGGCAACGGATCGTCTTATGCGCCATTCCTGCGGTCATTCGAGCACCTGAATTTTCCCGTGTGCGGCTTTCCCGCCAATCACGGTATAGAAATACACCCCGTTCGCCACCCGGAATCCGTTGTGGTCGGCTCCGTCCCATGTGACTTCTCGCTCGCCTCCGGCGCCGGCGTTTGCGGCCAGTTCGCGCACGAGATTCATGCGAAAATCGAATATGCGGATGCGGTCGGCGCCCCCGTCCGAATCATACCGTAAGCGCACAAACCGGTCGTTTGCAGGCGAAAACGGATTCGGATACGCATAGGTGTCCACATCCGGCCTGGCATCGGTTGGCGTATCCGGGTGCAACGGCACATCGGTTCGATAGATGCGCCATGTGGCCCCGCCGTCCGTGCTCTTCATGAGCCCGTCCGATGTGCCTACCCATAACGCTGCGTCCGTCGTGGCCACGGAATACACAGAGAGGTCCGGGCGCACGATCCGATCAGGGTCCTCTGCATCCCGGAAACGGCGGATCGTTTGCCAGGTCACGCCGCCGTCGTGCGTAACGAACAATCCGTTTTCTCCGGCGACATACACCGTCCTGCTTCCCCGAAAGGCGAAATCGTGAACTTTTTCGCCAAGGAGCATCTGTTCGAACGTCTCGCCCCCGTCTCTGGTTACGGTCACGCCGTACTGCTCCGGCGGCCCCTGCCGGGCCGGATCATTCACCGGCCATGTGGCCATCCAGATCGGATTTTGCCTTGGATTTCGCCCTTGTCCTCCGGGCAGGGGCTGCTCCTCGATGGAAGTAACCCAATTGCCCGCCAGCGAAGATGAGGTGCCGTCGGCGGTGAATCGTTCCCACGCCAAGCCATCGTACGACCGGTTCACGCCGCCTGCCGTACCGGCCCACATCGTGCCGGCCTCGTCCACAAGCACGCTGAACCCCCGGTGGTTCAGGTGCCCCTCCATTTCCCGCGACACGGGCGACACGAAAAAATCGTACGACGAATCCGGGTGAATGGTATGCAGAAAATCGGGAGGCAGCACGACCCGCTCCCAGGTCTGCCCGTTATCGCGGGATCGACGTATACCGCTCGCCCAGGCTGCAATCCATACCTCGTCCCGCGCCGGATCGTAGTCGATATCGAAGGGAGGGCTTTGCTCCGGCGCGATGATGGGCAGGGCGGGCAACGCAGATACGCCGTATTCCGCGGTGGTGTCGTCCGGATCGTCCAGATGAGACGGGCGCCAGGTAAAGGTCGCGCCTCCGTCCGTCGAAAAGACATACCCGGCCACGCTGCTGATCGTCTGACCGTCCTCCATTCGCGAAGAACCGATGCCTGCCCACACAAAGACGCCTTCCACGTCCAGAGAATACACGTTCAGACGGCGGGCCGCCAGCGAATCGACGTCCGCAACGAACCAGGTACGCCCGCCGTCCGGGGTCATATTGAGAAACGGCCCGACCCACAGTCTGTCGCCTTCCGCATGCAGGTTCGTCACACTGTTGCGCAGAATGCCGGTCGCAGGCAAAAATTCGTCTGTCCGACCAAACTGGCCAAACTGCGCCTGCCCCTGTGGAACGAGCAAAAGACCGGTCAATATGGTGAAGAATGTCCGCCTCATTCCACCACCGTAGTCGCTTCCACGATATCGCTGAGAAGACCGGCTCTATCCCTGGCCTGGAAGGCCAACGTGGTTACTCCGGGTTCATTCGACGAATCAATCCGCACGACGCGCGTATAGCGGCCATCGGCAGCCTCCGCATCGCCATCCGTTCCCTCGTCGAACATACCGATCTTTGTCCCGGGTCTTTCCACATTCCAGAATTCGACGGAGGCGATATTGGAAAGCCCGTCCGGATCGGATACGACGGCTATCAACTCCAGCAACTTAGCGGGTTCGCCCGGCCCGGGACGGCGCAGGGTATCCGGCGCCACGACCATGCTTATGACCGGCGGCGCGCCCTCCGCCGAAACATGCATCATGCCGCGCACCTGATTGCTGAGCATCCCTTCCAGATCTTCCGCGAAAACCAGCACGGTATAGACCCCGATCTCGCCGGCCGGAACGATCACGTCGGAATGGCCCGCGTACCGCCCGCCGGAACCCAAAGCAAGCACGCCTTCAGCAAGCGTCTCGTCTCCGAACACCACGAAGGAGACAGCCTTCACATCATGGTCGGGATCCCGTACCGTCACCTCCATGGAGAGCGGAACGACTATATTGGCATTGTCGTCGCCGGGCGGCGCAATAAACTGATGCGGCGAAAAGGAAAATTCGGACAACTCCGGCGGAGTGCCTGCATCGTCAAGCAGGCCGGGAGCCTGATCACACCCACTCAGGACGAGGATTGCTGCGGCAAGAACCGCTGCCGGATAGCGAAAGAAATAGAGCAAGACGAGCGTCCCGAAGGGTTCAGATTCGGAAAAACGAAACCGTATCAATCTGCGCTCATCAACGCTCCGCAGGTGGAAAAGACAGGGGACGACCGGAAAGTATGCAGCGCGTGCAAAAACGCTACGACGGATGCCGGACAGGGGCTCTTAACAAGCCTTCGATACAAAAGATCCCGACGGCCGAATATACCCCGAAAGACAGGTATGGACGCTGCCAGCGTGATCCTCGCAGCCTCCCGAAGGGCGCTTCACGCATAAACGCGAAGCGCTGATCGAAGCGGTTTTGCTCAGACTATCCCATAGAAGCTTCACGCGATATACAGGGGCCTGAAGCTGAAACACAGGATAAAGATAAACAGGCTGAAAAGCCCCAGCACCATGCGCCCCCGAGTCAACGGCTGCTCATGAAGTACGGGAGGGTGATCTATCTTGACCAGAAACATGAGCAACAGGCACCAGAGCAACCAGCCGCTCCAGGCGAAGTTCTGCATCCACGGCAGCATGTTCTCTGAAAGCGCAGTCAATACCATAAGGCCCGCCATGGCCGGAGCAATGCGCGCCAGATTCCCGGCGAACAGTTTCGCCAGATAGAAATACAGGACCCCTGCAAGGACAAACCAGGAACCACTCCCTAAAAACGGATACAGTTCGTACAGAAGCGGCGAGATTTCGAGCACGAATCCGATGGCGCCCGAAAGCAGCAGCAGCAGAAAAAAACCCCGGGCGAGGCGGGCATGCCAGACGCGGCCGAACAGGGCATACGTAATATGTCCGCCGTCGAGTTGTCCGATGGGAAGCAGGTTCAGCGCCGTAAAAAAAAGACCCAGCCACCCCGCAAACAACATGGGATAGTGGTACATCTCCCAATTGGGAGGCACATCCGTGAAAAATTGTTTGAGCAGCATATACAACAGCGTGTCGCCCACAACCAGCGTAAGCGCCCCGTCGCTCGATCCGCTCAAACTGTCCGGATACCTGCCGAATTGTTCGACATACTGCTGGATGGCCTCGTGCCCCGGCCCCACGCCGAAGATGTACGAGGCGGGCGGCAATGTGGCAAAGGCCGCGAGTAGGAGAATAAGAGCGACTGCAAAACCGGCAAGCGGGCCGGCAGCGCCGATGTCGAACAACTTCCGCAGGCTGGGCACCGGTTCTCTGATGCGGATCACCGCACCCAACGTACCCACGCCGATAAAAGGAAGAGGAATATAGTAAGGCAGCGAAGTGGACACGCCATGAAACCGGGCGGCAAAATAATGTCCGAATTCGTGCACGGTCAAAAAAAGAAGCAGGGATAGCCCAAAGCGCAAGCCGTCGGCCAGGAATGCCGGCCACCCCTCGCTCGCATACACTGCCAGACGGCCCGTCAGATTGCCCCCCTCCCATACCGTGGTCGCCAGCGTAACCACAAAAAGCAACGCATGGAGCCAGTAGCGATCCCGGCCTTTCCGTACATCGGAACCGGCGGAACCGGCTCCGACGACACGATCTGTCTCTGCGGAGAATACGGAAGGCTCGCTATGCGACGGATACATACGGGATATACTCTGCAGAGGCTGTGAGCATCATGGAGCAAACGAGCGTCAACGGAGCCCGGAAAGCCCCTTGGAAATCCGGCGCATGGCTTCCTGCAAATCTTCCGTGGAAGCAGCGTACGAAATACGCAGACCTCCGGGATCGCCGAAGGCGCCCCCTGGCACAAGCGCCACATGATGCTCTTCGAGGATATAGAAACACAGGTCCTCGCTGGTTTCGATCGCCCTGCCGGAAGCAGACCTTGAACCAAGATAGGAGGATATGTCCGGGAAAAGATAAAAGGCTCCCTCGGGGCGCGGGCAATGAATGCCGTCGATGCCGTCAAGTTGCTCAAGCATGAAATCGCGCCGGACGCGGAATCGACGCACCATGTCCGTTACATGCCGCTTGTCCATTTCCAGCGCAGCAATGCCGGCCCTCTGGGTAATGCTGCACGGCGCCGATGTGGTCTGTCCCTGTATTTTCGCGGCTGTTTTTACAATGGACGGGTCGGCCGCCATATACCCCAAACGCCAGCCGGTCATGGCATAGGCTTTCGAAAAGCCATTGACCGTGATCGTCCGCTCCTTCATGCCGGGAAGCGAGGCAAACGCAACATGCTCTGCATCGAAAAGAACGTGCTCGTAAATCTCGTCCGAGAGCACGAATACGTCCGGATGCCGCCGCAACACCTCGGCCAGCGCCCCCAGTTCCTCCCGGGGATACACGGAGCCGGTGGGATTGGAGGGCGAACACAGGATCAGCATGCGCGTGGCCCCGCCTATGGCTTCCTCCAGAGCATCTGGACTGAGGCGGTATTCGCCGGCGGCGGTGGTGGCAAGGGGCTTCGGCGTAGCCCCCGCGAGGCGCACCATCTCCGGATAACTCACCCAGTACGGCGCCGGGATAAGCACTTCGTCCCCGGGACGACAGAGCGCGGCCACGGCGAGAGCGACCGACTGCTTGGCGCCGCTGGAGCAAAGGATCTGATCCGGTGCGTACGCAAGCCCGTTATCCTTCTCGAATTTTCGGCAAATCGCTTCGCGCAATGCGAGCATACCCATGTTCTCCGTATACCGGGTATACCCTTCCCGGATGGCGGCCTGACCCGCCTCGACGATTGGCGCAGGCGTGTCGAAATCAGGCTCCCCGGCGCTAAGGCCAATGACGGGAAGACCCTCTCGCCGCAATTGCTTTGCACGCCCGCTCATCGCCAGCGTAGCGGACGGCTGAACGGCTTCCACGTTGGGATTGAAACGGATCATGGTAGAATTACAATTACAAAAGATTAGGGCCTGTTGACACTAGGGACGGGCACGCCGCACAAGCGCGTTCAAAACAGGCTCGGGTACGAAGGCCGACACATCGCCGTTCCAGCGAAGAATGTCGCGCACCAGCGTGCCGCTTACCAGGGCATGCCGGCCCGAAGCAGGTAAAAAGACCGTTTCGAGATCTTCCTGGAGCGCCCTGTTCGCCAGCGCCATAGGTAATTCGTAATCGAAATCGCGGGACTGCCGAAGCCCTCGAATCAGCACGGCAGCGCCGGTTTCCCGGGCGCGGTCCGCGATCAGTCCCTCATGGGCAACCACTTCGACGCCGGTCAAATGCCGTACACACTGGCGAATCAGATCGCACCGTTCTTCGATGGGAAAAATCGTTTCCTTTTCGGCATTGACGGCCACCGTCACTTCCACCTTGTCGAACAACGCCACCGCGCGTTCGAGGATATCGAGGTGTCCGAAAGTAAACGGATCGAATGTGCCGGGATACAGCGCCAGTTTCATATGCGGCGGCGATCAGGAAAAAACAGGGCGGGAAGCATGCTCGGCGGCGGCAGGGTCCGGGACCACAGCCTGCGCATGCCGGAACACCGACACCACGGTACGCCCGTAGGATCGGGAAACGTCCAGGTCGGGATGCGCCGGTTCCCGGTCGAAAAAGATACGCCGGTCATGTTCGAGGATAAACAGGCCCCCCTCCGCGGTATGCGGCAGCGCCAAAGAAGGCATTTCCGGCATGGCTTCGAGGCTATACGGTGGATCGGCAAAAATGAAATCGAACGCCGGTCCCTTGTAGCGGCGCAGATAGCGTACGGCATCCGCCCGTAAAAAGATGCATTGATCTTCCACATCCAGTTTGCGCGCGTTCCGCCGGGCAACCTGAAGCACATGTCCTTCTTTTTCCACAAACACGACCGAGCGGGCGCCGCGGGAAAGCGCCTCGAACCCTATGGTGCCGGCGCCGGCGAACAAATCGAGCACGGAGGCGCCGGCAAATCCTCTCCGGTTTTCCGCAAGATGGAAAAGCGACTCCCGCGTCCGGTTCGTGGTCGGCCGGGTCCGGAGGCCTTTCGGAGCGAAAAGCTTCCTGCGAGCGAATTTTCCCGCAATAATTCTCACGATGGAACGATGGAAATGACTTAGGGCCTATAAAATCAATGCCTCGCCTTCATACAGGGCACCGCCGATGCACCCGGCATAAGCCGGAACGTCCACGTCGGGCGGCGGGCTGGTAATAGAAACGTCCTGAAGCACCGCAGGATGCAACACCCGGATATCCCCGCCGAATACGGCCCGGAGTTCGGAAAACAAAGCGTCGGGGGCGGTATCTCCGTACACATAGACCGTTTGTACACCCGAGGGGGGTATTCCGAACCGGGACGCGGTGTGGGCGCCCAGATACGCCGCATCAATCGGTTCTACGCCTTCCGCAAACCCGCCAGAACGCCAGACCTTTCCGGTGCAAAAAATATAGTCGAGCCGGTCGGCATACCAGCCGATTCCCAATGCACAGGAATCTTCACCGGCGTCTTCCCTTGCAGCCTCCGCACATCCGATCATACTGACCGCTGCTTGTGTGCCGGACATGAGCCGCGTGTGCTTCGCCGGTACGCCCCGAACAAGATGCCGCAGACATTCGTCAAGACGTTCTTCAACCGCCAGCACATGCATCCATTCCTCTTCAACGCCATGGGATATTGCTCCATGGCGAATCACATCGGCGGTGATACGCAGCGGCTTTTCCGGCGCTATGAGCAGCTCGATGGCTTGCGTGAGACCGCTCCGCCGGGCATCCGGTCCGGCTTCCGAAGAAACCGGCACACGAAAGGAATGACCTTCCCGTGGAGAAATCGCAATGCGCAGATCGTCAATCCCGTGGCTGGCCTCCGGTCCGGAAAACACTTCTGCAAGCGCCTCTGAAACTGCATGAACGCGCTCATCGTCCCGGCCGGAAAGCACGCCGCCAAGCACTTCCTCGTCCACGTCAATGCGCCCGAGCCGCGATAGCCGGCGCCCCGACGCACATTGTGATACTTCGGCGTAACGGACCGCGCGACCTGTAATATCGACCCCCGCCCGTACGTACGCGTCCATGGATCAGGTTAGGGTCTGGTCGGCGCAATGAATACACGGCGTTCGCCGCAGCCTGCGAGACTACTCCCAGGTTGCGGCGTTCAACCGGGTAGGATCCGGTTCCAGGGTTCCGATCTCATCGTCGGAATCCGGATCGCTGAGCAGATACACCATGACGCGCGACGTATCGTTGACTTCGTACTCGAATTGCTTGCCCGTACGAGGAGAAACAATAAAGGAATCGATATCCGTACCCCTGCCAAAGATACTGTCGCTGTGCGCCTGCATCGTCGAATCGGTTTGCACCCAGATATGCAGGCTGTCCAGTGAACCCGGAAAACGGTCGTTCCGTTCGTCGAACCGGATGAGCGCCGCCCTGATATTACTCATGCGCAGGCGGGTGCGCTCCGTGAGTTCCTCCTGGCGCTCCACGGCCTCCCAGGGTGAGGTAATCGAATCATAAAGGAAATACCCCATACAGAGGATAAGTACCCCCAGGGCCACCTGAATAAGAACACGTTTGTTCTGACTGCCTGACGCCATAGTGCACTCCTGTTCCCGCAGTGTCTGATTGTCTGACGAATAAGAAACGGGAACCCTACTCCACAGTACATACGCACGCCGCCGCCCGCCTCCGCGAAAAAATACATGAACATACCCCGAAAAGCAACCATGCACATGCTATCTGCACAGAGAACGAAATTTCTCCCGCAGATTGCGATATTGTGGTAAGCGGACCCACCGTCCCGGCCTATACCGATCATTTCCATGACAACCGACCTGCTCATCAACATAGATCATGTGGCCACGCTGCGAAACGCCCGCAAGGAAACGCTGCCTGATCCGGTCCATGCCGCCGCCGCCGCAGAAGCCGCGGGGGCCGACGGCATCGTGGTCCATTTACGGGAAGACCGCCGCCATATCACCGAACGCGATGTGCGCCTCCTGAAGCAAATGCTCCGGACAAAATTTGATTTTGAGCTGTCCACGGATCCGGATGTGGTGCGTATCTGCTGCGAGGTGCAACCGGATCTGGCTACCCTCGTGCCGGAACGACGGGAGGAAGTAACCACGGAACACGGTCTGGATGTGATCGCCCGCAAGGAGCGTCTCCGCGATGTCGTTGCGCAATTGCGGCAGGCAGGCATCAAAGAAGTGGCGCTCTTCGTCGATCCCGTTTGCAACGAGATCGACGCAGCCGTGGAAACCGGGGCCGACGGCATCGAACTGCACACGGGGGATTTCGCCAATGCAAAGAATGCGAGCGAACGCAAACGATGTACAGAGGATCTGGCCCGGGCTGCCGAACACGCCCACGCCGCCGGCCTCATCGTACACGCCGGCCATGGGCTCGACTACCGCAACTACCCCGCGTTTCGGGCCGCAGTCCCTCATGTTCGGGAAGTCTCCATCGGCTTTGCCGTGATGGCGCGGGCCATGCTCGTTGGCATGGAACAGGCGGTTCGGGAAATGCGGGAACTCGTAAAATCGTGATGCACCGCCCGGGCATGCCCATGGATTCGACGCTCCTGATGCCGGAAGACGCTCCCGAAGGCCACCGATGCGGCTATGTCGCTCTGGCGGGACCACCGAATGTGGGGAAAAGCACCCTGCTGAATGCCCTCATCGGGCAAAAACTATCCATTGTTACCCGGAAACCGCAAACCACGCGCCATCGGATCCCCGCCATGTTGTCCGCGGACGATCATCAGATCATTTTCCTCGACACACCCGGCATCGTGGCCCCGCGGTACGGACTGCACAAGGCGATGATGCGCGCCGTGCAGGATGCGGTGGCCGATGCAGACCTGCTGGTGCTCATAGCCGATGCCTCTCGCGGCGTGCCCGACACACCCGGAACGGATATCATCCGGGGCCGGTCCGCCATACTCGCCCTGAACAAAATGGACCTTATCCGGCAGGAAGACGCCCTGCCTCTCGCAGAGGCCTGGCTCGCACTGGGCGATTTCGATGACGTCGTCCCGATTTCGGCCCGAAAGGGTACGAATCTGGACATTCTGCTGGACGCCATCCTGCAGCGCCTCCCTATCGGGCCGCCTCTCTACCCCAAGGACATGATCAGCGACCGCCCGGAACGCTTCTTCGTGGCCGAGATCATCCGGGAGAAAGTATTCCGGCTGTACCGGCAGGAAATTCCGTACTCCACCGAAGTACGCATTGTGCACTTTGAGGAGCGAGAGAACGAAAAGGACTTCGTATCCGCCGAAATCGTACTGACGGCAGATACGCAGAAGGGGATCCTGATCGGGAAAAAGGGGCATGCCCTCAAGCGGCTGGGCACGGCGGCGCGGAAAGACATCGAGGCTTTTCTGGGCCGATCCGTATATCTGGATCTGCATGTGAAAGTCCGAAGCGACTGGCGCAATCGGCCTGCATTTCTGCGTTCGTTCGGTTATCAGGCCTGACAGGTTGCGGATATGTCAGGCCCTAATCTGTACATCCAGGCCTTCCTGAACCGCCCTGTGCAGTGCATCCGGCACGTGTGCCGGGTCCAGTCGCCGGATCGAAAAGGTACGCCGCCTGGGGTACGTTCGCCGGAGCTGCCTGAAGCGCAGCGACGCCTCCTCATCCGAGTCAGGCCATGACTGCCTCATACGGCGGTCATCGCGCCATACATCGTACATGCTTTGGACCAGGTGGTGCAACCAGTCCGTTGCCGGCAGAACAGGATCAGAGGCGCATACCGGAAGGGGTTCCGCGCTTCCGTACACTTCGTCAGCGACTCCCTCGACCACAGGCATATGCATGCCCGGCAGCGACGCCATGGCGTCGCGCAGCATGTACGCGCCCGTTACCTTTCCGTCGTACGAATACCCGGCGATATGGGGCGTGGCGATGTCCACGCAGCGCAGCAGCGCAACGGACGGAACGGGCTCGCCTTCCCACACATCGAGCGCCACCGCAGCAGGTCGTCGTTCAGCGTGCTGCAATATCTCAAGGAGCGCCTTGTTGTCGAAAACGGCCCCGCGCGACGTATTAATCAACCAGGTTCCGGGACGTAAGGAAGCCAGTTCGTCGCGACCGATCATGTGCCATGTACGATGCGGCCCTTCCCGGACAAGCGGTACATGAAAGGTGAGCACATCCGCCTGCTCGATCAGGGTATCCAGCGGAAGATAGTTCTGCGCCGTTCCCGCCGGGTCGTCATCCTCCGCAAGCGGTGGATCACACAACAGCACTGTCATGCCCAGCGCAGCGGCCCGCACGGCCAGCCGGCTCCCGATGCGCCCGCACCCTACGATGCCCAGCGTCTTGTTCTCGAGAGCCTCCCCCCGGTTCACCGCCAGATAAAGAAGCGTCGCCAGTACATACTCGACCACGGAATCCGCGTTTGAGCCCGGCGCACAGGCGAACGGAATTCCGCGCTGTCGCAGGTATCCGGTATCGATATGATCCAGACCGGATGTCGCCGACCCCACAAACCGGACCGCGCTACCGTCGAGCAACGCCGCATCGACGCGGGTGACGCTGCGCACAAGCAGCACATCCGCATCCCGGACTGTCTTCGGGGTCATATCCCGCCCGGACAGGATGTGTACGGACCCAAGCGAACCAAACAGGTCGCTCACCAACGGAATATTCTCGTCAGCTACGATATGCAAGGGATACTCTGATTAAGTCCGCGAAGTTCAAAGGCTGCGAGAAGTGCGCTGGCAAGGAATGACGAAGCAATGTGGCAGGCCCCACATAATGAGGAATGACGCGGCCAGCGTGCTTCTCACAGCCTCCCGAAGGGCGCTTCACGCGCTAACGTGAAGCGCTGATCGAAGTGGTTTTGATCAGAGTATCCCCAGGGCAGCATGACGTACCGGAATGCGCAGAGAACCGCACGGAAAGATCAAAAACCGATCCCGATGCTGAGCATGGTCGTATGCAGGCGCTGCTCGT
Source organism: Rhodothermales bacterium (assembly GCA_965117025.1). Classification (GTDB taxonomy): domain Bacteria; phylum Bacteroidota; class Rhodothermia; order Rhodothermales; family VXPQ01; genus VXPQ01. The sequence goes on from OZ220746.1 coordinate 1,323,319, forward strand.
CGGGACGTATGACGACATCGGCAAACTCATACTCGTCGTTGGTGAAACCCGACACGCCGAAAGTGCGCTTCACCTCAGGATAAAACCGCAAGCCGGCCAATCGGATTTCCAGGCCCACCCCTACGGCAGCGGCCATGCTGAGCGTACGCAGACGGTCCTGGTTGGTGGTGTCCGTAGTGAATCGCAAGACAGGCCCGACCAGCACATACGGAGAAACATAGGAAAGCTCATACTGGTACCGCACGTCCACCGGGATTTCAATGTAGGTCACGAAGTGGTCGTCGCTGATGGAGCCGGTGGCATCCGAAAACCCGGCATCCGGAGCGCCGCCAAAGTCCACCGGATCCGGCGTCGTGACAAATCCTGTCGTATTGGACGGATTGAAAAGCCGACCTGCATCCATATACCGCAATCCGGGGCGTAGCGCGAACGACCCCAACGGCAGATTCACCCACAGGTGAACGTGCCATCCGGGAACCTGCTTGAGTGAAGCCGTCTGGTCATCCGATGCGATGTCGCTCAATTCGGAAACCATCACTCCTCCGGCGACGCCCACCTGTGCGTTCGCGGACATCGCCGCGCCACCGCAAAGTATCAGAACCAAACTGATCGTACCAAATGCTTTTCGCATAAAAATGCCCCGCAAAGATAGTTCGTGCAGCCCGGCACGCATGAAGACCACGTATTGCAACCTTAACCCCCAACGCAAGTTTCTGCCTTACGCATAGCGAAAATATTCATTGCTCCGCGAGCCGGACAAAACGGACACACGCCTGTGAATATCGGCATTACATGTTACCCCGTGTACGGGGGAAGCGGGGTCGTTGCCACGGAATTGGGCAAGGCTCTTGCACTCAGAGGACATCAGATTCATTTCATCGCCTACTCCATGCCGTTCCGGCTGGCGCACGTGACGGAAAACATTTCCTTCCATGAGGTAGCTGTCAATACGTACCCCCTCTTCGAATACCCCCCCTATTCGCTGGCCCTTACGGGCAAAATGGTTGACGTTGCGCGATTCGAGCACCTTGATCTTCTGCATGTGCATTACGCCATCCCTCATGCCACAAGCGCCGTACTGGCCCGGGAAATCCTGCGTGAGCAGGGGTTGTACGTTCCCGTATTCACTACGCTGCACGGCACAGACATTACGCTGGTGGGGCAGGACCCGGGCTTTGCGCCGGTGGTGAATCATGCGATCAACCACTCCGACGGCGTAACGGCGGTCTCCGAATACCTCCGCAGCGAAACAAAGCGGCATTTTCAGGTCGATACGCCGATCGAGGTCATTCCCAATTTCATCGACACGACGCGCTTTCGCCGCTGCGAAAACAAAGCATTCAAGCAGGCGGTGTGCCCGGATGGCGGAAAAATCATCGTACATGTCTCGAATTTCCGCCCCGTGAAGCGCGTGGAAGACGTTATCCGCGTTTTCCACCGCCTTGTGCGGGATGGCATGGCAGTGAATCTGCTGCTCGCGGGGGACGGACCGGACCGGATGTCTGCCGAGCGGCTGGCCCGCGACCTGGGTGTATGTGGAAAGGTTCGCTTCCTTGGAAAACAGGAGCCGATCGAGGAGTTGTTATCCATCGCCGATGTGTTTCTCATTCCCAGCGGCTCGGAAACGTTCGGCCTGGCCGCGCTGGAAGCCATGGCGTGCAACGTGCCGATCGTGTCGAGCGATATCGGAGGACTGCCGGAACTGAACGTGGACGGCGAAACGGGCTTCCTGTGCCCGCTGGGCGACATCGATGCAATGACGGAAAAAACCCGCGCCATTCTAAGCGACGATGCGCTGCGGCAGCGTCTTGCGGAGGGCGCCCGTCGCCGCGCGGTGGAGATGTTCGACCAGGACCGGATCGTGCCTATGTACGAGGCCTACTACGAGCAGGCTCTGGAAATGGCCTGACGCCATGATGCCGGGCTTGCCCACCGGCGGAACGCGAACCCACGGCGTATGTAGCAAGGGTTTTCCCGGATCTATCGATTCAGTGCGCCAGGCCATGCAGATACAGGGATTTACCTGTAATCCGTTCCAGACGAATTGTTATGTCTGCCATGACGACGGCGAGGCGGTACTGATCGATGCGTCCTGCTCGACCCCGGAAGAATGCGCACAGGTCGAGCGCTACATCGCCGATCGGGAACTGACCATTCGCCGCCTGCTGTTAACGCATGGGCATATCGACCATATCTTCGGATGCGCCCACTTCGCACGGACATTCGGGATGGGCTTTCTGATGCATCGCGAGGATAGGGTTTTTATTACCCAGGCCGAGGCACAAGCCCAACTGTTCGGAGAACCCATCGAAACCCCGCCTGAGCCGGAAGGCTTTCTGAACGAAGAAGACCGCGTGCATTTCGGCAACACATCCCTTGCCGTGCTGCATACGCCGGGGCATTCCCCGGGATCGATTTCCTTCTACGACGCCGCCTCGCAGGCACTGATTGCCGGAGATGTGCTGTTCCAGGGGTCCATCGGACGGACGGATCTGTGGCGCGGCGATCTGCCCGAACTGATGCGGTCCATTTTCGAAAAGCTCGTTCCTCTCGGGGACACGGTGCGCGTCTATCCCGGGCACGGCCCTGTCACGACCATTGGAGAGGAGCAGCGAACGAACCCGTTCCTTGTATTTCCCCCATGAAGCGGCTTCACGGACTCATTCTGCGCATGCTCCCGGGACGCGTTCTCGGATGGTTGGGAACGCTCATGTTCCTGCTGGTGATGCAGTTTCTGATCAAGTACCTGCCCGATCTGGCGGGCAAGGGGCTTCCCCCCGGGGTCCTGCTTGAACTGATCGCCTACAACCTGGCGTATATGGTGGTCCTCGCCGTGCCGATGTCCCTCCTTATCGGCACCATGATGACGTTCGGGCGCATTGCCGAGTCCCGGGCCTGGGTCGTGATCAAGGCGTCCGGCGTCTCGCCTGTCCGGCTGATCTGGCCTACGCTCCTGATCGGAGTATTTGTCGCCACCGGCATGACGTACTTCAATAACCGTGTGTTGCCGGAAGCGAACTTCCGGGCCCGTAAACTGTGGTACGACATACGCCGGAAGCGCCCGGACTTCGAGTTGCGCCCCGGCATGTTCTACGAGGGGGTTCGAGACTACAGCATCCTCGTGCAGCATGTCGCTGCCGGTTCCGGGACGCTTGAAGATATTCTCATCTACGACTACACGGACAATGCCCAGGCCGTGATCAAGGCGCGCGAAGGACGCCTGCTCCCTCTGCCGGATCGGCCGGAACTGGCGCTCACCCTGTTCGATGGCGAAATACACCGCATGCCGGAGGGGCAGCAGGTTTACCGAAGCGAAGAGCGCTACGAGCGGCTCACCTTCGACAGGTACCGCATGACGCTGGACGCTTCCGAATTCGCTTTCGAGCGCTCGGAGGAAAGCCGGACAAATCGTTCGGACCGCACCATGCCCACCCGGGACATGATCGGCTTTGTCGATTCCCTTCGGCAAAGCGTCGATTCGTCTCTCGTCCGCCTTGCCGGGTATTTCGGGCCGGAGAGCTTCGGAAACCATGCCTCGGAAAGCAGAATGCCGAGTGCAAGAGAACCCTTCCTTGCGGCGCTTCCTGCAGGAGAAATCGGAGTAGCCGCATCGCCCGGGCGCGCTCCTCCGGGAGACGAACAGATCCTTGCCCAAGCCATAGAGAAAGCCCGGAACATACGTATGATCATTGACGATACGCAGCGCGGCATCGCCTGGGAATTGCAGCGCGCCGACCGGTTTCTCGTGGAGATCCACAAGAAATACTCGATCGCCATCGCGTGTCTTATTTTCATGCTCATCGGCGCCCCGCTGGGGCTGAGCACCCGGCGCGGCGGTCTCAGTTCGGCGGGCATTCCGTCAGCGGGTATCTTCCTTTTTTACTGGGTGACGCTCGTACAGGGAGAAAAGCTGGCCGACCGCGGCTTTCTCGAACCCTGGATCGGAATGTGGATCGCCAACCTTGTGATGATCGCGGCGGGACTATGGCTGATGGTCTACGTCACGCTGGATCTGCGGGCCACACCGCCTCTCCGCACCCGGCTTCTGCGCCTGCTGCAAAGACATAAACCCTGACGGCGCGCGCCGCACGATCTCTCTACCCGTCCGATGCTGTATCTCGTTCCTACGCCGATCGGCAACCTCGAAGACATTACGCTCCGCGCCCTCCGTATTCTGAAGGAAGTGGACCTGATCGCCTGCGAGGATACGCGCACCTCGGGCATACTCCTTGCCCGTTACGAAATCGGCACGCCCACCATCAGTTACCACGAACACAACGAACGGCGACGGACGCCGGACCTCGTCGAACGCATGCAGGCGGGACAACGCATCGCCCTGATAAGCGACGCCGGATCGCCGGGAATTTCAGATCCGGGATTCTATCTGGTGCGGGCATGCAAACAGCACGACATCCCCGTGGAGGCGCTACCCGGACCTACCGCCGTCATCCCTGCGCTCACCGTCTCGGCGCTTCCCGCGGAACGCTTTGTTTTTGAAGGCTTCCTGCCGGTAAAAAAGGGACGGCGCTCGAGGCTCGAAGCACTCCGGCACGAGCCGCGAACCATGGTTTTTTACGAATCGCCGCACCGCGCCGCCGCCACGATGAACCAGTTTGCGGACATCTTCGGACCCGATCGTCCGGCAGCGGTCGCACGGGAAATGACCAAGAAATTCGAAGAAGTCCGGCGGGGAACGGTGAAAGAACTGGCGGCTTTTCTCGAAGAAAAATCCAGGGTCCGGGGGGAGATTGTGCTGGTTGTGGCCGGGGCCGGGGTTACGATGGAGGTGTGGGAGAAGTAGTCTGGTATGAACCCGAAGCGCCTCTACCCGGTCTTTCCCGGACCTGCATTGTGATGCCGCCCGCAACGTAGGGCGCAAATACGGGACAGCAAATCTCCCCGATAATTTTTGCGCGCCCTGGGACAAAATACGGTCACCTACCAGAGGAAAACCCGCCAGATTAAGAGCCGATTACAAGAACTGCTCCATCTTGATCTTTTCGTTTCCTCGCGCGTAGGTTGTAGGAACCCAAGGCCACGAAAAGAACCGGCTGTGTCTGAACAGAGCAATGGATTTGAAGGCACTCAACCTGTGCGCGTCGGGGTGGACTTGGACAAGTACATTGACCAGCGGGTAGAAGCTGGTTTTCTGGCGAGAGAAAATGTGTTATGGCGGGTACTTTGGAAGTGGCTCCTGGTATCCATCGGCGGGGGAGGAGTAGGGGGGTTATCTGCTCACCCTCCTTTTTTCATGAAATGCACTCTGCCATGAAGATAACTATCCCTAAGACCTACTTGAAAATAACCGGCTCTCGGGCGGATATGTTACGTGATTTTTTGGCCCGTAACGCCGTTGCCAAAGAAAAGGACGGGGGAGAATACCGGGCCGGAATGCTGTTGGCGGCGGACAAGTACATAATCAAGATGGAACAGGACGAAAGTGGCCTGCGCTACAGCGTGGGGTTTAATCACGAAGGTGATTCGTTTGTGGCGATAGGTCCCAATCTGGCCAAGCAACTTGTGAGCGAAGCAGTGCCCTTGTTGGCTATCGGCAGCCCGGAACACCGTATGGCGTATACAGAATAACGTTTCACGCCGTCAGGTCTTTGGGCATCAACCGTCTGCCCACCATCCCGGCAACGACATGTTTCATGACGGCTCCGATTCGTTTTCAGCGCTCGGCTCAGGCTCGGATTCTCCACCCCCTACCGCTGATACCGATGCCGCCGCAACACCTCCGGTTCTCGTGATCGGATCACGATCTCCCCGCAATCCCCGCATCGAAACACGATCTCCTTGGGCGGGCCCGTAGCGCCGGCCAGAAAGAACACTGCGCTGAATATGCCGTAGCGGACATGCGGAGAGACTCGCGCATGATCCCTGCCATGTCCACAGGAACAGGCGGCGGGGGGCGCCGGAGAATATTCTGAAGGCAGGAGGGGTTCCGCCTCGGTAGCCTCTTTGCCCAGCGCCTGTGCATGACGGTAGTGCTCCGCATCGGCAGGCCGTTCCACGATGTGCCTGTCCACCGATAATCTTCCGGACCCCCACAGCACGAGCAGAATCAGCAGGAACAGGACGAGCGCCGAAAACTCCAGCGACTGCGTCGTGGCGAGCAATCCGCTCTGCAAATGAATGACGAAAACGGCCCCGATGAGAATCGGTAACTGGACCAGCGCAGCTACGCGCGTGAAAAGGCCGACGGCGATCATGACGCCGCCGACGAGATGGGACAGCGCCACATAGTGGATCAGCACCACGGAGGTAAGCCACGCCGACGAAGAGGGACCGAGCAGATCGATGAACGCGGAAGAGTTCGAAATAAACAGGACTCCTCGCGCAAAGAGTCCGATCCCGAGATAGATTCTCAGCAGTTCGAACGCGATGTTGCCGAGGCGCTCAAGTTGTTCGCCAATCGAACGGAACGGGATGAATCGCCGCGCGCTCCATGATGCATCGATGGACCACCGGCCGGATCCATGCAGAAAGATCGGGATCAGCAGAAACAGCACGAGCGCCGAGAATTCCAACGACTGTCCTGCCGTGAATACGCCGCCCCTGAGATGGACGAGGAAGACGGCGCCCGCAAGAATCGGTATTTGCAGCAGCACCGCCAGACGCGTAAACAGGCCGGCGGCGATCATGGCGCCTCCCAGCAGGTGTACGGCTACCACGATATACATCACGCCGGCCGATGCGAGTATGGATGCCCCGCTTCCCGCTACGAGTGCGGTAAAGGCATCCGGACGGATCAGGAAAAACAGGCCGCGGACAAAGAGCCCGACGCCGAGATATATGCGAAGCAGGTCGAAGGCCAGATCGCGGTTCGCCTCGATGCGCTGTGGCAGAGTCATGGACGTATGCAAAATCTATTTCTGGTAGTTCTGGTTTGTGGAGCGCAGCCGCGCCTTGTATTTCTGAAGCCGGCGGCGAAGTATCTTTGCGCATTCGTCGACCGCTTCCTCATGGGAGGCGCCGTTGCTCGCAGCGGTGAGTGTCTGATGGTACACATGCACAATGATTTCAGCGGATTTGATCTTGTCCGCCTGGCCATTCTCCGAGAATACGATGCGTGCTTCCGTAATGCCGTCGTACACCCGTTCGAGCTTCGCCAGCCGGGCTTCGGCATATTCTCTGAGTGTGGAAGGAGCATCGAAATGACGAGCCGTGATCTGTGTTTGCATAGGATACCTCTTTACGTCAAACAACCTTATGATGCAGCGCAGGTGTGCGCCCCCTTCGTATTACGGAATCGGCACGAAATTATCAACGGATACGGCGGCAAAAACAGAAGATACTTGCCGATCATAACGGTGAAAGTCTCGTTGCGCGAAGGTAATGGTCTTCGAGCGCGTGCATTTTTGCCTTCTCTGGCGGGGTTTTGTCGAGATAACCGATCAGATGCAGGAGACCATGGATGGCATAGCGCATGGTTTCCTCCTCTGCGTCCACCCCGAATTCGTGGCAACGTTCTCGCGCCGTATCGAAATCAATATAGATTTCCCCGTCCACGACCTGTTTCCCTGCTTTCTCTTCTTCGGGATGATAGTCGAAGGCCAGTACGTCTGTAGGCTCATCGCACGCCCGGTAGCGCCGGTGCAGATCCTGTACCGTCTCGCGATCGGTCACCACCAGCACGAGGTTCCGGACCGTTACGCCCTCGGCAGACAGTACGTGCGTCAGTACACGGCGGCAACGGTCCGCCGGAAGGTTGCAGGAAGGATGCTGCAACACTATCGTGAAATCGCCTCCCGGATCGGTTTTGTCCCCGTGCATCAACGGAGATCGTCGAAGAGCGTCTCGGTCATCGAGAGCGCAACGCTGCTCATTACGAGTTCCGGGGCCAACTGCGTGAAGTCGGCGGAGAGCAGGCGTTCGTCCACGTTCGAATACAGGGAGCATCCCGCTTCCCGTTCTATCACGAGTCCATGGGCGGTTCCTGCGCGGCGTGCGAAAAAAAGGACTTCCCCCAGTTCCTCGCTGGCGATAAATCCTGTGCATCCCTGGAGCTGCAGGAAAGAGCCGATAGCGTATACGGAAATGAGATTTTCGGCCTGATCGTCCCGCACCTCCTCGGGCAGATCCAGTTCGGGCGTGATTTCCAGCGAGAGCCGCCGGCCGCTTGCTTCGTCCAGAAGCTCGTAGCGGACCAATGCGGGTTCGCGCCGGGCCGGTACCCCCAGCACGCTGGCGATACGATCAAAATCCTTGTCGGAAAATGCGAAGGGCATAACAGGGGCGCCTGCGAAAAACGAAGGATTGCTTGAGGAAGGGGCCGGATGGCGCCTCAATACGTCTCCTCGGGATATTCCTCTGTTTCCGGGGGAACCTCGTCGTCTTCCGACAAGGGGCTGCCAAAGTCCTCCGGTTCTTCGTCGGGCACGACATTGACGGCATGCAACCCCTTGTCGCCTTCCTCCAGATCGAACGTAACGGCCTGTTCCTTACGCAACGTTTTGAACCGTTCCTCCGTCTGAATCGAGGAATAATGCACAAAAATGTCCGCCTCTCCATCGGGATGCACGATGAAGCCGTACCCTCTCTTGGCATCGAACCATTTTACGATGCTTCGGTGCGTGCTCATGACAATGCCTCTGAAATTCAGGATCGGTTGGTGGTAGGCAGTCTGTTTGGCACGAGGTTTTTCTTTTCGTGGAGCCTGCACCGAGTTTATAGAAAAAACCGGGCTTATAATAAATATACAAAAAAATATATACAGGCAAAGCCCGCTTCCGTCGAAAATTCACACTTCCGGGCGAAGAACCGTGTTCAGCCTCCCGCCGGATTCTTTTGTCCTCTGCAGGGCTATTCAGGAGGAGTTTCCTGTTCAAGCGATTGTTCGTATTCCTCGTTCATCCTCCGGTAATCTTCCACCGATCTTCTGATCGTGGAATCCCCGAAAATGTCCGCAAGGCGTCCGCTGAGCGCCGACGCGGCATCATAATCGCGCACCTGCAGATAAATGCCCCGCAGGACTTGCAGGTACGATGCGGCAAGATCCAGATCGCGGTTCGTCTCCCCATGTTCGAGGCGACGCAGGACCAGCGGTTCGGCGCCCTTTGCGACCTCGGTGGCTTTCTCGACCTCCCCGGCTTCGAAATAAGCCCGCGCCAGCAACAGGTAAGATTGCTCGTCGCCCGGGATCGTATCGAACGGCACCTTCGCCATCAGGGTGTCGAGCAGCGCGGTTGCCTGCTCTGTTTCCCCGGCGAAGGCAAGCGATTGGGTGGTGTGGGCGAAGATGTTGCGGTAGTTATCCACCATACCGCGGATGGTCTCGTCGTAGTATACCTTCGGGTCGTTCAGGTTGCGGAATCGGAAATTCGCCAGAATGCCGGGCGCCACGGAAGGGATGACCCGACCGAAACGTTCCCCATGCCGGACAGGCACGATCTTGAGCGCCTGTCCCTCGAGGTGGAAGAAATCCTGCAAATCGAGCTGGCCGTCCGGGCTTACCGTCACAGCAAAGTACACAGGGCGCTGCCACCCCTGCCGCGCGTTCGTGGCCACGATATCCAGCGAGGCCTGATCGGCGACATACAACATGCCGTGTTCGTCGTTGTAGGGCCGCCCCTCGAATCGCCAGCGCATCGGGTTCATGATCAGGTTGGTGTCGGCGATCCCCGGAAGAAATATCTCGGATTCCGGGGCGAATCGGTCGGTATTTACCGGCAGTTCGATGTCCCGCGGAGTCCATGCAACCACGCTGATCTGGTCGATCATGTTATCGGACATGGAGAAGGAAAGCGGCGGCGATTCCCGCGACCACTGGTTCTTGAGTTGCCGGATATACCAGGGGGTGTTGAGCAGCGACAGGTTGACGACGCGCACATCTGTCCGCTGGCCCTCGACCTCCTGCAGATACCAGAGTGGAAACGTATCGTTGTCCCCATTGGTGAAGAGGATGGCTTCCTCTTCCAGACCGTTCAGCATGTTCCAGGCGTAATCCGGCGCAACGTAATTGCCGGATCGGTCGTGTTCGAACCAGTTTTCCCGTACCATCCAGGCAGGCGCGGCAAGGAACAGGACCGCCCCCAGCGCCAGCATGACGCCGCGCACCTTTCGCTGGTCCCACCTCGTATGGACCATCTCGCGCAGGGAGTTCAGGATACCTGTGGCGCCCAATCCTATCCACAGGGAGAATGCGAAGAAGCTGGCCACATAGGCGTAGTCCCGCTCGCGAGGCTGCAACGGCGTCTGGTTCAAATACACGATAATGCCGATGCCTGTGATCAGAAATAGCGTAAGCACGCTCAGCGCCCGACGCCAGTCCCGGTTGAAGTGAAAACCGGCGCCGATCAGGCCCAGGAGCAATGGCAGCGCATAATACACATTCCGGGACGCCCTGGTCGAGGGGGTCGTCATGAGATAGTCGTTCGCTCCGATACGCTCGTCGATAAACCCGAATCCAGTGGCCGGCGGCGCATCCTGCACATCGCTTGCCCTGCCCATGAATTGCCACAGGAAATAGCGGATGTACATGTGCCCGATCTGGTATCTCAGGAAGAATTCCCAGTCCGAATCGTACAGCGCATAGGAGGGATGGTGCGCCGGTTCCTGCGAATACCTGCGGGGAAATAATTTCTCGTTCGTAAAGTCGATGTTGTAGATCCGGTTGTCGAACGTGTACCCCTTCAGGAGCGGCAACTCGCCGTATTGTTCGCGTTTCAGGTAGGAAACGATCGCCTCGGTCGTTTCGGGGTCGTTTTCGTCGATGGGAGGATCTGCGGCGCTGCGGATGAAGATCAGCGCATAGCTCGAGTACCCGATAAGCACGACGGCGAGGCCCAGAGCGACAAGATTTGCCGTGGCCCATCTTTTTTTGTGCGTGTACCACACGCCGAATGTTGCGGCGGCAATCACGAACAGCATGAACAGGACAGGACTCCCGGTTTGCCCGGCAATGGTGGGCAGATACTGCACCACACCGGGGTACACGACCAGGAAAATGATTACGGAGGCGCATCCGGTCCACAGTATGCCCCGCCATCGTTGCCCCGCCCCCCAGGAAGGTTTTTCGATTTCCCTGAAATAAACGATCAGAGCAATAAAGAATACGGCAAGCAGATTGAGCAGATGCACGCCGATCGCAAGCCCCACCAGGTAGGAGATGAGGATAAGGTAGCGGTGAGCATGTCGTCCCAGCGGGCGCTGGTCCCCGGCAAACGTCTCCTCCTCTTTACGGGCCTCCTCGCTCCACTTCATGACCAGCCAGACCACCAGGGCCGTGAAACACATCGAGAGACCGTAGACCTCGGCTTCGACGGCATTGAACCAGAACGAATCCGTGGCGGCGAACGTGATGGCGCCTATGACGCCGCCGGACAGGGCTGCGATACGGTGTTCCGGGGACGGGTCCTCCTGGCCTTTTTCCTGCACCTGCCACTCGCGCACGAGCCGCACGATGATCAGGTGCGTGAGCAACACCGTCACGGCGCTGGCGAGCACCGACACGAAGTTTACGGAAAGGGCTACGTACGCGGTCGGCGCAAACATGGAGAAGAGGCGTCCGACGAGCATGTAAAACGGCGCTCCGGGGGGATGGGATACCTCGAGCAGATTGGCGATGGCGATGAACTCGCCGGCATCCCAGAAAGAGGCGGTCGGCGCTACGGTGAGCCCGTACAGCACGAGTGCGAACAGAAAAACGGCGCCCGCAACAATTCTATGTGTGGTCATGGATACATGGCGTGTACGGGGGAACAACATCCTTGCTAACGCCGACCGGTACCGAGCGTTTCATGGAGTGGACGAGGAAGCGGAACAAGATCCCCTCCTGGAGAACCACCGTCCTTGCCCAAACAGACGAGTACCTGCACGTCGTCCGGATGGTAATCCCGTGGATACGGGACGATATCGAGTGCCGCCTTTTTGCCGGGCACGGCATGATCCATATCCGCTCGACCTCGCAATATGGCTTCTGGGACTTCCAGTTCAACCGGAGGCGCATCGGGAAACTTCTCCGCCGGCTTCAAACCGGGTAGCCAGAGAGTTCAAAACCGGGACGGCATGCCCCGTGACAGCGACCGGTTCACTCGGGTCGACTTCCGCGAATTCCGGAAAACCGCTATACCCCGGCCCGTTCGGACTGCTCCGCCAGCCATGCGGCATACCCTTCCGCGGTGTGCACCGTGAAGTAGCCGCGCATCCGATAGTGGCCCACGCCACAGAGTTGCGCACAAGCGATTTCCCAATCGCCCGTGCGGATGGGCGTGAAATAAAGGGGGATGGACAACCCGGGAATAACGTCCTGCTTGACCCGCATTTCGGTCAGGGTGAAGCTGTGAATCACATCCTTGGACGTGAGGTGCACGATCACCGGCTTGTTCACCGGCACGTGCAGTTCATTGACGGTCACGATGTCGTCCGCAGCCGCCGGATCGTCCGGTTGCAGGCCGATCGGATTGGTTTGCAGGTCCACCAGATGAATGTCCCGCTGCCCGAACACGCCATCGGGGCCCGGATAATGGATGTTCCAGGCGAACTGCTCGGCAATCACATGTACGACGGTGGACTCCTCCTCGGACGGGTAGTTGTCCTCCGCGCGGAGCGTCGCCCAGGTCGGAATCGCGAACGCGAAAAGCAGCACCAGTTCCGCTACGATCACGCCCACCTCCTGGTAGGTCGAGAAGTGCGACGTGGCCCCGTAGTAGTCGGCTTTCGGATTTCTGGAAGCCCGGAATCGATACAACGTATAGAGAAAGAAGGGCGCCCAGATGAGGAAAAGCAGCAGCATCAGCCAGTGCACCAGCCCCATCATGGCGTCGATTTCGGCACTGTGCGCTGATGCCGCCTCGGGCAACCCGAGATAATTCGTGAGGTCAAGCCACTTTAACATGTGAATTGCCGGGCGGATTGATGGACATTCATGGTATGATTCGCTGTGCGGTCACGCGAACCGTTTCTATTGAGTGAGCTTTCGCTTCATCACAGGGCGTAACTCGCCTTCTTCCGTCATCACGGCCTCGCCCCGGGCAAGCAACCGGGCCCGGCGGCGCATACGAAGAAAAAACGCCCCCACGCCTCCGCCCACGAAACCCGTTACTCCGATCAGGAGCAGCATGGCCATACTGATACCCTGTGTCGTCGGATTTGCCCCAGCGTTGGCGCCCCAGCACACCTCACAGGCAACGGCCGTATAAGGAAGCCACACCAGCCACGCCGAGGCAAGCACGGCGGCGGAAACAGCGATACGACGAACGGCGCCTGTCATAATTTGCCTCCGGCGATATATCCTGTACGCGCCACCTTTTTCAGGAAACGCACCCCATAGACAACCAGTCCGGCGCCCACGAGAAACGAAACCACCGCAGCCGCAGCCGACAACGCGCCATTGCCCGTAAGAGCCCATACTCCGAAGCCCAGGGACAACAGCGCCGAGGCCACGATGAACACGATATGGAAGGCCTTCAACGACATGGTCAAAATCCGAAAATCTCCGTGCCGCCCTGATCCACGTAATACACGCTGAAAAGCAGGAACATAACCAGCAACAGCGCCAGGCTCAGCCAGACGAGCCACCGGATGACCTGCTCCTCCGAAACGAGGTGCATGAAATAGGCCGCCACCAGCCCCGCCTTGACGGTCGCAATCAGCAAGGCGACAATGAGCGCCGGCACAAAGGGAAGTTCAAGGTAGCCCACGACTACCGTGACCACCGTAAGGACAGCCAGCGACCCAAAAACAAGCATGTACACGCGTACGTGCTTTTTTATTTCCTCAACAGAATGCTCGCTCATAATGCGCTGTACGTTGGCCAGGCCTGCATGCCCGGCGTGTTAAAGCAGATAAATCGTCGGGAAGAGGAATATCCACACGAGATCGACAAAGTGCCAGTAAAGTCCTGCGATCTCGATCCGGTTCGTGAATCGTTTCGGGTCGGTCTTCCACATGCGGGCGCCCGGCCACATAAAGTACATGTTGACGATAATGCCGCCGATCACGTGCAGGCCGTGCAGCCCGGTCAGCACGAAGTAGATGGCAAGGAAATTGTTCTCGGCGGGCAGGTACCCGTGGCTGAACTTTTCGCCGTACTCGAAAGCCTTTACGACCAGGAAGGCGAAGCCGAGGGCGATGGTGACGCCCATGTACAACCGGTACCGGTCGAACCGCTTCATCGCAAGCGAGGCCCAGGACATCACCATCGTGACGCTCGACCCGATAAGTATGATCGTGTTGAGCGTGGCCAGCGGAACGTTCAGAATGTCCGAAGCCCGTTCGTACATATGTCCGCCTATCTCGCCGGGCCATTCGGGCGCGCCGATGCGCAGGAAGATATATGCCGAGAACAGCCCGCCGAACAGCATGACCTCGGAGGCGAGAAAAAGCCACACCCCGATCTTTGCATTGTTCACGCCCGTATCAGGCCGGGGCGCCACGGTGAATGGAATTTGCATGGCGGTCAGGGTTCACAAACGAGTTTCATACATACGGTAGACACTGCGGTCCCGGACTAATCTTCCGATGCCTCGGCAGGCGGAGCATTCTGCGGCCAGTAATCTTCGTCATGGTCCGGGTGGCTGTATTCATACGGATCCCGGTACACCTCGGGCAGGTCGTGGAAGTTGCCGTGTCCGACAGGCGGGGACGGGGCCGCCGACCACTCGAGAGTCGTGGCGTCCCAGTGATTGTCCGTGGCCTTTTTCCCCTTCTTCATGCTGATAAGAAGATTCACGATAAACGGAATCTGGAAAACGAACAGCACCCATGAAGCAATCGACATCACTTCGTTGTAGACGATCACATCCTGCGCATGGGCGTAAATCTCCCCTCCGTCATACAACCGCCTCGAAACGCCGGCCATCCCCTGGATGAGCATGGGAAAGAAGATGAAATTCATGCTGACGATCGTGCCCCAGAAGTGGATTTTCCCGAGCGTGTCGTTCATGGTCCGCCCGGTCATCTTCGGGAACCAGTAATAAATGCCGGCCATGAGGGCGAGAATAGTGCCCGGCGCCACCACATAATGGAAGTGCCCGATCACGTAGTAGGTATCGTGCAGGGGAATATCGGTGGGGGCCAGTCCCAGCGGCAGCCCCGTGAGCCCGCCGATGCCGAACATGGGCAGGAAGCCCAGCGCAAAGAGCATGGGCGTGGTGAACCGGATAGACCCGCCCCACAGCGACAGGAAAAGCGCCGTAAGAATGATCACCGACGGGATCGAGATGATCATCGTGGTGGTCTGGAAAAACACGCTCATCGCCTGCCCCATGCCGGTGATGAACATGTGGTGCGCCCAGACGATGAACGACATGAAGCCGAGAAAAACCAGGGAATACACCATCGCCTTGAATCCCCGGAGCGGCTTCCGCGAATTGTTGGCGATAATCTCCGCCACGATGCCCATGGCCGGCAGCACCAGCACATACACCTCCGGGTGCGCGAGGAACCAGAACAGATGCTGCCAGAGCAATGGACTGCCCCCACCCGCCACATCGACCACTTCGCCGCTGACGACAAGCCCCGACGGCATAAAGAAACTGGTGTCGAGCAGGCGGTCGGACAGTTGCAGGAAAGCGGCGGCTTCCAGTGGCGGAAACGCCAGCAGCAACAGAAAAGAGGTGATGAACTGCGCCCACACGAAGAAGGGCATCCGCATGAAGGTCATTCCCTCGGCCCGAAGCTGCACGATGGTCGTCAGGAAATTGACCGCGCCCAGCAGGGATGACGTAATGAGAAAAACCATGCCGAGAAGCCACATCGTCTGCCCCATCGACTCGATGACAGACAAGGGGGCATACGACGTCCAGCCGGCCTTGGCGGCGCCGGCAGGCACGAAGAAACTGCCCAGCATGACCACGCCGCCCACGAAAAAGACCCAGTAGCTGGCCATATTGAGTTTCGGGAACGCCATGTCCGGCGCACCGATCTGCAGCGGGACGATGTAGTTGCCGAACGCCCCCACCGCCAGCGGCACGATACCCAGAAACACCATAATGGTGCCGTGCATGGCGCCCAACTGGTTGTAGAATTCGGGGAGCATGACCCCCCCCGGCATCGTGTCGTCGGTGAAAAGCCAGCCGATCAGCGGCACCGGCTCTCCGGGGTAGGCGAGCTGCCACCGCATGAGCATCACGAGCGAGAAGCCGAACAGCAGAAAAAGAAGCGCGGTAATGCCGTACTGAATCCCGATGACCTTGTGGTCGGTCGAGAAAATGTATTTCCTCCAGAAGGAGTCGTGGTGAACGTCTTCCCCGTGGTGGCCTTCCGGGACGGCTGCGTGATCAGCCATAATGATCGATCGGACTTATGCGTCAGGAAAAATGGAGGGGCGGTTCGCGCCCGGCGCAGCATGGAAAACCGCCTTACTGCGCCGGACGCGTGTCATCGCCGATATTTATGCCTCTGCTCCGTCGCCGAAGGTAAAGTCGAGCGTAACGGATTCGCCGTCGGCCACGGTCACGCTCTGTTCCTGCACGCCGTATTCTTCGTGCCAGGCTTCGATGACATAGTCGCCTGCGGGCAGACCGTCTATGGAGTAGCCACCCGCTTCATCGGATGTGCTGAAATAGGGATGCGCCGTGACGCCCGCGAACGATTCCATCCACGGATGCACGTCGCATTTGATGTAGGCCCCGATTTCGGGAACCCGGAACGTTTCCGTGCGCTCCTGTCCCGCCAGAGGCATCCCGAAATTGAACGAACGATTCTCATTCGGCTGCGCATGAATGTTGTGCAGCAAGGCGTCGCTGTTGCGAATCAGGATGGGCTGTCCGGCCTGTACGCCGAACACGTGGGGGGTATACGTGCATCCCACCTGATCCAGCACCACCGGTTCGGAACGCGCCGGGAACGTCATATCTCCGAGGCCGTCCTTCACATACACGAAGACCCAGCGCAGCGTCCCGTTGTCGTTCACAACCACCTTTTCGCTGAGCGCAGGCTCCATCCCGTTCGTATCACGGATATTCATGCACTCGCGGTCGAGATTAAGTTCCTGTTGCTCAGGGGCCGTACCCGTAAACTGAATGGAGCCCGACACCACAGCGCTTCCCGCCGGCGTATATTCCTCTGCAGCCGTATCGCCGCCCTCCGTGGAGTCACTGCCGGCGTCGGAGCCACCGCCGCCGCAACCCGCGATAAGCATCGCGACCAGAGCGATCGGCAGCATGGAAAATGGATTTCTGTTCATGGGATACGTTCCTGCGTTTGGTTAAGAAACGGTATGTGCGTATCTATGCACGATTATCGTCGATAGTATAGCAATACTAAAAATAAATTTGTGTGAAAAGATGGAATGGCTTTGGCCCCTGTTCGAACCTTACGTGCGCAAGCGTTTCGAGCGCCGGGGAATAGACGACCCGGACATGTCCGATCTCGATGCGGCCTTCCTGCGCCTCCTGGGATCCGCCACGGTCACCATTCTGGTGCAGGAACCCTGGCGCGGCTCGGTCCGCTTCAAGGGACTGGACCGCCTTCCGGCAGCGGAATGCATGGACCTGTTCCGGGATCCCGAGGCCTATCTGTTCGAACGCTTCGGGGGCGGGAAGTACAAACTCAATTTCCACGAGGGATGGAATTTCGTGGCGACCCAGAACTTCAAGCCCGAAGGCGAACCCAAGTGGACGGACCTGCCCGATATGGATTTTTGACCCGCGCAAGCGGGATCGACGGGCTGCCCGCCGGCGACTATGTTATCGAAGCCCGGTTCCATGAAAAAGCCGGAATCCGACCGCGCGGAGCCGCGCCGGCGACCGCGTTCCGGAAGCGTTTAATACGCTTTATTGATAAAAACTCATGATAAAAACATGTTACAGGCTAATTAATCATGTAATGCTCATTTGAATTCTGCTGAATATTGACGAAATTGTACGCTGTACAACGATTCTAAGGTTTACCGGCCTTCTTCCGGCCACAGGTAGCATGACTCATTTTGCGGTTCGACACGGATCCGGCGCGCCCGCGTCAGGCCTCGGCGCAAAAGCGCCTGACTGCACTCCGACTCACGCTATAAGCCGTGTGTGTGTGTGTGTGTGTGTGTGTGTGTGTGTGTGTGTGTTATGTCTATAGCCCATCGCACGGCGCGCGCGCTCGCCCTCCTCGCCCTCGCCTGGGCCGCCCTGCTTGCAGGCGCCGCGCAAGCCCAGACTCCGACCACCCTCGTGTCGAACACGGGGCAAACGGCATTGGCCGCAGGCTCCAATACGCATCTGGCGCAAGCCTTCGTGACCGGGCCGAACCCGACCGGCTATGCGTTGTCCGACATCCAGGTCGTGTTGCACGCCAACTCCGCCACGTCCGCGGCCGACAGCGTGGTCAAAATATTCTCGGATGACAGATCACAAGTAGTTAACGACTTGTACGGTAGGCCGCTAGCTGAGCTCGTCGCGCTCAGCAATCCGGCGACGTTGACGGCGGGCGCGCTCAACACGTTCGCGGCGCCGGAGGGCACCCTGCTGTCCCCGAACACTATCTACTGGGTCGTGATCAACGTCGGGTCGGCCGCCCCGATCAGTGTTTCGCACACGTCATCGATCGTCGAAGAGACTGCGGAAGAAGGCTGGAACATCAGCGACTTCCACATGAAGAAGATCCGCCCCACAGACAACCAATTTAACCTGATTCGAGATATCGCTCCGTTGCTGCTTGCGATCCGGGGCAGCGCGAACGAGGTGCCGCCGCCATTCGAGAGCTACGCCAATGACGACGGCGACGAGGTCCTCTGGGCCGCGACCATGACGGTGGAAGGGGATGAAACAGACGTTCTGGGATACTTTCAACTCGGGCCATCAGGGATCGGTGATCCATTGGGCGCTATTGCAGGAACCTCGACGTTTGCGTACGAAGGAACGAACTACACTGTTCTGTCGATCTATACGGGTCTGGCTATTTTTTTAGGATTGAAAATGGCACCTCTACCTCCCCAGGCTCTTGTCGACAAGCTGGCGCTGGATCTGGACGGCGTCGAGTATCGGCTCGACGGGGCAACCCTACTTAATAACATATTTCACTGGCTTGACCTCCCCACCTGGACGGCGGGGCAGACCGTTTCCGCACAGCTCGTCGTGCGGCCGCCTCCCCCGCCTCGCCCGCCCGGCCCTCCGGGCAACTTCGCCGCGACGGGCGGCGACGGCAGCGCGACCCTGACGTGGGACGCCCCCATCGACGGCGGCAGCCATGCCCTCACCGGGTTCGAGTACCGCTACGCCACCGGCGGGCGGCTCCCGGACGAGGAGGGTTTCGTGCTCTCCATCCCGCCCGGCCATCGCAGCTACACGATCAGGGGCCTCACCAACGACTTGCTGCACACCTTCGAGCTGCGCGCCGTGAGCGCCGCCGGCGCCGGCGAAGCGGTGCGCGCGCGGGCGACCCCCCGGGGATCCTCGGGCGTCCAGCACGGCGGCACGACGACCGTGCTGAGCAACCTCGGCCAGACGACGGAGACGGACTCGCTCGTCATGGACGCGGACATAACCTATACCAGGGACGCCAACGGCGACGTCACCACCGTCCGCATCACCAAGATGGGCTACGGCTACGCGCAAACGTTTTCGACCGGCAGCGACGGGCATCTGTTCAAACCCGACTACGTCGACATCAAATTCGCGACCGCCGGCAGCGGCGACGGCGGCGTGAACGGCGACGTGATACTCGCGGCGCTGTGGGAATGGGACGCTGCCGCGCGCGCGGTGACGCGCTTCGTGGGTCAGTTCGAGCGCAAGCAGGCCGCCGACGGAGAGACGCGCTTCGCGTACCACCACCGGGGGGAGAACCTGCAAGCGGAGACGACCTACGCCATCGTGATCGACGCGAAGGACATAGAAAACACCACGGCGACGCTGGCGCAAACAGCCTCGGACGCGGAGGACGTCAGTCGCAGCGGCTGGAACCTGGACGGCTTTTCGTACCAAAAGCCCTTCAACCGCAGCGCGAAAGAGGCGTGGACGAAGCTGGACAACGCATTGCAGGTGAAGATCAACGTCCGGCAGGGCTCCGCGGCCGGAGGGCTCTACATCCACGACGCGGAGGTCTACGAGGCGCACGGCGCGACGCTCGACTTCAAGGTGACGCTGGATCCGGCGCCCGGCACAAACCCCGTGACGGTAGAGTACAGGACGCGGGATTCTTCGATCGGCTACTGCAGCGGCAGTTTCTTCGACGATGCCGCCGGGCAATGCCGCACGACGGCGAGGACGCCGGCCGATTACGCCTACACGGAGGGAACGCTGACGTTCTCGCAGGGCGAGACGCTTAAGACGATCGAGGTGCCGGTGGTCGACGACAGGATCGAGGACTCGGGCGAGGGGGTCGAGATGATCCTTCTGAATCCTTCGAGGAGTTTTCTGTCGCGGGACGCGGCGATCGGTATCATCTACAACGACGAGGAGGCGGCGCTGCCGAGCGAGGTAACGATCAATAGCCCGTCGGCGACCGAGGGCGCGGGCGCAACGCTCGACTTCGTCGTGAGCCTGTCGGAGGCGACGACGGCGACGGTGACGCTCGACTACGCGACGTCGGACGCTACGGCGACCGCGCAAAGCGACTACGAAGCGAAGAGCGGAACGATCGAGCTGCCGGCCGGAGCGACGAGCGCGACGATAAGCGTCGCGCTCGTCGACGACGCAGAGGCCGAGGAGGACGAGACGCTTACGCTGACGCTCAGCAACCTCGAACGCGCCGTGTTCGCCGCAGGCGCGGACAGCCTCTCGGCGACGGGCACCATCGAGGACAACGACGAGAGCACCGCCGGGACGCCGGCGCCGGGCGACTCGACAACGACGGGCACGAACGAGCAGCACGACCGGCCCCATGCTCTGCAAGCCACGGCGACCGAGGAGGCCGTCGTCCTTACCTGGCAGGATCCCGATACGCACCCGAGCAACAACCTCTACCATATCCTGCGCCACAGGCCCGAGCTCGGAGAAGCCGAGCCCGAGGTCTACGCGGAGTACGCCTCCATCACCGACCGCACCTTTGCCGACAGCGCGGTGACGGCGGGGGTGCTCTACGGCTACGCCGTCAGAGCCGTGAAGGACGCCCTCGGATACCTCGGACCGATGTCGGAGATCGTCAAGGTGCGCATGCCTGCGGATACGACGGACAGCGCCACAGAGGATGGCGAAGAAGAAGAAGAAGAAGAAGCGCCGCTTACGGCGACGTTCCGGAACGTGCCTGAGGAGCACGACGGCGAGACGACGTTCTTCTTCCAGGTGCTCTTCAGCGAAGAGATCCCCACCAGCTACACGGTGCTGCGCGACGATGGGGCGTTCGAGGTGACGGGCGGCGCGCTACTCAAGGCGCGCCGCGTCGACGGCCGCGACGACCTGCGCGAGATCCACATCGAGCCGTCGGGAGACGGCGATGTCTTCGTCCTGCTGCCGGAGACGACCGACTGCGACGCGGCGGGCGCGATCTGCATGGGCGGCGACGACGGCCGCAAGCTCTCGACCGCGGACTCGGCGAGGGTGGCGGGACCGGCGGGCGGCTCGGTGTCCGGGCGGATGGAGCAGGAGGGCTCAGCGGCCATGGCGACGGCCAGCGAAGACGAAGAAGAATTGCCCGATGAAGTCATGCTTATGGGCAACTATCCGAACCCGTTCAATCCAAGGACGACGATACGCTATGCATTGCCGCAGGCCGGTACAGTCCGTCTTGTGGTGTACGACATG
Source organism: Rhodothermales bacterium (assembly GCA_965117025.1). GTDB lineage: Bacteria > Bacteroidota > Rhodothermia > Rhodothermales > VXPQ01 > VXPQ01. The sequence continues at coordinate 1,344,927 of OZ220746.1, forward strand.
CTGGGGCGGGAGGTGGCGGTGCTTGCCGACGGACCGAAGCCTGCGGGCCGCCATGCGGCGCGCTTCGATGCAGGCGGTTTGCCCAGCGGGACCTATGTCTACCGGTTGCAGGCACAGGACAGGATCATCGTGCGAACCATGATGCTCGTCAAGTGAATCCCGGAATACCCTACAAATCTATTCGTACGTCACGGCCCTTGCCCTTGAATCCGGCGCCTGACGACGGAGAAAGCCGGTAGGAAAATTTCAGCAGAATGTGGCGCCCCAACGAAGCGATCCGCTCCTCCCGGATGTAGGTGTTCGTGTTGGAAAACCGGACATCCTCGTTCCGTCCAAGCAGATCGAATCCCGCCAGTTCGATATCGGCGCGTTCGTTCATCACGGACCGCGCGATGAAAGCCCCGAGGATGGGTACGCTGTCCACGTCGCCAAACACTTCCCGGGAATATTGCCGGTAATCGAGCGAACCGCCTACACGCCATTTCTCCGTGAGATACAGGGTTGCATCGGTGTAGTACGTACGGTTGACATACTGCTGGTTCCGGGCTTCGTTCAGCGAATAGTTCACCGCATTGAACGTGTACCGGGCGCCCGCCCGTATATCGAACAGGTCCGTATTCCGGTTAGTAATACTGGCATCGATGGTATGGCGAAAGATGCGTGATCTATTCTCGGCTTCGTTGATATACTCGAGGCTGCGCTCGAAGAACGGATTGTTGGCCACATCGACTTCCACGCCGAGAGGGCGAACAGGCATACCGAAATGGGCGCTTCCGGAAAATATCCAGGCGCCGTCCGCATTGACCGGGGTGATGACCTGCCGGAGCCGCTCGTCCACCATTCTGGACTGTACGATGTCGTTATGTACGTATTCGCTCCGGGCAAATACAAACACCTTCATAAACGTGAACGGATCGTAGAACGAAAAGCGCAGATTCATATTGTGGCGATATTCCGGCTTCAGCGCAGGGTTTCCCGCACGCACAAGCAGCGGGTTGGTGTTGTTCGTAAGGGGCTGCAGGTCCGTAATGGACGGCTCGCGCGCATACGCCGAATACTCCGCTGACAAGTCCATACGGTCCCCGAAATCATAGTCGAAGTGCGCCCGGGGCAGCACATGCGTATAGGCGTTTTCTATCCGCGTACGGGAAGCCGCGCCCGCCACATCCATAATCTTTCCGTCCAGCGACGATCTTTGGAGGTTGGCGCCTATGCCGGCCTTGAATCTCTCCCCGCTTGCCTGGTACCTGACGCCCCCCTGTACATAGGAATAGCTGCGGTCGTATCCGGAAGAAAGCCCGTCGTTGAAGATGGAAACACCGGATACCGTGTCGAACACCGATTGCCTGCGCTCCTCCTCCAACTGCTGACTCTCGACCTGAAATTCCAGTCTCCCGCCTGTACCCACCGGCTCGATGTACGAAAGCTTCTGCGTCGAGCGGAATGAATTCCCCGGGCGGGTCTGCAACTGCATGATCTCGTCGCTGGAAAGCACGTTTCCTTCCTCAAGGAATTTCGTGATCGAACGGAGATTGCCGGACATCTCATTGTCGTTCAGACTGCCTCGCACTTCTCCCACGAGGCTCCGGCCCTTTCCGTCCAGCCGGCGGCGCCATGTAAGGGAACCATTGCCTCCCAGGTTATCGCTGTCCGACCGGTAATCGGTCAGGGCCTCATTCACTCTCGCTCCCCTCGCCAGCGTAGCGGTTTCCGAGATATTCGTCAGGGAGGAATTACTGGCTATCAGGTTGCCGCGCAGCCGCAGGTCGTGCCCGTCGCTAAATTCATGCAGCGCGTTCATGGTCAGCCGGTGGGTCAGGTTATCGGTGGTCTGTCCTCCGGTCTCGTTCACGAAAGAGGACTGCACGGGACCAAGCAATTGCTGCTGCTGCGCCACGCGGTCCTGCCGGTTATCCACGTTCGAAAGAAAATAGCTGGCGTGCGCCGAGGTGTTTGCCCCGAAGTCCCTGTTCACATTGAACCCGACCGAAAACGTCTCGGACAAGCCGTCCCGGTTATTGAACAAACCGCCGCCGTCCTGAAGGATTAATCTCCCTCCCATGGCCTCCAGACCTCCCAGCAGCGTAGCGATATCGCCGAACGAAAAATTCTGCCGGTTGACGTTGTTGACGTTCCCGATGAGAGACAACTGGGCGGACGGGTTGAACCGGTTTACGGAAACGTCGCCGTCGTAGCGTTCCTCGCTCCCGTACCCTCCGGCCAAGCGCCCGAAATACCCTTTCTCCGCTTCCTCCTTCAGGTCCAGATTGATGGTTTTGACGTCTTCTCCATCCTCGATGCCGGTAAACTCCTCCATATCCGACGCCTTATCGTATACCTGCACCTTCTCGACCACATTCGCGGGCAGGTTCCTGGTGGCGATGGAGGGATCGTCCCCGAAAAACTCCTTGTTCTCGACCAGCACTTTCTCCACCTCTTCCCCTTGCGCCCGGATCGTGCCGTCGTCTTCTACCTCTATGCCGGGCAATCGCCGCAGCAGATCTTCCACCATGTCGTTGGGACGCTGCGCGAAGGCAGCGGCATTGTATTCGAGCGTATCCGCTTTGACCACAATGGGAATATGCTCGGCGCCGACCACCAGTTCGTCGAGTTCGACAGTCGAGGGTTCGAGCACGATGGTTCCCGCGTCGTAGTCGCTGCCCGACAGGTCCATGTCCTGCCGGTGCGTCCGGTACCCGACATAGGTGACCTGCAGGATATACGCCCCTTCAGGAACGCGCCGGAGCGTAAACGCCCCGTCCTGATCGGTCGTCGCGAACCGGGTCATAACCGAATCTTCGCGGGTGAGCGCCACCACGGTTGCGCCCGGAAGCCCCGCACCGGTCGAATCCACCACCACGCCGGTGACTTCGAAACGGCTGGCCTGCGCCGCAGCCGTTCCCGGGCGAAAAACAAAAGGGAGCAAACAAACAACTGCTCCGAGGCCCACCGCCTGCCAACCGATGTACGCGTGTTTCATAACAGGGAAGACATCAGGTTTCATAACCGGGAAAAAACAGATCAGAATGATCGCAGGCAACGCATGGTATGGTCACGTCAGCGATCAACCCGACGAATAACAATTCGTCCATTATCACCCTGATTCTGCATCTCTTCCGTTTTCTCCTTCACGATAGCAGCGAACTCCTCCTGCGTAACCGCTCTTCCTTTTTTCGGAGCCGCCATCGATGCCTCCTCAGGCATCCCGGGCGAAACATGCGTGGCGTTCCAGGTCGTGAGATTTCCGTCGTCCATGGACAACACCAGAATCGCGCCGGGCAACCCTCCGTACGAGGCGGGACCGACCGATACGGGAAGTTCCGGAGCAAACCAGGCCTCTACCGTGGCGCTGTCCGCTTCCGTAACCGCTTGCTGGCATGCAAAACCGAGGTATTCGCTCTGCTGTCCTGTGAGCCGCCAGGCATATTCGGGGCGGTCCCCCCGGATCAGGAAAGTGCGGCCCAGAAAATCTTTTTGCTCGGTAACCGTCCAGGCCTCGAGATCGGTGTACGTTACGGTACGGTCCTGCGAACGCCTCATCCGTACACGTGCAGACATATTGCCCCGGGAACCACTTACCGACCGATCAGACATTGCCGCCGAATCGGAGGCAGGCGTCATCAACGAGGCCTTTTCCGTGAAATCAAGACGCCAGATCGTAGTATCTACCGCAGACATGGAAGCCAGTAGCTGCTCCTTGATTTCCTGGGGCAGTTCTGACGGAAGTTCCACCCCCTCGGGAATTTCCGGTTTTACGGTTCGCTGGTACTGAATCGTTCCCGACGTCTGGGCAAACGCTATTGTCGGAGCCAGAACATACAGGAAAGCGCACCCCAACAGGATCGGCGCCATGGCCTTGAAGGGGGAACGCATTGGGAGGAATACCGCAGTATCAAGGGACATATATCTGGTGCATGTGTGCAGGAACAAGTTCGGGAATCGTCCCGGAAAAGCCCGGTCGGAACACGAATACAACGAACGCCGGCCTGGATATATTGTGTTTACCGGTGCATTCGCCCGCATTGAAGTGGAATGAAGAATTATCGAATCCTCATCTTCATAACGGAAGTGTCGGGACTGCAGTGCATCTCGTTCATAACATTTCAGTAACTTCTTTTCAGCCTCACTTCTCCACCCGACTCTGCGTACAATGCCCGGATTAACCTGCCGGGTGTGCAGAGGAATTCTGATCCGGCAACTCGAAACGAATCTGTAGAACACAATATAGTGTCATTTTCTGCAAGCCGGCGACACCGTATCCGGAGTAGCCCAGCATCGAACCCCACGCGAATTCTTTTTCCATCACGGACGCTCTACGTTGCATTTGCCTTGCTCACAGTGGCTGCAGCCAACCCGGCAATGCGTGCGCACGCCACGGAAGCCGAGCGCTGGCACGGCGGCAATGACGGCAGGGTAGCAGCCACGGCAACAGTCGCTGTCCCCGGCGCGCCGACCAACTTTACGGCGACGGCCTCCGGAACGAATACGATCAACCTGTCATGGGCTGCGCCAACGGACAACGGCGGAACGGCCATTACCGGATACCGGATCGAAGCATTGTCGAAGTACGAAAGCAATCTTGGTACAGTAAACTCAGACTCAGAGGCAGGGGGAGAATGGCGCACACTGGTGAAAAACACCGGAAATACCAACCGGTCCTACAGCCACACCGGGCTCTCGCCCAATACGGTGGTGAACTACCGGGTCCGGGCAATCAACGACGATGGCACAGGCGCACCATCGAACGAAGACGAAGCCAGGACGGGTCTGCTCGGCGGCGGTACGGCGCCGACTATCAGTTCGGTGGTCGTGAACGATACCGAGATGGTAATCACCTTCGACCAGACCCTGGATGCCAATTCGATGCCAGGAGAAGTCTTTTTTCCGATAAAGGTCTCCGGCAACGGGGGTGACTATCGCCCGCAGAGCGTGGCGATACAGGGCGCCAAGGTCACGCTCACCTTGACAGAAAACAATGGAATAAATCATGGCGAGAAGGTACACGTTCGGTATTACCAGCCCACGTATGTAGAGGGAGACGTTTTTCTTCCAACGTCCGGCGGCCTGAAAAGCCCGGCCGGGAATCCGGTCGAGAAAATTATGTGGAAAAGCGTGACCAACAACACCCCGCCAAGAATCACGCTGGCGCTGAATCCGGTATCGATTAATGAGAATGGCGGCACGGCTACCCTGACGGCAACGATACCCTCGGCTATAACGGAGGCGAAGAGCCTGACGCTCACTCTGGAACCGGTAGCTCCGGCGGTGGACACTTCCCTGACGATAAGCGGAACCACCCTGAATCTTGCCCAGGGCGCAACGACGAGTACCGAAACCCTGACGATCACGGCAACGGACAATGCGGTAAAGGAAGGGCACAAGACGGTGCGGATAAGAGTACTGCGGGAAAATTATCCGATTAATGAGGTCGCGGCGAAGCCTTTCACCGTAGCGCTGTTGATCATTGATGACGAGAGTCCGCCACCGCCACCGCCCACGTCACTCGAACCGTCCACCCCACTCGAGTTGACCCCGGAAGCACCGCTGTACCTGAGAGGTGCTCCCGGTAATACACAGGTGACACTGACATGGGACCCTCCGTTCTATGACACGGGGGATATCACCGGGTACGCGTACCGGTACAAGGAAAGTGACCAGGTCTTTGGCTTCAACGCTCCTGCAACCTGGAGCAATATCCCCGGGGGAGCGAATGTCCGCAGCTACACGGTCACAGGCCTTACGAACGGGTTGGAATACACGCTCGAGGTGCGGGCGGAAAACGGGAGTGGAGGAGGAACTCCTGCAAGGACTACTGTCCGTCTGCCCCTGTCGGGGAGTCAGTCATCGGTGGCAGGGCGCCCCACATCCGTGAATACAGAGCGCGAAGAACTACCCGCCGAGGTAGCGCTCCTGGGCAACTATCCGAATCCTTTCAATCCGGAAACAACCATAGACTACGAGTTGCCACGGACAAGCGAGGTATCTCTCACGGTGTATGATCTGCTCGGTCACGAGACGGCGGTGCTGGTCGACGGGTTGCAGTCGGCGGGCCGCCACACGGTACGGTTCGATGCAGGCAACCTCCCCAGCGGTCCGTATGTATACCGTTTGCAGACTGAAGACAAGACCGTTGCCCGTACCATGATACTGGTCAAGTAACATGGGGGATGCGCCAGCAACAACCCCCGACCACCGCCGGCGTATCGCTACCCTACTGGGATTGCTGACAAGCGAGGAAGCGCAGGAAACGCTGTCGCAGCGCCTTGGTCGTCCAAGGCTGGCCTACGAACTGGCTTGCGCCTGGTTCGATGACGTGTATGTGCCCAGTGAGCGGTATATGGATGGGCTGAAGGGCGATCTGGCGTCCGAGGCAGCGGAGACCTTCAGAGACGCTTTCGATCCCGTGGAACTGGCCGCCATGGAGCGGTTCCACCGTTTCTTCGAACTGCGCATCGATATGCTGCCGGACGCCATGATCGTCTCGCGGTGCATCCCTATGGACGACCGCTGGCGGAGCCTGATGAAAGACGCAGGCTATCTGCTGGAAGATATCGGGGGTAATGCGGAAAATTTCCGACGGAGGCTTGCAGAATCCGGGGATGTTTCCGGAGAAATTGCTGCGATCATCCGAATCGCAATCTGAGCCCCAGATACAGTACGACCGCAGCAAGCAGGGCGTTGACCAGCGCAGACCACAGGGCGGTCCGCGTTTTCCCTTGAGGAACAAGCTTCAGACTGTACCATGCCTGATTGACGCCCATCGTAAGGAACAGGATGAATTTGGCGCCAACCAGTTGGAGATAGGCGGACGGGTAGCTGAAGTTCGTCAGCCACCCCGCATTGATGAGATTGAAAATCCCTGTCAGCAGGATCGTGAAGAAAAGCTCCCTGCTGAACCGCTGGAACCGGCGCACCAGCGTCTCGATAAGCGTAGCGACGCGTTCAGGGGCAAGGTGTTCGGCCCCAAACCGGCGCACGGCGGGCATCGCCACAAACGGTACGACGATCATCCCGCCCACCCAGACGATGATCGCCGCCAGATGAATCCATAGAACGACGGCGCGAAAGGTGAACATGGCTTTTTACATGCCCATGCCGCTGCGCGCCCGGTCCAGGACGGCCTCGGTGACCTCGGCCAGTCCTTCTGCTTCGGCATAGCGCTCCACGCTCTGCATGACCATGCCGCGGGCGGAAGCGGGAATATTCTCCATGCGCTGGCGCGCGCCCTCCGTCCAGGGCATGTCGCTGCGCCCGAAGGCCTCGTTGACCATACCCGTAAACGGACATTTCGAAGCGCCGCCTCCCGCAGCAGGATCGGAAACCCCGACCGATGAAGCAGCCAGCCCGGTCCGTATACCTTCCATCGGCTCGGCAGGCACAGATTGGCCCCCGATCTTCACGCCAAGAGAACGCACCACCTGCGTCTCGCTCGAATTGGTCAGCATGGCCGTTTGCCTGCCGCATGCAGGGCAACCGAATACAACCGTCATGGAGCCGCGGTCAGGGCCGCGCGTTTCGGCGAGGCTCATAGCCTCGTCACATTCCACACAAAGAAATTTCATGAGGCATCAAGAAGGAGTTGAAGACGATCAGCCAGTTCAGTGAAGGCGCGCGCCGCCGGGCGAGCCGGGTGGTCGCACAAGTATGAACGTCCTTCATCGGCAGCCACACCGAGCGCAGGATCAAAGGGGATACGAGCCAGCACGGGCACATCGAGGGCCTTCGCCAACCGGTCCGTACGGCCCGGCGAATACAGCGGATCTGCCTGTCCGCAATGCGGACAAGTGTGCGACGCCATGTTTTCGACAAGTCCCAGCGACGACACATCAAGGTGTTCCTGGACCATACGCACGGAGCGTCCCACTGCATCCAGGGCCACCACCGAAGGAATAGTAACTACGACGACTGCATCCATGCGCGGGGTCACATCGGCAAGGGTCGGCAATCGATCCGATCCCGGCGGCAGATCGACAAGGAGCATATCCAGCGCGCCCCATGCGGTATCGGCAATAAGCTCCCGCAGGGCGCCTGCCTCACGGAGCCCGCGCCAAGCGGTTCCGCCGGATTGCGAGGGAGCGTCCCACGCCACAGGCGTCGTTTCGTCGTGCAAAAACAACGCCATGGACATAACGCGTACGCCCAGAGTTGTCTCGGGAGGGGAAACAGTCCCTTTTGTGCGCTGCGACAGGGCCGCCGCCTGGACACCGGTCATCCGCCCGAGCGACGGGCCATTGATATCTCCATCCACGAGACCGATGCGTGCGCCATGGCGAGCCAGCGCCGCTGCAAGATTCACCGCCACCGTGCTCTTTCCAACCCCTCCCTTACCACTCATCACCGCGACGATATGGCGAATACCGCTGAGACGTTCCGCAAGCCGGTCAGCCTGCACCGCTACCTGGCCCGCCACATCGGAACCCCCATCGGTTGCTATATCGTGCCAGGTTTTCATCCACACACCCCCATGGCCCCATCACGACGCGGCCTTTTCCTCCTGCTGCTTGCGAATGGCCTCTTCCATGGCTTTCCGGGACACCTCAAGGCCTTCTTCGACAATCTCCATCGTAATGATCGTGGCGTTACGCCCGTCTGCGGCAGCCTCCATCCGCTCTTTGGCCTTGTCGCGCATGAATCCCTCAGGCACCCGTTCGAGGCGAGCCCAGGCCTCCGGCGTCCACTTGTACGCCCCCTTATCAATCAATTCGACGGAAACGGCTTCCCGGGCCGGAGCCTGCCCTGCCGGATTTTCCTTCAGCCCGGAACCGGGCGCGGAAAGCTCGGCAGTGTCTTCGAGCAAATCGCTGACTGCCGCAGCCACCATGTCGCGGGTGATCGTATCAAGTCCCTTGACCCGGGCGCTCTTTTCGATCTGCGCACGGGCGCGGCGCATCTGGTACCCGTCCGGGACCTTCCTGAGCAGTTCGCGGGCATCCCGCGTCCACTTGATCTTCTTCTTGTCGAAGGTTTCAACCTCTTCGACGGCGCCTTCGAGCGGTACCAGTTTGCGGAGCGCCTCCTTATCGATTTCCTGGAATTGCTCGGGGGCAGCTCCGCAGACAGCACACACGGCAGGTTTGAAGCCGCGCGCCGCGTAGCCGCACCGGCTGCATACGTACGTCACTTCATCGACCGCGGCGATTTTGTCACGGGCCACGGTTTCGGCAATGATGCCCATGGACCGCATGGCGGATTCCGGAAGAATGGTTGCCATGGCCTGTTCGACCACCTTTAGCGTAATCACGGAGTGGCCACGCTCCATGGCCCATCGATGGATCGTCGTACGCGCAATGTTGCGGGCAAAGTCGGGCGCTGTATTGACGAGCGCCGTAGCTTCGTCCGTCCAGATCATGGATTCCTCGGCCTGCACATCGAGCGGAGGAGTATACCGTCTGCTTGACAACAACACATTGCAGGAAGCCATCCGCAGCAGGTTTTCGGTATTGCTGCCGATGTCCATGTCCTCATCGCTATGCACTCCGATACGGCCCAGAACCAGCAACCAGGGTTTCTCGCGCCGGATATACTGAAGAATCTTGTCGAAGGCCTTGCCATCGAGCAGCGTGATCTTGAGATCCACGCCCTCTTCGGCGGCAAGGCGATGCGCCACTTCGAGATGCGACTGGTATATCTTCGCAAGCCCTGTGTCGATGACCTCTTCGTGGAGTTGCTCCTGCTCCTTGAACCGGAATACTTTCGAGGCCTTTTCGGTAAGCACATTCACGATGCTGTTGAACATCGCGTAATGGAGGTAGGGATCGTAGACCGACACCGCCTCCACGCGCTTGTCCAGCTTACGGCCCAGTTCGAGCGCCGTTTTCAGACCGGCGAAGGATTCGGGACTGCCATCGATACCCACGACGATGTGTCCGCCATCGGCCTCGCCCACGGCATGCCCGTTCATCTGGCGCTCGAATGCATCCGTATCCTTGACAATAAACATGTCGGTGCGCGCCCGCCGCACAACCCGCGAGCATACGCTGCCCAGCACGCTGTCGCGAACGGCGCCGAGGCCGAGCGCCCCCATCACGACCAGGTCGTAGTCGCTCTCCTCGATATCCTGCACGATAATCTTCCAGTTCTTCCCATCATACATCTTCGGCTGGAAGGACAATTTTTCCTCGCGGCACCGCTTGTCCATCACGGTCAGGTACGAATCCGAAATCAGTTCGAGACCCATCGTGATGAGCGTGTCATGCACCTTCCGCTGCTTCTCCATCTCCTCTTCGACGAGATATTCCTCAGGCAGCGTAAACTCCATCTGCTTGAAGCGGTAATCGTGCATACGGGCTGCGTAGGCATGGCTGCCCACGAGCTCCGAATCGAATCGCTTCGCCAGTTCGACGGCAACGTCAATGCTTGCCATCGAATGATCCGAATTATCGACCGGAACGAATATGGTCTTGTACATAACGGCTAATAGATCAGTTTGAGGCGGTCGTAAATGTAGGTGAGGCGGTACATCACATAGCGCAGCGTTTCGGAATCTTCTGCAAGAAGCGAAACGGCAAGCAGGGCCCGCTGGAGATGGTCAGCGCGACCCGCGAGGGAAGCGCGTTCCGCCTGCTCCATTCCCTCGGCGAACGCATTCATCTCGAAACGCACCCGCACCATGGCGTTGTACGCATCGCTGCCCGGCTCCGTCTCTTCCATGATCCGCTCCAACCGCCCCGTTTCCATACGTACAATGGCCGGGGCCATACGACGGAATTCCTTCCATCCTACAAAATCCAACTCGTTCCAGTCAAGGCGCCTTGCAGCCAATTCGGCAGCACGCGCTTCGAGTGCATCAGTCGGTGCTATGTCCCGGGATGCCTCCATGATGACAGGTGGAATCAGAAAGGACGGTGTACCGTGCCGGGTTCGAGACGCTCTCCCATTTGAAGCAACCCCTTGTACTTGCGGCGAAACTCCGCCGGGTCCTGCGCAATCGTTTCCATGGAAAATTCGGGCAGAAGCGCCTCGAGGCGCTCGTCCATTTCTTCCTTCCCGATCCAGCCATATTTCACATAGGCCAGCACAATATGATAGTCCGGTTCGTCGCCGCGAGCCACGTGCCGGAACGCCACCGAGTACGGATCGAAATGCCACAAACTCAACCCGGAGTCCGACAAGTCCCGGACAAACCGATGCCGCTGTTCGAAGCCGGCCGGCAAAGGAATCAGATCCCCCGGAAATTCCTGCTCGATCGCCACGCCGAACTGTGCAGCGGTGCGCGCCGCGGCCGCATCCCATTCGGGCCGGTATTCCACATCGGCATACAGGCGCACCGCATCCGTCCATGACCGCCATCCCTCCAGGACTTGCGAGGTTTCTCCAAGCATAAGCAGCCGTCCTGCACGCCCCTGCTCAGGGACCGAAGCAGCATAACTGTGGGCTGCCGCATCCAGAAAATCCTGCAGTACAAAACGGGTTACCAGTGATCCGTTCATGACGCCACCTCCGTATCGGACAGGGCAACAGGTTTTTCCCAATCCGGGATCGGGACGATGGCTTCCTCGGGGCACTCGACGACACATTCCATAAAATCGCAACAGGTATCGTTGATGACGTAGATCGGATCTCCGGGCGAAATCGCACCGATCGGGCACACATCCACGCACAGGCCGCATTGCGCACAGGCGTCTGTGATCATGTGAGGCATGGTCGCAAAGCAATGTGTGAAAATGGATACGATGTGATCCGGAAAGGACTTTCTATCCGCGTCCCTGTCCGTTCATGGCCTGTTTGTCAATCACGCCGCCCGCCTCGTTGACGGTGTTGTCGCTCCGCTTGCCGGGATAACGGCGTTTGGGTGTCTTGTCCTTCCAGCGATAGATCCAGAAGCAGTACGAATAGGGGTAAATGGTCTGGACCACATGGAACGGCTCGTATTCGAACAGGCGGCGCATCGCCCAGGGGAAACGGTACCGCTTATCATCCGGCTCGATAATTTCAACGACACAGTCCGCCTGAAAACTAACGAATACCGGGGAATTGCCGGTCCACAGCACAGATGCAAAAGGATTGTCGACAAGATTTTTGAGCGTCGATCCCTCGAAAATTTCGAGAAGCCCGACGCGCCGCCAGTCGATATGTTCGGGGTGGGAATACAACTCGCGGGCCGTCCGGATGCGCAGATCGCGCGTCTCGTTGACGGCATGGGGCGGCAATTCCTGGATCTGAGCGACGGCATCTTCCACCAACTCAAGGTAATAGTCGATATGTTCATCCTTCGGGGTGAACCCCACGCCCTTGTTGGCCAGATTGGGAACGAGCGCATCGTCGGCCCATGTGGCCACAACAGGCAGATGCCCCGCGTTGAACGCGATGTACTGATCCTGCTCGATGGCGTCGTAAATGCTGTGCTTGTAGTCGAGCTGCCACCGGATGAATTTCTCCGGGAGCTCAATAACATCAAGGTTCTGGTCAGCGCCGTTCTTTTTGAGACGGGCGACCCCGTTGGTTACCTGTACCTGCTCCGTGAGCGTTTTTGCGTCAAGCTTTTCCATGAATGGGTTGGTAAATGAAGGAGTATGGTTGGTTATACAAGTCGTTCCGGAGTAACGGGTTCTTTAATAACCCCGGAGTCCGGCGGTTTCGCAGAGGCCGCCGAAAAGGACGGCGCCGAGCGATCCATGCCTGCAAGAGCCTCCTGCATGAGGCCTGCGGAAATGCGGCGCACGCCGTGCCGGTCCGCATAGGTTTCGAGACCCTTGCGAACTTTTTCACGGATGAAAGAGATCGGTATGCGATCAAGGCGCCGCTGTGCTTCGGGAGACCACTCTATATCGTATCGTTCGAGGATCCTGCCGGTCGGCTGATAAAGACAAGCCGGATCCTCGGCAAGATAGTCTTCAAAAGCGGCCTGGGCGCGGCAGCGGCATCCGCCGCAGAGTTCGTTGAATTCGCATGCGCCGCATTTGCCCTTGAGCCGGGAAGGATCGCGTAGATCCGTCAGCACGGAAGAAGAAGTCCATATCTCGGCGAAAGACTGTTCGCGGACATTTCCGGCTACCACCGTCATGTACGGGCACGGCGTGACATCCCCGCCCGGCGTAATGCGGCAGTACTGCGTACCCGCCATGCATCCCCCGCTTTCCAGACCGCCAAGGCCCTCGTCATACGCGATCTGTTTGAACTGCGGGGCGCATTTCGACCGGACCAGCATAGGACGGTACTCGTCCTGCACCTTCACCATTTCGCGAAGCATCGTATCCGTGGCGGCGGCGGGAAGATCGTTCATCTCCTGTCCCCGACCCGTCTGCACCAGAAAATACAGGTTAAAGGACCAGGCGCCTTTCTCCCGTGCAAACGCCATGAGTTCCGGAATTTCATCCCGGTTCATGTCCATAACGGTCGTTTGCACAAGCACTTCGAGGCCATGCCGGCGGCAAATCTCGAGGGCGCGAACCGAATGCTCCCAGGCGTTCGGGCCGCCGCGAAAGGCATTGTGCTTTTCCGGATCAATGGAATCAATGCTGATGCCCACCCCCTTGACGCCGCATTCCACCATCTTGCGGGCAACGAAATCATTGACCATGACCCCGTTCGTGCCCATGACCACCCACATGCCCTTTGCAGAGGCCGTCTGCGCAATCTCGTAGATGTCACGGCGCAAGAGCGGCTCTCCACCGGTAAGAATGAGCATCTCCGTACCGAGCGCCTCCATCTCGTCGATCAGCGCGAGACACTCTTCCGTAGTCAATTCGTTTTCTTCGGCGGCGCCCCCTTCCATATAGCAATGGGGACACTTGAGATTGCATTTCCTGGTAAGATTCCAGGAAACAAGCGAGGGGCGGTATGCCCCGGAAGAAGACAAGAAGGACAGGGAACGGGCGGCTTCCATTGATTCGAGAGCAAAACCTCGGAAAAATCAGGCGGAAACGGAGGCGCGATGCCGGAAGCGCACCAGGCCGACAATGCTCAGAAGAACAAGAAACGTGAGCCCGGCGGCGCGCAGCATGGGCATCACAGGCGACGGACGCTCGGAGGGCTCGAGGTACAGATAATACCATCCCGTGAGACCCCGGCGATTACCCCGCTCGTCGTTAAAACCGTCCCATACCGAGAAGGCGATCGGGACGAAGGTATCTTCCACAAAACGCTCGTCGCGCGGCATGGTGAAAACGGCCGTCCATGCACCGTCCTCATAGGTCGCATGAACGGACGGGGAGGTTTCGCCGGCAAGCAGGTTGCCACTCCCGCGTCCAACATACGAACGACCTTCTCCCGAAGCCAGATCGGCGAACCACAGATCGACCGGCCGTCTTGCGTCCCCGAACAGGAAGTAGGGCAAGCCTTCCGGTGCAAGTTCCTGGGGAAACTGTATGGCGACCGCATCGGACCAGATACTTGTCACGGTATCCCGAACGACCTGCTCCGTGGGCGGAACTTCCATATCCGGGGCATTGCTCCCCATCGTCTCTGCGGACATGTCGTGCCACGAAAGAAGAATGGCAATCTCATCCGCATTGTAGCGCGCTTTCACCTCGATACCGTCTACGCCGGGCATAAACGACCGGCCGGGTTCAATGACTTGTCCGACCACGGGCAAATAGGCGCCGCGCTCCTCGCCGAAAGCCGCCCTGCCCTGCATCGGGTCGACGGGATCGTTCGCATACTGCGCCGTCGCGGAGGTCGCATAGTCCGGATCGTCCTGCGATAGCGAATAGACGTAATCGACAAGGGCCCAGCTGTCTTCGATCGGGGTAATGCTGTAGGACGGCATGGGCGAACCGTCGAGGCCCGTCGTGAACGTACGATAGATATCCTCGCGCGTGTTGCCCCCTATGAAGGTCCAGCGCTTCGTAAGATCGGCGGGGCGGATATGGTTGCCCCACTGCTCCTGCAGCGTCACAGCGGAAGGCCCGTCGCCGCGTCCGGCCATGCCATGGCAATCGAAACACTGGTTCTCTTCGTAGACCACGCGTCCTCGTTCGGCAGACGATTCGCTGAACGATGGAGAATCAGGAATCTCGATTACATCGGGAACGCCGTACGGTCCGGAGAAATCGTCGTTGAAAGTTTTCAGGTAGTAGACAAGGTTGAGAATTTCGTCGTCGTTCAGCTGCGGCCAGGGAGGCATACCGGTATAGGGCATACCGTCGCGAATCACCCGTGCGATGTCGTCATCCGTAGGCAACTGTCCGCTCGGCGTGGTGCGCACCTTGTAGATGCCTGCCGTAAAGTCGCGGGGCATCGGGCGCATGAAGGGGGCGGCCACGCCATCTCCCCTACCGGTTTCTCCATGGCACTGTGCACATTTGTCCATGTACAGCAGGCGGCCGGCTTCGCGCTGTTCGTCGGTGCCAAGGTCCGGCGCAGGTTGCGACGAGACAGTCAGGGGAAGCAATATAACAGGCAAACACGCCCCCAGGGCGCGCGACATGGCGCTCCATCGGGAAAAACGCATCACGGCGCGCCTTGCCCAGCGAGCAGGGTGAATCGTTATGTCGGTTTTATTCCTAATGGCCTCCATCCCCCCCATGATCCTCCCGCGCCCGCGGTCGGTGTCCGGTGAAATCGTACAGGAAAAGCGTCACATCCCACATCTCCTCTTCCGAGAGAAAGTCTTCCCAGGCAGGCATGGCCGAAAGCCAGGGCGTGGATTCGCTCGGCAAACCCGGACCGCCCTTGGCGATGCGCCAGAAAATATAGCCTTCCTGGAGCATGGCGATGGTCGTGGCGTCCTGGAAATTCGCGGGAATGGGATCGTATCCGTGGGCAAAAAGGCCGTCTCCCGCCATATCGTCCCCGTGGCAGTACACACAGTTTTCGTAGTACACGCGGCGCCCGTTCTCCACATGCTCCTCGAACGCTGCCGGGTCTTCCGTTTCAAGAGCACGGTACGGGTTGTCGTCGTTGACAAGGTCGATCGTATTCCCTGCCACTTCGATACTCACAGGCGGCGGCGGGTGAATCGTGCGGCTGCTGAGAGGAGGCGCCGGCCCTTCCGTCACATCGAAATACACGCGGAGCGCCACAAGGCAAGGCAGCAGCACAATAACCGCCAACAGCGGAATCGTATACTTTTTCTGTGTCGTGAATGCCACGAACCGGTCGAGCACAAACCGGAAATGTGACGAATCCGCCGATAAATACGCCAACAACCCAAGGGTGAGGATGGCAATGAACATCCCCTGGATCGAGGTAGGCAGCGGGGGGTCGATGCCCCAGCGCAGAAAAACGAATGCAGCAACCCACCAACCCGCCAGCCAGCCGAGGATGTTTATCTTCGGCACGAAGCGCAGCGCTACGAGCCCTGCACACACCACAAGCAGGATAATGATGTTCATGATCCTCCCTTTTGCGACGCCAGGTAATCAACCAGCGTTTTGAGCTGTCCGGACGATATTTTGTCGTAGAATCCGACGGCGCTCAGTTGCGCCGTCATCAGACCCGCCACAAATTCCTCCGACACCACGGCGTCCGGATCCATGATCGCCTCGTATATCTCGGCGGTCGAAAGCTCGTTGCCCACATTGTACAAACTGGGACCCAGCAAGGGCGTGGCGTCGGTGAGGCTGTGGCAGGTGCCACAGGCGTACATGGTGAACAGTTCTTCCCCGGACAAATTTTCCGACGAGGGCGCAGCAGATGCGCTTGCCTGCGAAGCAGTCGATGCGCCGGCCGCATTCTCTTCGCTCTGCCAGCGCAACTCCGTGTCCAGCGTAACCGTGGCGGTGCCGCCAAGACTCTGGAGGTACGCAATCACCGCGAGAATCTCCTGGTCGTTCAGGTCGATGGGCGGGTCGGAAATAGGGGTCATGCCGGGCAGAAAGCCCTCGACAATATATTCATTCGGTTCGTAGAGCGACTCGGCCAGATACTCCACGTCGCTGAAATCTTCCTTCCGCTCTGCGGCCACCAGGCCGATGTTCGCCAGATCGGGGAAACGCCCCCCGGTTTCCCCGGATACGGTATGACACGTAAGACACGTTCCTTTGCCCGAAGCGATTTCCTCGCCGGCGGCTACCAGATCCTCTGTGGTCATGTCGGCTCCGAGTTCCGTATCCTCGGGCGGATACGTCACCGTCTGCGGCACCATCTGGCTGACGTAGCTATAGAATGCGGCCACGAGGACAGTGAAGACGCATATCTTGATGGCGTTCATCATGACGATGTCCCCTCCCCGGCATCGAGTTTTTTCTTACCCGCAAGACTGGAAAGGAAAAACACGACCGCGATAAATGCAAAGAAGATCAGCACCGTCACAGACACTACATTGGCGGCGTAGCCCAGCGTGGGTGTAAACGCATCCACCGAGGTGTCGCGCATAACTCCGTAGACGTGCCAGTGCTGGCGAATGCCGGAACGGACGTAGCCCATAAGTCCCATCGTCCACGCAAACGTGATGGCAATGAAAAAGAGCGCGTATTGCGCCCGGTTGGGAATCCTGCCCCACTCGATCGGTCCCAGAATCTTCGCCTTCCTGAACATGAAGACGTCGATGATCGTGATCGAAATCATGGCGAAGAGTACGAGACTCACCTGCGGGATCGACAAACCGATCCGCACGGACGCCTCCACGAAGTAGCCGTACACCCCGAGGAAGATGACGACACCCACGACCACAGCCAGGATGCCGAACTGCACGATATTGCCCGTTTTCGCCCACGAAACGGTCGCCTCCTTGTTGGCCCGCCGGTAAAACAGAAAGCTCAGGTACGTGGTGAGAATGAGCACGTTGACGGCGGTGTTTTTGGCCGACATCACGCCCAGCACATTCAGAATCGGGTGGTGGGACCCACCCATGGCACGGGCTTCCTCGACCGTGGCGACCAGAGAGTGTGGCGTCGCCCAGACGATGAAACAGACGGTGATGGAAGCAAGCAACCATTTGATGAACTTGCGGTAGCGCTCCGCCCCGTGAATACGCTCCATGCTCAACCACAGGTAATAGTTGGCTGCAAGGAACAGGTTGCCGATAAGCACAGCCTGGATGATGAACAGCCAGGAGAACGTGCCGCCCATGAGCGCAATACCGAGGCTCTGGGAAAAGGCGTAGATTTCACGGCCCAGCCAGTAGCCTGCGAACGGCAGCGGGAGCAGCGCTGCGATGGCGATGAAATTGCCCATGTAGCCCATCCAGTCGTAGTGCGCCCGCTCCTCGTCGGTCTTCGCGCCAAGAAACTTGTAGGCCCCGTACGCCGCCGCAATCGACCCGCCGAAGCAGATATTCGCGATGAGTCGGTGGATGTTGATGGGCATCCACGTGAAATTGTTGATCGCGTCCCAGGTGCTGAGCAGATTCCCTTCGGCATCGATGCCGTTGGGGGAATTCATGAAGGTAAGCCAGGAGTCGGCAATGAAAATGATGGCGATGCCGACCAAATTGAGACAGAGACCGATGACCAGGTGCAACCACTTCGGCATCTTGCCCCATCCGTAATAATAACTGTACAGGAAGACGGCTTCGAGAAAGAAGACGCATGCGTACAGCATGAATGTCCAGTCGAAGATGGAGACCAGATACTCCATCAATCGCGGATACAGAATGAACAGGAAAAACGTCAGGAGCGCGCCGAGACTGGCCGTAAAGGAGAAAGAGACGGACAAAAGGCGCGTGAATTCATACGCCAGATCGTCGTAGCGCTTGTCGCCGTTGCGGAAGCCGATGAACTCGATCGTGAGCGCGAACATCGGGACGGCGAGCACAAACGCCCCGAACATGAGGTGCAACTGGGCGATCACCCAAACCACCACGCGGCTGCCTACGACGGGAAAGGTGCGATACTCGACTTGCCCGGCGGCTTCCTGAGCCCACGCTTCGGGCGTCCAGAACGCAACAAGAGCCAACCCCGCAAGCATCAAAAACAGGAGAATCCCGGAGGGCAATCTCCTCGCAAGCAGTTTCATCCGCGTCCCTGGTCTTCGTGGTAAAAAAGGGTGCTTCGCGGCAAAGAATACGTAACCGGCAGCGAGAGTGCAAAATTTTCGCCGGGATTTTGCGATATTGAAGCAACATTATGCATTCCTTTCCAACCTCACGGCATTCACATGTTTCTGGATACAGTTCACCGCACAGCCAAAACCTTTCGTAGCAATCTTCCACACCGCAGCGCGCGTTTCCTCCGACGCATAGGCTGTGCCCTGATCGTTGCGGGAATGTTTTCGTTACTCTGCCGACCGGTATCGGCAGCTTCGCCTTCTGGCAATGACATCGGCAGGATAGCAGCCGCCGACACCGTCGTGATCAACGAGATCAACTACAACTCGCACGACGATTATGATAGTAAGGACTGGGTGGAATTGTACAATGCCGGCACCACCGATGTCGATCTGACCGGATGGACCTATTCCGACGAGGACGACGATCATGTGTTCGCGTTTCCGGACGGCACGATCCTGAACAGTGGAGAATACCTTGTCGCCGCCCGGGAAACAGCCAGCTTCTCCGCCATACATCCTGATGTATCCAATGTAGTGGGGGATGCGGACTTCGGACTGTCCGGCGGCGGAGAACTCGTGCGCATCTTCGACGCATCGGGCGCCATAGTGGACTCGCTCACGTACGACGACTCGGCGCCCTGGCCCGAAGAAGCGGATGGCAACGGCTATACCCTGGCGCTCACCGATCCGACGTGCGATAACCATCTGCCCGAATGCTGGAACGCATCGGCGCAGATGAACGGTACTCCCGGGGCGCCGAATTTTCCGCCCGGCGTAACATCGGATGATGTCTGCCCGCGGCCCGATGAATTCCCGGCCGTAGACCCGAACGCGACCACGGCTGAACAGGTGGAGAACGGCGAGGCCACGCTGACAGAATTCGTGAACGATTATTTTGCGTACATACTGCAAATCAGCACCTCCCCGCTGGCAGCCGGCTACCTTGGATGTGCTTTGACGCATGAGGGGCCCTGGAATTACGGTTCCACCTACATTGCTACGATGACCCCCAAAGGCACATTGATACTGCACGGGAAGGATCTGCTTTTGTCGGGTGCAGTGGTCGATGCTGCTATGCTCGAGGCCGTCGGTGCGGCAGCGTCTTTGTCGCCAGCGGGCAGTCCTTTCATGTTTGAGGGCGACGACGGCTATGCGCTGTCTTACTTTAATCCCGATGGCAGCGCGGCCTTCCTGACCGCCGGCCTCGATATTCGGGAAGACCACCTGACGGAAGAAACGCTTGATCCCGGCGAGGCCCCTGCCGTAACAGCCCGCGATGTGACCGACCGCGAGAGCCTGAAGACCTTCGTGATCGGGGCGGCGGATTACCTCTTCGGACTTTATGAAACAGGAGGAATTGATATCACTTTTAGAATAAAGAGGGTATTCCGGGATACGACCGGATACTGGAGACACGGTCCCACTTATCTTTTTTTAATGGACCGCACCGGCTACACGTTCTTCCACGGGGCGTTTCCGGAGAAATACGAACTTCAGACTCCCACGAATACTCTGAGAGACGCCGTTACCGGAGAGCTCATTCTCCCGCAGATTATCGCGGCGGCGTCGAGCAGCCCCGAAGGAGGCTTCGTCGAGTACCATTTCGACAATCCCGACGATGACACCGACAGTGCCAACATACCCAAGGTGACCTACGCCCTCGAGAGAGAAATTACATTCACTCTCCCCAATGGCGCCCCGGCATCGCTAATATCCATCCTGGGCGCCGGCATATATGAGGATGAAGTGACGTCGGTCGAGCCTGTGGACGGAGAAATCCCCGCGGATTTTGCGCTGGAGCAGAACTATCCGAACCCGTTCAATCCCTCCACGACGATCGAGTTTTCGATTGAGCGGGCGCAGGCGATCACGCTTACGGTCTATGACGTACTCGGTCGCGAGGTCCGCGTGCTGGCGGACGGAGTGCAGCCTGCGGGCCGCTACAGCGTTTCGTTCGATGGATCGGGTCTGGCCGGGGGTACGTACCTGTACGTGCTTCGTACCGAACAGCACGTTTCCGTGAAGAAGATGACTCTGCTCAAGTAGTTGCTTCCGGCAGGACGGCCATGGGAAAAGCCATAGGGATGGAGTAACGGTTCCAGACCCGGCACCTTGCAACCGCTGCGGGCGAGGTGATAGCGCGTGGCGCTGTCCATCCCGCCGCACCTGCACCCTTTGCGTCATACAGGGTATCGGATACAACCGGCACAGCGCCATACATGCGAAACGAGGCAGCGTTTCGCAAACCGTTTCCGGTTCACTCGCCCTGTTCGGTCCCCTCCGTGTTCAAAATCGCTTCCTCCCCCACATTGCCGAGATCGCCCCGGAAGGCGGTGTCGAACAAGGTAAATGTGAGAAATACCACCACGAAAAGAATCCCCAGCCCGAAAAACAGCGCATTGACCGGTTTGTCGTACTTGAGGGCCATGAAGAAAAGCACCACGAGCAGGGCCTTGGTCCCGGCGATCGCAAGGGCCAGCGGAATGTTGAACGCCCCTATATCGATTTGCGCCGTGAGGGCCGTCAGAGCAGTCAGCGCCACCAGGGCGACGAACACCTTCAACAGCGTTTTTCGTGGAGTGATATGGTGCCCTTTCATGCTCGCAAGGCGAACCGGCGCCCGGTTCGCACCTAAATGAGATAAAGCAATGGGAAAAGAAATATCCAGATGATGTCTACAAGGTGCCAGTACAGGCCGGAAAGCTCCACGGGCGTGTAGTACCCGCTGTGAAAATCCCCCCGCATCGCCCGCACGCCCAGCCAGCTTAATACGCCCATACCGACCAGCACATGCACCCCGTGAATGCCGGTCATCACATAATAGATGCTGAAGAAGATCGGAACGATGGGCTGGTCCATCTCCGCATACGCAAAATGGCCGCCGGGAAAAATGCCCAGATGGAATTTGTGCGTGTACTCGAAGTACTTCACCACCATGAAGACGCCGGCCAGCGCCACCGTGATGAACAGGTTGGTAACCAGCGCCCTGCGGTTGTCGGTCTGCGCCGCATGAATGGCCAGCGCCACCGTGAGAGAGGAGGCCAGCAATACTACGGTGTTCAGGCCGCCCAGCCAGGGGTTCAGTTCGGTGGAAGCGACCGCAAACACCTCCGGATACCAAACCCGATACACGGCGTAGGCCACGAACATCCCGCTGAAAAGAAGGATCTCCGTGATGAGGAAAAGCCACATCCCGAGTTTCGCCGCATCGAACTGCTGATCGGACGAAACGAAGTAATGCTTCAGATGCGCCATGGGGCGCTCCTGTGCGGTCTGTTCTGCCGTGCCCGTATTGGTAGCCATGATACTTACGTCCGGTCCTGGTTCAGAACGTCATCCGGCGGATCCTCGTCCTGATCTGCTTCGACGGTTTCGGAACGGGATATTCCGATCCGGTCAAACTCGTAGGGGCCCCGGGTGACAAACGGCATCCGATGGAAATTATGAGGATCCGGCCGCGGCCCCGTATGGGTCCATTCCAGCGTAGCGCCCCCCCATGGATTCGCGCCGGCCTTCTTTCCCCGGAAAAGGGAAAACAGCAAATATCCCAGCACCAGGAACAGTCCCAGCCCCATGATCCACGAACCTATCGTGGAAAGCTGGTGCAGGGACGTGAACTCGGGCAGATAGTCGTTGTAGCGCCGGGGCATGCCCCGCGATCCCAGCACGAGTTGCGTGAAAAAGGCCAGGTTCAGCCCCACGAAGATCAGGAACACAGCAATCTGCCCGCACGCCTCGTTGTACATGCGCCCCGTGATTTTCGGCCACCAGTAATGCAATCCGCCGAGGAGCGCAATGACCGTACCGCCCATCATCACATAATGAAAATGTCCTACGACGTAATAGGTGTCATGCAGATGAATATCCACGGCCAGCACGCCCACCATGATGCCGGTTACGCCGCCGATCGTGAACAGCACCAGAAATGAAAGCGCGTACAGCATCGGGGTCTTGAACGAGATGGACCCCTTGTACATGGTGGCGATCCAGTTAAACACCTTGATCCCCGACGGAATGCCGATCAGGTACGTAATCAGCGAGAAAATGACCGAGGAGATCGCGGATTGCCCGGAGACGAACATATGATGCCCCCAGACCAGAAAACCCAGCATTGCAATGGCCACGGAAGACAATGCAATGGCCATGTATCCGTAAATGCGCTGCCTCGAAAACGTCGCGATCAATTCGGAAATGATCCCGAAGCCCGGCAGGATCATGATGTACACTGCCGGATGCGAGTAGAACCAGAAGAAATGCTGGAAAAGAATCGGGTCTCCGCCAAGAGCCGGATCGAAAATGCCGATCTGGAGGAGACGCTCCAGGAACAGCAGCAATACGGTGATGCCGAGTACCGGAGTGGCAAGCACCTGCACGATGCTCGTCGAATAGATACTCCAGACAAAAAGCGGAAGGCGGTTCCACGTCATGCCCGGCGCACGCATCTTGTGTACCGTCACGATGAAATTGATCCCCGTGAAAATCGAGGCGAATCCCGCAATGAACACGGCCATGGCCAGAAACAGCACCGCGGGACCCGTGCGCGCCGAATAGGGCGTGTAGAAGGTCCACCCCGTATCCACGCTGCCGACCACCATCGCCACAATGATGAGAATCACGCCCAGCAGATACAGGTAGTAGCTGAACAGATTAAGCCGGGGAAACGCGACGTCTTTGGCGCCCAGATGAAGGGGCAATAGAAAATTGCCCAGGAAACCGGGGATGGCCGGGATGATGAACCCGAACACCATGATGATGCCATGGAGCGAGAACAACTGGTTGTAGCTCTGAGCGGACAGAAACGTCTCCCCGGGCAGCAGCAGTTCGGCGCGCACCAGCAATGCGAAGACGCCTCCTGCAAGAAAGGCGATCGCTGCGGTCACGGCATAGAGGATACCGATGCGCTTGTGGTCCACGGAAAACATCCATGACCCGATGCTTTTCGCATGGGTAATGTAGTCGCCGTGCCCGGAATGCTCTTCGGTATCCCCGGCCTGCGCTGCTTCGCTCCGATCAATGTCTTCCGTCATAGATTCCGTCGATCCGTCTTCGTACACGGCGGCGTCCGGGCGCGCCCGTTATTGTTGCTCCCGGATAAAGGCGACCAGTGCGGACAATTGCCGCTCGCTGAGACCAGTATACCCAGCGGGCATAGGCACATTAGCATATCCTTGCACGATCTTTGCACTGGGGTCAACGATGGATTCGCGCAGGTAGTCGTCATCCACCACCACGGTGGACCCGTCTTCGAGCATTTCGGTCTTTCCGTACAACCCCGCGAAGGTCGGGCCAATAGGCTCCGTTCCGTCCAGAGTGTGGCATCCGAAGCAAGCCTGTTGCTGGTACAGTTGCGCGCCCAGTTCGGGAAGCGGGGTATCCTCGTCCACGCCTGCCGAGGCCAGCCATGCCTCGAAATCCCCCTGCGAATGGGTGATCACCGAGGCCAGCATCACGGAATGCCCTGTTCCGCAGTATTCCGTACAGAACACCTGAAACGTATCCACGCGCGTAGCTTCGAACCAGACCGAAGAATAGCGGCCCGGCAATACATCCTGCTTGATGCGAAAGGCCGGCACGAAGAAACTGTGCAGCACGTCGGCGCTGCTCATGACAAGGCGCACGGGACGGTCTACGGGCACATGCAACTCGTTGGTCGTGACGGTGCCGGTCGGATACTCGAAATCCCATTTCCACATGGCGCCGCGCACATAGACCTCGTAGGCGTTCGGCGGCGCCACGCTCTGCTCGATGAACAACCGGAACCCCCAATTGAAAACGATCAGCACAAGGATCGTAGGCAATACCACCCACGAGATTTCCACCATCTTGTTCGGCTTCACGCGCACCGGAGCGGGACCGCCTCGCCGCCGCCGGTAGCGATACGCAAGGTAGGCGATAGCTACCACCACCCCTACGAAAAGGATGATGCTTGCCCAGTTTACGAAATAGAACAGGCTGTCGATTTCGGACGACAGGGTCGACGCGCCATCGGGCAGCCAAAACGATCCGGTCATGGTTGCCGATTCCTGTTTCCCGAGCCGGGGCCTCCTGCTGCGGACATGTTCATGCGTTAGGTAAGAGCGGCGCCGTATGAGCGCGAAAAACCGACCGGGGATTTATGCCGTGGGTGTGGGTGTGGGCCATGTGCGATGCGCCCCCCGGCGCCGTATCGCAACAAAGAATACGCCCAGCAGGACGACAGCCAGGCCGCCGCTGAATTTCATCAGGTTGACGGCATGGAGCACATACGAATTAGCGTTCGGGTCATATTGCAGACAATACAGCAGGACCCGGTTGAGCGGCGAGCCCGCACGCCCTTCCGACACCTCGATGAGCGCGGCCCGCACGTCCGAGGGAGCGAACTGCATCCCGGGCATGTACCGCATCACCGTCCCCTCTCCACTCAGAAAAATGAGTGTGAACGGGTGTGCGTACACCTGCTCGTCCTCGATCCAGTTATACCGGAACCCCACCGCTTCCGTAAGCGCCGAGATCGAAGCATCCTCTCCGGTAAGAAAATGCCATCCGTCCGCGGCTTCGGGCTTGCCCAGCATATCCAGGTACATGGCCTTCTTCTCCGCAGCCAATGCCGGCGTCTCACGCGGATTGAAACTCACTGTCACGACATCGAACTGATCACCGGGCGTCCAGGGCATCTCCCTCAGCGTTTCGGTCAACCCGTGCAGCACCATGTTGCACATGGTGGGGCATTCGTGATAAATCAGCGTCAGCAATACGGGCCGTTTGCCATCGAAGTACTGACCGAGGGCCACTTCGTCCCCGTCCTCGTTCCGAAAAACCAGATCGCGGGACAGCTCGGCCCCGATCCGCTGATCAAGGCCAATCCCTTCAAACTGTGGAGGCAACGTGCCCGAAGATTGCCCGAATGCCGGAGCAACTGCAACAGCGGCCAGCGCGGTCACGCCGGATACGAGCCATGCAAACAGCGCAGGGAAAAACCGCCGGGCAGTCCCTCTCGCCCGGGTTCGATATGGTTTGCGGCAGGTTGTCATCTCTCGCGGTACGTGGGCATGTACTCGGGGGCATAGAACTCCTCGGGGTGGGCCGGCGCCTCTTGCGCCGTCAGTTCCATGGCGCGCCCTATGGGAATACGATACCGTCCCTCCGTCCCGGCGAGGACCTCGTACTGCGTAAGCAGCATGGTGGCATGCAGACGTATTTCCTCCAGTTCGGGATAAGCGCTCTGATCGGTGGCTTTCACCAGCGCCTCTTGCGCCGTAAGGTCCGTATACTGAAAAAGCGCAACGACCGCCAGGCCAATGAGGAACGCGATCACAACCACGAAACCAAGTATCTGACCGGCTTCGATACCCTCCTGCTCGACGTGCGGACGCTCCGTTCCTTCGACCCATTGCGCCCCTTCCGAAATGTCCGTGGGATTCGACATGGTCAGCGTCAGGTATTTTCAAAATGCAGCGAATCTTCCAGTCCGGGAGACCGGCAAGGAACAAGGCTGTGTCGGACCAGACGGTACATGGACACACCGAGTACGATTCCGAAAAGACCCAGCCAGTTCGCAACGTCCAGAAAATGAATCGTGGCGGCGTCGGGATGCAGTACCGGCGCGGCCAACCAGTGGATATCGAACCACTGCATTGCAAGCAGCCAGACGCAGATTAATCCGAGAAGCAGTTTGGACCGCTTGACGGCTCTCGACAGCAACAGGAAAAAGGGCACGACGAAATGCCCCACAAGCAGCACGGCGGTGTGTACTTCCCAGCCATGGCTGAGACGGTGACGATACCAGAGCGTTTCTTCCGGTATGTTGCCGTACCATATCAACATGTACTGGCTGAACGCAATGTACGTCCAGAACACGACGAAGGCGAAGGCCAGTTTGCCGAGATCCTGATAATGCTCCGTGGTAACGACCCCCCGCAGGTTGCCCACACCCTGAAGCATCATGGCGCAAAGCGCAAGCAATGCGTGAATCGACATGAAGGCGCCCGCAAACACGTATACGCCGAAAATGGTCGAAAACCAGTGTGGGTCAAGCGACATCAGCAAGTCGTAACTCGCAAATGCAGTGGTAATTGCCCCCACAGCAAGCCCCCAGGCGCTAACCTTGCGCTGACGGGCAGGAATATCGCCATCGCCCGTGCAATCCTGCGCAAGCGAATTGCGATACAGAAGATAGGCGAGCAGACTCCACACCAGGAAATAGACCGCAAGGCGTACCAGAAAAAACGGGAGATTCAGATAGGGCGTTTTTCCGGCAAGGATGGGATCGGTTGCGACGGCGTCTGCATGCGTCCAGTGATAAAGATCGTGCAGCCCGAAAAGCACAGGAATACCCAGTACGGCCAGTAAGGGGAAAGTCCACAACAAGGCCTCGGCCATGCGCCGCACCACGATACTCCAGCGCGCCCTCGTCAGGTGCTGTATAAGCACGAAGAACAACGCTCCCAGCGCAATAGTCAGGCAGAACACCCACCCGATCAGGTACGAAAAATAAAACTGATGCGGATCCGTCAGCCAGCCCGACAATCCCGACGTAAGCCCTATTGCGCCGACCAGCAAGGGAATCCCCCATATGCGCCAATCGCCCTTATAGCGGAACGCATCCGGCGCATCGCCGCTGGTCGATGCAAACGGATCCAGTAAACACTGAATAATATGGCTCTTTTTCAATGTCGCCATCGAATCTACTCGTTATTCCCGGCGCCGGCGCCACGCCGGATATCGTCGAGGAGTACGGCGGGCACATCGCTCTCAGACGCATACTGGCTGCGCTGAAGAGCCCGAATATAGGCCACGATGGCCCATCGGTCCGCTACCGGAATCTGGTGTGCATATCCGGGCATGGTGCGCACCCCGTTCGCAATCACATCATACAGATAGCCGTCCGTTTCCTCGCGCAACCGGTCACTGTGATAGGTCGTGGCCGGGGTGTACCCGAAATCGCCTGTCGTAATGATCCCTTCGCCATCGCCGGCGGCGCCATGACACGGGGTACAGAAAATGTCGTACCGGGTTTGCCCGTGTTCCAGGAGTTCTATCGTCAGCGGGACAGGCATGGCCTCCACATAACTCCCGTCGGCGTTCCGGCCCTCGTGAAACCGCGTATCCTCATGCAAAAAACCGCGCGCCACCGTACCGGGAACGGGCGGCCGCATGGAGCGCCCGTCCGCAAAGAAAGCATTGGCCTCCTGCGGATCGAACCGCTCCTGATAATCCATGTTCAGGTTGGGATGGATAGGCGTATGTTCATGCGTCGTGCCGCGGCAGGACGCCAGCAAGAAGGCTGCAAACACCAGGACCGTTCCCCCTCTCTTCATGAGCATATATCCTTGTGCGCGGGAAGCCGGCTTGCGCCGGACTCGCCGCATGCCGTCATTCTTTTGCGGTGAGTAATTCCACGTGATATCCGCCAAGGTCCGTCAGTAGCTGCCGGGTCCCCTCGAGATCGAAACACTTGTCCGACGCCGCAACGTGCAGAAAGAATGCGTCGTCGGTCGCACGCGTAAAATTGCGGGAGTAAAAAAGCGGGCTATGGGGACGCGGCAACCCGTTCAACGCAAGCATGCCCGCTACTGCGCCAAAGGCCGCAAAAAGCACCGTCAATTCGAACATGATGGGAATGGACGGCTCGATGGCGAA
This sequence comes from Rhodothermales bacterium, assembly GCA_965117025.1. GTDB lineage: Bacteria > Bacteroidota > Rhodothermia > Rhodothermales > VXPQ01 > VXPQ01. The sequence continues at coordinate 1,373,415 of OZ220746.1, forward strand.
AAACGGCTTGCCGCTGATGTTCAGGGGATACGCCACGGCGCCCGTCCACCATTGCAACCAGTAGGCCAGCGCGAACCCGGTAATTCCACCGCCCAGCGTGAAAAACCCGACCAGCGAATTGCCCAGCCCCATGGCCTTGTCCATGCCATGAATCGGAAAGGGCGAATGCACGTCGAAATGCCGGTAGCCCGCCTCCCGCACTTGTGACGCCGCATGCAGCAGTGCTCCGGGATCGGCAAACTCCGCAAGCAATCCGTACACGGGCTCGCTTTCGTAGATGCCCATCGACGCCTTTATTTGCGCAAGAAGCTTCTTCATGACGATTCCCGGTCATAAAAATGCGGATCGGCCTGCGGCACCACCCCCTTGACCTCAGAGAGCGCCACCATCGGCGCAAACCTCAGGAAGAGCAGAAACAGCGTCAGAAACAGCCCGAACGATCCTGCGAAGGTCATCACATCGACCCAGGTGGGAGTAAAGTATCCCCAACTGGAAGGCAGGTAGTCACGATGCAGCGAGATCACGGTGATCACGAAGCGTTCGAACCACATGCCGATGTTCACGAGGATGGAAATGGTGAACATGAGCGGCACGTTGCGGCGCAGACGCTTGAACCAGAATACCTGGGGCGCAATGAGATTGCACGACATCATGATCCAGTAAGCCCATGCATACGGCCCGGTGGCGCGATTGATGAAGGCATACTGCTCGTACCCGACCTGTGAATACCAGGCAATGAAAAATTCCGTGATGTACGCAAAACCCACCATCGAGCCCGTAAGAAGAATGATGATGTTCATCTTCTCGAGGTGGTTGAGCGTGATCAGGTCCTCGATACCATAGACCTTCCGGGCAATCACCATGAGCGTCACCACCATGGCGAACCCGGAAAAAATGGCGCCCGCCACGAAATAGGGTGGGAAAATGGTGGTGTGCCAGCCGGGAACGATGGATACGGCAAAATCGAACGACACCACCGAGTGCACCGAAAGCACAAGGGGCGTGGCAAGACCCGCCAGCAACAGGTACGCCTTTTCGTAGTTGCGCCAGTGCCGGTTGGAGCCGGTCCACCCCATGGAAAATATACCCAGCACGCGCTGCCTGATGAACGAGCGGGCCCGGTCACGCAGCGTGGCCAGATCCGGAATCAGCCCTACATACCAGAACAGCAGCGAAACAATGAAATAACTCGACACCGCAAAAACATCCCACAACAGGGGACTCTTGAATTGCGGCCACATGTCCATCTGGTTCGGGATCGGGAGCGTCCAGTATATCACCCAGATCCGTCCCACGTGAATCGTCGGGAAAAGCAGGGCGCAGATCACTGCAAAGATCGTCATGGCCTCCGCAGCCCGGTTGATCGATGTCCGCCAGCGCTGCCTGAACAAAAACAGAATGGCGGAAATCAGCGTGCCCGCGTGCCCGATACCCACCCAGAACACGAAATCGACGATCGGCCATCCCCAACCGACAGGTACGTTATTTCCCCAAACCCCCACGCCATTCCACACCTGATAGGCGATCATCACCAGCAGGTTGAGCAACATCAGCGAAGAAATCCCGATGGCCACATACCAGACCATGGGAGGTTTCTTTTCCGCATGGCGCGCTACCAGTTCCGTGAGTTCGTGAAAACTCAGGTTGCCGGTAACCAGCGGCGCCTCGGTACTATGGCTCGTTGAATGACCCACTGCGTTCGACGGAAGATTATCCCTGGGATTCAAGTTCGGGGTTCGGGTTCGTTACGCGCGCCAGATACGAGGTGCGCGGCTTGACGGACAGTTCGGCCAGCATTTCGTACCGGCGAGGATTTTTCCTCGCCTGCACCACCGCGCTGTCCGGGTTGTTCAGATCGCCGAACGTAATGCTCTGCATGCCGCACGCCTGCTGGCACGCCGTCTTTACTTCGCCATCCTGGAGCGCCCGATCGGCAAGGCGCGCCGTATGCTGTGCCCCCCGGATCCGCTGGATGCAGTACGAGCATTTCTCCATAACGCCCCGGAAACGGACCGTCACATTCGGATTCTGCGCCATCTGCACCGTTTCCGGCAGCGTCTTCGTCCAGTTGAAGAAACTGAACCGGCGCACCTTGTAGGGGCAATTGTTGGAGCAGTACCGCGTACCGATGCAGCGGTTGTAAATCATCTGGTTCGTACCATCCGGGGAATGCACGGTCGCCGCCACCGGACACACCGCTTCGCACGGAGCATTCTCGCAGTGCATGCACGGCACCGGCTGCACCACCATGGCCGGATTGTCCGTATCCTCTTCCCCGGAAACGAAATAGCGGTCAATGCGCAACCAGTGCATCTCGCGCCCGAGGCCTACCTCTTCCTTGCCCACCATCTGCACATTGTTCTCGCTGTTACACGCAACCACGCAGGCATTGCAGCCCGTACAGGTATTCAGGTCGATGACCATCCCCCACTGATTCTCGTAGTAGGGGTTTTCCGTGATAGCGGGTTGTTCGGAAGGATGTTGTTTCTGCCAGAGCGCAGGGTAATCCTCCCATTCTTCCTGCCCGTAAAGCGGGGGAACCGCATCCGGTGCAAACGTAGGGTGTTCCCTGAATTCCGAAAGGGTGGCCTTGCGGAAAAGGGGACGCCCTTCCATATAGCCATGCTCCTGCGTGGTGGAAATCGTCCAGGTATCCCCGGTCGTCTTCACCTCGGCGCCGGACAGCACGCGACGCATATCCGCACGGCGCAACACAGAAACATTCTCCCCGACCCCGTTGGCAATCGGGCCGTCGGCGTAGATATCGGAATAATGATCCAGATCGAAGAAACGGGCCTTCCTCGGCGGGCGAACCGTCGAAATGTTGCGACCGTATCCCATGGTCAGGTGCACCGAGCGATCCGGCAAACCCGGTTGTATCCAGGCCGGCAACCGGATGCTGCGGCCGTCCACGGTGATTTCCAGCACATCGACGACGTACCGTCCCTTGTCGTATTTCGCCGACACCCCCAGGCGCTCAGCCATCGCCGGAGCGATCAATGCCACATTATCCCACACAATCTTGGTCGTGGGATCGGGAAGTTCCATCATCCAGGCATTGTTGGCGTACGAACCGTCCAGCACGGTCGGATCGAGGCGAATGACCACTTCGATTTCGTCCTCCCCGGAGGAAGCGCCAGCAAAGGAAGGCGCCTCCAGCACCGGTACCGTCTCCGGGTAGCCGCTGTCCGGCAGGGATCCGTCGTGCAATACCCTGCGCCACGCTTGCTCCGAATCACCGGGAAGGTATGCCGACCACTGCTCCCGCACGAGATCATACCCCGGCGTATCCATGCCGCTCGCCAGCAGACCGAGCACTTCCACGTCGGATTTCGCCGCCTCGTACAGGGGTGCAATCAGCGGCTGAACGACGGAAAGCGTACCATCGTACGCACGCCCGTCTCCCCATGCTTCGAGATAATGTGCTTGCGGAATATGCCACTCGGCAACTTGTCCCGTCTCGTCAAGATGCAACCCGAGATGTACCGTCCGGGCAACACGCCCCATTCCCCCGGCGAAATCGAGTTCCGGCGGAGCGCTGTACACGGGATTGACCCCCAACATCAAAAGCAGGTCGATCTCACCGGCATGCATATCGGCCGCCAGCGAAGCGAAGCGTTCGATCTGCGAGGATTCCGCCTCGTCGTCCACATCCAGATAAGACACCGTACTACCCACTGCGCCGAGCGCCTGATTGATAGCCGCTGCGAGCGCATGGACTTCGGGCGGTTGGGTATCGCCCGCAACCACTACGGCGCGGGGGCCTGCCGCCTGTACATCGCGGGCCAGCGCATGAAGGAACGCATCCTCCATGGCGCTCTCGCCCGGAAATCCGCCGACACCTAATTGCGAGGCCAGCGCCTGCGCAAACGCAGGAATATCGCTGGAGCGCAACCGCTTGCGATGATCGGCCATACCCCCCGTCAGCGAATAATTGCTCTCCACCACGTACAGCCTGCCGGGGCTATCCTCCGGGGACGCCATCCGTCTGTTCTGCGCGTATTCCGCCGTATTGGACAGAAGATTGATCTCCGTCGGTCCGAGGAAATCACTGTCCAGGCTGACAATGACCTCCGCATTGGAAAACCGGTACAACGGCCGCACCGTGCGTCCTTCCGTCGTCCGTAGCCCCGTCCGGGAGGGATCGTCCCCCTCATGCGCATACGCAATCCATTGCATTTCCGGGAACCGCTCCGCAAGACGACTGCGAAGCGAGCGGATCGTGGGAGAAGAAGTCGGCGGCGACAAAACCGCAATCCGGGTAGCCCCGCCCAACTCTTGCGCATTCCGCACGAACTCCCGCCATTCAGCGCCGACACCCTCCCGCAGCACGCGCTGCGAGCGGTCCGGGTCATACATATTGAGGATGGAGGCTTGTTCGAATCCCCCTGTGGCCCCCAGGGACATGGGATGCTCCGGATTGCCTTCTATCTTGGTCGGACGCCCTTCATGGCTCTTCACAAGAATCGGTCGCAGCACCCCGCGGTACGGCATGCCCGTCGCATAATAGAGAGGTTCTCCCGGAATGATCTCTTCCGGCTGGCGCGTGTACGGAAGCACCTGCTCGACGGGACGACGGCAGGCCGACAAACCGGCCATTGCCATGGATGCGCCCATGATGCGCAGGAAGTCCCTGCGGGACGCGCCATTCGGACGATCGCTTGCGCCCGGCATGAACTCCCCGCTATGCAGGTCGCCAAGCCTTCCTTCGAGGTCGGCCGGACTACGCCAGAACCGCTCGCGCGGCGCTGGCGCCTCTGCATCTTTCAGGACAGGTAGGTCGATCATGCCGATCTCGCGTCTGATCCGATTCTAATAATGGCACGCGGAGCAATTTACGGGAGGCTGGATCCCTTCCCGTTCTATGCGTTCCGCATTGCGCTCCATGAAATCCGCCGGGTGTTCGTATCCCATAAGCGTCACCGCTTCATCCGGGCGCAACTGCTCTTCCGGATTGCGGTGACAATCGAGGCACCACCCCATGGACAGCGGCTCGGGCTGGGAAACGACATCCATCAGGTCTACCCGGCCGTGGCACGTCTCGCATCCCACCCCATTATTGACATGGGCGGCATGGCTGAAATGCACATAATCCGGAAGAAAATTGACCTTGATCCATTCCACCGGCGTATCTTCCGCCCAGCTTTTTCGCACCGGTTGCAGAGACAGGGCTTCGGTCTGTACCTGCGCATGACAGTTCATGCATGTTTCGGTCGGGGGTAGATTCGCCTCGGCGGTCACTTCGACATTCGTATGGCAATACCGGCAATCCAGCCCCAATTCCCCTGCATGAAGCCGGTGGCTATACGGTACGGGCTGTTCGGGGGCATAGCCCACATCCGTGTACTCCGGAGAAAAGTAGTACCAGACAAAACCCACAGTCGCCACGCCTCCGACAAGCGCTCCAACCAGGGAAAGGATGGGCAACGCGTTAGCTCGCCTGGGAAAAAGCTGAGGCATGCGAATGGATGTAAACTGTGTGAATCGGGAATTTCCGAAGCTTCGGACAGGCCCGGCAGCGTATAAGGTAATGCTTATATTGAACCGGCAAGGCGTTTGGCGATTGAATTTAGGATAAATTGCGCACGAAATGCTGTGCCAAACCGCGCACCCGCCTCTCCATATCCATGGATGTATCGCATTCTCCTGCTGCGACGGTTGATTCCCGCACGGACGTAATCGACCTTTCGGTCGTTATCGTCAACTACAATGTGCGGGAATTCCTCGAACAGACGCTTCGTTCTGTGTTCCGTGCACAGGCGGACCTGAGCATGGAAGTGTTCGTGGTCGATAACAACTCTGTGGACGGCAGCCCGGCGATGGTACGCACACATTTCCCGGAAGTGCGTCTGATCGTCAATGCAGGCAATGCAGGTTTCAGCGCAGCCAATAACCAGGCGATCCGCAAGGCGCGCGGACGCTATGTCCTGGTGCTGAACCCGGACACGATCATACAGGAAAACACGCTGGTTACCCTTGTCCGATTCCTTGACGAACATCCGGAGGCCGGCGCCGCGGGATGCAAAATCCTGCATCCGGACGGGACGTTCGCTCTTGAAAGCCGACGCGCATTCCCCACGCCCCGCGTAGCCTTTTTCCGCATGACCGGATTGGCGGCGCTTTTTCCGCGCAGCCCTGTGTTCGGGCGCTACAACATGACCCATTTGCCGGAAAACGAGACGGCCGAGGTAGATGCGTTGAGCGGGTCGTGCATGATGCTTCGGCGGGCTGCGCTCGACGAGGCGGGACTCTTCGACGAAGAGTTCTTCATGTACGGGGAAGATATCGACTTGTGTTACCGCATCCAGCAGGCCCGCTGGAAAATCTACTATACTCCGGAAACGGAAATCATTCATTACAAAGGGCAGAGCACCCGAAAGGGCGAGTTGCGTTACGTGCGCCTTTTCTACGGAGCCATGCTCCGGTTTACAGAGAAGCATTTCGAAAGTCGATACTCGAAAATGCTGGCCCTGCTGCTTCGATGCGGTATCCTGCTCCGGGCCGGGATGTCCCTGGCGGCAAAATTCGGGCGTATCGCTGCCTGGCCCCTCCTGGATTTTTGCATGGTATATGCTTCCGCAGGTATTCTGGCGACAACCTATGCCTCCATGCTCGACACTCGCGTGGCGCCCGTGTTCTTTACCGTCGTGGCGCCGATTTACGGCCTTGGCTCCGTAACAGGTATCGCCGCCCTGGGAGGATACCGGCGGAAAAATTCTTTCCGTTCCGTTCCGGTGGGCATACTTGCAAGTCTCCTCCTCGTGTCTGCGCTATCCTTTTTCGTAAAAACCATTGCCTTTTCACGGCTTGTCGTACTGCTCACCCTGCCTGTGGCCGTCCTCCTGTCCTGGACCGCAAGATGGATCCGCATGCGCCGGGACGCTGAACCGATGCACGGACGACACGCCGTACTTGTAGGACACCGGGAAGAGGCCATACGTCTGCACAACATGCTTGCCCGGCACCCGAGACCTCCGTTCTCTTTGAAAGGATTCGTTACGACGAATGAGGAAATGCCTGTTCGCAATGGAAGCGATTCCAACACAGCGCCTGGCCGCGGCCTGGACAAAGAAACGTCCGGAGATGATCCCGGTGATTCCATGGAAAACGCGAATCCGACATGGCTTGGCCGGACCGGGCAATTGCGCGACATGGTCCGTCTCGGGATGATCCACGATGTCGTTTTTGCTTCCGCCGCGCTTTCAAACCGGTCTATCTTCCGGTATATCCAGGAACTGCACGACCTGAACGTACACATCCGCATCCTTGCCGATGGGCGGGACCATGTAATCGGCAGAGCATCGGTAGACGATCTTTCGATGGTCAATCTCGTAGAAACGGGGGATGCATTCGTCCACGCGCGCCCATCAGCGGGCCGGCGTCTGCTCGAAAAAGGCATTGCGGCGATCGGTCTTGCCATGCATCCTGTACTGGCGGCAACCGCCCGCCTCGCCGGTAAGAACTCGCTTCCGGCGCGTCTTGCAAGTAAAACGAAAATTTTTCCCGATATTCTTCTCGGACGACGCACCCTGGTAGGCTACGACGAAACCACCGATTACCGCCCGCCTCCGGAGTGGAATCTTCGCCCCGGCGTTTTCGCCGTGGTGGATGTCGTCAACCTCCCGCGGGACGCTGTGGACGAACTTGATTCCGCCTACTGGTTTTATGTCAGAAACCGGACCCTGTCCCTCGACTGGGATATTATTGTCCGATCCCTCAGGGACGCCGCCGGGATTCACGAACGCATCGGCTCATGACGCCATCGCCTCAATATCTTCTGGATTTCGAAAAACCTCTCGTGGAACTCGAGCAAAAACTCGACGAAATGAGGGCATTCGACACGGAAGACGCGCAGGTCGACCTGTCCCGGGAGATTGCCGCGCTGGAGACCCGTGTGGACGAACTGCGCGCTTCCATTTATCGCAATCTGACGCGGTGGCAGCGCGTACAGATCGCGCGCCACCCGATGAGGCCGTACACGCTCGATTACATCGAGGCCATGACGGAAAACTTCGTGGAACTGCACGGCGACCGCCTGTATGGAGACGATCCCGCGATCGTGGGAGGGTTTGCGACGTTTCGCGGCGCCGAATACGGGGGCATCGACCGCTCCGTCATGATCCTGGGACACCAGAAAGGGCGCGATGTAAAAAGCCGGAAGTACCGGCGCTTCGGGATGCCGAACCCCGAAGGATACCGCAAGGCGCTGCGGCTCGTGCGGCTCGCCGCCAAATTCAACCGGCCGGTCATCACGCTGCTCGATACCCCCGGCGCATATCCCGGACTGGAAGCGGAAGAACGTTGTCAGGCGGAAGCCATCGCCAAAAATCTGTTCGAGATGGCCCGTCTGCCCGTACCCATCGTGGTCGTTATCATTGGCGAGGGAGCATCGGGTGGAGCGCTCGGCATCGGCATCGGCGATCGCATCCTGATGCTCGAAAACTCCTGGTATTCCGTGATTTCTCCCGAGAGCTGCTCGCAGATTCTGTGGCGGTCGTGGGATTACAAGGAAGACGCGGCGCAATCCCTGAAACTTACCGCCCCCGATCTGATCGAGTTTGGCGTCATCGATCAGATCGTCAAGGAACCGGAGGGGGGAGCGCACCGGAACCCGGCCGACACTATTCGCAGTGTGGGCACAGTGATTGAAGAAACGCTCGCGGAAATCGGGGGAATGCCCCCGGAAGAGCTTGTCCGGAAACGCATCGAAAAATTCGAGCACATGGGAAGCGTGCAGGCTGACCCATGACTGCAATCCGTCCGGTACGCTACCCGCAATGAACAATCTGCCCGACTATATCTCCGAGGAGGCGTTGCGGAGATTCGTCAAGGACGCGCTGGCGGAGGATGTAGGTTCCGGAGACGTCACGACAGAAGCCGTCGTCGACGAGACCGTACTGGCCGAGGGGCAATTCCTCGCCAAGGCGGATGGCGTGCTGGCGGGCCTGACGATGGCCGAATATGTTTTCTCCGCAGCGGATGACCGCATCCGGTGTTCCTGGAAATGCGAAGACGGCGGGGCCATTCGCTCCGGCGCCACGTTCGGAACAGCCCATGGACCGGCACGAGGTCTGCTCATCGCCGAGCGCCTCGTCCTGAACCTCATGCAGCGCATGAGCGGCATCGCAACCCTTACACGCCGGTTCGTGGATGCCGTCCAGGAGTTTCCGGTACAGATTATGGACACGCGCAAGACCGCACCCGGCCTGCGCCTGCTCGACAAATGGGCTGTCCGGTTGGGCGGCGGGATAAATCACCGCCTTGGCCTCGACGACATGTTCCTCATCAAGGAAAACCACATTGCCGCCGCCGGAGGCGTGACGCAAGCGCTTCGAGCGGCGGACCGGTGGCGCCGGGAACACGCATTGCCGGCGCTCATCGAGGTCGAAACACGTACGCTGGACGAGGTGCGCGAGGTGCTGGGCGCCGAATGCGCAGACCGCATTCTGCTGGATAACATGGTAGACCAGTCTGCCGACGGGTCCGGCGGCAGCCGGATAGACGTATCCCGCCTCCGTGCAGCCACAGCGCTCATCGGCGGACAAATCCCTGCCGAAGCATCCGGCAACGTGACCCTCGACACGGTCCGGGCTATCGCCGAAACCGGCGTACAGTACATTTCCTGCGGCGCCCTGACCCATTCCGTCGAGGCGCTGGATATTTCCCTGCAACTGCGCATGACGTAGCAGGGAACCGCCCCGCCCGTTGCGCCGGACAGGCCGTGCCTTCATTTGTAATACATTGTCATGATATTGTAACCACATTGTAACACACCGTATGGACCAGCCCGCAAACACGTTGGCCCAAAACACGCCTGCACGATACGGCGGCATCGAGGCCGGGGGAACCAAGTTCGTGTGCGCGATCGGCGATGCTTCGCTTTCATTACTTGAGCGCATCGAATTTCCCACCACCACGCCCGGCGAAACACTCGGCCGGGCTACTGAATTCTTCCGGGCCCAAGCAGAAAACGGCAGGCTGGCTGCGCTGGGCATCGGATCGTTCGGCCCCGTAGACCCCCGCCCCGACTCCCCTGCCTGGGGGTATATCACCACCACACCCAAAAAGGGTTGGCAGCAAACTGATTTTGCAGGCAGTCTCGGCCGGGCGCTCGACGTGCCTGTCGGCTTCGATACGGACACGAACACCGCCGCGCTCGGCGAGGGTACGCTCGGCGCTGCGAAAGGACTGCATACATTCGCATATCTGACGATCGGCACAGGGATAGGCGGTGGCGCCCTGGTTGGCGGCATACGAATACACGGCCTGCTGCATCCGGAGATGGGACATATGAGGCTGCCGCGCGCCGAAGGCGACGACTTCGACGGAGTGTGCCCCTTCCATGGAGATTGTCTCGAAGGCATGGCGTCCGGCCCCGCGCTGCACGCCCGTGCAGGCGGGCCACCGGACCGTCTGCCCCCCGACCACCCAATATGGACCCATATAGTCCACTATCTCTCCGCCGCCCTGGTGAACATCACCTGCGTGCTTTCGCCGCAGCGCATTATCCTTGGCGGAGGCGTCATGCACCAGCGCCACCTGTTTCCGCGTATCCGCCGGCGGGTACAGCACCTGCTGGCGGATTATCTTCGAAGCCCGGAAATCGTCAGTCATCCGGAAACGTTCATCGTGCCGCCAGGACTGGGAGACGACGCCGGAGTGGTCGGTGCGCTGGCGCTGGCCCGGCACGCCGCCGAAGAGGATATTGGTCAGATATAGAAACATTCCGCCGGAAGAAAGATTTTACGAAGAAGAATCACCGGCGACGATCCGTACTTGCCGGCTTCACCCCGCCCTTCCGAACTTGTCAGGACCGCCTTATATGCAGTAGCGCTACGGCAAAAGCATCTATAGGGTACTCTGACCAAGTCCACTTCGATCAGCGTATCCTGCAACGTAACGAAACGACGCAGCGTCTCTATGTTACAAGAGCAAAGCCGGCTGTTTCAGCGCATCCTGTTCGCCGTCGATCTGGCCCTGATCGTCATCGGGTGGATTCTCGCTTGGTTTATCCGATTCGAGGTCCTCGCCTGGATAGGGTTTATCCCTCCACCCGAGTGGCTGCCCCTTTCCCGGTACCTCAGCTTTCTCCCGTGGGTGCTCATCGTGTCGATGGGAGTGTTCTGGTTTTCCGGCCTGTACACCCCCGACCGCCTGCAGCGCATGACACACCTCACGCTCAGCGTGGCCAAAGCGGTGGTCATGGGCCTGGTCGTGGTCACTGCTTCGCTGTCCTTCTACCGCGAGCTGTATTTCTCGCGCCTCCACATGATGCTCTTCGGCGCCATGACTCCGATGCTGATGGTGTTCGCCCGCGTCGCCATGTATATGCTGCTGCGGCGCGCCCGCAAGCAGGGAATGTACCTGCGCCGCGTCCTCATTCTGGGGGCGGGAGTCGCCGGACGCAAACTGGAAGAAGCGTTGCGGAAATATCCCTGGATCGGTTTCGAGATTGCCGGTTTCCTCGACGACCATAAAAAGAATCAGGAAGACGTACTGGGGGGCATCTCGGAGGCCGTAGCCGTCGTGGACCGTTTCCAACAGGAAGGCCGCCCCATCAACTACGTCTATATTGCCCTTCCGCTCACGGTCTTGCATCGGATCCAGCCCCTCGTGGACGAACTGTCCACCCGGCTGGCGCATGTCTGCCTCGTTCCGGATCTGTTCCATTTCGACATCGTGAACAGCCGCGTCACCAGCGTGGAGGGCCTGCCCATCATCCACCTGCTCGACGAAGCCCCTCTGGAGTTCGCCCGCATTACGAAACGCATCGTGGACGTGGTTTTCGCTTCGGCGCTGCTCGTTCTCCTGTCCCCGCTCCTGCTATTGCTTGCCATAGGGGTGAAGTTCTCTTCGCCCGGTCCGGTATTTTACAGGCAGAACCGGATGGGGCTGAACGGACGTACGTTCGATATGCTGAAGTTCCGGTCCATGCCCGTGGACGCCGAAGCCGCCACCGGCGCCGTATGGGCACAGGCGGGCGAAAAAAGAGCGACGCCGTTCGGCGCATTCATGCGGCGTACTTCTCTCGACGAACTGCCGCAGTTCATCAATGTGCTCAGGGGAGACATGTCGGTCGTGGGGCCGCGGCCCGAGCGACCGGTATTCATTGAGCAGTTCCGGGAGCGCGTGCCCCGCTACATGCTGCGCCACAAGATGAAGGCAGGCATCACCGGATGGGCGCAGGTCAATGGCTGGAGAGGGAATACCTCCATCGAAAAACGCATCGAGTACGACCTGTACTATATCCGGAACTGGTCCCTCCGCCTGGACATCAAGATCATGATCATGACTCTCTGGTCCGGGTTCGTGAACAAGAATGCGTATTGAGGGGAGAGTATTCCGTCGGCGATGCGCGCTGCGAGGCGGACCATGAGGGGCGCGGGATTGCGCGGCGGGCGATGCACGGCTTTTGTACAATGCATAACGATTCGCAAGAATTACAGGGACGGTTATATTTGCAGAGAATATTCGGCGTGAGATTCGCCGATGCAGATACCCCAAGCGCCTTGCCGTCGCCGTAATCCCCGCCATCGCCCTGTAAGAACATTGTCAAAAACGATACTGAAAATTGGCAGGGACAGACGTATCCGCAGGCGTAGTCGAGGGCACGGGCGTAGTCGAGGGCGCAGGCGTAGAATTGCGCCGAAAACAATACTGAAAATTGGCGTCGGGCATCTGTTCGCGACGGGGAACCGGCCCGACCACGACGAGATTTTTCATATCGCCGGGATGCGGTATTTGGAGAAAAACGCACCCGAGGAAAAGGATTGGATCATACATCCCGGACACCGCCTCACGCGACACCTCTACGAACAAAGCCGCGTTGGCAAAAAACTCCTGAAGGAAAAACCGTCTTGGGAAGAAGCAAAAACGGAAATTGCTTCTTTCTTTGCCGATCTGGACGTGCTTTTCGTTTATGATCGGGAAAACCAGAAGGAATGGTTTAAAAGAGTAGTATTCAGTGAGAAACCCCGTGACGAACGCCCCGTCATCGTTGATGTGCTTGAGATGACGCGGTTTTTTCTGCCCGACCGCGATCTCCCGGACGAGGAAACGCTGATCCGGCAATCCATTCCCGAAACCGAATGGAAGCGTTCCGATCCCCGGTTGCCGTTGCTCGTACGCAGCCTCGGCGGCGTTGCGCAGGACATCGTATCCCGGATTCGCTCCGAATCGCAAGCGCAGCCGGGAAAACACCTCGTCTACACCTTGCTTGGCAGGGCATTGGACTCAAAGGAAGCCGTCGCTCCGCCAGATGCTTTTCGGGATTTCAAGGCGTTGTTCTGCGTGGCGAGCATAGCGCACCGGATTCACTGGAGAACGGCGGACCTTTTCGACAAACCTTATGGACCTTATGGAAACACGGCGCCCAAAATGATTCGGGATACCGATTTCCCGGAAGACCCCGATGTCGAAGACGATACGCGGAAACGGGAAAATCGGCTGATCCGGCAATGGACGAGGTTACTGAGTGAGGAAGCAACACAGGGCCTTGAACCTGTATCGCCCCCAAAAAAAATAGATTTGAAAAATCCTCCTCGCGTGGCGAGGGCTGTCGTTGATCACCGGCGCGTGGACGATTCTTTTAATTGGCTGATCGAAAAAGAAGGCTTCCAGCTCCGCCAAGAACAAAAAGATTTCGCCTACTTCTGCACTGAGGCCATAAACTCCGGAGGACCGTACGCCATCGAGGCCGGAACCGGCACGGGCAAAACATTGGGATACCTGATACCGGCCTGCGAGTGTATCCGGCAAAGTCAGGCTATCGCCGCAGAGGCCGCAACGAATTCGGAGGATGTGGAAGCAGGAAAAATTATTATCGCCACCAACACGAAAAACCTGCAGGATCATCTTCTGGAGCAGGAATGGCGGCACCTCGCCCAAACCAGAGCGATCAACCAGTTGAAGGCAGCGATGCTCAAGGGCAAAAATAATTTCCTGTGCATTACCGCCGTGACAAATCTCTTTGCGGAAACGTACCGACCGCAGGGAAAGCAAAAATCCCTCGGAAACATACCCCCTGATCAAGCGCAGAAACGCCTTGCCTGGCTGTTGCTGTTCCTGATTCTGATATACAATCGGGGCGAAACAGAAAACATTTCCTGGAATTTTTTCCGGGACCGGTTTCCCGACCTCGACGACTTGTTCGATGAAACGAAGGCGGACGCAGCCTGCACGGACGACTTTTGCCATATGGACACAGACTGCATCTACCCCCGGCATTTGCAAAAAGCACAAGGAGCTGATGTCGTGGTCACGAACCACTATAAACTACCCTTGATGGACAGCCATATACAGGCGCTTGGGCATACGTGCCTGATCGACGAGGCGGATAAACTCCCCGACAACCTGCGCAATGCAGCCGCCGTCCGGCTTGACAGTTACGAAATTCACCACCACTTCCTGCGGCGAACCCGGGGATCCGAAAAACGCCGCGGGTTCGCCAAAATTCTCGAAGATGATTTTACGAAACAATTGAAAAGGATTCAGAACGCAAAAAACCCCGATGAAAATAAAATTAAATCTCTCGAAAATGCAATAAATGATATTCGAAGTATTCTCGCATCTTGCGAGACCATAGCACATTGTTCGAATGCTATCGGAAACATTATTGAAAAGAGTAGAAAATTCAAAAATAATTATAACTCTAATGAAGAAAGATGGGAAGAAAGGTGGATTGATTGTTTGGCTCCCTTGGCTGTAGAACATCTACAAGAAAATCTTTCTTCATTGAATGAACATTTGAAATGTATTGCCAAACATTGGGATGTATTGTCTGAAAATAAAATATATGAAAATAATATGAATATAAAACAAAGACAGGAAAAAATACGTATGATAAAATATATGAAATATGCGAATGAATTAGCTGAAAAAGTAGTAATGGAAATAAAAAATGACTATTCTTCAAACGATTATGTGCATGTTTGCTCTTATGGTTACGGTAAACATGGTAACATTATATGGGAATTGAAGAAAATTCCATACGATATCTCGGAAATAGTGAAGAAGACCTGCTGTGAGCCGTATGTAACGACGATATTTACGTCGGCCACCCTGTTCGTGGACAACTCGCTCGAATTGTTTTCCGCCGAGCTGGGTATTTCGTTTGGCAAGGATATGCAAAAGCGCATTCCATCGCCTTTCAAATATGAAAATCAGGTGAGGGGATTTGTTACTACTTCAATTCCGGTCTTCTCTCACCGTGCTTCCTGGGAAACAAAGGTCCGTTGGCGCAAACAAGCTGCCGGCGCTCTTGCCCGGCTTGCCGTGGCGCTGAACGGGCGGACGCTGGCACTATTTACCAATACGGAAGAAATGCGCAACATATACGAGCAGGTGCAGCCCATTCTGGAACAATACGGTATCGATCCTTTGCTTCAGGACGGAAGCAGCCTCGCTGAAATCAATACGTTCGCCGCTACGGAGCAAAGCGTGCTCTTCGGCGTGGATCGGTTCTGGACCGGGGTGGATTTCCCGGACCGCACTCTCTCGCAAGTGATCGTGGTGCGGTTGCCAAACCCAAACCTCAGCGATCCCATTATGGCACATCGAATAGAAGTCATGGGCCACGCATTTTGGAAAGACTATTACGGACCTACTTCCAAGTTGCGATTGCGGCAAGGCTTCGGGCGCCTGATCCGCAAGGAAACCGACAAGGGATTGTTCGTCGTGCTGGACCAGCGGATTTGGTCAAATGATAAAATGCGCGATATGCAAGACGCCCTGCTCATCCGCCTCCTTCCTCATTCCACCGAACCGGACAAAATGGACTGGTTTATCAACGAGGGACTCACGCATCTGGACCTGAAGGCGGAGTTCGAGCGCAGAAAGATAGACCTGCGGACCATAACGGTGCCCAGCGAAACGAGGCCTGCTCCCAGCGAACGTAGGCAGCCTTCGGAACCGAAATGGAGAAAGAACACCGCGCGCAGAAATTCGCCGAAGCCGACGAGACGGAACCCGCCTTCTTGAGACCCACCATGCACATCCGAACCCGCATCGCGATTACGGCGCTTGCCGCGCCTTGCAGCCCCCATTTGCCCTCGGGCTGTCCGAATAAACCCGACCACCTCACATCCATGAAACGCGATGATTACCTGAACCAAGCCTGCGTGAAGAGCTTCATCGACTGGCTACGTCCGATCGTTCGCGGCGAAACGGACTTTCATCATTGTTACACGATGCGTCAGTCGAGGCATGTCCCGGAGGGGTACAATCGGAGGTTCGAATCCGAATCCATCTATGAGGCCTACAATAAGTACGTATGGAATCGCAAGTACTTAAATGACAACCAGGTCGATTTGAAGGACATTGCCAAACGCCTACGGCAGGCCGACGAGCAGGACGACCGGCAGGCCTTCGTCAAAGCCATTGGAGATGTTTTGGATTGGGGCGGGATCTTTACGGGGAGACTCAACGACCTCCGGGAGCGCGGCAAGCAAGCAGTCCCGGAATTCCGCAGGATATTCCGCAAAGCCCGTCTCCTGCTTGACCCGTCTCGCGCCGACACGTCTCTGCTCAAAGACGTTACCGACATGAACTCTGGATGGTCGAAGGTTTATTCGCTAATACTGGATGGCTTCCCGATCTACGACGGGCGTGTCGGCGCGGCGATGGGCTACCTCGTGCGGAAACACTGCGAAGATGAAAATAATAATCTGGTCACCGTGCCGGACCTGCTCCACTTCCGGTGGGGTGAGGGGCAAGGCGGCCACAACCGCGACCCGTCGTCAGGCTCGCTCCAGTTCGAGAAGCTGTCCTACAACTCCTCGGGTAAACGGAAGTGGGCGGAGTGCAACGTCTGGACGGCATGGATCCTGGGTGAGGTCTGCGACGAAGGCGAATTCGGCGACTTGTCCTCAAACGAACAAATGCGAGCGCTCGAAGCCGCCTTGTTCATGATCGGGTATGAACTCCCTGCATCTTCTTGACGCGAGGAGCAGAGCCAGCGCCGTCACTGTTATCATCGAGTTGTAGAGATAGCGGAGACTCATGCACATCGTTGACGGCTGTGTCGTTAGTGTTCATCACTGTGCCCTTGAACTTCTAAGTATTTTTCAAGTATTGTATATAAGTCTTCTTTTTACCCCTCCCTTACCGCCATACACTCACTCGCCGCTTCCCACTCGGCATACGCCTGCTCCAGATCTTCCTTCATCCGGTCGTACTCGGTACGCAGCGTACGGATAAGCGCGCCGTTCTTATACGTATCCGGTTGGGCCATCTGGTCCTGTACTTCCTGAAAGGCCTGTTCCTTTTCGGCGATGTCGCGTTCCAGGCGATCGCAATACATGCGTAATTGATGGGTCGTCATCGCCTCGAGATCGACCGCGTCCCCCTTTTTCATGGCCCGGTGGAGGCGGTTGCGTTCCTCGGCTTCCCGCCGCTTCTGCTCCTTCGAGCGCGGCCCGCCGGAACCCTTTCCGGCCGTTTCGGACCGACGCTTGCGGGGCGCCTTTCCATCCGACTCGCTCGATGCCTGCCCCTCCGATCCGGAACCGGCCCCTCCAAACTCCATGCGCTCCCTGTTTTCGGAATAATTCCCGATAAACGTACGTACTCGTCCCCCTCTCGCGTACCAGACGCGGTTGACCACCTGATCGAGGAAATGCCGGTCGTGGCTGATGACGACGAAGGCGCCCGCGTACTGACGCAACGCTTCGATGAGCACCGGAATCGACGCCGCATCGAGATGGTTGGTCGGCTCGTCGAGGATCAGAAAATTGGAAGGGTGAAGCAATGTGCGCGCCAGCGCAACGCGGCTCTTTTCTCCGCCGGACAGTACGCGGACGCGCTTGAACACATCGTCGCCGGTAAAAAGAAAGGCGCCCAGCACGGAGCGCAGTTCCCCGTCGGTTTTGTCCCCGGCGGCGTGGCGCAGAGATTCGAGGATCGTGTCCGCAGGCTCCAGCATATCGGCCTGATGCTGGGCGAAAAAGGCGTGCTGGACGCGATATCCCGGAGCACGTTCGCCCTCGAACGGCTCGGTCCCGTCGAGAATACGGGCCAGAGTGGACTTGCCCGCCCCGTTTTTCCCGATCAGCGCGATCTTGTCCCCGCGTTCCACCGTGAGCGGCCCGGCGTTCCTGAAAACGCGAATATCGCCGTCATCGGTATGGTAGGTTTTGGAAAACGTACCCAGTTCGAGGACGACCCGCCCGGACCTTGGAGGCTCCGGAAAACGGATGCGTACGGCCGCCTCTTCCGACGGAGCAGGAGGAATGCGCTCCATGCGTTCGAGCATTTTCACGCGGCTCTGCACCTGCTTGGCCTTGGACGCCTTGTACCGGAATCGTTCGATGAACCGTTCGGTGGCGGCGATCTCCCGTTGCTGGTTCTCGTGAGCGGCTTGTTGCAGGGCGCGCCGCTGGATGCGTTCCTGGAGGTAAAAACTGTAGTTCCCGGCGTAGGAATGGATGCGCCCGTGCGTAAGTTCGGCAACGGAGGTCACCATCCGATCCAGGAAATAGCGGTCGTGGGAGACGATGACTACGGTCCCCTCGTAGCCTTTCAAATGATTCTCCAGCCAGTCGATGCTTTCGATGTCGAGGTGATTGGTCGGCTCGTCGAGAAGCAGGTAATCCGGCTGCCGGAGCAGCAGCCGGGCCAGCATGGCCCGCATGCGCCATCCGCCGGAGAAGGATTTTACAGGGCGTTCCAGATCGTCGGCGGCAAACCCGAGGCCGGCCAGGACGACTTCCGCCCGGGGGCGGGCCAGATGCGCCTCGTGCATAGCCAGCGCCGCATGGACGCGGTCCAGCGCGTGGAGTTTATCGGCGTAATCCGCCCCCTCGTGTTCGGGCAATGCATCCAGTTCGGCGACAAGCCGCGCCTCCTCGGCCTGAAGCTCCCGAAGATTCGCAAACCCCTTCAACGCCTCGTCGAGGATGGACGCCTCGGAATCCAGCGTCTGCACATCCTGTTCGAGGTACCCGATGGACGTGCTCGCGCCAATGGCAAGCCGCCCTTCGTCCGGCTCGATATGCCCCTCGATGAGCCGGAGCATCGTGGTCTTGCCCGCTCCGTTCTTCCCGATCAAGCCAATCCGTTCTCCGGGAGGAATGCCCCACGACAACCGGTCGAAGAGCATCTGATCGCCGAAGTTGAGCGATATGTCGTGGAGCTGGATCATGGGGAATAGGGGCTCTTCATAATAAGAAAAACGCCGGAGCCAACTCCCGCATGCGCCACTCTATTAGCACAAAGAGAACAGATTGTAACGATTGAAAGTGAAGTTTTCAAAAACTTCTAAAAATGTAATGGCAGGAAATTTATTTCGAAATATTCCTTGATATTGTGCGGGGAAAATAAGCAAGAAACCGGATGTACAACGATATGCAGTCGGAATGTTTAAACCGTCTTACTTACCCCCCCCCCCCCCCCCCCGAAATTCATATAAACTTAACAACAAGATACTTGATGATAATATTATAGAAGAAGCTTGCAGAAATTTCCTCGAAACGGACGCCTCGCACGCGGAAATGGTCGATATCCGGCTCGCCCTCGATTATATCCATGACAATCTGCTTTCGCCCTCTTTGTCCGTAACGGAAGTAGTTGAAAAATGCCGTATCCGGACCGATTGTTTCTACGGCCGATTCGCGGGTGAAGTTACGCCGAACGGCGATGCGCGAAGAACGCCCGGAGAATACATAACATGGGCGCGTATGCAGGTGGCCCGGCGCATACTCGAGCATGGCCCCTGTAATATGGCCGACCTGGCCCATGCGCTCGGATTCAATTCGTACCCGACTTTCTGGCGGGCCTGTCGCAAACATCTCGGCTGCAAACCGTCGGAAGCGGCGAAGAGGAATGGGAAGGTGGGTTGAGAAATCCGGGTGGCGTGAATCGAATTCGGGCGCGTAAAGGTCCAGGGAGTCAGTTTGATAAACCTGAATACGCCCCAAGACTGCCAAGAGGCAGCTACCCTACCGCCATATCTTGCGAGAAATCCTGAGCACGTAGAAACGCTCGTCGCCGCCCTTCCCGAAGGGTATTGTGAACAGATCCCATGTGTTGTCCCGGAAAGAGTATCCCTCCAGGTCACGATCCTGCATTACGCCCAAGCTAAGAATCGATCCCGGTTTGTATTCCCATCGAACCCCGGCAAAAAGGTTTGCCTGACTGCCCCGCAGGGTCCGACGCACCGCTACCCCCTCGCCTGTCCCGGGGGAGTATCCGATCACATGCACGCCCATTCCAAACTCGACATCCAACGATCGCAGGATCCCCGCGGCAAGGCGTACGCGTCCATACGCCTCCCTGAATTCCTCTTGAATGCCTTCCCCGACACGGCCCGGTCCATACAGTAGGCTGTAGGGAACATAAGACGAAGCATGCCGCCGATAGGCGA
This sequence comes from Rhodothermales bacterium, assembly GCA_965117025.1. Classification (GTDB taxonomy): domain Bacteria; phylum Bacteroidota; class Rhodothermia; order Rhodothermales; family VXPQ01; genus VXPQ01. Next base: position 1,393,774 of record OZ220746.1, read on the forward strand.
TCGTATAGTCCCAGGCAGGCCATATACGCAGTATATCCGCCCCCAATGACCGTGTTGACAAGAGTAAGTCCGTCGATCTATCCCTCACGGATTGATAGCGGTCCACGCCCACCTGAGCGCTTGCTATAATCCGCGACCGCATCCGGCCAATAACCTGCGCGGAAGTCCCCCAATTCTGCACTCCCCCTTCCACCAGGTCCAGCCATATGTGCGGCCTTATCACCCAGTTACGCCGCATATCGGAAGAAATTTCGAAATCCCCTCCAAAACGCCTCGCGCCCGATGGGCCGGAGCCTCCAACAGCGGACAAGGACACCTCGTTATACCTGTGTGTCAACAAGGTCGCATAGCCTTCAAATCTTGTCGCCTGCAAACCAATGTCCGCATACGCGAACTCGTTCGTCCATTGCATGGAAATACGCCCTTGATGCGCCAGACGCCACCCGGCCAGCGTATGATGCACTCCCGCAGAAAACAGTATGCGATCAGTCTGCCCCGTCATTCCGATCGGGCCTGTACGAAATTCTGGATCGATGGCCACAACCCGACCATACCAGTTCCAACGCCGGCCCAGTTGCTCGAAATCCAGCCGAGCGGCAACGCCCCGCAAGGAACTCAAAACATCGTTGGATCGGCGCGTGCGTCCGCGGTCTTCATCAACACCATTACGGACCCTTCCGGAATCGGTTTTAACGAGTATATCCTGTTCTCGGGAGAGCAGAACCTGGCCCGCCATACGCCGGGTGTTATCTCCAAAGCGCAGATCCCAATCCACAGACGCAACGCCCGTCATCGTATCGATTCTGCGCTCCGTCCATGTGGTGTCCTTCCTTGTATAAACCGTATCGGTGGTTACAGGACCAAGCGTGCCCGTAAACCCCATCTTCGATAACCTCCCCGCATCCTGCAGTAAGCGCACGGAGAAACCCTGATCTATCCCCAGGAAATCCTCCGCGAGTGCCGCTATACCTGTAGCGCCTACTGTGAGTCCAAAGGGCGTACGCCCATGCAAAGCCAACGCACCGAGCATAAGGGGGGCACCTTCGGTGGTCTCCAGCATCCCGCCGGCAATATGAGGCGATCCGATCAAACGACGAGCCGCCGGAAACAGTCTCGGATAGATAAAGCGTTCTCCCTCACGCAACCGTAAGACCCAGCCGGAATACTCATCAAAATTCTCCGGCGTAAAATCCGGCAACAGGGCGCCGTCCAGCACCAGGCTAGGCCGCAAAGCCAATGCTCCCTCTACCCCCGGAACCGGAAAAGCGGGAAGCCCATCCGATGCGTCCTCTACCCTGAAGGCGTTCAAGAGAGGCGTAATCGAACGGTGAACCCCCGGAGATATTTCCGCCTCGAAGCGCAAGCGCCCAAACCGGGCTACGGGGCCGTGGCTACGATCCCGGCTACGCACCAGAGACCATTCGGTCAGTTCCCCACGGCGGGCAGCCCAACGCCGAAAATTAATCCCCACCTCTCCCTGACCGGGATGGGCAATTTCCAGGGAAGAAAGTGGGATCGCCAGCTCCACCGTCCACCCGCTGCTGTCTACGCGCGCGGTTCCCGACCATTCCACGTCCCAGGATGGATCGAAACCAAACACTTCCGATGCAAAAAAAACCGGCCTGCCCGAACCGTCCGGCAGCATTTCATCCACCCCCATCCCTTCGACGCGTACCCCTGCCGCATTGATCGCAAAGTTGAACGATGTCTTGCGGTCGTTGTAGGTATCCAAAGACACTACAAACCAATCACCCGGAGTAAACTCGTCCCGGCGACCGAGCGTGCGACGAATACGTTTCGGTTCCGGATCCGCCAGCTTCGCGCCAATAAACAGCGTACGCGCATCGTGCAGCAGGTATACCCGCGTATTCAGGGTTGCAGGAGCCCCTTCGTCCGGGGCGTACTGCAGAAAATCACCCGCAGATCCTGCACGCTCCCAAACCGGTTCGTCCAGTACGCCGTCCACGCGGACGCGCGTCGCAGTATGCGCCGCCTGCACGACGCAGTCCGATTTGCAATCAGGCATCGCTTGCAAAAAAACCGCGACGAGCATCGATAAAGCAATCATTGGATAACGCGAATGGGCGAATGAAATAGCGAATGGGCTGTTTCGCAGGATGCGCGAGCACGCATCCTGCGCGCATGACCGGGGCGGCGCCTACCCGGTATTTTCTGTCTCTTCCCTGCAAGGCTGTACATGCGAACGGCCTACTTTCAGGTCTTCCTCGCTCCAGGCATTCCCTTCAGCGTCCACAAAAAACGTGACTCCGGACCACCCACCAAAGACCCCGAGGCCATCTTCCACATTGGAATGCAGGGTGACTGGTCGATCCGCAAAGAAGCCAGAATCCATGTAGGTGGAGTATCGTTCGGCCGATTCCTCGTACCGCCACAACGCGTCGCTCCAGCTTTGTACAAGGATGCGAAAGTGCGGTGCCAGGGCGGAGGGGTTCTCTAAAGTAGCCTCGATCGCTATTTCCAGCGTCTCCCCTTCAAAAAGATCGTCCGCAAAGTACGCCTCGCCATAAAACGGCTCCGACGCCACAAAAGGCTCTGAGGCGTCCTCTACCTGGAAGATGTAGTCGCGCAGAGATGGCGAATCGCTTGTGAACAACACAAGACCGCGATACAGCGTACCCGAGTCCAGATCTTCGCTTTTGGTCACATACCCTTCGTCCCTGTAGCAAACCGGCTCCAATACATCCACGCTGACACTATATTGATGCGGTCCCGGCGCGTCATGAAGGTTGAGACGAATCACGTACACACCCGCCTCAAATTCCTCAGGAGGCGCCACCTCTTCCAGATCGATCAAGGCCGCATCCACCGGTGGAACGATGGACGAAGCCCGCACGGATGCCAGACCGGGCGCATCGACTGTGAGCGTATACCGAACCTCTCTGACAGGACGGCTACCGGCCATGGAACGGAAATCACCTTCGCCGGCATGGATGAGCTCCTCTCGAAAACCGTCTTCCCCCTCCACGACAACAACGGCTTCGGTAACCGTATAACCCTCCGGGGATACACTGTCTGCATAAGGCAGGCTCTGGCTCAGCCTTACGGACCAGACACTATCTGGAGTAAACCTCGAATCCACAACCAACCTGGGTTCGTAGCCTCCGGGTATTTCCAATTCTATGGGGGTCGTGCATCCTGCCATCCCCAACATCATCCATACGGTTAGCCGGCGCATAGGTCAGAATGTCCGTTGGTAGGATATAGCCGGAACGAGTTGCAAAAGGCTCGTCTTCTTCCATTGAATCACATCGTCAGAACCTGAAGAAGGGAATATCAACATGGGGTTCTTCCGGTTATAGGCGTTGTATAACCCAAGCGAAAAAGTGCGCATGCCCCAACGGACCTGTTTGGTAAAATGAGCGCTCAGGTCGAGGCGATGATGCGCAGGCGCACGGGACGCATTCACCGGGCCGTAATCCAGAAACGTCCCATCCGATACGGAATCCAGAGAATAAAAACTCCGGTACCTTCCGGTTGCGGTCCATACGGGATAGCCGCTCCCGTATACCCAGGATCCGGACAGGGAGGTGTGGTCCGTCAAACGGTATTGCAAAACCAGAGAAACGTCGTGGCGACGGTCGTACCCGTCCGGAAAAGGATCGCCCCCATTTAATCCTGCAAACGTACGTTGCGTACGCGCCCAGGCGTAACTGAACCATCCGCTCAACCTGCGCCGCTGCCGCTCCGCAAAAAACTCGGCGCCGTAACTCCTGCCTGAACCATGCTCGATCAGGGACGGCCATCCCGCTTGCAGCGCCTGATAAGGATACGCTCCCGTCTTATAGTCGATCTGGCTCGTCATGACCTTATAGTACCCCTCTATGGACAACTCCAGCCCATACTCCAGCAGACTCCGCGCAAGGCCTGCGGCAATCTGCGAACTGCGCTGCGGCGGGATTCCCTGCATGAAGGGAATCCACAAGTCTTTCGGCAGCGAAGAACCTGTACCTGTAAGCAAATGCATATACTGCTGCGTGTACGCATAGGACAGCTTGCCGGCATAGCCGCTCCCCAGCGGAATGTTGATCGCCAAACGCGGCTCGACCGAACGGGCAAACGAACCCCGGCTGTCCGAGCCGGACAGCCGAAGCCCTGCATTCGTGCGCACCCCCAAAGGTCCCTGCCATTCATCTTCCACATACAGCGCTACGTCCCGGGATACCATTCGATTCGACTGCACCTGCAGTCGGTTCAGGTCCTCCTCATCCGAGACGGTCAGCATCGTACGAGTGCTCCCCGGCGTAAAACGATGCGCCACATACTCCGCCCCAAACCGGAGATAATGCCGCAGGCTGACGGCATACTCCATATCCAGACGGGTGGTGAAATCCTGCACCGATGAAGCCCACACCTGCTGATACGTATCCAGTTCGCTTCCCTTGTCCCCGTCACGCAAACCAACCTGAGAACTCACGCGATACTGCGTAACGCCTGCAAGAACGTTTGCAAACCAGCGATCGTTGATCAGGCGATTCCAACGGAGCGAAGCAAGCCGGTTACGCCAGCCAAGCTCGAAGTCGAAATCATCGACGATCGGACGCGGCCCTCTGTAGCGCTCCCGGTACGTGAACGCATCCCGCCCCAGATATCCGCTCACATACAGCCGGTCCCGATCCGAAAGCAGGTAGTTGGCCTTGAAGTTCAGATCATGGAAATATCCGCCATAACGCTTGCCCGAATCCCGGATACGCTGAATCCACCATGTCACGAGATCCATAAACGTGCGACGACCGGAAACAATGAACGAAGCGCGATCGCGTACGATGGGGCCTTCCACCAGAAACCGGGAGGTCAACAACCCCAAAGCTCCCTCCCCTGCGAAACGTTTCAGATTCCCCTCCTTCATCGTAAAGTTCACGACCGAAGACAGCCGCCCTCCGTAACGGGCCGGGAAACCGCCTTTAATCAATTCCACCTGCTTCATCGCAGATGTGTTGAACACGCTGAAAAGGCCTAAAACATGGGTGGGATTATACAAAGGCAAACCGTCCAGCAGGATAAGATTCTGTCCTGCACGTCCCCCGCGTACGTACAGACCGCTAAAGCCTTCCCGCCCGGCTTGTACGCCTGGCAACAATTGCAGCGTCTTGAGCAGGTCCGGCTCGCCAATAAGCACGGGAAGGGTTTCCACTTCTTCGATCGCCAAGCTGTGTTGACTCATCTGCACCTGGCTTGCCGCCGGCGCTTCTTCCGAAGTGACCACAACCTCTTCCATCTGCAGCACACGAGGCTCAAGTCGGATCACAAGCGACGTATCCGCGGCAATCGGGAAATCCAGACGCTGCGGCAGGTAGGAAACATGCGTTACGGACGCCCGCAACGGGCCGGGGGCCACCGCAAGGCTGTAGAAGCCGAATGCGTTGGACGTGGCGCCAACCTTCTCCTGCACCAGATAGACATGCACTCCGGGGATCCGCTCGCCGCTGGACGCATCCTCCACGTAGCCGCTGACAATGACGCTTTGGGCCGAAGCGTCAAGACCGCAAGCAAGCAGCGCGGCGCCAAAGCCGAAGAGAGCAGCCAACGTACGGCGATTGCGGATTGCGAGTATCATCGAAAGCAACACGAAACACACTAACCTAATAGGGGACTTACGCGCGAAAGTGAATTTCGTTACTAGTCCGGGTTATGTTATAGCCTTGCCTCTGGACGGCGAGGGCCCTCAGGTTTAGGTCTCACTGGCTTAATCGCCTCCGATGGCCCTTGCAAAAAACTACCGGTGGAGCGCTAAATCGCATGCCGTAAATTCAGCAAGGGGGACAGCGTAAGCACGTACGCTGCCCCCCTTTGTCATATCGGCCTCGTCCTCAGCCTTTACTTCTTTTTGAAGAACGATGAAGTACAGGACTTATATTCACCGCGGTAGGTCCCTGTAAAATGACCGTCAAGATCAACTTCGGTCCAATTATTTGTCCTAAAATGGGTTGCACGGATTTCACGTGCGTTAGACTTCGAGCGATAATAATCAATTTTTTTCGTGGAACTCCCGTTGTTCCCGTGCTTCACATTACCTGTAATGCTCATAGTAATCCGGGAAATGCTTGTTTGCCGCCAACGCACGTACTGGGTTTTCTGAGCCTCGATTTCCGAACCCACCGGATTGTATAAGGTCCACGAATTGGCCCAAATCTCACCTTTTATACGGCGTCTTCGCTCTCCGCGAATCTTCGTAAATGTGGCCTTGCAATCCCCATTGCCCATCGCGCCCTGACCTTTCCCAATCGCACCGGAAAAAATGTCCGTTTTATACCGGATAACGGGATATACCTCTACCGAGCTACTTCCCTTGAAAGACAAAGCGCTACCTGTCAAGGGTATTGAATCCAGAACATCATCCGCACCGTATGCTGCAGCATACACGTAGTCATAGGTAACCTTGTATACGGTATCCCCGATTTGAATCTGACCGTCATGATTAAGAACACGAGCAAATAGCGGGTCTTCTACAATCCGCCATGCTTCAGGCAGATCGCTTATATCCTGATCGCTTTCGGATTCCATTTCACCGCTTTCAGCCTCCTGCGCCCAAATATCCTGCATCGTTTCAAGGGATACGAAATCCGGATCCAGGCCAACAATCTCCAGGTCCTCATGGTTTGGCTCCTCTATAAGCGCATCCATGAATGCATCAAACTCCTCCTGATTGGAAAAAACCAGTCTGCCGTCCGCGAACGTGATCGTCTGCGGGGCGGGGACCGAATAGGACTGATCGACAGATTGAGGTGACGAAGGCGACGATACGTCGACCGAGTCACATCCGACACAAAGCAGCGCTATACTCAGGGCAACAGGATACGCTTTACATAGTAACGGCAAGATGACACGTGAGTTAAACATAGTAACCTCTTTGTTGCGGAAAAACCCGATTTATCAGAGACCCCAGTGTCCGCCCTCGTTTTAGGGCGAACTGTCGGATAAATACTAAATTGACTCAGAATGAGCAGACACGTCATTCATCGTAAGTACCTCCAAATCAGGTTAAACGGACGCCCGGCCAAAGCCAGGCACTGAACCAGAAGCACACGACCAAGGGCCTTACTATGACTTCTGTGGACCTATGATAATGGTCTCACGCACCCCCATGCATTTCATATTCTCCTAACAATCCGCATTGACATTTCATATTCTTCTAATAATCCGCATTAACAGGATTATTCTGCGCAAACTGGCCCTTCAGACAATCCACATCGATATACTCCGCGCAGAGAGTCTCCTCGCAAACGAGCCCGACAGGCCGGATTACTGGCGAAACGACGTGATGCGCTATTTGGCCTCAGCCCGGGAGGCAGTGACAAAACCCGATTTCTACGTTCCGATCGACCTGCCGGAGGCCCCGAAGAACGCCTTGCGGCGTTCCGGAGGCAGGTACTCGCCTACGGACAACTACTTACCCACTGGCCCGCGCTCGTCGAGGCTGCACGCGCCATGAAAAACAAAGGAGACATGCTGACTCGACCCATTCAGGCATACGCAGTCTGAACGCAGGGTGCCTTGCATCAACTACCCCGAAACCGTTCCAGCAATTCGTACCGCCTCTTTTCCAGGCTGCGGGCAATCAACCGGACCCAACCGGCGTGAAAAAGAAGACCCACGAGGCCCAGCACAGCCATAGCCGGGAAGGCTATTCCATGTATTCGGGAAAAGAAGTACACAGAAAAGACGAGCCCGATGCTCAATATGGTCAATAACCAGAAAACAGGCATGATCCACCGATTTCCGATTACATCTTTGGAAACAGGAACTTCGCGGTAAGGCTCCCCATAACCTATATCGGAAAATTTCATATTCAGTTCTATGCGGACCGATGGTTCAAGAGAGGTTGCGGCAAACGCCAGGAGATAATTGCATATACCCAGAACATACAAAAATGCAGATCCTGTCATAAAAATAACATTCGGATTTCTCTGAACAATACCTGACAAAACCATCAAGGTACCGAAATACAGTAATGCGGACAGATGATGTGTATACACAATATTTTTTGCAATCCTTGTTTCCGATACAGGCCTTGACAGCAAACCGTCATAGAAGGTGCTCCGACAAGTAAGCGGAAAAGAAAAGGATACGGCAACAATCATAAGGTACATCACAAGAAAATAACTATCGGAAGGATCACTCAATACAGATCCCGATCCGATCAGTAGTACAACACCAAAAAATATCAGCATCCAGCGAGGACGCCGATTCCTCCGGAAAAGCTTCCATTCCACGGAAAGGAGCTCGCGCAGTAGCCCCGGAGCTGCACGCGGCCGGGAAGTACCTTGCTTCTTTTGCACAAGAGATACGGTCATGTCCAGGGTCTCCATGGTAGTCCTCGCGCCTTATACAGCCACCGACCGGGCGAAGAATCGCTCCAGTTCCTTCAGCGTCTGTTCCGATATAAGCTCGTCCCGCTCGATCCGCCCCTGATTCATCAGCAGGATGCGCTCGCAGGCGTCCGTGACATGCCCCAGATCGTGGCTCGAAACGAAAATGGTCGCGTTCGTTTCCTTCGACATCTCGGCCAGTATCTGCTGCAGGACATATTGCGACGTGGGATCCAGGTTGGCAAAGGTTCGTCCAGCACAAGCACAGAGGGTTTCACCAGCAGCGCAGCCAGCAACCCGACCTTCTTTCGGTTCCCTGCCGAGAGATCGCGGATCAGCTTGCCCGTACCCAGCACCTCCTCCGTAAACAGCTTCGCGTACCGACTTTCCGCCTCCTCGATTTCCTGCAAGGACAGCCCGTACGCCTTGCCGACGAAGCTGAAATACTCCTCCGCATTCAGGAAATCGATCAGGAAGCCTTCGTCGAGGTACGAACCGGTGTGCGACTTCCAGTCGGTGGTCTTGTCCACCCGCTCGCCGCCAAGCAGCACATGCCCCTTCGTGGCCTGCACGAGGTCCAGCACGAGGCGGAGCAGCGTGGTCTTGCCCGCGCCATTGTTCCCCACAAGGCCTACCACCTGACCGGTAGGTATCTCCAGGTGCGGTACGTCTACGGCGACGAGATCGCCGTACTTCTTGACAAGGTCATTCAGGGTAATCTGCATGTGCGCGGTTTGATAAAAAAGACTATAGGAAACGACCGGAAACGTAAAACGAGGAAGCCGTTGCCAGGTTCGCTGTCAGCGGATACGAAACCGCTCCATGACGAGGTACCGCCTGTTTCGCAGCCGCCGGGCAAGCAGTCTCGTCAGCCATGGCTGGAGACACAAACCCGCCAGGCCCAGTGCACCCAGGGCCAAGCCTGACCATACACTGGATACGGATTGCATAATCGGTACAAGAACAGGCATAACGAGAATAATTATAAAGCCGGCATAAATCATTATAGACTGTGCATTCATAACGGGCAGGACAAACGATGTGTTGGGTTCCGTCATCCCGGCATTCACCTTGCGGGGAATAGGAAATAAAATGTTCAGGAATAAGGCTGTATAATTCAAAATCCCCATTGCAAACAATATGCTTCCCTGCATAAAAATCCATCCAAAAAATATTCTCGCACCGAGTATTATATTCATTATTATTGTCGCCAAGGCAAAAATGGATAGTACCAATAATATTATTCTATGAAACATAAAGAGAATTGTTCGCAACTTCGTGCTTTCAGAGATGGGCCAAACACTTAAACCATCGTAAAATTCACTTCTGAAATCAAAGGCAAAAGTAAAATAATTTATCGGCTGCCATAACGACAATAATATAACCAATCCAGAGATGTTCTTCGCGCCAACCTCCGTACTCACCCCGACAGCTAAAACAGCCATGAAAAGGATCACGATGACGGAAACTGTCATCATCGACCGGGGTTGCCGATTTCTGAGCATAAGCTTCCATTCACAGGAAAGCAGTTCAGCCGTCAGGGTACGGGGCCTGCTTCTTCTGCGGGGCGCCCTTCTCCTGTTCCACGGCAGACGTGGCGCTGCCGAATGATCTATGTACAGACTCCGACTTATCCTCTTCACGGACCCGTAAAACAGGCATCCCGCCAAGCCTGCCAGAAGTATCGGCGGCCAGACAGCGCCTCCTTCGGCCGCATCGAAAAGCGTGGCGGAGGCGCCGGACAGGATCCGGACATCGTGTCCCCATTCGAGTACCGCCAGCACCAAAACGCAAAGCAATACGCCCAACACCGGCAGAAATTTTTCTCCTCGCCAGGAGCGAAGAATATTCGCCGCAAGGTGCATGCATACGCACAGCAGGCACAGGACCAGCAGCCAGTTCCAGGCAAAATCGATATCCTGGAAATAAAGGTTTTTGACCCAAAATCCTGTAATGAACGCCAGCACGAACAGATTGAATTTGCCGAACAGCGTAACGATCTGGCGAAACAGGGCAAGCATCCGCCGAGGCGTCGGAGTAATCAGGTAAGGGAAAAGCGATACGTATACCTTGCGCCTGAGAAGCAGACCGTCGAAAAGGCCCCATACGATAAGCACGGGTAGTATCGCCGGGTTCACGCCGGCGAGCAAATCGACGGAACGGTCAATGTCCAGGTATCGGACGGCGGAAAAACCTGCATAAAAGGCATACAGAAAGACAGGAGCCCAGAAGCACAGGACAGCAAGCAGACTGCCCCCAAGGATCCACCTCCCGAACGGAGAGCGCAGGGTCCGTTTCAGATAATTCGACGCAAGCGAACGGATCAGCACAGGACAGACAGGCTGGTGCTTCGTGCGGCAACAGAGATTCGAGGAAGCCGGGACCTCACCCCTACCGCGGATTTACAAATCGGCAAAGAAATTCAAGGCGTATCCCCAACCCGGCCCGGTTCCTCGCCGGCGGCAAAGGAAAAGCCCTCATCGGCCCAGCCGGTGATGCCCCCGGTCATTTCCTTGACCGGGCGCCCCAGCCGGGCCAGACGGAGCGCGGCCCGCTTCGCGCCATTGCAATGCGGACCGGCGCAGTACACGACAAAAAGGGTATCGTCGGACCACTTCTGCATTCTGTGGTTGGTAATTTTTCCATGGGGAAGGGAGAGCGCCCCGGGAACATGGCCTGCCCGGTACAAATCGGGGCTGCGCACATCGAGCAGCACAAAATCCGTTGCGCCGCGAGACAGCGCATCATGCACGTCCCAGCAATCCGTTTCCAGGGAAAAGCTGCTGGCGAAATATGCTTCGGCTTCCTGCGAAGATGCGGCAGGAATGGCGGTAACCTGATTAGGCATAAGAATTCCCTCTCTTACTTATTTAACCTCGCTTGTTCGTGGGCAAGCAAAACCAGCGAAAGCGGCGCACGGTTCCGCCGGTATTAAGGGGATACTCTGATTAAGTCCGCAAAGCGCAGAAGCTGAGAAGGGTGGATTTGATTAGAGTAATCCTTAACTGATCCGGAAACGCTCCAGCATGATATACCGCCTTCGCCGCAGCGTGGCGGCCAGAAATGCAACCCAGCGGGTGTGGCACAGCAAACCCGTTACGCCCACGGCGCCTATGGCCAGAAAACCCCAACCATGGTCCGGCATCAGAAAAAGGAGAAGACCTGCCGGTAGCCAAGTGATTATTACAAGCAGGAAAACAGAAAACTTGCCTGGCCCACCCCATTTTTTCGCGCCGAACGCACTGACATTCAAGGCCATCCGCATTGCCAGAAGCATGCCTGCGAACACATGGGCGTAATTGACCACGCCCAATCCATAAACAAACATGCATCCTGTCCACAGAAGCATGTCGGGGCGGACGCCCCCTAACCGGATCGACAGAATAACCATCGGCGCAGCGACGGCGAAACCCAGCAACGTGCCTACATGAGACATGCGCAAGACCCCCTGCACGGTCAGGATTTCCGATAGGGGCCTCGCCTGCATCCCGTCATAGTACGTGCTGCGATAGGAAAATATCTGCTCCGTATAAAAAATCCCGACCGAAGCTACAGCCAATATGAAGCCTGCAAACTTGCTGGGACCCACGACGCCCTCGGCATTCAATCCCTCGGTCCAGGCTCCGAGTACATACGACATCCCCCACAACGTAAATGCGGCGACCAGAACCGGGGAGAAGCGGGTGCGCCGGTTCCGGGTAAGCAACTTCCAGTCAAGAGAAACGAGATCGAACAGGCGGCTCCGCGAAACGGCAGAGCGGAAAATCTTCGCCGTGCTGGCCCGCTTCGTTCCCAAATCGATATACAAACCCCGACCTATGCGCTGCGTGGATACGTACAGCAGCGCCCCGGTCAGCGCAAGCAAAAGCCCGATCGGCCAGAAAGCCCCTCCCAGCACAGCGTCAAAAAGAATTGAGGACGCTCCGGAAAGCATCCCCAGGTCGAGCCCCCATTCCAGCACGGCCAGCGCAACCGCCGCAAGCAGCGCAAAAAGCGCCGACCGGTAACTTTTCCCCAGGGATGCTCTGAGCATATTCGACACAAAGTGGATGCACAGAAACACCAGGAGAAACGATACCAACCAGAGCCAGGCGAAAGCGCCGTATTCAACATAAAAACTCCGGGCCCAGAATCCCCCGACGAATGCCAGCAGCAACAGGTTGAGGGCGCCGAAAAGCGTCACGATCTGGTAAAATGAGATGAGCTTCCACCGCGGGATCGGGGTGGCCAGATAAGGAAAGATCGGCGCGTATATCTGCCCGCGAAGGAAGAGATCAACGAGCGTCCACACCACCGCGAAATACAGCACCAGCCGATTGACGATGGCGAACTCTTCCCCGGACTGGACAAGCATGCCCACCCCTACTCCCGACAGGACTACCGGCACGAAGAGCGGACCCCAGAACAACAGGACAAGCAATATCTTCCCGGTCAGGCGCAATCCGCCGAACGGATATCGCAGAAGGCCTTTCAGATAATTCGAGGCAAGCGAACGGATCAGCATCCTTCAGCGCCTCCTGCTCCAGGCAAATACACCTCTCTCCGGGACCCCGCCAAGCGCCGCTGCATAGTGTTAACAGGCCCTAATTATCCGCCTCGACCGATTCCTCCGGGTACAGCACGAATTTGGCGTACTGATCCTCGCGCAGATACCGGACCGCTGCTTCCTGCACCTGTTCCGCCGTCCAGCCCTCGATCAGGTCATAACCGGGAATCAGCGCCAGATCACGCCCCTGCTGATCCATGCTCTGTATCCGGCCGAGCCAGTAACTGTTCTCGCGCAGGTTCGTCTCCTTCGCGCGCCGCTGCGATTCGCGCACCTTGTCAACGGTTTCCGTATCGGGACCGTCGGTCTTTATCCGCTCGATCTCCTCAAAAACCACGGCCGACAGTTCCTCGGCACGCTCAGGCGCCGAACCGAAACTGATCGTGACATCATATTCCTCGTCCGGCCTGTACGTCAGCGAACTTCCGACGCCCACACCGTACGTACCGCCAAGATCCTCGCGCAACAGCTCGCGAAGCCGGATTTCCAGGACACTGGCCAGCGCACCGATCACCGTCGATTCCTCGGGCGAATACGCCCCGTCACCGGCGAAGATAATCTGTGTCCGGCTTTGCGGCTCCATGCCTTTGTACACAGCCTTTTCGATCACGCCGGATGGCGGATCCACACCCAGATCCCGCCAGGTTTCCTCACGGCCCAGATTCGGCAGCGCACCGAGATACTGCTCCACCATCGGACGAATTTCCTCCGGATCGAACGCGCCTACAAAGTAAAACGTGAAGTCGCTTGCGTCCGCGAAGCGTTCCTGGTAAAAGCTGAACGCGCGATCCAGATCAATCTCTTCGAGGAGTTCCTGGGTCATCGGCCTCGACGCCCTCGGATGCCCCTGCGTCATCGTCGCCTGGATCGTATCCGAGAACGCCACATTGGGATTGGCCTCCCGATTCGCCAGCACACCGGCCATGAGCGCCTTGTATGCTTCGAACGCCGTTTCGTCCTTGCGCGGCGCCGAGAAATACAAATAGACAAGCTGGAACGCCGTTTCAAGATCTTCGGGCGATGCAAACCCGCTGATTCCTTCACTCAGCGATCCCAGTCCCGGCGACACACCCACTGCCTTGCCGGCCAGTTTCTTTTGCAGCGCCGTATCGTCGAATTCGCCCACACCGCCCCGAGCCACCAGGGTGGCGGCCCTGTTGGTGCTGACGAAATGTTCGTCGGATCCCAGGGAAGAACCGCCCGGACTGGTCGCCGAAAACCGCACTTCATCGTCCTTGAAGTCGGTGGGCTTCAGGAAAACGCGCACTCCGTTCCCAAGCGTCCAGATCGTGATCCCCACCTCGTCCACGGTCTCCTCGGTCATCACCGGAGAACCCTCCGGGACTGCCGGAAGGAGCGGAGCATCGACGACCGCATCGTCGTAGGGTTCGATGTCCGCAGCGGCAACAGCCTCGAACAGCGCGGTCAGGTCATCGTCGCCGGGCGTTTCCAGCCCCTCTTTTTCGGGACCGCTCGCCAATACCACACGCCCCTGCTCATTCAGCCACTGCCCGGCGAATGCATTCGTTTCCTCCAGCGTAATCCCGGGCAGCAACGCATCCACCAGTTCCACTTCCGTTTCGATATCCGGATACGGCAGGTCCAGCAGGAACACCTGCACGTATCCACTGGCCAATCCGCCCGATTCCTGATTCTCGCGCTCCGCAAGACGCCGCTCGTAGCCTCTTAACAAATCGGCCTTCTGGCGCTCGAACTCGGTGGCAGTGAACCCGTGCCGCACCACGCGCTCCGCCTCGGTAAGCAGTGCTTCAAGCCCTGTTGCGAGACCGCCCTCCGAAACGATCGCAACGAGTTGGTATGCGTCGACACCCCGCACGAAACCGCCCTGTCCGGAAAAAGCGAACAGAAACGGAGGATCGGCCTGCTGGGTCAATTCCTGGAGACGGGCGTTCAGCATCCCCGAGTAGAGACCCTGTACAAGTGATCGTCGGAAGTCGGCCACGGTACCATGAGAAGCCCGCGGCTGCTTGTACAATACGCCCGCCTGAGACATCTGCGCCTCTTCGTCCGTGGCGATCGCCACCAGCGGCGCGTGATCCACCGGCACGTCAGCGAACGCCCGGGGGCGGGGATCGTCAGGCCCGGTCAGCCCACCGAACGTATCATGGATCATGGCCTCGATCCCGGCCCCGTCGAAATCCCCAACCGCCACCACGCCCATCAGGTCCGGCCGGTACCAGTCGTCATAGAAACGCCGTAACGTCTCCGCCGGAGCATTCTCGATAATCTCCGGCTCCCCGATCGGCAGGCGGTCCGCATAGAGCGATCCGTGCAACATGATCGGGAGTTGTTTATCCTGCATACGCGACGCGGCGCCGCGCCGGAGACGCCACTCCTCGATCACCACCCCCCTTTCTTTCTCGACTTCTTCGCTTTCAAAAAGCACACCCCCGGCCCAGTCCCTGAGGATCTGGAATGCAGTTGCAAGGACTTCGGGGTCGTCCATAGGCACCTGCAGCATATAGACGGTCTCGTCGAAACTCGTATAGGCATTGACATCCGGGCCGAACTGCATGCCGATCGACTCCAGATAATCGACCAGTTCCTGTTTTTCGAAGTTCTCGGTGCCGTTGAACGCCATGTGCTCCACGAAATGCGCCAGTCCGAGTTGATCCTCGTCCTCGACGATAGACCCCACATCCACGACCAGGCGCAATTCCGCGCGATTCTCCGGTTGGTCGTTCTCCTGCACGAAGTAGCGCAACCCGTTGTCAAGTTGGCCGACCACGACCGAGGAATCCGGAGGAATCGGGTCCTCCGGCAACCAGTTCTGTGCAACGACTCCCGCCCAGGGAGCAAAAGAGATAAGGCCGGCACACAAGGCAGCCGGTACCCATACACGCAAGATATATAACATAACCGATCCCTTACTCCGCCGACGCAGGTGGATCGGTGCGGAAACTCTCGGCAGCGGCAGCCACGGAATCGTAGGCGGTAAAGACCGGCCCGAGCAGGCGGGTCATCATGAACAAATTGCGGACACGCTTCTCCATGTTGGCCAAACGCACTTCGCCGCCCGCCTTCCGCATGGTCGTCAACCCGCCGATCAGCACGCCGATGCCGGAAGAATCCATGAAGTCCGTCGCTCCAAGATCAATGACCACATTGACTTTACCGGCCTCCTTGAGTTGATCCAGCACATCCTTCAGTTCGGAGCCGTGTACGCTGCCGAGAAATTTGCCCTTGATCTGGACAATGGACGCCTGATACTGATCTTGAACGCTGATGCTCATATCGAAAAGAGTTTCGTGAAGTCCTTGAACGGAGCGACGAGGAACGCCCTGCACATGCACACACATGCACATCTCCGCAACCTGTGCGTATGTATGAGGCGTAACATACGCAAAACGGCGAACATTTATGCAGCAGATCGCACAAACCGGTTCCGCTTTTCGCTTGACGTCGTCTTTCCGGCCCACGGGCGACCAGCCTCGAGCCATCGACGAACTGACCGAGGGCGTGCTGCGTGGAGACCCCTTCCAGACCCTGCTGGGGGCCACGGGCACCGGAAAGACATTCTCCATGGCGCATGTGATCCAGCGCGTCGGACGCCCTGCCCTGATCATGAGCCACAACAAAACGCTCGCAGCGCAACTGTATGCCGAACTCAAGTCCTTTTTTCCGGAAAACGCCGTCGAATTTTTCATTTCCTATTACGACTACTACCAGCCCGAGGCTTACATCGTACCGACGGATACGTACATCGAAAAGGATATGTCGATCAACGACCGGATCGACCGCCTGCGCCTGCGCGCCACCAGCTCGCTGGTTTCAGGGCGAAGCGATGTGATCGTAGTGGCCAGCGTGTCCTGTATCTACGGCCTCGGTTCTCCCGAAGAATACCGCTCGGAAATCGTGCAGATCAGGCGAGGAGAGGATATCCCCCGCAATGACCTCCTGCACCGCCTCATCCATATCTACTACGCCCGCAACGACGTGGAATTTTCGCCGGGGACCTTCCGCGTCCGGGGCGATGTGGTGGAAATCTACCCGGCCTATTCGGAAGACGTGGCCTGCCGGATCGAGTTCTGGGGAGACGAGGTGGAAAGAATCACTTTTTTTGAAGCCCGGACGGGACAAACGCTCCGGGAAGAAAACTACCTGACCATATATCCGGCCAAAATCTTCGTCACGCCGAAAGAAAAGATGGACGAGGCCATCGGCGGGATCGAGAAAGAACTGCGATGGCGGCTGGCGGTGCTGCGCGACGAGGGGCGCCTCCTCGAAGCGCAGCGCCTCGAGCAGCGAACCCGGTTCGATATCGAAATGATGAAAGAAGTCGGGTACTGTTCGGGGGTCGAAAACTACTCGCGGCACCTGTCCGGACGCGCCCCGGGCCAACGCCCGTATTGCCTGTTCGATTACTTCCCCGACGACATGCTCCTTGTCATCGACGAGAGCCATGTAACCATCCCGCAGGTGCGGGCCATGTATAATGGCGACCGGGCCCGAAAACTGGTCCTTGTAGAGCACGGCTTTCGGCTCCCTTCGGCACTGGACAACCGCCCCATGACGTTCGAGGAATTCGAGGCGGAAAGCAGACAAGTCATTTATGTCAGCGCCACGCCGAGCGATTATGAAATGGAAAAAACCGGGGGCGTATTTGTGGAGCAAATCATCCGGCCCACCGGCATCCCTGACCCGAAGGTCGAGGTACGTCCCTCAAAAAACCAGATCGACGATCTGCTTGAGGAGATTCGCAAGCGCGTGCAGCAACGGGAGCGTACGCTCGTCACTACGCTCACGAAGCGCATGGCCGAAGACCTCAGCGACTATCTGGCCTCGTACGGAGTAGCGGTGCGCTACATGCATTCGGACATCGATGCGCTGGAGCGCGTGGAGATTCTGCGCGACCTGCGCCTTGGAGCATTCGATGTGCTCGTAGGAGTGAATCTGCTCCGGGAAGGGCTTGACCTGCCCGAAGTTTCGCTCGTGGCCATCATCGACGCGGACAAGGAGGGCTTCCTGCGAAGCGAGCGCTCCCTGATCCAGACCGCGGGGCGGGCCGCCCGCAATGCGAACGGGGCCATCGTGATGTACGCCGACACCATCACGGGGTCCATGCAAAAGATGATGGACGAAACCGATCGCCGCCGGAAAGTCCAGCTCGCCTGGAACGAGGAACACGATATCACGCCGGAAACCATTTACAAATCGCAAGACGAGATCAGAAAGGGAACGATCATTGCAGAAGAGCAGGCAGTCTACGAAACACGGAAGGACAGGTACTACAGCGGCCCGGAGCAGACAGGAGTGATCGCTGACCCGGTTATGAAGCATCTCACCGACGACCAGAAACGGGATCTGGCGAACCAGATGCGCAAGGACATGCGGCAGGCCGCCGAGGAGCTGGACTTCGAGCGCGCCGCCAGACTACGCGACGAGATCGAACAGATCGAAACCTTGTTGGACGAGAAGAACACAAACCTCCGGAGAAGGAAAAAATGAATGGGCGCGGATAAGGATACTCTGATCAGGGCCTGTTAATACTATGCAGGGGTGCGCAGGCAAGGTATCCCGCTGGCGGGTACGCATCCACGGAACCGCCATCCCTGTCGCGCGTTGACGGTCGCGCTTGTTTTTTTGACATCTACATTCCCGGCGCGTTCGAGCCGACGCGTTTCCGATACGTTCTGACATATTTTGCCTCTTACAACTCGCAGCAGCCCCTTGCGATGAAAAAGGACATCCATCCTGATTACAAGAAACTCACGGTCCAGTTGGCCGACGGCACAAAATTCAAAACGCGCTCGACGATGAAGGCCGACGTACACAAATCGGAGGTCGATTCGACGAATCATCCTTTCTACACCGGACGCCGCCAGTACGTGGACACCGCCGGTCGCGTCGAGAAATTCCGCCGGCGCTATGGCGCCAAGGAGGACGCACAGGAGGAAGAAAAGGCCTGAACCTCTTGCAGGTCTGCTCTCCCGTTCGCACATCGAATCCTTCGAGCGAATCCTTCCGGGGTATTTTCTCGTACACGCTTAATGGATTCGCTATATTTCAGGATACTCTGATCAGGTCTACTTCGATCAGCGTATCCTATAGCAATCGCTTCCACGCATAAGCATACCTCCACACATCATGTCCGTCTGGTCCCGGTTCACTCGCTTCATCAAATCGCTCTTTGGAGGGTTCGTTTCGGCCCTGGAGGATCCTCGCCTCATCCTGGAGCAGAATATCCGGGAACTGAACGATCAGGTGCCGAAAATGAACGAAAACATTGCCAGCGTGAAGGCAAATGTAATCATGCTGCAGAAGCACCTGCAACGGGCGGAAAAAGAGGTCGCTGATCTGATCGCCAAGGTGAAAGCCGGTATTCAGGCGGAACGCGACGACATCGCACAGCGCTATGCGATGCAACTCGAAAAAGCCAGAGAATCCCTGGCCAGTACGAAAGAACAGCTCAAGCATGCCTCGGCTGCCTACGACAAGGCGCTCCAGGTCAAAAAAACCTTCATGCGGGAAAAGGATCGCAAGATTCAGGAAGCGAAGAATGCGCTGCGTGATCACGAACGGGCGCAATGGCAAACGAAGATCGCCGACACACTGGAGCAGTTCGAGGTTACGGGCATCGACCAGACCCATGACGAAATGATCCAGCGCCTGCAGGAACAAACGGCCCACAGTGAAGCCCGGCTGGAAATCGCGCTGGATTCCGTGGATCAGGATGCACTCCGGATCGAGGAGGATGCAGAAGAAATCCGCGCAGCCGAGATCGTCAAGCAATTCAAGGCGGAAATGGGCATGACGGGAGCGCCTGCAGAGGAATCAGCCGCTGACAGCGACCTGGAGACACCCGAAGAGGAAGCGCCTGAAACGGCAAAAACGATCGGGAAACAGCGTACCGGCACTACGTAGAGAAGACCACAGGCCGCAAAAAAACTCGCCGGAGCACACCGATATATCCCTCTCGAATACTGCCCGGCGGAGATCAACCCTGGCGCCGTGAACCATTCGGAAATCAATTACACGAAAGAGGCCTTTCTGAATCCGTTCAATCTCGGGTTCCTGATTGCATCCATGCTCACCGCGTTTTTCGTGAGCGGCTCGGAATTGTTACTCAATGGCGTGCTGATCATGGGCTCCGCCATCGAACTCATGTATCTGGGCATCGTGCCGCGTAACAAGCGATTTCGCCGAAGCGTCCGATCGCGGCGAGCCGCCGAGCATGCCAAACCCCCTTCCGAAAAAGAGATTTTTCGCCTGCTGAGCAAATCGAGCCAGCGCCGGTATGCACGTCTTCGAAAACTTGAAAAAGAGATTTCCAATAATTACCGAAAGCTGAGTTATGCTACCCAGGGCTTGCTGGATAGTCATCTCCGGAAAATCGATGGCCTGCTGACCTCTTACCTGAATATGCTGTATCAAAAACAGCGATACGAACTTTCGACACACAGCGGCAGAGAACAGGAAGTGATCCGGTCCATCGCGCACCTTCGCACAGACATGGAGGACGATTCCGAGAAGGTGCGGTCCATCAAGAAGCGGCGGCTCCATATTCTCGAACAACGCCTGCAGCGTTTCGAGAAAGGCGCCGAACATCTTGAAATTCTCGAAGCGCAAATCGAGACCATCGAGGATGTCGTCAAATATATTCACGAGCAATCCCTGACGCTCCGCAACCCGGAAGAAATCACGTTCCAGCTCGACACACTTCTGGAGGAGGTGGGAGAAACAGAGGCTGCCATCTCGGAAATCGAAGAGGTCTTCGCCCCGGCGACATCTATCCTCGATGATATGGACAGCTACGAGCCGGAACGAGAGGAACAAGGCCAGGAATCCGGGCCCCTCCTCCATTCCGACAGCTCGCGCACACGCAACTGACGCGAATGCCGTTCGCGATCATTCTTCTGATGCTCGTTCTGAGCGCGTTTTTCTCGGGCTCCGAGATCGCTTTTGTGGTCGCGAACCGGTTGCGTGTGGAAGTGCTCTCCCGGCGGCGGGGACTTGTGGGACGCATCGTACGCGACTTCATGCAAGACCCGTCCGCGTTCCTGACGACTACGCTGGTCGGCAATAACATCGCGCTCGTCGTCTTTTCCACGCTCATGGCGTTTTACCTGGACCCTCCGCTGCATCGCCTCTGGACCGCGGCAGATCTGGGCAGTTCGGGAATCGAGTTGGCCGTACTTATCACGCAAACGCTGGCAGCCAGCGTGCTCGTGCTGGTATTCGGAGAGATTCTGCCTAAATCCGTCATGCGCGAGACGGCAAACCGGGCGGTTTTCCTGCTCGCAGTTCCTCTGCGCATATCCTATTACCTGCTGCTGCCCCTCGTAAAAACGGCAGCCGGAGCGGCCACATTCGTGATGCGCCTGTTTCGCATAGAGACAGACTCGTTCGTCGGGTTCATGCGTCGCGACTTCGAGGCCATCATCCAGGAAAGCCGCGAAAGCGGCGAACTCGATCTGGATGAAGAAGAAACCGAGATGCTCTCGAATGTTTTTGCAATGAACGCCCTCCGCGTGAAGGAATCGATGGCGCCGCGTACGGAAATAGAGGCCGTCGAAGAGCATACTCCCGTCGATGAATTGCTTCACCGGTTCCTTGAAACAGGACATTCAAAGCTGCCTGTTTACCAGAAGAACATCGACCATATCGTGGGGATGGTCTTTGCGTACGACCTGTTTCACGGTCCGAAAACCATGGAGGAAATCATGCGCCCGGCGCAATTCGTACCGGAGGCCAAGCGATCGAAAGACCTGCTGCGCGAGTTCCTCGAAACCAATACGTCGGTGGCCATTGTGATCGACGAATACGGCGGAACGGCCGGCCTGGTGACGCGCGAGGACTTGCTGGAAGAACTTTTCGGAGACATACAGGACGAGTTCGACATCGAAAAAGAAGTGCTCCGGCAAATTGGAGAGCACAGGTACATCGCTGCGGGGCGCGCGGAAATCGACGAGTTGTGCGACCGGTTCGGGATCGTGCTGCCCGAAGGAGATTATGAAACCCTTGCAGGCTATTTGCTGGACCGGATCGGCTCCATTCCCACACAGCACGAACACTTCGCGTTCGACGGATACCGGTTCGACATCCTGAAAGCCGAGGTCAACCGGATCGAGTTGGTCCGCCTCACGAAACTCGACGGGTAAGGATACGCTGATCAAAACTGCTTCGCTCAGCACGTCACGCCCGCAACGTACGGTCACATTCCAGCGTTGAAATCAGGGGGAAACGGCAAGGCGCGACAGGCTACGCGTTCCCTGCTGCGCCGTCAGCTCTGTCCTTCTCCGACGCCGCGGCACTCCGGCAGTATGCCCCTGTGACACGGAGATGCGCCCCCAATAGTCCTGCAAGGCCCATCTTGCGTAGCCTTACGGACGGGGTTTCGGGCAATTTCGGAGGGCTGATACGCCCCATCCAGAGTTCCATTCCGTTTGTGAGCATCTCGTCTCCGGGAAACGTCGCTTCGGGGAATTGTCCTTCGTAAAATCGCTGCTTGCGCCGCAACCGGCGGTCCACCGCCTCGATCGAGGCTGGCTCAGCCAACGACGGATCGTTGCGATCGAGCATATCGAGCCCTGTGAGATAACGCCGGTAGGTGTACGGCAATGCCGCCAGCACGGGCTCTGCGGCAGCAACTGCATCCGGCGCATCCCGGAGACCGGCCTGCGCCGCCCGCAACGTAACGACGGCCACGAGACACAACGTCTCCTCCGCCACCACATCAGGGTCCGCCCCCTCTATATCCCGGAGAATTGCCCCGGCCAACTCCTGCGTGACGTTCAGCGCACCCAGCGAGCAAAAAGCCACAATACGGGTGATCATCGTGTGCTATCCGGGCAAGGGTTATGGTCCGGCGCAGTTATTTCTGCTTGTCGTCAACCCTTTCGCGCCCGATGGAATCCCTCATACGCGTGTCCGCCTCGACATTACGCAGCGTGTAAAAATCCATGGCGCCGATATTGCCGTTGCGCAGCGCATCAGCCAGGGCCTTGGGAACCTCCGCTTCGGCGGAAACCACTTTGGCTCGCTGCTCCTGAACGGCTGCGCGCATCTCCTGCTCCCGGGCCACCGCCGAGGCGCGCCGTTCTTCGGCTTTCGCCCTTGCCACTTGCAGATCGGCTTCCGCCTGATCCGTCTGCAACTTGGCCCCGATATTCTCACCCACATCGACATCCGCAATATCAATGGAAAGAATCTCGAATGCCGTGCCTGAATCGAGCCCCTTGGACAGCACCACTTTGGAAATCGAATCGGGATTTTCCAGCACAAGGGCGTGCGTTTCGGAGGAGCCGATCGTGGACACGATGCCTTCTCCGACACGCGCAATGATGGTTTCCTCGCCGGCGCCGCCCACAAGACGCTCGATATTGGCCCGAACCGTTACGCGGGCAATGGCGCGTACCTGAATGCCATCCTTGGCCACTGCGGACACCGCAGGCGTCTCGATAACCTTCGGATTGACGGATACCTGCACGGCTTCGAATACGTCCCGGCCTGCAAGATCTATAGCCGTCGCGCGTTCAAAGGAAAGATCTATGCTGGCCTTGTCCGCCGAGATCAACGCATTCACCACCTTTTGCACATTTCCCTGGGCCAGGTAATGTGCCTCGAGTTGCGGCGTATCCACATAGATCCCCGCCTTGTGCGCCGTAATGAGCGGCTTGACGATCGTATAGGGCGGCACCTTGCGCAACCGCATCCCGACCAGATCGCGGAACAACTTCAGCCGGACCCCCGAGAAATAGGCGGTTACCCATAGCCCAACCGGCACGAAGTACAGGATAAAAACGATAAAAAGAACGATCAGCGCGATAATCAGCAAGCCGACCGTGGTGAAAAGGCCTTCCATGCGAGGTGTGGAATCTCGTGAAAAATGCAGGCAGAATAGAGCCGTGAAGGAATATACGACGAAACCGCCCGATGGTTACGCCGTGTTTGTCGCTTTCGGAGAACGTTTATACGCGCCGCTTGCGCCACCGGCCTTGGCCAGCAACCGGATATCCGTGATGAGGATGTCCTTCGAAATGGCCTTGCACATGTCGTATACGGTAAGACACGCCACAGAAACGGCGGTCAGGGCCTCCATCTCGACGCCTGTCTGGCCGACAGCCATTGTGCAAGCCTGCACTTCTATCGAAAAATCCTCCTCGCAGAAATCAAAAGTCACCTCGACACCCGCCAGCGCCACATTATGACATAGCGGGATAAGGCCGGGGGTCCGCTTGGCCGCCTGTATGCCGGCCACCTGGGCCGTGCAGAGCACATCTCCCTTGGTTACGGTTCCTTCCCCCACGGCGCGGAAGGCTTCCTTGCCGAGGTGGACACGCCCTGCAGCGGTCGCCGTGCGGACAGAACCGGGTTTTGACCCCACATCCACCATGCGTACGCCGCCTTCGGGATTCAGATGGGTCAGGGAAGGAGCATCGTCTGGCATGATGGCGGAAAGAAGCGGTCCGGAAGAACACGACAAGCCCTGCGAAAACAGGAACATAGGGATACGTGGGCTGACCGGCAAGCAGGTTATGCGCCATGGCGGCGTTCTACCCAAAGCGTCACCGGACCATCGTTCACAAGATGCACATCCATCATGGCGCCGAATACGCCGGTCCGAACGGGAGCGTCGAGTTGGGCAGTCAGGCGTTCCACGAATGCTTCATACAGCGCTTCGGCCTGTTCGGGAGCCGCTGCATCCACGAAGGAAGGCCGGTTGCCCCGGCGCACATCCCCGTACAACGTGAATTGTGACACGACAAGCACCTCCCCGCCGGTTTCGGCGATCGAGCGATTCATCTTGCCTGCTTCGTCGGAAAAGATGCGCAGGCGGGCGCACTTGCCAGCCAGCCAATTCAGTTCTGCTTCCGTATCCGTGCGATGGGCGCCGAAAAGGATCAGCATACCGGAACCTATGCGCCCGACCTCTTCGCCGTCGACCTGTACCGATGCCTCCCGTACCCGTTGAATCAATGCAACCATATCAGAGTATTCCTGGCCTTCAACCTGCCTGATCGTGGAGATACGCTGCAAACTGCCGGAGCGCCGCTCCCCGGTGGCTTATGGCATTCTTTTCCTCCGCATCCAGCTCCGCAAACGTACGGTTGCCGCCTTCCGGCACAAAAATCCTGTCATACCCAAAGCCCTTGCTCCCCCGCTCTTCATCAATGATCGTACCCCGGCAAACGCCTTCAAAAAAGCGGGTGCCTGTTTCGTCCGCCAGCGCAATCACCGTGCGAAAACGGGCAGATCGATTTTTAACGGCTTGCAGATCGGCGAGCAATTTCCGGCGGTTCGCCGCATCGTCGGCCGGCAATCCTGCAAATCGGGCCGACTGCACGCCGGGCAAGCCGCCGAGTGCATCCACTTCCAGACCTGTATCGTCAGCCAGAGCAGGAAGACCTCCGAAGACATGAAGCGTTTCGGCCTTCTTGCGGGCGTTGCCCTCCAGCGTGTCGGCATCCTCTTCAACGAACGGCGCCCCATCCATCTCCGAAACGGAACACAGCGCAATCGGCAGGTCCGACAATAGCAAGCGTATCTCGGCGATTTTACCCGGGTTCCTTGTGGAAAGCAGAAGGGTCATAACAAAGGAACAATCTTCGGAAAACAATGGTTTTAGGAAATTACCTGAAAAAACGGTTAACCCGTCCCGCGGAGCCGGCCGATCATCCGGCCAGCCCGTTCACTTGTATATCCGGTATCGAAAGGAGAATAATTTTGTCCGTAGGAGTCAAGGTTCGAGACAGCGAATCCATCGATCGCGCCCTGCGCCGTTTCAAACGCGCCGTGAATCGGAGCCGCATTCTTCGCATCTATCGTGCGAATATGGCCTTCACGAAGCCCTCCGAAGAACGGCGAATTGCCCGCGAGAAATCGCATCGCATGTCCAGAAAACATTCCAGAAGGCACTGAGCCCACCCGTCGCCCGGGTCACAATCCCTCACCGAAACGGTTCATAGGCAGGCAGGCGGGCCCTCCCCAGCACGGTGCTGAGGATGTTCTCGGTTTCGGCTTTGTGCATTTCCGCACTGCCCGTTGCCGGGCTCGCACTGCCCGGACGCCCTACGTAGGCCGTTCGCCCATGTCCAACGCGGCTTACCTTGTCGAGCAACGCATCGAGCCGGCTCTGCATGTAGGTCCATGCCCCCATGTTGGCGGGTTCTTCCTGCACCCAGCATACCTCGGTGGCATCCCCGTAACGCACCAGTTCGTCCAGAACCTCTTCCTCGGGAAACGGGTAGTGCTGCTCGATCCGGGTAATCGCAATCGAGGTATCCTCCCTTTTCTGAAGCGCCTGCACCAGATCATAATACACCTTGCCGGTGCACAGTACATGCCGTCGCACGGCTTTCGGATCGGCATCGGACGGAATAACTTTCCGAAATCCCCCGTTGGTGAGTTCCGAAGCCGAGGAAACGAAAAGAGGATGACGTAACAGACTCTTCGGAGCCATCACGATCAGCGGTTTGCGATCGGACAAGCGCACCTGCCGGCGCAATGCATGGAAATAATTGGCCGGCGTCGTAAGGTTACATACGATCATGTTCTCCTCGGCGCACATCTGCAAAAAGCGTTCAAGGCGAGCGGACGAGTGCTCCGGACCCTGTCCTTCCCACCCGTGCGGAAGCAGCGCTACAAGACTGCTTTGCTGCGCCCATTTCGCTTCGGCCGCGACCAGGAACTGGTCAAACACGATCTGTGCGCCGTTGGCGAAATCCCCGAACTGCGCTTCCCAGATAACAAGCGCGGAAGGATCGGCCACGGAATAACCGTATTCGAAACCAAGCACCGCATATTCGGAGAGTAGCGAATCGTAAATGTGAAGATGCGCCTGCCCCTCGCGGATGTTATTCAACGGGATATACTCCCGCCCCGTCTTCTGGTCATAGAGCACCGCATGGCGCTGACTGAACGTGGCGCGCCGTGAATCCTGCCCGCTCAGCCGTACCGTAGTCCCCTCCAGAAGCAGGGACCCGAAGGCCAGCGCTTCGGCATAGGCCCATCCAACCTGCTCCTGCTCAAGGTACAGGGCCTTGTTCCGCTGAAACTGGCGGGTCAGCTTCTTGTGCACCTTTACATTGTCCGGAAAATCGGCCATGGTGTAGGCCACTGCATGCAGATTTTCCTCCGGCGCAGCCGTGTCCGGCTCCTCGAGCGACAGAGGCGCGGGCGCCGCTAACGCGGCGGCAAGATTCTTCGCCCGTTCGGCATCCATCGACGTCGTCTGGTCGAAGGCTTCCTGCAACCGGTCCCGATAGTCACGCAGAATCTCTTCCGCTTCTTCGGGATTCATTTCCCCCCGGCGCAGGAGGCGTTCCGTATACAACTTGCGCGGAGAGCGTTTCTCCTCGATCCGCCGGTAGAGCAATGGCTGGGTGTAGGTCGGCTCATCCCCCTCGTTATGCCCGCGTACACGATAGCACAACATATCGATGACCACATCCTTGTTGAAGGCGTTTCGGTATTCGAGTGCAAGCTGCACCACCCGTACGCAGGCCTCCGGATCGTCTCCGTTCACATGAAAAATCGGCGCCTGGATCGTTCGGGCCGCATCCGTCGCATACGTCGAACTGCGCGCATCCGAAGGCGAGGTCGTGAATCCGATCTGGTTGTTGATCACAATATGAATGGTCCCGCCGGTCTTGTACCCGGCAAGCTGACTCAAATTGAGCGTTTCGGTGACAACGCCTTGTCCGGCGAAAGCCGCATCGCCGTGAATCAGGAGCGGGATCACCGCATCCCGGGCTTCCGCTTCGATCAAAGCCTGCTCGCCGTATTGCAGAAGGTCCTGCCGGGCGCGCACCATCCCTTCGACGATCGGGTTGACCGCCTCAAGATGGCTCGGATTGGAAGCCAGCAGGAGTTTTACGGTGGCGCCTCCAGGCGCGGTATGCTCGCCATGAGCGCCCACATGGTACTTGACGTCGCCCGAACCCTGGGTCGTATTGGGGTCGATGTTTCCCTCGAATTCGGAGAAGATCGCCTCGTACGGCTTGTTGAGAATATTTGCAAGAATGTTCAGGCGGCCCCGGTGCGCCATGCCGATGACCACCTCCTGAATATCATGCTCCGCCGCCTCCGACAACATGGCGTCGATCATTGGAATCACCGACTCGGCGCCCTCGAGCGAGAACCGCTTGTGCCCTATGTATTTCGTGTGCAGAAACCGCTCAAACGCTTCCGCCGCATTCAGTTTCTGAAGAACGCGGCGCTTGGCCGCAGGGCTTACCGGCTCCTCGCGCCCCGTCGGCTCAAGCCGATCCTGCAGCCACCGTTTTTCGGTAGGGCTCGATATGTGCATATACTCGATGCCGATCTTGCGGCAATAGGTAGTACGCACAATGTCCACGATATCGCGAAGCGGCAGCACATCCCGGCCGCCCACGCCTCCTGTCAGAAATTCCCGGTCCAGATCCCAGATCGTCAACTCGTACCAGAAAGGATCCAACTCGGGATGATACATCCAGTTATAGCCCAGCGGATTGATGTCCGCCTGCAAGTGCCCGCGCACCCGATGCTCCCGGATGAATTGCAGGACACGTCCTTGTTTATGCACCATATCGACCCGATCCCCGGGCTCTCCCCCGCCAATCTGCGGGGTTGTATCCGTCGAGAGTTCGTACGGTTGATACGGTATGTTCAGTTGTTCGAAAATCTGCTGATAAAATCCGTGCTTGCCGAGCAGGGTATCCGCGAGATAGAGCAGAAACGATCCGCTTTCGGCCCCCTGGATAATACGATGGTCATACGTCGAGGTAATGTTCATCACCGGCGAAATCCCCGCTTTGCTCACCGCCTCGGGCGGATAGGAATGGTATTCCGGGGGATACCCTATGGCGCCGGCTCCGATAATCACACCCTGACCGGGCATAAGGCGCGCAACGCTCATATTGGTGCCGATCATGCCCGGATTGGTAAGCGTGGCCGTCGTGCCTTCGAAATCCGCGACCGTGAGTTTGCCGTTCCTTGCTCGTCGAACAATATCGTTGTATATGCCCATCAACTGGGGAAAACTCATGCGTTCCGCTCCCTTGATATTGGGCACGAGCAACGTACGCCGGCCTCTCCGTTCGATATCGATGGCGATCCCGAGATTGACCTGCTCCGGAAGAACGTGCCGGGAAACCCCGTCTTCGCGCAAAAAGGTCGTATTCATGTTGGGGAACCGGGCAAGCGCCTTGACAAGCGCCCACATGATCAGGTGGGTGAACGAAACTTTTTCCCCACCCTGGTGCTGCTGGTAAGCATTGATAAGTATGCGGTTCTCGATCATCAACTTGACCGGAATGGTCCGCATGGAGGTAGCCGTGGGCACACCAAGGCTCGCCTCCATGTTTTCGACGATCTTTGCCTGCGGCCCCCGGATAACATCCTTGTCCGGCTTGGGCTTGGGAGACGGCGGCGCTTCCGGCTCGGGCGCAGCTCCGTCCCCCTGCTCAGGAGCCGGCTCGACGACCACCTCGTCAGGAAGAGGCGCTGTAACCTGCCGCGCCTGCGCGACTGCGCGAAACGGCTCGTCGGGCGTGTAGTCGGCAAAGAATTCCCGCCAGGCCTCGGCTACGCTTTCCGGGTCTTCAAGATACTGGTGATAGAGATTCTCGATGTACCCTGTATTGAATCCGAGCGCACTCATGGTTTTGACAATTGCAAAATTAGCATGAAGACGGCCTTTCGTACCGTCAACGATACCACCTTGAATCGGTTCTCCCGGCGGTATCCGGGAATATTCCTCTCATGGCCGGCGTGAGGTCCGGTATCTCCTCTGCCTCGCGGAAGGCGCCGCCTCACAACCATTCCTGCGCGCGATACCACGCAATGGCGTCCGCAACCCCTTGTTTCAACGAGACGGCGGGGCTGTAATCGAGAAGCCGCCGCGCCTTGTCGATGGAGCACATCTTGCAGGCATGCCTGATTTCGCGAGCCTTTTCCCGGTGGAAGGGCGGTAATATCCCGCCCAGCCGGGACACCTCTTCCACGGCCGCTCCCAGTATACTGACGAGCGGGGGAGGTACAGATACGGTCATAGCCCTTCGACCCAACGCCGCCATAGTCGCCTCCTTGAGATCGCGCCACGAATAGAACTCCCCGCCACCGAGAAAAAACGTTTCCCCCACAGCGGCCGGCGTCTCCGCCGCAGCCATCATGCCCTGCACCAGATCGGCGACGTGAACCAGACTCATCGTCGGTTCACGGGTATTCCCGGCCACCGGATATATCCCCTTGCTCGCCATTCGAAAAAGCGCGAACAGGTCGGCTTCTCGCGGCCCATATACGGTAGGGGGACGCACGATCGTTACAGGCAGGCGGTCTTGCCAGACAGATAACGCCTCCTCCATGCGGGCCTTGCTGGCGCCGTACCGGGTCAAGGGCTGCAGGGCGCTTTCCTCGGTAGCTACGCGGTCAGCGCACCGCCCGATGACAGCAAGGGTGCTGGTAACCACCACGCGGTGCACTCCCGGATTCACGCGAGCGAGCACCTCCATCAAGCGAAGGGTCGTCTCGACATTCCCCTGACGGAAAGCATCATCGTCGCGAGCACGCGTGACCCCGGCATTATGATACACGTAATCCACACCGCGCACAGCCTCGGCGATAAGCGTCTCATCGAACAAATCGCCCCGCACTTCCTGAATCGGGAGCCCCTCCAGCCATTTACGCCGGGTTCGGACAAGACAGCGTACTTCGTCTACCCCCCGGCACAGCAATCCCTCGACGAGATGGCTCCCTATGAAACCCGTTCCCCCGGTAACGAATGCTTTCTTCATAGTGAGCAGGACAAATATCTCCGTACGATCATGGAATGGGATTAGGGCCTGTTCACACTATACAGCAATGCTCTGTTCCGTCAGGCACGGCGTCAATCAAGGCGCGAGGAGTGAAGTTTGGTGGTTCCAAATGAGCGACGAGCAACGAAGAGTGGCGCCGTGACCGGCGGAACCCGAAGGGCGGGGCCTATTTTCCTGCCATGCGGCGTTGCCGCTCGCTTATGTGGCTGGGCCACATTGCGCTCGCGGCGCCTGGCCTGGCAGAAAAACAGGCTCCGCAGAGCGCCGCTGTATAGTGTGAACAGGCCCTAGGTTTTCCGGCGCAACTTGACCACGTTTTCGATGTGGGGCGTGTGCGGAAACAGATCGACGGGCTGTACCGCTTCGATACGGTATGCCTCCCGGAGCATGCCGAGATCGCGTGCCTGCGTTCTCGGATTGCAACTCACATAGACGAAGCGTTCGGGCCCCAACTCGCCTATGCACTCGACCACCTTCGGGTGCAGACCGGCGCGCGGCGGATCCACGATAAGCACGTCCGCCGTTCCGTAGCGCTCCGCGAAACCGGGCCCGAACACCTCCGGCATATCGCCCTGCACAAATGTACAGTTTTCCACCCCGTTGGCTTCGGCATTGGCGCGGGCATTACGGACCGCTTCTTCTATGAGTTCAACACCCGTCACACGGCGTACAGCGTCCGCCAAAAAGATGGAAATAGTCCCCGCCCCGCAATACAAGTCGTAAACCCTGTCCTCCGGTTGCAATTCGGCAAAAGCGCGCACCGTATCGTACAACCGCTCCGCCTGGGCGGTATTCGTCTGGAAAAAGGAATTGGAAGCAATCTCGAAAGTATGACTCCCGATCCGGTCATGAATGACGCCGGAGCCGAACAGGGTCTCGACCCGTTCTCCAAAAGCCGTTTGCGCTTTCCCCGTGTGGATCGTATTGACGAATGTGGTCACCTCAGGGAAATCCTGTCGGAGAAAAGTTGCCATCGCGGCCATCCGCTCGGCATCGAATCCGTTCGTCACCAGGTTGACCATGATCTCCCCGGTGCGTTCGCCCGTCCGGATCACCAAATGCCGCAGAAAACCGGTATGCTTGCGTATGTTCCAGGGGGACCAGTCCTTCTCCCGGACGAAATCGCGGATCCGATTCACCATCTCATAGCTTGCCGTCGATGGCAGATGGCATTCGCGCAGGTCGAGCACCTTGTCAAAATGCCCGGGGACATGCAGGCCCAGGGCAAAATTCGTGTCGAAAACACTACCCGAATCGATTTCTTCCCGCGTCAGCCAGCGGTTCGCGCTGAACGAGAACTCCATCTTGTTGCGATAGAAATAACGCTTCTCCGACCCGATGGTCGGCAACACCGTAACCTCCGCAAACTGACCGACACGTATCAGGGCATCGCGCACGCTCTCGGTCTTGGCGTCGAGCTGCGCCTGGTATTGCACATGCTGCCAGCGGCATCCGCCGCATGTCCCGAAATAGCGGCACGGCGACGCAACGCGCAACGCACTCGATTCCAGCATCTCCTCGATCGCCGCCTCTGCATATCCCTTTTTCTTTTTGTACACGCGGGCGCGTACGCGATCTCCCGGTACAGCCCAGGGGACGAAAATCACAAACCCGTCCACGCGGGCAAGAGACCTCCCTCCGTCGGCGAATTTATCGATGGATAGTTCGATATGTGCTCCGCGCTCTACGATACGGTTATCTCACTGTTTTTTTCTGCAGCTTCTGCAATGCGCCGGCCATGTGGCAGTCAGGTGCATTACCCGGTTTGAACGAAAGGATCCGTCATACCCCATGCGGGCCATGACGTTTTCGAACAGGGATGAGACAGAGCAGACATAATTAAAAGCAAAACGAGGTGGACCGGATGATTAAAAAGCATGCCCCAGGCCGAAATGCCACTGGATGTCTGAAAAGCCATCAGGAAACGCTCCGACGCCGGGACGACGAGGATCGTAAATCTTCACAGCAACCTCGACTCGCCCGATGAGATACTTCCAATCCAGCCGGAGGCCTATCCCGGATCCAACGCCTATCTGGCGATGGAACGAATCGAAGTGGAAGCGCCCGTCCAGTTTCCCGGATACATCCTTTCCGAAACCGGGATTGCGCGGGCCGAACCACACGTTGCCGGCATCTACAAAGATTACGCCGATCCAGTCAGTGCTAAGCAAGGAGTGAAAAAGAATTCTCCGCGCCTCCACGCCTGCTTCCAGTTTGATGTCTCCACCGAGAATGTTCGTGCCTTCGCCGGAATCCTGTACAGACTGGAATTGGGCGCCGCCAGGGCCCAGTTCTCGCCAGTCCCAGCCCCGCACGCTTGTGGCGCCGCCGATATAAAACCGCTGACCGAACGGCACCAGCCCCGTACTGCCCAGGGGGTGCGCAATGCCACCTATGAACTTCAGCGCAACGACGGAAGAAGAATTCACTGCATGATACAAGCGAAAATCGCTGCTGAAACGCACATATCGCCGGTACAGAAGCCGATTGGATCCGCCCTCGGAAGAAAAGCGGGAAAGACCGGGAAGATATCCTTCCACCGTACCGGGAGAATAGGCGAAACGATCCAGCAAGTAAGGTACATTATTGCCCAGTTCCGCCGATACTTCGATGCTATGTCCCCGGTCGCGCCGGAGCGGATTCACATTGGTCGAACGCAACATATACCGGATCGCCGTATTGATTTGCGGCACCGTGTAATCCTCAAGAATCTGGGCCCGTTGAACCGGGTCAGAAACCGGATCGAGCAGGTCATTCAGAATATCGTCCTGGAAATTCCGCAACGTATCGGGGTTGCTCAGACTCACGTCCACCACGTCCAGCAACGAGGTCAGGGTCGCATTATGACGCAACTCGAGTCGGTACCGGGCATTGCCGCGCGCGCGGATGATGAAACCGAAATCGTCGCGCCGGGCCGTGAGCAGGCTGAGCGTCAGGCGGGTTCGGACATCATACAGGGAAAGCGAAGCGTCGATCCCACGAAACGGACGCATGAGATACGGCATCGTGAGTGACGTCGCGACCTCCGCCTGCGCCGCGTTTAACGTGCTGAAATCGTCGAAAGCGGTCGATATGGAGCCGGATGTTCGTACGCGGAACGCCTCCCCCCGACCCAGCAGATTGGCGTTCTCGTATGTGAGGGCCACGCCCGTAGCCAATTCCTTGTCCGAGTTGTTGAACGGATCCACACGTTGAAACACGGACGGTTCGAAACCGATCTGATGCCGGTCGCGAGTACGAAGATCGACGCGATGCGACAAAGTCGGAACGGCGCCTGTGAATGGACCGGTCGATGGCTGCGGAACGATGTCCGTAAAAAGAAACACGCCGGTGCCTTCGAGGCGCCGACGGGTAGCAAGCACCTTCGATTGCGAGTACCAGTCCCCTGGCGTAAATCGAAGCGTACGAACAAGCAAGCCCGACGACAATTTCTTCTCGTTCCGAAACCGGAAAGATGCCGTACCGCCGGCCACGGTATCCGAAGAGGTCTCCAGCAAAAGGGTCTCGGACCGCTCCGCTACTTTCGGTTCGGGCCCCGCTATCTCGAACGAAATGTCTCCGAAGCGATAACGCGGACCGGTTCCGATCTCGAAGCACACATCAAAACTGTCCGAGGGAGTAACCACAGCACGAATAGAATCGCGGGTGACGGCGGGATATCCTTCGTCCCGCAAAAAAGTCAGTATCCGCCGCACTTCGCTATGCAACATCGTTTCGGAGTACCGCTGCCGGCGTGCACGGAGATACAGGGGATGCTCCGGATCGATGGGTTCGACGCGCAGTACGGCATCCTGCGCCAGCCGCACATGTTGATCGGGTGTCAGGTGATCGACCCCATCGTACTGCACATTCCGGATATAGGTGGGCAACCCGGGCGTCACTTGAAAAATGACGGCGGCCCTGCCTGCCGCGATCGTATCTATGCGGGCAGCCACCTCGGCCTCGAAGAACCCTTCCTGGCGATACAAAAGACGCAGACGATCCAGGTCCGCCTGGAGCACATCCATGTCGAGTGTGGCGGGAGGCTCGCCGCCGGCCATCAGCGAATTGCTCAATCGTTCTCCGAGTATTCCGGAGTTCCCAAGGCGGTACATCCACAGCCACCAGGTCACTCCGGGAAGTTTGGCAAACCGGCGATTCGGTTTCGTGCGGACCCTGCGGGCCAACGCCGCCTCGCCAAAGAATTCGTTGCCCTCAAAGGCAACACGGCGTACGATGAGGGTATCGGTATATGTCTCTCCAGGCCTTGCAGCGGAAGAAGTGTCCCCCTCAGCGTCCTGAGCGTCCGCCGCACCGGCAAGGGCCAGAACGACAGCAAGCCAGAGCATCCGAAGAAAAACACGATGGGATCGCCCGCAAGGCGACGGGTCACTCTTCTTCGAAGTAAAAGTCGTCGTCAGCCGTGGGATAATCAGGCCAGACTTCCTCAATGCTTTCGTACGGCTCGCCATCATCCTCCATCTCTTCGAGATTTTCTATAACCTCACGCGGAGCTCCCGTACGCTCCGCATAGTCGATGAGTTCGCCTTTCGTTGCAGGCCAGGGCGCATCTTCAAGATAAGATGCCAATTCGAGACTCCAGTACATCGGGTGAGAATTTTTTGAGGGGGCCGACCAGGCAACCGGTGGGGATCAGGCGGCCGATCTTGCACATTGTGCAGGCACTATAATTTTCCGAAAGGATAAAAGCAAGTAAATAAATGATATCACTCTCAAGATATATAGAAAATATACCGCTTATTACTACCAATCAGCCGCAAAGCAGCTCCGCAACACGCTCCACGCTCAATAATCAAGCGCCCTGGTCTCCCGCTCCGAATCCTGCTTCAATTTTTCGTACTCCGCCGGCGTCATGGATGGGGACATGAAGGAAATCGGATTTTTTGCTATTCCTCTGGCGTCCCGCACCTCGAAATGTACATGGGGACCCACCGAACGTCCCGTGTTGCCACTGAGACCAATACGTTCGCCACGCTCGATTGCACGTCCGCGCCATATGGTATCGTCGATCTCCGAAAGGTGCGCATACAACGTCTCGGTTTCCGATGCAGGATGCGAAATAATCACATGGTGGCCATAACTGGCGTTGTATCCTCTTTTGAGGATCCGACCTGCCGCGGAAGCAACCACCGGGGAGCCCTGTGGTACGGAAATATCGATCCCGTAATGCATTCTGGGGGCTCCGTGGATCGGATCCTTCCTCATGCCGAATCCGGACACGACCCGGCCGGAAGCCGGAAGAATCGCCGGCATCTGATCGTTCCGATCCATCTGCTCGTTCGCGAGCGTCATCAAATCCCGCAAACTGGCGCCCTGGAGATTGATGCGGCCTTCGATCCGGTCAAGCCTTTGCGCCGTTTCCTTGAGCAGCGTACCCGTGGGCGACCCCAACCGGTCGAACTCCTCATACGGATCGGAACCACCTACGCCCAGGCGCCGGATGTCTTCGGAGATCGGCTCCACGCCGAGAAGTACGCGATACAACTCACGGTCCGACTCCTCGAGTCTTGCCAACTGGTGCACGTACATATCCATCCGATCACCGAATTCCTCAATCCCTTCCTCAAGTACTGCTTTCTCGGTCTTCAGGGCTACTTCCTGAGGGGTCTCGTTGACCGTGTCAATGATTAATGACAAGAGAAAGGCGATCGGAAGCGCCAGCATCGCCACCCACAATAGCTGCCGGCCACTGTACAGCCCGCCCCATTTATCCTCCACATACCGGCAAGATTGGGGGTCGTAATAGTAGCGTTTTTTCGACATACAAATGCGTGATTGCGTGAGCGTACACCTTGGCTTGCGGCGGCATTATGCCCGACCCTCAGGGATCGGGCCGGGAATAACGTAATGTCTCCGCACGGACGACGAATCCTGAGACGGAGGCTAAAAATTTAACCCATGTTGGTACAAGATAGGAATATTCCGCCCGATTGTCAAACGAACCGACTATTAGGATAGTCTGATCAAAACCGCTTCGATCAGCGCTTCGCGCTCGTACGTAAAGGATATCATAATTGCATCGTCGGAATTAGCGGGAAACGCTGCGGATTCGGGGCAGTGCGGGCGTGAAGCGCCCTTCGGGAGGCTGCGAGAAGCACGCTGACCGCGCCATTCCTCATTATGTGGGGCCTGCCACACTGCTTCGTCATTCCTTGTCAGCGCACTTCTCTCAGCCTCTGAACTTCGCGGACTTAATCAGACCATACCTAATACAGGAAAGCGAATCGGCTACTCGTAATCATGCTGGAAGTACTCGATCATCCGGGCAGGCATATCGGATCCCTTGGAGCGAATACGGTCGGCGAGACGCTTCGCAAACACCTCGGCAGGGTCGTAACCGGCGCTGCGAAGCAAATGATTCATGGCGATCACTTCGCAGATCACCGTAATGTTTTTGCCGGGGGTGACCGGGATCTTCACCATGGGAAGCTCGACATCCAGCACGCTGAAGGTGTCACTCACCATGCCCAGACGCGTGTATTCCTCTTCGGTATCCCACAATTCCATATGCACTACTATCTCGACCCGCTTACGAAAACGAATGGCCCGTATGCCGAACATAGCGCGAATATCTACCAGACCAAGCCCCCGCACCTCCATAAAATGCTGGGCAAGATCCGTGCCTGCGCCCATTAGCACTTGCTCTTCCTTGCGTGTGACGATAACCACGTCATCAGCCACCAGCCGGTGCCCTCGCTCGACCAGGTCCAGCGCCACCTCACTCTTGCCGATGCCGGATTTACCGACCAGAAGCAGACCTATGCCGTAGACGGCCACCAGAGACCCGTGAATCGTTTGCTGCAGGGCAAACTGATCATTCAGAAAATCCCGCAAGACCGCCATGAAGTCGATGGACTGCAAGGGCGTCCGGAAAACGGGTACGCCCTGCTGTGTAGCCATATCCACCATCTCGTCGTCGAGCACATTGTTTACGGTGAGCACAATGCAGGGCACGGGAAAGGAAACCAGTGTTTCGAATGCCTTGTGCCGGACAGCTGTCGGCTGATGTTGCAGAAACCGGTTTTCCGTGTTGCCCAGAATCTGTACACGCTGATGGGTAAACAGATCGGTATACCCGGCCAGCACTAACCCCGGACGGTGCAAATCGACCTCGGTCACCAATCGGTCCTCGCCGGAAACATCGTTCACGGATTCGATACCGATCCCCGCCGCCGTCCGCAGATGTTCCACCATGAAAGCCACGGTGATAGATTCTTTCTTGAAGGCTTTCGACGTATCGGGCATAGCATCGGGCCTGATTCAATAAAGGATACGCTGATCAAAGCGGCTACGGCACTTCTACGGTTTCGAGGATCTGCCGCACCAGATCGTCGCTCGTCATCTCTTCTGCCTCGGCCTCGTACGATACCGCAATACGGTGTCGCATTACGTCCGGGGCCAGCATGCGAACGTCCTCCGGCGTAACATAGGCCCGGCTCTCCAGAAAAGCATGGGCGCGCGCCGCAAGGTTCAGGTGAATGGTCGCCCGGGGAGAAGCGCCGAATTCGATCAGTGGAGCGATATCCGACAAGCGATACTCCGCCGGACGCCTTGACGCCATCACAAGATCGACCATATACTTCTCAACCCGCTCGTCCATGTAGAGTTCGTTCAGCACTGCGCGCGCCGACAGGATATCCTCCGGTCCAACCACTTCCCTGACCTCTTCTTTCTCGCCGGTCCGGGCCATGCGGCGCATGATTTCCAATTCTTCGTCACGGGTCGGGTACTCCACGCGAATTTTCAGCATGAACCGATCCACTTGCGCTTCAGGAAGAGGATAGGTGCCTTCCTGCTCGATCGGATTCTGAGTGGCCAGTACCAGAAACGGCTCCCCGAGCGGAAAGGTCGTCTCGCCGATGGTCACCTGCCGTTCCTGCATACTTTCGAGGAGGGCGCTTTGGACTTTGGCCGGGGACCGGTTGATCTCATCGGCCAGGATAACATTCGCAAAGACAGGCCCCTTTTTGATCGAAAAAGACCCTTCTTTCTGATTGTAAACAAGCGTACCCAGCAGATCAGCGGGAAGCAAATCCGGGGTGAACTGGATGCGCTGGAATTTTGTCCCGATTGCACGGGCAAGAGAGCTGACCGTGAGGGTCTTGGCAAGACCCGGTACGCCTTCGAGCAACACATGTCCATCGCCGAGCAGCCCAATCAGTAAACGCTCGATCATGTGACGCTGTCCCACAACGACCCGGCCCACCTCGTTCAATAACTGGTCCACGAACGCACTTTCCTTGCGGATGTGGTCGCTGACCCGGGCCATATCAAAGTTTGCTACGGTTTCCACGTGACAGAAAAAACGGATTGCTTGGAACAGGTATGAAGAAAGAGGTGAGGAATGCGATGCAAACAGCGCAAGCCGTCACAGAAGCATGACATGCATATCCATGTCGAATTTCCTTTTGAGCCCGGCTTGCACACGATCCAGACAATGGGGAACCACAAAAGGCTGTCCCGCCATCACTACCGCACGTCCTCGATTCATGGAAAACGCTCCGTACATGCCGTCAAGAGTCATGGCGTCCACTTCGTCCACCACAGTATCCGACACATCCGTCGTGCCTCCCCAATCCCTGCGCGTAGATGCGTCGGACATGAGAAGAAGCGCTCCAAAAAACTGCCAGTCTTTACGTTGTATCGCCCCTACCAGTTTCGGCACACGCTGGTTCTCCTTCACCAACCAGCGCAGAGCAGGCCGCAGCCGGATGGGGACCGAGTCGGTCGCCACGGGTAAATCGCGGTGCTCCAGATCTCGAAGCGACGCCACCGTGCCGAATCCCTTCCTGCGCAGAATGATCGCCGCCTCGGACGCCATTTTTCTTTTCCTTGCAACGGCTCCGGCTTCGAAGAAGGTACGATCTCCGGTCTCTACCAGCCCGAACGCAAGCACATCCTCCGGAGGGGCTTCGAGGGGCATGCATTCAAACGTAGCGGCATCCACGAAGGAATACTGTTCGGGCCGTCCTTGCTCGGCAGCCACGAGAAACGCGGGACTGAAGGAGCGGCCCAGGCCCGCTTCGACCGCTTCGTGAACCGGTTCGCATATCCGACGATTCTCCTGAGCAGGTAAAAAGATTTCCCGACATGCACGCGCCGTGGCCACACCGAGGGCGGCAACGTATGCATCAGCACACGAAAAGGGCACCGCGTTTGTCACAGCTACATCGGCTCGCACATTTTCGGGCGCCAGGCGGCGGAGCGTTTCGAAAACAATACGAACGGGCGGGGGAGCCGTATCGGGAAGCGGACGATCCGGGTCGTATGCCCATGTTCTGTCGTCGCGTCCAAATGCGAGACGGGACGCTTCGCCCGTCGAGGCGCGCATCGCTACCGCCGTACCGGACGGGATGGAAAAAAACAGGGCAAACCCGTTAAAGTAATGCGTATGCTCCGCGAGCAAGCCTATGCCCCCGTGTGCAAAACCGGTTCCGACAGGTGCTCCTTCCACTACCTCGAAATGCTCCTCAAGGATGGTGCGCGCGCGTTCCATGAGGCTTGACGGAGCTTCGAACGAGCGCTCGGGGACCCCTTGCGGCGCCTTCGTCAGGAAAGCCAGGCGGGAAACCGCGCCGGCGCGATCGCGAATCGACTCGGACGACATAACGGGTCCTCCCGCACTATTTGAACAAATGGCCCACGGGTAGTGCATGTCCCCGCAGAAAATCCATCGCCGGGAGCCGGCGGCGACCTTCCTGTTGCAGTTCCAGCAACTCTACAGCCCCTTCGCCGCAAGCGACTACGAGGCGATCTGACACATCCGTCACTTGACCCGGCATGCCCTGCGCCCCCCCCTCCCGGCCTGAATCTGCTATATGCGTCCTGTATATCTTGACCATGTTTTCGCCATCACAGGTCCAGGCGCCGGGATGCGGCGACAGTCCGCGTATACCGTTGTGCACCTGATGCGCGGGTCGATCCCATACAATGCGAGCGTCTTCCTTGCGAATCCGTGGAGCCGGGGTAGCCTCTTCGTCGTTCTGGGAATGCACCTCAACCTGCCCGCGATCGATGCACCGCACCGTCTCCACGACCACCTCGGCGCCCATCGCCATCATCCGGTCATGCACTTCTCCAGTGGTCTCGTCCGGGCCGATCGACATGGTTCTTTGCAAGATGACGTTCCCTGTATCCACGGCTTCTCTCAGAAAGAACGTGCTCACGCCCGTCTGCGTCTCACCCGCCATGACAGCCCGGTGAATCGGCGCAGCGCCCCGGTACTTCGGAAGCAACGAGCCATGCAAGTTGAAGGCTCCCTTTCGGGCGATCCTGAACACGTCAGGAGGAAGAATGCGAAAAGCCACCACCACAATCAAGTCCGGCGCCAATCGGCGCACCGCTTTCGCAAAAGCCGGATCGTGAAGAGATGCCGGTTGCAAAATCGTCTTGATACCCAGCCGTTGCGCTTCCTCCTTTACAGGGGTCGGGTGTATGCGGCGGCCTCGTCCCCGGGGTTTATCAGGGGCCGTCACCACGGCGACCGGACCATAGCCCGCCTCGGCGAGCCGTCGCAGCGACGGCACGGCGAAATCCGGCGTACCCATAAAAACGATCCGCATATCCTGCATGGGAATGTCTGACGAGCAGATTAGGGCCTGTTAATACTATGCAGTAGACCGGGACATTACCCGAACAGGGCGTCTACAAACGCACGGCGGTCGAATATCCGCAAATCCTCAATATGCTCCCCCACCCCTATGTATTTGACGGGAATCCGGAAATCATTGGAAATACCGATCACAATGCCTCCTTTTGCAGTACCATCCAGTTTGGTAACCACAAGCCCCGTCACCTCGACACTACGGGTGAACTCCTCTGCCTGCCGCAGAGCATTCTGCCCGGTGGAAGCATCGAGCACCAGCAGCACCTCATGGGGCGCCCCGGCAACGCGTTTGGTCATCGCACGCCGGATCTTCGCCAATTCCTCCATCAGCCCCCCGCGGGTATGGAGCCGTCCCGCCGTGTCGATAATCGCTACGTCCGCGCCCCGCGAATGGGCCGAGGCTACCGTATCATACGCCACCGAGGCCGGGTCGCTCCCCTGCGCTTGTCGAACGATAGGCACATCGGCGCGTTCGGCCCAGATCGAGAGCTGCTCCACCGCGGCGGCGCGGAACGTATCGGCAGCGCCGAGCAACACGGATTTGCCGGCGTCCTTGTACCGGTGCGCCATCTTCCCGATGGTGGTCGTTTTACCGACTCCGTTGACGCCGACTACCATGATCACGTGCGGACGGTTCGGTAACGGCGCGTCG
Organism: Rhodothermales bacterium; assembly: GCA_965117025.1. Classification (GTDB taxonomy): domain Bacteria; phylum Bacteroidota; class Rhodothermia; order Rhodothermales; family VXPQ01; genus VXPQ01. The sequence goes on from OZ220746.1 coordinate 1,435,661, forward strand.
AACCCTCCGGGGCGATCCGGGGCATCGTCAAGCAGCAGCGAGGCAACCTCGTTCCGGATCAGGCCGTGCAGTTCCTCCGTCGACACGTAGCGATCCTCGGCCACCCGCTTTCCGATGCGGTCGATGATGTGGAGCGTCGTGCCGACCCCTACATCGCTGGTGACCAGTACTTCTTCCAGTTCGTCCAGTACCTGCTCGTCCACGGTCTTTTTCCCACGGATGATCCGGCGGACCTTGCCAAGAAACCCCGTTCTGGTTTTGTCCAACCCCTTGTCAAGTCCCGCAGGGGGTACTTCGCCAGCCCGGGAACCATCAAAAAAACCCATGTGCCGTCCTGTACAATGACAGAAAATTCGAATTAATCCATTGAACCGGGCTCTTCTCGTATTACACTATTCGTTGCGCCCGGCACAGCCTCCCCGGGGGGCTCACTTCGCTTCATCAGCCTGGCATACCTGGCCCCGTACACTGCGAAAGAGCCTGCCAAAAGCCCCGTCGTCGCAAACAAACAGAATCGCATCACAGGATCGTCGGCCCGCATCAGTGCGGCAAGGACAGTAACGGTCACAGCCCCCACGGCCACCTTGCCGGACCAATCACTCATCTTCATGACCCCTTTCCGATGTGCAAGCATTCCCGAACCCAGCAGAATAAGCAGATCGCGCGTGATCAGCACCATTAGAAACCAGGCCGGCAACGTTCCCCGAAAAACCAGTGCAAGCACGATAACCACACCGGCGATCTTGTCGGCCAGCGGATCCAGTATCTTCCCCCAATCCGATACCCTGCCCGACCACCGCGCTATCCTCCCGTCGAGCCAATCGCTCATAATCATGACGACAAGCAGCGCAAAAATCCAGCGGAGCGAACCGTCGACCAGGATCAGCCATGCGACAGGAATCGCCAGAAGCACCCGCCCCATGCTGAGTACGTTCGGGATGGTCCGGAAATTCCCGTCGGGGCGAAAGCGCCCGAACCTACGGGGTGGCATCATCAGCATCGTCCTCCCAGGACTCGATGGCCTCCATCACCGCTTCCACGATATCCTCGGACGGCACGGTACCCACCACCTCGCCCCGCTTGAAAAGATGCGCCCGTCCGCGCCCAAGCGAAATGCCCAAGTCCGCACCGGCAGCCTCCCCGGGTCCATTCACTGCACAGCCCATAAGCGCGACGTTGAGATCCTTCTCGAAACGGGCTTCCTGGACCGCTGCCTCCACCTTTTCCACAATCGAAAACAAATCGCCTTCCATACGGCCGCATGTGGGGCAGGCAATCACGTTTACGCCCGGACGTCCCAGGCGGAGCGACTTCAGAATGCGATGACCCACCTCTACTTCCCGTACGGAGGGCGTTGCCAGCGAAACGCGGATCGTGTCCCCGATCCCGTCAGCCAGCAGCGCCCCGATTCCTATCGAACTCTTGACGGAGCCGCTATCGAAAGCACCTGATTCAGTGACTCCGAGATGCAGCGGAAAATGCGTCTTCTCCGCCAGCAGGCGGTAGGCCCGGATCATGAAAAACACGTCCGAGTGCTTGACCGAAATAACCAGGTCCTCGAACCCGTGGCGCTGGCATATCTCCACATGCCGCATAGCGCTTTCGAAAAGGGCCTCGGGCTGCGGGTAGCCATACTTGTCCAACAGATCCTTTTCCAGCGACCCCGAGTTGACCCCGATGCGAATGGGAATACCGGCTTCTTTCGCAGCAAGCAATACTTCCCGCTCCCACTCTTCCTTGCCTATGTTGCCGGGATTGATGCGGACCTTGGCCACCTTCGATTCGATGGCCTTCAGGGCATACTGGTAATTGAAGTGAATATCGGCGACGATCGGTACAGGAGCGCCCTGCACAATATCCGGCAGCGCTTCCGCATCCTCCGGGCGCGGCACCGCCACGCGCACAATGTCGGCCCCGGCCTCGGCAAGCTGGCGAATCTCATCGAGAGACGTCTCCACATCATGGGTTTTGGAGGTGGTCATGGACTGCACCGATATCGGTGCGCCGCCGCCGATTTGTACGGGACCGACCTGCACAGGCCGTGATTCTCGCCGATATCGTTCCATGGCTGTCAATAACAATGATGAACGGGTGTTCTCCTGTAACGAAACCGAATGTTCTTGTGTTGCACGAAACAGGTTGATGTAAAGGATACTCTGACCAAAACCGGTTCGTTCAGCGCTTCGCAAAGGAGCATCCGGAAACCCGTCAATCCCGGAGGCGCAAACGTACCAGAAGCGGTAGATGATCGGAAAGATGCGCTTCCTGCACCCGGGCAGCGACGACCTCCCATTCCTCGCTCACGAATACGTAGTCGATCCGCACCGCAGGCAACCGCGCATGGTAGGTCATGCCCCACCCCGCCCCCGCCTCTGCAAAGGCATCGCGTAACCGGCCCGACAATGTGCGGTACACCCGGTTGTTCGGGGTGCTGTTCAGATCGCCGCACAGAATGACGGGCAGGGTTTCCTCTTCGATCATCGCTACGATCCCGTCGATCTCCCGGGCGCGGACCCGATATGCGGCGCGGTACTGCCTGAGATAGCGCATGATATATTCGACATCGAAAACGGACGAGCGCGCTTCCTCCCAGGGTTTCCTTTCTCCGAACGTACGCAAGTGCACGTTATACAGTATGAAATCCCTGTCTTGCCAGCGTACCCGGGCCCTGATGACATGCGACGTACGATTATCCGACGAATACAGGCGGCGCCGGGACACATGCACAACCGACGGCTTGCTGAGCACGGGCTGTTGCGTCCAGGAAGCATTATCGGGGCGCATGGACGAGAACCCCAGCGAGTCGAACAAAATCGAGACATACGAATCGGCCCGGGTAAAAGGCGCCTCGTCATGCCAGGCAATAGAGGCCTCCTGCAGGCCGATAATATCCGGGCGGCTTTCCTCGACAAGACGAGCCATGTGCGCGGGGCGCTCCGGGGTGGCGTTGCGCCAGATAGCGGGAGCGTTGAATGTAAGGAGCGTCAGTGTATCGTCCGGGATGTCCGGGACGGCATCGAAGCGGTCGAGCGGATTGGCGCGGATCAGAAAAAGCGCCAGCAACACGCCGTTGACGACCAGAGCGCGCCGGTTCCCCGCCAGCGCAAGCAATACCGTCATCCCCGCAAGAACCAGCGCAATGTACGGCAGGAACACGGCGACGAGTTCGAACCACCAGAAAACGCCGAAAGGCACATAGTACGCAAGGTACCCGGCCAGAAAGAGCAGCGCGATCGGGATATTGACCGCAGCGAGGATTGTGCGCACAAACCGTTTCATCGCCGATGCTTACCAATACATCGTTCGGCCGGGGCGTATCGGAAGTTTGCCCCTCCAGTACTGTATCAGCAGGAAGCCGAACAACATGCCGCCAAGATGGGCAAAATTGGCGACGCCGGCCTGGGTGCCCGTCACGGCGGCCCATAATTCCAGCACGCCGTAGATGATCACAAGCCATTTCGCCTTGATCGGGAACAGAAAATAAATATAGATGGGCTGGTTAGGAAACATCATGCCGAAGGCAAGCAGGATACCGAATACCCCGCCCGATGCGCCTACCGTCGGGTACACCGCACCGCTGGAGGAAGCCACGATCAGTTGAATCAGCCCCGCGCCGATGACGCAAACGAAATAAAATATGGTGAACCGGCGGCTGCCCCATGTATTTTCGATCTGCACGCCAAACAGCCACAGCGCAAACATATTGAACAAAAGATGCGTGAAGCCTCCGTGCAGAAAGGAATACGTCACCAGTTGCCACGGCAAAAACGACGCAAAACCGCTTGGGAACCCGGGATTTCCTATAGGCCACAGGGCAAACCACTGCACAAGCACCCGACTCAGGACAGGAGTCATCGTGGCGAGAAATACCAGCCCGTTCAGAATCAGCAGATTCTTGATGACCGGCGGAAACATCGAAAATTGCGTGAGGGGTCGGTAAGAATTCTGGTACATCGTCCGATGCGTGCGTGCAATAACGGTATCCCTGCCTTTGGATATACCCCTCTCTTAGCGATAAACGCCCGTAAAGTTGCGTTTCCCTGCGGAACGAACAGTCGAAAACCGGCATTCAAGGAGCATCGTCCTTCTTTTCGTGTTCATGTCGGATTCGCGATACTCCAAGGAAGAACTGGAGCGCTATTTCAGCGATCCTGCCGCACGTCGCGCGGCCCCCGCCCGATCTCCCGCCGGTAAGCGGCAAGGGTATTTCCGCCGCCGTTTCCGGAACGAAAACAAGGCGCAGGCTGCGTTCCTGCTTTCCGTGATCGGCGGCGGCGTCATTGCCTTTTCCTTCTTCATCGGGGGCTGGGCGCTACTGCTCTCCGATGAGTTGCCGGATTTCCGGCAACTGGACAATCCCGATCTGCAGTTGGCGACGGTCGCCTATACCGCCGACGGCAAGGAACTCGTGCGTTACGCCTTCCAGAACCGTTCCTGGTCCGGCTACGACGATATTTCACCCCATGCGGTCAACGCCCTCGTCGCTACGGAGGACCGGCGCTTTCATGGTCACTGGGGCATTGACCCGCGGGGCCTCGTGGCCGCCGCCGTGGATGTGGTTCGAAAAGGCGAACTGCGCGGGGCCTCGACGATTACCCAGCAGTTGGCTCGCAACCTGTACAACCAGGACATCGGTTTCGAGGTGTCCATTTCCCGCAAACTCAAGGAAATGATCACGGCGGTGCAACTCGAGCGCCGCTACACAAAGCGGGAGATCATCGAGATGTATCTCAACACGGTGCCCTTCAGCAGCAATGCGTACGGGATCGAAGCAGCGGCCCGCACCTATTTCAACAAAACGGCAGCGGAGTTATCCCCTCTGGAAGGAGCCACGCTGATCGGGATGCTGAAAGCAAATACGTATTACAATCCCTACCGGAATCCCGAAAATTCCCGACGCAGGCGGAACGTCGTCCTGAAACAGATGGCGGACCAGGGCTTCATCCCGCGGGCATTCTATGACGAACACCATCCCGATTCGGTGCGCACCGACTACAACCCGTCTTCGGAAGTGACCGCCGCTCTGGCGCCGTATTTCGCCGAGCAGGTGCGGCTCTGGATGCGGGAGTGGGCTGCGGAAAACGGCCACAACCTGTATGCGGACGGTTTGCGCGTGTATACGCCGCTCGACTCGCGGATGCAGGAGATTGCACAGCAGTCCGTGGACGAAAATATGGAGGGCCTCCAGGCCGTCGTGGATTACGAATGGAGTGACGGGGGCGGCATCTGGTATACCTTCGATAAGTATCTGGAGCAGACGGGATACGAACCCTGGGCCCGGTACTGGCGCAACAATCCCCAAACGCTCGCGTCGTTCATCCGGGGCACGGAGCGCTACCGCTCGCTTTTGCGCCAGCCGGGCATGTCGGCGAACGACGCCGTCGCCCAGCTCCGCAATAACGCGGCGTTCATGGATTCGCTGAAAACAGCCAAAACGCGGCTCCAGGCCGGCCTCGTATCCATCGATCCCCATACCGGACACATCAAAGCCTGGGTAGGCGGAAGAAACCTCAAGACCGAGTGGTACGACCATGTCAACAAAGCTGCGCGCCAACCCGGCTCGACATTCAAACCGTTCGTCTACACGGCGGCGATCGACAACGGATGGCCCCCCTGGCATCAGCTCCCCGACAGTGCGTTCACGTATGTGGATCCGATCACCGAGGTGGTATGGCAGCCGCAAAACGCGGACGACCAATCAACGGGACGCATGATGACCCTTACCGAAGGGCTGGCCCGGTCGAAAAATACGGTCACGGCTCGTGTGATCACGGAGCTCGTGAACCCGGAACTGGTGGCGTTCTACGCACGCAGGATGGGCATAAAAAGCGAGCTGGACGCCGTGCCGGCGCTGGCCCTCGGCACCAGCGACATCACATTGCTTGAACTGACCTCGGCATTCAGCACGCTGGCGAGCGGCGGCCTGCAATACGATCCCGTCTTTGTAACGCGCATCGAGGATCGCTTCGGAAACGTACTGTACGAGCACACCTCCTCGCCCGAAGAAGCGCTCTCCGAACAGACGGCGTACACGGTCGTCAACATGATGCGGGGTATTATTAACCCGCCCGACGGCACAGGGCAGCGCATCAGAACCCAATACGGACTGGTCGATTATGATCTGGCAGGCAAGACCGGCACCACACAGAACAACGCGGACGGCTGGTTCGGCCTCATGCACCCCAACCTGGTAACCGGCGCATGGGTGGGATTCAATGACCGGCGCGTGGCCTTTCGCACGTTCTGGTGGGGACAGGGCGCGCACAATGCGCTGTTTCTGGTGGGGCAGTACTTCCGGGGTCTCGTCGATTCCGAAGAGATCGAGATCACGGAAGACCCCTTTCCCAGCCCCGAAGAACTGGGCCTGACCTACGATGCCCTCCCCGGCGAAGAAAGGGAGGTAAATGCCGGCGAGCGCGGCGTCGATTGGTAAGCGCTGAGAACGGGAAGCGCCTGCGGAGCCCGGCGCATTGTGTCGGCGGGCGTATTCATCCCGATGTCGAACCGGTCGTTCATGTGCACCCCATCCAGGTTCGGCAACCGGATCGGCGGAGCACGCCCTTGGCTTCCTCGGCCTGTGCTTTGCCTTCGAACGCACCGTATACCGCCGAACCCGAACCGGAAAGCGAAACGTACACGGCGCCCGTTTCTTCGAGCGCGGTCTTCGCAGCAGCGATGCGGGGATACCGGGGCAGTATGACCCTTTCGAAATCGTTCGTCAGCTCTGCGCGCCAGCGCTCGGGATCCCCGGATAACAAGACCTCGCACAAATCCGGGCGATGCCGATCATTCGGCTTCACGAGGGCATAGGCCCCGGCAGTCGAGACCTGCACGGGCGGAACGGCCACCACAAGGGGATACGGAAAAACGTACGGAGTTCCGTCCTGCAGGAGCGGTTTCAGCATATCGCCGCGTCCTGTGCCGAACGCCGCCGCATCGCCTGCTGCGAAGAATGCTGCATCCGCACCGACGCTTGCGGCTATATCTATCAACTCCTCCCGGGACCGACCCAGCCTCCACCAATCATTCAGCAGATGAAGCGCCGTGGCCACATCGCTGGACCCGCCTCCCAGTCCGGCGCCCACGGGAATACGTTTGCGGAGTTCAATGGATGCCCCCTTGTCCGGGTCAAGGCATCGCGCCGCGCGATAGACCAGATTATCGGCGCCCGGCGGAACCTGGAGAAAACGGCTGGGAGGCGAGGCGTCCTCCACAGGAATCACCTGCAACGGGCCGGGAAACGCCGGAGTATCCGCCTGCCTGCGGCCTCCAGGCGGTCTGACAGACACCTTATCTGCCCAGCCGATCCGCAGAAACACGGTTTCGATGTCGTGATACCCGTCGCTGCGTTTGCGGAGTACATGCAAACCGAGATTGATCTTGGCGGGAGCGGTTTTACAAAGCATCATAGATAAAACAATGGTGAAACCCATCCCCGCAAAATGCGTGGCTCGGATTACCCATTCGAGCGTGCGCTCGAAAAAACCAACCGATGCGCAGGGAACCCGATAGCGCTCCGGCTGTTGCAACACCCGAAGAAACGAGGTATTTTTTAAAATACGCACTGTACACTTCTACCCGGCGCCTTCTCATTCATTTCGGTCGAGCCTACCCCGGAATCGCTACAAAATTCGCTCGTACTTCCATAATCCGAATACTCCGAAGGCGCTGCCCGCGCCTCTCGATATATCGGTATCCGGCATGACAGGCCGACCATTGTTTTTCCCGCTTCACAGGCACTCATGCATCCGGGGCGCTTCGGCGGCCGTTGTGGCGTGGGGCCTCCTCGCATCGTTCCTGCTCCTGCCCACGGCAGCGCGAGCTCAATTCGATTCGCAATTGAACGAATCCGTGGCTCCGGCAACGACCGGCCCGGAGATAAATCCTCTCCAGGAGCAACTGACCCGATTCCCAAGTGCAGGAGAGATGATTCCTCTTGAAGGAACGGTGGATGCGGACCAGTATATCGTGGGGCCGGGCGACCTCTTCGACATATCCGTGGGAGGTCCTCAACCGCTGCTTGCCCCGACCGCCGTATCGGCGGACGGCTATCTGATCCTGCCGGAAGCCGGCGCCGTGCAGGTAGGAGGCCTTTCGCTGCAGGAAGCACGCGGGCGGGCGAAACAGGCGCTCCGCGAATCTTTCGAAAATGTGCGCGTGGAAATCGCGCTGGCGCAACCCAGACGATTTTATGTGCATGTTTCGGGAGCGGTCCCGTTCCCGGGACGCTATCTGGCCACGCCCGTGGGGCGTCTGGCCGGCGTGCTGAGTCTGGCTTATGCAGACACCACCCGGGCCCCGACAGGAAACCTGACGTTTCGCCCCGCCCTGCGGAATGTCCTGCTCATGCATACGGACGGAACACAGAAAACGGTGGATCTGCTGAGATATCACGCCACCGGCAATACGGAACATAACCCGTACCTGCGGGATGGGGACATCGTGTCCGTGCCTGCGTTCGACCCCGATTACGGCGCTGTCTTCATATCGGGGAATGTGGCCTTCCCGGGGATATATGACCACCGGTCCGACGATACGCTCTCCGATCTCCTTGCCCTCGCTACCGGACAGGAAATGCCCGGTTATGCACGACAGGTTCGGCTCACCCGCATACTTGATGACGGCTCCGCGGAAGCCGAAATATATGATGTGGCCGCGTTGTACGGCAGCGAGGACGTACAGGTACAGGCCCTGGATCAGGTGCATGTGCTGGCCGAAGAAACGGTGCGCGGCGTCGCCGATATCGAGGGATGGGTGCAATACCCCGGAACCTACCCCATCCTCTCCGGCGAAACGACGCTGCAAGACCTCGTAGCGCTTGCGGGAGGAATGCGTCCCGGAGCGCTTGCCCGTGCGGCGTATCTCAAGCGATCCACCCTGCCCATGCCGGAACCGGAGTACAAAAACAGGTTCGGAATGCTCGCCGGCATACCCGATCCGGTCCCGGCCGACACGCTGGCCCTGATGCAATCCACCCGACTGGCGGATATAGGTTTCTTCGGAAGCGCTTATCTGACACACGACCTGCGGGTGCAAAGCAGCGTTCCGGTAGACCTTACCGTTGCGCTTGGACAAGGAGCCCCGCCTATTCCTCTCCAGGACGGTGACAAGGTATTCGTCCCGCGCGATAATAATCAGGTCTTTGTATTCGGACAGGTGAATCGCCCGGGATATATCACGCATCAGGCAGGCATGTCGCCGGAGTACTATGTAAGCGCGGCAAGCGGACTCGGGGAAAACGCCGGAACCTCGTATGTCATCAAGGCCGGCACCAATCGCCACATGAAGGCTTCCGAAGCAAATGTCGAATCGGGGGACCGCATCTTCGTGGACCGGAAAACAATTCTGGCCGATACGGAAGACCTGCAACGGCTCCTGACGGAGTACCAGCGATTCAGGATGGAAGAACGGTCTCGCACCATACAAGGCGTCGTGGCGTCCATCAGCGCCGCGACCGGAATCATCGCCACGTACCTGCTGATCCGGAGACAATGAGCCCTGAAACCATGCATTCGCCGGATGAAGGAGGCGCACCCGGATACGACGAGGAGATGCGCCGCGAGCGTGCGGAGGATACGCTTTGGGCCACGCTGGGTACGTTGTACAGGTACCGGCGCCTGGTGATCGGCGTTACGGTCTTTGCGGGCGTGGCTTCCGTGGTCATCAGTCTGCTTTTGGCCAACTGGTACCGCGGTACCGCCCGCGTACTCATTCCGCAAGGAAGCGAAACCTCGTTGGCCGCCGGCTTGCTGGGAAGTCTTCCAGCGGGCGCGGCTGCCCTGTTCGGAGGCGGTCCCGGCGGGGATTACACGCGCTATCTGGCCATTCTGACCAGTCGTTCCATGATGGAAGCTGCGGTGGATTCGTTCGACCTTATTACTGTTTACGAAACGGAGAACGAAGAATACCCGCTGGAAGAAGCCATTGATATGCTGGAAGACAACGTGGCGTTCGAAGTGGATATGGAGTACTACTTTCTGTCCGTCTCCGTGCTGGACAAGGACCGCCAACGCGCCGCCGACATGGCCAACTTCCTGGTGCGCCGCCTCAACGAAATGAGCGTACAACTCTCCACCGAGGGAGCCTTCGATTATCGCCGCTCGCTGGAAAAACGCTACCTCGAATCCCGGGCCGCCATGGACTCCGTGCTGTACGCCGCAGAACAGTTTCAGGAAGAGTACGGCGTGTACGACCTGACGTCTCAGACAGAAAGTTTTTTCGAGCAGGTAGGGGCGCTCCGCAGAAGCGCGCTGGAGGCTGAAATCCAATATGAAGCGCTCCGGTCGGCATACGGCGAGGATAATGCGCAGGTCCAGGCTATACAGGAGGTCGCCTTTGCCGCCGATCAGAAATACCGGCAGGCCTTGGCCGGCCGGGAGCAAATGCTCCCCGTGGCCCAGGAGGAAGTACCCGCGGTTGCACGCACCTATGCAGAACTGGAACTGGAAACCATGATCCAGCGCAGCATCCTTGAAGTCCTGGCGCCGCTATACGAACAGGCGCGCTTCCAGGAAAACCGGGAGGCGCTGGCCGTACAGGTTCTCGACGAGGCCATCCCGCCGGCACTCAAAGCCAAGCCGAAGCGGTCGATCATCTGCATCCTCGCCACGCTCTCCGCCTTTCTGCTGGTTGTAGTTTACGTGCTCGTATATGACTGGTGGGCCAGAAATCACGGATACTTTCTGCGAAGGCTCCAGGCGTGAACCCCGGCGCAATGACCAGCGAGAAATCGTCCCTTTCTCTTGACGCACTTACGCCCGAGCGTCTGTTCGCGTGGACACGGCCATTGCTGTATGCGGGATTGGCTTTCGGTCTTCTCCTGATTGTATTGGGGACCTGGCTTTCAACCCTCCTGTTGGCTGTACTGGCTGCAGCCTTCCTCGCCGCCCTTGTCTTCGGGGCATTGGCACGCAATGAGATCTTCCTGCTGTGCGCCGTGCTGGCCGGCTTCGTCGTTTCAGCCAACTATGAAGCCGGATTTCAGATACAGGAAGTCTTCTACGGACTACTGTATTTCGGATATCTGACGTACTGGTTCATAAGCCGTTTTTTCTTCTACCGGGATCGCGTCCTGAAGACACCCATCGACTGGGCGCTTTTTCTTTTTCTCGTCTATGTTACGCTGTCTCTTGGGCTTACCCCCCTGCTCGGCGGCGACATGCAAACCGCTGTCAGCGAATGGCTGGCCATCACCATGCTGGCCTTTTACTTTCCAATCAAGGAACTCTGCATTCGGCGATCCGATCTGCTTCCCCAAAAACCTGTCCTGATTAGTCTGGGCTTCGTTGCACTCTTTATTGCATTTCGCAATTTCTGGTTTTACCAAACCCACATCAACAACGCGGAATTCCTGTGGCAAATCGCCACAGGGCGTGTCGTCACGAACGAACATGTGTTGCTGATGGCTGGCCTCGTCGCATTGACCATCCTGTTGTACAGCCGGAAAAAGCTGCATACGACGGCTATTGCCGGAATCTTTACGATCCTGTCCGCAGCCATCGTGATCGGACAAAGCCGGGCCCTGTGGGTGTCTTACATGCTGGGCATTGCGATCATCTTCCTGTGCGTCGATCGGAAAAAGAAATTCCGGATCGTATCCATCGGGGCCCTCGGGGGAGTACTATTCCTCGTGGTGGGGACACTCGTCTTCGACAATTTCTTTTCGCTCATCATTGCCGGTCTTGCAAACCGGTTCCTTTCCCTGCAAACCGCCACGGTCCAGGATATTTCCCTGATCAACCGCTTCTTCGAGGCGCGCGCGGCATTGGAGTACATCGGCATGAACCCCATCGTGGGATACGGTTTCGGGGTCCCGCTCAAGTACTACAGCCTCGTCTATGAGTGGACGCATGAAACCTCGTTTATTCATAACGGTCCGGTGGGCATCTGGTACCGGCACGGTCTTATAGGCCTTGGGCTCCTCGGCACGTTCTACATCGGAACGGTCGTGCGGACCATTCGAACACTGCGTATGCCCGCCATAGCTCGCATCGACCGCATCGTGGCTATTTCCGTCATGGCGTGCCTGATTGCGGAAAGCCTTGTGGGAAACACCGAGAACCCATTCGCTACCGGCGACAAGACCCTGTTCATCGGGGCCCTGGCCGGCCTTGCCGCCGCATCTGCCCATCGCGCAGCCCACCCGGTTGCACGGCCCGAAATCCATGCCGAGTGAAGGTACAGCCAACCCCGCCGGGCAGGGACAACCCCGACCCGGCCTGCTGGCGAACATATCCTGGCTGAGCGTTGCCAACGCCATCGTGAAACCGCTATGGTTTCTGTTCATTACGGCGGCATGCATGAGGTTGCTCGGTGTGCGGGAATTCGGTGTCCTTACGGCGGCCTTGTCGCTGACCATGATCGCCGCGGGTTTCGTAGATCTGGGCATGGCGCAGTACACAGTGCGCGAAGTATCGCGGACGCTGGACAAGGCATCCCTTTACTTCTCCAACTTCATGACACTGAGAATCGGGAACTCGGTCCTTGCATGGGGAGGTGCGCTGATTGTAGCGGTCTTGCTCGATTATCGCGGGAGTGCGTTGCTGGCCGTGTGCTTCGCCGGGATATATGCCCTCACACTGAACCTCACGAATTACTGCCGCAGCATGTACCAGGCATTCGAAAACCTGCGCCAGGAAGCCGTCATGCTGATCGTGGAAAAGGTACTGGTTATTGGAGGCGGTCTGCTCCTGCTGTTCGCAACTCGTTCAGCGGCGTGGACGCTGGCCGGTATGGCGCTGGGTATGACAGTGACCACGGGCATCAACATCCTGTGTATCGACAGGCGGTTCGCAAAAATGCGCAGGTCCCTCGTGAGCAGGCGCTTTCTCAAGCGAGCAATCAAGGTCATGATCCCCTTCGGGTTCGCCGGCCTGTTCACGGTGATGTATTACCGCGTGGATATGGTGATGATCGAAGCCATACTCGGAGCAGTCCCTACCGGACAGTACGGAGCCGCTTACCGTATTCTGGAGGCATTTCACACACTACCCGCTATCGTAGGCCTGGCCGCTATCTATCCCAGACTTGCACGGCTACATCGTGACCGTGCTCATGCCGATTTTCGGCACCTCTTGCGAAATGGCCTGCTTGGACTCATCAGCATTAGCATCGTTGTCAGCTTGTTGCTCACTACTTTGTCTGACACGGTAATCTGGCTACTGGACCCGGACCCGTCCTATGCTCTTGCTGCGGATGCCTTGCGCATACTGGTATGGACCTTCCCGTTCATATGCGGCAAAACCCTTCTGTATTTAGCGCTGATCTCTATGGATCAGCAACGATTGGCGGCCATTACGCTTGGATTCGCCGTTCTTTTCAATGTAGCATTCAACACATTCATGATCCCGGCGATGGGTATTGAGGGCGCCGCTATCGCTACAATTCTTACGGAAGTATTGCTTACTGTGATTTTTGCTGCATATTATAGACGGACAGGCTTTATATCTACCGAACCACAATCATCCGAATAACCTCCTCCCATGAACCGTTGGAAAAAATTAATGGGCCTGTGCAGGCATCCCGGTTTTATCCCACCGTTAATACGGCATCGGATAGCCGGAGGCATAGAGCATTACGCCATGGTAAAACACCTTGCGCCGGCCACACTCATTGATGCGGGTGCGAACAAAGGGCAATTTTCGTTGCTGGTGCGCAAATTATTTCCAAAAGCCCGTATCATTGCCTTCGAACCGCTCCCCGAATCGGCTGATCGTTACGAACGACTCTTTGGTGATGACAAACTCACAACATTGCATCGCCTTGCACTAGATGTCAGCTCTGGCGAGCGTACCTTCTACGTGGCAAATCGCGGCGATTCCTCGTCTCTATTGCGCCCAGCTCAAGGATTGCAGATAGCTTTCGGCGGTACGCTATCTCATGAAATATCTGTTGAAACGGTTCGCTTGGACTCAGTGATTGACGCAAAGGATTTACCCGCTCCCGTATTGTTGAAAATAGATGTACAAGGCGCTGAAAAACAGGTTATTTTATCTTCAACTAAATTATTGGATTATATCGATCATATTTACGTAGAAATTTTATTTGCAGATTTATACGATGGACAATCCCGATTCCGCGATGTGTTTCACGAATTGGATGCAAAAGGTTATCGTATGCGTGGCGTATTCAATCAAGTAATCACGTCAGAATACAACGCCACATATGCCGATGTACTCTTTACACGCGATTTACAGCACTAATCTCTTCGGCGTGACGGACCGCTGCTTCAAGACCATCCACCATCCTGTCGATCGTCAAATGTTCCCGAGCGTATGCCAACGCATTCGATGAGTACCTATCCTGATCCGCCAGCACTTCCCGTACACTTGCCGCCAGCGCCTCGGAAGTATGCCCTGAACACAATAGACCGGTTTCCCCGGAACGCACGTATTCCACTTCGGGACTGTGAAACTTCACGCCCCCAGCGCTTTCAGGATGATGCAGCGACACCACCGGTACGCCAAAGGCAAACGCATGATTCACGGCCAAGCCAAGATACCCTGGCATAAGCATCACATCCGAAGCATACAACCAGGGAGCGGCTTCCTCGAGCAGCAAGGAACCAAGAAAGCGAACGCCCTGCAACGAACGAGCCGCTACCGTCTTCTCCATTGTTGCTCGCTCCGGCCCATCCCCTATGATTAATAGAGTTCCAGGCGTATCCTTCGTCAAAATCTCCCAGGTTTCGAGAAGCATATCCGTGCCCTTTCCCCGAATCAGCCGACCTATATAGACCAGAACAGGACTGTGGGGGGAAATGGAAAGTCGCCGCCGAACTGCCTGTTTTCCCTCTGTCGCCAACGTCGTCCGTTGTGCAAGCATTGGACGCAAATCCATCGTGTTGCGCGCCACAAAAATATTGCGATCCGGAACAAACGGGCGCAGCAAATTGGCCCTGCCCTCCGTATAGCAAACACATCCCTCCACTTCTTTTGCCAACGCCAAACGGTACCTGTCCAGAATATGGCGCCTCGGGTTGAATACCCTGTAGTTCGACGAAAAATGTCCCCAGAGTACCCGTCCCGCTCCAACTGACTTAGCGTAACGCAATAAAAAAGGCAACGTAACAGAACGCGGACTTTCCTCCGCAAGAATTGCTGCTGGCGGACCATAAAGATTAAAAAC
This sequence comes from Rhodothermales bacterium, assembly GCA_965117025.1. Taxonomy (GTDB): domain Bacteria; phylum Bacteroidota; class Rhodothermia; order Rhodothermales; family VXPQ01; genus VXPQ01. The sequence continues at coordinate 1,450,787 of OZ220746.1, forward strand.
ACGACGAAACGGCTGTGCGTGCACTTTTTCACCAAAAAGCCAGTGATTCCAAAGGTATACCTGCTTGTATGCGGGGTCGCTTTCCCGAACCAGATTTCCCAATGAAGACGCTCCCGGAGGATCCCCGGAACACACGACAAGCCGCCCGTCGAGGCGTTCGTTCAATTTTTCCAGTACCGGAATACGATACCAAAAAATTACCCGGTAGAAAAAGTACACGGGGCGATCATTGAAAGACATGTGCAGCCATTGGAACGGCGAGTTAAACAGAAACAAGGGGACCTTGATACGATCTTGGACCAGATTGGTTCGAGCAAACCCGATATTTCAAGAATGTACCAAAAACCCGGATTAGGATTCATGACTGGCGGTACCAGCATCCCGGTAGCGGTAATGAGCGTTTGTGTGTATTGTCCCTATCCAGAGGATGAGGAAACATAGTTTGATACATACCCCTTCTAAATCGATCATTCCGATAGAATGTAAACTCCGCCACTCGCGGAATATCGAATCCGCTTCCCTTGACAAAACCACAACAGTTGTTGGGGTGAATATGTACGACGCTGTGGGTATGTAGAAGCCTATCGAAGACATTGGATGCAAGAGTAAAAAATGTTCGGCGGAACAACGCTTGAAGATTGTGAAACTCAATGACAATAATCCTGAACTGTGCCAAGAGATCCATTGATATTTGCATCAATGTTTCATATTCCATTCCTTCTATATCCATTTGCAAAATTAGATCGCCCTTGTAATCAGGTATTTTGTTTTTTTTCCATTCATCTAGTGTCATAAAAATTTCATCGGAAAATGCACCCACAAATTTCCTGTCAAATTCAAAATTGGGATGAGACTGCGGAACCACCGGAACCGAATAATCCGCCAGATACACCTGCATGCCCTGATTCGCCAGATCAATTTCAAAGCCCGACTCCGTGGAAACGCCAGGCGAGAAACCATATTTAATTCCCTCCAGATCATTCGGCAAAAGGTACCCACCGTCGCCATCGGGCCCCAAGCGAATCAATGGCGCCCCGGTCTGAAAAGGATGTAAACTGCGGATGAGCTTGCCCAGCGCATCCGGAGAAGTACGCCCTTCCAGTACGCCCGCTGGTTTGTGCTTGGCAATATCCACGCCCAATGCGCCAGATAGCCGAACAATGCTGTCTTTAAGCGTTGCTATAACCAAGGATATGTTGTTCATGCGACTTGTTTCACCTAATGTATTGTTAGCACGCCTTAACGCTAATGCAATGCAGCGATTATGAGCACAAAGACGACAAAAAGGCCGGGCTGTTCGACGGCTTCTCCATGCCGCTCAAGAGTTTGCGGTCTTCGGACGGGGTGTGCCAGCAAAAATGAGACAGATTCGCTCTTAAGATTGTCGCAGCGTACGGGGTTCACGTGCATCGGTTCCGTTCGCGCTTCGGATTAGGGTTTCGCCGGTTTTTCCGTCGGGCGGCGATCTTTCGCGCCGCTTCGGGATCGTCCGGCTTGTTGATCCAGGCTTCGCTGGAGGACATGGGCACGCGGGGCATGCCGCGAACGAACCGTTCGGAATCGCGCCTGTAGACTTCCTGCGCCTTGCCGTAGTGGACCGTTGCAGGTGCATAAGTGCAATGTCCGTGTGGCGGAACTCGTTGTTGTACCATGCGAAAAAGCGGCGCGGCGAGCGTCCTCCAGCGAGCCGGGGTTCGTACGTATGGTGATACTTCGCCGTGATCCCGCTGTGCATGCAGGAACCGTCATCGGCCGCGGTGCGGGATCTGCTCATGGACAATGCATCCATAGTCGTTTGGCGGGGTACGCACACCGAGTGTATTTCTGCACTGATGCGCCGGGCCAGGGAAGGCCATATGCCCCCGACCGACGAACAAGATGCCCGACGCGTGCTGGACAGACTGGCTCAGTCATGGATGGAGATACAACCGAGCGAAACCATACGAAGCATCGCAGAAAGATTACTGGCCGTACACGCACTGCGGGCAGCAGACGCCTTGCAACTCGCCGCCGCATTGATGGCATGCGAGGCGCACACAAAGGGGCAAGGTTTCGTTTCGCTCGATCAACGGTTGCGGGTAGCAGCTTACAAGGAAGGGTTTACGGTACTCCCGAATACGTGACCCTCATTGGTTTCCTGCAGGGTTACGTCCCCGCCTCTGAGTTGACAGGCCCGCAATAAACCGCGTACCTTGCCCTGAAAAAGAACGGGACACGTACGGCTACGATGGCGGCGCCTTCCTCGAACGAATCGGCAAATAGCGACCTCGCTTATCAGGAGGAAATCCTGCAAGGCGTTTCCCGCACCTTTGCCCTCACGATCCCGCAACTTCCGGACAAGCTGCGCGACGTGGTGGGCAATGCCTATCTCCTGTGCCGCATCACGGACACCATCGAAGACGAACCCGCCCTGTCCGCCGGGCAGAAGCGGGCTTTCGCAGAACGTTTTGCCGAAGTCGTTGCAGGCCGGGCGGAAGCGGAGCCTTTCGCGCGGGAACTCGGCGCATTGCTGTCATCTTCCACGACTCCGAGCGAGCACGACCTGATCGCCAACACCGTCCGTGTCATTCGCATCACCAATGGATTCAACACCGTCCAGCGAGGAGCGCTCGAACGCTGCGTCAGAATCATGGCGGGCGGTATGGCGGAGTTTCAACAAAACGCCACGCCCGACGGCCTGAACGACGTTCCGCATCTTGATCGCTATTGCTATTATGTCGCCGGCGTCGTCGGCGAAATGCTCACCGAACTGTTCTGCGACTATTCGGCCGAGATCAATGCACGGCGGGAAGAATTGCTTCCGCTGGCCGTCTCTTTCGGGCAAGGGTTGCAAATGACCAATATCCTCAAGGATGTATGGGATGACCGGAATCGCGGCGCGTGCTGGCTTCCAAAAGATGTTTTCCTCGCTGCCGGTTTCGATCTGCACTCCTTATCCCCCGGCCGGACCGATCCCGGTTTCATCAAGGGATTATCCGAACTCGTGGCGATCGCCCGCCGGCATCTTGCGAACGCGTTGCGGTACACGCTGATCATACCCCCTCGCGAAACCGGCATCCGCCGGCACTGTCTGTGGGCATTGGGCATGGCCGTCCTTACTCTGCGCCGCATTCACGCAACACCCACGTTCAGCAGCGCACAGGAAGTAAAAATCTCCCGGCGCAGCGTGTGGACGGTTGTTATCGTCACCAGTGCCCTGGCCCGCTCGAATCTGGCACTGAAATTCCTTTTCGGGGCGTTGACCCGAAAGCTGCCTTCTTCCTGAATCGTGTCCGCGCGCGGATCGGTTCCACCTGCTTCGTGGATTTATGCGGAACCTCTAATCAGGAAATTTAATCTATTTGTGTGGCCTATATGTATTTTATTCTGCGTTATAGCAAGATTGAGATACCTCGACTTTCCGCCCTTAAAACATGCCGGAGTCGATAAGAATTGAACCGGTCACATGAAGGTCACCGAGCCAACGAATATTCCTTTCTGCTACACCTCGGGCTATGCCAGGGCCCAGGCCCTCGACCCGGAGGCGGCAGCCAACTACATCGCCCATACGCATATCGGAGACCCCGACGCCGATGCGGTCATCGAACAGATGGCTTCCCTCGACGGGGCAACGGCAGCGAGGTTCTTCAGATTGGGATTGAATACGGAAGACCCGGAAGCGCGAGAACAAGTTCTGCGCGATGCGCCCTCCGCGCTGCAAAACTTCCTGAGAAAGCTCGATACGCCGCCCGACTGGGTGGACACCTCCGTCTATATGCCCGGCATTCGCATGTTTCACAGGAACTCGCGGCTGGTCCTCGGAGCCTTCGTAGGAGGCGTTCTGATAGAGGGCTTCTCCACGAACATCAGCAAGTCTTTTCTGGTAACGGGGCGGCTTCGCGAATACGGCGTCCGGCGTCTAAAACAGAATAACCGCCACATGATCGAGTTATTCATGCCGGGCGGCATGGAGCGAAGCGGTGACGGCTGGAAGTTGTCCATCCGTGTCCGGCTGGTCCATGCACAGATCAGATACCTGCTGAAAAAGTCCGAGGAGTGGAGTACCGAAGAGTTGGGCGTACCGATCAGTGCAGCGCATATGGGGTTCTCCGCTGCCGCTTTTTCGGCAAGGCTGCTGAAGCATTTGAAAAGCCTGGGCGCCGAATTCAACGACGAGGAACGCAAGAGCTTCATGAAGGTCTGGCGCCATTCGGGATTTTTGATGGGCGTTCCCGAGACCATTCTGTTCCGCGACGAGGAGGAGGCATTGCAACTGTTCGATGTGGGGCGCCTGTGCGAGCCCACCAGTGAGCCGGAGGCCATTGCCATGGCGAATTCCCTGATCAATTCCGCTCCGTTGGTGATAGGCATCACGGATCCCCTCGCTCGTCGTGATTTGGCAGGGTATGTGTACCGTGTATCTCGAGCGCTGATCGGGAATACGCTGGCCGATGAACTGAAGTATCCTTCGACCCAGATCTTTGGGGTATTGCAATGGTTTCGGTTTCAATCGCGTTATTCTCAAACGATGAACCGTCTATTCCCGAAACGTAACCGCAACGACAGTTTTTCGCAGTTCACCTCTCTGCTTGAAGCCTCCGCGTTCGATGCGGCGGGCATAAGCTACAGACTGCCTGACGACCTGTATGCGGAAGAATCTCAGCAATGGTAAGGCCATCCAGCCGGAAACACGGCGAACAAAGAGGATTATATACCAGAGGGCTTGGCGATTTTTGTATGTAATTCCCCAACGTTGAACCGGGTGCATGAAGGCTGTTGATGCAAAGAATATCCCTTCTTGCTACCTCCCGGGCTATGCAAGGGCCCAGGCTATCAACCCGGAGATGGCCGCCAACTACATCGCCCATACGCAGATCGGAGACCCCGAGGCCGATGCGGTGATCGAACAGATGGCTTCCCTGGACCGGGGAACGTCGGCGCGATTATTCAAATTGGGGTTGAATACGGAAGACCCCGGGGAGAGGGAACACGTTCTGCGCGATGTGCCATCCGCGCTGCGAGATTTCCTGAGAAAGTTGGACACACCGCCCGATTGGGTGGATCTGTCGGCCTATATCCCGGGCATCCGCATGTTCCACAGAAACTCGAGCTTGGTTCTCGGAGCCTTTGTGGGAGGCGTTTTGGTAGAAGGCTTTTCCACGAATATCAGCAAGTCTTTCTTCATAACGGGGCGGGTGCGCGAACACGGCGTCAGGCGTTTGAGACAGAATAACCGGCACATGATCGAGATATTCATGCCCGGCGGGCTGGAACGAATCGGTGACGGCTGGAAGTTGTCTGTCCGTATCCGGCTGGTCCACGCACAGATCAGATACCTGCTGAATAAATCCGACGACTGGGATACTGAGGCGTGGGGCGTACCAATCAGTGCAGCGCATATGGGATTCTCAGCCGCTGCTTTTTCGGCAAGATTACTGAAGCATTTGAAAAGCCTGGGCGCCGAATTCAACGACGAAGAACGCAGGAGTTTTATGCAGATATGGCGCCATTCGAGTCTTTTGATGGGTGTTCCCGAGACCATTTTGTTTCACAAGGAGCATGATGCGCTGAAATTATTCGAGATTGGCAGGATATGCGAGCCCGCCAACGAGTTGGAGGCCATCGCGATGGCGAATGCACTGATTAACTCCGCCCCATTGGTTATAGGAGTTAATGATCCGGTCGGACGTCGTGAGCTGGCACGGTACGTATACCGTATATCTCGAGCGCTTATCGGGAATGTGCTGGCCGACGAATTGCGTTATCCCGCGAACCAGTCCTTTGGCGTACTGGAATGGTTCCGGTTGCAGTCCCGTTATGCCCAAGTGATGAACAGGTTATTTCCAAAACGCAATCAGAATAATAACTTCTCCCAATTCACCTCCCTGCTCGAGGCCTCGGCATTCGATATGGCGGGCATAAGCTACAGACTCCCTGACGCTGTGTATGCGGAAGAATCCAAACAATGGTGAGGCCATCGAGCCCTCGCAATATGGAAGTGCCCCTTGCCACAGTCTAAGATAGGGGATCATATACAAAAGTCGCCAAAGGACTTCGTAGTCGTTCGCTGTCCAACATGGCGTGTAGGTTGCTTGGAGCGTGATTTTCCATTAGAGATTAGAGATGCAAATAAATAAACACTAAAAAAACACTGATCAATCCTTAAATACCATGCAATGCACACAATTCGTTGTGTAACATAGTAAGTTCCCATATATAATTCTCTTTTGAAGGTTGCGCCAACTCATGACAGAGTGAGTGTAGTCAAGCCGAGTCGTTGCTCCTATGTGTGTACAGGAGAGCAAGGCTAAGGCGGGTAACGTGACCAGGTAGCCGAAGAAGAAAAAGGAACCCTGGCGCGGCTCGGTCCGCTTCAAGGGACTGGACCGCCTCCCGGCGGCGGAATGCATGGACCTGTTCCGGGATCCGGAGGCCTATCTGTTCGAACGCTTCGGGGGCAGGAAGTACAAACTCAATTTCCACGAGGGATGGAATTTCGTGGCGACCCAGAACTTCAAGCCCGAAGGCGAACCCAGGTGGACGGACCTGCCCGATATGGATTTGTGACCCGCGGAAGCGGGATCGACGGGCTGCCCGCCCGAGACGCAAGACGAGTTCTTCTCTTGCAGTAATCAAGGATACCCTGATCGGAATCGCTTCGATCGGCGGTTCGCGTTCGCGCGCGAAGCGGCTGTAAACCGCCAGCGATTCGGCTCATTTCAGCTCGGCCCCGCTCCGGCTCGATGGAAAAGCCGGCATGCTACCGAGCCGCGCCGCCGCAAGCCTTCCGTAAGCGCTCTATGCAGATTATTCACGTAAGTTCATGATAAAAACATGATATATAATTATTAATCATGTAATACTCATTTTGGTTCTCCCGTGAATTGACGAAATTTTGCACCGTACGGCGATTCCCGGAATTCGCCCCCTCTCCCGGCCGCGCGGCTATGCGCGCGGATCCGGCGGAAACGTGGTCGTAATAACGGTACGGTAATGCAAGTCATGCTGCAGAGAGAGAGAGTCATCATAATTGGAGGAGGAGTGGCCGGGCTGAGCGCCGCCTATGCCCTCAAGAAGCGTGGCGTCTCCCCCATCCTGCTTGAATCCCACGACCGGGTAGGCGGACGCTTGGTCGGTGATCGGGTGGATGGCTTTTTCATTGATGGGGGTGCAGACTTCTTCTGCGCCTCCTACGATGTTGCTTTCCGCATATGCAAGGAACTGGGATTGCCGTTGACTCGCTCGAAAATGAAGCTCGGCTGGTACAGAAACGGCCGGTGGGTTACAACGACGCCAGGCCTATCCTTGGGTAACCTTATCAGAAATCTGCCAGCTGCTAAAACCCTGGGATTCCTCCACCCCCACGCCATCGAACCTGTCCTGAAGCTGTTCAGAGAAATATTCCGCCAATCAGAATATCTGAATTTCGCCAGCGATAGCAGGATCGCCGAGCTCGATGGGGAGGAAAATTTTGGCAGCTACCTTGAAAAACTCGGTGTGCCCGAGTCCCTCAAGCTTACATTGGGAGGATTCCTGGAAATGACGATGGGGCGCATCGAAGACGCTGGTGCGGCGTATATGCGAACCTATCTGGCGGAAATGCTGCTGAAGGCCGATCATATCTACGTGCCGGAGAAAGGCGCCGGCACCCTTTCCCACGCCTTGGCCAATGCTTGCGGAGACATCGTTTGCACCTCGATGCCTGTACAACGCGTAATCATCGAAAATGGCGTTGTAAAGAGTGTGATTGTGGATGACGAGCCTATCGAAGCGGGCGCGGTTATCTGCGCCGTTCCCGCCCCGAAGGTGCCGTATATCATTCCCGACCTGCCTGCCGAGATTCGCCACGTACTCGGTAAAGTGACCTATTCATGCGGATGTCGAGTGGTGATCGGCCTCGATCACCCACCGCTTCCTGCCGGATGGCATGGTGCTTTGTACCCGGAAGACGACACTCCACTTCTTCTGGACAGATCTATCAACCTCCCTGCTTGCGCACCTCCAGGCAAAAGTATGCTCGACTTGCTTGTCGGTCGAGACCGTGCGGAGGAATTGATTCCGCTGAATGACGAGGAAATAAAGCACCAGCTTCTTGGCGATGCGCGCCGAAACCCTCCTCCCGGTTCTGCTCTCCCAAGCGACGACGAGGGACTGTTTACTCGTGTGTACCGCTGGAAAGAGGCCGTGTATATGGCGCAACCCGGCATGTTCACCGCAATAGCGGACATGCGGCGCCAACTTGGTCAAAACATAAACAACCTCTTCCTGGCCGGCGACTACATGCGGGTACCCTCGGTAAACGGCGCATTAGCCAGTGGTATCGAAGCGGCCCACGAGGCTGCCGAATTGCTCGCATCCGGTCCTACCTGAACAGACACCGGACGGACGCCGCGGGCGAACCCATCCGGGAACTGATCGGTTGCTTACGAGCGCGACGGGAAATGTCTCTTTCGCCATGCCCCGAAGTTGTCTTGCGTCATTACGAGTGCAGGCACGACCAGCATCAGAAGCACGGTGGCGATGAGCACGCCGAAACCGAGGGAGGTCGCCAGCGGCACGAGGTGTTGGGCGTGCGTACTGGTTTCGAAAATCAGGGGAGCGACCCCTGCGAACGTGGTGGCTGAAGTCAACAGGATGGCCCGGAAACGGTCCTTCGCTCCGGTGATGATCGCGTCTCTGGCCGGCACTCCGGATTTTCTAAGGTCGTTAATGAACTTGATCATCATCAGTGAGTCATTCACGACCACCCCGCTTACACCGATCAGTCCGTACATCGACCAGATTCCCATACTCAGGCCCAGCAGCATGTGCCCTGCTATGGCGCCTATGGCGCCCAATGGAACCGCAGCCATGATGATGAGCGGCTGGGAATAGGAACCAAAAGGAATCGCCATCAGCACATACATGATCAGCAGGGCCAGGAAAAGCGATCTGCTCAGATCGGCATTGGCTTCCTCCTGCTGCTTCCTTTGACCGCCAACAGTGTACACAAAGGCCGGGTCCTCGGCCTCCAGACGCGCGAGGACCCCACGCTCCAGGCGGCGGTTTACCTCCTGTCCTGTGGCGATCTGGACATCCACGTCGGCTGTCACAGTCACCGCACGTCGTCCATCCACCCTGTGCCGGGCAGCTGAGGACCTTGAGAACCGGGCAGTTGCAACCTGACCCAGGGGCACCTCGCCGCCCGGTGTACGAATCAGATAGTCCTCGACATCGGTCGCGGAATTACGCTCTTCCTGGGGGAGACGCACGTATACCCGCATGTCCTCGCGCCCCCGCTGCACCCTGAGCGCTTCGGCCCCAAAGAAGGCGGACCGTGCCTGGGCTGCAAAATGATCGAGGGTCAGGTTAAGAGTGCGCGCCCCGGGCTTGAGTTCCAGTTGAAGTTCCTTGAACCCTTCATCCAGGTTGTTCCGGACATCGAAAACCCCATTGATGCCGGCTAACTCTGTGGTGAATTCGTCGGCAATCACAGCCAACCGCTCCGGGTCCGGATGGGAGAGTTCAAAGTGAACCGGGAGGCCCAGGGAAATCAGGTTCGAAGAGATCGAGAGAGACTTCGCTTCCGGGAAATTACCCGCTTCTTCCCGCCATACCTGTTCGAAGGTGGAGGCTGAAATGCCCGCCCGCTCCCAATCGACAAGTTTGAACTGGACCGCCCCAAGGTGGCCGCGCGGTGCTTCCACTGCGTTGCCGCCCAATGGGTCATAGAGTGTTACCGCTTCTCCCACGGTAACAGCCACGCCGACCTCCAGCGGAGGCACATCCTCGGCCCGGTCCTCCGCGATCCGCGCTACCGCGCGGTGTCCCGCAGCTTCGAGTTCGGCAGCGATCGCAGCCGTCCGCTCCCCGGGCGTGCCCACGGGCATCTCCAGATTGGCAGAGACGACCTGGCCCTCGATAGGGGTAAGAAACTGGTTTGGAACGATACCCGACGCCACGACCCCCATCGATAGTACCATCAGGCCCAGGGCAGAGACAAGAATGATAGGGGGGTGGTCAACGGCCAGTCGCAGTCCACGGTCCAGCAGACCGTCCACGATTCGCTTGAGCAACGCATCCACGGCTTTCTGAATGCCTCGGATGTACCGGCCGAGCCAGTTGCCCCCACTCTTTTCCGACGAAGACAGGTGCGAAAGGTGGTTCGGTAACACCAGGAGGGACTCGATCAGCGAGAGTAATAGTACCGTGATCACCACGATGGGAATGGCGCGTCCGAGTTGACCCTGGGGTCCGGGTGCGGAAAGCAGCGCCGCAAAAGCCGTCACGGTAGTAAGGACCGAAAATATGACGGGGACGCTCACCCGTTTTGTCCCCCTGATTGCCGCTGCAAACCCGCGGATGCCCCGCTCGCGCTCCGCAAAGACGCTTTCTCCTACCACGATCGCGTCGTCCACGACGATCCCCAGCGCCAGGACAAGCGCCATCAGAGAAAACATGTTGATGGAGACGCCCAGAAACCCCATCACCAGGAAGGTCCCTATAAACGAGACGCCCACTCCCACAGCCACCCACACGGCCAACCCGATCTCCAGGAACAGCGTCAGCACCAGGAAAACAAGGAGCATTCCGAGCAGTGCATTCTCGACCATAAGACCAAGGCGTCCCCCCACCTCCTCGGAATCGTCTTTCCATATCTCGACAGAGACGCCTTCAGGAAGCGTCGGTTGGACTTCGGCCGCGAGATAATCCTTGACGACCTCAGCGATCTCAAGAACCTGTTCCTCCGAGGTGCGGTACACATCCACGCGAACAGCCCGCTGCCCGTTGTAGCGTACAATGAGATCGGTATCTGCGAAGCCGTCCTGTACGGTCGCGATGTCACCCAGGCGAACCGATGTTCCGTCGGACCGCGTTAGGACGATAATGTCTTCGAAGTCTGCCTGCTCGTAGTTCTGCCCCAGCGTTCGGACGAGAATTTCCTCCTCGTCCGTGGAAATTTTGCCAGCGGACAACTCGAGTGAACCCTGCCGTACGGCCAACGCAACATCATCCAGAGTGAGCCCGAGCGCCCGAAGCCGATGGAGAGGCGCTTCGATCGAAATTTCGTACGGACGAGCACCGCTGGTCTCGGCCAAAGACACTTCAGGCAAAGACGAAATCCCCTCCTCGATTTCGTATGCCAACTCCTTGAGCGTGTATTCCGGCACGTCTCCATAAACCAGGAGACGTATTACACTCTGCCGGCTCGTCACTTCGCGCACTTCAGGCCGTTCGGCGCCAGCGGGAAAGGTGGGGATGCGATCAACCTCCGCCTTGATGTCGTTCAAGGCGCGGTTGATATCCGTATTCGCTTTGAACTCGGCGATCACCGACGCGAGCCCCTCGGAGGCGGTAGCCTCCACCCGCTTCAGGCCGTCTACGGCCCGGATCCGCTCTTCGATCTTCCGGACAATGGATTCCTCTATCTCTTCGGGGGCAGCGCCAGGGTACGGCACGAGTATCTGGACACGGTCCAGAGAGAAGTCGGGCAGAACCTCCTGAATGAGATCACGAGCCGCCGCCAGCCCGGCAACTACCAGAAACAGCATCAGCAGATTGGCCGCGACGCTGTTTTTCGCCATATAGGCTATGGGGCCTCGCTGCTCCCGGACGAGACGATCATCCCCATTCATGGGGCTTCCACAGCGGTGGTCCGCACCGCCATGCCTTCCGTCGCAAACTGAATACCGCCTGTGGTGACCGCCTGACCCGCTTCGAGCGCTCCGGTCACATACACGTCGTCATCGGAACGTTGTAAAACACGCACCGGGACAATAGTCAGCACCGTATCGCCGCGCACTGCCCAGACCTCGTTGCCGGGCCTGAGCGCCGAGCGCTGCACAATGAAGTACCGGTCCGGAACGACCCCCTGGATATGTACTTCCACAAACTTGCCCACGAGAAGGGGCGGTGCACCGGGGCCGGCGGGAGAATCGTTATTCCCTGCCCAGGCGCCGCCCGCGAAGGGGGCCGGAACGCGTACAATCACGTCGATAGTCCGCGTCTGTTCGTCCAGAGAACTCTCCGCCCGATCTACATAGCCCTCCCAGGCGTAGCTTCGATCGCCGTACTCTGCGATGACGCGGGCGGCCACCCGTCTATTCCCGTCGCCCGCTTTGAGATTCCAAAGACGGGGAATGAGCGCCGCATCGGCGTCGGAGAGAGGAACCACGACCTCCACAGCATCCGAAGCGTAAAGGCGCCCCACGCCCTGACCGGCTGCCACGAACTGACCTTCATCCACGGACTCGTCCCGCACAATTCCGTTGAAGGGGGCAAGGACCTCTGTACGGGACAACGCCAGCTCGGCATCGGCCAACACGGTGCTGTCTCTGACCAGAGCGGCCCGGGCAGCCTTGAGTTGAGGCTCCCTGAGCGTCAAGGGACTGGCTCCGTCTGAAGATGCGGCGCCCGACTCGCGGCGTTGAAATTGCGCGTATTCGGAACGAGCGATCAGCGCCTCTTCCTCTGCCTGAAGAAGCGCTACCTGCTGGGCAGCTACATTGGCGCGCGCCTGCTGCACCCTGTTGCGATAATCGGCATCGTCGATGCGGAACAGAACCTGCCCCTCCTCGACACGCCCTCCGCTCTGAAAAGCAGAGTCTACCCAAGACACCTTACCGCTGACTTCGGCAGTAACATGTATCTCTGCAGTGGGGCGAACCGTGCCGGCCCCGTACACAGGGATGGGACCAACCCCGGCAACCACAGGAGCCGTGATTGCAACAGGCGTATTGTCAGGAGGAGGCCGGAGTTCCGGCTCGGGCCTGAGTTGAACAAGCAGAGCGGCAAGAGCCAGGCATACCAGCAGAATGCCGCCAGCCACCAGGAAGCCTTTACGTCGAGTCATCTGTCTTCTCTATTTAATACCGGCTGAACAGAGGTCATGCGTGGTGCATCCGGCGAATCCGGCGCCGTCCAGGCGCCCCCAAGGGCACGGTGCACTGCAAGACGGGCCAGCGCCAAATCTCGTTCTGCGCCTGCGAGCGCGGACGCTACATTCAGACGGGTGAGCAATACATCCAGGTATTCCGTGTAACTTCCGATTCCTGACGCGTATCTCTGTGACTTGAGATCTACCGAAGCCTGGGCCTCCTCCAGACGGGAACCAAGAAAAGCATGACGCCGTGTTGCATTTTCCAGTCCGGCCAAAGCAGCCTCCACCTCGTTTACAGCCGTAACCACGGTACGCCCGTAGGCAGCGGCCATCTCGTCGAAACGGGCATGGGCAAGCGCCACATTGTTTCTGAGACGACCGCCTTGTATGACCGGCGCGGTCAGATTCGCTATCAGGTTACGGAACCACTGATCCACATTGAAGAGCCCATCGGCTTCCGTACTCTGCAACCCGATAGACCCCGAAAACGAGAAGGTGGGGAGCAATTCGGCACGGCGGGCTCCGATCGCGTAACGGGCCGCGTCCAGCCGCTGTCCGGCGGCTATCACATCCGGCCGCTGGAGCAGAAGATCCGCCGGGACGCCCGCCGGAACAGGATCCGCTACCGGCGAGGGAGTAAGCGCATCGGGAAGGATTGCCTCCATATCCGGCCGGTAACCGCCCAGCAATACGGAGAGACGTCCTTCGGCGCTGGCCAGCAGACTTTCCAGTTGCGGCAACCCTGCCTGTGCATTGCGCAACTCCTGACGCACCCGATAGAGATAGAAAGAACCTGCAAGTCCACGGTCGTACCGGGTCAGAGCCAACTGCTCCTGCTCCAGAAGAACATCCACCATCTCGCGGGCAAGCGCGGTCTGCCGCCGAATTGAGGCGATCTCGAAATAGGTCGTGATCGTCTCGGACAGGATTCCGATGCGCGCTGTGTGAAAGTCCGATTCCGAAGCAAGGTATTCGGCACCCGCTGCAAGGGCGTCATTACGAACGCGGCCCCAGAAATCCAGCTCGTAGGAAAAGTCGGCGCTCAGCGCATAGGTAGTGAGCGCCAACCGGTCGGGCAGCGTGAAGGGTATGGGAAAATCGCTCTGATCCCCACCCAATCCCAACTCCTGGATTTGCGCACCAATGCCGGCGTTCGTGGGCGAGTCGATGTCATTGACGCCCCCGCCTACCTGAACCGCCGGGAAGTATGCGGCCCTGACCATACGGGCTCTCGCTCTTGCCTGCTGGACCCGGGCAACCCCCGCTGCCAGATCGAAGTTGGAGACCAGCACCGAATCGATCACGGTGTTAAGCGCCGGGTCGGCGAAGGCATGCCACCATTCCACCGGTTCGTGGGGACCGTCCGCAAGGCTCTCCGCGAAATCCCCGGGCAGTTCGGAAACAGACTCGGGAACCGAGGTTCGCGGCGCCAACGAGCACCCGGCGAACAAGGCGCCCGAAACAAGCAGGCACAGAACCGTTCGTATTACTGTTATTGGCGTTTCAGGGTGCATAGTCGTCTTGCGCCGGAACGGACGAAATTCAGTCCACGCCCCATTCTGCTCTGCATGTCTACGGTATCCACAAAGGACAAAGTATCCAGATTCATTGAAAAATGCTATAAGCCCCCCTCTTTAACGCAAGGCGAACTTACAAGGCGTAAACGGAATGTACGGATCCATACCCATGCGCACGCTTCAGAGCACATGCCGAATCGCCGCCTCCAGGCCATCCACCATGTTACTCAGGATTAGATGTTCCTCTGATCCATTTTGAGCCAGCGAAAAAACACTACAATGCCTTGACGCGAATATCCCGAAATTCGATGCGGTGGCCGTGGCCCAGAAAACCGATGTAGCCCGACGGATTGAACAGACCCGGATGCTCCCTGCCGTCGATCGTCCCGGACCCGGCCTCCTGTTCCAGATCAACATCCACGATCACCGTCCCGTTGAGGATGACAGTGATGTGGTTACCTCGAGCCACGATCTCTTGTTCGTTCCATTCGCCCAGCGGCTTCTGATATCCGCGATGTGCCGGAGCGACACCGTACACAGAGCCGTGATATTGCCACGGCTGCAAATTGGCGTATTGCGGGGCAGTGTCGTCGAGTATCTGGATTTCCATGCCGTAGTACGCGGCGTCCTTACCCCGCTCGGCGCGGATTCCCACCCCATTGTTGGCGCCGGACTCCAGCTTAAACGCAAAACGCAGGTGAAAGTCGCTGTATTCCCTATCTATATAGAGATTACCGCCGCCCTCTTTAAGACACACGAGGCTGCCGTTCTCGACGGTATAACCTTCCGTGTCGCCGGTCCATCCTGTCAGATCCACACCATTGAAAACCGAAACAAAACCCTCCTCGTTCGGGGCGGCCATGGATTGCTCCGCTTCCCAGGCTCGCACCTTTGGAATCGCGGCGTCGAAGATACGCTCGTAGTTGAGACGCTCCACCCGGGCGCGCACGTCGGGAGCAAGACGGTCCCACAAGGGCCGGTACATCGTATGGGTCCGGGCATAGGCTTCCCAATCCACCGGCCCCACGGAATCGGTACCGAAGAGAAACCGCGTGGGGTGCCTGGCTATGAGTGCGGCCCATTCCTCCACCGTTTCGTCATCCTTGAGAAGATGCTCCGCCACCTCGTCCCAGGAAATGTCGAGCATCACGTGCCGGTAACGCGGATCGCTCAACATACGGTCGAGCAGTTCGACATGCTCCGGGGACGGCGCCACAAAACGACCCAGTCCGGTATGGGCCCAGATGATGACAGCCCCGGGATGCGCCGCAAAGACGTCCAGCAGGTCTTCGTAATAATCCGGGTCGGGGCCGGGACGCACATTGTCGATATCGCAATGCAGGATGACCACCAGGCCGATTTCCGCGGCTGTGGCCAGAATCCGGTCCAGGGCAGGGTTGCGCAGACTGGCCGTATGCCCCGTGATCTTCGACGACACGAATTCCTTGTGAATGCTGAACTCGCCGATGCCGGCGAACACGCCGGGGAACGTGCGCAGAACGCGCTCGATGTGGTCGGCGGCATACATGTCCGTGGGATTGAAGCCCGTAATCATGGGGTCCACCCGGCGCCGCTCCGCGTCCGACAACGACAGGTACTCGTGCGCAATCACCGCATCCACGAACGAATAGTAGTAGAGCGCCGCGTCCGAGCGCAGGTAATAATCCGGCGCCCGGTCTCCGGATACGAAATAATCCCATTTCTGCTGCAAGGGGATGCCGAACAGCGCCGTGCGGCCTACCCGGTCGCCCACCATGTCGAGATATTCACGCACCGGAGGACCCTCCTGCACATAATTCAGCAAATGGAAATGGGCGTCGTTGAAGAATGGAACGGGTGTGTCGCTTTCGGAAACGGACGCAATTCCTTCGTCCGGGGCTCCGGTAACAGGCGATATGGAGTCATGGACCGCTTGAGTAACGGGCGCCGCGGTCGACACGAGTGCCACACCGGCATCGCTGGCCGGCGCCAGCGAAGACCCCGCCGAACAGCCGGTCCATACAAAGACAATCAGGTATATCCAACTTGTATGGATTCCTTTCATGGGTTTGGAGAAGTCGAGCATGAAGAGAAAAGACCATTTTGAAATGGCCAACGGATACGGCAGGCGTCACCCCATCTCCTATCCTCCGAAAAAAGGCTCCAGGCGGGAACGGTCGGAACGAGGCGTGGCGAGACTCACGCCGACAAGCGCCAGAATGGACAACGCCACGGCAGGATACGTTACCTCCTGCAGAAACGGATGAAGGCTGCTGAACCAGGCCTGTTCGGACATCCAGAACGTCCATACCAGCGTGACCGTGGTCCCCGTCAGGATAGAGGCGATTGCCCCCGCTGCGGTAGCCCGCTTCCACAGGAAGGCGGCAAGAAGCGCCGGGGTTATGGACGTGCCGTACACCAGATAGGCCGTATAGGCCGCCGTCAGAATGGTCGGAAACTGATCCACCAGCAAATAGGCGATCACGCCCAGCAGAAGGACCCAGCCCCGGCTCATCAGCACGATAGCGCGGGAACTCATATCCGGAGCAATGAAGCGCTGCACTACATCCCGCGTCAGGTTCGTGGCAGGCACCAGCAGGAACGAGTCCGCGGTGGAAACAATGATTGCCATCATGGTGGCCACCAGCGTCATGCCCAGGACAAGGGGCATATAGGCAGAGGTCGCCAGGGTCGGAATAATGTACTCGGACCGGTTGCCTGCCACATCCGCCGCCCCCCCGGCGAACAGTTCGGGAATCAGCCCCTGATCGGCCGCCACCGCCCCGGTCAGACCCACGAAATACACGGCGGACTCGAGCACCACCACCCCGATCACCCAGAAAAACACGGCCTTCTGCGCCGCGTTGCCGTCCTTTGCGCTGAATATCCGCTGGTACATGTTGGCGTCGCCCATCAGGAGAAGCATGGTCGGGATCAGAAAGGATATGGCTACGATCGGCCCGGACGAGGCGCCGGTGCGCTCATTTGCCCAGTTGCCGAACAACTCCCATTTTCCCGCCGCTTCCGCATACATCACGATCTCGTCCATCCCGCCCACCGCATTCACCATGAAAAACACCGTGGCGAACACCCCCAGCACCATGAGTATGCCGTTCACGACATCGGTGTATACGACCGATAACATCCCGGCCAGCGCCGTATAGGCGATGGCGAAGAGCGCCGTGATGACAATGCCTGCCTGCACAGAGATCTCCGCCTCCGTTCCCTGCGTAATGAAGTGCAGCACATTGCCGCCGCCCCGAAACTGGTACGAAACGATGGTCAGGTAGGCAATGATGGTGGCGATGGTCGCCAGTACGCTGGAAACCCGTCCGTAGCGCGCCTCGAAAATGTCCGGCACGGTCACCTTGCCGAAATTGCGGATGCGGCGCGCAATAAAATAAATGAGCACGATGCCGGCCCATGCGCCGGCGCTGGACCACAGCCCCGCCATGCCGTTGCGATATCCCAATCCGGCGCTGCCGAACAGGGATCCGCTTCCCATCCAGGTGGCAAGCAGCGTGCCTACCAGCACCCACCAGGGGAGCGTACGGCCCGCCACCATGAAATCCTCCCCCGTCTTTACGATCCGGCTCTTGTAGTACCCGACCCCGACCAAAGCGGTCAGATAAATAAGGATCGCAAGGATGTAGGGATTGTCAAAAAGCGCCAGCACAGGGGTTTTCCGGGGAATGTGGGCAAAAATCCAACGATTATTCGTCGAGACGTTCGAAAGTGGGGATCGTTTCCACCATCTTCATGCGTAATTTACGCTTGATACTGCACCCGTGCCGTCCGATCTGCGAACGCATACGGCGCCTGCTTCGTCAAAGAGCGCCGCAACGAACCGCCGATCCCTTACTACCCCCATGACCACGCGAGACTCCCACACGCCGGTCACCGGCAAAGACATGCATCCGATGCGCACGCACACCTGCGGCGAGCTCCGCTCCGAACACGTCGGCGAGGAAGTCGTGCTCAAGGGGTGGGTGGATACCCGCCGCGATCTCGGCGGAGTCATCTTTCTGGACCTGCGGGATCGCTACGGATTGACACAGGTCGTGTGTTCTCCCCAGGACGAAAAGGAAGCCTACGAACGCGCCGATCTGGTGCGCAACGAGTATGTGATTTCTATCCGGGGCACGGTCGGCGAACGAACGCAGGAAACCATTAACCCGAAACTTCCGACCGGCGAGGTCGAAGTGCGGGTCCGGGACCTGATCGTGCTGAGCAGCTCCGAACCGGTCCCTTTTGCCGTGTCGGCCCATGAGGAAAAACGGCGTGCGGCAGGCGAGAATCTGCGTCTGCGCTACCGGTACCTGGATCTGCGGCGGCCGGAACTCCAGGACATCCTGGTGCTGCGCCACAAGACCTGTCAGGCCATACGCGGATACTTTGACCGGAACGGCTTCGTGGAAGTCGAAACTCCGGTGCTCATGAAATCCACGCCGGAAGGCGCCCGGGACTACCTGGTGCCGAGCCGCGTGCATCCGGGCCAGTTCTACGCGCTTCCGCAATCGCCGCAGACCTACAAGCAGATTCTGATGATCTCCGGGCTGGACCGGTACTTCCAGATCGTCAAATGCTTCCGGGACGAAGATCTGCGGGCAGACCGCCAGCCCGAGTTCACGCAGATCGACGTAGAGATGAGCTTTCCCGACGAGGAGCAGATTTACACGACCTTCGAGGGACTCATGCAGGCGATCTGGAAAGAGGTGAAGGACATCGATCTGTCCGTACCGTTCCCCCGATTGACCTGGCGCGAGGCCATCGAACGGTTTGGTTCGGACAAGCCCGACCTCCGCTTCGGCATGGAAATCCGGGATGTGAGCGATGTGTTCAAAGGCTCCGGCTTCCGTGTTTTCGATCGCATCCTGAAAAACGACGGACGCATCGTGGCGATCGTCGCCAGGGGAGAAGGAGACAGGGCGCGCAGCCGGATGGACCGCCTCGACAAGGACATTGTCCGGCGGCAGATCGGCGTCGGGGGGCTGATTTACTTCAAACTGCCGTCGGACGGCTCGGAAATGTATTCCTCGGTCAAGGAACATGTGATTGCCCGGGAATACGTGGATGCCTGCATCGAGGCCGTCGGCGCCAAGGACGGCGATCTGGTGCTGGTGCTGGCCGGCCCCGATCCGGATGTTTATGTGCATATGGGCAAATTGCGCCTGCACATGGCGCATGAAACCGGTCTGATCCCGGCGCACGGCGAGCAGTGGAATTTTGTATGGGTCACCGAATTTCCGCTGCTGGAACGGGATGCGGACGCCAAACGATTTACGGCCATGCACCATCCGTTCACCGCGCCTCATCCTGACGATGAAGCGGCGCTTGACACCACGCCGGGCAAGGTGCGGGCCCGCGCCTACGATATGGCGCTCAACGGGGTGGAACTGGGCGGCGGCTCGATCCGGATTCATTCGAGAGACATGCAGCACCGCATATTCCGTCTGCTCGGAATGGACGAGGAAGAAACCGAGCGACGGTTCGGTTTCCTGCTGGACGCGTTCCGCTACGGCGCACCGCCCCATGGCGGCATCGCCTTCGGCCTCGACCGTATCATCATGGCGCTGGCGGGCACGCACAACATCCGCGACGTAATCGCCTTCCCGAAAACGCAGACTGCACAGGAACTGATGGTCCGGTCGCCGGATACAGTCGATACGAAGCAACTGGCGGCATTGCATATCGAGATTGTGCCGGACGAAGACCCTGAATAGACGGCAGGCGGCACGCCGAAAAACAGGCCCTGGGGAAATCCTTCCCATCGCCGGATACATACCCCCGCGTTTATGGAAGCACCGGATCGACTCACGGAACTGGCCCGGCGCGAAATCGACTGGGAGCGTTGGGAGGCGTTGATCCGCAGGAACGGCATTACCATAGATCGCCCGCGCGGGACGCGGCACCCTTCCCATCCCTCCATTATCTATCCGATGGACTACGGCTACGTGAACGGCACGAGCGCCACGGACGGACAGGATCTGGATGTTTTTCGCGGCACGGTCCGGACCGGACTGACCGGTGCGATCATCAGCGTGGATCACCG
Source organism: Rhodothermales bacterium (assembly GCA_965117025.1). Classification (GTDB taxonomy): domain Bacteria; phylum Bacteroidota; class Rhodothermia; order Rhodothermales; family VXPQ01; genus VXPQ01. Next base: position 1,471,173 of record OZ220746.1, read on the forward strand.
CAAGGGAGACCGGGAATTCAAGCTGCTGTATGACTGCTCCCCCGAAGAAATCTATCTGGCCAACGGGTTCATTAACTTCGATCGCTCCCTGATGGAGGGCGTCCTCGTGCTCCGCAAGCCGATGGCGGATCTATGGAAAGAAATTGCATCTTTTTGCACCGAGTAGCGTATATCGGGCGCGCTGCAGATGATATGTTACAGAACGGTTTGGTCCCGTAGCTCAGTTGGTAGAGCAACTGACTTTTAATCAGTGGGTCGCAGGTTCGATTCCTGCCGGGATCACGCACAAAAAAGACGGATAGGGCACATTGAATAACGCGTATGCCGGACGTGTGCGGGGCAACCCGCAAGAGTACTCCGGTGTTTTATCCATTCGTACATTCCATTCGTACATTTCATAAAGCTCAGGCCCGGGTGGCGGAATAGGTAGACGCACTGTCTTGAGGGGGCAGCGTTCGAAAGAGCGTGCTGGTTCGAATCCAGTCCCGGGCACATTCACATCCCGCCATGCAAACGCGAGCGGACGTACTCGCCCATATTCGCCGACACGGCGAAGAAACGTATCCGGAAGAATGCTGCGGCTTTCTGATCGGGCGCCTGCATGCGGATAGGAACGAAGTAGTTTATGCGCGGCGCGCCGTAAACCGCAACGAAAACCGGCGGGAAGACCGGTATATCATCGCGCCCGGGGAATATCTCGAAGCCGATCTTGCCGCCCGCAGGGAAAATCTGGATATTGTGGGCATCTACCACTCGCACCCGGACCATCCGGCCATTCCCTCTCGAACCGATCTCGAGCTGGCGACCTTTCCCGGATACTCCTATGTTATCGTGTCGGTCGAAAACGGGAAGGCCACGAACCTTGCGGCATGGGCCCTGGCCGAAGATCGCTCGCGGTTTCTTCCAGAGGAAATCGACGTACAAACTGCCTCAAAAAAATCATAACCCCACGCGGAATGGCCCACATTTACATTCCCTCCCCGCTGCGCGCGTACGTTGACGGTCAGAGCACCGTAGATGTCGAAGGCGCAACCATCGAGGAAGCACTGGCGAACCTCGTCCGGCAGCATCCGGCGATCGGGAAGCACCTGTTCGCGGAAACCGGCAAACTCCGGCAATTCGTCAACATATATCGGAACGAGGAAGACATCCGGTATCTGGACCGCGAAAAAACTGCGCTGGACCCGAAGGATGAAATATCAATCGTGCCGTCCATGGCCGGGGGAGCGGAAGGCGATGCCTGCATGCTGCATACCCTGAAACCGGAAGAAATCAGGCGGTACAGCCGGCATCTCACCCTCCCGGAATTCGGGATGGAGGGGCAAAGAAAACTCAAAACCTCGTCCGTGCTCGTCGTGGGCGCAGGCGGGCTCGGGTCTCCGCTGGCCCTGTACCTCGCCGCCGCCGGCGTCGGAAAAATAGGCATCGTGGACTTCGACGTAGTGGATGAAACCAACCTGCAACGGCAGATTCTTCACGGGACAAAAGATGTGGGGCGAAAAAAACTCGCGTCGGCCCGCGAAACGATCCGGGACATAAATCCGTTTGTCGAGGTGGAAACTTTCGACACGGCGCTCACCAGCGAAAATGCGCTGGATATTCTTTCGGGGTACGATATCGTTGCAGACGGCACGGACAATTTCCCCACGCGCTATCTGGTCAACGATGCATGCGTAATGTTGAGCATCCCGAACGCCTATGCTTCGATCTTCCGATTCGAGGGACAGGCATCGGTATTCGGCGCAAAAGACGGGCCGTGTTACCGTTGTCTGTATGAAGAACCCCCTCCTCCGGGACTCGTCCCGTCCTGTGCAGAGGGAGGCGTGCTGGGCGTTCTTCCCGGACTCGCCGGCGCCATACAAGCCACCGAAGTGATCAAGATGCTCTCCGGTATCGGAGAACCGCTTATCGGGCGACTGCTGGTCATGGACGCGCTCGGCATGCACTTCCGGACCCTGCATATCCGGCGCAACCCGGCCTGCCCGGTGTGCGGCGACCATCCTTCCCAAACCGAACTCATTGACTATCAGGCTTTCTGCGGCATTCCCGCACAATCGAACGGCAACACCATGAACCAGGAAACATCCCTTCCCGAAATCACGGTACGCGAATTAAAGAGCAGGATCGATCAGGGGAACCGCCCCTTTATTCTGGATGTGCGCCAGCCGCACGAGTACGACATCGTGAACCTTGACGGTACGCTCATTCCGCTGGATGAACTGGCCGATCGGCTGGGCGAACTGGAAGATCACAGGGATGCAGACATTGTGGTTCACTGCCGCTCGGGCGGACGCTCTTCGCGAGCCGTGCAATTGATGCGCGAGCACGGGTTCGAGCACGCCCTGAACCTGAAAGGCGGCGTGCTGGCCTGGAGCGATGAAATCGATCCCTCCATGCCACAGTACTGAGTGGTACGAGGCGGAACGAACCGGAGCGTCGGGAGCACGCCGCGCCTGCAACGTAACAGACTTGCGTTTATACACCAGGCCCCTGTAGTTCATGATCTATAAAACCGTTCAGGGTGTTGACGTACCCGCGCTTGGACTGGGCACCTACCTGCTCACGGGACGGGCCTGCCGGCGCGGCGTGGCAGAGGCTATCGACATCGGATACCGGCACATCGACACGGCGGTAGCCTATGGGAACGAAGAGGAGACGGGGCAGGGGCTGCGCGACGCAGGTATCGCGCGGGAGAACATTTTCCTGACCACGAAAATATGGATGGATAACCTGATTCCGAGCCGGATCGCCCCGGCAACCGGAGAAAGTCTGTCCAGACTCCGCACGCCCTATGTCGATCTGCTCCTCATTCACTGGCCGACGCCGACCATGGAGCTTGAAGCATGCCTCGATGAAATGCAGACCTTGCAGGCGGCCGGCAAGGTGCGTCACATCGGCGTCAGCAATTTCCCTCCCGCCCTGATGCAGCGGGCCGCTGCGCACGCACCCATTTTCTGCAATCAGGTGGAATTTCACCCCTATCTGGACCAGAGCGCGTTGCGTGCTCTGGCACAGGAATGTGACGCGCTGCTTACGGCCTACAGCCCTATTGTCCGCGGGGCGGTGTTGCACGACAAAACCCTGCAAGACATTGCGGCGGCGCACGGTAAAACACCCGTGCAGGTCACCCTGCGGTGGCTGCTCCAGCTCGACCACGTAGCAGCTATCCCGAAGGCGTCCGATTCGCAGCACCGGCGGCAGAATTTCGATCTGTTCGATTTCGAGCTCGATCACGAGGAAATGCGCCGGATCGACGCCCTGGCGTGCGGAAAACGCACGGTAGATCCTTCATGGGCGCCCGCGTGGTAGCAAAAAGCCCGGGATACTCTGATTAAGTCCGCAAAGTTCAGAGTATCTCATGGTGGTAAAAATCATGCCCCGTCGCTATTATTATCAGGATTATCGAATCCGGCCCGCCCAATCCACACCCCTAATCCACACCCCTAATCCACACCGAACCGTAAAAATCATGCATACCTATCGCTTGAACATACTGCTCCTGCTGGCAAGCCTTCCTCTGCTCGTTATTGCGGGATGCAGCGCATCCGAAGGAAACGACCGGCACATGGTAGACGCATCCATGTGCGACGAAGATAACGGTGGCCTTGTCCTGCCCGAAGGATTCTGTGCCGGTGTCGTGGCAGACAGCGTAGGAAGCACCCGGCACATCGTCGTGGACGCAGATGAGGACATCTACGTCATACACCGGCGCGTCACAGATGGCGGCGGTATTACGGCGCTCCGCGATACGGACAAGGATGGCAAGGCCGATTCCATGCACAGTTTCGGCGCCATTGCCGGCACCGGTCTCGAACTGAACAATGGCTACTTGTACGCTACTACAGATACTTCTGTCTACCGGTTTGCCTTTGACGGCGACGAACTGGCGCCCATGAGTGAGCCTGAACGTATCGTTGAGGGCTTCCCGGCACAGGTGCAGCACGCCTCCAAGGCGATCGCTTTCGACAGCGAAGGGCATCTATACGTCAATGTGGGCGCGCCATCGAACGCATGTCAGGAAACAATGCGTTCACCCGGATCTCCGGGTGCGGACCCCTGTCCCCAACTTGAGCGGTCGTCCGGCGTATGGCGATTCGACGCGACCACAGCCGGACAGAGCCAGGAAGCGGATGGGCATCATTTCTCGACCGGTATCCGGAACGGCCTGGCGATGGCGTGGCACTCCGGCGCCGGCAGCATCTACGTCGTGCAGCATGGCCGCGACCAGTTGAACACGCTGTGGCCGGAGTACTATACGGACGAGCAAAATGCCGAGCTGCCCGCCGAGGAAATGTTCCGACTCTACGACGGATCGGATTTCGGTTGGCCGTATTGCTATTATGACCACCAGCAGGAGATGAAACTCCTCTCGCCCGAATACGGCGGAGACGGTGCGAAAGTCGGACGGTGCGCCGACACGGAAGCTCCCATGGCCGCCTTTCCCGGGCATTACGCCCCCAACGATCTGGTCTTCAACACGCAGGAACACTTCCCGGCGCATTACGCGAACGGCGCCTTCGTCGCTTTTCACGGTTCCTGGAACCGCGCGCCGCTTCCCCAGGAGGGGTATACAGTGGCGTTCGTGCCCATGGACGCATCCGGCGAACCGGCCGGCGACTGGGAAATATTCGCCGACGGATTCAAGGGGGCAGACATTCTTGCGAGCCCCGGCGATGCCGTATACCGCCCGATGGGGCTGGCCTTCGGCCCGCACGGCTCCCTGTACGTGTCGGATTCGAGGAAGGGACGTATCTGGCGGATCGTCTACAAGGGCATGGAATAGCCATCTGGCGTATAGTTGGTACGCCGCATTTTTCCCTGTGGCGGTGCGCCGGATGCGCGGCGCGCCGCCGAAAGCTCATCTATACAGACGCCTGATCCCGGGCGTGCACAGGGATAGAAAAGCCTGCATGACAACGCATGTACGGCCTCCGCTCCCATCCCGGATACACGAGATGAAAGGGCTCCTGCGCTCTTTTTCTCCTTCCGCCATGCGAATCGGGCAGGAAGCAATCCGATCAGCATCCGACAGGGACAAACGGACATGCTCACCGCCCGGCGCCTCATAACCATGTGCTGTGCGCCGGGTGTAAATTTGATGAAAAAAGAAAAAAGAAAGCCCCAAAAGCGCTCTTATACCATATCAAGTGTGGTTATATTGCGAAATATGTATTATTATTTTGGCAAATGACCCAATTCCTATTAAGTTTTTAACAAACACAGCCGCTATCATGCGTTTTCTTGTTTGCCTTCTTGCTCTGCCCGCCCTCGCCCTGGCCGAACCCGCATTTGCGCAGGACGCCGCCGCGGAATCAGCCCTGTCCGGCGCCGATACGGCGTGGATGCTGATCTCTACAGCGCTCGTGCTCCTGATGACGCCGGCGCTCGCTTTCTTCTACGGTGGGCTGGTTCGATCCAAAAACACGCTCAACACGATGATGATGAGCTTTATTTCCCTCGGCGTAGCCGGTGTGCTCTGGGCGCTGTTCGGGTACTCGCTGGCCTTCGGGGGCGGAAATAAATGGATCGGCGACTTCTCGATGGCTTTCCTGAACGGCGTGGGACTGGAAGTTGACGGGAGTATCCCCTCTCTGCTCTTCATGGCGTTTCAGGGCACGTTCTTCATCATTACCGCGGCCCTGATCTCCGGAGCAGTGGTCGAGCGGATGCGCTTCAGAGCGTACCTCGTCTTCATCTCGCTGTGGGGCCTGCTCGTCTATGCCCCGGTATGTCACTGGGTATGGAGCGGTAATGCCTGGCTGGGCGATATGGGGGCGCTCGACTTTGCAGGCGGCGCGGTGGTGCATATCAATGCAGGCATAGCGGCTGTGGTGGCCGCACTTGTACTGGGTGCGCGCAAGGATTACGGCAGACAAGCCATCATTCCACACAACGTGCCGTTCGTCCTCCTGGGTGCGGGGTTGCTCTGGTTCGGCTGGTTCGGATTCAACGGGGGCAGTGCCCTCGCTGCGGACAGCATTGCAGCGCTTGCCCTGGTAAACACCATGCTGGCGCCGGCAGGTACGCTCGTCATCTGGACCATCATTGACCTGGGCCGCACCGGAAAGGTTACGGCCGTAGGCGCCGCCACGGCCATCGTGGTCGGCCTCGTGGCCGTCACGCCCGCCGCCGGATTCGTTTCGCCGGTTTCCTCGCTGTTGATAGGCGCCATTGCCGCCGTTCCGTGCTATTTCGCCATTCAATGGCGGTCACGCACACGGCTGGACGATTCCCTTGACGTATTCGCCGCGCATGGGCTTGGCGGCATCACGGGTGCGCTCCTTACCGGCGTATTTGCGGAAAGCGCATGGAATGGAAGCGCAGACGGGCTCCTGTTCGGAAATCCAGCGCAATTAGGCATCCAGGCCCTCTCCGTCGTTGCCGTAATGGTGTACAGCGGCGTGGTTACGTTCCTTATCCTCAAGGGCATAAGCCTGGTCACCTCGTTGCGTCCGGAGGTTCCGAACGAAGGCATGGGGCTGGATATCGCCAGTCACGGCGAAGAAGCCTATTCCGACGGAGAAGGCATCGTGTTGCTGCTCGATGACGAAGTACAAGCATCCTCCGCTGCATAACCGGACCGCACACACCATTACTTCATTCATCTTCCACCTTTTGGGATTATCGCCATGAAATTAGTCAGAGCAATCATTCGGCCTGAAAAACTCACCGATGTGCTCACCGAACTGTTCAAAGCAGAAATCACCGGCCTGACAGTGACGCGCGTTCGCGGCCACGGCGGCGAGACGGAGATCGTGGAAACCTACCGGGGCACCACGGCCAAAAAAGAACTCACCGAAAAAATCATGCTGGACATCGGAGTCTCGGATCCTGTGCTCGACACAGCCATCAACACCCTGATTGCAGCGGCGCGCACAGGTGAGGTGGGCGACGGGAAAATCTTCGTCCTGCCGGTAGAAAAGGTTTACCGAATCCGAACCGGCGAAGAAGATGTAGCCGCCGTCACACCGGTGGGTACGGAGTAACGCATAACACGCCCCCGCAAGGCCTTCGGAAAACATCCTCGCAGGCCGTATGCCCCTGCCCTGGGACACCTCTCAAGGAGAGACCCGGAGCAGGGGCATACCTATGTATACTCTGATCAAAACCACTTCGCTCAGCGCTTCACGTTCGTGCGTGAAGCGCCTTTCGGGAGGCAGAGAGGGGTGCGCTGGCTGTGTCATTCCTCATTATGCGGGACCTGCCACATTGCTTCGTCATTCCTTGCCAGCGCACCCCTCTCTGCCCCTGAGCCTTGCGGACTTAATCAGAGTATACATATGTGAAGAACTGTGTTTGCGTCTGGAAAGACGGTTTCGCATCGGTGCGTATATGTAAATACAGCGTTTCAGGCCCGGCGGGCCCATCGGGAGAACAGAGCAGCAACGTATGTACCGCCATCATTTTATACAAGTCCTTTATTTATAGAATCTTATAATAAAATAAAGAGGGCTTGTAAGCGAAAGCAGGGATGTTCTTGAGGAGAACACACATAGAATGCCCCGGCGACCCGGACGGAAAAAAGCAGCCTCTCGACAGACTACAGACCAAATGTGGATAAGTAGTGGATAACCCGTATACGTCGTGTATTCTTTGTTAGAAAATTGTAACGAATTGTACTTGCAATCCGTGGCGGGTAAACATAAAATGGCTGGTAACGAATGGGCCACCATAATATGCTTTACCCCCACCTCGCGGTTCGGCGCCTTGGACCGCCACCCACTCGATATAGTACATGCCTTCCACCACTGCCGAGAAAACGTGGGAAACCTGCCTCACCCAAATTTCCAACCAAATCTCCAAGCAGTCCTTTCGCACATGGTTTGCTCCGATCAGGTTGATTAACCTGGAGGAAAATCATGAGACCGCACGGCTTCGACTGGCCGTGCCCAATGCCTTCCACACCGAATGGTTGGAGTCTCATTATGCCCATGTCGTCAGGAAAACAGCTTCGAAGGTCCTTGGAAGACAGACCAATGTCGCCTACGAGGTCGCTCCGGATATAGCCTTGGGCGAAGAAGAGGAAAAGGACGAGCCGTCTGCCCTGCCGCTCGAACCTTCACGACGGAACAGGGAGTACCTGCCCCGCACTTATCCTGCAGTACCCTCACCATCAGGGCGCCCCACTCCAAACATAGCGCCCATCAAGAATACCAGCCTCAAGCCGGAGTATACCTTCGATTCTTTCATTGAAGGACATTCCAATCGGTTTGCCCGGGGTGGAGCCGTTGCCATCGCTGAAGATCCGAAAGGCACCGGGTATAATCCATTCACCATCTACGGAGACACCGGCCTCGGGAAAACCCACCTTGTACAGGCCATTGGGAATTACGCCCTGCAAAAGAATGCGAACCTGCGCGTCCACTACGTATCGGGAGAACAGTTCACGTCACAGTTCATTCACTCGATTCAGGAAAACCGTGTCCACTGTTTCTCCAACTTCTACCGGCAAATCGACTTGCTGATCGTGGATGATGTACAGTTCCTCAGCGGAAAAGAAAAAACGCAAGAGGAGTTCTTCCACATCTTCAACGAACTCCATCAAACAGGCAAGAAAATCATCCTGTGCGCTGACCGCCCTCCATCCGCGATCACCGGAATTCAGGAACGGCTGCTTTCACGATTTCAATGGGGGCTTTCCGCCGATATCCAGCCGCCCGAACTTGAGACACGTATCGCAATTCTGCAACACAAGGCGGTCAAAATAGGCGTATCGCTACGACTGGAAGTGCTGGAATTCGTGGCCGAGCGGATCCGTGCAAACATCCGACAACTGGAAGGTGCGTTGCACAAGTTGTCCGCTTACGCCAGACATCACTGCCAGGACATCGACATAAACACGGCGAAAGGTATCCTTCAGGACCTGATGGAGGATTCCCAGGTGCGTCTTGAGATCGAAGACATTCAGCGTTGCGTTGCCCAATTCTATGGCATTGAGCCCGAACTACTCTCGGCAAAAACGCGGAAACGCGAGGCAGTGACTGCGCGCCATCTTGCCATGTACTTTTCCAAGCAACTGACTTCCCATTCCCTGAAAAGCATCGGCAGTCGTTTCGGTGGGCGTGACCATTCGACGGTTATACACGCTTGCAAAACGATCGAAAATCGTATGGAAATGGAGATGGCCTTTCGGGACGAGATAACAATCGCCCGAGAACGGCTCGAACGCTACACGCCCGGCCGCTCGGCAATGCATGGGTAAAACCGGGGGACAGGAAGCGCCGCGTTGCTCCCCTGCTGAATTGCAAGGACGAAACGCTCGGCGCCTAAGCGCCGAGCGTTTGTGTTCTCCCCTAGTTTTTCTTCAAGACAGGCAAGCCATTGGACGTCTCAGCAACCTGATAGCCAGCCGGGACGGCATCAAGAGCCCCTTCCTTCGCCTGCTTACCGAAGTAATAAATGGTCTGCTCGCGGCCGTTTTTTAGCGTGGTCCGCTTGCTGTGGAGATAATAGGTCGTTCCCTTCGAATTGGTGTGCGAGTAGGCCATGGTGTGTGGGTATAACTTTAGACAGATACGTTGATGGTTCCGAACAGGCGATCACTGCTGCACAGGACCGCCAAGAGTAACCTGAGCAAGGGTGGAAACTACCTGTAATCTACGAAACTTACTCCTGAAAAGGCAATTACGCAAGCGACTCTTGGGAATAGAAGCAAGACAAAGGGAAAAAAGATGTCCCACTTATTCATCCGGCAGGGCCACCTGCTCGCTTGTGTGCAGGTATGATGTCAGATCCAGCACTTGTTCCTTGGTCAGCGCGCGAAAGAGACCTTCCGGCATGAGCGAATTGGCAGACACCTCTCGCGACTGAATTTCGGACTTCTCGAGAACCACGTCCCCACGACCGACAATACGCAACGTCAATTGCCGATCCGTCTCGTTGGAAACGTTTCCAATAAAGGTCCGGCCGTCACGCATGGTGACAATCACCATCCTGTAGTCGTCTTGGATCTCTTCGCTGGGGGTCAGCACATTGGAAAGAAGGTACTCGACATCGGTTCGATTCGACCCGGTCAGATCGGGACCGATCAGCCCCCCTGAATCATACATAACGTGGCATGCACTGCAGACCAGGTCGTAAAGACGGCGACCATTCGACGGATCCGCGGCGGCAATCGCTTCCGGCGTAAGCAACGCACGATAGCCCTCGAAGACCTCGTCGTCGTCAGAGAGACTGCCGTCGATGGGGCCCCACACTTCTACAAACCCGCTCCCCACCACACGCCGCATCTGCCGCGCGACATACGCCGGCACTTCCTCCCGCGGGATATCGCCGGACTTAATGGCCTCTGTGAGCATCCAGCCATATGTTGGCCGGGACGCCAGCGTCTCAAGCGCCGTACGCTTCTCGGTGGAGTTGAATGCCGGGTACTCTTCCATCAACACGGCGCCAAGGCTTTCCTGATCATACGTCGCCACGGCTCGAATAGCATCGATCCGAAATGCAGGATCGCGAATAAGCGCCGGGATCTCGGCAATGAGCCCTTCATGCTGCGTCTCAACAAGGCTGTTCAGTGCGCCGCTGCGGAGGTCCATATCCAGCGCTTCGTCCCGGAGCACATCAAGAAGCGCTTCCCCTGCACCCGTATCTCCGAAAATCTGCGCAATTTCAATGGCCAACGGGGCCATCTCCCCATCTTCCTGCAGCATAACGTACAGGTTATCCCATCCGGGAGGCGATGCCACATCGCCGTACCCCTCCAGTCCATCCCGCATGCCTTGCAGCAGTTCCTTACGTACTTCGCCATAACGGGAAAGCGCTTCTGTGAGCGGTCCAAGCGCATCCGCATCCACGGTACGCCGCGCAATGAATGTGGTCACAAGGGGATGACTACTTCCCGCTGCAAGGGCAAGAGCCCGGTCAGTATCTTCCGCTACAAGCGGTTCCACTCCAAACCAGATCATCTTGGGGATGTTGTGGTCATCGGCATCCTCCTCCCGTCCAAGCAAGCCTTCTGCAATGGCCCACCGGTTTTCATGGGGCATTCGCTGTAAGGCGGAAGCCAGATACTTACGCACTACAGGAGCCGGATCTGTCCCCGCCATATGAGCAAACTGCTCCAGGGCGGCTTCGCTGGGATCCATATCCTCCACAAGCAGCTGAATAGCCCATGCGCGCACATATTCGTCCTCGTCCCCGAGCGCTTCCAGCAGGCGTTCCTCGTCAAGCAACCCGGTGACATGCAAGGACCACATCCCTCGCAGGCGATAGTCCGGATTCGCATGTGCGTCAAACTGTGCACGAAGCGCCTCCTGCGCTTCCGCATCAATCGGTCCCTGCACGGCGCGGTGCTGCAGAATGACTCTCGCGCGGCGTGCATGCCAGTCACTGGCGCTTGTTTGCAGAGCGGCTAACTGCATATCGGAGAGGTTTTGCAGATCGTCGTAGCGTCCTTCCCATTCCTCCGCAAGCGAGGTTTCAGGAGTGATCCGGAAGATCCGTCCTGTATCCTTGTCCAGCACATCGTTTCCACAGATGTCGCCATCATGCCAATCCAGTACATACAGGCCTCCCTCGGGGCCCACTTCCAGGCTGAAACCGATCCACTGCGCATTGTTAGCCAGCATGAAATCTTCGCCGTGGCTCGCCACATATCCCGATCCCTTGGGAGTAAGGATGTCCGATAGCACCGCATGTTCATGAATGTTCGCCATGAATAACCGTCCCTGATGCTCTTCCGGGAAAGCATCCGACTGGTATACCCGAGCGCCTCCGTGCGCCGATCGATGGCGGTGATCAACGATGGCGCGAATATCGCTGTATACGTACGGATTGAAATGCTGCCCGCCCTGGCGATGATAAATGCCGCCCTGGATGACATGGAATACATGAGGAATCACACAGGCCGTGATAAAAAATTCGCCCTTGGCGTCATAATCGATACCCCACGGGTTGCTGAAGCCGTGCGCAACCACCTCAAAACGATGCTGTTGCGGGTGATACCGCCATACCCCCCCGTCTATGTCGATTCCCTCTCCCTCAAGAATATCTTCGGGAAAGGGATCGCCATGTTTGTAGACCTGCTCTCCGGGGTCCGGTTTGTGAATCTTGGAGGGGGTGGCAAACCCCTCGAGCCCATAGAGCCAGCCGTCCGGTCCCCAATGGAAGCTGTTGAGCGTCTCGTGGCGATCCCGGATGCCCCAACCCGTAAGAAGAATTTCGATGTCGTCCACGTCGGCTACATCGTCTCCATCCCGATCCGGAATAAACAAGAGATGGGGAGGCGCACCAAGATACACCCCGTCGAATCCAACCGCGATCCCCGATGGAAACGGTATGCCTTCCAGAAACACACTGCGGCGATCGGCTACACCGTCCCGATCCGTGTCCTCCAGAATGAGAATACGACTATCCCCGGAGTTCGAAAACCCGATCCGGCGGGTTTCATAGTCACGATTTTCAGCGACCCATAGCCGCCCGCGATCATCCCAGGCAAAGGCCATCGGCTGCGTGATCATCGGCTCGTTTGCCCAGGAATTCACCTTAAAGCCGTCAGGCAGCGTCATGATGTCAACCGCCCGATCCGGCGTCAGAAATTCCGCCTGGCGGCCTTCCCGCTGCGCCAGACCCCAGAGCGCCACCACAGAATACTGTTCGCCTTCCATACCAATGTATCGCTCCCACTGATTCCGGATTTCGACATCGCTCATCGGGCCGGTGTAAAACACGAGCTGATGCCGTATGACTTCCGTCTCTCCTTCCGGAATCGTCCAATCTCCGAGCCGGGCCCGGACCGGACCCACGCCCAACTGTCCGTCCACACGCCATGGATGCGGGAATCCCTCGTTATCGGGGTGATCAAAAATCGCCACGTGCGCCATATCGTCACGTCCTTCGACTTTCATACCCACATCCAGCCACATGGCGCGCTGGCCTTCGGCCGCCCGATCACGCTGCCGTGCCGCATTCACGGCCGAACCCTCTATACCCCGAGTCCACGGCATCCGCAGAAAGAGGCCGCCGTAAGCGAATTCCCCGATCGTAACATCCGTCTTCGCCTCCCCGCTCCACTCGAGATCAAGAAAATATCGACCGTCTTCTTCGGTCATGGACCAGACCTGCGTCTCGGTAAGCACGGTTTCTCCTTTTTCATCAAGCAGATCGTAGACGGTTCTCCAACTGACCTGAGCGCCCTGCTCCGTCAACACGTCCACGGAAACCCGCCGCCAGTATGTCCCCTCGGGATGATGGAAATAATCCCGCCCGTTGACGCGTGTAAACCCCCAGTAAAGACCCGTCTGGTGGGGATGATGCCCCGGACTGTACTCCGTAAAGATGCCTTGACCGTCCGGCGCATTGATGGGATGGAGAAACGGACGGTGATCCGGTTTGGCCTGCACCGTCACCAGGGTATCCTCGCCTCCCGCTCTGAACACGGAAAGACTCGAACCGTCCGCAGCCTTCCTGATGACAAGATCCGTCGCCAAGCGCTCCGAAGAGTGCGTCCATGACGCAATATCTGTGGAATGCTGCACCGCCGAAGCAAGCGGATCCTCCGTGGCGCCGGGTTCATCAGGACCATGCAAAAAGGCAAAACCCATTAAAAAGGCAAAACCTGCAAAAAGCGAAACCATCCACGTGATATGCTTCGCCTTGTTACCGGGGTAGTGTAGACTGCCGTTCATGTTTTCCGGGGGTATATTTCATGAGTGGGTCATGGGGGATGCGCACTGGAGATAACCGCCAGGCGCTCTCGTTCAAGCATGTAGCAGGCATTCAGCCTTCGTAATCATGGCTTCGGCCAATCTGTGAATATCTTCTTTTTCCGCCTCCGTTGCATCTTCTATCTCGCGCAGCACCAGATTTTCACAGCGCGCACGGAGCGCTGGAATGTCCGGTATACGATCCGGGTGCTTCCTGGCAAGGGCCTGGAGCCATACCTTGCCATAATGTGCGTGTATCGTTTCGTCGGCCCAGTCAAAATCCATATCGTGCTGGCTCACGCGATCCTGATAGCTCCCGAACATATCTCGCCGTTGCACCTTCTTGCCGATATTTTTGGCCTCGAAATGATGTAGCATCCCCAGGCGTACAGCGGGATCCTCCCCGCCCGTGCTCTCATAAAGGTAACTTCCCAGAGGGATTTCCGATACATCGAACCCCCAGGCACGCAATCGTTCGAGCCCCATCCGCGTATGCCGGGCTTCGTCATACGTCCACCGGGCCGTATCCCGGATGTATTCCCAGCCCAGTTCGTCTGCAAAGGCATGCAGAATAGCCCCTGCCGTCTCAACAGCCCAGACCTCATTCACATGACTTATGGCGCTTCGCAGCTGCATGCGCACTCCTTCTCCATAGTCAAAGGTGGAATCAACAATGTCCGGCCAGTAATACCTTGTGAGATGGAAACGGGGGTCGCGCGCAGGTCTGTCCGTCTGTCTGAAAGGCCGCCTCCCGGTCAACACGGGAGAGGTTGCCGGGGTGGGCACATCGAACGAAATGCCCCCGGCGGCCTTGAGCCAGCCCGAGAGCGCCTCCACCCAGGTTTCCGCTTCTTCTCTGCGTTGCGGCGCCTCGGCGAACATCTCTTCGGCGGCATCCGCCAGCCATTCCGCCTGTGCCGCTTTCTCCGCCGCCGCGATGCGAACATGCCTTTGTATAGGTCCCTGGGATAGTTCGTCCGCCTCCTCGGCAAAGGCGCGATAGCAATCGCGGAGCGCAGGCTTGAATACACGCGCCAGAGACCATATAAACGCCTCCGGTCCCGGCGCATCGATCGCCGCCTCGAAAACATCGATAAGCGGCGCATCGTCGCCAATCTCCAGAATGCGGCTCGGAAATTTCAGTTCGAATATCCGCTCACGAAACTGGTCTGCAATCAGACTGTCTTCCCATAAGCAGCGCGGCAGGGTGGTCTTGACCTCAAACGACGCAATGGACGGGAGCCAACCTGCTTGCGCAATAATGAGCGCGCGCTCGCAAAAGAACAGGCGTTTCAGTATACGAGCCGAGTCGACCCGCAGCCATTGGCCACGCTTATGATTTCCGGACAGATACACGCTCGCTTATGTTTTCTCCAAGGAGATGGGGAGTCTTTCTCAATAAGAATCGACATCGAACTGTTTCCAACCCGTATCCACGATGACTGCGTCCTTCACCACGCCATGCTGCATCAGTTTGACCAGCACTTTGTAGGGGAAATCAAGGTTCAGATCGCTCAGACCGACCGAGCCGCCGGAACCGGACAGTTCAAGGCGATGCTCTTCCATCATCGTCAGGTTGTCCACCGTGTTGATATGAATGACGCTCTCGTCCAACGAATGTCGCACATCGACATGCAGGGAATCTCCTTGCCGTAAAACACGCAGGTTTGCCGGCATGCCGACCACGACAGCCATGTCGTCAGCAAGTTCTTCGGGCATAATCAACTGTGTCTTATCCGCAACGCGACGGGAAAGGATGGGCTGATGATTCCACACATCCACGTACCGCCAATCTTCCGGGTGATCCACTTCCATGAATGGTCCAAGGACCCGGCGGGGATCCATGCGGGAGGCCGCGGAATGTCGGGACACATAGGCGGGATACACAGCCTTCTCATCCGAGACAAACGCATTCACAAACAGATCGGGGTGTAAAGCGGGTATAAGCGGCTCCGGATTATCCGTCAGGTAACCATCCCGATGCTCGTGGATAATCCGGCTGTAGCGACTGATCATGATCCGCTCATCCCATGGATACCGGTTGATCTCCCCGAAAATATCCTCCCATACGATGAATCCCGTGCCGTTGAACAAGGCATTGAGAATCAGTTCGCGCCGTTCCCTGGCGCTGCGATTGATATTATGTACGTTATGCTCGGGTAGAATGAAGCGGAACAGATCCACATTGGGCATCTTGTTGGTGGCGGCGCCCTGTTGATTCCAGCTACCCGTCACGAGTTCAGCGTCCGCCAGGACCGGGCGCCCTTCGCTCACGAACACGTTCTCCGGGTTTACGGCGTCGAGCGCTTCCCGAAAAGCAATGTCGGAGTCACGCATCGTATCAAGAAATACGCCATCCGCGCCGATGGCTTCGGCAATGCGCGCTTCCTCCGTGAAATGATTCTGGCCCTTGCGCATGATGTCCCAGGGCTTGTACGGAATGAATACCTGCACATCGCGCAGGTGGGCGCGTTCCACCATTTCACGTAACCCCTCGAGTCCTCCCGGAAGGTCCTCGTACATCGCGAACTGGTCACGGTCATCAATGCCCATCCGGGGATAATCGTGCCAGAGAAGCATGTAATCGTAGCCCCCGAAATTCGCCTCCCCCTCGTCAAGAAATTCGTCGATTCGGAAGCGGTTTTCCTCGAAATCATAGATGTCCCTTCCGTATAGAAACGTAAAATGAGAAACAAAGCGCTGCCGGTATCGCTCCTGCACAGGCCGCTTGTAATAGGTAAAATCAAAGTTGTCGCGAATGTATTTCTTGAAAACCCGAAAGGCCTCATGCCAATCGCCTTCGTGCGGCGCAATGCGCCCATCCATCACCCGCGCCTCATTCTGAGGGGCCTGATCCAGCAAAAACGTATGGTTGACGTATTCCTCCTTGGTATCGAAATCCCATTCGAGTACAGAGTCGAGCATGTGAAAATAGACCCCGGTACCCGTCTCATCGCTGTACACATCGATGGGCATTTTAGGATCGGTACCGCGGGTAAAGTAAAACACGAAATCGTCCGGGCTATCGATACAGAAGAATCTGTCCTGCGTCGGAATCAGATAATGTCTTCCTTCATCCGGACCTATAGCGATATCCTGCATCAATGGGAAACGAATCAAGCCCTGGACGGGCTGGACCTCGCGGTAATCCACGCCGGCTGTGGAGTTATTTTTGACATCAGCCGTCCATCCCAGTTCGACCCCATCGCCCAACGTGAACTGCTGCGTCACGATAAAAGTGTTCTCCACATAACTCGAGCGATGACGGGTTATAATGCCGACATGCCCTTCCATCTCTACTTCTTCGAGGGTCAATATATCATACCCCACATCATTAAATGGCCAGGGCTGGCGCACCGATACGAACGCCAGCGGGTCATTGCCCGCCATCAGGTCTATGCCGCTTCCTTTGTCGATCAGTTCAGCCAGGCGCACTCCGCGATCAAGGGCAAGCACGTAGCGCACATGGTCATTCTCCATGACCACATGCCGGGGATTTTCGCGATTCGGAAGGTATTCTATTTCGGCATCCGCAAACGTTGCGGTCGGAATGCTCATGGAAAGCAGTAGTATGCCGGACAGCACGGAGAAGCTCTTTTGAAGTATTCCGGTATTCATGACAGGCTTGGACAGTGCAGTGTTGACAGAAGAATATGAAAGGGGGGCATCGGATCAGGAGACATCCGTCACACACCGGAAACCGATCGTGGGCGTCCGGTTGAGCGCTGGCGTCATGTGCCAGAATTTTGTGCGCTGGTAAACAGCTACGGGGCCTCCCTGCATATACCAGAGACTTCCCTTCGCATGAAAGTAGCTGCCCCCGCGCAACCACGAATATTCGTGGTACCCATCCGTCTGCCAGGAATCGGTCCATTCCCATACGTTACCGGCCATATCCAGTACGCCGTACGGACTTGCGCCATCCGGAAAACTACCGACCGGGAGCGTCCCCTCGGAATCGGTATTCGCTTTCTGCGGATCGAACACTCCCCCCCAGGGCCATGTCCGTCCGTCCATTCCCTGGGCAGCCTTCTGCCACTCCGCCTCCGTCGGCAATCGTTTGCCCGCCCATTCGGCATAGGCCCGGGCATCCTCCAGAGACACCCAGACCACCGGATGATCGGCCAGACCGGACGGGTAGGACCCGTCCGTCCAATGCTTCAGGAAGTTTTCAGGCCAGACAGGCTGGTAGCCGGTGGCATCCAGAAATGCCTTGTAATCACGGTTTGTGACTTCCGTCCGGTCGATATAGTACGCCGGAAGATGCAGCGTGCTCGTGCTGCGATACCGGTATCCAAGTGCATCCACAATGAGCGTATCGTTTGTCAACCCTTCACGCCACCGGTATTCGACCTGCATATGAAAAACGCCTTCCGGAATCTCCACCATACCTTCAGGCGGCAGAGAAAGCTCTTGTACGGCGCCGGTATCCCGGTGCGTCGCAGTGAAAACACCCGCCGCCAGACAACAGAACGCGGCCACGGGCAGAAAAAACCTTGCTGTATAACGCATCATGATCTCGTGAAAGCTGACCCAGAGACTATAGAACCTGGCTTATGGCTATGACAACGACGGCTATCGTCATCACAATCAGGCTGCGGTTGAGCAACGCGCGGGGACGGGCCGAGGCCTCTTTCCATTCTCCTCGCCAGAGTCCCCACAAATTGCCCACGATAATGGACAAGGCAATAAAAATGGGCCATCCGAGAATTGGCCCCCATGTCCCAAGATTCGCCGCGCCCATGCCGTATGCGTAAAAACTGCCGATCCACATGGCGCCCATAGCCGCCCCCAGCAGAATATTCCGACTGGCTCCAGGACCTGCGAACGCACCGATGGAGCCCTTTCGAATCATCAGAAACAGACACCAGGCAGCGTTCACAAGAAACCCGAGCGCGAAAAAAAGGCCCCAAACGGCATTGCCGGCAAACACCGGCGATACGCCGGCGGCAATGGCTTCCTCAACGATACGAGAGCCAAAGGTAATGCCCACATTCGGAAGGCTGGACAAAAGACCTGCAGCTATCGCAATCATGATCGCCCCCCTGAAAGCACGGCGCCCTGAAGACACTTCCGGCGTGTTTTCGGAGGTCCTCTTCGCCCCGGCCCGCGCCGAAAGCACGATCCCGACCATTACCAGGGCCGTTCCCGACAAAAGAATCAGGCCTTGCAATTCCAACACTTCCCCGGGATAAAAAACAAGCAATGGAATAAGCGCCCCCATGCTGGCGATAAGCCCCATGATGACCGGGTAGCCAAGCGCCATGCCCAACCGGTCCATGCCCACGCCGAAAAGAACCGCCCCGATGCCCCATCCCGCACCGAATATGCCCAGTACCATGAGATCGCGTACCGGAACGGCGGAATAAATGGCGGGAAGATCTCCCAGAGAAACCAGGGCCAGTATCCCATTGAACAACAACATCCCGAAAAACGAGAACGTAGCCCAGGTATGCTCCCACTCCCAGTGTCGTGTCAGGGTCATCGGGAGCACGAACGTACCCTGCAATACGCCGGCGACTAAAACAAGCAAAAATCCTGATACGAGATCCATGCCAAAGACGGATTTGAAGCAGAGTGTTTATGCAATGGAGGATAACACTTCCGGAAATCGACGGGATACTGCATCGCGATGCGGATACGACAGAACCGTTTCGCGGGCCTCGGTCGAAAGTGACGCGGTCGTTACGCCCAATGAGATAGCCTCGGCCATAGAGCGTTTCTCGCTCAGTCCCACCGCAAGGCCCGCATTGAACGCATCCCCGGCGCCTACGGTATCCAGCACGTTGACGCGCAAGGCCGGGACCACGCGCGTACCTTCGGCAGAAACCCACAACACGCCCTTCTCGCCGCGCGTAAGGAGCACATGCTCCACCCCGAGTTGATGAAGGCGAACCGCAATGTCTTCGTCCGGGGTCGGATCATCGGGCGGCAACCCAAGGCAAACCCGCGCCTCCCCTTCATTGGGAGTAAGTGCAAAAACGCACGCCAGGTCATGGCCGCGCAAATCTTCCGCCGGGGCAGGATTCAGTATGGTGAATACACGATGGCGACGCGCGACGCGGGCAGCAGCCAATGCCGTGTCCAACGGTATTTCGAGGGGAGAAACGATCACATCGGCACGAGTGATCGGGTCGCTGTGCGAAGCTACATCATCGGGCGAGAAATCCCCGTTGGCTCCCCGATCCGTGACGATTATATTCCGCCCGTCGGTGCAGGATATGATGAATCCGACTGCAGTGGGCGTGACCTCGGCGTACAACACATCCTCGTCGTGCACGCCCTCTTCTCGCAACAACTCCAGAAAAGCCTCCCCGTAACGATCCCGGCCTATTTTTCCAAAGAAACGCACATCCGCACCAAGCCGGGCGGAAGCTACCGCCATATTGGACCCTTTCCCACCGTGCGTTTCATGGTAGTTCCATCCAATCACCGTTTCCTCGGCGACGGGAAGTCGATCCGTGTCCACCACAAGAGCGACTACATAGCTCCCTACAATCGTTACGGCTCCCATTTGCTTAACAAGCGCATCAGGTACGCCGGCGCAGGGAGGCCGTCAAGACCCGCCGGGCCGGACCAGGGTCAGATGCCAATGCCCAGCGTCAGAATATGCGTGTACGAGAGCCGACCGTAATCCACGTATGCATAATCGAATCGGCCATTGAAACCGATCGTCGAGAAATTCACACCGGCGCCGGCCGTGAGGCCCTGCTCGTCATAGTTCATACGATATCCGCCACGCGCTGCGAACATACCGAGCACTTCATATTCAACCGCCGCGTGAACCCGCTCAGGACCGTCATTGGGATGAACTCCCTCAAGATAGCCGGTAAGCCGGGATTGGCCGGGAGTACCCTCGCCGTCCAGAAAATCGTACGCCACACTGAAGCGGAAGTCAATCGGCATACGTACGCTCTGCGGAATCCCGAACACCTCGGTAAACCCTACGTATTCGGCGTCGGGACCGATGTTCTTCGCCACAAGCGCAAGACGCAGACTGCGGAACCCGGTCTCGAAATACACCCCGAAATCAATGCTGAGGTTGTTCACCTCCGTCTCCGCCAATTTCTCCCGGATGTAACTGACGTTTCCACCCACGGCGAGCCGGTCCGTGATAGATCGGGCGTAGGTAACGCCCACCAGCAGGTTGCCTGCAGTAAACGTACCCAGATCCGGGCTCCGGCTGGTCGTGTTCGCCACGTCATCCAGCACGTTTTCCGTGCGCACCATCTCCCCGGCATCCAGAGATGCTACCCGTACACCGACTACGCCCCATAATCCCAGGTTCTTCGCAACAACCCCCGTGTTGTACTGAATATCGGCAATGTAGCTGATATGGCTGACCGCAAGATCGAGGTTGTCGATCGCGACCAGGTTGGCGGGATTACTGAACGCCGCCGCTGCATCGCCGCTTGCCATATGTACCCCGGCCATGGCGGCATTCCGGGCCGTCGTAGGAAGATGCAGAAACTGGAAGCCCGTCTGCGCCGTGCGCTGAAACGCAGGCGGATCGATGCCTGCCGCAGTACGCACGTTCTGTGCCCGTATCGGTGACACATAAAGCATGCACAGCACCATGAGCAACAAGGGAAGGACTTTCCGTACAGGAATCGATTTCATGATATCATCCTCGGGTAAAAAGGGTGTTGCGCAAACGCGCTGCGGTTACTTGACGATGACAAATTTGCCCACTTTGCTTTCGCCCTCATGACCTGGAACATGCGACTCCACATGGAACAGGTATATACCCGGGGCCACGCGTTGCAAATACTCGTTCACCTGGTAGTCTGCCGTCGCCCGTGAGCCCCAGGGCTCGTCGCCGCTACCGTCCGTGTGATCGATTACGCGAACCAGTTCCCCGGCAAGGGTATAGATACGAATGGTGCATTGCGCCGGAATATTCACGAATTCAATGCGGTAGCGCTCCCCTTCGCCAAGAAGCTGACTGTGCTGGAAGAAGGGGTTCGGGTAGACCCGAATATCATCGAGGTTATTGCTCGGGTTCGCTTGAGGATATACCGGATCCACATTGACATTGACCTGCCCGCTCTCGAGGGAGGGCAGACTGGTTATGCTCATATCTCCCGGCCACGGACTATTGTGTCCCGTGTCGTAGCTCGTAACGGTGTAGTAGACGCCAACCCCCAACTCCAGTCCGCTGTCGTTGAAGGTAACCATCCCGTTCTCCATTTCCGCTGCATTGACAGGAATGTCCGCTACCATCGTCCAGGGACCGATGTTACGATGCGTCGAGCGGTACACCCGGTAGCCCGCCACATCGTTGACATTGTAATCCGGGTCCCGGTACGAATCGGGGATGGCGGGCCACTGCACCTTGATACCCAGAGGGATGGGCGTCAGGGTCAGCGAATTGTTTCCGTTCGTCGGCGTGGGAGGAGGATCCGGCGCTTCGTAACCTCGGTCGTACAACTGCTGCGCTGCATCCACATGCTCCCACAGTCTGACACCCCCCTCAGGCAAACGCGCTTCGTTTTCGGGGCCTCCCGCCGCAACATACTCCATATCCATCATGCCCGCCGCTACGACGAGCACAAACTTCAGCGACTGCCCCGGCGCCATCTCGTAAGGACCCGTCTCATAGATATAATCTATGTGATACTCGAACCGCCCCCGGGGACGCGTCGTCAGCCCAAGCCGCGCCGCCTCGGCAGCAAGAGACTGTCCGTCCTCCGTTTCAGGCGGCAAGGGCTGATCATACGTAAGCGACTGGTAGATGTAGGCATCCGGGTCGAAGTCCACTTCCGGGTTGTCGTTCAGCGGATCGTCCTGAATACGATTCGAATGCTGGTTCAGGTTGCTCTTGTCCACGATGTTCATGTGATCGCGCTCGGACGGATCGGATTTTTCCGGTTTGTCCAGCCAGTAGTACGTGAAGTACTGCGGCGCAAGAAACTCGTGGTTGATGGCGCTGGGCGCACCGAGATCGGCGGGCTCGCCAAGATCGCTCCTGGTTAGCCCGAATTGCCGGGGCGGAGCGGGGTTGGCGGTGTTGCCATCCCGCTCTATACCGTCCCGGAAGTAGAACGCCTCGTGTTCGATATCCCATTCGAACACATCATCGTCGCTCCTGCCGAGAATAGGCAGCGCGATATTCATGGCGCCCGTCGGGGCAAACCGGAAGTTCGTAATGGTATTGCTGCCCTCGTTCGTAAACGTGTATTCCTGGATGATGAAGTCGTCGTAGTCCGGATAACTCCAGGCAAGGGCGCGAAAATCAACCCGGACGTCGTACTCGATGATGCGATGCGCGCCGGTCAGAATTTCTTCCGCCTTCAACGACGGATCCGCCATGTTGTAATTCCGGATGAGTTGGGTGCCTTCGACCGGAGATATGTAGTTCGGGTTATGATCATACGCCAGAAGGACGCGGAACGGATAGCCAATGCCGCCAATGTCCGCCCACGCCATGTAACCAGACCACAGAAGCCATCCGGCATGATCGTTCACGTTGCTGCCCAACGCATGACCCGGATAATCGTACTTGTAGTACTCCTGGCCGCCCAGTGTCGGCTGCCCCACACCGCCCGAGTTCCATAACCGGGCCCACATCCTGGCGCGGGTCAGATCCTTGAAATCGAATACTTGGGCAGAGACAGGAATAGCCATCGCTCCAAGCAACAGGGTGCAAACCATTGCGGCGGTGCCGAAAGGTCGCAGTACGGCGTGTAATGCTTTCATAACGGGATTTACGGTTTGCAGGGGTTGCTAATACGTTTACGGGCGATTGCATAGCGGGACGGCGCTCCGCCCCGCTATGCAGCACGGTTTAAAACTTCAGGCCGAGCGTGAAGTAAATCATGCGACGCGGATTGCTGACGGGATTGTAGAACGACCAGAGATTGTCCTCTCCCGATTTCGAGATTTTGGGAACTTCTCCGTCCTCCTCCCATCGCTTCAGATCGTCACCGCCCAGCAATAACCTGTCCTTGTAGTTGAAGAGGTTGAACACCTCCACGCCAATCACCGGGCGGAAATTCCCCACGGCAACCTGTTTGTTGAACGTCAGGTCGGTGCGGTGGTGGGGGAACCAGCGCCTGTTGTTCGGCCTCTGGAGACCCTGGAAATCCGCCGGGTAGTACGTATACTGGGGACCGGCAAAGTATTCGTGGTACACGCCTACGGTAATGTCCCCCAGGATCCCATTCAACATGCTTTGCGGCGTCACGTAACTCACGTTGCCTTTCAGGACATAACTGGACAGCCACGTAGCCTTTAACTCGTCATACGAGTGCGGTCGATTCACCGTCGAGCCGTCTTCGCGGTACTGCGAGTAGCCGGCTCTTCCGCCGGTCGTCGTGGAGAAATCGAACGCGGCGCGCGCCGCCCAGCGGCCGGTGAACAGCTTCTCCGCCACGATTTCAATGCCGCGAATGTCCTTGAAGGCATTGTTCGTATAGAAGATGTTGTCGTGCCCGTCGTTGGCGATGTTCCGGGTTTTCGACCAGATGCTTCCGGCAGAGTTGCCCTGCCCCCAACCTGTCGATGCAAATCCCCCTCCGTTCCGATTGTATGTCCCGTTGTATGCATAGCGGGTCAGACGACTTGCATCCTTGTAATAGGCGGCAAGGTCAAGGCGGGCGAAATCGAAGAAGTTTTGCGTAAAGCCGAGCTCGTATTGAATCGTTCGGTCATAACTCAGGCCCGGATGGCCATACCATCCCTGCCACTGGTCCATACGAACCGTAGCATACGGCGCGGCGTCATACCAACTCGTAGGAAAGCCCATGAGCGAGACCCATGAGGGGCGCTGGTTGAAGTGCCCGTAACTGAAGCGCAATTTGGAGTTTTCCGTGATGGGGAACGACAGTCCGAGCCGCGGCGCAATTGCCATCTTCCATTCGCTGGCCACCGTCTGCAGATCCTCCCAGTTATCCGGAAATGCGTCGCGGAAATCCTGCCTGAAGGCAAACCAGTCCTTTCCGGGCTGATGCGCCTGCCAGATCGGCGCAATGTTCCTCGGATGCGTACCGTCCCCGCCGTTGTGTGCCTGGAAAAGCAGAGGGTCGTAAATATTTGGCGAATACATGGTCCGCGCATTAAAGGCGTCGAAACGAACACCGATGTTCAGCACAATGCCTTCATATTCCATCTTGTCCTGCAGATAGATGGCGGCTTCCGCGGGGTTGCCATCGAACACGTTGTCGAGATGCCAGACATCCCCTGCCGGAAATTCCATGTAGTAATGCTGGTAATCGACATCATAGAGCTTGAACTCGGCGCCGGCCTTGAGTTGGTGCGACTTGTGCAACTGGCTCGTAATGTCCGCCTTGGCTGTCCAGGCCCGGCTGTCGCTGTAGTTGTTCACCTGAATCTGACGAGCCTCCAGACGGAAATTACCTGCCAGATCAAACCAGCTATCCCCCCAACGCACCGTTTCCGTGTTCGTATTCAGTTTGTCATATTCCTGCAACGACGTGGTGTAGTCCCGCAGGTAGGAAAGCGAAACCGTATAGAAGGTGCGGGGACTCAGGGTATGATCCCACTTCAGCGTGCCGACATTGAAGTTCTTTTCCTCGGGTCCTTTAAGCCAGTACCCGCCCCACGGGGCATACGCCGATCCGACGTAGGGACTCCGTATGTCCGCATTGGGCTGCCAACGGGCCTCCTGCGAGGTAGTGGTGTTGTTCCAGTTGCTTTCGGTAACCGTACTGCTGTGGTACCACCCGTTCGTCACATTGAGGGTCAGCTTCTGCCCCGGGTTGAAATGATAGCCCAGCTTCACCTGTACGTTGTACTCCGGGTTGTAGGCGTTGGACTGGGGAAATATGTTCACGCCCCTTTTGTACCTGCCCGAAACCAGGAACGTCAGATGATCCATGGGCGAGCCCCATATGGAACCCTCCATTTCATGCTGCATGCGTTCCGCATAGTTCGCAAGCACATCCGCCGGCGTGATCTGCTGACGATATGTGTCCAGTAATTCGTTCGCCGTAGGCACGCGCGCGCCGTCCCATCCATAAAATCGCCTGAAGTATTCGGCGTATGCATTCTGGTTGGCCTGCGTCTCCAACTGGGTCTGCCAGTAACCAAGGTCGAAGTTGGTGTATTTCCAGAGATCCTGGCTATACATGTTATCGCCCCAGTGGTACTGTCCTGCCGGGCGGAGACGATAATTAAGCGCACCGGCGTAATGCCGGGAAAATGCGCTGGGTTCGTGGGTCACCACGTTTACGACCCCCGACATGGCGTTCCCGTATTCCGCGTTATAGCCGCCCGTCAACACCGACACCTCCTGGATCGAGGTCGTATTAAGCCGCTGCCAGTTGTCCGAAATCAAGCCGCTGTTGAGCGAGGTTCCGTCAATCTGGTAATTGACTTCGCTTTGGACACCCCCTCGAAGGTATGCCGTGTATCCCGTATTGTAGACCCCCGTCTGCTGGGCAAGGATATCGTCTATGTTCTGGATGGGCGTACGGGCAAGCGCCTCGGCAGTCAGTCGATGGACGCTGCCGGTAACGTCACGCTCGACAAGCGGGCGTTCGGCAGTCACGATCACTTCTTCGCCTTCTATAACCTCCTCCGTCAGATCGAAGTCGACCGTAGAAGTCTGGTCCACATGCACTTCCACGTTCTGTACGATGGTCGTTGTGAACCCTATGCTGCTCGCCTGCACATCATACGCGCCAGGGGAAATATTAAGAATGAAGTAATCCCCCTCGGCATCGGTTACGCCACCTGTGGTGGTTCCGACTATGACGACATTTACGCCGGGAAGTCCTTCGCCGTTCGAGGCATCCGTTACGGTTCCGGCTATTTTACCGGTCGTCTGGGCTCTCGCAGAAGGGGCAAGGATCAATGCGAAGACAGCCAGAAAAGCCATCGTCACACGGGCAACAGAAAAGGGGCTGGTCATTGCACTAACCGGTCAGGTTTTGTGAGATAGTTCCTACACTGCCTTTACAGAACCTCCCGCAACACCTGAAGCACCTCTCCGGGTACAACAAGCCTTGAGCTTACTTCTTTACCTCCTTACTTCTCACACGCCTCGGGGTGGCCTTCAGGCTGAAGCGTAAGCGTTCTGTGAGTAATACTCTAATAAATTTCCTTTTTTTTTGCAAGTCCCCTCGAAAAAAAATCATTATTTTTCAACATACTATTCCTTTTTCTGCATACCGGTACCAGGCCCTCTTTGGCAAATCATTGCAAATCATTCCGCATCGAACAAACTCCGCTGTCCATTCGCCAGACGCCGGAAATGCCCGGTGGAGAGAGGGCGCCGGGGAGCATCCAGGCCCCACCGTTTGCACTCAATGCGAAAAAGGCGGGAGATCAAATCTGCCCAATCCCCCTCTCCACGCATCCGCTTCCCGAAACGATTATCCGTGAGATCGCCGCCGCGAAGCGAAGCAAGCCGGCGGACGATTTTGTTGGCGCGATCGGGAAATTCGCGTCGAACCCAATCGATAAAAATATCCTGCACTGCTCCGGGCAGCCGGAGGATCGTGTATCCGGCGCCGGAAGCGCCCCGGCTTGCGGCCGCCTTCAGAATAGACGGCATCTCCTCATCCGTCAATCCGGGTATGATGGGCGCCACATTCACAGAAACGGGAATATTCTTCGCCGCAAGCATTTCGATCGCCTGTAGCCGCCTTTCGGGGCGGGATGTGCGCGGCTCCATGATGTGCACCAGATCGGGGCGCAGCGTTGTGATCGACAGAATGACGTGGACCAGATTGTATTTCGCCATCTTTTCCAACAGATCGATGTCTCTCGTCACCAGGTAATTCTTGGTAATGATCCCCACCGGATTGCGGTGCCTGAGAAACACTTTCAGACAACCGCGTGTCAAGGCGAGACGGCGCTCGAGGGGTTGGTACGGATCCGTATTCCCGGACAAGGCCACCACCTGGGGTGTCCAGGATCTTTTCTGAAACGTTTCCGCCAGTAACCCGGGCGCCCGTTCCTTTACAAGAATGCGGGTTTCAAAATCGAGGCCTGCCGAAAAACCAAGGTATTCATGAGAGGGACGGGCATAGCAGTAAATACACCCATGCTCGCAGCCCCGATACGGGTTGAGACTAAAGGTGAAGCCAATGTCCGGGCTGTCGTTACGGGCCAGCAGGGTTTTGGTGGCGTCCACATAATACTTCGTGGGGATCTGGCGCAATTCATCTTCGTCCAGCGCCGAAGGGTCCTCTTCGAGGCACAAGGGCTCGAAACGATTCGGCGTATTGATTCGGGCGCCCCGTCCCTGGCGAACGGGTATTTCTGTGGTCTCTCCGCCGGACCGTACCGCACCGTCCGACGCAGTCGCGGTATGCAGCGGCGAGGCTTTCCGGGTGCGTGGGTTCATTGTATGCAAGAGGGGTGATCATGAAATAATCCTGCATAAATATATGTATAAAATATGTACAAGCAAGATTTCAGGGGAAAATATTCTGAAATATCGTGGGCGGAGAAGGCGCCACCGCGTCCTGTTTTTCTACGGACATGCGGCGGCGGAATATTGGCAGCGGCAGGTTAGCCATCGCCGATCAGAGGCCGCGTGCACCTGGAGGCCTACGGCATCGCCCGGGAAAACAACGCCGCCGGAACCCGCTATACGCTTTCGTCCTCGCCATCGGACGCGAACGGCAGTTCCGGCGCTTTTACCCGCCGCACCGTCTCGTCGACCGGGGCGAATTCGGCGATCTTCCCGGATTTGTCTGCAGCGCCGAGCTCCTCAAAGTGGCGCGCCTGCACCAGTACCCGCGACTGGAAGGAACCCACGCCGTCGTTGTATGCGCCAATGGCCTGTTGCAAACCGCGGCCCATTTTGTCTATGTGGGAAGCATAGGTTCGCAGGCGGCGGTACAGTTCCCGCGCCGCTCCCGCAATTTTCTGGGCATTCTCCTGGATATCTTGCTGCCGCCAGGCGAGCGCAACGGTCCGAAGAAACGCTATCAGGAGCCCGGGAGTAGCGATCAGCACGCGGTGCTCCTCCCACGCTTTCTGCCAGATAGCGGGCTCGGCGTTGATGGCTGCGTCGAGCATCGGATCCGTGGGAACGTACATCATCACAAAATCGGGAGAGCCCTCGATCCACTGGGCATAGTCCCGATCGGCAAGCACCTTGGCGTGTCCCACAAGAGCGGTTGCGTGCTCCTTGAGCAATTGCTTCTGCTCCTGTTCGTCCTCGCTGCGCATGGCCGCATCATACCGGTCGAACGGCGTCTTGGCGTCGATCACCACCGTAGCCCCCCCGGGAATCCGCACCAGCACGTCCGGGCGAAGGCGGGCGCCGTCCCCTTTCACCTGCGCCTGCTCCTCGTAATCCACATGCTGCGACATACCGGCCGCGTCGAGCACGTTGCGAAGGTGTTGCTCGCCCCACTCTCCGCGCAGCTGGGGATTGTGCAGGATTTTCCGTAGCCCGCTGGTTTCGGCCATAAGTTGCTCGACGCTCTGGCTGACCTTGGCCGTGTCGGCGCTGCGAGCCTCGTTGGATTTGTCAACGTGTTTCCGCAGCTCGTTCAGGCTCTCGCGGACCGGCTTGACAAGATTTTCGACTGCGGTTTCGCGCGCCTTCAGATCCTTGTCGGCCAGCGCTTGCTGCTGCTTGAACTGCTCAGCGGCCTGCTTGCGAAACTCCTCCGTGCTCGACTTGAGCACTTCCGAGGCAAGCCCCTTGAAACGAGTGTCAATCTCCGCAAGGCGCTCGGCGAGCGCCTTCTCGCGCTCCGCCTGGGCGCTTTCGTATCTGGCGATCTCGATGTTTGCGTTCGCAAGCTCCTGCGTCCGTTCGTCCCGCTCGCCAAGTGCTTTGTCCAGTTGCGTTTCCAGTCGAACGACGCGGTTGCGCAGAATGACATAGAGCGAAACACCGCCCACGCCAAGACCGGCAATGATTGCTGCTACGAGTTCCATATTCCGATCGAGGATTTAATAGACAATGCCCGAAAAGGCGGTACAAGGCGGCCCGCTTATCCGTCGGGACCGTGCGCCAGCCATAGCGTCGCATCCGCCACAGGCGCACCGGTCAGGCGATGCCAGTACGCGGCATACGCATCCAGTTGGGGTTGGTACTCTTTTTCGACGGTGGCCGCTTCCTCCTCCGTATCGGCGCGGTCCGTCTTGTAATCGACGATTCGCCAACCTGCGTCGTCCCGATACACAAGGTCAATGATCCCGCGCACCACCGCCGCCTGTTCCATCTCGTCTTCCGCATCGGCGTCCTCCGATACGGCCAGTGGAACCTCCGTATAAACTTCATGGGCGCGCTGCAAGGTTTCCCACAACGGCGATTTTTTGAATCGCTCCAGCGCATGCACCGCCATTGCTTCGTCCTCCCGGGTCAGCGGATCTTCGGTCCACGGGAGATCCTCGTCCGCGTCGCCCCGGTTGATCGTTTCGGCCAGTCTCCGCACCCGGACCGGCACATTTTCGGGAAGATCGCCCCGGACCGCTTCTTCAAAAAGCTGGTGCACGAGCTGACCGTATTTCACGCCCCGGCCCTGTTTGCGAGACCTATGCGGCACCGGCGTCGTCTCCTCCTGCTCGCCCGCCGCCAA
Organism: Rhodothermales bacterium; assembly: GCA_965117025.1. GTDB lineage: Bacteria > Bacteroidota > Rhodothermia > Rhodothermales > VXPQ01 > VXPQ01. The sequence continues at coordinate 1,501,327 of OZ220746.1, forward strand.
CCCCAGCGTATAACTTTTTTCCCTTGCAAGGCGCAATCGCTCCTGGGCCTGTGCAAGCAGTTCAGCATGTCCCGGTCCGTCGGCGGGCGCAACACGTTCCGCCTTGTCGGAGGACGACGGGTATTCCAGTTCGGGCACATCCGCAAGCGAGGGCCTCAACGGTGACCAGGGTCCCTTGTCGGATCCGGAGTAGACGGAAACCACCAACAGATTTTTCGCGCGTGTGGCGGCTACGTACAACAGCCGCGCCTCTTCCGCCTGAGCAAATAGCACCTCTTCTTCCTTGTCGGCTTCCCATCCGGCAGGTTGCGCCACAATCTGCCGCTGATGGACTCCCCACTGCTTCCGGATCGGCATAGAGAGATACGCATCCGCATCGCTTCGGGAAACATGATGCGACGGGCTTTTTTGTCTGCGCTCAGAGGACCTGTCGTACGGATCCGCCAGAAAAACCACCGGCGCCTCCAGGCCTTTCGCCTGATGCACGTTCATCACCCGCACCACATCGCCGCGCCCGAACTCGACGGACATCTGCGCTACATCCTGATTCGATTCCCCGACCAGCGCCCGCAATTCTTCCGTAATGCGCCCCCACGCATAACCCTCCGCCGCCCATTCCTGCACCAGCGCCAGCAAACGGATCAGGTTGCCCGCCCGAAATGACGCATTCCCGTCGGGATGCGCTGTGGCCAACGCCAGATAGCCGCTCTTTGCAAGCACCGACTGCAAGGCCGCCGCAGGTGGCAACGTCGTAAAAACATTCTCGGCATGGCGAAGCAGGTCCCGCGCCTCGCAAAACCGGTGAGCCATGTCCTCGGGCAACCCCTTCGGAACACCCGCATTCCAGTGAAAAATACCCCCGGCCTGACGGTACCCATACAACATATCGTCCGACAGCCCCGCAAGCGGGCCGCGCAAAAAAGCAAGGAAAGGAACCGGATTTGCGGGATCGAGCACAGCCTCCAGCAACGTCACAACGGCCTGTACTTCCTCGCTCTGGCCAAGGCCGTCCCCACCCACGCCGTCGTACGGAATGCCTGCTTGTTCAAGCGCCCGCATGTACGTGGCCAGTTGGCCTTTTGTGCGCGTCAGAATAAGAAAATCACCTGGAGAAGCCGGGAGATCGAGGAGGGCGTCGTCCCCATCGCCCGGGTCCTGCAAGCTTGTATCGCCGCGCAAAGCCTGAGCAATAAAGGAAACAATGCGTCGGGCGTCGTCCTTTGCAATCGCGTCGCGGTCGTTCCCGGGGCGTTTCCCAATAGAAATAGTGCGAACGCAACAGGGATCGGCTCCGTCCGGGCGGTGCACCCAAAGCGGCTCGAACGCCGCCTGGCGGGGCGCGGAATCTTCCGCAAAGACCGGGTCGAAGGCATGGTTAATCCACTCGCAAAGCGCACCCAGCGAGCGAAAACTGGTGTTGAGTTGCACCACTTTGCCGCCCGTCTCCAGAATGCGTTCCCGGACGAAGCGGCCAATGGCTATGTCCGCACGGCGAAATCGGTAAATCGACTGCTTGTCGTCCCCCACCAGAAACAGGCTCCCGGGGCGGGGGGTCAGTTTGCGCCAGTTTTTCTCGCGGGTTTCCTGTCCGGTCAGATAGAAAATAATCTCCGCCTGTACGGGGTCGGTATCCTGAAATTCGTCCACGAACAGCACGCGATAGCGGCTCTGCAAATGTTCGCGGACGGAAGGATTGTCCCGGAGCAGGGCCGCCGCCCGGAGCAACAGGTCCTGAAACGTCAATTTCCCTTGCTTCAGACGCTGATCGGCGGACCACGCGACCGCATCTTCCACAAAACCCGACGCAAGCTGGTACAAATATTCGCGCCATGCGCGCAACACAGGCGCCGCCGCCCGATCCCGAAACGCCGGAAACAGTTCGTCCCGAATCGATTTGGCCGTTTCCCCATTGGGCCAGTGTTTCAGCGTGACGAAAGACGAACGCAGATTTTCAAAGATGGAGAGCGCCTCCGCCGCATCTGCATCGACGATCACCTCGGTGTTTTTGAGAAAATTCCGGGCCTGCACCACCGCGTTCATCAATGTGTCTCGCTGCCTCGGATTGGACGACAGGCCCTGCGATATTTCCCTGGAATAAAGAAACTTCCGAAGTTCGTCCACATACGGATCGAAATCCGGTTTCGGCGTGTCGGTCTCTTTGAGCGGCACGTCGGAATATTGGCAACGATCCCTGAAAAAAGCGTAAAGGTCGTCGGGAACCAGCCCCGCGCCGCGCAACACTTCCAGCCGCGGATCCGGATCGGTCTCCCCGTCTCCGTACTGCTTTTGCACGAAACGGTCCCATGTTTCTCGTAACAACATGGCTTCCTCGCGGCCTTCCACTTCCTGGAATCCGGGCGCCAATCCCGCTTCTATGGGGCGCGTCCGGATCAGGCGCCCGCAAAAGGAATGAATGGTCCCCATGAAGCATTGGTCGATCCGATCCAGGGCGGCGGCAATACGCCGCCGTTCCTCCGCGTGGATAGACGGATCTGCCTCCGCCTCCCGGAGCGCAAGAAAAAAGCGAACGCGCATTTCCCCAGCGGCCTTGCGCGTGAAGGTGATGGCGGCCATGCGATCCACCTCGCACGCCCCCGTCCGCACCAGGGCCGCCATCCGCTGAACCAGCGCATAGGTCTTGCCCGCGCCCGCGCCGGCAAACACCATCACGTTGCAATCCAGCTTCTCTACGATCGTGTCCCGCGCTGTCTGATCCTTCAAGGTCCTTTTTTCGTTCGAAATGCGCGACATATCACGCCTCCAGCCAGTTTTCCAGTGCGGAAGCAAGCGACAGAGACGAATCGCCGGCAGATGGTTCACGCCCATCTTGCAGCGCCTCCAAAACATCTTTTTTCCGCTTTCCTTCCGATTCGCACACGGACTTGTAATCGCAAAACCTGCAAACATCCTGCTTTTTGTGCACATGCAGAAAAGCGCCCTGCTCCGCGAGATCGAAAAAGGGTTTCAGCATGCCTGCGACTTCCTCCTTCCGGGGCGTGGGGTTATGAATGCGCAGCCCGTGCTCGCGTTCGTTCGGGAAAAAATATCCGCCGCGCACGGTACGACCCGGCAAACCTTGTTCGGCCAGCAGTTCATCCAGCGCAAACGCATACAACGCCCATTGCAAGCGTTGGCCGTCCGCCAGCAAATCGACCGCGTTATAACTGCTCGCCGAGCCGCTCTTGTAATCCCATACTTCGTATCCGTCCGCCGCTTCGTCCACGCGGTCTATCGCGCCACGCAAAAAGAACCGCACCTCGTCGGAAAGATGTATCGCCACCGGATCGGGACTGTCCAACGGCCCTTCTTCGCCTGCTCCGTCCGACACGCCCCATCCAAAACGCACCTCGAACCCCGCCGGACGCACATCGGTGCGGGCCGATTCCTCGTTCAGAAAAATCCGCAGCGCGCGCGCCAGACGACGCACATCCGTCTCGTAGCCGGTTTGCTCCCGAATCGGAATGTGCGCCTTGCGAGACGCAAGACCTTCGTGCATCAGTTCCCGCAGCCAGTCGGTATGTTTGTCGGGGTCCGGCGATTCCCCGCGCTGCGACAACGCGGTCATAAACTTGTGGAGTATGCCGTGCAACAATCCGCCGAACTCGGCCGCTGTCAGCCAGTGCCCTGGCCTGACATCCCGAATGTCCGGCGGCTGCGCGCGCAATACGTATCGC
>OZ220746.1:1515000-2878570 GCA_965117025.1 Rhodothermales bacterium
AGTAGGAGCGGGTATAGGTGCCTTCGATGCCCCCTGAAATGACCCCGGGCCCGGAAGGAAAACGCGTGCTGAGATGCCAGTCGATACCGGAGGTGGTAATCCCCGGCCAGTTGACTGCGTTTACGCGAATGCGCTCAATAAGCTGGGAATCGCAGCCGGATGTGCCGCCAGGGCACGTAATGTACTGCTGCACCGCCGCGCGGGCAGCTCCACCCTGGTGATACAGCGCCGTAATCCCGCCATGCGGCAACACACCGATGGCGTCCCTGAAATTGTAGGACCAGTAATCGAGGCTCGCACGGACATGATCATGGGAGAATGCCGCACCGACATTATATGTCAGCGCCCGCTCGGGTTTCAGATCGGCGTTTCCGAACGTATCGACCGGCTTGTACGTGCCCGTTTCAGCCACGTAATCAAGCGCCGTAGCCCGATCTTCGTTCAACTCGTCCACGGACGGCACCCGAAGCGTAGACTGCACCGAACCGCGGAAAATCAACGCATCCGTCGCCTGGAAGCGCATTGCGAACTTCGGATCGAAGCTGCTTACGATTTCGTGGAATTCATAGTTTGCCGCAACCTGCGCATCGAAACGCGCGCCTACCGTAAACGGAACTTCTGCAAAGAACCGGTGCACATTGCGCGCATCGTCGTAGGGATAATACCCGGTGGTGAACGTATAGGGACCGACCTTGTCCTTGCAACTGACATCTCCAGGCACAAGGCAGGGATTCGTATTCAGATTGGCCGGATCGTTCGGCACGGCGGACACGGCGGTCCGGCGAAACTGATACCCTACCGCATAGGCCGCAAGCCCTTCGACCAGACCCCCGGTCAGTACGGCGTCGGCCACGAACAGCTGCGCCTTGTTTTCCAGGTCCACCTCCTCGTTGATCCAGTCGATTAATGCAGAACTATTCGCCAGATTTCCGGCATGATCGGGATTCGCGATACCATGAAACGCGGCGCCGGGCTGCGCGGAAGACGGAAGCGCATTGCTGAATGGATTGTAGTACATGCATGCTCCCTGACCCGGTACGGTCCCATTGAGCCCGCCAAGCCGCATCCCGGAAGGGGCCGCGAGGTCTGCCACCACATCCACACCGCAATCGGGGCCGCCAAAACCGCGGAAGGCGAGGAATTTCCGGTACGCGTATTCCGCCGGAAGATTCACGTTGTTGGTAGCGCGCGAGTAACTGACACCCACGTCAAGCTTTGCACTCCGACCGCCAAATGCCTCGAACGCATGCTCGACCGATGCGGAAATGCGCTGCGTGCCGGACGCGCGGGACAACGTACGTCCGGGACCGCTGTGTCCTACCAGACGACCAAAGAAATACCAGTCGTTTTCCAGGCATTCGGCTCCGGAAGCGAAACCCACACGGTCCGCATACATGCCGCAGAACGCCTGCCGCCCGGGATTGCCGGAAGGAACAATCTGTGTACCGTCATACGGAGAAATAGGCGGAAACGACGGGGTAGTCAGCCAATCCGGCGTTACAGCCTGAGCCCATAACCCCTCGATGCGGTAATCGGACCGGTCGCCCAAACTCCCGTTGATTTCTCCGAAAGCCCGGATATGCCTGCTTTTTTCGATATAGTTATCCCAGGGCGCATAGCGGAAGCGGCATGTGGCTGGTTCAATGTAGCCTCCAAAATCCTCGCAACGAGGATCAATAAATCGCCTTCCCGCATCGCCATGAGCAGCGACGAGTTCGTTTACGAAAGCGTTCGCGTCTTCTCTCCCCGTTAGCGAGGGCATATAAAATGCGCCGGGATTGCCTGTATACGACCAGCCGCCGGCTTGCGGATACGGGCGCAAGCCCCACGCACGCTCTTCGGTTCTCAATTCCTGGCGATACATCATTTCCGCAGCAAACACCGCATGGGCGCCAGCGACAGATCCTCCCCAGATCGCCCCCGCATACGTATCGCCGGCGTCGGCAAAATATTCGTGAGAAGTTGCAACCTCCAGGCCCTCGAAATCGCTGCGCGTTACAAAATTGGCGACTCCGGCCACCGCATCCGATCCGTACACGGCGGAGGCTCCTTCCTTCAGGACCTCTATACGACTGATCGCGATGGAAGGCACGGCGTTCACATCCACGAAGCGGCCACCGATCAGACGCGCCGGGACGTATACCTGACGACGCCCGTTGAAGAGCACCAGCGTACGGGAGGCCCCCAGGCCGCGAAGATTTACGCTGGCCACGGATTCCTGCACGGAGGCAGGCGGCCCGGCGCTATTGTACCAGCTCTGGCGCTCGCCGATCACGCCGTGGGCTACACTGAGATTTTTGAAAAGCTCGACAAGCTGCGGAGCACCCTGTTCCGCCAGCGCCGCCCGGTCAACCGCGGTAACGGCATAGGGTAAATCAATAGCAAATTCCTCGACGGATGTGCCGGTCACTACCACTTCGTCAAGTTTCAGCACCGTGGGCGTGATCCGCAATGACAATTCCGTAGTCTCCCCGGCCCCTATCGTAATCTCACGTACAAGCGTGGAGTAGCCGATCAGAGAAGCTCTTACGGTCTGCTCGCCCGCCGGCACAAAAGAGAAACTGAACGTCCCTTCTGCGTCCGTATATATGCTCGCATCCAGGCCGGTGATATACACCTCGACGGCTTCCAGCGGGCGCGTGTCCGAAGCGTCAACCACCGTACCCGTAACATTACCGGTCGATTGCGCATGAACCGGCGCGGTCAACACAGCAACAAACAACGCCAGACTGAACATTGAAACGCGTCGTGCGAACGCAATGGAACTATACCTGTCGTCTATACACATGGCTGTAATGGGTTGCTCGGCGGGGATGCATATCGGACGAAAAACGCACCGATAAAACAGAGTATTAAAAAAAGTAAAAGAATTGCAAATTATTCCACCACATGGATCGTGAATTCTTCGTTCACGTCCACATCCACGCGCTCGCGGTGCTTCGTCTGCAGAAAAAGACCTATGTAATCGGGCTGAATCGGATATTCCCTATGCCCCCGGTCGACAAGCACAACCATCTGTACGCTCCGCGGGCGTCCGTAGTGCACAAGCGCATCCAGCGCGGCGCGGGCCGTTCGGCCCGTAAACAGCACATCGTCCACCAGGACGACATCCCGGTCTGCAATCTCGCGCACCATGTGAGACGTGTCTGCGATCTCTTCACCAGGCTCCCTGTCATCCCTGTATGCGGACACATCCAGGTCACTTACCTCAAACGTACGGCCTTCGAGCATTCCCATCTCACTGGCAATCGCTGCTGCTACGGCGCTGCCGCGACGACGGATGCCAACCAGTTCCACGTTGGAGGCTCCACGGTTGCGTTCGACAATCTCGCAGGAAAGCCGCACCAGCATACGCTGCACGCGCTCCGGTGACATGATGAGCCTGCGCGCCATACGCCAAGCATGAAAAGATTACAGACGAAGTATCTACGGGAGATCCTCGCCTCACTGAAACATGGCCTTGATACTACCCCATGTGCGCCGAACCGCTGTCGGCGTATAGGCGATCTGCTTTGATCCTACAAGTTGTCGCCCCCCATCATCCAGAACAGCATACAACGTGTACTGAACCACTTCAGCCCCCTTATACAGATCGTCATCCCGAAAGACATAGGGGTGTTGCGCGCCAAGCGGCTCTACCTCGACTACCCTTGTTCTGGCGCCCAATTCCGCACTCACTTCAATCTCATAGCGGTCCAAATCGTCTTCGGACTCTGCGGCCCATTCCACTACAGGTACCCCTTCATCCAGCACCACGTCAAAACGGAGCGCTTTGAAGCCAGTGACATGGGCTAACTGAGCGTGCGCCTCCGGCGCCGCATCAAAGGATAGTGTACTGAAACCGAGAAGGCTTCCCGATACCACCGCTGCAAGCACTATGAAAGCGAATTGTTTCACAAAAGGAGAAAAGACGAGGGTTGGCTCACAGGCGTATCACATATAATATATTCGCAATTCGGTGTAACGTCAAGATGCGGCAGCACGTTCCTGCTCACGCCTCCTGTGTAACAGCCGCTTTGTTCGGGCAATGCTCCCGTGCGCACCGCCCATACATGTTGAGCGAGTGGTGCTTGATATCGAACTGATATATGTCCGCAACCATTTCCTGGATGCTCTGTATGCGCGGATCGCAGAATTCGAACAACTCATTGCAGTCCATGCAAATGAGATGGTCATGCTGCCAATAACTGAAGGCCCGTTCATACTTCGCCTGATTTTTCCCGAACTGGTGCCGGACCACAAGATCACAATCTATCAACAGTTCCAGCGTGTTGTATACGGTCGCACGACTTACCCGGTGCGCGCCGTCTTTCAACCGGATGTAGAGTTCATCGGCATCCACATGATCGTTCGTGGCGTAAATTTCCTCCAGAACAATGAAACGCTCCGGAGTTTGCCTGCGGCCGCGTTGCTGGAGAAAAGCGCCGAATATTCGACGAACTTCTTCCATTTGCTGGGGCGGAACGGACATAGGGCAATGCTGAAGTGTACGAACGGCCTGACCCTTCCCTCAACCGCCGGCGGGAAGATGCGGTTCCGAAAAAGACATGCGAAGGCTTTGAATCATGCGTCGTCCCATGGACCCGCTCAGGGAACTGCCCGCTCAACCAGCAAGTCCCGCGTGCCGCGCCAAATCGTATCGGCGAGCTCTTCCTCGCTCAGAGTACCGTCAAGGCGAACGATGCGATCCGGCTCAGCCGCCGCCAGTTCGTCGAATGCTTTCGCTACCCGGTCGTAGAATGCCTGCCCGGACTGCTCCATACGATCCGGTTCAGTCCGCAATGCCTTCTCGGGACGAACGGACAAATCTTCAAAAAGCGGTTTGGACCGCTGTGCACGACGCCGCAAGGCCTCTTCGGGAGGAAGCGAAAGCAACCAGGTCCGATCCGGCCGGAGACCACGCGAGACCCGCACATTCAGGGACAATATCCAGTCGGGATCGGCAATCCCGCGGCCTACGCCCTGGTATGCCGTCGTCGAATCGTAGAACCGGTCACACACCACTACCTTGCCTTCATCCAGCGCCGGACGAATGCTTTCTTCCACAAGCTGCGCCCTCGCTGCAGAAAACAGCAATAATTCCGGCAATGGATCGATCGCAAATTCGGAATCGAGAAGTATGGATCGGATATGCTCGGAAAGCGAGGTACCCCCGGGCTCGCGAAAGAGCACGGCATCATATCCCTCGGTTTTCAGTCGACTGACCAGCCGGCGGGCCTGGGTGCTTTTCCCTGCGCCGTCGACGCCCTCGATCGTTACGAAAATCATCGGCCGTTTTCAGTCCCTGCAGAACGATTACGAAACGGGGCGGCAAGCAGGATCACGGGACAACGCCTCTGCTTCCACCTGCATTCCTTGTCCGGAAAAAGCGAACTCTTTGCAAATTGGATAGTACCCTGCTATAATACGGCGAACTTTTTTTTCGCTGCATCTTTTATTCTTTCGTGTCCGGCACGATCTTGCCCCCGTACGCACATCCCCAACCAGTATTTCTGCGTCGGCATGAGCATGTTTGACTTCGAGTTCGAGGACTTCGACGAGCCCGCTGACGAAGGCCGAATGAACGCATTGCTTTCCGCCTATGAGGGGAACGCACCTGCCTGGCTTGATTCGGATTCACTGGAAGATATCGCCAATTACTACTTCGAACAGGGCCGCTACGAAGATGCTCTGAGCGTCATTGACCGGTTGCTGGGCATCATGTCCCACTCCTCGGATGCCTGGATGCGGCGCGGCATTCTCCTGAACAACCTCGAACGACACAAAGAAGCTCTGGAGGCATACGACCAGGCGCTTGCATTGAACCCGGTCGATTCGGAAACCCACGTCAACCGGGGGATCACACTCAATGCGCTGGGCCGGAGCCAGGAAGCACTGGAAGCATACGGAGAAGCCATCCGGATCGATCCGATCAATGACGAAGCCTTCTTCAATCGCGGTGTAGCGCTCGAACACCTCAATGGGCTGCAGGACGCCATTACGTCTTTCAGGCAATGCGCGGAACTGAACCCCGAGCACCCCGAAGTCTGGTACGAACTCGGATTCTGCTACGATTGCCTCGAAAAAGACGCGGAAAGCATTGTCTGCTACGAACGGCATATCGACATCGAGCCCTATTCGCAGGACGCCTGGTACAACCGGGGCATCGTACTCAGCCGGATGTCCCGCTTCGAAACCGCCGTGGATTCCTACGATATGGCCATTGCCATACAGGACGATTTCGCCTCGGCATGGTACAACCGGGGCAACGCACTGGCCAACATAGGCCGTCCTGAAGAAGCGGTGGAAAGCTACCGGAAAGTCATTGAACTGGAAGGTGGTGATGCAGCAACCTGGTACAACCTCGGACTCGCGTTCGAGGAAATGGAAGATTACCTGCAAGCCTTCAGATATTTCGAGCAAGTCATACGGCAGGACGAATCGCATCCCGAAGCCTGGTACGGAATGGGGTGTTGCCTTGATGCACTCGAACGGCACGAGGAAGCGCTGGCGCTGTTCAATCAGGCTCTGGCGCTGAAACCGGACATCGGGGAATTCTGGCATGCCAAAGCGGATTGCTTGTATAATGCCGGAAACGTTGCGGAAGCGCTGAAGACATACAAGCATATCGTAACCACCCATCCTAAAAACAGGGATGCCTGGTTGGATCTGGCCGAAACCTATTTCGAGACGGGTCATCCCGAGTCTGCACTCGATGCCTATCAAAAGGCTCTTGCGCTGCATCCCGACGCCGGCGTGTACTTTCTGCAGGCGAGAGTATTGTTTGCGCTGGGCCGGACGGACGAAAGCATGCACTCCCTCAAGACGGCTTTCCGGATGGATCCGAATATGAAAGAGGAATTGCAGCGCATCTCTCCGGATATGTGGCGCGACGTACAAATCCGACACATGCTGGGATTGGGAAATGGGCCTGCGCCGCGGGTATAACCTCCGCGAAAGCCTGACGCATGTCGTGCAAGGCCTTCTGATGGGCGCCGCCGATATCATTCCCGGTGTCAGCGGCGGCACGATCGCATTCATCGTCGGCATTTATCCCCGGCTGATTACCGCTATCAGCCATGGATTTTCGATGTTGACCTCTCTGGCCAAAGGCCGGCTCGGCGAAATGCGCCGGCATGGCGCCAGCCTTGAATGGGGACTCGTCATACCGCTTGCAGCAGGTATAGGCGCAGCGCTTCTTGTCGGCGCCAAAGTAATCCCGACCCTCCTCGAAACCTGGCCCCATCAGACGCTGGGATTATTCCTGGGACTGGTGGCAGGATCCGTCGGGGTGCCGTGGAAACGGATCGAGCGCAAGAGTATGCTGGTGCTATGTATGGTCGTGGCAGCCTGCGGCGCGGCGTTCCTTCTTACGGGCATTCCTGCGTCAGGAGATACACTGGCCCCTTCGGGCATCCGTGTGTTTGCCTCCGCAGCCACAGCCATTTGCGCAATGATCCTGCCCGGTGTTTCCGGAGCATTTCTTCTCAAGGCAATGGGCATGTATGAAGTGACGCTCCATGCATTGAATGACGGAAATATCGGATATATTGCGCTGTTCGCATGTGGGGCGGTTACCGGATTGGGGTTGTTCTCTCGCTTGCTCAACCGCCTTCTCAGACAACACGCCGACCTGACCATGGCGGCGCTGGTGGGCTTGATGATTGGCGCGCTGCGGGCGCTGTGGCCATGGCAAACCCCTGAACATGCGCTTCGGATGCCCGGAGAAGGCGAACCTTTCTGGATGGTCATACTACTGGCGGCGGCAGGCTTTGCGTTCATAACCATTCTGACGCGAAAGGCAAACCGTATGGGGCGTCCGGAAACGGACAGCCCCTGAACAGGCATCTCACCACGCCAGCCGTTCGAGGCGGCAGGTGAGGTTGTCAATCCGGTCGCGATCCGCCTCGACGCCCAACCCTGTGCAGTCCAAAGGCGCCTCCACGAAGCCATCGGGAGACATGGTCCACTCCGGCTGCACGATATCGGATGCCCAGTAGCGGCTGCTCGGAGAAAGATCGCCCGGCAGCGTAAAACCGGGAAGAGAGGCCAGGGCCACATTATATGCGCGCCCTATGCCGGTTTCGAGCATGCCGCCAACCCAGGCGTCGAGATGATTTTCGCGGCACACATTATGAATCGAGATCGCCGCGGACAATCCGCCCACGCGGCCGGGCTTCACATTGACGATACGCCCGCTGCGAAGCTGAACCATGTCTTCCACCCGATCCGGACCGGTAATGGATTCGTCCAGACAAACAGGTGTGGAAAGCTGCGCCTGCAAGGCGGCATGGCGAACAAGGTCGTTCTGCGCAAGAGGTTGCTCGATCATGGTTAATCCATACGCATCGAGGGTGCGCAAAAGTTCGATATCGGCAAGCGTGTAGGATGCATTCGCATCGACGGAAAGCGGAACGTCCGCACCAATTCCTGATCGGATGGCTTCGACGCAGCGCACATCGGCGCCCGGTCCGATCTTTATCTTCACATTCCGGTATCCCTGCCCGAGACTATCCTGCACGCGTTCTACGAGCATGGATTCCTCCGGCTGCATGCCGATCGCAATCCCGGCAGGGACGCGGCGCCGCGTGCCTCCAAGAAGCTCGGCAAGCGATGTGTTCATCCGCTGCGCTTCAAGATTCCAGCAAGCCATTTCCAGCGCTGCCTTCGCCATCCGGTGGCCGCGGAATGCACGAAGCGGGATGAGTACATCCGAGGGAGTACGGATATCGTGCCCTTTGAGCACCGGAACGAACCATTCCCGAATGGCGAACCATGCCGTATCGATCGTTTCAGGGCTGTAGTGCGGCGTCTCCTGCGCCACACATTCGCTCCATGCCGTTTCCCCGGTGCGCGCGCTTATCTCGAGCAACAAAATGCGCCGGGTGTCCTGTATACCGGAAGCGGTCACGAACGGCTGCTTCAGCGGTAACCGGATCTCGCGCATCTCGATGGTATCGAGCTTCAGCATGCCGCTCTCCGTTAACGATGCAGTATCTCCGACCGTCTGCGCAAGGCCTCCTTGACCACATCGACAGGCATCTCGTGCCCGGTCCATTGCACGTAGGCCGCAGCAGCCTGCTCCACGAGCATATCAAGCCCCCCGATCGTGACGGCGCCCCGGCTTGCGGCATCGCGGAGCAGGCGGGTCTCTTCGGGGTTGTACACGATGTCGTACACGATATGGTCATCGCCAAAATCACCGGCGTCATTCCACGGAGAATCATCCACCGCAGGATACATACCTACCGGGGTCGTGTTCACCACAAGCCGCGCACCGCGCACCGCGGCCCGGGCAGACGAAAAGGCGTGTACTTCAAGGGCGTTGTGCTCGTCGAACGCAGTCAGGTCTTTGGCCAGGATGTCCGCCTTTGAAGGGGTCCGTGCAATAAGCGAAAGGCGCTTTGGACGAAACGTAACGAGCAGCGCGTAGGCGACAGCCCGTGCCGCGCCTCCGGCGCCAAGCACAGCCATATCGGCGCCCCGGAGCCGATCCGTCAGGGAAAGAAGCGGGGCCAGAAAACCGGTCACATCCGTATTATCCCCGAAAAGCGTGCCGTCAGGGCGGCGCACAATCATGTTTGAAGCACCGACAGCGCGCGCCCGCGGAGACAATTCATCCAGATAGGGAAGTACGGCCTGCTTGTGAGGAATGGTGACGCCTGCACCTGCGAAATGCAGCGCCGCAAGCCCGCGCATCCCATCCCCGATACGTTCGGGGGGTACGGGAAAGGCTGCGAACGCGAAATTGACGCCCTGGGCTGCAAAAGCCGTGTTATGAATAAACGGAGACAGCGTTTGTCCCACCGGATAGCCAAGCAGGGCGATCAGACGCGTGTTCGCATCGATATGTATGGCGTCGGGCCCCACGCTACCGGGCCGCCTCCCCCCCGGACCGTGCAGCCGCAGTACCTGTTTTCTGAGCCAGCGGGTCAATGAGCGCTATCAATGCATTGCCCGGATCGGGCCTGACCAGGCTGTCATCTTCGGAAAACACTTGCAACTGATTTTTTCCGCGCACCACAAAAAGCGGGATCATGCGGGAGCCGTATTTCGCTTCAAGCCGGGACCAGGTACTCTCATTTTCGATAGGAAACGTCTGGACTGTGGCGCCCGCGGCGAATTGCGCAGTGATCGACGCATGATTGGTGCCCGTCCCGAAGAGAGGCCGCCCGCGAAGATGCTGTGCCAGTTTCTCATCCGCATCCTTGCCCCGCTGTTTGTCCCGCGTAGCCAACTGGTACATTTCCGCACTGTCGAAAACCTGCGCAAAACGCACCACGGTTAGCGAATTGACTTCATCGTTGGGAGTAAGCACGATAAGCCGCCCGATCCCGCTCAGATCCAACTCGTCCAGAATGGATTCGGACAACACATTGCCACGCAACGCATGCAGGCCGGTCTCACGCGCACTGGCCACGTTGCTGGGGTTGGTATCTACCATAAGCACACTGAATCCGGCCTGATCCAGGGCGCCGGCAATGTGGCGGGCCCAATCGTGGGCTCCAATGAAGAGGACGCCCTGGGGATTAGGTTCCGCAAGCCCCAGCCATCGTGCAACCGGCGAGATCGTAAGACCATAAATCGCGACCGTGCCGATGATCACAAGAAATACGATGGGGACGATAAATTGCGATTCCTCCGGATATATCTCGGCAAGCCGGAACGTGAAAAGAGAAGCCACGGCAGCCGCCACAATGCCGCGGGGCGCCAGCCAGGACAGAAACATCTTTTCCTTGACATACAGGCGCGTACCGAGCATCGACAAAAAGACCGCGGCCGGCCGTACGAACAACATGAGTATGAGAAGAAAAACAAGGGCCTCCCAGCCGAGATACTGTATATCGCTCAGGTCGAGTTGGGCCGCCAGCATGATGAAGAGCGCGGCGATCAGCAGAACCCGCAAGTCTTCCTTGAACTCCACAATCCGCCGCACCGTGACGAGGCGCTGGTTAGCCACCACGAAACCCATGGCTGTCGTAGCCACAAGACCGCTTTCCGCCTGCAGTGCATCCGAAACGGCAAAGACAGCAATGACCACCATGAGCGCCATGGGATTCTGGAGGTAATCCGGCACCATGCGACGGCGCAACAGAAAAACAAGGATAGCCGCTCCGGCGACGCCTATCCCGACGCCGACAAAAAATTGCAGCAACAAGCCTTCGAGCGCATGCGATGCCACGCTACCTACCGCGCCCGCCCCTGTCTCGTTGATCAGCACGAGCGCTTCGAGCACGAGCACAGCGAGGATCGCACCGATCGGATCAATGGTGATGCCTTCCCATTTCGCCAGAGCGGCTATACGCCCCTTGGGCCGGATGTGCCTTAGGATCGGGATAATAACCGTGGGGCCGGTAACGGTCAGAATCGCCCCGATGAGCACGGAAATGCTCAGGCTCAGTTTCAGCAGGAACAGGGAGGTAATCGACGCAAGTATCCAGGTGATCAGTACACCGATGGTTATCAGACGGCCGACCGCGCCGCCCACCTCGCGCAACTCGTCGAGGCGCAGGCTCAGCCCCCCCTCGAACAAAATGATCCCGATCGAAAGCGCCACAAACGTAAAAACCCATTCAGCACGCATCGCAGCCGGATCCAGGATACCAGTGACCGGACCGGCTATGAACCCGAACGTGAGCAACAACAAAATGGAGGGTACGCGATACCGCCACGCAATCCACTGCGCGCTGACGCCGAGTACGAAAACCGCTGCTATGCTGAAAAGGGCGGACACTATACAGGGAGCAAGACCTTAATGGGAGACGCCGCAGACCCGAACGGAGCTGCTTCGCAGCATGCATACGAAACATGGAACTGCTGCGCAGCATCGGGGGAATGCAAATCAAGGAGCTGCTTCGCAGCATCCGGCGGCTAATCTAACTCTGCTGAATATGCGCTCGGTTCCAACTCGACGAAGATTCCGGCCCTCCTGCATCCGATACAGGGGTATGTCCGGCCCTGGCCAACGAATTATTTATTTTGTCCGGGAACCCGCTGCATATTTGTCGTAACTCCATCGTAACATTATGCCTGCGGGCGCATGCGATCCGCATGCCGGCCCTGGTAAACACCCGCTCCTTTGTCCGAAAAAAGGGTTTCCCGTATGTCGCACACAGCAGATTTTCTGGGGGACGTAAACCGGTCGTTTATGAAAGCGGCCCGACTCACGAACCACCCCAAAGGACTTCTCGAACAAATTCGCATGTGCAACAGCGTCTATGCGATGGAATTTCCCCTCGTGCGGGATGACGGGTCCATCCATGTCGTTCAGGCGTTCCGCGCCGAGCACAGCCATCACAAGCAGCCGGCAAAGGGCGGTATCCGCTATGCGCCCACCGTATCAAGAGACGAGGTGGTGGCGCTGGCCTCCCTCATGAGCTACAAGTGCGCCGTGGTCGATGTGCCTTTCAGCGGGGCCAAGGGCGGCGTCAAAATCGACCGGAAACAGTTCTCGCCCAGCGAACTGGAGCGGATTACCCGGCGCTACACGTTTGAGCTGGTCCGAAAGAACTTCATGGGACCGGGCATTGACGTACCCGCTCCGGATTACGGAACCGGGGCCCAGGAAATGGCATGGATTTTCGACACCTATAATCAATTATCGGATAACCCGCTCGACGCGGCGGCCTGCGTGACCGGAAAACCGGTCGGTCATGGGGGAGTGCACGGGCGCAGGGAGGCTACGGGCAGAGGAGTCTTTTTCGGTATTCGCGAGGCATGCAGCGACAAAGCAGCCATGAAAACGCTTGGTCTGGAAGCCGGGCTGGAAGGAAAACGCGTCATCGTGCAGGGCCTGGGCAATGTCGGATTCCACGCGGCATACTACCTTCAGGAGGCAGGCGCCCTCATCGTGGGCATTGCAGAGATGAACGGCGCACTCGTCAAGGAAGACGGGCTGAACGTACAGGAAGTAGGCGCCTGGCGGCAGGAACACGGCACCATTGAGGGATTTCCGGATGGGCGCATGATCCAACCCCCCGAGAAAGCGCTTGAACTGGATTGCGACATCCTGCTGCCCGCTGCCCTCGAGGGACAGATTTCGGGAGAGAACGCGGGACGTATCAAGGCGCGCATCATTGCAGAAGCGGCAAACGGACCGACCACCTCGGAAGCCGACAACATGCTGCGGGAACGAAATGTGCTTTTGCTGCCGGATCTGTATCTCAACGCCGGCGGGGTCACCGTATCGTATTTCGAATGGCTGCGAAACCTTTCGCACGTGCGGTTCGGGCGCATGAGCAAGCGGTTCGAAAGCAATACACAGCAAAAAATGCTTTCAGCCATCGAAACCGCGACAGGAAAGTCGCTCTCACCGGAGGTGCTTGCCACGATCGGCAGGGGAGCCGACGAAATCGACATCGTCAATTCGGGGCTCGAAGAGACCATGGTTTTCGCCTACAATGAGATTTACGACATCTCGAAACGGTTGAAGACCGATCTGCGCACGGCGGCCTTCGTGAGCGCCATCAACAAGATCGCCGTGCTCTACAACCAGATGGGGATCTTTCCGTAGGGGAAAATCAGCGGTCTGGTTTGCTTCGAATCACCCGCATCCGCTGGTGGAACCGCAATTGGGGCACGAATAGCATGAGCCGCTGCGGACCGTGATGGATCCGCAGTTGGGACAGGCCGGACTGTCTTCCTGATTACGGAAGGTAGTCTCGCTCGAAGTGGCTGAACGGCTCCCCTCCATGGCCTCCATGAATGCCTCCACCGTGCTGCCGACGAGCGCATCCACCGGCTCGGGCGGTGCGGAAAGCTGCGTCTGCATCTGAGCCTGGGGCTGAAGCTGGAGTTGGGGCTGGGCTGCATGGCCGGAAGGGGATTCCCCTTCGCTGGAAAGACCATGGTCGACCTCCTCTTCCTCATGCTTATGCACCCGCATAAACTTCAGGGACAGGTACCTGAAGATGTAATCCATGATCGACTTCGTGATCGGGATCTCCTTGTTTTGCGTAAAGCCGTTCGGCTCGAAGCGCATGTGGCTGAACTTGTTGCAGAGATCAGCCAGCGGAACGCCATACTGCAACGCGATGGATATCGAGGTCGCAAACGCATCCATCAGCCCGGAAATCGTAGAGCCCTCCTTCGCCATCGTGATGAAGATTTCCCCGGGCATGCGCGAGTCGGGATACAGCCCGATATGCAGGTAGCCCTCGTGTCCGGCGATGGAGAATTTGTGCGTCATGGAAGGACGTTCGTCGGGAAGCCGCTTGCGGATCGGCTGATACACGATCTTTTCGGTGATTTCCGGTTCGGACGTCGCCATCCCGTCGCCGGAAGATTCCTCATCCCATCCCTGGCTTTTTCTGGTATTGCCGCCCTTGGATGTCGAGAGCGGCTGGCTCCGCTTGGAGTTTTCGCGGTAAATCGCAAGTGCTTTCAAGCCCAGTTCCCAGCCCTGTACATAGGCGTCGGCGATCTCTTCAACCGTTGCGCTCTCGGGCATATTGACCGTCTTGGAAATGGCGCCGGAGATAAAAGGCTGCACGGCCGCCATCATCCGGATGTGGCCCATGTGATGAATGGAACGCTCCCCCTTGAACGGTTTGAAAGCACAGTCGAAGACAGGAAGATGTTCTTCGCGCAACGCCGGGGCGCCTTCGATGGTATCGTTCTCGTCGATATACTGAATGATCGCATCGATTTCCGGAGACGGATAACCGAGGCGGGCGAGCGCTTCGGGCACGCTGCGATTTACGATCTTCATCATCCCGTCGCCCTGACCGGCCAGCAGTTTGTATTTGACCAGCGCGATATCCGGTTCGACGCCCGTCGTGTCGCAATCCATCATGAACCCGATCGTGCCGGTCGGCGCCAGTACCGTGGCTTGCGCATTCCGGTACCCGAACTGCTCGCCGGCAGCTATACAGTACGTCCACGTTTCGCGGGCGGCTTCAAGGAGATAATCCGGGCAACTGGTATGGATTTCATCGACCGCCGCGGCGTGCATGCGCATCACCTCGAGCATAGACGAACGGTTTGGGGCAAACCCCGCAAACGGTCCGATTTTGGGGTTGGCGGCAATCTCGGCGCTGCGGGCATACGCTTCGCCATGCTCGATCGCCATCAGCGCTCCGGCTACCGCGCGGCCTTCGTCGCTGTCATAGGGAAGCCCCATCGCCATCAGCAAGGCGCCGAGGTTGGCAAAGCCGAGCCCGAGAGGACGGTAGGCATGGGAGTTCTCGGCGATTGCACGCGACGGATACCCGGCGTTATCTACCAGAATCTCCTGCGCCGTGATAAATATGCGCGTGGCCGCACGGTAGCGCTCGACATCGAACGAACCGTCTTCCCGTTGAAACTTGCGAAGATTCAGGCTGGCCAGATTGCAGGCTGAATCGTCGAGGAACATGTATTCCGAACAGGGATTGCTCGAATTGATCGGCCCCGAATCCTTGCAGGTATGCCACCGCTGGATCGTATCCTCGTATTGTACGCCCGGATCGCCGCACACATGGGTGCCCTCGGATATCTTGCGGAGCACATCTTTTCCGGAAATGGTATCGATCACTTCGTCGTCGAGCACGCCCCGAAGGTTGTACGAACTCCCGGACTGCACGGAATGCATGAGGTCATCGTCCACGCGCACAGACTGATTGACGTTCTGAAAGGCCACGCTGCCGTACGCCGGGCCATTGAATGAACCGTCGTAGCCTTCTTCGATCAGCGCCCAGGCCTTCCGTTCTTCTTCCTGCTTCGCCGTAACGAATTCGAGAATATCCGGGTGCCAGGACTTCAGCGTCTGCATGATGGCTGCACGGCGCGTTTTGCCTCCGGACTTGATGGTCCCGCCGGTAGCATCCTGTACCCGCATGAAGCTGACAGGACCGGACGGCTGCCCGCCGCCGGAAAGCTTTTCTCTGGAGGAACGCAGCTTCGACCAGTCCGCGCCTACCCCCGAACCGAATTTGAAAAGCCGGGCGCTTTCTCCCATCAACTGCCAGATGTCGTCGATGGAATCTTCCACCGATATGATGAAGCAGGCGGAAGCCTGCGGGCGCTGGTAGGGATCCACGGGGACCGCCCTGCCCTTGCTTTCATTCCATCCGGATATCTTCTTACCGCCCGAATCGCGGATCCCGTACTGCTGATACAGGCCGACATTGAACCATACCGGACTGTTGAACGCGCCGTATTGATGCAGGCAAAGCCAGGTAAGTTCATCGTAGAAGCGTTCGCCGTCTTCCTTGGTGGCGAAATAATGCTGCTCCGTTCCCCAGTCGGCAATCGTGCGCGTGACGCGATGAATGAGCTGCCGGAGTGAGTTCTCGCGCCCCCCCTTCGAAGGATCCGTTCCCGATTGCTCTACATCCCCATAAAAATATTTGCTGGCCACCACGTTCGTCGCCAGAGGGCTCCAGGATTCCGGAAAAGCCACCTCTTTCTGCTCAAAGACCGCTTCGCCCTGCTGATTTCTGATAGCCGCATCGCGCCGATCCCATGCAAGGGTGTCGAAAGGCGAACGCCCTTCCTCGGAAAAAACCCGTTCGATATGCAATCCCCCGGTAAACTGCTCGTGCGTGAACGCCGCGGCGTCCGTCTCGCGGGACCCCTCCACGGATTCCGCGTCATCAGCTCTCAATCCGGAGAACAGGCCGGACGAGGCCTCTTTGTCGGGAGTATCAGAGATAAATTTGTCCTGGGGGAATATGCTCATAATCGCTGCTCCTTCCTTGACGTTTATAACGCTACAATCTCATGCACTTGGAGACAAACGGACAAACAGATCAGAATAACGGACTACCGTTTGCTCCCCGACCTTACCATAACGGGGGCGAAAGCCGGAGTATACAATAAAACCGTTATACAAATCTTAAGCAAACGTTTTTTATCGACAACGTCGGATTTCATAATTCCAAACTTTTCACAAGTTTTCAACAGGAGTACAGGTGTAGAAGAGCCTTGTCGGTCAACGGGAAGAGACTCATTTTAAAACCGTTATTGCTATAATTTTCTTTGTTCACGTCCTACACACAGGTTATCCCCGGTTTTTTTCACAATCGAGATTGGACCACATTATCAATAACGGTCATAGATTCCACGGAGCAGCCGGATTCCCGGACATATTCTGCATCCGGAATCAAAAGAATGAATCCAAAGACAAGGTCGGTCGTTTACTGCGGGCGCGGTGCGCCCCGCCATCGCGGCGAACAACGTGGAGATCCACAGAGCATTACTCGTTATATACAATCTAACGGCAGGTATAATGTTGCAGGAAAGCGTCGAGCGCAGCGCCTATCCTCATCCTGAGGAATTTGAGGTCATGCGCCCGGAGTACTCTGAAATAGAAGACGACTACTTTCGAGCCGTCATCACCGTCTCGCCGTTTCGCGTCACGGGCGAGAGTCGTACGGAGGCCGGCGCCCGCCGGGCTGCGCTCTACGAAGCGGAAAAAACCTATCGTTCCTACCACCCGTCCTACAGGGTGCGCAATCCTTATCCGGATACCTTCTCGGATCGCGAAGGCACCAGATGGTCACGCGTCCCGGCGTCAAAGCGCGACAAAATGGGAGACTACCTCTTCGTGGATGCGAGCGACGAAGAAGACTACGCGGATATCGAGTCCATGCTGACCTGGGACGTACGTCCGAACGATGTCAATCCGGTCGATTGACTGGTAGAAGCGCTGGTGTGCAATACGGGAAAGCAAACATTTATGGACTACACACCGCACCGCGATATTTACCAGCAGCTTCGGACGGGGCTCGAAGACAACCCTGATGTTCTGGACGAATTCCTCAGGGCGCTGGCCTTGTTGATTAGCGAATACGACACCAGAATTCGGGAAAACCGGTTTATTGCAGGTGGCGCCACAGAGCGGATATTGGCGGCCACGATGCGATGCACAGGCATTTCCAAGGCCCGCTCCAGAGGGCTCAACTTGAACGAGGAAGACATTGTGGTGGGCAATCATCAATTGTCGGTTAAAGCATCGTTCACCGGCAGAAGGGATCAGATCCGTCTTGTTAATACGTTGGGAGATTCTTCCGGTGCAATGTGGAAAGCAGCAACGATTTTCGTAATAGCAAACAGGGGAATCGGGTATGCTGACCCTGTCCTGCTGCCCAACGAAACGAAAACCAAAAAGGACGCTGTGGTTCTGCCACGCCGGCCGTTGGACGCTTTGCACGATGCCCAACCAGAATGGCTATTGTCCTGTGTTGTACCGGCTAAGGGACAAGATACTTCACAAAGTCGCGCCGCCAGTGAGTCAGTGGCCACGGAAATTCTGCAACGCACCGTGGCAGGACAACCCGTGTTTAAGCGGTTACGGGATTTCCTGTAACCCCAACGAGAGACGCCATTACTTCGCAGAATCAAACAGTGTGACAGAGTTGCCGGACGGATCGAAGGAGATTTTCTCGAACCTGGCGATCAATTGCTTCTGCCGCAAGCGCAAAGGTTCCCGCAAGCGCTCTCTGGCGCATTGCACATACCCTTCTTCGGTATCGTAGCCGACAGGATGGCGCCCCAGCGCTGCGGCAACCTTGGTGGTTTGACCGGAACCGACGAACGGATCCAGAACGATATCGCCTGAATACGAGTACATCTTGACAAGGCGCCAAGGAATTTCTTCGGGAAAAGGGCAGGGGTGATCGATCAAGCCCGGCGGCACAGGTGCAATATGCCAGATGTTGTTGGCGGTATCCATCTTGAACACATCGTCTATCTCAAACCGGCTTGCTTCCTTGTTGTCATTCGTCTGACGATAAATCCGGGGACCGGGCTTCCTGAAAAGCAGAATGTACTCGGTCATTATGTTCGGATAAAAGTAACCGGGATACGGTTTTTGGATCGCTACGCCAGCCCGCCTTACTCCGGCGGTGGTCTTGTGCCAGATGATATCCTGGTGAAATTCCCAACCGGACTCTACCATGCGAGCGGTCAAATCGAAGGGCACCGGAATATGGCGCCCATCCATAAGCACGGTCCCGATCACCACAGCGCAAAATCCACCCGGCCGGGTGACGCGATACACCTCGCGAAAAATTTCGACCAGCAGATCCAGATAACTGTCGTAGTCTTCAAACCCCTTGCTGTATTTGCGCGTGCGGTACCAAGCCTCCCCCTTGCCATTGGCATGGAGATCGTAGTCAATGGCGTTCCAGTACGGTGGCGAGGTAACGGTCAATGCAACAGATCCTTCCTCCAGTTCCGGCATCCGCTCACTGCTGTGGCAATGGAATTGGGGGGCGTCGGTTTGCAGGGAAATCATCGGCTCTACACGGTCTGTCCTCAATCGGCACGAAAAGTCCCGGCGGCATGACTTGTACTCGTGGACCTGCATAGCCATGCGCCACATTGGCAGATAACAGTATACGTAGTGTACCATAATTAAGGTGCAGGAATCAAGGGGCAACTTGTAAAAAACCTGGAATTTTTCTCGGCTTTCTGTAACATCGCGGGTCCTGTGTCCAAACGAGACCGTGCGGCAATGCTCTTACGACATCGTTACGCAAAACTGGTAAGCCATGCGCCAAAGAAAGCCTCCCGCACAAACACAACGGGATCAAGGCTTGGCGACGCCGCTATAACACCGACCGCTGGCTCCACAAACCCGGCATGACCGATTAATCGTCAACACGCCAACCTTCAGCCATGGGTGAGTATAATCCCGATCGACCCATTGCGGACCAAAGCGCACACAAAAACAGTTCGGGCATACCGGCCGCACTGTTTGCGGTGCTGGTAATCGCCCTTCTGACGCTTCTCGGCATAGGGACCCGTTACTACGTCCACGGGGATTTCAACGCCATCCATTGCCTGTTCAGTCTGTTTTTCTCCACGAATCTGCTGATTTGCTATTGGGAGGCGTGTCTATTCCTCCGACGGGATTATATAGCGAAGCGCGCCGGGTACTGGCGCGGACGGCGACGCGAAACCGGCCGAATACCGGCCCCTGAGTTTCTATCCACCCGCGTGCCGGTGAGACGGATATTGTCTCCGACGGTCTGGGCGGATGTGTGGGCAGCGTACTCGACGATTGACCCGGCCTATTCGGATCGCAGTACGTTCGGGTTCAACGTCGATATCGGCAACGGTTTCGTCACGCCTGTTCCGACACTGATCCTTTACGCAGCCTATACCGTCGGTTTCCTGCCGGCTGTCGTTGCCGGCATGATTGGCGCCATGCTGTTCTGGCAGTGGACGTACGTGTCGTCGCTCTACTGGGTCAGTTTCCTTGTGTCCGGGGGCCAAACCCGCATCACCAGGGGTGAGTTTTACACCTATGTGTTCGCCATGAACGCCCCCTGGGTGATATGCCCGTTGCTGGGATTGTACGTCTCCGTACGCCTGATCCTGGACGGCGCCTACGGCGTGCTGGGCTTTTGATCACCGGTTTAGTACGAATACTCCTCTGACCCCCCGAAAGGACATAGCATCCGGCCTGGCCGACACGTTGCGTGCCGGTCCCTTTGCATCTTTGTTGCACAGGGTCGGACAGGTTGCCGACAGAGAGGGCATCGACGTATGGCTGGTGGGAGGAGCCGTACGGGACATCCTCCTGGACAGGTCCGTCCCGGAACTGGATTTCGTATCGGTTGGATCCGGCAGCGGCATCCGTCTCGCCAAAGCGCTTGCCAAAGAACTCGGCGGACGCACCGTGCATGTGTACAAGACGTATGGAACCGCCGCCATCCGCGTACCCCGGTCCGAAATCCATGGGAAATCCGGTGACCGAAAGACGCTTTCCCTGGAATTCGTGGCAGCGCGAAAAGAGAGCTACCGCCGCGAATCGAGAAAGCCTGTGGTCGAAGACGGCTCACTGCTGGACGATCTGCGGCGGCGCGACTTCACGATAAACGCGATGGCGGCCGCCATAAACCCGGATCGTTTGGGAGTGCTGGAGGATCCGTTCGACGGGCTGGCTGACTTGTCCGAGGAAGTGCTGAGAACCCCTCTCGACCCCGGCATTACGTTCGAGGACGATCCGCTTCGGATGATTCGGGCCGCACGATTTGCAACCCGACTGCAGTTCCGGATTGACGCGCAGGCGCTGCAGGCCATGAAGCGGCAGGCCGGGCGTATCGCCATCGTGAGCAGGGAGCGCATTACGGACGAACTGCAGAAGATTATCTGCGCCGCATGTCCCTCGGCGGGGTTCCGGATTCTTTTCAATAACGGTCTGCTGAAGCATATTCTGCCGGAGCTCACCGCGCTGCATGGTGTCGAAACCGTGGACGGGCACCGCCACAAAGACAATTTCTTCCATACGCTGCAAGTCCTGGATAACCTCTCGGCAATGACGGCAAACCGGAGCGGCGAGGAGACATGCTATCTGCGCTGGGCTGCGCTTCTGCACGACATCGGCAAGCCGCGCACCAAACGATTTTCGTCCACCGCCGGATGGACCTTTCACGGGCATGAAGAGGTCGGTGCAAGAATGATTCCCGGCATCTTCAAAAAGCGCCGGCTTCCCTCCGGAGATCCGGTAAAATACGTGCAGAAACTCATCCGGCTGCACCACCGGCCCGTATCCCTTGTGGACGAGGAAGTCACCGATTCCGCCGTACGGCGTCTCCTTTTCGAGGCAGGGGACGATATCGACGATCTGATGACATTGGTTCGGGCGGACATTACGTCGAAAAATCCAAAGCGTGTACGCCGCTATCTCGCCGCATTCGATCACGTCGAGGATAAAATGCGGAAGGTCGAGGAAAAGGATCGCCTTCGTAATTTTCGCCCCCCCGTGGACGGACGCGAAATCATGCAGACCCTGGGCATCGGAGAGTCCGTGGCGGTCGGCATCATCAAGGAAACGATCCGGGAGGCGATTCTGGAGGGAGACATCCCCAACGAACACGACGACGCGTTTCAACTCATGATGGAAATCAAGGACGACGCACTGCGGCGCGGCGCCCTCTTCGAGGAGTTTATCGCGCAGCTCGAAGGACCGGAAAACGCGGCCATCGGTGCGGTCAAGGAGGTCGTTTTTTCCGGGGAACTGCCTGAAGACCGCGCTGCCGCCTGGCAGTATCTGACGGACATCAAGAACAGCGTGACCGCGCACCGCGGGGAAGAAAACAGGACATGAGCCGCAAACCGATCCGCAAAATTCTGGTCGCCAACCGGGGGGAGATCGCCGTGCGCGTCTTCCGAACGTGCCGGGAGCTGGGCCTATCGACCGTGGCTGTTTTTAGCGAGCCGGATCGCAGCGCGTTGCACGTCCGCTTCGCTGACGAAGCCTTCCCGATCGGGCCTGCTCCTGCCGCGCAGTCCTATCTTGATGCCTCGAAGATCGTCGATACGGCGCTCCGCTGTGGAGCCGACGCCATTCATCCCGGATACGGATTCCTGTCGGAGAATGCCGCTTTCGCCGAAACGTGCGCCGAGGCGGGGATCACATTTATCGGGCCGCTTCCGGAGGCCATTCGCAATATGGGGGACAAGACGAAGGCGCGGGCCCTGATGCAGCAGGCAGGCGTGCCCGTGGCGCCCGGTTCTCCGGCCATTGCGGAGAACCCGCCGCTTGATGAGGTGACGGACATGGCCGCAGAAATCGGTTTTCCCATACTGGTCAAGGCTGCTGCGGGCGGGGGCGGCAAGGGAATGCGTATCGTCCATTCCAAAGACGATCTCCAGCGGGCCGTAGCCGCCGCGCAGAGCGAAGCCCGGGCTGCGTTCGGCGACGGGCGTATTTTCATCGAGAAATACATTGAAGAGCCACGCCATATCGAGTTTCAGGTGCTGGCGGATGCGCAGGGCCATACGGTGCATCTGTTCGAACGGGAATGCTCGATCCAGCGGCGTCATCAGAAGGTGGTTGAGGAGGCTCCCTCTCCCGTGATGACCCCGGAAGTGCGTGCGCGGATGGGGCAGGCGGCCGTCGACGCGGCGCGCGCCTGCGGATATGTGAATGCGGGAACGGTCGAGTTTCTGGTGGATGCGGACCTGAACTTTTATTTCATGGAGATGAACACCCGTCTCCAGGTGGAGCATCCGGTGACGGAATGGATCACGGGCATTGATCTCGTAGCCGAACAGATCCGTATCGCGGAGGGGGAAACGCTCCGCATGAAACAGGATGACCTGCACATGCACGGGCACGCCATCGAGTGCCGGGTGTATGCGGAAGATCCGGAAAACGAATTTCTTCCCGATCCGGGTACCCTGATGCGCCATGCGCCGCCCTCCGGGCCGGGCGTGCGGGTAGACGCGGGTGTGGAATCGGGCGATCGCGTGGAAATCCACTACGACCCGATGATTTCCAAGCTTACCTCATGGGGCAGGACACGCCCGGAAGCCATCCGGCGCATGGTGCGGGCGCTGGATGAGTATGAAATAGCCGGGGTTCGCACCACCATCCCGTTTTGCCGGTATGTTATGGAACACGATGCCTACGTGTCCGGGCAATTCGACACGCACTTCGTCGCGCGTCATTTCTCCAGCGGAATCCCCGCGTCGGATGAGGAAGACCTTATCGAAGCGGCAGCGCTGGCGGCGGCGCTGCATCACATGGGACGATCCGCTGCTTCCGGAGCGGCAGGCGGTCCCGGGAATAATGAAAACAGCCAGGGGAGCGAACGATCCGGCGCGGCAGGTAGCCGCTGGCTGGATCGCAGGGAATACCAGTAGGGCGTTTTTCTTTTAGACGATCTGGTCCGGTCCGTACTCGAGCACCCGGCCCCGATAGCCGAACAGGCGTTTCAGCACGCGGATGAGTGCCGGCGAGTACCGCTTGATGTACCACTGGTCCGCCGCCCGCCGCACACCCAGGCCATAGGAAGGGTAGGGGTGAATGGCGTCCGAGATATGTCTCAGGGAGACGCCCCGCCGCATGGCAAGGGCTAACTCGCAGATCAGATCGCCGCCCCGGGCGCCCAGGATGGATGCCCCGAATATTTTCCCGTCGCGCGGGCGTGCGTGCACCTTGATCATGCCGTAATCCTCCCGGTCGGTGATGGCGCGGTCGATCTTGTCATACGGGAACCGGAGCGTCTCGTATTTCCTGCCTGCCGCGCGGAGCGCGTCTTCCGTGGCGCCCACATGCGCCAGTTCGGGGTCGGCATAGGTGGTCCAGGGCAAATGCGCGGCGTCGATTTTTGCAGGCGTTTTCAGCAGGGCGTTCATCGCCGCCACCTTGGCCATATGCTCGCTCATGTGCGTAAAGGCGAACCGTCCGGTTACATCCCCGACGGCGTAGATCCCGGAGCGGGAGGTCCTGCACCGGTCGTCTACCTTGATGCCTCGTGCATCATACGCCACGCCTGCGGCTTCGAGGTCGAGCGCCGCGACATTGGGTTTCCGTCCGGCGGCCACAAGAAGCGCATCGCCATGAAGGACAAGGTTTTCGGGATTCTCGTCCGATGTTCCACCACCTTCGATCATCACATCTATGCCGTCTCCTCGCTCCTGTACGGAGGATACGTTCGCGTTCAGCACGTACCGGATGCCCTCTTCTTCGAGGCGGGCCTGCAGCATGCCCGCGAGTTCCTCGTCGTCCCGAAAGAGAATTCGGGGCTCCCGGTCAATCACGGTGACGTCGGATCCAAGGCGCCGGAATGCCTGCGCCATTTCGGTGCCGATAGGGCCGGCTCCAAGCACGATAAGGCGCCGGGGCTGCTCGGTCAGTTCAAAGATGGTTTCGTTTGTGAGACAGGGCGCCTCCCGAAGGCCCTTGATCGGAGGAATAAAGGCCCGGCCTCCCGTAGCGATGATGAACCGGCGTGCGGAGAACCGCTCCGCCTTGCCATCCGAGGCAATCTCGATGGTTTGCGGGTTCGTGAACCGGGCGGTTCCCTGTTTCACATCGATCCCCATGTTTTCGTAAATCTCCGGGGCATCCGCCTCTTCATAAATGTGCTCGCGCAACGCGTGGACCCCCGCGATGACCTCCGAAAAATCCACCGACACCTCGCCCGTCCGAACGCCGAACTCCCCGCATCTTCGCGCGCTGTGCGCCGCATGCGCCGCGCTCAGGAGCGCTTTGCTGGGTACGCAACCGTACCAGGTACAATCGCCGCCGAGCCGGGCTTGCTCCACCATGAGGGTGCGGGCGCCGAAACTGGCGCCTACCCCCGAAGCAGTGAGGCCGGCTGCGCCGCCTCCAATGACAATGAGATCATAGTCTGTGGGCATCGTACAGGCTGATTTTTCAGGATTTAAAAGGTGCTACATCCAACCGGGTATCCGCCTCGCGTTTGAGTGCGGCCTTGCGCTCCGGGCCGAGTGCGTTCCAGTGTTTTCCGGAAAGCGCGCCATCCAGCGCGTAAAGCAGCAGGATCGTGACCTGCCCCGGTCTTTGGTGCTTGAGTATTTTGTAGGCCATAACCGCACCAATGGCTTCAAGATCGGCGCGCGTATGGATGCCTATATCGTGCAGCCATGCGGCGCTCTTCGGGCCGATGTTTTTCAGGTTTTCGACATCCATGATATTTGATAACGATCAGGCCTAATGCTCCCTCAGCACGAGCCGCACCATGTCCTCGACGGTCCCGGTTTCGGGATGGCGCTGGAGAATTTTCCGGAGGGCTTTTTCGGCGGCAGCCCGCGTGTACCCGAGCGATTCGAGGGCGGCCAGCGCATCGATACGCGCGGATCGATCCGGACCGGACGCGCCTTCTCCGTCTGCCGGCGCACCTGGCTCCGGCCATTCCATCGCCGCAAAACGGTCCTGCAACTCCACAATCATGCGCTGGGCCATTTTGCGTCCGACCCCCGGAATCCTCGTCAGTATCCCCTCGTCCCCATGCATGACATAGGTCCGGAGATCATCCGGGCGCATCACCGAAAGGGCAGCCAGCGCCAGTTTCGGCCCGATGCCCGAGACGTTCAGCATCACCTCGAACACCTGTTTTTCCCGTTCGGAAAAAAATCCGTACAGCAGCGCCGCATCCTCCCGCACATGAAAGTGGGTAAAAAGACGCACCGGCTTGTGGACCTCCGGCAGGCGCTCGAAGGTCGAGGTGGTGACAAGCAGTTCGTACCCCACGCCCTGCACATCGACCACGGCGCGCGTGGGCTGCTTCTCGACAAGTTGACCGGCAATATAGGCGTACATGGCTGCTGGCAGGTGCTTCTCATACAGGACGAAGCACGCTAAACGTCGCGTATTTCGACCATCTATGCAATATATGCATAGATAGGGCCTTCTTTATGCAAAATATGTATATAACGATTTTGTGAGACGATTCGTTCGGGGGTTCGTATACTATTTCCTTCACGACACCTCTGTCTCAATCTACCTATGGAGGTCGATACGATGCGTCAAGTTACGTCATTCCTTGCGATGGTGTGCATGTTCGTTGCAAGTATCATCACCCCCCGTCTCGCCCAGGCCCAGATCGCATTCGAGCATGTCCATGTTCTGCCCATGACGGATGAAGAAGTACGGACCGACTGGACCGTGCTCGTGGAAGGCGACCGGATTACGGCAGCCGGCCCTGCTGAGGAAGTGGAGGTCCCGGCGACGGCAGAACGAATCGACGGAACAGGGAAATACCTGATTCCCGGTCTGGCCGAAATGCACGGGCACGTACCCTCCCCGAACGATGGCGACGAATACATTGCGTCCCTTATGTTTCTGTACATCGCCAATGGGGTCACGACCGTACGCGGCCTGCTTGGAGAACCGGGCCAACTGGCGCTGAAGGACGCCACGGCGGACGGAAGCCTCCTTGGCCCGGCGCTGTATCTTGCAGGCCCGGCCTTCAACGGCGGGACTGTTTCTTCGCCGGAACAAGCGGACCGGCGCGTACGAGAGCAAGTGGCCGAAGGATGGGATTATCTGAAGGTGCTTCCGGGGATGACCCTTGAGGAATTCGACGCCATGGCCATGGCCGCGAACGAAGAAGGCATTCCCTTTATCGGACATGTCACCGCCGAGGCGGGACTTCTCCACACCATCGAAATGGGGCAGCAAACGATCGACCACCTGGACGGCTACATAGAATATCTGAGAGGCGAAGGAGACACCATCGATCCGGAACGCCTCGAAACCGCCATCGCCATGACGAAGGAATACGGGGTATGGGTCATTCCGACCATGGCGCTCTGGGAAACCATCCTTGGCGTACCGTCCACCGCAGATATGGCGGATTATGAAGAACTGCAATATATGCCGCCGGATATGGTGGCTTCGTGGGGCCGGTCCCAGGATCGGCGGCGGGCAGGAAGCGGGTTCAGCCAGGAGCGCCAGGACCTGATTGCAGCCCAGCGCATCGACCTGCTGAGAGCGCTCAACGAGGCCGGCGCACGTATTCTCCTGGGCACGGATTCCCCGCAGGTGTTCAGCGTGCCGGGTTTTGCGCTGTTGCGCGAACTGCCGTTCATGGTGGACGCAGGCATGTCGCCGTACGAAATCCTTGTTTCCGGAACCCGGGCGGTCGGGGACTACCTGCACGAAGAGGACACGTTCGGAACGATTACAGCGGGAAGCCGGGCGGATCTCATCCTGCTCAACAGCAACCCTCTTGAGGATGTGATGCGCGTGTTCGACCGGGCCGGGGTGATGGCGCGCGGGCAGTGGGTGTCCGAATCGGATATACAGGAACGCCTCGCGGAGATTGCGGCGGGATACCAGTAGGATCCCGAAGTACGCCGCGAATACGCTCTTTTACCGCTTCCGCACCAGCGTGACGCCGTCTGCAATGGGCAGCATGCAGCAGTCCACGCGGTCGTCGTGCGCGATGGCGGCGTTAAGCGCCACAATGGCGCGGGTGCTGGCGTCGTCTTCGGCAGGATTGAGGACACGGCCATCGCGCAACACGTTGTCCAGGGCCGCGACGCCTCCCGGGCGCAGGAGCTGCAGGATCAGTTCGTAGTAGACGCCGTACGATTCCTTGTCGGCGTCAATGAATGCAAAATCGTATGTGCCTGCGCGCGCTTCGTCAAGCAACGCCCGCAACGTATCCGCTGCATCTCCTGGACGGAATTCGATTTTGTCCTCCACGCCCGCTTCGCGCCAGTTGCGCCGGGCTATGCGCGCATAGTCCTCGCTCACATCGCACGCCGTCAGGAGGCCGTCGTCCGGAAGCGCCTGGGCGACCACAATGGAACTGTATCCGGTGAATACGCCGACTTCGAGGGCGCGTCGGGCGCCGGTCATGCGTACGAGCATCGCCATGAACGCCCCCTGTTCCGGGGCAATCTGCATCTGGGCCTCCTCCATGGACGCGGTCTCTTCCCGCAATCGCCGCAACACGTCGCTCTCGCGCACGGCGTGACGGACCAGGTATTCATGGAGTTCGGGGGAAAGCCCTATGCTTCGGTTCGACATGGAGGAAACAGGTTATATGTGAAAATGGATACGCTCCTCTCCTACACGCCCGCATCCTCGAACACGCGCCGGACCATAGCCTGCGCCTCCTCCTGGATCTGCCGGAGATGCGCTTCCCCGAGAAAACTCTCCGCATAAATCTTGTACAATTCTTCCGTACCGGAGGGTCTTGCGGCAAACCACCCGTTCTCCGTAACCACCTTGAGACCGCCGATCGGAGCATCGTTACCCGGCGCCCGCGTGAGCTTCGCGGCAATCGGCTCGCCGGCAAGCCCGGCAGCGGTCACCTGTTCGGGAGAAAGACCCGCAAGCACCGCCTTCTGCAAGCGGGTGGCGGGCGCATCCATGCGTTCGTATACGGGAGATCCGAAACGGTCCTCCAGAACCGCATAGTGTTCAGCGGGGTCTTTGCCCGTCACAGCGGTTATCTCCGCGGCAAGGAGATTGAGAATGATACCATCCTTGTCAGTCGTCCATACCGAACCGTCCTTGCGCAGGAACGACGCCCCGGCGCTCTCCTCTCCGCCAAAACCGTAGGACCCATCGACCAGCCCGTCCACGAACCACTTGAACCCCACCGGGACTTCCGCAAGCCGCCGTCCCAGGCCGTCAGCCACCCGGTCAATCATGGAACTGGATACAAGGGTCTTGCCGATCGCTGCGGTTCCGGGCCAGCGCGGGCGATGTTGGAACAGGTATCCGATCGCGACGGACAGGTAATGATTGGGACGCATCAATCCGCTTGTCTTCGTCACGACGCCATGCCGGTCAAAATCAGGATCGTTGCCGAACGCGATATCGAACCGGTCTTTCAGCCCGACCAGGCTTGCCATGGCGTACGGCGAGGAACAATCCATGCGGATTTTGCCATCCCTGTCGAGCGTCATGAACGAAAAGGTCGGATCCAGGACGGGGTTGACCACCTCGATGTCGAGCCCGTACCGGTCCGCAACCGGCTCCCAGTACGCCGCCCCCGCCCCGCCCATGGGATCGGCGCCGATCTTCAGACCGGAGGACGCAATGGCTTCCATGTCCAGCACCCGGGCGAGGTCCTCCACATACGGTGTCATAAAATCGATTTCCCGGGTCGTATCGGCCTTGCGGGCCTGCATGATCGTCATGCGGCGGACCCCCTGTAAACCGGTTTCGAGGAGTTCGTTCGCCCGATCCTGGATCTGCCCGGTCGTTGCCGCATCGGCAGGCCCCCCTGTAGGCGGATTATACTTGAACCCTCCGTCCTCCGGGGGATTATGGGACGGGGTGATGATCACACCGTCCGCAAGACCATCTGTGCGGTGTGCATTGTACCGGAGAATAGCATGGGACAGCACCGGCGTGGGCGTGTAGCCCTGCCCCTCTTCCACGTGTACGGTCACCCCGTTGGCCGCAAACACTTCGAGGGCTGTTGTAAAGGCAGCTTCCGACAAGGCATGGGTATCCATACCGATAAGGAGCGGGCCATCGATTCCGTTTGCGGCGCGCACTTCGGCGGTGGCCTGACATATCGCAGCAATGTGGTCGTCGTTGAACGACCCCCTGGCCGAAGTGCCCCGATGTCCCGACGTACCGAACGCCACGCGCTGCTCCGGTTCCCGGGGATCCGGCCTGACCGAAAAATAGGCGGCGATCAGCCGGGGAATGTGGACGACGAGGTCGGGGGGAACAGGCTTCCCCGCAAGGGCATGGTGCGCCATGGTCCGGTAGAACGTAAGCGTATGTGCGTCAGGGATACGTAGTGCCGGGCATAAGGTACGACAATGTTACGGATACTCTGAGCTTTGCGGCCTTAATCAGCGTATCCTTACTTTTCCAGAGGAACACGAAGCGCCTTCCCGAATGTATGAAAGCCGGTTGCGAAGTACGGAAAACGCAACGCGAACATACTAAAGGATACTCTGCACGGCGCCCCCGCCGCGCATCGCAGCAAGCGCCCATACGCACAACCCTATGCCCGGCAAACCGAAAATCCTTTGGGCGGACGACGAAATCGACCTCTTGCGTCCACACATTCTCTTTCTGGAAACGAGGGGGTACGATGTCACCAGCGTGACGAACGGCGCCGACGCCATCGGTCAGGCGGATCACACACGCTATGATGTGATCCTGCTGGACGAACAGATGCCGGGCATGGGAGGCATCGATATTCTCGAGGAAATCAAGCAGAAGGCCCCGGAAACGCCGGTGGTCATGGTCACGAAAAGCGAGGAGGAACGCCTCATGGAAGAGGCGCTCGGCGGACAGATCAGTGATTACCTGACGAAGCCGGTCAACCCGAGCCAGATATTGCTCACCATCAAGCGGCTGCTCGATCATAGCCGGCTTCGTACGGAAAAGGTCTCCCGCGATTATCTGCAGTCGTTCAACCGGATCACCCAGGCCCTCATGAACCCGCTCACACACACGGAGTGGGTGGACGTATACAGACAACTGGTGCATTACGACCTCGAACTGAAAGGCGACGAAGGCGCCCGGAAGATTCTCGAGGATCAGTACCGGGAGGCGAACCGCGCATTCGGCAAGTTTATCGAAGACGAGTATGCCTCATGGATTCATGCACGCCCGGGCGAAGAACGACCGGTTCTGTCGCACGAAGTGATTCCGAGATACGTCATCCCGAAAATGGAATCCGGGAAGCCGGTCATCTTTATGGTCATAGATTGTATGCGGTATGACCAGTGGCTGGAGCTGGAAACGCTGTTGTACGACCTGTTCGATATAGAAAAGGAATTCTACTACTCGATTCTTCCGACGGCGACCCCGTATTCCCGCAACGCCATTTTCAGCGGCCTGTTGCCCGCGGACATTGCGAGACGATACCGGGCAATGTGGGAAAATGGAGAGGACGACGAACACAGCCGGAACCGCAACGAGGAGCAGTTTCTCCGGGACCTGATGAAACGGCATACCCTCGATCCCAGGATACGCTACGAAAAACTGGTCAAGTCGCGGGAGGGACACGAATTCGCCCGGCAGACGGATGCATTCGTGTCGCAGGACCTTAGCGCCATCGTGATCAATTTCGTGGATATTCTGGCGCACAGCCGGTCCGATTCGGATGTGCTCAAGGAAATCGCGCCGGACGAGCGGGCGTACCGGGCCTTAACGCGCACCTGGTTCGAACATTCCTGGCTGTACCAGGCCTTTGCCGAATTTGCCCGAACGGAATGCACCATCGTGGTGACGACCGATCATGGCGCCATCCGGAGCCTGCGTTCCACCAAAGTCCATGGCGACCGGAATACCTCCACGGCACTGCGCTACAAGTATGGCCGCAATGTGAAATGCAACGGGAAACATGCGATTCTTGTAGAGAACCCCGAGGCGTACGGCCTTCCGAAAAACGAGGCGAATACAAATTATATCATCGCCAAGGAGGACTACTATTTCGTGTATCCCACGAATTTCCACCACTATCAGAACCTGTATCGGGACACGATGCAGCACGGAGGCGCCTCGCTCGAAGAAATGGTGCTGCCTGTCGTGACCCTGCATCCCAAGGCATGAAAAACCTTTTCCCTGCACACACTTCCGGTGCAGCGGAAACCCGCCGGCTTGGGCGCACCGTTGCAAAACAACTTCAGGCGGGGGACGTG
The DNA here is from genome assembly GCA_965117025.1 of Rhodothermales bacterium. GTDB lineage: Bacteria > Bacteroidota > Rhodothermia > Rhodothermales > VXPQ01 > VXPQ01. Next base: position 1,546,795 of record OZ220746.1, read on the forward strand.
GTCGGCCTGTACGGAAATCTCGGAGCGGGAAAGACGGTGTTTGCGCAAGGGTTGTGCGAGGGGCTCGGATTGGCCGGAGAACAGGTTACCAGCCCCACCTTCTCCATCCTCCACGAGTACGAAGGCGGCATCTGGCCCATCTATCATTTCGACGCCTACCGTATTGAAAAACCGGACGAATTTTTCGACATCGGGTACGAGGAGTATTTCTTTGGAAACGGCGTATGTATCATCGAGTGGGCCGAGCGCATCGAGCCGCTGCTGCCCCCGGAAACGTTGCGGTTTCGCATGAAACACGAAACGGGAAACGAACGAAGCATCCACTTCGGCCACATTGCGCCATGATGCGCGAGATCGACGCCCTGCTTGCACAACTTCCCCGGTTTTCAGAGCAGGGAATATGGAAACCGGGCCTCGAACGTACGCACCATCTTCTCGACGCACTTGGACGCCCCCAGGATGCATTCGATATCGTGCATGTGGCCGGCACGAACGGCAAGGGATCCACCGCATCGTTTCTGGCCGCAACGAGCCGTGCTGCAGGATTACGAACCGGGCTCCATACGTCGCCACACCTGTGGAAAGTGACGGAACGTATGCGGATCAACGGACAGGCCGCGCCGGAAAACTGGCTGGCCGACGTCCTGCGGCGCACACAATCCCTGGTCGAGAAAACGCAACCGAGTTTTTTCGAACTGACCTTCGCGCTCAGCCTGCTGTACTTTGCAGAACATGGCGCGGACCTGACTGTTGTCGAGACGGGCATGGGCGGGCGACTCGACGCCACGAATGTACTCACCCCGGTGCTTTCGATCATCACCGACATCGGCCTCGATCACACCCGGTTTCTGGGGCATACCCTCGAACATATTGCGCGTGAGAAGGCAGGTATTATCAAACCCGGTATTCCCGTGGTGACGTGCGCCCGATCTCCTGCGATCGAAGTGATCGAGGAAATTGCGGAAACACGCGGCGCCCCGGTACACCGGATCGAACGGGAGGTGCAGATTCTGTCGGAATCCATTGCCTTGAAGGCATCGACGGTTACGGTATCCACACCGAACCGAACCTTTCGGAATCTGCACGTGGGATTGGCCGGAAAACATCAGATCCGGAATGCCATGACCGCGCTGCGGGGAGCGGAATTATTGCATATCGACCAACGCGCCGTGCAGACGGGCATGCGGGAGGTATGCACACTAAGCGGATTGCACGGCCGTTGGGAGGTGCTGGCCGAAAAGCCTCTGGTCGTGACGGATGCGGCGCATAATGCGGATTCGCTGGCGGCAATCCTCGATCACCTGAAGGCTTTCCGGCAAACGGGAAGCGCTCTGACCGTGTTGCTCGGCGTCATGCGGGATAAAGATACAGGGGCCATGGGAAAACTGCTCGCAGAGGCCGACGCGTACGTCCGACCTGTGAAGCCGGCGTCTGACCGGATGTGCACCCCTGAAGAACTGGCCGGGGCACTCCGGAACGCAGGCGCCCGGGTCGGCGAGCCCTGCACCATTCGGGAAGGAATCCGGTCTTTCCTTGCCGATGCATCTGCTGCGGACACATTGCTGACAACCGGTTCGCACCGCATTGCAGTGCGTCCGGAAGACCTTTTTCCATGACCCCGCCCGGGGTGCATTGCATAATTTTTCAGGATGATAATTTGACTTCCCGCCGGGAAAACCTATCTTGTTACCTGGAGAGCAAGTCATTACCGTACGCTCACTATCGAAATTCCTGGTCCCAGCGGCCCATCTTTCTGTCTGGACCACGGCAGATCATTCATCCCACCGAGTTTATTTTTGTACCCCCGTCAGGCGCTGTAGCGTCCATTGTGAAACCGGCAAGAATAACGCGGAACACCTTTCCGATCGTTTAGGCCGGCATTCCCCCTTTGTACGGATCAACGGGATCCGTTCTTAACCCCCTGTTTGGCAACGATGAACATCCACGAATTGCAAAAGAAGAAACTGCCGGAACTCAAGGAAATCGCTCGCGGCCTCGGTCTGAGCGGTTATTCCCAGAGCCGCAAAGAAGATTTGATCTATCGCATCATTGAGGCAAATGCAGAGGTCGTTGCAGGCAACGGCTCCCTGCGAACCCGCCCGACCCGTCCGAATCAGGATCGAAGCCAGCCATCTGAAGACCGGGTCCGCCCGGAAGACAGTCGTGCGCGTTCGACGGATAATAATTTCCCCTCCGACGAAAAACAGCCCCCGGCTCCGGTCAGCCCGGCTCCACGTACCCGCCCGGACAATGATCGTGCCCGTCCAAAGACCGACCGCTCGCGTCCAGGCGAGGAACACCGCCCGCCCAGAAAAGAGAAGGACCCGGAACGCAAACCCCGGCGAGAACAAACGCATCCATCGGAGCGCAAACGCCCCCCACGGGCATCCGAAGACATGCGCCGGGGTGAAACCCCTCGTAATTCCGGCGGACACGGTTCGTCCCGATCCCATAACGGGGGTCGATCGCATCAAAGAAACGCACCGGGCGGCGACCGTACAAGACCGCCTTTCCGCGAATCCGGCGGAGACGAACGGGATCGCCCGGACTATCGCGATCACGGAAAAGACGAGCGCCGCAACAAGCGTCGCCATCAGGACCAGCGCAAGAACAACCGGCGCGGCAGGGATCATCGGCAGGGCGGCAACGAACACGAAGCCCGGCGCAGAAATGTCTACGAGGGGCGGCCGGAGTACATGGCCGCACACGACCCGAGGAGAACCGAACTGGAAGGCATGATCCGGAAAATCGGGGTACTGGAAGTGCTCCCCGACGGGTATGGTTTCCTGCGTTCGGCAGAATACAATTACCTGCCCAGCCCCGACGACATCTATGTTTCCCCTTCGCAGATCAAGCGTTTCAGTTTGCGGCTGGGCGATACGGTCGATGGAGAAGTACGCCCTCCGAAAGAGGGAGAACGTTTCTTTGCGCTCATCCAGGTGAATACGATAAACGGGCGCAAACCGGGAGAAATCGAAGAACGGCATGGCTTTGATTATCTCACGGCGCTCTACCCGACGGAGCATCTCCGGCTCGAAACGCACCCGAGCGATTACAATACCCGTATCCTCGACCTCTTTACGCCTGTCGGAAAGGGACAGAGGGCCCTGATCGTAGCCCAGCCGAAAACGGGCAAAACCGTTCTGTTGCAAAAGATCGCCAATGCGATCACTACGAACCATCCGGAAGTGTACCTGATCGTGCTTCTGGTGGACGAACGACCCGAAGAAGTCACGGATATGGAGCGGAACGTTCGCGGCGAGGTGATCTCTTCGACCTTCGATCAGAAAGCCGAACAGCATGTCCAGGTGGTGGATATCGTGCTGGAGAAAGCCAAACGGCTGGTCGAGGCAAAACAGGATGTGGTCATCCTCCTCGACTCGATCACGCGTCTGGCGCGGGCGCACAACACAGTTACCCCGAACACAGGCAAAACGCTCTCCGGCGGCATGGAAGCGGGCGCATTGCGAAATCCGAAACGCTTTTTCGGGGCGGCCCGGAATGTGGAAGAAGGAGGATCGCTGACGATTATCGGCACGGCCCTTATCGACACGGGAAGCCGGATGGATGAGGTCATCTTCGAGGAATTCAAGGGAACGGGGAATTCGGAAATCGTGCTGGATCGCAATCTCGCCGATCGCCGGATATTCCCCGCCATCAATGTGATCATGTCGGGAACGCGCCGGGAAGAACTGCTCGTGCCCGACGCCAAGCTCGGACGCATTTGGATCCTTCGGAAGCTTCTTGCCGATATGTCGCCGATCGACGCCATGACCTTCCTGCTCGACAAAATGCGCGGCACAAAAAACAACGACGAGTTCCTTGTCACCATGAATTCATAGCGCATATGCCGGGTAAGACCGAGGTCAAGGCGCTTTTCTTCGACATGGACGGCGTGCTCGTGGACGTGTCCCGTTCCTACCGGCGCGCCGTGGAAGAAACCGTGGAGCAATTCACTGGCCGGCAACTTCTCCCCAGTACAATCCAGCGCTACAAAAACCTCGGCGGCTTCAACGACGACTGGAAACTGACGCACGCCATCATCACCGATACGGGAATGAGCGTGCCGTTAAACCGTGTAGTGGACGCTTTTCAAAAGCGATATCGGGGAGATGAATGGAACGGCTTCATTGCAGAAGAACCCCCTATCATACAAACGGCTACGCTGAATCGGCTCCACGCCAGCAGGCGTGCTATGGGCATCGTCACGGGACGCCCGGAAGCTGAAGCGAAGTGGACCGTAAACCGTTTCGACTGGAAAAAGTATTTCCCCCTGATTGTCGCCAAGGAAAAACAGGAGAAACGTTTCAAGCCGGATCCATTTCCTCTCCAGCATGCGCTGGCCATGCTCAACGCGGCAGGACGCGCCGTGCCCCCTGAAATGGCCGTGTATGTCGGCGATTCCGTGGACGACATGACATGTGCGCGAAAAGCCGGGGTGCGCGCCATAGGTTTCATCCCCCCCTATATCGAAAAAAAGGAGGAAATGGCATCGTTGTTGCATGAGCGGGGAGCGGATGTCGTCATTGACGACCTGGAAGAATTGCCGGATCTCGTTGACCAATAGCGTACAGCGCCATGCAACGGCACGCCGCGCGCCTGACAGGCGCCCTTCTGTACCTCTGCGTTACTCTCGTTCCCTGCGCCGCCTCTGCCCAGGCGCCGGATACGATCCTCGTGCGCCTTGAAACGGCAGTCCGGCATGCCCTCGAAGTGAGTCCGGAGGTGAATGTTGCTGCCTCGAATCTCAATTTCGCGCAGGCACGGGAGCGACTTGCGCGTGCATCCCGATTCGCCACCGAGTTTTCACTCCAGACCGCCCACGCCGCGGCGCCCGGACTTCGTGAACTCCCATCCGGGGTCCCCGAAGATAATCTGTATCTCTACCCCGGGGTTCGGAACGACTGGGAATCCCTGCGCCCGCTGAACCGGTTCGAGACCAGCCTGGTGCAACCCCTGTACACATGGGGCGCCCTGCAGGGAACCATCGAGGCGGCCCGACAGGGCGTACGTGCCGAGGAAGCATCCGTAGGCAAAACAAAGATCGAGATCGCGCTCCGAACCGGTACGCTGTATTATAACCTGTTGCTTGCGAAACAGCTCGTCAGGCTAACCGAACAGGCAGGTGAGATCGTGGAGCAGGCCAAGACAGAGATTCGCCGTCTCCTCGAGGAAGGCGCGGAAGATGTAGACGATGCCGACCTTTTCAAGGTCCGTATTACGGAGCAGGAATTTCTGCGACGGGTGGTTGAAGTCGAACAGGGTTTGCGCACCGCGCAAAGCGCCCTTGCGCGCCAGTTGATGTTGCCCGGAGCCACAACGCCCGAACCGGAAGAAATCGTGCTGGAGCCCATGCCTTTCGTGCTCGACTCCATGGACACCTATCTGCGTATTGCTGTGGAACATCGCCCCGAAATCAGCCAGGCCACTGCGGGACTGGCAGCGCGGGAAGCACAGATCAGGGTGGCGCGCGCAGACTATTTCCCGCAACTTTTCCTCGGCATCGACTCGAGGATTACGCTGACGTCGGGGCGGTTCCGCCAACCGAATCCCTATGTCAACGATCCGTACATGGGACGCAGTCTGCGTGCGGGAATAGGCGTGCGCCTTCCGCTCAATATGGCGCAAACGCGCGCCAGGGTGGCCCAGGCGAAAGCGGAGCGCAACGAAGTCCATCATCAACTGGCTGCGGCCAGACAATTGATTCTGTTCGAGGTAGAAGCAGCCTGGCGCAATGTCATCACGGCGCGCGCGGCCATGGAAGCGCAAGGCGAAGCGCTGACCATCAGCGGAGAATGGTTGCGCACCGAGCAAATCAATTTCGATCTCGATCTGGGCGATACCGAAAACCTTGTGGATGCTGTGCGGGCAAACCTTGAATTGAGAGCCATGTATTACGAGCGCGTGCGCGCATTCAACGTCGCCGTGCTGCGGTTATGGGCAGAAACGGGTTGGGCCGGCCCACCGGCGCTGGGCAGTATCCTCCCGGAATAAATTATTCCGGCATGATTATTGTTAAACACCTTATCGGCTACTGTCTCTTGCAGATATGAATGCGTCCCCTTGCTTCCGCAAACGCCGAAAAACCGATACGTTCATGGCACGCAGCGCTTTTCTTCTTTTTATCCTCTTCGGTATGCTGCTCGAACTGCCGAGTCCGGTTCGGGCCCAGGATCGATCCGCTGAAGTGCAGCGCTTCCTCGAAGAGCGGGATCGCGAGATCAAGAACGTGCTGGGCAACCGGGAGACCTTCACCGACGAACAGCGCGAGCAACTCAAACGCGTGATCAACGACGGCATTGATTTTACTGCGATGGGGCGTACGGCGCTCGGGCCTTTCTGGAGTGATCCGGCGCCGGCCCAGCGGGAGGAATTCGTGGACGTGTTCAGCCGGATCGTCCGGAATCAGTCGCTCTCTGATCTTGACGTCTACCGGTCCGTGGTTAGCTATGGAAACATTACCGCCAACGACACCATGGCATACGTAACCACCACCACGGTCTACAAGGACATTCCGGCGAAAGTGGAATATGTGCTTGGGCGAACGGGCCAGCAGTGGCAGGTCCGGGACATTATTCTGGATGACGTGAGCACTGCGGAAGGATATGCACGTTCCTTCCAGTCCGTCGTCCGCAAGCGCGGTTTCGATTCCCTGATGAACAGTCTCCGGAAAAAACTGGACGGGATGCGTTCATAAGCCGGGCTGCCGGACGCACGTCGGGGAATGGACGGGGTAGACGAGAACAGGCCATGCACACTCCGAAAGAAGGCTACGTGCTGCACACATACGGGCCGGAACGGTTCGTGCACCATGCGGCGGCTTCCATCATGACGCTCAGGCGGTACGATGCGCATCGACCCGTTGCCCTCTTCTGCCCCGACACGCATCAGGAACACCTGCGCAAACACGGTAAGGCAAACCTCTTCGAGGACATCCATGTCCTGCCGGAAGAACACGCTTCCATTACGGGGTTCAAACACCACCTGCACCGGTTCATGCCGTACGAGCGCTCGCTGTTCGTGGATGCGGATATCATCTGGTGCCGTAACCCTGATCCGCTCTGGAAACAATTACAGGCATACCCCTTCACTGCAACAGGCAACGAGCGCGCCGATTTTTTCTTCGGGGGACCCAAGGATTGGCGCATCGTGATCGATGTGATCCTGAACCGCCGGCAACGCACTATGAGACGGTTCGGAATCACTCATCTCCCCCGCGTGCAGGCCGGCATGATCTACTGTGCACACCGGGATATGGCGCAAAGCGTGTGCGAGACTGCTGCTTCACTCCTTGCAAAGAGGGCGCAAACCCATTTCCGAAGCCGCCTGGACGAGGGGCGCAGCGAGGAATCCTGCGAATGGAGCCTCGCAATGGCCATGAGCCAACACAACCTGGAAGTTTTTCCCTGGCTCCAGGGACGGCTGAGCCCCCAGTTGGACTTCATTGAAGGATGGACGACCTGCGATCCGGACTTTCGTGAAGTCACTTACCGGTACTACACCGATCGTTCGGTCTATGCGTTGCGAGGCATTCGAAACCGGGCGCTGCGCACCTTCCTGACAGATTTTGTGTCCAGCTTGCCGGGACGAGGCGATTATCAGGAATTTACGCCTGTCTCCCTCCATTTCAGTTGGCTTCATTACAAGCAACCCTTCCAGGAGTTTGCCGAACGGATGTGGACAATGCCTGTCCAACACCACGAACGGACAGCAACCGCAACGCAGTAAATAAAAGATACCCTGATCCGGGCCTGTTACCACTATGCAGCAATGCTCTGTTCCGCCAAGCTCAGAGACTGCGAGAAGTGGTTTTGGTCAGCATATCCTTTACTATTGCCTCAGCGCAGCGTGCCACACAAAGGCCACCTCGGACGGATACCTGAGCAACGTATTGAAGAGGAGGAGAAACACCCACACAAAAGGGTGGAGCAAGGCGCCCGGAACAAGTAGCCCCATTGCCCGCGCCATCAACCATATATCGACCAGGACCTGGATGAAGGAGAACAGGCCGAAACATATCCAGACAATGGCTAACGCAGAGGCTATCTGACCGCTGGGCGCTGGAAGGGAAGAAGCAACCATGGCGCCTGCCATAACGACCAAATACGGCCAGTGCGCCCACGCGATGACCATGAGCGCCTGCCGGATCCGTACTACCCGGGGTCCGAAACGCAGAAGCAGCGACCACAGGATAGCCCATATCCCCAGAACCAGCGCATGGGCGCCCCCTGCGAGCAAAAAACAAAGGACGGGCCTGTCGATCATCCGGACCACAAAAGACTGTACGAAGGGGGACAGTTGATGCATTGCCACCATAAAGGCATCCGTTGCGGCCAAATTGTAGAGGATCAGGACTCCCGTTGATCCGGTGGTCACAACCAGCATGAAAAACGCCGCGAAATTTATTCCAGGAAGGTTTTCCCGTTTTGTGTACACCGCCTCGACAAAAAAGGCATGCGATCGAAAATACCGGGGCAGCATGTAGCGAAAACGGGGAGAAAATGCATACCCTGCCCCAAACGCAAGGATAATCATCCATCCGAAAATGACAATCCAGGGGAAGGGCTCAGGGGGCGGGGTACCCTCATCGAACGCAAAAACCGTTCTGCGGCCCGAAAAAACCTCCGAAATCACTTCGAAAGCCGCTCGTACAGATCCGTCCGACGCATGCAGTCCGTAGTGCACGGAATCAGACGCCATGCCGGAAAATGGCCTGTCGCGCCAGCGATACACGAACACAATCCCCAATGAACTATCGAGAAGCCCGGGAAGCGTGTCCTCAAAATAGCGGGCCTGGCGCTCCGGCGAAAACGGCGCGAGCAATCCATGGGAACTACCGTACCTGACGCCGGCTCCGAGCGCACCCACGCCCACCGAAGGGATACCGGCGCTTTCGATCCGGGCCCACGGATCAGGCCTGTCCAACACATCCATCAGGACGATGTCCACCGAATTCGCGCAGGCATCGTCTTCCGAAAACAGGGTTACGTAATACGTTAACAGACCCGGCGCCTCCTCGCGCAAACGGCTCGATAGCCCCTCGAACCAGGCGCATGCCGCCGGATCAGATGTGTCGCTATGCCCGGCGAGCCCTATCGCCCGGATGGAAACATGCCGGCGCGCTATATCCAGCGCAGCGTCGAGGGACTCCTGGGCAGATGCAAGGGTATCCGCCAGTCCGGAAACCGACAGGTAAGAGAAGGGGAGGTCAAGATAGAGGTGCAGCCCAAGCGTATCGGCGATATCCAGCACATCGTCGTCGCGGAAAAAATCTGCGCGCACCGCTTCCACGCCGGCTTCCGCCATGGCGTACATATCCTGCACGGCTTGTATGCGGTCAGCGGGAGGTGTCCACACGATGCCCTTCAGGGGCGCCTGCTGCGCAGCAGCAGGACGCGGCAGGAGTATCGCGAGAGCCCAGCACGTCGCGATATACGCTGAACGGAGAAAGGCCATCGGCAGGACAGGGCCTCGCACCCCGTTTCAGTCCATCATCTTCCGCAAAAATGCCGGCGTTTCCGTATCCTCCTCCCGGTTCTGTTCCGGGTGATTACGCAATTCACCTGCATGAAGCCGGTTGATCTTTGCCCGGCTTGCCTGTGCTTCCTCTTTCTTTTCCCGACCGGATATTGCCTGTTCCTCACCCTGCTGAACAATCTGACGGCGCCGATAGGCAGGGGTATCCAGCCGCTTTAAATTGTCCTCACCCTTGTAATTCGGTACAACTCCGGGCTGGCTAAGCGGCACCGTCCGGGCATACCTGGTCTGATTGAGCGAGTCCCGGGACAGATCGAATCCCGTGGCAATAACCGTAACGCTGAGCTTGTCGCCCATGGCCTGGTCTATCACCGTACCAAAAATGACTTCCACCTCTGCTCCCGCTTCTTGTCGAATGATGTCAACCGCTGTACTGACCTCCTGGAATTTGATGTTCTCACTGGAGGTAATGTTGACTAACACATTACTGGCCCCTGCTATGGACAGCCCGTCAAGCAGCGGACTCGAAATGGCATCCTTGGCCGCCACCTCGGCCCGTGCGGCGCCGGCTGCCTCCGCTGCTCCCATAACCGCCTGGCCGCCCACTTCCATAGTGGTCTTGACATCCGCAAAGTCGAGGTTGACGAGACCATGTACGGTGATCAGATCGGATATGCCCCGCGCCGCATTGTAGAGCACATTGTCCACCATGCTGAACGCTTCGAGCCAACTGGTCTTGTCATCCGATATTTCCATGAGGCGCTCGTTAGGAACGACAATCAGCGTGTCGACAATATCGCGAAGCAGTTCGATGCCCTCATCGGCAGCCTTTCTGCGGCGGGTACCCTCGAAGTCGAATGGCTGCGTAACGATGGCAACCGTGAGAATATGGAGTTTCCGGGCAATCGCAGCCACCACGGGAGCACCTCCGGTGCCGGTGCCGCCCCCCATGCCCGCGGTAATGAAAACCATGTCGAAGCCCTTCAGCGCCTGCTTGATTTCCTCCCGGCTCTCTTCGACCGCATCGGCGCCGACGGTGGGCCGGGCGCCGGCCCCAAGACCTTTCGTCAGCAATGCACCGGCTTGTATCTTCACCGGGGCAAGATTCTTCCGGAGCGCTTGCGCATCCGTATTGACCGCGATGAATTCGACCCCCCTTATCCCGCGGGTAATCATGTCATTGACGGCGTTGCCGCCGCCGCCGCCGACCCCGACTACGCACAATTTGGGTTTGTCGGTCAACGAGCCGTTGAATTTGAAGGAGTTGCTCATGGGTTTCTCCATTATTTCCATGGGTGAGCGCCGACCGTGCATGTGCCCGGCAGCAAAGGCAGCATTTGTTGTTATAGTTCGTCGAACCAGCCCTTCATTCTCGATGCAATTCTGTTAACGAGAGAATCGCGAGGGGTGTGATATTCTCCCTGGTACGCCAGTTCTCCACTGGATATCGCGCCGTCCCCGAATCCGGATTGCATCCCGTAAAACACAAGCCCCACCGCCGTGGAAAACTTGGGGTCGCTGACTTCCTGCACCATGCCGCCGGCCAGTCCGGGGGACATACCCACACGGGTTTCCAGGTCGTCCTGTCCGGTGGGCATGCCCACACGGGCTTCCATGCCGAGTACGTCGGAGGCAAGTTGGTCCACGCCGGGAATAAGCGAGCCGCCGCCGGTAAGCACCACGCCGGCCGCCAGATTTCCCATGTAGCCGCTGCGCTTGATCTCGATGGCCGCGATCTCCAGGATCTCCTCCATACGAGGCTGGATAATCTGTGCAAGCGGACTGCGTCCGATGCTCTTTTCCGGGCGCCCCCCCAATCCGGGTATCGTGATTTCCTCTTCTTCCGAAGCCATATCGATGAGGGCCATGCCAAAGCGGCACTTGAGTTGCTCAGCCTGGTCGCGCATGACGCCGAGACCTCGCCGGATATCGTCGGTTACGTTGTTCCCGGCAATGCCGATGACGGCGGTATGGCGGATTCTGTTATCCTCGAACACGGCGATATCCGTCGTGCCGCCGCCGATGTCTATAAGGGCTACGCCGACTTCCTTTTCGTCCCGATGGAGCACCGAACAAGACGAAGCCAACGGCTCCAAAACAATATCCTCGACCTGATAGCCCGCTTTCTCGATACAGCGATAGACATTTTTGGCTGCGGATACCAGTCCGGTGATAATGTGTACGGTCCCCTCGAGGCGTACTCCGCTCATCCCCACAGGATCAGCCACCCCGTCCTGACCGTCCACGACGAATTCCTGCGGGAGGGCATGCAGAATTTGCCGATCGGCGGGCATGGCCACATGGGTGGTGTCCTTGATGAGACGCTGCACATCCTGCGCCACGATTTCCCGGTCCCGGGGCGATATCGTGATGACGCCGCTCGTCCGAAAACTTTGTACATGGTCCCCCGCGATCCCGACGATCACGCTCCGAATGTCCACGGCGGCGGCCCGCGCCGCCTCTTCGAGGGCGCCCCGGACCGCGGCAACCGTCTTGTCTATGTTCACCACGACCCCGCGATTCAAACCGTCCGACTCTGCAACCCCAACCCCCAGAATGTTGATGGAGCCGAGAGGGTCGACAGCCGCAACCACGGCACACACCTTGGTGGTGCCGATGTCTACGCCGACTACAATACGTTCATTCATGCTCGTTTCCATAAGCAAATACCCCATGGGGGTTCAGCTTTCTTTCGTGACAATCTGGCCGTCAAAACGGAGGTCTATGGTGGCAAAAGTTTTGTCCGGACGCGGCAATACGGCTTGCGTCCAGAAGGCATTCAGTCGCCTGAATTTTTCGGCATACCCGCGGCTTCCAAGCCGCACTGCAACCGCATCGTTGCCGCCCGGAATCGCTGCATACATCGTGATGCCGCCGGCACGACCCACCTCAAACGAGGAAACAAGCGCATCCGGCAGCGGATCGGTTTCCGGCAGCGCAGCAAGCAGTTCGCGCAGCGAGGCTTCGCGCAACGGCTGCGTGCGATTCTCAGGCAACGCAGCGCCCCAAACCAACGGTACGTCCCAGGCAGCGCCTTCCGACAACGGCATGGTATGGCCTTCGGCGTCCAGCCAGACCGCCGGTTGCCCATCGGGAGTAAGCGCCAGTGCAACGGGAAGCCGTTCCCTGACAGCGATCCGCACCACACCGGAAGGAAGCCTTCGGACCACGCCGGTTTGCACCCAGGGATGCCGGACGGCACGGTCGGCGACCAGCAGCGGATCCACATCCAGCACTCGCATGGTCGTGTCGACAGCGGTCAGGGCAAGGATCGCCTCCTCGTCCGCGTACCGGGCGCCCTCGACCATCACCTCGCGAACAACCATTCCGTCGACCCAGGTCCATCCGGCAAACGACAGGGCTCCGACGATCGCTGCGACCGCCATCAACCCCGCCATGCGTCCCATAATCCGTTTTGTTGTAGCCATCTTTCCGCTCTTGCCCCCTACCGTTGTTCGAGTTCCGCAAGCAACGCGCCGCCACAGCGCCAGATATCCCCAGCGCCCATGGTCACGACGGCATCCCCCTCCCGCACCTTGCCTGCGAGAAAGCCCGCCACTTCTTTTCTGTCGGCGACATAATGCACATTCCGGTGCCCGTACTGCCTGGCCAGATCGGCCAACATTTTTCCATTCACGCCGTCAATGGGCGCTTCCCGCGCAGCATACACATCGGTAAGCACCAGCATGTCCGCATTGAAGAACGCCTTTGCAAAATCATCCATGAAATCGCGCGTACGCGTGTAGAGATGCGGCTGAAACACCGCGATAATCCGCTTGTCGGGCCACATCTCGTGCGCTGCTTCGAGGGTCGCCGTGATCTCGGTCGGATGATGCGCATAATCGTCCACCACCATGACGCCCGCAGCCTCGCCTCTTTTCTGAAAGCGCCGCTGCACCCCCGTGAACCGGCCGATCCCCGCCCGGATTTTCTCGAAATCGATCTCCAGTTCGATCCCGACCGCCACCGCAGCCAACGCATTGCGTACGTTGTAGCGGCCGGGTGCATGCAGCGCGATTTCGCCCAGACTCCGATTGCGGCACAGCACATGAAACCGGGTGGTCGCGCCGTCCTGCCAGACCTTGTCGGTGCGGATCTCCGCCTGTCGTGACGTGCCGTACGTAATGATCCGGCGGTCTATCCGACTGACGATTTCCTGTACGATCGGATCGTCAAGGCAAAGCACAGCCGCTCCGAAAAAAGGCACGCTGTTCGCGAATTGCGTGAACGCCTGCTTGATGTCGTCGAGGTCCCTGTACGTATCGAGGTGTTCCGCCTCGATGTTCGTAATGACGGCCAGAGCAGGAGTGAGCCGCAGGAACGTCCGATCGTATTCGTCCGCCTCGATCACGATGACATTGCCTTCCCCGACCACCGCATTCGAACCGAAAACCGCTACCTTGCCGCCTACGATAATGGTGGGATCAAACCCTCCCTCTGCAACGACCAGGCCGACCATAGAAGTGGTCGTGGTCTTGCCGTGCGTGCCGGAAATCCCGACGCCAAACTGCATGCGCATCAACTCCCCGAGCATCACCGAACGGGGAATCGCGGGAATATGCAGCCGTTCCGCCTCCACGGTTTCCGGATTCTCTTTCAGCGCTACGGCGGAGGAATACACGACGACATCGGTATCCTTTACGTTTTTGGCGGCATGCCCCTCATGGATCACGGCGCCAAGCGAGGTCAGCCGGTCAGTCACTTCCGATAGCTGAAGGTCCGAGCCGGTCACCCGATACCCGCGGTTGAGCAACACCTCTGCGATGGAACTCATGCCGATACCGCCGATGCCCACCATGTGGACCCGCCGGATACGACCCAGAGCCGATTGCCGTTTACTTTTCATCATTCAACCATGCATTGCTTGCCGACTGATCCTCGTCGATTCGCTATCGCCTTCTTTCGTTTCTTCCGCGAAACCCGCCAGACGCAACACATCCCTGGCAATCCGATCGGCAGCATCGGGCCGACCCAGATCAAGCGCTGCTTTCGACATACTCTGAAGAAGCTCGGGGCGCCCTCGAAACCGGTCTATCGCTTCCGGTAAGGCATGGACCATCATCGACTCGGAAATCATCTCCGCAGCTCCAGCAGCTACCATGCTCCGGGCATTATGGGTCTGATGATCCTCCGCCACATTCGGAGAAGGAATAAGGATGGAAGGCGTGCCCGTGATCGCCAGTTCGCTGCATGTGAGCGCGCCGCTGCGGCATACGACGAGGTCCGCGGCAGCGTATGCCCGATCCATCCGATCGACATATTCGAGCAACCGCAAACGCGCGTGGTCTGGCGCCCGGGAACGCATTTCGTCGAAATACCGCCGACCGCTCTGCCAAATGACATGCACGGACTCGTCGCGCAGCAACGCTTCAAGATTGTGCATGATCGCCTCATTGATGGCTCGACTTCCCAGCGAACCCCCGAATACGGCGATCACGAATGCCCTTGCAGGCAGTTCGTAGTGCTGTCGCGATCCTTCCGGATCCGCCGCAACGAGTTCCTTGCGTACAGGGTTACCACTGGAGAGGCAACGATCGGACGGAAAATGTTTCCGTGCTTCTTCAAACGCCACGTGTACGGTCGCCGCCCGCTTTCCGAGCAACCGGTTGGTCAACCCGGGGTAGGCGTTCTGTTCCTGCACCACGATCGGTTTGCCGACCATGCTGGCTGCGAGCAGCACAGGACCGCTTACGTACCCGCCGGTGCCGACGGCTACATCCGGGTCGAACCTTCGCACGAGTGTATGGCTCTCAACCATCGAACGCGCCAGTTTGAACGGGAGCGCAAGGTTGCGGTACGGTCGGGTGCGATGCAAGCCGGCCGCCGTAATGGGATACATCTCGTACCCGGCTTTGGGCACAGCCTCCCATTCCATGCGGTTGCGCGTTCCGGCGAATCGGATATGCGCGTCCGGAATCTGCCGGCGAAGCGCATCCGCCACGGCAATAGCGGGATATACATGCCCCCCGGTGCCGCCCGCCGCAAACAATATGTTGGGGGCAGTTCTCATCGTTCGGCGCATTGCCTCGATATGTTGAGTAAAATGCCGAACATCATGCCGGTCGCCATCATGGACGTCCCGCCATACGAAACAAACGGAAGGGGAAGCCCTGTGACCGGGAGCAAACCGCAGGCCACGGCGGCATGCACGAAAGCATACAACGCCACGCTGGTCGTCAGTCCGACGCCCATGAACAACCCCAGCGGATCCGGTGCATGTCGGGCGATGCGCAAAAATCCCCGAAACAGCACGGTCAAAAAAGCGGCAAGCAACGCCATCGCACCCAAAAACCCGTATTCCTCCGCGACAATGGCGAAAATGAAATCGTTGTACGGGGCAGGCAGAAAATCCCGCTGCGTGCTTTTGCCCGGCCCTACGCCGGTCAGTCCGCCCATTGCAAAGGCGATGCGGGCCTGCTGCGCCTGATACCCTTCCGCCTGATCGCTGAATACCTCTTCGGTTTCGGTATGCGGGAATATGTTCAGTCCGAGATACGATTCGAGGCGCGCCGCCCGATTCGGCGATCCGAGCATAAGCAAAAAGGCAAGCGCCAGGCCCAGTGCGGAAAGACCGCTGAGATGCAGGATGCTGACGCGCGCCACGAAACACATCAGCATGGCCGTAGCCAGCAGCATCAATGCCGAAGAAAGGTCTTCTATCCCGATCAGTATGCAGGCAGCAAGCACCCACACCAGCACCGGCACAAACGTCCGCGAAAAACTCTTGATGTAGATCTGCTTCTTCGCCAGCAGCACGCCCGTGTACAGAATGAGCGCCACGCGGGCCAGATCCGAGGGTTGAAACCCGAATGATCCGATGCGCAGCCACCGGGTCGCGCCGCCCGAAGTAACGCCCGCAATTTGCACGACCACGAGCAAACCCAGCGACACCAGAAGGGCGATCCGGCTGAACCGCGCCAGTTTGCGGTAATCGATCACGCTGCAAACAATCATGGCGCCAAGCGCCACACCGACGCGCACAAGGTGGCGCACCAGAAAACGTTCCGTATCCCCCCCGGCCCTCGTCTCTGCAAGAAACGAAATGGCGCTGTACACGGCCACCACACCGAACACCGCCAGCAAGAGCACGACCCACACGATATATCTGTCGAGTGGTCGTTTCGGACGGGACTCGGAACCCGGCAATACGGTAGCGGAAGAAACCATGCTACAGGTCGTTTACAAGATTTCTGAATGTGTCGCCGCGCTCTTCGTAACTGCGAAACATATCGAACGAGGCGCAAGCCGGGCTCAACAGCACCACATCCCCGGCTTCAGCAGCCATACTGGCCCGGCGCACCGCATCCTCGAGCGAACCGGCCACCATGGCGCAACCGGCTTCCGATCCAAGTTCCTCGGCCACTTTGCCGGCGCTTTCCCCCACGGCAATCACAGCCCGGACCTTCTGCTTCACCAGCGGCTTGATCGGCCCGTAATCGTTCCCTTTGTCGCGTCCGCCTGCAATCAGCACCACCGGGTCGTCCACACTTTCCAGCGCGTACTGCACGGCATGCACATTCGTCGCCTTCGAGTCGTTGACGTACCGAACGCCGCCGGTCTCCCGTACAAGCTCCATCCGATGCGGTACCCCCATGAAGGTCTTCAGACCTTCGCGTATGACCGTGGGGGATACTCCCGTCACGCGGGCCGCAACGGCCGCCGCCAATGCATTGTGCAGATTGTGCGGCCCTGATATAATCAGTTCTTCCGATCGCATTAGGGTTTCCTCGTCGGTTATTCTCAGCACGATTTCTTCGCTTCGCACGAATGCCCCCGCTTCCACTTCGCCCATCCGGCTGTACTCCAGCAGGGCAGGCCCGTTTGTCCGGGAAGACCGGAACGCGGAAGTCCGTTTCCGTACCTCCCGATCATCCCGGTTGCAGACAAGCCAGTCCTTGCTGCCCTGATTTTCACCCAGGCGAAATTTGCTCCGTGCGTATGCATCGAAATCATCGTCATACCGGTCCATGTGATCCGGCGCGATATTCAGAATCACGGCAATCCGGGGCCGAAACGCTGCGATGTGATCGAGCTGAAAACTGGACACCTCCAGCACGACCATATCCTGCGGGCGGGCCGTCGCCGCAAAATTCGAAAACGGATATCCTATGTTGCCCCCGACAAACGTCTTCCTCCCGGCCTGCCGGAACAGGTGCCCAAGCAAACGGACCGTTGTCGTCTTTCCGTTGGTGCCCGTGACCGCAAGCACAGGAGCCCGGCAAAACCACGAAGCAACCTCTATTTCCGAGTAGACGGAGAGACCAGCGCCCGTCGCCCGTTGCAAAAGCGGGACCGAGGACGGCACCCCCGGACTGGTCACAAGAAAATGAGCGTCCGCGGCCCGGTCGGAGTGTCCCTCGGCTTCGAACGCAATCCCCTCTTCGTTCAAGGCGGTCAGGAACGCCGGTTCGATCGGACCGGCATCCGTCACAAACACCTTGGCTCCATGCGCATGCAGCAGCCGCGCAACGGCCACGCCGGAGCGCGCCGCGCCGACCACCGTTACGTTCTTTCCACGCAGCTTGCTCGGCGTCATATACCGTTTGCGAATAAATGTGAGAGTACATGCGTCATCTGATGCGGAGAACCAGCAGCGTCGCCACCACCGTAACCGCAGTGATTATCCAGAAACGGGTCACAATCTTCGCTTCGTGCGTGCCGCGCGCCTCAAAATGGTGATGCAGCGGCGCCATGCGGAAAACCCGTTTGCCTTCTCCGGTTCGCCGGCGGGTCCACCTGAACCAGGTCGTTTGTATGATCACGGACAGCGTTTCGATGAAATACACAGCCCCAAGCAGCGGCAGCAGCAGTTCCATGCGAATCATCAGCGTGAGTGACGCCACGGCGGCGCCCAGCGCCAACGATCCGGTATCGCCCATGAAAACCGTTGCCGGATACCCGTTGAACCACAGAAAACCGAAACAGGCCGCTGTCATCGCTGCGGCGAACACGGTGAGTTCCCCGGCCCCGGGCAGGTAAAACACATCGAGAAATTCGGCGAATTGCACATTGCCCGAAATGTAGCACAGCACCACAAGCCCCAGCCCTACGAACGCGGTGACCCCCGTGGCCAGCCCGTCGAGCCCATCCGTCAGATTGACCCCATTCGACACCGCCGTCATGATGAACACGGCGACCGGTATGTACACGAGCGGCCCCAGGTTGGCGCCCCCGAACAACTGACCGAAGATGTCATAATTGATCATCTTGTCTTTCAGAAAGGGAACGTACGTGAGCGCATTGTATGCCTCGAACGCGGGGTGAAAACAAAGCGCCGCCCCGATCAGCAGTCCGATGGAAATCTGGCCCGCCAGTTTGACTTTCGGCGCAAGGCCCCGCTTGTCCTTCCTGAACGTCTTGATATAGTCGTCCATGAATCCGAACACCCCCATCCATGCCATGGCCAGCATGGCAAGCCAGACATACGGCTCGGCGATGGCGCCCCACAGGAAGGTCGACAGGAGAATCGACAGGATGATGATCGCGCCCCCCATGGTGGGCGTACCGGCCTTGTGCGTATGATCGACTACACCGGCGAGCGCACCTTCCCGAACGGATTCGCCCAGTTGCTTTGCGCTCAGCATATTGATGATGCGGCGCCCTATGAACAGAGAGATGAATAGCGCCGTGATGGCGCCCAGCGTGGCCCGGACCGTGATGAATCGTATCACCTGGAATCCAGGAGGCTGGTACAACTGCTCCAGATAGTCGATCAGGTAATAAAGCATAAGGTGTTGTTGAAAAAGAACTCGGATATCCGGTTATCGGGGGTGCTGCGGAAAGCGGGCCGGAGACCTCCGGGCGAACGCCGCCCGCACAGCCTCCCTGTCGTCGAAACGCCTTGAATCCGTTCCGATGATCTGACGGGTTTCGTGCCCTTTCCCTGCCACGAGTACAATGTCCCCCGGGCGGGCAAGGCGCCCCGCTTCGGCAATAGCCTCCCCGCGATCGGTAATGAGAAGCGCACGGTCCGGATCGGCGAGGCCGGTCCGGATGTCTTGCATAATCCGGGCAGGATCTTCGGTGCGCGGGTTGTCGCTCGTAACGATCAGATGGTCCGCGAACCGTTCGGCCACGGCGCCCATCATCGGACGCTTTGCATGATCGCGATCTCCTCCGCACCCGAAAACGCACCATACCTGTGCACCGGGAGACCTGGCGGCAATGATCGTCTCAAGCACCGCCTGAAGCGCCGCGGGCGTATGGGCAAAATCGATGACGACATGCGTGCCGTCTTCGAATCGGATCTGCTCGAAGCGCCCCGGCGCCGGCCGGGCCTGTTCGAGCGCATCCAGCGCATCGCCGGCGGCGCATCCCAGCACCGACAGCGCGCCCCAGGCTGCCAGCAGGTTCCAGGCATTGAACTTCCCGGCAAGCCGAAAGCGGCGCGTGCGCCCCTCGATACGAAGAACCAGTCCCTCCATGGTGTCCTCGACGATATCGGCACGGATATCGGCCGCGGCGTCCAGCCCGTACGAGGTGCAGGCTGCTCGCGTATCGGCCACCATACGGGCGCCGGCCGGATCGTCGGCGTTGAACAGGGCGGTAGCGTCCGCATCCAGCCGGTCGAAAAGCGTCTTTTTCGCCGCAAAATATGCGTTGAATGTGGTATGGTAGTCGAGGTGATCGTGCGTAAGATTCGTAAACACGGCCACATCGAACGCGATATCCCGGACACGCTCCTGATCCAGTGCATGGGAGGACACCTCCATAGCGCATGCGGCGCATCTCTGGTCCGCCATACGGCGGAGCAGACGCTGCATGTGCAGGGCATCCGGTGTCGTAAGGCGGGCGGCAAATTCCTCACCCGGCATACGAACCCCGACCGTCCCTATAAAACCGGCCTGTACGCCAAGCAACCCGAGCGCCTCCTGCACAAGAAAAGCGACCGTGGTCTTGCCGTTGGTGCCGGTCACTCCGACGACGCGCAACGCATGCGACGGATTGCCGTACCAGGCGGCGGCAAGCACAGCCAGCGCGGATCGGGAATCATGAACGCGCGCGAAAGCGATGCCGGGATACCGATTTGCCCGGTTCGCCGGCACCGCCTCGCACACGATCGCGATGGCTCCGTTTTTAACAGCCTTGTCAATGAACAGGTGGCCGTCGACCTCAATGCCTTGAATGGCTACAAAAAGGCCGTTCGGCCCGACCTTGCGGCTGTCTCCGGCCACATGGTCGATATCGATATTGTCAATGCTTTCCCATATCTCCATGAGCAGGCCCGCGGCCCGCAATGCGTTCAGCAAATCTCCAAGCGTTTTCATCGGGACCGCAGCACTACCGTTTGTCCGGGAGAATGGCCCGCTTCGGGATACTGGACTGCTACGATCCCCCTCCCTTCGATGCGGACCGGGATATTCCGGTGCGATAACCAGTATGCGGCCTCGCGCATGGTCCATCCCCGGAAATCAGGAACGGTATCGCCGGGCGCCGCCAATTCGTTCGGTTCTTCCTGCCCCTGCAGGAGTACAGGACGTACCCCTCCCGGCGCGCGGGCCGACACCGCATACGGAAGTTCTTCGACCGGAAAAACCTGTTGGGCCACTTCGGGAAACGTCGCAAGCCACCGTGCGGCGGTACGCTGGAAAACCGGTGCGGCAACCAATCCCCCGTACTGGACCGTTTGCGGCTCGTCCACTACGACCGCAAGTACGACCTGCGGATCGTCGGCGGGGAAAAATCCTGCAAACGAAGCACGGTACGCCCCCTCGCGATACCCGCCGGCGTCCGCTTTGCGCGCCGTGCCCGTTTTTCCGGCAACCTTCAGCCCCTCTATCTGCGCCCGGGTCGCCGTGCCCTCTTCCACCGCACCCAGAAAAGCGGGCAGAATGGTTTTCGCCGTCGAGGACATAAACGCCCGGCGCACGGAATCCTGGCGGGCTATCCATGTGGTCCGCCCGGTTACATCCCGGCGCTCGGCTACAATGTGCGGTTGCACGAGCAGCCCGCCGTTCGCAAGCGCCGCATAGGCCACGGCAAGCTGCAGGGGCGTCACATCCACTTCGTATCCGAGGCCCATGGCGGTCAGTGTCGTGCCGCTCCATGCATCGGGCCGCTTCAGCAATCCCTGCACCTCCCCGGGAAGATCGATCCATGTAGGCTGCCCGAATCCGAGACTGCGGGCATGCCGGTAGAACGCACCCCGATCTGCGCGGGCCATCACCTTGCCCGTTCCCACATTGCTCGAAAACGAGATCACTTCCCGAAAGGGAATCGTGCCGTGCGCCCGGGTATCGGTGAGCGTACGTCCATGCACCACCGCCCATCCGTCCCCCGTCTCGACGGAATCTTCCATCCCGATGAGGCCTTGCTCGATGGCGGAGACGGCGGACACGAGTTTGAACGTGGAACCCGGCTCCAGCCGGTCCGTGATGACGCGATTACGGCGCGTTTCCGCCGAATACGCCCCGGCCCGGTTGGGATCGAACGCAGGTACATTGGCCATGGCGAGCACCGCGCCGGTGCGCGGATCGAGCGCCACCGCCGTTCCGGCGACGGCCTGTGTTTCGGCAACGCCCCGAGCCAGTTCTTCCTCCAGAATGGTCTGCCTAAGCAGATCTATCGTCAGAATGAGGGACTCCCCGTGAACAGGTTCGACCACTTTTCCGGCAACGAACGCTCTGATCCGGCCCAGCCGGTTGCGCTGTACGGGACGACGACCGTCCACCCCTCTCAAATACTCGTCGTATTGTAATTCCAGGCCGGCCAGCCCGGTCCCCTCGGGACTCACATACCCCAACACATGCGAAGCCGTGGGTCCGTGATTGTACCGGCGCGCGAAGGCCGGATCGAGGAGTACCCCCGGTATATCCCAACGCTCGACCTCCTCCTTCTGCCCCTCCGGCATGCCCCGAACGAGCTGCACGTACTGCGGACTGGTTCGTTCGCGTACGCGCTGCCGGTAGTACGCCGATGACGCACCGGTCAGCTTTGACAATCTTTCAAAGAACGTATGCCGTTGTTCGTCGAAGCCGGAAACCGTGGGATCGAGCGCCAGATCGTAACGCGCCGTGTTCACCGCCAGCGTCCTGCCCGCGCGATCGTGGATGGCGCCCCGCATCGCCGGGATACTGACGAACGAGTTCGTCTGCCGCCGTCCCTGATCCCGCAGATCGCCGCCCTCCGTAAGGTGGATACGAAATATCTGACCGAGGATAAGCAGCGGCAGCAGGCTCAGCGCCGTCAGCACCACGTACATCCGGACCAGTATGGAATCCTTTGCTTCCACGTGAGATATCTCTCGCAAGCTTATTGCGCCATGCTCGTGTGCTTCCCGTCATTCCCCCACCTCGATCGATGGCCCGGGCGCCGGATCCGTCACGAGCCCCAGTTCATGAGCACGCGCGTAGATGACGGAAGGGCCGACCATCTGATCAAAATCCCCTTTCAGGCGATTGTGCTGCAGGTGAAGCCGAAGATTCTCCCGGCGCTCCTCTTCGAGTTCGGCCAGAATTTGCTGCGTGGCATGGACATGCCCGACATACAGCGTGAAAAGAGCCCCAAGCCCCAGAACAATCAGGGCAAACCGTGTTGTCGAAATGCGTCCCAAAAAGGTGGCTTCTTCCCGGGGATTAGCCGATGTGCGCTTGTTCAGGCCCTGGATATCCGACCAGCCGGGCAACGCATGCCCTTGCCGGTACGCCGGGACCGGCTCTCCAATGCGAACCGTCTCCGAAGCCGGACTTGCTTCTCCGAACCTGTTTCGGATATGTGTTTTTGGCTTGTACATGACGCACACGTTTCGTTCATCGCCTTATCATCTGCACATCCTTATCAGGGGGCCATGCCAACTCCGTGCGCTCCGCGATGCGGAGGCGCGCACTGCGTGCCCGCGGATTGGCTTCCACCTCCTCAGCATCCGGCTGTATCGGTTTCCGCATGCGTTCTTTCCACGGGACCAGCGGGTTGCCGTACACATCGCGCAACGGCTCCCTGTCGAAATTCCCGTATCTGAAAAACCGTTTGACCCTTCTGTCCTCAAGCGAATGATAGCTTATCACAGCTATCCGCCCACCTGGTCGGACCACATGAACCGACGCTTCGAGCAACCGCTCGAGCACTTCCAGCTCACGATTCACCACAATGCGCAGCGCCTGAAATACGCGAGAGAGGGTCCGAACCGCCTCGCGCCCCGGCACTACGCCCCGAACGACCCCGGCCAGTTCTGTCGTGCTCTCGAGCGGCCGGGCCTCCACAATCGCGCGAGCGATCCGGCCCGACCTCGGCTCTTCGCCAAACGTCGAGAACACCTCTTTCAGCATCCCTCGATCCCACGAGTTCACCACCTTGTGGGCGGAGCGCCCCCCACGCATATCCATGCGCATGTCGAGCGCGCCTTCGGCGAGATAACTGAATCCGCGCGAGGCGGTGTCGATCTGGTGAGACGAAACCCCGAGGTCCGCCACCAGACCGTCCACCTGCGCCTCTCCGGCTTCTTCGAGCAATCGTTCGATATCCTCGAAATTGCCGCGGAGAGGCGTAAACCGCCCGCGCTCCATATCGGCGACGAGTCTGCTGCAAGATGCATCGAGCGCTTCGACATCGTGATCGATGCCGAACACCCTGCCTCTCGGTGATAACAACTCGAGCATTGCAGCACTGTGTCCACCCCCACCCAAGGTAGTATCCACGTACACGCCGCCGGTTTTCGTAATCAGTCCTTCTGTTACAGCCTTGCAAAGAACAGGAATGTGGAAAGAGGTTGCGAAATCGCCCGCCTCTGTATTCCCCATTCGTTTATGTCCATCTCCTCCGGTCATCCCCTGTGACGGAAAACTTTCCGCCTGTCATAGCGCTACAGGTCCCTTCCCATATCGAATATCCTTTCCGCTACCTCCGAATAATCGGCTTCCTGCTCGGCCTGTGCAGCAAACATATCCGGATTCCATATCTCGATACGATCCAGCACACCGATAATCAGCACGGCGTCTTTCAGGCCTGCGAAGGAGATCAGGTTCTTCGGAACCACAATCCGCCCCTGCTCATCCAGCGTCACTTCATCCGCCCAACGCATGATCGTGCGCACAAAACTGCGCGCTTCGGATCGATACGTGTTCAGCCGTGCAATCTCCGCCTCCCGCTTTGCCCATTCGTCCAGCGGAAACAAAAGAATGCATTGCTCGAAGCCGCGCGTGATCGTAAAACTGTTATTCGCATCCGGGTTCAGCGCATTCCGCATTCGGGCCGGGATCGCGACGCGACCCTTGCTGTCTACGGAGTATTCTGCCTGTCCCTTGAAGCTTGCCATGACGCCAAAGAAGCAACGGTTGAAACCATGAACCGGTGAAGCCCATCCGGTGCACTATACCGGTTCATCGTTGCAGGTTAGGGTAATGTTCCCCACTTTTCCCCACTTTTCCCCACCTGACTGGTCAAATTACGGTACAAATTTGTAATGTCAAGACCTTTATGGGCAAAAAAGTGATATAGAACAGGTATTTTTTAACATAAATATGTACAATATATGTAAATACACCATGTATACTCCTTTCTCAACATGATAAAGGAAGATGTGCGGGTGCGTTCGAAGCCGAACGGGCGAGAAAACGCCAAAGCGTAAGGAGAGATGTGAAGGGGCTGCTGCCTGCCCAGGCAGGAAATAAACCGGTCTGCGCGCCGGCGCAAAGGCGAGCGATCCATCCCTTGTTCCCCTACCGCACCAGGACCATTGCGCGCGTTTCGCTGAAGCGGCCCATCTCTATATGGTAGAAGTATGTTCCCGGCGCAAGACCGCGCGCCGCATACGCTACGCGATAGCGCCCCGGCGCCACAGTCCGATCGAGCACCTCGTCCACTATGCGCCCCAGCGCGTCGTAGACCATAATGCGGACGCGCACGCCTTCAGGCGTCTCGAAGGCGATCTCCGTCGCCTCGCTGAACGGGTTCGGATAGTTCGCATGCACCGCAAACGTCAGGACGTCCTCTTTCGCTATCGACGTATACACCTCCGCGGAGGAGGCGCGCTCGCTGTAGAGCGTCAGGTTGGGCGCTTTCGCATTCGTGATCCTGCAGCGGTAGCGTGACGGCGGATCGGACAAGGGCACGGCCAGCGTGTCCGCAGTAGCTCCCGGGATCGCCTCGTCGTCCAGAAATCCTTCGCGGTACCATTGATACTCGTTCGCCGTGCCGCCCACGCTGACCGAGAACGTGACATGAGACGCCGAGCGCTCAGTGCGCACGGGAACCGCCTCCTGCGGGGCATACGTGAAGGTTCCGCTGAAGCGCGCATGCTGCTCGATGTCCTCGAAAGAAAGCCGGTTCGAGCTGGCGTGGACCTCATATAGCCTGGGCATGCCCGTAAGATCCGGCAGGGACGTTAACCGGTTATCGTTAAGATAAAGCCGCTCCAGAGCGTTCATGGCGAGGAGGCTGTCCGGCACAGCCCCCTCCAGGGCATTTTCATGCAAATCAAGGACTTCCAACCGGGTAAGGCGCCCCAGCGAGGCGGGAATCCTGCCGGTCAGGTTGTTGCCTTTCAGAAGCAGTCTCTCAAGCGAGGCCAACTTGCCCAACTCCTCCGGGATCGGACCGGTGAGATCACTGTCGTATAATTGGATATGCTCCAGCCGGGTCAGGTTTCCCAGCCAGGCAGGGACAGGACCTGCCAGGTTGTTATTGCTGAGATCAAGCGATGTAAGCGAGGTCAACTTGCCCAGCGCCTCCGGGATCGGACCGCGCAAATCATTTAAATTGAATGTGAGAACCCTCAGCCGGGTCAGGTTTCCCAACGAGGCGGGGATAGGCCCTCTGAAGAATCTGTTACTGTCCAAACCCAGGTACCAAAGTGAAGTCAGCCTGCCCAAA
This sequence comes from Rhodothermales bacterium, assembly GCA_965117025.1. GTDB lineage: Bacteria > Bacteroidota > Rhodothermia > Rhodothermales > VXPQ01 > VXPQ01. Next base: position 1,573,078 of record OZ220746.1, read on the forward strand.
GACTCCGGGAGGCGGCCGTGCATCTTGTTTGCCGCGAGATCCAACCTCTCGAGCGCGGCGAGCGCTCCCACCTCATCGGGCAGAAGCCCCGTGAGGTTGTTGTGTCCAAGATACAGCTCTGTCACGCGCCCCTCTTCGTTCAAGACGACGCCAAACCAGCTGCCCAAAGGCCCCTCGAGCCAGTCGCGGTCGTTCGTCCAGCCCGAACCGCCCGTCGCGCGATAGAAGTTCGCCAGAACCAGCGAGTCCGCCTCATGCGCCGCTACGATATGCTCCGGCGCACTCGACGACACCCGCTCGCTGTAGAGCGTCAAATCCGGCACGCGCGGGTTCGTGATTACGCAGTAATACACGGCCCGCGCCTCCGACAGCGCCACCCGCAACGTATGGCTTGTCGCTCCCTCGACGGCCATGTCGTCGTCCGTGAAGTTGCCGTAACCGTCCCCGTACCATTGGTACCTGTTCTCCTCGCCGCCCACCTCGACCGAGAACGTGACATGGTCCGCCTCGCGCGCTACGCGGGTGGGCACAAGACGCTGGGGCGCATAGGTAAAGTCGATTACGCTTGCGGAGGCCCGCGTTTCTTCGCCTGCGGGGAATCGCTCCGCGCGTGCCGCAAGGCGCCGGTAGAGGCGGGGCAGCATGCGCAGATGGCCTGCCGGGACGATGTCGCCCCTGCCCTGTGCCTGCAAGGCGTTCAGGGCGTCTATGTACCGCCTGAGCGCTTCGAGGTCGGGGGGGCGCCTTGCGGCGACCGTAACCGGCGCAAGCGGGCCTTGCGCTTCCGTAACGAACCCTGTGCGCTCGAAAAGCGCGGCGAGCTGCTCGCGGTCCGGCGCCCCGAGCGGCTCGGCTGCGCTCGCTGGAAGGTCCCGCCCCTCGAAATCCTCGAACGTGAGCCGGTTAAACGCAACGTTAACGATGTCAAGTTCGGGCAGGCCGGAGAGGTCGGCCAGCGCATCGAGGTTGTTATGAGAAAGATAAAGGCTGCTTAGCGCCTTTGCGTTTACGATATTGCCCGGCAGCGCGCCTTCCAGATCGTTGTCCGAAAGATACAGATCTTGAAGCCTTGACAGATCGCCCAGTCCGGGGGGGATCGCGCCTCGCAGTCGCGTGCCGCCCAGAAAGACAATCCGCAGATTGACGAGGTCCGTAATCCATGCCGGGAAGGCATAGGGCGCAAGCGGATTGGCGGATAATGCCAGCACTTCCAGGTTCGCGAGGTTACCGAGCGCCGGCGGGATGGAACCCGTGAAGGCATTGTCGGTCAACCAAATTTGTGTCAAACTGGAGAGTTCTCCCAGCCAGGCCGGGATGGGCCCCGTTAAACCGTTAAACTGAAGAGTCAGCACTTGCAATTCGGCGAGGTCTCCTAACGCCGGGGGTACAGGACCTGTCAGCCCATTCCAACTAAGATATAAAGACTTCAACTTCGCAAGCCGCCCCAACGAGGAGGGGACAGGCCCCGTCAAGCCGTTAAACTGAAGATTCAGGAATTCCAGTTCGGCGAGGTTGCCCAACGCCGGGGGTACAGGACCTGTCAGCCCATTGAAATTAAGAAAGAGAAATTTCAACTTCGCAAGGCGCCCCAGCGAGGGGGGGATCGAGCCCGTCAGCTCGTTAAACTGAAGACTCAGGAATTCCAGTTCGGCGAGGTTACCCAATTCAGGAGGGATCGAACCGGTAAAGTCGTTGGCATGCAACCTGAGATCTTTCAAGCGGGGGAGTTCTCCCAGCCAGGCGGGAATCGAACCGCCAAGGTTGTTGCCCACCAGGTAAAGGTATTCGAGCTCCGTCAAACGACTCAGCTGCGAAGAAAGATGGCCCGTAAGGTTATTCCGGATCACCTCGAGGCGCACAACCCTTCCCTCCTCGTTCAGCGTCACGCCATGCCAGCCCATGACCGGCTCTTCGAGCCAGCCCGTGCGATTTATCCAGTCCTCTCCGCCCGCCGCATGATAGAACGCCACCAGAGCCAGCGAATCCTGCGCATTCGCAAAACGCCCCGCGCGAAGGCGCACGAGGTCCGGCTCGTCGACAAAGGCGTCCGCCGTTACCTGCGCCGTGACAAGGAACGCGCCGACCGCCGGACGGCCAGCGCCTAAAAGAAGGCTAACGTCCACCGACGCCGTGTCTCCGTGCGCGAGGCGGCCCAATCGCACTGAAGCCGGCGCGATGCGCGCGTACGTCGTATCGGCCCCGAAACGCACCGCCACATCCCCGGCGTCGCCATGCACATTCGTAAACGTTATGCGAACCGAGGACGTATCGACGCCGGGAAGGTTCACGTACTCGCCCCGGTACGCCCGCCCGTTCACCGCCGCGATCCGAATCGCCGGACGAGGCGCCTCGGTCGCCGCGCGCCAGGCGTTGGCGAAGACGCGGGCGTGTTCGTCCGAGGTCCTGTCCGCCGTCAGGCGCACCTGCTCGCGCAGCGCCCCGGGACCGAGCTGCGGGTTCGCCGTCTTCGCCAGCGCCGCAATGCCCGCTACGAGCGGAACGGAAAAAGACGTACCGCTCCACCTGGCGTAGCCGCCCCCCGGCGCCGTCGCCTCTATCGCCTCGGCAGGAGCGTATACGTTCACGCTCCTGCCGTAATTGTAGACGTTCTCCTGCGAATCTTTCTGCGTGCCCCCTACGCTCAGCACGGACGGATCGCTCGCAGGATAGTAGGGCGCTGCGTCGTTGTCCTTTTCCTCATTGCCCGCCGCCGCCACCACCAGCGCCCCCGCTTCCAGCGCTGCCTGCACCACCAGCGCCTCGGTTTCCGAATACACGGAACTGCCAAAGCTCGCCGTGATAATGTCCGCTCCGTTCAGCGCCGCATACAAGATACCCTTGCTCGTGTGGCAGAGCACCAGGGCAGAGCCCTCGCACACGGTGCGCACCGGCATAAAGGCAGCGTTCCAGCTCGCCCCGGCTATGCCCCGCGCGTTGTCCGTCACCGCAGCCGCTACGCCCGCTACCGCCGTGCCGTGATCAATGCCCGTTCCGTCCCCATCCGGATCGGGCGAATCCTCCGTGAAGCTCCAGCCGTGCGCGTCGTCTACGAAGCCGTTGCCGTCATCGTCCAGCCCGTTGCCCGGCGCCTCGTTCGGGTTCGTCCACAGATTGTCCCGAAGGTCCGGGTGCGCGATGTCCACGCCCGTATCCACGATGGCGATCAGCACCTGGCCGTCCTCGCCCTTGACCTCGTCCCACGCCTCGGGAAGTTGCAGGCGCGGTAGGTGCGTCTGCTCGCCGTAAAGCGAGTCGTTCGGCGCGGCGAGCACACCGCCGGATACTCTTGCGGGCAAGCGCATGCCGCCAATACGGCGGACAGGCTGCGGCTCGGCATAGACGACGCCCTCGTCGCGGGCGAAGGCCTGCGCCGCATCGGCCGGCTCCGCGCCGCTCGTATAGGTCAGCGCGTAGACATGGCGCAGCGCCTCGGCGCTCGGCGAGAGCGTGCGGCGCTCGGCCAGAGTGTCCAGAAAAGGAAAGGCCTTCTCAAGGTGCGTCATGCCATGCGCCGCCGCCGCGGCGCTGAAGGCGGCGCTTGCCGTCTTGCCCGGTGCGGGCGCCTGCGACTCGGCGGCGAACCGCACATAGAGCCGACCGGGAAGAGACTCCGCCTTCTCTGCCGGTTGCGTTAGGGCAGGGTATGCCCAAAAGACCGGAAGCGCGGCCAGAAGCGCCCCTGCAAAGCCCCGAAGCGCGCAGCGCAGAGGCCTGCGCGTATGCGAACGAAGCATTGGCGAATAAGCTATACGCGTATGCGATGAGGCCGGCGAACGAGGAGCAGGGGCCTTGCAGGACATTCGATAAAGGTTCGCCGAGCGGGGCACGCCCTACATTTTCGCCGACGCTAACTGCACCACCTTGCGGCGGCGCGAGGGACGCGGCGATTCCATCAGATCTTTCTTCTCGCGGGCCAACTCCACGCACGCTCCGACGAAGGACCGGAAAAGCGGGTGCGGCCGCGCCACGGTGCTCTTGTACTCGGGATGGAATTGCACCCCGACAAACCAGCGATGCGCGGGCAGTTCAATGATCTCCACGAGATCCCGCCCCGGATTGACCCCCGTGAAGCGCATGCCATGCTCGAGCAGTTTGTATCGCAGCACGTTGTTCACTTCATACCGGTGCCGGTGCCGCTCCGATATTTCCAGCGTCCCGTAAATCCCGGCCACGCGGGAGCCTTCGGTAATGCGGCATTCATACGCCCCGAGACGCATGGTGCCCCCCTTGTGGACAATCCGCTTCTGTTCTTCCATGATGTCGATAACCGGATACGCCGTATCGGGGTCGAATTCCGTCGAATGGGCATCCTCCCAATCGCACATGTGCCGCGCAAATTCTATCACGGCGCACTGCATTCCGAGGCATATCCCCAGGAAGGGAATGTTGTTTTCCCGCACGTACCGCACGGAAGCCAGTTTCCCGTCGATGCCCCGGTCGCCAAAGCCCGGCGCAATCACAATGCCCGCCACATCGCCGAGCAGTTCTTCCACGTTGTCTTCCGTAATGTCGTCGGACAATACATACTGGAGATCGACGTGCACCCCGTTCACCGCCCCCGCCAGAACAAAACTTTCGGTGATCGACTTGTACGCATCCTGGTGCTCCACATACTTGCCCACCAGCGCAATGCGTACAGCGCCCTCCGTATTCTTCAGCGTCTTCAGAAAGTCGATCCACTCCTGCATACCCGGCGTGTCTGAAATCGCAGGAGCGCCGTCTCCGAACGGCATGCCGAGCCGCTCGAACACGATATCGTCCAGGCCCTCTTCAGCAAGAAGCAGGGGCACTTCATAGATGGATTCCGCATCCCGGGCCGCGATCACCGCCCGCGGCTCCACATTGCAGAAAAGCGCGATTTTTTTTCGCAGGTCCTCGTCCAGCGGCCGCTCCGACCGGCACACCAGGACATCCGGTTGCAACCCGTAGGACAGGAGCGTTTTTACGGAATGCTGCGTCGGCTTCGTTTTCAGCTCGCCCGCCGCATCGAGATACGGCACGAGGGTCAGATGCACATCCAGCGCATTCCGCGCGCCGATCTCGTACCGCAACTGCCGAATGGCTTCGAGATAGGGCTGGCTCTCGATATCGCCGACCGTCCCCCCGATCTCGGTGATCACGACATCGTACCGGCCCGTATCGCCGAGCTTCAGCATTCTTTGCTTGATCTCGTCGATGACATGGGGGACCACCTGTACGGTCTTGCCCAGATACGCCCCGGCGCGCTCTTTCGTAATCACATCGAGGTAGATGCGCCCGGTCGTGACATTATTGGCCTGGCTCATCGGGCGCCCGAGGAAGCGCTCGTAATGCCCAAGGTCCAGATCGGTCTCCGCCCCGTCTTCCGTGACGTACACCTCCCCATGCTCGTAGGGGTTCATCGTCCCGGGGTCCACATTGATGTAGGGATCGAGTTTCTGAATGGTCACGCGCAATCCCCGCGACTCCAGCAGCCTCCCCAGCGATGCGCAGACGATCCCCTTGCCCAGCGAGGACGTAACCCCTCCCGTAACAAAGATATATTTGGTATGCATGGATCTCCCCGGTTTACGCTGTAACGGTTGTTACGCGCCCCGGTTTCCATGCGCATGCTATGCTTTATCCTGTACTTTCTTGCGCGCAACGAGGATCAGCCCCGTGCCGGTTTCGTTGCGGGTGCGTACATCCATCGCGTTCAGGACCAGACCCACCGGCAGGGCCGCAAGGTAATACACCGGCAGCGCCGCAAAAGCCAGCCGCGTGACCGCCAGCATCTGCATGGGCCATTTGACGAGTACCCGCCAGGCTTTGGAACCGTATCTCCCGTAGGTATATCGGGCCCGTACCGTTTCCAGCCCCGCTTCCTCCATTTTCTCCTCCAGCTCCGCAAGGCCGTATCCGGGGCGGACATGCTCATCCACAAATCCTTTCTCGCCGTGGGTCTTCGTGTCCGATCCCGCCCGGTCCGACGGCGTGTTGACGATGACATGCCCTCCGTCCTTCAGCATCTGCGTAAAATTGCGGAAAACGATCCGGTCGTCCTCAATATGCTCCATCACATCGACCGAGACAATGAGGTCGAACGCCTGGTCCAGAGGCGACCCGGTCAGGTCGTATTCGCGAAATGCGATCCGATCCCGGAGATCCGTCCGCTCCACGAACCGCCTCAGATCGGCCAGATAATCCGCCTTGATGTCCACGGCAAGCACCCGGGCGCGCGGAAACCTCCGGGCGATATACGCGGCATACTGCCCGAATCCCGTCCCCGCATCCAATACGTCCGCAGGCCGCCCCGCCGGCGCATCTCCCAGCAGCGCATGCACTTCCCGCCGCACGTACCACGACCGCAGAAACACGGCATGGAGCAGCACGAAAAACATGCGATGCAACACAGGGTGGATGCGGAAAAACCTTCCCAGCGCGTCCTTGACCGGATCGTACTCCATGGATGTTACCTCAACATGGTTTCAAGCGTATCCAGTAACCTCCCCCACGAACAGCGCTCCCGTTCCCGCCGCACCCCCTCCGCAAAAGCGGCTTCCCGATCTTCTTCGAAATAGCGTATGACGGCGTCCGCCAGCGCCTCCGGATTGCCGGGCGGGACCACATACCCCGATACGCCGTCTGCAACCACCTCGGCCAGCCCGCCCACATCCGTAACCACCACGGGCCGTTCGAAATGATACGCCGTCTGCACCACGGCGCTCTGCGTGGCCGATTCATAGGGCTGCACCACCAGGTTCGCCGCCGAAAAATAGAGGCTCACCTCTTCTTCCGGGATATATTCCGCCCGCAAAAGCACCGTGTCCTCAAGACCAAGCGACGCCATCAGATCGCGGTACGTCCGCTCGTCGTCATAAAACTCTCCCGCCACGACGAGCCTCGCCCTTGGCCGCCGGACCAGAATCCGGGGCAGGGCGCGCAGCAGCACGGGCAATCCCTTGTACGCCCGGACGAATCCGAAGAAAAGCAAGAGGTCGGCGTCTTCCGGCATCTGCAAGCGACGCCGGGCTTCCTCGCGCGGGAGCGGGTCCCCGAAATGCCCGTAGACAGGAAGCGGCGCCATCTGCACGGGAGCGGCGACACCCATCGCCCACATATCTTCAGCCACTGTGTCGGACAGCGCAAGCAGCGCCTCGCATCGTTTCAGGAAATACCCCGCGAGGAAGGAAACGAAACGATGCCGCTTCTCGTGCGGGTACACGTTGTGCACGATCGACGCCACCCGGACGCCCCGCGCAGCAAGCCGCCGCGCCATCGCGCCGTAGGCAGGCGCAAAAAAGGGCGTCCAGTACTGGAACACGACGGCTGCCGGGTCCTGCTCCGCAATCGCTTTCGCCGCGGCGCCCCACGTACCCGGTCCTATGGAGTCGATCAGCCGGTGCGTACCCGGCGCCGGCGCCCGGCCCGGATCGAATTGCGACGTTCCGGGAAAAAGAAACCCCGGATACTGCCGCCGGAATGTCGCCATGTACACCGGCCAGCCGCGATCCCGAAGCCCTGCCGCCACCGTGTCGGTAAACTGCGCAATCCCTCCCCGGAAAGGCGCAGCCGGCCCCACCAGAGCGATCTGCCGTCGGGTTCGTTCGGACGTCTCGGCTGCCATGGTTCAGTCCGCCGGGGGCAAGGTAGCCATCACGCGGTACGAATCGGTGCGCTCCATCCGGGGCCGGACGATCATTTCGCCAAGCAGGCCCGTCGTGAACATCTGCACGCCCACCACCATCATCAGCGCCCCCAGCAGGAGCAGCGGCCGGTCTCCGATAGGATTCCCGAACGCGATCTTGTCGATGGACAGCCACAGGGACAGGATAAACCCGACAAAGAACGCCAGTGTGCCGAACGCGCCGAAGAAATGCATCGGACGGACGGCGAACCGGGTCAGGAAGGTGACGGAAATCAGGTCCAGAAAACCCTTGATGAACCGGTCCAGGCCGAATTTGCTGCGCCCATAGCGCCGCGCGCGGTGCTCCACCGGAAGTTCGGAGATCCGGTCGTACCCTTCCCATTTGGCCAGCAGCGGGATATACCGGTGCAGTTCTCCATAGACGCGCACGCTCTTCACCACCTCCCGGCGATACGCCTTCAGGCCGCAATTGAAATCATGCAGCCGGACTCCGGAAATGATCCGCGTCACCCGGTTGAAGAATCTGCTGGGCACCCGTTTGCTCAGCGGGTCGCGCCGCGTCTTCTTCCAGCCGCTCACCAGATCGAATCCTTCCTCGAGCCGGGCAATCAGCCCCGGTATTTCCGCAGGTACGTCCTGCAGATCGGCATCCATCGTCACGACATAGGCGCCCCGGGCCTGCTCGAATCCCAGGGCCAGCGCCGCCGACTTCCCGTAGTTGCGCCGGAGCCGGAGGCCGGCAATCCGGGTATCCTCCTTGTGCAAGGTCTCGATGATCTGCCAGGAAGCATCCTGCGACCCGTCGTCGACGAACCATATCTCGAACCGGTACCCGGCGCCCTCGCATGCCGACCGGATCTCCCCGGCAAGTTCGGTCAGGGAATCCGCCTCGTCGTATACGGGCACGACGACGGAAACGTCGGGGGCATCCTGTCGATCGGAAGGGTCCAACATGTTGCTGCGGGTACGTGGCCGTGCATCCTCCCCCGGCGCGTTACGCATCGATGGTTGCGTATTTCGCGTTGCGCTCGATGAACCTGCGGCGCGGCTCCACGGCGTCTCCCATCAGGGTCGAGAACACGCGGTCGGCCACGGCGCCGTCCTCCACCGTGACCTGCTGCAGGCGCCGGGTGGCGGGATCCATCGTCGTATCCCAGAGCTGCTGGGGGTTCATCTCGCCCAGGCCCTTGTAGCGCTGAATGCCGATCTTCGATTTTCCTTCCTTGCGCAGTTCCCGCGTCTTCGCCGCCAGTTGCGCTTCCGTCCACAGGTAGTGCTCCTGCCGTCCCACCTGCACCTTGAAAAGCGGCGGCAACGCCACATACACGTAGCCGCTTTCGAAGAGCGGACGCAGGTGGCGGTACAGGAACGTAAGCAGCAGGGTCCGGATGTGCGCCCCGTCCACGTCCGCATCCGTCATCAGGATAATCTTGTGGTACCGGAGGCGGGACAAGTCGAAGGAATCCTCCAGCCCGACCAGCCCCGTGCCGAGCGCCGTCACCATATTCCGGATCTCTTCGTTTTCGAGAATCCGGTCGAGCCGGGCCCGTTCCACGTTCAGAATCTTCCCGCGCAGGGGAAGGATGGCCTGGAAATGGCGGTCGCGCGCCTGCTTGGCGGAGCCGCCCGCCGAATCCCCCTCCACCAGGTAGAGCTCCGATTCCTCCGGATCGCGCGAGGCGCAATCGGCCAGCTTTCCGGGCAGCCCGCCGCCGGAAAAGGCGCTCTTGCGCTGCACCAGTTCGCGGGCCTTCCGGGCCGCCAGACGGGCCTGCGCAGCAAGGATCACCTTATCGATAATGATCTTTGTCTGGCGGGGATGATCTTCGAGCCACTGGCCCAGTTTCTCGTTGACCAGCGTTTCGACGGCGCTCTGGACCTCCGAATTGCCCAGTTTGGTCTTGGTCTGACCCTCGAACTGAGGCTCGGCCACCCGGACCGAAAGCACGGCGGTCAGTCCTTCCCGGAAATCGTCGCCGGACAGATCGACTTTTGCGTTCTTCGTAAGGTTGTTGTTTTCCGCATACGCCTTCAGGGTCCTGGTCAGCGCCCGGCGGAATCCCGAGATGTGGGTGCCTCCCTCGTGCGTATTGATATTATTGACGAAGGAGAGGACGTTTTCGGTGTAGCCGGTGTTGTACCGCATCGCCAGTTCCACGGGCACCTCCGCATCCTCCTCGGAGATGTATATCGTTTCTTCCTGGATGGCCGTGCGGGTTTCGTCGAGGTAGTCGATGAACTCCACGATGCCCCCCTCGAAATGATATTCCTCGCGGCGCAGCGATTCCTCTTCCTCGCGGCGGTCCTCGATCCCGATGTACACGTTGCGGTTCAGATAGGCCAGTTCGCGCAGGCGGCCCGACAGCGTGTCGAAACGAAACTCCGTCTCGGTGAAAATATCCGGATCCGGGAGAAACGTCACCTCGGTTCCGGTCTCTTCGTCCGACTTGAGGGCGCGCCCCCGCTTCACCGGGCCCAGCGGCTTGCCGCAGGCATACTCCTGGCGCCATTCGTAGCCGTCCCTGCGCACAATAGCGATCAGTGTGACGGCGAGGGCATTCACGCAGGATACGCCGACCCCGTGCAATCCGCCTGACACCTTGTAGGTATCCTTGTCGAACTTGCCGCCGGCATGCAGGGTCGTCATCACCACTTCCAGCGCAGAGCGTTTTTCCTTGGGATGCTCCTCCACCGGGATGCCGCGCCCGTTGTCGATCACGCACACGGAGCCGTCTTCGTGGATGGATACCTCGATCCGGTCGCAGTGCCCGGCCAGCGCCTCGTCGATCGCATTGTCCACCACCTCGTACACCAGATGGTGCAGACCCCGGAGTCCTACGTCTCCTATGTACATGGCCGGGCGCTTGCGGACGGCTTCCAGTCCCTCGAGCACCTGGATGTTTTCGGCGCTGTAACCGTTCCCGGCGGTGTTTACTGCCTGATCGGTTACCTGGTCGACTGCCTGATCGGTTTCTTGATCGGTATGCATGAACCTGTTTGGAACTCGTAAACCGGAGGATCACGGGCCGGCGGGGACAGACCGCTGCGCCGGACAGAAAGGACATGGGGCGATACCGCCCATATCCTTACAAGATACGAAATGGAGCGGTGGAATGCTCGTTTTACGCTTCCAGATACCGCAGAAACTCCTCGGCGCGCCACTGCATTTCCTCGTCCACGGCGTCGTCGCTGAAAACGGCTACGACATGGTATCCGTAGTGTTCGAGCAGATGCCGCACGCGAGAGGCGCTTTGCACATTCAGCTTGAGCGTGACCCGTACTTTGCCGCCCGGGGTCCGGGGGCGTTCGCACACGACGGACAGGATGCGAATGTCGTTCTGTTCGATGGCGTGGACCAGTTGCGACAGCGAGTAGCTGTCCGGGTCTTCTTCGAGCGCCACGATGGCGCCGGCTTCCTGGGTGGAAAGCATCGCCGCGAACTGCTCGAACAGGTCATTCCGGCGGATCAGGCCTTCGTAGCGGCCTGTTTCGTCCACAATGGGAAGGGTGGTGAGATCGTGCCCGACCAGGATTTTGGCGGCTTCGAAGAGGTGGGCGTCGGGCGGGACGGAAAGGGGGTCCAGATCGGGAACGCTGGCTATCTCGGCGTCCGGGCCTGCGGCGGATTCCAGAATATGCTCCTCCGAAACGATTCCGAGGAGCAAACCGTCCGCATCCACTACCGGGAAATGCCGCACGCGCAACTCCATGAGCAGGCCCAGCGCATATTCCGCCGTATCGCGCGGCCCAAGAGGCAGCGGCGAAGCCAGCATCATATCCCGGATGGTCGTTCCCATAGCGTCAGAGACCCGTTGCGCGCCCGTCTGTATTGGTCATTTACGAATAAGTATGCACAAGCGCAAGTAGCTTGTCCCGATCACTGATGACGATGCAGTAATTCCGAGTACGTCGGCAGCGGCCACAGGCGCTCGTCCACCATGGTTTCCAGGCGATCTGCGAGGACACGTACGGACTGCATCGACGGCTTGACGACATCGTGCGCATAGACCGCAGCCTGTGTGGAATCGTCTTCCGGAAACGCTTCGAACGCCGAGGCCAGATCATCCGTCCCCGAAAGCAACTCTTCGACGAGTCGCCTCTTTTCATCGAAAAGACGGGAAGAGAAGCCGGATTCGGCATCCTTGCGCGTTTCCTCAACCACAACCGGGATGATCCTGGTCTGCAAAATATTGAGCAGCGTGCGCGCCTCAATGTACAGTTCCGTCGCATACGCTTCCTGGAGAGTGACCTGACGGGCAGCAAGTTCCCGCTCATTGAAAATGCCAAGGCCGCCAAAAAGCGTCACATTCTTCGGCGAGGTAAGGGACTGGTACGCCTCGGGACTACTTGTCAGATGGATCAACCCGAATTTTTCGGCATGATCGTACAGTTCCCTTGCGTAACCGTTTCCACTGAACAGCGCTCCCTCATTTTCCCGGATGGTTTCCCGAATGACCTCGTCCACTTCCTTGCCGGACTCGATTTCCTCGCACATATGCTTCAGGCTGTCCGCCAGCGCTGCGTTGAGCATCGTGAGCGGAAAAGCGATATGCTGATTGCCCCCCACCGCCCGAAACTCGAACCGATTGCCGCACCAGGGAAAAGGTGCGGTGCGATTGCGGTCTTCCTTATTCGCCTTGATATCCACCACCGGCGCCGATACCTCGATTTGCTTGTGCTGTATCCCGTGCATGGTAAAGGGGCCGCCGTCCGCGATCTGCTTCACATGGCGCTCCATCGATTCGCCAAGATGGAGGGTAATGATGGCGGGCGGCGCCTCCTGCGCCCCCAGCCGATGGTCGTTCCCCGACGTGGACACCCCGCAGCGCAGCAGGTCGCCGTGCTGCTTGACGCTCCGCAGCAGGGCGGCAACGAATGCGATGAAGCGGCGATGCTCGCGCTCGGTTTCGCCGGGCACAAACAGATTCGCGCCGGTGTCGGTGTTCAGCCCCCAGTTGTTGTGCTTGCCGTTTCCGTTGATGCCGGCAAACGGCTTCTCGTGAAAAAGGGCGACAAGTTCATGTTCGAAAGCGAGATCGCGCAGTACATCCATGGCAAGCACATTCGTATCCGCCGCGAGATTCGCCAGATTGAAGATGGGGGAAATCTCATGCTGCGCAGGCGCCACCTCATTGTGCGTGCAATGGATCGAAATACCCAGCGCCCACATCGTTTCCCGCGCTTCCGCTATATACCGGTTGATACGCGGGGACAATCGGGAAAAATAATTGGTGGACAATTCCTGTCCGCGAAACGGCGACGCGCCCAGAATCGTGCGGCCGGTAGCTACCAGATCCGGCCGCGCCAGATACAATTCACGCTCTATGAGGAAAAATTCCTGCTCCCATCCGACATTGCATACGATTTCGGTTGCATCCGTATCGCCAAGATGCTCAAGAAAACGCAGGCCCCGTTCGTTGACCGCAAGATTCGCGCGCAGCAAGGGGGTCTTCAGGTCAAGCGCCTCGCCGGTCCAAGAAACGAAGGCCGACGGGATATACAGCGTTTGCCGATAAACAAACGGAGGAGAACCGGTGTCCCAGCCGATGTAGGCCGCAGCCTGATGCGTTTCCCGGAGCCCGCCATTCGGAAAAGACGATCCGTCCGTTTCCGTCTGAAACAGCTCGGAGCCCGTCAGGTTGATGATCAGCCGGTCGGTTTTAAAATCCACCCCGACGAACGTCTCGAGTTTCTCGCCGTGGACCGGTCCTCGCATGGGCGAGAACCAGTGCGAATACCCGATGCACCCCTTCGACTGCGCCCATTCGCGTATAGACTTCGCCAGTTCGTTCGCCTCCTTTTTCTCCATGGGCAGCCCGGTAGCCCGGCACCGGGCAAAGGCGTAATACACTTCCGGATCCACCAGCTTCTTCAGGATGGCGTCATCCAGCACGCGGTCGTTGATGTTCGCCAGAGACGGAGGCAGGGGGATGGTTTGGAGGGGAGCGTCGTGCGTCGAGTGCTTCATGGCTGTAATTTGTTCGATTTCGGGACAGCGCCTGGAAATCCGGTTGGCGGGACGAGCCTTAAAAATTTCGCCGGGAAATATCCGGGGTTAATTTTCTTGGTAAGTAATAGCGTTGATTTTGTTCTGATGCCCAATAATTTTGTCACTTATATCGAAAAGTAACCGTTCAGGCCCATAATTTGACGTCCCGATTGCGTCTGTCAGTCACCGGAGCGTGCAATGGCGAAGCTTCGTCCCTCCATGTCGGTCAAGGAGTTCGACGACAATTATTTCTATGCCGAGGAGCTCAAGGCCTTCGCGCGCCAGCTCGGCATCGCTGTCGGCCGACGACGCAAGCTCGAGCTTGAGGCTCTCATCCGTGATTTTCTTCGAACGGGGGTGGTCCCGCCTGCCAAACCCATGCCTGCTCGACGGTCTGGAGAAGGGCGCGACAGGCTGGCGGCCGAAACGGTCGTCCGGGCTTACGTCGACGACAGGAGGACGAAAACATTCCTTCGAGACCTCGTCCACGCACGCGCCCCGTCGCTGAGAGACAAATCGGGCCAGTGGCACTGGCTCAACGAATGGCGCCGCACGCAACTTCAGGCAGGCCAACGCATCACCTACGCGGATCTCAGCAATCGATTACTGGAACTTATGCGCTCGGAGGGCCGCTTGCCGCGGATCCCCGCCGCCCGGTTCAACAATTTCGTCACGGATTTCAAGGCGGATCCGGCTAACAAGGGCAAAAGCCGGGCCGATGCCGTGGCGGCCTGGGAGTGCATCAAGTCCGTCCCCGGACCGAAGACCTACGAGGCCTATGCGGCTCTTGAGCCTGGTCGACGTAAGGTGGGCGATTCCGAGTAGCAGAAGGCTGATCGCCGGCGCACCTGATAGGGTTTTGCCTGGCTGCCATAGCGGGGAAGAGGGTACGAAAAATGAAAAGTACAGGGCCCAACCAGTTTACGGGAAATGGGGGGTGGAGTTGCGGGGTGGGGGAGAATGCGGCCTGTAAAGCGGCCATGGAACCGGCCAAAAAAGCGGCCATTTCGAAAGAAAAAAGTCTTATAAGTACCTGTTATACTTAGTGTTATGAATAATATCAAAGCGGCCAGAAAAGCGGCCAGCGAGCGACGCTGCTCCTCGCCTTCCCCGCCCGGCTCGCGTGGCACTGGATGCCGGGGCTGTTTCCGGAGAAGGGGGGTGTTTGGGGGTTAAGGAAGCAGTTCAGGCTTGTCAGACATAACCCTGCGGTGATTGCAAAAGCGCCTACTGTTTGTGAAATCGAAAATCCTCCCGGATACTCGGGAGATTTATGTTCGACCAGCACGACTTGGTTAGTTGCGCACCCTTTGGGGGGAAAGAACCATGTATGACCTTTATGCCTTGCGTCTCAAGAAATTCGGCCACAGGCACAAAATCCTGGTCCGACGAAACCAACACGGCCACATTGTAATTATCTGCCAAGGCAAAGCGAACCATATCTATGGCCATGCGTACGTCTACTCCCTTTTCTTCCGTTCCGCGCATATCAGATCTGCAATCTTGGCGCGGACATATTGAAACTTCATGGTAACAAGTCGGACACTTGGGAGGCGAAAATTCCTTTTGCCGTGGTTCCATGGAAACCTTGACCCCGGGAAACCTGCTGACAACATCCCGTGCCCAGCGGTGCCGTTTTTTCCCCTTGTCAGTTGCCGGATTATATGATCCGTAAAAGTTTAATCCTTGATATTCCCCCTCCACGCTGGAATTGATGGCCTCTATGGCCGCACGGGTAAGCACTGGCCCTAGCTTACTCCAATCGGTACTGAAATCGGAGTCCACATCCCTCATTAAGAGGGTAAAATTCCAAAAATCTACAAATATTCTAACGCGATAATGTGCTCCTGTACTGCCAGTGTCATCCATTGGGTAATTCCCTAAAATGAAACAGGGATGCACTATGGCATCCCTGGGGTTCAGATAAACCGGGCACGCCTGATTCCCCTATGCGGGGGACGACCCGGTGGGTCGTAGTTGCTCAAATGGTACGTTGCTAACAAAAAAAGTTCAAGTCCTTTGCAAAAAAAATCGCTTTTTTTCGTTTTTCTCTCCATACTTGGCATCAATAAATCGTTAAAATACAGCAACTTAATCCAAAATATGCGTGTCAAGTGAATTTTTGCAACTAATATATAATTCCCTGAAAAAGGGTGAGAAAAGGCGGTAAAGACGCGGCTCAAGCCTCAAACCGGATGCAACTGCTCGACCGCGGAGAGTTTTTCCAGCGCTGCTTCAATCAACTCTACGGCCGCTTCCATATCTTCGGCGCTGGTGTCGAAACCGAGGCTGAAGCGAATGGAGGATTCCGCCTCGTCGCCGGAAAGGCCGATGGCTTTGAGCACATGGGACGGCTCCGGCGTGCCTGAGGTGCATGCGGAACCGGTCGATGCCGCAAGATGTGGCTGCAGGGCGCCCAATATATCGCGCGCCGAAAACCCGGAGAAACGGATATTCGCGTTACCGGGATGGCGAGCCGATCCCGCAGGGCCGTTGAGCGCGATAGGCCACTGTAACCGGCGGAGTTGCTCTACAAACGCATCGCGGCGCAGGGCCAGCTCCTGACGTTTCGCGGCAACCTCTCCCGTACCCAACATCTCCGCAGCCACTCCCATTCCGACACACAGGGGAACCGGCGTCGTACCTGATCGCAAGCCATGCTGCTGGCCGCCACCATAGATCAACGGTTCGATGCGCGGCTGCACCGCACGGGACAAGTACAAGGCCCCGATCCCTTTCGGGCCGTACATCTTGTGCGCGGAAAGGCTCACCATGTCCGCAAGCCCTGCTAAAGCATTCATGGGCATGGCAAGGGACGCCTGACCGGCATCGCAATGAAAAACGGCCCCATACGCTTTGGCCACTTCTGCAATCCGCTCTACATCCTGCACCGTCCCGATTTCATTATTGACGGCCATGATTGACACGGCGAGCACCTCTTCGTCCAAGGCGTCGAGGAGCGCATCTATATTCACGAATCCCTCCCGATCCACCGGGATATGCTCGACGGAAAAGCCCAGTTGTTCTTCAAGCACTCGTCCCACTGCAAGCACGGATTTGTGCTCGATGGCGCTCACCAGCACCCGGCGACGCTTGCCCCCCGCTGCATGTCGAGCCAGCCCCAGCAATGCCATGTTGTTGGATTCGGTAGCGCCCGACGTGAACAGGATTTCGTCGGAGTCCGAACCGATCAATCGCGCTACCTGCTCCGCCGCCCGGTCGACAGCCTGCGAGGACTTCCAGCCGATGGCATGATCCGACGAATGCGGATTACCGAATGCTTCCGTCAGCCAGGGCCGCATCGCGACCAGCACGTCCGGATGAGTGGGCGTGGTCGCCTGATGATCCAGGTAGATGGATTTGCCAGCGCGCATGGATCAATGGCAGAAATAATGGATTGAGCTCCCTCGAATGGAACTATACACATATATTGAACATATATATGCCAAGAAACGTTCCATGGGTGTGCCGCAGGTAAGGTAGGCGAAAAATATCTCCTTTTGCAATCGCGGCACCTTGGAATCCAGCATAAAAATATCGAACTTGCGGAGCATGTGTAATACTTGATGGAACGCTCGCCAACACTGCCCGGAGCTTTCGGATCTGCCTCTCGAAAACGCCGCGTGTCTTACGGCTCAACTCACCCACTTCATAGCGTTTCAGTCGAGTAAAGTACCATATCCGGCCAGCGGAAAAACATGCCACGTGGACCACTATACCAGGATGGCTATATGCCTCGATTCTCGGGGCATGAAACGTTCCCGTTACGCTACGGATGGCTGAAAAAGGTCTTTGATCGCGTCAGCGAGACAGAGGGAGAACCCAATCAAAAGACCGCTTGCTGGGGCAATGACGCCATCGCACGATTCGGCGTCGGCAAGAACATGGTCGCTTCCATGCGGCACTGGGCCAATACTATCGGGATTATCGACGAGACGCTCGGCACGAATTCGATCAAGACAACGAAACTTGGTCAAATACTGTTTGGGGTCGATGGACTCGATCCATATATGGAAGACCCTTCCACGCTCTGGCTGCTCCATGTGCAAATCGCCACGCACCCGGAAAAAACAACCTGGCTCTGGGCATTCAGTTACTATCCTGCCGTGACATTCGAGCGGGAGACCATGATCGCGCAAATCGAACGCCTTGCACGAGATTGCGGCGTGTCCAAGCCGTCCCAAACCACCATCAAAAATGATGTGGCTTGCTTGATCCGGACCTATGTTGCCCGGCAATCGTCGACCCATGCCGGACATGACGGCGTACTCGAATCACCGCTTACCGAACTGGGACTGATCAAGGCAATAGACAAAAAAGACAGATTTCGCTTTGTGCGCGGCCTCAAGCCGACCTTGGGGAATGGCGTATTCGCCTACGCGCTTGCAAAGTTTTGGGATTCGTATTCCAAGGCGGATACGCTGTCCTTTGAGGCCATTGCTTACGAACCCTGTGGGCCGGGCCGCGTGTTTGGTCTTGGTGAAAACGATTTGGTGGACCGTCTGATTTCTCTTGAAAAGGTTACAAAGGGCACCTTCAAGTGGTCTGAAACGGCTGGCCTCAAGCAACTCGTGCGGAACAAGGAGATAATAGATCACGAAGCGCTGGAATACATACGGAGCGATTACAACCAAGCCGCCGATAAACAAGCTGCGTAATGCCGCTGAACGAACGCGTACATATAGCCCGCCGCTTCCTCAGGTCGATTCGCATCGACGCCGATCTCGACAAGACTTCGGCGCTTGAAGGCTTTGTGTGCCCGGCGTCTTCCGCCCGGGTCCTGGAGATCATGGCCAGTCATGTTTCGGAAACGGGGCAAGGCGCCTTCACCTGGACGGGGCCATACGGAAGCGGTAAATCAAGCCTTGCGGTGGCATTAAGTGCACTACTGAGTCGTGACGCTGCCCTCAGAAAATCAGCAAAAAGTATCTTTGGCCCGTCGCTTACGAAAAAAATCCAGACGGCCCTTCAAGCCACCACCAAGGGACATTGCATCATTCCGGTGGTGGGCAGACGAGATAACCCCGCGATCGTTATTGGAGAAACCCTCCAGCAAACAGGAATCGTTGGACGACGGCCCCGCGGAGGGTGGACCGAAAGCAAGGTTATCGCCCATCTTACGGAAGCTGTCGTTTCCGATGAACACAACGGGGTCATCCTGTTCATCGACGAAATGGGAAAATTCCTCGAAGCTGCGGCACAGAACGAAGCCGACGTATACATTTTTCAGCAACTTGCCGAGGCCGCCTCTCGGAGCAAGGGACGTTTCCTGATCATCGGGGTACTGCACCAGGCATTTGAGGAATACGCCCATCGCCTTTCGCACGAAATGCGTGACGAATGGGCCAAAATTCAGGGACGCTTCATTGATCTCGTCGTAAATGCAGCCGGCGAAGAGCAGATCGATCTGATTTCTCGCGCCATCAAGGGTGAGCCTTCTTCGGAAGAAACCGCGTCACTACCTGCTAATAAAGTGGCCGCCTGTGTACACCGGGAGCGGAAAGAAGAGATTGCCCCACTGGCCGATATGCTCGGCGCATGCTGGCCATTGCACCCGGTGACAACCTGCTTGTTAGGCCCTATATCGCGGCGGCGTTTCGGGCAAAACCAACGAAGCATTTTCGGCTTTCTGAACTCCTCCGAACCGCACGGCTTTCAGGATTTTCTGAAGCATGCCTCAGGCGACAACCTGTATAGCCCCGATCGTCTATGGGACTACCTGCACATTAATCTTGAACCTTCTATTCTGGCCTCGCCGGATGGGCATCGCTGGGCATTGGCGGTAGAAGCTCTCGAACGTTGCGAATCGCTCGGGAGCGCTGCGCTTGATATTCGGCTGCTCAAGACCATCGCCGTCATCGGCCTGTTCAAGGAGCGATCAGGAATCGTCGCAAACATAGACCTGCTGGCATCCTGTTTCCCTGAAACGTCCCGCAAAAAACTACAGGGAGCCTTTTCCCGACTGAGTAAAGGATCCTTCATCATTCTCAAAAAATTTCTGGATGCGTATGCCGTGTTCGCCGGGAGCGATTTCGATATAGAGCAGGCCACACAGGATGCACTGGACGAGATAGATGGAATCGATTTCCAGCCCCTGAACGAGCTTGCCGGCATCCATCCGCTCCTTGCCAAGCGCCATTATCACAAAACGGGTGTGCTGCGCTGGTTCGATGTGAAGATTGTCCCGGTGTGCGATCTTCTGGAATACGCTACCCGCTTCGATCCGAAAAGCGAGGCCATAGGCCAGTTTCTACTCGCGATTCCCACCCAGGGAGAAACCGAAAAACAAACCACCGAACTTTGTAAGCAATCCGTTTGTCATGACAAGCATGGAGATACCATTGTTGGCATCGCAGAAGAATCGGATGTCATTGTCTCTCTTGCACGAGAACTGCTCGCGCTGGACAGGGTGAGAATTTATCATCCGGAATTGGCCGGGGATTCTGTGGCACGGCGTGAAGTGTCCGCACGCTATGAGACCGTGCAGGCTCTGCTTGAAACAGAATTGCATCGGGCATTCGATCATGCTCAATGGTTCCGCAAAGACGAGAAGCCCGAGCGCTACCGACATGTAGACCTGAATCACCTCGCCTCCGATCTGGCGGATCACCGGTTCCAGGGCTCCCCTCGCCTGCACAACGAACTCCTCAATCGACAGAAACCATCGGCCAGCGCCGTATCCGCACAGAATAACCTGCTACGCCGTATGGTGCTGCGCGAAGGCGAAAAACGGCTGGGCATAGAGGGATTCCCCGCGGAGGGTGGTCTCTTTGCCTCCATACTGGAATCGACCGGTCTCTATGCGCAGGACAAGGACATCTGGCATTTCAGTTCACCTGTGGAGAACAAGGACGATTCCTGCAACTTGGTCCCTATGTGGGAGGCGGCACTTCAGTATGTTCAAGAACATGCCGGACGCACGGTTGCAGTCTCGGAATTGCTCGATCTCTGGCATCAACCGCCCTACGGCGTCAAAAAGGGTTTGATGCCCATTCTTGCCGTAGCCTTCCTATTGTCGCAGCAGGACAAACTGGCTATTTATCGGGAAGGCTTGTTCAGAGCCCGGTTTGACGATGTGGACGTCGAGTACCTTGCCAAAAAACCCGCCAGCATTCAGGTGCGCTGGATGGATATAGACGATACCGCCCGCCGACTGCTGTCGGACATGGCCGATATCGTACGCAGCCTCGACTGTACCAATACACTCGTTCATCTGAAACCCCTGGATGTTGCGCGTGGCCTAGTAGCCATTTACGATGCCTTGCCGCAATGGACCAAGCGAACCACGAGACTGTCTGCAAACGCGAAAAGTATTCGAGACATTTTCAAGCGAGCGCAGGACCCGAACAAACTTCTCTTCGACGATATTCCGGATACCTTTGGAGAAAAAGTCACCTCTGCTGACGAAGAAAGCTTGCGCAAGATTACAAAAAGCATGCGTGAGGGGCTGGAGGAATTGGTGGCGGCCTACCCTGCAATGCTGCATCGCTTGCGTGACACCATGCTTGCAGAACTACGCGTTCCGAACACTTCCCCCCCTTCCATGGCCGAATTGCGTGCCCGGGCCAAAAACATAAAGCAGATATCCGGGGACTTCCGGCTTGAAGCATTCGTCGGCAGGCTCTCCGTTTTCGACGGTAAGGAAGAAACCTTCGAGGGCATAGCCAGCCTTGCTGCAAGCAAGCCCCCGCATACCTGGGTCGATCCCGACCTGGACAAGGCCACCATAGAAATTGCCGATCTGAGCCGAAGTTTTGTCCGCACAGAGACTTTTGCAGGGGTTCAGGGACGGACTACAAAACGGCAATCGATGGCCGTCATTATGCCTATACATGGGCAATCCGTTCCTGTTTTGAAGGAGTTCGACATTGCCGATACGGACCGTGCCAGTGTAGACAAGATGATTAAAACCGTTGATCAGACACTTAAAGAGGTCGGCACGAACCGGCAGGACATTATCCTGGCAGCGTTGTCAGAAATTCTCGTGCGTATGGAGCAGTCGCTGCCCGCACAGGCTGGAAAAGGCAAAAAAAGGAAAGCTTCCTGATGGCAGGTCTTGTCAAACATGTTCTGGGACTTTCAGGGGGACGCGACAGCGCAGCCCTTGCCGTCTACATGCGCCAGTATTACCCCGAGTTGGAGATCGATTACTTCTTTACGGATACCGGGAAGGAATTGCCCGAAGTCTATGAATATCTCGGGCGATTGGAAGGTCTGCTTGGTCGCCCTATTCTCCGACTCAATCCGGACCGGGACTTCGACTTCTGGCTCAAGCAATACAATGGGTTCCTGCCCTCGCCACAGACCCGCTGGTGTACCCGTCAGTTGAAATTGCGGCCTTTCGAGCACTGGGTCCGCCCAATGCTCAAAGACGGCGCGACCGTTTACAGCTACGTCGCAATCCGCAGCGACGAATCATACCGCGAAGGTTATGCTTCCAAGCATGAAAATCTCATTGTGCGGCTCCCTTTCAAGGAGGCAGGCATCGACAAAGCAGGTGTGTTAGAGATTCTTGAATCGGCAGGCATCGGCCTGCCAACGTACTATTCCTGGCGCACGCGCAGCGGCTGCACATTCTGCTTCTTCCAGCAGAAAATCGAATGGGTTCGCCTCAAGGAGCAGCATCCCGAAGCGTTCGAGGAAGCCAAGAAATACGAGAAGAATGCCATTGAGGACGGCTCGCCGTTCACCTGGAGCCAAGGCGAATCATTAGACGAACTAGAAAGACCGGAACGGATTGAGCAAATCAGACAAGACCATGCGGAACGGCTTGCCCGTATGCAATCCCGAATCCAGTCAAATCCGTTAAGGCCGGATAGCGAGCCTCTGGATATTGACGATCTGTATGGGAAAGCAAAGGTCTGTTTGGCGTGCCATAAGTAATCTCTATATCGCCATTATCTAATTCATAGCCTGAATAAATGCATCCAAATTATCATTCGTTACTTCTCCCTCCCGAATGCACAGATTTTCAGCTATCAAATCCGCGACACAAATGAGAGGACAAAAAATTCCCTCTCTATCTTCCAAAAGATATTGCAATAGGTCGGTTGACACACCACGGCCCTCCATAGCATTTCTACGCGCTGTCGATATACCCTTCACTGACCATCCCGGCACACTACACCTCCTGTCCCACACAATAATCAGCGAAAGATCGCCAAATTCTTTTTCATAGGTTGCGTGCTCAAATTCATATATGAGCTTGTCAAGTTCTACTTTGAACTCTAGAACACTAAAGTCGTTCTCGCTCTTTACCTCATCGCGCTGCCAAAGAAATTTTCCATCATAGGTTGCTGCACCGAAAAGCCCGAAGACTGAGAAATCAGGATCGACGATCGACATCGTGGAACTGAATAATCCAATTAGAGTATCCTCATCCACTGGAAACCTAGTGAACGGCAACTTTTTCCGTGCAAGTTGCGGCGTACCAATAACCTCCGGTAAACGACCCGTTCCTGGTGGCTCAAACGGCCGCTCCACAAATAGCTTGGATATATTCACTAGTGTCGGGTAGCATGCTTCAAAAAATTGATTGATCCTCCCAACTAGCCTTGTATTAACTAAGTGCCGCTTACCTAGATTCAATGTCAGATCAACATTGATAATCATATGTATCGTTTCAAGATACCATGTAGATGAGGTACTTCTGGCTATCAAATCATGAGCCGTAGGTGTTCCGTTCGCTGCAATCAGCTTTTGCCCTTTGTTTTCCAATCCCAAGGTTTCAAAGTGCGTCGTACGTCCCACGGCGAGATATATCCCCGTGATGACCTCCAAGACATCTTGATAGTTCTCTGCTCTCTCACTTGACCGTGGACGCTCAAGTAGAGCAATGATATCTCGATACTTCTCTCGAAATTGATCTGCCCCTTCGTGAGGTATTAGCTTGATATTCAGAAACTTGTCCCTAAAGGTTGATTTGAAATCCTCCCAGTCATTGTCAGATGGCTTTTTGGAGACGATATCCGGCGCAATTCGATACTTCGCAGCGCGCTGACTATTTGTGTTAGCTATTTCCGCATAATCCCAATTTCTCGATGGAATATCGATTTCAAATTTTTCTGTATCTAGGTTTTGGAGCCATTTGCCGAGTTCACCTTCAATATTCGCAAATTTGCTACTAGACTTCAAAATCACCTTAATGGTTATGGGTTTCTGATCTTCGAGCTCTCCACTATTAATGTTTTTTACCCGAACACCAATGAGACGATTTACACAACCCACATAAGATTGACTCCTAAAATACCATTGTAAGAAATGGTCAATATAGCACTCATAGGGCTCTCGGTTCAGATCGTCTTCTTCTGCTTTATATAGATCTTTCCACTTGACTGCATCCGCTACTAAGAAACGATTTAGGCCGTTTATGCATGATGCCACTTTCTCTTCCGGAAACCTCGCTGTTATCTTTGTATACGTTTCTATAGATCCTTCGCCTTTTACTTCCTCCACATACTCCGGAGGAATCTGGTCTACTTCTGGCGAAATATAGCCTGCCAACCCTTCTACAATGAACACCCAGTGCTTCTCAACCGTCTGACTCTCCAGCTCGAATGCCTCAGTCGAATACATCACCGCCTTAAGGCCGACCCCTTGATATCCTTTGGCGGGCGAGCGCGACGAAAGGCGTTTCTCATCTCCGCTGCCTCCCGGGCAAAGCAAGTTTAGATCGTGCTTAAAGCCAATCCCATTGTCTTCAACGCTGACGCTACTGTGGTCCACGTCAAGCGTAATTTGGACATAGCCTTCTACCACAGCGTCATTTGCCTGAACTGCGTCGATTGCGTTTTGAGCTAGTTCATGCGCCACAATCCACTCAGGATCATAGATTTCAACAATCTTTCTTAGTTGCCCTCGGACGATAGATTGGCCATGTTCGACCAAGAGTTCCTGAATCGTTGGCATTGCGATTTTCCCCTCTGTTTCTATTCTATAACTATATCAACGGTGGTCGCAATGAGGTAATATAGCATATTTCACTCAGGCAGCTTTGTTCTTTCTCAACATTTCATCGATCGCATCCGACAGGTTCCAGATCGGCTCTGCATCGCCGTCCTTGAGCATTTCGATTACTTGCGGAAGGCCAGCCACGGCAAGACCATTGGCTAACGCCATCATTTTGCGCGGCTCGGATACGACATGCACATCGCCCGACTTACTGATCGCAATGAGCATGAGCATGTGAACCCGCCAAGGGTCGCTGCCGAATATCGAACCGTCGATAATCTTCCGAGTTTCGTATTTCGTGATGTTGGCAGGTTCAAGCCCAAGTCGGCTCGCGACACATACGGATAGGAACCAAAGGTCGACCATTCGCGGGAACGGGCTTTGGTCAATCACCGGGTTGGCGCTTCGTTGACAGTACCGTGTGAAGGCCTCATGGAATTCCACAGGCACGTTGATGTCGATTGCCTGAAACGGGTTGAAATATCGATCTGCCATTGTCGTCTCCTATGACACTATAGCCAGCTCAACCTTCCGCATTAGGGCGGCGCTGGCAGAGTTGGCATTCGCTTTTGTGATTGCATGCGCAACGGAAGACCTTGCCTTCCTTGACGCAGGGATCGTTGATGAGCATCGTGGGGTAATGCGCCGGATTGGTCAGGGTGAAGACTATATCAGCGGCTTGGTCGATTATTTCCTCGCAGCCCGCAATCTCGTCATGGGTCAGAAACAGGATTAACTGTGCACTCTCGCGCACCGCTGTACGCAAGATGGAATGCTTGACAAATCCACTCGTCATCCCGAGCGGTGTATCGATGACATTGGGAGCTTCAACTTCGCTAACCTTCGTCAGTGCCAAAATGAACGCGAGCGTCAGTGCCCGACGCGACGCACCGTTCAGGTCCCGGTCGGGGTTAAGTGTCCGGTCGTTCGGGCCATAGACGATAATATCGAATTCCTGACTGATCTCGGCGCGTCGGATAATCGCGCCTTGATCGGGATCGGCACCAATCATTTCGAGGAATATGCTGTTCATCCACTCGCTGACCTTTCGTAATTCCTCTTTCGTAATCCGCTCGTAGGCGCTTTGCAGCACTTGCATCACGTCCTGCGTGACTTCCAACTCGGCCAGAATACGTGCGCCCTTTTTCTTTTCACGCAGCAGGCGATCGCGCTCGCTTTCCAGTTCTTCGCAGTCGCGATTCAGCCCCTCAAGCTGGGTTTCTATGGCTGACTCCTTCGACAGGAATCGGTCGCGTTGATCCTTGTATTGGCGACGCGTTTCGCGCAAACCTTGGATGTCTGTGTCAGGAAGTAAATCGAGTTGCATTTCCAGCGCCCGCAACTTACGGCCCGCTTCGTCGCGCAGCGCCTGGATACCGTCGCGCCGTTCGACGACTTTCTTATATTCCTCTAGCCACGCACTTGAATCGGCTGGGCCTCCGACCTGTAGCGGCTTTACGCCGTAGTAGAGATCTGTGATAATTTTCTGGATTTCATCGGCGCGTTGGCTGTCATCGATCAACTTCTGGATATGCGCACGGCGTTTGTCGCCGCCCGTATCACCTGGTTCCAGTGTTTCGCCACAAATGCAGACTTCTGCTTCGAGGCGGTCATGTAGAACCGGTATCGTCGTGTTCGGGATTTTGCCTTGGTCGTGGAGTTCCTCCAGTTTGTCATATGCACCGGCCAACACGGGCGCGAGTAGGTCGGTTGCAATGGACCGACTGCGAAAAAGCGCCGAGTGCTCCTTGTTTGCCGCCGCAATTTGGTTGTCGAGTTGCCCGATTTCTGCCCGTGCGTGGTTGAGGTTCTTGCGCAACTGCTCCTTATCGCCTTTCTGGAGAGTCACCTCGATCTTTCGGTCAATTTCCTCAACCTTTTCGTCGAAAGCACTGAATTGCTGTTTCGCGTCCTCAAGGTTAGTCTCTAATTTCTCGCGAGTGTCTTCTATAGTTTCGAGTTGCGTAGCGATCATGTTCAATTCGCTGCCGCCACCGACCCGTTTCGCCTTTTTGTTTACTTCCGCCGCAGATTTGCGCACATGCTTGATCGCATCTTCGATCACGCCGAGACCAAGAAGGGAACGAATTGCTCGTTGCACGCGCCCGCGTTTGGTGGACAGGGCGACATCTGCTTCAATGAAGCTTAGTGCCCGATCACCATCGGTGAAGAATACCTCTCGCAGTTCCGGCGGCAGTTCATCATTGATAAGAGATTCCGGCGCATCGATAGGACTAGCGCCAGTCTCGTTCAGTGCAAACAGCTTCATGGTAGAGGCAGAACGACGGGCCTGACTGTCTACATCCTCGAATGCAGAGCGCACGAGACGATAGCGGCGGCGGGTTTCGTGCATTCCGTTTGAGGTGCGACGATACGTCGTCAACTCGAACTCCACTGTGGCTGTGATCGGGACGCGCTTGCCCTCGCTGACATCCCAGTCGATGGGATGCAGCCGAAAGCCCTCGCCCTTACCAGGCAACGCACCGTCTCCGTAGAGAGCCCATTGCAGTCCGTGGAGTATCGTCGTCTTACCCGACTCGTTGGCCGCTCGAATGACCGTAAGATTTCTGTCGGACTTACTTGAGAACTCAATCTCAAGGTCGCGGAGTAGCCTAAAATTCTCAAATTCGGCGCGAAGCAGTTTCATGGGCGAATCTCCTCCGCTTTGGCATCATGGCCTCGCTTCATGGCAAGAAACTGCCCGACTGCATTACACTTGTCATTTATCTTCTTCTGGATGTTTGTTGCCGAAACACGATGGCCCCGCTCGTACTCAAGGATGTCGCAAATCACATCGATAATCGCTTTCCTGTAGCCCGTGCATCGCTCTTCAATCCCGTCACACTCCTCAAGGATTATCGATATTATCTTTCTGTCGTTTAATGGCATCTGTCCTCTCCGAAATTAAAGATATGCAGCGTCTACCATGCTGTCGATCATAGCCAGTGGCCCGTCCGGGCGGCCTGCATTTCTTGCCAACTTGGCAAATTCCTGTGCACGATGAAGTTCCGAGCGCACAAGCGCCCGTGCATCTGGATCAAGATCTTCCTCCATTGGGGGCGGAAGCGCTACCAAGTCGTGAATTACGCTATGTGTCTTTCTGATAACACTGCATGTGCGTAACAATCGTCCCCGCCGTTGTACCCACTGTCGCTCAACGGTCGTACTTGCGAGGATGAATGCCTTGCATATCTGAGGAATATTTACTCCTTCATCCAGTACGCGCTTTGCCGTCAGCACTTGAATTTCTCCATCCTGGAAAGACTCGATGATTCGCTTTGTCTTGCCACGGTTAGCGGTTTCTTCGGCGGTGAGCTGGTGGAAGAGTATGCTCCTGTCACTCAGAAGGCGATTCACTTGGTCGAGTTGTTTCGGCCCCTTGTCAGAGGTGTAGACAAGGGTATGGCGCAAGTTGCCTGTGTCCTCGTCGTCGAGGAGCATTGTGAGAGCGGATATCTTCCCGGATGCTGTCTCAAGTAAGGCGCGACGATCCCGAAGCAGTTTGGATAAATATTCGTTCGGTTTGTTTGCTTCGCTACGCCAGGCATTCTGTTTGATCTTCCCCGTGAGATCGAACCACTCGTCCATCTCAGTATTCGTCAAGTACACGGGGTGAACATAGTAGTCGTACTCAACAAGACAGCGGCCGATAGCTTCTTCCAGCGTAAAGCGAAAGACCACAGGCCCGAAGAAGTCAAACAGCGCCTCCGTTCCTTCCTCGTCGTACTGACGAATAGGTGTGGCGGAAAGACCGAGACGGTGGTGGAAAAAATCTGGTAGGTTGCTAATGAAGGTCTGTCGGCCCAGGTTATGCACTTCGTCCGCGATCAGTAGGCGGATGCAGTCGAAAGTTTCGATTTCGGACCCAAATTCGGGGGTGCATAAGGTATTGTGGCTGATGACAACTGCTTCGACATCCGACAAACCAGTGCGCAGCCGCCGCTTGAGTCTCTGCAGTTCGCCCGCACGCGCCTTTGCACCACCAACCGTGGTGAGATTGACAGGTACTAGCCCGAACGCGGTGATTTCATCACACCATTGTTCGATCAGGGGTACGTAAGGCGCAGCCACAACAATCAGCAGTGGCTTTTGCTCCTCATAAAGCCTGTGCGCACAGATCATCGATGTGATCGTCTTGCCTGACCCGGTCGCCATTTCAAGCACACCCCGGTGGCCCGAGGCGCACCAAGCTGCTACAGCCTTTCCCTGGTGAGCAAAGGGACCTTCCGTAAACTGAAGATGCGACGGTATTTCAAATCGGTGGCGGGGAATCTCAGGTAACACATACGGTTCGGAAGGGTCTGATACTCGACGGTACAGGGCGCGCAAGTCTTCCTCAGTCGGCGGAAAATCGTAACTGTAGCTGCGCAATAATTGATCGCGAACAGCCTGTGGGAGCTCAATAACTGCACAGTTCTTCTCTTCATTACACCAAAGTCGCTCGAACTGATCACGAAATCGTGCAGTGATCTGATCCTGCGTCTGATCCTCCCAGGATTTCGAGATTGCAATTTGCTCAATGTTTTTCCGTATACCCGCATAGGTCATGTTGCTTGACCCATGCGCCGCCAACACATCGTCACGGGAACGGAAAAGCCATACTTTGGGATGGAAAAGCGCATCCTCCATCAGGGCTATCCTGATCTCAATCCGGCCTGTGCGCAACAACCACGACAGACATTTCAGCGTATGCTGCTCAAGCAGGTCCTCCGTTACAATGAAGCCTTCAAAAAATTCAGTGATAACCGTTTCCGAGGACTTTACTCCCTCCTCAATGGCCATTTTATCCTCAGGTCGTAGCAAGGGACTGATGACGAGGCGAAACCTTTCTTGACTCGTATTTATGTACGTTGCCAGACCCGGCGCCAAAGACGCAAGTATCTGGCTCGAGAAAAATCCAGCCATACAATCAACGGCCGTGGCTTCTTTGAAGCCCGGAATAAGTACCTCCTCTCCGAAAGAGTCATGAGGGAGGATATAGAGCGGTTGTATATTTGCCAAGGCGCGTAGCTTATTCATGCGCTCAGCAGTAACTTGAAAATAATCCTGTGCGGATGCCGAACCACCCATCTCGGCGGTGCCTTGTCTGATGTGTTTAAAAAGTCTGGATTCTCTGGTGGAGCCATAATAGCACCACGCCCTCTGCTTGTCAACACCGGAAGCAAATTGTAACATTTGGGGCCTACATACAAAACTGGCCAAGCCCCCGGTTGCTTCTTCGGCTCCCGGTCTGGCTATCTGTCCACTTCATCCGCCTTAACCTCGCTCTCCAGTGCACACACAGGGGCAGCGACTCAGCCTGACCGCACTCACTCTGTCATGGGTTGGCTCAACCTCCAAAAGGGAATTATATATAGACTTGCTATGTTACGCAGAATATTGTGTGCATTGCATGATAATTTGGTATTGATCAGTGTTTTATAGTGTGTATTTGCTTACATCTCTAAGAAAGTGTCGCACTCCAGACAACGTACATCCCATGTTGGATAGCGAACGTCTATGAAGCCTTTTGGTAACTTTTGTATATAAGCCCCAAAAGAGGATGAGCACGGAAGAAATGAAGCCCGCACAGGTCAAGCCCACCATCAACATCGATGTCCTCAATCAAGTGGACGCCCGCGTCGGCACGATCGAGAGTGTCAGTGAGGTGGAAGGATCCGACAAACTCGTTCGACTCAAGGTCGATTTCGGCGACCACAAGCGAACGATATTCGCGGGGATGAAACAGGAGCGCGAGGATCCGACCGAAATCGAAGGTCGACAGGCGCTGTTCATCGTCAACCTGGAGCCGAGGAAGATGATGGGAGAAATTTCGGAGGGTATGCTATTCGACGTCGGTTATGAGGACGGCCTTCAACCGGCGCTTCTGACCCCGGAGCGCGCGGTCCCGAATGGTACCCGCGCGGGTTGAGAAATCGGAGAGGAGGAAACCCTTCAGCGTCAGCGCGGCGAGTCAGAGAAACAGAGGAAGCCACCATGCTCAAGTTACAGTGGGGTATGACCGAATTTTTCAATGATGTAAAACTTGAATGGATGATTTCGAGATAACGCGAATTCCGGCCGCTTTGCCGGCAATAGAAGCCGATACCATGGTCTCCGGTTTCGATATGCCATCCGAACGCCGGACAGGCGCCCTTTTGCAGCTTCTTGCAGCAAGCAAACCGAACAGCCGGTTTCTGGAAATAGGTACGGGAACCGGCTTGGCAACCGCTTGGCTGCTGAGCGGGATGGATGCGTACTCAACACTGATATCGGTCGACGCCGATCAAAAGGTGAGTGGTATCACCTCTCGTCATCTGGGAGAAGACCGTCGACTGACTCTTATAGTCGATGATGCGAGCTTATGGCTTCAGAATATAGAAGAGACTTTCGACCTGATATTTGCAGATGCCATGCCTGGAAAATACGAGCATTTCGACCTTGCGTGGAAGGCACTGTCCATCGGTGGTTTTTATGTGATTGACGACATGCGGCCACAGGACAACTGGCCGGATGGGCACGAAGCCAATGTCGAGCGATTGTTATTGCAAATCGAGAGCCGAACGGATTGTCACCTCGTAAAACTGGACTGGAGCAGCGGAATAGTATTGGTCGTTCGAACCCGGTAGGCTACATTGGCCCAATCTCGTTTCGGAAGGCGGAAATAGCAAGAAGCCCCATGACCAATCGCATCATCACCCTCATCGCCAGCGCCACGGAAATCGTGTGCGCCCTGGGCTTCGAGGATCAGCTCGTGGGCCGGTCCCACGAATGCGATTATCCGCGCTCCACCGCCTCGCTCCCGGTCTGTTCGAGTTCGAAAATCGAGGTGAAAGCCAACAGCAAGTCCATCGACGACCAGGTACGGGCGATCGTGGCCAACGGCCTGTCCGTGTACCGTGTGGACGCCGAACTCCTCGACCGCCTGGCGCCGACCGTCATCATTACGCAAACCCAGTGCGAAGTCTGCGCCGTGAGCCTGAAGGACGTGGAAAAAGCAGTGTGCGAACTCGTGGACTCGCAGCCCCGGATCGTGTCCCTCGAACCCATGTCCCTGAACGATGTGTGGAAGGACATACGGATCGTCGCCTCGGACCTCGGCGATCCGGCGCGGGGAGACGATCTCGTGGCGCGCCTCACGGACCGGCTCGAAGCGCTTCGCACCGAAACGGCCTCGGCCGAAAGCCGCCCTTCCATCGCATGCATCGAATGGATCGATCCTCTGATGACCGCAGGCAACTGGGTACCGGAACTGGTCGAATGCGCGGGCGGCGAAAACCTCTTTGGCGAGCCCGGCAAACACTCCGGGTATTTCGATATCGAACAACTCGCCGAAGCCGATCCGGACGTGGTCGCCATCATGCCGTGCGGGTTCGGCATCGAGCGCTCCTGTCGAGAAATGGCGCCGCTGGCGGCGCACCCGTTATGGCGAGAACTGTCCGCCGTCAAACAGGGGCGCGTGGTCATGACGGACGGGAATCACTTCTTCAATCGCCCCGGACCCCGCATGGTGGAATCGGCCGAGATCCTGGCGGAGTTCCTGCATCCGGGGCGCTTCGATTTCGGACACCGCGGACGCGGGTGGAGATACTGGAATGGCCAGGAACACCACTGACGAGAAAGCGCAGGTGGGGCTTTGCCTCCATTGCCGGCACACCCGCATCGTCGTTTCCCGGGCGGAAAGCCGGTTCTACCTGTGCAAACGCTCCAGAACCGACCCGGCGTATCCGAAATACCCGCGCCTTCCGGTGCTGCAGTGTGGCGGGTATGAACGGGAAGGGAATTCGGCGGGGTCTTGAAGGCGCATTCTCCGAAGGTATCCGCCGCGCAAGATGCTTGACGCCAGAGGAAATCGACCGCCGCGCGTAAGGAAATATCTCCCTGACAACGCCTCCTATATCCTCATCAGGGACTACCCTACTCCCCTTCTTTACACCAACTGCAACCTGTCAGGTGCGCACCCATCGCGCACAAAAGCAGCGGCAGCGCAGCGTCGATGATGATCCATGTGAGGGAAACCGCCTGCGGACCTATGGCCGTAAATTCGGGACTGTGGAGGTTGAACCAGTTCCAGAAAAACATAATCCCGATGAAGAAGGCGCCGAAATACAGCACGTTCGCGCAAAGGTATTCGCGGGTAACCGGCCCGCCTCCCCCTTCGCTGCACACGCGTTTCATGCGGAGGTGGCCAAACAACATGGTCAGCAGGAGAGCCACTGCCATGCATGGATTCAGGATATTCCAGAACGCGCTGTACGGCTGCGCTTCGGTGGACACGTGATAGAGCGGTTCCACGACGGTGTGCACGCCAACCGCGACGCCCACCAGAAGGAGATATACGCCCACAATGCGTTTGAGGGTACTCATGATTCCATCCTGTGTATAATGATTCCGGGGTGTAGAGGAATATAGATATGAGTACGGAAAAAACCCCGGAACCGCAACGCGGAACCGTATTACTCCTGCGCGCAGATCCGCAACCCGTCGAACCGTTTCAGGACCGGACGAATATCCCGCTCGAACTGCCGGGGACACCGGAAACGCAGCCGGGCGATAGGAATCGGATCCCCGGGCGCTTCCTCGTCTGCCGGCTCCCCGTTTCGCGCATACAGATACTCTTCGGCCACCACCTCCGCTTCCCGGTGAATGCGCGCGATCATTTGCCACTCCGCAAGGGGCACGTACGCGGTCCGCTCCACGAAATCGCGTTCGATCACGCTCAGCAGGCGCTCCTTCAGATCGCCGAGGCCGATCCCGCGCAGCGCCGACACGAAAGCCGCCTCGGGAAAACGGGGCCGGAGCGCGCCAAGAAGCTCCGGCTCTTCCAGCCGGTCCACCTTGTTGAATACGGGAAGGAGCGGTTTGTCCGCCACGCCCAGTTCGCCCAGCGTCGCGCGCACCACGTCGATGTGATCCTCGTACCGGGGATGCGTCATGTCGATCACATGCAGCAGCACGTCGCTCTCGCGAACCTCGTCGAGGGTGCTCTTGAAGCTTTCGATCAGGTTGTGGGGCAGTTTGCGGATGAATCCGACCGTATCGGAAAGCAGCACCTGCCCGTTGGCGCCCAGTTGAACATTCCGCGTGGTGGCGTCGAGCGTGGCGAAGAGGCGGTCTTCGGCGAATACTTCCGCATCGGCCAGGACATTCATCAGCGTGGACTTGCCCGCATTCGTGTATCCGACCAGCGCCACGCGGGTAAACCCTTTGCGCCCCTTGCGCTGGATGGTGCGCTGCCGGTCGATCTTCTCCAGCCGCTCCTTGAGGACGGCCATGCGATTCCCGATGAGCCGGCGGTCGGTTTCGATCTGCGTTTCCCCCGGACCCTTCGTACCGATGCCGCCCTTCTGGCGGGAAAGGTGCGTCCAGTGCCGGGTAAGGCGTGTCCTGAGATAATCGAGTTGCGCCAGTTCGACCTGGGTCTGCGCGGCCGCCGAGCGGGCCCTCGTCGCGAAAATATCCAGAATCAGCGCCGAGCGGTCCAGGAGCTTGCAGTCGAGCGCCTTTTCCAGGTTGCGGACCTGCACCGGGGACAAATCGTCGTCGAAAATGACGAGATCACTGCCCCGGGCCCCGATCAGACCCTTCAATTCAGCGACCTTGCCCTTTCCGATGTACGTCGTCGGATTCACCCTGGCGAGGGACTGCGTCATCCGATCGGTCACGACGGCGCCGGCTGTGGAGGCCAGCTCGGCCAGTTCGTCGAGCGAATCGTTGACGTCCCATCGAGAGGAGTCGGGCGTCACGACGCCCACAAGCACCGCCGTTTCGGTTTCGGGAAGTTTGTGTTCGTGCAAAGAGAAGGCGAAGCTTGGGATGGTTCAGCGAGTGGATAGGATACTCTGATTAAGTCCGCGAAGCGGTTTTGATCAGAGTAATCCTGATACATCCTCCAAATACGCGCAAAAACGGGGCTTTAACGATATACGCAGAATAAAGATGAGGGTTGCGGCCCGAAGCTGCACCGCAGGAACAGGACGATAGATGGAACCTTCAAAAACCATCCCGGATGGAATGAAACGCCCCTTGCCGAGGTATAACGATTGATATCACATTAAAAGACCACCTCCTCTCATGCTCCGCAAACCGTCACGCATTCTCGTCCTTACGATTCTTGTGCTGGCCGCCTCTGCCGCGGCGTACAGTGAAACGGCAAGGACTTCCGGAAACCACCCCGCTCCGAACAAAGAGGCGGCGGCGCCCCCGGACGCCGTTTCGAACTCCAACAAGACGGCGGAAGTGGTTGCTACCGTCGAAGCGCTGTACGCTATGCTCGACGAGGACCTGCTGGAGCAAGTGAAATATGATCTGGACGACGAAAAACGCCGGAACTGGTCGAATCTGCCCGCGAACATCACCGACTTCGAGCGAAACGGCATCCGCATGGGCGACCTGAACGAAGAGCAACGGGCCTCGGTGTTTGCCGTGCTGGAAACCTCCCTGAGCCAGGAAGGCTTCGAGAAGGTGCGACAGATCGTGCGGGCGGACGAGATCCTGGCGCAATCGTCCCCTCGCGCAGCCCGGTTCGGCTGGACGGAAGACAATTACTGGTTCGCCGTGTTCGGCACACCCTCCGTCACGGAAGTCTGGTCATGGCAATTCGGAGGGCATCACCTTGCCGTGAACGTGACGATCGACGAAGGGAGGATGTTCTTGAGCCCCACGTTTCTTGGCGTGGAGCCGGCGACGTTCGAGGACGGCGGCGAGACCTTCGCGCCCCTGCAAGCGGAACTCGAGGGAGGGCTTGCCCTGGTGCAGGCGCTGGACGAGACGCAACGAGCCGCTGCCATAGTAAACAATCGCCCGAGAGAGGTGTACGCCGGGGCAGGCCGGGACGGGGTTGTCCCGCCCACGGAAGGCGTCCTTGCGGGAGAGTGGTCATCCGCGCAGCAGGAAATGCTCGTGGAGCTGATCGACCTGTGGGTCGGCATGTTGCCTGAAGCCGCCGCCGAAGCGCGCCATGCGGAGATCGCTCCCGACCTGCACGAAACCCGGTTCGCCTGGCATGGCCCGGTCGACGGCAGCGGCAGCGTGTATTACCGCATCCAGGGACCGCATCTCCTGATCGAATTCTCCACGCAGGGCAATATTGGTGACGATGCCGGACACAACCATTCCGTGTACCGGGACCCGACCAGGGAATACGGGGGCACGCTATGACCCGGTCCCGGCCAACACGGACGTTCCTTCTTTCGCCGTCGGGCGCCATCCCTTCGCCACCGCCATTTCCGCCGCCAGAAACAGCAGCGCCAGGAGCAGGAACGCCTTCCACAGCTCCCGCCCCGTACGCTGCTCCGCCACCGCCTCGACGACATCCCCGGCAGAACGTCCTCCCGTTGTTATGATCTCGACCGGCACACCGACAAGTCCGGTCAGGCGGCGGCGCGCCTCCTTATCTTCCAGCACGAGCATATCCGACTCCCGCTCGTCGACATTGAACGCGATGCGCCGCACGATTTCGTCGCCGGCGTATACATCGTAGACACCGGAACGCTCGACGGCCTCCTCGTCAAGCATCAGCAACGCGGCGTCGAACAGGTCGCGCTGCTCGGGCACATATTCCGTGCCATCGGGACCCGCCAGACGCAACAACGCCTCTCCGGGAGGGCGGGCAATGCGAAGTTCGGCAGGGCGGGCCGCCGGAAACTGCTCGCCGGAAATGGATTCGTAGGCCGATAGATAGTACAGAGAGCGATACATGAGCGGAATGAACAGACCGCGGACGGGCAGTTCGCTCCAGCGCGCATCGGGAGCCACGGCCAGCAGCAGCACCACGCCTCGTTCATGGCGGATTTCCTGCAGAAACGGATCGCCGTTGGACAGGCGAATAATGGACTGTTCCCCGGCGCCTTCCGGTTCGTAGCGCGCGGCGAACCATATCTCCGGACGCTCCACATCCGGCGCATCTCCTTCCGCCTCGGGTTGAAAAACGCCCTCGAAAAGCGGGTGCTCCAGTTCGACGCGTTCGAACGAGGCAATGCGGGTTTGCGATCCGAGCGATCCGTTGAAACCGGATATGCGACCGCCTCCGACCGCCTCAAGCAAGGCGTTGTACTCCTGTCCCTCTTCCTGTCCCGCAGAGGACGGACTGAGGAGCAATCCGCCCCCGCCCGCGACGTATCGTGCAAGCACCTCGGTTTCTCCGCTGGACAGGGTCTGCGCACCCGCAACCACCACCGCATCGTATCCTTCCGGCCCCGTCGCCGCCAGACCCGTTTCAGGAATAACGGCCACGTCGAAAGCCACCCGTCCCCTTGCCAGTTCCGGCGAAAGGGCCAGTTCCAGAAAACCGGTGTTCTCGCCTTCTCCCCGCACGATCAGAATGCGCCGCCGCTCGGGCACATGCAGCGTGAAATAGCGTTGGTCGTCGAAGGGATACACATCCCCCTCGATCTGCACCACCCCGGAGAGCCACCCGCTGCCGGGCGGCGTAATCGTGAAGGACACCTCCGTCGGCTCGCGCGGCGGAATATCCGAAGTGGACTGGGCCAGGCGGCGGCCTTCCAGAAAAACGCTTGCCACATACCCCTCGACGGGTTCGTCTGCGTAATTCACCAGCGTGGCCGATAAACGCACCGGCTGACCTGCTTCGAGAATGCGGCTGTCGATACGCACGTCGACCACGGCTACGTTGGCCTGCGCCCTGCCCCCGACCGGCAGCAAATACGCCCGGATATCTTCCTCTTGCGCAGCACGCACAGTGTCTGCCAGCGCCGGAGCCTGCATATCGGTCACGATGTACACTTCCCGGTTCGGATGAGCGGCTTCCTCAAGCGCCTCCGCAGCGGAAGCGACGGCTTCGGTCAGCGACACTCCGGCGGCAGAAGCCCGGATATCCTCGACTATATCTATGGCGGCAGCGGGCGAAAGCGGCCCCCGGGGCACATCGCCCCCGGCCGTAGTCTGCAAGAAAATCTCGTCGCGCCCCTCGAATTCCCGGATCAGGCCGGAGGCAATGTCCTTGGCCTGACGAAGGTATTCCCCCTCCGCATCCCGCAGCGTCATGGAGAGGGAATTGTCGATAACCAGCGCCGCGGAAGACCGCGCCGCGCCGCCGACCGCCCCGGCTACCTGGCCCGTAAGGGAGGGACGGGCAAAGGCGGCCACCAGACAGACGATGGCGAGAAGGCGGAGCGCAAGCAGCAGCCACTGCCGCAGCCGCACCCGCTGCATCGTGGTTTTCTGCAATTCCCGGACGAACGTGAGCGAACTGAAATCTACCTTCCGTGGACGGCGGAAATGGAACAGATGGACGATCACCGGGATCGCCGCCGCGCCCAGCGCAAAAAGCATGAACGGATTGAGAAATTCCATGGGACCCGATTACAGGATGGCTGCTTCCTCAATACGCTCTCGGATGGCGTCTCGTTGCAGGGCTTCGACACGCGCTTCCTCCGCGTAGTCCGGCCAGTGCGAAACGACCTCGTGAACCTCAGCGCAAATAGCTTCCGCGCGCCCCCGTTTCATAGAGGCGGCCCGGGCACAGCCCCGAAAATCTTCCATAGTGAAGGCTTCCTGTTTTCCGTTCAGCGTCATCTGGTGGATAGATGTCCACTTGCCCTCCGGATTGCAGGCATAGGTCAGGTCGAACGCGGGCGCCAGCGCCCATTCTCCGGCCCTGTCCATGAGAAAAGCGATGTTTTTAACGTGATCGTCCTGGTTGCGGGCAAAGACATTGAAAGCCATGCGACGGAACTGTTCCTCCATCGCACTCATCGAAAGCCCCAATCTGCGGATAACCATGAGCGCCTGCTCATAAGAATGAGCGCCTGCCTCGTTGAAATCGAAGTGCGCCATCGCCCCCAACGACTGCATATGCAGCTTTGCCCCATCGGGCAACCGATCGAAGCGCCGGGTCATGAAATGCCGCCGCCCACCTTCTTCGAACAAGCGGCAATCGGCCATTTCGATACCGGCGTCCCGCGCCATAAGGTAATAAGCATATTCGATGGCGCCGTATCCTTTGGGGGCCGCCCACGTTC
Organism: Rhodothermales bacterium; assembly: GCA_965117025.1. Taxonomy (GTDB): domain Bacteria; phylum Bacteroidota; class Rhodothermia; order Rhodothermales; family VXPQ01; genus VXPQ01. Next base: position 1,611,584 of record OZ220746.1, read on the forward strand.
CGTCGTGTTCTCCGCCGACGCCGTCGAACTTGATCAACCAGTGTTCGAACCCGGCGCCAACATCTGCCTGCCCCGAGCGAACCTCTTTCGTTTGAGGGTTCCAGGCGATCACGGCCTTTGCGCGGGCGCCTCCCGCGGATGTACCCACCCGCAGGATTTCCTGAAGCGGCGCTTCGTTGTCTTGCGCGTCAAAGAACAAATGCAATGCTTCGCGTTTTTGCAGAATTTCGGAAGCCAACGCCACCAGCCGATCTACCTGAAGACGCTGCCCGCCGTCTGCCCGAGGCCCCATCGCGGGCACGAATTCCAGGGCCCCCATCCCGCGAGACCCTGTGTAACACAGCCGCTCGACGGCATTGAGCGAATCCGGCGGTCTCCCCTGTCCCGCCAGCCAGGCATTGATCACAGCATGCCCGAAACGGTCCGGCAGAGAATCCGCCAACATGCCGGGAAGACCGTAAAACGATTCGCGGCGCAGCCGAGGAAACCCGTATACCCTTCCGGACAGGGGCATGGTAAGAGGCGCCGGCTGTATGCCACTTTCCAGAAATATCGGGGCAAACTCAAAATCGGCGACCTCTTTACCGTCCTCAAGGGTAACAGCGCCAACAGTACTTCCCCAAAGTTTGACTTCGGCGTGCGTCATGTTTCATCTCCCCATCGCCATGCTGAGGGTTGTGCTCTCACGGTCCCGGTTTTGGGAGACCGCGCCCGTTGACGCTGCTTACCTTGCATGTTCAGGATATCCATAGGCCGTGGACCGGGTTTCGGAACCAGCGCATCGAGGTTCGGAACGAGATGCAATGCCCTTAACGCACGGATAATGCTGGTAAACTGGACCGCCTTGCCCGCCTCGATGCGCTCCTGCGTACGTTTGGATATTCCCGCCTCGAAAGCAAGATCGGCCTGGGTAACGCCCATATCGAGACGCTGGCGGGCAATACGCTTGCCGAGTTCGGCAAGCAGGTATTCGTCGGTATTCAGATTTTGAAAAGACATAATTCGCTTTATTTGGCGATTAGAAAGATATAATATACTATAATTCGCCTTAAAACGCGAATAGTATATAATGTTGTTTCAAATCGTTATAAATGACGATTTAAAAAAATTAAATCCTATTATATCGTCTTTTATAACGAATAATATATCATAACCCCTTTCGTAAACCAACCCACCCGATGGTTTCTCATACCGGGAACACAGTAGCCGCTCGACGTTAGAGTATCTCTTGCAAACCGGACGGATGTGTCGCCCGAAGCCATTGCAAAAGCGACACGGCCTCCTGCAAGCCGCCCCCTCATCCTTTTTTTGAACGAATCATTGCTTCGGCCCCGCTGAGCAACCGTTCGAAAGCCGGCTATTGGCGCAATCGCCTGCTGCCGCATCGCCAGGGAACTACCCGGCCACCCGAGTCGGTCACCCAACTGCATCGCACCATGACCTTCTCTCTGGAATTCTTTCCACCGCGCACAGCGCTTGCCGAGGAACGGCTCGAAGCAAATCTCCCCACGCTGCTTGCGCTGGAGCCCCGCTTCATAAGCGTGTCCTGCGGAGCGGCGGGGTCGTCGCAGGAGGGTACGTTCGAACTGGTGCAGGCATTGCGCACCAACCACCGCGTGACGTGCTGCCCCCACATGTCCAGTGTTGGCCGCACCCGTACCCGGATCGCCCGCGTGGCGCGCGCGTATGCCGAGCTTGGCGTCCGGCGGTGCATTGCGCTGCGGGGCGACAAGCCGGACAGCTATGTGGCGAGCGAAGCGCATTACACCTCGTCCTGGGACTTGATCGCGGGGCTCAGAGATGTCGTCCCGGAGTTTGAAATAGGCGTCGGTTGCTATCCGGAAGGGCACCCCGAAGACCGTAGCCCCGACGACCGGTTCACGATTCTGGAACGCAAGATGGGGGCCGGCGCCCATTTCGCGATCTCGCAGCTTTTCTTCGAGACGGACTCCTTCCTGGCGTTTCGGGACGGGTGCGCCCGGCGCGGTATCACGATACCCGTCTGGCCAGGCATCATGCCAATCCATAATGCTGCCCGGGTATTCGGGTTTGCAGACAAATGCGGAACGGTCGTGCCGAATGCCCTGCGCGCCGGATTCGAGGGAAAAAGCGACGAAGAAACGTTTGAGATCGCCCGGGATGTCGTCTGCAAACAGGCCTTGCGGCTAAAAGCGGAAGGGGTGGAGCACATGCACCTGTATACGCTGAACCGGCGCCGGCTGGCGACAGAAATTGTCCGGGCGCTGAAAACATGAACAGCAGAACGAAGCGCCTCGACTGGCTGCACCATACAATGAGCAGGCGCATTGTCCTGCTGGATGGGGCATACGGCACGATGGCGCAGTCCCTTGGGCTGGACGAAGACGCCTTTCGCGGGAAGCGATTCAGGGATTCCGAACTGGATCTCAGGGGAAACATCGATGTCCTGTGCCTGACACAGCCGCATGCCATCGTCGATATCCATGAGCAGTATCTGGCCGCCGGCGCAGACATCCTGACCACGAACAGTTTCACGGCGAACGGGCCGTCCCAGGCGGACTACGGCCTGGAACATCTCGTATTCGAAATGAACCGGAGTGCGGCGGCGCTTGCACGGGAAGCAGCCGACCGGTGGACCCGCCAAACGGGCGAGTTCAAGCTGGTGGCGGGCAGTATGGGCCCCACCAACCGCACGCTTTCCATGTCGCCCAAGGTCGAAGATCCCGGCTACCGGGCAACCACGTTCGAAGAACTGGGCAACACGTACTACGAGGCGGCACACGGCCTGTACCGGGGCGGCGCCGATCTGGTGCTGCTGGAAACGATTTTCGATACGTTGAATGCGAAAGCGGCCCTGTATGCGATCGGTCGGCTCGAGCGGGATACAGGCGCAACGATGCCGGTGATCATATCGGGCACCGTCACGGACCAGTCGGGACGCACGCTGTCGGGGCAAACGCTGGAGGCGTTTTTCATTTCCATTCGCCACGCCCGCCCACTGGCGGTGGGTCTCAACTGTGCATTCGGGGCCAGCGATCTCGACCGGCATATCCGGGATTTATCCCATATCGCCGATACGCCGATCAGCCTGCATCCGAACGCCGGCTTGCCGAACGAGTTCGGCGCATACGACGAGACCCCTGAAACCACGGCAGCCATTCTGAAAGGGATCGCCGAAGACCGCGTGGTGAACATACTCGGCGGCTGCTGCGGCATGACTCCGGCGCATATCGAAGCGATCCGGGATGCGGTCGCCTCGGCAGGGCCGCGCAAGACGCCGGAGGCAAAGCGACGCATGCGGTTATCGGGCCTCGAACCGCTTACCAGGACGGAAACCACCGGCCTGCTGCACATCGGCGAGCGCACCAATGTGGCCGGTTCGAAGGTCTTCCTGCGATGCATCCGGACCGAAGATTACCCCGGCGCGCTGAAAATCGCCGCCGAACAGGTGACAGGCGGCGCCAACATCATCGATGTCAACATGGACGAGGGCATGCTCGACGGCAAAGCGGTCATGCAACGGTTCCTGAACCTGTTGGCCTCCGAACCCGGGATCAGCCGCGTGCCGGTCATGGTGGATTCCTCGCGCTTCGAGGTGCTCCGGGCCGGTCTCGAATGCCTGCAGGGCAAGGGCGTCGCCAACTCGATCAGCCTCAAGGAAGGCGAGGATGCCTTTCTGCATCAGGCCCGGACGATCCGTGATCTGGGGCATGCGCTGGTGGTCATGGCGTTCGACGAAGAAGGACAGGCAACGACCATCGAACGCCGGGTGGAAATATGCGCGCGCAGCTACGCACTGCTCGTAGAGCGGCTCGGCTTCGCACCCGAAGACATTATTTTCGATCCCAACATTCTGGCCATAGCCACCGGGATCGAAGAGCACAACGAGTACGCCCGCTCGTTTATCGACGCCATCCCGCACATCAAGGCTGCCTGCCCCGGCGCGCTGGTGAGCGGCGGCGTAAGCAACGTGTCCTTCGCTTTTCGGGGCAATGGACCGGTGCGACGCGCCATGCATGCCGTATTCCTGTATCACGCGACCCGCGCCGGACTGGATATGGCGATCCTGAATGCAGGCTCCCTGATCGCGTACGACGACATCCCGGACGCGTTGCGCGAGGCCGTCGAGGACGCGATCCTGAACCGGCGGCCCGACGCCACCGAACGATTGCTGGAGATAGCGCAACACGTGGGCAAAACGCCCGAAACGAGCCACGCCGTGGTGGATGCCTGGCGCGAGTTGCCTGTCGAGGGCCGGCTGGAGCATGCGCTGGTGCATGGCCTCGATGAACATATCCTGAGCGACGTCGAGGAAGCAAGGCTGGCGGCAGAGCGCCCGCTGCATGTGATCGAAGGGCCCCTGATGAACGGCATGAACCGGGTAGGGGACCTGTTCGGCGCCGGAAAAATGTTTCTCCCGCAAGTTGTCAAATCGGCGCGCGTAATGAAACAGGCCGTGGAATACCTGGTGCCGTTCATGCACGGGGACGAATCCGCTTCGCTCGCGCACGGACGCGGCAAGGTGGTGATGGCCACGGTCAAGGGCGATGTGCACGATATCGGCAAAAACATCGTCAGCGTGGTGCTGCAATGCAATGGGTTCACGGTCGAGGACCTTGGCGTCATGACGCCTTGCCAGCGCATCCTCGACACGGCCCGCGAAAAGCATGCGGACATGATCGGCTTGTCCGGGCTGATAACCCCCTCGCTCGACGAAATGGTGCATGTCGCCGGGGAAATGCAAAAGCAGGGGTTCGGTATGCCGCTGCTGATCGGCGGCGCCACCACCTCGCCGATTCATACGTCGGTCAAGATCGACCCGGTGTATGCCGGGCCGGTCGTGTACGTGAAGGATGCTTCCCGCGCCGTGGGGGTGATGAAGGAACTGGTCGGGGACCGGCGCAGCGACTATGTCAGGTCGGTGGGCCTCGAGCATGCCGCCCGGCGAAAGCGGCATGCGCAGCCGAAGCGCCGGCTGCCGAGCCTGACCCTCGACGCAGCCCGTGCAAACCGTTTCGATGGAGACTGGAATGTCTACTCCCCGCCGAGGCCGGACCGACCCGGTGTGCACACCATCGATCCACAGCCGCTTGACGAACTCATCGAGTACATCGACTGGCGGCCTTTTTTCTCGGCCTGGGAAATGCAGGGGCTGTTCCCCGACATCCTCCAGGATCCGGTAAAAGGCGAGGCGGCGCGCGAGCTCTATGACGCGGGACGCGCCATGCTGGATCGCATCGTAAAAGAAGGGTGGCTTCTCGCACGCGGCGTATGCGGTTTGTTTCCGGCAGCAGCGACAGAGGACGACGATATCATCGTTTTTACCGATGAAGCACGGCGCACCGAACGGATGCGTCTTTCGATGCTCCGCCCGCAGCGGGCCTTGCCCGAAGGCAGGCCGCACCGCGCCTTATCGGACTATGTGGCGCCTGTCGAGCAGGGTGCCGACGACTGGATCGGAGCGTTCGCCGTCACCGCAGGATTGGGCGCCTCGGAGCGGACCGCCGCCTTCAAGCAGGCAGGCGACGATTACAGCGCTATCATGCTGCAGGCGCTGGCGGACCGGCTGGCCGAGGCCTTCGCCGAATATCTGCATCTTCGGGTGCGCCGCGAATTCTGGGGCTATGCGCCAAAGGAATCGCTGGACAACGCCGATCTGATCGCAGAATCGTACCGGGGCATTCGCCCCGCTCCGGGCTACCCGGCCTGTCCGGAACACAGCGAAAAACAGAAACTCTGGGAACTGCTGGATGTCCGGCGGGAGATCGGCGTGGAACTCACCGAATCCTGGGCGATGCTGCCGGGCGCTTCCGTCAGCGGGTGGTACTTTTCGCACCCGAAAGCGCGCTATTTCGACGTAGGGTTGATCGGCAGGGATCAGGTCGAGGACTATGCCCGGCGGAAGAGGCTGCCGGTTGCAGAAGCGGAACGGCTACTGCGACCAAACCTTGGCTACGACGTCTGAGGCTCGCCTTCACACATTTAAGGATACTCTGATCAAAATTGCAAAGCTCAGAGTATCCTTAATCTTCCGTTCCGCCTGCATCCTATCTGCGCCGTATGCGTTGGACAAGGTTTGTCCTTTTTCCTTAGGGTCTGTTAGCACGCATGGCGACTACCCGGAAACCGATCCCTGCGAAGGCGCAACCCGGCGCGCTCCGCGGCACTGCATCCCGCTCGGCGCGCTCTTCCCGGCGGCCCATCGTCATTCGCGGCGCCCGGCAACACAATCTGAAGGGGATTGACCTGGAGTTGCCGCGCAACAAGATCATCGTCTTCACCGGACCGTCCGGCTCGGGGAAATCCTCGCTTGCTTTCGACACGATCTACGCGGAGGGCCAGCGGCGCTATGTCGAAAGCCTGAGCGCTTACGCCCGGCAGTTCCTCGAACGCATGGACAAGCCGGATGTCGATCTGATCACCGGGCTGGCGCCGGCCATCGCCATCGAGCAGAAAACGACGTCGAAAAATCCCCGCTCGACGATCGCTACGCAGACGGAAATCTACGATCATCTCCGGCTGCTTTTTGCACGCATCGGCCGCACGATCTCTCCTGTGAGTGGCGAAGAAGTAACCCGGGACGCTCCCCGGTCCGTGGCCGAGCGGCTGCACGCCATCGCGGAAGACCGGACCCGGTTCTATGTGTGTTTTCCCATCCCCGATCACAAAAAGACCTCCCTCGAAAAGGAACTGTGCACGCTGCGGCAGCGAGGATTTTTTCGGCTGCTGCTGCTCCCTTCCGGGAAAGAAAAAAACGCCGGAAACGAGGAACGCATTCTCGACCTGAACGAGGAAACCCCCGAAAAAGCCGCCGGACATCCCCGCAAGCGCTTGCTTGTGCTGGTGGATCGTCTGGCCGTCCGTCATGGAGACGAAGACAACCTTTCGCGTATCTCGGATTCGGCGGAGCAGGCGTTCCGGGAAAGCGCCGGGCGCTGCGTCGTGCATATGCACGGGGGAGAGACCCTGCACTTCAGCGAATTCTTCGAACGCGACGGGATGCGCTTCGAAGAACCGTCGCCGCTCCTGTTCTCGTTCAACAGCCCGTTGGGCGCATGCCCCGCCTGTCAGGGGTTCGGACGGATCACGGGCCTGGATGAAGATCTCATCATTCCCGATCGCAATCTTTCCATCCGGCAGGGCGCCATCGCCCCGTTCCGCACGGAACGCTGGAGCCGGTATCTCCGGGACCTGGTCCGGGTCGCCGCCGAACGCCGGATCGACATCGACACGCCCTGGCGCGAACTGCCGGAGGAGGTGCGCGACCTGGCGTGGAACGGGGGGGACAACTACATCGGCATCCAGGGCTTCTTCGAATTTCTGGAGCGGAAGAAGTACAAGATGCATTACCGGATCTTCCACGCCCGGTTTCGGGGCTACATGCCGTGCCCGGAATGCGACAGGTACCGGGTGCGCAGGGAAGCGCAGTACGTGAAAGTCGGAGGGCTGCATATCGGCGAAATATGCGAACTGACGACGAAAGACGCCCGCGACTTCTTCAGGAGCCTGACGCTCTCCGATCACGAAGAAAAGATTGCCGGCCGCGTGCTGGAAGAGATTCGCAAGCGGCTGACCTACCTCGTCGATGTGGGGCTCGACTATCTCTCGCTGGACCGCCTCTCGCAGACGCTTTCGGGCGGCGAAAGCCAGCGCATTCACCTTTCGACCTCGCTGGGATCGTCGCTGGTCGGTTCGCTCTATGTACTCGACGAGCCTTCCATCGGACTGCACCCCCGGGATAACGATCGGCTGATACGCATCCTCGAAAACCTGCGCGACATCGGGAATACCGTGCTGGTCGTGGAACATGAAGCGGCCATGATGAAACGGGCGGATCAGGTGGTTGACCTGGGACCCGGCGCCGGCCGGCTCGGCGGGGAAGTCATCTTCCAGGGCAGCTACGATGCACTGTTGCGCGACCCGGACTCGCTGACCGGAGCCTACCTCAGCGGACGGGAACAGATTCCCGTGCCCGCCACGCGGAGACCGGTCTACGACGAAAACGCCCTGTACGTCGAGCATGCCAGACAGCATAATCTGAAGCGCCTGGATGTGCAGTTTCCTCTGGATATGATCACCTGCGTGACCGGAGTCAGCGGCTCCGGTAAATCGACGCTGGTGCACCAGACGCTGTACAACGGCCTGATGCGCCTCAAAGGCTACCGGGTCGAGGGCGGTGTGGGGGCCCACGACATCATCCGCGGTTACCAACTCGTTGACCGCATCGAAATGGTCGATCAGAACCCTATCGGGAAATCCCCCCGCTCCAATCCGGCCACCTACACCAAAGTGTTCGATCACGTGCGGGAAATCCTGGCCGGCACGCACCAGGCCCGCATGCAGGGATTGAAGCCCGGCTATTTTTCGTTCAACGTGCCCGGCGGACGATGCGAAACCTGTCAGGGCGAAGGCATCGTGAAGGTCGAAATGCAATTCCTTGCGGACCTGTATCTCGAATGCCAGGCGTGCCGGGGAAGCCGGTACAAAAAAGAAACCCTCGAAATCCGGCACCGGGGCAAACATGTGGCCGATATCCTCCGGATGACCATCGACGAGGCGGGCGACTTCTTTGCGGACCATGCGCCCATCATGGGCAAGTTGCGGGTGCTGCAGAATATCGGCCTTGGATACCTGACGCTGGGACAACCCTCCAACACCTTGTCAGGGGGCGAATCGCAGCGGCTGAAACTGGCCTCCTTCCTCGGAAAGCCCTCCCGGGACCGCGTGCTGTACATGCTGGACGAACCTACCACGGGCCTGCATTTCGACGACATCCGAAAACTCGTGGCGGCATTGAACGCGCTCGTCGAAGAGGGCCATTCCGTTATCCTTATCGAACACAATATGGATGTGATAAAGTGCGCAGATTGGGTAATCGATCTCGGGCCGGAAGGCGGAAGACGCGGCGGATTCGTGGTAGCGGAAGGAACGCCCGAAGAGATTGCCGCCATACCGGACAGCCACACTGGAAAGTTTTTGAAAGAAATGCTGCCGTAGGCGCGTTACTTTTCGGGGTTTTCCTGCGGCTTATCTAAATCAGCGGGGAATTCCGGGGATCAGCGCGTTCTCCGGCAATTGCCGTGTACACAGGCTCCATGCAGTACGAAACGTATACGATACACCGGGAACGCATCCGCGTAGGGCCGCCGGCCCCGCGTCGGGTGGCGATCTTTACGGGCGCATACAACCACATCGCCGACGGCGTATCGCTCACCTTGAACCGGCTGGTGTCTTACCTCGAAGCGCACGATACGGAAGTACTGATCTTTGCGCCGACCATTACCGACCCGCCCGTGGATCATGCCGGCATCCTGGCCCCTGTTCCCTCGGTGCCGGTGCCGCAGCGATCCGAATACCGTCTCTCGCTGGGACTCACGTCGAACGCCCGCTCCCTGCTTCGGACATTCCGGCCCCACCTGTTCCACATTGCCACTCCCGACTTGCTGGGGTATCAGGCCCTGCGCTTCGCCGGAAGAGAAAACATTCCTGCGGTGGCCTCCTACCATACGCACTTTTCCTCGTATCTCAAGTACTACGGTTTCGGCCGGCTGGAAAGCCAGTCATGGAAATACCTCCAGCACTTTTACAATCAGTGCCGGCATGTGTACGTACCCTCGCAGTCCATGGCCGAGGTATTGCACTCCCGGGGTATCAGTCAGGGAATACGCCTCTGGATGCGCGGCGTCGACACGCATCGCTTCAATCCGGCGCACTACGACACGGGATGGCGCCGCTCGATCGGCGTGGAAGACGACGAGGTGCTCGTAAGCTTTATCGGGCGAGTTGTCCGGGAAAAGGGCGTGCACATCTTTACGGATGTCGTGAAAAACCTGCAACAGCGGGGCATAAAGCACCGGAGTATGATCGTGGGAGACGGGCCCGTGCTGGACGAACTCCGCAACCGGCTCCCTCGCACCATCTTCACCGGGCGGCTTGAAAACAAGCAACTCGCCCGCGCATACGCCTCTTCGGAGGTGTTTCTCTTCCCCAGCGATACGGAAACATTCGGCAACGTTACGCTCGAAGCCATGGCTTCCGGACTGCCGACGGTGTGCGCCGACGCCACAGGAAGCCGCACTCTTGTGGAACATGGCAAAACCGGCCTGCTGGCCGCTCCCGGCGACACCCGCGCCTTTGTACAGGCCGTGCAGCATCTGATCCAGCACGAACCCGAACGCCGCCGCATGGGCGCCGCGGCCCGGGACTGCGCACGCCAATACGACTGGAATACGGTCATGGCCCACATGGTACGCTATTACGACGAAATTCTGTATCCGGAGGCGCCGTGGTCCGGCGACGGCTATGCGGGCGACGGCTATGCCGGCAACGGACTCGAGGCACCCACCACCCAGGCCATTCGGGTGCCCTGAGGCTGTATCCCGTAGCCGCCTGTGCGCATCCTGTACGTTTCCCATTCCTTTCCTCCGAGGAACCGCCCGCTCTCGAACATCGGCGGCATGCAGCGTGTCGCGGCGGACCTGCACAACGCATTGCTCGAATGCAATGCAAGCATCGAGCCCGTCATCCTGCGTACTTCCTGGCGCTGGACCCACATCCGGACGAGTCTGTTTCTCGGGTCGAGCCTGTTCAGAATCGCAGCAGCGGCGAAACAGGGAAAAATAGACGCCGTGCTCTTTTCCTCAATGGTGACGGCATCGCTTGCACCTCTGTTACAAAGAACGCTTCGCAAGCACGGCGTGGTCTCGGGAGCTATCGTACATGGCCGGGACGCAACCCTGCTCTCGCCCCCGTACCAGTTGCTCGTGCCACGCATATTCGCTGCCCTTGACGCCGTATTCCCGGTCAGCCGCGCCACCGGTGCAGCCTGCCTGGAACGCGGGCTGGCGGCGGAAAAGCTGCATGTCGTGCCGAACGGCGTGTCGCCGGACCGCTTCGCATCGGACTGGTCCCGGGCTACTGCGCGCACCATGCTGTTCGAGCGGTTCGGACCACCCGAAGACACGACCGGGAAAAACCCCGAACGCGTCCTGCTCCTGTGCAGTGCGGGCCGTCAGGTAAAGCGAAAAGGGTTCGTATGGTTCGTTGAACAGGTCCTGCCCCGGCTCCCCGAAGATGTGCATTACTGGCTGGCCGGAGAAGGCCCGGAAGCAGAACGCATTCTGCACGCTGCCGAACGGTCCGGCGTCGCGCACCGCGTGCGGCTCCTCGGGCGCTTGTCCGACAGGGAGCTGGAGGGTATGTACCGTGCCGCCGATCTCTTCATCATGCCGAATGTGCCCGTTCCGGGAGATATGGAAGGGTTCGGCGTAGTTATGCTGGAGGCGGGGTTGTGCGGGTTACCCGCCATCGCTGCGGACATTGAAGGCATCGCCGATGTCATCGAGGACGGGAAAAACGGACGGCTTGTCCGCTCCGGGGACGCCGAGGCCTTCTCCGAGGCCATTCTGGCGTGTCGTCGCGAACCGGAAACGCTCGAAGAGACCAGCCGGCGCACGATAAGCCATGTGCTGGAACACTTCGGCTGGAATGCAGCGGCGGAAAAGTACCTGCGCGTCCTGAGGGCCTGCTCCTCCCGGCAGCGCGCTGTCGCATGAAAGCAGCGGCGCAGCTAAGGGCCTGTTAGCACTATGATGCACCCGTATCGACCATAGCGGGGGCACGGCGGTCTTCCAGCCATTGTAACGCTGCCGGCAGAAAGAGAATTGCTGCAAGCAGCGTCGCTCCGATGCCCACTACGGCCAACTCACCGATCGAATGCAGGCCGGGATGAAAACTCAGCAGCAATCCTGCAAATCCGATCATGGTTGTGAAGGACCCCATGGCGATATGCTCCCCCGTATAACGGAGCACGCGCCGGATGGAACCGGGTCCTTCCTCCCGGTAGCGATGGACCAGGTGCACGCCCGCATCGTTGCCGATGCCCAGAATCGCGGGCAGTACGATCATGTTATAGAAATTGAGCTGGAGGCCGATGATTTCTATGACAAGAATCATCCATAACACCCCCACCACAAGCGGCGCCGTAGCCAGTGCGACCCACCGCACCGCGCGGAAGTTGATCCACATGAGCAGGATGACCATAATCAGAGCGCCTGCCATCATCCATGGCGCATCGCTGCGCATCAGCCGCAGCATATCCGCAGCGACAATGGACGGAGAACCCGCGTAGTACGTGCTCCCGTCTTCGGTAACGATCTTTCCCACATCGTCGGCGAACGCCATCGAGGCCCGCCCGTCGGCAAGCCCCACCGAAGGATATATCACGACGAAGCCCCCCAGTTCGCCGGTTTTGGATACGAACCGGTTGCGAATAGTCTCAGGCAGTTGTTCGATCGCAAGCGGCTGGACCGTCCCCGCCGCACGCTCGACGCGCGCAAGCCCTTCGTCCATGTCGGCCTGCAGGAACGGGTCGGCAAGCAGCGCACGGATTTCGGCAATGCGAGTCAGCTTGTACTGCTGTTCCCCATCGACCATGGGAAACCTCTCCTGAAGGGTTTCCGCCCGATCGATCGTGGGCGACAGCGTATCTGTCTGCGCATGTCGTTCAATAGCCTCCTCGACGGCGGGCGCTTCGGACGGATCGTCCACCAGTACATAGGCCGGGTTGCGACCTCTCGACGGATATACTTCGCCAATGAGATTCCTTTTGGCGTCGTAGGCTTCATATACGGGATCGAGCGCGCCGAAATCGTACTGAAAGCCCACCCTCGGAAGGAACGCGAGCGCGGCGATGACCAGCCCTATGCTTCCCAGCACCAGCCCCCGCGAGCCGGGAATTCTCCCATATCCCTGCATGGATGACCGTATCCCGGCGCCCGCCGCGAAATCGAGCAGGCGATAGCGCTCGAAAAGAACCAGCAGCGCCGGCATTACGACCGTCATGGCCCCTACGGCAAAAAGAATACCCGTACCCGCAATGAAACCGAATTCGCTGAAGCCGCGGAAATCCGCACCGGTCAACACATACAGCGCGGCGGCCGTGGTGAAAGCACCCACTGCGATAGCCTTTCCCGTACTGGTGAATGTGCTTTCCGCCGCATCTGCTACCGTACGGCCCTGACTGCGCTCTTCCGTATAGCGGGCATAAAAATGTATGCCGTAGTCGATACCGAGACCGAACAGCACAAGCCCAAGCGTCGACGTCATCATATTGAGCATCCCGAAAGCGAACCAGGCCACACCCAGCGTCCAGGAAAGGCTCATAAGGAGGGGTATCCCGATCAGGCAGGCCAGCGCCGGAATACGCACCAGTTGCGCAACCAGTACACGCCGGGAAAATCGATGACCTGCGCGGGCTGTATACCCCTTGTAGAAAAAATACCCCACCACCAGCAGCAAGACAGCCGTCACGCCCGCCGCAAAGGAATTGAGCACATCGTCGGAGATTGCCCGCACTTCCACGAGCTGACGCAACAGGCGTCCCGCCGGAACCACCTGCATTTCCGGGTGATATTTGGTCGGGGTCAGCCCCGCGATCAGCGCATCCAGGTCGTCATACAGCGTCTCGATGAATCCGATGTCGGTCTGCGATCCGCTCGGATAGAACCGGAGCGCCATGATCGTACTGTCCTCGTTGACCGGATAGCGCTTGCCGACAATATGATCATACACTTCCTCAAGGTCCCGCTCCGGATCGTATGCCGCCTCGTCCTCGGATTCGTCTTCTTCGTCGTCCAGATCGAAGAAAAACGGATTGGCCTCCAGTCTCGCATCGCGGATCTTGTCACGGAGGTATGACTCCAGACTGTCCAGTTCCGCATACGTCGCGAAATACAGCGCGTTTTGCTCCAGAAACGCCGTGTCCTTCTCGAAATCGACCCGACGCAGGTACGGTTCGGCCTGCGGCCCCGGCGCAAGGGCCAGCGCACGCGGAATCAACTGCTCGGCAAACGCCTTGTTCGCTTCAAACGACGGACTCACAATCGCCACGTCCACGGTCGCCTCGCTTCCCACGGTTTCGCGCAGCGCTTCCAGCGCCTGCACACTCGGATAATCACGCGGAACGAGGTTGGAAAAATCCGTGTCGATACGAAGTTGCCGGGCGAACCAGAAGCCCGCTATGGAAACAACCAGAGCAAGAAGCGCCACCGCCCAGGCCTGCCGGACCACCAACCGGATAAAGACGTGCAACGCGTCGGAGAGACGACTCATGGGAGGTTCGTGAGCATAATGTTGTCGAAATCAACCTCCGCCACAGAGTTCGTATTGTCCGAATCGCTCCATAGCGTGATCGCCGTCGGAGTGTTCGGCGGCGCTGTGCCGAATATATTTCGATAATCCTCCACCACATTGCGCGTGACCTGCACCCATTCGCCCGTTTCCTCAAGGCCGCTGGAAACCACGATGATCTTCACGTTGCCCGTCGAAATCACGGATTCCCGGGGTAACGCCGTGCTGTACACGTACTTTATGCTGAGCGGACGCCCCAGCCAGTCGGTTTTCGCAAACGATACATAGACTGCCGCGCCGGAGTCGTTGACCCGATCCTCGCGGGCGCCTTCGGGCAAACGGTGGGCGCGCCACACCCATTGCAGGTACGGCAACTCCGGCAGCTCCCAGTGGAAGGCTTCGCCCGGCAACGAGACGCGCCGGGCCGTACCCGCCGTATGGGCGCGGAGAAAAAGATTCCCGTCTTCCTGCATCACAACAAACCTTCCCGCGTCGTCCATAAGCCGATCCAGCGCTTCAAAACGGCGTTTCGAACGGGAAAAGAAGCGCCATGCGGTAGGTAGACCGCCCTCGACCTCCGCTTCGAAGTTCTCCAGTATGACGGTCGTGTCGGGAGGCGCGGTGCATGACGTCGGCTCCCCAAAGACCAGCAACAGACCGACTATAGGAAAAAGCGTGCTCATATCTGCCGCAGCATGTTATACCTGCTCGTCCCGAATATCCGACCGTCCCTTCCTGTTCTGTACGGCACATCCGGGTACAGGATACCTGCGGGGATAACGCGGGGCATTGCGAAATGTCTTTTGAGGCAAAAAGCGTTCCTGAATAGACCGATTTTTACATATTAACGATTTTTTATGACCAATCGGTCCCGGGGATACCTTCCCCGGTTTCGTCTTTCCCTGACCAATCCGCGAGCGTGGCGGCATCGGGTGCGGGCGCCGAGGGTATCCCACGGCGGCGCTCCCACCACACACTCGACACAAAGAAACACAGGCTGAGAAGACGATCCACGGCGCTGCGAACCAGTAACATACCGACCACCTCCGCCACCGGCACATCGAGAAACGGGGTAATGCTCGCCCCCGCGCTCACGAATACAAGATCGCTCGAGGGCACGAACGGGATTCTGTTGATTACGACAAAGACCACGAGCAGAATAGCCCATGTCTCGAAAGGAACGTCAGGAAGAACCACCCACCAGGCGGCTACCTGCAGCACGTACCCCACCAGAAAACGGGAGACATGCGCAGTAGTCAGGATGGCCAGCGTGCGGCGGGAAAGCGAGAAAATCTCGTGCCTGAAACGGTATACGAGCACACCGATGAACACAGCGATCAGGACGCCGAGGCCCACATACAACGGACCGGGGATTTCGACGACTTCGCCGAGGGCAAGATGACCGGAAAGGAGCATTCCCCCTATAAGAAGCGAAGCGGAAAGTAGAGAGGAGACCGAGGAAACGATCAGGTTATCCTTGATGACGCCCATTACGGCCTTGCGCGCACGCTGCACACGGTCCTTCGCCCACATAAACAGGTACACTTCACCGGAGTAGCCGAGTACATCCATGTTCAGCACCCGTTTGCGAATCATCACGGCGACGCATTGCCAGGGAGGCATCGACCAGATCCGCCCGTAAATCATGGCCTCCGTAACCGGAAGCAGAAAATACATGGCGAGCAACAGTACATAGAACGCCGGCTCGGACGGAAGCGCATGGAGCAGACGATCCCACCCGATTTTCCAGATCTGGTAGATCAGTACAGCGACGATCGCCACGAGGAAAACACGGCGCAGGACACGAAGCAGCCGCTTACCGGCATCCGTGCCTGCAAACGCCCGCCAGCGTTCCAGAATGAGGGGAAGGTTCATGGCTACCGGCCTGTGAGGGCGTCAAGCGTGCGGACGAATTCGCGCGTGGTTGCCCGCGCATCGTGCCGCATGATTTCTTCCGGTTTCGGATCGAACGGAATGGGCAGTGGCTGTCCGAGCTCACGGGCATGGATACAATCCGTCAAAAGGCGCGCCACCGCTGCCTTGTCCTGTATCTGTATCCCGGTCCCGGTGCGCTGGAGCATTTGCCCCACTTCCGGATTCGGCGAGAGCGAGAGGATGGGGCGTCCCACCGCAAGATACTCGAAGATTTTTGCGGGAATGATATGGCGGCGGCGCATATCGGTGCTTACAAGCAATAGATCGAACCGGCGAAGCGTGGAAAGCGCCCGTTCGAGCGGAACAGCATCCTCGCATACAAACCGTTCTTCCACCCCGTGAGCGCGGGCTCGTGCAGCGTCGGCCTCGGAAAGCGGCCCGAAAGAATGTACGCAAACACGCTCGGCGAGAGCGGCCTGCCACTTCTGAAGTTCGGCCAACGCATCCATGATGGGCGTAGCAGGGGACATGGTGCGGAAACGCCCGAAAAAGCCGATGCGCAACATGGACGAGCGATCCGAAAGGGTATTTTCCCCATTGGCGCCTCCCTCTGTAGCAATGGGATCGTCGAAAACATCGGGATCGAAACTGTTTCCAATGACGACCATCGCCGGATCAAGACGGGCATAGCATTCCTGGTATGCATCGGCTACCTGCCGGGTTTGAAACATAAGCACATCCGCTCCTGCCACCACCCGGCGTTCCGCATTCCCGTCGATCCGTTTCACCCAGGCCCATTTTTCTCTGGTGCGCACTTCGGACAGGGTCCAGGGATCGCGAAAATCCGCGATGTACGGGACACCGAGCCGCTTGCTCAACCACTGCCCCGCCACCAGTCCGGACCAGGGATCGCCGGTAGCCCATACGACCTGCGGATTGACTTCGGTCGCTTGCCGCAGCATCATCCCGAATTTTGCGACAAAAAGAGGAAGCCAGGTATCGACGGGAAACTGCCGATCCAGCGCAGCAATCCACGAAGCCGGCGCACCCTGGCGGGACCTGCCCTCTTTTCCCGACGGTGCTCCCAACTGACTCTCGGACCGGAACGTGCGGTCTATGGGCGATGCAATGGTCAGCACACGAATGCCCTTCAGAAGATGCGCCTCCTTATCGGTAAGTTGCGCCCCCGGCGATGCAATGGTCAGAATCGTCGGCTCCCAGCCGAATTCACGCAGATGAATAGCAAACCGGAATGGGCGCATGGACCCTACACGGCGGCGGGGCAGAAAATAAGGCGCCAGAAGAAGAACTCTTTGGGGAGATGAAGGCACAGATCGTCGGCGATCAGGGAGCATGCCGGGCAAAAAGCCCGTACAAGGCGCAGCGAAAATAAGAATTTTTTGAGGAAGTTTCGTATTGCGGGGGTATTCGTGGGGAATGGTCGGCTTTCGATTTTCGCCGGGGGTTCGTTTATTACAGACTTATATGCAATAAACGCGTTCGACAAACGCCCGCCTAAAACGACCTGAAGAATGAATACATATGAGAAGATAAACATAGGCGATTCCTTTTCAACCACGCGCTTTCTGTCTGTAGAAGATGTGCAGACGTTCGCGGACCTGACCGGGGACGACAATCCGATCCATGTGGACCCTGAATACGCAGCCACGACGCAGTTCGAGCGGCCGATCGTACACGGCATCCTGCTTCTGGGCATCATTTCCAAGGTGCTTGGGCGGGATTTCCCGGGCCACGGTTGTATTGCCGCGTCTATTTCCTGCCGTTTTCTGCGCCCCGTGCCCGTAGGGTCTGAAATCACGGTCGAAATCAAGATCAGCGAAAAGATCGAGAAACGGAAACACGTCAGAAGCCGGGTATACGTCTACTATGAAGGGCGCCTGGCCGTTGGGGGTGAGGCAACCATCGTTCCTCCCTCTGAAGACAATGTGGAGAAAAATGGTGCAGCGTCCGAAGCGAATCAGGAACAAATGGCCCATGCCGAAAAATAGGGGTAAGTTCTTGGTAATAAATGATTTACGCAAAATTTTTCTGTGCTTTGTGACACGGTTGATATCCAAATGTTTCACGTGAAACATTTGAGGCGCATATCCTCCGGCGGCTTTGCGGAAGCAACTACGCGCCCGGTTCGGTAGACGCCGGAAAGTGCACCTGACCACCTTCGACGAAAAGCGCCTGATTTTGCCCCTCGTCGAAAGGAATGAGTTCGTCGAAACGTCGCCGATCCGTGGCGGAAATGATCGTTTGTCCAATGCGGTCGGATTGAAGCAGATCGAGAAAGGCTTCCGACCGGGAAGCATCCAGGTGTTCAAATACGTCGTCGAGGAGCAGGATAGGCCGCTCCCCGGTGCGTTCCTGCAGAAAAGCGTACATGGCCAGTTTCAAGGCCATGCCGAACGTGCGGTGCTGCCCTTGCGAAGCATACCGGCGAACCAGCATATCATCCAGACGAAACGCCAGATCGTCGAGGTGCGGCCCGGCGAGCGTGGTTCCCCGGCGGCATTCGTCCTCGAAAACGGCGGCCAGTTTGTCCCGGTAGACTGCCTGGATCGTTTCAAGAGGCGCTGGCGCGGAAAGGCGTAGATTGGCGTGGTACTCCATGGTCGGCTTTTCCGCCACGGACTCGATGGCCTTATAGGCGTGATGAAGGTAATCCGCAAACGCATCCGTAAATCCCTGCCGGGCCTGCACAACCTGGCTTCCGAATACTACCAGTTGTTCGTCCCAGGAGGCAAGCATGGCCGGCGTATCGATAGGCTCGCCTCCTTTCATGCCGGCGAGGTAGCGGTTGCGCTGCTTCAGCACCCGCCGAAACCTGAGCAGGGCGTCGAGATACAACGGGGTAGCCTGACAAAGGAGATTGTCCAGGAAGCGGCGGCGATTATCAGGCCCCCCGGAGGTCAGGGCGTAATCCTGCGGAGCGCACGCGACCACCGGCAATTGCCCTACCATGGAGGACACCCGTTCCTGTGGAACTCCGTTGACGAACATCCGCTTCCCCTCTCCCGGTACATACGCCATGCGCACACGCCGGTCCCGGCCGCTATCACTCTCGAACAAGCCTTCCACTTCGGTATGCTTCGCGCCGCGCCGTACAATATACCGGTCGCCTGACGTGACGAAGCCTTTTGACAGGCAGGCATAATGAATTGCATCCAGCACATTCGTCTTTCCCGCCCCATTGGGACCATACAGGAGATTCACCGATGGGGCAAACGTACACTCGGTACGCTCGTGCACGCGGAAATCCGTAAGGCGAATCGACTTGAGATACATGGCCTGCTCATGACATCGCAGCATATGTACGTCGGCTGTACCGATTTCGTTCGGGGGCACAGCACTCGACGGATCTGCGTCTCAAAGTATCGCGTTGCTCTCCAACTCCTGTAATTCCAACCGGATCGTATGCCACACACCGAACCGCCTCCCCTTTTCTCGGAACTCGAGCACCTGGCCACGGAACAGCGCAATCCCGGGTCCCGGAATATCGATCTGGCGGCCGTGCCCGAAATCCTGGAGATCATCCATGCAGAGGATCGGAAGGTCCCCGAAGCCGTTCGCACGGAGATTCCGTATATCGCAGAGGCCGTTGAGTTGATCGTGGACGCCTTCAAGCAGGGCGGGCGGCTGTTTTATGTGGGTGCAGGAACGAGCGGGCGTCTTGGGATCGTGGATGCTTCGGAGTGCCCACCTACTTTCGGGAGCGACCCCGAGATGGTGCAGGGCATCATTGCGGGGGGTCCTGCGGCGGTTTTTCGTTCGCAGGAAGGCGCCGAGGACCTCGAGTCCAACGGCGTCGATGCATTGATGGAGGCCGGTGTACAGCCGCCCGATGTCGTGTGCGGAATCGCGGCGAGCCGGCGAACCCCTTTCGTGGTGGGCGCGATCCGGCATGCCCGCTCCATAGGCTGCAAAACGATCTATGTTACCTGCAATCCACGCCAGCACTTCAATCTGGAGGTGGATGTGGCCATCTGCCCGGTGGTCGGCCCCGAAGTAATCATGGGCTCGACCCGCATGAAATCCGGAACGGCGCAGAAACTGGTGCTCAATATGCTCACGACCGCCTCGATGATTCGCCTCGGCAAAGTGTACGAGAATATGATGGTGGATCTTCAGATGACGAACGCGAAGCTGGTCGAGCGGTCGAAACGCACCGTAATGACGGTAACGGGCGTGTCCTATGCCGAAGCTGCGGAATTACTGGATCGCGCCGGGGGGCATGTAAAGACGGCGCTGGTTATGCATCTTGCCGGAGTGGATGCAGAGGAAGCAGCCGATCGGCTTGAGAAAGCAGGAGGTTTTGTGCGGGCAGCGATTGGGGAATTGGGATGATGTTTCACGTGAAACATCAGAGGTGATTTTTTATAAGTTATTATTTTTAATGTACTTATAATTAATGCGTGGAGTGATAAGTTATGGTTTAGTGTGCTGAGTCGAATTCTGCTATATTATACACAAAACTGTGGCAAACGGCTCATGTGCATGATACTTAACGGGACAATTCCATGTGGTTCTATAAGATTGTTTGCGGAGCGGACTATAAAGTATGGACGTACCATTACGACTCTGCCATTACGACGGCGATAGGGGTAGCGAACCAAAAGAAGCAACCCGCAAAGGTCTACTATTGTGAGTGGCTCAGCGGGTGGCGACTTCTGGGTGGAGGAACATTCTATCCAGACTGATTCCAAGTCCTGTTAGGCAATATGTCAAGGCCTCAGAGTTATGGATTTGTGCGTTTTAGTTTGGCCAAACAATCGTTTTCGATCTCCTGCACAGCCTCTTCCATTTCATCAATCAGCCTTCGCGCTTCACGAAACTGCTGCCTTAATCTCATGCCTGTTTCCAGTACTTTAGTATAATTGCGATTTCTGTAATATCCTGCAATCCATTTTAGATATCGGTTAATTTCTGGAAGAATACGATTATATATCCTTCTTCTTTGTTTTTGCATGATTTCACCTAGGTTATTAAGGAAGCTTACAGAAATGGTCCGAAAAACCGGACAGTTTTTTTGCGGTTTTTAAGGATACTGTCGCTTCGGGTTATGCCGCTATGGGCCGCAATTTTCGTTTGCAGAATACGTCGTCGGGCGTTCGGTTGTCAAGCCCCTAATGACGCTCGGCAGCATTCGAGCCATCCAACATGACGCCGGCCTGAGCGCCGGCAGCGTGAACCGTGCAATCAGTGTGCTTTGGGAGCACGGCGTAATGGAGTCCAATCGATGAGCCGATTCCGGAACATCCAGGAAACCGGGCCGACCCCGCAGGTCGGGAGGATTTTCATGGCACTGAGACGCTTCGGGGTATTAGACCAAATGGGACGATTTCCCGGGGAAACAGACCGGAAGCGCCTGCGGCGCGCTGACTTGATCACTTGAAAGCGTAAAAAGATCAATAAGTTGTTATATGATTGCATAAAATTATAATTTTTTATAAATTAATACATCTATCTTGACAAGTGTAAAAGTACGGTGATGCTCTATGAACGCTCATTCGGGCAAGTTTTCCAATCCTTTCCGACCGGGAGCCGGCCATCAGCCCCCTTACCTTGCAGGACGAGAAACGGAGAAACAGGCATTCGGTCGGTTACTCGAACAGGAGATCATCCTTGAAAACATGGTGCTTACCGGCCTGCGAGGGGTTGGAAAAACGGTGTTGCTTGAAACCCTGAAGCCTCTTGCACTTGATCGCGGATGGCTATGGGTTGGGGCCGATCTAACCGAAACCGCCAGTCTGCGGGAAGAACATATGGCCACTCGGCTATGCACCGACCTGTCGCTTGTAACTTCCTCTGTGGTGATGTCTGCGAGGCAGATTCAACCTTTGGGATTCGGCGCAAACGCAACAACAGTGGAGAACCGGCTTGACTACCGGACCCTGATGCAGATATATGCGCAAACGCCAGGGCTTGCACTCGACAAAATCAAAACTGTGCTCGAAACAGCGTGGACAGCACTGGCGAACACAGAAATACGCGGAATTGTTTTTGCCTATGACGAAGCCCAAAACCTTGCCGATCATGCCGACAAGGAGCAATTCCCGCTCTCGCTTCTTCTGGATACATTCCAGTCTATACAAAGGAAAGAACTTCCTCTGATGCTCGTATTGACGGGACTGCCCACGCTCTTTCCGTCGCTCGTGGCGTCGCGGACGTTTTCCGAACGCATGTTTCGTGTGGTTTTTCTTGATCGTCTTTCGGAAGACGATAGCCGCGAAGCGATTCAGCGGCCTATCGCCAATACGAAAGGGGCGGTGCAACTGGGCGATACCTCCGTAGACACGATCGTGAAAATGTCCGGTGGTTATCCATACTTCATCCAGTTTATTTGTAAGGAAGTGTACGATGCGTTTATCCAGCGCATGGACAGGGGCGAGGACGCTTCCGTGCCCACCTCAGAGATCACACAGAAGCTGGATACGGATTTCTTTGCCGGAAGATGGAGCCGGGTAACGGACCGGCAGCGGGAACTGATGTTCGTCATCGCCCAGTTGGATAGCAGCGACGACGAATTTTCTGTACAGGAAGTAGTGGGAAAATCCAATACCATGCTTGACAAGCCATTCAGCAGCAGTCATGTAAATCAGATGCTATCGACGCTCAGTGCTCGTGGCATGGTCTTTAAGAACAGATATGGTCGATACTCCTTCGCGATACCTCTTTTGGCAAGTTATATCCGGCGCCAAATGGATGGTACGGGATAATAAGATTACGAAATGCCAAATTACGGGCTGGCGCAAGGGGATAAAGACCCCAAGCCGTCTCCCTTGACCCCGTGACCACTGCCTCGCAAGTTGCCTGACTGTGTAAACCCGCCGGTTCAGTCGCCGGTTTTTCGTTCGAAAGGTTTGTACTCCAGCAAGGCGGACCGTCCAAAAATGTCAACGATGGCTACCGACATTTCGACGCCGAATGCGTCCGTAAGTCTCATTGGCTTGCCGAGCCGGAAGGGAACCGGCTGCTGCCGCCCCTGCTCAATGGCGATGTTGTCTGCGTACAGATAGGTCCGGTCGGAGGTATCGCGTATCGGATTCAATCTTCCGCGAAGCCCGGGGACATGCCCGGTGGCTGTTGGAAAAAGGACCGCGCCTCCGGTCGGGAGAGGGGCCAGTTCGAGCAACAGCCCCCCCTGGCGCGGTGTCCATTCCCGCGCCAGCCCGGCGGCGTACCCAGGCACGGCCGCATAAACCGTCATCGGCAGGTGCGTAGCGTACAGATCGAAGTGCGCTTCGCCTGATTCGTCGGTTGTCGCTCGCTGCCAGGTCTTGTTCGGAAAGAGAGCAAGGACATCGACGCCCGCCAACGGTTCGCCCTCCGAGTGCGCCGTAACCGTAGCGTCCGACGGCGTAAGTTCGAGCCTGGCGGCCGGGATAGACAGAACCAGACTCGACTGATCGACGACTCTGTACTCTGGGGCAACGCCAGCGGTCTCACGGGTCTCCTTGAAGATAATCGAGACGCCGTCCCCCCGGCGCTCCATCATGTACCCCCGATGCCCGGACCCCGGGATTTTGCCGACAGGAATTCGCGCAAACACGGAAGCAAGCACCTCGTTGCGCGTGGCCTGGCTCGAATCCATGCTTTCTATGGTCATCCCGTTGGGAAGTTGACCGGGCGAGTCAATCTCCAGCCGATCCTTGAACATAGACAGTCTGATTCGCCGCGAGGCCATGGAATAGTCACGGTGCACAACCGCGTTGACCACCGCCTCGAACACCGCGGCTTTGCTGTACTGGGACGCATCTTCTCGCAAAGGAGTCTTGCGCGCCGCAACGCGCATGTTGCGGACCACGAACTTCACAGCGTCGGCGATCTGAACGGGAAGCGGCCCTCCTATCTCCTGTGCGTCCAGCTGGCCGGAAGCGCGGTCTTTGCCCCTGTAGCAGGTCGCCGCGATCATGGCTTGCGGCAACCATTCCTCGGGCCGGTTGGCGCAGAGCAGTACGCCGGCGACTGTGGCCTGATGCACATCGGCCTCATCGGCCGCCAGAAGGCGAAGATTCCTCAGCGCACGCTGAGGATCGGTCGCTCCCGCAACACTGAGTAACGGTTCCCACAAGCGCTCGTTGAGGGTTTCGAAGCCAGTCTGAGGAACGATCTGCCTGTCGAACCATAGGTAGCGGCTCTGGGCGCGCCTCTGCGCCAGGCGAAGCCGCTCGTCGCTATTCATTCTACGCTTTGAACCACCCACCCGAATATAGCTCCCGCCCGGGCTGTCGTGCTGCGACTCGCCCTGTGGGACTTCCACCGCCAGCAGGAACTTCCCATCCAGTTCCACATGGTAAGTGCGAATGCGGACGGGCGGCTCAATGGCATCGGAAGAGACTTCAACGACTATGGAGTCCAACCTGACGATCTCGTCCTGAGACAGGCCCTGCGCATCGCCCTGATCGGTGACGCCGCAGAACAACACGCCGCCCCTGGCGTTGGCGAACGCTGCAATCTCGTCAGCCAAGTCATCCCGCTTAGGACTTTCCAGACGGGCGCCGGCGAGCGCGATTTGCTTGAATTCCTGGCGACTGTCCTCTCCGAGACGGAGCTGGCGCCTGACTGTTTCTTCGGTGTAATTCATAGGTCCCATCCAACTAGAGGCCGTCTTCCTCGCGTTTTTCTTTCGGGCAATCAATTCCCAAACGTTTCCAGCCCCTGATTGCTTCCGGGATTGACGCAGAGATGGATTGAACGACTTGTGCGCCGCAAGGATGCATCAAAACGCCGACACGCCACGGAGTTTGAGCACCCGCATGTTCCGGGACAACCGTGCTACGGTTCAAAAGGAGTTAGCCGCCATTGAAAGGTAAGCTGCCTTAAGACCTGAACAGCCGCCCCCCAACCGAACTCCGCTGCGGATTCAGTTACGCTCCCCAGCCTCCATCTCTTCGAGGGACGGCAGCAGCGAGTGCTTCACCCATCCGAACTCGGGATTTATTTCAAGCGCCCGCTCGAACGCCGTCCGGGCCTCCTCCAGATCGCCCCGGTCCATAAAGACAATCCCGAGCCGCGCATACGTATCCTCGTGACCCCATGACGGCAACACAGGGTCTTCCACCACTTCTTCCTCGAAGAGGCGAGCTGCTCTGTACAGCCCCTCGAGTGCGCGATCCTTGTTCCCTCCCACAATGCGCGGGAGATTATAGGCAGTGATAGCCCTCAATAACACAACCCTCGGATTATCGGGTGCGAGTTCCCGGGCCCTGGACATAGCCCTGTTGAACTTGCGTCCCAGGGTTACGGCTTGCAAGGGTCGCACCGTCATCTTCTGGCCGTATGCAGCGGAAAGCATTAACCAGCCTTCGGCAAAAGTTTCGTCCCGATCGGTCGCGGCCTCAAGATGGTCAATGGCGTAGTTGACGTATTCCAGGATTTTACGATTGTGGTCCGAGTCATCCAGTGCATGCAGAATGTTGGCCAATTCGCTTGCCGCCGACGCGGCATAGTAATGGGCGAATATGGCCAGACTGTCGTCATCGATGGCTTGCTCGAAAAGCGCACGGACCTTTAGGAGTTTGTCCTGATCGTCATGATTGGCTCCATCCGCCAGCATCTCCTTGCCTTCGAGCAATAACTGCCTGGTTGACTGTGCCTGAACGGGTACGCACCATGCAACAAGCGCCGCAAATACAATAATGGTGATCGAATTTCGCATGCTCTTTTTGCGCCAGGAAAAGGTGGGACGGCTCAATATGGGAATTATATAGTTCCCTAACCAATGCCTAAAAAGCCAAAAATCCCGAAGACCGTCAAGGAAGCGGAACGCACGATTGCGGCGAATCCGCGATACGGCGGGCTAACCATTGCCGAGGCAACACGCCGAATCCTATTGGGTAAAAAGGTGGAAGATCCCCCCGAACCCCGGAATCGGAGATACACTTAAGGTTATAACTACTGGAAAACCCGCTATGAAGCCCGCCAGACAACTCCGCGAACTATCCAATGCGCTGAAGGCCGCTTTCGACGGGTCGAACGTCGCCCGCCGCGTGCAGGACTTCGAAGGATGGACCGACAGGGCATCCCAAGAGGATTCCGAAGCGGGCTACGACCACACGCGGACCGTCAAGGAGTACTACGACCTTTGTAGCGAATTCATGGTCCTGGGTTGGGGAGAA
Organism: Rhodothermales bacterium; assembly: GCA_965117025.1. Lineage (GTDB taxonomy): Bacteria > Bacteroidota > Rhodothermia > Rhodothermales > VXPQ01 > VXPQ01. The sequence goes on from OZ220746.1 coordinate 1,637,695, forward strand.
TCCCTGCACTTCGCGCCGCTGTTGCCTGACGAGAGCCTGGAGGACTCCAAGATCCGGCACCAGCGACTCATGATCTCCAAGCTCCAACTGCGCCCGGGCATGACGGTAGTTGACATCGGCTGCGGGATCGGCGGTCCGATGCGCCGCGTCGCCCGCGAGGCCGGTGTCAGGGTTGTCGGGATCAACAGCAGTGAAGTCCAGTGCAACAACGCCAGGCGGCTGAACGCCGCTGCGGGGCTTGATGACATGACCGACTGCCTGGTGTCCAGCTTCATGGACATGAGCACCATCGCGGACAAGACCTTCGACCGTGGCTACGCGATCGAATCGACCTGCCATGCGGCCGACAAGGTCGGCGCGTTCGCCGAAATCTACCGGGTCCTGAAACCCGGAGCCCTCCTCTGGGGCCAGGAAATGTGCATGACCGACATGTTCGATCCCGGTGACGATCGGCATCGCGCCATCAAGCGGGACCTCATGCACGGCATCGCGCTCAAGGAAATCGCGACGTTTGGGGAGGTGAATCGGGCGCTCGAAACCGTGGGATTCGAAGTTCTGGAGGGTGCGGACCTCGCCGGCGACCAGCACGGTCCGGTCACGCCGTGGTATCAACCTATGGAGACCCGGCGCGGACTGCCCGGCAGCGCGTTCCGCCGGATTCCGATGGGCCGCAAGGCAGTGAGGTGGGGATCCAGGATGGCGGAATTTCTCGGTGTGTTCCCGAAGGGCTCGGCGGAGGTGGTCGCCCTCCTGGACCGGACCGCGGACGCTTACGTCGCGGGGGGCAAGACGGGGACCTTCACGCCGCTCTACTGTTTCGTGGCGCGCCGGCCTCTTTCGGGTTAGCAGCGGCCCCGAGACGCCTGGAGGCTTTCGGCTCGAACGGCCGTCAACCGGAACCTTCGGCGGCCAGTTCTCGCCGGGCCGACGTGAGGCGCAGATGGATCGAGGAAAGCGCGGGCACCAGAAACATGATGAGCACCGTGGTGAAGAGGATGCCGCAGCCGATCGAGGCGGAGAAGGGAACAAAGAACTGCGCCTGAATCGCGTCCTCGAGAATCAGGGGGGTGAAGCCGAGGAAGGTCGTCAGCGAAGTCAGCATGATCGGGCGAAAACGTCCCTTCGCGCCCTCGATGATCGCGGTTCGCACCGGGATTCCGTCCCGGAGCTTCTGGTCGGTGAAATCGATCATCACCAGGGAGTCGTTGACGACCACGCCGGCGAGCCCGAAGATCCCGACGAAGGACTCCGCGCTGACGGCAACCCCCAGCATCCAGTGACCCAGGATCACGCCGATGAACCCGAACGGGATGATGGCCATGACGATGAACGGTTTGGTATAGGAGCGCAGGGGAATGGCCAGCAGCGCGAAGATCAGGAGCAGCGCGATCGCGAATCCGCGATAGAGACCCCCCAGCGAGTCGAGTTGCTGCTGCTGTTCCCCTCCGAAGGTATAGGTCAGTTCGGGGTTCTCGCCGATGAGCCCCGCGAGGATGGTGTTCTCCAGAATGTCATTGGCGGTCGCGGCGGAAATCACAGCGGGATCCACATCAGCGCTCACCGTGACCACGCGCTGGCCGTCCTGGCGCCGGATGGACGGCGGCGACGTCCCCGAACTCAGCGCGGCCACCCGGCTTACCGGCACGTCGGCGCCGGTTGGTGTGCGGAACCGGTAACTCTCGACGTCGGTAATTGCGTTCCGCTGCTCCTCGGGTAGCCGCACGTAAACCCGCACCTCGTCACGTCCCCGCTGCACCCGCACGGCCTCGACGCCAAAGAAGGCCGCTCGCGTCTGCCAGGCAAGATCATCAAGCGTGAGGCCGAGGGTACGTGCTTCGGGAAGCAGTCCCACCTGAACTTCCGGGATACCGGGGGTGTGGTCCGAGCGTAGGTCGAAGACGCCTCCGACTCCGCCGAGGTCGGCGACGGTGGAATCTGCGATCGCGATCAGGCGTTCCGGGTCTGGATGGGAGAGCGCAGCCTCGACCGGGTTGCCCAGGGTGTAGATCTCGCTGATGAAGGTGACCGCGCGCGCCTGCGGCAGGTCGCCCACCTCCTCGCGCCACGCCTGCACGACGTCTCCCGAAGTGATGCGCCGCTCCTGCGCGCTCAGGAGCTTGAACTCGATGGTGGCGACATTGGCTTCCGGGTTCAGGGTGGGCGAGGGATTGAGCCCTCCGGTTTCGAGCCGCGACCGCTGACCGACGACGACCGTAACGCCGGACAACAGCGGAGGCGCGTCGGCGGGCCGGCTTTCGGAAAGCCGCTCCACGGCCCGGCGACCGGCCGCTTCCAGCTGTTGCGCCACTGCGTACGTCTGCGGCGCGGTCGTTCCGTCCGGCATCTCGAGGGTGGCGATCGCGAAGTCGCCTTCGACCTTGGTTGCGAAGGTGGTCGGAACGATGCCGGCCGGAAGCAGGGAAACGCTCAGGACGAGCAGCGCCACGGCCCCCGAAACCGTCACCCAGGGCCAGTCCGTCGCAAACTGGATTCCGCGATCCAGCGGCCCCTGGACAAAGCGGTGCAACCCGGAATCGACCCGAGTCTGGATCCGGGCGACGAATCGTTCAATCCCCGTACCGGGCGCCCAATCCGGGCCGTGCAGATGATGGGATAGATGGTTGGGCAGCACGAGCAGCGATTCGACCAGCGAAAAGAGCAGCGTGGCGATGGCGACGATCGGCAGCGCCTTCCACACCTCTCCGAACCCCGCGGGGATGAAGAGCAGCGGAAGGAACGCCGCGATCGTCGTCAGCACCGCGAAGATCAGCGGCGTCTTGATGCGTCGCGCCCCGCGGATCGCCGCCGCGAGCCCCGGCGTGCCGCGCCTTCGTTCCAGGTGGATGTGCTCGGACACCACGATCGCATCGTCCACGACGATGCCGATGGCGAGCACGAAAGCGAAAAGCGACACCTCATGGAGCGGGATCTCGAACAGCATCATGGCGGTCAAGGCGCCGATTGCGGAAACGCCGAGGCCGACGGCGACCCAGAACGCCAGCCGAAGTTGGAGAAACAGACCAAGCGCGAGGAGGACCAGCAACAGCCCCAAGGCTCCGTTCTTGAGAAGAAGGAGGGCGCGTTCCGTGAAGACCGAAGAGTCGTCGTTCCAGATGCTGATGCCCACGCCAGCCGGGAGCGAGGGGACTACCTCGTTCGCGACGTGGTCCCGAACGGCGCGCGCCACATCCATCACCCTCTCGCCGTCGGCTTGCGAAACCTCGACGAAGACGGCAGGGTGGCCCTGGTGCCGCACGAGCAAACCCGAGTCCTCGAAGCCGTCGCGGACCTCGGCAATGTCACCCAGGCGCACCACCGTGCCGTCGTTGCGGCCGAGGACTACGATGTCCTCGAAATCCTGCTGCTCGTAGCTCTTGCCGAGGGTCCGAATCCGCACCTGGGACCGCTCGGTATTGATGCTGCCCGCGGACAGGTCCAGGGAACCGCGGCGAATCGTATTGGCGACATCAGTCAGGGTGAGCCCAAGGGCCCGCAGCCGCTGGAGCGGCACTTCGATCGAGATCTCGTAGTTGCGCACCCCGCTGGTCTCGACCAGGGACACGTTCGGGAGCGCTGCGAGATCGTCCTCGATCCGGTAGGCGAGCTCCTTCAGCGAACGCTCGGGAACGTCGCCGTAGAGGACGAGACGCATCATGCTCTGCGCGTTCGTCATCTCCCGGATCTGGGGCCGCTCGGCGCCGCCCGGGAACGTCTGAATCCGCCCCACCGCCGACTCGATTTCGTCCTTCTTGGCGCCCATGTCCGTACCCGAGTTGACTTCGACCCTGACGGACGCCATCCCCGGGGCCGCTACGGACCTGACCGTCTTCACGTCGGCCAGTCCCCGGACCTCATCCTCGATCTTGACGACGATGGCCTCCTCCACCTCCTCGGGCGTTGCGCCGGGGAACGGCACCGAGATCTCGAACTGATTGAAGGGCACCGTGGGCCACGCTTCCTGCTCGAGACCGGTCAGCGACACGAGACCCACCGCGAGGATGCCGAGCATCAGCAGGTTGGACGCGACGCCGTTGCCCGCCATGTAGGCGATCGGTCCACGGGGTTCGGCGTGGTTGCTTCGGTTGGAATTCATTGGTGCGGGTCGGAGCGGGTCTGGAGAAGCACCTGCGTGTCGGTGGGCTGCAGCAAGAGCTTGAGTCCGATGCCTACTAGCTGTGATCTCTCAACAGGTTGTTCATTAGATCCTGACGTCCGAATTTATCATGGACAGCCGCACCGAAAACCAGGGAGAGACCCAAATGAAGATACACAAAAATGCCCGATTGACGCCGAAGGGTCGAGAGATTCTGGTTTGCCGCATCGTTAACGAGGGGCTTCGCGTCGAGGAAGCCGCCCGGATTCGCCCAGAATCCACTGGGGTTTCAGATTGAGGTGGAATCGCGTGTTGGCCGCCTTGACAATGGTGGAGACGGCTTCCTCAGGGGAGTCGGTAATCACCCATCGATCGGCGTCCTCCGGACTGATCGTTCCTTCTCGAACCATGGTGTGAGAAACGAAGTCGATCATCTCCGCCCAGTACTCGGCGCCCATCACGACGACCGGTAAATCCAGTATCTTCCCCGTCTGTACCAGCGTAAGCGTTTCAAATATCTCATCCAGGGTGCCAAAACCACCCGGCAGCACCACGAAGGCATAGGAGTATTTGACCAGCATCACCTTGCGGACAAAGAAGTGGTTGAACTCCACCCACTGGTCCAGATACGGGTTGGGGTCCTGCTCTTCGGGAAGCTCGATGTTGCAGCCGATACTGCGTCCGCCTGCCTCCCGGGCTCCGCGGTTGGCGGCCTCCATAATACCGGGCCCTCCTCCGGTCATCACAGTGAACCCTGCGGCGGCCAGTTCGCCACCTACCTGTCGAGCCAGCTCGTAATAGACGTGATCTTCCGGAAAACGGGCCGAGCCGAAAACCGTCACGCAAGGCCCGACAAAATGCAGCTTGCGAAAGCCCCGGAGAAACTCGAGGAAGATACGCACAGCCCGGATCAGTTCGGCCAGCCGCCTGCCCGGTCCGCTCAGGAAAAAGCGCTCCTCCAGTGTGCTTTTTTCAGAACGCGGCGACTTGTGGGAGATGTTCATCGTTTGCGGCGCAGGCTATGCTACCGTATAGCCACCTTCCTGCATGACTCTGACCGGTTTGGATTCCAGTCGAGTCCGGGCGGACTCGCAAGCGGACACAGGCGTAGCTCTCCGTGAATCATGGCGCCGCCCTCTGCAGCGTGATTCCATGCCTTCGCCTCCTGTTTCCATAGCGCTGCTTCCTGCTCCCATATTTCCACTGCGCGTTCCTGTGCTTCCACGATCTCCCACCACCTGTCCGGGGTTTCAATCCGTGCCATATAGGATGCCTCCACCGCCAATCTTCGCGCTTTTTCCGCGTGTTGCAACGCCTCCGACGCCAACGCCCGCGCCTGCACCGCCAATGCGTCATATTCCGCTGCATTCCGGGAATCGTTACGGGCCGCCCGCGCCAGGGCGGCGAATGTCCCCGGACGGGTCGCTCTTAGCTTTTTCCTCTGGGCTTCTTCCCGTTGATCATGATCGTTTATCGAACCGCCTGTCGTCCCTTCCCATATTTGTCCCTGCGCCGCGGAGGGCAACATGGCGAGCAAAATCGCCAGGACGGCAATGCGTACAGCCGATCGCTTCATGGGTTGGTGTGTTTTGCGAGGAAAAGATTTCGTGAAACACGGATACCGCCGGGCATCCTCAAGCGTTCCATGTTCTCCTGCAGCCGATGGACAATGTGGTGGGGATACTCAAGCGGCTGGGGCCAATCGTGGATCAAATCCACCGCTTCTGGTAGTCCTTCAGAATCATCCTTCCAGCTTCTTGATCGCTTCGTAGATCTGGAAGGGCAGTTGCTGGAAGTCGATCCGGTACTTGTGAAGGAATTCACAATCGGGTCCGTGTCGGTCGGAGAGCCGGCGCGGTCCGCGCGTACGCATCGGGATGGGATGGTCTCGACTGGCGGCAGGATGGGACTGGGGGAACATTGGGATATGCCTTAAGTTGGCCCCAAACGAACAGCAAGGAAAGCTGAAGATGAAAAAACAAAGGCGGTTCCCGGCGGCCACGATCCCGGCGCTCACCACCGTGGTAGCGCTTCTCATGCTCAGCCCCGTGAGGAGCGCCGCCCAGAACTTCGGATCGGTCACCTTCCCGACCTCGGGAGCCGCCGAAGCGCAGCCGTACTTCGAGGCTGGTCTCCTGTTACTCCACAACTTCGAGTACGAGGACGCCGCAACCCAATTCCGGAGAGCCCGCGAGATCGATCCGGGCTTCGCAATGGCGTATTGGGGCGAGGCCCAGACCCACAATCACCCGATCTGGATGCGGCAGGACCGCGACGCGGCGCTGGCCATCCTGAAGGAGTACGCGCCCACCACCGCCGAGCGCCTCGCACGGGTTCCGACCGAACGCGAACGGGACTGGTTCGAGACCGTCGAGGTCCTCTACAGCGACGGCCCCAAGCAGGACCGCGACTTCCGCTACCGGGACGCCATGCGGCGACTCGCTGAGAAGTACCCGGGCGACCTTGACGCGGCCGCCCTCTATGCCCTCTCGCTGCTCGGCACCGCACACAACGGCCGCGACTTTCGGATCTACATGAAGGCCGCCGCCGTGGCGCAGCGGGTCTTCGAGGCCAACCCGATGCACCCCGGCGCCGCACACTACATCATCCACGCCTTCGACGACCCCATCCACGCGCCGCTTGGGCTGGCGGCCGCGCACGCGTACTCGGAGATCGCGCCGGACGCCCACCACGCGCAGCACATGACCTCGCACATCTTCGTGGCCATGGGGCTCTGGGACGATGTGGTGATCGCGAACGTGCGCGCCCGGGACGTACAGAACGCGGGGCTGGAGCGGAAGGGGCGGCGGACAAACGTGTGCGGGCACTATACTTCGTGGCTGCACTACGGTCACCTGCAATTGGGACGGTTGAAGGACGCGGCCGCCGGGATGGAGGCGTGCCGGGAACGCATGGCCGACGACCCGAGCCGGGCAGAGGCGGACTACTTCGTGAACATGCGGGCGCGCGCGGTGATCGACGCGGGGGACTGGGCGGGGGCAGGAGAGTTGACCGCTGACCTGGAGGCGTTCCCGGATTTGGCGCTGCCATACGACTTCGTCGACGCGCTTGCCGCGCTCCGGACCGGCGACCTGGACGGCGCCGTGCGGCTCCGGTCCCGCTACGGTACGCCCGACGACGAGCGCGACCCGCGACGGGGCATCCTTCTCCACGAGCTGGACGGGATGATCGCTCTGGCCACGGGCGACACGGACGCCGGGATCGCGGTGCTGGAAGAGGCAGCCCGGCTCGAAGAGTCTCTGCCGTACGAGTTCGGCCCCCCGGCGACACTCATGCCGCCCCACGAACTTCTCGCGACCGAGCTCGTCGCGCTTGGCCGCCACTCCGACGCGCGGGCCGCCTGGGAGGAGCAGCTCGCCCGTACTCCGAAACGCACCCAATCGCTGCTGGGCCTGGCCGGCACCGCCATGGCTCTGGGCGACGAGGTCGCGGCGCGTGAGGCCTACGCCATGCTGGCAGAGGTGTGGGCCAGGGCGGACAGGGGTGTTTCAGTCCCGACGGGTTCCGGCAGGTCCAGAAGTCCTGGCAGTCCGTGGGTAAAACCGACCGAGCACCGAGAGCCGTGAGGCGTCGGGCTGCAGCTTTTAGTTTCATTGATATCAATGGCTAAATTTATACGAATGACTAAATCTGTACCGGGCTTCCCCAATTCCGCGCTTCCCCATCGCAACCGCCGCCAATACGGTGCCCCTTTAATCCCCGAAATCGTCGTTTTGCGTAATTTCTACTCCATTTCTACTCCTTTTTTACTCCATTTTTAATACTTTTTTACACATTGCAGGTATTTATGGATACGGATGGCTGCATGGATTTTCCCGCCCTTCTGAACCTCCCGGCCCGTTTCGTCGTTTTCCGTCGCGCCCGGTGCGCAAGCGCTCCCATGCGGCAGCGGCTCTGCGCCTTTTCTCCACAAAATCCGTTCGACCCGTGGCTCTTGCTTCGATCCGCAGGCAACTGGCCTCCACGGACACCTTCCACAAGGTGTCCGCATGGTGCAAACGGATGGATCCCCGGGCGCCGTCCACCCTCCAGGTGAAAGGACTGGCAGGGTCCGTCTCGTCTTTCCTGCTCGGACAACTCCACGAAACCGCAAAGGCGTCGAAAAGCCTCTGCGTCTATATAGCGCCGGACGAAGAAATAGCGGCTTGGGCCTTTGGAGACATCGCCCAACTCGTCGAGGAAGACCAGGGCGCCGTGCGGCTGCCGGCCACCGGACACAAACCCTACGACGCCGAACAACTGGACGATCCGGCTCCGCTTATTGCCCGGGGCGATGTGCTCCAGCAGATCACCGAAGGATTCCGCGGCCTCGTGGTAACCAGTGCCGAGGCGCTCGTGGAAATGGCCCCGGCGACGGAAACGGTCCGAAATCGGACGATTTCCATCGCTTCGGGGACCGCATTTCCCCCCGAAGACCTTGCAAACCGCCTTGTGGAGCTGGGTTTCGAACATGTCGAGTTTGTGGAACGGCCCGGAGAAATGGCGCTCCGGGGCGGCATCCTCGACATCTACCCGTTTACCGGCTCGTGGCCGGTCCGGGCTGAATTCTTCGGCGACGAGATAGAATCCCTGCGGGAATTCGATCCCCGGTCGCAACGATCCGTCAGCCGCCTGACCGTGGCCCGCCTCGTCCCGAATATGGGGAACGACCTGTCCGGCAACAGCGCGCACGCTTCTATCTTCGAACAATTCCCCGAACGAACCCTCCTCGTCACAACGGACGAAGAAGGACTTGTAGAGAAGGCCGCCGAGCAGTTCGATGCCGCTGCAAAAGCCTGGCGCCATACACTGGACGAAGACAACGAGGCGCCCGCCCCCGCCACGCGGTATCTCTCCGCTGAACTCTTCGAGCAATCCCTGCTCCGGTACAACCGGGTACTGCTCGGTTCGTTCGCCGGCGCCGGGGAAGAAACGCTCCAATTCGACGCATCGCCGCAACCGGATTTCAACGGAAACATCGGCCTGCTGCGCACCCGTATTCTGGCCAATGCCGAACAGGGCGCCCGCACGTTCATCCTTTGCGACAGCCGGGGACAGGAAGTCCGCCTGTCCGAACTGCTCGACGACGAAACCGCGCAACAAAGCGTCCGCATCTCCATCGAATCGCTGCACGAAGGGTTCGAAATCCCTTCGCTCGGCCTTGCCGTCTATACGGATCACCAGATATTCAACCGGTACCACCGCCCCTCCGTGCGCGGCCAGAAAAAACGCTACGGAGGTCTCAGCCTGCAAGCGCTCAAGAATCTCTCGCCCGGCGATTTCGTGGTCCATGTGGATTACGGCATCGGGCGGTTCGCCGGGCTCCATCGCATTACCGTACGCGAGAAACAGCAGGAATCTGTGAAAGTGCTTTTTCGGGACGAAGATGTCCTGTATGTCAATGTCAACGCACTCCACAAACTCCACAAATACTCGGGCAAGGATGGCCGTCCGCCCACGCTCACCAAACTCGGTTCCGGGCAATGGGAACGTACGAAATCCCGCACCAAGCGCAAGGTCAAGGACATGGCCCGCGACCTGATCGCGCTCTACGCAAAGCGGAAGCAATCCGCCGGGGTCGCCTTTTCCCCGGACACGGTCTGGCAACGGGAAATGGAAGCTTCGTTCCGTTACGAAGACACGCCGGATCAGACCACCGCAACGAATTCCGTCAAAAGCGATATGGAAGCTCCGGTGCCTATGGACCGGCTCATCTGCGGAGATGTCGGGTTCGGCAAAACGGAAGTCGCTGTGCGGGCAGCATTCAAGGCAGCGCAGGACGGGAAGCAGGTGGCCGTGCTGGTGCCCACGACCATCCTTGCCGCACAACATTTCGAAACCTTCTCGAAAAGGCTGGACAAGTACCCGGTTAAAGTGGAAATGATGTCGCGTTTCCGTTCCGGCGCCGTGCAAAAGCAGATCGTCGGGAAGATCGCGGAAGGGACTGTCGACATCGTAGTGGGCACCCATCGCCTGACATCGCAGGATATCCGATTCAAGGACCTGGGGCTGCTCATTATCGATGAGGAACAGCGCTTCGGGGTAGCCGTCAAGGAACGCCTGCGGAAGTTGCGCGCCGAAGTGGACACGCTTACCCTTACGGCGACCCCGATCCCCCGAACGCTCCAGTTCTCGCTGCTGGGCGCCCGCGACTTGTCGCTCGTCACCACGCCGCCGCCGAACCGGCGCCCCGTCAACACCGAGATTCACACCTTCGACAAGAATCTCATCCGGGATGCGATCCTGTACGAAATCAGCCGGGGCGGGCAGGTATTTTTCCTGCATAACAACATCTGCAATATGGACGAAATGGCCGACAGTCTGCACCTCATCGTACCGGATGTACGCATGCGGACAGCCCACGGGCAGATGAAATCGAGCGAGCTGGAGCGGGTCATGACAGACTTTATCGCAGGGCGTTTCGATGTACTCGTGAGCACCAGCATCATCGAGAACGGCCTCGACATACCCAATGCCAACACCATCATCGTCAACCGGGCCGATCGGTTCGGACTCGCCGAATTGCACCAGTTACGGGGGCGGGTCGGGCGATCGGACCGGAAGGCTTTCTGTTACCTGCTCGTTTCGTCTATCCACGGGCTTACGCGCGAGGCGAGGCGCAGGCTGCAAGCCGTCGAAGAGTTCTCCGATCTGGGAAGCGGCTTCCATCTGGCCATGCGCGACCTGGACATCCGGGGAGCCGGGAATCTCCTCGGGGGCGAGCAAAGCGGCTTCATCGAGGAAGTAGGCTTCGAAACCTACCACAAGATTCTCGAAGAGGCCGTGCTGGAACTCCGGGAAGAAGAATTCCCGGACGTACTGGACAACGAAACGGCGCCGGGCGCCCCCGAAACTGCGGTGGACATCGAAGAAGACGCCTTCATCCCGGAGCACTACATCTCGAACAACGTGGAACGCCTGAACATCTACCGCCGCATCAGTGAAGCCGCCGACGCCTCGGCGTTGGCAACCATCCGCGATGAGATGCAAGATCGCTTCGGCGCCCTGCCCGCCGAGGTGAATCACCTGTTCGCCGCGGCCGAAATGAAATTCCTCGGTCAGACGCTGCGCCTGCCCAGAGTGCTTTTCAAGAACAAGCGGCTTTTTCTATATATGCCCTCCCAGGAAAACGATCCGTATTTCCACGAGCAACTCTTCTACGGTTTTCTTGAGCGACTGAGCGGACTGGACCGGAGGTATGTATTGAAGGAAACGAAAAGCCAAACGCTTCGGGCGATTGTGCAGGAGGTGCCGAGGCTTTCCGATGCCCGGAAGATTCTGCACCACCTGCAGCCTGAACCGGCGAAAACAGCAGCATAAGCGCCCCGATAAGGATTGCTCAGAGCATCCTGCCGGGTCAGGTGCGGGCCGTGCAGGCCAGCATCGCCTTGCCACGGAACCAGGGGCGCGGGTCCATATCCGCGAGCTCGATCCGCTCGATATCCGCCTCGCCGGCGATGGAAGCCATTTCATCCGTGAGATTGCCCCCCTTGAGGCAAATCACGCCGGGCCGCCATGTGTCCGCATCCATCGGGCCGGCGAAAGGCCGCGCAATCCGGCCATGCCATCTCCATAAATCCCTGAGCGGCGCCGTAGCGCGCGACACCGAGTAGGGGCATTCGGCATGCGTTTCTGCGGCGAACGTTTCTGCGGGGCCGTGCCAGACCCTGATGTTCGCGAGCCCGAGCCGCCGGATCATGGCGCGCAGGGCCTGTACCTTTTTCCCGACCTTGTCCACAGCAATGACCCGAATATCCGGGCACGCGATCGCAAGGGGGACGGCCGGGAGCCCTCCCCCGGTACCCCAATCGACTACCACGGCCCCCGGAGGAAACCGCCGGTACGTCAGAAACAGGCAGTGCAGGCAATGCATCCGGACCGTTTCCGCATCGGCGTCGCGCGAAATGAGATTGATGCGCCGGTTGAAATCGAGGAGCATCGCCTGATAGGCATTCAGGAGGAGGCGCTGCTCGCCATTCAGTTGCCGAAAAGGATCCCAAGGCATGCCAGGACCCTCAAGTAGCCACAGGCGAAGGAGACGGCTTCCTTACCGGGCGCTTCCGCAGCATCACCAGGAGCACCGACACATCCGCCGGGCTGACCCCGCTGATGCGCGACGCCTGCCCCAGGTTATTCGGGCGGATTTTCGACAATTTTTCCCGCGCTTCCAGCGTGATATGCTCGATAGCCTCGTAATCGAAATCTTCCGGCAGGCGAAGCGATTCCATCTCCTCCATCTTCCGCACCAGGTCGCGTTCGCGGTCGAGGTATCCCTCATACCGCAGATCTATCTCGATTTGTCGGGCGGCAGATTCCGTTCCCGGCGCCGGCGTGACCAGTTCCTCCTTGCGACCTATATGATCCAGCAGATCGTCGAGTGAGACCTGGGGGCGCTTCGCCAGTTGCACAAGGCGTTCGGGCCGCCGGAGAGGGTCTGTGCCCACCTGCTCCAGGTAGGCATTCACTGCGTCAGGCGATATGGTTACCGCCTCGACAGCAGACCGTGTGGCCTCGATGGCATGTTGCCGGGCCCGCATCCGTTCGTAGCGGACATCCGTCGCGAGACCCAGCGTATGACCCAGCGCCGTCAGGCGTTGATCGGCATTGTCCTGCCGCAAGAGCAACCGGTGTTCGGCCCGCGAAGTGAACATGCGGTACGGTTCGTCCGTGCCCTTGGCCACGAGGTCATCGATGAGCACGCCAACGTAGGCCTCCGACCGTTTCAGGATGACCGGATCTTCGCGCCGCAAGTACCGCACCGCATTGATTCCGGCCATGAGCCCTTGTGCACCGGCTTCCTCGTAACCCGTCGTGCCATTGATCTGCCCGGCGAAAAACAGTCCCCGAACCCGCTTCGTCTCCAGACTGTACCGTATTTGATACGGAGGAAAATAATCGTATTCGATGGCGTAGCCGGGACGCAGCATGTGCACCTGTTCGAGACCGACTACGTTGCGCAGCGCCGCGAACTGCACTTCTTCCGGAAGGCTGGTCGAGAAGCCGTTCACATACACCTCATAGGTGTTGCGGCCTTCCGGCTCCAGAAAGAGCTGGTGGCGGTCTTTTCCGGCAAATCGGTCGATCTTGTCCTCGATCGACGGGCAATACCGGGGGCCGGCGCCCTCGATCCGCCCGGCGAACATGGGACTCCGATCGAATCCTTCCCGCAGTGCGTCATGCACCTCGGGAGACGTATAGGCAATCCAGCAACTTATCTGATCTTCCGGAAGCCGATCGGTAAGAAAGGAAAACGGGGTGGCCGCCGGATCGCCCGGCTGTTCCTCCAGCCGACCATAGTCGATGGTGCGCCCGTCAATGCGGGGCGGGGTGCCCGTCTTCAACCGTCCGCTCTCGAACCCGAGCTTCTCAAGGCATGCGGTCAATCCGGTCGAGGCACGCTCGCCCATGCGCCCGCCCCCGTATTGGCGTTCCCCGATATGAATGACCCCGTTCATGAAGGTGCCGCTGGTCAGAATGACCGTTGGAGCATGAAACGTCTGCCCGATTTGCGTACGTATGCCCGTCACCCGACCCTGCTCCGTACACACCTCGACCGCCATATCGGACCGCATGAAGAGACCGGGAATGTCCTCCAGCTCCTCCCGGACCGCCGCCGCATAGACTACCCGGTCGCACTGCGCGCGCGGCCCCTGCACAGCGGGGCCTCTCCGCTGGTTCAGCATCCGAAACTGTATGCCGGCGCGATCGGTCACCTTGCCCATGATCCCGCCAAGAGCATCGATCTCCCGGACAATATGCCCCTTGCCGATGCCGCCAATGGCCGGATTGCACGACATCTGCCCGATAGTTTGCAGGTTCATGGTGACCAGCAACGTGCGCGCCCCCATACGTGCGGCCGCTGCAGCCGCCTCGGTCCCGGCGTGTCCCCCGCCAACCACAATGACATCGTACGTAAAAGGATGCATGGGATACTCTGATTAAGCCCCGCCCTGTGTACCCGCGGAAACGCCGGTTCGTGCATGGATGGAAACGACATGAGGCGGGCAATGGCTCCCGCCGCCCAGGGCCTGACAGGAAAATAGGCCCCGCAGAGCGCCGCTGCATGGTGGTAACAGGCCCTACTTTCCTATGCAGAACCGGGAGAAAATCTGATCCAGCACATCTTCGTTCGTGATCTCTCCGGTGATGGCGCCGATCTCATGCAAGGCAACCCGCATATCCAGCGCCAGGAGTTCGCCGGTGCTTCCGGCGCCGAGGCTCCGGCGAGCCGCCTGCACCGCATCGAGCGCCTTGCGCAGATGATTGCGATGGCGCTCGTTCGTCACCACGAGCGAGCCCTCGGAGAGGCTCAGATCACCGCCCGCCGTTTTGAGCAGGCAGGCTATCAGAGGTCGTATCTCCTTTTCGTCCCGGAATCCCCGTTTTGCCGAGAGGGCAAGGACGCCGGAGGATTCCCCATCCCTGACAGACCCATTATCCTGCTTCAGGAGATCCGTCTTGTTCGCCACCAGAAGCACCGGAGGAGCCCCCCGCTCTGCTATCGCCTCGATAAAGGCTTGCTCGCCCGTATCCATACCCACCGTAACATCATACACATACACAAGGATATCGCTCCGGTCTATAGCCCGCTCGGCGCGCAGCACCCCTTCCGTCTCGATGGCGTCGGCTGTGTCCCGGAGACCTGCCGTATCCGTGAACCGGAACAACAAGCCGTCGATTTCCGCCTCGCCTTCCACTTCGTCGCGCGTGGTGCCGGGCACAGGACTTACAATGGCGCGATCGCTCCCAAGCAGAGCGTTCAACAAGGTGGATTTACCTGCATTGGGCCGGCCGCCAATCACGACACGCACTCCATCGCGCACCCGGCGGCCGAGTCGCCAGGATTGGAGCAATTCGTCCAGCAGTCGTTCGCTCCGATTCAGAAGCGCTTCAAGGCGGTCCCGATCGGCGAATGTCACATCCTCTTCGGAAAAATCCAGCTCGAGTTCGAGGAACGCACAAAGTTCAAGCAGGTCCGCCCGGACATCCGCCAACACCTCGGAATAGCGGCCTTGGAGATGCGAAACGGATACGCGGTGCGCCAGAGAGGACGAAGCATGGATCAGATCGGCCACTGCCTCGGCCTGCGCCAGATCCACCTTCCCGTTCAGAAAAGCCCGCTGGGTAAATTCGCCGGGGGCAGCCAGGCGGGCGCCCTCCTCCAGCATGCGGTTCAGAATGAGTCGGCTCGCAAAATCGCCCCCGTGGCAGGAGCACTCCACGACATCTTCGCCGGTCGCCGAGCGGGGAGCCCGAAAAAGCGTAGCCACTACCTGATCGATGCGTGTCCCGTCGCGGCTTGCCACATAGCCCACATGCGCCGTACGCGAGGCCGCCTCCCGAAGGTCCGTCCCTTCAAAACAGACCGCGGCGATCGCCACGGCTTCCGGACCGGAGATGCGCACGATGCCCAGTGCAGCGCGCCCCCTGGCCGTTGCGATGGCGGCAATGGTATCGCTGGAAGCTTGCATGGCGCATGAAGCAATGCGCTTGAAAAATCGCCCTTGCGGCGCGTTCGGCGACTAAGGGCCTGGTAACAGGCCCTACTTGCGTCTCCCGGTCGTGCGGGGACCGCCGGGCCGCCGCCCTGCCTTGCCCTTCCCTGTCCGGGCAATGGCGGCCTGACGGCTTCTCTTTTTTCTTTCCACTTGCTTTTTACCCTGGCCTTTCGACGCAGGCTTCCCGTCTTCTTCCTCCTTGCCGGCAGCGATATTCCGATTGATGATCTTCTGCTGCACGGCGGTTACCACGTTATACACGAGGTAGTACAAGCTCAGGCCGGACGCAAAGCGATTGAAAATAGCGAAGATCATCACCGGCATTACATAGGTGAATATCTTCATCTGGGGATTGGAGGAAGGGGTCATCTGGATGCGCATCTGAACGATCATCGAGATGCCCATAAGCAGCGTGAAGCCAGCCACGAAATCGCCGTAAAACGGGATAGTGAACGGCAGATTCAGAATCACGTCCGGGGCCGACAGGTCATTGGCCCAAAGAAATCCCTGCTGCCGGATCTGGATGGACTGCGGAAGAAAAAGCCACAGCGCAATAATGATGGGATACTGCAACAGCATAGGAAGACAACCGCCCACCGGATTGACGCCGGTCTCCTTGTACATCTTCATCATTTCCTCCTGCTGCTTCCGGGGATTATCCCCGTACTTCTCCTTGATGACCTCCATCTTCGGTTGCAGCTCGCGCATCCGCGCCATGCTTTTGTAGGAAGTCTTCGTCAGCGGGTACAGGACCAGCTTGATCAGAATGGCGAAGACAATGATGACGTAGCCATATCCGGGGATGAACTTCGCCAGAAACGTGAACGCAGGAATGAAAATCAGTCTGGCGAGGGGCCGCGTAATCCACTCGAAAAAATCCCAGCCGTAATCCACCATGTCGTAAAGGCCCAGATCGTAGTCGTTGATCCGGTAAAACTCCATCGGCCCGATGTACAGCCGGAACTCGTCCGGCCCGTCCTCCGGTTGCGCCATGAGCAGGCGCATGTCGTAGTCTTGTCGAAAGCCTTCGCTACCCGGCTCCCCCGTCTGTTCTCCGATGAGTTCGGCGCCCCGGGTGCCGGAAGAGGGAATCATGACGGAAGTGAAATACCTGGTTTTGATAGCGGTCCATGACACGTTTCCGGAAAGGCGTTGCTCTTCGAAGTCCTCTTTCCTGAGCAGTACGCTCTCCACCTCTCCCCCGCTGTGCGCATAAGCCCCGGCCGCTTTGGCTTCCTCGTTCGTATCGTTTTCCGTGAAGGGAATAGCTCCTGTCCATATCAACTCGTACCCTTCCCTTGTGGAAAAGGCCGCAGGATTTTCCTGGTCCACACGCAGACCGATTTCGTATTCGTCCGGATGGAACGTGTAGGTCTGGCGCAACACGCCCCCCTGAATACCCGTCTCGAAGTGTAACGTAGCGGGCTCGGCGCCGATGCGCAGGGTATCCCCCTCGTAGGATGTGTCGAAATACAGTGCGCGCGTATCGACGAGATGGGAGCGGGGTGTCGTAAAAGCGATGCCCAGCGCCCCCGATCCGGTGGTGTCCACCATTTGTACGGGCGTTTCCTGGTCGAATTTCCTGTATTCTTTCAGGGAGAAAGAGATCAATGTGGCGCCTTTCGTGGAGAAAACCGCCCTATAGAGGTCGGTATCGACCGTGATAAAGCGGGCCTCTCCCGCTAACGCCGCGACAAGCGTCGTATCCCGGGTAACAGCCTCTGTAGCAAACAACTCCTCGCCTGACAGTACGTCGCCGGATCCGCGTGCAAGGGTGTCGTCCCCTGTGGTTGCTCGTTCCGTAGCCTGCGAATCTTCGGCGAGTTCCTCCTGCGCCGCCGGATCGCCGGCGGGCACGGTCGGCTGGGGCGGAGCGAACACCCAGAGCCAGACGAACATGATAATCGCCACCAGTACGGTTGCGATGACGACATTGCGGTCCAAATCAGGTTCCCCTTGCTCGTATTACAGGATGGACGGGTAATGCTTGCGCTTGCAACGTACGCACAAACGTGCCGAAACGCCGTCGCGCTAAACGGGAAGTCAGGTGTGACGTTCCGAGCGCATGGAAGATTCGTCGAGACGGCGGCAAAGTTCTTGCAACGCTTCCGGCAGATCGGCATGCACCCGGTGACCCGGTCGGGCATCGTCCTGTCGACCGGCGCGATGAATGATCATCATGGTCAATGCACTTTCCGTGCCGGCAAAACGATCCAGTATTCCCTGCTGATGCAGCCGGTATGTTTCGCGCAGCAACCGCTTGATACGGTTCCGGCTGGCGGCTTTTGCATGGCGGCTGGGCGCAAATCCGATCTGGACAGGCGCATCCGCCTCGAGTTGTGCTCGGGACACTATCCGGTACACAAGCCGAATACATCCTTTGCCGACCGTACCGACATCCTCCCGGTCACGGTCAAACAAGGGGCGAATCAGGCGCTTCCGCTTAAGGCGGAATGAGCGCGGCAATTTTTGAAAGGGGCGCAGGCTCCCATCCTCTGGCACGGCCACGATCTCAGGCTATTTGCCGGACCGCGTGTCGCTTACGGTAAGGACGTTGCGGCCTTTCTCGCGTCGGCGCTTGAGCACCCTGCGCCCGTTTTTTGAACTCATACGGGCACGGAAGCCGTGCTTGTTGGCGCGCTTGCGTCTACTTGGCTGATAAGTACGTTTCATAATACGGTGATCCGAAAACGCATCTCGACGATATTTATCGCAGGTACAGAACAGGGCTATACGCACATACCTGCAGGTATGTTTTCGTATCTCGTGAAGTAACTCTGCGGAACCCCTTTTTCCTGACGGAGTACCGGGAAAAGGCACAGCGGGAGTAGCTCAGGGGTAGAGCATCAGCTTCCCAAGCTGAGGGTCGCGGGTTCGAATCCCGTTTCCCGCTCAGTCAGATGGTTCGGGGTGTGTGGCCACAGCGTCACCATGCATCGTACCGGTGCGAACCGGGCGGTTAGCTCAGTTGGTTCAGAGCGCCTGCCTTACAAGCAGGAGGTCACTGGTTCGAATCCGGTACCGCCCACGAAAAGGCGAATTACATCTGTTTTATCCTTGTCGTTCCCTCTTGACTTCCTGTATCAAAAACATTAGACTGCACCGGATTCTGTCCTGTGCAGTCCCGATTTTCGGGTCCGGGTCGGGTCTGTATCGCAATGACAACAGAACGATTCATATTCGGCAATGGACGCTATGGGGGACAAGGCATTTCTGGCTGAAGAACCCCCTTCCTGGCTGCTCAACCGGAGATACAGCACCTTGGACTACGTTGCACCTGTAATCCGGACAGATCCATATATCCTTGACAGGAGTACAACTATGTCTACAGGCTGTGGGCTGACAAGGAAGAGGATGGAATAGGGAAAATCCTGTTTGGCCGCCCCGAAAAAAACGTGGCTACGACTTGTAGCGAAACAAGAAAACAAACTGCGAAACAACTACTCTCACGGAGGTAGAGTCAATGCAAGTAACTACCGAAAACAAAAACGGGAGCCTTGTCATAGTGACCGAAGGGCGTGTCGACGGCAGTAACGCCCCCGAATTTCAGGAAGCCTTGAAAGAAGCGATCAAGGAGGGTGGGCAAAAAGTGATCCTCGATTTCGAACACCTTTCGTATATCAGCAGTGCAGGCCTACGCGTCATTCTGATGTTCGCCAAGCAACTCCGGAGAGAAAACATATCATTTGCGGCATGTTCGCTCATCGCTTCGGTCAAGGATATTTTTGCAATTAGCGGCTTCGACAAAATAATCCCGATTCACACATCGCAACAGGAAGCGATGGCTGCGCTTGGATAATTGATTCAGCAAGGTTTATGGCGCCGTTCAAGCCGGGAAATGACAAAAATATCCAGGAATGAGCAAAAATCCGTACAAGATCCTCGTCGTGGACGACGAACCGGACTTGCAGCCGCTCATGTTGCAACGTATGCGGCGAAGCATTCGGGCCGGTAAGTATGTTTTTGTTTTTGCGGGCAACGGTTTAGAGGCATTGGAGCGGCTTCGTGAGCAGGAAGATATCGACATGGTGGTCTCGGATATCAATATGCCGCAAATGGATGGGCTGACCCTGCTTGACCAGATTGCGCAATTGGATCCGAACATCCGCTCCGTGATTATTTCCGCATACGGTGACATGAAGAACATTCGCACGGCTATGAACCGTGGCGCCTTCGACTTCATCACCAAACCGGTCGACTTCGACGATCTCAGAATTACCATTGACCGGACCCTGGAACACATGGCGCGTTGGCGCGAAGCGCTCGCTTCGCGTGATAAACTGGTTTCGCTGCAGAACGAACTCGATATCGCCAGAAAGATGCAGCGGGCCATTCTGCCTACTGAATTCCCCAATAAGCCCGACTACGACATTTTCGGCGACATGGAGCCTGCCCGCAATGTCGGTGGAGATTTTTTCGATGTGATTCCTCTGGGACGGGGTCGGGTCGGCCTCGCCATAGCCGACGTGTCGGACAAAGGGGTGCCGGCCGCCCTGTTCATGATGTCCAGCCGCACCTTGTTAAAAGGCGCAGCTATTGGAAGCACAGCGCCCTCTGATGCCCTGCGGGAAGTAAATAATATGCTGTGCGAGAAAAACGATTCCATGATGTTTGTGACCCTGCTATACGGGATATATGACCCGGAAAGCGGAGAATTTACGTATGCGAACGCGGGACATAACAGCCCGGTTATCCTCCATTCCGATAAAAGCTGCTCCATGCTTCCGCTGACCGGCGGAGTGGCTATCGGAGTCATGCCCGATCTGGAATACGAGCAGAAAACGGTCACGCTTGCGCCCGGCGAGACGCTCACTTTGTATACGGACGGCGTCACAGAAGCTATGAACGAGGACAAGGAAGAGTTGGGCGAAGACCGCTTGTTCGATATGCTTAAGGGAGCTTCCTCCGGAGAACCTGAGACAATTACACGGGCAATCTTTGACGGAATAAGGGCTTTTGTCGGCGACGCGCCGCAATCGGATGACATTACCTGCCTGGCAATCCACCGGCCCGAAAACTGACATCCGAAATTTCATGCTCTCTCTTAAAATCAAAACGGAAGTCGCAGAACTGGAGCGTATTTTCGCGGCCGTGGACGAACTTGCCGCTCAGAACAATTGGCCTGACGATTTCATCTTTCGAATCAATCTGGTAATTGAAGAAGTAGCAATGAATTGTATAAAATACTGTCATATGGAAGGAGTGTCCGATTTCGAGATAACGATGGACCCTCAAGACGATGTGCTTACGATTGAGATTATCGATACCGGACGACCTTTCGACCCGCTAACAGATGCCCCTGAAGCGGATACGGATTCGGATATCGAAGACCGTGCTATAGGCGGTTTGGGCATACATCTGGTGCGCACCATGACAGACGATATGCGTTACCGGCGGGAAGCAGACCAGAATCGTTTGACGCTGATCATGCACAAACCTTCATGAAGCAACTACCCGGCCTACTGGCAGCTGTGCTTCTGATGCTGGTTCTGGCGGGAACTGGCCCTTTCATTGTTTCCATCACTATTCCGGAGGGATGGACCTGGTTGGGCAGTGGGGTCGAAAAAAGTGAAGGGGTAGTGGTTTCGGAAGGGAACGTAGAGACTGCCTCCCTCTCTGAAAGCACTGGGCAAGATGCTCCGTTGCCGGATACCGCTTCGGTAACGATTCAGGGAATCGGCGTTTCCGACAATGAGGTCCTTTTCGGTCAATCCGCGGCCTTCAGTGGACCGGCTCAGGAACTCGGCCAGGGTATGCAGCGGGGTATCCGGGCTGCTTTTCATGAAGTCAATCGGCGCGGCGGGGTTCATGGACGGCAATTGAAACTGATATCCCTGGACGACTTCTATGAACCCGAAGCGGCGATCCAGAATACTGTTCGATTGATCGAGGAGGAAAAAGTGTTTGCGCTGATTGGCGCGGTCGGCACGCCCACTTCCCGTTCCGCCGTTCCAGTCGCTGCAGAGGCAGATATTCCCTACATCGCTCCGTTCACCGGCGCCGCCTTCCTGCGCGACACCACATGGCACAACATAATCAACCTTAGAGCCTCGTATGACCAGGAAACCGAGGAAATGGTCGCCCGGCTGACAGAAGATCTGGATATCGAGCGTATCTCGATACTCTATCAGGACGATTCCTTCGGCCGCGCGGGTTATCTGGGGGCAAGAAAAGCGCTCGAAAAGCGCGGGATGGAGCCGGCCTCGATCGGACTGTATACGCGGAACACATTGGCTGTCAAGACAGCCCTCCTTGATCTGCGGCAGGGCGATCCCGAAGCGGTGATTCTCGTGGGGGCGTACCAGCCGGTCGCCGCGCTGATCGCATGGGCAAGGCATACGGGAATGAACCCCGTTTTCATAACCATTTCTTTCGTGGGCAGTAACGCATTGGCCAGAGAACTCGGGGAGGAAGGCGACGGAGTCTTTGTAACCCAGGTGGTGCCCTTCCCACTGGACCAAACCCTCCCCGTGGTTGCCGCCTATCAACGCGCCCTGTCGGCCTACGCCCCTGAAGAAATTCCTGGATTTGTCTCCTTCGAAGGTTATCTGGCCGGACGTCTGGCCGCCGCCGGACTGGAAAGGTGCCCCCGGAATGTAACAAGAAACTGTTTCATGGATAGCTTGCAACAGACAGGCAGCGCCGACATCGACATCAACGGATTCAAACTCCGCTACGGGGAACACGACAATCAGGGATCAGATACCGTATTCCTGACCATGATAGGGGAAGATGGTCGTTATTACGCCGTCAACTCGCTCATGGACACAGATCGTCTGTGGAAACAACTGCCCGTTCTGTGGCCAATGAATTAGTTACCTCGTCAACTCGTTCATGGACGAATATCTGTGGCTAACTCACTGCACAGCCTGAAGAACCGTCGCTTCCGGATTTCCACCCAACTTTATTCCGGTATTGGAGGCGCTGTGGCCCTGACCGTGGCCGCAAGTCTGGTCGGGTGGTTTTCCTTCAACCAGGTCGGCGAAGCCCAGAGCGACGTGAACGAAGGCGCCATTCCCGAGATGGCTGCGGCCTTTGAGATTGCCCAATACAGCGGGACCCTGGTGGTTGCTGCTCCGCGCCTGACGGCCGCAGAGACACCCGAGATATTCGAAGAAATCTATATAAGCATTACCGAAGCCCGCGAATCCTTTGATCAGCAACTGGCGGTTCTGGAAAGCAGCGAGGGAACAGACGAACGTTCTCAGCGCATTCGCGCCCATTCCGACACGCTGACCGCGAACATTGAAGCTATCAAAGACCAGGGGGCCAGAATGTTCGAACTGGCTGCCGCGCGGGAAAATTTACGAGAACAAATCATAGACCTGCGTAACCACCTTGAACGTTTAGTGGTCTCAGCCATCGATGACCAGTTGTTCTACACGATCACCGGGTACCGGGACCTCGGCGCCCCCCCGGCAGATAGCTCAGAGCATTTCTCGGTAGAGGAATTGGAACGGTACCGCCACTTGTCCGAGTTGCAGGCGGATGCCAACATCGCCACGGAGTTGCTGGTGAACGCATTTACCCACTCTTACGCTGCGACGATCGAGCCGCTACGGGAACGTTTCGAGGCCGCCGCCAGCCGCATTGAACGTAATATGGCGGTGCTTCAGGATTCCCCTTTCCATGCCGAACTTACTCCCGCTTTCGACGAATTGTACATGCTCGGAACGGGGGAGGAAAGCGGATTTGTTTTACTGCAGGAGGAACTCCGGCTCGCCGAGAATCAACGGGACTTGCTCACATACAACAGCAACGAGGCGGCCAGCCTTATCGCTGAAGTGGACAGTCTGGTGATTGCGGCGAGCAACAGCGCGCAGGAAGCCACCGACGCTTCCGCCAACGCCATCTTTACGGGCCGCACCCTGCTCCTTTCGATCAGCATTGTCAGTATCGTCGGGGCCATTCTTATCGCCTGGTTATTCGTCGGCCGCATATTGCTTTCCCGCATTCAGCGCTTGTCGGACTGGATGCATCGCATGGCCGAGGGAGATCTGGAACTTGAGGTCGAGATCGGTGGAAATGACGAGGTTACCGACATGGCCGGAGCCCTGGAGGTGTTCCGACGCCATGCCCTGGAAGTACAACGACTCAACCTCGTGGAAAAGCTGGCGGAAGATCTGAAGACAAAAAACAATGAACTGGAAAGCGTGCTGGACAAACTGCGCAAGGCCCAGGATCAGATTGTCATGCAGGAAAAACTGGCGGCCCTTGGCGAATTGACGGCGGGCGTCGCCCATGAAATCAGAAATCCGCTGAACTTCGTCAAGAACTTCTCCGAAGCGTCAGAAGAACTTCTTGAGGAACTGCACGAAGTGCTGAATGAAAATAACGAACAGCTAAGCGACGATCAGCAGGACCTCATCCAGGAAATCACGGATGACCTGAACAGCAATTTCGAGCGCATCAAGCATCACGGCGAACGCGCCGACCGCATCGTCCACGACATGCTGATGCTGGGGCGGGGCGAAGCGAAACACCAGGACACCGACATCAACAACCTGCTCGATGAACATGCCCGTCTTGCCTACCATAGCGTACGGGCAAGCGATTCTGACTTTCAACTCGACATAAAACAGGACTTCGACCCGGATGCAGGCGTTCTCAAGGTCATATCCCAGGATCTGGGCCGTGTTTTCCTGAATATGGTGAACAACAGTTGCTATGCCATCGACGAAAAACGACGAGAAAAGATGGAAGCCGGAGTAGGGCTGGAGGACTACATGCCGACGCTGTGGCTCACCACCAGGCGCAAGGAAGACCGTGTCGAGATACGTATCAAGGACAACGGCCCCGGGATTCCTCCCGATGTTATGAAAAAGATATTCGATCCGTTCTTCACCACGAAACCCACCGACAAGGGCACCGGGCTCGGCCTCGCTATGTCCAGCGACATTATCCGCGAGCACGGGGGCACCATCCGTGTAGATACCGAAGTGGGAGACTTCACCGAAATGATCATTGAACTACCCCTGACGCCAGCAGAGGAAACGGCTGAAGCAACGGGATAGCGCACCGGAAAAGGCCCAGGGCTGCATAGTGTTAACAGACCCTACCTTTTCTTACCGCGGGGCCGCGCACGATTTCGCGGCTTTTTGTCAGCACTTGCGGTCTCCTTCACTTCCTTCCGCACCGTCTGCGCCTTGTTCATATGTATGTCGCTAACGAACATGGCAAGTAATTCCGGTTCTTCCCGGGCCAGTTCCTGAACAAGCGACACAAACTGCCGGTCGCGCTCCCGCTCCATATTCGTTCGTTCGCGAAGGCGATTCTCCAACACGACCGTAAGACGCTCCGCAACGCGCGCACTCACATCCTCCGCCGTCGGGACAGGGCGTTTCTCCACCGGTACCCCATAGCGCATGGCCGAACGGATGAGGTCCGTTTCATCCTCCACGGTTGCCAGTACGACAGCAACGCCCATCTTCCCGGCGCGGGCGGTACGACCCGACCGGTGAATCAGGTATTCCGGATCTTGCGGCACGTCATACATGAATACATGGCTGAGGTCCGATATATCAATCCCCCGGGCAGCGACATCCGTAGCGACCAGAAAGCGCGTCTCTCCCGAATGGGTTCGGGCAAGGGCTGCTTCCCGGGCTTTCTGCGATAAATCTCCGGAAATGGCATCGGCGCTATAGCCATAATTCCGCAGAAACGTCGTCAAATACTCGACATCCCTTTTTCTGTTGACAAATATGATCGCTGATTCGGGATTTTCAATCTCGAACAAACGTACCAGAACGCGATCCTTTTCCATCGGATCGGTCACATAATACCGGTATTCCATCGTGTCGATGCTTTCTTTGCCCGCACTCAACGAAATGAACCGGGGCTCTGTGAGAAAATCCCTGCTGAGCGACCGCACTCTTGGAGGAATTGTGGCGCTAAACATCAGGGTACACCGTTCGGCAGGCAAGTACCGCCTCAACGCCTGCATATCCGGGTAGAAGCCCATCGAGAGCATCTCGTCGGCTTCATCGAAAATAAGATATTCGAGTTGCCGCAGATCGGCGTTGCCCCGGCTGAGATGATCAAGAATACGGCCGGGCGTACCGATCACTACCTGGGCGCCGGCTTGCAAGCCCCTGGTTTGTGACCCGTACTCGACCCCCCCGTACACAAGAACAGATTCCAACGCGCTGGTTTCGCGGTTGGCCTGCTTCATGTGTTCGAACACCTCGCTGATCTGCTTCGCCAGTTCGCGGGTAGGCGTCATGACAAGCGCCTGCGTGACACGGCGCGACGGATCCATAAGTTCGAAAAGCGGCAACAAAAAAGCGCCCGTCTTGCCGGATCCGGTGCGGGACTGCACAATCAGGTCAGCGCCTTCGAGAATGTAGGGAATGACCTGTTCCTGAACGGGCATGAGGGCGTCCCACCCGGCAGCACCAACCGCCGCACGTACTTTCGCCGGCAAGTTGCCAAGGGAAGCGTCGGGGAGACGCTCTGCAATACCCTCCTGGATTTCCTGGATCTGTTGTTCGCTATGCTGCTCGCGCTGTGCGCGACGGGTCAAGTCAATGACCTTGGTGTAGGAAGATGACGGGGTTTCGTCGTTCTCGCTCATAACGTCTGGTATCTGGCGTGCGGGCCGGGAGCGATATGCTCCGGGTTGGCGTCACATGGCAAGGCCCCCATCCACATGAAGTACATGCCCCGTAATGTAATCCGCCGCGGGGGAGACCAGAAAATATACGGCGTTTGCCACATCCTGCGGTGTTGCAGTACGTTTCAGCGCAACCGTATCAAGGAGCGCACTACGTGCGGCGTCACTCAAAGCAGCAGTCATATCTGTTTCTACATACCCCGGGGCCACCACATTTACGGTGATCCCGCGGCCACCGAGTTCCCTGGCCAGACTCTTCGAAAAGCCTATGATACCGGCCTTCGAAGCTGCATAGTTCGTTTGCCCCGGGTTTCCGACAACACCTATAACCGAAGACATATTTACGATCTTGCCGGCCCGCTGCTTCATCATGGGCCGGTACGCCATTTTGCAAAAATTGAATACACTTTTCAGATTGGTGCCCACGACCGCGTCCCAGTCATGTTCGCTCATCCGAAGCATCAGTCCATCACGTGTAATTCCGGCGTTATTGACAAGTACATCTATGGAACCCCATGCTTCCAGTACGCCGCCCACCGCTTCCTCGGCAGACGAAATCTCAGCGGCGTCTCCCTGAAAAACGAGGCATTCCGAGCCGGATTCCTGTAATCGCCGACAAAGTGCATTCGCCTCGTCCGTAGAAGATCGGTATGTAAAGGCCACGCGCGCACCGGCGGCGGCCAGCGTTTCGACAACAGCCCGCCCAATGCCTCGAGAAGCGCCCGTAACGAGCGCCGTTTTTCCGTCCAAATCGAAAGCCATGATCCCAAAGAAATCAGTGAGTTAGAACAAGCAAACGCAAAAAGTCGACTCGAATACGATAACCTTTCAAACTCCGTTAGCCCTAGCAAGAATCAACGCCAGTTCATCGGCTTTTCCCGCAAAAATTGTCTTGATGTCTCGCCCAAGCGTACGACGCGCCAACCCGCACAGCACATTACCCGCGCCGATCTCAATATAACCGTCGGCTCCTTCCGTGTGCATGTTCTGAAGCGATCTGGACCAGTACACGGGGGCCGTAAGCTGTGCCACCAGCGCCTGACGTATCTCGTCGGGATCGCAGGTGGCCGAGGCAGTCACATTGAGGTATACAGGAAAGCGGGGAGACCGGATAGTACATCCCGAGAGTGCGCGTTCGAGCCCGCCACGGGCCTGCTCCATGAGCGGCGAGTGAAAAGCACCGTTCACAGACAACCGCACCACGCGCCGGGCGCCCCGGGCGCGCACCTCCTGCATGGCCCGTTCAACGGCCGATTCGTCTCCGGATATAACCACCTGTCCGGGGGCATTGAAATTCGCCGCCACCACAGAATCAGAGGGTTCCGAGACTTCCTCGCACGCGCGGACCACCTGGTCATCGTCCATGCCGAGCACGGCGGCCATCGTACCAGGGCGCTCGTCATCCGCGTTCGCCATGAGTTCGCCGCGCCGCCACACAAGCTGAAGCCCCTCTTCAAAAGAAAGGGCGCCCGCCGCAACCAGAGCACTGTATTCCCCAAGACTGTGACCGGCCGCCATCGCCGCCCGCAAATCTGTACGGCGCAGTATTGCCATGACGGCCATACTGTGCACGTACAGCGCAGGTTGTGTCCTGTCGGTCCGCTTCAGTGCAGCACCGTCTTCTGCTGACTTGCCAAACATAACTTCCGAAAGCGGAAAGCCCAACAGTCGATCCGCCTGATCAATGATCTCGCGGGCTTCGGCGAAGCGTTCGTACAGGTCCTCCGCCATACCTGCGTACTGGCTCCCCTGCCCCGGAAAAAGAAAGACGGCCTTATTCATCATTCGCTATGGCATACAACCGGCGCCAGCCGATTACAACTCTGCGGCTACGCGTACGTCCGCCTCTTTTCTCACCACCTTGCTGCCGTCGTAGGCCCAGCGAAGATAACAGGACCCCCAGGTAAATCCGCCGCCGAACGCCACCAGAATAAGGACGTCTCCCCGGCTCAGTTCACTTTCCCGATCTGCAAAGCACAAGGGAATTGTCGCTGCCGTCGTGTTACCGTAGCGGTCGATATTGAGTATGACCTTGTCATTATCGAGACCCATTTGTCGCGCCGTAGTGTCAATGATCCGCTGGTTGGCCTGGTGCGGAACAAGGTAGCGGATATCGTCCACCCCCAAATTATGGCGTTTCATGATCTCTTCGGCGGATCGGGCCATGCCGTCCACGGCATACTTGAACACCGCACGCCCTTGCTGCTGCAAAAAATGCATGCCCTTCGTAACCGTTTCATAGGTGGGGGGATTCAGGCTCCCTCCTCC
Source organism: Rhodothermales bacterium (assembly GCA_965117025.1). Lineage (GTDB taxonomy): Bacteria > Bacteroidota > Rhodothermia > Rhodothermales > VXPQ01 > VXPQ01. The sequence continues at coordinate 1,666,166 of OZ220746.1, forward strand.
CGGCATAGAGAGCAGATCGGCATATTTTCCGTCGATGCGCTGGTAAAAATCGATAATCCCGCATCCCCCGGGATCAGGTTCCAATAGTACGGCGGCAGCCGCATCCCCGAAAAGAACACATGTTGCCCGATCTTCGAAATTCGTAATACCGCTCATCTTGTCTGCGCCGATGACAAGCACTTTCTCATGGCGGCCGCTTTCGATCATCTGCGCACCGGTCGAAAGAGCGAAAAGAAACCCGCTGCACGCCGCGGAAAGATCAAAACCCCAGGCATTCGTCGCGCCGATGCTATCCTGCACAAGACAGGCTGTCGCGGGGAAAAACATGTCCGGCGTGATGGTGGCAACGATGACCACATCGATTTCTTCCGGATCCAAGCCGCGCTTCTCCAGCAAATCCTGCGCTGCTTTCGATGCCATGTACGCGGTGGCCTTACCGGGATCGCGGAGAATGCGGCGTTCCCGAATGCCGGTACGCGTCCGGATCCACTCGTCATCGGTATCCACAATTCGCTCAAGATCCGCGTTTGTAAGCCGCTCGTCGGGCAGAAAATGCCCAACCGCTGTTATGGCCGCATATCTCATGGCGCTGCTGATCGCTGGTTGCATGATTGGGAACACCCTTTCTGCAAACCCCCTGAACAGATGATGGTTCGGGGCATCATTTGCCGAATGCCTTGTTCATCGCCTCCAGCGCCCCATGCTGCGCCACGTCGGCGGCCATAAGAATAATGCGCTCGATTGCCCGGACCGTCGACCCGCCATGTCCAATCATCACATTGCCGTTCACCCCAAGCAGTGGCGCGCCGCCGTACTCCTCGTAACTGAAACGAAGCCGCACGGCAGAAAGCGCATCCCGTACCATCTTCTTGTCCGGGTCGGAAAACCCCTGCCGCACCATTTCTTCCGCAATCATCTGGGGAAACGCGGATGCAACGCTCTCCCCGAACTTGAGAAGAATGTTGCCGACGAATCCGTCGCAGACCACTACATCCGCCATGTGGTGCAGGATGTCACGCCCCTCGATATTCCCGCAGAAATGAATGTCCGGAGACGCCTGGAGAAGTTTGTAGGCGGCCTTGACCTGCTCGTTGCCCTTCCGGGCTTCTTCGCCCAGGTTCACCAGGGCCACCTTCGGGCTCTCAAGCTGCATCACTGTGGACGCATAGATCGAGCCCATCTTCGCAAACTGAAGCAAGTGCTCCGGCCGGCAATCCACATTGGTGCCCACATCAAGTATGATGCAATGGCCCTTGGTCGTCGGGAAAAAGGCAACGACCGAGGGACGGGCAACGCCCTGTAAACTGCCCAGTATGAAAAGCGAAGCCGCCATAATGGCCCCTGTATTCCCAGCGCTGACAAATCCGTGAGCCCTGCCTTCCCGCACTGCGGCGAGCCCAACATGAATGGAGGAACCCCGCTTCGATTTTACAGCGGCGGCCGGGGCCTCGTCCATAGCGATCACATCAGGGGCATGAATGATGTGTAATGGCAAGAGGCTGGCAACCTCTTTCTTCTGCGCTATCTCCGCTTGCAAGGCATCTTCCTGCCCCACAAGAAGCACCTCAAGCTCACCGCCCGAAGCCTCCAGCGCATGTATAGCGCCCTCAACGACAACGGAGGGGGCCTTGTCGCCCCCCATAGCATCAACCGCTACCCGAATGGCCATGTTGGATGATATGGAGAAACGTCCGGCGGACCGGACGCAATGTATGGCCTAAACGGCTTCCTTCGGCTCGACAACCTGACGGCCCCGGTAATAGCCGCAACTGGGGCAAGCATGATGCAAAAGCTTCGACGTGCCACAGTTGGGGCACTCCGCTATCTGCGGCTCCTTCAAGCTACCGTAATACCGGGCACGGCGTTGCCGTGTTCGAGCCTTGGAGTGTTTTCTTTTTGGATTCGCCATGATTTCCTGTGTTCGCCGGTAAACGCATCGGCGTGAACGCCAACCTTAATTCCGGCCCTCCTCTGACTTCAATGCACTGAGTGTTTCCCAGCGTGGGTCTATGCTATTTTCCTGCGTTCCTTGCGGGACGCCGAACGTCATCGGGATGTCTATATCCTCTGCCCCGGGAGCGACACGACGCGCCGGCACCGCAAGCAAAATCGTGTCTCGCGTAACATCGGTAAGGTCCAGAACCCGATCGCTCGGGTCCATTATCCTGACCTCATTGCAACTGCCTTCCCTATCTCTTGCGAACCCCGCGCAAGAAAACAGGATGCGATACGCACCTTCGATCGGCTGATCGAAAGAACGCAACGTACGGTCGCATTCCAGCGTAGCCTGCGCTCGAACCGTCAGCAAAACGAGAATGCGTTCCTCGGCCACGTCAAGGCGCGCCGTGACTTCCACATTCCGAAACACCGAAGGGTCCAATGCCAGCGCCTCGACCTTCGGCTTGAACGTTCGTTCATGCACTCCCGGCGCCAGCGCTTCGATACCTATCGCAAACATGACAGCATGTCAAATCTGTTCCATCAAACGAAGATATGCACGCTGGCGTTCCGGGACAAAAACGCGCCACGGATTCGCCAAAAATGCCGTACGGTGTACCCCGTTATGAAGGCAGAGATTCCGTGCCGGCCCACACATGCGAAATCAAGGCGTTCCGGCTTGTCTTTTGATCCCGAAATAGTTACCATCCTGCCATGTGTTCCGCAGGAAAAAAGAAGGTGCTGTCGAGTGCCAGGAGAAGGACTCCCCCGGATAACGCACAAAACAGCATATTTGTGAGTAAGTTGTTGACAAAACCGCTTCATCCACTGAAGATGAACGGCCAGCGACGATAAAATGAAGCAGGGAATGTGGAAAAATGCTCTGAATTTTGATTTAAGTCCTTTATTCACATGGACCTGCACAAAAGAAGGTAATGTGCATAACCTGTGAGCGTATCTATCGGAAACCGAACATGGAACATGCGAATCCTCGAGGGAATTATTCCCGATTGTGAATAATCGGTGTATATCGGACGAACTACGCCATCCGGCGGATTTCTCGACGATATGGCCAGCGTGAGCAACAGCGTGAAAAAAGACTACCAAAAAGCATCCTCATATCTGCCGGGCAGTGCGGAGGAACAACCGGCATCCGTTCCCGAGGAAGAGCCTCTGTCCGAACCCGCGGCGCCGGACTATTTGCTCCACGCTGCGCCAAGCGCTTTGGAATCCCCAGACCCGTTCTTCGCCGCATCGGGACTTCCGCTCAACAATTCGTACACATTTGACCGATTCATAGAAGGCGATTGCAACCAGTTCGCCCGCAGCGCTTCCCTGGCCATCGCACAGCAGCCCCGTCATACGACCTTTAACCCATTACTGATTTACGGGGGCGTCGGGTTAGGAAAAACGCACCTGATTCAGGCCATCGGCAACCATGTCTGTCAGCATAGCAACTACAAGGTCCTCTATACATCAAGCGATCATTTCACCTCGGACTATATGCAATCGCTCCGGACAAACCGAAGCAACGAGTTTGTGGTGTTCTACAGCGAGATAGACCTGTTAATCATCGACGACATCCAATTCTTCAGCGATCAGGAAAAAACGCAGGAAGGCCTCTTCCACATCTTCAACATCCTGTACCAGGCCGGCAAGCAGATCGTTTTTTCGACAGACCGGGCTCCGCAGGAAATGGCCGGCATGGCCGACCGGCTGCTCTCGAGATTTCAGGGGGGGCTTGTCGCCGACCTCCAGCAACCCGAACTGGAAACACGCATCGCTATTCTCAATCGCAAAGCCAATGACCTGGGTATCGCTATCCCTTACGCATTCATCGAATTCATCGCCCACCACGTAAAGAACAATGTCCGCGAGCTGGAGAGCGCTCTGATACGGCTGTTGGCGCACGCCACGCTGCACCGGCGCGAAATAGATATCCCGCTTATCCGGGAAGTGTTGGGCGAACTGCTCATCGACACGCACACAAAACCGGCCGTGGAAGAAATCCGCCGGATCACCTGCGAATATCTCGGAGTCTCTGAAGACCTGGTACTTGGTCGGGGGCGCAAGCGCGAGATTGTTCAAGCGCGTCATGTAGGTATGTACTTCAGCAAACAATTGACAGGGCTTTCCCTTGCAACAATAGGCAGGTACTTCGGTGGTAAGGATCATTCTACCGTGATTCATGCCTGCCGGGGCGTCGAGAACCACATGGAGACAGACCCGAATTTCCGGGAAGCCCTCAAACGAATCCGTCGGGAAATTGAGATACGTCACCGGTGATTCTTTCGCCTGCGCATTGTTATCTTGGGAACTTGGGTATGGCTATTTTGCTAACCGTAGTGCTGCAAACCGTCGCACACTTGCCACCTAAGGGGTCGATACATTAAACAGTAACGCTATGAAATTTACCGCCTCCAGCGCCGATCTCCTCAAAGCGCTGAATACCGCTGGGGGAGCCGTCCCCACAAAAAGCACCCTGCCCATTCTGGAGTGCATTCTTTTCGAACAGGTTGACGAAACGTGCCTCAGCCTGAGCGCAACGGATCTGGAGGTCACTATTGTACAACAGGTCGAAGTGCAATTTGAAGGGAGCCATACCCGACGTATTGCCGTGCCGGCCCGGCGCCTGCTGGACACGCTGCGGGCTCTGCCGGAAGTACCGATCTCGTTCGAGGCGGATGACGAATTTCGGATCGTGCTCAAAACCGATGCGGGCGAATACAAAATGTCCGGACACGATGGAAGCGACTATCCATCCCTGCCTGAACTCGACCCGAAACACAGTATAGAAACCACCGGCGATCTGATCCGACGCGCCATCGACAAGACCAGTTTCGCTGTCAGCAGGGACGCACTGCGCCCGGCTATGATGGGAGTGTATTTTCAGATCGGGCCGGAATCAGGACGTGCGGTTGCGACCGACGGACACCGCCTTGTCCGTATGCAAATCGACTCCATGACGGCGCAGGAAGATGTCAACTTCATTATTCCGGAAAAAGCCATCTCACTGGCCAGCAAGGTACTCTCTGGAGAAACATGTACGATTCTCGTGGACGCAGGATATGCAGGCTTCGTTGCCGGCAATACCCGCATCCTTGTGCGGCTTATTGCCGAGGCATACCCCAACTACGAAGCCGTTATTCCGAAAGACAACGACAAGCGGATTGTAGTGGAGCGGAACGCCCTGCTCGCTGCTGTGAAACGCGTCAGCCTGTATTCGTCCAGCCTAACGCCTCAGATACGCCTGAAACTGAGTGCAAACCACATCGAAATTGATGCACAGGATATTGAGCGGGCGAGTGAAGCACATGAGACCGTACCATGCGAATACAACAGCGAGCCAATGGCTATCGGATTCAATGCAACCTATCTGAACGAGGTTCTGGGGCACATCGACAACGATGAAGTCGTCATCGAGTTCAGTTCTCCGAACCGCGCCGGCGTCGTTACGCCGCAAACCCAGCGGGACGGCGAACATGTCCTGATGCTCATCATGCCGGTGATGTTGAACAACTGACAGATCAAGCGGCGCCGCGCGCAGCACCATTATCCTCTCGCCCTTCGAGAAGCCGCGGGAGGCACGCTGGCCGCGTCATTCCTTGCCGGCGCACCCCGCTCAGCCTCTGAGTTTTGCGGACTCAATCAGAGTATCCTTTACTCGAAATTTTTTAAGAATTCCGCATCTTCCCGCAAGCGTTTGATGGCCTTGTAAATGTATGCGCGAACGGTCGGAAGCGGCCGACCTGTCTGTTGCGCGATCTCCATATACGATAAACCGGAAAGAAAGCGAAGCTGCATGCAAGAATGCAGGTGGGACGGAAGCCTGTCGATGGCGTGGGCCAGGGCCTCTTTCCTTTTCCCGAGCTCATTGTAGGCAACCGGCGTTTCCGCAACGAGCGAAAGCCCCGGGGCGTGCTCAATCGGGATCTGGTGGCGCTTCGAGCGAAGGTGGTTGCGGAACGTATTCTTGCACACCACGCTGACCCAGCTCGCATAACGCGACGGCTCCCTGATCTGGTTTTCTCGCGCTTCCGTTTTACGAAACGCGATCTCGATGAGCATCTCCAGATCAACAGCGCTCCAGGATGCTTCCTGAATGAATTTCACGAGAAAATATCTTCGGATAAAACAGTACGTCCATAATTGAATCACTTCACGCTCACGGGCGTCCCGTGAGGCGTGCCAGCGTAAATAGGTTGCGTTTATGGCGGAAACGTCGTCGAGATGAAAAGGCAGGGCGACCACCAATTCGTCCAGCGACTCAAAGGATGAGTACGGCATTAGTAACCCTGTAGCGGATGTGGAAATAAAGCAGACGGCGGGAAAAACCCGCACAAGCAACGGTTTTGAGACAGGTTCTCGCGGATCAAAGACGCCGCAAGATCGCTACACGAAATGACGGTCAGCATCTGCGTGGAAAGACTTGACGTAATACTTCAAAAGCCGTATCTTTCTTGGCTACGATGGTTCGTAAATGGATGTTTTCGGAACCGTGCGGACACTCCACCGGAATATCCGACGTCCCGGAACCGCCTTGATCGGTGCCTGTGTGGGGTTTCAGGCAAAGATGTGCTGCGTAGCGGCTTAATATAAATAATTTTAATCATGAATGCGAACACCTTCAAAACTTATTCCGCCAAACCCGGTGACGTTGAGCGCAGCTGGTACGTCGTCGATGCCAGAAATCAGGTAGTCGGACGGCTTGCATCGCGTATCGCCTCTATTTTGCGCGGAAAACACAACCCGCGGTTCACGCCCCATGTGGATACCGGCGATTTCGTGATTGTCGTAAATGCAGACAAGGTCCGCCTTACCGGCAACAAGGAAACGGCGAAGGAGTACTTTCGTTACAGCGGGTATCCAGGTGGAGAACGGTTTACAACGCCTGAGGAAATGCGCGCCTCCAAGCCGGATTTTATCGTGCGGAACGCCGTCCGGGGAATGATGCCGAAAGGCCCCCTTGGCCGTCAGATGCTTAAAAAACTGAAAGTGTACGCCGGCCCGGATCATCCGCACGAGGCGCAGCAACCAAAGGAACTCACCTTATAATATAACCGTCGAAGCGACGACTCCTTAATTTATGGCAGGACCTGTTCAGCACATCGGCATAGGCCGTCGAAAAACATCCACCGCACGCGTGTATCTGCGCACCGGCAGCGGCCAGGTGACGGTTAACCGCCGTCCCTACGAAGAGTATTTTCCGCTCGACTGGCGGCGCAAGATCATCTTCCAGCCCTTTGAGGTGACCGGCACGACCGGGCAATTCGACGTGCTGGTCAATGCAAAGGGCGGGGGATTGACGGGACAGGTCGAAGCCATCCGGCTCGGGGTTGCTCGTGCGCTGATCGATTTTAACGGAGATTTTAAAAAACCTCTTCGCGACGCCGGTCTCCTTACCCGGGATGATCGCATGGTCGAACGCAAGAAGTACGGTCGTCCGAAGGCCCGCAAACGGTTCCAGTTCAGCAAGCGGTAACGCATGCACCGGACAACCGTTTTAAATCACACATACCGCCTGACATGCAACGGGGTGGCCGGGGCGCCGGTCATGTTTCATGAGGGACGGCGGTAGAGGAACAAACCCGGCGGATTCCGCCCTATTCATGAGCGAAACGACACCCACAACGACTGTCTCCAAGCCCGGAGCGACCTCGCAGGAAGCCCCTGAAGCCGGACAGAAATCCGGACATCAGGTCAGTATCGAGCAACTCCTTAAAGCAGGTACGCATTTCGGCCACCTCACATCCCGCTGGAATCCGAAGATGAAAAAATACATCTTCATGCAGCGGAACAACATCCATATCATCGACCTGATGCAAACGCAGGCGATGCTGAACACCGCAGCAGAGGCAGCCTCCCGTTTTGCGCGTATGGGCAAGCCGCTCCTCTTCGTAGGCACAAAAAAACAGGCCAGGGAAACGGTCCGTAACTATGCGGTGTCGTGCGATTCTCCGTACGTGGTTGAACGCTGGCTTGGCGGGACACTGACGAATTTTCAGACTATTCGCGGGAGCATCCGGCGAATGGACGAACTGGCCCGATTCGAGGAAGGCGAATCTTTCCAGACGCTCAAGAAAAAGGAGCGGTTGATGCATACCCGAGAACACGAAAAACTCGTGAAGGTGCTCAGCGGCATAGCCACCATGCCGCGTCTGCCGGGAGCGGTTTTCGTGGTGGATATCAATCGGGAACACATTGCTGTAAAGGAGGCGCGCAAACTTGGCATACCGATCATTGCAATGATCGATACGAACTGCGATCCGGACCTGGTAGATTACCCGATCCCGGCCAACGACGACGCGCTCAAGTCGATCCAGCTTGTTACCTCCGTCATCGCCAACGCAGTGAACGAAGGCAAGCGGACGAAAGAAACCAGGGAAGCCCACGAAGACAACAAGCGGAAATCCTGAGAAACCGGCGATCCTCGCAGCCGCACGGATCGCTCCTCTGGAGAAATTCCTATTTGAAGACAAAAAACGACCATGACTATAACGGCAGCCGACGTCAAGAAACTCCGTGAAATCACGGGAGTCGGCATGATGGACTGCAAAAAAGCGCTCCAGGAAGCGAACGGCGATCTGGAAGCCGCCGTGGATATTCTGCGCAAAAAAGGACAGAAGGTGGCGGAGAAACGAGCCGCTCGAGAAGCCAATGAGGGTCTCGTGGTAGCTGCGCTTTCCGACAACGGGAAAAGAGGGGCGCTCCTCGAACTCAATTGCGAAACCGACTTCGTCGCAAGAAACGAGGAGTTTAGACAACTCGCCGAAGCAATTGCCCGGATCGTACTGGAAAAAGCCCCGCAAAGCACCGATGCATTGCAAGGTGTCGAGTTCGCGGAGGGCCGGACTGTGGAACAGACTCTGGTGGAAGCAACCGGAAAAATCGGCGAAAAGATTGTCGCGCGCCGGTTTGTCCTGCTTGAAAGCAAGGACGGGCAAATCGTTGCCTATATTCACCCGGGCTCCCGTCTCGGTGTGCTTGTGGATATGTACGGTAACGGTCAGGTGGAAGACGCCGGAACTGACGTGGCCATGCAGGTGGCCGCCATGAATCCCGTCGCTACTACCAAGGAAGATGTTCCCGAGAGCGTCAAAGAGAAAGAGCTTGAGATTGCGCGGGAATCCGCCCGGAACGAAGGCAAGCCGGATCACATTATTGACCGGATCGCCACCGGTAAGCTGGAACGGTACTACAAGGATCATGTGCTGGTTGAACAACCTTTCGTCAAGGATTCCTCGATGAGTGTAAAGGCGATGCTGCACAAGGCGGAGGCTGGCGTACGTCGGTTCGCTCGTTTCGCACTGGGAGAATAATCTCCTGACCCCCTGAAATCATGGCAAGCGATACGCATCGGAGCGCATACAAGCGTATTCTGCTCAAACTGAGTGGGGAAGCGTTGCTGGGCGCCCGATCTTACGGCATTGATCCCGATGTGCTTGCCGGATACGCCCGGGAGATCGAAACCATTGTGGAACGCGGGATAGAGGTGGCCGTCGTGATCGGCGGCGGCAACATTTTTCGCGGTGTTCGAACCGCCCATGCCGGCATGACCCGTGCCCATGCCGATTACATGGGCATGCTCGCTACGATGATCAATGCCATGGCGCTGCAAGACGCACTTGAGCAAGCAGGCCTCCAGACGCGGTTGCAATCCAGCATAAAGATGGAGGAGATCGCCGAACCGTTCATCCGCCGCCGGGCTATTCGCCATCTGGAAAAAGGACGGGTGGTCATTTTCGGCGCCGGCACCGGGAACCCATACTTTACGACCGACACGGCTGCTGCGCTTCGGGCGCTCGAAATCGAAGCCGATGTCCTCCTGAAGGGTACGCGTGTCGCCGGTATTTTTTCGGCGGATCCCGAAGCCGATCCGGATGCGAAAATGTACGATGAAATTGCCGGGGACGAGGTCATTCGCAGAGATCTGCGCATCATGGATATCACTGCCTTCACCCTCTGCCGTGAATCGAAATTGCCGATCCTTGTGTTCAATGTGAACGAGCCGGGCAATCTGCAGAGTATCGTCTCCGGCAAGCGCATCGGCACCGTCGTATACTGGAACGAGAACCCGGCGGCAGCGACCTGAAGGCTTGAGGGATATGCAGGAACGAAAATGTTCTCCTTCACACGATTCCAGCCATGATCAATGAGCATCTCAAGGCGCTCCTGCAGGAGGCCGAAGAACACATGGAGAAAAGTCTCGAATGGTTGCGAGGCGAACTGCACGTCATCCGGGCGGGGCGAGCCACACCGGCCATGATCGACAACCTGCGGGTGGACTACTATGGCTCCCAGACTCCGCTGAACCAGATTGCGAGCATCGGCGCCCCGCAGCCCGACCTGCTTACCGTACAACCATGGGATCGGAGTGCGCTCGAAGCGATCGAAAAAAGCATTATAGCATCGAATACGGGTCTCAATCCGTCGAACGACGGGACCATGATTCGCATCCCGGTACCGCCGCTTTCGGAGGAGCGACGGCGTGACCTCGTCAAAACGGCAAAAAGCCGAGGGGAAGACGCTAAAATCGGCATTCGCAATATTCGCCGGGACATCAAGGACAAAATGCGCAAAATGGGCGAGGCGGAGCATATTCCGGAAGACATGCTGTTTGAGGGGGGCGAGCAACTACAGGATATCACGGATCGTTTGACAGGTCTTGTTGACTCGCTTACCGCCCGCAAGGAAGAAGAAATCATGGAGGTATAATCCGGCCTTGCATCAGGCAACACAGCCCTGGCACAGCAATATCCCGGAACGAACTCCGTGGCTTTTCAAGTACAAGCGACCGTTTACCATGCCCCGGAGAGGTGCCCGAGCGGCCGAAGGGGCTCGCCTGGAAAGCGAGTGTACCGTTCACGCGGTACCGTGGGTTCGAATCCCACCCTCTCCGCCCTGTTTCTGCAGCCGGACCGGATGAAACCGAACCGAAAAATTTCGGACCGCGCCCATTGCTTATCTGAATACCCGCCTCCATGATACACAGCATGACCGGTTTTGGTCTTGGCGAAGCGGAGGTAAACGGCACGTCGTCGACCGTCGAACTTCGTTCGGTCAACAATCGCTTCTGCGAAGTATCCGTACGCCTGCCGCGCAGCCTGAGCGAATACGAATCGGAAGTCCAGGCCCGCATTAAAAAGAATTTCGCACGGGGCCGGATCACCGCCCGAATTCAGGTAGAGACGGCACGAGACCAACTCGCTTCTCTCAGGATAAACCCCGAAGGGGTGAGGCACTGCATGGAACTGCTGAATGAGTTGCGTGACACGGCCGGGCTAAACGAACCGGTGCGGCTCAAGCATCTTTTGAGATATTCCGATATTTTCCAGACGACGGAGGTCTCGCCCGAAGAAACGATCCAAAGCTGGAACGCCTCGGAACAGGCGCTCGACAAGGCTATAGCCAACCTGCAAGCCATGCGGCGTCTCGAAGGAGACGCCCTTCTGACAGATATGGAACAACGGCTACAAGCGATCGACCTGCTGCTGGAGCAGGCCGAAGCCCTCGCGCCAAAGCGAGTCGAGGGCGCACGGGAGCGGCTGCGCCAGCGGGTCGCCGACGTGCTCGAAGACAACCGTATCGACCCCCACCGCCTGGAACTGGAGATAGCGATACTGGCCGAGCGCCTGGACGTTACCGAGGAGTGCGTGCGCCTGAAATCTCACTTGAACCTTTTCCGGAAGTGCCTCGCAAGCGAGCATGCAGAAGGCCGCAAGCTTAATTTCATTGCACAGGAAATACATCGTGAAGTGAATACACTCGGATCCAAATCCGGAGACACAGAGATTGCCTACCTTGCAGTAGCCATGAAAGACGAACTGGAAAAAATTCGCGAGCAAGCACAGAACGTGGAATGAAACCTCCCGACCACAACCCGCGCATTGTGGTGCTCACGGCCCCCAGCGGTTCCGGTAAAACGACCATAGCCAACCGGATCATGGCCGCCATACCGGTATTTCGCTTCTCGGTATCGGCCACCACGCGGCCCCGGCGTCCTGACGAAGAGGATGGCAAAGACTACCACTTTCTTTCACATCAGGAATTCCAGGCGCGTATTCACTCCGGCGAGATGCTCGAACATGAAGAGGTGTATCCGGGACGTTTGTACGGTACGCTGCGGTCCGAACTGGAAGGCGCCAGCACTGAAAAACCGGTCCTGCTCGATATTGACATTGACGGCGCCTTCAAAATAAAGAACATCTTCGGCAACGATGCGCTTATCGTTTTTATTCGGCCCCCATCTTTGAGAGAACTCGGACGGCGCCTCCGGGAACGCGCCACGGAAAACGAAGAAACCATTCGAGTCCGGCTTGACCGGGCGCGCCGGGAACTCGATGCTGCCAGGAAAGCGGACAAGGTTATCGAAAACGACGATATTGAGCGAGCGGTTAAGGAAACCTTGCGTGTGGTCCGCCGGTTTATCAAAGGTTGAATTACGGAAATTCCTGAAAATGCATACAGGGGCCCTCCCATGGGAATGAAGACCATAGACATCGAAAACCTCACGGCACAGAGTAACAATGTGTACGAAACCGTCGTGGTGCTTTCGAAACGTGCACGTCAAGTAGCCTCACGACAGAAGGCTGAACTTGACGAAAAGCTGGCGTATTACGAGGGCTTTACATCCGAGATGGACAATCTCCGGATGCAGGAAGAACAGGCTCGTGTATCGCTGGAATACGAGAAGCGCCCCAAGCCCTCCGAGATCGCTATCGGCGAGCTGGAGGCAAACGAAATTTACTTCCGGAATCCCGACAACGAAGACTTGTCCGGAGCACTTCCCGGCTGAGCGCCTCTCTCTGCAGGCGCTCCAGTACATTCCGGGCCTTTCGGTGAGACCATGACGGCCAGCAAGCCATATGCCGAACTGCACGGGCGGCATATCCTGCTCGGCGTCACAGGTGGTATTGCTGCATACAAGTCCGTCGAACTCGTGCGCCTGCTGAAGAAAGCAGGGGCAGATGTTCAGGTCCTGATGACGCCGGACGCAGCCCGCTTCATTACCCCGTTGACACTGGGCACGGTATCGGGACACCCCGTCCTTACGGATATCTTCCCCGAGGCGGAGGATGGATCATGGACCCGGCACATTTCTCTCGGTCACTGGGCAGATGTCTTTGTCATTGCCCCGGCGACCGCGCAGACGCTGGCCAAAATGGCGTGGGGATTCTGCGACAACATCCTTACGGCCACCGCGCTTGCCGCCCGGTGCCCGCTACTCGTCTGCCCTGCCATGGACGAGGACATGCTGGTCCATCCGGCCACGCAGCGTAACCTGGAGGCGCTTCGGGCCTACGGACATGTCCTGATGTCCCCAACCTACGGCCCTCTTGCAAGCGGACTGGTGGGTCAAGGCCGCTTGCCGGAGCCGGAAGAGATCATGCAGCGCATTATCGAAATGATCGCTGCAGACAAGGAAAGCGACGATCCTGCACCTCGTGATCTCGAAAACATACGGGTGCTCGTAACGGCCGGACCTACCCGGGAGCATGTAGACCCGGTACGTTTTCTCAGCAATCCCTCCTCCGGCAAGATGGGTTTTGCCCTCGCGGAAGCGGCTGCCCGGCGCGGAGCGGCAGTCACACTGATTTGCGGGCCGGCGCACCTCGAGACCCCCCTGCATGTGGAACGAATCAATGTGGAAAGCGCCGAGGAAATGCACGACGCCGTCATGGCGCATCGCGAAGCGGATATTGTGATCATGGCCGCCGCTGTCGCGGATTACGCCCCCATGGAACGCGCCACGAAAAAAATCAAAAAAGGAAGCGGTAATATGGTGTTGCACTTGCGGCGCACACCGGATATTCTTTATGCATTGCAAGAACGTCGGGCCGAGGGGCAGCTTCTTGTGGGCTTCGCCATGGAAACCAGCGAGGGACTGAAAAACGCGCGCAAAAAGCTCCACGAAAAAAACATGGACTGGATTGTGCTCAACATGCTTACTGCTGAATCAGGATTCGAAACGGAAACCAATCGGATCACATTGCTCAACCGCAATGGGCACAAGGAGGCGCTTCCCGTGATGAGCAAACGGGAAGCCGCAGAAATCATTCTGGATCGCATTACTTCGACTTCGGATCGGCCTGCGGCGTAACGACCCGGCGGACAAAACCCCGGTATCGATCCCGGCCGCCAGTCCCGACTCGACGAAGGCTCATGACTTCATGCCAGCAATGTCCCTTCTTGAAGAACTGAAAACCATCATCGAACACGAACAATGCCTCGCCGGTCCTTTCGTACCGCTTCCGCATCCTGGCAAGGGGGACGACAGGCGCACGTCGGCATCCGATCGCAAACCCTCCGAAATGGCCCGTAACACTTCTTCCCCGGCGAGCAGGATGACGCCTCCCGAAAATGCCAGCGGCGATCTGTTCGGCAACAGGCCCGTTTCGGGGCCCGGGATCGGTAACAGCCAATCCCCCTATGCGCGCATTCATGCGCGTATCCCGGAGGAATCCCCACTGCACGAGATGAATACGCTGGGGGAAGTAGAGGCGTTCGTACGCGACAATGTGCTCATTCCACTGGATAAAACCCGCAAAAACCCGGTGTTCGGCACCGGAAATCCGGATGCAGACCTCATGGTCATCGGAGAAGCGCCGGGAGCGGACGAGGATGCCCAGGGAGAACCTTTCGTGGGGCGCGCCGGCATGTTGCTGAACAAGATCCTGGCGGCGATCCACTTCGCGCGCGAAGAGGTCTACATAGCAAACATTCTGAAGAGCCGCCCGCCGAACAATCGGAATCCGCTTGCAGGGGAAGTGAAAGCGCACGCTCCGATTCTCTTCAAGCAGATCGCTCTGATTCAACCCAAAATCCTCCTCTGCGTCGGTAAGACTGCGGCAACCACGTTGCTGGATCGGCAGGATTCCCTGGGAGCCATGAGGCAAAAATTTCACGACTTTCATGGCCTTCCGCTGCTTGTTACCTATCACCCGGCGGCACTGCTGCGTAATCCCGGATGGAAACGACCTGCCTGGGAGGATGTACAGATGCTTCGCGAACGCTACGATCAGTTGACGGGAAGCGCGGCCTGACCGTCGATCCCGCATCATGTACACGCCCCTTATGCCTGAACAGGAACAGTATTCTCCACCCATGGATGCCCCGCCGGGGGATAGGTCGGGCCCGCATCCCGGTGGGCGCGTGCCGCCGCAGGCCGTTGACATCGAGCAAGCCGTACTCGGGGCGGTTCTCCTGGAGCGCGACGCACTGCCGCAAACGATTGAAATCCTCTCCGAAGACAGTTTCTACGACGGAAGACACCGGAAAATCTTTGCAGCCTTCACAGAGCTTTTCAGGCAGGGCGTACCCATCGATTTAATCACCTTGACGGAGGAGCTCCGGCGACGCAAGGAGCTCGATAAAGTGGGCGGAGCGGATTATCTGAACGAGCTCACAGCCCACATGAGCGCCGCTGCGAATGTCGAATACCATGCCCGCATCATTGCCCAGAAGCACTTGCTTCGGCAAATGATCGAAAAGATGACGATGCTCATCCGGGATGCCTACGACCCGGGCACGGATACTTTCGAATTGCTCGACAAAGCCGAAACAGACATTTTTCAAATTTCGAACACGGATGTCCGGCGGCCGGCAGCGAAGGTGTCGGATATAATAAAAACCACCATAGAAAACCTTGAGGCCATTGATGGGCGGGAAGGGGGCGTGACCGGCGTTCCCAGCGGGTTTTCCCGCCTCGACGATTTGACGAGCGGCTGGCAACGGTCCGATCTGATCATTGTGGCTGCACGACCGTCAATGGGCAAAACCGCTCTCGCCCTGACCTGTGCACGCAATGCCGCTCTACACAGCAGATATCCTGCAGGTGTGGCGATTTTCTCCCTCGAAATGGGTGCAGAGCAGCTTGCCCTGCGCATGTTGACCTCGGAAGCACGTGTGGATTCGCAGGCCGCCCGTACGGGCCGCATGAAAGACAACGACTGGCAGAAACTTACCCGGGCGGCCGGTCGGCTGGCCGAGGCGCCCATTTTCATTGACGATACGCCGGGACTATCCGTGCTGGAACTCCGGGCCAAGTGTCGGCGCCTCAAAGCCGAACATGACATCGGCCTGGTGATCGTCGATTACCTGCAGCTTATGCATGTAGCCACGAATCAGCGCTATTCCAATCGGGAACAGGAAATTTCTCACATCAGCCGATCCATGAAGGCGTTGGCGAAGGAACTGGACGTTCCCGTCATCGCCCTCTCGCAGCTTAGCCGCGCTGTCGAGACCCGTGGCGGCGACAAGCGGCCTCAACTCTCGGATCTGCGCGAAAGCGGGGCTATCGAACAGGATGCGGATGTCGTATGCTTCATCTACCGCCCCGAGCGATACGACATCACCGTGGACGAACAGGGGAACTCCCTCGAAGGTATCGCCGAGATCATTATCGGCAAGCAGCGTAACGGCCCGGTCGGCACATTACAGCTGTCTTTCATTAACCAGTATGCCCGGTTCGAAAGTCTGGCGACCTACTATCAGACCCCCGCGGAAGGAGATGGGGCAAGGGGGGAAGACGCTCCCTTCTAATTATAGGATACTCTGATCAAAACCACTTCGATCAGCGCTTCACGTTTGTACGTGAAGCGCCCTTCGGGAGACAGAGAGGGGCACGCTGGCCGCGTCATTCCTCATTATGTGGGACCTGCCACACTGCTTCGTCATTCCTTGCCAGCGCACCCCTCGCAGCCTCTGAGCTTTGCGGACTTAATCAGAGTATCCTGCAGAAAGCCCGATCTGTCCGTGATTTTCCGCCGTGTGCAGCGGCAAGGGGTTGCGCTGCGGGAAATATCAGAACCCGAGTCCGCGCGCATTGAGGCGAATGCGGGCAAGCAGCATATCCGACGTGAGATACAGCGTCGAACCGTCATCTCCGAAGGTGCAGTTGGCTATACGTTCCCCTGTGGAAATGGTGCCGAGATGTTCTCCTTCGGGCGTCAGCACCAGCACGCCGCCGGGCCCTGTGGCGAACAGGTTGCCCTCCGTATCGAGCGCCATGCCGTCGAACGCCCCCACCGCCCCGTCGGCAATCAGCGCGCTGCCGTCGAAAAAGACCCGGCTGTTGGCCAGCGTTCCGTCGTCCTGCACATCGTAGGCGCGAATGACCGGATTGGCTCCCCCTGAATTAGCGACATACAAGGTCTTTTCATCCGGTGAAAACGCGATCCCGTTCGGGAATCCCAGTTCGTCCGTAAGCAAGGACACCTGGCCGCTCGTATCCACGCGGTATACCCCGTTGAAAGGAAGCTCCTTGTCAGGGCTGTCGTTCAGGCCGGAAAGCCCGTAAGGCGGATCCGTGAAATACAAATCTCCACTGGAATGAAAAGCCAGATCGTTGGGACTGTTGAGGCGCTTGCCTTCATAGGCCGAGGCGATCGTCTCACGCGTGAAATTCGTGGCGTCGAGGCGGGCAACCTGTCGATTGCCGTGATCGCACATCACAAGCCGGCCTTCCGCATCCAGCATAAGACCGTTCGTGCCCAGTTCGGCCCCGGACGGATTGCTCCCCGCGTAGCCCGCCGGCCGGAGATAGGGTGACAGGCCGCCCTGCTCATCCCACCGGTAGATCGTGTTCACCGGAATGTCGGAAAAAAGAAGGTATCCCCCCTCGTCGGGTACCCAGACAGGGCCTTCCGACCATTCGAACCCCTCTGCCAGTTTTTCAATGACGGCATCCGCAGGAACGAGTGCGTCCAGCCGGTCGTCCAGCCGGATCACCGTCCCTATGGTATCGGCAGCGGGGCTGGTATACACTTCCTCCTCTTCTTCATAGGAAACACAGCCCGCCATGGCGGCGAGCGCAAAAAAGAGGACAAGAATGCGAAGCGAAGCGGACATGGGGTTTCCCTGGAAAATAAGTGGATGGCAGGCACGGACTTGCCTGTACGCTGTGAGGTGACGGGCGGACTCGAACCGCCGTACAAGGTTTTGCAGACCTTTGCCTAACCACTCGGCCACGTCACCCGATTTGCCGTACCGTACGATGCCGGTGGGCTCCTTGATCCCATGGGATCCAATCGGCATCCCCAATACTTTTTCCTGTCGCGCCGAAGCACGCCCGGCAGGACTCGAACCTGCAACCTGCGGATTAGAAGTCCGCCGCTCTGTCCGGTTGAGCTACGGGCGCAGGGGGTGTGCTCGGGTTTGCGCGGATGATGCGCAGCCGCTTGAGCACAACGACCGGAACCGGTATGTGTCGAGGCGGCCGGATTTGAACCGACGACCCTCTGCTCCCAAAGCAGATGCGCTACCGGACTGCGCCACGCCTCGATTTAGTGAACAAGGGCGCATCCTGCAATATTTCACTGCAGAATGCGACAAGCTCATTACTGGGGCCGCGTCATCAAAAACAACGCAACAGCCGTCAGCACGCCTGTCTTGCTTCCTTCAAGGCCTCCTGGACCGCATCCACAGGCACCATCCGCACCCTGAAGCTGTACTGGCCGTTCGCTTTTTTTTCAGCGGCAACGATCTTGGCCATCTGCCTGGAGGGTCCGCGCGTCTTGCGCACCTTGTCGCCGAATGTCAGTGCTTTCGCCATGGCGATCTACCGAAAATTTCCGAGACTACGGGGGAGTGCCCGCATCCGCTTACTTGATTTCCCGATGCAACGTGTGCTTGCGCAGCTTCGGGTTATATTTCCTGAGTTCCAGTCGCTCGTCCGTATTGCGACGATTCTTTGTCGTGGAATACCGCGACGTGCCCGGTGCTTCCGTACACTGGAGCGTCACCTGAATCCGAACTCCTTTCGCTTTAGCCATGATCTTTCCTCCGGGTTCACGGGTTCCGGCGCATGCATTGCCGGGCTATACAGGCATCTGTACGAGCGTCAGACGCGCACGCCCTGCCGCCGCGCCTCTCGGAGAACGGCCTGAATACCCTTCTTGTTGATCGTTTTCAGCGTCTTCGCCGACACTTTCAGGGTGATGTATCGATCCTCCTCCGGAATGTAGAATCTCCTTTTCTGAAGATTAAGAAGGAAGCGACGCCTCACCTTGTTGTGAGCGTGGGAAACGTGGTTGCCCGTCCTGGGTCCGCGTCCCGTTATGTCATCTTTACGCGACATGTCTCGAATGCCAATTGATACTGTGCCGGGCCTGCCGATCTTCTCTGCGCGATATGTACAGCGAAGCCTTGCAAAATACACCACGCGGGACGGCTTCGCAAACATTTTACCACGAAGAAACCACCGACGGGGCTTTCGTTTTAGCCGAGCAGTTACGTAGCCGTTAGAAAATTGTTTCCCCTCAGGCCCCCTGGCCGGACGTCTCGAAAAATGAAAATAACGTGTCTCCCCGAAGACCCGTACGAAGCGTTTCGAGAGGAATCACTTCGTCCGGGGGAATATTTCCAAGATTCACATTGGGACCGAATTTCCGAATGAACCATACCTGCTGGGACTTCCGGGGGGCCTCAAAAACCAGTTGCTCAGGGTCGATATGCTGCACGATCTCGTCCATGATGCCCGAGCGGATCTGACCGGAAGCATCAAAAACGCCGGCGGTTCCGCTCTCGCGCGCTTCGCAAATAACCTTCCAGCTGCCGGCTTCCAGTTCGTCACGGATCATCCGGACCCATGTGTCGGGAGACAAGGTGCTTGCCCGATCCTTCGAACCGACTTCGCTCAACACCCTGAAGTCTTCCGAAAAGGAACGAATGCAGCCGAGTTTTTCTTCGTGCGGGAGCGTAATCGTCCCGTCGGAAATCTCGACGTATTCAATCTGAAGAGCATGAAGCAGGGCGCGGTACTCGTTGAGCAGGCCGCGCATGCAAAACGCTTCAAACAGCGTACCGCCAAGGCATACCGGCACCTGCGCGGCCCGATAAGCGTGCAACTTCTCCTCAAGACAAGACGTGACCACGGCAGTTCCCCATCCCAGTTTTACGGCATCCACATAGTCGGCGCTCACTTGCAGCATGTCTTCTACCTGCCGTACAGAGAGGCCTTTATCCAGTACGAGGGTCAGACCCGATGTTCGCGGTCTGATGGAACGGTCGGGTAAATCGTCAAGGCCGAATCGGTCGTGCGGCATGACGGGCGAAAATTTTTTGCGCGCGGGAATTTGGAAAGGGTATGCGGCGGCCTTTGCCAAAAAGTGGCCGGCTATGACCCAAAATACGGCGTGGAACCGGATTACCGCAAAATACCGTACTGGCCAGGCGAGAGACCCGGTGAAACGTGCAGCGCCTGGTTTCTAAGCCTCTATATTCACGGCCTTCGCCGGTTCGATCGCCGCAGCCCGCACCGCAGGATACACCCCCGCCGCCGCACAAAGCCCGATCGCCGCGGCGCTTACCGTCAGCAGGTCCCCTCCCTCTATGAACACCGGATAGGCATCTATCAGAAATGATTCCGCGCCGGCAAGCGGAACCAGTCCGAAATGTTGCTGCAACAAGGCGAGCCCAAGCCCGATAACCAGTCCGGAAACGGTGCCGGTGACACCCACCATGACACCCTCCAGCAAAAAAATGCGGCGGATGTCCCGTCGCGAAACGCCCATGGCCCGCAACACCCCTACATCGCGGCGTTTTTCGATGACGATCATGGTTAACGACCCCACGATATTGCATGAGGCCACCACGATAATCAGGCCCAGTACAAAGGTGGCGGCCCATTTTTCGAGACGCATGACATCGTATAGCGACTTGCGCAGGTCATACCATGTGATCACCTCGAATGGTGCGGGCAGGCGCATTGTCAGTATTTGCTTGACCGCATCGGCCTGTTCGAGATCGGCAAGCCGGAGTTCGACACCGGTTACGAACTCGCCCGTGCGAAAAAGGCGCTGGGCTTCTTTTGTTTCGATGAACACATGGCTTTCGTCGTAAATGTCCTCCATCTCGAAGAGCCCGCGTACATCGAACAGGGTCGGGGGAGAGGCCGTGACCCCAAGGAAGCTTATCGCCATATCCTCGATGTCGGACGCCGAAAGCAAGGCTACCCGACCGGCCGAGGAATCCGTGGAGGGCAAGAGGGCGAGCCGGTAGGCCAGCGACATGCCTGCAACCAGTCCAGGGCGCCCGTTGCGCCGCCCCAGATCGAACGCCCCGAAACCTGTGCGGTCCACCACGTCACTTACGCCGGCATAGGCCCGCGGCTCCACCCCGCGCACAATAACCACCTTGTTCACTTCGGCGCCTTCCTCCGGCAGGAGGAGTGCTTTCCCCTCGACATAGGCCGAGGCGGACTCGACGCCCGGCAGTTCAAGCGCCACCGCAGCCAGTGAGTCCGGGTTGGCTACGCCGGCTTTCCCGGCCCCGACAATCCGCACATGCGGATCGATCGAAACCAGCATGTCGCGCACGAAATAGTAGAATCCGTTCATCACGGAAAGCACCACGACGAGCGCAGCCACTCCGAGAGCGACGCCTGCCACGGAGATTCCGGTGATGAACGAAATGAGGGTGACCTTCCGGCGGCCTGCAAGGTAACGCCGGGCGATCAGAAAGCGAAAGTCCACCCGGTTAGAAGGTTACAACATAGGCTGCGGATCGGTGAAGGCGCCTTCCGGCGCCTCCATGGGCATATCCACGCGGTCTGTAAACAATACGAAGCCGTCACGGGGCTTTCGCTCCGAAACGACAAGTGTGCCGGAAGGCGTATCGAAGGTCTTGTGATCGGACCAGGAGATCGGCTGAGGCACATGATCGGGCGGATGATGCTGCAAGTGGTAAGCCCATTGCCGGACCCTTCCCGTCTCCTTGTCTGTGTACACCCAGTACTGGTCGCCCGGTGTCAGGCCGACTTCCCCGAACGAAAGGTGCAGTACATCCAGGTCTCCCGTGGAAGAGTCGGGCAGATACCTTCTGTGTACGCCTTCGTCGAACAGCTTGACGGGCATGAGTAACCAGTACGTGTCATTGATGAATCGTCGGTAGGCGCCTTCGAGCATATCTGATTCCTCCTCGTCGCCCACTTGCTCTCCGAAAAGCCAGACGCTCCCCTCTTCAGGAGCATGTGTGTTGAAAAGCGCCACATATACCGTGTCCCCGCCGCCCGGCATTTCCACGCGGTAATCTCCCGTCATGCGATCCCACAAGTGCCGGCCGTGTACGTTCCGGACTGGCTGTTCGGCTGCGGAGTCGGCCACTGCGGACGCATTCGATCCGGTAGCGAAATCGAATTGCAGATAGCGCAGGCCCGCCCATGCATCGGGCCCGCCGTACGCTTCGAAAACCCTCATTGCCACGGTGTCGGCTTTCGTTTCCATTGCAGGCATGGCGGTGCCCGGGCTCTCCATGGATAGCCCGCCGCAGCCGGTCAGCACGGCGACAAAAAGAAGGAGCCCCGTCAAAAAACATGCGGGGAAGCGGAAAATGGAGCAAGCGTTGCGCTGTGTCATGGTCGAATCGCGTTCATGATAGGAAACGGGCCGCAGAGAAGGCATCGTGCGCCTGTCGGCAAAGCAAAAAGCTCTTCAAACAAGGGATACTCTGATTAAGTCCGCGAAGTTCAGAGTATTCCCAGGGATACGCTGATTAAGTCCGCAAAGCTCAGAGGCTGCGAGGCGTGCGCTGGCAAGGAATGACGAAGCAGTGTGGCAGGCCCCACATAATGAGGAATGACACAGCCAGCGCACGCCTCGCAGCCTCCCGAAGGGCGCGTCACGTCCGCGACACCACGAATCTGCCGTGTTTTCCACTGATTTCAGCGATGCAATCATGATGTCCTGTACGTACGAACGTGACGCGCTGAGCAAAGTGGTTTTGATCAGAGTATCCCTTGCTACACATTAAACCGGAACAGGATCACATCGCCATCCACCACCACATATTCCCTTCCTTCGGCGCGCATGGCGCCGGCATCCCGGGCAGCCGTTTCCGAACCGTACCGCATCAAGTCCTCGTAACGGATCGTTTCCGCTCGAATGAACCCCTTCTCGAAGTCCGAATGTACGATGCCGCCTGCACCTGGCGCACGGGTGCCCCGCACAATGGTCCAGGCCCGCGTTTCCTTCGGCCCGGTCGTAAAAAACGTGATGAGGTTCAGCAATTCGTAGCCTGCCGCCACGAACCGGTCCATACCAGGGGCCTCAAGACCCAACTCCTCCAGCCAGAGGGCTTTCTCTTCGCCGGCCAGCGCCGCAAGCTGCGCTTCCAGGTCGGCGCAAACAACGACGCAGGAGAATCCTTCCGCCGAGGCGATTTCCCGTACGGCATCCGCGTGAGGCCCTCCATCAGGCAGGTCTTTCTCCGCTACGTTGGCGACGTAAAGCACCGGTTTCGCAGACAAAAGGAAAAGCGCATCGAGGCGGTCTTCGTCCCCGGGTTGCACAGGAAATGTACGCGCCGCCCTGCCGGCCCCTACATGGGCATGCACCTTCTCGACGAAAGCCAGTTCGTCCCGCAGCGCCCGGTCGCCGCCCTTGGCTTGCTTGGCGACTTTTTCGATGCGGCGCTCAAGGGACTCAATATCCTTCAGCAACAATTCCGTTTCTATGATCTCAATGTCGCGGGCCGGGTCCACCGAGCCGGAAACATGTGTAACGTCGGGATCCTCGAAGCAGCGCGCCACATGCACAATCGCATCGACCTCCCGGATATGCGCCAGAAACCGGTTCCCAAGCCCCTCGCCCTTCGAAGCGCCCGCGACAAGCCCTGCGATGTCTACGTATTCGACCGTGGCGGGCGTTGCCTTGCCGGAGCCGGTTAGTGCCGCCAGGCGGTAAAGCCGTTCATCAGGCACGGGGGCCATGCCGACATTCGGCTCAATCGTGCAAAAGGGATAGTTTTCCGAGCGCGCTCCCGCGCCGCTGAGCACATTGAAAAGCGACGATTTGCCGACATTGGGCAATCCTGTTATGCCGCAGCGTAAGGCCATACGTTTTTCGGTTCAGCCCTGGTACGGTACGCTCACGAAGGTGCGCTCCGGCAATCGGACCGCGGTCAGGCGCCCCAAGCCAGGATGCTCATGGAATGCGCATCCTGTATCGATAAGCACAAGTTGCTTCTCGTTACGGGGAATTCGATGGGGCGTATGCCCGCATACCACTGTTTTTTCCCAAGCCAGGGACTCCGCATGCAGGAAACCTCGCTCCCAAAGAAAAATGTCTTCGACGGCCTCCTCCATGCTCCTCGCCACGGTCCAGTCCGGCAGCAGGCCCGCATGCACAAAAAAGAAGTCCGGGGTGTCGAACCATAGTTTTGTAGCGCGCAAAAAGTCTATATGCTCGGGGGGTATTTTGACGGCTCCGCCGGCAACCCGGTAGCTGTCTTGCGTTTGCGCGCCGCCATTCATGGCCCAGAAGCGCCGATCCTTTCCTGCGAGGCCGTCCAGCATCATCGCCTCGTGGTTTCCCCTGAGGAAGGTGCACGGAACCTGTTCTGCAAGCGCCAGAAGACCGTCGATGACACCCCGGACATCCGGTCCGCGGTCCACGTAATCTCCCACAAAAACAAGATGATCCTCCGGGGTCGGGGCCAATTTTCCGATCAGCGCCTTCAGGGTGAGGGCGCACCCGTGTATATCCCCTATGGCTATTAAACTCATGGTTTTCCCGCCGTTCACTCGTCGGACTTCGTGTCGGGAGCGGGCGAATCTGCGCCGGTGCGTTTCAGAATAGACGCCATTCCGACCAGGCCGCGCCCCGACTTTTTCAGCAGGTGCTGCTTCTGCAGGTCGAGCAACACTGCATCGAGAATACCATTGATAAATCGTCCGCTTTCCGCCGTACTGTACCTCTTGACGATTTCGATCGCCTCGTTGATGGACACCTTCGGGGGAATATCCTCGAACGCCAGCATCTCGGCGATAGCCATCCG
The DNA here is from genome assembly GCA_965117025.1 of Rhodothermales bacterium. Classification (GTDB taxonomy): domain Bacteria; phylum Bacteroidota; class Rhodothermia; order Rhodothermales; family VXPQ01; genus VXPQ01. The sequence continues at coordinate 1,690,877 of OZ220746.1, forward strand.
GAGGGCAATGTGGTCAATCAGCGCGATGCGCGACAGCTCCCAGTTCTCCGAGTGCGATCCGATGATTTCGTCGAGGCGGGCGATATGGCTCCGGACCCATCCGAAAAGGTCCTTGGCAAAGGCAAAGACCTCGGTATCGTCGCGGAGTTTCGGCGCAATGATCGTTTCGACGAAGTGGGCAGCCTCTTCTCCATCTGCCATCTCACTCGCGTAGAGCGCCTGCATAACGCGCGCTCTTGCTTCTCTGCGATTACTCATATGTCAAAGAGGGTCGGGCGCTGCCGGTTCACGGGATGGCGGCGGAGCGCTTCATGCGTGGAGAGCACGGGCGCTGCCGGAAAGCGTATGCATATTCGTAAAGATGCTTGAGGTTCTTGTTCCAGGCGATATTTTTCGCGCAGGGCAGTTCCGGCGCCTTCTCTTCACCGCCACTTCACGCGCCGGATCGTTTTCCCGTCCGTTCGAAACCATACCCCGCCGGCCCTGGAAGTCAGCACTACCTCGAAACCCGTAGCCGCCAGGCGCTCCAGTACTTCCTGGTTCGGAAGTCCGTAGCGGTTGCGCTCCGCCACACTGACCACCGCATATGGTTTGGAGGACGTCTGATGCGGCTCGCTACTTGAGTTGTTCTTTTTTGCAATACCTGCGGGGTTCGCATCCCGGACTTGTGTCCCCAGCACCTTGTTAAGAAAAGCCGGCGTGGAACTGGTTTTGGAGCCGTGGTGCCCGACTTTGAGGATATCGCTTTGCAGCAGGTCCCCGTACTGCTGCGCAAGACGGAGTTCGGCCTCGAGGGGGGCATCCCCTGTGAAGAGAAACGAAGCCTCGCCGTAGCACACGAGCAGCACCACGGAGTGTGCGTTCGGACCCTCTTCCGGGACCTCTTCGGGCGGGTACAATACGTAGGCGCGCACCTGGGGCGACAGCATGAGGGTATCGCCTGTCCGCACCGCGCGATGCGGAATATTCAGGCTATCCAGCAGAGCGTCGGTTTCGGTAAAGAGCGACGATGTATGCCGGTACCCCGACCGCAACACACGACCTGCCGGCACGGAACGCAGTACTGAAGGAACGCCTCCGATATGATCACTGTCCGGATGGGTAATGATCACGGTTCCCAGTTTGCCCATCCCATGGTAAGCCAACTGGGGCAACACGAAGCGGCTTCCTGCATCGCTGCCGGTGAAAGAGGACCGGGCACCTGCATCGATCAGCACGCCGTCTCCATTGGGGAGACGTAACAGGGCAGCATCTCCCTGGCCGACATCCATGTAAATCACATCCATGTGCGGGCGGTACCGCCCACTTGCGATTCCCTGAACCGTATCCCCGGCAAGAAGGATCAGCACCAGCGTGACGCAACGCCACCGGAGTCTGGGGCGGCGCCACACCGCAAGACCTACCCCGATCAGGGTCAGTACCACGAGAGGAAGTGGTCGCTCGATACTCCACTGAACTACGCTCCAGCCTATAAAGCGGTCGCCGAACATGGACACATGGAGCAAGGTTGAGGCAAGCATGCCGGAAGCAGCCCCGAGAATTTCTCCCAGCGTCGGGAACACGCCCCCGAATACCACTGCTGCAGCGCCGGCGACCAGCGCCCCTGTAGTGAGCGGAATGCCCGGCAGATTCAATACGAGGCCTCCCAGCCCAACCTGTCCAAAGTGATAAAGCGCTACGGGCAAGGTACCAATCGTTGCCGCCACAGTGACTGTGGTCCCGGAGTGAATGTATTCTCCCAGGCGAAATGAGGGAACCGGAATCCACGCTGCCAGCAGAGGCGCCAGCGATAGAATACCAGCCACGGCGGACACGGAAAGTTGAAACCCGGCCTCGAAAAGATGGGTGGGAGCAGCGACTAACAGCACGCACACGGCCATGCCCAGACTATTAAGAGACCGGCCGGGTCGTTGCAGTGAGGTAGCCGAAAGCATCAGGGAGGCCATCACCACGGCGCGCACTACCGATGCAGAACACCCGGTAAGGAGCATGTACCCCAAAAGCAGAAACACCGTACAACTCATTCGGAGGATGTCCACAGTACGCCAACTCAGACGAAGGCGATACAGGAGCGGCCCGAGCAAGTGGTACAAAATCATGCCGACGACCATGACATGCAGGCCGGATACTGCAAGGAGATGCAAAAGGCCCATGCGGGCAAAGCGATCCCGGGTGTCACTGTCAAGCTGCCGCCGGTCACCCAAAAGGAGTGCACGGAGGATCGCACGCGACTCAGGATCAGGCAGAAATCGCTCCAGGCTGGATTGGACGAAGGCACGTACCGGCTCGAGCGCACATACCATACTCCACCTGTCATGTCCTGTTCGCTCTACACTCCCCTCCAGAAGATAGAGACGAGCATAGATTCGCTTGCGTAACAGATAGCTCCCGTAATCGAACTCACCAGGATTTCGAGCACGAGGCAGCGGAGCAAGACGCCCCTGCAGCACCACCTGGTCACACCTTGCAGGCGACCAACCGTTCCGGCGGTCATCTTCGGAAGAATATCGACCGGATACCAACAAACCTACAGGAGGATCGCCAGCGACCTCCCTGTCCAGCCGAAGCGTAAACCGGATCGTCCCCGAGCGCTCCACCGGGTCATCCAGAATGCGCCCCCTCCACACCGCTTCCTCTCCCGAAGCAAGTTTACCGGGTAACGGATGCCCCTGTGGCAAGGCATGAAATGTAGCATACCGCAGTCCTCCGAAACACACTGTGAGCAAGAAACCCGTAAAGGCGATGAGCAACGTACGCAATTCCCTCAGAACTCTGCGCAGGACAGGCACTGTACAAAAAATCAATACGCTGCCGACAAGGCCTGCCAGCACGCTTCCCCACACGGCCAGACCAGGTTTTCCGCTGTGCGCAAGCAGAATACCTGTCGATAAGGCTCCCGCCACCCAACAAGCCGGATATCTGTTCCGCAATGTTTCTTCAGGAGCTGGCACAAGCGCACGAGGGTCAGGGTAAGAACAGGCATTACCCTCCAGAGACACTGTACTCCTCGAAACATAACGTCCGGAAACGAAGCCTGGGATTCAGGCCCACGATACCAGGTTCCGGACCTGATTACAGACGAGTTGCCGTGGATCCCCCGGATATCTTTCACACAGAACGTACTCCGAAGACCATATCGGACACCGGGTTATTCACTCATTTGTAAACGCTACTATATCTTACTATAATTAATATGAATATATAGTAGTAGTAGTAGGGGCTGTGGATATGTGAACAAGCAGGTTATGCACAAGTTATCATCATATTGTGAAAAACTCTCTCTCCGAAATCCCCGTTGACTTCCCTTCCAGAATAAATGCGGGCATGTCCTCAGGTATAGACAAGTTATCCACAGTAATTTTCTCATTTTTCACACGCCAGGATACGTGGGTATCTTCGGGACAATCCGTGGAAACAGAAGCTCTTGTTCACCTTGCATACTCTTTTCACATCGGATGGGAATAACTCCGGGCCCAAACCCCCGATTTTCCCACATACCATTCTCTGATTTATGGTTTGCCAAGCCGCGTAAACATCTCTTTTTTGTAAGCTTCGACTCCAGGCTGGTCGAAAGGGTTAACTCTCAAGAGGTACCCGGAGACAGAAACAGCATGCTCGAAAAAGTAGATGGCTTCGCCAAGACAGGTTGGAGATATTTCTTCCATCCAAAGAGTCATGTTCGGAACACCGCCATCGGTATGGGCCTGCGCCGTGCCCTCCCAGGCTGCCCGGTTGATGGTTTCCATAGACCGCCCGGCGAGATAGTCAAGACCATCAAGATCCTTCGAGCCTGCTCCAGGTTCTTCAGGTACCGGAAGAGAGTTCCCTGTTCGTTCGACCATCAGGAACGTTTCCATCAAGGATCGTTGTCCTTCCTGGACATATTGTCCTATAGAATGCAGATCTGTTGAGTATTGCGCGACGAATGGGAACAGGCCTGTGCCGTTTTTTCCCTCGCTTTCTCCAAAAAGCTGTTGCCACCATCTTCCGAAACCGTATAGCATCGGCTCGAACACGGAAAGCAGGTCGATGCACAATCCTTGTTGCAACAGTGCGGATCGAATAGCTGCATACAACAAGGCCGAATTATTTTTTGGAGATGCCAGTCGGGCAAGTGTGGCGGCAGCGCCCTCGAACAGTGCATGAATGTCGATTCCGGCCACTGCGACAGGCAGCAATCCTGCCGGTGTCAGCACGGAAAACCGCCCCCCGACATCACCCGGAATAACATATTTTTTATACCCGTGCGTTGTGCGCAACGTGTTCAACGCTCCTTTCTCCGGATCGGTCGTGATGATAATGCGCTGGTCTGCATCGTCGAAATGTTTTTCGAGATATTGCCGGATGCACCGAAACGCGATAGCAGGCTCCAGCGTGCGGCCGCTTTTGGAAATGACATTTACGAAAACAGATTTGCCGTGCAGGTATTCGAGAAGTTCCTGCAGATATGCCCCGCTCATATGATGGCCTGCAAAAAGGATTTCGGGAGAGCCCTCATTCCGTCCGAGGGACGGGGAAAGGGCCTGTATGACGGCTTCGGCGCCGAGGTACGACCCCCCGATACCTATGCAAATCAGGATGTCGGCCTCTTCCCGGATGCGCCGGGCGGTTTCTTCAATATCTTGCAGCAGGGCTTCGTCGGGCTGGATCAGGAGGTCCCTCCAGCCGGTGGCATCTCCTCCGGGGCCCGATTTTTCGATGAGCAGGCGATGCGCATCGCGGGCGCCGTCAAGCTGCTGATCAAGATCGTCGGGATCGACAAAGGGTAAAATGTGTTCGTAGTCCAAGCGAAGCATGAAACCGTCCGTACAAAGGTGGAGAAAACATGAAAGAAATTGCCCAGGGGGACATCACAAGCCGCCTGGTTTTTTGCTGCGCCGATGCGCTCACCGTAGAGAAGGCGGCCCGCGAGGGTCTCCGTCCGCGGGAACATACTCTCCCGGCGTTCGAGCGTTTCGAGGAAGCGCAAGCTGCTTGCCCGGACCGCCTTGTCGTTATCGATGTCTATGCGGCCGAGGCCGCAGGCCATGACTGGCGTGAGTATGCGCCGCCTGTGTCGCTTTGCAATGTTGCGCCTTACCGCCCTGCCGTGCTAATGGTTGCTGCAGGGGGCTTCGTTACTCGTCGCGGCAAGACCGGCACGGAAGTGCTCCTGATTTTTCGCCGTGGCATGTGGGACTTGCCTAAAGGGAAAGCGAAGAAAAAGGAGTCGGTGCGCCAATGCGCACTCCGTGAGGTACAGGAGGAGATTGGCGTTGACACGGTATATCTGGGCCAGCCGCTGGGCGCCACGGTGTATGGCTACGACCTGTACAACCGCCGGGGGGAGCTCAAGCATGTGATTAAAACCACGCACTGGTTTCAAATGACAACCTCCGAAAAGGAATTCCGTCCGCAACTCGAAGAGGGCATCACGGCTGTGGCATGGTTCGCATGGGAGGAGGCGCTCCGGCGAGCAGGCTTCGAGGTATTTCGACGGCACATGACCCGCATCAGGCATCTCGTGGCATAATATCCCCTCAGAAGTCCACAGGCAACACACCGGGACAGCCGTTCAATCAACTTCCTTTTGCTTCGTCGCGCAGGGGTCGTCACGCCGGCGGATCGCTGCGGCGGATATCCTTTGCATGGAGTTGGGTTTCCGTGTGGCCGTTCCAGAAGTTTTCCTTTACAGAAAAGAGCATGTCGAAGGGCTGTTGTTCTCGCCGGCATTGTTCCAGCATATCGAATCGCCCGCCCATCCCGAAACCGATGACTTCCATGGGAGCTTCTTTTTCGGCCTGCTCCTGTTGCCGCACCACGAACTTGAGGTGCCGGTTATCCTTGCCGACCTTGCGCGGCGGCCGGAGCGGAAGCAGCCTGTTGGCCTGAAAAACCGGGCGATCGTTCCCGGGCCCGAAGGGTTCGAACTGTTTGAGCACGGCCAGGAACCGGCGATCTATTTCGTGCAGGGGGAGAAGCGCATCCACCTGTATGGAGGGCTGGAGCGCTTCCGGGGTAACCACCTTTCCTACCGCTTCGTCGAATCGTTCCTGCAACGCGGGCAGATTGGGAATTTCCAACGATAATCCGGCGGCGAAGGCGTGTCCCCCGAAATTCACCAGCAGGTCTTCGCATTCCCGGAGGGCCTCAAAGATATTGATGCCGCCGATTGACCGGGCGGAACCCGTGGCGACACCGTCTATGGTCCCGAGAAGAATCGTGGGGCGATGAAAGCGTTCCACCAGCCGGGAAGCCACGATGCCAATGACACCGGGAAACCAGTCGTTGTGATGCAGGACCAGGGTGTGGCGCATCTTGCTCGTGATCTGGCGTTCCGCGAGTTTCGTCGCGGCCTCGAGGGTTTTCTGATCAATCTCCCGGCGATAGGTATTGAGCGTGTCGAGTTCTTTCGCGCAGCGTTCCGCCGTTGTCGGATCCTCTGCCAGGAGGAGGTCGATGGCTTTTTCAGCGGTGCTCATACGCCCGGCAGCGTTGATGCGCGGCGCCATCCTGAACACGACCTCGGTAGCCGTACAGGAAGGGAGAGATATGTTGGCCACCGCGGCCAGCGCGCGCAGTCCGGAAGAGGGTTTTTGGCGGAGCCGCTCCAGGCCGAGGGCCAGAAGTATCCGGTTTTCGTCTTCCACCGGGACCATATCGCTGGCTGTTGCGACGGCGACAAGGTCCAGAAACTCCGTGGCGGCTTCCGGGTCGCGCCCCAGCTTCGCCAGCACGCCCTGAAGCAGCTTGAAGGCCAGGCCGCACCCGGCGAGTTCCTTGAAGGGATACGGGCAATCCGTCCTCTTCGGGTCCAGCACGGCCTCGGCGTCGGGAAGTTCGCCCTTCGGCGTGTGGTGATCGCACACGACAAGGTCTATCCCTTTTTCGCGCGCATATCTGGCTTCTTCCGAGGCCGTGACGCCGCAATCCACCGCGACAATGAGTTGAGCGCCGAGCAGGGCCGCCTCATCAAGGCCCGCGCGGCTCAATCCATACCCGTGCTCGAACCGGTTCGGCACGAAGAACCCGACATCCCCGCCCAGCGAGCGCAGCGAGGAAACCAGCAGTGCCGAGGCGGTCGTGCCGTCCACATCGTAGTCCCCGTACACCACAATGCGTTCCTTATCCCGAAGCGCCCGAGCTACACGATCTGAAGCGGCATGCATATCCTCCATGAGGAACGGGTCATGCAGACCGCTGATTCCGGGGCGAAAGAAAGCGCGCGCACTATCGAAGGTGTCGATCCCCCGGAGAATGAGCGCCCGGGAAAGCGCTTCAGGGAGGTTGTTAAGCTGCTGCCCGATGTCCTTGACAGCGTCCTCGGAAGGGACAGGGCGGAGAATCCAGCGACAGGTCATAGGGGGACGATTTACAAAATGCGCCCGGCGAAAGAAACAGGCTACCTGTAGAAGGTATACATCCCCTTATCCCCCCGCAAGCCCCGATTCGGGCCGTTGAAACATTGTTACAAAAGGGCCGGGCCCGCTGATCGGACCCGGCCCGTGCCGCCGGAAGGCATTAAAGGTACCGCTGTGGGCAACCGGCGCGGCGGGGATACGTAGAGCCACCTGCCATGTCGCCGGGAGAGCGCCGGATTGCCGCAGCGGAAAGGGATTATTTGAGCAGGGACATTGTTTTCACGGCGACGTTCTGCTCGGTCCGCAGGACGTACAGGTATGTGCCGCTGGCGAGACCCGATCCGTCGAACGAGACACTGTAGCGGCCCGCCGGCTGTACGCCGTCCACCAGCATGCGGATCTGGCGGCCAAGCATGTCGTAGACCGCGAGCGTGATGTTCTGCGCCTGATCCAGCGAGAATTCGATCGTCGTGGCCGGATTGAACGGGTTCGGATAGTTCTGATCCAGCACGAAGGCGACGGGAATTTCCGCGCCGACAGGCTCGACCGATGTCGGATTGTCGCCGCCCGCACTGGTCAGGACGCCAGCATCCGACAGGAAGGACCAGTCTGCGGCCCAGTTCACGTGGCCGAAGGCTCCGACATAGTCGGTGGTATGGAACCAGCTGTCAAGCTCGCTATGGTCGGCTCCCGAGAGCGCGGGGCTGCCGTCCACTGGACGGGGGTCCAGCCCGCCGTCGTTCGTGCGACTGATGCCCCGCAGCATCGGATCGACGATACGGTTGTTCGCCTCTATGGTCGTCTTTGCCCAGTCGTCAAAGAGATCAGTCTCGCCAAACGTTCCGAAAATGTTGTGGGCCAGCACCAGATCGCTTGCTTCGAGCCGCGCCCGGCTGTCTTCTCCCGAGTCCAGATCCTCAATGTCTACGGCGCTGCCGAAGAAGTCGTGGAAGATCGAGTTGTAGTATTTGCCGCCCGCATTGTCGCGAATCTCAAGCGCGTCGTCGTTCTCGTCGTTTGTCGAGTTGGCGCCCGATCCGATGTACGTGGCGTTGGAGATCACGGGTGTGGCGTACGGCTGCCCGTCTTCCGGATCCGTGCCGCCGTCGTGTTCTCCGGCGCGGTCACCGATGTCCGCAGCCTGTATGACGAACCAGAACTGCCCCTTGCCGCGGAAGCCTTCGTCGTAGTCCATGGCGTCGTCTCCGTTGAAGGCGGAGATGAGATACCGGGTGTTGACGGTGCCACCGAACCATTCGAAGCCGTCGTCCTTGTTGTTGAAGACTTCGACGTATTCGATGGTGGTGCCGGAACCGACGCCGCCCATGGTCAGGCCGTTGATTTCGTTGCCGGCGCCGATGTCGGATCCGCCATAGCGGATGGAGACATAGCGGAAGACACCGGAGTCGTCCTCGTCGTTGCAAGCGATGCCGGAGCCCGTACCTCCCGGATCGCAGCCGTAGAGTCCGCGTCCTTCGGTGACGGGTACGCCCTCGATGGCTGTTTCGCCCGGGGTGGAGTTCAGACTGGCTTTGCCGAGGAGTATGACACCGCCCCAGAGACCGCGCGCGTTAAGAGGCAGGTCATCAGGATCGTTCACGTCATCGGCTTCGGCGGTGAAGATAATGGGGTTGTTGGCCGTGCCGTTGGCGTAGATTTTTCCGCCGCGCGTCACGATGAGGGCGGACGCATTAGCTCCCGGGTTGGGTTTGCCCTTGACGACGGTGCCCGCCTCGATGGTGAGAGAAGCACCGTCTTCGACAAAGACATGGCCGTCCAGGACATAGGTGTTGTCCGATGTCCACATGACGTCGCCCGTGAGCGAACCCGTCACATCAACAAGGTTCTGGGCGCTTGCGGCCTGTGGCGCGATGATGAGCAGCGCGAGGGCCGCAAGGGTAAGTAGCTTACGATACATGGATGAAGGTGAGTCGGTTTGAAGGATGGAGGTTGTTAACGTTGTCGTAACATGGGCCCGAAACAGCGCGGGGCGACCCAAGGCCACCCCGCGCAGAGAATTCGGTATGTAGGGTAGTCAGGTCAATCGAGTGTGTAGCTCAGGCCGAGCGAAAAGGACCGGCCGAAGGTGTAGGATTCCGCAATGAAATCGGCGCCATTGAATGTGTGGGAGAACACCGTCTTCTGGTTCAGTAGATTTTTCATGGAACCCTTGAGCCCGAAATTGAACCAGAGGTCTTGCTTGACCGTCAGGTCGATGATGTGCCTCGGCTGCTCGAAGATGTTCGGCGTGCCGCCCGACGCCACACGATCCAGACGTTTTCCGAACACATTGTAGTACACGCTGGCCATGGTGCCGATCTCCGGGTTGTCGTAGGTCATATCGAGATTGACCACGTACGGGGACTGTCCTTGCAGGGGACGCGTGTCCGCAGCGTCCGGGCGCAGCGCCCGGATGAGTTCCAGTTCGTTTACTTCGATCGCAACCCGGGAACGAATGAACGACACGTTGGCGCCTACCTGCACGAACCGCAGGAAGCCGGCCAACTGGTCAAGGTTTTTCCGGGCTTCGAACTCCACGCCGTAGACCGTGGCGTGATCGGTGTTCCGAAACTGCACGTTGGGCGTGGACGCCGCGGCGCGCGGATTGATGGCCCGTTCGATCGGGTTGCGGAAATACTTGTAGAAACCGCTCACGGCAAGGATTTCACCGGGGCGCGCAAACCACTCCCAGCGCACATCGTAGTTGTCGATGAGCGTGCGCTCAAGTTCCGGATTGCCGAGATAGATGTAATCGCCGATAAAACTGAACGAGGCGTAGGGCGCAATTTCGCGGAAATTTGGACGCGCCAGCGTGCGGCCCTGCGACAGACGTACATTCATGTTTTCCCGGATTTCGTACACGATGTTCATGGAAGGCAGCAGATCCCGCGTATCGATGACGCCTTCGTCAAGCGTGGAGTCTGCACTGACTACCGTCAGGTCAGTGGTTTCGATGCGCAAGCCCCCGATGGCGCGCAGGTTGCGGGTCAACGGCAGGTCCAGCATTACGTAGCCTGCCATGATATCCTGATCGCCATCATAGTTGCTGGACAGCGCCGAGGCGTCGAAGATATAGTTGCCGAAGCGGAAGAATCGTTCGGTGCTCGCCTCTTCCGAAATACCAAGGTTCTGCGAGCCGAAGAAGGTGAACGGATCCCCGTCGTAACGAATATCGTCCTGCTGGAACTCGAACCGGCGCTCGCGGAAGGTGCGGGCCTTGCGTTCAAGGCTCCCGCCGACTTTCACCTGCGCCGACAAGCCTCTCCACTGTTTGAAAGGCACAGAAGCGTCCAGCGAGCCGGTGCGCATATCTTCTTCCATTGTGCGGAAATATCGCGTCGGCACGGGATACAGCGCCGGGCTGATGGAATAGGAAGTCCTTGTCTCACCGTTTCGTTCAAATGTGGTGTAGTGGTTTGTAAAGAACCGCAAGTCCGGCTCGTCCTGCAAGGTGTTCGCGAGCGAACCGGTCCATTCGATCTTCAGCCCGTTATCGCCGAAGAACACATGTTCGCCCCGGGCCTGATAACTGTCCAGTTCCCGCGACACGTACTGAAGCGTGCGGGTTTCGTAGGTGGACTCTTCGTCGAAGTCGCGGGGGAATGAGCCGAACTGGTAGCGTGCCGTGGATTCGCCGCTCCGGTTGTTCATGTAATTGAAGCCCAGTTCGTGCTTCGGATGCGGCTTGTAGCTGGCGTTGATCAGTGTTCCCCACAGCACTTCGTCCGTACCGCGCTGGTCCGTAAACAGAAAGTCGTTGTTGAGTTCCTGGGCGGAAGCGCTCGTAAGCGTGTACCGTCCGACGGAGCCGTTCCCGTACTCCCGAACATTCCGGCTGTAACTGATGCTGGCGATGATGCCGAGCGGCCTGCCGAATACCGGGAGCTGGTTTCCGAGCGAGAAACTGTAGCTCTGGTTCACCGGGGCGGAAAGGCGGGTGGGCGCCATGACGCCACTGAACGCCCTGGAAAGCCGATCCAGTTCCTGGGCTGCCGCAGGATCGGTGAACGCATTGCCGAGGTTTGGAATGTGCAGATTCGGGTTGTTGAAAACCTCCGGCAAGGTATGCGAACCCCCGTTGTTTCCGAGCCATCCCGCCGAGCCGTCTTCGTAGGAAAGAAAGTCGCTGCCCGTTCCGATATTTCCCTTGTAACTGATCGAGGAGGAGAACGAAACGGTAAAGTCGTCCGGGAAGGCCTTTGTCCCGATGTTCACCGAGCCGCCGGAGAAACTGCCTGGCTTGTCCGGGGTGAAGGTCTTCAATGTGACGATGTTATCGAGCAGATTCGCCGGAAAAAGGTCCAGCGGCATGGAGTTCCGGTCCGGATCCGCACTCGGCAGCGTGGCGCCGTTGAGCTGCGTATTCATGTACCGGTCGCCGAGACCCCGCACGTACACGTACTTGCCGCCCACGACGGATACCCCCGTTACCTTCTCCATGACGTCCGCGGCGGTGGAACTGCCCGACCGGCCGATGGTCTCGGCGCTGATCGCGTCGCTGACGGCGGCGGCTTTCTGCCGCTGTTTGAGCAGGGAGGCCTCGGTGTTTTCAAGGGCGCGGGCCGTAATTACGACCTCTTCCAGTCCAATCGATTCCGGCACGAGCGCCAGATCGACCGTGGTGGGTTCTCCTGCTGCAACGACCACATCCGTTACAGTGATGTCCGTGTAACCGATGTAGGAAAAAACGACATTCCAACTCCCCGGCTCTACGGAACTGATCATATAATCCCCATCGAGGTCGGTCGTCGCGCCGATCAGCGTGCCTTCGATCACGACATTGGCGCCTATGAGGGTTTCTCCGGTTTCGGAATCCACCACATTGCCGGTAATGGATCCGGACTGGGCGAAGACCGTTGGTGCGATGAGCAAAAGCCCGAGGCAAAAGAATCCGAGACAAGCAGCGAGCGCCACGGGGAATTTCCTGCGGCGCCCATGAAATCGTATCATGTTATTATAACGGGTCGATCGGTACGTGGCTCTTCTGCGAAGTGCGGCATGCCGTATCTTGTGTCCGGCGCGCTTATCCGCACGGTGAACATACCCGCTTGGCATTACCGGAATGTTAAGATGGTTTTGCCATTTGTTTATGCGCCGGAAAATCCGCGATCCGCTCAGGAATCCCCGCAAAAAGCCATTGTCCGACCGTTCTCCCCGGGATTCCCTGATCCTGTTCGCCCTGTGGCTGATGGTGTTCTCCGCCAGTAGTCAGGTGATCATCATTTCGCCCATTCTGCCTCGCATTGCGGAGGCGCTGGCCGTGCAGGAATCGCTGCTTGGCACGCTGGTCACCTCCTACGCGGTGATGCTGGCCGTTTTCGCGCTGGTGACCGGGCCGATCTCCGACAAAATCGGGCGCCGCCGGATTTTACTGATAGGGACCGGCTTCATGGCGGCGTGCCTGTATCTGCACGGCCTGGCCGATACCTATGCCTCCCTGCTCGCCGTGCGTGCGCTGGCGGGTGCAGCAGGCGGCGCGCTGAGCGGGGCCGCCGTCGCGTATGTAGGGGATTATTTCCCGTACGACCGGCGGGGGTGGGCCAACGGATGGGTGATGAGCGGGATCGCCGTCGGACAGGTGGTCGGTATTCCGCTCGGCACGCTTCTGGCGGAGTTCGGCGATTACCGCTGGCCGTTTCTGATGTTTGCAGTGACTATGACGGGTGCTTTTGTGCTGATATGGAGAGCGGTTCCGCAGCCGGACGTGCAGCGCGATGTGCGCCGCCTTTCGGTAGGAAGGGCCGTTTCGGATTATATCGGCCTATGCCGCCGCCCCGTGACGCGGAACGCCGCGCTGGTCTATTTTCTGACGTTTCTCGGGGTGGGCCTGTATCTCGTTTATCTTCCTGCCTGGCTGGAGCGCGGTCTGGACGTACGCGGGGAAGCGATCGCGACGCTTTTTCTGTTCGGCGGCCTTGCTCATGTCGTGGCCGGGCCTACGGCCGGCAAACTATCCGATCGGGTCGGGCGCAAGCCGCTCATACTCTGGTCGTGCTTCGGTCTGGCGGTCGTGATGCCTCTGATGACCTGGCTGGTGAGCGACATGTGGACCGCCTCTCTGCTTTTCACGACAGCCATGTTGTTGCTTGCCCTGCGCATCAGCCCGCTTCAGTCGTTGCTGAGCGCACTTGTTCCCTCGAACAGCCTGGGCATGTTGATGAGTTTCGCCATTGCTTCGGGACAAGTCGGGATTGGCATCAGCGGGGCGATAGCCGGTCTGGCCTACGCGCGCTACGGCTACTGGAGCAATACGCTGCTTGCCATCGCTGCGGTTTTAATCATGGCGGTAATGGTCTGGCGCGGCCTGCCGGAGCCGCAGAAGACAGCCCCTGCACAATAGTGTTGCGCCATGCCCCGATCCGGAGCATCACGCCCCCTGGGCGATGTCCTCGAAGTCCTTATTGACCGGATGAACATCCGGGGCCGGCTCGAAGAGGCGAAGGTGGTAGACACATGGCAGCAGTTGGTCGGGCCGGAAGTGCGCGCTGTTACGGACGGAGCATGGGTCCGGGACCGAAAACTCTTCGTCACGATCACGAGCGCCGCCTGTCGTCAGGAAATGCACCTCGATCGGTCGGGATGGCGTGATCGCCTCAACGAGCAACTCGGGGCCGAACGCATCGAGGAGATTGTGTTCCGGTAAAGAGGCCCCGCAGAGCGCCGCTGCATAGTGCTAACAGACCCTAATCGTCGAATTTTCTGAAAGCCACCGACGTGTTGTGGCCGCCGAACCCGAACGCGTTGCTGACGGCAACCCGCACCGTACGATTCTTCGGCTCGTTGAAAGTGTAATCGAGATCGCACGCCGGGTCTGCCTCCTCGAAATTGATGGTGGGCGGGATGCGGTCATGCACGATCGCCAGGATGGCCGCGATGGCTTCGACCGCGCCGGCAGCACCCAGCAGGTGGCCTGTCATGCTCTTCGTAGACGACAAACTCATCGCATAGGCATGGTCGCCGAACACATGCTTGACGGCTTTCGTTTCCGCTACATCGCCGAGAGGCGTGGATGTGCCGTGCATATTCAGGTAATCCACCTCTTCGCCCTTCAGGCCGGCGTCCCGGAAGAGGGAATACATGGCCAGTGCGGCGCCATCTCCCTCGGGGTCCGGAGCCGTCATATGGTACGCGTCGGCGGACATGCCTACGCCGATGATTTCGGCGTAAATTCTCGCGCCCCGGTTCAGAGCATGATTCAGCTCTTCGAGAACGAGCGCCCCGGCGCCCTCGCCGAGGACGAATCCGTCGCGGCCGGCGTCGAAGGGACGGCTGGCTCTGGCGGGGTCATCGTTTCGCGTCGAAAGGGCCCGGAGCGCATTGAACCCGCCTACGCCAAGCTCTGTAACGCTGGCCTCCGAACCTCCCGAAAGGATCGCGTCGGCCTGCCCCTGCCGGATCAGCATATAGGCGTCCCCGATGTTGTTGTTGCCTGTTGCGCACGCAGAAACGATACAGTAGTTCGGCCCCCGGAAACCATACTTCATCGAAATGTGCCCGCTCGCAATGTCGGGGATCATCATCGGAATGAAGAATGGCGAGATGCGGCGGGGCCCTTTGTCGAGATGAATCGATGTTTGCTTCTGGAATGTCTCCAACCCGCCGATGCCGCTTCCGAAAACCACACCGATACGATCCTTCACGGCCCGCGGCAAGTCATTGTCCAGACCGGCGTCGTGCACGGCCTGCTCCGCGGCGACCAGCGCAAACTGGGCGAACCTGTCCAATCGGTTCACTGCCTTTGACCCAAGGATTTGCCTGGCGTCAAACCCCTTGAGTTCGCAGGCGAACTTCGTTGGGAAAGATTCCGTGTCGAACAGGGTGATCGGAGCCGCTCCGCTTTCCCCCCGCATCATGGCTTCCCAGAAGGCGTCTACGGAGTTTCCGAGCGGGGTCAGGGCACCCATCCCCGTGATTACAACTCTGCGTTCTTTTGGCATAAGGGACGTAGGCGTAGCGCGGCCTTACGAAACCTTTTCCTCGAGATAACTCACTGCATCGCCCACCGTTGCGATGGTTTCTGCTTCCTCATCGGAAATGGTGATGTCGAATTCCTTCTCGAACTCCATGATCAACTCAACCGTGTCAAGCGAGTCCGCACCGAGGTCATTCGTGAACGAAGCGTCGGAAACGACATCGGACTCTTCAACGCCCAGCTTCTCCACGATAATGGATGTGACCTTCTCTGCGATCGGGTTCGCCATGATTCAAAGCCTCCGGTAAATTGGTGGAACAGGCCGCGGTGCTTCCCGGCAAGCGGGAAGCAGATCCGGCGGCGGTTTGGTAAGAACCTTTTTGTCAGGAACGCCCGAAGTTACGGCAGGGTGCTTGTATAAGCAACGTTGCGGTACGCTGAAACCTTGACACAGTCTTTGTAAAATCGCATTGAGGAGCCGTCGGAGCGAATCTATATTGCGAATTTCCCGTTGCATTAGGGCCTGTTAACACTATGCAACGCCGCATGGCGGGAAAACAGGCCCTAATCTTTTCCGGGCATAAAATCGTTTCCGGTTCTATCACTCCCCATCGTTCCTATGTCGTACCTGTTTACTTCCGAATCTGTATCCGAAGGCCACCCCGACAAAGTGGCGGACCAGATATCCGACGCCGTGCTGGATGCTGCGCTTCAAAACGACCCGTACAGCCGCGTAGCGGTCGAAACGCTTGTGACCACGGGGCTCGTGCTGGTGGCCGGAGAAATGACGACCCGAACCTACGTGGACGTCGAGAAAATCGCCCGTGAGACGATCAGGCAAATCGGGTACACGGATCCCACATTGCGTTTTGATGCGGAATCGTGCGCTGTTCTGACAGCTATTCACGAACAGAGCGGGGATATCGGGCAGGGTGTCGATACGGGGGGCGCAGGCGATCAGGGCATCATGTTTGGTTATGCCTGCCGCGAGTCGGAGAGCCTTATGCCGCTTCCCATCACGTATGCACACGGACTGGTCCGCGAACTGGCGAGCATTCGCAAACACGAGAGCATCATGCCGTATTTGTGCCCGGACGCCAAGAGTCAGGTTACGATCGAATACGAGGACGATCGCCGTACGCCGAGGCGTATTCACACGGTGGTCGTGTCAACTCAGCACGATGCCGGCGTCGAACAAGCCGATATCGAGGCCGATATTCGCGTCCATTTGCTGCCGAGGGTGATCGACGATTACCTGCTGGACGACGAGTACATTCTGCATGTGAATCCCACGGGACGGTTCGTACTCGGGGGGCCGCATGCCGATGCGGGGCTTACGGGCCGCAAGATCATCGTGGACACGTATGGCGGAAAAGGCGCCCACGGCGGAGGGGCCTTCAGTGGAAAAGATGCTTCCAAGGTGGATCGGTCCGGCGCCTATGCGGCGCGGCATATAGCGAAAAACATTGTGCAGGCATGCCTTGCGGAAGAGGTAGAGGTGCAAATATCCTATGCGATCGGCGTCGAGGAACCGGTTTCCGTTGCCATCGACACGAAAGGCACGGGCGGCGAACTGCCGGATCGGGAACTGGCGGCGATCGTGCGCGATACGTTCGACCTGCGACCGGCAGCTATCATAGAACGTTTCGATTTGCGCAAGCCGCAATACCTGAAAACAGCAGCGTACGGGCATTTTGGGCGTTCCGGATTTGCGTGGGAGGAAACGGATTGCGTCGATATGCTGAAAGATGCCGTGGGCGTGGGCGTGTAGCCCGTTTCCGCGAGCGTTTTCCATTCAAAGTTGTTGCCCTTGTTGCACTGTGTTTGCTTGCAGCGCAGGAAGGGCGGTCACAGGAAAGGCAGGTCCGGGGAGATGCTCACAGGTCCGTATACGACCATGCTCTGCTTCAGCTCAGGCCGGAAGTGCGTGACCGGATCGCGGGCGAGGATACGGTCCGGACGCCGCGCACCCGATCGGTCGCCGAGGGCCGCGTCGATTTGGAAACGGGCGTTTTTCGCGCCCGGTACCGCATCGGGGATCGTGTGGCGGAAGGGTTGTCTACGGCGCAGGCCGCCCTTGCGCATCTCGAACGACACGGCGAAGCGTACGGTATGACCGCCGCCGCGGAGCATCTCCGCGTCGAGCAGATCCGCGAGGGGAGCTACGCCCGCCATGTCCGCTTCCGTCAGACGCTTGTCGGCGTGCCGGTGTACCGGGCCGACGTCACGGTGAGTCTCGACCGGGACGGACAGCCGACCATGGTTGTCAGCGGATATATTCCCCGCCTTGAACAGGTGCGCGGATTCGATCCTGTTCCCGCTCTTTCGCGCACCGCCGCGCAGAACATCGCGCGTAGCGCCGCCGATCCCGAACTGACCGTTTCCGAGCCGGAACTGGTCGTGTATGCGTCGGACATTCCCCGGCTTGTCTGGAAAGTCCCGGCCGTCTCTGCGGGGCTTCCCGTTTCGTGGCACGTACTTGTTGACGCCGGGACAGGTGAAATTCACCGCATGCTCAACACCTCGCTGCATGCACACAAGGCATCGTCCGTATCTCCGGGATCCGGTGGTGCGGCGGTCCGCGCCGCCCCTGCCCATGTCCCTCGAGTTGCCCCATCGCCTGTGGTGCTGGCCCCGGCGATGCCTCCACCGTTCGTTGTTTCCCCGCCGGTTTCCGGGAAAGGGATCCGGACAGTGGACGGGACCGGGTTGGTCTTCGATCCCGATCCGCTCACGTCCGCCGGCGTGGAGTACGGAGGGGACTACCAGGACGGCGACGATGCGGACACGGCAGCGCTGACCGGACAACTTGTGCAGGTCACATTGCGCGACATCACGCAGGGATCGGACGGATTGCACCGGCTGGATGGCCCGTATGTCCGCATCGAAGGGGATCCGCATACCGTACCGGCCATGCCGAACTCCGACGCCTTTGATTTTACGCGCTCGGACGACCGTTTCGAGGCGGTGAACGCCTATTATCATATCGACAAAAGCCGTCGCTACGCACAGTCGCTCGATGTCGGCTATACCCTCCTGGATTTCCCGGTGAGGGTTAATCCCCAGGCGTTTGATGGCGATAATTCCGTCTATCTTCCGGACGACCGGACTCTTCATTTCGGCACAGGCGGGATAGACGATGCCGAAGACGCCGATGTGCTGTGGCATGAGTATGCACATGCCCTTCTGGACTACACGACGCCCGGGCTTGTAGGCCCTTTTGAGGGCATGGCGTTGCATGAGGGCTGGGCCGATTACTGGGCTGCTTCGTATTCCCGCTTTTTGTCCGAGGAGGATCCCCGGATTCCCCGACACGACTGGAAACGGCTGTACAATTGGGACGGCAATGCTTCCTGCTGGTCCGGTCGGACGCTGGATCATACGGGACACTACGACGACAATATGGCTTACGAGGTGTCAGGGTGCCAGATTGTGCCCGACATTTATCAGTGGGGGCTGCTTTGGGCCACTACCATGATGGAGATATACCCGCATGTGGGTCGGGGCGTTCTGGACCGTTTGCATCTTGCCTCGCACGCCTATCTTGCCTCCGGATCCGATTTCCGCGATGCGGCCGAGGCCCTGATCCAGGCCGACCAGGCGATATACAGTGGCGCCCACATCGGCGTACTGGTTCAGGAATTGGGTGAAGCCGGCTACGTTAATCCCGGAGCATATGGACCGATTCTGGCCCATGACCCCTTGGGAAATACTGAAAATGTAGGCGGAACCATTGAGATTCGCGTCGAGGCGAAAGGCCTTGCTGCTCCGGTGGATAGCGTTATTGTACGATACTCACCCGGACTGGGAAGTCCGTTTCTCCGCCTTGCTCTGTCGCGCCGAAGCGCCACCCTGTTCACGGGTAATCTTCCTTTGCCCGATCTGCCGGGCGCTATACGATACTATATCGAGGCAGTCGATACGAGAGGCCTGCGCCGTGTTCTCCCTGCACTCGCGCCGAACGAGTCGTACATTTTCAATGTCGGGAAGGACACGACAGCGCCCTCTATCACGCATGAGGCGCCTATGCGCGTTCCGACCTTTGCCTGGCCGGTCGCGGTCTACGTGCAGGCACAAGACAATCTGGGCATTGATTCCGTCTGGGTAGAATATGTACGCCGGGGCGCCGGCGGCATGCGTGAACAGGGCGCCTTCGGATTAGTGGAGCAGGACGGGAGATATTCGGGTCGTTTTCCGGAACCGACGACACCGGTTCTGAATGGGGATGTGGTCGAATACCACATTGTGGCCCGGGATGTGTCCATGGCGGGCAACGAGGCCCGGCTGCCTGAGGAGGGCTTTTTCTCTGTGTTGCTCGTGTTGGAAGGTGAATTGTACACATACGATTTCGAGCATGACGATCCGGGGATAACTGCACAGGGATGGGATCGCGGCGAGCCTGCATTCGGCCTGCGTGTAGCGTATTCCGGCGAAAATGCCTGGGCAACAGCGCCCGGCGGCGCATATCCCGCCGAGGCCGGGCGCGCAACGCTTGATTTCCCCCCTGTCAGTCTTGCAACCATCGACTCGGCGTACCTGATATTCTGGCACTGGTACGATTTCGAGCATGGCGGCAATGTCTCGCCCGGGGTGTTCAACGAGCAGGCGGATATCCGGGACGGCGGCAACGTCAAGGCGTCGACGGATGGGGGCGTATCCTGGGAAGTGCTTGAACCCGAAGGAGGGTATACTGGAAGAATCGGCGGCACGGCCGGTAACCCGCTGGCTGGACAACCCGGTTTCGGGGGATATAGCTACGGGTGGCGTCGCGAGATCGTCGCATTGCCGATTTCCGGGGACGTCCGTGTGCGGTTCGAGGCAGGAACCGACGAGGGCAACGAGGGCGAAGCGCGCTATTTCGCCGGGTGGTATCTGGATAATGTGGCGCTTGTGACAGCAAGACCCCGGGATGTCGATGCGCCTCGGGCGGAAGGGTTGCCCGTGGAACGGCTCGTGCGCGTAGCCGGCAGGGGCATGCTGGCTCCCTTGTCGATCCGGGTGCACGATAATACCGGAGTCGAAGCCGTGATCTCCCACTACGAAATTACGGACCGCAACGGCACAACGACAGGCAGCATGCGGCTGGCCATGTCGGGAGTGGATACGGGCGTGTACGAAGGATATGTGGCGCCCTCGCGGCCGTTTTCCCCTGGAGATCGGATTGCCTACACGCTTCAGGTGCGGGATTTCGACGGCAACGAAACGGTGTACGGTCCCCCGTTCGTGATCGACTTCCGGTCCGAAGCGTATGCCGCCGCTGCGCCCGCCAGCGTTGTTCCCGTGGGAATATGGCGGCGCGCGGGCAGCGAATGGCTTGCCCGCAGTGTGGCCTCGACGGCGCCGCACGAAATCGTTTCGAGTCTTGTGTTCGAACCGGTTACGATTCCGATGAACAGCGAATCGACTGTACTCGAATTTGCCCACACCTACACGCTGGGAGAAAACTTCGGCGGCAACGTGAAAATCTCTGAGGACGACGGGGTCACCTGGCGTGTGCTGGCGCCCGAGAGAGGCTATGATCGGGACTATGCACCCACCGTCGATCATCCGATGAAAGGCGAATCGGTATTCGGAGGCGATTCGGACGGATCGGGGAAAGTGCCTTTCGACCTGACGCGGTATGCAGGAAAAACGGTGCGTCTTCGAATAGATCTGGCCCATGCGGAATCGTTCGGTCCCGATAATGTCTGGCGCATCGGGAATATCGCGTACCGTTCTCTTTCTCCCGACGACGCCATCGAAGTCCAGTACGAACTGGCGCTGCACGCCAATTTTCCGGATCCGGTGCGGGACATAACGCACATCTCCTACACCGTTCCGGGAGACGGCATGGTTCCGGTTCGCTTGTCGGCGTACGATGTCAGAGGGCGCCGCGTGGCCGTACTTCAGGATGGGCAGCAGGAACCGGGAACGTACACGGTGCACTACGATGCGGGGCAACTGGCGAGCGGGGTCTATATTCTG
This sequence comes from Rhodothermales bacterium, assembly GCA_965117025.1. Taxonomy (GTDB): domain Bacteria; phylum Bacteroidota; class Rhodothermia; order Rhodothermales; family VXPQ01; genus VXPQ01. The sequence continues at coordinate 1,712,093 of OZ220746.1, forward strand.
CATCTCGAAACGCCGCGCGGCATCCGGCTCGAGCGCATGGTTGTCATCCGTTAGGGCCTGTTACCACTATGCAGCAGCGCTCTGCGGGGTCTATTTTCCCGCCAGGCCAGGCGCCGCGATTGAATTTTCAGGGGAGGCGGAGCAAGCCCCGCACATGCGGGTACTTGCCGAATTCCCTTCTTTAACGACTTGTTGATCTGACCCCTCGAAACATGGATTACAAGAAAGGCGCCTACAAGGTGCATGACCTGGGCCTGGCCGACAGCGGACGCCGGGATATTGCATGGGCGGAGAGCCGGATGCCGGTGCTGATGCGCCTGCGCGAACACTACGCCGAAAGCAAACCGTTCGAGGGATACCGGATTACCGGGTGTCTCCATGTCACCAAGGAGACCGCCGTGCTGGTTGAGACGTTCGCCGCGTGCGGCGCGGATGTGGCGTGGTCGGGATGCAATCCGCTCAGCACCAACGATGAGGTGGCCGCTGCCCTGGCGCAGGCCGGCATCGAGATCTACGCATGGCATGGGCAAAGCGTGGAGGATTTCTACTGGAGCATCGACCGGACGCTGGATACCCCGCCCCATCTGACGCTCGACGACGGCGCCGATCTGATCTTCCGGGTCCATAATGCTTTTCCGGAACTGGCCGACCATATCATCGGGGGCAGCGAGGAGACGACAACGGGGGTGCACCGCCTGCGCGCCATGGCCGCCGACGGGAAATTGCTGTATCCCGTGTATGCCGTCAACGATGCGGAAACCAAGTGGGATTTCGATAATGTGTACGGCACCGGACAAAGCACGCTGGACGGGATTCTGCGCGCGTCATCCATTCTTATCGCCGGCAAGAATTTTGTCGTGGCCGGGTACGGACACTGCGGACGCGGGGTCGCAATGCGGGCGAAGGGACTGGGAGCCAATGTGATCGTCACGGAAGTCCGGCCTACCGTGGCCCTCAAGGCCACACTGGAGGGCTGCCGGGTGATGACGATGGACGAGGCGGCCGCTATCGGCGACGTGTTCGTAACCGCGACGGGCATGAAGGACGTGATTCGCGGGCGTCACTTCGCCTCCATGAAAGAAGGCGCCGTGGTGTGCAATACCGGACACTACGACGTCGAACTCAACCTCGAGGAACTGGCCGAATTATCTGAACAAACATCCCGGGTCCGCGCCGACAACCGCGAGTATCTGCTGAAGAACGGCAGGACCATTTATGTGCTTGCGGACGGCCGGCTCGTCAATCTGGCCGCTGCGGAGGGGCACCCCTCCGAAGTGATGGACATGAGCTTTGCGAATCAGTTCAATGCGCATCTCAAGCTTGTCCAGACACACCAGCGGGGTGAGCGGCTCGAAAACACCGTCATCGACTTGCCCGAAGCGCTCGACCAGGAGATTGCCTCCGTCAAACTGGAGACCATGGGCATTTCGATAGACAAACTCACCGACGAACAGACGACGTACGCTACGGATTACTCCGCCGGAACGTAACGGAATCGCGAAACCGGGTCAGGCGAAGGGGAGGTGTTTCGGAGGGAGCGCCGCCCGGTTTAGTCAGCCTCCCAGGTGAGAATGTCTTCCTCGGATTTTTCCTTGCTCTCCCATTCCTCTGCGTCCGGGAGCCCCTCGATTTTCTCGGTGATATTGTATCCGAGATCGCGCCACTGATTGGCAAGGTGCTCGTTCCATTCCAGGTAATGGGCCCATTCCTCGGGCAACTCATCGTCCGCATAGATCGCTTCGGTCGGACAGACCGGTACGCACGCATTGCAGTCGATGCATTCTTCCGGATGAATGACCAGGAAATTCGGCCCCTGATAAAAGCAATCCACAGGGCAGACTTCTACGCAATCAGTGTATCTGCAATTGATGCACGGCTCTGCAACGACGTACGGCATATCGAAGCGATAAATAATGTGGCAGAAAAGAGGGATTACGGGAAGCCCTTGTACGAACAGGTACGAAGATAAGGTATACCGGGTTGCCCGGACAAGCGCCCCCGTTCAATTCGCTTATTCGAACAGGGATTGCGCCGACCCGGGCGGTTTCATGCCGAGGTGTTTGTACGCTCGCTCCGTGGCGATGCGCCCCCGCGGCGTTCTTTCCAGAAAGCCCTCCTGAATCAGGTACGGCTCGTAGACTTCCTCGATCGTGCCGGCGTCTTCCCCTACGGAAACGGAAAGGTTGTTCAGGCCCGTGGGGCCGCCTCCGAACTTTTCAATGAGCGTCACGAGGATGCGGGTATCCATATCGTCCAGCCCGTGTTCGTCGACATCGAGGGCGTTGAGGGAGTGGTCCGCCGTCTTGCGGTCGATGGTCCCGTCGCCTTCCACTTCGGCGAAATCCCTTGTCCGGCGCAGCAGGCGGTTCGCGATGCGCGGCGTGCCGCGGCTCCGGCGCGCGATTTCGAGGGCTCCATCGTCCGTAATCTCTATTTCGAGGATGTGCGCCGAGCGCACGACGATCCGCTGAAGGAGCGCCGCCGTGTAGTAATCGTACCGGAAGTCGATCCCGAATCGCGCCCGAAGGGGCGCCGTGAGAAGCCCTTTCCGGGTCGTGGCGCCAATCAGCGTGAACGGGGGAAGCGCAAGTTTTACGCTCCGTGCGCTGGGTCCCGAATCGATCACGATGTCGATCCGGTAATCTTCCATGGCGGAATAGAGATATTCCTCCACGACGGGGCTGAGCCGGTGAATTTCGTCCACGAAGAGGATATCGCCCTCTTCCAGATTCGTCAGGATGCCGGCGATGTTCGCCGGTTTTTCCAGGACCGGCCCGCTTGTCGTGCGGATGCCGGTGGCCATTTCTTCCGCGATGATGTACGCAAGCGTCGTTTTGCCCAATCCCGGCGGTCCGGAAAGCAACACATGGTCCAGCGTTTCCTCGCGCCGTTTGGCCGCCGTCATGAAGACCCGCAGGTTCTCCTTGATTTTTTCCTGTCCGATGAACTCGTCGAGCCTGCGCGGTCGCAGCACTTTTTCGAGATCTTCTTCGGAATGCCGGGGATGCGGCGACAGATTCCCGGGATGTTCGGAACTGTTCATGCGTATTCCTGCGATGAGGCGCCTTGCGCAGATTCGTACCGGTCAAAATAAAGGATACTCTGATTGCATCCGCGAAGTTCAGAGGCTGAGCGGGCTGCCCGCTGTCCGGATGGGTGAATTACAAATTGGGCACAATATTTGCGGTAGATCATATACAGGTATCATATATACAGGTTTGAGGGGGCATCGAGATGATGATCTCCACACCTGGAAAACACGTTTTAAGCGTCTTTTTTGCAGTACGCCCGATCATGCTGAATCTCCAGCAAACACAGCGGCTCCAGCAAAAACTGTCTCCTCAGCAGATACAGTATATCCAGTTGCTGCAACTGCCTACGCTTGCGCTCGAACAGCGCATCGAGGCGGAACTGGAGGAGAATCCCTTGCTGGAAGACGCCACAACCGAGGCCATTGACGCCCCGGAGGATATTGCGGAGGAGCCTGTCGAGGCGGAAAGCGAGCGGGACCCCGACGAGGAGTATGACTGGGGCGAACTGCTCGACAATACCGAGGACATGTACGGCTACAAGGCGCGCGTCGATTTCAGCCGGGAAGAGGACCGGGAACTGCCCATTCCGGCCACCGGGACGCTGATCGAGCATCTTAAGGACCAGTTGGCGCTGCAGGACCTCACGGAAGAGGAGGAAATCATCGCCGAGCAGATCATCGGTTCGATCGACGAGGACGGCTACCTGCGCCGACCCCTCGAATCCATCGTGGACGACCTTTCCTTCAATGCCGGATTCACGCCGGAGCTTTCGGACATCGAGGAGATGCTGGGGCGCATCCAGCGGCTGGATCCGATAGGAATCGCCGCCCGCGATCTCCAGGAATGCCTGCTGGCGCAGCTCCACGCCATGCCGCCCGCCATAGCCGGCCGCGACGTAGCCATCCGCATGCTTGCGGAAACGTACAAGGCGTTCACCATGAAGCATTTCGACGCCATCCGGAAGAAGCTGCGCGTTTCCGGCGAAGAGCTCCGGGAAGCGTTCGACCTGATCCGTCACCGGCTCGATCCGAAACCCGGCGAGGGCCAGTTTTCCCCCCGGCAGAATTACATCACCCCGGATTTTACGGTGGAATCCGTCGACGACGAGTTCATCGTCACGCTCAACGGACGCAATGCGCCGCCGCTGCACATCTCGCGGCAGTACCGGCAGATGCTCCAGAGTATGGCGGCCCGAAAGAAGGAGCCCGGATCATCTTCCGTAGACGCCGCCACGCGCAAGTTTCTCAAGAACAAATTCGAGTCGGCGCGCTGGTTCATCCAGTCCATCAACCAGCGCCGTCACACGATGACCCGGGTGATGCACGCCATCGTCCGCCTGCAGGAGGATTTTTTCCGGTACGGGGAAGGGCATCTGAAGCCCATGATTCTGAACGATGTGGCGGAGATCATCGAGATGGATATCTCGACCGTCAGCCGGGTGGTCAACGGCAAATACGTGCAGACCCGGTTCGGCGTGTACGAACTGAAGTATTTCTTTTCCGAGGGAATCCGGAGCGCCGACGGAGAGGATGTGTCCAACAAGGAAATCAAGGCGATCCTCGAAGGGATCATCGACGGGGAGGACAAGGCGAAACCCTTGTCCGATCAGCGCCTGGTGGCGTCTCTTGAAGAACGGGGATTCGGGATCGCGCGCCGGACCGTCACGAAATACCGCGAGCAATTAGGCATACCCGCAGCACGGCTCAGGAAGGAGATTGTGGTGGGGTGAGGTGTGGGCGGGGCAGGATCTTGCCGGGAACCCGACATAAACGATGGTGTACGCCTCAAACTTGCGCCTCTCGCCGGTCGCCGATGTCCGGGGCGGAAAAAAGGACGGTTTTAGTCAGGGAAACTTGAGATGTTTGCAACACGTAGCGAGCTGCTGGAGAAAATACGACTTGGCGAGGACAGCTTCCTTGAACTCAAGGAGATTCGTCTCTCTGGCGAAAAAATCCGCGGACCGGAACAGAACGACCTGGCCAATGAACTTGCGGCCTTCGCCAATGGTAGCGGAGGCGTATTGCTTCTGGGCGTGCACGACAAAACGCGAGAGGCGTCGGGCATTCCGCTCGATCGGCTTGACGCCGTGGAAGCGCTCGTTCGCCAGGCTTGCGAGGATTCGATCAATCCGCCCTGTGTCGCCACGATCGAGCGCATGTCGTTGCCCGACAACTCTGGCGTAGAGCAGCCGGTAATTCGTGTTGAGGTGCCGCGTAGCCTTTTTGTGCATCAAAGTCCGGGAGGGTATTACCGCCGGGTCGGTTCGGCGAAGCGTCCAATTCCGCCGGACCAATTGGTGCGCCTGTTTCAGCACCGCAGCCAAACCGGACTGATTCGCTTCGACGAGACGCCCGTTTCATGGGCGGGGATGGAAGACCTGGACGAAAATTTATGGCGGCGATTCGCAACGTCGCTTTCGGATGACGCCCCGGAATATTTCCTGTCCAAACTTGGCATAGCCGCGCAAGACGATGGCGGCGTTTGGCGACCGACCGTTGCCGGCCTGCTTATGGCTTGCCGGAACCCGGAGCAATTTTTGCCAACCGCATTCATTCAGGCTGTCGCGTACAGTGGAACATCGATTGCTCCTCGCGGAGAATCGCCATACCAGCTTGATGCGCGGGACCTCACCGGGCCACTGGACGAGCAGATCATGGATGCTTGCCATTTCGTGAGAAAAAACACGCGCGTGGCAGCCAGGAAGAGCGAGATGGGCGGGCGACAAGACTTGCCGCAATATGACATGGCCGCGATTTTCGAGGCTGTGACCAACGCGGTGGCGCATCGGGATTATTCGGTGACAGGGAGCAAGGTTCGCCTTCGGATATTTGAAGATCGCCTGGAATTGTACACGCCCGGAATGCTGGCGAATACCATGACGCCGGAAAGCCTTCCGTTCCGGCAGGCGGCCCGGAACGAGACCGTTGCCGGTCTGCTGGCGCGCTGCCGGATTGAGCGGGAAGATCTGATCGATCACCGCATACACATCATGGATAAGCGCGGGGAGGGCGTACCCTTGATTTTGTCTCGTAGCGAAGCGCTGTCCGGCCTGCGGCCCGAATACCGCCTGATCGGCGAGTCGGAACTCATGTTGACGATTTGGGCCGCGGACGTATTGTGAACGCCATGGTGGCGCGGGCAATCTCTCACGTCAGGCAACGACAGCCTCCTTCAAGTCCGGATGGGTAATCAATTTCATCACGAGCCCGTCCAGATCTTTCATGGGATCGGCGAGATGCTTCGCACGCTGGCCAAGGGCAATGATTGTCTGGTGTGCGGGTAGCGGCATGACGCGCAGTTCGGTGGCGCTCACCTGAGTATTGCCGTTGATCGTGCGAAACCAGGTGTCGAGCAGTCGGCTGTTGTAGAGCGCCGCCAGCCCCCAGGCTTCGTCCTCGGAGAGTGTACCGCCGGGGCGGTGAACGTAGTTGAGATGATTCTCGAACCCGACCTCGGGGATTTCGAACTGTGCTGCAATGTAGGGAACCGCCGTCAACCGGCGCGCTTCCTCCTTTGCGCTGAAGCGACGCAGGAGCACGTAATTTCTGTTTGGTACAAGAAGTGCCCTGGCGCCGGCGTTCGCACTTTACTGAGTTAATCCTCCCTACGAGAAATAGTCAACCATGCCAATGGGTTGGCGTTCCTGAGAGAATGGCAGATGACATTACATTTTTTTCGCGTGCAGCGAGGCATGGATGTGCAGTGTCACGGCGACTTGCCCGGGAGGGAAACCGGGCCGCTTGCATAACGATACGGGAGTGACGAAATGCGCCTTGAATTCATCGTTTTGAGTAAAAACTACTCCGAAATGGAGTAGAAATTACTCCAAAAAGGAGTAAAAATTACTCAAAAGGGGTAAAAACGGATCATTGGGGCCAAGCGAGTTCCGCCAAAATATGTCGAGTCAAAACGAACCACTTCTCTGGATGTCCGGATTGCACCTTGCTGCGTGCCCGGATCGTTTCTTAAGTTGCAAAGCGCCTCGCGCGAGGATTATAGTCCCCATGAAACGTCCCTAACGCCCATGTCAGATAAAAACACAGACAGACCGAGCATTGCTGAAAAAGTCCGCTTCTGGGAAGAGCAGGATAAAATCAATGAGGCGCTTATTCCCCGGGTTATAGAGATGCACGATATGGTAATCGATCTCCAGAAGAGGACAGATAATATCAGTGGTCAGATTGCCGCCGCAGAGGCTCGCGTGATTCAGGATATGAAAGAGCAGGTGCAGAGCCAGATTGATCAAAAGTCGCGTGGTGTCCGCTTTACTGCTTATGGTGCGCTGGCGCTGGCTGCTCTCGCAAGCATCTTGGCACTATATCAGTGGGTCGCATAGTCATGCAATCCATCGAGTTACTTCCCGATTTGGAGCAAATACCCCTTCGCGCCGAACATGGTGGTTACGGCTACGAAGAGGTGGTTAAACGATCGGGATTGATGCAAAATGACCTCTTTGCTATCGAGGTCGCAGCAGGTGTTGAAGGCGTGCTTTCTGCGCTGGTCGCCGCACGGAATGTGTCAGATGCCGATGTTTCTGCCGACTTGCTCGAGGCATACAGGCTGGCATCGCCGGACGCAGCTGCTGAAGTTCTTCTGTATGAGGAATACAACGAAATGCTTGCGCGCGGGCCGGAAAGCGTTGGGGGCTTTATTAGCAACATCAAGGGAAAACTGGCTGAAATTCGCGTCCAGGATCATTTGGAGAAGGAATTCCCTGACTATTCGTTCGAGATTGCGGCCGATCAGAATCAGCCGGTATGGGACATTCTCTCCACGAACCCGGACGGGACAGAGACGCTGATTCAAGTCAAGATCGGAGGAGAAGAATACGCGGGCGAGGTCATTTCCCAAATGCAGGACAACCCGGATGTATTCTTCGCTGTTGGCAATGAGATACGGGCCTCGGTCCTGGCTGCAAATCCCGAGCTCTCTGACCAGTTCATTGACCTTGAACTCTCCAACTATGAACTCACCGGCGAAGTTGGACAAGGTTTGGAACTTCTGACCGAAGATTCTGGAATTGATGTTCTTCCTTTCGTGGCAGAAGCTGGTGCCGCTATCAGTCTCATTACCCGCATTGCAAAAACAGAGCATGATTTTCAAGGAGTATCCATAGATGATCGGCTGCGTGCCCATGCAGTGGATGTTGTGGAGATACTTCAGCGTTATGTTATGTCCACCGCCTTAATAGGAGGCGGTGCAGTAGTAGGTGCATTGGCAGGTTCAGGGGTTCCAGTTGCAGGGAACATAATTGGTGGATTACTTGGCGCAGGGGTAGGGACTTGGACCGCTTTTAGAGCGAAAAAAAGGTTCCAGTGCAAGATGCGGGAAATAGGAAAGTGGATGGCTGGCGTGACAGAGGACGATCTATTTTACTTCCTCAATAAGGAGGCCATTGACCGAATCGGTGCCTCTCTTGTCCGTGCCGCGGCTTCCGTATATTCCCCATTTTCCCCCGAAGCCGTGAAAGCCTGAACGTCGTTTTGCACCCTAAACTCATCAACCCACCATGCGCATTGCCATCCTTACCAACGAATACCCCCCGCACATTTACGGCGGCGCGGGCGTTCATGTCGAGTATCTCGTGAAAGAACTCCTTGCGGTGGACGGAGGGGTGCACGAGGTGCATGTGTGCTGCTTCGGAGACCAGCGCGAAGAGCGGGACAGGCTGCGCGTGCAGGGGGTCGAGCCGGGCGCGGACCTGCCGGCAACGGATCCCCGGCATGCCCGGTTCCTCGAAACGATGTTGCGCAACGTGCGCATGGCCGGGCTGGTCTCCGGCGCCGACATCGTACACTGCCATACGTGGTATTCACACTTCGCGGGGTGCCTGCTTCGCCAATTGGATGATGCCCGCCTGGTGCTGACCACCCATTCGCTGGAGCCGCACCGTCCCTGGAAAGTGGAGCAACTGGGAAGCGCCTATCACGCCAGTTCCTGGGTCGAGGAAACGGCGTACCGGAATGCCGACGGCGTCGTGGCCGTATCCGACGCCATGCGCCAGGACGTGATGACGCTCTACGACGTGCCGGAGAACAAAGTGCGCGTGATTCCTAACGGCATCGACCCGGACGAGTACCGGCCGGTGGAGCGGCCCGATATCCTGCAAAAACACGGCGTCGATCCTTCGAAGCCGTTCGTGCTGTTCGTGGGGCGCATTACCCGGCAGAAAGGAATCGTTCACCTGGTGAACGCCATCGAACATCTGCACGAAGGTACGCAGGTCGTGCTGTGCGCCGGGGCGCCGGACACGGAGGACATCGCCAAGGAAATGGAGGCGGCGGTTGCCGCGGCCCGGTCCGCGGGGCGGCACGATATCATTTGGATTGCCGATATGCTTCCGCGCGACGAGACCATCGCCCTGTACGCGGGGGCCGACGTGTTCGTGTGCCCCTCCGTGTACGAGCCCTTCGGGATCATCAATCTCGAAGCGATGGCTTGCGAAACGGCCGTGGTGGCTTCGGCCGTGGGAGGTATTCCGGGCATTGTGGTGGATGGAGAAACAGGAGTGCTCGTGCCGCTCGAAGCGCGGGGCGCCACCGATTTTGAGCCGAAGGACGCGGACCGGTTTTCCAGAGACCTTGCCGACGCGGTCAACCGGCTGATGGACGACGAGGCTATGCGCCGCCGGATGGGCGTTGCGGGCCGTCGCCGCGTCGTGGAGCAATACAGTTGGCGGGCCGTGGCGGAGCGGACCGTGCGGTTCTACGAGGAGTTGCTGTGATCTTTTTCGATCACTTATAGCCAAAAGTGATTGACAAACCGCGTTGCTGCTCATACATGAGTCACAACGCGACAGCTTCGGATGTCTTGGAAAAGTGGGCTTAATAGATCAATTCTTGCGCAAGGATTAGGTACAAATCTGAGAGCACCGGGGTGTGACCATTTTCAGCCTCAAAAAAAGGCGGAGCCCGCCTTGGCAGGTTCCGCCTTTTTCTTTGTGTGCTCCGTGCTGAACGGGGCCTGGCCTAAAAGCCCATGCCGCCGCCCATACCTCCGGGCATGCCTCCTCCGTGGGCGTCGCCTCCGGGGCCCGCCGGAGCGTTCTTCTCCGGCTTGTCGCTGATCACCGTCTCGGTCGTCAGCAAAAGACTCGATACGGAAGAGGCGTTCTCCAGCGCCGTACGCGCCACCTTCGTCGGGTCGATCACGCCCTGCTTCATCAGCGAGCCGTACTCCTCCGTCTGCGCATTGAAGCCGTAGTCGCCCTCGCCCTCGGCCACCGTACGCACCACGATCGATCCCTCCATCCCCGCGTTCTCCGCAATCTGACGCAGCGGCTCCTCCAGCGCGCGGCGCACGATCGAGACGCCGATCGCCTGATCCTCGTTCTCCGTCTCTACCGCGTCAAGCGAAGAGAGCGCACGCAGGTACGCCACGCCGCCGCCCGGTACGATCCCTTCCTCTATCGCCGCGCGCGTAGCATGCAGCGCATCCTCGACGCGCGCCTTCTTCTCCTTCATCTCCGGCTCGGTCGCCGCGCCGATCTTAAGCACCGCTACGCCGCCGGAGAGCTTCGCCAGACGCTCTTGCAGCTTCTCGCGGTCGTAGTCGCTCGTCGTCGTCTCGATCTGCTGGCGAATCTGGTTCACCCGCGCCTTGATCGACTCCGCATCGCCTGCGCCGTCGACGACCACCGTCGTGTCCTTGTCGATCACGATGCGCTTGGCGCGGCCCAGATAGTCGAGCGTCGTGTTCTCCAGGCGGTAGCCTTTCTCCTCGGAGACGACCGTGCCGCCCGTAAGGATCGAAATGTCCTCGAGCATCGCCTTGCGGCGGTCGCCGAAGCCCGGCGCCTTCACCGCCGCCACGCGCAGCGTGCCCCTGAGCTTGTTCACCACCAGCGTCGCGAGCGCCTCTCCCTCGATGTCCTCGGCGATGATAAGCAGCGGACCGCCCGTCTGCGCCACCTTCTCAAGCACAGGGAGCAGATCCTTCATCGACGAAATCTTCTTGTCGTGGATAAGCACCGTCGCATCCTCGAGCACCGTCTCCATGTTGTCCGGATCGGTCACGAAGTAGGGGGACAGATACCCCCGGTCGAACTGCATGCCCTCGACCACGTCGAGGAACGTCTCGATCCCCTTCGCTTCCTCCACGGTGATCACGCCGTCCTTGCCCACCTTCTCGAAGGCCTCCGCAATCAGGTCGCCGATCTCCTTGTCGCTGTTCGCCGAAATGGAAGCGACCTGTGCAATCTCGCCCTTGCCTTCGATCTCGCGGCTTAACGAACGCAGCGAGCCCACGACCGCCGCCACGGCCCGCTCGACGCCCCGCTTAAGGTCCATCGGGTTCGCCCCGGCCGTCACGTTCTTCAGACCCGCCGTCACGACCGCTTGCGCAAGCACCGTCGCCGTCGTCGTGCCGTCGCCGGCCACGTCGCTCGTCTTCGAGGCCACCTCGCGTACCATCTGCGCACCGACGTTCTCGACCTTGTCCTCCAATTGCACCTCCTTCGCCACCGTCACCCCGTCCTTCGTCACCGTAGGCGCTCCGTAGCTCTTCTCGATAATCACGTTGCGGCCCTTCGGACCCAGCGTCACCTTGACCGCATCGGCCAGGGCGTCCACGCCCCGCTTGAGCGCAGCCCGCGCGTCCGTGTCAAATACGATTTGTTTTGCCATGATAATATGGTGTATGTGTTTTTCTTTGCGTAAAAGGAAAAAGGATCAGCCGGCAGCGCGCCGGCGATCCGTAAAGAGAAAGAAAGCGCCCCTATCCGATGACGCCGAGAATGTCGCTCTCGCGCATGATGAGCACGTCCTGGCCGTCAAGGGTGATCTCCGTTCCCGAATACTTGCCGTAGAGTACGGTGTCTCCCGCCTTTACGGTCATCTCGACATGCTTGCCGTTCTCTACCTGGCCGGGACCCACGAACAGGATGGTGCCGCGCTGCGGCTTCTCCTGCGCCGTGTCGGGAATGAACAAGCCGCTCGATGTCTTCTCCTCGGCAGCCTCCGGCTGAACCACCACGCGGTCGCCTATTGGGGTTATGCTGGTCATGGGTTCTTTTTTCCTCCTTCCGGCGAAAACCGGACGATTTGGGTTACGAAAAAGGTTGTGTTATGAAAAAGGGAACGCCCCGGCCCTATCAAACGGCGTGCCAATTTCATATTCTGCCGTCCTGACACACTCCGGCCCCAAGGAATACGGCATTTCGGAACGGGCCGGCACCCTACCCTGACGAAAAGGCAGAGGGGCCGCAGGCGCCCCGATTTTCAGACCTTTTCAAACGGATCGTCGAATACAGACATGCATACCCCAGTTATTCTCTGCATGATATGCGGAGAAAGTATCTATCCTACTCTGATTAAAGAGCAGAATTCCGGCAGGCAGACTGGTTTTCAGCCCTTTTCAAACGGGCCGTCGAATATAGACATCACCTTTCAATTATTCTCCGCACATTATGCGGAGAATAAGATTTGTCTGTCTCCTGACGAAAGGGCAGGGGCCCCGGTCCGCATAGCAAACGGAGGCAGCGCCTCAACGGGTTTGCAGCACGAGGCGAAGGCGCGCGTGACGCGGCGGCATGGGAAATCCCCCGACAATGGTGTACTGCTTGTCGAACGCGTTCTCGACAATCGTCGAAAGCCGTCCGCTGAACGGTCCCGCACTCCAGGCAAAGCCCACCTGTGCGCCGACAACGAACGCCGGGTCGAGGCTGTCCTCCTTGTCCCCCGGCGTCGTGAAGCGGCGATCCATGAACCGGCCGTGCAGGTCTACGCTGACCCGGCCGAAGTTCGCCGACACGTAGGGCTTCACGAGGTGCGCCGGTAAAAAAGGAAGCTGCTCGTTATAGGCGGGAGAAGACGAATCCGACCGGTCGACGGCGTGCATCCAGGTATGCAGCGCCCCCACGGTCAGTTCTTCGTTCACGCGTGCGGAGATCGACGTTTCGATGCCCAGTGCTCTGGTCTTCGCCAGGTTTTTGGGTGACCATACGAAGCCGTCCTCGTCGTCGGGCGTCCATATGATTCTGTTCGAATACCGCGCGGCGTACGCGGACACCTCGAATTGCACGGCCCGCCCGTCAACCTGCAGGCCCGCGTCCGCCGAGTACAACCGTTCGGGCTTCAGATCGGGATTGCCGACACCCGCCCAGAACCGATCGTTGAAGGTAGGCACCCGAAAACCGCTGCCGACGTTGGCTTTTACGAAAAGCGGGAGTCGGTCGACCGGCTGTACGTTCAGTCCGAGGCGCGGGCTGAGCGCCGACAGGGTGCGGTCGCTTTCGCGGTATGCATCGAACCGAACCGCCGGATAGATTCGCCAGCGCCCGTACGCGCCCGCCGCCGAAACGAAAGCGCCCGACCTGAATTCGGAGACCGACGATTCCAGAGAGGGGTTATCGGCGGCGCCGTACCCGGCGGTCGCTCCGGCGGATACATCCAGATGGGTTCCTGCAGGCAGTTGGTACACGGCTTCCAGCCCGCTCGTCGTCGTACGCCCGGTAGCGTCCTGTCCCCATACGGGATGAGGGTTCAGGTACCGGAGTTTCCCGCGATGCATAAATCCGCGCAGCACAAGGGCCCCGGAGCCCAGCGACACCGCATCTTCCAGCCACAGGCGCGAGTGCGTATCCCATTGCTGTTCTCCCTGGGCTCCGAATATGATCGAGCCCGGAAGATGTCGTTGCCAATCTATGTGGAAGAATGCGCCGCGAAGCGTATGCCGGCCTGTACGGCCTTGTAACGCACCCATGACGGACCAGCCTTCCCGATCCGAGTTTTCGAGCCGCATCTTTTCTCCGGTCTCCGTTTCGTATGGAAAATCACCCTTGCTGCGGCGGTATTCCCCGGAAACGAGACCGGATACACTGCCTTTGCCGAAGGCCCAGCCCGCGGACGTCAGCAGCTCGCCCCAGGCCCCGATTTCCGTGGCGACGCTCGCACGTCCGCCTCCGCCCCGGGCGCCTCGCAGGTATACGGCGCCGGACATCCCGTCTGCGCCATAGACGGAGGAAGAGGGGCCGTGCAGCACCTCCATGGAATCGAACAGATGGAGCGGAAGCAGGCTCAGATCGAACTGGCCCGCCTGCGCATCGGACAGACGCATGCCGTCGATCAATACCTGCGTGTGCCCCGCCGCCCCACCCCGGTGGGAGACGGTGGCCAGGCCCTGTCCGTATTGCCGGATGAAAAATCCGGAGCGGGCAGACAGTATATCAGCGACCGTACGGGAGCCTGTGGAGACAATCTCCGCTTGTCCAAGCACCGTAATGCGCTGCGGCGCCCGTGAGGCGGGCACCCCGATCCGCGAGGCGGACACCGTGATTTCTTTCAGTGCGAACACGGAATCCGCGATCTGGCCGAACGATGCGGCCGGGTATCCGGAAAAAACGAATAGAAGAAGGAGGGCCCAGCGAAGGGCGCGAAGGCGAGCTATCATAAAACATCCCGAAGTTTTATGAGGATCGGGATGAGCTCGACCCGGAAGGTAACGATCGCCCGGCGAAAACCCGGGCAGACGGGCAGGAAGACCACCACACGAACCTCTGATTCCCGAAGGTTTGCGGCAGATAAGCCTGTGCAGGCAGGTCTCCTGGCTTGCCGCGCACTACGACTTCCGGCTCGGCGTCTTGCCTTCCCATTCGAAGGAACAGTGGCGCGACGCGTCGTGACCGGTATATCGGCGCGGCTTACAGTTGCGGGTACAGCTCCGGAATGGCGCCTGCGGCGCGCACCGGATTCCCTGTTATCCTTAACCCTATCCGACGAATCGGGGGCATGGAACCTGACAAGCGTATACCAAAGAACATAGACAGCATAGCAAGGCGCCGTGCACCATCGCAAACGAAGAATCCGCGAAGAGGCAACGGGAAGCCAAACATTCTCCGGTTTGTGGCAAGGAAAGGGTTCGGTATGTCCTTGCCCCGGCGTATTTTGCAGGGTGTCCGGATATTACGTATAGACCGGGCAACAGGGACCCTCAACATTTTCTGCGTCTTGACCTCCTCTCGAAAAGCTCTTTTTGCTTTTTTCCGGCGATTCCGGAGCGCATCGGAAGCGCACGGCGGGAAAGCGGCCGAAAAACCGGTAGCGGAAAGGCCGCGCGCGTCACGCGCCGACATAGAAAAACTGGTCGGGATGCCCGTCCGCGCGATGGAACTGTACGAGCAGGCTCTGCGGCACCGTTCCTCTCTTTCCGACACCGCCGGCGAGGAGCATACGGCTTCCAACGAGCGGCTCGAGTTTCTGGGTGATGCCGTACTCGATTCCATTACGGCGGAACATCTTTATCATTATTTTCCGGACGGCGACGAGGGCTTTCTGACGCGCTTGCGGGCCCGGATCGTCAATGGCCAGGCTCTGGCGCAGTTTGCCTCCGACCTGGGGCTCGGAGATATGATTGTGATGAGTGACGCCGTGGGGCGGGACGGAGGCCGTGACAGCACGGCTATTCTCGCCGATACGCTTGAAGCCCTCATCGCGGCGCTGTACCTCGATTTGGGAGAACAAGCGGCCCGTACGTTCGTCCGGACCAGGATGTTTGCACGACTCGATCTGAACGATCTTGCGCAAGTTCGGGACAATTATAAAAGTCTGCTGTTGGAACATGTGCAGGCGCTCGGATGGCCTCAGCCCCACTACCACGTGGCGCGCGAAGAAGGCCCTCCACACGAGAGAAAGTTTACGATCGACGTCCTCCTGCACGACGAAGCGTATGGCCGCGGCCAGGCGCACAGCAAGAAAAAAGCCGAACAAAGAGCCGCCGAACAAGCGCTCAACCGATTGCGGCGCGAATCACGGAACGAGTAGCGCTTTCCCTGTACGACAATCACAACGCTTACACGCTCCGCATACCTGTTTCAATCCACCATGCCCACCGCGTTTTCCTCTACCGACCGCTTTGCAGAGCGGCACAACGGGCCGACCGAAGAAGACATCCGAGGGATGCTCGAACACGTGGGGTGTTCCTCGCTGGATGAGCTGATCGCCTGTACCATCCCGGCGGATATCCGGCTGGATGGAATGCTTGATCTGCCTGAAGCCCTCAGCGAACGGGGCCTTCTTGTGAAAGCGCATGCGCTGGCCGACAAGAACCGCTTCGGCCGGTCATACATAGGGATGGGGTACCACGGTACGGTGACGCCTGCGGTGATCCGGCGCAACGTACTGGAAAATCCGAACTGGTACACGCAGTATACCCCCTACCAGGCCGAAATCTCGCAAGGCCGGCTGGAGGCGCTTCTGAATTTTCAGACCGCCGTGGCGGACCTGACCGGGCTGCCTATCGCCAACGCCTCGCTGCTCGACGAAGCGACCGCCGCCGCCGAGGCCATGACCATGCTGGCCCGGAGTTCGGCCCGGCGGGACGCCCGCATTTTTCTGGTGGATGCAGCCTGTCATCCCCAGACGATCCGCGTGGTGCAAACCCGGGCAAGACCCCTCGGCATCACGGTAGCGGTGGAAGACTGGCGCACCTTCACGTTCGGCGACGAGGTGTTCGGGGCGCTCGTGCAGTACCCGACCACCGACGGAGCCATTTGCGATTATTCGGACCTGTGCGCAGAGGCGCACCACGCGCAGGCGCATGTGGTGGTAGCCGCCGATTTACTCAGCCTCACGCTCCTGACCCCGCCGGGCGACTTCGGCGCGGATGTTGCGGTGGGGACCACGCAGCGGTTCGGGATGCCCATGGGCTACGGCGGCCCGCATGCCGCTTATCTGGCCGCCACCGAGTCGTTCAAGCGCAAGATACCCGGACGAATCATCGGGATGTCGGTGGACGCGCACGGAGATCCCGCCCTGAGAATGGCGCTCCAGACTCGGGAGCAGCACATCCGGCGGGCCAAAGCGACCTCCAACATATGCACAGCGCAGGTACTTCCCGCCATCATGTCCGGCATGTACGCGGTCTACCATGGGCCGGACGGGCTCCGCGCCATTGCCGAGCGGATACACGGTCTCGCCAAACTGCTTGCACATGGTCTGGATCGCCTCGGACACGAGCTCCGGCATGAACATTTCTTCGACACCCTGCGCATCGATCCGAGGGGAGGCAGCGCGGAAAACATTCTTCGGAACGCCAGGCGGCACGGCGTCAACCTGCGCCGCTACGACGACGATTCCCTCGGCGTGGCCCTCGACGAAACCACCTGCCTCGAAGAGGTGGATACGCTCCTGCATATCTTTGCCGGCGATCGGAACGGGGTGTCTGTGGGGGCGCTTGCCCCGGAAGCGCCGGCTGCGTATGCGGGGCCGCTGCGCCGCACCACGCCTTTTCTCGAACATCCGGTGTTTCGCCGGTATCGTTCCGAAACGGAGATGATGCGCTACCTGCAACGCCTTGCATCAAGGGACCTGTCCCTGACGACCAGCATGATTCCCCTGGGATCGTGCACGATGAAGCTGAACGCCGCCGCCGAGTTGCTGCCGATTACCCTGCCGGGTTTCAGCGAGCCGCATCCCTATGTCCCGGTAGATCAGGCGGAGGGGTACACCGCATTGATCGAAGAACTGGATGCCTGGCTCAGCGAGATCACCGGCTTCGCGCGCACCTTCTTCCAGCCCAATTCGGGCGCTTCGGGGGAATATACGGGCCTCCTTGTCATCAAGGCCTGGCACGAATCCCGAGGAGAGGGCCGCCGCACCGTGTGCCTGATTCCCGAATCGGCCCACGGAACGAATCCCGCCAGCGCCGTGATGGCGGGCATGCAGGTGGTCGTGGTCAAAACGGACGAGGCAGGCAATGTGGATGTGGAAGCGTTGCGCCATGCCGCGGAAACGCATTCGGAGGATCTTGCCGCGCTGATGATCACCTATCCGTCCACGCACGGAGTGTTCGAAGAAGACATCCGGGAGATTATCGACATTGTGCACGAGCACGGAGGGCAGGTATATCTCGACGGAGCCAACATGAACGCCCAGGTGGGATTGTGCCGTCCCGGCGATTTCGCCGCGGATGTGTGCCACCTGAATCTGCACAAGACGTTCTGCATTCCGCACGGCGGCGGGGGGCCGGGGATGGGCCCGATCTGTGTAGCGGAGCATCTTGCGCCGTTTCTGCCCGGTTCGCCGCTCCCCGGAGAGGGGGACGAAGAGGCTGCCGTGGGGCCTGTGGCGGCTGCCCCGTACGGCAGTGCGAATATTCTGGTCATATCATGGGCCTATATCGCCATGATGGGGGCGGAAGGGCTTGCCCGGGCGACGAAACTGGCTATCCTGAACGCCAACTACATGATGGCGCGCCTCGAAAAGAGCTATCCGGTGTTGTACAAGGGGGCCTTCGGCCGGTGTGCGCACGAATTTCTGCTCGATCTGCGTCCTTTCAGCCGCAGCGCGGGCATTTCCGAGCGCGATGTGGCCAAGCGCCTGATGGACTACGGCTTCCATGCACCGACCGTCTCGTTCCCCGTTCCGGGTACGCTTATGATCGAGCCGACGGAGAGCGAGACGAAAGAAGAACTGGATCGTTTTTGCGAGGCGCTCGAATGTATCCGGGAGGAGATCCGGCAAATCGAGGAAGGAGAAGCGGACCCCGAGCAGAATGTACTCAGGAATGCCCCGCATACGGCGCGCATGGTCACGTCCGATACCTGGGAGTATCCGTACAGTCGGGAAACGGCGGCTTTTCCGGCGCCATGGACCCGCACGCACAAGTTCTGGCCCTCCGTGGGGCGCGTCGACGATGCCTACGGGGATCGCAATCTTGTTTGTTCGTGTCCGCCGATAGGAGAATACGCCGGGGAAGAGGCAACCTGACGGACGGTTGCGGGCCCTAAAAGTCCGAAACCGTCCGGGCAAGGTCCGGATAGTCCGTTATAAGCCCGTCTACCCCAAGAGCCTTCAGTCGCTTCATGTCGGAGACCTCATTCACGGTCCACGGGATGAGCCGCATGCCTCGGGCGTGCGCGTCACGTACGGTAGATTCATCTACCAGACGGAAATTAGGGGAATACACCTCGGGCGTGAAGCCAAGCCGGTCAAGGATTGACGCAAGGTCTGTTTCTGACGCCACAAGCAACGCCAGCTTCCAGCGGGCGCGGGTCCTGTGTGCGGCCTGAAGCGAACGTATGTCGAAGGACTGGACCGTGACGCGGTCCATGATACCGGTGGCGGCCACTGCATCATGCACGAGCTGCGCAAATGCCGGTGGAGCCGGCGTAAAGACGCTGTCCCATTCGGGGCGCGACTTGATTTCAATGTTGTATTGCAGCGGCTCGATTTCGCGTTCTGCGGCGTAATGCTCGACTGCATCGATCACGTCCACCAACCGGGGTTTTACGGCGGGCTGCTTTTCCTGGCGCGGAAAGCCGGGATGCCCGCGGCTGCCGCAATCGTATTGCGCGACCGCCTCGTAGGAAAGGCGAAAGATGTTGTGGCTTCTGCCGTCCGTAATGGCACGGCCCGCCGGGTCGCTGCAGATCGTCTCCGACATCCATGGCTCGTGGGAGACGACGACCGTAGAATCCTCTGAGACCACGACATCGATCTCGAGTGTGGTTACGCCAAGGTCTACCGCAAGCAGGAAGCCGGCGGTGGAATTTTCGGGCAGCAGGCCCCGGGCGCCCCGGTGTCCCTGGATGTCGAAGCGGGGCTGAACCTGGCCGATGACGACCTGTATCGCCAGGACCAGAATGACGGAAATAGACATGGGAGATGCTCTATTTTGTTAGGGATACTCTGACAAATTCCGTTTTGGGTCGGACGATGCCGTTCCGGTATGGGAAACAGGAGGCGGAGTGCCGTATGGCGCAGGCAGGCAGGCGGCTACCTGTTGCTGCATCGCATGGACTTGCGCAGCCGTCCAGGCTTCGTCTCGTCCTAATTCCCGGGCAAGGATGCGCGCCACCGCCGGCGCGGACGCGAAGGCCGCATGGCGGTTCAGCAACAAAGCCGGAATGCGGCGCACAAGTACGTCACTGGCCGTACGGGCCATTTCATGCCGGGCCGCCCAATGGACTTCGCCGCGGCGGTATGGCAGATCGGGATGCAGCCGTTCCTCCCCGCGCTCCACTTCCCCCATCACTGCCTCGACATCCGCTCGGTCCGATCCGTACGCCTGCAGGGTTTCCCCGTTCACCCGGGGCTCTTGCCATCCGTGCAGCCGCAGGCTGGCGGTTACGCACGGGCGGGCGTCCAGCCCGCCTACCCGGACCGCCGCGTTAACGACATCTTCGGCCATCTTGCGATAGGTGGTCCATTTTCCTCCCGTGACGGTAATCAGGCCGGACCCCGAAATGCGGACGACATGATCACGCGAGACGGAAGCGGTATCCGAAGCGTTGCCTGCATTGACAAGGGGGCGCAATCCGGCAAAGGCGCTCAGTATATCGGACGGAGCGATACGGCGCTCGAAATAACGGGCCGCATGGTCTATCAGGTATTCTATTTCGTCGGTGCGCGGCAACGGTTCGAGCGCCGGGGCGCTGACGGGGGTATCGGTAGTGCCCAAAAGTACGCGCCCATGCCAGGGGAGGGCGAAAAGTATGCGGCCGTCTTTTGTCCTGGGGATCAGAAGCGCGTGCCGGGAGGGAAAGAAAGACTGATCCAGTACAAGGTGGATACCCTGGCTCGGACGCACAAGATCGGAGTTGCCGGGGTGGTCCTGCTTCCTGACAGCATCCACGAAGACGCCGCAGGCGTTCACGACAGCGTGTCCGTAGAGATGCAGTTCCTGGCCGGATTCAAGATCGCGGGCTACGACCCCATTCACCTTGTTCTGTGCTTTGAGCAGTCCGACGACACGGGCGTAATTGACCACTGCGGCGCCTTGGCGAGCGGCTGTGCGGGCCAGGGTGAGGGCCAAACGGGCGTCATCGAACTGCCCGTCGTGATAGACGACGCTGCCGCGCAGTCCGCCGGCCTCTACGCCGGGGAGTTCCTCCAGCGTCCGCTCCCGCGAAAGCAGGTGCGACTTCCCGAAGGAACGGCGGCCCGCCAGAAGGTCGTAGGTCTTCAGTCCCAGGCCGTAAAACGGTCGTTCCCACCGGGAATAGGCGGGAAGCATGAACTTCAGATTGCGCACCAGGTGCGGCGCATTGTCGCGGAGCCGGCTGCGCTCGCGCAATGCTTCACGGACCAACGCTATGTTGCCTTGCCTCAGATATCGGACGCCGCCATGTATCAGTTTTGTGCTGCGGCTTGACGTGCCCTCGGCGAAGTCGGCCTGTTCGAGCAAGACCGTCCGGTACCCGCGGGACGCAGCATCCACGGCGGCGCCCAGGCCGGTAGCGCCTCCTCCAATAACGATCACATCCCACGGACGGTCTTCATACCGGATCCGGTCGAGGAAGGCTTCGCGTTTCATAGGCGCCATGGGCGGTTACAGGAGGGATAACATGCGAGGTTACCACACCGGGTCGGCAACGGGGAAGGCGGGGCGCAGCGTATGGCCTTTAAGCACGGTTAACCCCGTGTTGTTCGACGCCGAAAGAGTTAGTGTGTCCAGCAGCGCATGGTGGACGACCACAGGGTAGCGCTCGCGCAACCGCCGGAGGGTTTCGCCCACTGTCTCCTCGCTATCGGCAAGCACCCGGCGTCTTGCCGATAGCCTGTGCGCGAAGTATAAGATACTCTGATCTTTGCGGACTTAATCAGAGTATCCTATCTTCATTTTGCGGGTTGCCCGCAAATCTTTACCGGTAGCCGGAGTCCGTTCATAGCGCGCGACAGTTGCTTAAAGGACGGCGTACATCCATGACCGATAATTCAGCGGAAGGCCGGACGATCCTGATCGTGGACGACGAACAGGATCTGCTGGATCTTCTGCGGTACAATTTCGAGAAAGAGGGTTTTCGAACCATTACGGCGCTTGATGGCGCCGAGGGGTTGCAGCGCGCGCAGGGAGACGATCCGGACCTTATCGTGCTCGATATCATGATGCCGGAAATGGACGGCATTGAGGTATGTCAAAAGATTCGCCGGGATGCGAATCTGCGCGGGAAACCGGTCATCATGCTGACGGCCCGCACCGAGGACCAGGATTACATCGAGGGGTTGGATGTGGGGGCGGACGTATACATAGGCAAGCCCGTTTCGGTACCCGTGCTTATCAGTCAGGTCAATGCGCTGCTCCGGAGTGCGGGCCGCACGCAGAATCCCCCGGACATTTTGCATCTGGGTGCGCTCGAGGTAAACCGCGCCCGCTATCTCGTGGTGCACAAGGGCGAAGAAATACGGATGCCGAGAAAAGAGTTCGAACTCCTTTATTTTCTGGCTTCGAATCCCGGCAAAGTGTTTCGCCGGCAGGATTTACTCGATGCTGTCTGGGGGCGGGATGTGTATGTGGTGGATCGTACGGTGGACGTGCATGTACGCAAGATTCGTGAAAAGTTAGGCAACAGACTCATTGAAACAGTAACCGGCGTAGGGTACAAACTGAAAGTGTACTGATGCATCGTATTGCGACGAAGACAGCGTTGGCCGCAGCGCTTCTGGCAGGAGGAGCTTGCCTGCTGGTTACGCTGTTCACGCGCATATCGTATGTGTGGCCCGTATGCGTGGCCGCCGCGGTAGGGCTGGCTATGTACGTTGTCATCCACCGCATGGTTACGCAACGCCTTCAGAGTGTCTACGATATGCTGAGCGCGATTCGCCGCGAACAAGGCTACGCGGAAGCGCCGATCGACAATAGCGGGGATGAAATAGATCAGCTTATCCGCCGGGGGGATCAGACCCGGTACGCGGTCGGGAATCACATTGCCGATCTGAGCAGGGCGGATAGTTACCGGCGGGAATATGTGGGCGATGTCTCCCACGAAATCAAAACCCCGGTGTTTGCTATCCAGGGGTTTGCAGAAACGCTGCTGAGCGGCGCCCTGCAAGACCCGGAGGTCAATCATGGATTTGTGCAGAAAATTCTGCACCATGCGTTCCGGTTGAATACGCTCGCCAAAGACCTTGGGGAAATTTCACGTCTTGAAACCGGAGCGTTCCAACTGGACCGCGAGTCGTTTTTCGCCGGCCAGGTTTTTGACGAGGTCAAGGAATCGCTCGAACACGCGGCCCGGAAAAAGAACATTCGCTTGCGCAGCCATATCCATCCCGGAGCGGAATGGGTGGACGGGGACCGCGATCAACTCCGGCAGGTGCTCGTCAATCTGGTCGATAATGCCATCAAGTACAACAACCACGGCGGCTATGTAGAGATCGCTGCCCGCCGGTCAGAGGAGTTTGTGCGCGTATCCGTGGAAGACAACGGCATCGGCATGTTTCAGGAAGATGTCCCCCGGGTCACGGAGCGCTTTTTCCGGGTGGACAAGAGCCGATCACGCGCGCAGGGAGGGACCGGTCTGGGCTTGTCCATTGTCAAGCATATCCTCGGGGCGCACGGAGCAACGCTCGACATAGAGAGCACACCCGGCGCCGGCTCGACGTTTTCGTTTTTACTCCCTGCCGTCGAGCGACCGGTTCTCGCCGAAGCATTTTAGTTTTTCCCGGCGTTGGCGCCTTCCGGATTCTCTCGCGGTACCGGTTTCCCGAATAGCGACATAAAGACATTTCTGCATGCTGCGCAAGGCCTACGAACTTACCCGTCCGCAAAAGCTGTTCGTCTTTTGCGCCGCTGTGTTTCTCACAGCCCTCGTGGTGGCCGAAGCGACGGCGGGCAAATTCTTCACGGCATTCGATCTGCCCCGGGGCGTTGTCATTTTCGGGGTTACGTTCAATGAAGTGATTATGACTGCCGGGGTGATCGCCTTTCCCGTCACGTTCATCGTGACGGACCTGATTAACGAGTATTACGGCAAGAAGGGCATTCGCTTCGTGACCTTCGTGGGCATGGTCATGATCGGCTTCGAGTTTGCGTTGTTGCAGGTGGCCATGGCTGTGCCGACAGCTCCTTCTTCGCCTATCTCCGACGAGGCGTTCACGACCGTTTTCGGCACGACGGGCCGGATTATTTTCGGCAGCATGACCGCCTATCTGGTGGGGCAACTCGTAGATATCCATCTCTTCCACAGGCTGCGCAAACTTACCGCCGGACGCATGTTGTGGCTGCGCGCCACCGGCTCCACGTTCGGCTCCCAGTTCATCGACACCTTTGTGGTGCTGGGCGTGGCCTTCTGGGGACAACTCAGAATTCAGGACATTCTGGCGATTACGCTGTTCAATTACGCCTACAAGTTTATCATCGCCGTCGTGATTACGCCCATCATTTATCTGGCGCACTGGGGCATGGACCGGTATCTGGCCCATGACGGCAAAGACACATCTTCGGGGGACGCCGCTGTCGCGATAGCCGGGCAATGCGAAGGAGGCGATCCGGCCGGATCGCAGAGGCCCTAGTTGACTTCCGCCACTTCGTTGAACGTGCGGTTCACGAACGAGAGCCACCCGTGCGGGTCGTTTCCCTTTTTAACGACATTGAAGAAGGCTTCCTGCAGTTCTTCGGTGACAGGTCCCCGCCGTCCGCTCCCGATCCGGTGCTTATCGACCGTGCGTATCGGCGTCACCTCGGCTGCCGTACCTGTAAAGAAGAGCTCGTCGGCGATGTAGAGCGCCTCCCGGGGGATGCGCGTTTCCACGATTTCGTACCCGCGTTCCTGTGCCAGGGTTATGACCGTGTCGCGCGTAATGCCCGGAAGAATGGACAGCGCCAGGGGGGTCGTAAGGATTTTTCCGTCCCGAACCAGAAACAGGTTCTCCCCGCTGCCTTCTCCCACGTGCCCGTCGTAGGAAAGCATGATGCCTTCCACGTATCCGTTCAGCACCGCATCCATTTTTGCGAGCGAGGCGTTCAGGTAATTGCCCCCGGCTTTTGCAAGCGCCGGAAAAGTGTTCGGGGCCATGCGGCTCCAGGAAGACACATGGACATCCACCCCTTCACTGAGTGCTTCGGGACCGAGGTATTTTCCCCATTCCCACACGGCGATAACCGTTTCGACCGGGTTGTTCAGCGGATTTACGCCCATCGGCCCCTCTCCGCGGAAGGACAACGGACGGATGTAACATTCCCGCATGCCGCTCTCGCGCACCGTCTCGAGCGCCGCTTCCACCAACTCGTCGATGGAGTAGGGAATGTCCATCCGGTGAATCCGTGCGGACTCGACCATCCGCCGCATATGCTCCCGCAGCCGAAAAACACCCGGGCCGGCGTCCGTGTCATAGCAGCGAATGCCTTCGAACACGGAGGATCCGTAATGCAGGGCATGGGTCAGCACATGCACTTTGGCGTCTTCGTGCGGCACCAGTTTGCCGTTGAACCAGATAGGGTGCAGAGTCATGGGGTACGCAGGATGGACAAGAGGAATGAATCCTCCGGGAAGTTTTTGAAACGGTGCGAAAAATGCGAACCGCTACGGTACCGTGCAACGAGAAAATCGCTCAAAGGTTCTTGTCGGGCTTCAGTGCGAATCTTCCGATGGTCCAGAGAATTTTCACCGAAGCCTTGATCGTTCCCGAAACGGAGCCGGTTACCTTGGATACACCGACCCGGCGCCGGTACGATACGGGTGTTTCCCGGCAGCGCAACCCGGCCCGCACGGCCTTGATCTGCATTTCGACCGTCCACCCGAATGTCTTGTCTTGCATGGCGAGTTTCTCCAGCGCCTCGAACCGGATGGCGCGGAACGGCCCGAGATCGGTGAACCGGACGCCCCATATCCATCTTATCAGGGAGCAGGCCACGTAGTTGCCCATCAGCGCCTGGGGCAGCATGGCCCCCGGTTCCCGATCGCCCGTCATGCGGGAGCCGATTACGAAGTCGGCCTCGTCACGCAGGATCGGAGCCAGCAGGCGCGGCATTTCGCCGGGATAGTCGCTGTGGTCTCCATCCAGAAATACGATAATGTCCGGTTGCCGGCTGCGGGCATATTCGATTCCCCGGAGACAGGCCCAGCCATATCCCTTGCGGTCCTCGCGCAGGACGGTGGCGCCCGCCGCCCGCGCATGGCGTTCCGTTTCGTCCGTGGATGCATTGTTCACGACAATAATCTCTTCGACTTGGCCGCCGGGAATCTCCTTTATGACGCGGCCGATGGCGCGGGCTTCATTGAAGGCCGGAATGATGACCAGCACACGCGGGTCCTTCGTTTCGATCATAGCGTCCCTGGTCATCGTTTTTGTGGTGTTGGGGCCCGGTAGGGCTCCCATCGGTACAGACGAAGTTCCGGATCGGGGCTCGATACGGCGACAGCGATGGCATAGGTTCCGTCCGCGCGGCTTCGGACATCCAGGTCCTGCGGAAAGAACGAGGCGTCCCATGCGTGATCAGGTTCCGTCAGGCGGTGTACGAGCCGCCCCGTCCGGTCGAAGGCGTCGATGCGCAGCCAGCCGGCCCGCAGGTTCAGCACGAAGAGCAGATCGTTTTCCGCGGCCGCCGAAGGAGTCAACAGGGGCGCCTGGTGGATGTCTCCCAGCATCCAGGAGCGGCTGCGAGCCAGCATCGGGGAATCGAACCCATGCAGCGCGAGCGTGTCGAGCACCCCGTCTTGTGCGATCACGTCCACCACAGGGCGAAACCCGGAGAGGCTCAGGAGCGAATCGCCCCAGAACCGGAGCATACCCGCATGCCGCCAGTGCGGCCCGGGCAGAGACTGGCGGGTCGTTGCGTTACCGGATGCGTCGATTCCGGCGACGAACCCTCCGGCCTCCGGGTCGACGCGCTTGTAATAGATGGCGCCGTTTCCGGGATTATCTCCGAAGGCGCCGTACACCAGCGCGGTTTCCGAGCGTTCCGGATCCTCTATCGGGACGGTTCCTGTCGGCATGCCGCGGACAAAAAAGTGCATGGCCGGCGCTTCCGGTGCGAAAACGGCCACCGTGTCTCCGCGTACGCCGGCAAGGTAGGGAATAGGTGGCGTGGCAAAGGTGTCGATCGGCTGCCCCGTCAGATCGAAGACGAACACGAGCGCCTGTTCCGCATCGCCCAGATAGACAGGGTCGTTTTGGGCAGGGCCAAAGCGTACGGTCCGGGGATATGCGTCTCCGCGCTCGTCGCCGATGGAACGGGTCCATGTCAGCGAGAGCGTGTCCATCGGAATCGATGAGGCCAGTGCGCGGGAGAGGGAATCGGCGGGCGTCAGCGCCGTAGATTCCTGGCGCCGGCAGGAATAGGGAAGGCAGCCGGACAGGAGCAGCAGCGCGGCGGCTGCGAAGGTGCGTAGACGATGTCCGTTCATCCGGACTGCCGGCCAATGCGCATCGTCACCTGCTGGATCGATCCGTTGCGAAAGACGCCGAAACGGACCTGATCTCCAGGCCGGTAATCCTGCATCTTGCCGCTCAGATCTTCGTGCCCCTGGATGGTTTCTCCTTCCATGGACACAATCACATCGTAGGGTTCGAATCCGGCTTCGTCCGCCGGCGAGTCCCGGTCTATGTCACGTACCAGCACGCCCTGTTCGGACATCATGCCGAGCGCCTGGGCAATGTCGCGGCTGACTTCGGAGACGTACAGCCCGGTGTAGAATGCCCGGTCGACGCGGCCGTGCTCACGGAGTTCGTCGACGATACGCTGCACCTTGTAGGCCGGCACGGCGAACCCGATACCTATCGACCCCCCGGTCCGGCTGTAGATCGCCGTGTTCACCCCAATGACTTTCCCGACGGCATTGACCAGGGGGCCGCCGGAGTTGCCCCGGTTGATGGCGGCATCCGTCTGGATCATGTCGCGGTACACGCGCCCGTCACCGGGCGATTCGAGGTTGCGCTCCACGGCGCTGACGACGCCGACGGTGACGGTGGGCTGGGCCGCTTCGAAAAGGCCGAAGGGATTGCCCAGCGCGATGACCCATTCTCCTGCGAAGGCGTTTTCCTCAAGTTCGAATGCAAGGTGAGGCAATGGGTTCTGCGGGTCCACCTTGATCAGGGCGATGTCGGAAACCGGGTCGGAGCCGATTAGGACGCCTTCCAGGGCCTTACCGTCCGGAAAAGCGACCGTGATCCTTGTCGCGTTGCCTGCGACGTGGTCATTGGTGACGATGTAGCCGTCGGGCGAGATCACAAAACCCGAACCGAGATTTTCCACCTCCTGCTCGAGTTCCTGCCTCCCGAAGAAGTATTCGAACAAGGGATCGGAGAAGAACGGATCCTGATACCGGACCTGTTCTATGACGTTGACGCTTACCACGGCGGGGGAGGCCGTCTCCACGGCGCGGGTGATAGCCGTTTGGCGCGATGCCTCGATCTCGGCCTGGACGGCCCCGGCGCGCAGCACGGATTCCGAATCTTCGGCAGTGGTTTCCTCCGCAGCCGCGTCTTGTTCGGGGACCGCCTGGGATAATGCATTGTGCTTGCACCCGAATGTACTCAGGAGCAACAGCATGCAGCCGAGAAGGCGCGGTATGGCGAGAGAGATGTGTGTCAAGCGTTTTTCCGGCGCTTTAGCGGCGCAAGGGGTGGGGAAACGCAGGGGAAAGCGCATAGGCCCTTGATTTGCCTGTTACGAGATCGTCCGGGGGGTGGTTTCGGAAGAATCACCCTGCGACTACATCCCAAAGGAGCCGTAGCGCCACAATGCCGGCCAGTGCGGCAAACAGCAGTTGCAACATGCGCTGGTTGAGGCGGTGCGCCGTGCGTACGCCCAGCCGGGCGGTAAACGTAGCCGGTACAGCCAGAAAAAGGCCTCGTATGGCGTCTACATACCCGAGTGTGAGTTCCGGCGTGTTCGCTTCCTGTCCCAACCAGCCGTATGCCAGAATGCCGGCCAGGGAAATGAATACGATGGTGGCGCTGGAGGTGCCGGTGGCTATATGCATCGGCAGGCGCAGGAAGTGGTTGTACGCCGGTACGAGCACGACCCCTCCCCCTACGCCGGCAGCCGAAGCAATGGCGCCCGCAGCAGTCCCCGTACCCGCAAGCATGCCGCCCCCGAGCCGCTGCGGATCGAACACATCTTTTTCCGGCTCGGATTCGAAACGCACCACCATGCGCACCACCAGTGCGAGCAGGACAATGCTGAAGACGATCTGGAATGCTTCGCCATCGTACCAGGGCCGCGTGGTGATCCAGCGGGTCATGACCAGAACGATGGCGGCGCTGAACAGACCGACGATCACGGATACTCTGGGCACGACCGCCTTTTTTCCATACTGTACCCAGGCGCTGGCGGCAGCAGTAATCATCGTGCAGAACAGACTCGACCCGATCGTAAGCGGCGCAAGCGCCTCCGGGGAAACGCCTATCTCCTGGTAATAGAAGAAAAGCACCGGGGCAAAGACGATGCCGCCACCGACCCCGAAAAGCCCCGCCACGAATCCTCCACCGAGGCCGGCAGCTACCAGAAGCACCAGGTGGACGATATCCATGACGGACAAACCGGTTTTGATCAGAGTATCTTTAACGGGGCGCAAGTATCCGGCGGTATGCGGGAAGGTCTTCGAGCAGATGTACGGCGGCCAGAATTTGGGCGTCATGGTCGAAGGAGGCGGCAATCTGCGCCGATTGCCCGAAATACCGGGCCAGGATCTCTTCGCGAAGTTGTTTTTTCAGGTTTTCGCTGTGCCGTTCGAAGGCGGTCTGCTTTTCGAACAACATGACCTCCCGGAGCGCCTCCATTTCGTCCTGCGCCGATTCGTATCCGTTCTCCGTCAGTTGAGCGTCCAGTGTCTGGAGCGCGTGTTCCGCGTCGGTCCGGTAGGTGAACTGTTCCTCCTCCAGCCATGCCGCAAAGTCCGACAGGATGTCATCGGACACGGTAAAGCCGGGCGGGATCGAATCGTTGCGGGCGGCGAAATGGTTCGCATAGAAGAAGAAGGCAGCCCGGCGGACGAGCGCTTTCTCCAGTTCGCTCTCAGTTTCGAGCGGCGCCGGATGGTCCGGCTCCACCCCGCGGCCGTTGCTGACCGGTCGGCCGTTGCGGGTGGTGAACTGCTGTTGCAATGAATCGGCAATCGTTGCTCCGGCGTCTTGCTTCTCGTTGTAATCGATCGCCTGAATGCTTCGACCACTGGGCATATAATACTTCGAGGTGGTCATTTTCAGAGACGTATTGTACGGCAGCGGCTTGATGACCTGCACCAGCCCCTTCCCGAAGGTGGGCGTGCCGAGCACGACAGCCCGGTCGAGGTCCTGCAGGGCGCCCGACACGATTTCCGAGGCGGAAGCGGTGATCTCGCCGACCAGCACCACCAGCGGGAGATCCGGCGCGATGGGGGGGCTTGTGCTGCGATAGACCCGCTCGTTCTGGAGGGTTCGTCCGCGCGTGGACACAATGACGGAACCTGACGGGACGAACAATTGCGTAACCTCTACCGCTTCGTCAAGAAGGCCGCCGGGGTTATCCCGCAGGTCGATGACGAGTCCCTGCAGCCGTTCCGTTTTTTGCAGGGTTTCTACCGCCTTGCGGAATTCCGAGGCCGCCCCGCGGGCAAACCGGTCGAATTTGATATACCCGATGCCCGCCAGGGAGTCTGCAAACCCTGTGAACGACACATTTTTCAGGGTGACCTGCTGGCGGTACAGCAGAAAACGAATGGGTTCGGGCGCTCCCTCGCGTTCAACGGTGAGTTCGACCGCGGTTCCGGGTTCGCCCCGCATCAGGTTCCGGAGGTCGCTGAGCGTCATGCCGTCGGTCGATTGTCCTTCGATTTCGATAATGACGTCCCCGGTGCGCACGCCCTGTTTGTACCCGCTCGTTCCCTCGATCGGCTCCACGACGATGATCTTTTCGTTGCGCACATCGATGCTCAGACCCACCCCTCCGTAACTGCCCCGCGTGATGATGTGAATCTGCGTATTGTCGGCCTCGTCGATGAACGTGGTATACGGGTCCAGGTCTTCCAGCATGGCATGGATACCCACGCGCATGAGTCGTTCGGGATCGGGGCGGTCCACATAGCCGGTAACCAGTTCCTCGTAGACCGAGCCGAAAATCCGGAAACTCTTTCGCAGCGCAAAGAGATCGTCATCGTCCACTGAAAAGAAACCGGTCGCCAGCACGCCGAGCGCGAGGACGATGAGCGTCGGGCGTTTTTTCATTGCAGGAGGTACGCGCATCGGATCGGGGGAATTTATTCGAGAGCTTTCTCCAATCGTCGTTTCTCGCGCTGCTCCACGTGTTTCGCAATCCATATGGAGAGTTCGTAGAGCCCCACCATGGGTACAGCCACCAGCAACTGCGAAACGGGATCCGGAGGCGTGAGAATCGCGCCAAGGATCAGGATAGCAATAAGCGCATATTTGCGCCCCTTGCGCAAGACCGTGGAATCGACAATGCCAATTTTCGACAGAAAAAACATGACCACGGGCAGTTCGAAGAGCAGGCCCACTCCGAACACCCACATGGTTATCAGGCTGAAATACTTGGTGATGTCGAATTCGTTGACGATCTGTTCGGAAATGACAAAATTTGCGAAGAACTGCAAGGCCATCGGGGTAATGACGCAGTAGCCGAATCCGACGCCCAGCACGAAGAACCCGGTGGCGAAGAAGGACGCGAAGCGCATACCCTTTTTCTCTTCGGGGTACAGGCCCGGCTCAATGAATTTCCAGAACTGGTAGATGGCGATGGGCGCGCCGATAATGATGCCGACTACGAACACCGATCCCCAGTAGGCAAAAAACTGTCCGGTTACGGTGCGGTTTTGCAGAATCAGCGCCTTCGCCTCGAAGCCGAAGAGCTGATACATGAAGAAGTCCTGTTTCGTGGGGCCGAGAAGAATCTGGTCGATGACGAACTCGTCAAAGATCCCGCAAAAGATGGCTCCGAGGATGACAGCGCCGATACCCTTCAGAATGCGCCACCGGAGTTCCTCGAGGTGATCGAGAAAGGACATCTCTTCCAGCGCCTCGGCCAGATCGAATCCGTTCGATGTGCTGCCCCCCCCTTCGATCGCCTGGATCGTTTTCCGGGCAGCAGCGGATGTATTGCGAAATCCGAACAGTCTCATCGGTTACGCCGGATCGGATTTTTCCTGTTTGTCTTCGCGCAGGTTCAGTTCAAGCAGGGAATCGACCCAAACCCCGTCTTTTTCCACCTGCGCCTTCCCGCCGCTCCATGCAAAGTTGAAGAGCGTCATGACGCCGGCCACTTCGAACCCGTCCTGCCGGAGTTGTGAAATCGCACGCATGGCGCTCCGCCCGCTGTTAAGGATGTCGTCAAGGAGTACGACCGGTACCCGCCGGTCAAGCGGCCCTTCGATGAGCCTGCGGCGTCCATGCGGCTTGCGGCTTTCCCGTACGAAACCTGCCGAAAACGGCGGGGATCCTTCTGCAGCGAGCACCGAGCATACCATGGCGTATGCGCCGAAGCCGTGACCGGCCACCTGGCATGCTCCCTTGCTGCGGAGGCGGTCAGCCAGCACCTGTCCGACTTCACCGAACATGCCGGCGTCGAGCATGGGAATGCGTATGTCCAGCAGCCACCCGATAGGCCGCCCCCGGGGATCGGTAAGGTGCTCTTCCCCGCGCCGGACAAGCGCCCGCTCATACAGGCGGCGGCCCAGGTCGGCCAGATCCGTATGGGTGGATGGGGATGGCGCGCCATTCGACATGTGTACGCACGTGGGTTTGGCCTGTGCAGGCAGGACAAGGATACGGGGTTTATGCGACGGCGAAATCGTACAGCGGGAAACGGCTGCACAGCGCGCGCACTTCTTCTTTTACGTGACCTCGAACGTTTTCATTCCCCATGTCGGAGAGGATGCGGTCCATCAACTCGACCACCCATTCGAACTCCGCTTCTCCGAAGCCGCGCGTCGTCATGGCGGGCGTTCCGATCCGCATGCCGCTCGTCACGAACGGGCTCGTTTCGTCGAACGGCACCATGTTCTTGTTCACCGTGATGTCCGCTGTTTGCAGGGCCGCTTCGGCTTCCTTGCCGGTGAGCCCCTTGCTGCGCAGGTCGATCAGCACAAGGTGATTGTCCGTGCCGCCCGAAACCAGGTCGTATCCCCGATCCAGGAACGCCTTCGCCATGGCTTTGGCGTTCGCAATGATCTGTTTGCCGTATTCGACGAAATCCGGCTGCAGGGCTTCCCGGAAGGAAACGCCCTTGGCCGCAATCACATGCATGAGCGGCCCGCCCTGCGTGCCCGGAAACACCGCCGAATCGAACAATTCGCTCATGCGCTTCACGCGTCCCGAGGCAGGCGCCTTCTTCCCGAAGGGATTCTCGTAATCCTTCCCGATAAGGAGCATGCCTCCCCGGGGCCCGCGCAGCGTCTTGTGCGTGGTGGTGGAAACGATATGGCAATGCGGCATCGGATCGTTCAGCAGCCCCGCTGCGATCAGCCCTGCCGTGTGCGCCATGTCCATCCAGAGGAAGGCCCCCACCTCGTCGGCGATGTCACGGAAGGCGGCGTAGTCGAAATCGCGGGAATAGGCGCTTGCGCCGATGGAAATCATCCGGGGTTTCTGTTTCCGGGCCAGATCGCGCACCTTGTTCATGTCGATGCGCCCGGCCAGCGGGCCGTCCCTTTCGACGCCGTAATGGGCGGATTCGTACAGAATCCCCGAAAAGTTTACAGGGCTTCCGTGGGTGAGATGCCCGCCGTGGGAAAGGTCCAGCCCGAGGAAGGCGTCTCCAGGTTTCAGGAGCGTCAGAAACACGGCAGCGTTCGCGCTGGCGCCGGAATGCGGCTGTACGTTGACCCATTCGCAACCGAACAATTCCTTCGCCCGCTCCCGCGCCAGGTCCTCCGCCGTGTCCACATGCCGGCATCCGCCGTAATACCGTTTGCCGGGCAGCCCTTCCGCGTATTTGTTGGTCAGCGGGCTGCCCAGCGCCTGCAGGACGGCCCGGCTGACGAAGTTTTCCGACGCAATCAGTTCAAGTCCTTCGTTCTGACGGTCGACCTCCTGCTGGATGGCTTCGTACATCCGGGGGTCGTTTTTCTGAAGATCGTTCATGGAGGTGCGGTTAGTGTTAACAGGCCCTAGTGCATCATGGCGTAGGTGAGAATGTTTGTGCCCATACGAAACGCAGTCTCACGCGTTTCCGGGGAGTCGTTATGCACTTCCGGCGATTCCCACCCGTCGCTGATGTTCGTTTCGTAGGTGTAGAACACGATGAGGCGCCCTTCGTGGAAAAGTCCGTACCCCCGGGGCGGGGCGTTGTCGTGTTCGTGAATCTTCGGAAGCCCGTTCGGAAACGGGTAATGGGTGTGGTAAATTTCATGGTCGAACGGCAATTCCACGAAGGATTTTTCGGGAAAGACCTTTTTCATTTCCCGGCGGATGTATTCGTCGAGGCCGTAGTCATCGTCCACGTACAGGAAGCCCCCGTTTTGCAAATAACGCCGGAGCCGCTGCGCTTCGTCGTCCGAGAGCACGATGTTGCCGTGGCCGGACAGGAACAGGAACGGGAAACCGAATACCTTGTCGCTGGAGAGTTCGACGACATCGGGACGGGTATCGATCTGCAGGAGCGTGTTGCTGCGGACATACCGCAGGAAATTGGGAAGAGGTGTGCTGGCCTGGTACCAGTCTCCGCCACCGCTGTATTTCACGGCGGCGATCCGCAGGAGACCGGCGTTGGATGTCGTGGCCTGTTCCTGCACGACTTGTATGCTCGCATTTTCCCGGGCTTGTATATTCACGGCCTGCCCGTTCGCAACCTGCCCCGCGGCAAGATGCGCCGAAACCCATAGCGCAATGGTGCGTGCCAAGGCGCCTGTTCGAGAGATATGCGTCCGCATGGGGTCGCGTTTACGGTGTGTTCGGAGAGTATCTCTTTAAAGAAAAAAACAGCGATGCGGTTTCATGTCTGATCGTTCTGCGAACAGGGAATGCCCGTCCTGTGCGCTGTCCATCGATGTGCATGCGGACATGTGTCCGTACTGCGGGTATGACCTGCCCCGGACCGCATCTTCGATCAAAGTGGCGGCTATCGTGTTCGCAGTGCTGATGCTCTGGCCACTCTTCGAACTGGTGCGGTATCTGCTGCGCTGAATCCTTATAGACATGACATGTCTGTCCTTGCCTCATCCATGCAGGCGATGATTCAACCGGGCGACTTTCGTATATAATCCTCTGAAAAACCACACACCCCGATATGCCGCCGTCCTCCGATTTGTCCCGCCTGCCCAAAAACCTGCCGGGAGGCATGCCTGTCAAAACCTTCCTCCGCGACTGGTGGCGGAAGAAACCGCTCCTCATCCGGAACGCGTTCCCGGATTTCGAGTCCCCGATCACGCCGGAGGAATTGGCGGGCTTGGCGCTTGAGGAAGAGGCGGTCTCGCGCCTCATCCTGGAGCGCGGCGGGGCGTATCCCTGGCAGCTCCGCCACGGACCGTTCCGGGAGGAGGATTTTGCGAATCTTCCCGAAACGCACTGGACCCTGCTTGTGCAGGAGGTGGATCGCTGGGTTCCTGAACTGGCGGGCCTGTTCGAACGGTTTCTGTTCGTGCCGTCGTGGCGTTTCGACGACATCATGGTGAGTTACGCCCCGGAGGGCGGGAACGTGGGCGCGCATGTGGACCGGTACGACGTGTTTCTGATCCAGGCGCTCGGGCGGCGGGAGTGGCGAATCGGGGCGAAGCCGCTGCCTGTCGAAGAAGAAGTGTCCGCGCCGGATATCGATGTGGATATGCTGGCGGATTTCGAGCCGGACGAGGTGCTGGTGCTCGACGAGGGCGATATGCTCTATCTGCCGCCCCGCGTGGCGCATCACGGGATTGCGCTCGATTCCTGCATGACGTTTTCGGTCGGGTTCCGCGCGCCGGGTCATTCGGAGTACCTTGACGCCGTGCTGCGCCGGGCGATCGCGGACGCCGATCCGCTGGAGAGCTTTTCCGGGACGGAGTCGGCGCCGCCCGATCATCCGGGTCGCA
Source organism: Rhodothermales bacterium (assembly GCA_965117025.1). Lineage (GTDB taxonomy): Bacteria > Bacteroidota > Rhodothermia > Rhodothermales > VXPQ01 > VXPQ01. Next base: position 1,747,781 of record OZ220746.1, read on the forward strand.
TCGGAGAGGATGTGCTGGACCAGTTGTACATTTTCGTATGGGACACCTTGACCGCCCCCGTCCTTGAGCAAGCCTTCGGCGCGCTCGTTACCGAGTCGCGGCGCGGCGAGGAGTTGCCGGCGCCGGAACGGGAATGGACAGGAGAAGACCTCGCCGGGGTGCTGCGGGCCGGCGCCGAACTGGTGCGCGCAGCGCCGAATCGCTTCGCCTTCGTCGAACGCCATAACGGATGCGCTGTCCTGTTTGCCCACGGCGAGACGTATCCATTGGAGCCGGGCCTGGCCTATGCCGCGCCGCTTATTGCGGGCCGGGAACCGCTGAATGCGGAAACGCTCGGGGAGGCGCTGGAGGATGAGGATTTCCTGGAGTTACTGGCGGCGCTGGCGAATGCGGGGAGCGTGGAGGTGGGGTAGGGTAGTATTGTATTTCTGTACTGTGATGCCGTACATTCGATGCTGTGATTATTTGCTCCACGCGCCACCGGGGCTTGAGCCAGTTACATCGACCGATTGAACCTGGAGGATTACCACTAATGGCTACCAATAGCGTCAAAGTGAACATGACTCCCTCGCATCCGGGCGACTTCATCCGCACGGAAATCCTTGAGGAGTTGGGCCTGAGCGTGACGAAGGCGGCAGAGATTCTGGGTGTTCGCCGGGCGACGCTTTCGGATCTGGTAAACGGCCACGCCGCGCTATCGCCGGAGATGGCCCTGCGCATCGAAAAGGCTTTTGGCACGCCCATGGACCTTATGCTGCGGATGCAGGCATGGCACGATGTGGCGCGGATGCGGGCCCGGGAAGGCGAGATCAGCGTTCGGCGGTACGAACCTGTGTGAAAGGCGGGGCATTATTAGGGTATGACTGTGCCTGTTCCGGAAAATCCGAAGATATACCACATTGTCCACATTGATCGGCTGGAGTCGATCATCGCTGAAGGGTGTCTCTGGTGCGATTCGGAAATGGCAAAACGAGATATGACAGGAACCGACATAGGAATAAGCAGCATCAAGCAAGAAAGGCGTAGACGGCCATTGAACAGTCACAATGGTCTCTATGTTGGCGATTGCGTACCCTTCTATTTCTGCCCGCGCTCCGTCATGCTGTTTGTAATTTACAAGAAAAACCACGTAGCGTTGTCATATCGTGGCGGTCAAGAGCCCATTGTCCATCTTGAAGCTGATCTGCATGAAACGGCTTCTTGGGCAGAAGAACAGCGCAAGCGCTGGGCTTTCACTTTGTCGAATGCCGGCGCCAGATATTTTGAAGACCATTGCGATCTGGAGAAACTGGACGAAATCGACTGGCATGCCGTCGAGGCCAAAGATTGGCAAGAGTGCAAAGAGGGAAAACAAGCGGAGTTTTTAATGGAGGGATCGTTTCCCTGGACACTTGTGCAGCGAATTGGAGTCCATTCGGATAAGGAGCGTCAGCAGGTGATGGAGGCTATGCGGTCATGTGCGCACAAACCATGTGCAGAAGTCAAGAGAGATTGGTATTATTAACCAAGGGGAGGCAACCATGATCGAGTTCAAGACGGGAAACATCCTCACCGAAGATGCAGAGGCTCTGGTCAACACAGTCAACTGTGTTGGCATCATGGGACGTGGCATTGCGCTCCATTTTAAGAAGGCATTCCCGGACAATTTCAAGGCCTATGCTTCTGCTTGCAAGCGGGAGGAGGTGCGCCCTGGTCGCATGTTCATCTTCGAAACCGGCCAACTTACGCATCCGCATTATATCATAAACTTTCCCACCAAGCGCCACTGGCGCGCCAAAAGCCGGATAGAGGATATTGAGGCGGGTCTTGGTGATCTGGTTCGGGAAATTCGCGAGCGGAATATTCAATCCATTGCTATTCCGCCCTTGGGAAGCGGATTGGGCAAGCTTGACTGGACCGATGTTCGCGCACGTATTGAGGAGGTGCTGGAGCAATGTCCTCATGTGAAGGTTACTGTATTCGAGCCGAATCCTGAATTTGAAGACACGAGGCCCAATCGTTCAAGCAAGCCACCCCCAATGACTCCCGGACGGGCTGCACTGGTCGGATTGATGCGCCGCTATTTCGACGGATTCCTGGACCCGTTCGTAACGTTGCTCGAAGTTCATAAATTGATGTATTTCATGCAGTACGCTGGGGAACCGCTTCGTCTTGAGTTTCGAGCGGCGCATTATGGGCCATACGCCGAAAACCTGCGGCATGTCCTGAAGGCGATGGAGGGGTATATGATATCCGGTTATGTCGATGACGGCGATAAACCCGGCAAGGAGTTGAATTTGCTGCCGGGCGCTGCGGAGAAGGCGTTTGCTTTTCTTAAGAGCCATCCCGAAACCCATCAGCGTTTCGAAAAGGTGGTGGATCTGGTGGAAGGATTCGAATCTTCGTTCGGTCTTGAATTGCTCGCCACGGTCCATTGGTTGGTTGACCACGATGAATCCATCAAGAACAAGCAGGATATAGTGGATAAGATGTACAACTGGAGTGACGGAAAACAGCAGTTCACTCCTCGTCAGATTGGAATCGCGGCGGACACGCTTGTCCGGAAAGGGTGGATGCGGGAAGTGGGGGCGTGACTATTTGTGCAGTGTACCGGAGAACTTTGTGCGCTCCGCCACCGGGGCTTACGTTGGTTGGGCTTGTCCGCTAAACTGTGTAAGCAGCTTTATTTCCTGTCTCCATAGGGTATGGCAAACTGGCTGGCGGTGGGTTTCCAGCCCTAGATATCATGTGCTCTGTTGTTACTTACTCCCTGAGCGCAACACCACCTCCTCCGCCGGAGCGCGCATGTTGTATTCGTTGCTCATCACGCGCCCGTAGGCGCCTGCGGTAGCGATCAGCATTACGTCCCCTTCCCCGGTGTTCGGAAGGCGCCGCCCGTAGCCCAGCACGTCCCCCGTTTCGCAGATCGGTCCTACCACGTCGGCGGTGATTTCCAGCGGCTCGTCCAGCCGGGACAGGTTGACGATCTCGTGCCAGGCTCCGTAGAGGGCCGGTCGGATGAGCGAGTTCATGCCGGTTTCGATGCCCACATAGCCCGTCGCTCCTTTCCACTTGGTTTGCGTCACGCGGGCCAGGAGCACGCCGGCGCGGGCCACAAGGAAGCGGCCCGGCTCCATCCAGAGTTCCACGTCCGGATGCTCCTGCTTGAAGGCGTCGAGCGTCTCCGCGATGTCGATCATGTCCGGTTCCGGCGCATTCCGCCGCTCCGAAACGGGTAGTCCTCCTCCTACATCGAGGATGCGGGCCTCCGGGAAACGATCCCGCAGCGAGGCGAGGAAGGCCGCTGTTTCGGCCCAGGTGTCCGGCGCGACGATGCCGCTGCCGACATGGGCATGAAATCCCACGATGCGCACATCCGCTGCATCCGCAAGCTGCGCAAGGCGCTCCATCTCTTCCGGGGCCACGCCGAATTTGCTCTGGGATCCGGCCGTCTGCACGTACTTGTGATGCCCGTGGCCTCGCCCCGGGTCCATACGCACGAGAAGGTCCCTTCCACGGAACACATCGGGCCATGCTTCCAGCGGATAGATGTTGTCCAGCGTAACGTACGCGTCCAGTTCGTACCCCTCGGCGTATTCCTCCTTCGGCGCGAAATTGGGGGTGAACAGGATGCGCTTCCGGTCGATGTCCGGGAAGAGATCGATCAGAAACCGTATCTCGTGCGGCGACACGCACTCGAAGCCGATTCCACCTTCATGGAAAAGACGAAGGATGTCGGGATGTCCGTTTGCCTTTACGGAATAGAACACGCGGTCCAGCGCGCCGATCGACAACACCCGCTGCAACGATTCCTGCAGCGTGTTTTCGTCGTATACGTAGACCGGGCTCGTTTCGGCGGCGATGGCCAGCAGCTCCTCACGGCGACCCTGCCACCAGGCAGTCCGGCTTGACGGTTCTTCACCCGATGCTTCCATCAGTTCCCGCCAGTCGGGTCCGATCAGTGCGTCCGGTTCCCGCTTTCCGAAAAACTGCGCATGCAGTTTGCGCATCAGGCGGCGGGCCTGATCCTCGTCCACCACGAAGCTGAAGTTCAGGTCGCCGGCGGCCTGGGAGACCTGGTGGACTTGCTGTTCGTGAAATACCTCGAACGCCGCCCCCATCTCGTGGAGTATCGACCGGATGTTGCGCCCGATCAGACTGACAATGGCGCAGGGGCCGATCTGCCGGGCGGTGCAATATCCGTTCAGCGCGTCCAGCAGGGCATCGATGCGCGCCGGTTCGAGGGCGTTTGCATTGCGGTCCAGCGAGACGGTGACGTTCGTTTCGGAGGTGGCCACCAGATCAATCGACAGGCCGTGTTCCTTGAACGTGGCGAACACATCGGCGAGGAAGCCCACTTCCTGCCACATGCCCGGCGATTCCATGGAGATCAGCATGACGCCGGTCTTTGTGGCGATCGCCTTGATTTGCGCGCCGAAATCGGAGGTGTCGTCGGAGATGACGGTTCCCGGCAGGTCAGGAGCGCTTGTACATTTTATATGGAGCGGGATGCGCTGCCGCTGCGCCGGTTCGATGGAGCGGGGATGCAGAACCTTCGCGCCCATCGTCGCCAGTTCCTGCGCCTCGGCGTAGTCCAGTTGGCGGAGCAGGCGGGCCGAGGGAATGTCATGGGGGTTCGCGGTGAACATGCCCGGCACGTCGGTCCATATCTCAATGCGTTCGGCGCCGAGGACGGCTCCGAGGCAGGAAGCGGACGTATCGGAGCCGCCGCGTCCGAGCAGGACCGTTTCTCCGGCCTTGTTCGAAACGATGAAGCCCTGCGTGATGACGAGATCGCCGGCGGTGCGGCTCAGGTCTTCCTGCAGAGCAGTGTCCGGATCGAACCGGCACATGGCCGACAGGTATTGCCGCCGTTCCGGGAGCAGGCGGTGCTCGTCCGCACGCAACATTTCGCGGGCGTCCCGCCAGACGGGATTGAGTCCCCGGGACGTCAGGAAGGCGGTGCCCAGTTTCGTGGACATGAGCTCGCCGAGCGCCAGCAGCCGGGCATGGAGCCGCGGGCCGGCTTCGCGAGTGAGTGAAGCGCCCAGGGCGAGGCGCTTCAATTCGGCAAGGTCCTCTTCCAGCAGGGCCGCTCCGTCTGTATCGAGATCGGCGGCGATGCGGAGATGGCGGTCCCGAATCGTATCGAGGGTGTGTTCGTAATTTTCCCCGACCGCATCTTCCAGCAGGCGTTCGAGCAGGTTGGAAATCTCGCTCAGGGCGGAGCAGACCACGACGGGAACGAAGCCGTCGTCGATACGCGCCCGGACGATGCGCTCAATGATATCCCAGCGGGCACGACTCGAAACGCTCGTGCCGCCGAATTTGAGAATGACCCAGCGGGGCATAGGACAGGGCTTGCGGGATGGATCGGGACGCTTTCCAACGTCGAGATGCGCCGCATAAGTTCCTTGCCCTGCGGGTGGCAGAGATGCATCGCGTCCGGTTCGCTGCTACCGGCCCGCTACAGGTGCATGGGACCGGGACCGATCGGAAATCGATTCGTCGTGCCGTAAAGTCTTCGGCTCAAGCCCGCGCCAGCCCGTTTTCCGTGAGATACGCAAAACTTTGCGCGGCGGCCTCGAACATGTCGGTCTCGCAGTCGTCCATTTCCACGATCATCCACTCTATATGGCCTCTGCCTGCCTCCGCAATCGCCGGGAAATCCTGCAGGCCGCTTCCCGCCGCCACCATGGGTCCTTCGGTGGAGAGCACCGTCGCGTCCTTGATGTGCAGCAGCGGAGCGTGCGCGCCGAAATCCCGGACTACCTCTGCAGGATCAAGACCTGCCACCTTGGCCCAGTAGGTGTCTATCTCGAAGAAAATTCCAGGGTCGATCAGGGGTCTGATTTCATAGAACGGAAGTACCCCATCCTCGATCGGTTCGAATTCCCACCAGTGATTGTGCAGCCCGAATTGCAGGCCGTTCGTCTGGCAGAAGGCATAGGCCTCGTTATAGATGTCGGCCAGTTCCTTAATGCCGTCCATTGTCTGGTACCGCTCGTCCTCGGGCCATCCATGCCACACCATGAGGTCACAGTCGTAGACCTCGGCGGCCTCCAGCACGGCAGCCTGATGCTCTGCTGTCGGAATCTCTACATGCACCGAGAACACGCTTAGCCCCGTGTCCTTGAGTAATGTAGCTGCCTGCGCCACAGTCATTCCCTCCGGCCAGAAGCCCGTTTCCACCGCGGTATAGCCCATCTCGGCGACACGGCCGAGTGCGGCGGCTGCATCCACCTCAATAGCGTCCCGCACCGTGTACAACTGGAGTCCGATTCTGGGCAGGGGCGGCTCGGCTGCAACGGGCTCCGTGTACGGCTCGGGGGTTTCCTGGCAACCACCCACAGCGATGCCGGCGGCGGCTGCGCCCAGCGTTTTCAAAAAAGTTCGGCGTGTATTTTCCATGGTTTTTTCTGTCCTGGTCGATACAATCAGCGTGTTTACCCTATCCTCTTCTAAATAAAAAAAACAGGCCGCATTAACAATTGCCGTGTCCGGGGTGGGCGCCCGGGCGCTCAGTACCGTTCGTTCATCCAGCGGCTGATTTTCGCGTTCGCAGCGCTAATCAGCTCGATGTTCTCCTGATCAGGTCTTTCCATCTCGTCGAGCAGGCCCCGGCGTCGTGCCTTGTTGCGCTGGTAGGCGCCGCACAGATGAAAACCGACGCAGCCGGGGTTCTCGAAAAGCGCCGCTAATACCTCTGCGTACCATTCCCCGTCGTTGGGAGTGAAGCCCCCGGGGGGAGCGGGGCGCCTCAGCCCGGCCGCGTCGGCCAGCAGCACGGGCTTTCCGGTTTTCTGGTACCATTCGTCGAGATGGGTCACCGGATCACGGAAATCCTGGAATGACAGCACATCCACAAAGGGCAGTGCGGCTTCAACGACTTCCATCGCGATGGCGGCGTTGGCTTCGTACCGGTCCCCCAGAATCAAGTGGTTGGGATCGTAGCGCCGAATGGCGTCGTGCGTTGTCTGGTAGTAGGCGCGGGCCAGTTGGGTGAGCTCCTTGCGGCCCGATTCGGTTTTCAGGCGTTCGGGGTCGAAGATCGGTCCGCGCCAGGTGTTCTCGGGACGCTCGTGCACCCACGTCGGGCAGTCGCTATAGAAATATCCGATGAGATTGCGGTCTTCGCTCAGTTCGGCGCAGTGCGAGCGCGCGACGTAGTCAACCCATTCTTTCCACTGCGAACCCTGAAAGTCAAAGTGACGGGTATGCTGCTCCCACTGGTGCGATTCGGTGAAGGGCAGCAAATGGCAAAAGGGCATGCCGAGGGCCCGGTACTCGTCATTCGTGAATGGGCGAGAGTGCCTCCACTTGCGTACGGTTACTTCCTGGACCCAGCCAACGGTGTTGAAGCCCCACTTCCTGAGATTGGGCGCCACGGACTCCCGGATCCATCGCGTGGTGCTGCCACCGTACTTGTCGCGCCAGATGTGGATGTTCTCGGGATACCGCAGGCTTGCCGGGTCAATATGGTTGAGTCCAAGCGAAAAGAAGAGTTCCCCTTCGGGTGTTATGAACCACCAGTGGCCGTCGTGCTGGCCCAGGGTGAAGAAGCCGTCGGGTTTGTTTTGGGTGGTTGTTTTGGCTTGGGTTGTTTTAACCTTGGCCGTCGCCGCGATAGCGGCATAACTGAGGAACTGGCGGCGATTCAATATCATGGCTATTGGTTCGTATCCTTCTTGAGTAAATCAAATCGCTGTTCCATCTTTCCTAAATAAAAAAAACAGGCCGCATTAACAATGCTCTGCGTCCGGGATGCGTAAGGACGTGGGATAGCCGGCATTAGAAATTATTAAACATATTTTGTACATATATTCTATTTTCAGGTATATCCTATCCTCTTGAGGATACCTTTCCTCCCCTCCCATGCCCGACTTGTTCAAGGAAGCCGCTCACCGGTATCTGGCGCGGAACGCCCCGCTGGCGGACCGCATGCGCCCTCGCACGCTGGACGAATTCGTCGGGCAGGAACACATCCTCGGACCGGGCCGGCTCCTGCGCCGGGCCATTCAGGCGGATCGCATCACATCCGTGATTTTCTATGGCCCACCGGGCAGCGGCAAGACCACGCTGGCCCGCATCATCGCCAACACCACCGAGGCGCATTTCACCTCACTCAATGCGGTGTTGTCCGGGGTCAAGGACATTCGCGAGGCGATCGGGGATGCAAGGGCCCGGCTGGAGCAGTATCAACAGCGGACGATCCTGTTCATCGACGAGGTGCACCGGTTCAACAAGTCGCAACAGGATGCGCTCCTGCCGCATGTCGAGAACGGCACGGTGGTGCTGATCGGGGCCACGACGGAAAATCCGTATTTCGAGGTCATCAAGGCGCTCGTGAGCCGGTCCCGCATCTTCGAGTTGCGGACGCTGGACGAACCGGCGCTGCGGCAGATCGCCCTCCATGCGCTCGAGGATAAGGAGCGCGGGTACGGCAGCGCTGAGGTGCAGGTCGAGCCGGAGGCCCTCGAGCATCTGATCGACACGGCCAACGGCGATGCCCGTTCGGTGCTGAATGCGCTGGAACTGGCCGTGGAGACGACCGCTCCAGACGATGCGGGCGCCATTCGGATCGGTCTGGCCGTGGCGGAGGAAAGCATCCAGCGGCGCGCCGTGCTGTACGACAAGGAGGGCGACGTACACTACGACACGATCAGCGCATTCATCAAGAGCCTTCGAGGGTCCGATCCCGATGCGGCCCTGTACTGGATGGCGAAAATGATTTACGCCGGAGAAGACCCCCGTTTCATCATTCGCCGCATGTTCATCTTCGCGGCGGAGGACATCGGGCTGGCGGATCCCCGCGCGCTTCAGATGGTGTCCGCCACGGCGCATGGGTTCGACTATGTGGGACTGCCCGAAGGACAATTCATGCTATCCGAGTGCTGCCTGTATCTGGCTACCGCACCCAAGGGCAATTCCACCATGTCGTATTTCAGCGCGCTCGCCCATGTCCGGCAGGAACGGTCCGACGACGTGCCGAATCACCTGAAGGACGCCAGCCGGGACAAGGAGGGCTTCGGCCACGGGAAGGGCTACAAGTACCCCCATGCGTTCCAGGAGCACTATGTGCCTCAGCAGTATCTGCCCGACGAAATGCGGGGCACGTATTTTTACGAGCCCGGAGAGATCGGATACGAGGCGGAGGTGGCCCGCCGCATGGAGGAACTCCGGCGCCGCGACGCCGAAGAGGAACTCGAACGCCGCGTACGGAGATATGCGGAAGGGGAGGAATGAGAAGCCTGCGAATTTGCAGGAACGTTTGGAAACAGTTGCGGATACAGATTTCTTTGCAACCATGACTCCCTTGCTCCATGTCTGAATTTTATCCCATCGTTACCATAGAGCCGGAATGGGTGTTCGGAGACGAAGATATGGGTAGCAAGGAAAAATTCTGGTACTTCCCGAGGGAAGGAGAGACACCGTGGCTTTTCAAATATCCTCAAGAGGGTACGGGGCAGCATTGGGCCGAGAAGATCGCTGCCGAAGTCGCGGACCGTTTACGCATTTTGCATGCCAAGGTGGAATTGGCCGAGTTTCAGAATGTGCGCGGGTCGGTAACAGAGTCCTTTGCTCGCGGAGGACGCGTGCTGATTCATGGTAATGAGTTATTGGCTATGATGATGTCCGATTATAATCCGGAAATGAAATTTCACCAGTCGGCTCATACGCTTGAACACATATGGCAGGCATTAGAACCCGTTTCACGGACTTCCAATAAACAAACCCAACGTCTATTTGCTGAGTATATAGTGCTGGATGCAGTGATCGGCAATACGGATCGCCACCATGAAAACTGGGGCTTACAACTACGCCAGCGGGGAGAAAATCACTGGGATATATCTCTGGCTCCCTCCTTCGATCATGCCTCTTCGCTGGGTAGAGAATTGCGGGATGAGAAGCGTGATCGGTTTATGGCCGAAGATCGCATAGGGCACTATGCGGAAAAGGGCCGCGGGGGAATCTATTGGTCCGTGGATGAGCGGTGGGGTCCGAGCCCCCTGGCATTGGTGCGTCAGGCCGCTCACAAGTGCCCGGACCTTTTCCGACCGGCGCTCGCGAAACTGAACAAGTTGGATGAGGGTTCTTTACGCAACGTAATCGACCGCGTACCTTCCGATTGGATGTCGCCATCGGCTCGAAAGTTCGCTATGGCATTGATATGCTATAACCTTGAGCAATTAAGGAAACTGGATACATGAGTGAAAAAACCCTGTTTCTCGCTTGGCAGGACAAAAGTCGTAGTCGCCAATGGTTTCCGATTGGCCGCCTGGATGCGGATGTCGATCGCTCCGAGTACCATTTTTGCTATACAGGCGGCGCCCTGCGGGCGCAAGAGGAAGCGAATTTTCTTCCCCTGCCGGCGTTTCCAGAATTGAAGAAAGGGTATAAGTCTCCAGAATTGTTTTACCCGTTCCAAAACCGGGTTATGAAGCCTAACCGACCAGATTTCCGCGAACACATTGAACGTTTGGGGTTGTCCGAAAATTCCAACCCTGACCCTTTTGACATTTTATCGGTCAGTGGTGGCCAGCGAACCACGGATTTTTACGAGGTTTTTCCAAAAATTGAGAAGAATGCCGAGGGCGGTTTCACTGCCCGCTTTTTTCTGCATGGCTGGCGACACGCCAACGAAGCTGCCCAAAACCGCCTTGCCCGATTGGAGCCCGGCGAAGAACTTTACGTGGCCCTGGATCTGAACAATCCGGTCGCCAAGGTGGACGTGCAGTTCCAAACACAGGACCATCACATGATCGGTTGGGCGCCGCGCTATCTGGTGTCGGATCTTGCGCAAGCCATTGCCGAGTCGCCTGGGGAATATGCGGCGAAGGTAGTCCGCATCAATCCTGCCCCGGCCCCCATGAAACAGCGGGTTCTGATCGAACTGCGCGGCAACCTCGGCGAACATGAGCCGATGAGCAGCGAAGATTTTCGCCCGTTGGTCGAGGCAGCAGGATAAGCAGATCAAGCCCCATGTTTTGCGCCTTATCAAGGACGAAACGTCATGAAAGACCAGTCTGAACCCAAGCGCAAGCGTGGCCGCCCGGTCAAGTACACTATGCCGGAACCGATCCCCGACACGGCGGAAAACATCGCAAAGGCGATCCTTTCGACTCCGCCGAAAAAGACGCATGAATGGAAATTCATACGGCACTTCGAAGACGATACAGAGGAATTTGAAGGGTAACATGAAAGGGGACAACAGGCCGTATTGGCAATTAGCGGGTGTTGTATTATTTATAGCGCTTATTGACTTGATCACTGGCGGAGATCAATTATCTACGTTTGTTAAATTTATGCTTTGGGCTGCTGTTGCAGTGGTCCTATATGGAATCATAATCCCCTTCTTATGGAAAATGGTATTGAAGCCTATTGCAGTAGAAGGGATTACCAGGGGACTAATGCCACTCATTAGGGGATTTTTGCGAGGGATCATCACGTTTTTTAATCTCATTAGTGCTTCAAGAAATAAGTCCGAATAATGCTGGCCTCCGGCACTTTCGTATATAATTCCCTGTCCGATCAGTACGAACCACCTCCGGTCATATCCATCACGACATCCACGTTGCGATTTCGGGAAACAGGATCACCAGAAGCAGGCCCACTGCCTGGATCCCTATGAAAGGAACGGCTCCGCGATAAATCTGTGTCGTGGTGATGGCAGGAGGCGCCACGCCGCGCAGGTAGAACAGCGCAAACCCGAAGGGTGGAGTCAGGAAGGACATTTGCAGGTTCATGGCGATCATGACGCCGAACCATACGAGGTCCACGCCCAGCAGCGCCGCCGCCGGGGCAATCAGGGGCACGATGATGAATGCGATCTCGAAGAAGTCGATGAAGAAGCCGAGCAGGAAGATCACGAGATTCGCAACCAGAATCAGCCCGATAACTCCTCCCGGCAGCGTGGTAAGCAACTCCTCGATCCACAGGTCGCCGTTCAGCCCGATGAATACGAGCGAAAAAGCCCGGGCGCCGACCAGAAGAATCATGATCATGGCGGTCAGCTTGGCCGTCTCCTTCATGGTTTCCCGGAGAGACGTCAGGGTGAGCCGGCGGTTGACGGCGGCGAGGATCAATGCCCCCAGCGCGCCCAGCGCCCCGGCTTCGGTCGGCGTAGCGACGCCGGCGAAGATGCTGCCGAGCACCACGATGATGAGCAGCAGCGGGGGCAGCATGACGAGGGCCACCCGGCGGATCAATTCCTTGTGGGGCAAGCTGCGTTCCTCCGCAGGGAGGGCCGGCGCGGTGTCCGGTTTGAAAAAGGCCACGCCCGCCGCATAGAGCGCAAACAGCCCGGCCAGCAGCAAGCCGGGGACCAGCGCGCCCAGAAACAGTTCGCCCACGGAAACCCGGCCCGCCACGCTCAACTGGTCCGCAAGGACGATGAGCACGATACTGGGGGGAATGATCTGTCCCAGCGTACCCGATGCGGAAATCACGCCGGCGGACAGTTCGTGCGAGTAGCCGTAGCGCATCATGACCGGCAGGGAAATGACGCCCATCGCCACGACCGACGCCCCGACCACGCCCGTCGCTGCGGCAAGCAGCGCCCCCACGAACACCACCGCAATGGCCAGCCCGCCGCGTATGCGCCCGAACAACAGCCCGATGGTCTGGAGCAGGTCTTCCGCCAGACGCGACTTTTCCAGCATCGCGCCCATAAAGATGAAATACGGCACGGCCAGCAACAGCGTGTTCGACATCACGTCGAAAATGCGGTCCGGCATGGCCAGCAGAAGGTGCCAACTGAAATAGCCCAGTTCGATGCCGACGAAGGCGAAAATGAGGGCGGTGCCTCCAAGCGCGAAGGCGACGGGAAAACCCGAGAAGATGAGGATCAATGCCCCGGCGAACATGAGGGGCCCCAACCAGTCGCCCATCATATGCCTCCTTGCGATTTCCCGGAGTTGTCCGGAGCGTGACCCGGAATATCTTCTGCGGCCGGGTCGCGCAGGAACGCGATTTGCTTGATAGCGAGGCTGGCTCCCTGTAAGAACAGGAGAACGAACGCTATGGGGATGACCGTCTTGATCGGATAACGGGGCAAGCCGCCCGGATCGGGCGAGACTTCCAGGACCGCCCACGAGTTATGCACCGTGGGCCAGGATGTCCAGATCACGAGGATACAGAAAGGCAGCAGGAAGAGCAGGGCGCCGCCCAGGTTCACCCAGGCGCGTCCCCGGGGCGTCAGGCGCATGAACAGCACATCCACGCGCACATGGGCGTTGTGCTTCAGGGTATAGGCGGCGCCCAACAGAAAGATCAGGCTGTACATATACCACTGCAGCTCGATATAGGTGTTCGAACTCAGGCCCAGGCCTGTGAAGCGATCGAGATACCGCACGAGCGCATTATAGGCGCCGACTCCCACCATGACGAGCGTCAGCCAGTACACGGCTCGACCAATCCACTCATTGGTTCGGTCGATACGATGTGCGATGCGAAGCAGCGTGCGCATGATGGATGCGGCCCTTCCTGAAAGTTCTTACACGTTTCCGGGAGATGCATCCGAACCGAACGCATAATCGCCGTATGCCAGTTCGGCGGTCCCGAACCAGCGGTAGGCGTCGTCGCGCCACGCCTTGTAGGCTGTGTAGACCTTACGGTACGCGGGATCGCTGGCCGATTCTTCGAGAAGTTCTTCTGTGATTTGTCTTGCTTCCGCCATCACTTCTTCCGGGAACGGATGGAGCTGTACGCCTCCTTCCACAAGCCGCCGCAGGGCCGGACCGTTCCGTGCGTCGTACAGCGCGAGCATGTGCTCGTTGGCCTCGGCGGCCGCCGTTTCAAAGGCTTCCTGGTACGCGGATGGCAGGGCGTCCCAGGCGTCCCGGTTCACGTAGAACGAAAGGCCGGGACCCGGCTCCCACCACCCCGGATAGTAATAATCCTGCACAATCTCCTGAAAACCGAGTTTCTCGTCGTCGTACGGGCCGACCCACTCGGTGGCGTCGATCGCGCCGCGTTCGAGCGCCAGGTAAATTTCGCCGGCCGGTATGACCTGCACCGTAACGCCGAGGCGATTCATCACTTCGCCGCCCAGCCCCGGAATGCGCATTTTCAGCCCGCGCAGGTCCTGGAGCGATCCGATCTCGCGGCGGAACCAGCCGCCCATCTGCGTGCCCGTGTTGCCCCCGGGAAAGTTGATCACATTGAAGTCGGCGAACATTTCTCGTGTGAGCGCGAGGCCGTCCCCGTGATAGAACCAGGCGTTGAGTTGCCGGGCCGACAGCCCGAACGGGATCGTGCAATCGAAAACGAGCGCCGGATTCTTCCCCTGAAAGTAGTAGCTTGCGCTGTGTCCCATCTGGATGGTCCCGTTCTGGACCGCGCTCAGCACCTCAAGGGCCGGGACGAGCTCTCCGGCCGGATAGGCGCGAATACGAAAACGCCCTTCCGTAAGCGTTTCCACGCGCCGGGCCAGAATCTCGGCAGCCCCGTAGATCGTGTCCAGCCCGTTGGGGAAGCTGGATGCCAGGCGCCACATCACACGCGGCATCGTCTGCACGGCAGGCGCCTCTCCTGTCCTTGCCTGTTCGGTGGCCGTTTCCGGCGCCGGCGCATCTTGCGGGCCGGGCGCGGCGGCACGAAGAAAGTCGCGTCGTTTCATGCGTTCGGTCGGGGATACGCGAAGGAGGCATAGGCATGCTCGGCGGTGCCGAACCAGCCGTGCGCATCTCTCCGAAAGGCGCGGAACGAGTCGTACACCTGCCGGTAGGCGGCATCCTTTGCGGCGTAGTTTTCCATCAGGTCCAGGGTAATGCGCTCCGCTTCCTGCATCGTCTCCGGGGGAAACGGCTTGATTTGCACGCTTTCTCCCTGCAATGCCCGAAACGCTTCCTGATTACGGGCATCGTACCGTGCAAGCATGCTTAGGCCGGCCTGCGAGGTAGCGGCTTCGAGGGCTTCCTGATAGACGGACGGCAGCGCGTTCCAGGCGTCCGGATTGACCATGAAGGATATGCCGGGTCCGGGTTCCCACCATCCCGGGTAATAATAATACGGGGCGATTTCGTGGAGGCCGAGACGCATATCGTCGTACGGTCCGACCCATTCGGTCGCGTCGATCGTGCCGCGCTCGAGCGCCTGGTAAAGTTCGCCGCCCGCCATGAGTTGCACGGTGACGCCCAGTTCGTTCATCACTTCGCCCCCGAGGCCCGGAATGCGCATCTTGATTCCCTGAAGGTCTTCGAGGGTATTGATCTCGCGGCGGAACCAGCCGCCCATCTGCACCCCCGTATTGCCTCCCAAAAAATTGATCACGTTGAAGTCCGCGTAGATCGAACGCATCAACTCCATGCCGCCGCCGTAGCGGAGCCAGGCCGTTTGCTGGCGCGGGGTAAGCCCGAACGGGGCGCCCGTGTCGAAGGCGAGCGCCGGATTGTGGCCCGTGTAGTAATAGCCGGCGGAATGGCCCATCTCCACGGCGCCTTTCTGCACGGCTCCAAGCACCTCGGTCGCCGGCGCCAGCTCCCCCGGCGGGAACGTTTGAATCCGGAACCGCCCTCCGGTGATCGCGGTCACCCGCCGGGCAACCTCCTCCGCCGCCCCAAAAATCGTGTCCAGGGATCGGGGATAGCTCGATATGAGGCGCCAGCGAACCTGCGGCCGGGTTTGCAGGCTTGCGGCATTGCCGGTTTCTCCGGTCCCTCCGCCGCATCCGGCGAGGAGACTGCCCCCGGCTATTCCGGCAGCCGTCGTTTTGAGAAAAGTGCGGCGTTTCATCGGATTAAAATCGTGCCCGGTCGGCGCAACGTCGGGCGCGGTTCCGCGTATGCATGCGGCGCGCCGACAAATTTTCTTCCCTGAATTATACGCACGGGAACGCTTGGAATGCCTACTTTGTTGGCCGCACGCACACCATTTACACAAAAACCGGATTTTACGACATGGCTGGACGGCGACTTGGGGTAGGTTTCATTGGCAGTGGTTTCATCACCCGGTTTCATTTATTGTCCTGGCAGGCGGTCCGCGATGCGGACGTGCTGGGCATCTGGAGTCCGAACCGCGGCCGCGCGGAAAGCGCGGCGGCCTATGCACGGGAGCTCCGCGTAGGCGAGGCGAAGGCCTACGATTCGATCACCGACATGGTGGCGGACCCGGCTATCGATGCGCTATGGATATGCGGGCCGAACCACAAGCGTGTCGAGAACATGGAGGAGATCGTGGAGGCGCTCAAGTCCGGGAAGGGCGAACTGGTAGGCATCGCCTGCGAGAAACCGCTGGGCCGTAACGTGCGGGAGGCGAAGCGCGTCGTCGAGTTGGTCGAGGAAGCGGGGGTGCTGCACGGCTATCTCGAAGATCAGTTGTTCGAGCCGGGCCTTGTGCGCGGCCATGAAATCATCTGGCGCCGGGCGGCGGCGATCACGGGTCGTCCCTATCTGGCCCGCGCCGCCGAGGAGCACAGCGGGCCGCATGCCCCCTGGTTCTGGCAGGGAGAGATGCAGGGCGGCGGCGTACTCAACGACATGATGTGTCACAGCGTGGAAGTGGGGCGGTATCTGCTCACGGCTCCGGGCGCTCCGCGCGGCAGCATTCGCCTGAAGAAAATCTCGGCCCATATCGCCAGCCTGAAATGGTCGCGCCCGCATTATGTGGAGGACCTGAAAAAACGGTTCGGCCCGGAAGTGGATTATGCGAATCGTCCGTCCGAGGACTTTGCGCGCGCCACGATAGAATACGAGGATGAAGAGGGGCGCCCGTTAATTGCGGAAGTGACCACCTCGTGGAGTTTCGTCGGGGCGGGCTTGCGCCTCAGCTCGGAGCTGCTGGGTCCCGAGTATTCCATGTACCACAACACGCTCGACGCCGGTACGAAGCTGTTCTTCAGCCGGGAAGTGTCCGGCGCTCAAGCCGAAGATCTGGTCGAAAAGCAAAACGCCGAACAAGGGTTGATGCCGGTGGTCGGCAACGAAGCCTCCGAATACGGCTACGAGAACGAGAATCGCTACTTCGTCCAGCAGTTTCTGGACGGGAAGCAGTCCGACGTGGGTTTCCATGCCGGCCTCGAAGTGGTGGAACTCCTCATGACGGCGTATATGAGCGCCGAACTGGAGCGTACCCTGCTCTGGAAACCGGAGGGTCTGGAAGATTTCGTACCTGCCGTGGCGCAGGGGACGTGGAGACCGTAGAAGCGTCGGAGGTTTAGTCCCCGATCATCCACGTATCTCCGGCATTCAGCAGGGCGGTGAGGTCTCCCTTGCCGCGCTTGCCGGTGATTCCCTCGATTTGCTCCTGCAGGAGTTCCTCATAGGGGGTCCGCTCTTCCCGGTAGAACACCCCGAACGGGCGGGGCAGGTCTTCCAGCCAGGACATCCGCGAGACGATATTCGCCAGATCTATGCTGCCTTCGTTATAGACAAGGCAGTCGTCCACGGACCATTTCCCTTTGGACAGATCGATCGATTCGATTTCGAATCCGTTGAGGCGCAGGCCCCGCTGTCCGTTATCGTATACGAGCGGCTTGCCGTGTTCCAGAAAGATCGTGCTGTGCGCCTTCGTGTTTCTTTCCGTGAATTCGAAAAAGGCCCCGTCGTTGAAGATGTTGCAGTTCTGGTAGATTTCAAGGAACGCAGCGCCTTGGTGATTGTGGGCCCGTCGCATCATCGCCTGCATGTGCTTCGGATCGCGGTCCATCGTGCGGGCGACGAACGTGGCGTCCGCGCCGAGGGCAAGCGGCACGGGATAGAACGGATGGTCGACGGACCCGTACGGCGTGCTCTTCGTGACCTTGCCCTGCTCCGAGGTGGGGCTGTACTGCCCCTTCGTCAGGCCGTATATCTGGTTGTTGAACAGCAGGAGCTGCACGTTTATGTTGCGGCGCAGCAGGTGGATCAGATGGTTTCCCCCTATGGAGAGGGCATCGCCGTCTCCCGTGACGATCCACACGTCCAGGTCGGGCCGGCTCGCCTTGAGCCCCGTGGCGATGGCCGGGGCGCGTCCGTGAATGGAATGCAGCCCGTAGGTGTTCATGTAATACGGAAAGCGGCTTGAACAACCGATTCCGCTGACGAAGACCGTGTTTTCCTTCGGCACGCCCAATTCGGGCATGAGCCGCTGCATGGTGGCGAGGATCGCGTAATCTCCGCATCCCGGGCACCAGCGCACATCCTGATCGGTTGCAAAATCCTTCCTGGTCAGGGTGATGGGTGCTCCGTCACCCCCTGCGCCTGCCGGAAGAACCGGTTTTTTCCCTGCCGGAGGGCCGGTAGGTTTGCGACCGGGAGCGCCTGCGGGTTTCTTTCCGCCGGAGGGCATGACCGGCTTCTTTCCTCCCGGAGGAAGCGACGGTTTTTTGCCCGCCGGGGGGAGCGTGGGCTTCTTTCCTGACGGGGCGCGCGCCGGCTTTTTACCGGCAGGAGGAACGTGGTCGGATTTTCCGTTGGTGTCGTTCATGACGGACAGGGAGCGGCGCTGCTCCCATACGGATTGCGGTAGTATGGTCTCATGCAGGGGAGATTCCGAGGATGTCGCAGATCTTTTCCTCGATCTCGCGCGCCTTGAAAGGCATCCCTTTGATTTTCTTGAGCGGGGCGATGGGCAGCAGGAACTGATCGCGCAACAGCCGGATCAACTGGCCGTTGTTCAGTTCAGGCACCAGCACATGCTCGTACCGGCTGAGTATTTTACCCAGATCATTCGGCAACGGCACAATGTGCCGGAGATGTGTTGCGCCGACCCGGAGCCCGCGCGACACGCAGGAATCCACGGCGGTCTCGATCGCGCCCTGCGTCGATCCCCAGCCGACGACCAGCAGATCCCCTTCCTGTTCGCCGAACACCTCCAGCGGCGGAATGTCCTGCGCGACGCGCTGCACCTTTTCGGCGCGCAGTTTCACCATGTATTCGTGGTTCTCCGGTTCGTACGAGACGTTGCCCGTTTCATGTTCTTTTTCCAACCCGCCGAGGCGGTGTTCGAGCCCCGCCGTTCCCGGTTTGGCCCAAGGGCGTGCCAGGGTCTTCTTGTCGCGCACATAAGGCAGGAAAACGTCTTCGCCGTCCACGGTCCGGTTCGGCGCCGAGGCGAAAGACGGCTCGAAATTCTCCAGATCATCCACGTTCGGAATGAGCCAGGGTTCAGAGCCCGTACCCAGGTAGCCGTCCGAGAGAAGGATGACCGGGGTCATGTATTTGACGGCAATGCGGCATGCCTCGAACGCGGCATAGAAACAGTCGCCCGGCGTTCCCGGAGCGACGATCGGCAAGGGCGCTTCGCCGTTGCGTCCGAAGATGGCCTGCAACAGATCAGCCTGTTCGGTTTTCGTAGGGAGGCCGGTGGAGGGGCCGCCCCGCTGCATGTTCACGATGACCAGCGGCAGTTCCGCCATAACGGCCAAAGCGATCGTTTCGCTCTTGAGCGCCAGACCCGGCCCGCTCGTCGCCGTAATGCCGAGGTTGCCTCCGAAACTCGCGCCGAGCGCGGCGCCCGCCGCGGCAATCTCGTCTTCGGCCTGGAATGTCTTCACGCCGAAGTTCTTGTGGCGGCTCAGTTCGTGCAGAATTTCCGATGCGGGCGTGATCGGATATGATCCGTAGAAAATGGGTAGCCCGCACTTGCGGCTTGCCGCGATCAGCCCCATAGCCAGCGCTTCCGTACCGATGATCGCCCGGTACTTGCCTGCCTTGAGTCTGGCCGGACGCACTTCATAGCGGACCGCGAATTCCTCTACCGTTTCCCCGTAGTGGCTCCCCTTTTTCAGCACCCGCTGGTTTGCCTCCAGAATCTCCGGCTTGCGGGCGAATTTCTTGTTCAGCCATTCGAGCGCCGGCTTGATCGGCATGGAATACATCCACAGGGCGAGGCCAAGCGCAAACATATTCTTGCACCGGTCCATCGTCTTTTTGTCGAGGCCGGTATCGCTCAGCGTCTCGTGCGTCAGGGTCGTCAGCGGAATCCGGACCACATGGAACGCCTTCAGCGAATCGTCTTCCAGTGGATTCTCGCTGTATCCCGCCAGATCGAGGTCTCTCTTTCCGAAGGAGTCCGCATTGACGATGAGGGTGCCGCCCTTGCGCACGCGATCCACGCTCACTTTGAGCGCCGCCGGGTTCATGGCCACCAGCACATCCACCTCATCGCCCGGCGTACGCACGTTTACGGATCCGAAGTGCAGTTGGAAACCGCTGACCCCATAGGTCGTGCCCGCCGGGGCGCGAATCTCCGCAGGGAAATCCGGCAGCGTCGCCAGATCGTTTCGGGCGTACGCACTGGCCAGCGTAAACTGACCACCGGTCAACTGCATTCCATCGCCGGAGTCGCCCGCGAAAAGAATAGTAGCTTCAGGAATTTCCTGGACAGTTTTTTCCTGCGTTTTGACTCCCATGGTGCAGGCGTCTTTGCGAGGGATTTCCGGGGGAGGGTGCAACCTGATTACGGGCGGGATCGAATCGAGTCGATGGACGCGCTCCAGGATAGCGTCAGCTCGGGGAAGGCCAGTTGCGGTTGCGGATCAGACAACATAAAAAACGTGCAACGCCGGAGGAGGCGGCAGGTTCAATGCGACGGACCGAAACCGTCAAAAAGCAGACCGGGGCCAGTGCTTGGCGGCGTTGCGGGGCTGTTCGGGCAATAACGTATAACCGCTATGCGGTACGGGTTCGGAAGCGGCTTGGTATAGAAGGTACGCCGGGAGACGGATAAAGTCGATTCTTTCGGAAAAAAATGTTACCACAGTGTTTCCTGGCCCCTTTGGAGGGGATATCCGGGTTTCCGGAGCTGGGGCAATACCTGTGGATCGAACTTTGTACGGGAAGTGGCGCCGAAAGAGCTTTTGGGAAAATTTGAAAATCCGTTATTGTAAGATGATTTCAGTAGTGTTCGGACGCACGGAAAAACGCAGCCCGAGCCAGTATCGGGATTTTCGGTGAAATTGCGGATTAGGGTCTGTATAGTGCTAACAGGCCCTATATCATTTCCACGTCGATCAGATAATCTTCCGTGTCGAGCTGGATGGTACGGTACTCGTTCGTAATGCGGTATTTTTTG
Organism: Rhodothermales bacterium; assembly: GCA_965117025.1. Lineage (GTDB taxonomy): Bacteria > Bacteroidota > Rhodothermia > Rhodothermales > VXPQ01 > VXPQ01. Next base: position 1,768,754 of record OZ220746.1, read on the forward strand.
ATCCTGTCCGGGATCATCTCCGGGGGCGTATCCATCCTGAATAACGCATCGGCGACCACATGCCAGTCTTCCGGGGTCAGATGCACCGTCGCCTGATCTCCCTCGGCGACGAACGGCGCGTAGTCGAGCACCTTGTTCAGGTGATTGATGGCCTGTTTCTGATGCAGGTTGGGATCCATGGCGTTCTCCGTCAAGGCGATTTTCAGGGACCCCTTGTCAATACCTGCCTTCGTTAGCTGTTCCCCGGCCCGCCCGGTCAGTTTTCCCCGACCGCTGTTTCTCAAGCAAAACCATGCTGCGGAAAACCGTGATTGTGGAAAAATATCATCACAGATCGATGATGAAAATGCGCGGCGGATTCAGTACCTTGCACACCGTGCCCTGATATCCTCAGTGCGGCTTACGGATTGGGCTCATGCCGTGTCGCGGGGCGATACGCGGGTGGATTATCGGGTTTGCAAACGAGAATGTTTTGCGGATTTTCGTTGCCCGGATTCCGCATTCCACCCGCCACACAAACGCCAACCCCCAACCTGGTCCATCCTTTCCCGATGCGCCAGTACCTCGATTACCTCCAGCACATTCTGGATCACGGCGTTCGCAAGGACGATCGGACGGGCACAGGCACGATCAGCACCTTCGGATACCAGATGCGCTTCGATCTGGCCGAGGGATTTCCCCTGCTGACCACCAAGAAGCTGCACCTGCGCAGCATTTTCCATGAGTTGTTCTGGTTTCTGAACGGGGATACGAACATCCGCTACCTGAACGAGCACGGCGTGACGATCTGGGACGAGTGGGCCGACGAGGACGGGGAACTCGGTCCGGTGTACGGGAAACAGTGGCGCCGCTGGGAAGGGGATAACGGAAGCATCCACGACCAGATTGACACGGTGCTGCGGGGTCTGCGGGAGAATCCTGATTCCCGCCGCCACATCGTCAGCGCCTGGAAGGTGGACGAACTGAAGCAGATGGCCCTGCCGCCCTGTCACGCGCTATTCCAGTTCTACGTGGCCCAGGGGCGGTTATCCTGCCAGCTTTACCAGCGAAGCGTGGACAGTTTTCTGGGGCTGCCGTTCAATATCGCGTCCTATGCGATCCTGACACACATGTTCGCGGAACAGTGCGATCTGAGGCCGGGGGAATTTATATGGACCGGCGGCGATTGCCACATTTACCTGAACCACCTCGATCAGGTGCAGGAGCAACTCCGGCGCGAACCGGGGGCGCTGCCGCGTCTCGTCATCCGCCGCAAACCGCCCTCCATCTACGAGTACGCGTACGAGGATTTCGAGATCGTGGATTACTATCCCCATGCACACATCCGGGCGCCGATTGCAGTGTGAGGGGGCGAATGAATACAACCCGACCGTACGCTTTGAACCCTATACGTATTTCACGAGCCACTTCTCTTGCCCCGCTATAGACATAGTTTATTCCTACCCGTTCTGGCGTTTATGAGCGGTGCATACGCCATGCCGGAGGAAGAACATCCTGAACCCGGGCCTGCCCGCGAATCGCGCACTTGCGAAATAGGCAGTCTGGTATGGAGCGACGAATTCGATCAGAACGGTCTTCCAGACGCTTCAAAGTGGCGCTATGACACAGGAGGCCACGGATGGGGTAATCAGGAGTTGCAGTATTATACCTCGTCACGTTCGCAGAATGCCCGGGTCGAGAACGGGAACCTGATCATCGAAGCGCGCAAGGAATCCTGGAGCGGCAGCGAGTACACTTCCGCCCGTTTGCTTTCGCGGCAGGAATGGACCTACGGCCGATTCGAGGCCCGCGCGAAACTGCCGTCCGGCAGGGGGACATGGCCCGCCATATGGATGCTGCCGGATCTGAGCCAATACGGAGGGTGGCCCCGGGCCGGCGAGATCGACATCATGGAGCATGTGGGGTTCGATCCGGACCGGGTACATTCCACGGTGCATACGGATGCATACAATCATACGAAGGGCACGCACCGGGGCGCATCCACCGTGGTGTCGACGGCTCGTTCGGCATTCAATGTGTATGCGGTGGAATGGACGCCGTCGGAAATACGAGGCTATGTCAATGACACGCACTATTTCACGTTCAGGAACGAGCGGTTGACCAATTCGCAGGCCGATGACCGGCACTGGCCGTTCGATCACCCGTTCCATTTGATTTTCAATATTGCCGTGGGTGGGTCCTGGGGCGGGCAACAGGGGGTGGATCCGAACATTTGGCCCCAGCGTCTGGAGGTTGACTACGTACGCGTGTATGCATGTGGCAATTCGACTGGTTCAACGAATCCGACCCCGCCAAGTGACATAGCGACGTACTTCTATAGTCCCAACAATCTTAGGGCGCGCCACAGTGTGGTGGACGGCAAGGCCGTGATGCACGTTACCTGGACCCGGCCTGCCGCTGAATACATAGAGAACGTTGAGTATTTTGAGTACCGGGTTCGAGAGGGTTATGATGGGGACGCTGGAGACTTCCATCGCGGCCCGGAGGTGATTCCCTGGACCCGCGTTGACAAGTCAGAGGACGGAGTGACCATTGAGGGATTGTTACCGTGGACCCGCTACCTGCTTTACGTACGGTCCTACTACCGGAACAATAATTTCAAAACCCCATCAAGCGCCAACCGGATGAATCTGCCTGTAATCCCTGCGTTGCCGTCTTCCACTTCTGTCAAGGACGGCGAAGTGCCTGTAGAGGTAACACTTGGACAAAACTATCCGAATCCGTTCAATCCCGTTACGTCTATTAGCTATAGCTTACCGAAAGCAGGTCATATCGATCTTGCCGTGTACGATATGACGGGTAAAATGGTGGCGCAGTTGGTGGACGGTATGACGCCTGCGGGCCATCATGCGGTTTCGTTCGACGCGGGGCATTTGCCTTCCGGCGTGTATACGTATGTATTGTCCGATGCGGACCATGCCTTCCCGCTGCAAAGAAAGCAAATGATTCTGCTTAAATAAGCGGTTTGCGGGGAGGCTGTTTGCGAGGTGTTTGGATGCGAGGGATCGGAGTGGGATATAAGCCAGGCGGCGTTATTGGATTTCGCACGATCCGAGCGGCGACGCCAGACCGGCCAAGCAGAAATTGGCCGTAGCGCGGGAAGCGATCCATTCCGTGACCAGATGGTGCGGGAGCAGTCCGTCGGCAGGTACATACTCCAGCCCGTCAAGCACATCGCCGTAGGGGCCGAATCCGGATATGCGGTACGGGATCACTACGACATGGTCCTGGCGTTCTCCCATTTCCGCCACCATTGCTCTGATGTGCCGTTCCGCTTCGGCTCTCGGTTCGGCCCAGTCTTCTCTGAGGGCTGCTACATGCACTTCCCCGTAGCCTGCGGACCGGAGCGCCTCCGCCGCATCCTGCATGGCGTCCAGCACCCGGTTATTATCGTCTTCGGCGCCCATGCCGTGTGCGATGAGCATTACCCCGGTGTCTTCCGGACTGGATGTGTTCTCGTTTGCGCGGGCCAGCAGGATCCGGGACGCTTCGCTGGAGCCCATCATCCCCTGACGATCCAGCAGGATGCGGCTGTCTGTCTTAAGGGGTTTGAGATGGGCGCCGTCCATCAGGTGGTGTCCCATGATCGCCTGTTCCGGCGGGTCGGAGCGCAGTCCGAACAGAAATTCGGTCTGGTGCAGGAAGGAGTCACCCGAAATAAACAGCCGCACTACCGCCACCGTACGTGCGCCGTGATTGCGGAGCGAGTCCAGCGAGGCTTGCAGCGTTTCAGGATTCGCCATGCCGAACGCCAAAGATACAGGCAAGCGGTCACGAAGTCCGGCAATGGACGCGTCCACCTGCTTGTTCCAGTCCGCACTGCCGCCGTGCGCCATGATCAGCACCCCGAGGCTATCCCCGGTCGGTTCCGTGGCTTGTTCCTTCGAGAGAGGCGTTGTTTGTATCCAGCCGCTAACCATCCAGAGTATGGCGATGGTAGCGCATAAAGCCCAGGCACGTTTTGGTTTCCGCATCATAAGTACTGTTGACCGGTTGCTTATTTAAATTGAGTCTAAATATAGATATATGGCACGTACGGACCCGGCCTGAAATGTGAATGTGTTGCGAAGACATGCGTGCTTTATTCCCGGAACCCCTCCTCCCTTCTCCCGTAGCCACCCAAAGGCTCTTGCCACCGAGTCATGAGGGCCTCTTTTCCCACTGCATTGTTCCACCGCACGAGGACCTGCCATGACCCGATCCCTGATCTTTGCGATGTTGTTTTCGGCGCTACCCGTCATGCTGCCCGCCGCCGCTCAGGTCCTTGCCGTTTCCCCGGTTGCCGGATCGATCCACATGATCAATGGTCAGGGCGGCAATATCGGCGTCTCCGTCGGGGCGGACGGCTTCCTGATGGTCGACGACAAATTCGCCCCGCTGGCCGACCAGATTCGCGCCCAGCTCGAGGGTCTGGGCGAGGGCGAACTCAAATTCCTCCTCAACACCCATTTTCACGGGGACCACACCGGCGGCAACGAGGTATTCGGCGTCGAAACCCCGATCATCGCCCATCATAATGTCCGCGCCCGGCTGATGACCGAGCAACGCCGCGGCGATCGGGTCACCCCGCCGGCGCCGCCCGCGGCCTGGCCGGTCATCACCTTCGACGATGCGATCTCCATCCACTTCAACGGCGAGGAGGTCAAGGTGCTGCATGTCCCCCATGCCCACACCGACGGGGACGCGCTCATTTTCTTCACCGGCTCCAATGTCGTCCACATGGGAGACACCTTCTTCAACCAGCGCTTTCCCTTCGTCGATATCGACAGCGGCGGCGCCGTCGAGGGGGTCATTGCCGCGGGCCGCGCGGTATTGGCGCACGCCGACGACGAGACCCGGATCATTCCGGGCCATGGCCCTGTCGCCTCGCCGTCCGACCTCGAAACCTATCTGCGCATGATCGAGGAAACCCGGGCCGCTGTCGCTGCGGGGATCGAAGCGGGTCACAGCCTTGAAGCGTTGCAGGAAGCAGGCGCGGGCGACGAATGGGCTTCGTGGGGCGACGGTTTCATCTCCACCGAGCGCTGGATCGCCACGCTGCACCGCGACCTGACCGAATAGGCTGACCGAATGGATCAGCCCGGTTTGCTTCTCCCAAAGAACCGCGACCTTATCCTGCTCCGCAATCATGACCGATAAGCGCCGCGCCGGAGCAGAAATCGTACTCATTGCCGCTGTGGCGGAGACGAACCGGGTCATCGGTCGGGAGAACCGGCTGCCCTGGCATCTTTCCGAAGACCTGAAGCGGTTCAAACGGTTGACGTCGGGTCATCCCATGATCATGGGCCGGCGCACATTCGAGTCGCTTGTCAACGAGTTCGGCGGGCCGCTGCCCAACCGGCGTTTGCTGATCGTAACCTCCCAAGGCAAGCTCAAGGGATATCCCGACATCGAGACCTTCCCTGACCCCGAGGCTGCGCTGGCTGCTGCACAGACCGCGCAGCGCGTCTTCATCGGCGGCGGCGCGACCATCTACGAACACTTTCTCGAACGCGCGGACCGGTGGGAATTAACCATCGTGGAAGGGAATTATCAGGGAGACACCTATTTTCCCCGATACGAACACCTGATCGGAACCGTGTTCAGAAAGACCGGGGAAGATCGCCGCGACGGGTTTCGTTTTGTGACCTGTGAACGGATAGGCGCTACGGATCGGTTTTAGAGAACTATCCCTGGCACAAGCGCCGCGTTTGCGGGCGCCGGGGCACGATTTTCTTTCATAATCAGGGTATATCGCAATGCATGGTTACCGGCGAACGCCTTCTTGTGTGCCCCGCGTGTTCTGCGCGCTCCTTCTTGTCCTGCTGACCGGATCATGGGCAACGCAGTCTGGCATGGCGCAGGACGCCATACCGTTGTGGCCCGAGGGAGCCCCCGGGGCCGTGGGTGAAGAAGCGGAAGACATCCCCACGCTTACGATCTACCTTCCCGAAACGTCCGCTGCGAACGGGGCGGCGGTGGTCGTATGCCCCGGCGGCGGATACGCCCATCTCGCGATGGATCATGAAGGCAGGCAGGTTGCTGAATGGCTCAACGAACGTGGCGTCGCGGCCTTTGTCCTGAAGTACCGCCTCGGCCCGCGCTACGGTCATCCGTCTCCACTCATGGACGCGCAGCGGGCGATTCGGTACGTCCGGGCGCATGCCGACGGGCTTGGCGTCGATCCGTCGCGCATAGGCATCTGGGGTTTCTCGGCGGGCGGGCACCTCGCAGCCACGACCTCCACGCATGTGACGGCAGGCGTACCCGATGCGGCGGATCCCCTCGAACGCCATTCCTCCCGGCCGGACTTTTCGATCCTTGCGTATCCGGTCATTACCATGACGGATCCCTTCACGCACGAAGGGTCCCGTTTCCATCTGTTGGGGGAAGATTACGATCTCGATCTGGCGGACCGGCTTTCGAACGAGAAACAGGTAACCGCCGATACGCCGCCGGCTTTTCTGTTTCATACGGATGACGACGGTCCGGTCCCCGCGGACAACAGCGTGGCGTATTACCTTGCGCTGCGTGCAGCGGGTGTTCCTGCAGAATTGCACATCTACCGATCCGGTCCCCACGGAGTGGGTCTGGCACCCGACGATCCGGTGCTTTCCACCTGGCCCGACCGCCTCGAGGACTGGCTGCGGGGCCAGGGGGTGCTGGGAGAGTAAATCCCGTCAGCGGATGCTGCGGCGGGAAAAGTTACTTCCTGAACAGGTCGGAGTGCGTGCCTGTACGAACCAGCACAAGTTCGTCGGGTGTGTTTTTGTACAGGAGAAGCCAGTCCGGTTTTATATGGCAGTCCCGCATCCCTTTGAGTTTTCCGTGCGGTGCATTTCCGAACTCAGAGGTGGTTCGGGTTGATTGGACAGATTTCAGCCGGTTTAGGGATCAAAATGAGCGCCGTGCCCCACTTCCGGACGCGGAGAGGGCCTGCACGGGGATTTCATGGAGTAGATTCTCCACTTTGGGGGTTAGATCGCAGGGACAGGCAGGCGGGAAGTCAGGAGCAGGAGGAAAATCTAACGCGAATCCAATTGAGGCTCGTCCATCCGCGGAGCGTATTGAGGCGGAATAGGCTTGCCGGCAAGACCATCACGGGAATAACCTTGGATTCTATTGATAGCCCATTCATCCGTAATACCTCTTTGCAGGATAACGTTTCGATCCTCCGCCACAGTTTCGATAAACGCTCTCAGTTCGGGATCCTTAAGCGAAGCGCCAAGCTGAATCGCATAACTGAAGTAATTAAATTCTCCTTTCACGCTCTGCCTGTTCAGTTGAGAAAGAACAAGTTCCTTCATCTGCGCTCTTTGCTCCGCCGTAAAAGCGTCGATACCCCAGTAATCGACCATCATGCGAAGAGTCAGCGTAGGTCCTACGACCTCCATATTCTGCGGATTGTCCGGATGCTGGAGCATGCGAAGAATCGCATCGGTGCCGGAAGGCCCCATCTCGATCATCGCATTTGCTGCGGAAGCGCCGGTATCGAGTTGTCCGGCAATGGCGTCGGCTGCGGCGGGATCGTTGAGAGGCAATACGCCGTCCTTGAGAAGTCTGAGATTCAGTTCGTGGTCGATTTCTTCCATGAAATCCGGATCGGCGAGAAGTGAGGAGTCCCGATACTGATTCATCCTCTCAAGTGCCCGGATAAGCGCATTGCGAATGCCGGCGCTGCGCTCTTCGGGAGGAATGCGATGCGTGATTTCGCTCAGGGCTTCAGCCATAACATGCGGATCGTCACTCAGAAGCTCGGAAACGAGTTGAGATTGGGACTTGGGAGCAACGCTCCGATCCTCCTGAGCGAATCCGGAAGAAACGATCAGGCAGGAAGCCGAAAAGAGAGCGAGCAAGAGAGATTTGCAAGTTTTCATGGCTTAAGGAAGGTTTATAAAGGTTCTACGTGAAAGAGACCGCCGCCGTAATAGTTATAAGCCGCATCGCGCCCTTGGGATCTACCAGGAAAATCAATATTATTGCGCGCCCTAACAACATCATACAAGCGATCCCAGTATACTTCATTCGGAGTATCTATATCGGCGGCCTTGCCTATCATGTGATAGCTGTCCTTTCTACCTCCCGCGCTTTGATTACCATGCGGACAGCGATAGCCACCTTCGAGATTCATTGAAGTTCCTCCCATGGCGGAGCGAAGATCTTCAAGCACGCCAGTTATCCAGGGGTCGACTATCCCATACGGCGAGTGACGACTACCTCCACCGGACCAATTGTCATTAAACTCGGACCAGGTAAAATGAGAAGATATCTTGTGACCTGAAGAAAAGGATTGAATATCATCGCAGGAAGGCACCCAGGAACGCGTATACATAGAAGAATCGTTGTATTCTTCCTCCATTGTACATTTTGTCTCATCTGAACAGGAACATTCATCCTCATCTTCACCCTCTCCTTCCCCTTCGGTACCATCACCACCACCGCCCCCACTGCCACCGCCGGAACCATCGCCACCGCCACCAACAGGTTCATAACAAACATCTACGCAAACTACCTCGGAAACAACTGTACAAATGCGATCCGTTGGATCGGAAGCAAGATAATTGCACTGACGACCGAAAGCGAGATAGCACATCTCAAAGCAAATGGTGTCAGGACCCATTATAGAAGCGTTTGCGCCGAGTTTACCAAGTTTACCGGAAGAAGAAATTTCTTCTTTGGTCAAACTTATTGAGAGTTCAAGCGGAATTTGACCGGAGCGATACATGAAAGCGTCGACCGCTTCGAATCGGGTGGTATACCGGGATACGATCATTTCGACATCCCCGAAATCCTTCTTGATATACTGTCCGGCGTAGGTATCGAACCCGTCTTTCGACAATTCGTCGCGGCTTGAAAAAACGACGATGCTGCTGGATTCGACGTCTCCGGAAGAATCCAGATCGAAGAGGATCGTACGGACATGATAGTAGGTCGTATCGTATTTCTCGTCGGTATACTGCCCAAGCGTAGCGGCCATTGCCTTACCTCCATCTTCACGGGAAAGCATAACCGCTTTGCTCCAGTCCGGCGGGAATTTTTCTACAAGCGCAGCAAACGCAAGCGAATCGCCGTCGCCGGACTTGCTCGCAAAAGTCAGGAATTCCACATCCTGCATTTGTCCATCGTACCAGGCCCGGACCTTGGCTACTGGAGCGCTATCGGAAGACAGGTCGTCCAGAGACGAGAAATCCGCTCCGGAATCGCAACTCGAAAGCAGCAGAGCACCAAGAAACAGGGCGGCAAAGACAGAGAGAACGCGGAAGCGAAACGGGTGGATACTCATAACTTATGACAAACGAAATATACTAAAGTAACCCCGGGGAGGTGGCTCCCCGGGCCTCCAAAGAGAAAGCGGCGCCACACTGCCTTTTATCCGCTACTCCCCCTCCGAATTCATTTTAACTATCCTTGCTCATCGCATCATTTCAAAAACTCCTGAATCTAACGTGGCCGGGGACATCCGGGAACGCGTGTATTGAAGATTGACGCAATGCTGGAAGGATTGGCCAAGTGCCTCGTAACGCCGATCAGGAAACCCAAGGAACAGGGACCTGCGGTTACTTTGGTATATAAGCTTCAACGAGATGGGGGGTACGACAAGACGACGACAAATCTAACCATTGCCCGGAGCCTGCCAGGACATTTGGAACCAGACGCGCCGCCGGATCGGCTTCATCAAATATCCAACTCTTCAAAGAGCGCCTCCGGTGTTTCGAAACTACAGAGGGTCTCCGGTTTCTCTGCTTCTCTGATAGCCTCCAGCGTTTCCTCGTTGGGTATCTTGGGCAGCTCGACCGAAAAGGGCAGACCCTGATGCAGCTCAACCTGTTTGTAGAACAACATGATGGCTTGGGACGCTGTCAATCCAAGTTGTTCGAAAACGCGCACGGCATTTTCTTTGGTGGCTTGGTCGATTCGGGCGGATACGGTGGTCGTTTTGGGAATGGCGGCGGTGGCTGACATTGCGTTCCCTCGGGGCTTATGGCTTCGTCGATTCTATCCGCTCTCTTACTCGTCCGTCACGCAGCCGAGGCTGGCGGGCCGGACGCACTTGATGTACTTGTAGAGGGTGCCCCGGGTGGCCTTGAACGCGGGCGCGGACCAGTTTTCTTTCCTGCGCGCCAGTTCCTCCTCGCTGACATCCATGTCGATGGTGCGCTGCTCGGCGTCGATAGTCACGATGTCGCCATCCTGTACAAAGCCGATGGGGCCGCCTTCCTGGGCTTCGGGACATACGTGCCCGATGATGAATCCGTGCGATCCTCCGCTGAAACGCCCGTCGGTCATCAGCGCCACATCCTTGCCGAGGCCGGCGCCCATGATGGCGGACGTGGGGGTGAGCATTTCCGGCATGCCGGGGCCGCCTTTGGGCCCTTCGTACCGGATGATGACGATGTCGCCCTTTTGTATCCGGCCCGCCTTCAGCCCGTCCAGCATGTCTTCCTCGGCGTCGAACACCCGGGCCGGGCCCTTGAAATAGGTGCCTTCCTTGCCGGTTATCTTGGCGACGGCCCCTTCAGGCGCCAGATTCCCGTAGAGAATGGTCAGGTGTCCGGTTTTCTTCAGGGGTTTTTCGAGGGAATGCACGAGATCTTGTCCCTCCGCGAGGCCTGGCAGGGGTTCGAGGTTCTCTGCAAGCGTTTTGCCGGTCACCGTCATGCAGGAGCCATCGAGATAGCCTTCCTCGAGCAGGTACTTCATGACCGCGGGCGTTCCCCCGATCTCGTGCAGGTCCGCCATCACGTACTGACCGCTCGGCTTCAGGTCCGCGAGGTACGGCACGCGGTCGCTGACCCGCTGGAAATCATCCATGGACAGGTCGACCTCCGAGGCCCGGGCCATCGCAATGAGATGCAGCACGGCATTCGTCGAACCGCCCAGCGCCATCACGACCACCATGGCGTTCTCGAAAGCCTGCCGCGTCATGATGTCGCGGGGTGTGAGATTCTGCCGGAGCAACTCGCCCACGGCCTCGCCCGCCCGGCGGCATTCGTCCATTTTCTGATCGTATACGGCAGGCGTGGAGGAAGAATAGGGAAGCGACATGCCCAGCGCCTCGATGGCGCAGCCCATCGTGTTCGCCGTGTACATGCCCCCGCATGCGCCCGCGCCGGGGCACGAGTGCCGGACAATAGTTTTGCGTTCCTCGTCGGTGATCGCGCCGGCAAGGTATTCGCCGTAGGACTGCGCGGCGGAGATGATGTCCCGCTTTTGCTCTCCGCCCCGCAGAAACGTGCGCCCGGGAAGGATCGTGCCGCCGTAGACCACGATGCCCGGCCGGTTCAGCCGGCCCAGCGCCATGATGCAGCCGGGCATGTTTTTGTCGCAACCCGGAATGGCCACGACGGCGTCGTACCACTGGGCCCGCACCACGGTCTCGATCGAATCGGCGATCAGGTCGCGGGACTGGAGCGAGAAACTCATGCCATCGGTACCCATGCTGATGCCGTCGGAGACCCCGATCGTGTTGAACCGCAGCCCTACCAGACCGGATGCGGCGACCGCCTCACGCACCTGCGCAGCCAACTTGTCGAGGTGCATGTTGCAGGGATTGCCCTCCCACCAGTTGGACACGATGCCGACCTGCGGCTTGTTCATGTCCTCCTCCGTGAGCCCGGTCGCATACAGCATGGCCTGCGAGATTCCTCGCGTAAGAGGCTGGGTGATCAGGCGGCTGTATCGGTTCATTTCGTGGGATGACGGGTCGGGCATGGTCGGGGGTACAGAGTTGTGGGACAGGGTATGGAATGGAGCCGCTATCGCCTGCAGGCGGCTGGCAGAACATTCTTTGGCATTCGGTCCGGCGCGCGAACGATTCGAGGCGTTCGGCGCCAGGCGGATATCCTTATAGATCCCCCGGAACGCGGCGTTCCGGTAAACGGTTGACGACCGGAACGGATCCACTCGATATTCCCGTACCGCTATGCCTGATCACACGCTATCCCCCACGCAGGAAGCGCTTTGCGCCTCGTACGATGGGGATGTTTCGGACCTCCGCGCACTCTTTCTGAATTGCACGTTGAAGCCGTCTCCCGAACGGTCCCACACGCAGGGACTGATGGATGTGTCCATCGCCATCATGGAGAAGAACGGGATCGCGGTGGAGTCGCTGCGCCCGGTGGATTATCATCTTGCATTCGGAGTCTATCCCGACATGACCGAGCACGGAGCGGACGGGGACGACTGGCCCATGTTGTACGAGAAGGTGCGCGCGGCCGACATCCTCGTGATCGGCTCGCCCATCTGGCTGGGCGAGAAATCGTCCGTATGTACGCAGGTCATCGAGCGGCTCTATTCCTGCTCGGCGCTGCTTAACGATGCGGGCCAGTATGCCTACTACGGCAAGACGGGGGGCTGTCTCATTACAGGGAATGAGGATGGTGTAAAGCACTGTTCCATGAGCATTCTGTACGCCTTGCAGCATGTGGGCTATACGATTCCGCCGCAGGCCGATGCAGGATGGATTGGAGAGGCAGGACCGGGGCCATCCTACCTTGACGAGGGGTCCGGCGGTCCGGAAAACGAATTCACTCAACGCAACACCACGTTCATGACGTGGAACCTGATACATTTCGCCCGGATGCTCAAGGACGCCGGCGGCGTTCCGGCGCATGGGAATCAGCGCGCCGCCTGGGACGCCGGGTGCCGGTTCGATCATGCGAACCCGGAGCACAGGTAGGGGATGGGAGAAGCCGTAATCAGGTATGGGGCTTATACAAGGGTACGGCAATTCGATCAAGCCGATGGTTCCAGCCGCTCGGCCAGCCAGGTCTTGATAAGGGCTTGCCGCGTGATCCCCAGATGGTCGGCCTCCTCGTCGATTCGTTCGGTCATCCATGAAGGACAATCGATGCTGATCCGCTTGCTCTTGCGCCTGGGCCGCTGCGCTTTGGGCATATCCAGCGCGCCCGTTATGTCTTCGCCCTTATCGAACGCGGCGTCGAATTCGAGGGTGTTCATACAGCGGTGCTCGCTTTGCTGCGATCGCCGCACCGAGATGATGCGGACAACCTCGTTGCGGTAGGTGACGATTGCCGACCACTGCGTACCCGCGATTTCGCCAATAGCGAGCCATCTTGGTTCGCCCGCCGTGTTGGCAGGCGTTTCGAGCAGCCGGGGATCGTTCCATAAGGCCTGCGCCTCCTTAAAGTCTATGCCGTGTTTTTGGAGATTGCGCTCGCTTTCTGCGGAGTCGAATTCGAATTGCATAATGTACAGGATACGCTGATAGAAGAAGGTTAAGTGCGCCGTTAATATACCCTCTTTGAGTAGAAACTACTCCGAAATGGAGTAAAAACTACTCCAAAAAGGAGTAGAAATTACTCAAAAGGGGCAATAACGGATTATTGGGACCGGCTCCCTCTTCCCCTTCCTTCAGCGGATCATTCCGCCCCGTTTTCATCTTCCCCCTCCTTCAACTGCCCCCGGATTTTCTTCAGGGTGGAGAACACCCCGAAGATGACCATACCGGCGACGAAGAAGTACACCCAGATGGGGATGTCGCGTCCGACCACGACCAGGTACAGGTAGGCCGATACGAAGAAAAACGAGGCGGACAATACGGGGGCCACGATCGACCGGCGGCGGCGCAGGTTCCGAACGAGCCAGGCGATGGAGGCCGTAAAGAAGGGAATGGCGCCCACGTAAATCGATCCGAAGATGATCGGATTCACGTTGTAGCGTTCCCCGAGCCCCATAAACCAATCGACGAATGCTTCCACGAAATTTACAGAGATGGTCCGAAAAAACGGGACAGTCCCTTACGTGTACCGCCGCGTTTGGTTCATGCGCTCTGAAGCCCGGACAGTCAACGACGCATTCCGGATATTCGCTACCCGACGGGTAGCGAATTCAGGCAGTAAAAGATTCTCTCCCCAATGGGTAGAGCATTGGGCAGAGCGGAATACCCACTGGGGCTGGTTGGCAGGGACGCCCCCGACGGGCCCGGTGCCTCAGCGATTCGCCTGCCTCTTCAATGCCTGGCTTTTCCACAGATAGTAGATGACCGGGATGACGACCAGCGTCAGGATCGTCGACGAAACCATCCCCCCGACCATCGGCGCCGCGATGCGTTTCATTACCTGGGAGCCCGTACCGTGCCCCCATAAAATGGGCAACAGGCCGGCCATGATGGCCATGACGGTCATCATTTTGGGCCGCACGCGATCGACGGCTCCCACAATGATCGCTTCGTACAGATCCTTCAACGAGGTCATTTGTCCGCGCGCGCGTCTCTCCTTCCAGGCCTGATCGAGATAGATCAGCATGATCACGCCTGTTTCCGCGGCGACGCCGGCCAGCGCAATGAAGCCGACCCCGACGGCTACGCTGAGATTATAGTCGAACAGATACAGCAGCCAGATGCCGCCGACAAGCGAAAACGGCAGCGACAACATCACGATAAGGCTCTCGGTAATGTTCTTGAAGTTCAGATAGAGCAGCAGGAAGATGATAATTAGCGTCAGCGGGATGACAATCTGCAGGCGCTGCCGGGCCCGCTCCATGTATTCATACTGTCCGCTCCAGACCATGCTGTACCCCTCCGGCAGGTCTACCTGCTCATGTACGGCGGCGCGGGCGTTCTTTACGTAGGTGCCCACATCGATGTCGCGGATGTCCACATAAACCCAGGAGGTCGTGCGCGCATTTTCGCTCTTGATGACCGGCGGCCCGTTGACAATGCTGAAATCGGCCACATAACTCAGCGGAATCTGCGCCTCCGTAGGGGTAGGGATCAGCACCCGCCTCAGCGCCGGCAGGTTATCGCGCAGTTCGCGGCTGTACCGGACGTTGACCGGATACCGCTCCAGACCCTCGACCGTCTGTGTGACATTCATTCCGCCGATGGCCGACATGATCACATCCTGCACATCGCCCACCGTCAGGCCGTACCGGGCGGCTTCTTCGCGGTTTATGCGATAGTCGATAAAGTTGCCGCCGACGGCCTTGTCCGGGAAGGCGCTCAACGTGCCCGGCACCGTCTGCACAATGGCCGCAACGCGTTGCCCCAGGTCGGAAAGCACATTCAGGTCAGGCCCCATCAGTTTGATGCCCACCGGCGTCTTGATACCCGTCGAGAGCATATCGATGCGCGTTTTGATGGGCATGGTCCAGGCGTTGGTAAGGCCCGGAAAGTCGATCGCGGCATCGAGTTCCCGGACGAGCCGGTCCATGGTCATGCCTTCCCGCCATTCATCCTCCGGCTTCAGGGTGATCGTGGTTTCTATCATGGACAATGGCGCCGGGTCCGTCGCCGTTTCGGCGCGGCCCACCTTGCCGAACGCATGATCCACCTCGGGGAAGCTCTTGATGATCTTGTCTGTTTGCTGCAGGAGTTCCCTGGCCTTGGTAATGCTGATGCCCGGATCGGTGGTGGGCATGTAGAGCAGATCCCCCTCGTTCAACGGCGGCATGAATTCGGAGCCCAGTTTGCCGAGGGGATAGGCTGTAGCGCCCAGCACCACCAGCGCCGCCGCAATGGTGATCCATTTGAACCGGAGCACGGCGTGAATCACCGGGCGGTATATGGCGATCAGAAAACGATTGACAGGGTTCTTCTTCTCCGGCAGGATATTGCCGCGTATGAAATAGCCCATCAGCACCGGCACCACCGTAATGGCCAGAAGCGCCGAGGCCGCCATGGCGTAGGTTTTCGTGAAAGCCAGCGGCTTGAAGAGGCGGCCTTCCTGTGCCTGGAGCGTGAATACGGGCAGAAAAGAGAGCGTGATAATCAGCAGCGAATAGAACAACGCCGGCCCAACCTCCTTGGACGCATCGATAATGATGCGCCAGCGGTCTTTCTTTCCGGCGTCACGCTCCATGTGTTTGTGGGCGTTCTCGATCATCACGATCGCTGCGTCGACCATTGCGCCGATGGCGATAGCGATGCCGCTGAGCGACATGATATTCGCATTGAGGCCCTGGTAATACATCACCAGAAACGCGATCAGAATCCCCATCGGAAGGGTGAAGATCGCGACGAAGGCGCTGCGGAAATGCAGCAGGAACAGGATGGTCACCAGCGCCACGATGAGACTCTCTTCGAGAAGCTTTCCTGTCAGATTGTCGATAGCGCGCTCGATGAGGCTGCTGCGGTCATAGACGGTCTGGATGGTTACTCCTTCCGGCAGTCCTGCCTTCAGTTCCTCCAGTTTCGCTTTGACGGCATCGATCGTCGTCAGGGCGTTTTCACCATAGCGCATTACGACGATCCCGCCGACGGTTTCGCCTTCCCCATCCAGATCCACCAGACCGCGGCGCAACTCCGGCCCCAGGTGCACATGGGCGATGTTTCGGATCAGAATGGGCGTGCCGTTTTCGTCCACTCCGACGGGCGTGTTCTCTATGTCCTCGATCGATTGGATATAGCCCAGCCCCCGCACCATAAACTCGGTCTCGCCCATCTCGACCAGTCTGCCGCCCACATCGTTGTTGCTGCGTTGCAGGGCCGTGCGCACTTTCGAAAGGGGAATGTTATAGGCCAGCAGCTTGTTGGGGTCGACCTCGACCTGATACTGCTTGACGTAGCCGCCGATGGAGGCTACTTCGGCCACCCCGGGCACGCTCATCAGTTCATAGCGCAGAAACCAGTCCTGGATGGAGCGCAGTTGCTGAAGGTCGTACCGGTCTCCGCCGTCGAGCACATATTCGAAGGCCCAGCCTACGCCGGTGGCGTCCGGCCCCAGCGTGGGTGTTACTCCGCCGGGAAGTCGATTGGCCACATAGTTGAGGTACTCCAGGACCCGGCTGCGGGCCCAGTACATGTCGGTGCCGTCTTCGAAGATGATGTAGACGAACGAGTAGCCGAAGAACGAATAGCCGCGCACGGCTTTTGCAAAGGGTACCCCCAGCATAGCCGTCGTCAGCGGATACGTTACCTGATCTTCGACGACCTGCGGAGCCTGTCCCGGATACTCGGTGAAGACGATCACCTGCACATCGCTCAGGTCGGGGATGGCGTCCACGGGCGTGCGGAGCATCGCCCAGGCGCCGGCCAGTCCAATCAGGAGGGTGAAGACGATCACCAGCAAGCGGTTATTGACCGAGGCCTCTATGATCTTTTCCAACATGATTTTCTCTGTAAAAAGTCGGGGAATGCCCTAAGGCGAATCAGGAATCGGGGATGGGGCCCCGGCTCAATGCTGATGATGCATGTGCGCGTCGGATTCTTCAGGCGCCGTGGAGACCATTTCCGGCATGGCCTCCGATGTCTCACCGGCAGGTTGTGCGACCGATTGCGTCCGCTCTTGCAACATTTTACGGATGGCCTCCTGCAAGCGGCTTTCGCTGTCCAGCATGAACTGGGCTGACGTGACGACCTCTTCGTTGCCCGACAGGCCGGTGAGCACCCGCACCAGACTGTTGCCCGGACCGCCTTCTTCGCCGATCCGGATTTCGCGCGGCTCGAATCGACCGTCTCCGTGGGCCACGAAGACGATTGCACGGGCCCCGGAGCGGATCACGGCCTCGGAGGGCACGACCAACGCATCGGGTATGACCTTACCCTGGAGCCGGATATTGGCGTACATCCCCGGTTTGAGGTCCAGATCCGGATTGGAAAAGATCAGGCGCACATGCACATCGCGGGCTTTCTCGCGCAGATAGGGGTAGATGTAAGAGACCTGCCCCGTGTAGGTCTTCCCCGGCAGGTAGGATAGTTCCATCTCGACCGGTTGCCCTTCACTGATCCACGGCGCCTCGTTGTCGTAGAAGCTGGCATGCACCCACACTGTCCGCAGGTCGGCGATTTCGAAGAGGTCCATGCCGGCCTCGATATGGGCGCCCTCTATGGCGTCTCTTTTCACGACGATGCC
Source organism: Rhodothermales bacterium (assembly GCA_965117025.1). Lineage (GTDB taxonomy): Bacteria > Bacteroidota > Rhodothermia > Rhodothermales > VXPQ01 > VXPQ01. The sequence goes on from OZ220746.1 coordinate 1,786,546, forward strand.
GGTAGCCGGGGCTTCGAGCAGGGTGGTCTTCTTCACCTCGCCGGTTTGCTCCAGGCGCTTGATCTCCGAGGAGGGGATGTCCCAGTATTCAAGGCGAGTGCGAGCCGAGGCCAGCAATTTTTCGGCGTCTTCCCGCACCGAAGCGACGTTGCTCTCAGCCAGCATCCGGTAGTTTTCGAGCGCCAGCAGATATTCCTGCTGGGTAGCGACCAGTTCCGGGGAGTAGATTTCCATCAACGGGTCTCCCTGCCGGACCTGGTCGCCGATGAAGTTAACGTACAGTTTCTCGATCCAGCCGGAGATCTTGGCGTTGACCAGATAGAGACGCTCTTCGTCGTACCGGACTTCGCCGACGGTGCGGATCATGCGGGAAAAATCCATTTGCCGGACGTGATCGGTGCGTACACCCATGTTCTGTACCGTCGCCGGGTCGATGGACACCATACTGCCCGATTCCGCTCCGGCTTCGTCTTCGTAGACAGGGATCAGATCCATTCCCATGGCCGACTTTCCGGGCTGATCGTAGATTTCCTCCGGGTTCATGGGCGCTTGCCAGTAGAGGATATTGCGTTCCCCCTCGTCGGCAGATGCCTCATGCCGGGCTACGGTGGCCGTTCCGTCCGTGGTGATGCGCCCGAGAAAAAAACCGCCGGCGGCAAGCGCCGCAAGCAGCAGCGGGATTCCGAGCCATTTGGAGAATTGTTGCGTGTTCATGGTATTTCAGGGTCTGGCTGGATGCCGGGTTGGCATCTAAAGCGTGTCAAGGTCTGCAAGGGAGCGGACGCCCAGCGCTCGTTCAAGCGCGGCGGTCATCTTCAGGTAGCGCGCGAACGTGTCTTCGTAGCCCGTCCCCAACGAGAAGAGCATGCGCTCGGCGTCAAGCAGGTCAAGGAAATCGGTGCGGCCGGTGGTGTAGGCGCTGAGCGTAGCCTGAAGCGTGGTCTCGGCCTGGGGAATAAGGGCTTCCCGGTAAAGGGCAAGCTGCTGAGCCTCCCCGCGCAGCCGGCTTACGAGATCGGCGATCTGCGTCCGGAACGAGGTTTCAAGCGCTTCCTGACGCGCCTCGACCTGGATGCGGCGTACGCGGGTTTCCTCCAGCCGGGCACGCAAGTCTCCGCGTTGGATCGGCACGTTGATGGTGGCTCCAATCGCGATGGCATCGCGCCCCGTGGCCGTCGTCGGCACGTCCGTATTACCTATGTCGAACCAGGTGATGTTCAGGCCGAAATCGGGCATGAACTGCTTGCGGGCCAGGGCGATCCGGGCATCGGCGCGTCGCGCTGCTGCGTCGAGGGCATCGGCTTCGGGCCGTTCCCTTCGGGCGATTTCCAACAGCGCGTCTTCGTCGAGGCGGGGAATGGGGGGCGCCTCGACCCGGATGCCAGTCATAAAGGCATCGGATGTGGGCCGGTTGAGCAGGCGCGCCAGGGTTTCGGCCGCCGTGCGGCGACGCTCTGCAAGTTCAAGCTGCACGCGTGCGAGCGTGTTCTTCTCCAATTGCGCTTTCAGGATGGCTTGTTGCATGCCGCTGCCCACTTCGTATTGCGCGGCGGCAGCCTCTTCAAAGTTCTCCAGTCTGTCCTGAAAAGCGAGGATGAGCTGCTCCTGTTGCTGAACCCGATAGAGTTCGTAGTACGCCTGCTTGGCCTCGAAGAGCAGGTCCTCTTCGAAGGTATCTGCTTCAAAGCCTGCGACTTCGGCGCTCAGGTCAGCGATAGTTCCCTGAAGACCGAGTTTGCCGGGGTACGGCACCATCTGTTCGATGCGCCATTGGCTGCGCTGTGCGCCGCGCGCCGTCAGGAGCGGGTACGGTTGGTAACCGATCATCACAGAAGGATCCGGCAAGGCGGACACCTGGCGGCTTCGAGTAGCCTGTGCCTCTGCCTCCAGTCGCGACACTCGCAGGGACGGGTTGTTGACCCGTACCTCCGTTAAGATATCTTCGAGACTCAGGAGCGTGTCGGCCGGCGCAAGCGGTCGATGCTTTGCATGGGCCATCGCCGGGAGCAGAAGCAGGGCGATAAGTATAGCGCGGACTGCGCCAATGGATTGAATCAGCTTCATGGATTTCCTGACTGTTTAAGGATACTCTGATCTTTGCGGACGTAATCAGAGTATCCTTGAGACTTCCTGTTGCAAACACGAGAGGTACGGTCGAGCCGGACCTCAAGGAGAGTAGGGCCGCTGTATAGTGATAACAGGCCCTAATGAGAAGCAACAAGTCTCTCAGATCAGGAACGTGGCAAGAAAGGCCTGCCTATCGGTGAGGGGAAACCCGATAAGGGGGGGTGGGGCGGAGGTGCGTGGGGATATAGATACCTTATCCGGTGCTTCGTATCGGGTATGGGGAAGGAGAGCAAGGAAAAGATTGCCTGCATCCCGCCATGAGGTCCTCGAAAGAAGCGTTACGGCCTCGCCGGTTGCAGCCGATTCGAATGCGCAGCATGGCCGGGTATCCAAAGAAGAGGGTATCACTCCTTCATGCGTCGATTCCGCTTCGTGCGGGCAGGGAGGAGCCGGGGCCTCGGCAGGCGCATGGGAATGCGTGTTTTCATGGTGGCAGTCGTGGGCTCCATGCCGGTCGTTTTGCCCCATGGCGCAGGTCGTTTGCACCAGAGGCGCCGCCACGCCGAACAGCAAACTCAGAACGAGCAGGGTGGAAAAAAGCCTGTATGTCCTCAGCGCAGGGAGCATTCTTTATAATTTCCAAAAGGAACGATCAGCGACACGCATTATCCGGGTTCCTATTGTTCGTAAAAGGACAAAGCCGGAAATGGTTTCGTGAAACCGAACAAGGCCGCCCGCCATACCAGCACGCATGAGCCATTCCGTTCGCCAGCACCTGCAGCTCGACATCGAAGCCTACGACGCATCGATTCGCAGCTTCATTCCCGGCTACGAGGCGATGCTTGAATGGGCCGCGGAGGAAATCGCCCGGGTCAAGCCGGAACGGATTCTCGATCTTGGGGCCGGGACGGGAGCGCTGGCGGAGGCGATCCTGAAAAGGTGGCCGTCAGGCGTCGTGGAGTTGGTAGACGTGGACGGCGAAATGTTGCGTCGCGCCGAGTCGAGGTTGCGGCGCTTCGGGGACCGGGTCCGTTTGCGCGGGCAGTCGTTCAACGATCCGTTGCCGGGCTGCGATGCGGTCGCCGCCTCCCTCTCCTTGCATCATGTGGCCGACATGGACGCCAAGACTGCGTTATACGGCCGCATCGCGCAAGCGCTTCGTTCAGAGGGCGTTTTCGTCAATGCCGACGTGACCATGCCGGGAGCGGACCCCGACCGCGCAGCGGACTACGCCACCTGGGCGGCGCATCTGGTGGCCTGCGGCATTGATGAGGCGCAGGCCTATCGGCACTTTGACGAGTGGTCGGACGAGGACGCCTACTTTCCCCTCGAGAGGGAGCTTCGGGCGATGCGTGAGGCGGGGTTCGACGCCGAGTGCGTATGGCGCCAAACCCCGAGCACGGTCCTCGTTGGCCGCAAGCGGAACGCAAGCTACATCGAGTAGCTGATCCTGGCGTAGATCAGGGCGCCGTTGCATAGTGCTAACAGGCCCTGAATGGTCGGGGTGGCGGGATTTGAACCCACGACCTCTTCGTCCCGAACGAAGCGCGCTACCGGGCTGCGCCACACCCCGAAAAGCCGGATTTGCTTCCGCAAAATCCGAAAGCGGACAAAAGGCAGATTCGAACGCACGCCCCCCTGCCGGGTTTCACCGCCTCCACTTCTCGTACATGTCTGTGATCAAGGCTGCGTAGTGCGCCTCGATTCGGGATCGGCGCGGTTTCAGGGTCGGCGTGAGGAGCCCGTTTTCCACGGAAAACGGCTCATCCAGTAGCCGGAACGCTCGAATTTTTTCGTGGGCTGCGGTCGTGCGGGAATATTCGCGGAACGCCCGATCGAACAAACCGAGCACCTTCTCGTGAGTGATCAGCGGGGTGTGCTCTCCGGCCGCCAACCCATGATCCGTGGCGTACGTTTTGAGAAAATCCCGGTTCGGGGCTACGAGTGCAGCCAGAAACTCCCTCCCCTCGCCCAGCACCACGATCTGGTCGATGAACGGCGCCGTCTTGAAGGCGTCTTCGATAGGTCCGGGGTAGATGTTCTTCCCGCCCGCCGAGACGATCATGTGCTTGATCCGGTCGGTAATCACGAGATAGCCGTCCTCGAACCGGCCCACATCGCCGGTGTGATACCAGCCGTCGGTATCGATGGCTTCCCGGGTCGCTTCGGGGTTGTTCCAGTAGCCCTTCATCACATTCGGTCCCCGGGCTACGATTTCCCCGGCGCCGGTTGTCAGATCGGAAGGGTACTCGTCTCCGGATAACCGCCCGAGAATATGATTATTGTCGAGGTCCCGGATGCCGACGGTCGTTCCGGGGATAATGTGTCCCACGGTGCCGTACCGGGGGCGCTCCACCGGATTGAACGAGAGGCCAGGAGCTGTCTCGGTCAGGCCGTACCCCTCGATAATCGGGATGCCTGCGGCCTGAAAGAACATTCCGATTTCTTCCGGAAGCGCTGCCCCGCCGGAAAAGGCGAGCCGGAGTTTTCCGCCCAGCTTTTGATGCAATTTCGAAAAGACCAGCCGATGGGCCAGCGTACATTGCAGGCCCAGAAGCGGCCCTATGGCTCTTTTCTTCATGCGCCGCTCAGCAGCCTTATTGCCCGTCGCTACCGCCCAGAAAAACACTTTCTTCTGTATCGCCGATCCCTCCTCCACCGATTTTTGGATAGCATGGTACAGGCGTTCGAAGACGCGCGGCACAGAGAGCAGAATGGTTGGGGACACCTCCGGCAAATTTCTGCTCAGCGCATCGATGCTTTCTGCATAGGATACAGTAACACCACAGGCCATGGCCACCAGATATCCCCCGGTACGCTCCAGCGCGTGAGCAAGCGGCAGAAAGGAAAGGTGGTGGTCCTCTGCTGTGATCGGCAACAGGCCGAGCACGGCTTCCACATTGGAGCAGAAATTGCGATGCGTGAGCATGACTCCCTTGGGCCGGCCTGTCGTGCCGCTCGTGTATATAAGGGCGGACAGGTCGTCCGGGGTCACATCCCTGAGCAGAGCCGCCCCGGGTTGCTCCGCCAGTGCGCTCCGATGCCCCCGCCCGGCTTGCAACGCCTCGTCCCACGACAGCACGTGTTCCGTTTTTCTCCCGGTACCGCTTTGGTTCTTGCTGCCCGCACTCATGGATACAATCCGGCGAAGATCGGGGCATTCGTCAAAAATTTTCTCGGCTTTGCGCTGCTGAATAGCGGTGGATACCACAAAAACGGATGCGCCGGAATCCTGAAGGATCCAGGCTGCCTGATCGGCGGGCAGGGATGTGTAGAGGGATACGTTCACCGCGCCGAGCAACTGCGTAGCCAGATCCGTAACAGCCCATTCCGGACGGTTTTCCGACAGGATGGCTACGCGCGCTCCTTTTTCGATACCTTCCTGCCGGAGGAATCCCGCCATGTCGTGCACACGCTCTTCCAATTCGTCCCAGGATATGTCCACCCACGCGCGGGATACGCGGTCTTTGTACCGGAATGCCGTGCGGTTCGTCCCCCGGTACCGGGCCACGATCCCGCGGAAGAGTTCCGGAACCGTTTCAAAATCAAACAGGGCGGGCATGGAGTCAGAGGTTTTGGAAACTCCGGACTATCGAGGCCGGTGGCCGTCGGAATCATCTTGCCGTTCCGGTACACGCTCAGAAGCGCACCTTGACTCCTATCTGAGCGCGGCGCGTGTCCCCAAGCCCGCTTCGGATCGCGCCGTCGAAATTGAACAGGAGCGATCCCAGGGCGGTGTCGAGGAAATTGTCGGCATTGGTGATGTTGAAGAGGTCCATAATGATTTCCACCCGATGCTGCGTCCCGAAGGTACGCGACAGCCGCACATCCCAGGTGAAGAACTCGTTGTCCCGCCGCAGCGTGTTGCGCTGGAGGATCGTCCCGTCCGCACAGATGCGGTCCGACGGCACCGCGGCGCGCTCGCCCCGCAGGGAGCAGCTCTCTGACACCGGCGAGGCCGACAGATACCGGAAGATATTACTGAACGACACCTTGCCCGGAAGCGAGAAGACGAAATAGCCGGTGAACTGGTGCCGGCGGTCACGGTCGGACCAGCCGTACTCCGGCGCCAGATTGCGGGCGTCCGCGTAGGTGAAGGTGAACGGGTCGCGCTCGTTGTCGTCGTCCGAACGGTCGAAGGCGAGCGTATAGCTGGTTTCGAAATCCAGCAGTCCGTCGAATGCGTCGCGTCCACGCGCGCCGACCGTGATGCCGTGGTACCGCGAGCGCGCCGAGCTTTCCAGGGTGTACAGGGAAGTGATGCCCCCGCCTCCCGGATGCGTACCCACGCCAAAGGGGGATCCCAGCGCGGCGGCGTTGCGGTCGACAAAGCGAAAAAGATGATCGGTGCGCGCGTGCTGCCAGGAGACGCTCGCTGCCAGACCGTTTCCGAGGGCGTGATCCACCCCGGCGCTGAACGACCACGTGCGCGGCAGTTGCAGATCCCGGTCGCTTACATGAATTTCGGGCAGGAAGGGCGTGGTGCTTGCCCCGTCGATCAGTTCGTCGATCGGCGGTACGGGACCGAGCACGGGGGAATCGACGCTGCTTCGGAACAGTATCTGCTGAAATGCGCCGTTGGTGGAGCGGTGTTGTGCGAAGACCAGTCCCGGTATGCGCGCATAATATGAGCCGACATTGGCGCGTACGACGGTGGCGTCCTTGCCCCCGGCATTCCAGGTCAACCCGAACCGGGGTTGAAAATTGTTGAGGTCGTCGGGAATCGTTCCGTCCGACGGGAAGCGCGGGTCATTCAGGTAAGGCGCATAGAATGTTTCCTCGGGCTCCACGAACACATCCGGATGCCACACCCCTTCCCAGCGCAGTCCGAGGTTCAGGACCAGACGGGTTCCGATCTTCCAGGTGTCCTGGACAAACAGCGCCAGTTCGTTGGTGTAGAAAGCTTGCAATCCCAGGTCTTCGGGGGGCACCCCGGGCGCCGTGGCCGATTGCAGATACAGAAGCACCGGCCCGGTGATCGAAGTGCCTTCCGGACAGACTCCCTCCGCACTACTCGATCCGTCCGAACAGGTAACGTACCGGTTTCCCTGCTCGACGAATCCCATGAAGCCGTCCACCGAGTCGAATAGGTAGCGCCCGTTGGCGAAACCGATGAATTGCTGTTTTACCTTTGTCCGGTTGTACTCTATCCCGGCCTTGAAAAGATGATCGCCTGTCAGGAAAGAAACATTGTCGATGAGTTGCAGCCGGGTATCTTCGCCGGGGTCGATCGGCAGGAAAAACGGCAAGCCTATCCGGAATCCGTCGGCGAAATCCATGGCGATGTCGGGGAAGGGACGTCCGCCGATCGCGTCGAACTGCGGAGCAGGTGAGGGAACGGCGCCGGGCAGGATGGGCCCCTCGTAGTGCCGGGGGCGGCGCTCTATAGCCCACTGGGCCCGGAATTCGTTAAACGCTGTGTTCCCCAGCAACGAACGCAGGCCGACATTGACGGCGTGCGAGTGGTCTTGCTCGACACCGTTTGCCGAGAGCCCCCACGAATCCACGTCAAAGGTGCCGTTTACCTGTTCGGACCAGGCATAGTTGTACTTCACCGAAGCCTGGTTCCGCGTGTTCAGGTGGAAGTCCAGTTTGGCGGTAACGGCGCGGGCGTCGTCGCTGCGGGAAATGGGCCCGAATTCGGCGTCGAAGAGCGTGGGCCACCGGGCGCGCAGGAAATTATCCAGTTTGCCGAGCTCCGCCGGGCTTTGAACAGCCCGCGAGGTTTGCTTGGTTTCTGACGCGATCTGCTGATCGTAGGCCACGAAGAAGAACGCGCGATCCCTGACGATGGGGCCGCCGAACGTAAACCCGAACTGGTTTCGTCCGAATTCCGGCTTGCCGCCGCCCCGGTGCGGACGGTATTCGGAGGAGATGGCGTCCCACTGTCCGAAGTAATGCGCAGATCCCCGGAATTCGTTGGTCCCGGAGCGCGTCACGACATTGATGAAACCGCCCGAGGAACGCCCGAACTCGGCGGGGGCGCCCTGGCTTACGACGACCATCTCTTCCACGGCATCCTGGTTGAAGGTGAATGCCGGCCGCTGTCCGCCTCGTTGTTCGCCGAAGAAGGGGTTATTGAAATCGGCGCCATCCACCATGAAGTTGTTGAAGATGCCCCGCTGCCCGCCGATGTTGAGCACTTCGCCGTCGGGCCCCTGGCTGATGGCCACGCCGGGAGTCAGCAGCGTCAGGTCGATGAGGTTGCGCCCGTTGTTGGGGAGAGCATCCACGACTTCTTCGGACAGGCGTTGCGAGTGGGTGGCGTCTTCGGGGTCGAGCAAAGGCGCCTGTTCGGCGGTCACGGTGATTTCCTCTATCTCGATGGGTTGAAAAGCGAGATCCACGTCGAGCGTCTCACCCACATGCAGCACCAGATTTTCACGGCGGATTTCGCCAAGGTTGAATTCGGAGACCACCCGGATCGCGTAGGTCCCCCGCGGGAGCAGCGCCCGCGCAAAGGCGCCGGAGGAAGTGGTTTCAACCACGGTGCGCAGACCGGTCTCGAGATGGTGGATGATCACCGAAGCGTCGGCTACCGGTTCGCCCGAGGCATTATACACCGTTCCTCGTATGATGCCGGTGGTGGCCGCGGACTGCGCGCGCACCGGCGCAGCGTTGATGAGAAGGACCACGGCGAGAACAAGTGTCGTGGCCCGGACGAGAGAGCGGGTTCGGGGCGTGAACACGGATACTGACGGGTGAATGAAAAAATTACGCGGCGTCGATACCCACCACATCCGTGATGGAATCGAATCCGTCGTTTTCGAGCAATTGAACCAATCCTGTTTTGATGTCGCGCACCACCCCCGGGCCGCGGTAAATCAGCGCGGTGTAAATCTGTACGAGCGAGGCCCCGGCGCGGAGTTTCCGATAGGCGTCTTCTGCGGAAAATACGCCTCCCACGCCGATGATGGGCAAAGCCCCTTCCGTGAGGCGATACAGGCGCCGCACAAGATGCGTGGCGCGGGCTTCGAGCGGCCGTCCGCTGAGTCCCCCCCTGCCGATGGCGCGCAACCGGGCCGGGTGTGTGGTGAGTCCCTCGCGATCGGTTGCCGTGTTGGTGGCCACGAATCCCGCGATTCCGTATTCCAGAGCAAGGCGCACGGTTTCCCGAAGGGTACTGTCGAACACGATCCGGTCGGAAACGGGCGGCGGCATTTTTAGCAGCACGGGTACGTGGGGCGCCGATTTGCTTCGTTGCTCCATGATGACCTTCAGCAGGGTTTCCAGGGATTCAGGATCCTCGAAGGTTTTGCCGTCGCGCGTATTCGGACAGGAAATATTCAGCGCGATGTAAGCCGCCTGATCCGCAATGGTCTTGAAACTTATGCGGAAATCTTCCACGGCGGAGTTGCCTGTGATCTTGCGGCCGTGTGTGCTGGCAATATTGATGCCTATGGGAATCCGGCTTTGGGGCGCGGTTCGTCGAAGCCGCCGGGAAATATTGCGCACCCCCTTGTTGTTGAGGCCCATCCGGTTGATGAGCGCCTCGTCTTCGATCAGGCGGAAGGCGCGTGGCCGGCGGTTGCCGCGGGAGGGATAGGCTGTGACCGAGCCGACTTCTGCAAAGCCGAATCCCAGCGTGGGCCAGAATGGCACCAGAGAGGCGTTCTTATCGAAACCGGCGGCAAGGCCGATCGGAGAAGAAACGGTGTGGCCCCACAGGGTTTGTTCGAGGCGTATGTCCTCGAACGCGAACATTTTTTCCAGCGCTCCTCCTGCCCGTACCAATTGCACGGTTCGGGCTGCACAAGCAGCTGCGTAATGGGCCTGTTCAGGCTCTATCCTGAACAGCGCAGATCGAAAAATGTCGTACATCTGGGGCGAAAAAGCCTTACCAGCCGGGCGTCGCCCGGAATCCCAATTGCCAGCCGGCGTCCGGTCGCTGGAAAGGAAATGCATAGTACGTTTCCAGCACAATGTACCCCAAAATATTGACGCGCGCAGACACTCCGGCACTGAATACGGGCACGCGCTCATTTGTAGTCCGATCGAATTTAAGTACCGGCAGATCTTCGGCGGTCCATGCGACGCCGCCGTCCACGAACGCCGCCAATTCGGTCGGGAGATAAGGAAACGGGATGAGCCCCAACTGCTCGGTGCCCAGGAACGGGACGCGCAACTCCATGCTCGACAGGGCAACATGGGTACCTTGCAGGCGATCCATTGAGGAGCACACAGCTCCTCGACCGGGAATGGCTGCGTCAATCCGGCATTCCGATGCCTCGAACGAGCGGAAATTGTATCCCCGGATGAATCCGGGGTAGTAGGAATATCCGAGGTATTGCGTGGTGAACAGATCTCCTGCCGACTCGGCGCCGTAGTTGCCGATGTGCAGGCCGCGCAGGGCCAGCGTAACCGGCTGTATATGCAGGTATTGCCGGTAATCGAGGAGTCCTGTCACAAACGTCGAGCTCCCGATTTTCGGGGCGATTTCAAGGCGGTAGCGTCCTCCGCTGATCGGCGAGGTGAATCCGGTGAAAGAATAGTCTCCGACAAAGGCCAGTCCGGCCTGGAAAAAATAGATAGGTTCCTGTTCGGTGATGCCCTGAAAAAATATGGAGTCGTCGGTATCGACGCGGTTTCGACCGAATGTGAAGCCCGCTCCCACGAACTGCTCCACTTCGTTGTCGAATCCGTACCGCACGAACCCCGCATTTGCTTCGGCCCGGCGGGTTTGACTGAAAGGATACTGGGCAATGCCCGATACCTGGTCGATGAAGATGCGTTGCCGGAGTTGTTCGACCACCTGCAAGCCGTCCACGAATCCGCCTACGGAATACCCGTACAGAAGGGGGATGTGCCCTGCCGTGGCGCCGAGGTTGATTCGTTGACCGAGGTCAATATATGAGGCTTGCCCCCCGATGTCCTTGAATGTGCCCTGGGCCTGCGCTATGAGGTACAGGTTCCGGTCGCCGAGCATGTCCGAAAACGCAAAGCCGATCCCGCCGGCGACTTGTGTTCCGTACAGTCCGCCCGCCGCTACGCCGATGGTCGGGGGCGCCACGTAGTCCAGTTCGAGATTCGACCGGTATTCCTTTCCGGGCCATTGCAGGCCGAGACTGGGCAGGCCCGTTATTGCATCATTGAGGTAGTTGCCTACCAGCCCTTCGTTGAGCGACCGGATCGGAGGCAGGATGCCCGCCGTAGCGATATGGCCGGCAGGTTGCGGTTGCACGGCTTCGCCCGTCAGTTCGTCGGGTTCACGCAGGTATACCGTATAGGCGTTGTCCGAGAATACCGAGAAGGACATCTGGCCGGTGCGATCGGCCACGGACATGGCCGGAGACAGTGAAGTGATGCCGCTGACCCCGGTCGCCAGATTCGTGAGCCGATACACTTCTTCGGAGGACAGGTCGAGCCGGTAGATATCCTTGAATCCGTTCTGATCGCTGATGAAATACAGGTCGTTGCCATCCGGCGAGAACTGGGGATTGTGGTGCAGCACGTCGCCGAAGGGCCTCAGGGGCTGTATTTCGTTGCGCTCCAGATCAAACAGCGCAAGGCCTTTTTTCTGATACTCCAGTTGATCGAAGTCGGTGTTGTCTCCACCGCGATCGGTCGTAAAAGCAATGTACCTTCCATCCGGCGACCAGTCCGGTTGCAGGTCCGCAAACCGGTCGTTGGTCAACTGGCGCACGGCGTCCGTTTCCAGATTCAGGACATACAGGTCGCTGATGCCGCCTTCAAGGCCGGTAAACGCAATGGATGATCCGTCCGGCGACCAGGAGAGATTCGTCAGCGCAGTGACTCCCTCCACGGCGATGTTTTGCCGTACCCTGCGCCGCCTGACGTCGAAAATGGATATCCGGTTGTCCCCGCCCGCAAACGAAACGAAGGCTAACCGCCTTCCATCCGGCGACCAGGATCCGGCCGACTGGATGAACCGCAGCGCATCCATGTGGGGATTCGCCGCCGGGTTTTTCAGGCTCGAGATGACCTCGCCCGTCTTTGCATTGGCCACAAACAGGTTGATCGAAAACAGATCTCTTTCCGAAAGGAACGCAATGTATTCTCCGTCGGGGCTGAGCGAAGGAGAAAGATTGACTTCGCCTCCGTCAAGTTCAGGGGCCAGAATGCGTTGTCCCGATTCCTCGGGGGGCGTTTTGTCCTCCATGAACGGTTCGTAGGTTTTGCGGACCACCTGTTTCCATTCCGTGGACAGCGAGTCGGTCGTAATGCCGAGCGTATACACGAACGCAGAGTCCACGCCGGCCCGCCCGGCGAGTTTGAACAGATTCGCTACGGCGGCGTCGCCGTATTTTCCGCCGATGTAGGCCATGTATGCCTGCCCGAACCGGTACGGGAAGTAGCGCTGGTCGCGCGTCAATTGCTCGATCGTAGGCAGATCGTCACGGAGCAACGCATCCCGCAGCCACATGGTTGTATGGGGATCGGATCGTCCTACGGAGAGGTACTCCGCCGTACCTTCGATCATCCACAACGGCAAGAGCGCCAGATTGAACCGGATCGGGTCCCGATCGCTGAGACCTATGTCGTACTGGAAGGAGTGGACGAGTTCATGCCCCAGGACATGGTCTGTTTCGGCGTAGCTGCCGGTAAGCGGCATGATGACCCGCTGCTTGATCGATTCGGTGACGCCCCCCGTGCCTTCCCCGATGAGTCCTCCGATGACGTTCGTCTGGTGAAAATCGGCGTCGTTCGCATAGAAGATGAGCGGCTTTTTTTCCTTGAATTCCCGGAGATACGTGCGGGAATGCCGGCTGTACCAGCGCTCGGCCATACGTCCGGCATCGCGAACCGCTTGTTCCTCTTCGGGGTAATAGTAAATAATGAAATGTTCGGTCTCGAAGTGCTTGAAGTCGAAATGATCGTACTGGACCTTGTTTCGACCGAAATACTGTGCGCTGGCTGGTGTGGGCGACAAAACTGCGCACGCGAGAAAAAATGAGATATATGCAAGCAGGGAAGCGGTTCGAAACATCGGCGGTCCCGATAGGGTCGGAGGATGGAGGTTTCGGTAAGGGTGCGCTTTGGAAAAGGTATTTACGCGATATTCATCGAGGGTCCGTTGCAGCCTGTGTCGTAAAGTTGTTTACGAGCATAAACGTTTACGGTTCACACATTCGTATAAGAATCCGTCATGGCGGGATATTTCAGCCGTTTATCGGGTTGAGTATTCTATTCCGGAGTGCGTTAGACCTTCCGGGATATTCGCATATTCCATGTATGTCGTTGCGTGGCGCATAAGCGGGGTGCAAGGCCATGTATGATTACAAAATACGCGGGCGCGTTTTTATCGGCGTGATCGTCGTTGCAATGGGTCTCCTGAGTTTGCGGCTTGCACAACTCCAGTTGATCCAGACCGACAATTATATCAGCGAATCCGAATCCAATGCGCTCCGGGAGCGCAGGGTGTTGCCGGCGCGTGGCGCGATCTATGATCGGGCGGGCAGGACACTGGTGAACAACGAGCCCAGCTATACGATTACCATTACCCCGCGCAGTTTCGACCGCGACCAGATTCCTCTTCTCGCCGATCTGCTGGAGGTCCCCGACAGCGTTGTTTCCGCCAGATTCACGGAACTTCGCCGCTACAGCGCCTTCCAGCCCGGCAAGGCGTTCCGGGATGTACCGGAAGATGTTTTCAGCCGTGTGGCGGAAAATTTTTATCGGTTGCCGGGCGTGGGATATGACCAGGATTTCCGCCGCCGGTACCATACGGACGCCACCGCCGCACACATACTTGGATACGTGCGGGAGATTACGGACAGCGAGCTGGTTCGTTTGGGTGAAAGAGGATACCGGCAGGGAGACCTGATCGGCAAGTCAGGCCTCGAAAGCAGATACGAGTCCAGTCTGCGGGGTCGCCTGGGCTCCGAAATCAAAGTCGTCAACGTACACGGTCTGGAGGTCAAGTCCTGGCAGGACGGTACATTCGACAATGCTCCGAAAAGCGGGTATGACATTCACCTGGGCCTTGATACGGATCTGCAGACGCTGGCGGAGTCTCTCTTTGTCGGCAAACGGGGCGGGGCCGTTGCGCTCGACGTGAACAGCGGGGAGATTCTGGCGCTTGTAAGCAAGCCGGACTACGACCCGGACGTTTTTACCGAGGCCATGGATCCCGAGACCTGGAATCATCTCATAACGAGCCCGGAGAAGCCGCTGTACAACCGGGCAACCATGAACCGGCTGCCTCCCGGCTCGACATGGAAGCCGTTCATGGCGCTGATGGCGCTTCAGGAAGGGACAATCACCCCGGGGGAGCACATATATTGCCGCGGCTATCATCCCCTTGGCGGTCCGAGTGTCTTCCGCGACATGCACGTACACGGGAGCATCGCCGTGGAAGAGGCGCTCGAACAGTCGTGCAATACGTTTTTCTTTGAGTTGATGATGCGCACGGACGTGGAAGTTTTCAGCAGGTATGCACGTATGTTCGGGTTCGGCCAGCGGGTGTCCACGGACATCGGCGAGCAAGGGGCGGGATTGATTCCTGATTCCGCCTACTTTAATCAGCGTTTTCCCGGCTGGGGCCCCGGTTTTACGATCAATCTCGGCGTCGGGCAGGGGGATATGGGCGTGACGCCCTTGCAATTGGCGCGGTACGTGGCTGCGGTGGCCAACCGGGGCATGTTGTATACGCCCCATCTCGTAACCCGGATGGTGCATCAGGAGACGGGAGAAACGCTCTATCCAAAGATTCCTGCTCCGACAAAACTGCCGATAGACGAGGCGCATTTCGATGTGGTGCGCGAAGGTATGAAACGGGTGATGGAGGACGGGACCGGAAAGTGGATTCAGATTCCCGGTATTCCCAGTGGGGGCAAAACCGGTACGGCCCAGGCTCCCCATGAGCGAGAGGACGATTCCGTATTCATTCTGTTTGCACCCTATGACAATCCGCAGATAGCCGTGGCGGTTCAGGTGGAGAACGCAGGCTTCGGGGCTGTTGCCGCCGGCCCGATCGGGTCGTTGATGGCGGAACAATACCTGACTGGCTCTATCTCCTCGAGTCCCCAGAGGCAGTGGGTGCTTCAGAGCGTGCTTGCCGTGCGGAGTCAGCCTCTGGACATGGAAGATAACGCGTCCCCCGCGACCGACGGCGAATCGGCAGAAAGCGAATCCGGCGACGATGCATAATAGCTCCGCTCCGATCATATAGGCCATACCTCCCGCTCCTTGTCCGCTGTTCCGTAAGGCTTGTCCTATGCGCATCTGGTATCGGAATCTGGATTATTTCACGATCTTTGCCTGGGTGGCCCTGGTGATGATCGGTCTGGTGGCCATCTACAGCACCACGAATGGTCCTTCCGCGGAGTATCTTCTCGAATCCGTCCGGCAGAATTTCTGGCGCCAGTTGGCATGGGTCGTCATATCGCTGGGCGCCGGTCTGACATGCCTTTTTCTTCCGGTGCATTTTTTCCAGCGGATCGCCTGGGTCGCATACCTCGGCACGTTGCTATTGCTTGCCCTGGCTCTTTTGTTCGGACGAGAAGTCAATGGAGCGAGGAGTTGGCTGCAAATAGGGGGGCTGAGCCTGCAGGTATCCGAAGTGGCCAAGGTAGGCGCCGTGCTGGCGGGGGCGCAGTTGATTTCCACCATGCGGCCCAACTCGAGCAGGATGAAATATGCGATTTTTCTGCTTGGTGTTTTTCTGACGCCCATGGCGTTGATTCTTCTTCAGAACGATGCCGGAACCGCGCTTGTGTTCTTCGCCATCGCCCCCATTGCGTTGTTCTGGTCGATCTGGCCGACCGGCATGTTCATCGTTATGGTCGCTACAGGCATCGCGGGCTATTTTTCGGTCGTGCATCTTCCGACGGCGATCGCTTTCTCGGTGCTGTTCACGCTCTTTGTGTTATGGCAAACGCGGGAGCGCTCGTACGGCATCATGGCTGCGGTATTTTCCTTTGGTGCGATTGCTGCCGTGCTGTTTGCGCTGAACAGGGTGTTCCGTCCTCATCAGGTGGCTCGCATCCTTTCGTTTACCAATCCCGGTGCGGAGGAATTCCGGTCGGGCGTCGGTTTTCAGCTTGTGCAGTCAAAGGCGGCCATCGGTTCAGGGGGGTTGGCCGGTAAGGGCTTCATGGAGGGGACGCAGACGCAGGGGGCCTACGTGCCCGAGCAATCGACGGATTTTGTCTTCAGTATCATTGGAGAAGAATGGGGCTTTATCGGCTCGATGGTCGTGATCGCCATGTTTGCGCTCCTGCTCGTTCGAGTGATCCAGATGGGCATCCAGATCAAGCATCCCTTCGGGAGCATGGCTGCCGTAGGGATAGCGGGGATTTATCTTGTGCATGTTTTTGTCAATATAGGGACGGTGGTGGGCCTGCTGCCGGTCATCGGTATTCCGTTGCCTTTCGTTTCATACGGAGGATCGGCTATGCTCGCCAACACGGTGCTGCTGGCGATCCTGTTGAATCTGCATATGCGGCGCGACGATTTTCCCATCTACGTATATTAGCGGATGCTCTGATCAAAGTGGAATTGATCAGAGCATCCTGACGTTCGCAAATCATTTGGTACGGATCGGGGACAGTGAAAGAGTATCTTGCGAGAGAACTGGTTGCGGCGCTGGCGAATTTCGAAGGGGTGCCGCAGGATTTCGTGCCGGAGTTCGAAAAACCCAAGAATCCCGAGCACGGCGATCTGGCCACGAATGCAGCTATGCAACTGGCGCGGTATCTGCGTCGCGCTCCTCGCAGTATCGCCGGAGAACTGGCGGACCATCTGCTTGCCCGTCCGCTTGACGCTACGCGGATTGCCTCTGTGGAAGTGGCGGGTTCCGGATTTATCAATTTTCGTTTTTCGACCGAATATCTGATCGGGGAGTTGCGGAAATTGCTCGAAGCCGGGGAGGCGTTCGGCCGTTCGACAACAGGTCAGGGCAAACGGGCCCTCGTTGAGTATGTGAGCGCGAACCCCACGGGACCACTGACAGTCGGCCATGGACGAAATGCGGTGCTCGGCGATACGGTAGCCAACCTGCTGGCCTGGAATGGCTACGACGTTACGCGCGAGTATTATTTTAACGATGCCGGGCGCCAGATGCGGGTGCTGGGCGAGTCGGTGCGGGCGCGGTACCAGGCGATCGTGGATCCGGAAACGCCGCGCAAGCGGATAGATGCCGGTGGAGTTTCCATGGAGGTGCCTCTATCGTTCCCGGAGGACGGCTACCTTGGCGCCTACATTGCCGATATTGCAGAGCGTTTTCATGCCCGGGCAGAGGACGCCCCCGATATGGCCGGCGACGTTGCTCCCTTCAAAGAAGCGGCCGAAGAGGCGATCTTCGCCGACATCGAGCGTACGCTGACCCGTCTCGGTATCCGCATGGATACGTATTTCAACGAGCGGAGTCTATACGAGAACGATGCCGTATGGCGCACGCTCGAACGGTTGCGGGAGCAGGGTCATTGCTATGATCGGGACGGAGCCGTGTGGTTCAGAACCACGGCATTCGGCAAAGAACAGGATACGGTGCTGGTCAAGAGCAGCGGCGAACCGACCTATCGCCTTCCCGATATCGCCTACCATGCCGATAAGTGCGATCGGGGCTTCGAACGGATCGTGGACATTCTCGGCGCTGATCACATTGCCACGTATCCTGATGTGTTGCATGGTCTGCGGGCGTTGGGGTACGACGCCGACCGTGTGGAGGTCATTGTTCACCAGTTTGTTACCCTTGTGCGAGGCGGAGCGCCCGTAAAGATGAGCACCCGCAGGGCGACCTATGTGACGCTGGACGATCTGATGGATGAAGTAGGCGAGGATGTAACGCGGTTTTTCTTTTTGATGCGATCGCCGAATGCCCATCTCGAATTCGATCTGGATCTGGCGAAGGAAGCCAGCGAAAAAAACCCGGTGTTTTACTTGCAATATGCGCATGCGCGCATTTGCTCCATTCTTCGCAAAGCGGAAGAAGTGGGTTTTCACGGTGAGGCCGACGCCGACTTGTCGTTGCTTGGGCATCCCGCCGAGATTGCGCTGATGAAGGCGCTGTTGCGACTGCCGGAGGTCCTTGAGTATGCCGCTGCATTGCGCGAGCCGCACCAGGTGGCTAATTTTTTACGCGAGGTGGCCGTTGCTTTTACGCAGTTCTATGGACACTGCCGTATTATCGGGGAGGAAAATGATCTGGCGGCTGCCCGAATGCAGTTGGCGCACGCTGCGCGGATCGTACTCGCGAACGGCTTGCACGTACTCGGTATCTCCAGACCGGAACGCATGTGATGAAGTCCTCCCCCGCCATACGGATTGCTTTTCAGGGAGAAACGGGCGCTTTCAGTGAGGAAGCGTTGCAGTTCTTCCTTCCGGATGCCGAAGGGGTTCCCCTGCCGTCCTTCGAAAAGGTGTTCGAGGCGCTCGGGAGCGGAGCGGCCGATCAGGCGGTCATTCCTATCGAAAACTCGCTGTTCGGTAGCGTACATGAATGCTACGACCTGCTGCGCACACACGATATATCGATTATCGGTGAGATGCAGTTGCGGATCAGGCACAATCTGATCGGTCTTCCGGGTGCTTCCCTTGAGGATATTCGTGTGGTGCGTTCCCACCCGCAAGCGCTTGGTCAGTGCCAGCGTTTTCTCCGGATGCATCTGTCATCCGCTGACGTGGTGGCCGCATACGACACAGCGGGCGCCGTACGGGAACTTGCCCGGGACGGCGGTCCGAACGAAGCCGCTATCGGGAGTGCGCGCGCAGCAGCGGTGTATGGGCTCGAGATTCTCGAATCCGGTATCGAAAGCAATCATCAGAATTATACGAGGTTCCTGCTGCTTTCGCGTACACGGGAATTGCCGCCGCCGGCTCCTGACATCCGGAAGGACTGGAAAACATCCATCGTGTTTTCGATGCGGACCAATGTCCCCGGGGCGCTTTTCAAGAGCCTTGCCGTGTTTGCACTCCGGGAACTTGACCTGTTCAAGATAGAAAGCCGCCCTCTCATAGGGAGTCCGGGGAATTATCGTTTCTATCTGGATGTGCTCGGTGCTGCATCGGACAAACCCGTGGAGCTGGCGCTGGATCATCTCCGGGAAATTGCATCGTACCTCAGGATATTGGGGTCGTACAGGAGCGGAAAAACGCAAGAGTAATGCGGATACCGTACAGCATTCGAGAGGGACTGGCCGGGTTCCGCCGGGCCAGGATATCGGCGTTTACCTCAATCAGCGCAATGACGGTAGCGCTGACGATGATCGGGTTGTTCGGGCTGCTCGCCTACGAGGCGCAGCAAGTATCGACATGGTTGCGTCAACGCGTCGGTGAGTTGGAGATTTTTCTGGAAGAAACTGCGGAGGACGCTGTAGTTGCCGCCATACACCTGCAGGTCGACGGCATGCGGGGCGTTGCCGAGACAGAATTTGTGTCCCAAAGCGATGCCCGGATTGTTTTCCAGGAAGAATTTGGAGAAGGGGCCGATGTATTTCTGGATACGCCTTTTCTTCCGGCCTCCATCAAGGTTCGCGTGTTGCCCGCCTATGTGCATCCGGATAGTCTTGCAGCGCTCACTGAAGAGTTCAGTTCGTGGGACCATGTGGACGAAGTGATTTTTAATCGCGTTCTGCTCGCTAAAGTGCAGGAAAATCTACGCCTGCTGGCCATGATCGGTATGGTGATCGGGGCTATTGTCATATTGACTTCCATATTTCTGGTCGCCAACACGATCCGCCTCACCATGTATGCGCGCCGTCTGCTTATTCGCACCATGAAACTCGTCGGCGCCACGGAGCGCTTTATTCGCCGGCCGTTTGTGGTGGAAGGTGTCGTGCAGGGTATTGTGTCCGGACTTCTTGCCACGCTCTTGCTCTGGGGGTTGTATGTGCTGGCTCAGAATTATCTCCCGCAAACGAGCACGTTTTCGAATGCCTTTCTCCTTTTCGCGTTCGGTGGACTGATGGTATGCGGCATGGTGCTTGGATGGATTGGTTCTCGCTTTGCATTTCGCAAGGTGATAGGAAACATAGCATTGCATTAGCAATGAAGCGGTTCATGCTTTTCTCTGGCATCGATGACGCGGTGAAGCCGATTTGTGCAGCATTTTCAGGGCGCCCCGTAAACAATTGAACGATTTTAAGATTTGTTGATATTATCTATACCGTTGCGTAGATTTTACTGATGGCATTTTGTATCCACCCAATACGGTGCCGTATCTGCCTCGTTTTCATTCCCCTGTTCACTGGCAGTATATGACAGGATATGTTTCGAGTTCTTTTTGTCATCGTGGCGGTGGTGGCCGCTGTGCTGGCGTTGGTCATTGAACAACCTTTACTGTTCGTAGCGGCAGGTGCTTCGCTCAGTATCGCCCTTGTTATGGCGATCGTTCATTTCGTGCGTCGACATCAGCGGCGCAACAAGTATAAGGCGAAGTCGGAACCTCTCCCCGATATCACATCCGATGCCCTGGAGGAGGAAGAGGAAGGAGAAGAGGACAAGAAAAGGGCTCTTGCTTCGCTCGGCATTCTTGATATCCGCCCGATAGGTTATGCCGACGGATCCGCAGAGAATGAAGCAGGTTCTTTAGCGGAAGTCGCTTCGGAAAATGGATCGGCGGCGTCCGCGACGAATGGCTCCGCGAAGACGAACGGCGCCCGGGTTTCCGCACCCATACAGGGCACTCTGGATTTTTCCATTCAGGAGCAGACGCAGAGCGTTCGGATATCCGTCAACGAGTCGGCGCACAAATCGCTGCGCGAAGTACTCCTTCCCTATTTACAGGCGTATCGCGCCATTACCCGGGCCAATACGGTTTGCCTGTTGAGGCAGCCGAAAAGAGCGTCGCAATACCATATCGAGGCCATCGTCAGTCTCAACGGCAACGCCCGCGGTAACGGCCTTTTTGTATCGAAAACCCCTCTCTTGCCATGGGAGCATCGGCAGCCCGGGCTGCATGTGCTCCGTGCATCCGAAGACCAGCTTTCAGGGAATGTGTGCGGGTATTACCGGCAACGGGTTGCGGTCAAGGAAGTAGTTCTTTTACCCGTTCCGGCCCCTTCGTCGCTGGCCCAATACGTACTGCTTGCCGATGCGATGCGCGAGCACATACTCGATTCCGAAGAGAAACGGTTACTGTCCACCCATTTCGCCCTCCTTCTGGGAAACATTCTCGAGATGGGGATCTGCGACGAACTGTTGCAGGAATCGCAAGAGGATGTTCGTCCGCGGAGTGAAATCATCGACGAAGAGATAGCGCAGGCGCGTGATCAGGGTACACCCCTTGCACTGGCTCTCGTTTACTTGAATCGCGCCGAGGAGGTGGCCGACGAAGGAGGCAAGCGGGTGATCATGCAAGCCGAGAGCCTGTTGGTGCAGAGGCTGCGAGAGACCGTTCAGGGCGCTCGCGTCGAGCGGTTCGGCGAACTTATGTTCGGCGTGTTTTTCAGGGAAGAGGGGGTAGCCGTAGAGCAGTGGGCGATCCGGTTTCAGCAGGATATGCTCAGTTATTCCGGGCTGCTGGAAGATGGGGTGAGCATAGGTATTGCCCTGCTGCATGAGGGGAATGCGAGTGCGGAAGCCCTTCGCGGGGAAGCCACGGAGGCGCTTCGGCAGGCCTTTGACTCCGGCATGTGCACCATCGTCGAGTAGGGCCTGTTAACACTATGCAGCGGTGCTCTGCGGGGCCTATAGTCCTCCCTGCTCCCCGATCAGCGGGACGAACTTGAAATTCCTGCTGGCTGTCCGCTCGTACTCGTCTTCACCGAGACGCCTGTACAGGTTCATGGTCTGTGTGCGGCGGTCACCGACAGGTATTACCAGCCGACCGGCCGGCTTGTCGTCTTCTCCTTCGATGCGAAGTTGTCGGAGGAGTGCTTCCGGCGTTTCCGATGCGCCGGCAGTGACCACAATGCCATCGAAAGGGGCCTGGGATACCCACCCCAGGGTGCCGTCGCCTGCTCTGAGCACGACCCGGTATCCCAGCGATTCAAGAATGCTGCGCGTACGAGCCAGTAGCGGCTTATGGCGCTCGATGGAAAATACGCGGGCGCCCATTTCACAGAGTACGGCCGCCTGATACCCGCTTCCGGTGCCGATTTCGAGAATCCGATCTCCCGGACACGGGTTCAGCAGCATGGTCTGATATGCTACCGTAAAGGGCTGCGATATGGTTTGCTTCATGCCGATCGGCAGCGCTTCGTCTTCGTATGCGCGCGGCCTGAACGCCCCTTCCACAAACCGGTGCCGATGCACCGAGCCAATGGCGGCCAGCACGCGCTCGTCGGCAATACCGTTCTTCCGCATCTTGTCTACGAGCCGCTGCCGTCGCCGGTCGAATACGCCGTCACGTAGCATGATTACGTCTCGACATGGGCTGGTTCATGGTCGGGGCTCTGGGTAAATGCCTTGTCGAGGCTTGTACGCAGGTCGTTGACAGACAGGTTTTGTCGCAATTCGCCATCCACCGATACGGAAATGGCGCCCGTTTCTTCGGAAACGACGATGACAAACGCATCTGTCTGTTCGGAGAGACCGATGGCTGCGCGGTGGCGCAACCCCATGGGCGTGCCCGGTTTTATGTTGCTCGAAACCGGCAGGATACATCGCGCAGCTTCGACGCGGTGACCACTTATGATGACGGCCCCGTCATGGAGAGGATTTTGCCCCTGAAAGATCGTGACCAGTAAGTCGCGCGAGATATTTCCCTCGATGCCGATGCCCGTTTCGGTGTAGTTTCGCAGACCCGAAGAGCGTTCGAATGCGATCAAGGCGCCCACACGGTCCTCGCTCATTTTCTCCACGGCGGCAATGACTTCCAGCATCGTTTTTTCCCGTGTGGGCGAACGGACGAAGCGTCTTACCAGCGGATTACGTCCCAGCAAGAGCAGTACACGCCGTATTTCCGGCTGAAACAGAATAATGACTGCCAGTACGGCCACCTCGCCAATCGACGAAAAGAGGGCCGGAAGCATGGTCATGTCTACTGCGGTCACGATCACCTGTACGACGTACAACGCAATGAGCCCGATCAATATCTGCAAGGCGATCGTACCCCGCATGAACCGGTAGAGCTTGTACAGGATGTACGACACTGCTGCGATTTCAACGAAATCGACGATGCGGAGCGGTATGATCCAGTCGGTTATCTGCACAATGTTATCGCATTCCGGGGTGGCTTATGCATACAGGGCAGCGCGCATACCTCTGAGCAATTCTACAGTGGGGCGTACATCATGGGTACGTACGATGGAGGCACCCCGCAGGACCCCGATCGCTGCGGCTCCGAGGGATCCGAAGAGCCGTTCCCCGATGGGGGCAGGGTTGTCGGGTGTGCCGAGGATTGCCCCGATAGTGCTTTTCCGCGATACGCCGATCATGACCGGGCGTCCTAACTCCAATATATCTCCCAGCGCGCCAAGCAGTTGCAGGTTTTCTTCATGGTGTTTCCCGAAGCCGAAACCCGGATCGATCACAATGTGCCGTACTCCTGCCGCTTCTGCCCGTTCTACGCTCGCGGCCAGCGAAGTCGTGACTTCGCGCACGACATCCGTATACTCGTGCCGGGCCGGCATAGCACCCGGTTTGCCGATCGAGTGCATGAGGACGAGCGGGGCATTGTACCCGGCTGCTACGCTTGCCGTTTCCCCGGTATATCGAAGTCCGGTGACATCGTTGATAATGTGCGCGCCCGCCGCGAGCGCTGCCTCCGCCACTTCCGGCTTCCAGGTGTCGATGGATAGAATAGCTTCGGGAAAGCGATGGACTACGGCGTCCACGACCGGAAGTACCCGATTTATTTCTTCACGGATTGGAACGGCGGAGGCCCCTTCGCCATATACCGTGCCGCGCGGACGGGACGATTCCCCGCCTATGTCGATGAGTGAAGCACCTTCGTCGAGCATTTCCTCGACGCGACGCAAAGCCGCCGGCACGGAGGTGTACGTTCCGCCGTCCGAAAACGAATCCGGGGTTACGTTCAGAATGCCCATAACATGTGCCCCGGAGGCCATCCCTGGCGTACAATCCAGCGTATCCCCGCATACGCGCAAAAGGAACGCATCGGGATCGGATATCGTTTTTGCCGGGTGTGTTTCGAACATAAAGACCTGTTTCGGACGTTGTCCTAAGTATAAGTATGTTTACTTTGTCCGGCGCAAACGGTGCCGAATCACACCGTTCTCCAAATGCTGCTGAAAAACCGGCGGTTCGGCTTCCCTCACGAACACTTGCGAAAGTGGAAGGGTTTTTAAAAGACCCGGTGCATGTGCAACATACTCTGTTGCGAGGCCTCTTGCAGCAGGCCGCCGGCACAGAGTGGGGCCGCCGGTACGGATTCGGCGAGATAGCCCGCGCCCGGGATGTGGTTGCGGCCTATCAGGCCCGCGTTCCGCTCCATACCTACAGCGACTTCGAGGAGGACATACGTCGTATCCGGGGCGGCGCGCGGGATGTTATATGGCCCGGCGCATTCAGGCACTTCGCGGTGTCGAGCGGGACGACCTCCACCGGAAAGATCATCCCGGTGAGTGCGGAAATGCTTGCTGCGAATCGCCGTTTTACGCTCTCTGTCGGGATCACGTATCTGGCCCGGACGGGCAATGTCGGGTACCTGCTGGGCAAACACGTTGTGCTGCCCGGCCGCATTGAAGAAGACCCGGCCTATCCCGGGATGAAAATCGGGGAAGTCAGTGGGCTTCAGGCCGAACATACGCCTTTTTTGTACCGGCATATTCTTCAGGCTGTCCCGAACGAGGTAGCCTTTCTGCCGAACTGGGAAGAAAAGTTGCGCGAGATCGCCCGGAGGACGGTAGGGAAGGATGTGCGGTGTCTGATCATGGTTCCGTCATGGTCTGTGGTTTTTTTCGATGAACTCATCCGCCAGCATCGCAAGCGGTTCGGTTCCAACGCCAGAACGGTCGCCGACGTATGGCCCCGGTTGCAGGTGTTCATTGCGGGAGGCGTGGCGCTGAGTTCCTACCGGGAATTGCTCCAGGAGAAGATCGCCTCGCCGAAACTGCGGTTTCTGGAGGTGTATGGCGCCTCGGAAGGATTTTTCTCCTTTCAGGACGACGCGAACGATCCGGCCATGCTCCTGCACCTCGACAACGGGGTATTTTTCGAATTTGTCCGGATGGACGAAATCAACGATCCGAATGCGCGTCGATATACGATCGGCGAGGTGGAAGCCGGTGTACGGTACGGTCTTTTCGTTTCCACATGCAGCGGGCTCTGGAGCTACCCCGTCGGGGATGTTGTGCGCTTCACGGATACCTCTCCGCATAAAATCTTTGTGGCGGGACGTACGAGTGAAATGATAGACAAGTACGGAGAAGCTGTTTTCGGCGAGGAAGCGCGCCATGCGTTACGCGTTGCCTGCGAGCGTACGGGCGCGCACGTGCGTGATTTTCATGTAGCTCCGAATCCCCCCGGAACGGATCGCCCCCCGTCTCACCAGTGGCTGGTGGAGTTCGAACGACTGCCGGACAGTATGGATCGTTTTTCGGACGAAATAGATGGGTACCTCAACGAGTTTAACCGGCACTACCGGATTCGCCGCGAGGCGCAGGCGTTCGAGCGCCCTGATGTGGTGGCTTTGCCTCCGGGAACGTTTCATGCGTGGTTCCGGGAAACGCGGGAGAAGGTGAGCGGGCAAACCAAAGTGCCGCGCATGAGCGAGGATCGCAAGATCGCCGACGCTGTGATTGCTTTGCTCAATTCGGAAACCCATGCCGGGGAACGCCGGTAGGATTTCCGTATTCAATGATGTACGCATCTTGTAACGAACGCGCCTTTCGCGTCGAAATCGGGAAATATCCGGAACTTTTTTTGTTTGCAGGCATGGATTGTAACCGACTCGATACGGTGTGGCGCCAGGGAGGCCAATGCTTTTCCGGCCTTGTGGCGCACACGGTGCTTCGCCCAGGTTTTTTCAAGTAAACGGCAAACCATTCCGCACTACCGCTACAACCCCAGCCTGACCTATGTATGTCCCCCGTCAGCAGCGGATGCTGGACCAGTATCTCCAGGAGATCGGTCGCATCCCGCTTCTTGAACCGGATGAAGAGGTATATCTGGCCCAGCGCATCCATGGTGGAGATCAGGAAGCATTGCACAAACTGACCCGTGCGAATCTGCGCTTCGTCGTCTCCGTGGCCAAAAAATATCAGGGACAGGGATTGTCCCTCGCCGACCTGATCAACGAAGGTAATTACGGGCTCATCAAGGCAGCCCAGCGGTTCGACGAGACCCGCGGATTCAAGTTTATCTCCTATGCTGTCTGGTGGATTCGCCAGGCCATTCTGCAGGCCCTGGCCGAACAAAGCCGCGTAGTACGCTTGCCGCTGAACCGGATCGGCACGATCTCGAAGATTCGCAAGACCAGCGCCCGGCTCTCGCAGGAGCACGAACGAGCGCCGAACATCGAGGAATTGGCCGAGGAGCTCGAGATCGATGTCCACAAGGTTCGGGAGGCTATGCAGCATACGGGGCGCCACCTCTCGATGGATGCCCCGTTCAATGAGGACGACGACAATAGTTTACTGGATATATTTTCTGACGACGAAGACATTTCCCCCGACGAAACCCTTCTGGAAGAATCCATCAAAATCGATATCGAATGTGCGCTGGGACTGTTGCAGGAACGTGAAGCGGAAATTACCCGCCTTTATTTCGGGATCGGGCGCGAGCATCCCCTGACGCTCGAAGAAATAGGCCAGCGCTTCGACCTGACCCGCGAGCGCGTTCGCCAGATCAAGGAAAAAGCGCTGCGCAAACTGCGCCAGAAGCACCGGCGCGAGGAATTGCAGATGCACATCGGGTAGCGGGATGGAATCCGCACCATAGCGCATCTGCCCGTTTATCCCCCTTACCGGTGCGTATTCCCGGCAGGGCTATCCCTGCACGCTTCCCGGTTGGTCGAAGGAAATGATGCGTCCGTCGATGTCGCGAATCATGAATTGGGCGGCCCCGAACAGCGTGGGCTCGAGCGCCTGAACCACTTCCACCCGACTCTCCTTGATACGGTCGTACAAGGCGAGGATGTCGTTCACCTGAATGTGCAGAATGAGCTGATTCTTCAGGAACGGGTCGGGAAACGGGAGCGGCGCCTCCGGGTCGCAGGAACGGAAGATGATCTCTGCCCCGCCCCTGCGCAGGTGCGCTCGCGCCATTTCGCCGCGCCCCCGTATGTTGACCATCTCGAAGCCGAGAACATCCAGGTAAAACTCGACGGAGCGTTCAAGATCTGCCACCGGGATGTTCGGGATAATCTTCAGCATGGGGTTGCCGGGTTGCCTCGGGACCTGTTTGCATTCCAGTATACCACGGAATCGGGGGAAAAACGAATAATCAGCGTATCCCATGTTACGTTGAAGTAACGATTTCTCCATATGAAACCGGTTGCCTGCGGCCTATATTTCAACGGGCATAGTAGAGACGTATTACCCATTCACGAAGGCATGGCGGAAACAAGGCCGGATCAGCCGGACACAACCCCGGAAGTCACCATAGAAATGGCCCGGGATCATGGATTGACGGACGAGGAATATGGATGGATTCTCGATAAACTCGGTCGTACGCCGACCTTTGTCGAGTTGGGTATTTATTCCGTTATGTGGAGCGAACACTGTTCCTACAAGAACTCCATTGCGCTGCTGAAGACGCTGCCTCGCGAGGGCGAAGCGCTTCTCGCAGAAGCCGGAGAAGAAAACGCCGGTCTCGTGGATATCGGAGACGGTCTTGCGGTCGCGTTCAAAATCGAATCGCACAATCACCCGTCGGCAGTGGAGCCCTACCAGGGGGCCGCTACCGGTGTGGGCGGTATCCAGCGCGATATCTTCACGATGGGCGCCCGGCCCATTTGTTCTCTCAATTCGCTCCGGTTCGGTGCACTGGACAATCCCCGCGTGCGCTATCTCTTTGACGGGGTGGTGCGCGGAATCGGGGACTACGGCAATTCCTTCGGTGTGCCCACCGTGGCCGGCGAGGTGTATTTCGATCCGTCCTATGAGGGGAATCCTCTTGTCAACGCCATGAGCGTGGGGGTGGCGAAAATCGGACAAACCGCTTCGGCCATTGCCGAGGGGGTGGGGAATCCGGTGTATATCGTGGGGTCCTCGACCGGGCGGGACGGTATTCATGGCGCTACCTTCGCCTCCGAGGAAATTGCGGAGGGGAGCGAGGCGAAGCGCCCCAGCGTGCAGGTGGGCGATCCGTTCACCGAAAAACTTTTGCTGGAGGCCACGCTGGAGGCCATCGCCAGCGGGGCGATCGTAGGTATTCAGGATATGGGAGCCGCCGGACTTACCTGTTCCTCTTCTGAAATGAGCGCGAAAGGCGGGTGTGGCATGATTGTGCATGTGGACAAGGTGCCGCAGCGCGAAGAGGGCATGACCCCCTACGAGATCATGCTTTCGGAGAGCCAGGAGCGGATGCTGCTTGTGTGCGAGCAAGGCCGGGAGGATGAGATTGAGACCATTTTCCGCAAATGGGACCTGCATGCGGAATGTATAGGGGAGGTTATTGACGAGCCCCGCGTAAAGATTTTCTGGCACGGCGCGCTGGTTGCGGATGTGGAAGCCGATCATCTTGTGCTGGGAGGCGGAGCGCCCGTGTATCACCGGGAAACGCGCCGCCCTGCCCGGCTCGACGATATCGCGCTGGACCTTGCCGATGTGCCCGATGTATCGGTTCGCGACGCCGGTCCGGTGCTGCTCGACCTGCTCGGTTCTCCGAATATCGCCTCGAAACGCTGGGTATTCGAGCAGTACGATACGATGGTGCGGACGAACACGCTGGCAGGTCCGGGACCGAGCGATGCTGCGGTGGTGCGTATCAAGGGCACAAACAAGGGACTGGCCGTCAAGACCGACTGCAACGGACGGTATGTGTATCTCGACCCGCGCCAGGGCGGCCGCATCGCTGTGGCGGAGGCGGCCCGGAACGTGGTGTGCGCCGGAGGCAAGCCGGTAGCTATCACGAACTGTCTGAATTTCGGCAATCCGTACAAGCCGGAGGTCTACTGGGCTTTTGTGGAGGCGGTCGGGGGCATGGGCGACGCCTGCCGGGTATTCGGCACGCCGGTGACAGGCGGCAACGTCTCCTTCTACAACGAAAATCCGGAAGGGGCGGTCTACCCTACTCCCACGATCGGCATGCTGGGCATCGTGGACGATATCGAGACCGGTATCGTTACCGCGCCGTTCCGGGAGGCCGGCGATGCGGTGTATCTGCTCAGTCCGGCAGGCTGGGCGCACCGGGAAGACATCAACGGTTCCGAGTATCTGGTGCGCCGGCACGGGCTGGTGCGCGGCGGCGCTCCGTATATGCTCCTGAAAGAGGAAGCGGCGGTGCAGGAGGCGATGCTCCACCTCATAAAGGCAGGCCTGGTGCGCAGTGCGCACGACGTCTCCGACGGGGGGCTGGCCGTGGCGCTGGCCGAGTGCGTGCTTTATGCGGAAACCGCTGGTGCGGAGATCGATCTGGCCGCACCGGGGATGCGGCGGGACGCGGTGTTGTTCGGCGAGGCGCAATCCCGCATCGTATTCAGTGCCTCCGCGGGACGAGCCGTCGAGATCGAACGCGCCATTGGAGAAATGCCGGTTCGTCTTACGCGGCTGGGCATGGTGCGCCCCGGAAATCTGACGATTCTTCTGGACGGCGAGCCGGTTATTGACCTGTCCGCAGAGGACCTTCGCCGCCCGTACGACCACACCATACCCGGCTATATGAATTAGGGTCTGTTAGCACTATGCAGCGGCGCTCTGCGGGGCCTGTTTTCCTGTCAGGCCAGGCGCCGCGAGCGCAGTGTGGCCCAGCCACATAAGCGAGCGGCAACGCCGCATGGTAGGAAAACAGGCCCCGCCCTTCGGGTTCCGCCGGTCACGGCGTCACTCTTCGTTGCTCGTTGCTCATTTGGAGCCACCAAATTTCACTCCTCGCGCCTTGATTGACGCCGTGCCTGACGGAACAGAGCATCGCTGCATAGTGCTAACAGACCCTGGTAGGCGCGGCGGCGGGGCAGGGAAACCAACGCGCTCCTTTTTTGTAGTATGCTATGCAACGCGCCCCCGGCATTGCACCCACCCTTATTTCGTCCCAAATTCTGGAGAAACAACATGAATACGCATACTCCGCTGGCGGTTACGGACGGCAGTTTCAAGGAGGAAGTACTCGACTCCGACGTGCCGGTGCTTGTGGATTTCTGGGCTGCCTGGTGCGGCCCGTGCCGTATGATTGCCCCGGTGGTCGAGGAACTGGCCGGGGAGTTCGCCGGGCGCGCGAAGGTGGTCAAGATGGATGTCGATCACAATACGGAAACACCGATGCAGTACGGGATCCGGTCGATTCCGACCCTGCTGTTTTTCAAGGACGGGCAGGTTGCAGATCAACTGGTCGGGGTTTCTCCCAAAAAGGATCTGGTTGACCGGCTTGATGCGCTGGTTGCGCAAGCTGTCTGACGGTTTTTTTCGCCCTTCCTTTTCCTGATCGCCCCGATCACTCTTTTCCCATGACCGAGCGCGCCGTACCGGATATGTCCGCTTTCGACGGGATCGATTTCTCCGGGGCGGAGCGCCGGAACGTGGTTATTGTCGGCACGGGACCTGCCGGACTGACAGCCGCCCTGTATGCGGCCCGCGCGAATCTCGAACCGGTCGTGTTTCAGGGACCCGAGCCCGGCGGTCAGTTGATGACCACAACGGACGTGGAGAATTATCCGGGTTTCCCCGAGGGCGTACTGGGGCCCGACATGATGCAACTGTTCGACGGGCAGGCCGCCCGGTTCGGAGCCGATCTTCGCTACGGCACGGTGAACGCAGTGGATTTATCGCAGCGTCCGTTCCGGTTGCTCGTGGATGGGGAAACGCCCATACTGGCGGAAACGGTTATCATATCCACGGGAGCTTCCGCACGGTATCTGGGCCTCGAAAACGAGAAGCGCCTGCTGGGGCACGGCGTATCGTCCTGCGCGACCTGCGACGGGGCGTTTTTCCGCAATGTGGTGGTGGCCGTCGCCGGAGGCGGCGACTCTGCCATGGAGGAAGCCCTGTTTCTGACCCGCTTTGCGTCGAAGGTATATGTCATTCACCGCCGGGACAGCCTGCGCGCCTCGAAGATCATGCAGGACCGGGCGTTCGCAAACGAAAAGATCGAGTTTATCTGGAACACGGTGGTGGAGGATGTGCTGGGTGACGATGAGGTGACAGGCCTCACCTTGCGCAACAGGCAAACGGACGCGGTCTCCGAACTGGCGGTGGGTGGATTCTTCGTGGCCATCGGGCATACGCCCAACACCGAGGTGTTCAAGGGGTGGCTCGACATGGATTCGCAGGGGTATATCCTGACGGAAGGCAAATCCACATATACGAATATCGCCGGCGTGTTCGCATGCGGCGATGCACAGGATCATGTATACCGGCAGGCGGTCACGGCCGCCGGCACAGGGTGTATGGCGGCCATCGATGCGGAACGCTGGTTTGCGGAACATGCCGAGACTTCCGGAGACGGGGAGCCTGCGTAAGATGTCCCGGGCACCATCACATTGGATAGCGCCGGGAGGGTTCACCCTGAGTGTGCTGTGCTGCGGACTGCTGTTTTCTTCCGGTTGCACAAGCAATCCGGCGCCCGGGGAAGAGGCGATTGCGCCGTCCCCCGGTGTGGAGGAGACT
The DNA here is from genome assembly GCA_965117025.1 of Rhodothermales bacterium. Classification (GTDB taxonomy): domain Bacteria; phylum Bacteroidota; class Rhodothermia; order Rhodothermales; family VXPQ01; genus VXPQ01. The sequence goes on from OZ220746.1 coordinate 1,818,183, forward strand.
GCCGGTGCGGGCGAGACGCCTGAAACGATGATGGATGCAACCGTCGAGAGTGCTGAAGGAGCGTCTTCGGCGGGTGGTTATGCGGGCGAAAGCCGGTCGGTTTCCGGGAAAATAAGTGATGCGTCGCTGGCCGCGAAGGTGCGACTGGCGCTTGTGGATACGCGCGATCTGCGGGCGCACCGATTCGACCCGGCGGCGGTAGCCGGGCACGTTATCCTGCGCGGTCATGTGGATACCTGGGCGCAGCGTGACCGTGCTGCCGAGGTGGCGGCGCGCATACCGGGTGTGATATCCGTTTCGAACGAGCTTACCTCGACAGAGCAAAAACCAACGGGTCTTGCAGAAGCGTCCGGGCTTTCCGGAAGCATGCCGGGCGATGCCTCGGGCGGTGGAAACGGGTCGTTCGGAGAGGGCGCCTCGCCGGGAGGCGGTGCGGAAGGACCGGTGTATCATACCGTGATGCGGGGCGAAAATCTTTGGAGCATTTCCCGGAAATACGGCGTGAGCATCGACCGGATCAGGTCCATGAACGGGTTGACGTCCGATGCGCTCAGGTCGGGGCAGCGGCTGCGGGTCCGCTAGGCCCTGATCGGGGCCGGCGAAGCGGGCAAGCGCGTCGCGGTGTTCCGCAGGGCTATGTGCGGACAAGATTCCGCAGCACGAACCACACGTTTTCTTTCCGTTCGCGCAGCCGCCGGGTGAAATACGGCGCCCATTGCGTACCGAAGGGTACGTAGACTCTCATGCCGTATCCCTGGTTTACGATCTGTTCCTGGGTTTGCGGGCGTATGCCGTAGAGCATCTGGAATTCGAACCGGTCCCGGTCTATGCCGCGATTCGCGACAAAGATTTTCGTGGCGGAAATCAGCTTGTCGTCGTGCGTAGCGATGCCGGGATACCGCCCGTGCGCGATGAGTTCCTGTGCGCAGGCCATGAAGTGCTCACGGATAATGTCCATATTCTGCCAGGCGATCTCCGAAGGTTCCTTGTAGGCGCCCTTGCACAGCCGGACCTGGGCCTTTAGTGCACACATGCGTTCCACATCGCGTTCCGTGCGCTTCAGGTACGCTTGCAGCACGATCCCCACATGATCGGGGTATTCGGGGAAGGTTTCCTCGAAGAGAGATATCGTGGACACCGTGGCATCGCTGCCTTCCATGTCGAGACGGATGAACACATTGCACTCTTTTGCCGCTTCAAGCAGCATGCGCAGGTTTTTCAAGCAGTAGTCTTCGTCGATTTTCTGGCCGATCATCGAGAGTTTGATGGATATGCCGGCCTGCATGGCGCCCCGGGCCCGCTCCCTGGCAATGATGCGGACGAGGCGTATATACGCATCCCGGCTCGTCTCGGCAACCTTCTGTTTTGTGACGTGTTCGCCCAGGAGGTCGAGGGTGACGCTCAGGCCCTTGTGGTTCAGGGTGCGAATAACAGGGAGTGCTTCCTGGAATGATTCTCCCGCAACGAAGCGGCGTGCCAGAAAATAGGGAAGACGCATCGGGCGTAGTATGCACTATCGAAATGCGTGGCGGATACGGTGCGCAGAATGACCGGAAAAACGGAGCGCGGGCGCTCTTCCTGTCGAGGCGCCGTGCATGCGATCGTACGTAGTGCAGCGATTCGGGCTCCTATTTCCCGACCGGTCGTTCAATGTTGCATCCTTTACCTTTCGGGGCGGCCAGGGATCCGGGTTTACACGTCCAACCATACAAGATTCAAGAAATGGATGTAAGCGGGCTGAGACGCGAATATCGCGGGGAAAGCTTCGAGGCGATCGGTAACGATCCGATGGCGTTGTTCAGGGCGTGGTTCGAGGAGGCGGTGCAAGCCGCGCACGCAAAGAGCCGTGATCCGAATGCAATGTCACTCGGTACGGTCGATGCCCGGGGCCGTCCTTCCGGCCGGATCGTACTTCTGAAGGGATATGACCGGCAGGGCTTCGTCTTTTACACGAATTACGGCAGCCGCAAGGCGTGTGACCTGGAGGCAAATCCGTGGGCGTCGTTGACGTTCTGGTGGGATGAACTGGACCGTCAGGTGCGTGTCGAGGGGCGGACGGAGCGAACGGATCGGGCTGCTTCGGAGGCGTATTTTGCATCGAGGCCGCGGGAGAGTCAACTGGCCGCAGTGGCTTCCGTACAGAGTCGTCCCCTTGCGGACCGCGCGGCGCTATTGGCCGCCGTGGAAGCGGCGCGGAAGAAGTACGAAGGGCGCGAGGTGCCCTGCCCCGAAGAGTGGGGCGGGTATCTTCTGCGGCCTCACGCGCTGGAGTTCTGGCAGGGCCGTCCGAATCGCCTGCATGACCGTCTGGCGTACCGGCTCGACGAGGCGGGCGTGTGGCATGTGGAACGTCTGGGCCCGTAAGGCGGTGACCTTAAGGCCCTGTGGTCGCACATTTTCACGTAACGTAAACGTGCGGCATTCTACGGGTTCGCAGGCGTTTCTCGGGCCCTACGTTCCCTGAAAATGTGCGACCACAGGGCTTTGTTCAAGGTGCTTCCTTGTCACCGGCCCGGTTCATGATCTATCGATAGGCCCGGTCCGTGTATTCGCTTACGGCGGCCCGGTCGATCAGGCGCCAGGAGGGCGGTCCCAGCGCCCCGCTTTTGCTTCGGCGGAACGTGGCGCGGAGGTAGATTTCCTTTTTATCCGGGGTCGCCCCGGGGAAGCTGAACGATCCCCAACGGAAAATCCAGAAGGCCGAGTCCGGCCGTACCGGGAAACTCCGCGACAGCATTTCCGCGAGGTGCGGCGCATCGTCGAGCGTGGAGCGTCCCCGGTTCTCGGCGAGTTCGTCGAGGACTACGGTCATGGGGCGCGCGGCCTTTGGGGCCGAGCGGTAGATGCGCACGCGGCAGGTCGAAACGTTGCGGTATCCCCGCCAACTGAATGTGGTGTCGGCAACCATCTGCCCGGCGGCGGGCGGGGCGGCGGCAAGCGCCAGCAGGGTGACAATGATGCAAATAAGCGTCCTCATGTGTGTATAGACACGCTGGCCGGGAAGGTGTAACCCGGCTCGGACGGGAAAATTCGGGAGGGGGATGGCGCAATGATGGCGAGTATTGTGCACCGGATTGCGCTCGGCGGGGGATTCGCGCAGAATGCGACAAGACTTGTGTAAGCATGGTATATTGGTTTCTTCCATCACGGTCAGTCCAGTGGCGCGGGCTTTTCGAAAAGTGACTGTGCGTACGTGATTGGAGTATCTGGCGCGCGAGACGAAGGGTGAAAATGCCAGTGCCTGAATCGTACTTCTTGTGGTCCACGCTATCGGTCCGCACCGTGCTGGAGGCGGTCGCAATGCTGTTGGCGTTCGTCGTCGTTTTTTTTCTGGGTTCGAAGCTCCTGCCCGGACATCGGGTTACAGGGCCGCAGATAGAGGGGCGATCGCGCACCTACAAGCTCAACGGCCTTGCCTTATTCCTGATCACGATGATCGGGGGATGTCTTGCCCAGGTCTCCGGCTTGTTTTCTCTTTCGGTGCTGCATACCCATTTTACCGCGCTGTTCGTGGCGGCAAACGCATTCGCATTTGCTTTTTCCGTCTGGCTGTACTTCCGAAGAGCACGGACTCAGGATGCATCGCCGGGCAATTGGCGAAGTTTCCTGATGGGCTCGGAATTCAATCCGACTTTTCTCGGAGTGGATTTGAAGCTTTTCAGTTACCGCCCTTCCCTGATCGGTCTGGCGCTGTTCAACGTGTCGTTTGCGGTCGTGCAGTACGAAACCTACGGCGAGTTGACCCTGGCCATGGTGCTCTATCAGCTATTCACCTTTTCGTACGTGCTCAACTACTTCCATTTCGAAGGCGGGATGATATACACCTGGGACATGATCAGTGAGCGCTTCGGATGGGCATTGGTTTGGGGAGACTATGTGTTGGTGCCGTTTTTCTATTGCCTTCCCGGGTGGTGGCTGGTGCATGCCTCGGAGCCGTTGTCTCCCCTCGCGGCCGTCGCGATCGTTTTGTTGTTTGCCTTCGGCTTCTGGCTCTTCCGCGGCGCCAACGGGCAAAAGCATCGCTTCAAGCGGGATCCTGGCGCCATGATTTGGGGGAAACCCGCGCAGACCCTGGACGGACGCCTGCTGATTTCCGGATTTTGGGGTATTGGACGACATCTTAACTATACCGGCGAGATATGCATCTACCTGGCGTTTGCCCTTACCACCGGGTTCGCTTCCTGGGCGCCTTATCTTTTGCCCGTGTGGCTGGGGAGTCTGTTGTGGCATCGTTCGAGACGTGATGAGCGCCGCTGCCGCGCCAAGTATGGGGAGTTGTGGGAACAATACAAGCAGCGGGTGCCTTATGCGATGCTGCCGTTCGTTTATTGAGAGCAGCGATGGCGCGTCGATCTTCCGCGCCGATTTGCTGTCGTTTTACCGCCGGACAACGTGTACGTGGAATGTCTCCGCCGGTGTCTTGACAGCCAAATGCCTGCAACGTATTCTTCGAGCGAAAACATAACGGGCAAGACAACAACAGAAAGGGTTGCAGAACATGCACGACACGACTGAGGACAAGATGGCGATCAATGGCAAGTGCCCGGTAGTGGGTCACCGACACACCGCAGTGGGCGCGATAGCGAACCACCAATGGTGGCCGAATCAGTTGAACCTGAAGATGCTCCACCAGAACTCCCCGCTGTCCGATCCCATGGGCGAGCAGTTCAACTACGCCGAGGAGTTCAGGACATTGGACCTGAGTGCCGTGAAGCAGGACATCGAAGCGGTGATGACGACGTCCCAGGAGTGGTGGCCGGCCGATTACGGCCATTATGGCCCGCTGCTCATTCGGATGGCGTGGCACAGCGCGGGCACGTACCGCATCCACGACGGCCGGGGCGGCGGCGCCTCCGGTACGCAGCGCTTCGCCCCCCTCAACAGTTGGCCCGACAACGCGAATCTCGACAAGGCGCGCCGGTTGCTGTGGCCGGTCAAGCAGAAGTATGGCCGGAAAATCTCGTGGGCCGACCTGATGATCCTCGCGGGCAACTGCGCCCTGGAATCGATGGGGCTCGAGACGTTCGGTTTCGCCGGCGGGCGCGAGGATGTCTGGGAACCCGAGGAGGATATCTACTGGGGGCCCGAGACCGAGTGGCTGGGCGACGAGCGCTACAGCGGCGACAGGGAACTCGCAAACCCTCTCGGCGCGGTTCAGATGGGCCTCATCTACGTGAATCCGCAGGGCCCGAACGGCGAGCCAGATCCGGTTGCCGCCGGCAGGGACATTCGGGAGACGTTCGGTCGGATGGCGATGAACGACGAAGAAACGGTGGCCCTCATCGCCGGAGGACACACCTTCGGCAAGACCCACGGCGCCGCCAGTGAAGACCGGTACGTCGGTCCCGAGCCCGAGGGCGCCGCTATCGTAGAGCAGGGCCTCGGTTGGAAGAACACCTTCGGCAACGGCAAGGCCGGCGACGCGATTACGAGCGGGCTGGAGGGCGCCTGGACGCCCACCCCGGTGACCTGGGACAACAGCTTCTTCGAGACCCTTTTCGGGTACGAGTGGGAGTTGACGAAGAGCCCCGCGGGGGCGCATCAATGGATTCCGGCGGACTCCGGCGGCGCGAACACGGTGCCGGACGCCCACGATCCGTCGAAGAAGCATCCCCCCGTCATGCTGACGACGGACCTCGCCCTGAGGGCGGACCCGATCTATGAACCGATTTCGAGGCGTTTTTTCGAGAACCCGGACGAGTTCGCGGACGCTTTCGCCAGAGCGTGGTACAAACTGACGCACCGCGATATGGGCCCGATCTCGCGGTACCTCGGCCCGGAGGTTCCCGATGAGCAGCTCTTGTGGCAGGACCCGGTGCCTGCCGTCGATCATGCGTTGATCGATGCGCAGGACATCGCTGCGCTCAAGAGCAGCATCCTCGAATCGGGCCTGTCCATTTCCCAACTGGTTTCGACCGCCTGGGCGTCCGCCTCGACATTCCGCGGCAGCGACAAGCGCGGCGGGGCGAACGGGGCGCGCATTCGCCTCGCGCCGCAGAAGGACTGGGAAGTGAACCAGCCGGCCCGGTTGGAGGCCGTGCTGGGAGTCCTGGAGGATATCCGAAAGGACTTCAACGGCGCGCAGTCCGACGGAGAGAAGGTATCGCTCGCAGATATGATCGTTCTGGGCGGGTGTGCGGCCGTTGAGCTGGCTGCGAAAAATGCCGGACACGACGTGCAGGTGCCTTTCTCGCCGGGACGCACCGACGCGGGGCAGGAACAGACGGACGTGGATTCATTCGCCGTGCTGGAACCGACCGCAGACGGGTTCCGCAACTACCTCGGGAACGGACACGAACGCTCCGCCGAAGAGTTGCTGGTGGACCGGGCGCAGTTGTTGACCCTGACGGCCCCCGAGATGACGGTGCTCGTCGGCGGCTTGCGCGTCCTGAACGCAAATGCCGGGCAGTCCGAACACGGCGTCTTCACGAAGCGGCCCGAGACGCTGACCAATGATTTCTTCGTCCACCTGCTCGACATGGATACGGCATGGCAGGCGTCCTCTGCGTCCGGGCACGTGTTCGAGGGACACGATCGCGAGACGGGCGAACTCAAGTGGACGGGCACCGCCGCCGATCTCGTCTTCGGTTCGAACTCCCAGCTCCGCGCCATCGCGGAAGTCTACGCATGCGACGATGCGCAGCAGGCGTTTGTGCGCGACTTCGTCGCTGCGTGGAACAAGGTGATGAATCTCGATCGTTTCGACCTGGCTTGAGCCGGCAGGCCGCTGTATAGTGTTAACAGGCCCCGGCAGGCCGGTCCGGAGAGGGTGTTCCGGGTCCGGGAAGCCGTGATTTCCCCTACCTGAAAATAACCCGGACCCCGAGGTTGAACGTTCTCGGCAGGCCGAGGAAGACTTCCGCGTCGTCGGCCGTGTTCGCATCTCTTCCGTTTCCGCGATAGGCGTTGAAACGCGAGTTGTTCGTGGCGTCCTGGATGTAGAAGCTGTCGAACACGTTGAACACGTTGGCCAGCACCCGGATATCGAAACGCGACAGGCCGAGCAGTTCGCGCGGGATGTCGTAGCCCATGTTCAGATCGAACACACTGTATGCGGGCGTCTTCCAGACCTGCGCTCCGGCCTGGGCGGGGTCCGTGCGGCTCGTGGGATCGAAATCCGCATAGTAATTCGCGTAGGAACGCCCCGTGAACTTCGCGTACAGTCCCTCGACCGGGAACAGCGTCACGGCGTAGACGAATTGCGTCTGGGGCGCGTCGCCCACCTTGACGTCCTTCACGTAGATATTCACCTGGGTCTGGGTGGACGGGTCGGACTGGTCCGGCGTGTAGGCCGCCGAGACATTGTCCGTGTATTTCCAGTTGCCCAGCGAAACGGCTATGTTCGCCCGGACGATGTTCAGCGGCTGGTACGCCAGTTCGCCTTCCATGCCCCGGTGCAGCGCGTGGAGGCCCCTGATGTTGATCAGCCCGTCGTCGCCGTCCTGTTCCGTCACGAAACGCGTGATGGTGCGGTCGTTCCAGGTCGTGTGGTAGGCATTGAGTTTTCCGGTCAGTTTGCGGTCCGGGGAACGGAACGCGGCGCCCGCTTCGAAGGCCATAAACTGCTCGTTCCGCGGGTCCGGGTTCAACGTTCCGGTGACGTCGTCGATGGCTCCGTCGAAGATCGGCACTTTGGAGACCATGCCCGCGTTGGCGAAGACCGACAAGTGATCGCTTGCAGCCCAGGAGGCGCCGCCCTTGACCTGGTAGCCCCCGATGCGGTCCGACTCCGTTTTGAACGCATTGCCCGACCCGTCATTTTTGAAGAGGTCCTTGTAGGTGTACTTGACCATGGAGTACCCGAACATGCCGTATGCGGTCAGGGCGTTCCGGGCGTATTCGCCCTGTGCGAATCCGCCGATCCAATCAACGGTGTTGGTGTTGTTGTAGTCGAAACGGTCTCCCGGCTGGAGCACTTTGCCGTCCTCTCCCCAGAAATCGCTGTCGAACCGCCGGTAGCCGCTTCCACCGAGCAGGTCGCGCACGGTCCGGTAGTGTTCTATTTCTGCGGTGCGCCAGTCGATCCCCGCCTCGAGCGTAACGTGTTCGTTCGGCGCATGCTTGAATTTCGATATGGCGCCGATCGTCCACTGCACGTTGTGGCTGTTCCGGAGGATGCCGAGGGATTGCCCGTTTTCCCGGTTGCTCGCGATCGTGGCGTCGTAATCGACGACGCGGGAAGGGCCGCTGTAGTCCCATTCCATGGAGCCTTTCGTGCCGGTCCCGCCGCCTTTTCCGCCGGAATAGTAGACCACGGTGGACAGGAGCGACTTGTCTGAGAGTTGCGCGTAGTGGTTCAGGTTGAGCTGCGGTTTGTGGAAGAAATTCTCCCGTTCGTTGATCTGGCCCGCCCGGATGCGCTTGACCGTTCCGAATCCATCGTGCTGCTCCATGCGGTATTGCGAGGAAACCGAAGACACGTTTTCGTTCCAGCGCCGGCCCGCTTCCGGGAAGGTTTGCAGGATGTCGTCGATGGTTGCGCGGTCCAGCCCGTCTTTTTCGAAGACTTCGCGGGCGTAGTCGTGATCGTATGCGGCGATGTTCTGGCGGTAAAGGTTTTGCCCGTGACGCTGGGGAGCGCCCACGACATAGAGGTCGAGGCGATGCTTGTCGTTGACGTTCCAGGCCGCCGCGGCGTAATAGGCCCAGGCATCGGTCCATGTGCCGTCGTAGTAACCTTCTCCGGTCTTGCGCACGCCGGACACCGTGAAGGCGTATTTGCCGTCGATCAGGCCCGTCGAAAGGGAAACGGTGGATTTCAGGAAGCCATCGTTGCCGACTTCCTGTTTGGCCATGACTTGGCGCGTGTTCTCCGACGGATCGGTGATGATGTTCAGGGTGCCGCCGATGGACGGAGTGGCCAGATTGACGACGGACAGGCCGCGCTGGAGCTGGATGGAGGAGGTGGCGTCGCTGAGGCCGTCCCAGTTCGACCAGTAGAGCCAGCCATTCTCCATGTCGTTGACCGGGACGCCGTTGATCATGATGGCCACGTTGCGCTGGTTGAATCCGCGCACGTTTACGCGGGCGTCGCCGGCTCCGCCGCCCTGGGCGGTTCCGTACACGGACGGCGTGACGTTGAGCACCAGCGGTACGTCGCGTGATCCGAGTTCCCGCTGTATCTGCACCTTGTCCACATTGGTGAAGGCGACGGGGGTCTTGCGGTCCACGGCGCGCGAGGCGAATACCTCCAGCGCTTCGAGCGCTTCGCTTGAAAACGCAAGGCGGAAATCAGCGGTCACATCCGAGGAGCGGAGGGTGACGACGCTGGAGAGGTCGTCGTATCCGACAAAGGACACGGTCAGCGTATGGGTGCCCGACGGAATATCATCGATCGCGTAGCGGCCGTTCGCGTCTGTGGAGGCGCCCATTGCCGTTCCTTCGACGATCACGTTCGCGCCGGGAAGGGGCTCCCCGGTATCGGCGTCGGTAACCGTGCCGGAGACGTTCGTTTGGGCAAATGCCGAACCTGCGAAGAACAATGCGGCGGCAAGCGTCAGGCAACGGAAGCGTATCATGGCGTTCGGGTTCATCCATTTTTGACCGGTGGAAAATACGAAGCATACCCGAAGGTATGTTGTCGTTTCGTCGGAACGGATCACAGGAACAGGTCCGGGGTTGACTGGAGTATGTTTCAGGATACCGGACTTGCGCCCGTCGCTACGCTACGGGGGATGTAATCGATATGACGCTGGAAGCCCTTCTTGCCCTGCTCGACTATCACTATTGGGCCCGGGACCGGCTGCTCGATGCGGTCGAGGAGATCGCGCCCGACCACTTCCGTAAGGATATGGGGAACAGTTTTTCCTCTATTCGGGACACGTTGCTCCATATCGTGTTTTCCGAATGGGTATGGCGCTTGCGCTGGGAGGGGGAGCCGCTGCCGGAGTTTTTCGACCCGAAGGATTTCGGGACCGTGCAGGATATTCGTGCGCGCTGGATCGAGGAGGAGCGTGAAGTGCGGCGAGTCGTCGATGAGGTCGGTCCGGACGGCCTCGACCATGAGTTTCGCTATACCGAGCTCGATGGCCAGGCGACCCAGTCCGTTTTCTGGCAGTCCTTGCAGCATGTGGTCAATCACGCCACCTATCACCGCGGACAGGTCACCACGATGTTGCGCCAGGTCGGGGCCCGGGCGCCGGATAGCCAGGACCTGATTGCGTTTTATCGTTTATGATCGAAAAGCCGCCGTTCACGATCACCGCGGACATTCTTTCCCTCGTTGAACGCATCGGCGAAGCGATCGGCCGGGCGGAGGCAGCGGGTGTCTCGCACGACGCACGGGTGCGGCGAATCAATCGCATCCGTACGATTCGCGGCACGCTGGCTATAGAAGGCAATACCCTCAGCGAGGAAGAAATCTCCATGATCCTCGACGGCAAGCCTGTTGCCGCCCTTCCGGGCGTCGTCGATGCGGAGTTGCTGGATACTGGCGGCGTCCAGCATATCAAGTCCCGTAAACGAATTCCGCTCCGATCTTCCACACGCCCTTCTCGCGAAACGCGGGAATGGTCTGGCGACGGGCGGCGTTGGTGATCGCAGGCGCTGAAAGCCCATGCCGCCTGATGTAATCCGACAGCCGGATAATGACCTCTCCCCGCAAATAACTCAGCCTTTTGTGCAGAGACTCTGCGAGCGCCGCCGCCAGCATATTTTCCATCGCCTTGGTCGTCTGGCGATTTCCGTATTCCCTGAACGCCTGATAGTACCGTTCCTTATCCGCATTGCGAAGAATAAGGCCCGGCAGGCCCAGCTGGATGAGTTGAAAATTTATGAGTACGCGCCCCAGGCGGCCGTTGCCGTCGCAAAAAGGATGAATGGTCTCGAAATCGAGATGAAACCGGGCGATCTTGTCAAGGAAGTAGGAGCCGAGATCGCTGGAATATTCGACAAGCAGATCGTCCATCATGCGCTCCACGCGTTCGGGCGCGGGCGCAATGTGCATCCCCACCCGCACGTATTCCCCCGGCTGACGAAAACGTCCGGCGATGTTGTCGTCGATGCCGCCGATGAGCATTCGATGCAAACGGAGTATCAGGTCTTTGTTCAGCTCGCTGTTCCCGGCTTTGGCGCGTTTGTATTCCATGACCCTGGCCAGGTTTTTCGCCTCGAAGATTTCCCGTACAGACACGTTGCGGGACAACATCTGCTCCAAGAGGATTCGCTCCGTCTCCTCGAGCGTAAGGGTTGAATTCTCGATCGCGTTCGAGTTGTACACGGTCTCGGGAATCTCCACTTCGTCGATCATGGCCAGCAGCGATTCTTTGCCTTGGCGCAACGTATCGTACGCCCGCTTCAAGTCCTGAATACGGTTTTTTATGGGTCGGGTGATCGCCATGTCGTCGCCACATTGTATTCACGGTAAATATAAAATTATACATGAATATACTCTTAAAACCGATTTTATTCACGATTTTTAGATAAAAATACGTTAATAACCAGCCAGCCAGCCGGGCGGATGTTTCCCTGAAAGCGTGTCGGGCCTCTATGCGGCGAACCGCCCCGATTAAGGAATTTTACCCCTTCTCCACAGGCGCACCCACCAGATTTCCCCACTCGGTCCAGGAGCCGTCGTAGTTGATGACCTCGTTATACCCGAGCAGGTATTTCAATGCGAACCACGAATGGCTGGACCGTTCGCCGATTCGGCAATAGGTGATGATCGGTTTGGCGCCTGTGATGCCCTCTTTGGCGTAGATTTCCCGAAGTTCGTCGGCGGATTTGAAGGTCCCGTCCTCGGCGCACGCCTTGCTCCAAGGGATATTGCCGGCGCCGGGGATATGCCCTCCGCGCTGACAGGTTTCGGGGAGCCCCTCGGGGGCGAGCAGTTCGCCGCTGAATTCGGCCGGACTCCGAACATCCACCAGTTCAGCGGATTGTCCCTCGAGCGTTGCGCTGACCTGCGGCAAAAACGCCCGGATCGAATGATCCGGATCCGAGGCTGTGTAATGAGATTCCGCCGGGTTCGGGGGATCGGTGGACAAGGTGCGCTCTTCGGCCAGCCATTTGCTGCGCCCGCCATTCATCAGCCGCACATCCGCGTGTCCGTAAATCTTCATTTGCCAGAAAGCCCATGCGGCAAACCAGTTGTTGCTGTCTCCGTACAGCACGACCGTGGTATCGTTGGAGATGCCGCTGTCGGCCATGAGCTGCTCAAACCCGGCTTTCGGGACGATATCGCGCCGAACCGTATCGCAGAGCTGGGTATCCCACGCCCAACCAACGGCGCCCGGGATGTGTCCTTCGTCATAGGAGGCGGTATTTACGTCTACTTCAACGATGCGCACGCGGGCGTCATCGATATGGTTCTGTACCCAATCGGTACTGACCAGCACTTCGGGGTGAGCGTATTCGGACATGATCGTTTCCGGTTATTTCAGGAGTTGGCGGGACGGCTACGGGCGTTACAAGGTAACGTGCGGCGCAACACGCCCGGACGGCATTTGCCAGAATGCGAAAGTACATACACAATGGGTAGGCATTTGGTGTAGTTAGCGTGAATTTTCGACGTTACCCGTCCTCATCGGTATAGCGGTGCGATCCGACGGGAAGCGGTCAGTGGTCGCCAGGTTCGTTTCCACATGTTTCCGCCTCTGTCTGCCTGCTATGCCGCCCATGTTCGTGTTCTGTTTCTTTCCTTATATCCTGGATGCCTCCGCAGCAGGGAATCTGTACATTACAGGCGGTCCGAATCCCCCGGTCGCACCATCCCGACAAACCCGACCCCGCAGCACCATGACCCTTCCCGTTTTTTCCCTCTTGATGAGTTTGCTGAGTCTGCCGGGCCTTGTGCTGACGGCATGCAGCCCGGAGACACCCGTAGGGCCGGAAGGGAGCGCACGAGATACGCTTCGCGTTCTGTCGTTCAATATCCGGTACGACAACCCGGGAGACGGGCCGGACGCCTGGCCCCATCGCAAGGAAGCCGTGGCGGACATGATCCGGTCCCAAGCGGTGGATGTCGCGGGACTTCAGGAAGCGCTGAAGGGGCAGATTGACGATCTGGAAGCGCTGCTGCCCGACTATGCATGGCTGGGGGTGGGCCGTGAGGATGGTATGGAACAGGGAGAGTTCGCCCCGATTTTCTACCGGCGCGACCGCGTGGATACCCTGCGGTGGGGCACATTCTGGCTGTCCGAAACGCCGGATATTCCCGGGAGCCGGTCATGGGATGCCGCGCTGGAGCGCATCGCCACCTGGGCGGTGCTGCGCGACCGTCAGACGAACGAGGCGTTTCTGGCGGTCAACACGCATTTCGATCACCGGGGAGCGGAGGCCCGGACCCGCAGCGCGGAACTGATCGTCGAACGCCTCGACGAACTGGCGACGGCACAGTCGGGAGAACAGGATGACGAAGGGACCGGGAGCCTGCCCGTGGTGCTCACGGGGGATTTCAATGTGCGAGAGGGTAGTGCCCCGTACGCTGTGCTCGCGGATGCGTTTTCCGATGCCCTGTATGCTTCGGAGCAGCCTCACGAAGGGCCGATGTCCACCTGGAATGGTTTCGAGGCCATTGTGCCCGGGGGCCGAATAGACTACATCTTCGTCGGCGATGGCGTGCGCGTATACGCCCATCGCATCCTTCCGGACAAGACCGCCAACGGCCGCTTCCCGTCCGATCATCTGCCGGTGCTGGCGGAGATTGGATTGGAGGAGTAGAGGCGATCAAGGGTTTCGCTTGATTGCGTGTGCGATACGCTTAAACAGTGAAAATTCCACGAACGCAAGTTATTTCCGTTATCAAGAAAATATCCTGCATCAAGGCATCGTAACCGTGAACCGTTATCCGGATTCGGGCATCGTTAGAAGGACAAAAGACTCAATTTTCGGATTTTTTTTCGCGGATTTGCGTAATATGGTGCAAGCATTGGGGATTCCCATCCACAACGCACCCCGATGTTATGCCTCAGGGGCTATCCCTGAAATGCAACCAGGTACCACCATGCGTTCTCCTCTTTCAATTCTGAAAAACGTATTCACCTTAACACCTTTGCCCCCAAGTCCGGCAGAACGGGAAAAGGCCCGTCAGGAATCCGATAGACGGATCGTTGCCAAGCATTCTTCCGGTAACGTTCTCTTGCAGCAAGGGAAATATGCCACACGGGAAGAGCTCGACGCGGAGCGTGAACGCGCCTTGTCTTTCCGGTGGAACGATGCCTAAAAACGTCGATCCCACACCTGAGCAGTATCGCGACCTCTACGATAAAGCGATCAAGGATTTTGCCTGATCGCGTGTGAGATATCCTCAATCGTTTTTTTCAGGTTTGCGTATCCGCACTTGTGTGGAGACAGCCTCTTAAGAGAATTAAGACCAATGGTTTTTTGCCTTGGGCATTCCCGATCAAGCACCTCCGTAGGAAGGACATAAAAATCCCAATTGCTCGTATCGAGCGGGTCGAGCGGTTCTTCGCCATGAAAGACGCAGAACACATAGATGTCCGCCCAACGCCTAAGGCCTTCTCTCCATTCTCCGGTTTCAGGGTCCCAATTGCTGCGAGGGGCAATTCCAAACTGGATAACAGATCGTTTTGATTGTTTCCACGACTGTACATACGCGGAGCTTTTGATCTCAATGGTGCTGCCAGATGCTGTTCGGAGATCATACGCCTGCCATTCTTTCCTTGGCTCCTTGTGTAGATCAAGCGCCGCTGCAACCAGAAACTCCGCCAGAATTCCCCGATTGGTATTGTCCAGAAGTCCGGAACCGGACCATCTCCAGTAGTCGAGTAGTTTTAAGGATTGACCGGTTCCCGGACCGTGGAACGGTTCCTCTCCATCCAGTAGTTTAGGCTTGTGTGGGGGAAGGCTTTCGTTCATGGGCGGCTGGCGCATGGGATTGGATGCGCGTGCAATGTAACATAACGGCGCCGGAAATTGTGTGCGCGGCGCAAGTCCATTCATGATTGCGCCCTGAGCCATGCGCCCATATTATCTTCCCGTTCCTGTATGCCCGATAAACACAACACGCGCCATCGCGGTGGATAAGTGCGTGGACAACCGGTGGAGAAAGGGTGAAAAAAACCAGGCCAAACGAAATACTGCTGGGCGTACCTTTCGAAATACGAATTTTTCCGAGTGCCTGCTTCCTGTCTCCTCTGATCAATAAATATGTCCGATTCCTATCGTCCGCAACCCGAGAACAAGTTCACGTTCGGCCTCTGGACCGTCGGAAACGTGGGCCGGGACCCGTTCGGAGAGCCCGTCCGCGCGCCGTTCTCCCCCGTCGAAATTGTCCACATGCTGGCCGATGTGGGCGCCTACGGGGTCAATTTCCATGACAACGACCTGGTGCCTATCGACGCGACGGCCCGGGAACGGGACGAGATCGTGCGCTCCTTCAAACAGGCGCTCGACGAGCGGGGTCTGAAGGCGCCGATGGCGACCACGAACCTGTTCACGGACCCGGCCTTCCGGGACGGAGCTTTCACCGCCAACGACCCGGCGGTTCGGGCGTACGCCATCCACAAGACGATGCGCGCCATGGATCTCGGCGTGGAATGCGGGGCTACGACGTATGTCTTCTGGGGAGGCCGCGAAGGGACCGAATCCGACGCCACGAAGAACCCGGTGGATGCGTTGGCCTGGATGCGGGAGGCCCTGAATTTCCTGTGCGAATATGCGGTGGATCAGGGGTACGACCTGCGCTTCGCGCTGGAGCCGAAGCCGAACGAACCGCGCGGCGACATCTATTTTCCCACAGTAGGCTCCATGCTGGGATTTATCGGTACGCTGGATCGCCCCGATATGGTGGGCCTGAATCCCGAAGTGGCCCACGAACACATGGCCGGGCTGAATTTCACGCATGCCGTAGCGCAGGCGTGGGATGCGGGCAAGCTTTTCCATATCGACCTGAACGATCAGAATCCGGGCCGCTACGACCAGGATTTCCGGTTCGCCGCACACAACCTCAAGCCCGCGTTTTTCCTCGTGAAACTGCTGGAGGAGGTCGGCTATGACGGCCCGCGCCATTTCGACGCGCATGCCTATCGTACCGAGGATGCCGAGGGGGTCAGGGATTTCGCGCGCGGGTGCATGAGGAGTTATCTGATCCTCAAGGAGAAGGCGCAGGCGTTCGCGGAAGACGAGGCGATCCAGGGGTTGCTTGCCGAGGCGCAGCAGGCCTCCGCCGAATTTCCGTCGTACGCGGGGGGCTATTCCCGGCAGGCGGCGGAAGCGCTCCGGGCGCATACCTTTGACCGGGCCCAACTGGCTTCCCGGGGTCTGGCCTACGAAAAAATCGACCAGTTGCTTACCGATCTCCTGCTCGGCGTGCGTTGAGCGGGCCGATTTCCTGTTTCCTTCACCACATTTGCCCGATCCACCGCTCATTCCGGTTTCATCCCATACCAGCACCGCCATGTCCTCTCATTCCTCGTCCAGTTATCAGTCCGACGCCCTGCGCACCTTGTCCCGGCAGTTTCACATAGGGAACGGCAGCGACGAAGGCGCCGTATCGCCCGAACTCCTGCACGGGGCCATCGGCCTCGCCACCGAAGCGGGCGAGTTGCTGGACGCCATAAAGCGCGCGCTCTACTACGGAGGCACGCTCGACAAACCCAATCTGGTCGAGGAGTTGGGCGATCTCGAATGGTACATGGCCGTGATCCGGGATGCGCTCGGCGTCGATCAGGAAGAAGTCCAGCGCATCAACATTGCGAAACTGCGGGCGCGTTATCCGGAGAAATTCACCAGGGAAGAGGCCTACCACCGGGACCTCGACCGCGAACGGGAGATCGTGGAAAGGGGCTGACGCGGTTGTCCGGGAGGGGCATGGGGATGCGTATTTTCAGGTAACGCAGGGCCCGGGAAACACCTGCGAACGGGGGATTGTGGAAAGGGGCTGACACGGTTGTCCCTCTATATCCCCAACTCCTTGAACCGCCTTACCTGCGGTTCGGTGGCGTGTACCGCCCCTTGCTATACGCTGATTTCATTGATTTGACATTGCCCTATCCAATTATTATTTTAGTCATGACTAAAAAATTTTTTATGCGATTAAAATGCAATTCGGCGCTACCCTATTCCGGTTCGTATGCAGGCGGATCGTTCCTGCGATACTCCTTTTTCTGATTCCGACCGTCGAGGCAACGGCTCAGGGGGTGGAGACCGAGTGGCTGGGGTTTGTCGAAGCCCTCGAGAAAGCCGCCGAAGAACACAAACCTCTCTTCGTATACGTGCGCGCTCCTTGGTGCGGCCCCTGTTACCGCATGGAGACCGATGTGCTTCCGGGATTGGAAAACCGGCTGCGCGGGTTCGTCACGGCCAAAGTGGATCTGTCCGAGCGGCCCGAGCCGGGTTCCCTTGCGGATCAACACGCTTTCCTGTGGGCGCGGACCGAAGGATTGCAGACGCCTCCTGCATTCGCAGTGATTTCTCCGGACGGGGTGACGGTGGCGGCGCTGCGCGGCTTCACGCAAGCCGGTCCGCTGGAACGCACGCTGCGTCTTGCCGAACGCCACATCGCGTCATCGACCCCGTGATCCGCCATGCGCACCGTTCCGATCCTGTGCGTGCTGGCGGCGCTGGCTGTACTGACCGATGATTCGCCGGCCCAGACGCCGGCGAAGGGATCCGTTGCCCGTACGCTTGTTACGGGCACTGTCACGTCCGGCGGCCTGCCGGTTCCGTTTGCCCATGTGGGGGCGGCGGGCGCAACGTACGGCGCCGCGGCCGATGCGGACGGCGCGTACCGCCTTGAAGGAATCCCTGCCGGAACGTGGACGCTGGTTGTTTCCGCCGTAGGGTACGAAACCGCCGAGTACGTTATTGTACTGGAAGAGGATGAACACCTCGAACAGCCCATCCGGCTCCGGGAGGCCGTGATCGAGAACGAAGGTGTGGTGGTTACCGGCACGCTTGTGGAAACGTTTGTCCGGGATTCCCCGGTGAAGGTCGATGTCGTTTCGTCAAGCTACCTGGCGAAAACCCCCACCTCGAACATCATGCAGGCGATCGACCGGGTAAACGGTTTGCGCCAGCAGGTCGATTGCGGCGTGTGCGGAACGAACAACATTCGCATCTACGGGATGGATGGACCGTACTCCGCCGTACTGATCGACGGGATGCCTGTAATGAGCAGCCTCGCCACCGTGTATGGCCTGAACGGTATCAGCCCGGCGCTCATTCGGCAGGTGGAAGTGGTGAAAGGGCCGATGTCCACATTATACGGAACGGAAGCGCTCGCGGGTGTCATCAATATCATCACGAAGTCCCCGCGCGTTTCGCCGAGATTCAGCGCCGCCGCCTTCGCCAACGATCATGGAGAATACTCGGCGGATTTCGGCTTTGTCCCGTTGCGGGGTTCCTGGAGCGGTTTGCTGTCGGGGACGCTCGCATACAACCAGCGCTTCGTGGACCAGAACAGTGACCGCTTCACGGATATTCCGTTGAACAAGCGCATCTCGTTATTTGCGAAACTCGGGAAAGTCGATGGCCAGGGCCGGCAGCGCCTGAGTCTTTCCGGTCGCTACTATGCGGAGGACCGGCTCGGCGGCACCCGTTCTTTCGTGGATCGCTTCCATACCGCGCTGCGCGGATCTACGGAGTACTATGGCGAAACCATCCGCACGGAGCGTGCCGAATTGCTCGGTATGTATGCGCTGACGCCGGATCGGGGCGCATGGCTGGAGTTTGCGGCCAACGATCATGTACAGGACAGTTATTACGGAGACCAGTATTACCGGGCGCGTCAGAGCGGCATCTTCGGTCGGCTGGCCCGGCAATACCGGCCCGGAACCCGCCAGTCCGTACTTGTCGGCGCGGACCTGCGCGGACACAGTTACGACGATAATACCGGGTCAACCGGACGTTTCGACGCTGCGGGCCGCCTGCTTGAAAATCGCCCCGACAGACGCTGGATCCCCGGCGTATTCACGCAACACGAAGTGTCGTTTGCAAGGACCATGCGCCTGCTTTCCGGACTCCGGGTGGATCGTCAGCGCGACCATGGCTGGATATTTTCTCCGAGACTTGCTTTCAAGGCGCGGCCTTATGATCGCACGACGTTGCGTCTGAACGCCGGCACCGGATTCAGGGTCGTCAATCTGTTCACGGAAGATCATGCCGCCTACGCCGGGGCGCGCGCGACCGTTGTGCTGGAGGATCTGGATCCGGAACGATCCTGGAGTGCTGCGGTCAGCGGGGAGCAGATCGTGCCGTTCGGCGGGAATCCGCTGACCCTCGGCGTGGATCTGTTCCATACGCATTTCTCGAATAAGATAGAGCCCGATTACTCGGTCCCCGGTGAGATCCGGTACGCGAACCTGGACGGCTTTGCCGTGACACGCGGGGTGTCCGCAACCCTGTCGCAGAATTTTGGCAGGCCGTCGCTTCGCTATTCGGTCGGTTTCACGGCGATGGATGTGTTTCGGGAAGAATACGGGCAGCGCTCGCCGATCGAGTTCGCTCCTGATTATCAGGGCAATGCAAGCGTTACGTGGATGCATTCCAAACGTTGGACCATCGACTACACGGCCGTGTTGACCGGCCCGATGAAACTTCCCGAATATCCGCCGCCTTTCTCCAGGTCGGCATGGTCTCCTGCATTCGCCACGCACGATGTGCAGGTTACGTACGACTTGGATATTGCCGGGTCGGGTGTCGTGCAGGTCTACGGGTCGGTTCGCAATGTGTTCGGGTATGCCCAGCCCTCGCCGCTCGTTGACCCGGACCGTCCGTTCGGCGAATCCTTCGACACGACCTATGTATACGGGCCGCTGTACGGGCGCACCGTCGGTTTGGGACTGCGGGTGATGGCCCTGTAGACGATTCGTCTATATTTCCAGGAATACTCTGGTTAAATTCGCGTATTTTTCGCAGCCTCCTGAAAATGTGCACCCCATGTCCTTAAAACTATATCCCCAGCTCCTTGAACCGCCTCGCCTGCGCCTCGATGGCCGGTTCGGTGGCGAGCCGCTCCACGCTGGATGCGCCGAAGAACCCGACGATGCCTTCCGTATGGTCGAAGATGTACTGCACATCGTCCGGTTCGGCGATGGGGCCACCGTGGCATAGCACGAGCACATCGGGATTGACGGCTTTCGCCGCATCGTGAATGGCCTGTACGCGTTTTGCGGATTCCGCGAGTGTCGGGGCCGTATCGGGATTCACCCCGATGGATCCCTTCACCGTCGTATTCATGTGGGCCACGACGATATCCGCGCCGGCCTTGGTCAGGGCGGTGGCCTGGGCTTCGTCGAAGGCGTACGGGCAGGTGAGCATGTCGAGTTCGTGCGCCAGCCGGATCATCTCGATTTCGAGGTCGAAACTCATGCCCGTCTCCTCCAGAATCTGCCGGAAATTCCCGTCGATCACCCCTACGGTAGGGAAGTTCTGGACCCCGTCGAACCCTGCGTCCTTGAGTTGCTTCAGGAAAACGGGCATCAGCCGGAAGGGATCGGTGCCGCATACGCCCGCCAGCACAGGGGTATCCTGGACGACCGGCAGGACCTCGCCGGCCATGTCCATGACGATGGCGTTCGCGTCGCCGTAGGCCATCAGGCCCGCCGCGCTGCCCCGGCCCGCCATGCGGTAGCGCCCGGAATTATAGATGATGATGAGATCGACGCCGCCGCGCTCGGCGAACTTGGCGGAAATGCCGGTTCCGGCGCCGGCGCCTATAATCGGTTTGCCCGCCGTCACCTGATTGCGAAGGCGTTGCAGACACTTCTGGTATGGAATGAATGGCATGGGTATATGTGGTTTAGTATTAACAGACCCTACGTCATCAGGGCGATCAGCCGTTCGAAGACCGCGTCGGCGAAGGCCGTGTCGTTGATGTGGAGGTCCAGTTCCACGAGTTCGACAGGAGGGCGTACATGCCGGCGCAGCGCATCGAACAGGGCTTCATCCGCTTCCGGGTCATGGAAGGGTTCGCCTTCCCGGTCGAGCATACTGACTCCCTTGAGCGGCAGCATGAGCACCGTCGGGCCCGTGGTCTTGTTCAGGTTTTCCGCGATGCGCCGCCCGATTTCCCGGCATTCTTCGGCGGTCGTGCGCATCAGCGTTACGTTGGGATTGTGCCGGTACAGGGTACGCCCGCGAAAGGGTTCGGGCACGGTATGCATGGCCCGGAAATTCACCATATCGAGTGCTCCGCACGAGACGACCTGGGGGATGCCCGCTTCGCCCGCCGCCGTGAGGCGATCCGGACCGGCGGAGAGCACGCCGCCCACCACCTCGTCGCACCATTCCGTGGTGGTCATATCCGCCACGCCGGCCACGTAGCCGTCCCGGATCAGTCCTTCCATGGAGCGTCCCCCGGAGCCGGTGGCGTGAAAGACCAGCATCTCGTACCCGGCTTTTTCCATGCGCTCGCGAATGTTGTTCACGCAGGGGGTCGTGACGCCGAACATGGAGGCGGCCACGATGGGACGGTCTTTCGCCGCAGGCATGTCCTGCCCGACCATGCCGCAGATGGCGCCGGCGGCATTGGCGAGAATACGGCGCGACAACGGGTTCAGGCCCGCAATATCGACCGCCGAATACATCAGCGTTACGTCCTTTATGCCCACATAAGGGGTTACATCCCCCGAGACGACCGTCGAAACCATGAGTTTCGGAACGCCGACGGGCAGCGTCTGCATCGCTGCGGCGGCGATGTTCGTGCCGCCCCCTCCCCCGAGCGCCAGCACCCCGTGGAAGCGCCCCGCCTCGTATAGTTCGGGCGTGAGGTGGCAGACGCCGCGAATCATGACATCGACGGCCTCTCCCCGATCTGCTCGTTCCCGCAGCGCCTCCAGCGAACCGCCCCCGGCCACCGCAACCTCGTTCGCCGAAATGTCCGGGATGAAGCCGGGTTCGCCAAGCACGCCCGCATCCATCGTCAGCGTGCCGAAACCCCGATCCCGGATGAGATCGCGCACGTACTCGTATTCCGTGCCTTTCGTGTCGAGCGTGCCGATGAGCAGGATGGTCCGGGGCATGGCCGCCGCGAGCGTTCAGTTCGACGAGGGATAGTCGATGGGTGTTTTGAGGGAACGCCAGGGTTCTTCCTCATGCATATCCACGGTAGCAGGCCCTTCGAAGGTTGCGGGAGACAGGATAGCGAGAAAAACGAGCGGTTCGTCGCCCGCATTCCAGGTGGCGTGCACCACATCTTTCGGAATATGGGCCATTTCGCCGGGGCCGAGCAGGCGCTTTTCTTCTCCTACCCATTGCTCCGCCGTTCCGGAAATCACGTAGATGATTTCTTCGAGGGCCGGATGGCGATGAAACTGGTGCGCATCCCCGGGCGGCATATGCACCCGCACCATGAGAAGGTCTTCGGCCTCGGTCAGTCCGGGGCGGCACAACCAGTGATGAGGCCCCCAGGGGGCTTCTTCCACCTCCGCTTCCGCGGCGGTGACGAAACGCAGGGTTCGGTCGTCGGGCATAATGTTAACAGGCCCTGGTCAGTTATCTCCTTCCGGTTCTTTCTCCGGATCCAGCGAAACCAGCACGCCCTGCATCGCCACATAGTGGCCCGCGTAGGTGCAGATGAACGGGTAATCGCCGGGCGGCGGCATGGTGAACGTGACCTCCACGGTTTCCCCGGGCCCCGCCGTGGGGGTCCAGGCAATGATTTTTTCCTCGTGCTCCGGCGGGATGTAGTCGTGCTCCGCCGCGGCGAGCGCCGCCAGGCCCACCGGGTTGATGTATTCCCAGTGCTCGAGGACGACCACGTTATGCGTCATGGCCGGCGAGGTGGCGTTGTTCACGAACCGGATGGTGACGAGCTCGCCGGCTGCGGCCTCGATCAACCGGGTGTCGAAGGTCATCTCATCTCCTACGGAAGCGACCGTAATCACCCCCTCCCGGTTCGGGCGCTGGCCTCCCCGCGAAGCGCCTGCTTCTTCCTCTGCACCCCCGGTCATGTCCACCGGCGTTATTTCCCCGGCCAGGATGCCGCTCATGCGGTGGAACGCGACATGGCCGACGGTTTCCTTGACGGCGCCCGTCAAGGCGTCCGCGTTGTTTGCGGCCCGCAGGAATCCTCGTGCGTGCTTCGCGCCCGCTGCCGTGGCGGCGTGCGGAATCCACGCGTCCTGAGCGTTTTCGGGCGCGGTGAGCATGGCGAACACGGCCGCCCCGGTTTCGTCGGAGGGAGGAGCATCCGCGAGGGCGAGCAGTGCGGCAAGCCGCACGCGCGCGTCCTCATCTTCCAGCACGTTGCTTGCCATCAGCGCGGCGCGTGAAGCGGAGGTCGGCGGCAGAACCTGGGCGGCGGCTCGACGCACGGCGGCAGAGGGATGGTTCAGCGCTTCCGCAGCCACCCCGAAGGCTTCGTCATGCGAGCCGTCCAGCATGCCCAGGCCGTGCAGGGTCCACAAGGCATGCAATGCACCCGGATTGAGGTCGAGGGCATCCATGGACGTATCACGCACGAGGCCGTACAGGTCCATTGTCACATCCTGTTCGCCCCGCTCCACAAGGAGCCGTTGGGCCGTTTGCCTCCAGAACATGTTGTCGTGCCGGAGTGCGGCGACGAGTTCCTGCGGCGAAGCGCCGGAGAGATCCATGGACTCGCCCGGATCCGCATCCTTGTGCACGATGCGGTAGATGCGGCCGTGCTCGCGGTCCCGCAGATCGGTCACGTACGCATTGTTTTGTCCGTGCTCCCAGCCTTCCCGGAACGGGCCGAGGTTATGCTGCGGGATGTAGTTGTACCAGTCGACCATCCACAGTGCGCCGTCAGGGCCCACCTCGGCAAGGATGGGAATGGTCCACTCGTCGTCGCTGGCGAACATGTTCCACTTGTTGATCGCCCTGTAGTCGCTGCCGTCGGGTTCCATAGCGAATCGTCCCAGCGTGCGGACGGTCGGCCCGGCGACGAAAGCGATGCGATTCCAGTATTCCTCGGGGAAATCGCGCGCTGTGTACAAGGCGTGCCCGGATGCGGCCGTATAATTGCCTTTGAAGTCTCCCTGACGGGTGCGGGTCGTTACGGGGTGTACGCGCCGGTCTTCGGCAATCGTGCCGAGCCGGACGGGAGTCCATCCGCGCACCGCCTCGTAATACCGGTTCGGGACGGGCATGTACACGCTGGGATTGTTGTTGGCCGTCGAGGCGAAGGGGATGCCTTCCTCGCTGAAGCCGAATCCCCAGGTGTTGTTGTTCGTCATCCGCACGAATTCGAGTTTGGACCCGTCCGATTTGAACCGGAAGAAGCCCATCGGGAATCGATGGTCTTCGCCGCCGACCGTTCCGTCGAAGCCCGAATAGCCCAGGACGCCCCATATCCAGTTGTCGAAGCCCATCCGGATGTTGTTGGGCCCTGCGTGGGTGTCGAACGTGCCCCAGCCTTCGAAGAGGACCTCCTGCACATCGGCCTTGTCGTCTCCGTCGGTGTCTTTCAGGAAGAAGGTGTACGGGGCCTGCACCACCACGACGCCGCCGTTCGCAAAGGCGAATCCGGTCGGGATGCTCAGGTTCTCGGCGAACACGTTGAACGAGTCGGCCCGGCCGTCCCCGTCGGTGTCTTCCAGAATCGTGATGCGGTCGTTGCCTTGGCCGACCTCTTCATGGAGCTGATTCGGATAATCGATGGTTTCTGCAATCCACAGTCTTCCGCGTTCGTCCCATGCCATATAGATGGGCTTGACGATGTCGGGCTCCGCCGCAAAAAGCTCGATTTCGAATCCCGGCGGTACCACCATGCGGGACATGGACGTTTCAATGTCCAGGGGCAACTGCATGGGGCGCAGTTTGCGTTCGTTTTCCGGGTTCGAGTTGTATTCGAGGGAAGGCAGTACGGCGTCGACGTACTCGTACGGCGTCGATCTGGGTACGACATCGAGCGCCCAGTCTCCGGCGGCCCACTTTATGCCCCGCGCAACCAGTTGCTGGAATCCCGGTTGCGACCAGGTCCGTTCGTCGTGCCCCCAGGCCGTGTAGAAAACCCTTCCCTCGCCGTGCGTCCGTACCCATGTCCAGGGTTCGGCATGATCTCCCTCGTGGCGCACTTCGAGCACGGTGCGGTCGGGGTTGTGGTGCTTGTGGATGTACGTTTCGTCCCAGCTTTCGAATTCCGGCACGCCGAGGATGGCGGGATGGGTCGCATCCGTACGTTCCGTACGCACGACGCCGATGCCGTGGCTGTCGAAGGCCGCGCCGACGAGCGCGATGTAGGCCTCCGAGTTGCGGAACATGGCCGAGGCGCAATGAAGAGGGACGAATCCGCCGCCCTCCGCGACATACTCGAGCAGGGCCTGTTCCTGCGCGTCCGTCATTTCCAGATGATTGGCGTAGAACACCACCGCGTCGAATTGACGCAGGTTCTCGAGATTTACGGCCTCGACTTCATCCGTGTAGAAGATGTCCACACCCGTTGCGTACAGCGACGAGATAATTTGCTGGGCGCGGGCTGCGGGCTGGTGATGCCCGTGGTCGCCGAGGAACAGGACGGACACGGTAGACGGGTCGTCCGGCCGGGGCGCTGGCGAGGCGGAGGCGGCGGAGCAGAAAACGGCGGTGAGAAGAAGAACGCCGGCAAGGGGGGCAAAACGACGCATGGCAGGGATTGTGCGTTGGGTGAGAAGCGATACGGTTATGTATGGGCGCGCTACGGGGTGCGGCGGGCGGCCCATTCCACGCTGTTGCGAAGGATACGGGCGTAGGCAGGGTGCTGGTGCGCTGCGCCGTCATGGCCCAGCGTGTTGACGACGATTCGCCCGTTCGTATGGTGGACGGTCCACACGATCGGGTAGGTTTCGCCGGTTTCGACTTCTTCCGCTTCGGCGAGCACATGGATGGAGGAGCCTTCGGGGTCTCGTTCGGAGCGGTACAATTCGTCTTCGATGGTGAATTCAGCCGGTACGCCCGCCATCACCGGATGGTCGGGTTCGATGACCTGTACGGTGAAGGCGCCGTATTGCCGGTGGCTCCGGGCGCCTCCGCCCACGAGTTCCTGGTTGTATTCCGGCCAGTTCAACCAGTTGTACCATGCTCCCGGATGTCCGATCACGAGTCCTTTGCCCGCCCCGACGAAATAAAACACGCCCTCATGCAATTCCGGGTCGGTCATCGGCTGGTTCGTCACGATGCGGAGTACGTCGAGCGTGTCGAGGGCGGGGAGTATATGTGGCAGCACGTCGGTATAGGCCGCATGGATACCGGCTTCTTCAAGGACGCCCGCATCTTCTTCATGGAACCACCGGTCGAAATCGTGGGAGGAGCCTCCTCCAGCCGTAAGGACGGTGATCGGGTCGGGCGCCTCGGACGAAGGGGTCTGCGCCTGTACGCAGGCGGACACCGCCAGGGTTGCGAGCAGTAACAGGAGTTTCTGTTTTTGCGGAAGCAGGTGCATTATCCTGTGCATTCGTATCATAAAATCCACATCGGAACCCGTAAGATAGATAATTACTGCCATGCGTTTGACGGATGCCCGTGTCATTTTTGCCGTTTTCCTAACTTGGGCCGGATTTGCTCCCGGAGATTCCATTGCCCAGGCGGATGCATCCCCCAACCAGTCGGCTCGCAACATCGTGCTCTTCGTCGCCGACGATCATGGACAGGACACGGGGGCGTACGGGAATCCGGTCCTTCGAACCCCGCATCTCGACGCGTTCGCCGACGAGGGCATGCTGTTTACGCACGCGTTCGCGACGACCGCCAGTTGCAGCGCCAGCCGTTCCGTCTTGCTTACCGGGTTGCACAACCATCGCAACGGGCAATACGGCCATGTGCATGATTTTCATCACTTCATGGCCTTCGATAATATCCTCTCCTTGCCGGTATTGCTGGAGGAAGCAGGCTACCGCACGGCCCGCGCCGGGAAATACCATGTGGCGCCGGAGAGCGTTTTCCGTTTCGGGGAAACCATTCCCGGGGATACCCGCGATGTCGTGACGATGGTGGATAATGCCCGCCCGTTCCTCAAGGCGGAAAGCGAGCGTCCTTTCTTTTTTTATATCGCCACCAGCGACCCGCACCGGGGAGGGGGTACGACCTCGGACGAGGCGTTGGCGCCGGATCGTTTCGGCAACCGTCCGGCGGGCTATCCCGGCATCGATCCTGTTCTGTATGATCCGGAAGAAGTGATCGTGCCGCCCTGGCTTCCCGATACGCCGGCTGCGCGCGCCGAACTGGCGCAGTATTACCAGTCCGTATCGCGCATCGACCAGGGATTCGGATATCTGGTGCAAGTGTTGAAGGAAGCGGGCCGCTACGACGATACGCTCATGCTTTACCTGTCGGACCATGGCATTGCCATGCCGGGAGCCAAAACGACGGTGTACGAGCCCGGTTTGCGTTCTCCGCTGATCGTTCGCCATCCCGATGCGGCGGAACGCGGCGTGGTGACCGACGCCATGGTGAGTTGGGTGGATATTGTCCCGACGATCCTGGACTTCGCCGGGGTTGCCGAGCCGACGTACCCGCAGCAGGTGCGGTCGGAAGGGATTCGCATGCATTTGCCGGACGAGCACGGCTTGCACGGCCGTTCCTTCCTGAGCGTTCTGCAAGGCGGCGGGACCGGGTTCGATCGCGTCTACGCATCGCACACGTTCCACGAGATTCAGATGTATTATCCCATGCGCGTGGTGCGGGATCGGGACTACAAACTCATCTGGAATGTGGCGCACGACCTCCCCTTCCCCTTCGCCACGGATTTGTGGGCGGCGTCCACCTGGCAGCAGGCGTACCGGCAGGGGGCGGATGCGCGCTACGGGGTACGCTCCGTGCAGGATTACATACACCGCCCCGAATTCGAGTTGTACGACATGCGCGCCGATCCGTGGGAATCGGAAAATCTGGCGTATCTTCCGGAGTACGCGGAGGTACTGGCTGCTTACCGGGATATGCTGTGGGATTTCGAGGTGCGCACGTCGGATCCGTGGTTGCTCAAACAGGAATACGAATAGGATATCAGGATACTCTGATCAAAACCGCTTCGATTATCTCTTCACGTTCGTGCGTAAAGGACATCATGATTACATCGTTGCAATCAGCGGGAAACGCTGCTAATTCGGCGCATCACAGGCGTGAAGCGCCTTTCAGAAGGCCGCGTTTGGCCGTTCTGCTCACGCTGTTCCTGGCGGCATGGGGGCTTGCCGGATGCAGTGCCCCGGACCGTGAAGGGGACGGAGTCGCCGGCGAGGAAACCGCAGGCGCTCCCCCGAACATCGTATTTATTCTGGCCGACGATCTCGGCTACGGGGATGTGGGGGTTTTCGGACAGCCCCGCATCGCGACCCCCAGCCTCGACCGCATGGCGGCGGAAGGCCTCCGGTTCACGCAGTTTTATTCGGGCTCGACCGTGTGCGCTCCGTCGCGCAGTGTGCTCATGGACGGTCGGCACACGGGGCACACCTACATCCGGGGCAACAAGGAAATACGCCCCTATGGGCAGGAGCCTATCCCCGATTCGGTCGTGACTTTTGCCGAAGTGCTCAAGGGAGCCGGATACCGGACCGGGTTGGTGGGCAAGTGGGGGCTGGGCGGCCCCGACACCCCGGGACACCCGAATCTTCAGGGGTTCGATTATTTTTTCGGGTATCTCGGGCAACGGCACGCCCACAATTACTATACCGACTTTCTTTTCCATAACGAGGCGCGCGTGCAGGTGGCCGGCAACAGAATGCCCGAACCGCCCCGAGGGGACGGCGCCGGCGAGGCCCTCGACAAGATCACCTACAGCCACGATCTTTTTGCGGATTCGGCGCTGGCCTTCATCGACCGGAACCGGGAAGGCCCCTTTATGCTCTACTTCGCCTTGACGATTCCGCACGCCAACAACGAAGCGGGCTCCCGGGGCATGGAAGTCCCCGACTACGGTCGCTACGAGCACATGGACTGGCCGGACGCCGAGAAGGGAATGGCTGCGATGGTTACCCGCATGGACGCCGACATAGGTCGCATCTTGAATCTACTCCAGGAGCGCGGCATTGCCGAAAACACGCTCGTTTTCTTCACGAGCGACAACGGCCCGCACCGCGAAGGGGGGCGCGATCCGGAGTTTTTCGATTCGAACGGACCGCTCCGGGGCATCAAGCGGGATTTGTACGAAGGCGGCATTCGCGTACCCACCATTGCTTGGTGGCCTGGAAGCGTGGAGGCGGCGACCGTCACGGATCATGTGGGATATTTCGCCGATATGCTGCCGACCTTTGCCGGTCTGGCCGGAGTCGGTCCGCCGGAAGATATCGACGGGATCGATATGACGCCGACGCTGCTGGGCCGTCCCGAGGACCAG
Source organism: Rhodothermales bacterium (assembly GCA_965117025.1). GTDB lineage: Bacteria > Bacteroidota > Rhodothermia > Rhodothermales > VXPQ01 > VXPQ01. The sequence goes on from OZ220746.1 coordinate 1,847,353, forward strand.
CGCCAACACGAGTATCTGTATTGGGAATTCCACGAGGACGGTATGGCGCAGGCCGTACGGATGGGTTCGTGGAAGGGGGTGCGTACACCGACGAGCAACGCGATCGAGGTATATAATCTCGATGCGGACGTTTCGGAAACAACCGACCTTGCCGCGCAGCATCCCGATGTGGCAGCGCGCCTCGACAGCATCATGCAGGCGGCCCATCGCCCGTCGGCTATTCAATGGGCAAGAAGGTAGACCGATCGGTCTACTTTTTTGCTTTATCGCACATCAGAAACAGATTTTCCTGGACCCGTGAATACATCCCGATTGATTTCTTTGGCCGTGTGGGGGGCGATTGCCCTTGCATGGGCCGGTTGCGGTTCGACGGACCGGGCGGCTTTTCATGCGGCGCATCCCGTGGTCGAACGTCCGTGGATCGGTCCGGAATACTGGTCGAATCCGCTTCAGGACTGGCGAATCCGGGACGGGCGTATCGAATGCCTGACCCGCCGTGAAAACCGGAATGTAGCGTTGCTTGTGCGGGAGGTGGCCGAGGGAGAGGGGGACGTGCATGTGCGGGTTCGCCTTGGGGTCATCGCCTCCGATGCGCCGCTGCCGGATTCGGGCAGGGCGGGCTTTCGTATCGGTGCGCGCGGTGCGTTTCATGATTACCGGGATACCGCGCTACGGGGATCCGGACTGGATATGGGCGTGACTGCTCTGGGTGGTTTGTTCATCGGCGCATCTTCCGACGTTTCGGAGGAGGCGTCTTCGGGCGCGTTGTTTCCGGATGGGGTCTTTCCTGCGGAGGGCGTGTTTCTGAATATGCGGGCGGTGCAACAGGAAGACGGGCAATATAACCTTCGATTGCGGCTGGAGAATCTGGACGGCGAGTTGCTGGAATCTATCGAGGCGCCGGTGGATGCCGATGTGTTGACCGGGGGGCTGGCGCTGGTGGTCGATTTCGATACCGCCGGGTTGTCCGGCGAGGACACGAATCGCCCGAGCTTCTGGTTCGAGGACTGGCAGGTAAACGGCACACGGGTGCGGGCGTACCCCGAGCGTGCATTCGGCCCCGTGCTGTTCGCCATGCACACCCTGAGCAAGGGCGCCCTTTCCATGACGGCCCAGATGCCGCCGCTCTCGGACGACGATGCGCAGGAGGTACGGCTGACGGTGCGCAAGGGGGGGCAATGGGAAGAGGCCGGACGGGCCTCGATCGATCCCATGGCGCGTACGGCGACCTTTGTCGTGGCCGATTGGCCCGATTCGCTGGATGTTTCCTATCGTCTTGCGTACGACCTGGCGAACGCGTCAGGGCATCCGGTCGAGCATGTGTTCGAAGGCACGGTGCGCCGCGATCCCGTGGACCAGGAAGAAATTGTGGTCGCGGGCTTCACGGGAAACAACGATCTCGGGTTTCCTCATGCCGATCTGGTGCGTCGCGTCGCATGGCACGACCCGGACATTCTGCTTTTCACCGGGGACAACATTTACGAGAGCATAGGCGGCTACGGGTATGTGGAAGGGCCGCTCGATACCGCGATGCTCGATTACCTGCGCAAGTGGTATCTCTTCGGCTGGGAATACGGCGAGCTTACGAAAGATATTCCCACGGTCGCCATTCCCGATGACCATGACGTGTATCACGGCAACGTATGGGGGGCGGGGGGCAAGGCCACCGGGCCCGGCGCTACGAAGAAAGAGCGACAGGATACGGGCGGATATGTCATGCCGGCGTCCTGGGTGAACGCCGTACAGCGGACGCAGACTGCGCATCTGCCGCCGCCGTACGATCCAGCGCCTGTCGAACAGGGTATAGGCGTCTACTACACCGACCTCGTGTACGGGGGCATCAGTTTCGGGATCATCGAGGACCGCAAATGGAAAGATTCGCCGAAGATGGTGTTGCCTGCTTACCTCGAGATCGAAAACGGGTGGGCGGAAAACCGGCCGACGAACCCGCCCGAAGCGCTGCGCGCCCCGAACGCCGATCTTCTGGGCCAGCGGCAACTTGATTTTCTGGAGCATTGGGCCGCGGACTGGTCGCACGGCGCGTGGATGAAATTCCTCATGTCCCAGACGATTTTCGTCAATGTAGCGACGCTGCCGCAGGCGGCCCCGAGCGATGTCGTGGTGCCCCGCCTCGAAATCTTCGACGTGAGCGAATACGCGCCCAACGACCGCATCGTGCAGGACATGGATTCCAACGGTTGGCCCAAGCACGGGCGGGACGCCGCAATCCGGGCCGTTCGCAAGGGGTTCGCTTTTCATCTTGCGGGGGATCAGCATCTCGGAAGCACGATCCGGTACGGCGTGGACGCCTGGGGCGATGCGGGCTATGCGCTGTGCGTGCCTTCCGTGGCCAATTTCTATCCCCGGCGGTGGTATCCCCCCGTTGCCGGCGCCAACCGCCCGGAAGGCGCTCCGAAGAACACCGGCGACTTTCTGGATGGATTCGGCAATCACATGACGGTGCTTGCGGTCTCGAATCCGTATGAGACCGGCATGGAACCGAAAAATCTGTACGACCGGGCCCCCGGCTACGGGATCGTGCGGCTGAACCGGGAAGCGCGTACCCTGAATATCGCCAACTGGCCTCGCCACGTGGATCCGGAAGACGGCGATCCGTACCCCGGCTGGCCCATTACCATCGGGCAGATGGACAATTACGGCAGAGAGGCGGCAGCCTGGTTGCCGCAGATACAGGTGCGCGGGATGGAGGACCCTGTCGTGCAGGTGATCGACGAAGCCTCCGGCGAGATCGTTTATACGCTGCGCATTGCCGGGGAGACATTCTCGCCGAAGGTGTTCGCCGCAGGCTCCTACACGCTGCGCGTCGGCGACCCGGACGGCGCCATGCAGACCTTTACGGGCGTTCGGAGCGCTGCGTCCCCTGATGCCTCAACACTGGATGTGGTGTTTGGAGGGTAAGAGCGCGTGTTTTCCGGTGCAGTGCGATTTATTTAGTTCAATGCCTGATCTCCCCGAATCTCCGCCGACAGGCGACCTGGAATCCGAAGAATTCCGTCGTGCGGGGCACGCCGTCATAGACTGGATCGCCGACTACATTGCGCATCCGGAACGGCTGCGTGTGCAGCCGGATGTCGAGCCCGGGGCGCTGCTCGACAAGTTGCCGGAGGAAGCGCCTGCTCACCCCTCTCCGTATGGCGATATTCTCGCCGATTTCGAGCGCACGATCATCCCCCATGTGATGCACTGGAATCATCCCGGTTTCATGGGGTACTTCTCCGCAGGCGGATCGTCTCCGGGGGTGCTGGCGGAAACCCTGATCGCTGCGCTGAACAACATCGGCCTGATGTGGAATTCGTCGCCTGCCCTGACCGAACTCGAAGAAAGAACATTGCAGTGGCTGGCCCGGCTGTTGGGATTGCCGCTGTCCTGGTTCGGCATGATTCATGGAACGGCTTCCACGGCCAGCCTTCATGCGATGATCGCCGCGCGCGAATTTGCCGCCTCCGCCGCTGAAAAAGCAGGGTCGACGCTGGATCTGAACCGCCTCGTCATTTATACGTCGGAGCACGCGCACTCCTCTGTCGAAAAAACCACGGCGGCCCTTGGTCTCGGGTGGGAAGCGTGCCGCAAGATCGCGGTGGATGCGCGGTACGCCATGAAGCCCGATGCGCTGCGCGAGGCGATCGCTTCGGACCTGCAGAATGGTTTTGCTCCCATTGCCGTCGTTGCAACGGTAGGCACCACGGGGTGTACGGCGGTGGATCCGGTTCCCACCATCGCGGATATTGCCGCCGAACATGCGCTCTGGCTGCACATCGATGCGGCCTATGCAGGCGCGTCCGCCATGCTGCCGGAGATGCGCCATCACTTTGCAGGGTGCGAGCGCGCCGATTCGTTTGTCGTCAATCCGCACAAGTGGATGTTCGTCCCCATGGACCTGACGGCATTCTATACGGCGCGTCCGGAATACCTGCGCAATGCGCTCTCGCTTGTGCCGGAGTACCTGCGGAGCCGAGAATACTCCCGCACCGTCAATTACATGGAGTACGCCATCCCGCTGGGGCGCCGGTTTCGCGCCCTGAAGCTCTGGTACGTACTGCGCTCACTCGGCTCCGAACGCATTGCGGACACCTTGCGCGAGCACATCCGCATCGCCAGTCTGCTGGCCGGCTGGGTCGATGCTTCTCCGGACTTCGAGCGCATGGCCCCGACCGATTTTTCGCTCGTTTGCCTGCGTTTCCGGCCCGAGGGAGCCAGTGAAGAAGAGACCGATGTCGCCAACGAGCGCCTCATGCACGCGGTCAACGCAACCGGTGAGTTCTTCCTTTCTCACACCAAATTACGGGGGCGGTACGCGATACGGGTCGCTATCGGGAATCTGCGTACGACGGAAGAGCATGTCCGTCGCCTTTGGGAACTCCTGCAGGAACTGGCGCACGCTGTAAAACGACAGCGATAACGAAACACTGAGGGCGCGATGCGCCGTTTGAATCGAATGGTCCGGCTGCCTTCCAAACCCACTGCTTCATCATGAAACGTTACACGGCCTATGCTATCCTCCTGTTGGGCGTACTCCTTGTCGCCGGAAGAGTTGATGTCCCGAAAGACGACGGCTGGCAGGACCTCTTTAACGGCGCCGACCTGACGGGCTGGACCCAACTCAACGGCGAAGCCCCCTATACCGTCGAGAACGGCGAGATCGTCGGTACTTCCGTGATGGATACCCCGAACAGCTTCCTCGCCACCGAACAACGCTATGGCGACTTCCTTTTGAGCCTGGAGGTTAAGGTTGACCCTGTGCTCAACTCCGGCATCCAGATCCGCAGCAACAGCCTGCCCAATTATCTGGAGGGCCGCGTCCACGGCTATCAGGTTGAGATTGACCCCTCGGAGCGGGCCTGGAGCGGCGGCGTCTACGACGAAGCCCGGCGCGGCTGGCTCTACCCCGTCGAACTCAATCCGGCCTGTCGATCAGCGTTCCGCAACGACGCGTGGAACCACTACTACATCGAAGCTATTGGCCCGTCTCTTCGCACCTGGATCAACGGTGTGCCATGTGCTGACCTGATCGACGACATGACAGCGGAAGGGTTCATCGCCCTTCAGGTCCACAGCATCCTTCAGGAAGGGCAGGTCGGCAAACAGATCCGCTGGCGCAACATCCGTATCAAGACGGAAGATATGGTGCAGCGTCCCTGGACCGGTGTGCCTGTCGTCAACCACATACCCAACCACCTCTCACCACAAGAACGAAGCCAGGGCTGGACCCTCTTGTTCGACGGTGAAACAACCACCGGCTGGCGCGGCGCAGGCAAAGAAGCCTTCCCCGAAAAAGGCTGGCGGGTCGAAGACGGCGCACTCATCATCGAAGCCTCCGGTGGCGCAGAATCCCGGCATGGTGGCGATATCGTCACGGAGGAGGAATACAGTATGTTCGAATTAAGCCTCGAATTTATGCTGACGGAAGGGGCCAATAGTGGCATCAAATATTTCATCACAGAGCAGTACGGCAGTGCCGGCTCAGCAATCGGTCTTGAGTACCAACTCCTCGACGACGACCGACATCCGGATGCAAAAATGGGTGCCGCCGGGAACCGGACCCTCGCTTCGCTCTACGATCTGATCCCTGCACACCCTAACAAGATCGTTAACCCGCCGGGCCGGTGGAACCGTGCCCGCCTCATCGTCAAAAGCACGCGCGCAGACACCTGGCTTCAGGGCAACAACATAGAAACGCGTGTCTTTCGCGGCGCGCACGTCGAGCACTGGCTCAACAACCGAAAGGTGCTCGAATACAAGCGCGGCACCCAGGCCTTCGACGCGTTGGTGGCTCGGAGCAAATACGTCGATTGGGAAGGGTTCGGCCACTGGCAACAAGGTCGGATTCTTTTGCAGGACCATGGCGATGAGGTGCATTTCCGCAGCATCAAGATCCGCCCGTTGGAAAGTTTGAGTCCATAGGCTTCGGGCGGAAGCTGGTCGGCCGGACATGGGGAGAGACGACATACCGCATCTCCGCGATTCCGATCGGAGGTTCGCAGTTCGGTTCGACTATCATTGGCCTGCTTGCGTAGCTGCGGCAAACGGTATGTGTTTTTAATAGAACCGTACAGCCCGAATGCGGGTAGAAGGCGCGCATTTATTTCACTTGCTCACAGCCTTCTTTGCACCATGAAATCCATTCGTTTCCTTACCGCCGCCTTTTTGGCCACCGCTTTTCTGCTGACCGGCGCAGTATTTCCGGTTCATGATCGCGCCGAGGTCGTCACCTTTCATCCGGACAAGACCCATTCCAACGTCGGGTTCAAGGTGCGTCATCTCGGAATTTCCAATGTGCGCGGCGCTTTCGGCGAGTACGACGCCACGGTACAGTTCGATCCGGAAGATATGAGTACGCTCTCTGTGGAGGCGACCATTCAGACAAGTAGCGTTGACACGGGGAATGAGCGCCGCGACAACCATCTTCGCTCGGACGATTTTTTCAATGCCGAGGAATACCCGGAACTGCGGTTCGTGAGCAAGGAGGTTCGTGATCTCGACGGCGGCGAATTTGAGCTCGTCGGCGATCTGACCATCCGGGACGTTACGAAGGAGATCGTGCTGGAAGCCGAATTCCTGGGCATGGCCGCGGGCCGAAATGGACGGAAGGCCGGGTTCGAAGCGAGGACGACGATCGACCGCTTCGAGTACAATCTGAAATTCGACGCCCTGACGGAAACCGGCGGTCTGGTAGTAGGAAGCAATGTGGAGATCATTCTGGAAATGGAACTGGACGAGCAAGCCGGATAATCCATCCCGGAAATGTTCAGCCCGTTCCGGATGTCGGACGCGCTCGCGGGGGTATTATTTGCCGGGAAAAGAGGAGGGAATCGTAATCGGGGCTTGCTTTTGTAAGCGCTTTCACCTAATTAAACAGGGTGTTTCTTAACTAATCCCTCGGAACGATGTCGAATTTCCTCAATTCGCCCACCGGTCGCTCTATCCGGAGCATCACGCATGCATTTGCACGCATTCTTATCGGTCTTTTGTTCATGCAGCATGGTGCCCAGAAACTCTTCGGCTGGTTTGGCGGCATGGGCGAATCCGGCGGTACGGCGGAATTGTTTTCGCTCATGGGGCTTGCGGGCGTGCTTGAATTTTTCGGTGGCCTGCTCGTTGTGGTGGGACTTCTGACCACACCGGTTGCAGCCATCCTTGCACTCCAGATGCTTGTGGCCTATTTCATGGCTCATGCGCCGCAAGGCGGCCTGCCGATTCAAAACCATGGAGAACTGGCCCTGCTGTATATGGCGGCGTTCGCTTTTCTCGCAGTGTCCGGCTCCGGCCCGGCCAGCCTGGACAGGAAGTTGAAAAAGTAGGCATGGAATCATGAAGCGCATGCTGCTTTACTACGGCGGGATCGGCGCCGCCATCATGATCGGCGTCAACCTGCTCGTGCTGCTCATCACGGGTATCCCCGATGCGGAGGATTTCGCGATGGGCGAGGTCATCGGGTATTCGACGATCGTGGCTGCACTCGCCATTCCCATCTATCTCGGCGTCAGGGAATACCGGGACAAGATGTCCGACGGCAGTATCTCCTTCGGGAAAGCCTGGCTGGTGGGTCTCGTCATCACCGAGCTTCCCGCGCTTGCCTTCGCAGCCTACAATCTCCTCTATGTGAAAGTCATCGACCCCGATTTCACAGAGAAGTACATGGAGTACCAGGCCGAGCTGGCTCGCGCATCCATGACGGCGGAAGAGTTTCAGGCATTCGAAGCCACGATGGGAGCCCAGAGCCCTCTGCTGACCAATATCGCCTTTCAAACGGTCGTGATGTATGTGACCGTGCTGCTGATCGGCATCGGGCTTTCGCTCCTTCTGGCAATCTTTCTGAGGCGCAAGGCGAAATCGGAGGAAGGCGTACTTACCTGATTTTCCCTCTCGTTTTTTCCACTTGGCGGTTTTTCGAAGCGCAGGATACGGGCACCCCTTCGTAATTGCGTGCAGGATCGTCCATGCTACCTTGCCCTGCGCGCAGGGTCCGGCCAGCGAATTTCAACGCCCTGTCGTCTCAGGGATTGCTGAAAATCTTCCAGTAATTGCGGATGGGCGCGTACTTGCCGGGGCGCGTGGTCCCCGTGCTTGCAGAATGCCGCCAGTTGGCCTGCGGCTTCCCCGATATTCCACTCCACGGGATGCAGGCGATAGCACCCGTTCGTAATGTGCGTCGTTCCGATGTTCTTGGCGGCGGGCAGCAGGTTTTCCATGCGCACGGGAAGCAGGGCGCCGAGAGGAATTTCAAAGGGGAGCGAACCGATGTCGATGTAATTGTCTCCGCCGGTGGACGGATGCAGGTCGATGCGGTAACTGCCGATCCCTACGGAGTCCGGGAAAGCTGCGGCGGTAACTTCTCCTTGCGGCAAGCCCGTTTCCGCCATGCGCGCCTCCAGTCCCACATGCTGTTCGAGCACGGTGAATTCCGCCTGGATGCGCCGGGCCTCACGGATGTAAGGCCGTTTAGCCAACCCGTGCTGCGTACCTGTCAGATCGCCGCGCAGCCGCAGTCCGGGCCAGCCTTCGCCCCCGTCGGGCCGGGGGGCTTCCGTTTGCAACCAGTAGAAGAGCGATCGGCTCAGATTCATTGCTCCATCGAGATGCCGGGCTTTTTCCGCTTCGCCGACATCCACGAAATTGCCCGGGAGGTAATCGTTCTGCGGCCAGTTGACCAGCGTGATGCCGCCCGGATACGTTCCCGGCGCGAAGTTGGCCGGGTCAATCAGGCGCCGGTACGTCCACCATCCCCCGTCGTCCGTCCGCGGGTCGAATGGCAGCGTGCGCGGTTCGAGCGTGATCGGATGGCTGTAGGTGAAACTCAGCAAGGGGCCGGGCCAGGGAGGAGCGAGGTCGGGTACGTAGTCGCGCCAGAATGCATACTCGGCGGGCCGTTCGATGACGTGATTTTCTCCGTCCACATGCTCCATGGCGAAGCACCAGGTGGCCGCTTGCATATTCTGCGGCTGCGGCTCGGCGGGCGCGTGCGGCTCGCCGGTCTGATCCATCGATTCCGCGCCGGTTACGTACTCGACGCCGGCCAGCGGGAGCATATCCCCCAGCTCCGTGGCGTCGATAAAGAAGGGCGCGGTCAATTCGGTTTCGTTTCCCGTGCGCTCGTCGCGCACCCGCACGGATTCGATGCGGTCGCCCGTCACGCTCGCCGAAATGCACACATGCTCCAGCAATACGGTAAGCTGCCCGCTGCTTACATACCGGGCCAGCATTTCTTCCAGCACGGCCAGCGCGACGCGCGGTTCATGGCAGATACGCGAAACCCCGCAGTTTCCTGGGTTGAACGGGTCCGAGGCTTCCCCGGCAAGCGGATACGTCCCGCGGTAAAAGGCCCGCACCCGCCGCCGGAAATCGAGGTACGAAGCGGGCGCCCCGAACTGTTCGATCCATGGATGTTCGTCAGGGGGAACCGCCTGCTGGGTCAATTGCCCGCCGATCCAGTCCGTTTCTTCGGTCAGAATAACCCGGCATCCGCTGCGCAAGGCGCCCAGCGCTGCTGCGACGCCGCCTGTGCCGCCGCCAATGATCACTATATCGGCGTGGCGCTCGCGGGCCGGGAGATTAAAACTGGCATAATGCGCGCCCAGTGTCCCGACCCCGGCGACCGCAGCCAGATTCCCAAGAAAATTCCTGCGATTCATCGTATCCGTAACCAATACCCTTCAAACAGGGACAAGCCTCCTTGTAAAGACCTGCGGTCCATGATACGAACCACGCCGGTGTTTCGTTAGTGTATCTTGGGGTACTCTGATCAAAACCATTTTTGCTCAGCACTTCACTTTCGCGCGTAAATGACGTCATGATTCCAACGATGCAATCATGAAATCCTGTACATGCGAACGCGGAGTGCTGATCAAAGTGGAATTGATCAGAGCATCCTGTATCTTCCTGCTCTCGATCGGCGCCGCCTGGACGGCTTCCGCGCAGGTGCGCATCGGGGGAACGGTTGCGGATGAACAAACCGAAACCCCCCTGTCCGGTGCGCATGTGTTCACGGAAGACATGGCGCAGGGCGCCATTACGAATGCGGAGGGGCGTTTCGTCCTCGAATTGTCTGCCCTGCCTGAGGCTATTGTCGTCCAGCACCTCGGATATGCTCCCCGCGTATTCCCGGTGCCCCCGGAAACCCGGGAATCGCTGGTCATCCGGCTGACCCCTATTGTGATTCCGCTGGAGGAAGTGCTGGTGTCCGGCGAGGGTTTCGCATCCGGCCTGATGGAGCAGGTGGTCCGCCGCAAGCAGCGCATGTTCGCGGACATATCATCGCTGCGGATGGTGGGCCAGACCCGGCTCGTACTCGAAGGCGACGATCGCATTGTCCATCTCGGCGATACCGCTTTCGACCTGCTGTGGCTGTATGGCGAAACCGAACCTGCGGACCGCACCCATCATGCCTACCGCGCCGAGGTGAGCGCCGTGAGCCGAACCGGTGCGTGGGACGAGGAACTTCCCCTGCCCGCTCCGCACGATGTGGCGAACCTGTACGAGGACTTCGTGACCATTCAGGGGCAGCGGATGATCGGGCCCACTCACCCCGATGCGCTGAAACACTATGTTTTCCGTGTGGCCGCGGAGCGCATGCTCGGCGACCGCACCATCTACGACCTGAACGTTTCTCCCATCGGCGAAGAGGAGGCTGCGTTTATAGGCCAGATTTCCGTGATGGACGAGGAATTCGTTCTGCTGGAAGCCCGGCTTTTTCCGGCGCGGCACGTGGTTTTTCCCGATCCGACGTCCGGTTGGAATGTCCGGTACGTGCAGCACTTCCGGGAGGTGGGCGACGGGTTCTGGGCTCCGGTTAATCTCGATATGGAGGGGACCCTCCGCGTCGCCGTCGATACGCAGCATTTGCGTACCGTGGCGTTCAGCCGGCGCACCCTGCTGGCCGGGCACACCGCCAACATTCCGGCGGAACAGCTTGCATCGGTAACCACGCCCTGGAGCGATCCGGCTTTTCGGTACGGGCAGGTGCTGATGCCGATGACGGTGCGCGAACTGGATGCGATTGCCGATCTTCGCGCCGCCAACCTGACATTGAGCGAAGCGTTTCCTCCCGAACGGCGCACAGGGCGTTTTATCGGTTTTCTGGATCCGGAAAATCCTGGCCAACTGCATTGGCCCGTGGTTATGGGATACCGGTTTAAATTCCGGTACAACCGGGTGGATGGTTTTTTCAGCAGCGTAGGGAGCGAATGGGACCTTTTTTCCGATACCCACCTGTCGTGGCGCGTCGGTCAGGCGACCGGACTCGAGCAGACCCGGTCCTATGTTTCCCTAACAACCCCGCTTGGCGAACAGCTTCTTTTTCGCATTTCGTACGACCGGGATGTTGCTTCGCAGGGCGCCTGGTCCGGACACAGCGAGGCGCTCGCTTCGGTGCAGGCGGCGCTCGGGGGACAGGATTACTTCGATTATTTCCGGCGAACCCGGTACGGAGCCGGCATGGAAACGACGTGGCGGGGATTGCATCTCACCGCCGGCGTCGAGCAGGAAAAGGCGGAATCTATCGAGCGGCAGATAACCCGTTCCTGGCCGTTCGCACAGGCTTTTCGGGCCAATCCGCCCGTTCAGGACGGTACGTTCCGGTCGGTGTACGCCTCTCTTGCGTTACCTCGCCGCACAACCCGAACCATCCGGTCCGCCGCGCTGCGTGTCGAGCACGGTTCGCCGCAGCGGCTTGCGGGCGATGCGGCATTTACCTTGCTGGGAGGCCATATCGACCTGGCGCAATCCACCCTGCACAGACATCGCCCAACGCCCGCGGGCCTGCATATCCGCCTGCAAGGCGGTACGTCCTTCGGCGACCTTCCACCACAGCGGACCGCACTACTCGATATGGGACTCGAACTCTTCGACGGCTTCCGGCTGAACCGGCTCCATGCCTTCCGCTCTCTGCACGGACGGCCGTTGCAAGGGGCGCGGCACGCCGCCGTCTTCTGGCGCCACAACTTCACGACGCTCCCGTTCGAATGGGTCCGGCTGTGGCCGCTTGTCCGCCTGCGCATGGGGATTACGCTGTTCGGGGCCCACGGGCGGGTCCGGGGACAACCCGTCACGCCCGGTCACGAAGGGTTGTCCTGCATCCCCCCGGGGTATTGCGGGGATAATCTCCTTCACGAGGTCGGTGTCTCCCTGACCCGGATCGGCGGCACGCCGCTTCGTATGGACATCACCCGCCGCCTCGGGGATTTCGGAGATATTCCGGGTTCCCACGTGGTGGTTGGGTTCGGGGTGGAGTTGTGAGGGGAGATAGGGATGGTGAGGGGTATTGTTCAGGAGCCGTGCTTGGGGAGAAATACTCCGCTTTGCTGCATACCGGTCTGGCCGTAGTGCCTCCAAGGTGTGCGTACGCTGGCGAAAGGCGCTTAGAAATGACGACGCCCGGACATTTTGCCCGGGCGTCGATCTTCGTGCGTTTATTTCAACTTGAAGGTAATCGGCAGCGACATCCGCACCGGGACAGGCTTTCCGCGCTGCTTGCCGGGCGTAAACTTTGCCTGGCTCACGACGCGGATGGCTTCCTCGTCGCAGCCGGCGCCAATGCCATAGCCCGGTTTTACCACCACATCCTGTACGTTGCCCTGTTCGTTGACGACGAATTGCACGGTTACGCGCCCTTCCACGCCGGCCTTGCGGGCAATTTCAGGATATTTCACTTCGCTGACTATAGAGGCATAACCTCCAATCAACTCGGGCATCTGCTCCACGATTAGGAAAATCTCAGGCTCTTCTTCCTCTTCCTCCTCTGGGGCTGGGGGTGGAGGAATGGCAGCCGCAGGGGCATCGAGGTCGAGCGAAGCGTCGAGGTCGAGGATATCGTCCTCGAGGATTTCATCGTTCGGCACCTCTACGGGGACGGGCGGTTTCGGCGGCGGAGGGGGTTGTTCGATTTGCTCCGTTTGCTGGATTTCCTCCATCGTGATCTGCTCCTGTTCCGGAAGCACGATCTCGAAATTGTTCTGGTTGGACCAATCGGCGCGGAAGGCAACGATAAGAATGCCTAGCGTGACGATCAGGCCCGCCTGCATATACAGCGTGTATTTGTTCTTCAGGTTGAACTTCTCTTCCTTGTGCAAAGCCATGTCGCTGTTCCCGGATAGTTTGGAGTACGGATCAGGGGGTCGGAGAGATTAGGGAATTATATACCAAAGTTGCAAGGGTAACTGTTTCCGGGGTTTGTGCCGGACCGGATCGGCGGCACGCCGCTCCGCATGGACATCACCCGCCGCCTCGGGGATTTTGAAGATATCCCGGGTGGTGCTGGGGTTCGGGGTGGAGTTGAATTGAGGGGGTGGATAGGGGTAGTGGGGAGTATTGCTCCGGAGCCATGTCTGGGGTAGTTTGGGATGCCAATCCAATGAAGTTGTAACCTGCGAAGTAACCACACCGGATAGATGAATACATCGAGAATCGGCAAGGAGATACGGACAGGCCATGCAGCACATGTGGCCCAATCGTTGGTTGTATGGATGATGCTGGTCATGACTGCCGGTTGCGGCAATGATGATCGCGAAACCGGTACAACCTCGGGGGCCAATCGGGAGGGTATTTCTTCCGTTTCGCATATTGACGACATTTTTACACTGGAGAGAGAAGTGGTGCTTGCAGATTCTGTTTTTATTACCTCTACTACGCATCTGGATGTCGATGCGGACGGAGATTTTCTCCTGACCGATATGCTTGGAAAACAGGTTATTCTTTTTGACCGGGACGGTAATTATAAGAAAATGCTTACCACGGAGCCGTGTGATCCAGGTTTTCCGTGGGATCCTTTTCAGGCACGATTTAAGCCGGATGGGAATATTATCGCACATACCAGCCAAGGGGGATACGAATTTTCCAATGAGGGAGATTGTATGGGCGAACTGAGCGACGAATTCGGATTCCCTCAAGGAATGGGATTTGGTAACAGCGGAAATATATATGCATTTTATGTATATGGACAACAAGGCACGGGGTATCATATCAAGGAAATGGACCGGCATGGAGAAGAAATTCGAAGTTTTGGGTTCGATGATACATACTTTTGGTATACCATGCGAAATCTTAGTCTTCCCAATATTATTGTTGACAAAAACGATTATGTTTATCACGTTAAAAAATTCAATTTTCAAATAGATAAATATGATGGACAGGGCAATTTTATTTCCCCAATGGGCGAAAAACCTGACTATTACCGAGAGCTACAAATAAACGATTCTGATTTTGCCATGGGTAACGATTCAAGATCTGCATCGATAGAATCTCTCGGCAAATTTTCAACGACCCAAGGACTATTTTTATTGAATGATGAAACAATCATGATAGAATATCATAATGATTATAATAGAAGAAATAAAAATTCCGACGAGATAAAAGGTTTGGCCTTTATGGATTTAGAAGGGGATCGTCTTTTCAATAAAGATATCCTTACTCATATTAATTTCGTCTTTGCCAAAGATAATCTTGCGTACAGCCTTTATGATTCCACCAATAGCTACAAAGGAATTGGCGGAACGCCTCCCATAAAGATATATCGGTATCTTCCGGAATAATTTCAGGGGTATGCCGGATGCACATCCTCGTTCGGTGGCCTTACTTGAAAGGAGAAATCGTCCGAAAAAACTGGACAGTCTTTCTCGCGGATTTTTACGTGTAGCGCCGCCTTGGCGAGCGGTTTTCGGCCGTGCCGGTCGGTTGCGACCGTCTGGCGCCTCGAATAGCCGGGATCGTCTCATAAGGCTTGCGTCGCCCTGAAGTCTATCCTGCGTTTCCGGAGATTGCGCCCGCTTTCTCCGGGGTCGAATCCGAATTGCATACCGGTACAAGAGAGGTGAAGCGTGCCTTGAATATGTCTTTTTGAGTAAAAACTACTCCAAAAAGGAGTGAAAATTCCTCAAAAGGGATAAAACGGATCATTAGTGTCCGGCGAGTTCCACCAAAATCTGTCCAGTCGACCCGACCCATTTCTGTGAGGGTGACATAAGGATAGTGAGGAGTGTTGCTATGGAGCCTGGGGTACTTTGGGATCAAGGGGTGTACTGCATGGCCAATGGCTTGCCTTCGAGATGTCCCTGGTGGTCTTAGCAAGGACAGGATGGGGCTGCGACCTGATCCGTTTTCCCGGAAAGCATCTATTCAAGAAATTTTTCAAGACATTTGAAAAACGCAATAGGCCTCCAATGCCTAACGTTAGGGCGCGTTTTGAGCGGTGACCCGGTTCAACCGGTGTTTCCAGGCTCGTTGGAGACAACCCAAACCATGGAGGAAAACATGGATAACAAACTGAAAATCGCCCTGAAGTGTACCAAGTACCTCTTGGTGGCTGTTTTATTCGCTTTACCTTTTATTGGGCCGAAGGAGACCGAAGCCAGGGCTGAAGCAGAGTATACCCAAACCGAAGGGACCGATGGAAGGTGTCCCACTGGCAAAGTAAGCATTTGTTATGACTGGCCTGGCCAGTGTCCTGTAGGAGGCACGACATGCTTAATGGACGAAATCGTCGTTGAGGGGTAGTCAATGATGAGCACCGGAGCAATCGGTAAGAAGTCCCGGGTGGGCCGCATGATCAATCATGTGGCCCACCCGGTGGTATGGATAACCCTGATTATGGTCGCCGGTTGCAGTAACCGCGAGCAAGACGTTAGTATAACATCAGAGGATTCTGGAAATCGAGGCATAATTTTCTCCGCTGCTCATATTGATGACATTTTTTCCTTGGAGAGGGAGGTAGTGTTAACGGATTCAATTTTTATTGGTAATTATACGTATCTGGATGTCGATGCAAATGGGAATTTTCTTATTAGTGATATGGTCGGGAAGCAGGTTCTTCTCTTTGACAAGAATGGGCATTATAAAAAAACACTCTCTACAGAACCGTGTGATCCCGGTTTTCCATGGAGCCCTCTTCACGCACGATTCAAGCCGGAAGGGAATATTATTGTAAGCAGTGGTATATGGGGATATGAATTTTCAAATGAAGGAAATTGTATTGGTCCAATGGATGACGAATTCGGATCGCCTCATACAATGGGATTTAACAAGCAAGGACATATCTATGGTTTTTACGTACACGGACAACAGGATACTGGATATCATATAAAAGAAATGGATAAACGCGGAAGAACGATTCGGAAATTTGGATTTGGTAAAGAATATTTTTGGTATACAATGAGAAATCTTTCTATTCCGGATATTGTGATTGATAAGGATGGCCATGTCTATCACGCCAAAATATTCAGCCCCCACATAGATAAGTATGATGAAAGCGGAGAATTTATGATTCGACTTGGAAAAAAACCTAATTATTATAGAAAATTAGAACTAAATGATTCTGCATTTGATTTTAGCAACGATGCAGGCACTATAAGATCAGAGTCAGTCAAAGCTAATGGTAAATTTACAATCACAAGGAAATTGTTTTTGTTAAATGATGAAACAATTATAGTACGATACCACAATGAATATAAAAAGGATCCTGATGAAAAATTTGGTTTAACATTTATGGATTTAGAAGGTAACGATCTTATCGATGGAGATATACTTACCCATATCAGTTTTATCACCGCCAAAGATGGATTAGCCTACAGTTTTTTTGATTCTACCAACACCGGAAAGGGCTTTGCCGCCGGATCCCCCTCCCTTAAAATATACCGCTACCTCCCACCGGCACAATAGCGTCCTATCAATGTCCGACAGGCACAGTCTTCGCAATCAACTCATCAGTATCGGTGTGCTGCTTCTGGCCGTGGCGTCGGGATTCGTCTATATGAATCGCGGCGAGGGCGGCTCGAGTGAGGATGAAGCGAAACTGTTCATGTACGAATCCCGCTTTGCCGCAACCCGGCTCAGTTGGACGTATGATGGAACGACGCTCCCGCCCGTTTTCTATCGCGATCCCGTGACGGATACCGATCATGCTCTGGGAAGCGAGGACAGAAGCATCGTTGTTACGCTGGGCAGGGCGGGATGCTCGCCTTGTCAGGCGCGAGAACTCCGCAACCTCGATTCGCTTTATCAGGAGCTCGACGCGTCGTTTCCCATCGTTGGTCTGTATTATAACGATCTGCACGAGGATGACGATCGGTATCGTTACGAGGTTATGCAAATCAAGCGCATGGCCGCTGTCGATTTTCCGATAGGGTATACGAAGGACATTCGTTTTGCCGACTATATGACGGGAGGATATTTCCCCACGATCTTTCTTCTGGAGAGGAATACGGTGGTTTCCAGTTTCGTTCCGGTACCCTCCGACGATCTCTTCTCGTTCAGGTATATGCATGCTCTCAAGCAACTCGTCTATCCCGGATTTCCAGTACCTGATCTGCCTGTGCTGGACGGTTCGCTGGAGGATCATGGAGTGCTTTCCGGATGGCCTCTTCGTTCCCTTGCCGGGGACAGCCTGGATATGAGCGATTTTCGGGGTAAAACCGTCCTTTTGAATCGGTGGGCTACCTGGTGTGCCCCTTGCCTGAAAGAACTTCCCGCTCTTCAAGCCCTGCATGAAGAGCACGGAGATATAACGCTTGTACTTGTCTCCGGTGAGGATCCTGAAACCGTCCGACAGTATATAGAGCGGAGGGAATATACCTTTCCGGTCTATACGTCGGAATCGCCGCCGCCGGATGTATTCAAATTCGGCAGTATTCCGGTTACGTTCGTAATCGATTCCGGAGGGCGCGTCGTGTTTCGGCACAGCGGAATCGCAGACTGGAGCGACGATCATGTAGTCGCTTTCCTGAGGAAGGTTGATACTATGACTTCCGGATGATTTTGTTTTGCCGGACATGGGTGCTACGTAGCCGACAATAGGAGTGCTTTCGATTCCATACCCTGTTATCAGGCCAGAAGCAGTCAGGGTGGGCTAAAGGATTCCGGAAAACGTGTGTTCGGTTTTTGCGTACTATGCCAACGTGAGAACGTTGGCTTGTCGCTTTCGGCCTTCTGATTTCCGTCCGGTTCGAGATGCGCTTTCTGAATAACTGGCTGGAGCGGCCTGTCGCCGTGCTGTCGTGGAGCATCGCACTGCTCGCAGCGGGGACATGGGCCATTTTTTCCACGCCGCTGGAGTGGTCTCCCGAGGTCGAATTGCCGGAGGTACGCATTACCGTGGAATGGTCGGGTGCTTCTCCGCGAGCTGTGGAGCGGTACGTCGCAGCGCCGATAGAACGGGCTGTTCAGGAGGTGGCAGGTACGGCCAGCGTGGAAAGTTTTTCGGAGGAAGGGAGAGCAACGATCATTCTCGGGGTATCGCGCGGTGTCGATCTCGGTCCTTACGTCGCACGGATCGACGATCAACTCACCTTTCTTCGCGAGGTGCTTCCTCCTTATGTGGTACCGCGTCTGACGAAGGAAATCCCCGAAGCGTTGCGCGACGAGCGAGGGTTTCTGACCATTCAACTCGTAGGCCCCCTGACGCTCGATGCATTGTATGTCTATGCCGAGGACCGGATCGTTCCTAAACTGCGCAGCCTGGAGGGTGTTGGCGACATCGTTGTGGCAGGGGGTGCAGGGCGCGAGTTGCTCGTGGAACTCGATCCCGCGCTTCTTGCGACGTATGGGGTGGACCCGGAGGATGTGCGGAGGCGGCTCCGTGAGGTCACGACTGACCGAACGTATGGGCGTCTCCGGGACGGCAGGCGCGGACTGCTCTTGATGAGTCCGGGGGAAGCGCGGACCGACGTCCTGCGCAAGATCGTTCTGAAACGACCGGCGGGTTCTCGCCCCGTCTATCTGTCGGATGTAGCCCGGGTTCACTTTGGGTTCGCCCCGGCGTCCTCTATCAGCCGTATAGACGGCCAACCCGTTGTTACGCTTACACTCGACAGGATCCCCGGAAGCAACATGCTTGAAGTCGCCCGGGATGTAGAGCAACGCATTGTCGCATTGCGCGCGGACCTTCCGGAAAGCGTGCGCCTTCTCGTGGCAGATGACCGGAGCGAGGATGTCCGCGAACAGTTGCGTAATCTGTCCCGGCGCGGTGGACTCGCCCTGATTCTGATCGTGCTCGTTCTGCTTCTCATGTTGCGAAGCGTCCGAGCGACAGGTATCGTGTTTTTTGCCGTGGCGATCCCGCTTGCCGTGGCTTTCCTGCTTCTCCGTCCACTGGGATTGACGCTCAATCTGCTGACCCTTGCCGGCCTTGTACTGGTGTTCGGATTACTCGTGGATAACGCGGTCATCGTCGTAGAACAATTCGTTTTCAGACGAGGGCGAGCAACCAAGGGTGGTCATTTGTATGAAAGAGCGAAACGCGCACTGGACACTGTCTGGTTTCCCCTGCTTGGGGGTACGCTCAGCACGGTGGCCGTGCTGCTGCCTCTGGTTTATCTGAGCGGCGACCTGCGCACGCTTTTTCTGCCGTTCGGCATGTTGACGGGGCTGACCCTGTTGGCTTCGCTTGCCGGCGCGGCGCTGTTGATACCGGTGCTTGCGCGCTGGCTGCCCTCAAGACCTCCTCGTCGGCGGGTGCGCCGCGTGCTAAGAGCCGCTTCGTTTCCGTATCGCCTTGTAGCGCGTTTTCCCGTTTTGGCCTGTGTCTTCCTGCTGCTGTTGCTGGGAATACCTGTCTGGCTTATTCCTCCTGCAATCAGGGCGCCCGAGGAAGGATTTTCCCGCGAAGGGGCCCGTCTCGCAAGCTTGTATAACGCTACGATCGGATCGGAAGAGGTTCGCAGGGGCCTCACGGCGCTCCAACCGATGGTCGGCGGGATGTTGCACCTGTTTAAGGAGCGCGTGCAATTCGGCTCCCGTTGGGACTACGGAGTCCGCCCGGCTGTGTATGCTTCTCTGGAATTTCCTCCGGGCAATCTCATCGGCCGCGGCGATGAAGCCATGCGCCGTTTGGAGAGACAAGCGCTGTCTTTCGAGTCTGTGGAGCAGACCATTGCCCGTATTACAGAAGACAGGGCCTCGTTGGATGTAACATTTTCCGACGCCTCTCTTGTAACATCCGAACCATATCTCGTGCGACAGGCGCTCATACAGGAAACAAGATTTCTTGGCGGCATGGATATTTCGGTGGGGGGGCTTGTTTTTCCAGGGTACTCATATAGCGGTGGAAATGAGCAAGTAGGTGCTGGCATTCCTATTAGCGTGGAGGCATACGGTCCCGATTACGACGATCTGGAGGCGCTGTCGGAACGGTTTGCCGAGCGCATCAGTAGCCGCGATCCTCGGGTCGTTGGGGTGGATATACACAGGGGGCGTTACGGAAATGCTTGGGCGCGGGAGGTGTTGCGTTTCCGATGGGATGCCGACGCCGAGGCGCGTACGGGGGTACGGGCCCAGGATTTGGCCTGGCGCCTGCGCCCGGTTTTCTCGACAAGGCTTCCCGCTTTCCGCACCTATTTGGGCGGCCAGACGCACGTTCCCGTCCGCGTGATCGTCAAGGACGCCGACCGGATCGATGTGGCCCGTCTGGCCCGGAATCCATTATCTGTGCGCGATTCGACATATATCCAGCTTGCCGGGCTTGCCGATTTTTCCATGAAGGATAGTCCAGCGGGCATCGAACGCTATAACCAGCAATACAAGCGCTATATCCGGGTCTATTATATGGGTTCTCCGATGGCCGGACCGGAGTTAGTAAGGAACGAACTGGAAAGCATGTCCCTGCCTCCCGGTTACCGGTTTGAGATGCCGTCTTTTTCGTTCTTCGAGAAGGTACAAACCGCGTTCGGGTGGATATTGCCGGGAAGCCTCTTGCTGGTATTTCTGATTATGGCTGCGGTATTCGAGTCGTGGCGTCTGTCCCTGTTGGCCATGTTGGGCATTCCCATGGCGATTATCGGCGTAGCGGCTGGATTTCTGCTTACCGGCTTTAATTTTGCCGAGGGAGCATTTATCGGCGCCGTCCTGCTTGCCGGCATTGTCGTAAATGACACGATTCTTCTCCTGGACCGCTATCGCAAACTTCGTGCGCTTCGCCCCGCCACTTCGTCGTCGATTCTCGTTCGATTGGCTGTCAGGGATCGTCTGTGGCCGATGTGGACGACAACGCTCACGTCGATCGCCGGGATGGCGCCGCTACTGTTTTTACCGGACGGGAATGACCTGTGGCTCGGACTTGCCGTTACCGTTACTGGCGGGCTGTTTGCCTCGACCCTGTTGGGGCCGGCGGCCGTGGTGGCCATGCTGTCGCTGCGCTCGCGGCCGGCGCATGCAGGTTTCGGCAAGGATCCTGAGAAACAGGTATTTTGGTAAACGTTCCGGAGACAACGTTTTCACAGTGGCATGACCGAAATGAATCGCCATGAAGACCAGCGAGATCAGGCGCCGGAGCACAGCGCCCCAAGGCAGCATATATCTCGTCAAAAGCGCAGATTCTGGAGTGGGCGTTTTCTCGCTGCAGTAGTATTGCCGGTTGCCTTGGCGGGACTCCTTGTTTACGCGTATTGGCCTCGCTGGCTTGGAGACGCTGCGGGAAACGATCGGCAAGTACCGGAGGGGGGCGGTAGCGCGGCACCGGCGCCGGTAGAAGCGATTACCATTACGTTGCAGGACTTCGTATTACGCGCAGAGGCCACGGGCTATCTGGCTCCGTGGCGATCCACTGATATCGGCAGTCAGGCGAGCGGCCTGGTGGCAGAGCGTTTCGTCGAGGAAGGCGCCCTGGTTCAGGGGGGTGCCGTGCTGCTGAAACTGGATGATCGTCAACAAAGCATCGAGTTGGCCCAGGCCGAAGCGGACCTGCTGAAAATTCGCGCCGAGTATCTTGTGAGGATGAAAAACCTTGCAGACACCGAGCTCGCCGATACAGTGGGGCTTGCCCATGCCGAAAGGTTGCTTCGCGAGGCGGAAAGAAGTCATGAAAGCGGCGCCATCTCGGAGAGCGATCTTGAGGAGGCTCAACAACGTTTCGAAACGGCCGAAGTGCTCTCCGGCAGTATGCGCGGCACGGTGAGCGCCGCAGTACACGGCCTTTCACAGGCTCAGCAGCGTGTGCAACAAGCCCGATTGGCGTTGGACCGAACCTATGTACGGGCGCCCTTTGCAGGGCGCGTGGCGGACATCGAGGTAGAAGTCGGGCAGCATATCGGTGCGGGACAAACGCTGCTCAGGGTACTTGACGACGCCCGTATGAAGATCGAAGTGGATGTGTTGGAAACCGATCTTTTGCGCCTGTCGGTGGGGGCGTCTGCACAGGCGCGAATTCCTGCGCTCGAAGATGCTCTTTTCGAGGGTACAATCTACACGATCAACCCGAGTATCGATCCGGATATCGGAACGGGGAGGGTTACGGTTACCCTGCCCAACCCGGGAAGAAGGCTGGTGGCCGGATTGTTCGCCTATGTCGAACTGGAGTCGGAGCGCCTGCCTATGAGGCTGGCGGTGCCCACCGATGCCGTATTGGTGCGGCAGGGGCGCGACCTGGTCTTTCGCATCGAAGAAGACATTGCCAAATGGATATATGTAACGACCGGATCGACTTCGGGAAACCACGTCGAGATCGTCGAAGGACTTCAACCCGGCGATATCGTTGCCGTTGCCGGTCATTACTCTCTGGCGCACGACACGCCGGTAGAAATCACGGCGATGGATTAGTCTCACGTGCCGAGATGGAAGAGACGGAAGTTCCAGCCCCGCAATTCGAGCAGTCTGCATGAAATCACTCGTCGGTTTTTGTTTGCGCCGACCGATTGCCGTTACGGCGTTCGCCACGCTTCTCGTTGTGCTGGGGCTTGTAGCGTATGCGCGGTTGCCTGTATCCCTTCTTCCGGATTTAAGGTATCCCGCGTTGGTCATCTGGACATCCTACCCGGACGTACCGCCGGACCAGGTGGAGCAGGCCGTCACAGAGTACCTGGAGGCGGCTGTCGCGGGCACGGAAGGTGTGATTCGGGTCACCTCGCGTAGCCGGCTCGGGGGGAGTCTCATTCGCCTTGATTTCGGCTGGAATGTCGATCTGGATATGGCCCTTCTCGACGTTCGTCGAAACATGGATCGCTTGTGGAGTGTGCTTCCGCAGGAAGCGAGCCGACCAGTGGTGTTACGCTTGGATCCCAGCGATCGTCCTGTCATGATGATTACTCTTCGCCAGACTGCGAATGGGGCGGATCGGATATATCCATCCCCGGAGGCGTCTGCTGATTCACTTGTCCGGGAAGACCTCGTGGGTTTGAAACGGGTCGGCCGGGACGTAATCGCGCGCCGCCTGGAACAACACAGGGACATTTCGCGCGTGCGGGTGACCGGCGGATACGAGCGGCGGATCGAGATTGCGCCGGATGCGGGCAAGCTCGCGATCCACCGGATCGGTATAGATCAGATCGCCTCAGCATTGCGGGCGAGCAACGTGGCGCTCTCCGGCGGAATGATTCGGCAAGGGCCCTTTCGCTATGCTGTGGAAGTGAGCGGGGAATTCAGGACGGCAAACGATGTGGCGGCTACCGTCGTAACGAACGAGGGCGGTATTCCTGTTCGGCTGCGAGATGTGGCTGTGGTCCGGGAAAGTGTGGAAGAACGCCGGGGGCTGGTCCGCCTTGATGGGGAGGAAGCACTGCTGCTGCTTGTGGAACGCAGGGTGGAAGCCAATACCGTGCGCGCCGCCGGGGGGGCGCGTGTCATACTTGAAGAACTGGAAGTCGAGCACCCCGGCGTGCAATTGGATGTGGTGGTGGACGAAAGCGTCTTTATTCAGCAAGCCATCGGATCCGTGACCCAGGCGGTACTTCTTGGCGGTCTCCTGGCTATGATGGTGCTCTTTGCGTTTCTGAGGCGCATACGCATCCTGTTGGCGGTGGCCGTCGCCGTGCCCCTCTCGCTGTGCATCACGCTCATTCTCTTCGAGATATTCGACGTAACGTTCAACCTGATTTCCCTGAGCGGTCTGGCGCTTGGCGTGGGCATGCTCGTCGACAACGCCATCATAGTGGTCGAGAATATTTCCCGGTTGCGAGAGGAAGGCATGCCGCCTTTCGAGGCGGCGCGTTCGGGAGTCATCGAGGTAGCCGGCGCGATCACCGCCAGCACCCTTACGACGATCGCGGTGTTTATTCCGATCACATTTGTAGAGGGTCTTCCGGGACGCCTCTTCCGTGATCAGGCGGTGGCCGTGACCTGTTCGCTGTCGGCCTCCCTGCTTGTGGCGCTCACCATTGTGCCGCTGTTGGCGATGCGCGGTGTACGAGATGGGGTCGAACGGAGTGAGAAGGATGCGTCCACCCGCTTCGGGAACAGGATAACGGGTATCTACGAATGGGCCCTGGCGACAAGTCTCCGTCATCGAGGCGCCGTGATCGGGATGTGTTTGTTGCTGCTGTTCGTCAGCGGGTGGGTAACCCTGAACCTGCCTCGGGAAGTCGTTCCCCGCACGAATCAGGGACGCACTGAGTTGCATATGAACCTGCCTCCGGATGCCGATCTGCCCCTTGTCAGCATGCGTTCGGCGGCGTTGGAGGCGAGCCTGTTCGATCAGGGTTTGGTCCGCCATATCCTGGCGGATCTGGGGGAGCGCGACGAGGCCCGGCTCGATCTTGACCCGAGGCATCCCTATGAAGGCGATCTGGTTCTTGTTCTGGAGGAGAGTATTGACGTGGACGATGTAACGGAAGCCGTTGCTTCGACCGGTCTGGCCACGGACATGGATGTGGAAGTGAAACCGGTGCGGACACAACTGGAAACCATAGTGGCTCCCGATGAGGCGGATTTGCTTATCGACCTCGTTAGCGAACGGCGCGTCGAGGCGGATTCAGTGCTCCGTCTCGCTCTGAACACACTCCAAGGCCGGCCGGAATTGGCGAATGTCCGTCAGGCCCACGGAGAAAAGATACCCGTCTACCAGCTTACCTTCCGGCGGGACAATCTCGCCCGTTTTCAAGTGGAACCCGCAACGATCGCGACGTATCTCGAAGCGGCTGCGCGGGGGAGGCGGGCCTCGGAACTGCGGACGGTAAACGAGGAAATCCCAATCGTTATCAGGGCACATGGTATCGATACCATCCAGCGTCTCCTTGCCGAATATGTACCTACCCCACGTGGCTTGATGCCAATTGGCGAGTTTGTGGCGGCCCGTCTTGTCGAACTCCCCTCCACACTCGTCAGGATTGAGCAAACGCCTGTCGTACGTATCATCGCGGATGTTTCTTCCGTCGCTGACCTGACGTCGGCCAGTAAAGCCGTGGTCGAAACGCTTACCGGCGCATTACCGCCTTACGTGCGGGTACGCGTCGGGGGAGCCACGGAAGCTTTCCGTGACGGTTTGTATGCGCTCGGAAGCAGTCTGCTGCTCAGTCTTCTCCTCGTCTATCTTATTCTGGCCGCACAGTTCGAAAGCCTGGTGCAGCCGCTTGTGATTTTGTCCGCCGTGCCGCTGGCAGTCGGTGGCGTTGCCTGCGTAGTAGGCCTCACAGGCCATACAATCAACCTTATGAGTCTGACCGGCTGCGTGGTCCTTGTGGGCATTGTTGTGAACGATGCGATCGTGAAAGTGGATTTCATCAACCAGCAACGTTCCCGTGGCATGCTGCTTGAGCCAGCCGTGTTGGCTGCGGGGCGGAACCGGCTGCGACCGATCCTGATGACCACGATTACGACCATACTGGGACTTACGCCCCTGGCGCTGGGATTGGGCGAAGGGGCTGAATTGCGTGCGCCGTTGGCCATCGCCATTGTCGGTGGTCTGGTGAGCGCTACGGTGCTCACACTCTTCGCGGTGCCCGTTCTCTATACGTTGACTGTGTTTCCGCAGGAAACAAGGCTCTGGGCTTTCCAAAGGAGCTTAGCTTATATACTAAAGTAACCGCAGGCCCATTTCCCGGGTTCCCTGATCGGCGTTACGAGGCACTTGGCCAATCCTTCCGGCATTGCGTCAATCTTCAAGTACGCGCGTTCGCGGGCGTTCCCGGTCACGTTAGATTTAGGAGTTTCTGACATACTTTTATCTTGATTCGTGGAGCAAGGATAGTTAAGATGAATTCGCAGGGGGAGCAGCGCATAAAAGGCGGTGCGGCGCCGCTTTCTCTTTGGAGGTCCGGGGAGCCACCTCCCCGATAAGCCCATTTCCAATTCCTTATAGTTGTACCCCGTTCACATACACTGTAGTACGTATGCCGTATGCCGATGAGTATCTCGGAACTCAAGAACTGTATTCGCCAGCACGTACAAATAATCGACGATCCTGACGATGTTGCCAACCTGTTGGACATAGACATATCCGCCGAGACGCTTCGGACACAGTTCAAGACGGAAGCACATGATCGTCTATGGATGTTCATCCTGAAGGAGAAGGTAGCACATTTTCTGGAGGATTTGCCTGCCTACCCAACGAAAGAAAACGGACAATTTCCGAATGCGGCAAAAATCATTGATTCATACCGCTCGGTATTGCCAGGTCCTGATCATACATGGCTCAGAGATGTGCAAGAGGTAATTGCATTGATAAACGATAATCCGTTTGACTCCCATCTCAATGTAAACTGGATCAAGAATGAATTGAATATTCCGTCCAAGATGTATACGCAGAAGTTTTACTACTTTACTCGTATGCGCGTGACCGAATATATCCGATGGCATCGGCTGGTCATGGCAAAATATCTGCTTTCTCATTCTTTCCTGAAAGTAGGAGACATTGCCCTGCTCGTTGGATACAACTCGCTTTCCGCTTTCTCCAAGGTGTTTGCCCAAAATGTGGGCTCTTCCCCGAAGATGTATCGAGCAACCCGTCCGGCGTACTCTGATCGGGATGCTTCCCAATCCGATCTCGTGCGAGAGTCTATATCCGTTATCGAGGGACGCTAAGTCTCTCTTCCGGACGCTGTACCGCTGTTTTCCGTTACAAGAACTCACCGCCTCGCTTCCGCATCGAACGCTTCCATGGCAGCCTGCAGGCGGGCTACCAGTTCCGGGTACATATCCGCCCGGTCGTATTTCTCCTCGGGATCCTCGTCCAGATGATACAGCGCGGGTTCTCCCGCCGCCCCCTCGGGCAGCCCCGGAATCCGCAATTTCCAGGGCCCCTCCCGCACGGCCTCGATCCGGGCCCCAAGGTAATAATAGAAGACTTCCCTTGGAGACGAAACGGCCCGCGTCGTCAGGAAGGGCAGCGCACTGGTTCCGTCCAGATTATCCGGCGGCGCAATGCCCGCCGCATCCAGCAGCGTCGGGAAGATATCCAGCGAGGCCAGCATATCCGCAGAGACGCGCCCCGCCGGTATCCGCCCCGGCCAGCGGGCAATGAACGGCACCCGGAAGCCGCCCTCAAACGTCGTTCCCTTGTATCCGCGCAAAGGCCCCGCCGATCCGCTGTGCCACGGCTTGACGGGTTCGTGCAGCGGCATCATATCGGTCTGGAACATCCGATCCGGCATGGCCTGCCATGGACCGTTGTCACTGGTGAAGATCACCAGGGTGCGCTTGTCCAGTCCCTGGGCCTTGAGCGTAGCCAGAATCTCTCCCACGCTCCAGTCGATGGTTTCAATCACGTCTCCGTACAGCCCCTTTCGGGACCGCCCGTCCCGGTGCGGGGCGGGGTACACGGGCACATGCGGCATCCCGTACGCCAGATAAAGAAAGAAGGGCTCTGCCCCGGATTCCTCGATGAAACGGATGGCTTCTTTCGTGTACGTAACCGTCAGCGTGTCCTGGTTCAAGGGTTCGCGGATCGGCTCCAGATCCCTGAACATGTACAGCGGCACGTCGGTCTGCACCCACGGGCGGATCATGTCGTTGCTGTAGCGCAGGCCGTAATAATGATCGAAGCCCCGCGAGACAGGCATGTAGGCGTCCTCTGCATGTCCGAGGTGCCATTTCCCGACCATCATGGTCCGGTACCCGTGTTCCTGCAACGGTTCCCCGATCAGCGTTTCCTCGAGCGGCAACCCGTTTTTCGAATCCGGTCCGAGATTATGCGGAAGGTGGCGGATCGGGTAGCGGCCCGTGAGCAGGCCGCCCCGGGACGGCGTACAGACCGCCGCGGTCACATAGAAGGAGGTCAGGCGAATCCCTTCGTCGGCCATGCGGTCGAGCTGCGGCGTGCGGATGGTCGGATTCCCGTAACTGCTCAGGTCTCCGTATCCCATATCGTCGGCGAACAGCACGATGATGTTCGGGGGCGCCTCCGGCGCTTGTCCGAGGGCGTCCGCATGCGTAAACAACGCCGGCAGGCATAACAGGGCCGGCAAGAGCGCCAGGCGTGACAAATGGTTCATGGTCTTGAGGGGTATGGTCATGTTTTGTGTCAGTTAGTGTGTCACGCCCACTCGTTCCGCCCAGGCTTCCCACATCGCCGTCAGGGTTTCCACCTGTTCCGGATGGGCCGCCGCCAGATCACGGGTTTCCGTGCGGTCCGTCTCCATATCGTATAACTCCCAGTGCGTATCCGCTCCCCGCGCATCGACGAGTTTCCACCGGCCGCTGCGTACGGCTTTTCCCCCGTTCCATTCGAAGAACAGGGCGTCGTGCCCTTCCCGCGTCCCCTGCTCGAAGACAGGCAACAGGGACTTGCCTTCCAGAGGATGGATACGTTCATTGCGCCAGACTTCCGGGTATTCGGCGCTCGCGGCGTCTACAGCGGTCGCCATCACATCGATAAGGTGTGCGATTTCGCGGGTAATTCCGCCCGCCTCGATCCGCTCGGGCCACCGGGCGATGAACGGCGTGGCGATACCCCCTTCGTGGCTCCAGTTCTTGTAGTGCCGGAAGGGGGTGTTACTCAGGAACGCCCACGGGGCGTCCACGCTGTGCCAGGCGCCCATGGATCCCGGCGGATCGACCGGCGGGTGATCCCGGTTCTGCTGATTATGCACCATCTCCGCGGAGCCCCCGTTGTCGGAAAGGAACATCACAAGTGTGTTTTCCTCTTCGCCCATCTCGCGGATTTTGTCCAGCAAATGCCCCATTTGCTGGTCCACGCGGTCGACCATGGCGGCGTACACCGCCATTTTCAGATCCCAGTCGGCTTTGCCTTCAACCTCCTCCCAGGGCAGAATGTGCAGCTGGTCATCCCAGTAGCGGGTGGTGAAGGTCGAGGTGCGGCGCTGCGATTCAACAATGGTTCCGTATTCCGGCAAGGTCCATTCCGGATCGATCAGCCCCATATCGATCTGCCGCTCGTGGCGCCGGCGGCGCAGCACATCCCATCCGTCCATGTATTTCCCCCGGTATTTTTCGATGTCCTCGGGGCGGGCTTGCAGGGGATCGTGCGGCGCCTGGTAGGCGATATAGAGAAAGAAAGGCTTGTCGGCGTATTCGCTTTCGTGCCGATTCAGGTAGGCGAGCGCTTTTTCCGTGTAGACGTCCGTCGAATAGAAATCCGGATCGTCGGGGGTGTACGGGCGAAACATCTGGCCGTCGATCGCCCACGCGCGCACGTGCCCCGGCGTTTTTCTGGCGGGCGGCGGCTCGCCGGGACGTTGCTCCCCGGGATTGAAATGGTTGACAGCGCCGTCCACGAGTCCGTAGTAGTGGTCGAACCCCCGGTCAAACGGATTTTCCGGACCGTGCCACTTCCCGGTCATATAGGTGCGATAGCCTGCTTCGCGCAGCACTTCCGCAATGGTCACCCCGTTCCGCAGCGTGTCGATCCGCTCGCCCATGCCGACCTGGTGAGCGTACAGGCCGGTCATGAGGGAGGCCCTGGTGGGGAAGCATTTGCTCGTGTTATAGAACTGGGTGAACCGCAGACCCTTCTCCGCAAGGCGGTCGAGGTGCGGGGTGGCGATTTCCCCGCCGTACGATCCCAGGTCCGAGAAACCCATGTCGTCCACCATGACGAGGACGATATTGGGCCGGTCGTCGCTCCGGAAATTTTTTTGAAGAGAGCGATCCGGCTGTACCCCGCCCGCCCCGGTCATCGAAGCGCCCAAAATCCCCGCCGTAAGAAATGCCGCTACGGTCCAGCCCGCCGCGCGCAACGTTCCGTTTGTCATTCGTAGGGATTTTTGAATACGTCCATCTCCGGTTCCGTTCGAACCTCCTCGATCAATGCTTCGAGACGCTGCACCACATCCGGATATCGTTCGGAGAGATCGTGGTATTCCCCGATGTCGCGGCTCAGGTCGTACAGTTCGGTCACATGGCGTTCCGGAGTCCAGACGCGAAGCAGTTTCCAGTCGCCCTGCCGAATGGCCTGGGAGTATCTCGCCTCCATGTTGTTGCGGTGCTCCCAGTAGAGCGCGCGATGCATGGGGACGGGACCGGCATTCGTGAGCAGGCCCGTCATGGACAGGCCGTCCATGGGCGGGGTATCCGCCCCGGCGAACTCGGCCAGCGTGGGGAAGATGTCCCACATGGCCCAGGGGTGGTCGCTGACTCCCCCGGACGGTACGTAACCCGGCCCCCATGCGATCATCGGTACGCGGATGCCGCCTTCGTACAGGTCCCGCTTGATGCCCCGGAGGGGGCCGTTGGATTCGAAGTACCCGGGATCTGCTCCGCCTTCCCCGTGCGGGCCGTTATCGCTGGTGAAGAGCACGATGGTATCTTCGCCCAGCCCCAGTTCCTCGATCCGGTCCAGAATGCGCCCGATGTCCTTATCGAGGCGGGTGACCATGGCGGCGTGCGCGGCGTGCGGCGTGGGCTGGCCCCGGTACGTCCCGATCACTCCGCAACACGGGAAGGGCGGATCCGGCGCCATGCGGCTGCGCCCGTTTTCGTCCCGGAACGGAGCAATGTCCTCTTCCGGGACGAGCAATTCCGCATGCACGAGGGCGAACGGCAGGTACAGAAAGAAAGGCTCTTCCCGGTTCGCTTCGATGAAGTCGAGCGCTCCCTCCACGAAAAGCTCATGGGTGTACTGCGTGGTGTCCACGTCGATGCGCTCCGTGCCGCCATCCTGTATGGCGAACAGATGATCCGTGTAGTAGGAATGCGCGTGGACATGCCGCAAGTACCCGAAGAAGGCGTCGAAGCCCTGGCGGTGCGGCAAGCCGGATTCGTTGTCTTCGGCCAGGCCCCACTTGCCGAACATGCCCGTGGTATACCCGGCCTGTTTCAGTGCCTTGGGCAAGGTCTGGTCCTCTTCGCGCAGCGAGGCGCCCGCATTCCCCCGCACGAGGGCGCTTCCCATGTGCGTGCCGGTCATGAGCGACCACCGGGAAGGGGCACACACCGTATTCCCCGCATAAAATGCGGAGAATAGGGCGCCTTCTTCGGCCATGCGGTCCAGTCGGGGCGTGGTAAACCGTTTCTGCCCGTAGACGCTCAGGTCACCGTATCCGAGATCGTCGGCCAGGATGAAGATGAGGTTGGGCGGGCGGCGTTCGTCCGGCGGATCGTCAGGGGTACCGGAATGGGCGGGGAGGACGGAAACGGCCGTCGCCGCGAGCGCAATCAACAGGGCCTGTACGTGGGCGAAAAACGAATGATGCATGGAGTCGGTGGGGGCGGACAATACGATACCGGGGACGATGACCAGGGTACTTGATACGAACGAAGCGGCATATTTTCAATCGGTTGCATCCACGGAGCACCTCGTACGCACGCCTTTTATGAGAACATCCCGGCGGGAGGAAAGGTATGCAAATCGTTGCTGCGGTTCGTTCCTCTTTTTGTCATCCCTTCATTTCCCCCGATGTCCGCCCAGGTACATGTTCATGATCTCTGGAAGGCGTACGGCAGCGTGCAGGCTGCCCGTGGGGTGACATTCGATGTGGCGCCGGGCGAGATTTTCGGCCTGCTGGGGCCCAACGGCGCAGGCAAGACCACCACGGTCGAGTGCATGCTGGGATTGCGGCAGCCGGATCGGGGCATAGTGCAAATAGGCGGGATCGATGCCCGAGAGCATCCGCGCGATATGCAGCAGCGCATCGGAGCAACGCTTCAGACGAACGCCCTGCAGGAAAAAATAACGCCCCGGGAAGCGCTCCGGCTCTTCGGCTCTTTTTACCGGGTGGCGGAAGTCGCCGATGTGCTCTTGCAGCGGTTCGCGCTGGAGGACCAGGCTGATGCGGCCTTTCACACCCTGTCGGGAGGGCAGCGCCGGCGGCTGGCGCTGGCGCTGGCGTTCGTCAACCGGCCTGAGGTAGTGTTGCTGGACGAACCCACGACCGGTCTGGATCCGTCTTCGCGCCGCGATCTGCACCGCCGCATTCTGGACATGAAAGCGGAGGGGCGGACCGTGCTGCTCACGACGCATTACATGGAAGAAGCGGAAACCCTGTGCGACCGCGTAGCGATCATGCACCACGGCAGGCTCGTTGCGCAGGGCGCTCCCCGCGACCTGATGGGCAGCCTCGGCACGGCGCCTTCGATCCGTCTCGAAACGTCCGATCCGCTGCTCCCGGAGACCTTCGCAGGGATCGAGGGCGTGCGCGACCTGGAGCATACGGGCTGCACGGTCCGGTTCCGGTCGGAGGATGTCCACGGAGCCCTCTCCGAATTGACGAAGCGGCTGGAAACGGCGGGTGTCGGGATCGTCGAACTGCATGTCCGGCGGGCGACGCTGGAGGAGGTGCTTATCGAGTTGACGCAGGAGGAAGGCGATGCGCCGGGCGGATCGCATGGAGGGCCGTTGGCATGACGTACGCCTTTCTGATCGAACTGCGGCTCTATTACCGGAACAGGATGGCCCTGATCTACGGCTATCTTTTTCCGCTGATTTTTCTGGTCGCCTTCCTTGTGTTGTACCGGCACGAACCGGTGCCGCTCGTGAACCACATGGGAGAATTGCTTACCGTGACGGCCCTTGGCGGGGCCTGCTTCGGCCTGCCCACGTCCATGGTGGGCGAGCGGGAGCGGGGGGTCTGGCGCCGGTACCGGGCGACGCCCGTTTCCACACTGCATCTGGTGCTGACGACGGTGGCGGCCCGGTACCTGGTCCTGCTTTCCGCCGCCCTGCTTCAGATTGTGCCGGCCATGCTTCTTGGCATGCCGTTTCCCGACCATGTTGCCGGGCTGTGGATCGCCTTCACGTTCGTGTCCTTCGCCTTTCTCGGGCTGGGTCTGGTCATCGCCATGCTCGCCGACACGGTGCCTGCCGTACAGGCGCTGGGGCAGTCCATTTTCCTGCCGATGCTGATCATTGGCGGGGTGGCCGTGCGTATCGAAAGCCTGCCCGAATGGGCGCAGCACCTGTCCGCTTTTTTCCCCGGCCGCTACGCGGTCGAGGCGATACAGGGTACGGTGAACGGAAGCGGCCTGGGCGAGGCGGGTTTCAGTTTGCTGGCCCTGCTGCTGATCGGGGCCGCCGGATGCCTTGCCTCGGCAAAGATGTTTCGATGGGATACGCGGGAGCGGGGCGGTGCGCCGCGCGGCAAGGTATGGGCGGGCGCCGCCCTTGCGGCATGGGTGCTGGTCGGCGTGCTGGCGGAAGGTACGGGCCGCGCGCTGCCGCAGGGACGATTGCCTGCCGACGGCGTAGCGTCGCTGACCGATGCGCTTCGTTCCCCCGGTGCAGACACGAACAATCCCTCTGACGTGTACGGGGCGCAGTCGGATTCGGTTACGGCGGCGGAGCACATGGCGGATTCTGTCGGAGTCGGAGCAGAGGCGGAGGATTCGGCGCCGGAACCGCCCGATCCGCCGGATGACGCTGAGGTTGCAGATGCCGTACCCGAAGAAGTGATCGAGGCGCCCCCGCCGCCCCCGCCCATTGACTATCCCGACTCATGGGAAGAAGTGACGATGGAGGACATCGACCGGGACATCCGGTTCGATGCGCTTCCCTATGATCAGGGGCTGGAGGCTCCGGTTGCCGCGCTGGACGAGCCCATGTATCCGGATATCGAGGAAACGATACGATGCGTCCTTTACGATCTGGAGGTATGGCCGCCGGCCTGGACGGGGGACCCTGTGCAGCGGGCGCGCAATGT
This sequence comes from Rhodothermales bacterium, assembly GCA_965117025.1. GTDB lineage: Bacteria > Bacteroidota > Rhodothermia > Rhodothermales > VXPQ01 > VXPQ01. Next base: position 1,881,090 of record OZ220746.1, read on the forward strand.
ACTGTTCGTGGCGGCGGTTCCGGACATGTACCAGATGAGCGGGATCGAGCGCTGGGTGCCGCACGCCGTATTCGAGCACCTGGCGAATGCGCATCCCGAAGATGAATTGATCAAGGTGCTCTACTGGATCGCCGCCAATCCGTACGAAGGGGAAGTTTCCGCCGCAGGCCGGCTTACGGATATGTGCCTGCGGCTCGGCGGCCCCGACGATGTTCTGATGCTGCAGCAGCGGACCGGGTGGTACGCGGCCAAACTGCTGGGCCGGATCACCGGGCATATCGAGGTGAGGTAGGGTTCCCGCATACCTTCCGCAAGACCATCGTTTGGTCACATCCTGTATATCCGTTTGCAGGCGGTACACGTAGGTCCCGCCCGGTAAACCGACTGTATCGAACGGTATGATGTACCGTCCCGCTGTCCGCCTCAGGCTTTGGCATATTAAGTTTCCCCAAAATAATATCTTAGTCCTTCCTGCATTCCCGCCAGGAAACCCTCGCTTTCCGGGACCTGCCCGCATGATGACATGAATCGTCTCTTTTTGCGCCTCGGCGTTTTCGCTTTCTGTGCCGTTTTCGTCGCGGCCTGTTTGCTGGATACCGCTCCGGACGCCTCTGCCCCACGCCCCAACATCCTGTTTCTCTTCGCCGACGACTTGCAGGCCGACGCCATCGGCGCGTACGGCAACGGCTATATCCGCACTCCGAACCTGGATCGCCTCGTTGAGGATGGGTATTCGTTCCGGCGAGCCTACAACATGGGCGCCCACCACGGGGCTGTCTGCGCGCCCAGCCGGGCGATGCTGATGAGCGGGCGCAGCCTGTTCCGCGTCTACGACAATCTGGATTCCGTGCGCACGTTCCCGGAAATTCTCCAGGAGGTGGACTACCGGACATTCGGCACGGGCAAGTGGCACCAGAGCCGCTCGTCGTTCGCGCGCAGTTTCGGGGAGGGGGATGCCGTGTTTTTTGGCGGGATGGCCGATCATTTCAACGTACCACTGGAGGACCTGCAGGCGGACGGCAGCTTCACGGAGCCTGTTCTGCAGAGCTTTTCCACGACGCGGTTCGCCGATGCGGCCGTGGATTTTCTGAAGGATTACGGCGCCTCGGATCGGGATACTCCCTTCCTGGCCTATGTATCCTTCACTGTGCCCCACGATCCCCGGACGCCGCCTGCCAGCCATGCAGCGGACTATGCAGGAACGGGTATGCCGCTGCCTCCCAATTACCTGCCGGCCCATCCGTTCCATATCGGGCGGATGGCTATCCGGGATGAAGTGCTTGCGGGATGGCCCCGCCGCCCGGACGTGATACGAGACCAGCTCGCCGAGTACTACGGGCTCATTACGCACATGGACGAGGAAATCGGGCGGATCCTGAGCGAACTGCAGGAACAGGGCCTTGCCGAAAACACCGTGATCGTGTTTGCATCCGATCACGGTCTTGCGGTGGGACGGCACGGTCTGCTCGGCAAACAGAACCTGTACGAGCACAGCGCAAAGACGCCGCTTTTCGTGCAGGGCCCCGGTATTCCACAGGGAGAAACCCACGCGCTCGTGTATCTGCACGATCTGTTCGCCACGGTGCTGGGCATAGCCGGCGTCGAGGCGCCTGCTGGCGTAGATGCGCAGGATTTATCCACCTTGTGGAAGGGGGAGGACGCGCCTGCGCGGGAGCATCTTTTTCTGGCCTATGAGGATCTGCACCGGGCCGTGGTGGAGGATCGATGGAAACTGATCCGCTATCCCCAAATCCACTATACGCAGCTTTTCGACCTGCACGCGGATCCGTACGAGTTGCGTAATCTCGCGGACGATCCGGCGTACGCCGAGCAGCAGGCGCGCCTGATGAGGCTCCTCGAAACTGCGCAACAGGAGGTCGGCGACCCGCACCCCCTGACCGCCGAAACCCGTATGCCGATGGAGTTCGACTACTCGGATATCGTCCGTACTCCGGACCGGCACCAGCCCGAGGAAGTGGTGCAGAAATATTTTTGAGGGGAGTTTTGTCGTGCACGGCGCCGGAATCTCTCGCCTATTCACTTGACGAGGGTCATGACGCGGGCGATTATTTCGTTGTCCGCCTGGAGGCGGTAGACGTAGGCGCCGCTCGGCAGGGCGTTTGCGTCGAAGCGGGCGGCGTGGCGTCCTGCGGGCTGCGGTCCGTCGACGAGCGCGGCCACCTCCCGTCCGAGCATGTCGTAGACGGCAAGGCGCACGCGCGCGGCCTGCGGCAGCGCATAGCGTATGGTCGTCACCGGATTGAACGGATTGGGATAGTTGCCCATGAGCAGTACTTCTTCGGGCAACTCTTCCTCGCTTTCCGCGCTCGTTACGCCGACGGGCGCCCCCGGGGGGCTTTGTTGCGGGTCGTCGGGCGCTACGACGGGCGTCCCCGGGGGGGGTTGTTGCGGGTCGTCGGGCGCTACGACGGGCGGTCCGAGTCGGGTGACGACGACCGAGTAGGTCCTTGCGGCGTCGCCGTCCTGCGCGGTGACCTGGACGGCTATCTCGTTCGCTCCCGGCGCGAGCGCCGCTTGCAGGCCGTCGGCGTTCTCGTCGGCGTCGGCGAGCGCGTTGCCGTCGCCGTCCAGATACTCGAGCGTCGCTTCGGCGTGATTCGCTGCGGCGGCAACCGTGGTCACGGCGACGGTGTGGGCGACCGTGGCCGCGTAGCTCGTCGAGTCCGGGTGGAAGGCCGGCGCGAGCGCCGCACCGCTGAGCGATAGCGCGGCGAGGGCGGCGTCCGAGGAGGAGACGTTGTTGCGGACCGCGAGCGGGCCGAACGCCGCGGCGTCGTTGCCGGCGGCGTCCTGCACGACGGCGTCGTCGTTGGCGGCGGAGCCGTCCGTATAGGCGACGGTCACCGCTTCGCCGCCCGCCACGGGGGACTCGAGCGCGAGCGTCACCGCCGCGCCGTTCGCACTGGCCTCGTCAACGCTCCGGGGCACTCCGTCCACCGTTACGGCGAACGAATCGGCGGGCGCCGTCTGCGAAGACAGCGTTTCGTTGAAGACGAGCGCGATCTGCGTGCCGTCGGTCGAGGTGGCGGGCGCGTCGCCGCCGCTCGCCGCCGGCGTCGGACGGACGCCGTCGACCGCGTGCGCCGGCTGCGGCGCGAGGGCGGGGTGCGTTATGACGGCGGCGACCGTCGCTGAACCCTTCTTGCGGATCGCGGCGCCATTGGGATCGAGCGCGTCCTGCGCGATGGCGATGCCGTCCGCGTCGAGGTCGTTCTCGGCCACGGCGTAGCCCGAGAAGACGATCGTTTCGCCGCCCGTTCCGGATTCGTAACTCAGGGCCTTGTCTTCTCCTCCCACGTCGAGGACGATCTGCGGCGCGCCCGTCACGTCCACCGCCTCGGTGAACGTCACGGCGACCTTCACCGAATCGCCTATGGCGTAGGTCTCGTCCGGTCCCGCGCCGGAGGAGATCGCCACCGAGGCCACCGCCGGAGGGGCCTCCGGCTCCTGCCGGACGATATCAACCGTATAGGTCCTGGTCGCGTTCGGGTCCTGGGCGGTTACTTTCACCTTGATGGCGTTCGGCCCCACCTCGAGCGCCGCCTGCAGGCCGTCGGCGTTCTCGTCGGCGTCGGCGAGCGTGTTGCCGTCGCCGTCCAGATATTCGAGCGTCGCCTCGGGGTGATTCGCTGAAGCCTCGACCGTGAGCGTATCGGCGTCGTGGGCTACGGTAAGGGAGTAGTCCGTCGTTTCCGGGACGAAGTTCAGGACGAGGTCCTCGCCGTCCGGGCCGGTCAGCGAGAACGAACCCAGCGCCGCGTCGGCGGAGGGGACGTTGTTGCGGACCGCGAGCGCGTCGAACGCCGCGGCGTCGTTGCCGGCGGTGTCCTGCACGACGGCGTCGTCGTTGGCGGCGGAGCCGTCCGTATAGGCGACGGTCACCGCTTCGCCGCCCGCCACGGGGGACTCGAGCGCGAGCGTCACCGCCGCGCCGTTCGCACTGGCGTTGTTGCGGACCGCGAGCGCGTCGAACGCCGCGGCGTCGTTGCCGGCGGTGTCCTGCACGACGGCGTCGTCGTTGGCGGCGGAGCCGTCCGTATAGGCGACGGTCACCGCTTCGCCGCCCGCCACGGGGGACTCGAGCGCTCGTCAACGCTCCGGGGCACTCCGTCCACCGTTACGGCGAACGAATCGGCGGGCGCCGTCGCCTGCGACAGCGTTTCGCTGAAGAAGAGGATGATACTTGAGCCGTCCGCCGAGGTCCTCGGCGCGTCGTCGCCGCTCGTTACCGGCGTCGGGCGGACGCCGTCGATCTTGTGGGCGTCGGCGGCGGCCACTGCGGTGTGCGCGATCACGGCGTCGCTCGTCGTCGAGCCCGCCTGGCGGATCGTCCCGCCGCTCAGGCGCAGCGCGTCAGAGGCGATAGAGACGCCGTCCGCGTCCTCGTCGTTCTCGGCGACTTCGCCGGCGAAGACGATCTCTGCGAAGCCCGTGCCGGAGTAGTAGGGGAGCGGCTTGTCCTCGCCGCCCGCGTCGAGGACGATCTGCGGCGCGCCGGTCACGTCCACCGCCTCGCTGAAGGTCACGGTAACCTTCAGCGAATCGCCGATGGCGTAGGTCTCGTCGTCGCCCGGATCGGAAGTCAGCGCCACGGAGGACACCGCCGGAGGGGCCTCCGGCTCCTGCCGGACGATATCAACCGTATAGGTCCTGGTCGCGTTCGGGTCCTGGGCGGTTACTTTCACCGATGGCGTTCGGCCCCACCTCGAGCGCCGCCTGCAGGCCGTCGGCGTTCTCGTCGGCGTCGGCGAGCGTGTTGCCGTCGCCGTCCAGATATTCGAGCGTCGCCTCGGGGTGATTCGCTGAAGCCTCGACCGTGAGCGTATCGGCGTCGTGGGCTACGGTAAGGGAGTAGTCCGTCGTTTCCGGGACGAAGTTCAGGACGAGGTCCTCGCCGTCCGGGCCGGTCAGCGAGAACGACGGGGGACTCGAGCGCGAGCGTCACCGCCGCGCCGTTCGCACTGGCCTCGTCAACGCTCCGGGGCACTCCGTCCACCGTTACGGCGAACGAATCGGCGGGCGCCGTCGCCTGCGACAGCGTTTCGCTGAAGAAGAGGATGATACTTGAGCCGTCCGCCGAGGTCCTCGGCGCGTCGTCGCCGCTCGTTACCGGCGTCGGGCGGACGCCGTCGATCTTGTGGGCGTCGGCGGCGGCCACTGCGGTGTGCGCGATCACGGCGTCGCTCGTCGTCGAGCCCGCCTGGCGGATCGTCCCGCCGCTCAGGCGCAGCGCGTCAGAGGCGATAGAGACGCCGTCCGCGTCCTCGTCGTTCTCGGCGACTTCGCCGGCGAAAGCTTCACAGAGACCGTCTGGCCGTCGGTCCACCGCCTCGCTGAAGGGGTACAGGGAAGGGGTTCCAATTGTAAACCCTGTTACCTAAACCCTGTTACCTAAATCTGATATTGTTTGACTCGCCTCGTCGAACCGGTGTTCCGCGCCGTCCACCTCCAGGATCAGCAGGTCGTCGGGAGCCTCGGGGAAATGGGATGGCAGGCTCAATATACTGTAGGCGTTGGTAACCATGTTGCTATTATCTGTGATTCGTGTAAATGCTATTTGCCGAATCGTGTAGTTCGTTTCCGCATACGAGAATGTGCCCACCCCGGAAATTCTGCTGGGAGCAAAGCTTGAAAAGATGGCTTCGTCCGCGTAAGAAGTAACAGTGGCCAACCCGCCCCCGAACGCTCTCAGATCAAGCGTATTCACCGACGGTGTTATCGTCGCCGCCCATATGACCTCTCCCTGTCGGGGATAGACGGCGGGGACCGTGCTGCGGTTCGTGACCGCCTGCGCGTCGAACGCCGCCAGGTCGTTGCCCGCCGCGTCCTCGACGACGGCCTCGTCCTGGGCCGTGTCCGTGTAGGCGACCGTGACCGTCTCTCCGGCGCCCACCGCGCTCTGCAGCGTGAGCGTTATCTCCGCTCCGCTCGCCGAGGCCGCGTAGACGCCGCGGGGCGACGAAGCCACCGTCACGGCGAACGAATCCGCGGGCACGGCCGCCGAGCCGAGCGTTTCGTTGAACGCGAGCGCGATCTCTGTGCCGTCCGCCGAGACGGCCGCGCTCGAGAGCGCCGGCCTCACCCCGTCCACCTTGTGCGCCGGTTGCGCGGCGAGGGAGACGTGTCCGAGGGCGGCGTTCTCCGTCGCCGAATCTTTCTTGCGGATCGTTCCGCCGTTCGGCCTGAGCGCGTTCGAGGCGATCGAGACGCCGTTCGCGTCGAGGTCGTTCTCGACGACCGCGTAGCCTGCGAAGACGAGCTGCGCCGAGCCCGTCCCCGTGTCGTAGTTCAGCGGCTTGTCCTTGCCGCCCACGTCGAGGACGATCTGCGGCGTTCCGGTCACGTCGACGGCCTCGCTGAAGGTCACGGTAACCTTTACGGAATCGCCGATGGCGTACGTTTCGTCCGTCCCCGCATTGGAGGCGATCGCGAGCGAGGATACCGTCGTCGCCCCGACCTTGTTGATCACCGTCTGCTCGCCGAACGCCGCGGCGTCGTTGCCCGCGAGGTCCTGTACGACGGCGTCGTCGTCGCCGGCGGTTTCGTCCGTGTAGGCGACGGTCACCGTCTGGCCGGTCGTCACCGCCGTTGCGAGCGTGAGCGTCACCGAGGCCCCCGAGACGGCGGGCGCGCCGCTCAGCGTCGCCGCAGCGTTCGCCACATTGACGGCGAAGCGCGCGTTCGTCGGCGTGTCGCCCGCGCTTGCAAGGAGAGGCTCGCTGAACGCGAGTTGGATCGCCGCGCCGTCGCTCGATACGGCCGCGCTCTCGAACGTCGGCCGCACTCCGTCCACCTTGTGGGCGTCGTCGTCGGCTGCGGCGCCGTGGGCGAGGACGGCGTCGACGGTCGTCGAGCCCGCCTTCCGGATCGTTCCGCCGCCCGGCCCGAGCGCATTCTGCGCGAACGAAACGCCGTTCGCGTCGAGGTCGCCCTCTTCGACGGCGTAGCTGCACGTCACGACGGTTACGCCGACGGCGGCGGCGCAGCCCGCCCGCTCCGGTTCGGTCCCGACGGTCAGCTCCACGTAGGGCCCGCCGCCCGATACGCTCACGTCCACCGCTCCGTTGAAGGTCGCCGTTACGACGATCTCGTCGCCGATGGCGTAGACGCCGTCGGTTCCCGGGCTGGAGGCGATCGCCACCGAGACGACGTTCGGCGGCACGTTGTTCTCGACCGTCTCGGCGGCGAACGTCGCGGCGTCGTTGCCCGCGAGGTCCTGCACGACGGCGTCGTCGTCGCCGCCGGATTCGTCGGTATAGGCGACGGTCACCTCCTCTCCGTAGGCCGCCGCCGTCGCCAGCGCGAGCGTCGCCGCGGCTCCCGAGACGGCGGGCGCGCCGCTGAGCGGGGCCGCGACGCTCTCTACCTCGACGGCGAAGCGCGCGTTCGTTGGCGTATCGCCTGCGCTTGCAAGGAGAGGCTCGCTGAAGACGAGCGCGATCGTCATGCCGTCGGTCGAGGTGGCCGCGCCCTCGAGCGTGGGGCGCACCCCGTCGACCTTGTGCGCCGGTTGCGCGGCGAGGGAGACGTGCCCGAGGGCGGCGTCCTCCGTCGCCGAATCTTTCTTGCGGATCGTTCCGCCGTTCGGCCTGAGCGCGTTCGAGGCGATCGAGACGCCGTTCGCGTCGAGGTCGTTCTCGGCCACTTCGCCGGCGAAGACGATCTCTGCCATGCCCGTCCCCGAGTAGTAGGCGAGCGTCTTGTCCTCGCCGCCCACGTCGAGGACGATCTGCGGCGTTCCGGTCACGTCCACGTCCTCCGTGAAGGTCACGGTAACCTTTACGGAATCGCCGATGGCGTACGTATCGTCCGATCCCGCGCCGGAGGAGATGGCCACCGAGGAGACCGACGGCGGGGGGCTCGACGGCCCCTCGGCCCATATCCTCACGAGCATTCTGCTGGAGGAGCTACTCCAGTTCGCGCCCGTCGAAGCGCTTCTTCCCGCGTTCGCTATCGTCCATCCGTAGTCGGAATTCTCGTCGTCCGATTCGGTGACGGTGACGTCCACCGTATGGTTCTCGGACGTCACGCCGAGGACCGCAAAGTACGTCGTCGAGGCCGAGAGGGTCGCACCCGCCGGCGCGGAGAACCGGCGGCTTCTCGCCATAACAGGCAGCCTGGAGGCAGGCGGCGTTAGCGTGTAGAGCGTGTCGGCGGGGTTGCCGTCGGCGCCGACCGACAGGATGTGCGCGACCATGTCGGCGTCGCGGGAGGCCTGGTCCCGGGCTTCGAGCCTGAAGGCGACTTCGTCGAGCGCGTATCCGCCCGAGTACGAACCGGTCGCGAAGGCGATCGCGAACCTCTCGTCGCCCGCCAGGGGGGTTGCGAAGACGCTGCCCGTCCGGTGCTCGAAGTTCGAGACCATGAGGACCGGAGCGAGGGCTTCGGTCCTGCCTTCATAAGGCGCAAGGCGCCGGCTGCGCTCCTCTTCGCCGGCGTCCGGCATGGCGCCCGCCAGCGCGGCGGCGGCGAAGAGCGCGGCGAGCGGAAAGGCCGCCCTCGCTCGCGCCGAGGAAGAAGAAAACGGTGCGGACGATGCGGGAGGCCGCCCCGCTCTGCGGCGCCCTCTCATGGAGCGGCGCTCCGCGCGTCTCTCTCTCTCTCTCTCTCTCTCTCTCTCTCTCTCTCTCTCTCTCTCTCTTGCATTACCGTACCGTTATTTATTACGACCGCGTTTCAGCCGGATCCGCGCGCATTGCCGGTCGGCCGGGAGAGGGGGCGAATTCACAGAATCGCCGTACGGCGTAAAATTTCGTCAATGCACAGCAGGATTAAAATGTGCATTACATGAGTAAATAATCTATAGCATGTTTTTATCGTGAACTTCTATGAAAAAAGCGTGCAGAACCCTTTCGGAACGCCGGCGCCGGATGCTCTCGGCGCTTTTGTATATAAGCCCAAGCCCCCTCGGTTATTGACATTTTGACATCATGACACTATATTAGTGACATTATGATGTCATCTCGCATTACCCTACGCAATGTCGATCCGGAACTCTCGCGACGGCTTCGCGCGATCAGCGCAGCTCGCGGCGAGAGTTTGAACGGCACGGTATTGCGCCTGCTACGGCGCGCAACGGGGTTGAATCTCCGTCGAGAGCGCCTGGAACGGTACGCCACATGGACCGCCGAGGATGTCGAGGAATTCACCGAGGCGCTTCGTGCGCAGCGCAAGGTTGACGAGCGGTACTGGAAATGACGTCGGTGGATCTGCTTGTGCTCGATACCAGCGCCTGGTCGCATTTACGATCCGGGCATGCCGGGGTGCTGGACTATGTAGCCGAAGCGGCCATGGTGGCTTTGCCCGTGACGGTGCTGGGAGAACTTGAGGCGGCGTTCGAATCAGGGCGCCGCACCAAAGAAAATCGGCAAATATTGTCCGAATTTCTTGACGAACCCTTCGTCAGCGTATTGGATGTGACCGCACAAACCGCGTTGTATTACGCGCGCATATTCGCCGCATTGCGTCGGGCGGGTACCCCCATACCCATTAACGAGGTATGGATTGCGGCGGCAACGCAGGAAAGCCGCGGGCGTCTGCTGACGTTTGACCGGGATTATTGCCGCATTGCAACGCTTGACCATATCTTGCTCGACGCATCCTGACCCGGCTCGGGTTTACAGATCTCCCATCCTTCGTACCATGCACCCCCATGCAGGTCAATGTACCGTTTTCCTCGCGCACACGCTTTTCGCCGCCCTCTGCTGCCCTGCCAGGATTCGAACCTGGAACCCCCTGATCCAGAGTCAGGTGCTCTGCCAATTGAGCTACAGGGCAGGGTGTGCGTATTGTGAATACTGTTACTACGGGATGGGCAGGCGCGCAAACCTGCCGGAGTAGGATACGGTGCGCCCCATCGGATTCGGATCCTGCGCCACGATCTTCAAATTCTCATGCGTCAATGCTTCCGTTCCCCTGCGGTTCCGTTTCACCCGTATATTCAGCCATGCACGGTTGCAACTTTTCTCATGACAAGGAATAGCCGGTTTCGCAAAGAATCCGAAGCGGTATGACGGATCCTACCCATGAAACGTGGATGACCACCTGCCTGGAGCTGGCCCGGCAGGGCGCCGGACTCGTCAGTCCCAATCCGATGGTAGGTGCGGTGCTTGTCGGGACCGACGGCACGCTTCTTGGCCAGGGGCTGCATCACGAATACGGCGGTCCCCATGCAGAAGTATACGCTATCCGGGACGCTGAGCGCCGCTACGGCAGCGATGCATTGGAGCACGCCATCCTGTATGTCAACCTGGAGCCGTGCTCGCACCACGGGAAAACGCCGCCGTGCGTCGATCTCATTCTCGAAAAACGCATTCCCTGCGTAGTGGTCGGTGCGCGGGATCCGTTTTTGAATTTGAAAGCGGCCGGCGGCAGCCTGGACCGCTTGCGCGAACAGGGCGTAGAGGTGATTGAAGGCGTACTGGAGGCCGAGTGCAAGCGGCTCAATGAGGCGTTCATGCACCATGTCCGGACGGGGCGGCCCCTGATTACCCTGAAAATGGCCCAGACGCTCGATGCCCGGATCGCCGGCGCCTCAGGTGCTTCCCAGTGGATATCGGGCGATCTTTCCCGCCGGTTGGTGCATCACTGGCGAGCCACCTCCGATGGCGTACTTGTTGGCACCGAGACGGCCCGGCAGGACAATCCTTCCCTGACCGTACGGCATGTGGAAGGACGCCACCCCGCGCGCATCGTGCTGGACCGCACCGGGCGCCTTCCCGGCGATCTGAAACTTTTTACGGATGGCCAGACCGAAAAGACGATCGTGGTAGCAGGCGAGTCGGCTCGCATTCCCTATGAAGAAGCGCTGGTCGGAGCCGGGGGACGCGTGATTCGTGTAGCAGAGCGGGATAGCACCCTAAAACTCGGTGAAATGCTCGAAACACTGGGCCGCGATGCGGGCCGCGAAGGACTTCCTCTTCAGTCCCTGCTTGTCGAAGGAGGCGCTGTGCTTGCCGCATCCCTTCTGCGGGAGGACCTCGTGGACCGGCTGTTTTTGTTTCTTGCGCCGAAGGTGCTCGGTGCGGGTCCTGTTTCGATCGAAGGCATCGGTCGCGAAGACCTTGAACAAGCGCTTGCCTTCGTAGAGCACGCGTGGGAATCCGTCGGGGAAGACATGGTGTTCAAGGGATACCGGCGATCGCTCGACGCGCCGCCGGAAGATTGAATCGCCGGTCGGTTCGCGCCGTACGTTCTCGCATACGGCCATCCGCCGCACTGTCATAAACTCGAATCAGGTTATGTTCACGGGGATCATCGAGGAACAGGGTCGTTTCCAGGCCGCCGAGCCTCTTGAAGGGGGGAAGCGGCTTACCATCGCCTGTTCATTCGCCGGCGCACTCCGGGTCGATCAGAGTGTGTCGGTGAACGGGGCTTGCCTGACCGTAACCCGGGTCCGGGACGGAGCATTCGAGGCCACGGCGGTCGAGGAAACCCTTGCCAAAACCACCCTCGGCGCACTGGTTCCGGGCAGCAGCGTCAATCTCGAACGCGCCCTGCAGCCGGATCAGCGCCTCGATGGACATATGGTGCAGGGGCATGTGGACGGAACCGGGACGATCGTATCCATCGAGCACCTGCCCGACAGTTTTTTGTGTCGTATCGCATTCGATCCGGCGTGCGCGCACCTGCTTGTTCCTGCCGGGTCCGTGGCCGTGGACGGTATTTCGTTCACGGTGGCGCGTCTTGACGAAAAGACCTTTACGGTGTCGGTCATTCCGCATACGTGTGCACTGACCAATGCGGGATCCTGGGAAGCGGGAGATCGGGTCAATCTGGAGTTCGATCTGGTCGGCAAATATATCGCGAGGGGGCTGGAAACGGGTCGGAACCGGTAGCTGCGCCGCATCCCTTGCGCAGGCGCTTTCCGAACCATCCTTTTGTTTCGGCGTTTGAGCGTTTTGTCGTTTTTTTGCGCTCACCCATCCCTGCCGAAAGCGGCCATGCATCTGATTTCCGATATCGGGATTCTGGACGATCCGGGCAAGACACCCGGCAGGGAGCATACGTCCGCGTCCCGGCACGCTGCGTCCTTGGCTGGCGAAGATATCGACCAGGCGCGCACGACCGCTGTCGAGGCCGAAGGGCATCGCCGGGTGTATATCGAGACCTACGGGTGCCAGATGAATGTCTCGGATTCCGAGATTGTGGCGTCCGTGCTCCGGCAAAACGGGTTCGGGCTTACCCGGAATGCAGAAGAGGCGGATGTGGTGCTGCTGAACACGTGCGCCATCCGGGAGAACGCCGAGCAGAAGGTGCGCCGCCGCTTGCGGGATTTCCAGGGGCGCAAACGCGCTGGCAGGAACGCCTCATCGAACGGCAACGGGTCGGTTTCTCCCCTGATTCGACTCGGGGTGCTGGGATGCATGGCCGAGCGCCTGCGTACAAAACTCCTGGAACAGGAGCGCCTCGTCGATCTCGTAGTGGGCCCGGACGCCTACCGCGACCTGCCCCGCCTTCTCCGCGAAACGGACGAAACCGGTCAGGCAGCCGTCAATGTACACCTTTCCCGCGAGGAGACATACGCCGACATTGCGCCGGTTCGCTACGATACGAACGGGGTCTCGGCATTCGTGTCCATCATGCGGGGCTGCGACAACATGTGTTCTTTCTGTGTGGTGCCCTTCACGAGAGGGCGCGAGCGCAGCCGTCCGGTGTCGAGCATTCTTTCCGAGTGCGCCCGGTTGGTCGAGGCGGGGTACAAGGAGGTGACCGTGCTGGGGCAGAACGTGAATTCCTATCGTTTCGAGCAGGACGGCATGACGGTTGATTTTGCCGGGCTGCTTCAGCGGATCAGCTTCGTTTCGCCGGAATTACGGATACGCTATTCGACTAGTCATCCGAAGGATTGCAGCGACGATCTGCTGCATTTGCATTGCGAGCGGCCCAACGTGTGCAACTACATCCATCTTCCCGTACAACACGGAAACACGGAAGTGCTCGAGCGGATGCGCCGCACGTACTCCCGGGATGAATATCTGCGTCTCATCGAACGGGCGCGTACGCTGGCGCCGGACATTTCACTCTCCACAGACATCATTGCCGGTTTTTGCGGCGAAACCGAAGCACAGCACCGGGACACGCTCTCGTTGATGGAGCAGGTGCGGTACGATTACGCCTATACGTTCATGTATTCCGAGCGCCCGGATACGTACGCCGCGCGGAAATACGAGGACGATATCCCCGAAGAGGTCAAGAAGCGTCGCCTGAGTGAGATCATTGCCTTGCAACAGCGTATTTCCCTCGAAAGAAACCGGGAGGAGATCGGCCGGGAGCATGTGGTGCTTGTCGAGCGACAAAGCAAGCGCAGCCCCCTGCAGCTCTGCGGCCGCACGGACACGAACAAGATGGTCGTATTCGACCGGGAAACGTATGAGTCGGGCGAATACGTGCGCGTGCGCATTACCGGATGCACGTCCGCGACGTTGCTTGCCGACCCGCTCGGCCGTACGACATTGTTTGAATTTGCCGCATCCGCCGCTGCGTAATCAGATGGACCGGGAATCGATACAGGAGCGCTTTGGTATTGTCGGTCGCTCGATGGCGCTGAGAAACGTCATTGACCGCGTGCGGCAGGTGGCCGGGACCGACATCACCGTGCTCATTCAGGGGGAGAGCGGCACGGGCAAGGAGCTTGTTGCCGAGGCGATCCATGGGCTCAGCACCCGGCGGCACCAGTCGTTCATCATCGTCAACTGCGGCGCCATCCCGGAGGGGCTCATCGAGTCGGAGTTGTTCGGCGCGGAGAAAGGAGCGTATACGGGGGCGGTCGAGCGGCGCACCGGGTACTTCGAGCAGTCTGATCGCGGCACCATTTTCCTGGACGAGATCGGCGAAATGCCGCCCGCTGCGCAGATCCGTCTTCTGCGTGTGCTGGAAACCGGCAAATTCACCCGTGTAGGGGCTTCGAAGGAGCACAAGGTCGATGTGCGCATCGTGGCGGCTACGAACAAAGATCTGGCGCATGAAGTACGCGCCGGACGATTTCGCGAGGACCTGTATTACCGGCTCAGTACCGTGCTCGTCGGGATTCCGCCGCTCCGGCAGCGTTCGGAGGACATTTTGCCGCTCCTGGAAACGTTTCTGCACCGCTTCGCGCAGAAGTACGACAGTCCGGTGAAGCATCTCTCCGATGATGCCCGCGAGTTGCTCCTGCGCTATCGCTGGCCCGGGAACGTGCGTGAACTGCGCAATGTCGCGGAGCAGATCGAAGTGCTCATCCGGGACAAAGAGGTGGCCGCTGCGGATATCCGTCCGTACCTGCGCGGCGTGCGTACGGAGCAGGATCGTTCGAAGTTGTTGCCCATCGTGCGCAAAACGGGGGATTCGGCAGATGCCCGCGAACTCGAACTGATCTATCATGCGCTGTTCGAACTTCGTTCGCAAGTGCACCGGATGCGGGAGGAGATGAAAAGGCAGGGCCTCGTACCCGGCGATGAACCGGACGAATATCCTCCGCTGATCGAGGATGTGGCCTACGAAATCGAGGAGGATGAGGAGGTGGGCCTGCGGAGCAGCGAAAACGTTGAAAACGGCAAACAGGATGTACATGAACCGGAAAGGGTCCGTGACGAGCCGGAAGAAGCGGCTGCGGAGGAGAAAGAGACGTTTCCCACACTGGAGGATGCGGAACGCCAGCTTATCACCCGTGCCCTGAAAACATTCAACGGGAACCGCAGGCAAACGGCGAGAACGCTTGGGATTTCGGAGCGGACTCTTTACCGGAAGCTGAAAGAATTCGAGGAGGATTTGTGAACTTCGCCGTTGCTGTGCGTGCCCGCCCGGGTACGTCCGCCGCATTCGTGGGTGTGTTGTTTGCCTTGCTGTCCACCGGTTGCGGGCACTATAGTTTTACCGGCGCTTCCATTCCCGAGCATATCGGGACGGTCGCGATTCCGCTTACCGAAGACGCCACATCCAATCCGATTCCGGATCTCGGCGGCCTGTTGACCGAGCGATTGGTCCAGCGCTTCGTTCGCCAGACTCGTTTGGAACTGGCTACCGACGAAACACAGGCCGATGCTGTCCTCAGCACAGAAGTCCGGCAGTATTCCGTGCGCCCTGCCGCGGTAGGCGGCGAGTACCGGGCGGCGCTGAACCAGCTTTCGATCACTGTTTCCGCCAGCTATGCGGACCGGGTGGAGGAACGGGAAGTGTTCCAGCGCAGTTTTTCCGCCTCGTTAGAATACGACCCGGTCGATTTTACCGGCGAGGAAGAGGCCGCAAGAGAAGCGCTCGACGATATCGCCGACGACATTTTTCAGGCGGCTACATCCAACTGGTAGCCGTTCCATCCTCGACGAAACCACATCCGGCGTGGCGTTTCTGTATGCAATAGCGATTGCCGTATTGACCCTGTACGGCGCCAACCTGTTGTGGTTATGCAGGCGTTCCGCAGGCGCGGGCCGTCTGATCCCGGATGCATCGTCGGATCCTCCTCGCGATCCTGCTTTTCCCTGGCCGTTCGTGACGGTCCAGTTGCCGATTTTCAACGAACCGCTTGTGGTCGAACGGTTGATCGACGCCTGTGTGCAAATCGATTACCCGCAGGACCGGTTCGAAATACAGGTGCTCGACGACTCGACGGACGATACGCCGCATCTTGTGACCCGTTGTATTGCCGCCGGAGCGTCCCGGGGGGTGCGGATCGTGCATCTTCGGCGTCCGAACCGGGAGGGATACAAGGCAGGGGCCCTGCAATATGGGCTGACGCGGGCGCAGGGTGCTTTCATTGCCGTGTTCGACGCCGATTTTGTGCCCCGCCCCGATTTTCTGCGCCGCCTCATACCTGTCTTTGCCGATGAACGTCTTGGGGCCGTACAGGCGCGATGGGGACATCTCAACCAGGATGCGTCAATCCTTACGCGCATTCAGGCCGTGGGTCTGGATACCCATTTCGCGGTGGAGCAACTCGCGCGCCGCCGCGCAAACTGCTTTTTGAATTTCAACGGCACAGCGGGCGTGTGGCGTCGGGATGCTATTGTAGATGCCGGCGGGTGGCAGGCCGATACCATTGCGGAGGATCTGGACCTGAGTTACCGGGCGCAACTTGCCGGGTGGGGCATCGAATTTATGGGGGATGTCGAAGTACCCGCGGAACTTCCCTCGACCATCGAAGGGTTGCGGACCCAGCAGTTTCGCTGGACGAAAGGGTCTGTCGAGGCCGCCCGCAAATTGCTGCGAACCTTGTGGACTTCCCGGGAATCCTTCCGGCGCAAGGTGCAGGGCACGTTCCACATGACGGGTCATCTGGTCTTTCCCTTCGTACTGATCGCCGGATTGCTCCATGTGCCCCTGCAGGCCGCGGCGCATGCCGGCATGGGCCCCGGCCAGGCCTATTTCGGATGGATGGCGCTCGGGTTGATCGGCTTCGCAGGATTTGGCCTGGCGCAGATTTTTGCGCAGCGACGGTTGTACGCCGACTGGCCGCGACGCCTTGGCATTGTTCCGGTTTTCATGGCCGGTACGATCGGCATGTCCATTCGCAACACGATCGCCGTGGTGGAAGCTTTTGCCGGAATCTCCACGCCTTTTGTGCGTACGCCCAAGTTCGGCGGCGCCCCCGGCCGCCGTGTTTCTCCGGGACGTTTCGCCGGACAACGTACCACCGGATCGGTTGCGCTCCGCATAGCGTATCCGCTGGAATTCGCCATGGGGGTCTACTCGACGGCGGGCGTGGCGTATCTTCTGGGCACGGGGCAATGGGACGCCGTAATCTTTCAGCTGTTTTTTGCGGCCGGCTTCGTGCTTGTCGCTGCGGCGACATTCCGGGAAGCACGTACGAAGTCGGTCAGGTAACGCCTTGCACACGGTCGATATGACGCCGGACATTCAGAAAGCTGTTGCGTACCTCAAGGAAGGCGACGCCGTGCAGGCCGCATCTTTCCTTCAGGATATGATCGACCGCATGCCGGAGTATGCCACGGCGCACGTATTGCTGGCGCAGGCCTGGGAGGCATTGGAGGAATGGGATCGCGCGCTGCATGCATGGCGCAAGGCGGTTCGCCTTGTACCGACCAGTCCGGTGGTATTCCACGGACTCGAACGTGCTGCCCGGAAGGCGCATCCGCTGTCGCACGAACCGGTGAAGCCCGAACCGCATGCCTTCACGGATATCGACCATCTGATTACCAGTCTGGAATCGGCGCGTATCGTACCCCATCCCGATGCGGCGAGCATCCCGGCTCCGGATCTCGACGATGATATCGACGATGTGGCCAGTGAGACCCTTGCGGCGATTTATGCATCCCAGCAACGGTACAAGGAAGCCGCGCGCATCTACGATGTGCTTGCCGAACGGCGCCCTGAACAAGCAGCGGCATTCAGGGAAAAAGCGACCCGCCTGCGATCCGGAGAAACGGAGGATTGACGAGTATGCAGCGACTTCGGCAATTACAGGCAAGGGAATCCCGCGTGGTCGCCGGTTTGATGAGCGGTACGTCGCTGGACGGCGTGGACGCCGTGCTGGCGCGCCTCGAAGGGACCGGAAAAGATATTACGTTCGACATACTGGGGTTCGATCATATGCCCTGGCCCGATGCGTTGCGCCGGCTTATTCTGGCGAACTCGACGCCGGAGCATTCGACCGTGTTCGACATTTCCCAGTTGAATGTCCGCATCGCACATGCGTATGCAGAGGCTGTCGAGCGCGTTGCCGCTGCCGCCGGACATGCCGTGTCCGATATTGATCTGGTGGGTTCGCATGGTCAGACGATTCATCATGTGCCGTTTCCGGTGGATTGCGCCGGCCGCGATATCACATCCACGCTTCAGGTGGGTGATCCGTCGGTGCTGGCCAACCTCCTGCAGGTTCCCGTCGCAGGCGATTTCAGGGTGGCGGATATGGCGCTGGGCGGGCAGGGCGCTCCCCTCGTGCCGTATTTCGATTATGTATGCTTTCGCGACGAACAGGAAACCCGCGGGTTGCTCAATCTCGGCGGGATCGCGAATATCACGATACTTCCTGCCGGCGCGGATCGCAGCGATGTGTTCGCTTTCGATACGGGGCCCGGCAACATGGTGATCGACGCCCTTTCGGCCCTGTTATTCGACGAACCGTACGACGATGGGGGCCGTCGCGCCGCAAGGGGCCGCACCGATGACTCGGTGATGGCTGCCCTGCTGGAAGATGGATATTTTGTCCGGGAACCCCCCAAATCCACCGGACGCGAGTATTTCGGCGAGTCGTTTGCCGAACAACTCGTCAAGCGGTGTCGGAAAGAGATGAACGACCCCGATCCGGAGGATATCCTTGCCGTGGGAACGATGTTGACCGTGCTGTCCGTTTACCAGGCGTACGCCCGCTTCGTCCGGGATTCCTGCACACTGGATGCGCTCATTGTTTCCGGTGGAGGGGTCCGCAATCGCTACCTGATGGATCGTCTCTCCAATGTGTTTGCCCCCATACCCGTCCGCGTGATCGGGGAGTACGACATTCGTTCCGAAGCCAAGGAGGCGCTTTGCTTCGCCGTATTGGCCCACGAGGCCGTGAATGGAGCGGAGACGAACCTGCCCTCGGTAACCGGCGCCTCCCGCGCCACGACGCTCGGCAAATTCTGCATACCCGCATAGTCTCATGTCCAGGGATTCGTCCTTAACGCCTCTTCGACAATACGGTGAGTTCGGGCTCATCGACGCCATGCGCCGGATCCTCGGAGAAGTTTCCGACGGGGAGTTGCTCACCGGCATTTCGGACGATGCGGCCGTGTATCGCATCGAAGGAGACCGCGTACATGTCATTACCACCGATATGCTGGTCGAGGGCGTCCATTTCGACCGCCTCGTCATGCCCATGGAATACCTGGGCTCGAAGGCCATTGCCGTCAATGTGAGCGACATTGCGGCCATGAACGCCGAGCCGCGGTATGCGACGATCGGGTTGGGTCTTCCGGAAAACGTTTTTGTCGAACAGATCGAGGAATTTTACCGGGGTGTGCGGAAGGCATGCGATCTCTACGATGTGCAGGTCGTGGGCGGCGATACGACGGCGGCTGCCCGTTTGACCGTTTCCGTGACAATCGTCGGCGAGGCCGCAGCATCCCGCATTGTTCATCGCCGGGGGGCCGTTCCGGGAGATTTGTTATGTACGACGGGCGAGCTGGGAGGCGCCTATGCCGGTCTCCGGATTCTGTTGGAACAGCGCCGGGAACTCCAGGAAAAAGGAGAGGATTTTGCGCCGGATATCGACAAGTACCGGTATGTAATTCAGCGGCAGCTTGTCCCGCGCGCCAGACTCGACGTGGTTCGGGACTGGGCGGCTCGCGGCGTCAAGCCGAACGCGCTCATCGACCTTTCGGACGGCATCGGATCGGATTTGCAGCATATCTGCCGTGCGAGCGGATGCGGCGCCGAGTTGCATCTCGACGCGCTGACCATTGCCCCGGAAACGTATGCCGTGGCCGAGGAATTAGGAGAGGATGTCGGGGTGCTTGCGCTCTTTGGCGGGGAAGATTACGAATTGCTTTTTGCTGCGTCTCGCGAGGAGGTGGGGCTCATGGATTCCGAAACATGTCATGTGATCGGCCGGTGTACGGCCGGGACCGACGTGATGGTGCGGATGCCGAATGGTGAGCTATTGCCCCTGGAGCGCGGGGGGTATGAACATTTTGGCGCAGGGAATGCATAGTGGTAACAGGCCCCAATCCCGAATACGTCATTTCACCAGCAGAAATTTGACTGTGAGATACAGATTTTGGCAAACCGTGGTCACCTTGTTGTTTCTTCTGCCCCTGCCGGTGTGGGCGCAGGGTACGCTTGAAGGAACCGTGCGGGCCGCGGAGACGGATGCGCCGCTGGCCGATGTTCAGGTGGTTCTGCCGGACTTATACCTGGGCGACAGTACGGACCCTGACGGGTTCTACCGGATTGAGCGCATTCCGGTCGGCTCGTATCTTGTTGAAGTGCGCCTCCTCGGGTATAGCACGGAATTTGCGGAGGTCCTCATCACGGCCGGCGCGACGGTCCGGCTCGATGTACATCTGGTCGAGACCCCCTTCCAGCTGGATGAAGTCGCCGTGGTCGGCAGCCGCACGCGCCAGCGTACCGTAACCGAGTCGATGGTGCCCATCGACATCATTGCCAGCGATGCGCTTCGGTCCCAGGGGCATGTCAATCCGGGCGACCAACTCCGGACGATGGTGCCGTCCTTTAACGTGAATCCGCAGGCTGTGGGCGATGCTGCGAGGATCGTGCGTCCTGCCAGTCTGCGCGGCCTGGCCCCTGACCATACCCTGGTGCTGGTCAATGGCAAACGCCGCCACCGCGCAGCCATCATTACCTGGATAGGGAACGGCGTTGCTGACGGAGCGCAGGGACCTGATATTTCGTCGATTCCGGCCATCGCCTTGGAGCAGGTCGAAGTGTTGCGCGACGGCGCGTCGGCCCAGTACGGCTCCGATGCGATTGCCGGGGTAATGAACTTCGCGCTCAGGGAAGATCGTTCCGGGGGCAGCGTGGAAGCGCATGCCGGCGGGTATGGGGAAGGCGACGGCGAAACCTGGGTGATTTCGGCCCATACCGGCTTGCCGCTGGGAGAAACCGGATTCCTCAATTTCAGCGCCGAATATGGCAACACAAGGCCCACCAGCCGAAGCGTGCAGCGCGACGACGCCGCCCTGCTGGTCGCCTCAGGCAACACACATATAAAAAATCCGGCCCAGATATCGGGGCGTCCCCGTGTAGAGGACGATGTAAAATTATGGAGTCATTTCGGCTATCCCGTTCACCGCAGCGCCATGCTCTACGGGCACGCCAATTATGCCGCCAAGTCGGTAACCGGCGGATTTTTCTTTCGCAATCCGCACACCCGTGCCGGGGTTTTCAAGGGGTACACCCTGCATCCGGTTTCTCGCCTCAATGTATACAACGCCGACGGCGGGCTTGCGAACTTTCCCGATCCCGACGATCCCGGGCAACGTGACGCCGTCGTCTACGATGCGAACGGGGAGGTCGCAAGTCTCCCGGGACAGCGGGGCATTCCCTCGCTTCTTGTAGGCGACGGGGTTTGGGCGGAAACCGGCATGGTCGGCGCCGGCGGCTGCCCTGCGATTCCGATCATCGCCAACGTACCCGACGCAGCGGCCCTCGAAGCGGTCGAGAACGACCCGAACTGTTTCACCCTCTACAGCCGGTTCCCCGGCGGATTCACGCCTCAATTCGGCGGCGATCTTGTGGACGGGTCGGTGGTAGCTGGTCTGCGCGGATATACCGACAGCGGATTTACCTGGGATTTGAGCGGGTCGTACGGTATGAACGCTGTGGACTTTTTCATCCGCAACACGGTCAATGCGTCGCTTGGCGCCGCAACGCCTACCGAGTTTGATCCGGGTCTGTACAGCCAGCGGGATATCAATCTGAATCTTGATATGACCTGGCCTGTCAACGATATGGTGCATCTTGCCGGAGGCGCCGAATGGCGTGACGAGCGGTTCGAGATCGGCCTTGGACAGGTGGAGTCGTATCAGATCGGTCCGTACGCCGCCCAGGGATTCAGCGCCGCCTCCAACGGGTTTCCGGGCTTTGGGGACATCGCTGCGGGTGCGTGGAATCGAAGCAATGTGGCAGTCTACGGCGATGCCGGGGTGGAAGGAAGCGAAGGCGGACCATGGGGTCTCGACGGGGTCGTCCGGTTCGAAAACTTCTCCGATTTCGGCAGCACGCTGAACGGGAAGGTAAGCGGTCGGTACGAGTTGGCGCATATTCTTGCACTGCGCGCCAGCTTCAGCACAGGTTTTCGCGCCCCCACCCCGGGTCAGCAGAATGCGTTCAATGTGACCACCCAGCTTGATCCGGGCCGGCAGAAGTTGGTCAATAACGGTACGATTCCTTCCACCTCGCAGGTTGCTGCGTTGCGAGGCGGTCAGCCGCTCGATCCCGAAACCTCCAGGAACTATACGGTCGGTCTGGTGCTGGATGGAACGGTCTTCAATGTGACCGCCGATTATTATCGGATCGATGTTTCGGACCGGATTGCGCTGACTCAGGTGTTTGCGCTGGCTCCGGAGGAGGTGGATGCCCTGGTGGCCGAGGGGATCACCAGCGCGGGCAATCTGGCGAATTTCCGCTTTTTCACCAACGATTTCTCCACCCGTACGCAGGGTATGGATATTGTCGCTACGTATGTCCCTATGGCCCTGCGCGGACAGGCGACGTTCAGTTTCGTTTTCAACCGCACGATCACCAGCGTGGTCTCGTGGAATGCCGATGTGCTCGACGACAGGCGCATTCGGCAACTGGAGCAAGGATTACCCCGGACGAGATGGAACGTCTCCGGAAGGTACATTCCGGGACGCTTGCAATTGCTGGGCCGGTTGAGCTATTACGGCGGCTGGTTCGATTCCCGGGACGACCGGTATTATGACGGAGACGCCCTGATCGATATAGAAGCTGCTTACGATTTTGGCGAAGGGCTCACATTAACGCTTGGCGCGCGTAACGCCTTGAACCATTATCCGGAAAGAAACCCTACCGCTGCTGCTCTTGCAGGAAATCTCTACAGTCTGTCGACGCCCTTCAGTTACAACGGAGGTTACTACTACCTCCGCCTTGCGTACCGGTGGGGATAACTTCGACAAATATGCACTTGCATAGATTCCGCAATGCATAATATATTGTCAGTACGGCAGATTTCAGGAAGAAGTCCTTCTTTGCGAAGAATGCCAAGGCGTAGTGTGCAGGTCGGCGCTAATGAGCGAAGCATGCAGGACATTCCTCAACCTGAAATACCCCTGCGGAAGAATTTTCTTACATCATCCGTTCTTTTCTCCATGAAAAACCGAATACTACTCGCATTTGCATCCCTGGCGCTTCTGGCGCTTGCCCCCCTGTCAGTTTTGGCGCAGGGGTCGCTTGAAGGGACCGTAAATGATGAAAACGGCATACCGTTGCCCGATGTGCAGGTGGCCATTTCGGCATTGAGCATTGGCGATCTTACCGACGCCGATGGTAACTATGTGATCGAACAGGTGCCTGCAGGAACCCATATGGTGGATTTTCGCCTTATCGGATACGAGCCGGTGTCCATGGAAGTCACCGTGATGGATGGGGAAACGGCCCGGCTTGATGCAACCATGAATGAAGCCGTTATTCTCCTTGAGGCAGTGGCTGTGGTCGGTAGTCGTGCGCAACCTCGTACGGTGACCGAATCGATGGTGCCCATTGACATCATTCGCAGCAGCGATATCACCGATCAGGGAGATACGGATTTCGCCAACCTGCTTCGCAACGTAGTGCCGTCCTTCAACGTCAACATTCAGCCCATCAGTGACGCGGCGACGTTTGCGCGCCCGGCGAACCTGCGCGGGCTCGCTCCCGATCATACCCTGGTCCTGATCAACGGCAAGCGTCGCCACCGCACCGCGGTGATTACCTGGTACGGCAACGGCCTCGCCGACGGCTCCCAGGGTCCGGACATCGCGCTCATTCCCGGACTGGCCCTGGAACAGGCCGAGGTGCTGCGCGACGGTGCGGCCGCCCAGTACGGCTCGGACGCCATTGCAGGGGTGATGAATTTTGTGCTCAAGGATGATCGGTCCGGCGGTTCTGTCGAGGTCAAGACGGGCGGGCACCTTTTGGGCGATACGAGCAACCGGGTCGACCGCGGGATACTGCCGGGAGACGGAGACATGTACACCATATCGGCCAACGTGGGGCTTCCACTTGGCGAGGAGGGGTTTGTCAACCTGACCGGCGAGTTTGGTAACGCTCTTCCAACCGATCGCAGCGTTCAGCGCAACGACGCGCGTGCACTCATCGGGTCGGGCAATACCCATGTGCGCGAACCCGCGCAGATCTGGGGGGCGCCCGAAGTGTCCAACGAGATCAAGGTGTGGGTCAACGCCGGCCATCCTATCAATGACCAGTTGGAGGCCTACGGTCACGGGAACTACGTGAGCAAGCAGGTCGAAGGCGGATTCTATTACCGTAACCCGAACACCCGTAGCGGTGTCTTCGGTGATGTAGACTCCGACGGCAATGGGCAGCTTCTGGTCGGCGACTTGCTGGACGCGGCCGACGGCGTGCTTGACGGATCGGCCGGCTGCCCCGAAGTCAGGGTCGAAAGCGGCGTCGTGACGGATCAGGCGGCCTGGAACGAGGTGCTCAATAATCCCAACTGCTTCACCTTCCAGAAGATATTCCCGGGAGGCTTCACCCCGCAGTTCGGCGCCGATGTGCTCGATGCCTCCGCCGTGGCGGGCCTCCGGGGAACCCGGGGTAACATGAACTGGGACGCCAGCGCAAGTTGGGGCAAGTCCAACATGGACTTCTACATGTACAATACGGTCAATGCTTCGCTGGGGCCCAATCAGCCCTGCAGCGCCGAGGGTGCTTCCCCGCACGTTCCCGACCAGCGCTGTACGCCGTACTTCAAACCCGGGATCTACGATCAGCAGGAAATAAACTTTAACCTGGATCTCTCTTATCCTCTGAGCGACAAGATCAATCTCGCGGGCGGCGGCGAATGGCGTCAGGAGCGCTTCGAGATTGTTCAGGGCAGTAGAGAGTCCTGGACCGAGGGCCCGCTCGCAACCCAGGGCTTCACGCCCGGGTCGAACGGTTTCACGGGCTTCGGTCCCCTTACGGTCGGCGACTGGGCACGCAGCAATTTCGCCGGCTACGGGGATGTCGAATACCGGGATCTGGAGCTTGACCGGAACTTAAGCGTCGCGGGACGCATCGAGAATTTCTCGGACTTCGGCAGGACGATCAACGGGAAAGTCGCGGGGCGTATAGGGTTCACCGAGGCCTTTGCCTTGCGCGCCAGTTTAAGCACGGGTTTCCGCGCGCCCACGCCGGGCCAGCAGAACGCGTTCAATATCTCGACGATCTACGATCCCGAGATCATGGACCTTACCAACAACGGGACGATTCCCTCGACCTCGCTGTTGGCCGAGCAGTATGGCGGCCGGCCGCTGGGGCCCGAAAAGTCCGTCAACAAGGCGCTCGGCGCGGTCTTCGAAAATGGCCCCTTTATTCTCTCGGCGGACTTTTTCCAGATCACCATGACGGATCGTCTCACGACGAGCCAGAACTTCGCCCTCAGTACGGCTGATGTGCAGCGTCTGCTGCAAGAGGGCATCATCCGGCCCGGCGGCGTGCTCAAGAGGTTCCGCTTCTTCATCAACGATTTCGAAACGCGCACGCGCGGTCTCGATGTCGTGGGTTCCTACCGGATGGAGGCCCAGGGCGGGGCCACCACGACGTTCAGCGCCGCCTGGAACTGGACCTCTACCAAAGTGATCGATTTCAATAGCGAGACCCTGAGCGATAACCGGATCCGGATTCTGCAGGAAGGGCTTCCCAACATACGCGGGAATGTGACGGTGAATCACGCCTTCGCGAACGAGAAAACGAGCGTCCTGGTGCGTGCCAGTTACTGGGGTGGCTACTACGACGGGGAGCAGCCCTACTACTCGTCCGATCCAGGGGAGACGATCGACTATCCGGCCCGTACGCTTTTCGATGTCGAAGCCACGCATTCCTTCACGGACTACCTGGCGTTTACGCTCGGAGCGCAGAACGTGCTGAATACCTTCCCGGAGGAGTATCCCGGCGCGGCAGCCGGCGTGGGGAATACCTACGGCCAGTTCACCCCGTTCGGTTTCAACGGGGCCTTCTACTACGCTCGCGTCCGGTACAGCTTCGATTGGGAGTAAGCAACGGTGAAGTGCATCACATCACGAAAAGGAGAGGGGTTTTACTCCTCTCCTTTTTGTGTTTTTTAGGATACTCTGATTAGGGCCTGTTACCACTATGCAGCAATGCTCAGAGGTTGCGAGGGGTGGGCTGGCAAGGAATGACGAAGCAATGTGGCAGGCCCCGCGCTGTTGCGCTCTTTCCCGTTCGGTTTCGCATATTCTTTGCGATCCATAATCCCCGCAAGGAGTAAAATACGTTTGGGTTTTTTTGCGCTGAATACTATCTCTAATGCGGACAAGCACTATGGCGAACGGTAAGATCGTTCAGATAATCGGCCCTGTCGTGGACGCGGAATTTCCATCCGGCGATGTCCCCGAGATTCTTTCTGCGTTAACGATCGGACGAGATCAGGGAGACGATCTGGTCCTGGAAGTGCAGCAGCACCTTGGGGAAAATCGCGTTCGCACGATCGCCATGGATTCCACGGACGGCCTTACGCGCGGTACGGAGGTCGTGAATACGGGCCGTGCAATCGCCATGCCTGTCGGCGAAGAGATCCGTGGCCGGCTGCTCAATGTGGTTGGGCGCGCCATTGACGGCTTCCCGCAACCTGAAGTGAGCGAATGGCGCCCGATTCATCGGGAGGCCCCCGCTTTCGAGGAGTTGCAGACGAGCATCGAGATGCTGGAAACGGGCATCAAGGTGATCGACCTTATTCAGCCGGTGGCGCGTGGCGGCAAGGTGGGCTTGTTCGGCGGCGCCGGTGTGGGCAAGACGGTGCTCATCCAGGAACTCATCAACAATATCGCCAAGGCGCATGAGGGCCTTTCCGTTTTTGCCGGCGTCGGGGAACGCACCCGCGAGGGGAACGATCTGTTACGTGAGATGCTCGAATCCGGCGTAATGAGTTACGGCGAGGAATTTCGCCAGACGATGGAAGAAGGCGGCTGGGACTTGAGCCAAGTGGATGACACAGCGCTCCGGCAGTCCAACATTACGCTTGTCTTCGGGCAGATGAACGAACCGCCCGGGGCCCGTGCCCGCGTAGCCCTGGCGGGGCTGACCGTCGCGGAATATTTTCGTGATCTGGGTGGCCGGGATGTACTCCTCTTCGTGGACAACATTTTCCGCTTCACGCAAGCCGGTTCGGAGGTTTCGGCGCTGCTTGGCCGGATGCCGAGCGCAGTAGGGTACCAGCCGACGCTTGCCACCGAGATGGGCGAGTTGCAGGAGCGCATCACCTCGACCCGGGACGGCGCCATCACCTCTTTCCAGGCTATTTACGTCCCGGCGGACGACCTCACGGATCCTGCCCCGGCCACCACCTTTGCGCACCTCGACGCTACGACGGTGCTTTCCCGTCAGATCGCTTCACTGGGGATTTATCCGGCCATTGATCCCCTCGACTCGACAAGCCGCATTCTGGATGCGCGCATTGTCGGCGAGGAACATTACCGGACGGCTCAGGAGGTGAAGGAACTCCTGCAGCGGTACAAGGAATTGCAGGATATTATCGCCATTCTCGGCATGGACGAGTTGTCCGACGAAGACAAGCTTGTGGTCCAGCGGGCCCGGCGCGCCCAGCGATTCATGAGCCAGCCGTTCTTTGTGGCTCAGCAATTCACCGGCATTGAAGGCAAGTACGTCAAGGTGGAGGATTCGATTCGCGGATTCCGGGCTATCCTGGAAGGAGAAATGGACCAGTATCCCGAAAGCGCCTTCAATCTGAAGGGTTCCATCGAAGAGGTTGCGGAGGCCGGCGAGAAGATGCTTGCGGAGGAGACCGCATAAGCATAGACGCGTATCCGCAAGCGACCGGGTTTTTCGGCGCTTCGTACCAGGTTCGATCACATACGATCTGATTGTATACTACCAGCCTCTATGGCCCATCTTCAGGTTGAAATCGTTGCTCCGGACCGGCGCGTCTTTCAGGGAGAGGCGCGCGGGGTTCAGGCTCCTGGCCGGTTTGGTTCGTTTGAGGTGCTGTTCAATCATGCCCCCATGATCGCCGCGTTCGATATTGGCGCGGTACGTGTTACGGCTTCCGATGGAGAACAGGTCTTTTTTACCTCGAGCGGGGGCTTTCTCGAGGTGATCGACAACCGGGTTACTGTACTCGCGGACACGGCCGAGCCGGTTTCCGAAATTGATACGCAGCGGGCGAAAGCGGCCGAAGAACGGGCGTTGCGCCGGTTGCAATCGACCGGGGAAGACATTGACCGACTTCGCGCCGGGCGAGCCCTCGAACGGGCCCGCAACCGGTTGCGCATGGCGATGGGGCGTATCGGCAGAGCGGCTTCGGGATGATCCATGGCCACGCTGAACGACCTCCCGACCCCCTGCCTGCTGATTGAGCAGTCTCGCCTCGAGGCGAATCTTTCAGCGATGCAGGCTCGCGCCGACGCGCAGGGAGTTCGCTTGCGGCCTCACATCAAAACACACAAGTCCACGGCGCTGGCCCGCATGCAACAGGAGGCGGGTGCGCGCGGCGTTACCGTGGCGACGGTAGGGGAAGCCGAGCACTTTGTGCACGCCGGTTTCGACGATATCCGCATCGCGTATCCCGTGGTCGGACAAGACCGGCTCGAACGCGTAACCGATCTGTGTGCCGATACACGTCTTTCTTTCTGTGTCGATACCGTGCCCGGCGTTCGGGCCGCCTCTGATTTTTTTACGTCGCGCGGCGTTTCCGCCGAGGTGTTGATTGAGGTAAATGTGGGTCAAAATCGCTGCGGCGTCGATCCGGAGGATGCGCGTTCCGTGGCGTTTGCGCGCACGGTGGCCGAATCTCCCGGAATACGTCTTGCCGGCATCCTTACGCACGCCGGACAGGTTTACAAGGGGTCGCCGGAGGGTGTATCGAAGGAAGAGGCTATACGAACGGTTTCCCGGCACGAACGGGACGCCATGCTCCGGTTCGCCGGGCGGCTCAGGGAGGCAGGTCTGGCCGAACCGGGCGCCTTCGAGATCAGCATCGGCTCCACGCCCACGATGCATGTGTTCGAGAACAGGGAGGAGGGGGGCTTCCGCATTACCGAGATACGTCCCGGCAACTATGTTTTCCACGATGCCATACAGGTAGCCCTCGGCGCCGTGGCGTTATCCGACTGTGCGCTCACCGTACTGACGACGGTGGTCAGCCGCCATCGCACGGCATCGGGGAGGGAGCGGTTATTTGCCGATGCCGGTTCGAAAACCGTCACCTCCGACCAGGGATCAGGCACGGACGGCTATGGGCAGTTGCTGTATGACGGGCTTCGGATGGAGCGCTTGCCGCATGCCCGTATCGCCGCGCTTTCCGAAGAACATGCCTGGATCGATGTATCGGGCGGATCTACCCTCGAAGTGGGAGACCGTATCCGGCTCGTGCCGAATCATGCCTGCGTATGCATGCATCTGCACGAAACCGCGTGGATTATCGATGGCGAGGAAGTCGTTGATTCCTTGCCCATCGATGCCCGCGCCCGCGTACCGTAGTGTTCGGCCGGACCCTGCGACGGCGCGAGGATCCGGCCCTTTACACTGCTGCATAGTGGTAACAGGCCCTACCTGATGAACAGTATTTCCCGGTACGTCGGCACCGGCCACAGTTCGTTCGGCACGACCCGTTCGAGTTTGTCGCACGCAAGGCGTACGGCATTCATCGCCGGAATGACCTGATCGCGCATGTGCACGGCGTGTGCATGCCCATCCTCGATATGGGTCATATTCGCAGCCTTCAACTGGTCGATCGCTCCGCGCAGTTCGTCGATCAGGGCGCCCGTGGCCGCCGCCGTAGCCTGCGTGCCTCCGGAAGGAGCGCCGATCTGGTTGGCTTGCATAACGGTCGTCGTTAACTCTCCGAAGTATCTCGCCGCTGCAGGGAGCACCATTGTTTCGGCCATGGCCTGCGTGGTTTCCGCTTCGATATTGACCGTGATGATGTACTGCTCGAGCCACGTTTCATACCGACTCTCGAGTTCGGTCTTTGAAAGGACATTGGTCTTCTCGAAAAGCGATACGTTTTTCTCGTCGAGCATTTTTTCGAGCGCATCGACCGTCGTACGCAGGTTCAGAAGGCCGCGTTGTTCGGCTTCCGCATGCCATTCTTCCGTGTAGTTGTCCCCCTCGAAAAGGATGGCTTTCGTTTCCTGTGTGGATTCCTGAAGCACGTTGGCCACGGCGTCTTCGAAAGACATCCCGTCGCCTGTCTTGGCTTCCAGGCTCGCGGCCAGTTCGTCCAGCGTGTCCGCCATGATTACGTTGAGCACGGTGTTCGAAAACGAGATCGTCTGATTGGAGCCGACCGCACGAAACTCGAACTTGTTGCCCGTGAAAGCGAACGGAGACGTGCGATTACGGTCGCCCGAGTGGCGCGGCAAATGCGGGAGGACCGGGCTGCCAAGGCCAAGGAAACCACCTTCTTTGTTCGACGTGGCCGAGCCTTCCGCGATCTGGTTGAAGATGCCGTACAGGGCCTCGCCGAGGAAAACGCTCAAAATGGCCGGGGGCGCTTCGTTAGCGCCCAGCCGGTGGTCGTTTCCGGCCGTCGCCACGGCGATTCGCAATATGTCCTGATGTTTGAACACCGCACGGATCACCGCGGCGCAGAAGAACAGGAACCGCAGGTTCTGGGAAGGATCGTCTCCCGGATCGAGCAGGTTTATGCCCGTGTTCGTGGATATCGACCAGTTGTTGTGCTTGCCCGATCCGTTCAGTCCGTCGAACGGCTTCTCATGCAACAGGCAGACGAGGCCGTACTTGCGAGCCGTCTTCTGCAGCATGAGCATGATCAGGTGCTGGTGGTCGGCGCCCACGTTCGAGTTTTCGAAAATCGGCGCGATTTCGTACTGGCTTGGGGCTACTTCATTGTGACGTGTTTTGACGGGCACTCCAAGACGGTACAACTCCCGTTCCGTTTCGAGCATGCACGACAGAATCCGGTCTTCGATCGCCCCGAAATAATGATCGTCCAGCTCGTGGCCCTTCGGCGGTTTGGCGCCGATGAGCGTACGCCCCGTGGTCACGAGGTCCGGCCGGCGGTAAAAATATTCCTCGTCGATCAGGAAGTATTCCTGCTCGGAACCGACGGTGGAGTACACGTTTTTTACGTCTTCCACGCCGAATAGCGCAAGGACGCGTCGGGCCGCGGCATCCAGCGCCTCTATGGAGCGAAGCAGGGGGATCTTGTAGTCAAGCGCCTCGCCGGTCCAGGAAGTGAATGCGGTGGGAATTGCCAGATAGGCCCCGTTTTTGTTCTCGATGATGAAAGCGGGTGAGGTGGGGTCCCATGCCGTATAGCCGCGAGCCTCGAAGGTGGCGCGCACGCCGCCGCTCGGGAAACTCGATGCGTCCGGTTCACCCTGAATCAGGTCACTCCCGGAGAACTCTGCAATGGCCCCGCCGCCCTTGTTCGGGGTGATGAAGCTGTCGTGCTTTTCGGCGGTCGAGCCGGTCAAAGGTTGAAACCAGTGCGTAAAGTGCGTTCCGCCCCGTTCCTTGGCCCACTCTTTCATGGCCGTCGCCACGGTGTCCGCAACCGTCGCATCGACCGGCTCATTGTTTTCGATGGTGGCGAGAAGCCGTTCGTAGACTTTCTTGGGCAGACGGCTTTTCATGGCTTCCAGACCAAACGTATTCTCCCCAAAGATTTTCTCGATATCTATGGGAAGAATCGGCGCCTTGATGTCAGGCACAAATTTGGTTGCGGCCTTTACGTTATAATCGTCAATCAACTTGGACATGGTGTGCAGCGTTTGGTGGTAACGTCAGGAGGTTGTGATGCAGGGATGGTGTAACAGGTCGTCCGGTGTCCGCAGCGCGGCATCGGCTGCGCAGTGCAAAAGGGATGTCAATATTCCGCCAGTTCGGTCGTGAATGGTTTGATTTTCCTGGTTTCCTTGAAAGTGCTCAGCACAATGCTGGTTGAAGTACCGTGTACTCCGGGCAGCGCCTGGATTTTCGACAGGAGTTGTTCGAGCGTGGTTGTGTTCCGGGAGCGAACCTTCAGTATGTGAGATCCCTCTCCGGTAATCGAATGCACTTCCTGCACTTCCGGGAAAACAAGGACCTCATTCACGAAATTGTCGTAATTCGCAGATCCGTCCACGGTTACGCGAATAAAGGACGTGATGTCCATGTGGAATCGCTTCGGGGCGACTACGGCGTGATAGCCTGTGATCACTCCCCGTTCTTCGAGTTTACGCATGCGGTCACTCACGGAGGGCACGGAAAGCCCTACGATTTCTGCGATAGCGTTGCGTTTCATCCGCCCGCTATCCTGTAGCAGTTCAAGAATGGTGACATCGATTTTGTCGATTTGGTGCATGGCGTTGTCGGGGGAGTTGGATTATGGCAGCGATTTTTGATCTTTTGCGGTGAATTCGGCACCATTCTATTAACTAATTTAGGAAAAGATGCAAATATGCATCCATAAAATTAGATTTTTAACCCATTTTTTGCATACAGGCCCGGATTTGCATTCGTCGAGAGGCGCCTCGTGGCGGGGCGCTCGCGATGCATGCGAACATGCAGGGCATCCGAACGTACCCATGCGGGATGTATTTAAGGATACTCTGATCAAAACCACCCCTCTCAGCTTCTGAGCTTTGCGGACTTAATTCAGAGTATCCTTAACGCCTCGCTTTTGAGCCATTAACAAGGGAACATCATGCACCGCAGAGATTTTTTCCGGCGCGCAGCCGCCGCAGGAGGGCTTCTTGGTATGGGGGCTGCCACTCCTGCGAAGGCGCTGGCGCCGATGATGGAGTTGGGTCGCGGGCCCGGTAACCGGATCGGTGTATCCACCTATTCGTTCTGGCGCTTCGCAGGAGACAGGGAAGACTATCCGATCGCTTCCTGTATCGAACAGGCCGCGGATATGGGTTTTGACGGCGTGGAGATCCTCCACGTCCAGATGGGCTCCGAGGATAATGCCCATTTACAGATGCTCAAGCGCAAGGCCATCGAGTCGGGGTTGGACTTGATGGGGTTTTCGACGCATCAGGGATTTGTATCGCCGGATGCAGCGAGGCGTCAGGAGAATGTGGACAGAACAAAGCACCAGATCGATATAGCCTCTGCACTGGGGATTCCCACCATGCGCATCAATACCGGGCGCTGGGGTACGAGCGAATCATTCAATGCATTGATGGCCAACCGGGGCATCGAGCCGCCGCTCGAAGGATATACGGACGAGGAAGCGTTCGAGTGGGTGATCGACGCCATCGGTTCCTGCATCGATCACGCTGCGGAGAAAGGGGTCGTGCTGGGGCTGGAGAATCATTGGGGCCTCGGGCGCACGCCCGAAGGAGTGCTCCGCATCGTTCAGGCCATTGACTCCCCCTGGCTTCAGGTCACCCTGGATACGGGCAACTTTCTGGAGGATCCGTACGACAAGCTGGCCATGCTGGCGCCGTACACCGTACTTGTCCAGGCCAAGACCTATTACGGCGGAGGCACATGGTATACGCTTGATCTGGATTACGACCGCATCGCGGAGATCATGCGCGACGCCGGTTTTCGGGGGTATGTCTCGCTGGAATTCGAGGGGAAAGAAGACCCCGGCGTAGCGATTCCGAAGAGCCTGGCGTTATTGCGCAATGTGTTCGGGGCGTAGACGGATCGTAATGCGTCGTCGGGCGGTAGGATGCCCTGTACTATTTTGTCCGGGCCCGTAGCTCAGTGGTTAGAGCAGTGGACTCATAATCCATTGGTCGTAGGTTCGAACCCTACCGGGCCCACTCTTCAGCAACGCCGGAGCGGCCCCCTTTCAGCACGCAAACAGGCCATGGCAGCCGTTCCGGCGTTTCCTATGGGGCCGCACACGCAAAGCTGTCCGCGTCGTCGGTATCGCCCTCTCCGTCGTAGACGGCGCGTTGCGGCCAGGGACACAGGGGGCGGCTTCGAACGACTTCCCGGTCGAAGTTCCTTTTCAGCGCTACAATGCGTTCGGGCGCCTTGCCCTCTTCCACCCAGTCTGTCAGCACCGTCAGCCAGTTCACCTCTCCAGGCCCGGGGCCGCCGCCGCAATGCAGGACGCCGGGCATCATGAAGAGGCGGAAATAATCGCGCACATCGGGATCAAGGTGCTCCGCTTCCTCGAAGTACCGGATACTGGCCAGGGCGCTTAGCGCAGCGTCGGACCAACCGTGCCACAGGACCAGTTTGTGTCCTTTACCGGCAAAGTCGCTGAGATCCGGATCCGTGGCGTCCATGAACGCCGAGGCGTAGGAGGCGTCTTGCTCCCACGATGAGAAATCATAGCCGGCATAGTCCCAGTCCGGATCTGCGAAAACAAGGTATTTCGCATAGTTCATCGCAAATGCCCAGTGCAGGCTCGGCGCCGTTTCTCCTGAATCCCGGTAAAAATTCTCGAATTTACCAGTGATCCAGTTTATCCAGCCGGTTGGAGTACCTTCTCCGCCAAAGGAGAAGCCAACGTACAACGGCCCCTCCTCGTTGACGGGCGGTGCATACACGGTCCGGATGGCTTCCAGTTGCTCCTCGGTAAAGCAAGGAGCCGCGTCTTCATCCGCATCGCCTGTACAGGTTGGCAGGGAGGCAAGGTCGAACGGGCACATGCGAGGGTCTTCCATTACGCCGTCGCGCACACCGTCGAGCGCATCGCATTCGTCCAGAACGGCTTCTTCCAGAAAGTAGAGGTGTTCCAGCGATACGAGGGGCGTACCGGTTTGGGTAGGATCGGGATAGAGTTTCTGCATATTCTGCAACCCTTCCGCCATAATGCCGGTCCAGTCGAAGGCCGGGGCGCCGGACGATATCCCGTCGAAATCTCCCGGATACCGCTGGGCTTCCATAAGAGCCTGTCCTCCGCCCCGCGAACACCCGAGGAAGTACGAATAGTCAATGTCCGACCCGTAATGGGCGCGGATGATCGCTTTCGCCGTTTCCGCCGTGCGATGCACGGCCAGATGCCCGAAGTTGATCTGACGTTCCGGGTGGTGAAGCGCCCACGAGGCGTCCGTTCCTTCCCCTTCATGCCCGGTATCGGTTCCCACCGTGGCGTATCCGGAATGCACCGACCACCGGGCCGCGTTCTGGATAGACCCCACATAGCCTCCGCCGCCGCCCATCGCGAACCGGCCGTTCCACGTCTCCGGCAAGAGGAGTTCGAAGCGAATTTCCCGGCCGATGACTCCTTCTACCCGGCAATGCGGCGCCTCGCCCACCTCATTGCCTTGTTCCCCGGGTGCTATGACCGCGGCTTCGACAATCCGTACGTCGGGAAGACGCAGAGCGGCAAGATTGGAACACGTTTCCTGCGCAGTCGCAGAACGGGCCCCGAACAAGAAGGCGGCGACAAGCACCGCCGAAGAAAGAAAGCGAAAATAGTCTCGACGGCGGTAGAAAATCAGCGAAACGGATCGGGGGAAGGCGGCCATGTGTGTGCAGCTTGGAGATGGATGGAACGGGTAATGGGTTCAGAATACGCGAATCAGGCCGTAAAGCGCCACCATCACGATGGAAACGACACTGATCCAGAACAGCGTGTCATAGACGCGCCCCGGCCTGAGTACCTTGGGGAGATTTCGGTAGCGGAAATGCAGCACGGCGAAAACCACAAGCAGCAGGATGACCGTGGTGATGGCCCCGCCGATGGCTACCATGATGGCCGGGAGCTTGATGAGCAGGAAAAGCGCGGCCCAGACCAGCGGAATGATCCAGGCCAGCCATCCGATGGCGTTCCGGCGGGCCCTTGTTTCCTTGAAGTCGAACCATCCGATCTGCCCGAAAGCGTCTGCGAACAGGCGCGTCCAGATGGCAAGTGCGCCGAACAACGTGGAAAAGAGCACCGTGAACGCGCCGGCGAGGAAAAGCGCGCCCGCCCAGTCTCCGAGGCTCTGCGTATAGATCCTGGAAAGCGTGTTCACCAGTTCCATACCCTCGGGGAGAAGACCCTGTCGATACAGGATCGCCGCGCCCAGCAGATAGAACGCCGCGGTAGTGACCGTGTACACGATCATTGCCGCTATGGCATCCAGATACAGGACGCGAATCCATCCCTTTGCCCGCCGTATCCAGGCGGGGGTTGCCTCGTATGGGCCGGTATGCGCCGCGTACCCCTTTTCGATGAGCCAGTAATTGTAGGCCAGAATCTCGTCGCCGCCGACGCCCGTGATGCCGAACGCGCCTATCGCGATGAGCACCACCTCGGGCGGAAGCTGAAAACCGAATCCTCCCAGAATATCCTCTGTGGAAAATTGGAACGGCGTAAACTGCACGGCGACGACGCAAAACACGGTCAGCAGCGTGAACAGCCCGATCAGCACCAGCGAAAGTTTCTCGATAGGGGCATACCGGCCGCGCTGGATAATGATCGATACGGCTACGCTGGCTACAAGACACCAGACAGTCACGGGGACTTGCGGAAAAACGAGGGCCAGTACGAGCGCCGTACCTCCGATCACGCCGCCGACCTGCATCGTCTTGAGCACCATCAGGGTAAGCCAGGTCCATATGGTCCAACTGGCCTTCCCGAACCGGGGACCCGGCAGGCTGTTCAGCGCCTCCATCGTGGACTGACCGGAATAGATGGCATGCTTGCCGAACTCCACCTGAACAGCCACCTTCACGAGGCAGCTGACGAGGATGATCCAGAACATTACGAATCCGGCTTCCGCCCCCAGCCGCGTGGTCGCGATCAATTCGCCGGAGCCGACAATGGACGCCGACAGGATAAAGCCCGGTCCAAGGTAACGAAGCCGCCCGGCGAAGGTGGTCGGCGGTTCTTTTACCTTATCCGGCGAGAGCCGGTACGGATTGGTTTCCAGAGATGTGTTTGAATCTGTTTCGCGCGCCATACAGGGCAATATACCCTGTACAAGGCAATAAACGGCGTGGGTTTTGCGAAACGGACACGGATACTTATAATGCTACGGATGCTCTGATCAAAGTGGAATTAATCAGAACATCCGTAACACAAGATGATTTCGTCAGGGCGTATCTTTTTCGTGCCGACACACACCCGAAAATAATCTCATGGAAGCCCACGCCACTTTCGACGTTACCGGATGGGATGCCTCGTCCTATGACCGCCCCGAAGAAGGCCCCGAATTGACTCGCGTGACCATTCGGAAAAAATTCCAGGGAGACCTCGACGGGGAAAGCGCCGGCGAAGGGCTTTTTTGCGGACTGAGCGATCCGGAAGCGGGTGCGGGATATGTCGTTTCCGAGAAAGTGACGGGAACCCTTGCCGGGCGAACCGGCACATTCGTCCTGCAGCACGGAGGCATCATGGGGCCGGGTATGGCGCCCCATGCGTTCGGGAACGTGGTGCCCGGATCGGGCACCGGCGAACTGGCCGGTCTCGGCGGCAAAATGGAAATCAGCCGCACAGAGGACGGCGTGCATACGCTGACCCTGAAATACTCTTTTGACAAG
Source organism: Rhodothermales bacterium (assembly GCA_965117025.1). Taxonomy (GTDB): domain Bacteria; phylum Bacteroidota; class Rhodothermia; order Rhodothermales; family VXPQ01; genus VXPQ01. The sequence goes on from OZ220746.1 coordinate 1,918,128, forward strand.
GACAACGCTTGAATTTGCCGACGCCGCTCATCGATCCGGGACTGAACTCAGACGCCACCTCCCTCCATACCGTTTTATACCCACAACCATACTGTAATCCCATGCGCTGCCTTTTCTATCTCTCCGCCCTGCTTCTGCTGACCGTTCCCGGCGCCGGAGCCCAACATGCACAGGATCTCGCCGAACGCCGCATCATCGAGTTTCCCGACGTGCCGGGGTACCATACGCTGACTTGCGACCTCCACACCCACACGGTGTTCTCCGACGGGAGTGTCTGGCCCGATATTCGCGTGCAGGAAGCGTTGCGCGACGGGCTCGACTGTCTTGCGATTACCGATCACATCGAATACCAGCCGCATATTGCCGACATTCCGCACCCGGATCGAAACCGCTCCTACGAGGAGGCCGTGCGGGTGCTCAACAACATGATGGAGGATGAAGAAGAGGAGGCGAACCAGGAAAAAAACGACGAGTCGCTTCTGATCCTTCGTGGAGCGGAAATCACGCGGTCCATGCCGCCGGGGCATCTGAACGCCGTCTTGCTGGAAGATGTCAATCCCGTTCAGGTGGACGATGCTACGGATGCGATCCGGGAGGCCAACCGGCAAGGAGCGTTCGTGTTCTGGAATCATCCGAGCTGGCCGGCGCAAAAGCCGGATGCGATCGCAGAACTCACCGACATGCATCGCCAGCTTATAGACGAGGGACTGTTGCACGGCATCGAAGTGGTCAACGAATTCTGGTATTCGGACGAGGCGCTCCAGATCGCCCTCGACCATAATCTCGCCATCCTTGGCACCTCCGACATTCATGGTCTGGTGGACTGGGAGTACGATGTGCCCGGAGGCGGTCACCGGCCCGTCACGCTCGTTTTTGCGGCGGATCGTTCTCTTGAGGGCCTCGAAGAGGCCTTCCGGATGCGCCGCACGGCAGTATGGTACAAGGACATCCTGATCGGCAGACCGGAACATGTGCAGCCGCTGATCGAGGCATCCCTCTCGGTAAAGACTGCGGAATACGGCGAGGACACTTCCTTGCTCCACGTAGCCATCAAGAACACGTCCGATGCGCCATTTACGCTGCGCAACCGGTCGGAATACACCTTCGCTGCCGCGACGGACCTGATTGTCGTCAAGCCGCATGCCGTTACATGGCTGCATGTAAAAACCGGCGAACGGGGGTTTCGACACGATCTCGTTTTCGAGGTGCTCAATGCCGTCACGGCGCCCTCCACGCATCCCGAATGGACATTGACCATCGAGGTGGAGGAGATGAGGGAAAGCGAGGGGGAAGAGGAATAGAAAATCTGCCCAAGTAATCCGAAGGGAATAATAAGGAATTGGCTGGCGTGATGACTTCCAGAAAGCCCACTACCCGCGCTGTTCTGGATAAGGCTTGAAACAAAAAGGCCCCGCCGGTTGATTCGGCGGGGCCTTTTTTCTGCGTTCGCAAGGGACAGTTCGGAGCTCTGTTTATTGTGCAAGGCTTTTTGCGGCACTGCTTATAGCCGTGCGTTCTTTACCTTGGGTGTGTATCCTTTCGTCGGTGGTGCTAAGCCATGCCTCAGCATTATCGACAGCCTTGGCGGCAGTTGTCTTGATCTGTTCATCGGTCCAATGGTCTTCAAGCACATCTAACGCTTCAGCAATCACCTCGGCATGAGGCGAGCGATGTTCGACAAGCACATTGACATGATGCGCTATTGCATCCTCTGATGCATCTTCATCATGAACCAAAATGCTTAACGTCCTGTGAGAAACGCTTTGCGCAGCAAGGCTTGCCAAATCCTCGTCATTAGAGGCTTTAGCGATAATTCCTCGCGCTTCTTCATCCAGTTTGTCTGCCGTAATAACGCCAGCTTCATATTGATTTTGCAAATCACGCATTGGCTTTACTGCCGTATCATACAAGCGCTCGGCAATGATACGACCCTCTCCGCCAGATGGAGCATTGGGGGCCATGTATGTTGCAAAACTGGGTTGCTCAACGTGAAACCCAGGCTGGTCAATCTCGGATGTGGTTGCTTGCTGGCATCCTGTAGCAGAAACCAGAACCACTAAAGCCAAGATGAATGAAAGGTTCTTTTTCATTGTGTTGCCTCCTTGAATTGGAATGACCTAATTTGTTCAGTTGCCACACGCGCCAGCAGATGCTGTCACCACGCTAACGACACCGACTCCTTCACAGTAAGTCACAAAATCGGCTGTACCGTCGCCATTATTCCAGCCTACGACCTCGCAACCGTTCCCATAGTCGTAGTAACAGTCAGGCGGCCTGGCATCTGCTATGTATGGAAAAGCCATACAAGCGACTGTCGCCAGTAGAAAGAAGATGCGTTTGCGCATGAGTTTCACCTCGTATTGATTTAATGGAACGCCGGAAAGGATATGCCAACTCGTAACCGGGTGTCAAGTACCTTTTGCATATTTAGGAGTTATTGACAACATATTTAGGAGTTATTGAAAACTCTTGACAAACAGGCCTACTTGCGGGGTTGTTATATCTTCGTAAAACGACAGTGCCAATATCTGGGGTTTGCGGTGAGTTGGCACGATCGTTTTACAACTTCTGCGATTCGTAGCCGATGTACCGGAACGCGAGTTCGGCAGGTGTTTCCTCGATGGCTATTTCGAAGACGCCGTCCGCATTGGTAATGGTGCCCCGAAACGTTCCCTCGATCCGTATGTTGGCCGACGGCAGGGATTCCCCCGTTTGTGCGTCAAGGACTTGTCCGCGTACGATGTGTCCGGGTTGCTGGGCATAGACGACCCAGGTGCTGGACACGCCTGCCAGCATAACGATGAAAATCAGTTTTCGGAGCATAGGGAGTACGAACTAACGAAGGTTGAAGGCAGCCATCCCCTCATAAAACCTACCGCCCCTGCCCCGCAATCCATGCGCGCCGTTGCAGCAGATCGGGGTTGTCCGGGTATTGGGTAAGCAGGCGGTCCGTGTATTCGAGCGCGGCGTCCCATGCTTCCTGTTGCGCATGGAAAATGCTTAGCGCATTCAGGTAGTCTGCGTGATCCGGAGCAAGGTCCAGCGCATTGGACAGAAGCCGTCCGGCTTGTTCGGCGTTGCCCAGTTGCTGGTACGCCAGCCCGGCGTTGTACTGCATGCGGGCGTTCGAAGCGTCCAGCGCTGCAGCGTGCCCGAGGTGGGTTGCAGCCTCTTCGAGCCGGTCCGGCGTTTCGGCGAGGAACAGGCCCAGCGTGTAATGCACTTCGGCTGCGTCCGGCTGCATACGCGCCGCTGCGCGCAGCGAGGTTTCCGCTTCGGCAGCCAGCATTTCCGCTTCGGCGCCGCCCGCGCCCCGCATGCGATTAAGCAGCATGGCCAGGTTCAGGTGCGCCGGGACGAAGGCGGAGTCGATGCGGACGGCGGTCCGGTAAGCTGCCGCGGCCGAGTCGGACCGGCCCAGGTGCTCGTGGAGAATGGCCAGATTCAGGTGCGAGGCGGCCTGATCGTTCAGGGCGCGCTGTCCGTCGCGGTATTCCTCTAAGGCATTCCGCCAGGCGGCCGCCGTTTCGCTCTCGTGGTCCCGGACGTATCGCTCCGGCGCGATCTGCGTGAGTACGCGGGCCGCTTCCATCCGCACCAGCCCCACGGAATCGGTCAGCAGGGGCTCCAGTTCCGGGATCGCCGAGCGATCGGTTTCGGCACGGTTTTGGGCCCCGAGGCGGCGCACGGCGGCGGCTCGCACGAGCGGTGCCTCGTCGCCGAGCGCTTCGATGGCGATCTCCGAAGCGCGGACGGTGGGATAGCGATCCAGCAGCGTCAGCGCCGTGGCGCGCACGATATCCGGAGCGCCGGGATCCTCCATTAGACGGATCAGTTCCGGCTCGGCCTCGGGAGCTCCCTCCCGTCCGCCGGCAAGGGCCGCGGCGAAAGAGAACGGGCGGTCCGGTCCGTGCCAGTCCTCGATTTGTTCGGCAGCCCATTCCGCGGAACGGTCCGCATGGCACCCCTGGCATACATTGGGGGCGCCGGTCTGGACGGAGAGGTCGGGCCGGGGAATCTTGAAACTGTGATCCCGGCGGGGGTCCACCACCATATAAGTCCGCTCGGGCATATGGCAATCGACGCACTGCCCCCCTGCCGATTCCTTCGGATGCCGGAGGTGCTCGAACGTGTCGTAGACGGCTGCTTCGTGGCATTGTCCGCAGAGCGCATTCCCCTCGAATTTCAGCCGGGTCGTATGCGGATCGTGGCAATCGGCGCACATCACGCCCTCCGCATACATACGGCTTTGCAGGAAAGAGCCGTACACGTACACCTCGTCGCGTATCTGTCCGTCGGCAAAGTACAGTTCCTCTTCCAGCAGTTCGGGCTCGTAGTGGTCCAGGAAGGCGTTGCCGGCGATATGATTCGGGTAGATGATCCGGCGCCGGGAATGGCAGGGCGCGCAGGTCTCCACCTGCTGGTGCGGCGCCGAAAGGGTGGCCGTGAGGCCGGACGAGGCACGGTCGTACGTTCCGGATTGCGCGTTTTCCACGTGGATTTCGCCGGGTCCGTGGCATGTCTCGCAGCTCACGTCGATTTCCGAAAAGGAGGTCTCGTAGGCGCCGGTAACCAGATCGAAATTGCGTTGGAGATTGGTGGAGTGGCAATCCGCGCACATGTAATTCCAGTTCATGCCGTCGCCGGTCCAGTGGAGCCAGTCCGGAGGATCGATGCACTCGTCTTCTGCGAGGGAGAACCACCGTTCGCCCTCCGTATCCCAGGCGACCGTGAAAGCCTGCAAGCGCCCGTTTTCCAGCGGGATGAGATATTGCTGGAGCGGTTCGTAGCCGAAAGTATAGGCGACGGGCCAGGTTTGCATGGTTCCGTCGGCTCCCTGCGTATGGATGAAGAAGCCGTTCTCTTCCCGGAAGAAGCGCGTTTCGACGCCGCAGTGACGAAACACGGCGTCGTTGAAATCGCCGAGCACGGTTTCCGGGAGGGCTTCTTCCATGGCCCGGTCATGATCCGAGCCTTCCCACGCGAGCGCGGCTTCCGCATGGCACCCGGCACAGACTTCGCGGCCCATATACGCCGGGGTGGAAGCGGCAGGGGATGCATGGTCCGACCCGCACCCGGATCCGATAAAAACGACCAGACCGGTCAAACAGATCAGACCAATCCGGTCAATACATCTGCCTGCCGCCGCGGGTTCGTTATCGGAAAACCGCCGCCGGATCGCGCCGGTTCTGCCGGAGGACCGAACGAACATACGCCGGATAAGGGACACGAGCCGCCGCATGAAAAACGAACGAGGACTTTCGGAGGACACAGGCGCTTTCGGGATGCCCGGTATACTTATGGTATACTATACGGTATATCGAAGTATACTGCGGAGTATACCATTCGCCGGGGTTTCATGTCAGGCCGACCGCTATCGCGGACCCGCTCCATCGAACGGATCAAAAGGTTTTATGTTGTATCCTGTGCACGGATCAATGTGCGGTTCCTCTTGACACTGTCCGCCGGGTAACCTATTTGTATCCATCTGTAACCATTCCTTTGGATTCCTCGACCTGCTATACAACCATGCGTCTTTTCGTCCATACGTTCCTTGTTCTCGTTCTTGCGTTCGCCGGCGCGTTGTCTGTCCGGGCACAGTCCGGCGACGCGCCCCGGAATGTCGTGTTTATCCTGAGCGACGACCACCGCTACGATTTTATGGGATTCCATGAGCGGGCCCCCGATTTTCTCGAAACCCCGAACATGGACCGCATGGCCCGGGAAGGGCTGCATCTGCGCAATGCGTTCGTGACCACGGCGCTATGTTCGCCCAGCCGCGCTTCCATTCTTACCGGGCAGTACGCGCACAACCATGGCGTGGTGGATAACCAGCGGCTGGTGCCGGAGGGCACTACGTTTTTCCCGGAATTGCTCCAGGAGTCAGGCTACGAGACCGCTTTCGTAGGGAAATGGCACATGGGTTCTTCCACCGATGCGCCCCGCCCGGGCTTCGATTACTGGGTGAGTTTCCGGGGGCAGGGCGTCTATATGAATCCCGAACTGAACGTCAACGGGTCGCGCAGCCCCCACCTTGGTCACACGTCGGACCTGCTCACGGATTACGCGCTGCGGTGGCTGGATAACCGGGATGCGGATCGCCCGTTCTTTCTGTATCTCTCGCACAAGGCCGTGCATGCCGAGTTCATTCCTCCGGAGCGGCACGCAGGCCGGTATGCGGACACGCCGCTGGAGTACCCCGTCACCATGGCGAACACGGAGCAGAACTATCTCTCCAAACCCCGGTGGGTCAAGGAACAGCGCTATAGCTGGCACGGTGTCGATCACATGTATCACGGCGACCTTGTGTACGACCAGTTCTACCGGCGTTATGCGGAGACCTTGCTGAGTATTGACGACAGTATCGGGCGCGTCCTGGATTACCTCGAAGAGCATGGCCTTTCGGACGAAACGCTGGTCGTGTACATGGGGGATAACGGATTCCTGTTCGGCGAGCATGGGCTGATCGACAAGCGGAATGCCTACGAGGAGTCCATGCGCGTACCCATGCTCGCGTATGCGCCGGGACATATTGCGCCGGGCGGCGTGCTCGACCAGATGATCCTGAACATAGATGTCGCTCCGACTTTCCTGACGCTGGCCGGTGTGGACACGCCCGCAAGGATGGATGGACGTTCGTTTCTGCCGCTCCTTTCCGGTGGGTCCGTTCCAGACTGGCGGACCGAATTCGTGTACGAATACTTCTGGGAATTTCCCTTTCCCCATACGCCCACGGTGTATGCGCTCCGCGGCGACCGGTACAAATACATGTTCTACCACGGGGTCTGGGACATGAATGAGCTGTATGATCTCGAACTGGACCCGTTCGAGCAGCATAACCTCATCAACAGCCCGGATCACCAGGAACGCATCCTCGAAATGCAAACCCGGCTTTTCGGAATACTGGAAGCCGACGACGCGGTGGATGTGCAGTTTCGCCCGCCGGGGCAGTGGCAAGCCGACGAGCGTCTTCTGGATGCGGAATAGCGGACCGTATTCGTATACGGACAGATTGCCGCCGGTTATATTGCAAGGAGCAAGGAATCTCCCGAACCAATTCCCGCCGCCATGTCGATAAGCCTTCTGCAGCAGGGCGTGCAGCGCGTGCAGGGGATCACCGGCCGCCGCGTGGATGTGCTGGCGGACGCAGGGGTGCAGACGGTCCGCGACCTGCTGCACTACTATCCGCGGCGCTACCTTGACCGGTCCTCCATCGTTCCGATTCGGGCGTTGCGCGGCGACATGTCTTCGATTACGGTAGTCGGCGAGGTGATTCTTGCGGATACGGTGCGGGGGCGAACCGGGCAGCGGTTCGAACTGGTCGTACAGGACGAGGGCGGTCAGGTCATGAAATGCGTCTGGTTCAAGGGCGCCAAGTGGATAAAGGGGCGTTTCTCCAAAGGCGACCGGGTGGCGTTCCACGGGAAGCCCCAGCGCTATGGCGGCATGTTTTCGATGGCGCACCCGGATTTCGACAAACTGGACGCGGAAAGCCAGGCGCTCGACACCGGACGTATTATTGCATTGTATCCCGGCGGCGCGGCGCTGACCGGCGTGGGACTGACCAGCCGCACCTTCCGGCGGATCATCCACGATTTCCTTACGCAGTACGGGGAGGAGCTTCCGGAGTCGCTTCCCTCCGAGATCTGCGAGGCCGCGCAGTTGATGGATGGCCCTGCTGCGCTGCGCGCCATCCATTTCCCGGAAGACCGGGACGAACTCGAAGCGGCGCAGCACCGGCTGAAGTTCGAGGAACTCTTTTCCATCCAGATTATGCTGGCGCAGTTGCGCCGCCGCCGGATCGTGCATGCAGGGCCCCGGTTCGATGCGCCGGGAGCGCATATGAAGAAGTTTCTCCAGGAGGGACTGCCCTTCGAATTGACCGGAGCGCAGCGGTCTGCGCTGAAGGACATTGCCCGGGACATGCGGAGCGGCAAGCAGATGCGCCGTCTTCTGCAAGGCGATGTGGGGAGCGGAAAGACCGTGGTCGCCGTTGCGGCGATGCTTCATGCGCTGGATAGCGGCTACCAGAGCGCCTTCATGGCGCCTACGGAAATTCTGGCGGAGCAGCATTACGCCAATCTGCGCAAGTACCTCGACCCGCTGGACGTGCGGATACGGCTCCTTGTCGGGGGATTGCCCAAGGCGGAACGCGAACAGATTCTTGCGGATATTGCGGAAGGGCGGGCAAGCATTGCAGTCGGTACCCATGCGCTCATCCAGGAAGATGTGGCGTTCCAGCGGCTGGGTCTGGCGATCGTCGACGAACAACACCGGTTCGGAGTGATGCAGCGCGCCCGCATGTTTGAAATGGGTACGCGCCCGCACATGCTGCTTATGACCGCTACGCCGATTCCGCGCTCGCTCGCGATGACGCTCTACGGCGATCTCGATGTATCAATCATGAAGGAAATGCCGGCGGGAAGGCGCCCGGTGCGTACGGCCCTGCGCTACGACAAAAGCCGGGAGCAGGTGTATGCCTTCGTGCGGGACGAGATCGAAAAGGGACGGCAGTGCTACATCGTATATCCGCTGGTCGAAGAGTCCGAAAAAATGGACCTCAAGGACGCCGAATCCGGGCATGCGGAGTTGAAGAAGATATTTGCTCCGCACAAGGTGGGATTGATCCACGGACGGATGTCACGGGGCGAGAAAGAGGACACCATGACCCTGTTTCACCGGGCCGATTTCAAGGTGCTGGTGGCTACGACGGTCATTGAGGTGGGGGTGGACGTGTCGAACGCCACCATCATGATCGTCGAGCATGCCGAACGGTTCGGGCTGAGCCAGTTGCACCAGTTAAGGGGCCGGGTCGGCCGGGGCGGGCAGCAGAGTTACTGCATTCTCATGGCGGATTACAAGTGTACGCACGAAGCCCGCGAGCGCTTGCAGGTGATGGTGGATACGAACGATGGCTTCCGGATCAGCGAAGCCGATCTGAAGATCCGCGGGGCCGGCGATTTTTTCGGCACCAGGCAGAGCGGTTTGCCCGAGTTGAAGATCGCCGAGTTGCCGGAAGATGTGGAACTCCTCACGCAGGCTCGCGACATGGCTTTTGAACTGGTTACCCGCGATCCCGATCTGACGGAATCCGGGCACGTGGCGCTGCGGGAACACCTCCGCGCCGTGTACGGGGACCGGGGGACGGGACTTTCCCGCGTCGGCTGAACGCGGGGCCGGTCCGGCTACGGCGCGCGCCTGATCTTGCCTGATAGCAGGCTTGCAGCGCTCGCTTTTTTGGCGGCAGGCGCCGGTCCGGATATCTCTCGCGGCTTTCTCCACAGCGGGACCGACGAACACGGCTCGCCGTACATCAACTTCGCGGCCACCTGCTGCAATTTTGTCGTGGCCAGCAGGTAGGCGGCGGGCGGCACGACGCCGCTGCCGCATCCCTTGACGACCACGGGCTTTCCTTCGTAGGAGGACCAGTCTGTGGATTCGAGCGCCCGCGCGAAATGATCCCGGATCAGGTCTTCCGCCCGCCCCAGGGCTACGGAGCAGGCGACGGATTCCAGTTTCGATGCCGCGAGCATCCATGCCCAGGTGGGAATGATCGCATCCACTGAGCAGAAGACCGCCACATGATGGTCTGTGTACTGCGCCCAGTCATGCGTTTTCATCGCGGTCCGGAAGTCCTTCTCGCGCAGGATCATCTCCTGAAACAGGAAGGGGGCGATATCGAATTCCGTGACAGGCCGGTTATCCCACAAGTCTTCCAGATTGAACACGACCAGGTCGCTCTGGGCGACGCGGTTTATGATTTCCCCCTGAATCGGTTCCATGTCGAATAAGGATGGGTTAGGGCCTGTTACCACTATACAGCGGCGCTCTGCGGGGCCTATTTTACTGCCAGGCCAGGCGAAAAGACGTCAGGCGGAAGCCAACGCCGTTTGTTTGGCGGACCGGACGCACTGCCCGATCTGGTCGGCGGTATAGTCCACTTCGTCTTCGGTGGTGAATCGTCCGAGGCTGAGACGCAGCGTGGACAGGGCTTGTTCGCTCGACAGGCCCATGGCCCGGAGCACATGGCTCGGTTCGCCGCTTCCGCTGGAACAGGCGCTGCCGGCGGAAAAAGCAAGGTTACGGCATGCCGTGATCATGTGAGCCCCCCCGATGCCCTCGAATCGGATGCTGGACGTTTGCGGGAGGCGAGGCACATGCGGCGGCACATTCAACCGCGCGCCGGGAAGCTGGAGCAGGCGGCTTTCCAGGCGGTTCTGCAAGCGCTCCATACGCTCCCTGAAGTCTTCCATTTCCCGGCAGGCGATTTCGGCGGCTTCTCCCATGCCCACGATGCCCGGCACATTCAGCGTTCCCGAACGGCGGCCGTTTTCGTGGCCGCCCCCGTCCAGGAGCGGCGCAATGCGCACCCGGGGATCGCGCCGGCGCACATACAAGGCGCCGACCCCCTTCGGGCCATAGAACTTGTGCGCCGAGCAGACGAGCAGGTCCGCCAGTCCGGCGTGGACAGGCACTTTGCCTACGGCCTGGGTGGCGTCCGTCATAAAAAGCACGCCCCGGGAGCGGGCTATTTCCGATACGCGTTCTACGGGCTGTATCGTGCCCGCCTCGTTGTTCGCCCACATCACGGAAACGAGAATCGTGTCGTCGCGGAGGGCATTCTCCAGCGCATCGAGATCGAGCTGTCCGTACGCATCCACGGGCAAGTAGGTGACTTCGTATCCTTTTCGTTCCAGCGCACGGTGCGTATTGAGCACCGCCCGGTGTTCGGTCTGTACCGTCACGAGGTGGCGTCCCCTGGATGCGTACATCTCCGCCACTCCCTTGATGGCCGCATTGGCTCCCTCCGTGGCCCCGGAGGTGAACACGATTTCCCCCGGTTCCGCTGCAACGGCGGCAGCCACTTGTTCGCGGGCTTGTTCGCAAGCTTCCTCCCCCGCCCAGCCGAGCGGATGTCCTTTGCTGGAGGGATTGCCGTACTGCCCGCAAAACCAGGGCAGCATGGCCTGCAGGACGCGTTCGTCCACCGGCGTGGACGCATTGTAATCGAGGTATACGATACCCTTCATGACCGTAACGGGCGGGTCGCCGGCCGCAGACGGGCGGTTACCGCACAGAGGATGGATGTGGGGGATCGAACAGGAACAATATACTATAGGATACTCTGATTAAGCCCGCGAAGTTCAGAGGCTGCGAGGCGTGCGCTGGCAAGGAATGACGAAGCAGTGTTTTCTGCAGCCTCCCGAGGGGTGCTTCACGCACGAACGTGAAGCGCTGCTCGAAGCGGTTTTGATCAGAGTATCTTATACTATATCTGCCGGATCGCATGCAGGATGCGACAGTGTGAAACCGGAAGCACAGGGATGCCATGCTTAAGCGCGTTCACATCAAAGGCTACAAATCTTTGCTCGATGTCGAGGCGCATATCGAGCCGCTGACCGTACTGTTCGGCCCGAATGCCGCCGGAAAAAGCAATGTACTCGATGCGCTGCAATTACTGTCCAGGCTCGGTACGAGCAAAACGCTGAAGGAAGCCTTTGATTCGCCGTACAGGGGGAAGCCTCTCGAATCGTTCACGATGCGGGAAGGCGGGCTCAAGGAGTTGATTGCCCGGGAACACCTGATGTTTTCCTTCGAAGCCGATCTGTGGCTTTCGGATGCAGTCGTGGATGCTGTCAATCAGGAGATACGGGACATGCGTCGTCCGAGCCGTGCTGAGTCAACTTTCCAAGACGGCAAGGAACGGCTTCCGCAAGTGCACGAACGCAACCTGCGTTACCGCATCGAAATCGAAATGCTGCCCAAGGCCGGCATTCTGCGCGTCGCGGACGAATCCCTGACTGCTCTGAACAGGAAGGGGAATCCTACGGGTAAGCGGAAGCCGTTTTTCGGACGAGAAGGCGAAAGGATCTATTTGCGGCTTGATGGGCAGGCGCATCCCACCTATTACGACCGGTATCTGGATCGCAGCATCCTGTCCATGTCCCATTACCTGCCGTATTATCCACACGTCGTGGCGGCTCGCCGCGAGCTGGAAAGCTGGCGATTTTTCTGTTTTGAGCCGCGCGAGCGCATGCGTACCGCCACCCCGGTCAGGGAAGTGTCCTGTATCGGCCCGATGGGTGAAGAACTGGCCGCTTTTCTGAATACGCTCAAGGCCACGGATCCGGACCGGTTCCAGGGCGTAGCGAACGCGTTGCACACACTCATGCCGGATATCGATGGGATCGATGTGCATGTGAACGAGTTCGGCGAGGTCGAACTGCACCTCATAGAGGGCGGTGCGGCCATTCCTGCCCGTGTGCTTTCGGACGGTACGCTTCGGATGCTCGGATTGCTGGCGGCCGTAACCGGGGCACGGGAAGCCCCTGGCCTCGCGGGGCTCGAAGAGCCGGAAAACGGCGTCCACCCGCGTCATATCCGATTCATTGCGGACCTGCTGAAAACGCAGCAAACCCTGCAACAGACGCAGTACATCGTCACCACTCATTCACCACTCTTGTCCGATGTACTTCCGGACGATTCCTTGTTTGCAGTGAGCCGAAGCGGCGGAGCTACCCGGATAGACCCTTTTTCAACATGGGGAACGCTGGGGCGGGGAAGGGATATTGACCGGGTTCTTTCGGACGAATGCCAAGGCGCTTCGTCGTAAAATCTTTGATGCGTTGATAATGTGTCAGGAAGACGTAATGTAAACCGGCACTATTCGCGTTTTCATCAGATTTTAGGAACAGGGAGAGAAAAGATTGCAACGACAGGCGTACGTTACATATCAGTCAGTCCTCCGTGAATCTTCCATACGATGTAATGAATGCTATGGGTCGGTTGTACACTGGCGCAATGACTGTGCGCATCGCGCACAGGGGTAGTAAGGAATGGGAAGCCGTGAAAGCCATTCGCACGCAGGTGTTTATCGAGGAACAAAACTGTCCGTGTGAACTGGAGTGGGACAAATATGAGGAGATCAGTCGCCATGTGCTTGGATTGGTAGACGGCGAGCCGATTGCGGCGGCAAGGTGGCGTATGCTGGCGTATCGACAACGTCCTTCCGCCAGGCTGGAACGATTTTCCGTGCTGCGGGACTACCGCGGGAAAGGGTACGGAAAGGCTCTTGTATCCTGGGTTATCGAGGATGCCCGCCGGGCCGGCTTCGGGGAATACATTCTCCATGCCCAGTTGCATCTTGAAGATTTTTACCGATCGTTCGGCTTCCAGACCGTCGGCGACCCGTTTGAAGAAGTCGGAATCCCGCACATCAGGATGGTCCGCTGCGACGGCGGTCCCTGCAAGGAGGAGTAGACGCTCGGGGACGGTGCGCCCCGTCTTTTTCGCTGTACTATTCTTCGGGTGCGTTCAGGTCGACGTCCACTACATTCGGGTTGATGTGCACCGTTACGCTTGCACGGAGCCGGTCGATTTCGCTCTGGACCGCCTCACGCTGCCGTTCCTGAAGAATCATCTGACGCGCTTCGGAGGAGTCCATCAGGGTAGCGGCTCGCCGCCCGGTCAATTTGATGAGGTGATACCCGAAGCTCGTTTCGACGGGTTCTTGCGTTACATCTCCCGAATCTCTCAGGGCATAGGTGGCTTGCTCGAAAGGCTCTACCATGTCTCCCCGGCTGAAGAAGCCGAGATCCCCGCCGGCGGGCCCGGAAGGCCCTTGCGAGTGCTGTTGGGCCATTTCTGCGAAGTCCGCCCCCGCCCGGATGCTATCGAGCACCGCTTCGGCCTGGTGTAGCGTGGAATCTTTCTGTTCGGCAGTCGCCGACGGAGGGGGAATAAACAAAATATGCGAAGCGCGCACTTCCTCAGCCCGCGATTCGCGGAATGCTGAGATATCCTCTTCCTCCGGTTCCTCGGCATTCGCCGCAAAATGATCGAGCATGGCCCGCTGCGTGATATCAATACCGATCTGTTCGCGGAGGCCCTCTTCGGTCAGGTTATCTCCCGCCAGGGCTTGCCTGAACGATTCCTCGTCGGGAAATTGCGCCATAATCTGCTGCATCCGCTGTTCTATGTCGTCCTCGCCCGCAGCAAGGCCAAGGCGATCCGCTTCGCCGAAGACCAGATGCTCCAGCAGCACAAATTCTTCCACAAGGCTTTTTCGGAGTCTGCGGGTTTCTACCGCATTGCCCAGGATACCGAATTGCATCGCAGCAAACTGGACCTGCTCCTCGAAGGTTTGCGTGGAGAGGGTGTCTGCTCCGAATTCGGAGGTTACGACGACCGCAAGCGAGGCATCCGACAACGGTTCGCCCATGGCATATTGCACATCGCTGGTTTCTTCGGGAGTTTCTTCGTCGGATCCGCATGCCATCAACAGGAGCAGCAGGCAAAGCACTGTACCGACGCGGGCAGGTGCGGAAAAAGACTGGATGAAAGCGTTCATGGATAGTATGGTTATCACCGGATGCGACATGCGGCATGCACAGGTCTTGATCTCGTTTTCTGAAACTCTTCAGGAGGATTTGCGTTGCAAAAAGTCAGGGCACGGTCGTTTAATACATACTGTTATTGGCTGTCGCCGTCAACCCGCCGCGTTCGTCTAGGGGTTCAGGACGCCAGCCTCTCACGCTGGTAACACGGGTTCGAATCCCGTACGCGGTACCTTTAAGGGGTGGGATATCTCCCCATACCCCAAGCAGAGGGCCTTTCTCGCCCCTCATGTCTACATGTCCGGTTCCTCCGCCGCTTGCTGCTGGTGGTTCAGCACATTGTCCACGATGCCATAGTCTTTGGCTTCCTGGGCGCTGAGCCAGTAGTCGCGGTCCGCGTCGCTCTCGATTTGTTCGACCGACTTGTTCGTATGCCGGGCAAGGATTTCGTACAATAACTTCTTCAGGCGGATAATTTCTTTTGCCTGGATTTCGATATCCGATGCCTGGCCCTGCGTGCCGCCCAGCGGCTGGTGCATCATGATGCGGGAGTTGGGCAACGCACCGCGTTTGCCCTCGGCCCCCGCCGCAAGCAGAATCGAACCCATCGAGGCGGCGAGCCCCACACAGGTCGTGGCGATCGGGGCGCTGACCCATTGCATGGTGTCGTATACGGCGAGGCCGCTGTATATGATGCCTCCCGGCGAGTTGATGTACATGTTGATATCCCGCTCGGAATCCTCACTCGTCAGGTACAGCAGTTGCGCCACCGCGAGGTTCGCGATCTGATCGTTCACGGGAGTTCCGAGAATGACGATGCGCTCTTTCAGCAGACGGCTGAAGATATCGTAGGCGCGTTCGCCCCGGTTCGTTTGTTCGACGACCATCGGCACGAGTGTGCCGACGGATTCCTTGCGGAAGGGGCCGCTGTAGATACTGCTCGGGACAGAGAGGTCCTGCGAGAATTTGACAAAATCGTCTACCATGCGCGGCGGAAAGAATACGTGATGCTCAAAGGGGATGATGCTACCGTATCCCCGGACGGGAGTTCCGCCGCAGCCGTGCTTGTTACGGACGCTCCCGGTCAGGCAGGGATAACAATGGAGGACTCGGATGAAGCATCTTCATCGAGCAGCGCCTGGAATGCTTCCGGATCCTTGTCTTCTATTTCAAAGGCGTCGGTAAGGCGGGCGAAAACCTTGCGGCTCATCAGGCGCTCCCGGATCTCGTCCAGGGCGCCGGTACGTTCGTAGTACCGGCGCAACGTTTCAGGGGCCAGTTCATCGCTCCCCTCGGTGGCCTTATCGAACCAGGCGTCGAGATCATCCTCGGTTACCTCCAGTTGCTCGCGCTCGATATAGGCGTCGCGGAGCAGATTCCACTTGGCATGCCGTCCCGCCACGCTGCGCCGCTCTTCCCGGAAGGCCTGTTCGTCGAAATTTTGCGGTTCCTTGCCGTTGTTGCGTTTTTTCACGTCATCGACAAAACCGTCCAGGTACATTTCCACCGCCGATTCGGGAATGGGAATGTCGTGCAAGGCTATCATACGATCGACAATGCGGTCGACAAGCAATTCCTGGGTGCGCTCTTCCCAAAGCGCATTCAGTTGCCCGCGGATGACGCTTTTCCATTCTTCCAGATCGCTTGCTTTTCCTTCCGTAACCTCCTCGGCAAACGCATCGTCGAGATCGGGCAGGTCCCGGCGTTTCGTTTCCTTGACGGTAGCCTGATACCGGCGCACGGGTCCCTTGTTGTCCTGGTCAGGCGGGATTTCCACGGTGAATGTCTCTCCTGCCCGTCTGCCGAGTACGCCATCCCGGATGCTTTCGTGCAGATCCTTGTCGTCGACGAAAAAAGTCACTCCCTCTTCTTTTTCTCCGATGACGGGGGTGCCGGTTTGGTCGTCGAGGCGCTGCATGTCCATGACGACCTGAAAATCTTCCGTGATTTCATCCGTCTCGACAGGAACCAGCGCGGCGCGGCTTCTGCGGATGCGCTCCAGATGTTCCGCCACATCCTCCTCGGTGACTTCGCGCTTGAGGCGCGGGATTTTTTCGCCGGAAAGATCCTTCAACGTGATTTCGGGCCGGACCCCGAACCGGATCACTGCCCGCAAGTCGCCGTCCATTTCGTAATCGAGCGTGGTGAGCACAGGGCGGCCCACCACATCGTATTGCTCGCTTTCAATCACTTCCTTGCGGAATGCTTCCTGCACCTTTTCCTGGGCAAGCATATAAGCGATTTCTTCCCCATGGATTCTTTTGACGAGACCCACAGGGACCTTGCCAGGGCGGAAGCCTTTCATTTCCGTGCGTGTCCGTTGCCGTTGCAGGGCGACGTTGAAGTCGGACGCGAGTTCTTCCGCTTCAGCCTCGATTTCAAGGTCGCAGGTTACTTCGCTGATCCGGTTAATATGGGTCTGCATGGGATACTCTGATTAAGTCCGCAAAGCTCAGAGGCTGAGAGGGGGGCGATGGCAAGGAATGACGAAGCAGTGTGGTGTTTATGCACAGACGGTGACCGCCGTCATTCGGGGACGACGCTGCGCGGTCCATACGGGCTATATCGACGCCAGCCTGTGGTGGGAAATCGGAATGAGGTAATTGTGTTCGAGCACATCTTCGTGTACGCCGAATTCGCCGGTGCCGCGAAAATCTACTGCTACGTACGATCCGACAATCTGTTTTACCTCCCCGATGCCGTAATAGGGCGGATGTGGGCCATAATAGACCAGTTGGCCTTCCCGGAAGGTCTTCTTGTACCGCGCGCGCCGGTGAAACGAGGGGATCACCGGGAGCAGGTCCAGTCGATATGGCAGGGATTTGTTCAAGGGGGTTTTCCCAAGTCATTTTCCAGAAAGGTATGGTATGCGCGGGACCTCCGCCACCTCTCGATAGGATATTCTGATTAAGTCCGCGAAGTTCAGAGGGCGAGAGAAGTGGACTTATTCAGAGTATCCTGCAAAAGTTCACGACTGCTGAAATTCCCCTGTCGCGGGAAACGGAATACGATGCGGGCTTGGTTGTGGTCCCGGCATTCGTTATTATTGCGGTCCCGACGGCGGTGATTCCGGGCGAGGCGTTTGCCCGAGAGTTCCTTTGCCGCGCGCCCATTCGGGCTTTGTTAGACACGATGCGATTCATATCGGCATGAGTTCCACTGAATTCGACACGAAAATGGTTGATCGCCAGGTCGGCCGCAATGCAGAGCTGTTCGCCCGGGCCATCAACGGTCTGGATACCGCGGAGCAACGGTATCCCTACCTGCGCATTCTTGTCAGCATTGTGGAACAGGCCCACCCGGAGTGGAATCAGGCGCCGCAAAAGGGTCGTCAGATTGCCCGCCTCATCCAGGAAATGGGGGCACGCGTCGACGAAGGCGAAATCGTCGAGGTCGTTCGCGTCCGCGATGAGGAACGAGGCTATTTCTACGATTGAACGGGCTTCTCGCAGCCTCTGAGATTCGCGGATTTAATCAGAGTGTCCTTCGATGACGATATGCGGATTCGCCCGCAGGAAGCTTTTCCAGCTGGAGGGTCTTTGGGTTTCGCCTTTCGCGCGGCGGTGCACATGACATAACCCGACGGCGAGGGCGTCGGATGCGTCGGCCTCCATGGCCTTATGGTCGTTCCCGTCCTTGATCGACAGAATAGCGCGCACCATATAGCGGACCTGTTCTTTCGAGGCATTGCCGCGCCCGGTGACCGCTTTCTTGACTTGCTTCGGGGTATACTCGGTTACCGGAATCTCCCGATTCAGTATGGCGATCATGGCGGCCGCCTGGGCGCGTCCGAGTTTCAACATGGACTGGGGGTTGCTTCCGTATACGGGCATCTCGATGGCGCATTCGTCCGGACAAAAGCGTGCGGCAAGCGCCGTGATCCCGTCGTAAATCTTTTTGAGGCGAAGCGGGTGCTCGTCGTACCGGTCAAGGCGCAGCACGCCATATTCCAGTGCACGTTCCTCGGAGCCATCGCAGGTGATGACGCCATAGCCTGTGTACTGAGAACCGGGGTCGATGCCAAGTACGATCATTGTATGCACCCGGTGGGGATTTGTCAGAAAGACAGGGCGGCGAGGGTTTCCTCGTTCATATCCAGCGTGGTGAAGACCGCCTGTACGTCCTGATGGTCGTCGATGTGACCGATCAGGCGCAATATCTTCCGGGCATCGTCTCCGGGAAGGGTCACGGTCGTTGAAGGCTCCCGCACCAACTGAGCCTCGCCGATTTCTACGCCGGCGTGTTCGAGCGCCGCGCGTACCTCTTCGAGCAGATCGGGCGGCGTGACGATCATATATGTATCGTCCTCCTCTTGCATGTCCTCGGCGCCTGCTTCTGCAACGATTTCGAACAGGGCCAGTTCATCATGTGGCTGTCCGGAGGAGGAAATTTCTATTACGCCTTTGCGTTCGAACAGGTATCCCACCGAGCCGGACTTGCCGAGGCTTCCGCCCCCTTTACTGAAAAGATGGCGCAGGTCGGCTACCGTTCGGTTTCTGTTGTCCGTCAGCGTTTCTACGAACACCGCTACGCCATGCGGTCCATAGCCCTCGTAGGTAACCTCTTCGTAGTCCTCCCCCTGAATTTCCCCGGTCCCGCGCTTTATAGCCCGCTCGATATTGTCCTTCGGCATGTTCTCGGCTTTTGCCTTTTCGACCGCCAGCGCCAGCGAAGCGTTCATACCGGGATCACCCCCTCCTTCCCGGGCGGCTACCGTGATGTCGCGGGAAATACGCGCCCAGATTTTCGACCTGCGTTGGTCGGTTTTGGCCTTATGCCGTTTGATCTTGGACCACTTGTTATGACCGGCCATGGCGAACGGTACACACTATAGCATCGTGAGAATCAGGGCGGTGCACCTAAATCTACGCGCCCCGGCGCTAACATGGTATTCTCCGGCGGGTTCTTCAGAGTATCCTTACACATCTTTCACCGCGTATAGGGGCGGAACGGCGCAAATAGGTCGGGGAATGGCTATCTTCGTATATCTTCGGTTGCATCGCGGCGGCGGATATTCCCGGCATTGCCCGGCGTTCGCCTGATGCCGTCAGACACGGAAAGTTCTCCGGAACGGGTGAAACGGCCTGTTCGGTCATGCCTGAAAAGAAGCCCCAAACAATCCCTTCCGAATCTGCCGAACAGGACAAACTGTGCGTGGCGCGCGCACTCGCCGGCGACCAGACGGCTTATGCCGAACTGCTCGAAAAATACCGGAATGCGCTTCACCAGCACATCCGGAAGATCGCCCGGGATCGTATGGAGGTCGACGATCTGGTCCAGGACAGTTTTGCCAAGGCATTCGCGGCGCTTGCGTCGTATTCTCCCGACTATGCCTTTTCCACCTGGCTGTACAAGATTGCGACAAATCATGCGATCGACTACGTCCGGAAGAAAAAACTCCCCACGCTATCCATTGACCAGCCCATCAAGACGGATGAAGGAGAGATGTCGATGGAGTTGCCGGACACTACGTACCGTCCGGACCGGCACATTGTGGAGGACGAACGAAAAGCCCTGATTCAGGAAGCCATCGATGCGCTTCCGCCGAAATACTACCGTGTTATCGTGCTGCGCCACCAAAGAGAAAAAAGTTATGAAGAGATTGCGCAAGAGCTTGATTTGCCGTTGGGCACCGTGAAAGCGCATATTTTCCGTGCGCGCGAGTTGCTCAACAAATACCTGCGTGACCAGCGTCATCTGCTTTAGGGTCTGTTACCACTATGCAACGCCGCATGGCGGGAAAATAGGCCCCGCAGAGCATTGCTGCATAGTGGTAACAGACCCTAAATTCCCCTATTCGCCGCATCCGTTCTGAACAATCAGAGTATCCCATGATACCCCGATACACCCGCCCCGAAATGGGGGAAATATGGAGCGAGCAGCGTCGATTCCAGTCCTGGCTCGATGTTGAGTTGGCCGCGTGTGACGCGTGGTCGAAACTGGGCGTCATACCTGCGGAGGATGTGGCCCTGCTCTACGCACAGGCCTCGTTCGATGTGGAACGCATTCATGAGATCGAGAAGGCGACGCGGCACGATGTGGTGGCCTTTACGCGGGCGGTAAGCGAATCGCTGGGCCCGGAGAAAAAATGGGTGCATTATGGCCTTACTTCTTCCGATGTGGTCGATACGGCGCTGATGGTCCAGCTCGGCAAGGCGAACGATCTTCTGCTGGCGGCCATCGACCGGATGCTGGACGTGCTGGCGGACAAGGCCCGCGAGCACAGGTACACGCTTATGATGGGTCGCACGCATGGCGTCCATGCCGAGCCCACGACATGGGGTCTGAAAATGGCGTTGTATCATGCCGAGATGGTGCGCAACCGCCGCCGGTTCGTAGCTGCGGCCGAGGATATGGCCGTGGGGAAATTGTCGGGGGCCGTAGGCACCTTTGCGCACATTCCGCCCGAGATCGAACAGATGGTGTGCGAAAGGCTGGGTTTACGGCCTGCGACGGTCTCGACGCAGGTTCTCCAGCGGGACCGGCACGCACACTACCTGTCCGTACTTTCGCTCATCGGCGCTTCGCTCGAAAAGATGGCGGTAGAAGTGCGGGGGCTTCAAAAAAACGAAGTCCGGGAGGTCGAGGAAGCCTTCGGGAAGGGGCAAAAAGGATCTTCCGCCATGCCGCACAAACGGAATCCGGTGGGTTCGGAAAACATCACAGGCTGCGCCCGGCTTCTTCGCGGCTACATGGTGTCGGCCTGTGAAAATGTGGCGCTCTGGCACGAGCGCGACATTTCTCATTCATCCGTGGAACGAGTCATTATTCCCGATGCTACGACGATCCTTCACTATGCGTTGCACCGGTTTGCCGGCATCATGGACACGCTGGTCGTATACCCTGAGGCGATGCGGGCAAATATGGAACGGACCTATGGGCTGTATCACAGCCAGCGCCTCATGCTTATGCTGATCGACAAGGGGATGTCCCGGGAGGCGGCCTACGATCTGGTCCAACCGGCGGCGATGCGGGCATGGGAAGAACAACGCCCGTTCAGGGAGATTGTCGCCGGGGACGCTGCCCTCATGGAGCACTTGTCCCCGGAAGAGGTGGAACTGGCCTTCGATCTATCGTACCATCTTCGCCGGATCGACTTTATTTTCGAGCGAGCCGGCCTTGGCCGTTGATGCTCCGCCAGCGTATGCCGGACACGCGCTGCCGATCATTTTCACGGGTCTCCGGTATATTTCTTGACAGTTTCGATAGGGAGACATATTTATATTTAATTGGGCATTATTCGCACCGGGATATGCAGGTCGGGTATGATCTCTTGAGAACCCTTGTTTGAACAGGCTCATCGCTTTCCCCATTTTATCATGAACGCCATGCCGCGCCATCTGCTCGCCACCTCCCTGTTCTGCTTTCTCGCATTCGGTGCGTTCGCGCCCCGAGCGGTGCGGGCGCAAGACGGCGTATCGGTTCGCGGAGTCGTTACGGATGCGTCGTCGGCGTCTCCTCTGCAAGACGCCAATGTGGTGTTGCTGGTGGATGGCGTCGTGATTGCAGGCGCCGCCTCGGGCGCCGACGGATCGTATGAGATTTCCGGAATTTCTCCGGGCGATTACCTGCTTTCGGTGCGTTTTGTGGGATACGAGCAGGAAGAGATGCAGATATCCTTGCAGCCCGGCGAATCCCTCACGGCGGATGTGGCTTTGCGCCCGACGGGCTTCGATCTCAATGCCGTAGTTGTGAGCGCATCGCGCGCCTCCGAAAAGGTGCTGGACGCCCCGGCCTCGATATCCATCCTGGATGCAAGAGAGATCGAGAGCGTGGCCCTGCCGTCCTCCGCCATGTTGCTTCGGAATGTAACCGGGGTGGACATGGCGCAGACGGGTGTCAACCGGTATGAGGTCGTGCTGCGAGGGTTCAATAACGTCTTCACCGGAGCCACGTATGTCATGACGGATTATCGGCGGGCAGCCGTGGCGTCTCTGGGCCTGAACGATTACAGCCTGATGCCGATCAGTCAGATCGACCTGGAGCGCATCGAAGTGGTCCGGGGTCCGGGATCGGCACTCTTCGGCGCCGGGGTCGATGCAGGGGTGATCCACTTCATCAGCAAGGATCCGTTCACGCATCCGGGTACGACAGTACGCGTGGGGGGAGGCTTGCGCAATGCATTGACCGCCTCCCTGCGTCATGCAGGGGTTGCGGGCGGTAAGCTGGGATACAAGGTCGTCGCCGATTTTCAGCGCGCCAACGACTTTGCCTTCGATCCGGAGGATCCCCTGGATGCCATACAACTCGGCACGTTCAGAGAGGAGGCGCTCCCCGTCGATTACAATAACCATAACTATACCCTGTCGGGTCTGCTTTCCTGGCGGCCTGGTTCGAACGTCACGCTAACGGCCAATGGCGGATTTTCGGCGGTCAAGACTATCGGGCTTTCATCGATCGGTACGATTCAGGGCGAAGGGTTCGGATATACGTACGGGCAGCTTCGCCTCGACGCCGGAGGGTTTTTCGCCCAGGCCTATGCGAATTTCAACGATGCGGGCGATTCCTTTGTCTATCGGGAAGGATCGGTCGATGACGTAGTGGACAACTCGACAGAGATCAATGTACAGGGGCAGTACGACTTCGATATTCTGGAGGAGCGCTTCCGTTTTATTGTCGGCGCGGAATACGAACTTACCAATCCGGTTACAAAGTCCACGGTCTTTGGCCGCAACGAAGGTCGTGACCGGTTCGCCGAGACGGGCGCGTATCTCCAGAGTGTCGTTCGGTTGAGTCCGATGTTGAATGCGACCCTCGCCGTGCGCGCGGATCGGCACGATTTGTTCGACAGGGTGCAGATTTCTCCCCGGGCCGCTCTCGTTTTCAAGCCGGATCCCGCACACAGCATTCGCGCCACGTTCAACCGGGCATTCGCTTCGCCCGGCACGCATAACCTTTTTCTGGACTTCAATGCGGGCGCGGCCGGACCGCTTACGATCCAGGCCCGAGGAGCATTGGACGGATTTCATTTCCAGCGCGATGCACAGGGCGGCCTGATCGCCTCCAGTATGTTTCCGGATATTTTCGGGGCGCCCGTGCCCGTAGGCGTCCCGCTCGGCTTGCTCTATAGTGAGATGTACGGAGCGCTTTCGAGTATTCCGGTGTCCGAATTGCAAGGAATGTTGGCGGAGCAGGGCTTAAACCTTCCGGCGGTGCTCATTACCCAGTTTATCGGCTTGCTCAGTCCGGGTGATGGTATCACCGTAACGGGCCTGACGCCAGCCAATATCGGATATGTGGATCTGAACACATTCAGTGTCGATCCGAACAGTATAGCCCAGGATGTGGTAGATGTCCCTCCCCTCGAATACACAGCCAGCGAGATCTTCGAAGTAGGCTACAAGGGGCTGTTAGGGGAACGGTTGCTGGTTGCCGTGGACGGGTATTACGCCCGGCGGAAGAATTTCATCAGCCCGTTGCGGGTAGAGACCCCCTTCGTGCTCGTGCCCGATCACGATTTGTTGTTCGGCGACCTGCAAACGGCGCTCGCCGCCGGCATTGCGGGCAATGAGATCCTGCATGCTGCCTTGCAGGCGGTGGGGTTCTCGGCAGACGATATATCGTCACTCATCGTGGAGCTTGCCAGGCCCGACTTTGCGGCGTTTCTTCCGGAGAATACGCCGATCGCTATCGTGCAGCCTGTGGAAAACACAGTACCCGGCCAGCTTCTGATGACCTATCGGAGCATGGGGGATATCGAATACTACGGCATGGACGTGTCCACCGAGCTGCTGCTTGGCGACCGGTTGCGCGTTTTCGGAAATCTGTCCTGGGTCAGCGACACCTTTTTTGACGCCAGCGAACTTGGCGAAGAGGAAGAGACGCTGGAGTTGGCCATGAACTCTCCTGCTACGAAGGTCAAGGGCGGATTCGCCTACGAATCTTCCGGCAACTGGAGCGTTCATGCATCCGTGCGGCATACCGGGGGCTTCGAGGTTCGATCAGGTTTGTACACAGGACCCGTGCCGGAGCATACGCTGCTGGATGTCGGAGCCGGATATGATCTCGGCGACTATGTGTCCGGATTGCGCATGAATCTGTCCCTGTTCAATGTACTGGATCAACGGCACCGCGAGTTTGTCGGCTCGCCGGAGATAGGCCGCATGGGGCTTGTACAGATGACCCTGGAGATATAAAAGCGCACCTGATCCCGTACCCTGTGCCCTGTCCATTCTCCTTGACCGGATATTCACGGGTGTTTCGCGTTGATTGCCCTCCTTGCATGGGGTATTTTGTCCATGTTGCGCGTTTACATCCGGTTGCCGGGGCCCTGTTACAGACGGAGACGCTGCACCGGCGCGATGCTGCCTGCTCTGTTCCCGTGGTGCATTATTAGCCTATCATAGTCGCATCCACTGTCTGCACGAACTATGCCTGCGGATTTCATTCCCCTGCTGATTATGATGGCGCTTGCGTCGGGGATGGCGTTGACGCTACTGAAGGGTGCGGATTTGCTCGGCCCGCGCCGGCGTAATCTGATCAAGCAGAGCAGTTACGAGAGCGGGATGGATCCTGTGGGTACGGCCCATGAACGCTACTCGGTCAAATTTTATCTGGTGGCGATGATCTTCATCGTGTTCGATGTGGAAGTCGTCTTTTTGTACCCGTGGGCTGTGAGTTTCCGCGAGTTCATGGATGCGGGCGTCGCCCTGGGAGCCCTTGCGGTTGTTTGCCTGTTTATTCTTATTCTTGGCGTCGGTCTTCTGTACGATGTCAAAAAGGGCGGGCTGGAATTCGATTGACCCTGCGTATTTTTTTCCCGACGACAAATACTGAATATCATGGTTTCGCAAGGCGCCCGGAACGAGGGATTTCTTACTACCAGAGTGGATGCCGTTTTGAATTGGGCACGCTCCAATTCGCTTATGCCGATGCCTATGGGTCTTGCCTGCTGTGCTATTGAAATGATGGCCTTTGCAGGCCCCAAATACGATGCAGCCCGTTTTGGAAGCGAGGCCATGCGTTTTTCGCCGCGCCAGGCCGATCTGATGATTGTGGCCGGCTGGGTGTCCTACAAGATGGCGCATGCCATTCGCCGGGTATGGGATCAGATGGCTGACCCCAAATGGTGTATCGCCATGGGGGCTTGCGCCTCGACAGGCGGGATGCACCGTTGTTACGGCGTGGTGCAGGGGTGCGATAATTTTCTGCCGGTAGATGTGTATATCCCCGGATGCCCGCCTCGCCCGGAGGCTCTTTTACATGCTCTGATGGATATTCAGGAGAAGATCCGTAACGAGTATTCCGTTACGCAGGATTATGTGCAGGGGCAAGTACTTCCGGCAGGGCAGACGGGTAACGGCATTGGCTGAGATGTCCACGGACGCCGAACATAGCCCCCCGGCGGAAGAAGGCATGCCGTCTCACCGGGTGCTTGATTTCTTTTTTACGCCCGAAGACGCGGCGACCCCCGGCGGGAGCAACCCGCTTGCCCAGCCCACGACGCACGTCTCTGAGATTATTACGGCGTTATGCGATCGGTTTGACCAGGCCATTCTGGGTGTCGAGGAGTATGCCGGGGAGCAGACTGTTCTGGTCGAGGCAAAGCGCATAGCGGATGTATGTTGTTTTCTGAAGGACGAGCAGGGCTTCCTGTATCTGTCGGATGTAGGGGGTGCGGATCGGTTCGTGGAAGAGGACCGGTTTGAAGTGTTCTATAACCTTGTATCCTTTGAAAAAGGCAAACGTATTCGACTGAAGGTTCGGGTGGACGAAGCCGCCTTGACGGTGCCCACGATAACGGATGTATATCGCGCCGCCAACTGGAACGAGCGCGAGGTGTACGACATGCTGGGTATTCGCTTTGAGGGGCATCCGGATATGCGCCGGATGTTTATGCCGGAAGATTTCGAATACTATCCCCAACGGAAAGAATTTCCCCAGTTGGGTATTCCCGGATCGCTGCCGTTGCCTCCCCGGACCCCCGAGGGTCCCCTTCAGTACGACCCGTTTCCGACAGCCCATGAGGGCCCGACGCCGAAAAGTTACCAGGAACCCCCGTCACAGATTACCGAGGAAGAATGAGCGCCGAATCGGGTTTCCGGACATCGGGAGAATCGGTTTTCCGGTTCTGGCCCAGGCATAACGAGGCGATCTACGAGCGGCTCGAAAGCAAGCACGTATGGTTGGAGCAGGCGCTGCGCAACGAGGCGAAAGAGGGGGATCCGCTTGAGCATGAGATGATCCTCAATATCGGGCCGCAGCACCCGGCCACCCACGGCGTTCTCCGGTGTGTGGTCAAAATGGACGGCGAAACCATTGAGAAATCGGTGCTCGACATCGGTTATTTGCACCGTGGCATCGAGAAACTTGCCGAGCACAAGACCTATCAGGAATTCATGCCCTACACGGATCGCATGGATTACCTTTCGCCGTATGCCAACAATGTGGCGTGGTGCCTGGCTGTGGAGAAGCTTGCAGGCATCGAGACGCCCGAACGAGCGCAGTGGCTTCGCATGATCCTGTGCGAACTGGCGCGCATTTCGTCCCATTTGCTCTGGCTGGGGGTCGGATTGATGGATGCCGGCGCCGTGTCCGTTTTTCTGTGGACCTTCAAGGGCCGTGAAGACCTCTATCGCATTTTTGACGAAGTGGCGGGCGCCCGATTCACCGTGTCGCACAGCCGCATCGGCGGACTGTTTTCGGACCTGACGCCGGAAGCATTCCGCCTGATACACCAGTTTGTGGACGATTTCGGTCAGGAGATAGCAGGCTGGGAAGCCTTGCTTAACCGGAACCGTATATGGATCGACAGAAACCGCGATGTGGGTACGCTTACCCGGGAGGAAGCCGTAGAGATCGGACTTACGGGGCCGAATCTTCGGGCAAGCGGCGAACCGTATGACATTCGCCGTTTCGAACCTTATATGTTTTACGGGGAAGTGGATTTCGATGTCCCGACCCGCGAAGCGGGGGATTCCCTGGCGCGGTATTTTGTGCGACTCGAAGAGATGAAAGAAAGTCTTCGGATTATCCGGCAATGTCTGGATCGCTTGCCGGACGGCCCCATTCGCGCCGACGACGCCAAGCGGGCCTATCCGTCGAAGGACGAGGTGTATTACTCCATGGAGGGCATGATCCACGATTTTCTGTATACCGATGTAGGGGTCGCGCCGCCGAAAGGCGCCGCCTGCTATCAGGCGATCGAATCGCCGAAGGGGGAACTGGGCTGGTACCTCCAGTCCGACGGTA
This sequence comes from Rhodothermales bacterium, assembly GCA_965117025.1. Lineage (GTDB taxonomy): Bacteria > Bacteroidota > Rhodothermia > Rhodothermales > VXPQ01 > VXPQ01. The sequence continues at coordinate 1,945,655 of OZ220746.1, forward strand.
CGGGCAACCCCTGGCGGGCGAAGGTCAATGCGCCTTCTTTCACGAATTTACAAGGGCTCGAACACATGATGGAAGGATCTCTGGTTGCCGATGCGGTCATTCTCATCGGTTCCATCGATCCGGTCATGGGGGAAGCCGACAAATAATCCAGCAGTGAGCGATTTTATCAAACATCCTGTCGTCCCGTTGCCGGATCGCCTCCCGGAACCTGTCTTTTCCGAAGAAGACCTGGTGTTCACGGATGCCGAAAAGGAACGGATCGAAGAATTTCAGGGACAGTATCCGACGCCTGAAGGCGCCGTAATGAAAACGCTCTGGCTCGCTCAGGAAAAATTCGGGTTTTTGCCCCCGGAGGTGATTCGTCTCGTGGCCGATACGCTCGGCATCCCGTTTTCGCTTGCGTACGGCGTCGCGACGTTTTATACGCAGTATTACAAGGCAAGGAAAGGGGCCTACGTGCTGGACGTATGCACCTGCTTCAGTTGCCAGTTGTGCGGTGGATACGACATGCTGCACTACCTCGAAGAAAAGCTTGGCGTTCGGGAAGGGGAGACGACCGAAGACGGATTGTTCACCATTCAGGGCGTGGAATGCCTCGGAGCTTGCGGAACGGCGCCGATGCTCCAGGTCACGAACGGACCGTACGTACACAATCTTTCAAGAGAAAAAATGGATGCGCTGATCGATGCGCTGAAGAATGGGGATATGCCCCCGTTCGTATCGATCACATTGCCGCAGGACGAAGACACGCTGGATGGAAACCGGCGGTCGGATGTGGAGACGACGGATACCGGTCGTACGCCGCCTATTGCCGAGACCCTCGAATAACGTATCCCGAGAAACATTTGTCCAGGGGACCTGCACCGCGCCGGCCCACCACGTATGAAAATGCCTTCACCCAGCAGAAACGGATCTACGAAAGCCGGCGACTGGCGTAACTACGAGCGCGTGCTCCTGCCTCCGGTTCGTGATTTGCACCGGTTCGACGTGTATGTAAAACATGGGGGCTACAAAGCGTTGCGCGCGGTATTGACCCATAATAAAAAATGGGCGCCGGGCAAGGTGACCGAGGCGGTTAAGGCAAGCGGCCTGCGTGGTCGGGGCGGCGCCGGATTCTCTACGGGCCTGAAATGGAGTTTCATGCCCCCGGTCGATCCCGGAACGCCCCGCTATATTGCCTGCAACGGCGACGAAAGCGAGCCGGGAACCTTCAAGGACCGGCAGCTCATGGAATACAACCCCCACCTCGTTTTCGAGGGGATCCTGATTGCGGCCCGGGCCATGCAGATCGACGCGACCTATCTTTACATCCGCGGGGAGTATGCCGACTGGATTCGTCATATGGAACATGAACTGGCGAAGCTCTATGCGGAGGGCTATGTCGGCAAACGGATTCTGGGGACGGATTTTTCCAGCGAAATCATTATCCACAAGGGAGCGGGTGCGTACATCTGCGGGGAAGAAACCAGTTTGCTCGAATCCGTCGAAGGAAAGCGCGCCTATCCGCGCATCAAACCGCCGTTTCCCGCGCAAAAGGGACTCTGGGGCTGTCCGACCACGGTCAATAACGTCGAGACCCTGGCCTGTGCGCCCCTTATCATTAACCGGGGCGCCGAATGGTTTGCGGGCATCGGCCCGGAAAAACACCCCGGCCCGGTACTCTACGGGATATCGGGGCATGTCGAGCGCCCCGGCGTGTACGAGTATCCTACGGGTATGCTGATCACGGATCTGATCGAAGAAGTCGCCGGGGGTATGCGCGGCGGCAAGAAACTCAAGGCGATCGTGCCGGGCGGCGCCTCGGTGCCGGTCCTTCGCGCCGACATGATCGATGGCGTGACCATGGATTCCGAATCACTGCAACAAGCGGGTTCCATGATGGGAACGGCCGGGATGCTGGTGATGGACGAAGACACGGACATGGTCAAGTTTCTTCGCCGGGTCACCCGGTTTTATCATCACGAGAGTTGCGGACAGTGTACGCCATGCCGGGAAGGTACCGGATGGATCGAGAACCTCGTTACCCGCATCGACGAAGGAGAAGGGACCCTGCGCGACCTGGACATCCTTCTCGACCTTTGCGATCAGATGGAAGGCCGGACGGTGTGCGCTCTTGCCGATGCAGCAGCCTGGCCCGTCCGCAACACCATCCAGCGTTTCCGGGAAGAATTTGAAGCCAAATGCCGGCAAAGCATATACGCGATGGCGTGATATGCGCGGCGACGCACGTTCCAACCATGTCGAAAATTACGATAGACAATAAGGAGTATGCATTTCAGGGGCAGCCGAAGCTGCTCCAGTTTTGCCTGGATCACGGGATGGAGTTGCCGCATTTCTGCTATCACCCGGCCCTTTCCGTGCCTGCCAATTGCCGCCAGTGCCTTGTGGAAGTGGGCATGCCGGTTCGGGACAGGGAGACCGGCGAGATCACACGGAATGACGACGGGGAGCCGGTGATCCGGTGGATGCCGAAGATGACCACGAGTTGCTCCGTGGATATGGCGGACGGCATGGTGGTCCGGACGCATCGGACCAGCGAGCAGGTGGAGCGGGCTCAGAAAGACAACCTCGAGTTCCTGCTCATCAACCATCCCCTTGATTGTCCGATTTGCGATCAGGCCGGCCACTGTCCGCTACAAAATCAGACGTACAAGTACGGCCCTGAAGGGTCCCGTTTCGAATTTCTCAAGGTCCAAAAGCCCAAAAAGGTGGTGTTGGGCCCCCGGGTGATGCTGGACGGGGAGCGCTGCATCAACTGCACGCGGTGCACGCGATTTACGGACGAGGTGTCGAAGAGCCACCAGTTGACCATCATCGAACGCGGCGTAAAGAATTATCCGATGACCGCGCCGGGCGAGGTATTCGACGAGCCCTATTCGATGAACGTCATTGACATCTGTCCGGTGGGTGCGCTTACGTCCATCGACTTCCGGTTCCGCGCCCGGATATGGGAGATGAGTTCGGCGCCATCCATCACGGTCACCAATGCAAAGGGCGCCAATTGCGCATACTGGGTACGCGACAATCTGGTGCTGCGCATCACGCCCCGCGCGAACCCGCATATCAACGAGTACTGGTTGCCGGACGAGGATCGCGCAGTCTGGCCACGGTTCAATGAACATCGCCCCGAAGGTCCTCAGGTTCGCATGGCCGAGGGGTTGACGTCCGTGGACTGGGAGGCTGCGTACGCCCGCGTGTCCGAATTGCTCGGCTCGGTGGAGGGATCGAATATCCTCTTCCTCGGATCATCGTATGCGACCGTTGAAGACAACTATCTTCTCGGCAAGCTGGCTGCTTCGCTGGGCGCTCCTGCCCCGGCGTACATTCCCCATGTCGAACCGGGCGCCGGCGACGGGTGGCTGATCACGGATGACAAAGCGCCGAATGCCGAAGGATGCCGGCGGCTTGGTATCCTCCCGGTCGATCCGGAGCTCGTGCGCGCCCGACTCGAGGCGGGCGAGATCGCGGCCGTATATGTTCTGGAAGACGACCCGGTAGCCAGCGGGCTTTTCCAGGCCGCCGATGTGCAGGACATTCCGGTTATCCTGCATACCTACCACACCACAAACGAAACCATTGCCGCCGCCGATGTCGTGTTGCCGGCTGCGATGGTCGTGGAGACCGTAGGCACCTATGTGAGCGTGGACGGATACGCACAGCGGGTGTGGCCGGCCAAGGCCATCAGGGGCGTGAACCGGACGCTCCGCATGGAAATGGGCATCAGCCGTCCGGATTCGCATGGCACGCCGTTCGATCGCTGGCATAATGAATCCAATCAGGTAAATTGCAAGCCGAGTTGGGAAATGCTGCCCGTCATTGCGCGAAGCATGGGCCTGCAAGAGGAGGATGCCTCCCCGAAAGCGATCATGCAGGAAGTCGCGCACACGATCGGGAGTTTCGAGGGCGCTGACTACGAAAGCATGGGGGCGCAGGGGGTTCGGCTGGCGGAAATCGGAGCCACTGTGTAACCGGCGCCGTGCGCTGAAAATCACTGTAGAAAACCGCACATGGATATACCTCTTTACTGGACGGCGGTCGTGGCGTTCGTCGTGCTGAATCTGATGATGCTCTCGGCGTCCGTGCTTGTGTACGCCGAGCGCAAGGTGTCGGGGTATATCCAGCTCCGGCCGGGTCCCGACCGCGTCGGGCCAATGGGTTTTTTCCAGCCGTTCGCCGATGTACTCAAACTGCTTTTCAAGGAAGATATCCGACCTTCCTCGGCGAATCCTTTTATCCATTCGCTGGCTCCGGTGATCATGGTGGTCATAGCCATGTCCGTTCCCGCCGTGATTCCCTTTGCGCGCGGGGTCGTTATTGCCGATGTGGGACCGGGCGTCATTATCATTCTTGCGCTTACGTCCATCAGCGTCTACGGCATTACCCTGGCAGGGTGGAGTTCGAACAGCAAATACTCCCTGCTGGGCGGATTGCGTTCGGCGGCGCAGATGATTTCGTACGAATTGACGATGGGACTGGCTGTCGTATCCGTGATTTTGCTTGCGGGGACGCTCAATGTCACGGGTATTGTCGAGGATCAGGCGGGGGGATGGGCGATTCTGGGGTGGAATGTATTCCGCAATCCGATCGGGGCCGTTCTTTTCGTGGTTACGGCGTTTGCCGAAACGAATCGCGCCCCGTTCGATTTGCCGGAGGCGGAACAGGAACTGGTCGGCGGGTACCACACGGAATACAGCGGCATGAAGTTCGGAATGTTTTTTCTTGCCGAATACGTCAACTGGTGGGTTGCGTCGTTTGTCATTGTAACCCTCTTCTTCGGGGGGTACCTGGTGCCGTTCGAGCCCTTGCTGATCCAGGCCTTTCCGGAACTTGCCGGGAGTATCCTTCTCGGAGCGCTCCAGGTACTGTCCCTGCTTGCCAAGGTGGCGTTTTTCGCCTTTCTGTTTATCTGGGTGCGATGGACGCTGCCCCGATTCAAATACAACCAGCTCATGCAGTTGGGATGGAAGGTCCTGCTTCCGATCGGCCTGGTTAATGTCGTGGTGGTAGCCCTCGGCATGATCTTTTTCCGCGCGATTTTTTGATACTGTCTTCTTCCATCATTGCCTCGGATGCCGCGCGCCTTGGAGATCAGGCGCGGGCAGCGCTGGATGCCGGCGTCGACTGGCTCCATATCGATGTGATGGATGGACGGTTCGTGCCGAATATTACCGTGGGCCCCTTTGTGGTGGAAGCGCTTCGGCCTCTTGCGGACGAGACCGGAGCCAAGCTGGATGTACACCTGATGATCGAGGAGCCCCGCCGGTATCTGGATGATTTCATTGCAGCGGGCGCCGACATCGTTACGGTGCATGTGGAAACCTGTACGCATCTTCACCGCGTCCTGACGCATATCCGGTCTCGCGGAGCCATGGCCGGCGTCACCCTCAATCCGGGCACTTCGCTTTCAGCGATCGCAGAGGTGCTTCCCGATGTGGATATGGCGTTGGTCATGTCGGTCGATCCCGGTTTCAGCGGCCAGAAATACATCCCCGAATCGACAGAGAGAATCCGCCGGCTCAGAGGCATGCTCAATCAGATCGCCTCCCGCGCCTGGTTACAGGTCGATGGGGGGGTCTATGCGGGCAATATCCGTGAGGTGGTCCGGGCCGGAGCCACGGTCGTGGTAGCGGGCAATGCAGTGTTCGGCGGCGCTTCCATAGCCGACAATGTGCAGGCGCTTCGGGATGCGGCTGCTCTTGAAGCCTGATCGCATGTTTGCCGAGGTGGCGTTTCCCCTTCCGCTTCCCAAGCCCTTTATATACCGCGTTCCTCCGGGGATGTCCGGTGTGGCCGTTGGCTCCCGGGTGCTTGCGCCGTTCGGACCGCGCCGCATGACAGGGGTCGTCACGGCCCTGCGCCAGGATGCCGCCGGGATCGGGCAAACGAAAGACCTGCTCGCACCGCTGGATACGTTGCCTTCGGTTTCCGCCGAACTGTTTGGCCTGGTCCGGTGGATGGCGGACTACTACGTATGTTCCTGGGGCGAGGTGTTCCGGGTCATGATGCCGGCGGGGATGCTTTCGGCAAAGCCGGCCAAAACCCGGGTCGAACGGCGCGTACGATTCGCTCCTGCGTGGCGGCATGAAAAGGCTGTGGACGCCTTGTGCGCCGAGTTGCGTGGTCCCAGACAGATAGCAGTCATCGAATCCCTGGCCGGATATGCCGCCGAAGGCCTGCAGGATCCGCGACAGGCTGATTTGCTGGCCCGTGCAGGCGCTGCTTCCTCGACGCTCCGAAGCCTCGTGCAGCGCGGCGTCCTCGAGATTGTGGAGGCGGAAGCAGTTCGCGCCGGGGTCATCGATGCGGGCAACGCCGGGGCGCTCCCGGATCGTACGTTGCATCCTGCGCAGGCCGAAGCGCTGCACGCCGTTTCCGCATGTATCGACGCCGGGCGGTTTCGCCCCTTTCTGTTGCATGGGGTAACGGGCAGCGGGAAAACGGAAGTGTACATCGAAGCCCTGAAGCAAACGATCGGGCGCGGCCGCACCGGGATCGTGCTGGTTCCCGAGATTGCGCTCACCCCGCAAATCGTTCGCCGTTTCAGGGCGCATTTCGGGAGCCGCATTGCCGTATTTCATTCCGGCATGAGCGCAGGCGAGCGATTCGATACATGGCGGCTCCTGCGGGCGGGCCGGTTCGACGCCGTCGTGGGGCCGCGGTCTGCGGTGCTGGCGCCCCTGTCGAACCTGGGATTGCTTGTCGTGGATGAGGAGCACGGCCAGTCCTACAAGCAGCAAAACCCGGCGCCGCGCTATCATGCCCGCGATGTGGCCGTCATGCGGGCACGCATGAACGATGCCGTGTGCATTCTCGGGTCGGCTACGCCCAGCCTGGAGAGCCACTACAATGCACAACGTGGAAAGTATACGTTGTTGTCCCTGCCCGAACGGGCAAGGCGGTCTGCGGACAAGCCGGTCTCTTTGCCGGACGTGCGCATTATAGATATGCGGGGCACACCCTCCTCCACCTCGTTTTCACCCTGGCTCGAAGACGCTATCGGGCAACGCCTTGCCCGATCCGAACAGGTTATTCTCCTTCAGAACCGGAGAGGGTATGCCCCCTTGCCCGAATGTGTGCGTTGCGGCTGGTCGCCGGAGTGCGAGGATTGCTCGATCACGATGGTCTTTCACAAGAGCGGTAATCGCCTGCGGTGCCATTATTGCGGGCGCACGGCGCCGTTTCGCGCACGCTGTCCGAGTTGCGGAGAAGCGTCCATAGAGGCGTTTGGAACCGGCACGCAGCGCGTCGAGGAGGAACTGGAAGCGCGTTTTCCGGAAGCGCGCATCGTACGTATGGATCTCGATACCACCTCCGCCAAGGATGCGCACGAATTGCTGCTCCGGCGCTTCGGAGAGGGACATGCGGATATTCTCGTGGGCACGCAGATGGTTGCGAAAGGCTTCGATTTCGAGCGCGTAACGCTCGTCGGCGTGATCAATGCGGATATCGGCTTGCTATTGCCCGACTTTCGTGCCGAAGAGCGCACGTACCAGTTGCTTTCGCAGGTAGCCGGGCGGGCAGGACGCGCTTCGCTGCCGGGCGAAGTCGTGATACAGACAAGGAATCCCGACCGTTCTATCCTGCGCTATGCCCGCGATCACGACTACGAAACCTTTGCCGCGCGCCAGTTAGCGGAACGCCGGGCGCTTTGTTACCCGCCGTTCGGCCGTATGGCAGGCATAGCGTTCAGGGGGCCTCGCGCCCGGGATGTGGCCGATCTGGCCCGGCGTTGGACGGACGCGCTCCGAAAAGAAGCGGCCGGCGCCCAGGTCATGGGCCCGGAAGAGGCCTTTATAAGCCGGGTAAAGAAGCAGTACCGGTATCATTCCATTGTGAAGTGCCGTCGCGGCGACCGCATTTCCTTGCAGGAGGCCCTGCGGACCGTGGAGGAAGGTATCGGTTCGCTTCCGGCCGGTTGCCGCGTCAACATCGACATAGATCCGGTCGGCTTTTTCTGATCGGCGGAGTACGTTACTTCGCCGCCTTCCGCCGGAACCCTGCCGGTCTGTGCGGGTTTCTTCGTCAAGGGCAAGTTCCGCACGGTCTGCTCCCTGTGAATCCTGTCAGGGCCGGAAGGCAGCAGCAGTAAATAGGTTGAAGCGACGCGATACGGGTAGCTTGCCCCTCTTTTTTAACACCGACACCATACGCAACCCCGCCCATGCCTTTATACGAGACGTTGTTGATGGGAGGACCGGCCAACGGTGATGCGAACCCGATGGCCATGTTCCTGCCGCTGATCCTGATTTTTGTCGTTTTCTACTTTTTCATTATCCGGCCCCAGAAGAAAAAGGAAACCGACCGCAAGCAGATGATTGCCGCCGTCCGCAAGGGGGACAAGATCATTACCCTTGGCGGGGTACACGGCGCGGTGACCCAGGTGGATGAGACCAGTGTGCTCGTTCAGGCGGATACGAACGTCAAGTTGCGCGTCGAAAAAAGCGCTATTGCGAGCGTGGATACGAAGGGGTGATCCGTGCTCGTGCGGAAAACAGGACATTTCCTGTTTCCGGCTGTTTTTTTGCCGGAATATCCATCGATTCGGCATGAATGACATGGAGTAAAGCGTCATGGGAAAGACACCCGACACGGACTGGATGAAGCGGTCTTTCGATACGATCGAAGACGCCGTTCGGGAATTGGCGGAGGGGCGGCTCGTCATTGTGGTCGATGACGAGGATCGCGAAAACGAGGGGGACTTCGTAGGCGTTGCGGACAAGATTACCCCCGAGACCGTCAACTTCATGGCGACGCATGGCCGCGGGCTCATCTGTGCGGCGCTTACCCGGGAGCGGGCGGCGGCTCTTTCCCTCGACATGATGGTCGACGGCAATACCTCGCTCTACAACACCCCGTTTACGGTATCGGTGGATTTCAAGACCGGCACCACGACGGGCATTTCGGCCCCGGATCGCGCCCGGACCTTCCGCGCCCTTGCCGACCCGGCAAGCAGCCCATCGGATTTTGCGCGTCCGGGCCATGTCTTTCCTCTGCGATCCCGGAACGGCGGGGTCCTGCGCCGCGCCGGACATACCGAGGCGGCGGTGGATCTGGCCCGCATGGCCGGATCTGCTCCGGTGGGGGTCCTCGTGGAAATCATGACCGAGGAAGGCATGATGGCGCGTACCCCCGAGCTGCTGGAAATGGCGGACCGGTTCGGCCTGCGCATTATCACGATCAAGGACCTCATCGCGCACCGGATGATGACGGAATGTCTTGTACGGCGCGTCGTGGAGGTGGATTTACCGACGCTGTACGGTGATTTCAGGCTGATTGCGTACCAGGATATACTCAGCGAGGAAGCCCACCTCGCTTTGGTAAAGGGAAACTGGGCCGAAGGAGAACCGGTGCTCGTGCGGGTACACTCGCAATGCGTCACCGGAGACATTTTCGGTTCGATGCGGTGCGATTGCGGGGAGCAACTGGCCATGGCGATGCAGCAGGTGGAAGCGGAAGGGCGCGGCGCCGTGTTGTATATGAAGCAGGAGGGGCGCGGTATCGGCTTGCTTAACAAACTGCGCGCCTACAAGCTGCAGCAGGAGGAGGGAATGGATACGGTGGAGGCCAACGAGGCGCTCGGATTCAGGATGGATCATCGGGATTACGGCATCGGGTGCCAGATCCTGCGCGATCTGGGGATTCGAAAGCTCCGCCTCCTGACGAACAATCCGACGAAACGGGTCGGGCTGGCCGGGTACGGACTTGAAATCGTTGAACGTCTTCCTATCGAGACCTCTCCGAACACGGTAAACCACAACTACCTCAAGACCAAGCGAGACCGCATGGGCCACCTGATTCTGGGTGAGGTGGACGAGCATGACCGCGCCATGCTCAGGAAGGTACTGTAGCAGGATACTCTGATCAAAACCCCTTCGCTCAGTGCATTCCTCGCAGCCTCTGAGCTTTGCGGACGTAATCAGCGTATCCTGTAGTGCAGGCGATCACCGGGATGTCATATCCCGGTACAATCGCTCCACCTTGCGCCGCAGTTGTTCCGGGTCCCCGTTGTTTTCGAGCACGATGTCGGCCCGTTCCCGCAGGACGGATGGATCGGCCTGATGCGCCATTCTGGCGGCCACCTCTTCCTGCAAGACCCCGTCTCGTTCGCACACCCGCTCGATCCGCGCCCGAAGAGGGGCTTCCACCACCGCCACGGCGTCCAACTGGCGATCTGCTCCCGCTTCGAAGATCAGGGCGGCCTCCTTGACCATGAGCGACGCCCCCTCACGCTGCGCTTGCTGCGCCGCCTCCTCGAACCGTCTCAGTACCGGCGGATGCACCAGCGCATTGAGCTGTTTGAGCAGGGCTTTATCGGCAAACGCCATCCGGGCAATGAAACGCCGGTTCGGGCTGCCGTCGGACCGATAGCTTTCCGGACCAAACAGGTCGATCACGTCCCGGCGTATCGAGGCATCGCTTGCGAGCAGCCGTTTCGCTTCGTCGTCCGCGTAGAACACCCGTGCGCCGAGTTCCTCCAGCATACGGCATACGGTCGTTTTGCCGCTTCCGATCCCCCCCGTAACGCCGAGTCGCTTCATAATCTCCAGGAGGCGACCATGGAAATGTTCGGAATAATTTTGCGATCTCCGGACCGCGCCGCTTGCCGGATATGATCGGCCCGCGCTTCGGGGAGCATCCCGAAGAGGCGCCGCCGGACGTGCTGTACATTTAACCAGCCGTTCAGCCGGAGCACCGACCGGCCGGGCATAGGCCAGGAGATCGAACAAATTGGACCCATTTGTTCAATGATGGTTCGTCCCGGTCGCGTGATGCTTGCCGTGACCGGTTTTCCTGCATTGTCCAGTTGTCGTGTTCCGTCTTCGTTCCGGATGGCATACCGCACGGTGGCCGCCCGCTCGAAGTCGCTGCGAATGAAGAGGCGCATCCCGACCGCGGCGGTGATGCCTTGCCGCGTACGCACCTGCAACCGCACCCGCGCGCTATAGGTGCGCAAGGTGTCGAACGGGATTTCCGCGAAGCGATCCCGAACAAGATTTCCGAGGCGCAGATCGCTGAAGCTGCCGTCCGCATAGATAGCGGGACCGCTTCGGAAACGGTGCTCCCCGTCCAGTTCGTACCGCAGTTCCCGTGCGGATTGATCGATGGCCCTTCGGCCCGGGAGCACGAAATCGTGCACGGTATAGGTGGCGCGGATCTCCGTGCCCATCCGCAGGCGCGTACGGCTTCCGGGGGTCCATGTAAAGGCGGGCCGCAGGCGCAGGGAGCGCCGGACATTGTTTTCCACCGAGCGGGCGGCGTTCAGGTAGACGGTGTGGTACCAGGTGCCCAGCAAACGCATCTCCGTGCTCAACCTCCGGTTTATCGCGACACGCGCTCCCATTTGCCCGGTATGGTACAACTCGTCCCGGTCGTCCAGATTCGATTCCGGCGTGTCGTGGCGAAGGATGCTGCTGCCGCCGTCGAAGGTCAGGGTGAGCCGCCCGAGCCCGGCTCGCCCGCGCGCATGCAGGGCGAACAGGCCCTGGTCGTAATCCGCCTGCTGGAGCAGGTTCGCTTTTTGCGCCACCTGGGTCTGGGGGAGATCCTCCCGGTTCGTCAGTCGCCGCCGTTCCACTTCGGCGCCGGCCCGGGCCGAAAGGTTTAGCATGAAACGCCCGGCGTCCTGTACTCCGTACCCGATGCCGATCTGGCCGTCCACCAGGCGCCGGTTGAACGCCGTATCGAAGAAGAATGCATTTTCCGGGGCGCCCAGCGTCCGGATCCGGCGGTTGTTCGTTCCTGCATCCATACGTCCGGTTAGCCGGATGGACCGGTAGATCGGGGCTTCGATCTCCATACCGACATTCAGCGTGTCTCCGGCGGTGGCTTCCACAGTTTCCGAAACGCGATCTTCCGTGGTTCGATTCAAAAACGAGACGGACTGATACGCGTCGCGGCGATAGTTGCTGTACTGCACATCCGTCGTGAGGCGTAGATTTTCGAACGAGCGGATCGCATTCCCCGCCATGCGTACTGCGCGACCCCGCCGCGGATCGATGAACTGGTACGCTGCATCTCCTGCTACCTGGATGCGGTATGCGTTCATGGGCGCAGGAGACCATGCTACGCCGATGGCATACGCGGGACCGATATCCATGCGCAGCGGAGGCTCGCCGGGGCCGCTTCCGATGCCCGGACGGCGATCCCATGCCAGGCCCGCAGCCGGCTCGATACGAAGATTTCGCCGAGGCTGGAACCGTACGCCGGAGTACATTTCCTGCGAAAACACGCGGCTTTGCGTGTACCACAGGGATCGTCCCCGCGCCTGTACTCCCCAGCGCGTTCCCAGCGGGCGGCCGATGCGCCAGTTGAGGAGGTTTTCATCCCGAAAACTCAGCCGGTCTCCGAACAGGACGAATGCGTCCGAGCGAAACCGGTTGTCGAGCGTGGCGCTCCATTTCCCGATGTCCTGGGACAGCAGGGTCCTGGCGGTCCAGCGGTACCGGTTGATGTCCCGTTCGAAGCCGGTTTCGATCAGTTGGTTTTCAGGGCCCGTTTGCGGAATGATTTGTGCGGGCGCCTGCGCCTGAACCTGCGCCTGCGCCGTTCCCAAAGATGCCAGCATGCCCGCCAGCACGATGGGTCCGGCGCCGGTGCGAAAGGCCGCTCGAAGGAATGCGCGCATGGCGAGGCATACGGAAACCGCGATGGAGGGCCGGGAAAGTGCGGGGGCTTCGACGTCAGCCCGGCGGCCAACCCAGGGATCGCCCGCCCAGCAGGTGCAGGTGGATATGATCCACGGATTGTCCGGCTGCCGGTCCGCAATTGAAGACGGTCCTGTACCCGTCCGCAAGACCTTCCTGAGCGGCCAACCCCCGCGCCACCGTGACAAGGTGTCCGACCAGTTGTTCATCCGCTTCGGTGAGGTCGTTCAGCTCCGGAATGGGCTTCCGGGGGACGATCAGGATATGTACGGGCGCTTGCGGAGCAATATCCCGGAATGCGAAACACTGTTCGTCTTCATACACCATATCGGACGGAATGTCTCCATCCGCGATTTTTTGAAAAAGCGTTCTTGTATCGGCCATGTTGCGTGGAAACGCGGGATCGCCCGGAATATCTTCTGCAGACGGCTGTCTTCCTGTTCGTTGGCGTTCGCTACTGCTTGCCTGATCGAATATAGGATACTCTGATTACGTTCGCGAAGTTCAGAGGCTGCGAGGCGGTTTTGATCAGCGTATCCCGTAAACGAACATCGGACAGGCTTCAACGTGAAAGGAAAACCGGGGCCTGTCCGGGGCTGTGCCTGCTTCTATGCCTGTCGCTATGGCCCCGGCCCTTGTTATCCGCCGGCATGACGTCCGATTTCCCATGGCGCTTGTTTACGTAACCCGTACGGTGCATTTCAACGCGGCGCATCGGCTGCACAATCCGGCAAAGTCCGATGCCTGGAATCGCAGCACGTACGGCCGGTGCAATAACCCGAACGGGCATGGGCACAATTACGTGCTGGAGGTGACCGTGGCCGGCGAACCCGATAAGGACACCGGGTACGTCCTTGATTTGTCCGAATTGAATCGTATCGTGCAGGAGAAAATCGTGGACAAGTGCGACCATGCCCACCTGAATCTGGACGTGGATTTCATGCGGGGCGTTTTGCCCTCCACCGAGCAGTTCGCCATAGCGATCTGGCGCGAGTTGGAAGACGCCATTCCCGCAGGAACGTTGCACAGGGTCCGGCTCGCGGAAACGAACAACAATTCGGTGGAATACTTCGGTGAGTAACACCTACCCATTCATACGACGATGTCGACACACTCCTTGAACGATCGGGAAACGAAGCAAACGGTCTCATACGCCTCCGAAGGGCATGACCACAGCCGTTACCGGAAGAACGATATCTACGACGAGGCGACGACAGAGACTATCGCCCGGCATTTTGCGGACATCCTTCCTTTGCTGAATGAGGACCCTGCCCGCGAGGGACTTTTCAAAACCCCTGTCCGCGTGGCCCGTTCGCTCCAGTATCTTACGCAAGGGTACGAGATGGACCCGGAAGCCATTCTGAAATCCGCGTTGTTCGAAGAGGATTACAGCGAAATGATTCTGGTGAAGGAGATCGAAATATTTTCCTTGTGCGAGCACCATATGCTTCCCTTTCACGGGCGCGCGCATGTCGCCTACATCCCGGACGGCAAGATTGTAGGCTTGAGCAAGATTCCGCGCGTGGTGGACGTGTTCGCCCGCCGCCTTCAGGTGCAGGAACGGCTTACCTTGCAGATACGGGATGTGCTGTCCGACGTACTGAAACCGCTTGGGGTGGCCGTTGTGATCGAGGCGATTCATTTGTGCATGATGATGCGGGGCGCAGAGAAGCAGAATGCGGTGACGACGACCAGCGCCATGAGCGGCGAGTTCATGAAAACGCCGACGCGCGCCGAATTCATGCGGTTGATCAACAAGGATTGACGGGGCGTTGCCTGTTTACAAAGGACGATAATCCATGCCGACCATACTGATAACCGGAGCAAGCCAGGGGATGGGCCGCGCGGCGGCCCAGGCGTTTGCGGCGTTGCCCGACGCCCGTCTTGCGCTGGTGGCGCGCAACGAAGAGCGCCTGGAGGAAACCTGCGATCTGTCCCGCGCCCACGGCGCGGAAGCCCGGGTTTTCCCGTGCGATGTGACGGACGAGGCGGCTGTCGAGGAGATGGCGGCTTCTGTACATGCCGCGTTCGGCACGCCGGACATTGTTCTGAATAATGCAGGGCTTTTCGAAACGGGCGCCGTGGTCGATATGACGGTCGAGGCCTTTAACCGTCAGGTGGCGGTGAATCTGACGAGTGCGTTTATGGTCACTCGGGTTTTTCTCCGGGAGATGCTGGAGCGGGGCAGCGGCCATCTCTTCTACGTATGCTCCGTGGCCTCGTTGAGGGCCTATCCCGGCGCGGTCGCCTATTGCGCAGCCAAACACGGGGTGCTTGGATTGGCGCGCGCCATGCGGGAAGAGACGCGGGCGCACGGCCTGCGCGTGACGGCGGTCTTGCCGGGCGCCACCTGGACGCCCAGCTGGTATGGAAGCGACGTCCCTGCGGAACGTCTCATGCCCCCCGAAGACATTGCCCAGGCGATGCTCGATGTCTGGCGTCTGAGCGATCGCACCGTGGTGGAGGAATTGCTGCTCCGTCCCCGGGAGGGAGATGTGTAGGATACCCTGCGTTTTGCGGATTTAATCAGCGTATCCTGTAGAGCACCGAATACACCTGGACAAGACAGCTTCTTCTCATGCGCCGCAAGGTCCTCATTGCGCAGATCGTTCTTGTCCTGCTGGCAGTGAGTATGGTGTTTCTTGCAGCGGTGACCTGGATTGCGGTCCGGCCCAATACCCCCGATTTCGAGGGGAGCCGCACGGTTCGCATTCCACCCGGTTCCGAATTCGAAGCCGTCGTCGATTCCCTGCATGCGAACGGCATTCTCCGGCGGGCGGGCACGTTTCGCCTCATGGCGCGCGCTACGGGCTGGGGGGACCAGATCAAGGCAGGGCATTATGCCTTCCCTGCCGGGGTTTCCAATGAGGATATGCTGAGCGTGCTGCGGCGCGGACTGCAAGAGCCGGTCCGCCTCACGATACCGCCCGGCGTGCGCCCCGACGTGGCCGCCGCGGTCGCAGCCCGCAACATGTTCTTTTCCCCGGAAGATTTTTCCGCAGCCCTTGCCGATACGCAACTCGCCGCGGCATTACACACCGACAGCTCTGGTCTATTCGGCTACATGCTGCCGGAAACGTACCATTTCTACTGGCTCGCCAGTGCAGAGCGTGCGATCCGCACGATCACGGAAACGTTCGATGCGTTTTTCGAGCGTGAACTGCGGGCCGGAGCGGACAGTCTGGGCCTGTCGAAACGGGAGGTGGCGACCCTGGCCAGCATTATCGAATGGGAAGCCCTGCTGGCCGAGGAAAAACCCATGATAGCAGGGGTCTACCACAACCGGTTGCGCATCGGCATGAAACTGGACGCCGACCCCACCATACAGTACATCCTTGTGCAGACAGAGGGAAGCAAGCGGCGCCTGCTCTACAGCGATTACCGCATTCCGCACCCTTTCAATACGTATCTGCACGGGGGCTTGCCGCCGGGGCCGCTCAACAACCCGTCCCCTTCCTCTCTGCGGGCCGCCGTGGCCCCCGCCCGCCATGATTTTCTCTACTTTGTGGCGACCGGCGACGGCACCCACCACTTCAGCAGAACCCTTACGGAGCATCTCCGGGCCGCTCGCCGCTACCATGCGCTCATGCGCCAGCGCCGCGCCGAACAGGCGGAAGGGGAGGGATAATACCTCAGAACCCTATGCGCACGCCCAGCAGGAACCGGTTCTGTGTGACGTTTTGCTCGACGAGAGGCGGCTCGTTGATATTGTGAGAGTATGGAGTGTATTCGTTGTCGAATTTCATGCGCGTCCATCCCGCATCGAGATAAAAATTCTGCGCGAAGCGGTACGACACGCCGGCGGAGACGAAGCGCCGGTCGCGATTGGATTCGTTGCTGCCCCGCGACACGTTCCGATCGAATGGATCGGGATAGGTGGCCACGCCTCCCCGCACCGTGAAGTCTCCGAATTCATAGGCAGCGCCGAAACGCATATTCCAGACCGGGTCCATGGTGTCCCGGATTTCCCTGTTCAAGTCCCTGAACAGGTCGCCGTCCGCCGCATCTCCGTCAAATTCCATCTGGGACCAGTCTACATATTCCAGGTCCCCGGCAAGAAGGAACCCCCCGATTTCCCAGGACGCGCCGCCCCCGATGCGCCAGGGGGTGCGCAACTCGTATTCGTATTCAATATGGGTTTCGGCCTCCAGAGAGCCTCCCTCGTCGAACCAGGTGGTAAGTTCCCGGTAGAAATTTTCCCTGATTTCGTAAAAGGTGGGGCTCTCCAGCAGCACGCCCACGCGCAACCCGCTCGCAAGTGTTGTAGTCGATACCCCGCCGCGCACGTTGAACCCGCTCAGGTCGGCCTCAAACCCATCTTCGAACAACAATCTGTTAAACCCGAACAGCGAGCCGTCGGACAAGACGACCTCGTAGTCTGCCGCAGTGTTTTCGTTATAGGTGTCCGCTTCTTCGTAAATGCTTTCGAAGTTGTACGAACCGAAGGCAAAGTTGGCCGAAATGCCGATCATCACATCCTGGCTCGCTTCCCATGCGCCGCCGAGATTCAGTTCGTTCATTCGTCCTTCCGCCAGTACGTTTCCCAACTGATCGATTTGGGTGCCCGGCGCAACCGCTTCGTAGAAAAGCTCGTTGTTCGTTCCCACATTCTCGAACAAAAAATCGATGGCTCCTGCATCATAGGCCAGTTGGGGAATATCGCTGAAAAAGCTCGGGAAAGGTCCATCGCTGTCCTCCTCTACCGTAAACTCGTTCGGATCGGGCAGGAACGACGTACTGATAGAACTGGTGGCGTTCGTACCTCCGAACGCGAGATTGCGGTCGAATGTATTGACCTGGTTGAATGCGAGGCCGAGCACGAACGATCCTTGCGACGTCGGAAGCTTCTGTATGTAGGCCAGGTTGCTGAGGCGGGTAGCGCGTATGTCTGCTTCCGTCGCGGACGAGGTGCGGATGCCGGTGAAATATTGCGCGTCCTCCGTGGCCGAGAAGGTATGCAGGGAGCCGCCGAGTTCCGAGTTCCTGAAATAACCCAGGCCGGCCGGGTTCGTACGTAGTGCGCCGTAGTCCGCTACGCCGGCAATGCCGACCCCCGCCATGCCCATCATCCGCGGACTAATCTCAGGGGACCGTGCAGCGAAGATATAGGCGTCGTCGGGAGTCTGGGCATACGTGGAGGACACCGCGAACAGGGCAAGGGCAAATACCGGTAAGAAGCGCCTTTTCATGGGAGTATCTGTCTGGTTTTCTGAGTTGCGAACAGGTTGGGAGCCTATCCGGCGATTCGCATGGGTACAGGGAGGGTTAGGGATCGCATGCAAGGCATGATCCTGACAACACTTTCCAGGTAGGTCGCAACGCCGTGGCTACACGGGCCGCGCAGTGCGCTTATCGACTGCGGGAACGACCCGAAGAGGACGAAGACCGGCCCGAAGACCGCCCGCTGCTGCCCGACGAAGACCGGGGCGGCGGGGACGAACGGACGGTACGCCCACTCGATCCACTGCTGCTGCGCGAGGAGGGCGATGAACGGACAGTGCGGCCGCTCGATCCACTGCTGCCGCGCGAAGAGGGCGATGAACGGACAGTACGCCCGCTGGAGCCGCTGCTGCGCGAAGAAGGCGACGAGCGCACGGTTCCCCGGTTGCCGGAAGACGACGAAGTCCGGGATGACGGAGACGAACCGACGGTACGCCCACTCGATCCACTGCTGCCGCGCGAAGAGGGTGTCGAGCCCACGGTACGCCCAGTGCTGCGCGTGGTGGTTGCCCGTCGCGTATCGCGGACGGTGTCGGTCGATCTGCCCGTTCCCGAGCGGTTGCCCTGCACGGTCGACGATCTCCCGGAACGCGCCGAACGCTCTCCGGAAACGCTCGTGCCGCCGCGCGTCTTTCCGGCGGAAACGCTTCCTGCGGTACCTACCTCACGGATCCCGCTTCCTCCGAAATCGCCTGCATATCCGTCACGGGAGCCCCTGCCCCAACCCATCGTGGCGCCACGCGGGCCCCATTGTCCGCCTCTCGACCGAATCGCCCCGGGGTAATCGTACCGCCACCCGCCATAATAGGGATTCCAGGTGTGCGCATAGCCCGGATAATATCCACGGTAGCGGTAGGGGCTGTAATAATAGGGATACCCGCCCCAGCCCCAGCCCGGACCGAGGGAAATGCCCGCGTAAAAGCTGCTGTATCCATATCCTCCATATCCCCAGGGATGGTACCCCCAGGAATCATACCCCCAGGGATCGTACCATGAAGGCCCGTAAAACGAGCCATAGGACCAGTACGGATCCCGGTAGTACCGCGGACTCCATCCGTAATCGAACCGGTCGAAGTACCGGCGGTAGCCATAGGGCCCGCTGTAAAAATACTGGTCGTTGTAGTAGCGTTCCGTTACGACGGTGTCCTCAGCGCTTTGCACTACCTCGACGTAATCCGGAATCCGTTCGTACTGCACGGTGCCCAACTGGGTGTAACAACCGGCCAGCAGCACCACAAGCAATCCGGCGGCGAAGGGCGCCGCGCGCAAGGCGAGGGGAGAGGTTCCCCGCTCGTGTAATGTCGATTGTTCCATGATGACACCCGGTTTGGTGAAAACTTGGCGACAGTGGTTCCGTTACAGTGTGTACAGGTTATGATGCACAAGAGCCGGATTAGTTGCAAGAAAACGACGGAACTTATTGCTTTCCTTTAAGGAAGAACGACGTCCGTCCGGCTCTAATGGCTTTGGTACGGAATAAAGCAAACATCGGGCCATTCCCGTATTTTCGACGAAATATCTGGTCTTTCCTCCTTTGATTTCATCCGGATCCGTTCCGGGACGCCACCGTTTTCCCCGCATTCTCCCTGTAGTGTATTTAGTAAACGACACCGACTGTGCAAGATTATGGCCGATGTAATCACAAGCCGCGAGAAAGATTATGCGCAATGGTATCTGGACATTGTGCAGCATGCGAAGCTGGCCGATTACTCGGCAGTGCGCGGGTGCATGGTCATTCGTCCGAACGGCTGTGCGCTGTGGGAGAACATGCAGCGGGCGCTCGATGACATGTTCCGGGAGACGGGGCACGAGAATGCCTATTTCCCCTTGTTCATTCCCCAATCCTTTCTGGCGCGGGAGGCCGAACATGTAGAGGGATTCGCCAAGGAGTGCGCCGTGGTCACCCACTCGCGCCTTATGGAAAACCCGTCCGGCGATGGCCTGCTGCCCGATCCCGACTCGAAACTGGAGGAGAATCTGATCGTCCGCCCCACGAGCGAAACGATCATCTGGGACGCCTACCGGAGCTGGATCCAATCGTGGCGCGACCTGCCCATTCTCGTCAATCAGTGGGCGAACGTCGTGCGCTGGGAAATGCGTACGAGGCTGTTTCTGCGCACGATGGAATTTCTATGGCAGGAAGGGCACACGGCCCACGAAACGAAGGAGGAAGCCATCGAGGAAACGCGGCGCATGCTGGAAGTATACGCCACGTTTGCCGAGGAATGGATGGCTATGCCGGTGATCCGGGGGATAAAAACGGCCAGCGAACGTTTTGCGGGCGCGGTGGACACGTACTGTATCGAGGCCATGATGCAGGATGGCAAGGCTCTGCAGGCCGGCACCAGTCATTTCCTCGGCCAGAACTTCGCCAAAGCGTTCGACTGCCAATTCCAGAACCGCGAAAACCAGCTCGAATATGTGTGGGCTACTTCCTGGGGAGTCTCGACCCGGCTGATCGGAGCGCTCATCATGACGCATTCGGATGACCGGGGACTGGTTCTGCCGCCCCGTCTCGCTCCCGTACAGGTCGTGATCGTACCCATTTTCCGGAAAGACGAAGAGCGGACCGCCGTGCTCGAAGCGGCCGACCGCATCAGGGAAGCGCTGCGCGCCGCAGGCGTTCGCGTCAAGGTGGATGCCCGCGAGACGCACCGCCCCGGCTGGAAATTCAACGAATACGAAGTGCAGGGGGTGCCGGTCCGCCTCGCCATCGGTCCCCGCGACGTCAAGAACCACAAGGTCGAAATGGCGCGCCGCGACCAGCCCGGGAAGGAAATCGTTTCGCAGGAGGGGCTTCCTGGCCGGATCGGGGCCGTGCTCGAAGATATTCAGCAGCACTTGTTCGACCGGGCGCTGGAAATGCGCAAAGCCTCCACCCGGCGTGTCGACGACTACGACGCGTTCAAGGACACCCTGGACCGGCATGGCGGGTTCGTGCTGGCGCATTGGGACGGCACCCCGGAAACCGAGGCCCGCATCAAACAGGAAACGAAAGCGACCATTCGGTGTATCCCGATGGACGGGGACAAGGAACCGGGCAAGGATATGCTGACCGGCAACCCGTCGGAGCGCCGCGTTCTTTTCGCCAGGGCCTATTAAGGATACGCTGAACTTCGCGGACCTGGTCAGAGTACCCTTTAGCGGAAGCACGTATTCACAGGAGAACGCATCCATCGGACTGCCCATCGACCGACGGCTACATCGATCCATCCGGCCATGACTTCAAACCGGGAGCGTAACGTCTCGTGCGCACTGCCTTTGTCCTTTTCGCCGTCGCCGCCGCCTTGTGGCCTTCCTGCATCCTTGCCCAGGAATGGGGCATGGTGTCCGGACACGTCCTGTCCGCAGAGGAGAATTTTCCTGTACCCAACGTCAGCATCCTCGTAAGCGATACCGAATTCGGCACCGCAAGCAAGGAGAACGGGGAATACACGCTCCGCCTGCCGGCAGGCACACACCTGTTGCGATTCTCGGCAGTGGGGTTCGAGACGGCGCAGCACAGCGTAGCCGTGCGACCCGGCGAAACAACGGTCCTGGATGTTCGCCTCGACGTGTCGGTCGTCCGGATGCAGGATGTCGTGGTGGAAGAGGAGTTGTTCTTCCCGGAACCCGGGGTGTATGCACTGGAGCCGGAAGTCGCCCGCAACCTGCCCTCCCCGTTCAAGGGGTTCCAGGCGCTGAGCGTACTTCCGGGCGTAGCCGCCAACAACGAACTCTCCAACCAGTACTCGGTGCACGGCGGAGGCTTTCACGAAAACCTTATTTTCGTCAACGGCTTCGAGGTCTACATGCCGTTGCGCCCGAGGCAGGGGGAGCAGGAGGGGCTCGGCCTGCTTAACCCGGAACTGGCGGACCGGCTCGTGCTGTACACGGGGGGATTTCCGGCGAAGTACGGGGGGAAACTGTCGTCCGTGCTGGAAACCAGCTACCACCGCCCGGATAGCGAATCCATGCGCGGGTCCGCCACGGCTTCGCTTCTCGATGCAGGCCTCTCGCACCGGGGCGCGGTCGCAGGGGGGCGTTTCGGGTGGAATGCCGGTTTCCGAAAAGCCCGCGCCCGCCACTTCTTCCGTACGCAGGAAACGAAGGGGGATTACCGTCCCGACTACACGGACGTGCAGGGGCTGGCGACCTGGCGCTTTGCACCGGGACACGAAATCGAAGTGCTGGGTATTTACGCCAACCACGTATTCCGTTTCGAACCGGAGAGCCGCAAGACCTATTTCGGCATTGTGAGCACCGACCCCACGAGACCGTCGGACCTGCGTTCCTTCTGGACCCGCTATGAGGGCGACGAAAACGACGGATATAAAACACGGTTTGCCGGCCTGCGCCTGATCAACCGGGTCAGTTCTTCCTGGTCCGTGGAACACGACGCGGCGTACTTCAGCATTTCCGAAACGGAACGCTTCGATATTCAGGGGACATCCATCGTGTTTCGCGTCGATCCGAACAGCGACCCCAATACCGGCGCAGGGCACATTCCCACCGGCAACGTCACCGAGGAGGAATTTGCCGATAATCTCATAGAAAGCGCCGCATGGACCGGACAGGGCCGGTACCGGTTCCAGGCCAGCCGGCATGTCATGGAGGCAGGCTGGAGCGTGCGCGCCTTTTCTTTTTCCGACCGCATCGACGAGCATTCCCTTCTGTACGGCAGGAACACGAGCGGCGAATCCGTTCGCATCGAAGCGAACCGTCTCTCCGACGAAGCCACGCTTTCCGCATGGAAAACCGGCGTGTACCTGCAGGACACGATCCAGCGGGGCGGGCTGCTCGTCACAGGCGGCATGCGGGCGGACCGGTTCTCTTTCAACGGCGTATGGACGGTCGCCCCCAGAATCTCGGCGCGGTATGTCGCAAGCGAACGCATCACGGCCACCGGCTCGTGGGGCTACTACCACCAGACCCCGACCTACCGCGAATTCCGCGGAAAACCCGTGCCGGGCGAAACGATTCTTGGCGCCCTCAACCGGGATATCCGGTCCCAGCGAGCCGTGCAGTATGTGCTGGGCGGGGAGTATTTCCTGCCTTCGAGGCGGCTGTACGTACGCGCCACGGCTTTTTACAAGGATATGGACCGCCTCATATCGTACGACGTGCGGAACGTGCGTCTCCTGTATTCCGGGGAAAACGACGCCGAGGGAGAGGCGTTCGGGCTGGATGTGCATCTGTACGGCGAACTCGTGCCCGGGCTCGAAAGCCGGCTGAATTACGCGTACCTGAATGCCGTCGAGACCTTTCTGCCGGAGTACCGGTCGGAGGTGCTGGACGGAACGATTCCGCGCCCCTCGGACCAGCGCCACACTATCTCGCTCTTTGTGCAGGATTATATCCCGGGAGATGACACATGGAGAGTGCATCTGCGCGGCCTTTTCGGGAGCGGCTTCCCGTACACCCCGCCCGTGCCTGACCGTCAGATAGGCAGATTCGTGATTCAGGTGCCCGGCGAAAGAAATTCGGCCCGGTATCCCCCGTACCAGCGCGTGGATCTCGGCCTGACGAAAATCGTGGACGTCGGGGCCGGAATGCACTTGGAGTTGACCGCAGAACTGCTCAACGCGTTCAATATGACGAACACGGTCACGTATACCTGGACGCCCAACAACGCCGGCATCTGGGAGCGGATTCCCACGCGCCTGACCCCCCGCACCTTCAACGTCCGGTTCCGCCTGGAATGGTGAGCGGACATTTCAAAAACTCCTAAGTCGGGACCCGACTCGGCCGCAAACATTTCAAAAACTCCTATACCCGCCCGCAGGGAACAGACAACCCCCTTGCCGTTACAAGCCCTATCCGTGTCCGGCAACGGACGCGGATATCGCGCACCTGGTGCGGATGCATATAAGAACCTGACAAGGATATCTTCAGGGAGTTAGTCTTCACATTCGGACGGCAGGCCCACCCTCCTTGTGCAAGCAAGCGAGGTCCTTTCTCCGGAAAGGCAGGGACGATCGAAGGAATGCGAGCGATTCCCGCTCATGTAAGGTAGAGGTTCTTCTATCCACCGCTCGGGAGCGCGCCCTTTTCGGGAGCCGCCCCGGCGCCGATTTCGGGCGCTTCTTGTGCCTGTACGGGCCGGGGCGTTTCTTTAAAACAGATTCTCATGTCCGGCGTCATCGGACAAATTCTGGTTCTCTTCGGCTTCGTAGTCTGCGGGCTCGCGGGCTACGCCTATCTTCAGGCCGCGCGCACCGGCAATTCGGAATGGCGGTGGATCGGACGCGCCGCCTGGGGCGCCATGACCGCAAGCCTTGCAGCGGCGGCAGTGATCCTGATGATCCTGCTTCTGACGCACCAGTTCCAGTACTCCTACGTCTATCAGCAAACGTCCCGCGCACTGCCGACCCACTTTCTGGTTTCCTCGTTCTGGGCCGGTCAGGAAGGGTCGTTTCTTCTGTGGATCCTCCTGATGAGCGCCCTCGGGCTGGTCCTGATGCGCACGAAACGCGCATGGGAAGCTCCGGTCATGGCGATTGTAGCGGGGTCGCAGTGGTTCCTGATTTCCATGATCTCGGGGCTGCAACTGGGGCCGCTGCGCATCGGCGCTTCGCCCTTCGCCACGCTCGCCGAGAAATTCCCGGACGCCCCCATGCTGCAAATCCCCGGTTTCGTCCCGGCGGACGGATCCGGGCTCAACGACCTGCTCCAGAATTACTGGATGGTCATTCATCCCCCTACGCTTTTCCTCGGGTTCACCCTGATGGCCGTTCCGTTCGCCTTCGCCGTCGCAGCGCTATGGAAACGCCGGTATACCGAGTGGATTCCGCAGGCGCTGCCGTGGGCGCTCGTCGCCACCGCGGTGCTGGGCGTCGGCATCGCCATGGGCGGGTACTGGGCGTACGAAACGCTCTCGTTCGGCGGCTACTGGGCATGGGACCCCGTGGAAAATTCCTCGCTGGTGCCCTGGCTTACGGGGATCGCTGCGGTACACACCATGATCATCCGGAAGAGAAGCGGAAGAGGGCATAAGTCCACCTTCCTGTTCTGCATTCTTTCGTACATGCTGGTCATTTACTCGACCTTCCTGACGCGGAGCGGGATCCTTGGCGATATATCGGTGCATTCCTTCGTCGATCTGGGGATGATGAACCAGCTCCTCGTCTGGATCCTGGCTATGGGCGTTATCGGGTTCGGCCTTTTCGCGTACCGCTACCGGGAGCTTCCCGCGCCCGACCGCGAGCCCCACCTGCTCTCGCGCGAATTCATGACGTTTTGCGGGGCGCTGCTCTTGGCCTGCCTCGCGGCGGTCGTCACGGTAGGCACCAGTTCTCCCATTCTGGGGAAACTGTTCCGCGAAGCGCCCTCCACTGTGCCGATCGATTTCTACAACAGGTGGTCGCTCCCGATTTCCATCCTGCTTGTGTTCCTGGCGGGTCTGGGCCAGTTATTCTGGTGGCACCGAATGGATGTCGAGCAGGTGAACCGGGTGCTCATCAAGCCGATTGCGGGGGCCATGGCCAGCACGGTCGCGGTGCTCATCTTTACCCCGTTCGTGGCGGAAACCGTTCAGCGGCCTGCCCTTTCGGCAGCGGGCCCGGCGCAGGATACTGTACAGAACGCCGCCCAGGCAACATTCGGGTCCGGCGGCGGATTCCTCGAAGGCATCCAGCATTTCGGGGCGGTCTACGGAACGGGTATTCTCCTGCTGCTGCTCGTATTCATGGCGTTCTTCGCCCTGTACGGGAACGGGATGGTGCTCTGGAAGATCGGGCGGGGCAATCCGCGCATGGCGGGCGGCGCCACGGCGCATGTCGGCTTCGCCATTATGGTCCTTGCCATCGTGGCGTCGAGCGGGTTCAGCAAGCCGATCGGGGCCGTACGCGGCGTGCCCATCGAAGACGGCCGCGACAGTTTTGTCCTCGAGCGCGGCCAGACGCGCATGATCGGCGGGTACCAGGTGACTTATTCGGGACGCGAACGCACGGCGCGCAACCGGCCGGTGTACGTGCTGGATTTCATCGATCCGAACGGGCGGGAATTCACGGTCCGACCGGTCGTGTACAAAAGCGCTCAGGCCCAGTGGATCCAGCACCCCGACCACGAAATGTACCCGGACAAGGACATCTTCGTGGCGGTGTCGCCGAGCGTGATGCAGGAGGATGTCAGGGCATCCGACGACGATCCGGCCGATCCGGTAGCCCGGCAGGGCGAACTCACGATCTCGCGCGGCGATTCCACCGTGGTGGGCGACGACGAATTCGCCATCCGGTTCATCAATTACCAGACGGACCTTGCCGATCTGCCCGATTCCACGGAGATCGGCGTAGCGGCCTTACTGGACGTAACCCACCTCGGAACCGGCGAAACCCGCCGTTTGAGCCCGGTCTACCTGATCATGAAGGACCGCACCCAGCAATACATTCAGAACCGCGTAAGCGACTGGGGCCTGACCGTCACGTTTACGGGGATGAACGTGGATACCGGCTCCATCCGCCTCTTTCTGGAAGGCGTTGCCGTGGAGGCCGACGACTGGCTCATCGTGCAGGCCTACGAGAAGCCGTTCATCAACTTCCTGTGGTTCGGGTTCCTGCTCCTTACCGGCGGCTTCGGGTTCGCGGCGTACCGGCGCTATGCGGACAACCGCCACAGTGCGCAGCGCGCGGCACGCACATCCGGCGCCGACCCCGCATAATGAGGAATGACGCGGCCAGCGCACTTCTCTCAGCCTCCCGAAGGGCGCATCACGCATGAACGCGACGTGCTGAGCGAAGCCGTTTTGATCAGCGTATCCTTTACAGGTTCTCGATCGCCTCGGAAGCCGCCTCGCGGCCCCGGGGGGTGAGCACCAGCATATCGTCCTCGACCTGCCGCACCAGTCCGTTCGATTGCGCCCTGCGGACGACCCGCCGCGCAAAATCCCGTTCCCAGGAGAGGTGTTCCTCGAGGTGCCCTATGCGGTGTTCTATGTCCGCCTCGGGCAGTCCTTCGTGGTTGAACAGGTGGATGGCGAGCATCTTTTCGGCGAATTCCCACTTCTGCCGGATGCGCCGCTGCCGGCCCGCAAGGATGCCGTACCGGGGCGCGCCCAGCCAGACGGCCAGGAACACGATGCCCGATACCGTGGCCATCGCCCCGGCAATGGATACGTCGAAAAGGCGGGCCAGTTGAAACCCGCCCACGGCGGACGCCGCCCCGAGAGCCACGCTCAGGAGGATCATGTCCCGGAGCCGGTCGGTGAGCAGGTAGGCCGCCGCGGACGGCGCCACCATCATGGCCACGACCAGGATCGATCCCACCGCGTCGAACGCCGCCACCGCCGTGATGGACACGAAGGTCATCAGGCCGTAATGAATAAGCACCGGCCCGAAACCCAGCGCGGCCGCCAGCCCGGCGTCGAACGTGGCGATCTTCAGTTCCTTGTAGAAGAGCGCGATGAAGGCGACATTCGCCAGGCCCACGGCGCTCATTACGTACAGGGCGCGCGGTCCGATATCCCTGCCCCCGACGATCAGCCGGTCGAAGGGCGCAAAGGCGGGCTCGCCCAGCAGCACCGCGTCCGTGTCGAGGTGTACGTCGCCGGCATAACGGGCAATAAGAATAATCCCGATGCTGAACAGCACGGGAAACGTCAGCCCGATGGCCGCGTCTTCCCGGACCAGCCGCGTGGACATGAGGAGTTCGACCAGCATCACGGTGAGCACGCCTGTGCCCGCCGCGGCCAGAATCAACAGGGGGGAGTTGAGGTTGTGGGTCAGGAAGAAAGCAATTACGATGCCCGGAAGGATCGCATGGCTGATGGCGTCGCTCATCATGGCCATCTTGCGCAGCACGAGAAACGTGCCCGGCAGCGCGCACGCCGCGGCCACCACCACCGCGAGGAGTTGAATTTCTATCTCGCCCTGGGTCATGTCCGCTCCTCTTTCAGGGTTTCCACATTTTGCAGGCCCGCGTCGGTGAGCGCCCACCCGTTCCTTGCGCGACGGACCAGGCCGTCCTTTTCCAGACGCCCAAGCAGGCGTTCCACAGGGACGTCGCTCGTACGCATGGCCTGCACGGCCCCCTTCGGGTGGGGGCGCAGCGGATCGTTGTGCTGCATGCCGAGGGCGTACAGGTCCAGCAGGACGGTTTCCAGCTGGAAGCGCCCCGTGTTCCGGCGGGCCCGAAGACGCCGCCCCACGATGCCGCGATTGGGCGCGAACAACAGCGACAGGACCATGATGCCCCCCATGCAGAGCACGATCAGCGGGCCGGTGGGCAGGCCGGTCTCCGTGCTGCTGAGCACCGCGCCGGTGACGCCCGCCGCCGCGCCGAACCCGGCGGACAGCAGCACCATTTTCCACAGCGTATCCGTCCATTGCCGTCCGGCCGCCGCAGGCGCCACGATCATGGCGCTCATCAGCACGACGCCCACGGTCTGCAACCCGATCACGATCGCCACGACGAGCAGCGCCGTCAGAAAAAGATCCACGCGGCGCATGGGAAGGCCCATCGTCCGCCCGAACTCCGGGTCGAAGGCCAGCAGTTTCAGTTCTTTCCAGAAGAGCGCCATCAGGAGGAGCGCCCCGCCTCCCGGAACCGCCATCGTAATGACGTCGCGCCGGACGAGCGAGGAGGCCTGCCCGAACAGAAACGTGTCGAGGCCGGCCTGCGCGGCCCCGGCCCGCTGCCGGATATAGGTCAATAGCACCAGCCCCACGCCAAAGAACACGGACAGGGTCAGGGCGAGCATGCTGTCGTACTTGATCCGGGTGGTCCCGGTGACGGACATGATCCAGAGCGTCGAAAGCCATCCCGCAAGCGCCGCCCCGATCATCAGCGCAAGGGGCGCCTTGCTGCCCGTCAGCAGAAACGCGATCGCAATACCGGGCAGGGCCGCGTGGGAAATGGCGTCGCCCAGCAGGCTTTGCCCGCGCAATACGGCGTAGCTCCCGAGTCCGCCGCTGACAATGCCCAGTACGGCGGAGCCCAGCGCCACCATCCGCAGCGTATAGTCGCTGAACAGTTGCTCCATCGGCGTTTCCCGGGGGATGTCTCGGGACGTGTTTCGGGGAATGTCCTATAGGAATGTCTACGGGGCGATAACGTCAGAAGGGCCGCCGGCATCCGCACTCCGCAGAAAGGCGATGCGCCCGCCGTACGCCAGGCGCAGGTTGTCCGGCGTAAACGCTTCGTCCACCGGCCCGGAAGCGATCCGCCGCACATTCAGCAGCATCACGTGATCGAAGTACTCCGTGACGGTTTGCAGGTCGTGGTGCACGACCAGGAGCGTGCGTCCCCTTTCCCGCAGGTCGCGCAGCAGGTCGATAATGGCGCGTTCGGTGACGGCGTCGACCCCCTGCAACGGTTCGTCCATCAGGTAGACCCGGGCGTCCTGGACCAGCGCGCGCGCCAGAAAGACGCGCTGCTGCTGTCCGCCGGACAGTTGCCGGATCTGCCGGGAGGCGAAATCTTCCATGCCCACCCTTCTCAGGGCTTCCCGGGCGCGTTCGCGTTCGCGTCTGCCCGGCCTCCGGATCCACCCCAGTTCTCCGTACCGCCCCATCATCACCACGTCGAGCACGCTGGTCGGGAAATCCCAATCCACGCTGCCCCGTTGCGGCACATAGGCGATCTGCTGCCGGCATGCCTCGTACGGAGACCCGAAGAAGCGGATGCGCCCTGCGGATATCTTCAGGAGATCCAGCAGGGCCTTGATGAAGGTGGTTTTCCCCGCGCCGTTCGGACCCACGACGGCCATGAGCACGCCGGAGGGTACGGTAAGGTCGATGTCCCACAGGACAGGCCGGTCCCGGTAGGCGACGGTCAGGTCGCGCACTTCTATGGCCGCCGGGTCGTTCACGCGGATATTCACACCGGGTCCCCGGCAAGAGCGGCCACGATGGTGTCGATGTTCGTGCGCATCATGCCGAGGTAGGTGCCCGCCTGCGAATCGGGGTCTCCGAGGGCGTCGCCGTAGAGCGTGCCCCCGATGCCCACTTCGAAACCGCGCGCCCGCACGGCTTCCTGCACGGCCTCTATGCCGCGCGGAGAAATGGAGGATTCGACGAACATCGCCGGAATCCGCCGGGCGGCCACCAGATCGGCCAGTTGCTGCACATCCGCCGTGCCGGCTTCCGCCGCCGTGCTGATCCCTTGCAGCCCATGCACCTCGAACCCGTACGCCCTGCCGAAATATCCGAACGCATCGTGCGATGTGACGATCACGCGGCGGTCCGCCGGAATCGCGGCGGTCCGTTCCCGGACGTACGCATGCGTGCGATCCATCTCCGCAAGGTAGCTGTCGAGGCGTTCCCGGTAGGCTGCCGCACGGAGCGGATCGGCTTCCGCAAGGATTTCCTGTACGCGCCGCGCCGCGCGCTGCCACAGGGTCACATCGAACCAGATATGGGGGTCGTAGTTGCCCTGAAACAGTTCCGAATCGATCAGGTCTTCCCCGGTCACGCTTTCTTCCGCCACGGCGAATACGGGGATCCCGCGCTGCCGCATCCGCTCGAACACGTCGGCCATTTTGCCTTCCAGATGCAACCCGTTGTACAGGATCACGTAGGCCCCGCTCAGACGGGTTACGTCACCCGCGCTGGCCTTGTACAGGTGCGGGTCCACGCCCGGCCCCATGAGGCCGGTCACCGATACGTGTTCGCCGCCTATCTGCGTTGCCAGATCGGCGATTATGCTGGTGGTGGCGACGACGCTGAGCCGGTCCGGGAGGGCCGCGTCGTTGCCGCGCGTTTGCCCGCACGAAGCAACCATGCCGGCGGAAAGCAGCACCGCAAGAAAGAAGGCGTACGATCGCATGAGGGGGTGTCTGTCAGAGAGGCTTGGGATAGATGTCTGTCGGGTATCTGTCGGGGCCGCATGGCGGATGCCCGTCAATATGGCGCAGAAACGCCGGGCTGTTCCATATACTTTTTGCCGTTACTGTCTCAATACACGTTAAATATACTTTTAGTTTCGGCTAAATTTCAAGGAAGACCGTCTGTGTGCGGTTTTTACTCCATTTCTACTCCATTTCTACTACATTTTTACTCCTTTTTTACACATTTCTTGCGCATGAGCCTCTGATTAAATCCACATGGGCGAGGACCTTGGGACGCGCCTTCTCTCAAAACATAAACGTGCGGTGGGCCGCGAGTTTGCAGGATATCCCGGGCCCTGAACTTCGCGGAATTGATCAGAGCATCCTCAAGAACATGGAAAGGATTCGGGAATTAAAAGACCTTCCGTCTTTTCGTTCGGCGATCCGTCCGATATCCCGCCATGTCCAAGCCCAAAGAGGATACCCAAGGCTTCGACGGTCGCCTGCTGCGCCGCATCGTGCGCTATCTGGCTCCCTACAAGTGGTGGGTGCTGGCGGCGTTCGTGCTGACGGCAGGCGCTTCTTTTCTGGGGCCGCTCCGCCCCAGGCTGGTGCAGGAAGCCATCGACAGTTATATCGTGCCGGGGGATCTGGAAGGGTTGCAGGGGATCGTGCTGCTGCTGGTGGGCGCCCTCGTCGGCGAGGGCATTTTTTCGCTCATGCAGGGGTATCTGACGCAGTGGATCGGGCAGAATGCGATCTATGACCTGCGCACGAAGGTTTTTCGCCATATCCAGCGGCAGCCGCTTCGTTTCTTCGACCGCACGCCCGTCGGCCGGCTGATCACGCGGACGACGAGCGACGTGGAGGCGCTCAGCGACGTATTGTCGGCGGGCGTGGTCGTCATTCTGGGCAATCTGTTCCGGATCGCCTTCATCCTGTATTTCATGTTCTCCCTGAACTGGGTGCTGGCGCTGGTCGTGCTGGCCGTGATGCCCGCCATGGCCTACGGGGTCTTCCAGTTCCGCCGCAAGGTGCGCGTACAGTACCGGGAAACCCGCAAGCAGGTGGCGCGGCTCAATTCGTTCCTGCAGGAGCACATTTCGGGGATGCACATCGTGCAGGCGTTCAACCGGGAGCGGGAGGAAATGAAGCGGTTCAGCGGCATCAATCACGAGCACCGCGCCGCGCAGATCAAGACCATCTTCTATTTTGCGCTCTTCTGGCCGATGGTGGACATCGTGGCGTCCACGGCGCTGGGGCTGGTCATCTGGTTCGGGGGGTTGCAGGCGATGGCCGGGACGCTCACGATCGGCGTGCTCATTGCCTTTATCCAGTTTTCCCGGCAGTTTTTCGAGCCCATCCGCAATCTTTCGGACCAGTACAACACGTTGCAGAGCGCGATGGCCGGCGCGGAACGCATTTTCGGGCTGCTCGACGAGGACGCTTCGCTTGCCGAAAAGGAGACGCCGGTCGTGCTCGACCGCGTGCAGGGCCGCATCGAGT
The DNA here is from genome assembly GCA_965117025.1 of Rhodothermales bacterium. Taxonomy (GTDB): domain Bacteria; phylum Bacteroidota; class Rhodothermia; order Rhodothermales; family VXPQ01; genus VXPQ01. The sequence continues at coordinate 1,977,767 of OZ220746.1, forward strand.
TCCGGAATGTCTGGTTTTCATACCGTCCGGAAGACGAAAACGGCGAGCGGGAAACGGACTGGATTCTGCGCGATGTGTCGTTCGTGGTGGAGCCGGGGCAGCAGGTGGCCATTGTGGGGGCGACGGGGGCCGGGAAGACGACGATCATCAATACGCTGTTGCGGTTCTACGACATTCAGCGGGGCGGCATTTTCATCGACGGGGTCGATATCCGGGACCTGCGGCTTGCCGAACTGCGCCGCCGCGTGGGCTTGGTCCTGCAGGACGTGTTCCTGTTTTCCGGTTCCATCGCCCACAACCTGACGCTGGAAGATCCGGACATTTCCGAGGCGGACATGCGGCGCGCTTCCGAGTTGGTGGGCGCTGACGCGTTCATCCGCAAACTCCCCGACGGGTACGGGCAGGACGTGCGCGAACGGGGCGCCTCGCTTTCGCACGGACAGCGGCAGTTGCTTTCGTTCGTGCGCGCCCTCGTGTACGATCCGGAGTTTCTTGTGCTGGACGAGGCGACGTCCAGTGTGGATACCGAAACCGAACGCCTCATCGAACTGGCGCTGGAGAAACTGATGGCGGGCCGTACGTCCCTTGTGGTGGCGCACCGGCTGTCCACCATCCAGCATTCCGACCGGATCCTCGTCATGCACAAGGGCCGGATCCGCGAGCAGGGCGCCCATCAGGAGTTGCTGGCGATGGACGGCCTGTACCGCCGGTTGTACGAATTGCAGTACGCAGAACAGGAAGGGCAGCAGGCCGCCTGAGGTGTTTATCCACTTTTCGATCCGATTCCCCCGCGCCATTCACCTGACATACCGCACGCCATGACCGCCTATTACGAATCGCATCACCTGTCCCGCTTCGGCGATATCGGGAAGGGGAACAAGGAGCTGGCCGATCTTTTCTTTGCCTGGTACGGAAAAGTGTTCGAGGAGGGCGCCCTTACGGTGCGCGAAAAGGCGCTGATCGCGCTGGCCGTGGCGCATACCGTACAGTGCCCCTATTGTATCGACGCCTACACGGACGAGTGCCTCGGGAAGGGGGCGGACCTCGAGCAGATGACCGAGGCCGTGCATGTGGCCACGGCGATCCGGGGCGGGGCTTCGCTGGTGCACGGCATTCAGATGCTGGAGCAGGTGGAAGCTAAAACTATGTGACCATGAAATTAAGGATACTCTGATCAAAACCGCTTCGTTCAGAGACTGCGAGAGGCACGCTGGCTGTGTCATTCCTCATTATGTGGGGCCTACCACACTGCTTCGTCATTTCTTGCCAGCGCACCCCTTTCAGCCTCTGAACTTCGCGAACTTAATCCGAGTATCCTTAATTTCATGAACCGGTTTATTTGCCGGTGTGCTATTCTCTGCGGGACGGTTGATCGCATATGGAAGTATCCACTGAATTCATCGCTTTGGAGCAGTTCCCCAGCGGGGACGGCAGTTCGCTCGAGCTCGAAGGGCCGAGGGTGACCACCAGTCTCCGGTACCGGCGCGAACCGCTTGCCCGGCCGGAGGAGCAGTTGCGCGTGCTGAACGCGGTCGAAATCGAGGCGGGCCCCTCGAAAACGGGGGATTTCGACAGGGACCTGGCAGTTTCAGGGTGGGGGCGTCTGGCGCCTGCGCGGCTGGACGTGTTTCAGATCAATGTGGGCAAGCTGTGCAATATGACCTGCCGGCATTGCCATGTCGATTCGGGGCCGGACCGGACGGAGGAGAACATGGACCGGGACACGGTGGACGCCTGTCTGCGGGCGATCGACCTGTCCGGGGCGCACACGGTGGATCTGACGGGCGGCGCGCCGGAACTGAATCCTCATTTCAGGTATCTCGTGGACGAGTGCGTCCGGCGCGGAAAGCATGTCATCGACCGGTGTAACCTGACCATTCTGATGACGCGCCGCTTTGCCGATCTGCCGGAGTGGATGGCCGAGCGGGGGGTGGAGGTGGTGTGTTCGCTGCCGCATTACCGGCAGTCGGGCACGGACGCGCAGCGGGGGGAGGGGACCTATGAGCGGAGCATTGCCGCGATCCGCAAGCTGAATGCGGCGGGATACGGCCAGGGGGATGCGGACCGGATACTGACGCTGGTGACGAATCCGGTCGGGGCGTTTCTTGCGGCCAGCCAGCAGTCGCTCGAAAGGGAATGGAAGGAGGCGCTGGCGCGGAATCACGGGATCGCGTTCGATCGCCTGATTGCGCTCAACAACATGCCGATGTCCCGGTATCTCGAATGGCTGGCGGACAGGGGGCTTGTCGGGGAATATATGCACCGGATCGTGCAGGCCTTCAATCCGGCGGCCATTCCGGGGTTGATGTGCCGCAATACGCTGTCGGTATCCTGGGACGGGTATTTGTACGATTGCGATTTCAACCAGCAGCTGGATATGCGGCTCGATCTGCCCGGCGGACTGCGCCCGCATGTGCGGGATTTCGACCTGGAGGCGTGGCGCCGGCATGCGGTGCGGACGGCGCGGCATTGTTACGGATGCACGGCAGGGGCCGGGAGTTCGTGTGGCGGGCAGATGGTGTAGGGGGGGATGTGCAGGTTGTTTTGGATGGGGGTGGGCTTGGGCACACCGTAACGCGGTTGTTTTGATGGACATAATGTCTGTGTAAAACGACGCTGCCACGCGACAGGCAGATTGGCATTGTCCACCGTAGTGGACATGGAATAAAGTGGGATAAAATGGCGATAAAGTGGGATGGATTCCCCACCGAGACGATCCCGAGCCAGCAAAACGATACGGTGAGAATCCGCTCAAACACTCTCGCGAGCGGTGCCGGTGCGGCTTTCCTGAAGCTTCTCTACGACCTCCCCAAAAACAAGATTTTGCGTTGAGAGAAAGTCCTATCTCCTCCAGTATGCGCCTTGTGAAGGGCCTGTAGAAACGCGTGTGTGTGGTCTGCCCACTGAGCCGGGGAAGGCGCTGGTGCGAGTTAGTGATCCGGCACCCGCCGCGGCTTTCTCGCGGAAAAAGCAGGCCCGTATGGCATGGAGCCGCAGATTGACGCCTAAAAAAGAAGAGCAAGACCGCTCTAAAAACGGGCTGCTCTTCGAAAAAGCCTAAAAACTGGGATATCCCATCCGGATCCTATCCGACTCTGCGTGACATTAATGGCAGGTGGGGAATGGGGTTCATGTTCGGATTGTTCCAGCAGGCTCATCTCCATCCTTTTGTCTCCTATACGAAATTTCTCTTTTTTCGTTATCAAAGTTTGAGGTGATTGGTTGCTCAAGCATGTTTTCTATTTTGTCGAATCGGTCGTCGATGTGCTTCTTCATCCCATCCAGATAATCACATATACCTCCTAGGAGTTGGAGGAAGGGATCAGACTCCGGTTTGTTGAGTTCAGCAGCCTTTTTGTCAAGATTTGGGAGGATAACGTCGAAATCTTTGTTGTCTTTCATATCCAAATAGGGATTAGGGTAGGGTTAAAGTGTGTGGTACTCCAGCGTAGCCTCGGGCTTTGGCGTTTTAGCGTAGCCCTCTTCGACTTCTGTAAGATATGGAAAACGACAAAGAATGTGCCCATCTAATTGGAAACGCCCTCAGGCTCTAAACCAGCTCACCTTAGAAAACGCCGATAGTGTGAACCAATCGTTATTTGAGAACGAACGGGAGAGGGAAAAGGCTTGGGGCCGAGGGCGTGTCCGCTAAACTGTGTAAGCGGGGTTATAGAAATGGTCCGATAAAAAAGCCGTCAGGACAGCGCAGCTCTACCAATTTGAGATTTTTGCGCTTTTGTCCGTCCTTTCGGATATTGGCTTTTCGATTTGTCCCGCCTTACTTGTAACAAGGCGAAATCACTGTGCTAATGCGCTACTATGCGGGCTTATCCGTGCAGGGGACCCTTTTGCTGGCTTGCCAGAGGAAGGGTTTCTTGTTTCGAACACCCCGTATATCTCAAGAATATCAGCAATGAGCGACTTTCTCAAGCGTCTGCACCAGAGAAAAAGGCAAGTGCGTAGGAAAGGCTAATAGCGAATGATAGCGGACCACTTGACCGGCATTGAACAATTCGAGGCGGACCTTTGGGATGTTGCGGATAACCTGCGGGCCAATTCGAACCTTGCGGCGAACGAGTATTTCATGCCCATTCTGGGCCTTATATTCCTGCGACATGCGACAAACCGCTATTACGCGGCATTGGCGGAGATCGAAGCAGACAAGGCTGCGGGCAAGATGCCAGACCGCTCCTTGGTTGAGGCCGATTTCACGCGTCGCCGTGCCATGATGCTACCCGAGTCGGCACGCTACGACATGCTGCTGAAGATGCCGAAGGACGGCAAGCTTGGCACGGTCGTGACCGCCGCCATGAAAGACGTGGAAGACCACTTCCCGCCGCTTGCCGGCCAGTTGCCGAAGGACTACGAGCGCTTTGAGGACGATGTCCTGGAAGACATGATGCGAACCTTCGATTCTGAGACGCTACGCACGGCCTCGGGCGATGTGCTCGGCCGCATCTACGAGTACTTCCTCGCCGAGTTCTCTAAGCAGCATGCGCATGATAATGGCGAGTTCTTCACCCCGCCCTCGATCGTTCAGACCATCGTCAACATCATCGAGCCCAACCATGGCATCGTTTTTGATCCCGCCTGCGGTTCGGGCGGCATGTTTGTACAATCGAGCCATTTCATCGAAGATGAGGGAGAGGACACGATGAAGCGGGTCACGTTCTACGGCCATGAGAAGAACGAGACCACCGCGAAGCTGGCCCAGATCAACCTCGCCGTTCATGGGTTGCAAGGCACTATTCGCGCCGGAAACGAAGCCATCACCTACTACAAGGACCCGCACGAACTGGTCGGCAAGTGCGACTTCGTCATGGCCAATCCGCCGTTCAATGTGGACAAAGTGGATGCTGAGAAGGTCAAGGGTGACAAGCGCCTTCTCTTCGGCCTGCCCGGCATCAACAAGGATAAGAAGTTCTCGAACGCCAACTACCTGTGGCTCTCCTATTTCTATAGCTACCTGAACGAGACCGGTCGGGCCGGGGTCGTCATGTCGTCACAGGCTTCCAGCGCCGGTTGGGACGAAGCCAAGGTGCGTCAGAAGTTGGTCGAGACCGGCGCCGTGGACGTGATGATCGACATCCGCGGCAATTTCTTCTATACCCGCACCGTGCCTTGCCAGCTCTGGTTCTTCAACCGCTCGAAGGAGCAAGACCCCGAGCGGGTCGATCGCGTCCTGATGCTTGATGCGCGCAAAATCTATCGCGATGTCTCAAATGCCATCTTAGACTTCAGCCCAGAGCAGCAGAAAAACATTGCCGCCATCGTCTGGCTTTATCGGGGACAATCGGGTCGTTTTCTCAAACTGCTCGAGAGTTACCTTGGCCAAGCCGTTGCGGAAGGGCAGGCGACCGACGAACCGCTCACGGCGTTCGAAGACGCCCTCGGTAAACTGATCGGTTTGGCCGAGCCCTTTGCGACCAAGAAGCGCGATCCTAACCCTCTGGTCGAGACTTGGGAGGAACTCACCTCAGCACAGGCCACGCTATCGGCCGACATCGTGGCGTTAGCGGTCGAGGTCGCCGAGCGAGTTGCCAACTGGAACGAGAGAGGGAACTACGGGGCGTCGGGAAATGCCGCACTTCATGTGGCGCGAGAGGACTTGCGCGATATGGCTGAACGCTGCCAGGACTTAACCAAGCAGATCCATCTGGCAACGAAGCTCGCTGACCGGGCGGTCAACATCGCGGTGAAAGAGATCGATGCGCGGAACTCGGACCTTTGGACCAATTCTGACATCAACAAGGTGCGGCGTGTGTTGGGGCGCGCACGGGTCAACGCGGTGGAGGCATTGCGCCAAGCACGATATTTCGTGCGGCAGGCCGACTGGCTGCACGAGCGCTTCCCAGACGCGAGGCTACGCGATGTCGAGGGGCTGGTAAAGCTGGTGGACCGCGCCGAGATCGAGGCGCACGACTGGAGCTTGACTCCAGGCCGCTATGTGGGCGTTGCTCCCGAGGAAGAGGACGAAGATTTCGACTTCGAGAAGGCACTGCGTTCCATCCACATTGATCTCAAAGGGTTGAACGAGGAGGCAGTAGAACTCGCGGCGCGGATCGCTCTGAACTTTGAGGAGTTGGGGATGTGAACTGGGAAGAGGTAGAGATCGGAACAGTGGCAAACGTTCTCCCTGGGTTTGCATTCAAGAGCGCACACCTTGGGGACGAAGGAACTCCGGTTGTAAAGATTGGGAGCATTACCAACGGCGGTGAGGTGAATTTCGCAAACGCACAAAAACTGCCTGATAGTCACTTGGAACCGAAGCACGAAAGGTTTCGTCTCGCGAATCGCGACATATTGCTGGCAATGACAGGTGCGACTGCAGGAAAGGCTGGTCGCATCTCTGCACCGGATGGTGCCACTTTTTTGTTAAACCAGCGGGTCGCAAAGATTGAACCCAAAGCGGTTGACCCAGATTTTCTTTGGTATGTCATCTCGACCAGAGCATATAGAGAACGTTTCTTCGGCTTGGGTGGTGGGGCGGCACAGCCAAACATGAGTGGGTCGCAGATTGCGTCCATAAAGATTCCGTTTCCTCCAAACGTAGTTCAGCAAAAGATCGCTGGAGCCCTTTCCGCCTACGACAACCTCATCGAAAATAATAAGCGTCGGATTGTGTTGTTGGAGGAGGCGGGGCAGTTGCTCTACCGCGAATGGTTCGTTCACTTCCGCTTCCCCGGCTACGGACACGTCAAAATCACCGACGGCCTCCCCGAGGGGTGGGAGCAGCAAACCTTTAGTGCTGTTTGTCAAGCTGTCGGGGGTGGCACGCCCTCGACCTCAAACCCTGAATATTGGAGTGACGGTGATATCCCGTGGTATACGCCGACCGACATTACACGGAACTCATGTCTAGCGCTTCTCGATAGCGAAAAAAAAATTACTGAAGCAGGGCTCCGAGGTTCGTCTGCGAAGATGCTGCCGGCTGGCACAGTCTTGATGACGAGTCGGGCATCGGTGGGTTTTTTCGGGATTATCGAGGTGCCGTCCTGCACGAATCAAGGCTTCATCAGTATCCTGCCAAACGATCTGTATACGCGCATGTATCTGTTACTTAATCTGATGCATCGTGTTGAAGAAATCCGCTCACATGCAGGCGGAGCCACCTATAAGGAAATAAACAAAACCAAATTCAAAGCTTTGTCCGTCATCATGCCAGACTCGGCGCTTTTGCGGAAATTTGAAGAGCATACATCGGGCCTACACGAACAAGTCCGCACTCTACACACTATGAACCAAAAACTCGCCCAAGCCCGCGACTTCCTGCTACCGCGCCTGATGAACGGCGAGATCACTGTCTGATGTTATTACCCGACACCACCACAGAAGAACGGTCGCGATGGCGCTGACTCCTATCAACAGCGAGGACCAGCTGGTGCAGGCGACCTTTGCCAAACATTTGGAAAAGGTGCTGGGCTGGGATAACATCTATGCCGGGAACAAGGAAACCTTCGGATCGAACGGCACCCTCGGTCGTGCCGATACCAAGCAGACGGTACTGACCCGAGATTTGCGTGCGGCGCTGAAACGTCTCAACCCCGATCTGCCAACCTCTGCCATTGACGACGTAATGCGGGACCTCACCGTGTACGATGTCAGCCGATCTATGGTGCAGCACAACCGCGACTTCTACCGGTTGCTCCGCGGTGGCGTGCCTGTCGAGTATCGGGACTCCCAAGGATATCGGAAATCCACCCGCGCCCAGGTGATTGATTTCGACAATCAGCCCGGTTCGAACCGCTTTCTTGCCGTGCGCGAGCTGAAACTCACTGGTATCCACACGCCGAACTACAACCGCCGCGCTGATCTGGTCTGCTTCGTCAATGGTCTGCCACTGGTCTTCATCGAACTGAAGGCCGTTTACAGAAACATCCGCGAGGGCTTCGACAACAACCTCTCCGACTACATGCATGAGAGCGTCATTGCTCACGCCTTTCATCACAACGCCTTTCTGGTCGTGTCGAACGGCGACCATGCCCGCTACGGCTCCATTACCAGCGAGTGGGGGCATTTTGCTGAGTGGAAGCGGTTCGACGAGGCGGACACGGGCAGCTTGGATGCTGAGGTGCTACTGAACGGCATGCTGGCGCACGATCGGCTACTTGACATTGTCGAGAATTTCATCCTTTTCGACGACAGCAAGCCAGGTGCCACGCGGAAGGTTATTGCGCGGAACCATCAGGTACTAGGCGTCAACCAGGCGGTGACCTCTGTGTCGCGGCAGGAAGCGTTGAAGCTGGAGTTCCCACCTGAGCAGCGCCTCGGGTATCGCGTTGTCGAATTGCCCCTCGAACCCCGTACGCCCGTGGAGTACTTGCCCACATCGAAGATAGCCGCTGAGGCGGCGATTCCCTACATTCCCAAGAGGCCGATCAACATTCTCGAGCGATCACATCCGGACCTTGGCCGACTTGGGGTTTTCTGGCACACCCAAGGCAGTGGCAAGTCCTATTCCATGATCTTCTTCGCCGAGAAGGTGCGACGGAAGCTGGAAGGTAATTTCACGTTTCTGCTGATGACCGACCGAAAGGATCTCGACGGCCAGATATACAAGACTTTCGTTGGCTGTGGTGTTGCTGACGACAATACACCGAGGGCCACGTCGGGCGACGATCTGGAAAAGCTGCTGAAAGAGAACCACCGCTACGTCTTCAGTCTGATCCATAAGTTCAACAAGGATGTCGACCCGAAGAAGCCCTACAGCGAGCGTGATGATATCATCGTGATTTCGGACGAGGCACATCGCACACAGGCAGGTCGGCTGGCGCGCAACATGCACCTTGCGCTACCGAACGCGGCCTTCATCGGCTTCACTGGCACACCGCTCTTCAAGCAGGACGAAATCACCAAACGCATCTTCGGCGATTATATCTCTCGATACGATTTCAAGCGGTCCGAAGAAGACGGTTCAACTGTCAAGTTGGTCTATGAAAACCGGGGTGAGAAGTTGGACGTAGCGCGAATCGACCTGAACAATCGCATCGCGGCGAAGATCGAGGAAACCGAGCTTGATCCCGACCAAGAGGCCTTGCTTAGCAAACTGCTGGGAAGGGACTACGAAGTCATCACTGCGGACGAACGGCTCGACAAGATTGCCGCTGATTTCGTCGAGCACTGCGCGACCCGCTGGCAGTCGGGCAAGTCGATGCTGGTATGTGTCGATAAGATCACTTGTGCCCGGATGCTCCAACTGATCGGTCCGCGATGGCGGGCGAAGGCGGCATCCGTCCGCGAGTCGGCGGATGCCAAACGTACGGAAGTGGAGAGGGCGGGTGACGAGACTAGTCGTGCCGCACTTGCGGAGGAGGCGCGGCAGTTGGAATCCCAAGCGGCCTGGCTCGAAAAAACCATTGTTGGGATTATCATCAGCGAGGAACGGAAGGAGGTCAAAGACTTCGAGAAATGGGACTTCGACATCATCCCACACCGCATCCGGATGAAGCAGGGCTTCGAGACTCCGAACGGTCAGCGCGTTGATGTCGAGACCGCGTTCAAAGATCCGGATCATCCCTTCCGCGTTGCCATCGTCTGTGCCATGTGGATGACCGGCTTCGATGTCGAGTGCCTTGCGACGCTTTACATCGACAAACCGATGAAGGCGCACACATTGATGCAAGCGATCGCACGGGCGAACCGGGTCTATCCAGGCAAGGATTTTGGTCTGATCGTCGACTACAACGGCATGCTGAAGAGCCTGCAAGAGGCACTGGCGCAATACGCGTTGGGTGACGATGGTGCTGGCGGTGAGGAGATCGTCGCACCCATTGAGGAGCGTGTGCAGGCCCTGATTGAAGCCATTGAGGCGGCAGAGGCGCATCTGCTCGGGCTCGGCTTTGATCCGGCGGCGCTAACTGGTTCTGCCGGTTTTCCACGTATCAAAGGCCTGAAGGATGCGGTCGAGGCCATTTATTCCAGCGACAGGGCCAAGCACCGATTCGAGATACTTGCCCGACAGGTGTTCAGTCGCTTCAAGGCCTTGCTGATGGAACCGTCGGCGTTTACCTATGCCGAGCGGCACGACAATATTGAGGCAATCTACAAGAAACTGACGGAGCGACGCGATACTGCGGACGTTACAGAACTCCTGAAGGAGTTGCACCGGATCGTCAACGAGGCGATCCGCACACAGGAGCCGGGGGATGATCAGGCTGAGGGTCTGACCTTTGATCTCAGCCAGATCGATATAGATAAGCTACGCGACGAGTTCGCGAAGAAGGTCCGGCACAAGGCAACGATGCTTCAGGACATCCGTGAGATCGTCGAACAGAAGCTCGCAGAGTTGCTGGCGCGTAACCCATCGCGCATGGACTATCAGCAGAAGTACGAGGAGATCGTTGCCGACTATAACCGCGAAAAAAACCGCGTTACCATTGAGGACACTTTTCGTCGGCTGCTTGAACTCGTGGACGAACTGGATGCGGAGCAGACGCGCGCAGTCAAGGAAGGCCTTAGTGAGGACGAACTCGCACTCTTCGACTTGCTGAAGAAGGACGGTCTTGCAAAGGGTGAGCGGGAGCGTGTCAAACAGGCGAGCCGTAACCTGCTGGCATCTATAAAGGCACGTCTCTCTGAACTCGACCGTTTCTGGGAAAAGGAGCAGACCAAGGCGGATGTCGAAGTGTTCATTCTCGACAAGGTATACACCAGCCTGCCGACACCGCCGTTCACCGCGGAAGAGAAGCAAGCAGTGGCTGCGGAGGTCTATGCACATGTCTGGCAACAGGCCATTAGCAGTGGATTTGCGAGGGTGGCGTGATGAGCCAAGCGATGATCCGGTTGGTCGATGCAGGATGGGGCCAAGAACTGGCAGCGGCTATCCGTGCATATCCCAGTGAGGTCCGCATCGTCTGCCCGTTCATCAAAAAGGGGGCACTTAAACGTCTCCTGTCGCATCGGCCCAGTGATGTTCAGGTGATTACCCGATTCAGTCTGGATGATTTCGCTGACGGTGTCAGCGATGTCGAGGCCCTACGAATGCTACTCGACGCCGGTGCCAGTATCCGCGGTATTCAGAACCTCCATGCCAAGTTGTATCTCTTCGGTACAAGCCGAGCGATCATTACGTCGGCCAATCTGACGAAGGCCGCGCTCGCCCGAAACCAAGAGTTCGGTTTGGTTGCCGATGACGAAGTCGTCATTGCGGCCTGCCGGAACTATTTCGATGAGCTTTGGCGACTCGGTAGCTCAGCAAATCTGTCCCGCGAGATGCTCGATTGCTGGGCAGAAACTATTACCCGACACCACTTGACTGGCAGGAGATACAAGCACACGAGGGGACTCGGTGATTTCGGCGCAAAGGCGGGACTTGCTGCCCCGCTACCCGTACCTCTTCCTGCTGCTGTGGCGGATACAGACAAAGCCTTTATCAAATTTCTCGGCGAAGACCATAACCGAGTGCCGGTTTCTTTCCCCACTATCGAGGAAATCGAAGAGGCGGGCTGTCATTGTGTCGTTGCCTATCCCTCGACCAAACGCCCCAGAAGTGTCGAAAATGGGGCGGTCATGTTTATCGCGCGGCTCACGGACGAGCCCGACATTCGAATTTTTGGTCGCGCCATCGGCATGAAGTATCATCCGGTCCGAGATGACGCTTCACCCGAAGACATTAAACTTCGGCCGTGGAGGGAACAGTGGTCGAGGTATATCCGCGTACATAACGCCGAGTTTGTTGCCGGAACCATGGCCAACGGCATCTCGCTAAACAAGTTGATGGATACATTTGAAAGCGATTCATTTGCGCCGACCCAGCGTAATGCGGCCAGCGGCACCGGCAACACGAATCCTCGCCTTGCATATAGGCAGCAGGCAGCTGTGGAACTTTCTCCGCAAGGGATTTTCTGGCTCAACGAGCGGCTCCAGACGGCGTTCAACGGACACGGTATAGTTCCACAGGATACGCTCGACCAAATCGACTGACCTACGCTACCGCATCTTAAGGAGTAGGTGTCCCTTTGGAAACCAAAGCCCGCGTGCAACGTCGCATGCACCGACACCATTTGCTTGATAGTGACAATGACAGTGCATGCATAGTTAGTACATGATTAAGACGCTATCTCTGAAATTCGGTCGTGCACCAGAACTCCCTGAAGAGGTGATTAGCACAACCCCCGTGACCGTTTTTGTTGGGCCGAATAACTCTGGCAAGAGCAAGATACTTACGGAGATATACCAATATTGCACCAGCGGTAGGAGGAACACTTCGAATGTACTCGTTGAGCAGATCAATTTCGAGAACTTTTCTCAAGACGCTGCGGAGGAGCGAATTCAACATATTACTCTGCGCCCACGTGTGACCGAAACGCTTCAGCCCGGTCAGATAATCGTCGGGAAGCGAATCCACCGCCAAAAAGTATCGAGAGAGTCGTTGGTTCAGAGCTTGCTCGACACAAATACCAATGCAGTAGATTTTTGCCAAACTTATCTTACCTATAACACGCTGATTCTTGATGGAAAAAGTCGCATCAGTCTGATCAACGATCAGGAAGCTGGTGACTTTCAACAATCTCCACAAACCAGTTTTCAGGTTCTTTTCCATGACAACAACCAAAGAGCGGAAGTTCGTCGGATAATCCACGATGCATTTGATACATACCTGGTTATTGATCCGACAAAGTCGGGGAAGTTGCGCCTCCGGCTCTCCCCTAATGAACCCAAGTCCGAGTTACAGGAGCGCGGCTTTCATGAGGAAGCCGTTCAGTTTCATGGTGCTGCTCTGCCAATCCAGGAAGCAAGTGACGGCGTGAAGGCATTCACCGGGATAATCACGGAAATCATTGCTGGCGATCCGATTATCCTGCTTATAGACGAGCCCGAGGCTTTTCTGCACCCTTCATTGTCTTTCAATTTGGGGAAGGAAATTGCACTGGCTAGTTCTGGGTCTGAAAAGCGGCTTTTCGTTTCCACACACAGTCCACATTTTGTCATGGGCTGCATTCAGTCTGGTACCCCCGTCAATATCGTACGTCTTACATACCGTAATAGTGTAGCGACAGCTCGTGTCCTGACCAGTCAGGAATTGCTTCCACTAATGCGAAATCCGCTTCTCCGATCCACCCGTGTACTTGATGGACTGTTCTATGAGTTTGTTGTCGTCACCGAGGCTGATACTGATAGAGCGTTCTACCAAGAAGTGAATGAGCGGCTTCTAAGATTCAAGCCTGAGTGGGGCATCCCCAATTGTCTTTTTTTGAACGCCCAGAACAAGCAGACAGTCCAAACGATACTGAAGCCACTCAGGAATCTTGGAATACCAGCGGCAGGCATCGTCGACATTGATGTTTTGAAAGACGGTGGATCCGTTTGGCAGGCATTCTTAGAAGGGGGGTTTGTGCCGGGACTGGAGTGCCCATCTCTGGCATCAATGCGAAACAGTGTCAAAGAAAAACTTGATGCAACTGGTAAAGAAATGAAACGCGATGGTGGTCTTGATCTTCTTGATGATGAGGACAAGGAAGCCGCCGAAAACTTGTGTGAGCGCTTGGGAGAGTATGGCCTCTTCATCGTAAAGAAGGGGGAGTTAGAGTCTTGGCTTCCCGACTTAGAAGCGTCTGGTCACGGGCCGTCCTGGCTTATAGATGTCTTCCAAAAGATGGGGGAGGACCCCGAAGAAGAACCTTATTTACGCCCCGGAATAGATGACGTTTGGGCATTCCTCGCCGAGATCAAGCACTGGTTAACAAACCCGGAACGGAAGGGTATTCCGTCATGAGGTATTCGGTGAAGGCGAAAGACCGTTGATTTTGCAAATGGCCAAGGCTATGCCGTTTTCCTGCGCTGCTTCGGCAGATAGTGATGGCCCACATGCCCGGAATATCTTTGAGCGGTTCAGGGGAAAGACATTTTTGCCCGCCAACAAGGCCTATCGGGACGACACCCGGAAAGATTTTGACCGTGCGGTTCTGATGGAATTGTTGCAGTTTCCCGAAGTGGTGCTCGAACCCCTTTCCATTTTACGCGATCAGTGATGTGCCGAACCCAGCATCCACGGCGGTAAAAAAACGCGGATTATCCCGCTTCATGAGGAGTCCATGGTGCGCCTAAAAGCCGCCGGATTGCGTGGGTCTAAGGGGGACTAAGGTGTCGAACACCGGCACTTTTGTGTATAAGTCCCAAACAAGCTCCTGATGAATTCAAGCGATAGTACAACTAAAGGGCTGCTTGGTTTTCACGAATTATTTCCATAATCCTCTGTGCCAGCGTTTGAACCCGCAGGGGAGCCGCTAAACCCAAGCGGTTTCCAATACCTTCAATGTCGGGTGGGGGTGCAGCAGCAAGATTTTCTATGCGGTCTTGGATGGTATCCGTCCACCAAGGAGGTGGCGTTCTCCCCTCAGTTCGACGCAAAACCTTTAGCATAGCTGTCAAGGTGAGTGCGATTCCGATGTCGTCTCCTTCGACTCCGAATGCGTACGGGTCAAAAGCGTCAAGAGCACGGAAGCTGGGCATAGCGAGCCCGAGTTCCTGAACGGCTTTGGTGGCTGCTGCAACAGCATTCGCCAGTCCCCCTTCTATCCTCACTATGGCGATCTGAAGCTTGGATGCCAGAAGCCACACCCCATTAAGCCATTCCGCAAGTGGGTCCTCTGCCGCATTGTGCACTTCAGAGTGCTTTTCTCCACTATAGGCGAACGCAGCAAGTTGGAGCGCTGCAGAGGCAAGCCGTCGCCGGGCCGTCATGCGCTGTTCGAGTGGGGAGGGTTTTTCTACTTCAGCGTTCAGTGCAGAGCCCATATAGTCAATGACCCAATTCGATGAATTTATCGTTCGTCCACCGACATACAACGAGGGGTTTTCGTCCACTGCCGAGAGGACAAGTAGTATCTGATGGAGTGCCGAGGCTGCAATGAAAGGGTCGTCCGTGGTTTCAGCAACCGATGCTTGGTGCGTGAGCCAGTCTGCCAAGCTCAGTGGGGTATCCCCCTCTTCATTCGATCTATCCGATGGATTTGTCAGCCTTTCTATTGCTTCGCGTACGAATGCTTCGTCGTCGTGATCCCCCAGCAGCAGTCGTGCGATGTCGTGATGTTGCGGTACTAAGAACGCACCGACCTGACGTACGTCTTGGGTTGACGGATGGCTCGCAAGAATTTGGGCGGTTTCCTCGCCGATTCCGCCAACGAACCGGAAAAGTTTATCCGTATCATAGTTACGGAAACGCCAGACAGCGTGCGTAAGGTCTCGCTGGAGGTCGAAGTATCCACTCATCAGGAGATCAACCGCCAGCTTGTCTCGGGCTGCCCGAGCTCTCTTTTTTTCGTTGCAAGTTAGATCGGCTTCCAATTGGACGATTCGGTGTGCAAGTGCTGGGTCTAGTGGAGCTAAGTGGAAAATGATGATGCCTACGATAACTTTCCGGAGGTCGGGAGGATCGGCCCAGAGCAGTGCGAAAAGCGAACACCGAACATTGATAGAAATTTCAACTTCGGGTGGAACCCCTGCATTTATCCATTCCTCTGAGACTGGATGTATGTATTTAAAGACAACATCAGTGGCATGTATCCGTTGTGCAGACACCATATCGCCTTTAACAGCACGTCGTAGTACGCCAGCCGCTGCTTGCTCGTTATCTTCTTCGGGGACTGTGATTTGGATGTTTTCGCCCTTTACTTCGACATCGCAATGTGCGTCAACACGACCATCTTCGCGAAGACTGATGAGGGTTCCGATCGTTCTACGAAGGAGTGGGTTGAGCGTATTAAGGAGATCTGTTCCAGTAAGCGGAATGAGCGGTGGTATCACGACCTGCCTGATGCTCTGTGGTAACTGATCCTTCTCGCCTATTTCTTTAAAGGCCTCCAGAGCAAGTTCTATGAAGGTGAGTATGCTGTCTTCGAGCAGCCGTACGATATCTTGGCGTTGTGCTGTACGGCGTGCGACGGCATGGCCGAACCAATGCAGCGCAGCATTCTTAATCTCTGCGCAGTCACTATCGTGGGCTGGCATAAGTTGGAGTGTTTTGCCTATCTCCATCCAAAAGAAGAGTGCCGTACGATCAGATCGGGGGGCCGTGGGTGTAGCACTTTCATGCTTGAAGATATCTTCAAGCGCATCCAGAAATGCATCAGCCAACGTTCGTCGCTGGTCCTCACTGAGGCTTGGCGCTTGCCACACATCCTCTATGAATCTCCCAGCGACTTTGGCAGATGCCAAACGCACGACCCCCATCCGATAGGACGGATCGATCATGTCGGGGAGATAATGTGGAATCTCCGCGACAGCATCAACAAGGTGTTGAAAGGGAAGGGTGAGAGGTGGCTGCGGCGGTGTGGGGAACTGGCGGAGGGCATGACCGAGAAGTATCGGGTGGGCCATGCGATATCCTTGCTCGAAGAGCTTGGCAGCAGCATTCTGAGCTATGTCTTGAGGTAGATGTCCAGATCCGGAGAGACGAGCAAGTAACTCCATCGTGGAAACTGGGGGATTCGTTTCTGCCCAAGCGGCAAAGGATTCACGGATTTCTTCGATCTCTGGAGCTCTCACTGTGGGCCCTGCTAATCCCAACAGAAGTGAATAGAACCGGTCGTCCGCCCATAGTTGGAGGCCGTGTTTCTGAGCGGTTCGAAGTGATTGGAGGGCATGCGACCACGCTGTCTCCAAGGATGAGCTATTCTCATCGGATGTATCTCTGTCATCTAAGCGAGCGGTACCTCCAACGACTGCCTCGATTTCAACAAGTATGCTTGTGTCGGCGGCTTTCTCAAGCGCGGTTATTATCCCTTCCAATCGTTTGTGTGCAAGGACAAGAGCCTCTCGATGTTCTGCTGCATCCGCAATGTATTTCCAGCACCACGGCCCCACCTTGAGACGGTTGCCCAAGACACCTGTAAGTTCCGCATCAACCCAGTCCATTAGGGTAAACTCGCTAAACACAAGGGTTTTTAGAGTCGGTGGGTATAATTCTATCGTCTCACACTCCCATCCGCCGAATATATCCGGTTTTTGTTCTGCTGCGCGTCGCGCTTCATCCGATGTAATCACCCCGGCTGCATTGAGTACGGCCAGAAGAGCAGCTGGCGAGATCGTGCGTTGGCGTATCTCGCTCGGCCATTCCTGAATGTCATCGAGATCTGTAACGTAAAAGGCATTGTGAATGATGGCAGCTCCGATATCTACGCGATATGCTCCAAGCGCAGGGGCGTTTGGAGACGCATCCTCTATTTCTTCTGTGTACGGAATGATGGCGTCATCCATTCCACGAAGGATGCGGGCTGTCTCGGCGTATGGTTGTTGGGCATCAAGGAGTAGATCTCTCCCAATTCGGTTTTTCTCCTCGTGCAGACTATTGAGCGTTCCCGCCGGAACATAGATTTTTCCTACGGCTCCGAGAATCTGTTGTGTAATATCTGGGCCGAGGACACCAAGGGTGAGGATTGCTGTCATATCAGCAAAGACTCCGACCTTGTCATCGGGGCGATTAGCCTGCGATGGCCAATCGGCAAGTATGCTGAATGCTCCAAGTGACGCGGGGTCTTCCGTTTTTAGCTGTTCAAACCGTTGGGTCCGACGTGCCCAGTTTTCCCATGGCCTGCCACCCAGTCTAAAGAGGTCGCCGTAAGCAGCCATATGGATCATGGAAAGTTTATTGAGGCCATCAATACGTTCCTGATCCCGGCGCATACTTTCGGCCAAAGCCTCAATGCCTCCCTCCAAGTGGATAAAGACTTGGTTCTTCGTTCTTAGTATTTCGTCAATATCATCTGCTGTCTTTACGGTTGCATGAGGAGTTCCTTCTGTCATCGCGGCAAAGAACTGCCCTGCTTCCTCCTCTCTACTTGCTCCCCGGGCCGCCATCCATGCTTCGCCTGCAATTTCTGGATTGGGATGCAGGTCGTACGCTTGTGTATAGAGATCGAATGCCCGAGAAGAGTGCCCTTGGGAGCGGGGATATTGGATAAGTAGTGACCGAGCAAAGTTGATTAGGATATCAGGCTCTTTGGATCCTGCGGTCACTCGCGGTTCGAGGATTTGGGCGGCCTCTGCGGGGCGGTTTTCAGTCAAAAGACAGGTTGATGCATGGATGGCTATACTCTCAGAATCTGGATAGTTGGTGAGGGCCGCAATAAGAAGATCAGCCGCCTCAGATATTCGCCCGAGACCCATGAGCGCTGAGGCTTTGAGTTCGACAATACGCTCGTCATATATGGGGTCGATATCTTGGCAGGCAGCGAGGAGATCGTCGTAGCGCCGAGCGACATACAGGGCTTTTGCATAGCAAAGCCTATAAAATCGTGAGGGAAGAACTTCGACCAAGCGGGCGGCCCATA
Source organism: Rhodothermales bacterium (assembly GCA_965117025.1). Lineage (GTDB taxonomy): Bacteria > Bacteroidota > Rhodothermia > Rhodothermales > VXPQ01 > VXPQ01. Next base: position 1,996,036 of record OZ220746.1, read on the forward strand.
CGACGGCGTCATCGGCTAGGTCCTCAGACACATCAGTGGCATCCTTAGGCGACGTGACATCGGCGAAAGCCAAGCTTAGTCTGGTTTGAGCAAGCCAAGCCAGTACGTTCACGTCAAGGGCAAAATCTTCAACTTCATCAATCATATCAGCGGGTAAACTGCCCTTTGGAAGACCCTCTGCTCGAAAGAGCCAACGGTCGGGTGGACGGAGAGAAACACCCTTGATTAGTGTCTGTGCTTCGATATCTCGCTTCTGCCTGCGAAGATGTCCAGCAAGCCGGCGAAGTACGTGAGCTCGTTGGCGTTCATCCGAAGTGGCAAAAAGGGCTTCGCGGAGCACGCGCTCGGCCTCATCGGGTTGTCCCAGAGAATTGTAGTACGTGCTCTTAAGGATCGCGGCCTTGCTGGAGTCTATCTGACCCGCATCTACCATGCCATCGATTTCTTCGGGAGCCGGAGGCGAATCGTACTGGTAAAACCCGCGTGAGCGGGTTTCATCATCAAGGGCTTCGACGCTATCTTTGAAAAGATCGGCCAATGCTTCGTCATGAAGCAGTTTAGCGGTGTCGGCGAGGATTCCGAGTACTCTCGCTTGAAGCGGCGAGTCAGATTGCGTTGCTTCAGCCAATGCAACAACTCGGCGGGTTAAATTGCCGACGAGGGGCTGGCGATTGTATGTGAGGGGAGTATATTCCTCAACGACACGTTCCAGGAGGTTGAACGTCTCTTGTGCACGGAAAAGGTCGATGGCTGAGAGATTATTGTTTCCTTCTGTTTGATCTATGAGGTCGGCCGTCATCTGTACGGCTTGGACATCTTGAGGATCAAGAATCTGGACGCGTGCGTGGGCACGCATAAGGAGAACATCCGCACTCTCAGCGCCGACAAGTTGCTCATCGACAGTTTCCCAATCGCCGTCAAGAAAAGCGAGGAGGGGTACTGTTCGCTGGTACACTTCACTCTCTTGATCCATCTGGGACATGAGGTGGCGCAGATCATCGGCGAGCCCTACGTTGAAGAGAGCATCAGCAGCTTGCTTGTGGCACTCTGGATCAATTGGTCCCAAGTCGTGAGCGCGTCGCCAGCAAGTGCGACCAGTCTCAATGTCTCCCCGCCAACTTGCCGCAGAGGCTGCTGCGAACAAGAGCCGCTGACGATGTGTTCGAAATTCTTCAGCATAGAGGCCTTCAGGGTCATTTTCTTTTGTTAGGGCTGCATCAATCTTCTCCGTGTGCTGAATGGCGAAATCGAAAGCTTCTTTAGCTCGCCCAGCCTTCAAGAGTTCTGTTAGGTCGTCAAGCTGGAGTTGAGCAATAGCGGCTCGTACAGGGTCTGGGAGAGCTTTCTCGTGGCGAAGTTGATCCAACTTTTCATTGATATCCTTCAACTGTGCGTCAATTATGTTTTCCTGCGTCACAACCACCGGGGAAGATGGAGAGGATGTTAAACAATAACCCTTAGAGGTAAGCCTTCGTTCTAAACCTACGCGGCTAAGACTCCCGCGATTTGTGTCGAGTTGGCTTGAAAGTGTATAAAGTGTGTCTACTATACTCTCCGTACGCTTTAGACTGCGCACGCGTGAATCGATCCAACTTCGCATGCGTGCTCGATCAGGGCCCTCAGCACTTGCTGGATTGATCTCAATCACCACCATTCCAGAGCCCAAGACTCTCCAAGCGGCATCTTTGACGTTGATATCAGGGATGCCCATGGATTTTAATACATCTACAACGGTATTTAGAACCTTTTTCTGGCCCTTATTCAAGTCATCAATTGCTGTCCAAAACGGTGTAGGGGTGTCGCATGCTGCTGCCCGCTCGGCGACCTTGCCAAGTTGTTGTAGTGGCTTCGACCTATTCATTACAGCGAGGCCATACCGATCAGTACCTTTTTTAAATTCTTCGTCATTGACGGTTTTCCACATCTGGTGAATGACTTTGCGGAAATCTCCGTGCCTTGCTGAGATTTGCAGGCGCCTCTTGACTTGAAGATGAAGTCTCGCTTTGCCCGACGCGGAATTCCCATGCACGACAACATCCCCGAGAGGTCCACGCTGGTACTCAACCTTACTCACTTTGCCAATATTGCCGGGAGTAAAATCCCTCGCGAGCAGTGCCGCAAGGTAATATGCTCCTACCCAGTATTCATCCTGATAGCCGGCTCCAGACGCCGCGTCATTGCTCGCCATACGATCTAAAATTTCTATAACGGAAAGTTTTGGAGCTTATATACCACAAAGTAATCCCCGAGGAGGTGGCTCCCCGAGCCTCCAAAGAAAAAGCGGTGCCACACCGCCTTTTATTCGCTACTCCCCCTGCGAATTCATCTTAACTATCCTTGCTCCACAAATCAAGATAAAAGTATGTCAGAAACTCCTAAATCTAACGTGGTCGGGGGCGCCCGGGAACGCGCGTACCGAAGATTGACGCAATGCCGGAAGAATTGGCCAAGTGCCTCGTAACGCCGATCAGGAAAACCAGGAAATAGCGGCCTGCGGTTACTTTGGTATATAAGCCCCTTTTCAACGCAACCCGCAACCAATCCCCCCGTACACACGATACACCCCCAATCCTGTCCCAACGAAAAATCGCCGGAATCCGGTCTGTCGTAATCGTTACCGGCTCCCGGCAGTCGAGCAAGACGACGACGATCGAGAGCGTCATCGGTCTGCGATGAATCACTCGACTGATACTATGCCCGCCGAGGCCTTCTTTGGGTAAGCTTCTGTTTCAACCGGCGGACTACGTCCGCACTGGTCTCTCCAGCCTGCGCCGCAGCCCAGAGTTCATCAAGATCCTCTCGAGCGAGAAGCGCAACACCGTCAGTTTTAGCCTTCTCTATTTCGACCTTGGATAGCTCTGCGCGCGGCCTGGCTGTCGTGAGGACCGCGATCACTTTGCTGTCAGGAAGTTTGCTACGCATGATCTCTGACCGAGCGATGAGCTTGCCCAGTTTTCCCTTCCCGTCTATTGGCCCGACCGTACATTCGATAGCCAGGATGACGGAAGAGCCTGGGGCATGAGCCAGATGATCGACAGCATCTCCCAGCCCTCGCTGCGCATGGAGGGAATTCACATGGAAGCCCAAGAAAAAAAACAGCAGACCAACGGCGTCTTCGAACTCTTTCGCCTTGTTCAAGGCTTCCGGGCGCAGTTTCTCTAAAAATTTGTGTAGACCTGCGTCCAAAACGCTGTGAGTTCTCATCCGGATATTAGAGCCCGTTTCTATCAAGGGCACGGAAACGCGGTCTGCGCACCGGTCTCCGATGAGAACAAAGAACGTAGCAGTGGTATCGCCCTTCTGAATCGGGATGTCTATCTGCGAGTGGAGAATACCTTGCTCATCTGCCCATTTTCTCTCACAAAGCCTAATCGATCCATGACGGAACGGCTTTCCAATGGTGTCTATGCTCCATGCAAGCTCCGCTTTTGCGACAAAGATGTCTGCAGCAGTTCTTAGGGCAACGGTCACATGATCGGGCGAAGAGGTTACTTTCTCGCGATCAAAACGCACAGATAGGGGGGCGATCAGCTCGATGACGGTAGTGTTCCCATGGATCTCCAGTCCTCGGGGCCGTACGCAAAATTTTCGGACCAGGTCCGAAAGTCCATCGTACGCATTCGGCCCGCCTCGAATCATGCTGTCTATCTCCACGGGATTGTGACCAGCCTGCTTCACAACTTCCCACATTGAGGAACCGTGGCCCACGAGTGCGTGACAGGTCCAGAGGTCGTACTTGATCCTTCGATTCGATGCGGCAAGTTCACTGAAAACGTATTCCATAGCCGGCGCAGACTGACTCGATGGGTCGATGTATCCGACAGAGCGCGGTCTCAGCTTCACTGTACCACTCACAATTCCACGCACCACAGCAGGCAGGTCCGCAATGGGACGAACGACCTGCCAAGCGCGAAAGTATTGCCGATCGACCGAGGCAAACCTGGGAACCGATGGAGGAGCACGGTGATCCAGGAAACCACGGGAGACAAGGTTTTCCCAACGGCGGCCACTACGGATCGCACAGAAGCGTAGATCGATGGATTTCCAGAACCCGGAACCATTCACCAGATCGACAAAACGATCCGCGTCTTTCTCAGTTGAGCGCTGGCGTTTTTCCTGTGACACCAGAATCGAAAATCCTTTTGCGAAACTAACAGTCGCTGGAACGACGGGCGGCTGTTTTTTTGTCCCAAGGCCTTGCGCAAGGTCGTGCCTTAGCCAGAACCCGCGCACGCCCGTGGAACTGACATTGACTTCCTTGAGCCGCAGCTCGTTGGCTATGCGCGTCTACTCATCGCCTCTCGCGTGCGGTTGATTTCTGCCACCAGGGTCTCCTCATCCGGCAAAGCAGTCCTGTATTCGGCCGCCATTACTTTGTTCGTCAGCCCTTCAAGCGCATACCGTGCGACAGCTTCATCCTTCTGGGCACACAAAATCAAACCCACGGGCGGATTCTCATTGTCGTGGGTCCAGTGCTCCCTCGCATAGTTGAGATAGGTGTGCATCTGCCCCGCATCGGCGTGGGTGAATTTGCCGATTTTCAAATCGATGACCACCAAGCAGCGCAGGTGTCGATGGAAGAATAGCAGATCCACCCGATACCACTCGTCGCCGATGCGAAGCCGCCTCTGCCGGCCCATGAAGCAGAAATCCCCACCCAACTCCAGCAGGAATGTCTCCAGGTGGTTAATCAGCGCTTCTTCAAGGTCGCTTTCGGAGTACTCGTCCTTGAGATCAAGGAATTCGAGGATGAACGGGTCCTTGATTTCCTCTTCAGGAAGAACACGATCTTCGGGCCGCGCTTTCCGCCCCCGGGTGAGCATGGCGGCCTTGTTCTTTGAAAGGGCCGTACGCTCGTAGAACTGGGAATTAATCTGCCGGTCGAGCTGGCGAACCGACCAACCTCCGCACAGCGCCTCAGTTTCGTAGAACTCCCGAGCCGGCAAATTCTTGACAGATAGCAAGCGCACGTAGGCGGACCAGGGAAGAGGAAAGCGCGAGGCAATGCAAGCCAGGGATGCTTCTGGGGGTGCTGTCTCCGAGTTTGAGATTGAAGGGGCGCTCGCCAATTCTCCAGACACCGTCTGGGGAATCACTGGAGCAACGCCCTTGATTACAGATTCTCCAGACAGCGTCTGGAGAATTCGTTCAGGCGGATATATCTGGTAGAACAGACGCATCTGCCATATGTTCTGGCGCGAAAACCCCCGACCGAACCGCTTCGTCAAGTCAGTTGACAGTCTTTCAATGAGCGCAACGCCGTATTCGGCCCTTTCTTCGCCTGATTGTTCGAACTCCACAATATATCGCCCAATCAGCCAATAGGCAGCGGTCATAACGGCATTCACCGACCGAGCGGCAGAGCGCTTGGCGACGTCAACAATCCTCGACGCATCGCCGAAAACGGATTGATATCGGGCTTCAATATCGTCGGCTTTGGACATTGGTTTGTTCATGGCTTCTCTCCGTAGCACCAAAGCTAACGGTCTTAACATAATAGGCGGTGTCCGCTAAACCGTGTAAGTGGCATTATTGTTCAATAGGAACTCGGTCTCCTTAGGGCTGGATGATATCTGCGACCACCACACCGCATCCCCCCCGGCATCTGCATTCTTAACGCAACCCGCAACCCACCCCCCCGTACACACGATACACCCCCAATCCTGTCCCAACGAAAAACCGCCGGAGCCCGACCTGTCGTACTCGCTACCACTTCCCGGCAGCCCGGTAAGACGATCCCTTATCCGGGGTCATCTTTTGGTATGATTTTTGGTAAGATCAGAGTATCCTATAAGCCTTCCGGCGCAGAACCCGGGTCACAGAAAACGTTATGCAACCGATCATTGAAGCAGAAGGGATCCGCAAGACCTACGGGGAAACCGTGGCGGTGGATGACGTGTCGTTTTCCGTAAGGCCGGGGGAGATCTTCGGGATCATCGGACCGAACGGCGCCGGCAAGACGACGACGGTCGAGAGCGTCATCGGTCTGCGCAAGCCGGATCGGGGCCGGATATCGGTGCTGGGGCTGGACCCCGTCAGGGAGCGGGCCGCGCTGGCAGAGCGCATCGGCGTACAACTGCAGGCCGCAGCCCTCGCCGAACGCATGAAAGTGTGGGAGGCGCTGGACCTGTTTTCCTCCTTGTACACGCATACCGTACCCTATGAGCCGCTCCTGGAACAATGGGGGCTGGCCGACAAGCGCAATGCGGCCTTCGGAAACCTTTCCGGCGGTCAGAAGCAACGACTGTTTATCGCCCTGGCGCTGGTCAACGATCCGGAAGTCGTATTTCTGGATGAACTGACCAGCGGATTGGATCCGCAAGCCCGCAGGGCCACATGGGAACTGGTCCGGACGATCCGGGCGCAGGGCAAAACAGTGGTGCTCGTTACCCACTTCATGGATGAAGCCGAGCACCTGTGCGACCGGATCGCGATCGTCGATCGGGGCAAAATCATTGCGCTGGACACGCCGGCCGGGTTAGTGAAAGCATTGGACGAGGAACGGCGTATCGTGTTCGATGTGGAGCCGGAATGCGACCTGTCGCCTTTGCAGTCTCTCCCGCAGGTAAAGGAAGTGATGCGCACCGGTCGCCAGGCGATCATTTCCGGCGACACGGACGGACTGCTTGCCGCGGTGGTGGCCCGGCTGGAAGAAGAGGGTATTGCGTTCCGGAACCTGCGCACGGAACAGGCCGATCTGGAGGATGTCTTCCTGCGGCTTACCGGGCGGGCGATTCGGGATTCATGATGACCGCGCACCGCATAGCACAGCAAACAGGGGAACGATCGCCGGGACGTGCATGCCCGATTCGCTTATCGCAGATCAGCAGCCGTTTTCGCGTCCGTAACGGGAAAGCCGCATGACGACCACCACGCCACAGATTCGATCCGCAACAGGGAGCGCTTCTGCTCCTTTCCTGCGCTCCTGGGGCAAACTCACGGTCGTAAAGATGAAGCTGTTCCTGCGCGAGCCGATCGCGCTGTTCTTCAATCTGTGCTTTCCGGTACTGCTGCTACTGCTCTTCGGCGTTATATGGGGGAACGAACCGGATGGCTATTTGAGCCAGGATTTCGGCTATATCGACATGGCGACGCCGGCGTTGGTCGGGCTGATTATCGCCACAGTCGCATTCATGACGATTCCCGTGGCCACGGCGGGCGACAGGGAGCAGAAGCTCCTGCGGCGCTATCAGGTTACGCCCATGCGTCCGATCGTCTATTTCGCCGCGGACGTGAGCGTGTACTTCGGGGTGGCGCTGGTGGGCACGGCTTTGTTGATCCTGACGGCGAAACTGGGCTTCGGGCTGCGCTTCGGTGGCGACTGGGCTGCTGTGCTGGCCGGATTTACCCTGAGTCTTCTGGCGTTTATTTCGCTTGGATACATCATCGCCAGCTTGGCGCCCACCAGTAAACTGGCCCAGATAGCCGGGATGGTGGCGTTCTTCCCGATGATGTTTCTTTCCGGCATGGCCATACCCCTGATGGCTATGCCGCCGGGCGTCCAGGCCTTTGCCAACTGGCTGCCCCTGACCCATGTGGTGCATCTGTTGCAGGACATATGGCTCGACGGCGCCTGGAACAACCTGTCCGGCCTGATCCTGCTGGGCGTGCTGGCCGTCGGCACGGCCGTCTCCACGGCGACGTTTCGGTGGGAGTAGGGGGGCGCTCATCACCGCACCTCGCTACGCATACCCCAAATATCCGACGGTTTGCAGCCCAGGTATTTACGACAAGCCCGATAGAAACTGGGGTAAGAGGGGAATCCGACCTTGTATGCCAGTTCCGTTATATAATAGCCATTACTATTATTATCGAGTATGCGCCGGGCCACCTGGATACGCGCCCATTCTATGTATTTTCCAGGGGTTCTCCGCACATTGCCGCTTAACGTAACTTCGCTTGCAAATCGTTCATGGAATGCATGGGTCCGAATATGGCATTTCGTAATTACCTGCTGTACGGACAGGGAGGGCGATAATAGATTTTCATGGATATAATCGAGCGCGAGCAGGATATCAACCTTTTCTACACGTGCTGCGTCCGTTTTAAGAAATGCTTTGTACGCTTTTTCTATTATGACATTTTCAAATGATTCCTTGTCGTTTTTCTGCGAATCCAAAACCTGGATGTGGTCAAGGCGAGTTAAATATTCCGGGATCATGTCGCTTGGTAGTGTCTTTAGCGCTCAAGCATCGTTTCCAGCTGTTTTATGCCGGAGCCGATGTCGGCTTTCGCCCTTGGTGTTTTGATGACGGATCAGAGCTATTCGGACATCTCCTTCGCCGCCGTACTGATAACGTGGCGAGCCTCTTCAGGCATATACTCACCTTCACCAGTTGAGACCAGCCATGCCTCGGCGTTCGCTACTGCTTCTTCAGAAGCCTTGTTGATCTCCTCATCCGTCCAGTGCCCTTCGAGCGCCTCTAAAGCCTCGGAGATTGCATCTGCATGGGGCGAACGGTACTTGATGAGTATGTCGGTGTGCCAGGCTATAGCATCCGGATCAGCGTTCTCATCCTGCATGAGGTAGCGAAGCGCGTTATGGGATACTTCCTGAGCAGCCGAAGGATAGAACGCCTCCTCTTTGGCAGAGGCGATAATATCCCGTGCCTGCTCATCGAACTCATCTGCCGGGATAGCACCGGTTCTGTAGCTCTGAATCACGCCGAGAAGTGGTTCAGCCACAACCTCGAAGTATCTTTCAGCGTCAGCCTGGGTATCGCCGTCAGGCACTACATAAGACCCGGGAGCCGAGTATGTGATCACCATCGGCTCACTTATCTTGAAAGTCTGCGCGGTTTCTTGCGTGGTTGTCTCCTGACATCCAGTGGCGAAAGCCAGAACAGCTATGGCAACAATAGCAAATGGTGTTTTCATCTTGGATCCCCCTGGTTTTGGTGAATCTCAACAATTTGCTTGAGGCCCATAACCGGACGACACCAGCTCACCGTCACGGTACACACGGAAGAATGAGCCTTCGCTGTTTTCGTAGTTCCTGTAGCTGACAGTACCATCTCTATTATCGTAACCGCGAACGGAGCATTCGTGCCGCAAGGCCAGCCCTATAGCAACTATGCCCACTACGGCCGCGGCGCTGGCAGACAGCACGACCCAGCGCCGGCGGACGAGACGAAGCAGCGGTCGTGCCGGGATCCTTCCCTTCCGGTTTTCGCGAGGCTTGGCCCGGACATGGGCGCTGAGAAATGCTCCTACCCGGTCGCGTCGATCTTCATCGATGCCGGGCCACATGGGATCGTCCCGGACGGTTTCCCAGGTCGCTGCGAGTTCGGAACGTTCGTCTTCTTGGAGCGGCTCGAGGGCGTCCCGAACCGGATCGGAGGACGGGGATTTGTGCGCTGTCATGGCATGTATTCGTTTAATCCATAGGCCTGGATCTTGCCGCGAAGAAACCGAAGTCCTTCCACCAGGTGGTTGTTGACGGTCTTGCCGGAGATCGCCAGAACATCGGCTATCTCCCGGTGGGACATGCATCCGACACGGCTCAACTGAAACACTTCCCGGCGGCGTGGCGGCATCTCCGAGATCCACTGCTGGATGAGCCGATCCAACTCCTGCCCGATGTAGTTCGATTCAGGCGTTTCACGCAAGGGCGGTTCCTGATCCAACGCCACTTCGCTGCGGGTGCGCCTCGTGCGATGCACCTTATAGGCCAGGTTTCTCACAACCCGAAACAGCCAGGCCTTGACCGATTGCTCGGGATCGAGCTCCGCCCGTTTATGCCAGAGCTTGAGAAACGCTTCCTGTACGATATCATAGATCATGTCCTCGTCTCGCGTCAACATCCAGGCATAGCGTAGCAGGGGCTCGGACAACGCCTTATAGAGCGCGTCAAAGGCATCAGCGTTCGAGTGTCGCAGAGCCAGCAGCCATTGCTTTTGATGCTGATCGAACGGTATTTCCCCCCTCGGCAACGCATCGTTCCGCGTCAATGACCGTTCATCCATGTTGTCGATGCACGTGTTTTGTTATCAAGTGGTTACGTCTCACGCACGCCACCAGAGTTCGAACAAGGGAGGACGAGCCACAATGGAAGGCTCGCATGTATTATAATCCGGAAGAGGCCTGTAGTACCTATTCTCGACAGAAAAAAAACCGCTTCACCTGTGGATCGTTCGGTGCGCGGCCCTGTTGAAGCGGCTTTTCCGAGATTATTTCGGCGTTGAATCCAGGAATAAAAAAACGGGGAATTGTATACGAAAGCGCCGGAACGGGGAAACGAGAATATCCGGGATAATCCGGGAAGATGTGGGATGGACTACAAAGAAAAAGGCCCCGCCGGACGAACCAGCGGGGCCTTTTTCTTTTGATGACGGATCAGGAACTACTCGGACATCTCCTTCACCGCCGTACTGATAACGTGGCGAGCCTCTTCAGGCATATGCTCACGTTCATCGGTTGAGACCAGCCATGCTTCAGCGTTCGCAACGGTTTCTTCAGAAGCCTTGTTGATCTTCTCATCCGTCCAGTGGCCTTCAAGCGCCTCTAAAGCCTCGGAGATTGCATCTGCATGAGGCGAACGGTACTTGATGAGTATGTCGGTGTGCCAGGCTATAGCATCCGGATCAGCGTTCTCATCCTGCATGAGGTAACGAAGCGCGTTATGGGATACTTCCTGAGCAGCCGAAGGATAGAACGCCTCCTCTTTGGCGGAGGCGATAATATCCCGCGCCTGCTCATCGAACTCATCTGCCGGGATAGCACCGGTTCTGTAGCTCTGAATCACGCCGAAAAGCGGTTCAGCCACGACCTCGAAGTATCTCTCAGCGTCAGCCTGGGTATCGCCGTCAGGCACTACATAAGACCCGGGAGCCGAGTATGTAATGGCCATCGGCTCACTTATCCTGAAGGAGGTCTGCGTGGCTTCTTGTGTGGTTGTCTCCTGACATCCAGTGGCGAAAGCCAGAACAGCTATGGCAAGGATAGCAAATTGGAATTTCATTTTGTTTATCTCGTTTGTTTTGTGTTGGGGGTATACCTATTTATAAAACAGGTATTCTTAACAACTTCCTTGAGGCCCATAGCCGGACCACACCTGCTCACCGTCACAGTACACACGGAAGAATGAACTTTCGCTGTTTTCGTGGTTCCATCCGTAGGCCACACAGCCGTTTCCGTAGTTGTACGAACAGTCCGGCGGTCTTGCCGCTTCAGCGACAAGAGGAATGCCCATAAACAAGACTGTAGTCAATATGAGAAAAAACCGCTTCATGATAATTGCCTCTATTGGGGGTTTGTGATACATCCCCGAGGAACGTATTGCCTCAGGACTTCGGTGCATATAGTAGAGGCGTTGGTGTAAAAAATCAAATTGCTCCGTCCAAGAAAGTATGTATTGGATATGGGTACGATTTAGGAGTTTTTGATAACTATTTATAAGAAATTATATATCGAATTTTGTTATGGCTTAGGAGTTTTTGATAACTCTTTGCAAGAGGCATGTATCAGGTTCTGCTACGATTTAGGAGTTATTGACAACTATTTGCAAGAAAGTATGTATCGGATATGGGTACGATTTAGGAGTTTTTGACATAAGAAATCCGCAAAAACCGGACGATCCGGATACAGGGCAATCGAAAAGCAGTCTCCAGGAGCGATCCATGTTCGAGATCGATGAGGACGGAGACATCCGAAACCAGCACCGTCATTATGTTTACTCATTCATCGATTAATTTGATGGAGGTTCTGCCATTTGCCGGTGTAATTCATGCACCGATATACCCAGCAATTCGGCCGCTTTAGGTTCTGACACCGCATCTTCGGATAGGGCGCGAAAGCACAAGCGTTCGAAACGTTGCGGCTTTTCACGTTGCAATGGAAATGGCTCTTCGTAAGGCGGGCTGCGCCATCCGCGGCGGGAAAAATCCCGGAAGAGTCTGCGGAACAACGTGTCGTTAAAGACGCCGAGGTCCCTGCATCTGTACGTAAGAGCCTGCACGCTTACGCCGAAAAGGTTCTTGAGGGCGAAAAGCTCGCTGTAACCTATGGAGTGGCGATGCTTGCCTACGGCAGCCCATACCATTTCTGCCGGCATGAGGAATGCTCCCGCAAAGCGATGCGCAGCCTTTTCCTCATCCATAGCAGGGGCTACATCCAGCATCAGGTGCCCGAGTTCATGGGCAATGGTAAAGCGTTGCCGCTCGCCGCACTCCTGACCGTTTACGACAATCACGGATACGATATCTTCGTTTGCCTGGCGTACGCGAGCCGTCAGCCCGGCTATATTATTCGTGAGGTCTATCGACAACACCTTAATTCCGTGTTCCTCCAAAAGCCCTGTGAGGTTCGGGATAGGGTCCAGTCCAAGATTCCAGGCGTTGCGCAAAAGATGCGCAGCCCGATCGGCTTCCCATAGATCGTTGACGACAGGGTAGGGGGCTTCGCGCGGTTTGTCCCAGTCCAAGCCCGGCAGACCAAGGATGTTTTCGATTGTAAGGTAGTGCTCAAGATCATGCAGGATGGTGGCCTCGACGCGCGCGACTTCGCGCTTCTTTGTGATTTTCTTTTTGCGAAAATCAATGCTCTCCACCGTCATGTCCTGGGTTCCAACCAGGTAATCCAAAGAGACGTCGAGTGCGGCGGCAAGGGCAAGGAGAACATCCGAACCTGGCGTGGTCACATCACGCTCGTAGTAGCTGATTGCCTGAGCGCTCACGAGGTTTCCGATTTTGTCCGACAGGCCGCGCAGCGAAAGCCCCGCTGCGGCGCGGGCGATTTTGAGTCGTTGTCCTATCACGGGTGGCGCCTGGTCTGTGACGGAGGTTTACAAATATATCAATATTTTATACTTTTGTAAAGTATATAATTAAGTAACTATCTAAATATTCCTTTACAAATCCTGAAAAATGAATTATAACAAGAACTTGCTCATGTGCCTGCCGGGGCGTGCGGTGGATAACCGGGACTGTGCGCCGTCTCCTCTTTAGAGCCGGCTCCGGCACGCAGCAGGAAGAAAAGGAAGCCAATCAATTTGCGGCGGCGCTCCTCATGCCCGCCGATCAGGTCCGGGCAGCGGTCGCGGAACAACCCTTCGATCCAACCCGCGACGACGAACTGCCGAACCTTGCCCGGCGCTTCAAGGTGAGTCCTCAGGCCATGACCACGCGCCTGATCCATCTCGGACTTATCTCGGATGTCTGAAGCCGCTGGGCCTGTTGCTTCGCCGTGCTCTGAAGATATTTCCGTACAGCCAAGCGAAATCTTTGGGATAACCGATGGCCTCACCACTGACTATCCCTTTCCGCGTACAGGTCCTCAGGCAGTCTGTAGCTTATCCCCGCCGCATCGAACGCGGAGGCTTCAAGCAGAGAGGTGAACTGCGAAAAACTGTCGTTGCGGTTACGTTTCGGGAATAGACGGTTCATCGTTTGGGAATAACGCGATTGAAACCGAAACCATTGCAATACCCCAAAGATCTGGGTCGAAGGATACTTCAGTTCATCGGCCAGCGTATTCCCGATAAGCGCTCGAGATACACGGTACACATACCCTGCCAAATCACGACGAGCGAGGGGATCCGTGATGCCTATCACCAACGGAGCGGAATTGATCAGAGAATTCGCCATGGCAATGGCCTCCGGCTCACTGGTGGGCTCGCACAGGCGCCCCACATCGAACAGTTGCAATGCCTCCTCCTCGTCGCGGAACAAGATGGTCTCGGGAACGCCCATCAAAAATCCCGAATGGCGCCAGACCTTCATGAAGCTCTTGCGTTCTTCGTCGTTGAATTCGGCGCCCAGGCTTTTCAGATGCTTCAGCAGCCTTGCCGAAAAAGCGGCAGCGGAGAATCCCATATGCGCTGCACTGATCGGTACGCCCAACTCTTCGGTACTCCACTCCTCGGACTTTTTCAGCAGGTATCTGATCTGTGCATGGACCAGCCGGACACGGATAGACAGCTTCCAGCCGTCACCGCTTCGCTCCATGCCGCCCGGCATGAATAACTCGATCATGTGGCGGTTATTCTGTTTTAGACGCCGGACGCCGTATTCGCGCAATCGCCCCGTTGTTATGAAGGACTTGCTGATGTTCGTGGAGAAGCCTTCTATCAGAACGCCTCCTACGAAGGCTCCGAGGACCAGCCGCGAGTTCCTGTGAAACATGCGAATGCCGGGCATATAGACGGAGGTGTCCACCCAGTCGGGCGGCGTATCGAGCTTTCTCAGGAAGTTTTGCAGCGCGGAGGGCGCATCGCGCAGAACTTGTTCTCGCGCTTCCGGGTCTTCCGTATTCAACCCCAATCTGAAGAACCGCGCTGCCGTTGCCCCGTCGAGGGAAGCCATCTGTTCGATGACCGCATCGGCGTCGGGGTCTCCGATATGCGTATGGGCGATGTAGTTGGCTGCCGCCTCCGGGTCGAGGGCCTGGGCCCTTGCATAGCCCGGGGTGTAGCAGGAAGGGATATTCGTTGGCTCGGTGCTCATCACGTGACCGATTCAATTCTTATCGACTCCGGCATGTTTTAAGGGCGGTCGCTTATTCGTTGTCGGACGCCAACCGCTCCGCAACCTGCCTGGCCGCGTCAATACCGCTGGCCATGGCGCCATTCACGGAAGGCACGCGCATGCAATCGCCTGCCAAAAACAGATTTGTCACCTCCTTATTGAGTTGATGACGCACCTTCTCGATTCCCCATGATAAAATGACCAGAACGTTCACAGGAATAAATCCGCACGGTGGTCTGCCGGTACTTCAATGGGGGATGTTGCGGTGCCCCCTTGTGTCTGGGCTTTCACGCGGGAGCACCGCGCCCTAATCGGTCTTTGACGAGGCCTTGTATCAGAGAGACTTCCGATTAGAGGTATGGCTACTTCTTGCGCACCGCCGGATCCGGCGGTTTTGCGGGTCAGGTTTCTTCTTTATGATGTCAGGGAGTTGTTTTCAACGCAATGACATGTTCGTATATAAGCCGCTTGTTTTTTCCAAGGAGTACATCCTTCGTGCAGCCCCGTGTAATAAAATTGTACGCAAATGATTGTGTAGATTACATAGTCAATAGAGATTAGTTGGTGTTATTTTGGTGTGTATTTATCGCTATCACCCAATGGAGAGTTATGCTCCAAACAACGTATACGCTATGCCCAACAGCGACCGACTACGAATTACATGAATCATTGCGACCACCCATGCTGCAACGCGGGTGAGCCCGGATTGCCCGTAGCCTGACGCACGCTGCGTGGGACTCAACGCCTGTCGCGGAACCCCGTCACCGTCAGCCGGGTCTTTGATTTCCATGCTCAAGAACTCAGATATCGTCGCGGCCCGCGAACGGATCCGGGCCGAGGTGGTGCGGACCACCTGCCCGCAATCCTTCGCCCTCGAGGCGCGCGCCGACGGACGGTTCCATCTCAAAACCGAGTTCCGGCAGCGCACCGGATCGTTCAAGGACCGGGGAGCGCTCAACAAGCTTCGGTGTCTCGGCCCGACCGCCCGCGAGGGGGGTGTCGTTGCGGCCAGCGCCGGGAATCACGCCCAGGCCCTTGCGTATCACGCCTCCCGGCTGGGGATCGCGTGTACGATCGTGATGCCCGACCACGCGCCCCTCATCAAGATCGCCCACACGCACGGCTATGGCGCCCGCGTGATTCAGACCGGCGAGACCATCTCCGACGGGATGGCGCTCGTCGACCGCCTGGCCCGAGAGGAGGGGCTCACGCCCGTCCACGCCTTCGACGACCTTGATGTGATGGCTGGCCAGGGGACGATCGGGCTGGAGATCCTCGAAGAGGTGCCCGACCTCACGACGGTCATCGTCCCTGTCGGAGGGGGCGGGATGATTTCCGGTATCGCGACGGCGGTGAAGGCGCAGCGCCCCGATGTGCGCGTGATCGGCGTGGAGGCCGCCGCCTCACCGGGCGCCCGGGAGTCGCTGGCTGCCGGAAAACCCGTACACCTGGAGAACTCCAACACGCTCGCGGACGGCATCGCCGTGAAGCGGATCGGCGACCTCACATTCCCTCATCTGACGGCGCTCGTGGACGACATCGTCCTCATCGACGAGGAACAGATCACCCGCGCGATCTTTTTCCTCCTCGAATCGGAGAAGTTCGTCGTAGAAGGCGGTGGGGCAGTGTCCGTGGCTGCCGTCCTCGAGGGAAAGGTCGAACTCGGCTCTTCCGATGTCACCGTCTGCATCCTCTCGGGCGGCAACATCGACATGAACCTCGTATCGCGGGTCATCGACCGTGCGCTCTGGGCCGATGGCCGGCTCGCGCGGCTCGCTGTCGTCGTTCGCGACCGCCCCGGCTACCTCAGCGAGGTGACGGCCCTCGTCGCGATCGAGGGCGCGAATGTGCTCCACATCGAACATACACGCGCCTTCGGGGATATCTCCGTGGGGAAGGTGGGGATCGAACTCACGATCGAGACGCGCGGCCACGACCATATCGCGACGATTGTGGCCGAACTCCGCGAACTCGGGCACCGGGTGGAAGAACTGGCCTGACACGTCCCGAGGGCGATTCCGCGGGTTTGAAAGCGCTGCGCCACCCCCTACAATTCCGCGATTTCCTGCTCCAGCAACTGCTTCCGGTAGAGGTCCGCATACAACCCTTCGCGGCGCAGCAGTTTCTCGTGCGATCCCCGTTCGGAAATAATTCCGTTCTCCAGCACGAGAATGAGATCGGCGTCCATCACCGAAGAAATACGGTGACTGACGATGACGACCGTGCAGGAGCCGTAGTACCGGCGCAGATGTCCCAGCAATTCGCTCTCCGTGTTCGTATCCACCGACGAAAGCGCATCGTCCAGAATCAGAATAGCGGGCCGGCGAATGAGCGCCCGCGCAATGGAAGCCCGCTGTTTCTGCCCGCCGGAAAGCGTGATGCCCCGTTCCCCCACAAGCGTTTCGAAGCCTTCCGGGAAGTCCCGCACATTCTCCAGCAGCGCCGCTTCTCTGGCCGCCTCTTCGATGCGCTCTTCACCCGCACCCTGCGCCCCGAAAGCGATGTTGTTTCCTACCGTATCGCTGAAAAGGAACACGTCCTGGGGGACATACCCGATCGATGAACGAACGACGTCCAGCGGAATGTGCCGGATAGGCCGGTCGTCGATGCGCACCGTACCCCGCGTGGCTTCCAGCAGCCGGGGAATCATCTCGACGAGTGTCGTTTTGCCGGAACCTGTCCGCCCCACGACGGCCAGCGTGGTGCCGGCGGGCACATCGAACGACACGTCCCGCAGCACCCAGGGTCCCTCTTCTCCGTAGCGGAACGAGACATTGTCGAACCGGATCGTGCCGCGAATCTCCCGAACGGACGAGACCATTTCTTCCGTGTCGGCGATTTCCGGCTCGGTGTCGAAAATGCGGTTCAGCCGGATCATCGAAGCGGACGCCCGCTGGATCATCGTAACCACGAAACCCATCGAGGCCACCGGCCAGGTCATATACGCCACATAGATCATGTATTCGGCGATGTTGCCGATGGTGATGGAGCCCTCGGCGACCAACCGCCCGCCCAGCCAGATCACAATGATGCCCGCCATCCCCACCAGCAGAAGAAACACCGGCCGGAACCCTGCATCGACCACGGCCAGATCGAGGTTGCGCTGGCGGTAGGCGGCGCTTTCCTCTTCGAACGCCTCGGCCTCGGAGTCTTCCCGCGTATAGGCTTTCAGGACGCGGATCCCCGCGAGCGCTTCCTGCACCCGGCTGGTGAGCCGGGAATACTGCGCCTGGAGCGCATCGCTGCGGCGGTGCTGCATGCTCGCCATGAAGAAGACCGCCACCGCCAGGAAAGGCATGGGAATGAGCGCATACAGGGTGAGCGTCGGCGAGATAATGAACATCACCGTCATGGCCGTGACAATGACCACCCCCGCGCGCACGATATACATAATGGCCGGGCCGATGTAGCGCCGCACGCTCTCGATGTCGCTTGTGGCGCGGGCCATCACGTCCCCCGTCGAATAGGTGTGATAGAATCCCTGCGACAGCCGCTGCAACTGGTCGTACAGCGCATTGCGCAGATCGAACTCGATATGCCGCGAGGCCACGACCACCGTCTGCCGCTGCAGAAACGAGAAGGCGCCGCTCAGCAGGCTCAACGCAATGATGATCAGACCGAACGCAAGCAGGCCCGCGAAGAAACTCGCATACAGGTAGCCCCGGACCGGCGTCCCCTCGTACACATGGTACAGGTTCACGAGGCGCGGAATGCTATCGACCGCGATGCGCACCACGATGGGCACCGTGACGGAAAACCCGGCGGATACGATGGCGCACAGCAATCCCGGAATGAAGAGATGCTTGTACTTCCAGTAGTACTTATTTAGATCGGCGAGCGGACCCATGCGCCTTGGTACGTCCTTGCGGGCGGTGCGGTTCGCGGGGTGGGCAGAACTCGAAAAGGGGGCATGGGGGTTGCTCCGGCACTCCTTCTTGCCGTCCGTCAGGATGCGGCCTTTCTCTCCCCGAATTTAACCGGAAACCCAAACTTTGACGAAATCGTACCGTATGCCACAGAAATGGCCTGTATTGTCCGGCGTCCTGGCAGCGTTATCCCCTGCCGGCGTTCCGGACCATCCTGAACCACCCGCTCCGCCTCCATCATTCATCCGCCATAATCTTATGAGCGCTCGTACCATTCTGGTCATCTTTTTCCTTCTTCTCGCCTGTATGCTTCCCGTGTACATGGCGCCCGCGCAAGAGCAGGAAGAGGATCTGCTTGCCCGATTCGAAGAACGCGTCACGGAGTTTACCCTCGACAACGGACTGCGCTTCATCGTGATCGAACGCCACGACGCTCCTGTCGCCACATTCTACACCTATGCCGACGTAGGCTCGGTGGACGAGGTGAAGGGCATTACGGGCCTGGCCCACATGTTCGAGCACATGGCCTTCAAGGGGACTTCCACCATCGGCTCGACGGATTACGCCGCAGAACAGGTCGCCCTCGACAAGGTGGACGCCGCCTACGATATGCTCAAGGCCGAGCAGCACAAGGGCCTCCACGCCGATCCCGGCAAAATCGCCGAACTGGAAGCGGCGTTCGCTGCGGCCCGCGACGAAGCGCAGACCTACAGCATCCCCGAATTCGAAGAGGCGCTCGAGCGCAACGGCGGCACGGGACTCAACGCATCCACGGCGAACGACCGGACGGATTATTTCGTGAGCCTGCCGGTCAATCAGACCGAACTCTGGTTTTCTCTGGAGTCGGAACGCTTTCTGGACCCGGTGCTGCGGGAGTTCTACATCGAACGCGATGTGGTGGCCGAAGAGCGCCGCATGCGGACCGAGAGCAATCCTTTCGGGCGTCTCCTCGAGGAGTTCTGGACCACGGCGTTCAAGGCCCATCCGTACGGCGAGCCCGGCATCGGCCATATGTCGGATATCCAGTCCTACACGCGAGCCGAAGCCATAGATTTCTTCCATAAATTCTACAATCCCGCCAACCTGATCGTGGCGATCGCCGGAGATGTGGATCCGGACGAAATCCGTGCGCTGGCCGAAACCTATTTCGGGAGGCTTCCCGAAGGCGCCCGGCCCGATCCCGTGGAAACGGTCGAACCCCCGCAGATCGCCGAGCGGCGCGTCGTGATCGAGGAGCAGAGCCAGCCAATCGTCATTGCCGGGTGGCACAAGGGCAGCGTGAATCATCCCGACCAGGCTGTGTACGACGTGCTGGAACGCATCCTCAGCACCGGGCGGACCAGCCGCCTGTACCGGGATGTCGTCGAGGACAAACAGATCGCCCTGCAGGCGCAGGCGCTGAACGGCTTCCCCGGCATGAACAAGTACCCGCACCTGTTCCTGATCTATGCAGTGATCAATCAGGGGCATACCCCGGAAGCGTTCGAAGAGGCGACGTACGCGATCCTTGAGGACATCGGGGAGCACGGCGTCACGGAGGAGGAAATCGAACGCGCGAAAACGCAGGCCCGCGCCCAACTGGTGCGCCAGTTGCAGTCGAACACCGGCTTGACCGTGCTCTTTTCCTATCATGAGGCGGTGACCGGCGACTGGAGCGACATTTTCACCTATCTCGACAAGATCGATCAGGTCTCCGGCGAGGATATCCAGCGCGTGATCGGGGAGACCTTTACGAAGTCCAACCGGACCGTGGCGATGATCAGCACCACGACGCCGGATATGGAGGAGATGGAAGAGATGGAGGATGAAGAGGCTATGGAAGAAGACATGGACGAGGAGGCCTCGAACTGATATGCGACACACGAACCACCCGACCACGCCGTTTTCCGGAACCCCTGTTTCAAGCACCCAATCCCGTGACGCCATGACACGCTCTGTGTATCGGATTCTGACCGCCTGCATCGTTGCCGCGCTATGCACGCTACCCGCCTTCGCGCAATCCCATTATGCGGACATCGACACGCCGCCGCTTCCCGAATTCGACATTCCGGAACCGGAGCAGGTAACGCTTCCCAACGGCATGATCGTCTTTCTTATCGAAAACCCTGAATTGCCGCTCATCGAAATGTCGGCGCGCGTGGGTACCGGCGCTATCTACGAACCGGCCGACAAGGTCGGGTTGGCCTCCATCGCCGGCCAGGTCATGCGCACCGGCGGCACGGAAAACGTGGATGCCGACGCGCTGAACCTCCGGCTGGAAAACATGGGCGCCGAGATTGAAGCGTCGATCGGGACGGTTTCCGGGCAGGTGTTCATGTCCTCCCTGACCGAGACGGTAGACGATGTGCTGCCGCTCTTCGCCGATGTGCTCATGCATCCCGCGTTTCCCCAGGACAAGATAGATCTGGCGAAAACCCAGTCGAAATCGGGCATCTCGCGGCGCAACGACCAGGCCCAGTCCATCGTGAACCGCGAATTCGACAAGTTGTTGTACGGAGCCGATTCCCCGTATGCGCGGCATACCGAATACGCGACCATCGACGCGATCGAGCGCCAGGATCTGATCGATTTTCACGGGAAGTATTTCCTTCCGAACAATACGATTCTCGGCGTATGGGGGGATTTCGATACGGACGAGATGGTGGCGAAGCTCGAAAACGCCTTTGCCGCATGGCAGGCGCAGCAGGATTTCGTGCGTCCGACGCAGCCGTCGCCCGATACGGGTTCCGAGTACGGAGTGTACTATGCGCCCAAGCCGGATGTGACGCAGAGCGCCATTCTGATGGGGCACCCGGGCGAGATCACCATGAATCACCCGGACTATTTTGCGGTCACGGTGATGAATCAGGTGCTGAGCGGATTTACCGGGCGGCTTTTCCAGAATGTGCGCGACGACAAGGGACTTGCCTACTCGGTCTTCGGCGCCTACACCGCCAATTTCGAGCGGCCCGGACAGTTCTATGCGGGCATCATGACCAAGTCGGAATCGACGGTGGACGGGACGGAAGCCGTACGCGAGGAAATCGAAAAGATGCGCGCCGCACCGCCGTCCGACGAGGAGCTGGAACTGGCGAAGGACAACTACCTGAACAGTTTCGTTTTCAATTTCGATACGCGTCAGGAAATCGTGAATCGCATGATGACCTATGCGTACTACGATTACCCGCTGGATTTTCTGAATCAGGTGCGGGAAGGCGTGCAGGCCGTCGATGCGAGCGAGGTGCACCGGGTGGCGCAGAAGTACCTCCGTCCGGACGACATGAAGATTCTCGCTGTCGGCAACGGGGACGATTTCGGGCGCCCGCTGGCCGATCTCGGCGAGGTGGAAACGATAGACATTACTATTCCTACGGGTATCGCGCCGGCGCCCGAAGCCACCGAGGAAACCCTTTCGGAAGGGCAGGATCTCTTTGAAAAAGCCGTGGATACGCTCGGCGGGCAGGAAGCCTTTGCGGCCATCAAAACCTTGCGTCAGTCCCTGACGATGGCGGTGTCCACCGCTGATGGGCAGCAGTTCGAGATGGAGATGATGCAGTATGTGGCGTACCCGGACCGGGTGCGTGTCGAAATGGATCAACCGGGCTTTGGGCCGATCACTGTCGTCGTGAATGGAGACGACATACTGCTTGATACGCCCCAGGGTGTGATGCCGGCGCCGCCACAGGTGCGCGACCAGTTCGATTCGCAGATGGATAACGACATGATTTCCATGCTGGCCCGCGACGATCTCACGGTGCAGCATCTGGGGCAGGAAGAACTCGAGGACGGGCGAACGGTGGACGTGCTTTCCGTTACGATCCCGGACGTGGCGAATCCCATCCAGTTGCTGATCGACCCCGGTACGCACGAACCGGTCGGGGTGCGGTATGTTGAAGGGGCCGCGCAGATGCTCGGGATCATCGCAGAGATGCAGGAGGTCGGCGGCGTGCGGCTTCCAAGCAGGCTTGAATTGTATCAGGACGGTCAGCCCGGAGGGTTTACGGAAATGGAGACCGAGATCAACGTCGATCTGCCGGATCACCTCTTTGAACTCGAGGCATCCACCGGGTCGTTTTAACGGTTTCCGCGGCTCCCATGCTGGTCGAAATACTTCCGGATTATGACGCGCTCAGCGAGCGGGCGGCCCGGCTTGTCTCCGAGGAGATACGCCGCCGCTCGTTACGTACAGGGCGCGCGGTCCTCGGCTGTGCGACAGGGAGTACGCCGATCGGTCTGTACCAGCGCCTGATTTCGGACGACGACCCGGAAGGCCCGGATTTTTCCAGGGTCACCACGTTCAATCTCGACGAGTACGTGGGCCTGCCTCCCGAGCACCCGCAGAGCTACTGGCGTTTCATGCGGGAGCATCTTTTCGATCACGCAGGCATCCCCGATGACAGGGCTCATATTCCGGACGGAATGGCCGACGATCTGGACGCCGCCTGCGCCGCGTACGAACAACGTATCGAGGAAGCCGGGGGCATCGACCTGCAGATTCTCGGCATCGGGTCCAATGCACACCTTGCGTTCAACGAACCCGGCTCCTCGCTCGGGTCCCGCACGCGCGTCCAGACGCTGACCGGGAAAACGCTGGCCGACAACGCCCGTTTTTTCGGCGAGGGGGAAACGCAGCCCCACACGGCTGTCACGATGGGGCTCGGCACCATCATGGAGGCGCGCAAACTCCTGATGCTGGCGAGCGGAACGGGGAAGGCGATCGCCGTCCGCGATGCCCTGGAGGGCCCGGTGACCGCCATGTGCCCGGCTTCCGTCCTGCAGATGCACCCCCATGCCCACATTCTGCTGGATGAAGAGGCCGCCTCCGCGCTTGCATACCGGCACCGCGACGGCATCGCCGAGCCGAAGCAGTAAGAAGGGCGGGGCGGGCGAGCGCGCTTACGCGCCGGATACGTGCGCACGTTCGTGAAGAAGCTCCGCCTTGTTTTAATACCGATTTGCCGTCATTTTACAAGGCAGGCCAACGGCAGGATTTCCGGGGCGTGTAACTTTTTGTACTTGCCGCGATTATTTCAGCAGCACCATGCGCCGGGTCAGCGTGTGCGTCCCCGTTTCAAGCACATAGACGTACATCCCGCCGGGCCACCCGGAGGCATCCAGCCGTACTTCATGCTCGCCCGCCGGACGCAGGCCATCTACCAGCGTAGCCATGTTTTGCCCCAACAGGTTGTACACGGACAACCGGATCTGACCGGAAACCGGTTGCGTCCAGGAAATGGAAGTGCCCGGATTGAAGGGGTTCGGATAGTTCTGTCCGAGGGAGACCTCTTCGGGTATCTCCGAATTTTCGGTGGACACCGAACTGTAATGGACCACGGGGAGATTGGTGCGGGTTGCGCTGGTAACCCGTTCTCGATATACCGAGCGTATGTAGAAAATGTGTCTCTCGCCCGATGTCAGCGCATGAATGTCAATGTCTATGCTCGTGGCATTCTTGTCGATGCGTGTCCACGGGATAACCACATCGCCGCGATGAGAAGCATTGCTCGTATGCCATCCCTCCCGGACCCTGTACTCCAACGAGTCTACCTGGTCCGGATGAGGAGGCGCACTCCACTGCACATTAACCACATTGCCCTGTTCACGGGCATCAAGGTTATTAGGAGAATTATACGTCAGAAAATCCGAGTCGGGAGCAGTCGGAGTAGTGAGATCAGTAGGAGTCGGATCGGCTGAAGGCGGGATAGGTCCATTGATCCGGATTCTCATGAAGTTGAGCCCGATCTCCCAGCCTCGGCCTGTCTCCTTGTACAAACTGTTGTCAATGCTCCACCCCGATGTCCCGCCAGTGTCTTCATTGCTCGAGGCTGTATAATGGATTGTATCAAAGCTATCGTTGTCAACATTCACCACCACCAGGTAGGTTGTTTCCGCATCAAGGTCGATTCCGCTGGTTGTGAATCTATTGGTGCCCACTACCAGCGTTGCCGGTAACGACAGGGAGCCCACAGGTATGCTGGGTCTGCCGCCCAGGCCGCTGGTCCAGATGCCAACACTGTACGTTGGGTTTGGGAATACTTTGGAAAAATAAATATCGACACTCGCCAGCGTATAGCCATCGCTGTCGCTGCCTGTTGTAAATGCCTGGGCATGATCATAATAAAAAGGAATACCGCTGTCGCCGGCAGGCTGTCTGGCATTGCTCACGAACACCTGGGCCTGCGCAAGGCCGTCAGGGCCTGACGGAGAACAAAGGAGCAAGGCGGCCTGCGCGAGCAGCCCTGTCGTGGCACGGAAGATTCCGGCGGCTGTGGAGGAGGCGAGGAATTTTCTGATTATTAGTTTCTTTCTTGTGATCATTCCCAATTTTTTAACAGAAATCATGTACTTCCGAGATGATTAAGGGAAATCCGCGACGAAATTTTTCGCGCCCAACATACCAAAGAATTGAGATCATGTTCTACTGCGTCAAGACTTTTAACGCCATTTTATTTTAGGGAATTATATACCAAAGTAACCAGATGGGAAGCAAAACACGCACATGAATAGTGGGGGACATTCGCTGCGGATCTCATTCGTATACGCCTTCCGGCGCTTTTGTATATAAGTCCTGTGAAAACAAGATCATATGATGGACGCGGAGCGTCTGGCAAAATCCCAAAGGTTGGGCCGGAGGTTCAGGGAGGTGGGTAAAGGCAGGTTTACGGTATGAATCGCAGGGCGGCGAACAGTAGGCCGGAGGCTGCGAAAACCGTTCCGACTACCCAGCGCACAAGACGGGTTTCGAGGGTGCTCATTTCAGTGCGGATAGCGCCTGTTTCAGTGCGGATTTCAGCGCGGAGGGCGCCTATCTCAGCGCGCACGAAATCTTTCGTGGCGACATCTTCTTGCCGGGTTCCGATAGCTTTCGCAATCGCTTCGGCGTGGGACCTTTCGATGCCTGCTTTGGAAAGATCGCTGGCGATGGAAAGGGTGTTGATCATGGCGTTGTCGGGTAGTTAAAAGTTAGTATGCCGTTTTCGGCGTTCTGTTTCACGTTTGCCCCGCATGGCGCGGGCGCTGCACGAACCGGTATCCGACGCCGTACACGGTCTTGATCCATGTCGGGTCTTCGGGGTCGGGTTCGATTTTCCTGCGCAGCGCCGAGACATGCCGGTCGATGGTGCGCGTCGACACGTCGAACGGAATCCCCCATACGTTGCGCAGAATCTGTCTCCGGCTGACAGCCCGGCCCCGATGTTCGATAAAGTACCGGAGTATATCGAATTCTTTGGCGGTGAGTCGAACGTCCGCGCCGTTGCGATGGGCCGTGTGACTGCTGAAATTCACATGCAGGCTCCCGAAGTCGCAGGTATCCAAAGGGCGTTCGGCCGGTCGGCTGCTGCGTCGAAGCATCGCCTTTACCCGGGCCGCGAGTTCCTCTATATGAAACGGTTTCGTCACGTAGTCGTCTGCGCCGATATCGAACGCCCGCAACTTGTCGTTGGCGTTTGATCGAAAGGTCAGCATGATGATCGGGGTAGTGACGCCGGCGAGCCGAGCCTGGCGCAATACATCGAACCCGTTTCTTCGCGGCATCGCGGTTTCGAGCAGTACGATGTCGTATGAGGGGGCCCCGGTCAGGAGATCAAGTCCCCGCTCTCCGTCCCGGACTCCGGTTACGGCATATCCCTGCCGTTCAAAGATGCTGCACAGGTTCGCAGACATTTTTACGTCGCCGTCGACGATCAACATGCGCGCAGAGGCGTTATTCATAGGGGTGAACCTCCTGTTTCGATGACTTTTTGCGTGATTCCATGAATGAGTACAACGGGGTCATTCTCCTTGCACTGGTCGGGTTTGCGGCGCTGGCCGCGTTGTTGCTGGTGCCGGTATACCGGTTTCTGAAGCGCGAGGAAAAGGTTGCCGAAGCCTGGACGGAAGACCCCTATCGCCCGTCCGACGAATCGCCGGAAGACGAGTCGACGAATGGGGGAGGCGCCCCTGCGTAAACGTGAGGTCGAAGGAGTTCGAGGGTTTTTGGCCCGATGCCCTTCACCTGTTGCAGATCGTTTACCGAGCGAAACGCTCCATAGGCATCGCGAAACGCAAGAATGCGTTCGGCGGTCTTCGGTCCGATACGGGGCAGTTTTTCGAGTTCCGATGCACCCGCCCGGTTTATGTCGATGCGCAGCGCTCCCGAAGCGGATGGCTCGCCGGGCGGCTCGCGGATCGAGGAGGTCGTCGCAGCGGGTATTTCCTGCTTGCCGGAATCCGCTTCGCTGGCGGAGGCGGAAAGCGCCGGCGCAGTCGTATCCGGCGTTGCGCCGCTTTGCTTCCCCGACCGCTCGAAAAAGATGCGGTCCAGCTCGTCGTACGCGTCCGGCGGCACCAATATGGCTTGTTGCTGGATTTGACGTACAATAATGCCGATAATGAGCAATCCGGACAGGCACGAGAGCGCCATGGCTTCGTGTCTCGTCAGGCTTAGTCGTTGCTGCAAGCGGTGAAGCAGTCGCATGTTTTTTCCTGAAACAGACACAAAAAAGCCGCGGATATAACTTCGGTCCCCGAAAATGATTGTTCGTGATGATTATTCGTACTGAGGCCATCGTGCTCAGAAGCATCCAGTACGGCGAGACCAGCCGGATCGTCACACTCTTCACAAGGGAGAAGGGCAAGGTTGCCGTGATGGCCCGGGGCGCGCTGCGGCCCAAAAGCCGGTTCGGGTCGACCCTGCAACCCATGTCGTATGTGCAGGCCGTGCTGTACTGGAAGGATTCCCGGCATGTACAGACGCTTTCCGAAAGCAGCCACATCCGAACATTCGGGGACCTTCACAAGCATCTTGCGTCGCTTGCATACGGCCAGCGGGTGGTCGAACTCGTTCAGGCGCTGATGCAGGACGAAGACGAAAACCCGCTCGTGTTCCAACTTCTCCTCGATGTGCTGGACCGGCTGAATCGTCATGCAGGCCGGGCCCAGCACCTGTTCTATTTTTTCCAGTTGCGGCTGGCGAACATCCTTGGTTTTGCGCCGCACATCGACCGGGAAGCCGTCGAGCGCATCCCTGAATCCGGCGGGGTGCTCCTGCTGGAAACCGGGTCGGTGGAGCCGTCCGGGGCCCATCGGAACCGCGAAACCATGCGCTTTGCCGCGCGCCGGACGTTGCGGGCGTTCGCCATTGTCGCCCGCGCCGATCCCGATACGATCATGCAGATGCGCCTGGACGAGCGCACGGCTGCGGAGCTGGGCCGGCTGATCGAGGATTTTCTCCGGTACCACGTCGAGGACACCCTGCCGACACGCGGTAGCCGCGTGGTGAAGCAACTCCTCAACCCCTAATCAGCGTGTCCTTAAAGCCCCCGCGTTCGGAAGATTTTTTGATACTTCTCTTGACGTTGCAAGGAAACAGTCATATACTGTACATTATATGTGCAAGGCGCCGGGTACGGTATCGGGTATCGCACCGGATAATCGCTCTGGTCGCGGCGTCTGTACAGTCCTCCTGGCGTCATAAAAACAGGCGCATTAAACCGTCATGAGTCGTAAAAAACTGACATCGAAGCAGTACGAATTTCTTCGTTATATTTCGGAATACGTGCGCGCCCACCGGGTGTGGCCCACCTATCGCCAGATCGCTGCGCATTTCGGGTTCCGATCTCCCAACAGCGTCACCCAGAATCTGGATGCTCTCTGGAAAAAGGAATTTCTCACGCGGGGCAGCCGGGGGTACCGTCTCATCAACGAAGACGACTTCCTGACGAGCGCCGCGGGTATTCCTGTGCGCGGCATTATATCGGCGGGCCAACTGCAGGAAGCCGTCGATGCCGACCTGGGGACCATCACGCTGGAGACGCTCTTTCCTAATCTCGATCGCATTTTTGCGATCCGCGTATCGGGGCAATCGATGATCGGCGCCGACATTCATGACGGCGATTATGTGCTGCTGATAGACGACGATATTCCCGACGGCGGCATCGGCGCCATTCTCTACAATGGCGAGACGTCTTTGAAGCGGGTATACTACGATGGGGACGGGTTGCGTCTCGAACCGGCCAACGAGGAATACGAAGACATCCGCATCAAGCCGGATATTTTTGAGGAAGTCCGGGTGCTGGGACGATACGTAGGGCATGTGAACCATACCGGTATGCACCATGCCCATGCGTACGGCCCGCCTCGCAGTTATCCGGCATGACGGAACGCATCGGGATCGACACGGGCGGCACGTTCACGGATTTCGTGCACCTGAAGGAGGGGACGCCCGTCATTCGCAAGACGGCCACCACGCCGGATGACCAGAGCCGCGCCGTGGGGGAAGGCGTACGGTTGCTCGGGGCCGGCGAAGCTGCGGCGATTGCGCACGGCACCACCACGGCCACGAATGCGCTCCTCGAACATCGCGGCGCGCGCTGCGCCCTCGTGACGACCAGAGGTTTCCGCGATGTCCTGGCGATCGGGCGCCAGAACCGTCCCGCACTGTACGCGCTTTCCCAGCATCGCCCGCCCCCGCTCGTGCCGGAGGACCTCCGCTTTGAAGTCACGGAGCGGGTAGCCGCCGACGGCTCGATCCTGACGCCCCTTGACGAACACGAAGTGGCCGGGCTGGGGGAAACGCTGCAATCTCTTGACGTGGCCGGGGTGGCCATCGTGTTTCTCTTCTCGTTTCTGTATCCGGAACATGAACGCAAGGCGGCGGAGATCCTGAGGGAATACCTTCCGGATGCGCGGTTCTCCCTGAGTGCGGACATTCTGCCGGAATACCGGGAATACGAGCGGACGGCCGCCACGGTCGTGAATGTCTATGTGCAACCCATCGTGGCGCGGTATCTGGACCGGCTCGAACGCGCCGTGGCCCCGAGACGGGTGCGCATCATGCAATCGAACGGGGGCGTCATCGGGACGAAACAGGCGGCGCGCCGTTCCGCCCGCCTTGTGCTCAGCGGGCCGGCCGGCGGGGTCGTGGGCGCTTTCCGGCTTGCCGGAACCGCGCTCGACGAAAAGGCCCCGAAGATTCTCACCCTCGACATGGGGGGCACCAGTACGGACGTGGCGTTGTGCCCCGGCGAAATACCGCGCACCGCCGAAAGCGACATTGCGGGATTGCCGCTCCGCCTTCCTTCCGTCGATATCCATACGGTGGGGGCCGGCGGGGGGAGCATCGCCCATGCCGACACGGCGGGGGCGCTTCATGTCGGTCCCGAGAGCGCCGGGGCCGTACCGGGTCCGGCGTGCTACGGGCGGGGCGGCGATGCGCCTACCGTCACGGATGCGAATGTGATGCTGGGCCGCATCCTGCCCGACCGGTTTCTCGGGGGCGATTTCGTCCTCGACGCCGGCGCTGCGCAGGACGCCGTGGCAAAACTGGGCCGCCCGCTGGGTCTTTCTCTCCGGCAAACGGCGCTGGGCATCGTCCGGATCGCCAATGCGTCGATGGAGCGCGCCTTGCGCCGCGTATCCGTGGAGCGCGGGTACGATCCGAAGGACTATACGCTGGTCCCGTTCGGGGGCGCCGGACCGCTGCATGCCTGCGAACTGGCGGACGCGCTCTCGATCCGCCGCATTCTGCTGCCCCCGCAGCCCGGCGTACTGAGCGCGCTGGGTCTGTTGATGGCGGACATCGTGTACGATACGTCCGTTTCGGCTCCCGACGACGAAACCGGCCTCGAAGCCCTCTATGCGCAGGAAACCGAACGGATTCTGAACGTCTTTGCCGGGGAGGATGGCGGGACGCCCGCCATCGAAACCCTTGCGGATATGCGGTACCGGGGCCAGAGTTACGAACTGACCGTCCCGATGGACCCTGCGAACCCCGAACGCGCCCGGGAGCGTTTCCATGCACAACACGCCCGCCGGTACGGGTACGCCATGCGGGACGCCCTCGTGGAGATCGTGACGCTGCGCGTGCGGGGAACGGCAGCCGGGGCCGAAGTTGCTCTTCCGCAGGATGCGGACCGGGCCGATGCATCGGGGACCTCCGCAGCCGCGCAGGTCGGGGAAACCCCGGTTGTACTGGATAGCGGCCAGGAAGTCATGGCGGCGCTGTACGACCGCGACCGGTTGCGCTTCGGGCATGCGTTCGACGGTCCGGCGGTGGTGGCCCAGTACGATGCGACCGTTTTCGTTGCTCCCTCGTGGCATGTCGAAGTGGATGCCTGGCGTAATCTGCATTTCTCCGGAAAGTGATGGACCCGATTCTCCTCGAACTCTACCGGCATCGTTTCTCAGGGGTCGCTGAGGAAATGGGCGTTACGTTGCAGCGTACGTCCTATTCGCCCAATATCAAGGAGCGGCTGGACTTTTCGTGCGCCGTGTTCGACCGCCATGGCGGGATGGTGGCCCA
This sequence comes from Rhodothermales bacterium, assembly GCA_965117025.1. Classification (GTDB taxonomy): domain Bacteria; phylum Bacteroidota; class Rhodothermia; order Rhodothermales; family VXPQ01; genus VXPQ01. The sequence goes on from OZ220746.1 coordinate 2,026,626, forward strand.
GGCGGCGCACATTCCTGTGCATCTCGGCGCCATGCCGCGCAGCCTCGAAGCCGCGCTGGACGCTATCGATGTGTGGCGTCCCGGCGATACGGTCATTCTGAACGATCCCTATGCAGGCGGCACGCATCTGCCGGACATCACCATGATCTCTCCGGTGTTCGTAGCCGACCGCCTTGTGTTCTTTGCCGCCAGCCGGGCTCATCACGCCGATGTGGGGGGCATGAGCCCCGGATCGCTTCCGCTCTCCCGCGAATTGTACCAGGAAGGCGTCATTATCCCCCCCGTGAAATGGCGCAACGAGGGCAGGCTCGCCGCCGACCTGGAGAAGCTCGTATTGCGTAATGTCCGCACGCCGGAAGAGCGGCGCGGCGATCTGGCTGCGCAACAGGCGGCCCACTCGGTGGCCGAGACCCGGCTTGCGGCGCTGATCGACCGGCACGGCGCGACCGAGGTCGAAGCGTATGCGGCGCATTTGCCGGTCTGGAGCGAACGCCTGCTTCGCGAGCATATCCGGCCATGGCCGGACGGGGTCTTCCGGTTCGAGGATACGCTGGAACTTGCTCCCGGCGAAGCGCCGAACGGGGAAGAGGCGATCATCCGGGTAGCGGCCCATATCGAGGGGGACGGCGTGACGTTCGATTTTGAGGGGACCTCTCCCGCCGTGACCGGTTCGCTGAACGCGGTGCTTCCTATTACGGAGTCCGCCTGTTACTATGCGGTGCGCTGTCTGGCCGCCTCCGACATTCCCATGAATGCGGGGTGTTTTGCGCCGGTGCGGGTTACGGCTCCGCCGGGGTGCCTCGTGCATGCCGGTCCGCCCCATGCGGTGTCCGCCGGCAATGTCGAAACTTCGCAACGTATCGTGGACGCGGTCTTCGGCGCGCTGGCGCAGGCTATGCCGGCCCGTGTGTCCGCAGCCGGGCAGGGCACGATGAACAACCTGACCATCGGGGGGTCCCGCGCAGACGGGTCGCCCTATGCGTACTACGAAACCATCGGGGGAGGCATGGGCGCCTCTGCCGGGGCGGATGGTCTGAGCGGCGTACACGTACACATGAGCAACACGCTGAACACGCCGGTCGAAGCGCTGGAGATGACGTTCCCGTTTCGCATCGAGACCTATGCGCTGCGCCGGGAGAGCGGTGGAGCGGGCGAGCGACGGGGCGGGGATGGTCTGGTTCGCGCCTACCGGTTGCTCCGGCCCGCCACCGTTACGGTAATCAGTGAACGGCGGGAGGCGCCTCCATGGGGGCTACAGGGTGGAGCGCCCGGCGCCTGCGGACGGAATACGCTCATACGGCCCGGCGGCGAAGAGGAAACGCTGCCCGCGAAGTTCAGCCGGCAGCTCGAAGCCGGCGATGTGCTGCGGATCGAAACGCCGGGCGGCGGCGGCTGGGGCCTGCAACCGGAACCGCTGTCCCGCGTGGACATCCAATGTATTGTATGATGCCCTGGCCGGTTTTTATGGGCGCTTCCCGGTTGCTACGACCGTTTCCGATCATCTCACTCACCCATTTACCCACTCACTCTCACGATGTCCTCTAACAGGACCGTATGAGACCCGAATGAAGAGGCGTATCGCCATCGCTGTGCTTGCCGTCGTCGCACTGGTCCCTGAAACCCGGGCGCAGTCTCCGGATATTTTCGTCGAGGACACGACACAGGTGCAAATAGCTCAGTTGGTGCGGTATATGGAGGACCTCGAAGGTCTTGCGCAACTGAGAGATGAAAACAATGTCCGTATGGCGCAAGAGCATCAGCGGCTCGCCCGGCTCGCCGCCGAAAACACGCGCAGATTTGTCGTGAACATTTCTTCGCAAACCGACAACATGGCCGATATGCAATACCGTTCGGAGGACCACATTAGGGCATGGACCGACCGTATGCTGGAATTGCAGAGATTGGCCCGGGAGGGCACACGGAAAGTCAGGGGGTTGAAGCGAAGCGCCAGAAAAGCCGCAGGGGGGCTGTACGCTCCCCATGCATGGATGTCGGCTTCGCGGGCCTACGGCGAATGGCAGACCGAACTTGAGCACCTGGAAGAGGTCGCCACGGAAGCAGTGGAAACGGGGCGCGCCGCACTGGATGCGGAACGCGCCGCGCCGGATGTCAGGATATGAAGAGGGAAGGGGGTATCCCCAGACATTTCCGGAATGTTCTGCAGAGGCGGCCCCGATAGCTCCGCGGGCGCCCTGCCCCGATCAAATCACCCCTCACGCCTCCACTTGCTCGCGCCGTAAGTAGTCCCGAAGCACGTAGTGCAGGATGCCGCCGTTCCGGTAGTAATCGACTTCGACGTCGGTGTCGAGGCGGACCACGGCCTGGAAGGTCGTTTGCGTTCCGTCCGGTTTCGTGGCCGTGACGGCGAGTTCCTGCCGGGGCGCCACCTGGTCGTTCACGGGGATGTCGAAGGTTTCCTCGCCGGTCAGCCCGAGGCTCGCGGCGGTTTCCCCCTCGCGGAATTCCAGGGGAAGCACCCCCATGCCGATCAGGTTCGACCGGTGGATGCGTTCGTAATTTTCCACGAGGGTCGCCTTGACGCCGAGCAGGAGCGTGCCTTTCGCCGCCCAGTCCCGGCTCGATCCCATCCCGTAATCCTTGCCGCCCAGCACGACCAGCGGCACACCCGCATCCGCGTATTTCATCGCGGCGTCGTAGATGGACATCGTTTCGTCCGTAGGGAAGTACCGCGTGACGCCGCCCTCCGTCCCTGGAACGAGCAGGTTTTTGATGCGGATGTTGGCGAACGTCCCGCGAATCATCACTTCGTGGTTTCCGCGGCGCGAGCCGTACGAATTGAACGCATGCGGCGCCACGCCTCGCTCGGTCAGGTATTTCCCGGCAGGGGCATCGCGGGCAATGGACCCGGCGGGCGAAATGTGATCCGTGGTGGTCGAATCGCCCAGTTTCGCAAGCACCCGAGCGCCCTGGATTTCCTGGATGGTGGGCGTCTCCGGGTCCATATCCACAAAATAGGGCGGCTCCTGAATGTAGGTTGAGGCGTCGTCCCATTCGCAAAGAGCGCCTTCGGCCGTCTGAATGGCGTTCCACGTCTCGCTGGACGTTTCGATGCCTTCGTATTCGTCCCGGAACAGTTCGGGGGTGACGACTTCCCGGATCGCATCGAGAATCTCTCCGGAGGACGGCCAGATGTCGCGCAGGTATACGTCGTCGCCTGCCGAATCCGTGCCGATGGGGTCGTTCATCAGGTCGATATCGACCGTGCCGGCCAGTGCATACGCTACCACGAGCGGCGGAGAGGCGAGGAAGTTGGCCTGCACATGCGGGTGAATGCGGCCCTCGAAATTCCGGTTGCCCGAAAGTACGCCGGCCACGACGAGATCGCCCTCCCGGATCGCTTCGGTCACGGGTTCCGGCAACGGCCCCGAATTGCCGATGCAGGTCGTGCAGCCGTATCCCACCAGATTGAATCCCAGTTGATTCAGGTACGGAAGCAGCCCGGCTTCGTGCAGATAGCGGGTTACGACACGGGAGCCGGGCGCCAGACTCGTCTTGACGTATGGCGGTACCTGAAGCCCGCGTTCCACGGCGTGTTTCGCCACCAGACCGGCGCCGATCATCACCGACGGGTTGCTCGTATTCGTGCAACTGGTGATGGCTGCGATGGCCACGTCGCCGTGCCGCAGGGGCATATCGTTTCCCTGTTCGTCCCGGTACTGCCCGGTGCGCGTCAGCGCGTCCGGAGAAAGGCCGAATCCCTGGGGTCCGGCAGGGGCGGTAAGCGTCGCGGCGAAGGCTTTGCCGAGTTCCGGCACGGGAATAAGGTCCTGCGGGCGTTTCGGTCCGGCGACGCCGGGCACGACCTCCCCGAGATCGAGCTCCAGGACATCGAGAAATTCCGGATCGGGGGTGTCCGCGGTGCGGAAAAGCCCCTGCTCCTTCGCGTACCGATCCACCATGTCGATGAGCGCCGGCTCGCGGCCTGTGCGGAGCATGTAGTCCAGCGTAATCCCGTCCACGGGGAAGAATCCCATGGTCGCGCCGTATTCCGGCGACATGTTGGAAATGGTGGCGCGGTCCGGGATGGACATGTGATCGAGGCCGGGGCCGAAAAATTCCACGAACCGGCCCACGACGCCGTATGCGCGCAGGCGGCGCGTGACGGTCAGCACCAGGTCGGTGGCCGTAGCGCCCTCGGGAAGGCGGCCCGTCATCCGGAATCCTATCACTTCCGGCATGAGCATGCAGATCGGCTGTCCCAGCATGGCCGCTTCCGCCTCTATGCCCCCGACGCCCCAGCCGAGCACGCCGAGTCCGTTGATCATGGTCGTATGGCTGTCCGTCCCGACCAGAGAATCCGGATAGGCGACCTGCAACCCGTCCTCCGGGCGCGTCCAGACGCCCCGGGCGATATATTCGAGATTGACCTGGTGGCAGATGCCGCCGGAGGGGGGCACCACCGAGAAATTCTCGAAGGCCTGTTGCCCCCACCGCAGAAACGCGTACCGTTCCCGGTTGCGGCGAAATTCGATGTCCGAGTTGAGCCGGAGCGCCTCGTGCGTTCCGAAATGATCCACCTGAATGGAATGGTCGATTACCAGATGAACGGGTACCCTCGGATTGATGGCGTCCGTATTTCCTCCGAGCCGCGCCACTGCGGAGCGCAGGGCGGCGAGATCCACCACCGCCGGCACCCCCGTGAAATCCTGTAGCAGGACCCGGGCGGGCACGAAGGGAATTTCCTCGCGGGCCGGCCCCTTCGGGTCGTACATAGCGAGGCGTTCGACATCCTGTTCCGTGACGGCGCGCCCGTCGCATTCCCGGATCACTGCTTCGAGCAGCACCTTGATAGAGAACGGCAAACGGTCCAGTCCGCCGAAGCCATGGTCGGCAAGGCGGTCGAGCCGGTAGAGGTACGCATTGCCGGATCCCGTATCGAAGGTTTCGCGAGCGCCGAAGGGGTCTTTTTTCATGATTCCGTTTCAGGTGGTATCGGAGCGGCGGGTGAGGCGATCCGGGGGTGTTCCGGACGCTCATGCCGCAAATTATTATGCAATAAATAATTACTCTCCGAAGGGCCGAATTGTTCGGGGGAGAAGATGGATCAAGACGGTCAAAGTCCTTCGGCGCAGGCAAGGGACAGCCCTGTCGCTTCTACCCGTTTGTGCAGGGGGAAGCGGGTATCTCCCGGGAAGATGACGAAGAGGCGGTCGAGCTTGAGATCGTCCAGGGCCGAATGCATGGAGCGCGTCATGGCGGGCGCGCTGGTACGCTTGAATTCAAAGCCGATTCTCTGTCCGTTTTTCATTATCAGAAGGTCCAGTTCCGCTCCCTGATGGGTTGCCCAGTAGTAACACTGGTCCCAGGCGACACCCAGTATGCGGGCGATCTCCTGCATTGCGAATCCTTCCCAGGATGCGCCGGACTTGGGATGCCCCATGAGCGTTTCTCTGTCGTCGATTCCAAGCAAGGCATGGAGCAGCCCGGTATCGCCGATATATATTTTGGGCGCCTTGACCTGTCTCTTTTTCAGATTTTCGTACCACGGCGGCAATTTGCGCACGATCAGCGCATCGACGAGCATGTCGAGCCAGGCGCTGATTGTGGGGCTGGTCGCGCCGAGGGCGCGTCCGGGTTCGGCGTTGTTCCAGCGGTTGCCGTGATAGTGCGCCAGCATAGTCCAGAAGCGGCGCATGGTTTCGGCGGGAACCGAAAATCCGAGTTGCGGCAGGTCGCGTTCGAGAAAGGTGCGGACGAATGCGGTGCGCCAGACAAAGCTCTGCGTGTCGTCTGCAGCAAGAAACGAGTCGGGAAACCCTCCACGTAACCAGAGTCTTTCCGCCATATTTTCGCCGACCTCGTCCATGCGAAACGGCGGCAGTTCATAGTACGCGATGCGTCCGGCAAGCGTCTCCGAGGATTGGCGCAACAGGTCCGGGCTTGCGCTGCCGAGCACGAGAAAGCGGGCGGCGTTGCCGGGACGGTCTACGAGTACCCGCAGCAGGGGAAAGAGTCCGGGTCGGCGTTGTACTTCGTCGATGACGACCAGCCCGCGCAAGGATTCGAGCGCGAGCTTCGGGTCGGCGAGCGCCGCTTCGTGCGTTGGGTCTTCCAGATCGAAAAAATGGACCGGAGACTTCCGGTCGCTGACAAGGCGCCGGGCGAGCGTGGTTTTGCCGACCTGTCTGGCGCCAACGATGCCGACGACAGGAAACTGCTGCAGGAGGCCGCGAAGGGCTGTTTCGTGTTCGTTGCGTGGTATCATGCCCTGAATATACATGAAAATTTAAAATGACACTATGGATTTTCATGGTGGAAGTGCATTTCGGGATGGAAATACGTATCCCCTGCTTATTCTCCGCATATATTGCGGTGAATAGAGGTGCGCTCCAAGTCGGTGGCGGCCAGTATGCGCTTATATTCTTATTCTACGCAAATATTGCGGAGAATAAGAATGGGGCGGATGATCGTTTCCTGGAATTGGGATGTCCGATATCCCCGGACTGTGATTGGCTCTGCGACGCGAGCGACCGCGCTGGGGCACGGCGACTTCGGGAACCTGTCTCGGATCCGGCCTGTTTTTCGTGGCAGGGAGGCGGAAAAGTCACTATAGTGCTATTTGTGCGTTGGCTACTGGATCGGTCAGGAGGATAGGGCGATGAAAGGACACATGCTTGATCAAGGCATCCTTGACGATGTCGTTCGGCGCATCGTCGAGGCAGCGCAGCCGGAGAAAATCATCCTGTTCGGCTCTGCCGCCAGTGGATGGATGGGGCCCCACAGCGACCTTGACTTGCTGATCGTCAAGGAGGGGGCGCAGCGCCGGGCTCTGGCGGGAAAGATTTACGATAATCTGCACGGCGCCGGCGTTGCGGTTGATGTGATTGTGGTCACGCCGACGGACATCGAGCGCTATAAGGACAGCCACGCGCTGGTTATCAAGCCTGCGTTGCAGGAAGGAAAGGTGGTATATGAATCAGCGTGAGCGTTTTCCTCCCGACGATCCGCGGGAGTGGTTGAATCGTGCGCGAAGCAATCTGGCGATAGCGAAGAGCCGCGTAACAGGCGCTTATCTGGAGGATCTTTGCTTCGATGCGCAGCAAGCCGCAGAGAAAGCCATCAAGGCGGTGCTGATTTTCCGCGGCATCGACGATTTTCCGTACAGCCATGATCTGGTTCGTTTGACGACCATTCTTGAAGATCGGGGAAGAGATCAACTTGCGCGGTGTGGAACCAAAGATCGACACCTGAAAAGAAAGCGGTCGTTGGTACCTGAAAGCACTGTCTCCCCGACGTGCACCGTCCCGGCTTGGCCCAGAAGGCCTGCCAGCGGGAATTCTTTGGGCGAGAGATATCCTGTCCATCGGCGCGCCGGCGCCAGCGTTCCAGAGGTGTTTTACGTGCTTTATTGCATAAGTTCATGATAAAAACATATTTTAAACTAATAAATCATGCAATGTTCATTTGATTTTTGCTCAACATTGACGAAATTCTACACTTCACGATAATTCTCAGGTTTTCGGTCTTTTCCCGGCCGCCGGTAGAATGACTCATTTTGCAGTTCGGCGCAGATTCGGTGTGCCCGCTTCAGGCCTGTGTGCAAAAACGCCTGATTACGCCCCGGCTAACCACATAGTCTCGTGTGTGTCTGTAGCTGGTCGCATGGCATGCATTCTTGCCGCCGCGTTGCTGGCATGTGCGTCTTCGGCGCACGGTCAGGTTATTGAGGAAGGCGGGTTTCCCATCAAGGGCGAAAGCGCCTCCGGGGAATCTTTCTCGTTGCCCTGCCCGCCTTGTCTTTATGCTCAAGCGGGCGAAGCGGTTTTCAAGAGAACTTCTTATGGCAAAAGCAATGCCCGCCTTCCCATCCGATAACCAGCTTCCCACGCCGGGGAAGCTCGCCAAGGAGTTTAATCTTGAGGCGAAGGGCCAGGAAAACGGCGAGGATGGATATCCGAAGCAAGACCATACCGGCTTGGATAAAGAGGAGTCTCAGGTCGAACAGCACTGCCATGAGTTGTTGCGTCAAAGAATTGAGAACTACCACAAGGAAGTCGATGTGCTGCAACAACGAATTGACGAGGGGTTTCTTCTTCCTGTTTCTCCGGATGCAACGGTTCGGGATCAAGACGCAAGCTCGGCGGCAATCGATGCAGCCGCTTCCGATCCGGATAAGGAAAAGGCGCGCCTCGACCTGGAAAATGTGATCAATACCGAAGGACCTGATCTGAAACGTCTCAAGAGCGAGGCCCAGAATGCGATCAGGGAACTCAACAATTTCAAGGCGGAACACTTGTTGCAACACACCCCGAAAGTTCCCGATAGTTCGCTGCAATCATGGGGTATACTCATCGGAGCGATTGCCGTAGAAACCGTTCTGAACGGCTTTTTCTTTGGGGCTAACATGGCTGAGGGAGTTGTCGGAGGAGTCTTTTATGCCGCCTTGATCAGCACGGTCAATGTGATCGTTTTCGGCTATCTGGGCGCCTTAACATATCGGCAGATTGCACACCGGCGCGACCTGCGCAAGTTCGCCGGTATTCTGGGACTTGTTGCGGTCATAGTTGCTGCGCTTTGCTTTAATTTCGCCGTCGCTCACTATCGGGATGCCCTGCCGCCCGATTACCCGCCCGAAACCGCAAGCGTCGAAGCCACGGAAGCGGAGCGCCAAATTGCTGCATGCTATAAGGGCGACAGCGATATTGAAGCGAGTCAGGAAGCATGGTGCCTCTTCACGACCAGAACGTACAGGCTGGACGGTTTTCTGTCGTATCTGCTCCTGCTGATCGGTCTTGCCGCGTGTGTAGTCGGTGCGGGGAAATTGTCGAGGATGACGGACGCTTATCCCGGTTACGGAAAACTGGGACGAAACCAGCTCAAAACGGGAGAGGAACTTGGGGAGAAACGTCGGGAGGTTCTGGAAAAACTTGAAAGCACGTGGGGCGCTCTTCGAGAGGAAGCGGAGAGCGCTTTCGACGATCCCGTCGAGCGATTCAAGCGGACGGATGATGCTGTCAAGAAGCGGGACAAGCTCTATGATCATCTTCTTGCGTACGCTACAAATCTTGAAGAAAGTTGCCGGGGCGCCATTAAAATATACCGAGCGGCCAACCAGATGGAGCGACAAGAGCGCCAGCCACATCCGCCTTATTGGGACGAGCGGTGGAAGGCGGCCTGGAAGCTTCCTGAAAAGCCCCCTCTCCTGCGTATCTGCGGGATCGACTATGCCGAAAATCTTAAGCAACGGGAACGAGCGATTCTTAACAATCGATTGAAGGCGATTAATGACTGCTACGAGACATGCCGGGGAGATGTGGAAGCCATGACGAAATTGAAGTTTGCCGCCACATGATGGGATTGTAGCATGTCCAAGCGCACGACCAAAAAGAAGCAAAAAGATCGACGAGGCAGGATTGCGATTATTATTGTCGTCGGGCTATTTATTATTTACGCGGTGTATGAATCCGTATCGGCGCCCCCTGCGCTGGATACCAAGACGTTGTGCCCGGAAAACGCAAGCGACCTGACCGGCCAGATCGCCGTTGCGCTGGATCCTTCCGACTCGCTGCACTACACGCAGCAGGTCTCTGCGCGAACCCGGGTGTTGCGTGCGCTTGAAACCGCTCCGGAATACACCGAAATCAGGTTATATCAGTTATCCTGGGACGAACGACAGCCCGCACGGATGGAATTTCGCATCTGTGCGCCGGCGCACCCCGATCAAATTGGTTGGTTTGAAGGGCTTAGCAAGAATCGGGATATTGCCCGGCGACGCTACGAAGAAGATTTTATTGCACCCCTTGACCAGCGTCTGCAAGGGCTGCTTGCCGGTGCCGGTTCGATGACGTCGCCGATTCTGAAAACCGTTCAGGATGTGGCTGTGGACGCTTTCCAGCCCCCGGATTCCCGGCTTTCGCAACAATTGATTCTCGTTTCGGATATGGTGCAGCACTCGGAGGATATGTCTTTCTTCAGAGATCCGGTCGATTTCATGACGTTGGCCGGACATCCGGATTACCCCACTATGCGGGTCGATCTGGATGGTGTAAACGTGTCTGTCTTCTTCCTTGCCCGCCGAGGCATGGCCGGTCGCATCCAGGCCGGACCCATTCGGGAGTTCTGGGACGAATACTTCCTTGATCAAGGCGCCCGGCAGCCGCAGTGGAACAGCGTACCGGGATGAGTTTGCGAATATCCAATCCTTTGGCGGGAGAAGGCAGCCGACAATCCCATATGCGTTTATGGGTGGGTGTTTTGGCGGTGGGCTTCTTCGTTATTTTCGCTGTTCGCCCCCTTGTCAATTTAGGCCCGTGGGTGAGTGCAATTTTTCTTTGTCTATTGATGCTCGTATATGGCTGGATTACTCATCAAAATGAGCATGTATCGCCGGATACCAAGGGCGACGGCATTTACTATCTGGGGCTTCTTTTTACCTTTGCTGCACTTGTGGCAGTCTTGGCAAGGTTTGCCAGAGCGCCGCCGGAGGATAACCTGACGCTGCTCATCGCCAACTTCGGTATCGCCCTGCTCACCACAATATTCGGTCTTGCCGGGCGGGTGTGGTTTGCCATGGGGCAAGAGTCGGCGGGAGATATCGCCGCTGACGCCGTTCATACGCTTGAAGACGCGGTTGATAAAATGAAGAGGCAGGCGATGCGCAGCGGCGAAACCCTCGAAACTCTTGTTGGACACCTTGAAACATCCGAGCAGGTGTGGAAGAGCACGCTTGGCAGAATTTCGGACGCCGCCGAAGCGGTGGACGGTTCCCTCGATGATTTTGCCCGAATTACGAAGGACCTTGCGCAGGGCGCCGGCGCATTCCGGGAGGCCGCGAACGAGATAGCCTCTTCGGCTTCCCGGATGACCGGGCCCATGCACGACATGAGCAAGCGCATTGCCCGGCTGAATGACGAATGCGACAGATTCGGCGGAGTGCTGGAACAGGCCCGATCGACGCTGGCGGCTCTTGACGGAAATCACTTTACGAACGGCGTCGCCGATTTTGAACGCACGTTAGCCGATGCGTCCACGCTGGTTTCCCGACTGCGAAGTCCTCTTGAACAGACTGGCAAAACGATCTCGGAGTTTGGAGAAAAGGCGGACGTTGGCTCACGGGCCTTTGCGGAGCTGGAGGCCGCGGGTCGGCGAATCGGGCAGGTGGGCGCCAATTTGACCAATTTCTCCGATGCGCTCGACCGCCTGGAAGCCGCGCTGCAAGTCGTTGCGAAGAACGGCGAGGGGGCTTCGAAAGGAATTGCCGATACCGGCGAAGCGATCGAAAATATGCGTACCGCTACCGAGAAAGTGGCCAAGCCTTTGCGCCAGGCCGCGACGGACGCCAGTCAACTGACGGATAACGTTGCCGATCTGCGAGAAACAACGGCTGGTCTCGGCAGTGATCTCTCGGCTGCCAGAGAAGCGGGCAAGCGGATTCGGGAGGATTTGGAGGCAGTGCATGCCACAAGGTCTGGGGGGCGGCTGTTCGGATGGCTGCGACGGCGACGAGCTCAATCCGATGGATGATATCCCATGCTGCCCGCAGAAAAAACCCACTACCGCAAAGGTCTGGCGCTGGGTCTGACGATGGCCGAGACCTTTAGCATCATTGTGTTCATCCTGTTACTGGTCTGTGCAGAGCTGCTGAGAGATGCGAATGATGCGAAGGAGGTTGCGGAGGACAATCTGAAGGAGGAGCGGGTGGATCATGCTTTTACCAGGCACACGCTTGAAAGCATGGCTCCATCGAACATCAATACGGATGCCTGGTTACGCGAATCCCGCCGGTTAAGAGAGGAACTGGACCATGTGCGAGACTCCATCAAAGCGCTTGAGGCAGACAGCATTCGCCGCAGCGCGGAGATCGAAAAATTTCAGCAAATGCTTGCGAGTAATGATCGTCCCGATCAACTGGAGAATGAACTTGCGCAACAGGCCGGGCATATCGAGATACTGAAGGATTCGCTGTCACAGGCCAGCGATGCTGTTCAGGAGTTGGAGCGTCAGCGAGAATCGTTAAACGAGGAGTTAAATGAGGCTCAGCAAATCGGTGAGACGGTTCGTAAGGCGATTGCGAGTCGCCAGGGTATGGACCCGACAGAGGCGAACTATGCAGACGAAGCGGACGAGACGCTGCGAGAGCCTGCGCATGCAGATGCATGGGCCGACTCGCTGGCCGACGATATGTTGAAAAAGGCCGCTCGCACAGACAGGTTGGCCGATTCGCTGGAGGTTGCCCGCGACATTATTTTGTCTTTGGAGACGGGGCAGGCGATGTGGGATAGTCTGGCCAATGCCTCCAGTACGGCCCCCGGTGCGTTGCGTGCGACGGCTGCACAAGAGCGAATGCGGGCCTCGTCCATGCAGGACCGTCTTGCCGCCCGCGAACGCGAACGCGACGAGGCTATTGATAGGGCGGAGTTCCGGGAAGCGCAGGTTGAGCAACTGCTTGGCGGGCGGGGTATCGATCCGCCCCCATGCTGGCTCGACGCCGAAAACAACCCCGAGTATATCTTCCGGGCCGTGTTGACGGACAGCGGGATTCGTTTGTTCGATATTGCGCCGCCCCATCGCCGCGATGACCCGGCTATGCCATATCTGTCGGACATCGAAAACGGACGGATATATTCGCCCCGGGAGTTTCTGGAGCTAACTCGACCTATTTACAATGAGAGTGTGGGTCGAACAACTTCTTTTGGCGTCAAGGGTTGCCGGTACTGGGTTCGTCCGGTTGACGAGACGACAGGCAATCGCAAGGATGTCTTTCTGGAACGCGAAAGACAACTGGGGAGACATTTCTGGTTCCGCCGGTAGCACCTCGCCCCCACCCCCCCGGAACCGCACCGCGCCGAACCTCGTTCGGATAGCCTTAAGGATACTCTGAGCTTCACGCACGAACGTGAAGCGCTGAGCGAGGTGGTTTTGATCAGAATATCCTTAACGCAATGGGGCTATAGCTCAGTTGGTAGAGCGCTGCAATCGCACTGCAGAGGTCAGCGGTTCGACTCCGCTTAGCTCCACTGCATAGTGGTAACAGGCCCTGGTCGAGCCGGACGGGTGTATCCGTCCGGTTTGTTTTTTGTCCCGTATTTCTTTCACAAAACGCTGTCCGGCACCGCAATCATGGCAAAACACCAGCAATCGGGTCGTTTCGTATGGTACGACCTGATCACCAACGACACTGAAGCGGCAATAGATTTTTACGGAAACATCATCGGTTGGGGAACCGAGGCCTTCGAGGGCGGCCCCGGGCCCTACACGATGCTCACCAATAAGGGGATGCCCTTCGGCGGCCTCATGGAGATCGAGCCGGAAATGGGGGAGATTCCGCCCCACTGGCTTCCGTACATTTCTACGCCGGACGTGGATGAGACGGTCGAAAAAATCCGGGAATTGGGGGGAAATATCCACGTGGCGCCGCAGGACATTCCGGGTGCGGGCCGCTTCGCCATAGCCACCGACCCGCAGGGCGGCGTTTTTGCGATTTTCGCATCGACCACGGGAGAGCCGGACATGGAAGCGCAGCCGGGCGTCGGCGAGTTTTCCTGGCACGAACTGGCCACCTCGGATTACCAGGCCGCTTTCGATTTCTACCAGGCCCTGTTCGGTTGGGAGATCACGAGCGAAATGGATATGGGCGATTCAGGCATCTATCGCATGTACGGTCAGAACGATCTTGTCTACGGGGGCATATTCACCAAACTCGACAGCATGCCGGGTCCTCCGCCCCCCTGGTGGGCGTTATATATCTTGGTGGAAGATATTGACCGGAGCGTCGAAGATGTTGCGGAACACGGCGGCAGGGTGGTCATGGGGCCGATGGAAGTGCCCGGCGGGGGATGGATTGCCCATTGCGTGGATCCGCAGGGCGCCGGTTTCGCGCTGCACTCTTAAGGGATAGCCGCCGGCGGGTTATTCATACGGCGATCCGCAAGGGTCCGTGGTACCGTTGCATTGCGGGAAATAGCAAAGCGCGCCATTTTCCCTGGCGTGAATTGTTATTGAATAAATGCTTGCGTAATATGCCTTTGCAATGCTCCCCCGCAAAGACATGGAGGTTCCTGTATGAGACGCGCAGTATTTATCGGTATCGTTTCCCTGTTCGCCGTATCCGGAGCGCTGGGCCAGCTTCCGGCCAACCCGCTCGAAGGAACGTGGGAAATGGTTTCCCAGCACGCCGTGTATCCGGACAGCACCGTGGACCGGACCGATCAGATACCGTATACCATCAAGATCCTCAACTCCACGCACTTCGCCTTCGGACGGCAGATCCTGGACGAGGAAGTTTTCGCCGGCGGGGGTACCTATACATTCGACGGGGACACGTACACCGAGCACATCACCTGGCACAGTTCTGCGGGGCTGGCGGGGCAGTCCGTCGTCTTTGAAGCCCGCATCGAAGGAGATACGTGGTACCATGTAGGCCACATTCTCGATTTCCGTCTCGAAGAGGTCTGGACGCGGATTGATCCGTCGGGAGAAGGGGACGGGGAAGAGATGGAGTGAGGAAGCAATGGATGGGGAAGAGGACGAGGAAGAAATGGAGTAGGAGAGAGGTTTTTTTCCTTGCCGGACTATCCGGAATTTCCGTGTTGCCAAGCAGGCGGACAATTTCCAATTCGCTCCGACCGGATCCGGGTAGTTTACTTCTGATCTCTTCCGCAATGCGCGGGAAACGTTGCAATGCATTCTGCACCTCGCTCGTGATTGGATAACGAATGACCATGCTTTACCCCCCGGTTTTCGTTGCTGACGTCCGGGCTTGATCCATGCGGCGGCGGGAATGGTGTCCGCTTGCGCGAATCGGCCTACTTGTCCACAACTTGTCCACGTCCCTTGGCCCGCCCTGAACAAAGTCCGTAATATCCGCCGTTTGTCATCGAAATACACCAAGCCCGGTCGTTCTACATGCCCGCCTATTCCCAGGAAGAGTGCGGTGGCCGCGCCCACGTGCACGGCCGGGCTACCGCCTCAACCCCGATGACCCGACGCAGTGCATCCCTTAATGAACCAGACGAGGACTTCGATGCCCCTGAGCCAAGAGATCAGTTCCAACCATTCACGCCTCCCCGTCACCGTCTTGTCGGGCTTCCTCGGAGCGGGAAAGACCACACTCCTCAACCAGGTACTCAACAACCGGGAGGGCCGGCGCGTCGCGGTGATCGTGAACGACATGAGCGAGGTCAACATCGACGCAGCGCTCGTTGAGCGCGGCGGTGCGGAACTCTCGCGAACCGAGGAGAAGCTGGTCGAGATGTCGAACGGCTGCATCTGCTGCACGCTGCGAGATGACCTGCTCGCAGAGGTCTCACGGCTCGCGCAGGAGGGGCGTTTCGACTACTTGCTCATCGAGTCCACGGGGATATCGGAGCCCATTCCCGTCGCGCAGACCTTCACCTTCGAGGACGAAAACGGTGTGAATCTGAGTCAGGTTTCGCGTCTCGACACGATGGTCACGGTCGTGGACGCGGCGAACTTCCTGCGGGACTACAACGCCGCCGAGACGCTCCAAGACCGCGGTGAGTCGCTGGGCGAAGAAGATCACCGGACGGTGACCGATTTACTCATCGACCAGATCGAGTTCGCCGACGTCATTGTGCTGAACAAGCTCGATCTCGTGAGCAACGATCAGGCTCTCGAGGTCGAGGCCATCGTGAAAGCGCTCAACCCCCGCGCGAAGGTCCTCATGGCGACGCGCGGACAGGTCCCGCTCGAATGCGTGCTCGACACAGGTCTGTTCGACTACGAGAAGGCGGCGACCTCCGCCGGCTGGATTCGAGAGCTTCAGGGTGAGCACACGCCGGAGACCGAGGAGTACGGGATATCGAGCTTCACCTATCGGACGTCGCAGCCCTTCGACGCCGAGAAGCTGTGGGCGTTTCTGCACGACGACGAGAACTGGAGCGGCGTGCTCCGCTCGAAGGGTTTCTTCTGGGTCGCCGCTGACCATCGGGTCGCCTACGAGTGGGCTCAAGCCGGTGGCGTCAGCAACGTGAACCCCGCCGGGATGTGGTGGGCGGCCGTGCCTCGCGAACACTGGAGGCACCCCGCTGGTCAGCGACCTGACCAGCTGCCGGGCTGGCATCCCCGCTTCGGCGATCGCGCGCAGCAGCTCGTCTTCATCGGCCAGCAGATGCACGAGGCGGCGATGCGCGCTCGCCTCGACGCGTGCCTGCTCGACGAGCACCTCGCCTCTGCTGACAGCAAGACCTGGGCAGAGTTCCGGAATCCGTTTCCAGAGCTTCGCACAGCGGGGGAGTCAGTATGACCGAAACTGCCTCATCCGTTTTGGCGAATGCGTCCATGATTGGCTTAAATTCGCTCGCCGTCCATTGGATCGGAAGGTCTGAATTGGCAGTGTATAATTCAGGGCCTTCCGCACAGCGGGATTACCACTTTTTCAGCGATATACTGCGCATACGCCCGCAACCCTCTTCTTGCGCATTGGAAAACCTACCCGTCCAGCACGACCATCACCATCACATCGTAGAGGGCGTGTGTCCAGGCGGCGATGCCGAATCCCCGCACGAGGAACAGGACGTTCAGCGCCAGCCCGAAAAGCATCCGGAAAAGGAACGAGTTCAGGCGGAACGTATCGCCCAGCGGCCCGATGTAGTGCACCAGGCTGAAGAGAAAGGCCCCGGCGACCGCGGCCAGGATATAGGACAGTACCCGGTCTCCCATGAACCAGCGCAGCACCCAGAACAGGGCGCCTACCAGCAGCACGCGAAACAGCAACTCCTCGTACAGGCCCGCTCCGACCGAAAGCGCCAGTTTCATGGCGAGTCCCTCCCCGGGTCCGGATTGCGCCAGGGCCGGCAGGATCGCAGAGACCAGTCCGGACACGATCACTGCGATCACTACCGCATACACCGTGCTTTCGAGAAACATCCACAGGAAGTACGGGGGATTGAAGGGCACCTTTTTCTTGCGGTCGTACCAGAACACGGCGATCCCGGCGAGCAGGACGGCGATTCCGAAGGCTGTCAGGCCGTGGTCCCCTACCAGCAGCAGCAACTGCTTGAGCCACATCTCGGACGAAACGCGGACCTGCGCCACGGCGCTGCGGTTCGCAAAAACGATCAGGAACTCGTACAGAATCAGCAGGGGGAGCGCGGCCAGAAACCCGTAGGTGGCCGAGCGGGAGGCGTTGTGATACGCTTTCCAGACGCCGGGTTGGTATATGGCTTCACCGGTCATGATTTCAATCGTCGAACCCCACTCCTTCTATCTGCATCAGGGCATCCCGGAGTTCGGCCTGCGCATGGGTGTCGCGCTGCCGCCCCGCGACCGCAATGCCTTGGGTATAGGTCCGTACGGCGTCTTCGCTCCGGCCCAGTTCCTGGTACAGTTTCCCGAGATGGTACCATGTGCCCACGTACTCGGGATCTTTGGAAACGAGGCCCTCGAAAAAACGAAGCGCCTCCTCGATGTCTCCACGCTTGAGGTATTCCTGCGCCAGCGCGAACCGGACAAATGCATCGTCAGGGTCTTCTTCGTGGAACGCTTGCAGCGCGTGTAGCCGGTCAGCCTGCATCATGACGGGAGAAATATTGCCGGGGCAGGTCCTCCGGGCGGCCATGCCTTGAAAAATTACCGGACAGGTTTACCATCCGCCTCCTGCGCCGCCGCCGCCGAACCCGCCGCCGCCAAATCCGCCGAATCCGCCCCCCAGGCCTCCTCCGCCCAGACCGCCGCCCAATCCGCCGCCGCTTCCGAATCCGCCTCCCCAGACAATGAAGTGGGGACCGTACCCATGGCGCCGGTAGCGCTTGCCTCCATCGTTTCCACCCCTGTGCCGGCGAATGGAAGAGATGATGAACCATACAAGGATGAACAATCCCATCAGTGCGGACGGGTCGATCGGGGGTCTCCCGGCGCGCCTCGGCGCGGCTTCCTCTGCGGTAAATTCGCCGGCCGCCGCAGCGATCAGCAGGTCCGCGGCGCCGGAAATTCCCTCATAGAATCGTCCCTCGCGGAAGTACGGCACCATGACGTTGCGATAAATGCGGGCCGCCACCGCATCGGGGATGGCGCCCTCGAGGCCGTAGCCCGTTTCGATACGCACTTCCCGGTCGTCGCGCGCCACGAGGATCACCACGCCGTTGTCCTGCCCCGCCTGCCCTACGCCCCAACTACGGCCCAGAGCCAGTGCATATTCTGCGGCGGGCACGCCTTCGAGCGACGGAATCGTAACAACAACGATCTGTGTGGAGGTGGTATCCTCGTACGCGGTCAGTTTGGCGGTCAACCTTCGCTCTTCGGAAGAAGTAAGCAGGTCAGCCTGATCCGTCACCAGGCGGTTCGTGGAAGGAATCACATCCACGGTTCCCTGTGCGTGCACTACGCTGAAGGGGAGCAATCCCGCCAGAAACCACCCCGCCAGAAACAGCATCTGCGGAAGCATGTCCGTCAGGCGCCGGGCAAGGGGGCCTGGCGGGATGCTCTGCTCCGCGCATGTGGTGTCGCACTGCCTGTGCATCCGGTATCAGGAGGAAAAGTCGACGGTGGGCGCTTCTTCGGCTCCTGCTTCCGCTTCAAAGGAGGTACGTCGTTCAAAGCCGAATATGGAGGCGAACACAGCGCCGGGAAAACGGCGTATCTGTGTGTTGTAGCGGCGCACCGATTCGTTGTAATCGCGCCGGGCCACGTTAATCCGGTTCTCCGTGCCTTCGAGTTGCGCTTGCAGATCCCGGAAAGATTCTGTAGCGCGCAGTTGCGGATAATTCTCGGAAACGGCGAGCAGTCGGCCCAGCGCGCCGCCCAGCCGGCTTTGCGCTGCTTCGAACTCGCGCAAGCGGGCAGGGTCTTCCAGATCGTCCACGCTCAGTCGGATCGAAGTCGCCTCGGCCCGCGCCTGCGTGACCGCCTGGAGCGTTTCCTGCTCGAAGTCGGCGGCCCCGCGTACGGTGCTGACCAGATTGGGAATCAGGTCAGCGCGCCGCTGGTACTGCGTTTCGACATTTGCCCAGGATTGCTCGACGAGTTCTTCGCTCTCGACCATGCCATTGTATGCATTGCATCCCATGCACCCGCCGAAGAGCACGATAAGAACAACACTAAGAAGGACAATCGTTCCTTTGCTGCGCATCACACTGCGAATTAATGATCGGTAAGGAAAGGGTGCAGGCGTCGTGGAGCGGTCCTGCGATCATTAAGGTACGACAAGGCGTCGTCGGAGTTGCGATGATAAATTATTCGCGCCCGAATGGGCACTTTACGAAAATGGTCTCGTACAGGATACATTCGGGGTGCAATGCCTTGCCGCAGCACGTTTAAACATTATGTCCGTTTCCCCAAAACGATTTCGGATTTTTCCCGTAACGGCACTTCTTCTGGCGGGCGTGCTGCTCGGACTCACGATCGGGTCCGTACGTATCGGGGAGGATACCATGGCGCAACTTCGCAAACTCGAAGATGCGTTTCTGCTCATAAACAGGCAGTATGTCGAACCCGTCGACGCGGCATCGCTGGCGGAAGAGGCCATTACGAGCATGCTGGACGAACTGGATCCGCATTCCATCTATGTTTCCGCCGAAGATGCGCAGGATATGCAGGAGCGGTTTCAGGGATCGTTCGGCGGTATCGGTATCTGGTTTGAAATTACCCGTAACGACGAGGATCTGAGGGATGACACCGTGCGGGTGATGTCCGTCATCGGGGACGGTCCCAGCGAAAGGGCCGGTTTGATGGCTGGAGATCGCATTATCCGCATTGACGATTCCACGGCGGTGGGCCTGTCGGAAGACGAGGTTACCTCGAGGCTGAAGGGAGAGATCGGAACGCAGGTAGAGGTCACTATCCAGCGGCATGGAACGCGTGCGCCGCTGGAATTCACGCTCACGCGGGATGCGATTCCACTGTATACGGTGGATGCCTCATACATGGTGGATGACGTGACGGGATACCTTCGCGTGTCGCGTTTTTCCCAGGAGACCTACAACGAGTTCATAGAGCATGTGCGGGCGTTGAAAGATCAGGGCATGGAGCGGCTGGTGCTGGACCTCCGGTCCAATACCGGCGGGTATATGAATGAAGCCATAGAGATTGTCGACGAGATGGTGCCCGGGCGTAAAACGGTGGTATATACCCGGGGCCGCCGACCGGAAACGACCAGCACCTACCGGACGCGGCGCACCGGCATTCTCGAAGAGGAGCCGGTTATCGTGCTGGTGAACGCCTACTCGGCCTCGGCCAGCGAAATCGTGGCCGGCGCCCTGCAGGATCATGATCGCGCGCTCATCGTGGGGCAGCGCACCTTCGGCAAGGGACTCGTTCAGCACCAGTTTGCGCTGCCGGACCAGAGTATTCTCCAAATGACGGTCGCGCGTTATTACACGCCTTCGGGACGACTCATCCAGACCCCGTACAAGGACGGCGACCAGGAAGATTATTACGAAGAGAAGTTTGCTTCGCTGGAGGAGGCGACGTATCGCCCCGGCGAGTATTCGGATGGCATCCCTGATTCGCTGCGTTTCAAAACCGCCCGTGGCCGCGACGTGTTCGGCGGCGGCGGCATTCTTCCCGATTACATCGTGAAGCCGGATACCACCCCGGCCTTGCGTGCTGCACTGGGACGCGGTCTCGAAAGGAGCTTTGCCCGGCAGTGGTTCCGGCAGAATGAACAGCGCGTGCGGGAAAGATGGCGTGACCGGGAAGCCGAATTTACCTCTGCGTTCGATATATCCGATGAACTCTGGGCGGCTTTTGTAGAGCACGCCACCGATACCGACTCCGATGATCCGGTGACAGAGGTTTCCGAAGAAGCGGACAGTACGCAGGCGGTTATGGCGGACGCATTGCATACGCATCGCGAGACGCTGGAAGTGTATCTGCGCGGGCGTATTGCTCAGGAACTCTTCGGTTACAAGGCGTGGTATGGCATCTATAAGGAAATCGATCCGGAGCTGAAGGAGGCGCTGGGCTTGTGGAGCCTTGCCGAAAGCCTTGCGGCCTGGCAGGAATCGCCGGCACAGGAAACCGATCGCCCGGCAAACCGCCGATAGCGTCGTCATTTACCCGCGCGTAATCTCATTTCATACAACCCGTCGCAAGGAGCACGTTTCATGCCCTATCGCGTCTCATTGGCTCCATTTTTTGCGGCGGGCTGCATCATGCTTCTTGCAGGGTGCGCGGCGCCCAATCTTGCGGGGGTAGCGCAAACCACACATATCGAACAAGTGGCGAATCGGCCCATTCCCTGGGAGATTACGCCTCCCGGCAACTACCAGCAGGCGGTCCTTCAGGGAACGCGTTCCGGCACCGGAGAACCCGGCCTGAATTACTGGGTGCAGGAGACGGACTATGTGTTGAACGCCCGTGTTTTCCCCGTGACCGGCCTGCTTGACGGGAACGGCGCCATTACCTACACGAATCATTCGCCTGCTACGCTTCCCCAGCTCTATCTGGAGATCACGCAAAATTTCCATCTGCCGGGCGTACGCCGCGCCGAAGCGGCGGAAGTCACCGGGGGCATGGTGATCCGGCGCGTGGCTGTACAGGGAGAGGAATTGCCGTTCGGCACCTTTTTCGAAGGACCGCATTACCAGATCAACGGGACCAATATGATCCTGACGTTGCCGCAGCCGGTGGCGCCGGGGGAAACCGTGACGATCGATATCGAATGGCGTTTCAACATCCCGCGTGTCGGTGCAGGAGGACGTATGGGGCGCGATCGGGATAACCTGCTGTTTCTCGCCTACTGGTATCCGACCATGGCGGTGTACGACGATGTGGCGGGCTGGCACACCGAGGATTTTACGGGCATGTCCGAGTTTTACCACGGGTTCGCCGATTACGACATCACGGTCGAGATTCCCGAGGGGTGGATTGTGGCTTCGACCGGCGAATTACAGAATCCCGAAGAGGTGCTGGCGCCGCTCATCCTCGATCGGGCGCGTGCGGCATGGGAGAGCGATCGTGTGCTGCAGGTGATCGGTCCGGAAGATTTCGGAGAGGCGGGCACGGCCATAACCGACGATGGTTTGTTGCGGTGGCGTTTTTTGGCTGAAAACGTACGCGATGCCGCGTTCAGCGCGACGAAGCAGTCCATCTGGGAGGCGGGCCGCACATCCGTCGGGGACCGGGACGGGGATGGGGTAGAGGACTTTACAAGAATCAACACGTTCTATCGCGAAGAGGCGCCTCTTTGGGCGGACGTGACGGAGTATCAGCAGCACGCGATCCGGTATCACTCCGCGAATACCGGCTTTGCCTACCCGTGGCCGCACATGACGGCCGTGGAAGGCGCCGAGATCATCAGCGGAGGCATGGAATATCCGATGATGACCCTGATGGGGGATTACAACGCGCGCGGCGACAGCGCATTGTACAACGTCACGGCGCACGAACTGGCCCACATGTGGATTCCGATGATCGTCGGTACGAACGAACGGCAATTCAGCTGGATCGACGAGGGATTCACGACCTTCCACGAAAACGATGCCCGCATGGACTACCACCCGGGCCTCAACCATTATCTCCCCGATCAGCAAATCTACACCACGGTGGCCCGGCAGCGTATCGAGGGAGCGGTCATGCGGCATTCCGGCTATCACGCCACGCCGCTTGCTTTTACGATCGCTTCCTACATGAAGCCTGCCACGATGCTGGCCGCCTTGCGCGCGGTGCTGGGCGACGAGGTGTTTTACACAGCCACCCGGACGTTCATTGCCGAGTGGGCGTACAAGCATCCGTACCCCTGGGACCTTTTCAATACGTTCGAGCGGGTTTCCGGGCGCGATCTGGACTGGTTCTGGCGGTCGTGGTATTACGAAACCTGGACGCTTGACCAGGCTATTGAAGAAGTGCAGGTGGACGGGGTCGAAACGACCATTACGGTGCGCGACAACGGGCTGGCGCCCATGCCGGTTTTCCTCGGTATCGAGCTGGAGTCCGGCGAAGTGATGGGGAGGCGGATTCCCGTCACCGCCTGGCTCAATGGCGCCACCACCGCTTCTTTTACGCTTGCTACCGAAAGCCCCGTCGTGCGCGTCGTCATCGATCCGGAAAACCTGTTGCCGGACGTGGATATTTCAAACAATAGCTGGCGCCGGGAGGAATAGGGGGCAACTAATCAGAGCATCCTTTACCGAAGCGCATCGAGCAGGATTTCCGCCGGGTGGAATGTTTCGCGCCCCGTAGTATCGAAAATCTGGGTGCGGCACGATGTACCCGCGGCGGCGATCAGCGTATCCTCCGGCGTTTTTCGGACAGCCGGCGCAAGGCGCCGCTCCGCCATGGCGATGGACAGATCGTAGTGCTCCGCTTCGTAGCCGAATGCGCCGGCCATGCCGCAGCACCCTGAATCGACCGTGCGGACTGTATAGTTCGGCGGCAGCCCAAGGCATGCCATGGTTGAGGCCGTTCCCGCAAGCGCTTTCTGGTGGCAATGCTCATGCAGAAGCACTTCGCGGGCTTCGTCGGTCCATTGCACCGCTCCGGCAAAAGAATCCGCTTTCCCGATTACGAATTCCTCAAAGGTGAAAACCTGCCCGGCGAGGATGTCTACGCGGGCATCTCCGGGCAAGAGCATCCGGGCTTCGTCGCGGAACGTAAGAATACAACTCGGTTCGAGTCCGACCACCGGGATGCCCTGTTTGGCCCATGGATAGAGGGCGTCCACGGCCTGCCGGGCCTGTTTACGCGCGGCTTTCAGGAATCCCTTGGTGAACAGGGGGCGTCCGCAGCAGAGCGCTTCCGATGCGATGCGTACGGCGAAGCCGGCGCGGCGCAGAAATTCCGCTGCCGCCTGCGCCGTTTCGGGATGATTCCAGTTATTGAACGTATCGACGAAAAGAAGCACAAGGGGGGCGTCCACAGGGGCCTTCTTCGCCTCTTGTTTCGCAAACCATTTCGTAAAAGGCTCGGCGGCGAAGGAGGGCAGCGTGCGATACGGGGATAGCCCCATGGTGCGTTCGAGGAGCCGCTGGATACTCCGCTGCCTGTTCAACCCGTTGACGATGCGCGCTACGCTTCCGTTCATGCGCCGCGCCATCAGCGGCATGTTCGCAAGAAGTCGCGTACGCAGCGACGGGGCATGTTTTTGCCAGTACATGCCGAGCCACTCGGACTTGATCCGGGCCATATCCACATTCGAGGGGCATTCCGTTTTGCATCCCTTGCACTGAATGCATAAGTCCATCACCTCATACATTCGTTTCCCGGTCAGCGCTTCCGGGGGAAGCCTTCCCGACAAGGCCTCGCGCAAGGCATTGGCCCGTCCCCGCGTGTTATCCTGCTCGTTTCGCGTGACCATGAACGGGGGGCACATGGTGCCGGTATCGAGTTTGCGGCACGCTCCGTTGCCGTTGCACAACTCGATGGATCGGGCAAACCCGCCCTGGTCGGAAAAATCCAGTTGCTCCACGATCGGAAGCGCTTCGTATTTCGGCCCCATTCGCAGGTTTTCCGTCATGGGAGGCGCCCCGACGATCTTACCCGGATTGAGCAGGCCGCGCGGGTCGAAAAGACGCTTCGTTTCCTGATAGACCCGGTACAGTTCCGATCCGAGGAGCGGTTCGAGAAACTCGCTGCGGGCCAGTCCGTCGCCATGCTCGGACGAGACCGTTCCGCCGAACCGCCGCACGAGCTCCATCGATCCCTGCGCAATGTCATGCATCTTCGCTACGTCTTCCGCGTCCTTCGTATTGATGAACGGGCGAATGTGCAGGGTGCCGGCGGAGGCGTGGGCATACAGGACGGTTCGGGTGCCTTTCAGAAGCGGCATGAGCGCCGCCACGTATTCCGCAAGATGCTCGACCGGGACGGATGCATCCTCGATGAAGGCGATGGGTTTGTGTTCGCCTTCGACGCCCATGATCAGGCCCAGACCCTCCTTGCGTACGGCCCACACATTGGCAACCTCTTCCGGCGTGCGGGCAGGCACGATCGCGTAGCCGGCTTTGCTTCGTTCGAGCTTTCGTTTCAGATCGTTCAGGCGGGCGGTCAGTTGCTGTTCGCTGTCGCCGAAGTATTCCGTGATGAGCACCGCCTCCGGATTTCCCTCGATGAACGTGAGACGGTGTGCAAAGCCCGGTGCGCGCCGGGTTTGTTCGATGGCGATGCCGTCAAACAGTTCGACGGCGGAAGGGCCCGTTTCGAGGATGGTCGTTACGGATTCGAGCGCTTCCTGTAACGTGGCGAAGTGGACCACGCCGAGTACCGACTTTTTCGGACGCTCGACCGTCTGCAACAGGATTTCTTTCGTGATTGCGAGCGTCCCCTCGCTGCCGCACAGGAGGCGCGCCGGATTGCGGGTCGCTTGATCGAGCAGATGCTCCAGGCGGTACCCGCTGTTGCGGCGCCAGTGCCGGGGCGTGTCCCGGCGGATCGTTTCCGCATCTGCCTGCAAGAGCCGGTCCAGGCTCTGATAGATTGCTCCTTCGCGCCCTTTTGAGCGGGTGAGCTGGTTCCAGCGCTCGGCGCTGGTTTCCTCGAAGCGGACGGAGGCGCCATCGTCGAGAAACACGTCCAGCGCCTGCACATGATCGACCGTATTCCCGTACAGAATGGAATGGGCGCCCGTCGCATTGTTGCCGACCATGCCTCCCAGCGTCGCCCGGTTGCTGCTGGCAGGGTCCGGTCCCACCATCAGCCCGGCAGGCAGCAGGGCCGTGTTGAGCCGGTCCAGCACCAGGCCGGGTTGTACGCGCACCTGACGCGCTTCTTCGTTCATCTCGAGGATGCCGTCGAGATGCTTCGTAAAGTCGATGACCAGCGCTTCCGCCACGGTCTGTCCGGCCAGCGACGATCCGCCGCCGCGCGGCAGTATCGGCATTTCGAAACGGACGGCTTCCTCGATCGCCGCCTGGACATCGTCCATCGTTCGCGGAACCAGCACGGCATGCGGCTGCATGCGATATATGCTGGCGTCGGTCGCGTACAGCGCGCGCGACATCTCATCGAAAAGCAGCTCGCCGGCAATGCGAGGAGCGAGGGCGTGCCGAAACTCCCGCAAGGTGTCGTTCATGCGTGTCTCCTCCATGCAGTCCTTGCGAACAAGTCTTACAGTTCGACCGGCGTCCCTTCTTCAGGGACCACGACGCGGATGTCCGGATAAAAAAAGCGGATATTCTCGGCCATCCATGTTCTCGCGTTCGTTTCGCCGTGCACGAGTACGACGGTTTTCGGCGCCAATCGTTCGACCAGCTTGATGAGATCGCGCCGGTGGCTGTGTCCGCTGAAGCGGAACCGCCGGACTTCGCAACGGACGGGTTGCGCCGGTTTCATCCGGTCGAGTTGCACCTCGGTGTCGTCGCCCTCCTCCGCTGCGGCCATAAGCTGGGCCGCCGGAGAATCTTCCTTGGCGAATCCTACCAGAAAGATCGCGTTCTTTTCGTCCTCTACCAGTCGCCGCGCAAGGTCATTGGATGTGGTGCGTTCGAACATCATGCCGCTGGCCGCCAGATGAATAGCCGGTCCCTGCAATGCATTGTTGAGCAAAGCCGGCTTTCGGGGAAGGCGCATCTGCTCTACGTCGAATACCCTGAATTCCTCGTCGAGGCGCGGCGTGTTGAAGCGGGTGCGGTCATAGATATCCGCAAAGGCCCGCATGGAGCCGGCCGTATAGACCGGAATGTCGAAAGGAATCCGCTCCATTTCCTTGAACCGGTGAATCAGGGCAAGAATTTCCTGGGCGCGTCCGAAAGCGAACGAAGGAATGAGCACCGTGCCGCCGCGGGCCAGCACATTCGCCAGGGCGTCGGCAAATTTCTTTTCCTCGGACTTGCGGGTGGTCAACTCAGCGCCGGGATCCGCCCCGAGGGTGGATTCGAGAATCAGTATGTCTACAGGGGGCTCCGGATAATCTCCTCCCGGGACAATGGATTGAGGGTGTTGATTGGTGTCGCTCGTGTAAAACGCCCGGCGGATTCGTCCCTCCGATTCCCAGGACAAAAGGGTACCGGCTGCGCCCAGCACATGCCCGGCATGGTAAAAGCGTGCCGTGATTTCGCATTGGCCGCGAAGCCCGGTTACGTCGAAATCCGTATTGAGGTCGTGGGGCGCATACAGAAAACGGTGTTCTTCCAGTTCTTCCTCCTTGAACAGGGGCGCATGGATTGAATTGCCCTCCTGGAGTTTGCGCCGCTGCAATCGCGCGGAAGCGGGAAGCACAAAATCCGTCAGGTCTCGCGTAGCGCGTGTCATGTGGACGCGCACATGCGGGAAGTGGCGGACCAGCACCGGCAGCGAGCCGATGTGATCATGGTGCGCATGCGTAACCAGCACATGATCCACATGCCAGTCGGACCGCTTGTGGATCATGTCGAAATCCGGCAACGAGGCCGGTCCTTCCTCGTCGGGGTCGGCTCCTGCGTCGATGAGGATGCCTGTATTCCCGATCAGCGCAAGATGGCAACTGGCGCCGATGGCCTCTGTTTTCCCCAGAGAAACGAAATGCATCCGTACCCGGTGTTACGGCGTGACGGAGGCGGCTTCGTACTCCCGCCAGTCGGCAAGGAACCGCTCGAGGCCGATGTCTGTCAGCGGATGGTGGAGCAGCTTTTTGATCACGCCGAGCGGCATCGTGGCTACGTCCGCACCGATGAGGGCTGCCTCGACCACATGCAACGGGTGCCGAATCGATGCAGCCAGCACCTCTGTGGCGAATCCGTAATGCCTGTATATCCGGACGATCTGCTCGATGAGCTCCATTCCATTTGAGGAGATGTCGTCGAGTCGTCCGATGAAAGGGCTGATGTACGTGGCGCCCGCCTTGGCGGCGATGAGCGCCTGCGTGGATGAGAAGCAAAGCGTACAGTTTGTCCGGATGCTCTCTTCCGAACAGGTTTTCAATGCCTTGATGCCGTCGGGAATGAGCGGGATTTTCACCACCACATTTTTGTGGATGGGCGCCAGTTGCCGCGCCTGCTCCATGATCCCGGCGTAATCGACGGCGGTAACTTCCGCAGAGACATCTCCATCCACCAGTTCGCAAATCCGGTATATGTGTTCGTGAAAATTGACGTTGCCCGCCTTTTTCATGAGCGACGGATTCGTGGTTACGCCGTCCAGTACCCCCATGGATGCGGCCTCGCGGATTTCCTCCAGATCCGCAGTATCTACGAAGAATTTCATGGCAAAGCGACAGGTTGAGCGGAGAAGATGCAGAAAGGAACGTCTCTGTAATGATACGTAATGCGGCGCTGAGATTCGAGCCTTTTCGCGCCGCTTGCGCGATTATGCCGATGGCTCCGGTTCCACGATCCGTCTGGCTACCAGCATGGTGAGATCGTCGGACAATTCCTCGATGTTTCCCGTGAATTCGGCAATGTCTTTATGGACAAGATCTACGATATCCGCCGCCGACCGGGTGTGCACTCGCTTCAGCACAGCCTCGAGGCGATCTTCGTGGTACTCCTCGCCGGCGGCTCCCATGGCCTCCGTCACGCCGTCTGTGAACAGCACGGCGATGTCGCCCGGGTCCAGTTTGACCGTGCCGTGCTCGTAGCCGATCTGGTCCATCACGCCCAGGAGCAGCCCCCCCTTATCCAGCAGTTCTATGGAGCCGTTTTGTCGTACGACCATGGGTGGATTGTGTCCGGCGTTCACGTACTCCATGTGCCCGGAATCAATATGCAGGATGGCCATAAAGAACGTAATGAACCGGTCCGTATCGGTATTCTCGCATATGACGCGGTTGATATGTCCCACAGCCTGCTCGATCGTCATGTCCATGGGCAGTACGACACGCAGACTGGCTTGCAGGTTTGCCATGAGCAGCGCCGCCGGCGTGCCTTTTCCCGTCACGTCGGCAATAGCGAGCAGGAGCCGTTCGTCCTTGAGCCGCACGACATCGTAGTAGTCGCCTCCTACGAGGCGGCTCGGTCTGGCAAGCGCCGCCACTTCGTAGTGCCCTATATCGGGCGTTTCCTGCGGCAACAGGCGTTCCTGGATGCGCCGCGCGATGCGCATTTCTTCCTCAAGCCGCTTTTTCTCGATCTGTTCTTCGACCAGAAACGAGTTTTGCACAGAAACAAGGGTGAGATTCCCGAGGGCGGACAGGAATTCGATATCTGCAGAGGTATAAGGCTGCCCGCTTCGTTTGGGGCCAAGGCATAACGCGCCGCAAGGCGCCCCCTGGTGTTTCAGGGGCAGCGCCAGCATCAACCCGAGGTCGCGGAGCCCCTGGCATGTATCGTCGGAAACCGCTTCAGAAGCAGAAGGCATGTCGCCGGTCGGCGCCGAGTCGTTATCCAGAAGCACGAGCTGCTCCAGTGTGCAGAGCTGCTCCGCCAGTGCGGGCGCAAGCTGCTCCGTCAAGCCTCCGGAGGCGGTTACGAACATACCGGCATGGTCTTCATTCGTCCGGTCCCGGCGCACCATAAACAGATGGCGGGATACCAGGAGCTGCCCCATCAGGGCGAAGGACAGCAACTTGACAAGGCGTTCCCGATCAATGGTTGCATTGAATTCCTGCGACAGATCGAACAGCGTGTTCAACTCCTGAATTCTTGCATCGAGGTCGCGGTTCGCTAATTGCAGTTCTTCCACCATCAGCGAGTTGTGCACTGCCGTGGAGGACATATGCACAAGTGATCGGACAAACTCCAATTCGAACGGGGTGTACGGCTCGCCTGTCGCTTTTTTTCCGGCGGCCAGGATGCCGATTTCCCGGCTCCCGAAACGGATCGGCGCCGCCAGTTCGAGGCCGTGTTCCAGCAATTTTTTCGGTACCTGATCCGCCGTCAGCACGGTATCCTCCGGTATCCCGGGCACCTTGAGGACAGCCCCTTCCTCGAGGGTCTTTACGTTTCTTATGGCGGCCACGCGGTATCCGCTTTCGACCGGATCGCGCATCAGCACAGCGCTCTGGGTCGTCAGCAATTTGCTCATGACCGTCAGGAGCAAACTGTTCAGCACGAACTGCAGATCGAGAGATGTGCTCAAAAGACGGCTCGTCTCGTACAGCGCGCGCAGGTCGAACCGTTCGCTTCGCATGGAAGATGTATCCGAATCAGTACTCATCAGCGCGAAGGATCCTGCGGCGGTTTGTCGTCAAGGTGCACGACATCTGCTTTCCGGGCGCGCCCCTCGGCTATTTCCAGCAATACGCACGTCTTGACCCGGTGCAATCCCTGACGACCGGCTGCCCCGGGGTTAAGGTACAGCATATTCGGGGGATTGCGCACCCGTTCGATGCGCAGGATGTGGCTGTGCCCGCAGATGAAGATATCCGGGGGGTCGGCGGCGAGCGCTTTGGCGATCCGGGAGTCCCAGCGTCCCGGGCTTCCCCCGATATGTGTCATGCAAATGCGTACGCCGTCCACTTCGGTTCGCAGCACTTCTACGGTGCGGTAACGGATGCCCGGACCATCCATATTTCCCCAGACGGCCTGTACGGGCGCAATCTCTTCGAGTCGGTCCAGAATGTCTACTCCTCCGACATCCCCGGCATGCAGGATGCGATCCACCCCGTTGAAGTATGTTTCAATCGCCGGATGAAAATAGCCGTGCGTGTCCGAGATGATGCCGAGCTTCACGGGGGTGTCCGGTTATAATGCACTGACAGGCTGGGCGAAGTGGTTTTGATCAGCGTATCCTATATTTCGAGAACATTTCCAGGTTCGAGCACCCGCGTAGCGAAACCCGCTTCGTCCATAAGTTGCTCCCATTGGCTCACGTCTACCTCGATAGGCGGAAACGTATTGTAATGCACCGGCACGGTGAGCCCGGGACGCAGCAATCTGGCTGCGCGCACCGCATCGCGAATACCCGAGGTAAAGCAATCGCCTATCGGCAGCAGCGCGAGATCCGGCTCGAAATCGTCGCCGATCCATTCCATTTCGGCGAAGGCGCAGGTATCTCCCGCGGCATACACCGACTTGCCCTCGATTTCGAACACGAACCCGTTGGGATTGCCTCCGTACCCCCCGTCCGGAAAGGACGACGAATGGCGGGCATAGGTTTGGTGGGCTTTCCCCCAATCGAAGGTCCAGGCTCCGCCCGTATTCATGGCAAGTACGTGGTCGTGTCCGTGCTCCCTCGAAAAATAACTGGTGATTTCAAAATTGCTGACCACGAGCGCCCCTGATCGTGTGGCGATCTCCGGCGCATCCCCGAGATGATCCTGATGGGCATGCGTAAGAAAGATGACGTCCGGGTTCAGTTCGTCCGGGGATATAACACCCGCTGCGCGCGGATTCCCGGTGATCCAGGGGTCCACGAGGAGTGTGGCGCCGCTTGTTTCGAGTTGGAAAGCGGAATGGCCGAAATAAACGAGTTTCATAGGTTCAAACAGGTGGTCATTAAGGCCGGTAGTGCCTGATGGGGTCGGATGTGTAGCGTGCGGCGTCCTTCCGGTCAGGTGCGCTTGGCCACGCGGTACATCCATATAATGAAGCAGCCGAACGCAACCAGTCCGAGGGCGTTGGCCACCGGTTCGAAGCCCTCCGGCGCCAGTTGGAGGACAGACGTATTCTGCGCGGCAGCGAACGGGATGGCCAGCAGGATACCTACGAGGGCCTCGCCCGTGATAAGCCCGGAGGCGAACAACAATCCCCGTCGGCCCGCCCGCTGCACGGCTTCCTCATACGCGGCCTCGCCACCGATCTGATCCTTGCGCCGGCGCAAAGAACGGTTGGCGAAAAAGGCCACCAGTCCGCCGATGAAAATGGGGACGGTCAATTCCAGCGGCAAATAAATGCCGACGGCGACGGCCAGCACCGGCATGCGGAATTCGGCGCCGCGATGCTCCAGGTACTTGTCCATGGCGATGATGACCGCGGCAATGAGCGCGCCGGCTATGATCATGTTCCATGGCAGGTTCTGCCGGAATACCCCGTCCGCGACCGAACTCATGAGCGTGGCTTGCGGAGCCTGAAGCGCCTGCGACGGGTCCATACCTTCTCTCGGGAACACATCGCCAAGGCCGTATGCCTGGAACAACAGGTCCAGAATCGGCGCCAGCACCAGGGCGGCGGCCACGACGCCCACCACCTGCATGATTTGCTGCTTGAACGGCGTGGCGCCTACGAGATACCCCGCTTTCAGGTCCTGCATATTATCTCCGGCGATAGCCGCCGCACAGCATACGACCGCACCGACCAGAATGGCGGTGGCTGCCGCTGTGGTGGCTTGCGTCGCGTCGACGGCGAAATTGATTTGTGATCCGAGCACCCAGAGAAGCAACAGCGAGGTGCTCAGGATCGTAGCGATCGTGACTCCGGAAACGGGATTATTCGACGACCCCACAAGACCGGCCATATATCCGGCTACGGAAGCAAAAACGAATCCGGCCACGAGGGAGAAAATCAGGCCGAGCGCAAGCGTACTCCCGTACAAACCGGCTGTGATGCCGAGCGCTTCCTGATCCACAATGAAAAGGAAACTGAGAAAAATCGGCACGGTCATGGCGAGGGTGCCCCACAGGACGATATGAATCGGCGTGTCCCGGTCGGTCCGCAATACTTCCGAACGCTGCCCCGATCGGGCCTGCCGGACGGCGTCCAGCGAAGACAGAATGCCGTCCTTGATGGGCTTGACCAGCGAGAGCAGCGCCCAGATGCCTCCGATGGCCATGGCGCCGACGCCTAGGTATCGAATGCGTCCGCTCCACACCGCAAGCGCCGCCTCGTATCCCGTGGCCCCCTCCGTAATCGCCGCCAGTTCCTCCGGCGAGGCGAACGCCGTATAGATGGGAATGCCGAACAGCCAGGAAATCAGGCCGCCCCCAAACACCAGTATGGCGATGTTCAATCCAACGATGTACCCTACGCCGAGCAGGGCTACGCCCAGTTCGGTGCCATATCCGAAGACTGCCCGGCCTGCTTGCACCGCGCCCGCCGCCGAGTCCGCCACAAGACGAAATCCCGTCTGGCACAGTTTCAGCGCTGCACCCGCCGCACCCGCAAGAGCGATATACCGGGCGCCTTCCCCTCCTTCCGAACCTGCTTTCAGCACTTCGCCGGTGGCTACACCTTCCGGAAAATGAAGCTGGGCCTCGATGATGAGCGCTCTCCTTAGCGGGATGGTGAACAATACGCCAAGCACGCCTCCTGTGAGCGCGATCGCCATCGTGGCCAGAAAGTCGAACCCTTGCCAGTATTGCAGCATCAGCAAGGCCGGCAACGTAAAGATCACGCCTGCCGCAAGCGATTCGCCTGCCGACGCCGCCGTTTGCACAATGTTGTTCTCGAGGATATTCGAGGTGCGGAAAAAGCGCAGGATCGCCATGGAAATGACCGCCGCCGGAATGGAGGCGGATACGGTCAGGCCGACCTTGAGGCCCAGGTAGGCATTCGCTCCGGCCAGCACGGCCGACAGGATAAAGCCGAGAATCACTGCCTTGAGCGTAATCTCAGGCAAGGATTGCGATGCCGGGATGTACGGTGTAAAGGCTGGGGACTTCGTTCCGGAAGAAGAGGTGTCCATGCGTATTCTCGACAGGTGTGACCGATGATGGTCCAGAGGAAGCGAATGCCTGAAAATAGCGCAGGAATAACGGAAGAATCAAACAGGTCCTAAAAGATGGCCCTAAAAGATCCTATCTTCCGAAGAGCGCTCTTTATGCACGAACGGGAAGCGCCGATCGAAGCGGTTTTGATCAGACGATCCTCAAACATATATCCTGTTACGATGGAACTTGGAATGATCGGTTTGGGAAAGATGGGAGGCAGCATGGTTCTCCGGCTTCTCCGACACGGCCACCACGTGATCGGGTTCGACCTTTCGGCCCAGGTCGTTTCAGAATACGAGGAATCCGGTATGAGAGGCGCCGATTCGCTGGAAGCATTGGTGATGCAGTGCACTTTGCCCAGGCATATATGGATGATGGTGCCCGCAGGCGATGCGGTGGACGCCACCATTGCCGCGCTTACGCCGATGCTTGAGGAAGGAGATGTGCTGATCGACGGCGGCAATTCCGATTATCGCAACACGATACGCCGCGCCCGGGCGCTGAACGATCAGGGGGTGATGCTGGTTGATGCAGGCACCAGCGGCGGCATCTGGGGCCTTGAGGAAGGATATTGCCTGATGGTGGGAGGAGACAATCAGGCTGTCGAACGGCTCGCCCCGGTTTTCGATGCGCTGGCGTGCGACGGAAGCGAGGGCTGGGGACATGTCGGACCTGCCGGCGCCGGCCATTTCGTGAAAATGGTGCATAACGGGATCGAGTACGGCATGATGCAGGCCTATGCCGAGGGATTCGCGATCATGGCGGAAAGCGACCGTTTCGATCTGGATACCCATGCTATCTCGCATATCTGGCGGCATGGAAGCGTGGTCCGGTCGTGGTTGCTGGACCTGACGGCGGACGCTCTGGAAGAGGATGCGGAGTTGCACGACATCGCTCCTTTTGTGCCTGATTCCGGCGAGGGCCGCTGGACCGTTCGTGAAGCGATCGACCTGAACGTTCCCGCTCCGGTCATTACCGCCTCGCTGCTCCAGCGCATTCAGTCCCGCGACGATCGGTCTTTTGCACACCGCCTTCTTTCGGCCATGCGCAACCGGTTCGGGGGACATTCCGTAAAAAAGGAGGGGGTCTGAGCCCTGCAAAAATGCAGCGGTTTCCCGTGCCGTTTCAGCGGGCGTTTCGCAGCGCGTTTTCAAGAACGGCCGTTACGGTGGCGGCGACCCGGTCAAGCGGTTCTCCGGCATCGATCGTGAAGGCATGTTCCGGTTCTTCAAGCGCCGCATACTGGCTGTCGAGCAGATTCTCTCCAAAATAATGACCGCGGCGGGCGCTTATTCTTTTCCAAACGATGTCCCGCTCTGCCTGCAGGTAGACGAAGATCGTCCCGTCATTGCCGTTTCGAAGGATGTCCCGGTACTTTTTTTTGAGTGCCGAACATGTGATGATGGCCGGGTGTTTGTCGTCCAGACACTGCCGGATCCGGGCGCGCAACGCTTTGAGCCATGCTGCACGGTCGTCGTCATTCAGCGCGATTCCCCGGCGCATTTTGTCGATATTGGATGGCGAATGAAAATGGTCGCCATCAAACAGGGACCACCCGAGGCGCTCTGCGGCAGCCTGTCCGACCGTCGTTTTTCCCACACCGGATACCCCCATGAAAATCGCAACCAGACTGCGCCGCGCCGGGATATCGGGAACCTGTCGGGCAGTCATTCTTCAGACGCGGTTTCAGGAGACGTTTCCCGGTTTGCCTCATAGCATTCGCCGGGGCGGAACGTAACGGGACATTCCTTCTTTCTATAGCTGGACATCGGGTTCATCGCTACCCTTCATCACGATCTCTTTTTTGCATTATGTCCGGTTCCATGCGCGTCGGCGTCCTTACGGGCGGGGGAGACTGCCCTGGGCTCAACGCCGTTATCCGGGGCGTCACGAAATGCCTCATTCTCCAGCACCGCGCCGAAGTGATCGGCATCGAGGATGGCTTCCTCGGGCTGATCGAACGGCGTACCCGCCCCCTGCACTACCGTGACGCCAGCGGCATCCTCACGCGCGGAGGCACGATCCTCGGGACCAGTAACATAGCCAATCCATTCAGCTACTACAAACGGGACGATGCGGATGTCTCGGAAGAGGTTTTCGAGTACTGCCGCCTGATCGGCCTCGATGCGCTGGTGGTCATCGGCGGGGATGGTACGATGTCTATTGCGAACGGCCTTGCGCAGATGGGCATGAAGATCGTCGGGGTGCCCAAGACGATCGATAACGACCTGGTGGGAACCGAACGCACGTTCGGATTCGACACCGCCGTTTCGATCGTCACGGACGTAATCGACCGTATCCACACTACCGCACAGAGCCATGACCGGGTGATGATCATTGAAACGATGGGGCGCTACGCCGGATGGATTGCCCTCTACGCCGGGGTGGCGGGCGGCGCCGACATCATCCTGATTCCTGAAATCGAATACACGGTCGAAGATGTGGCATGGGTCTGCCGGCAACGGGAGGCCAGAGGACAACACTTTACGATTATCATGATTGCAGAGGGCGCCCGGGCCCAGGGAGGCGATCTGGTCGTTAAACAGATCGTGGAGAACAGTCCGGACCCCGTGCGCCTCGGAGGAGTTGGCAAGGTGCTCGAGCAGGCGTTAAATACGCAGATCGACAGCGAGGTGCGCACCACGATTCTGGGGCATATGCAGCGGGGCGGTACGCCGACGGCGTATGATCGCGATCTGGCGACGGTCTTCGGCGTCTATGCGGCCGCCATGATTGCCGAGGGGCGGTTCGGGCACATGGTCGCGCTGCAAAACAACCGGCTCACGAGCGTTCCCTTCGAAGAGGTCGCCAACAAGACCCGCATGATCCCCCTCGACCATCCGATGATTGCTACGGCCCATGCTACCGGGACCTCCTTCGGTGCGCGCGACTTCGATTGCCGCATCGAGAGTTTCCATATGCAGGATGTCGTCACCTGACGCAAGCGGCATCCGTCCGGCTCCGAATTATTCCCCACTCGTGACGCTATGACCGTTTTTCTTACCGGGGGTACGGGTTTCGTGGGAGGCTATATCCTCCGTGAACTGCTCCGGCAGGGGCATACCGTGCGTTGTCTTGTTCGAAACGAAGCCGATGCGATGCCGGACCGCGTAGAGCAGGTATCCGGCTCCGTGACTTCCCCGGATACGCTGCACGGGGTGATGGACGGCTGCCATGCCGTGATTCATCTGGTGGGCATTATCCAGGAACATCCTGCACGGGACATCACCTTCGATGCAATCCATCTTGGAGGTACGCAAGCCGTCGTGGACGAAGCCCGCAAGGCCGGTATTTCCCGATTTATCCAGATGAGTGCGAACGGCGCCCGCCGCGATGGCGTATCCGCCTATCAGACCTCGAAGTGGCATGCGGAAGAATATGTCCGGCAGGCAGGGTTCGCCCACTGGACGATTTTCCGTCCCTCGCTCATTTTCGGAGATCCTGGACCGGGCGGTTTCGAATTCGCGTCCGAGTTGGCCCGCACGCTGGTGCGGCCATTGCCCGTGCTTCCCGTTTTCGGCAATGGGCGCTTTGAGATGCAACCGGTGTCTGTCGAGGAAGTCGCTGCGGCGTTCGTGCAGGCGCTCACGCTGGATGCGGCGCATGACAAGGTCTATTACGCCGGAGGGCAGGAGCGCATCACGTTCCTTGAATTGCTCGACCGCATAACGGATGCGATCGGACATGCCCGGAAGCTGAAAATCCCGAACCCTTCCGCCCTTGTGCGCCCGGTTATTCGTTTTCTGGACGGCTCAGGCATTCTGCCTGTTTCCCTGGACCAGTTCGACATGCTCATGGAAGGCAACACCTGCGACAGCACGGCTTTTTATCACGATTTTGATCTCACATGCAAGCCGTTTTCGCCGGAAAACCTGTCCTACCTGAACCGGCGCGGAAAATCGGGGGCAGCATGACGGCGCACCTGCGGTGTATCGTTCTGGCCGGGTGCCTGCTGTGTGCTCCCGCCGCCGCACAAGAGCCCGATACCACGGCGTTGGGTGTTGAGCCGGCGCCGGCCGTACCGGATTCCCTTGTCCGGATGCCTCTTGATCTGATTGGATTCGGCGATGCATTGCATGAGGAAACCGGGAGCACATGGGCGCTTTCCGATTCGGTTCCGGCGCTCCGGCCCGATATCCGTCTTGTCGAACTTGTTGCGGGCGCGCCCGGCAGCTTTACCTATCTGTTCGATCGCCCGGGCTGGCCCGACGGCTGGAGCCCGTTCGGGCTTTCTCCCAACACGCGCCCGCTTGCTCTGGACAACATTCCGTTTACGGATATTTTTACCGGGCGTCCGGTCTGGGATCTGGTTCCATTGCCTCTTATTGCGCCTCCCCGTTTCGATCCCGCCGGGGCGGGCGGGCGTTCCGCCGGCGTACACGCGCAATTACGGCCGTACGAAGGATCGGCGCCGCTTACCGAGGCGACCTACTGGCGCGATGGGGAGGGACTTCAGAGTATAGATGTGATGCACGCCCAGCAACGGCGGCGATCGCTCAGGGGACAGCCCGGATTGCTGCAGGTGCTCGGGGCCTACGGCGGGCGGGCTACGAATGTCGCGTATCCGGGCAGCAATCTGGCGCGTGGACGCCGTACCACGTTGCGCGTGCGGTATACACAGCGTACCTGGTCGGCAGAAGTACTGTATCTGACCCAGCGCCGCCGGGTCGGCGCGCACGGGGGTGTCCTGCTCCGGCCTGGTGATCCCGACGCGATCTACCGGAGCGATATTGCGGAAGTCGCTATGCCGGAAGCCGAGCGGCGTATCGTGCGCAACGATCTGGCGGGCGCCGTACGCGCGCGGCTATTCCCCGCCGGCATCACTGCTTCGACGATCTATCATTCTACGGAAACATTCCGGTACCACAATGCCCTCGACACGCTCGGTACCCGTTCGATACGCACCGGGCTACATATCCGCCAGCCCTTGCTGCACACCGCTATGAGCCGGCTTGCAATCCGTATGGAGGGGTGGTCGGAGCACATAGCGCCGCGAGAGGCATTCCGGGAATCCGCAGCACGTCGCTTCGCCATGTATGTGGAGGCCCGCGATTCCCTGCGTTTCGGGCAGGGCGGTGAGGAGGGAAAAGAGAAGAAATGGACACTGGAGCCGGCGGCGGGCTGGTTTTTTCATCGGAGTGGCGGCCTTGCCGGTTCGGTCCGGTTGGTGCGGCGCGGAATCCGAACTTCCTGGCGTGCTGGCGCCTCGACCGGCAAACCGCGGACGGCCGTCGCATACGATACCGGTTTCGGTACCCTGCGCGGACAACGCGGCGTGCGGCCGGGGCGAACCTTTGCGATGCATACCGAAGGATCCGTCCGGACAGGCCCCTTTGTCATAGCGCTCGGGGCATTCGGCTACCAGGCCCGTGATCCGGTCGATGTGTTTGTCGCAGCCGGCGAAATCGTTACGGCTACGGCGCCGTCCCCTCTCCGACAGGCGGCGCTGTATGCGGATATCGGCTGGCGCCGCCATGCCCAACGCGGATTCTATGCGATGCTGCGCCCCACCTTTATGCACATTGTCGAGCAGAGCGCCTCGCCTTTGCACAAGCGTCTTGCCGGTACGCTTCCCCGCTGGTTCGGAAGGGCGCGCCTTGGCGTACGGTATGCGCTCTTTCAGGGCGATCTGCGCTTCGATATTTATGCGGAAGGCGCGGCATGGTCCGCCTTCCACAGTCGAGCGCTGCACGCGCCCACGGGGCTGCTTGCCGTGCCGGAGGCGTCTTCTCTCCTGCTCGGCGCCTCGAACACAGGCAGTATCGTGGCGGAAGTACGTGTGCGCACGGCCCGTCTTTTTTTCGTGTACGATCATGTGCCGGCAGGCGCATCGCTGGTAGCAGGGACCATGCTCGTGCCCGTGTATCCGCTTCCTGCGGGGCGCTTCCGTTTCGGCGTACACTGGCCGATATGGGGGTAGTACCCTTATGTTACAGCATCGCTGCACAGGAACTCTTACCTTGTTCGTAATTAAGGATACTCTGATTAAACAGCGGAAGACAAGCAGCGAGGGCAATCCGGCGCTTCCTCATACACGCATTCATTCTCTTCCTGTATGAGTACCAGACATAACATCATCCAGTGTTCTTTCTGCGGGCAATCGGTGGACAGCGCTGCGTCCATGGTTCAGGCTCGCGAACCCGGCGTATATATATGCGACCGGTGTATCGGTGAAGCAGCGAGCGTGATCAGCAGCGTTCCGGAGACGCAGACGGCTTCCCGGACATCGCCTGTCAAGCCGCGCCTGCTTGCCCCGCGTGAAATCAAGGCGGCGCTCGACGAATACGTAATCGGGCAGGAATATGCGAAGAAAGCGTTGGCTGTCGCGGTCTACAACCACTACAAGCGGATAGACACGGACCGGTATGTCCACGAGTACGACCATGTGGAACTGGAAAAATCCAATGTGCTGCTGGTCGGTCCCACCGGGGTCGGCAAAACGCTGCTCGCCCGATCGCTGGCGCGCATTCTGGATGTGCCTTTTTCCATCTCGGACGCCACGGCGCTGACGGAAGCCGGCTATGTCGGCGAAGATGTCGAAAGCATTCTGACCCACCTCCTGCATGCTTCCGATTTTAACGTCGAACGCGCCGAACAGGGGATCATCTACATTGACGAGATCGATAAGATTGCGCGGAAGAGCGACAATGCTTCCATTACGCGCGACGTATCCGGAGAAGGCGTACAACAGGCCTTGCTTAAAATCCTTGAAGGCACCGTGGCCGGAGTGCCGCCGAAGGGCGGTCGCAAGCATCCGGAACAGAGTCTGATAAACATCGACACCCGGAACATTCTCTTTATCGTGGGGGGCGCCTTCGACGGGCTCCAGGAGATCGTGGCGCACAGGATGTCCATCAATACCATCGGGTTCATGTCGGAGCGCCGCAAAGTGTTCGACCGTAACGATCCTGCTATCCTGAAAAGCGTCGAGCCGGACGATCTCCTGAAATTCGGACTGATTCCCGAACTGGTGGGTCGCGTTCCGGTGGTTGCCGCCCTGGATCCGCTTACCGACGAGGCTATGCGGGAGATTCTGCTCGAACCGAAAAATGCGCTGGTGAAACAATACCAGAAGTTGTTCGCCATGGACGGCGTGCAACTCGCCTTCGACGACGATGCGATCGAGCTCATCGTGCAGCGGGCGAAAGAACTCGGCACGGGCGCGCGCGGGTTGCGTTCCGTAATGGAGCAGATTATGCTCGAAATCATGTACGACCTCCACGCCCAACCGCATGCCGCAGCCTGCCGGGTGACACAGGATACGGTGCTGCACGGCGCCGATCCCGTCTACGAAAAGCGCAAGGCGAGCGCATAGAAGAAAGAAGCCGCATTGGCCCCATTCAGCATGCCCGACGAATCGCCGAAGCTCCTGCCCGTACCGGATGAACGCCTGACCCCGTTCCGGACCGCGCTTCTTGCGGGGGGCGTTCTTCTTTTTCTGGGCATGATCTACCAGATGGGGGATGATTTTATCGGTCCCCCGCTCGTCGCCTTTGCCGGGGCCGTTTTGCTTTGGCCCCTGCGAAAAATCCGCGCGGTGCGGGCGCTGCTGGTAGCGGGCGCCGCCATACTGTTTCTGTGGGCGCTCAACGACCTTGCCGTCATTCTGATTCCCTTCGCGGTGGTCTATCTGTTTGCGTATCTCTTCGATCCGCTGGTCACCATGCTGCATAACCGTTTCGGTATCCGGCGCGCTTTCGGTTCGCTGGCTGTGACGGCTGTTCTGATCGGGATTTTCGCTTCCTTCATCTTTCTGGTCGTTCCCACGCTGTTAACCCAGTTCGAGAGATTGTTTCTGCGCCTGACGGACACGATGGACGACTTGCGCGCCTGGCTGCAATCGGCCACGTTGCTCGACAACCTCGAAAGGGTGGGCGTCGACCGGGAGCAAATCGTACGGGATCTTACCAGTTTTCTGCAGGAACAGGCCACGAGTCTGGCGACGAGGATTCCGACCGTTCTGCAATCCGTTCTGACACAGATCGGCACGGTGCTTGGCGCTGTTGCGCTCGTGGCCGTGCTGCCGGTCGTACACTACTACCTGTTGAAAGATTACCCGCATATCAAAAGGCGGGTCGTCGAGTTGTTTCCAACGCTCGGGGGACGTCGCGACTATCTGTTCCGGACCGGAGAGGTGGTCGGAAACTACCTGCGCGGCCAGCTCATCATTTGCGCTATTGCCGGTTTCAATGTATCGGTGGTTCTTACCCTTCTCGACGTGCCGTTCGCCCTCGTGATCGGTATTCTGGGGGGCATCCTCAATCTGATTCCGAACATCGGCATTATCGTCACGAATATCATCGGGATAGGCATCGGGCTGTTTCTCGGAGATCCCTGGTACGTCGATGTGCTCAAGATTGTGGCTGTGCTGATGGGCCAGTCGATTCTTGAATCGACGGTGCTGGTCCCGAATATCATGAGCCAGCAGATGGGACTCCATCCGGTTCTGATTATCCTTTCGCTCTTCATTTTCGGGCATTTCATGGGTTGGCTCGGGCTGATCATCGCGGTTCCCGTCACCGCGCTGATCATGGCTGCCTACAAGACCTACCGGGATCATATCCGGTTCGAGTTGAAGGACGAAGAAGTGGATGTCATGCCCTGATTCGGCCATGCGATTTTCCGTATCCGGCAGGGATCCTCGCACGGAGGCGCGGGCCGGGCAGATTGAAACCGACCACGGCCCGATCGAAACCCCGGTATTCATGCCGGTAGGTACGCTCGGAAGCGTCAAGGCGGTCGATTCGCGCACGTTGCTCGAGGACGTACGGGCGCAGATTATACTGGGAAACGCCTATCATTTGTACCTGCGTCCTGGTACAGAGCTGATCGAACAGGCCGGCGGGCTGCACCGCCTCATGGCGTGGCCCGGTCCGATGCTGACCGATTCCGGGGGATATCAGGTTTTTTCGCTCGGCAGCCACCGGACGCTGAGCGAGGAGGGCGTAGCCTTCCGCAGTCACCTCGACGGCTCCTCCCATTTTCTTACCCCCGAATCAGCGGTGGATATCCAGCGCAGCATCGGGGCGGACATCATGATGGTCCTCGATGAGTGCCCGGCGGCGGACGTGTCGCGGGAATATGCCCGGGCTTCGCACGAGATGACCCTGCGCTGGGCGGCCCGCTGCAAAAAACGGTTCGAAGAAACGAAATCCCTGTACGAATATGATCAGGCGCTCTTTCCCATCGTACAGGGCACGGTGTTTCCGGATATCCGGCAGGAGTCGGCCCGGCGGCTGGTGGACATGGATTTTCCCGGGTATGCCATCGGCGGGCTCTCGGTGGGCGAACCCGATCATGAAATGTACGCTATGGTCGAGGTCGTGAACGACATATTGCCTGCGGACAAGCCGCGTTACCTCATGGGCGTGGGCACTCCCGAAAATCTGCTGGAAAACATCGCACGGGGCGTGGATATGTTCGATTGCGTCATGCCCACGCGCAATGGACGCAACGGTATGCTGTTCACGATGGAGGGCATCGTGAACATCCGGAACCTGAAGTGGCGCGACGACTTTTCGCCGCTTGATCCCGGCCTGGACGGGTATGTTTCCCGGACCTTCTCCAAAGCGTATGTACGCCATCTTTTTATGGCGAACGAAATCCTCGGTCTGCACATTGCATCCGTACAGAACTTGTCTCTGTATACTTGGCTCATGCGCAAGGCGCGCGCAACCATCCTCGACGGTTCGTTTTTTTCCTGGAAAAAGGAAATAGCCCCCCTCATCAGCCGTAGGTTGTGATTGAAACTAACTCGTCAGCCAAAGGCTGTGATTAATAAAGCGACCTTGTTCTTCGCGGTTCATAATCGAAACAGCCTGTATATCGAACTTGAATCATTTCCAGGCGTTAACGATTCACCGCCGGTTCGTACCAATCAGGGCTTTTTCCCAGACCTTGTTGTCCAATGGCCGCCCGAAAGTTCAACGTTCCCGACGTCTACGCGAGTTCGATTGTATCGACCGTGAAGGCCGCGCGCGGCGCAGCCGATCCGCGTAAAAGGGATCTCACGCCGTCCGTACTGGACTTTGGCCCGATACGCTTCAAGATTGCACGGCATTTCGGGTTCTGCTTCGGCGTCGAACACGCTATCGACATTGCCTGGCGCGCATTGGAGGAGAATCCCGGACGGCGCATTTTTCTGGTCTCGGAGATGATTCACAATCCCCGCGTGAACGGGGACTTGCGGGCAGCCGGCGTGCGCTTCCTGCGGACGACCACCGGCAAGCAATTGATTCCGTTCGAGGAGCTTACGCCCGATGACGTAGTGATCATTCCGGCTTTTGGCACTTCGCTGGATGTCAAGCGCCGGTTGGCCGAATGCGGCGTCGACACCATGACCTATGACACGACCTGCCCGTTCGTCGAGAAAGTATGGAACAAGAGCAAGCGGATCGGCCGGGGCGGGTATACCGTGGTCATACACGGCAAACAGTATCACGAGGAATTGCGGGCCACGTTTTCCCGCGCCAGCCGGGATGCCCCTGCTGTGGTCGTGCGCGATATACGCGAAGCGGAAGACCTTGCCCTGATTATCCGGGGAGAAGCCAACGCTGATTTTTTCTTTGATCGGTTCCGCGACAAATACTCGACCGGTTTCGATCCGCTCCGTGACCTGCAACGTATCGGTGTGGTAAATCAGACCACCATGCTCGCTACCGAGACGCAAGCCATTGCCCGTTTGCTCCGGCACGCTATTCTCGAGCGGTACGGCGAGGCGGAATTGCCCGACCGTTTTGCCGACACCAGCGACACACTGTGCTACGCCACCAACGAGAACCAGAACGCCACCCTGGAACTGATTGCGTCGGGGGGCGATCTGGGCATTGTCGTGGGCGGCTACAACTCATCCAATACCAGCCATCTGTTCGATCTTTGTGCAGAGAAGATGCCTGCGTATTTCGTGCGTGACGCCGAAGAAATCATCTCTCCCGACATGATCCGGCATTTCGATCCGGGAGAAGGGGCGGTAAAGGTTACAACCGGATGGTTGCCGACCCTGCGCCCCCTAAATGTCGTACTTACCGCAGGCGCTTCCTGCCCTGACGCGTTGCTGGATGAGGTTATTCGAAAGATGATCGCATGGACGGAGGATGTCTGCACGCTGGACGAAGCCCTGGCTCCTTTTGCCTCCGGGATGGCGGCATAACCCCGGTCGATTCCATGTGGTACGAGGAATGGTTCGATCATCCTGAATACGAACTGGTTTACCAGGATAGGGATGAGGCCGAAGCGGAACGTATGGTGGATTTCCTGGAACGCATCGTCCGGCCTGTATCCGGCGCTTCCATTCTGGATATGGGATGCGGTCGCGGGCGGCATGCGCGGGCCCTTGCCCGGCGGGGGTATCATGTAACCGGCGTGGATCTTTCCGCATACGCCATCGAAGAAGCCGCCCGGCGCGCTGCCAAAGAGGAGCTTACGGTTCTTTTTCGACGCGGCGATATGCGTAACCCGGTATGCGATTGCTGCTTTGACGGCGTCATCAACGTGTTTACCGCATTCGGAT
Source organism: Rhodothermales bacterium (assembly GCA_965117025.1). Taxonomy (GTDB): domain Bacteria; phylum Bacteroidota; class Rhodothermia; order Rhodothermales; family VXPQ01; genus VXPQ01. Next base: position 2,071,490 of record OZ220746.1, read on the forward strand.
ATTTTGCGGACGACGACGATCATGTACGTGCGCTGCGGGCCATGCACCGGTCCCTGTGCCCCGGCGGCTGGTTCGTGCAGGATTTCTTCAATGTCCCCTATGTGCTCGGCCATCTTGTTCCGGAAGACCGGTTCGAGCGGGCCGGATCGGCCATTCACCAGCGGCGCTGGGTAGAAAACGGGCGAATCAACAAGCGGATTACGATTCGCACTGGCGAAAACGAACAGTCTTTCCTCGAATCCGTTCGTCTCTATACACTGGAGGATTTTCGGGCGATGTATGCCTCGGCAGGCCTGCAGCTCCGGCATACGTACGGTGATTACGAAGGACGTCCCCATTCGAATGCCAGCCCCCGGCTCATTTTGTATGCCGAAAAGCCAGAGACGGACACATGTTGATCTCTGCTCGATCCTTCGGACGGGCGTGTTGATCATGCTGGTGTTTGCGACGGGATGCGACCTGTTCGCGACGCGCACACCGGAACCGCCGGGCACGGAGACCGGCACGTTTCTCCAGCCGGACACGCCCGATCAGGTGCTGGAAAACCTGCACCATGCCATTTCTGAATTGAATGCCCCGAATTACCGGCGTTCGTTTTCGGACGATTTGCACTTCCAGCCTACCGCCGAGGCAGAGGCGACAGATCCTGCTATCTGGAACGGATGGGGCGTCCAGGAAGAAGAAAGTTATTTTCGGGCGCTTGTGGAGGCGGCTCGCCTTACCAGCGGCAACGAACTGCGCTTGACTGACGTAGAGCAAACGGCGGGTCCCGTGCGTTATACGGTGGATGCCTCGTACGTGCTGGTGTTTAACCACCGCAGCACCGAACTGCCGAACACGCTGCAAGGTCGTGTCGCCTGGTCGATCGAAAAGGGGCAGGACGGCCTGTGGTACATTACAACCTGGACGGATAACTCAATCGGCACCGCCGCTTCCTGGAGCGATCTGAAAGCAGCCTTTATCAAATAAGCGGAACGATCCGATGGGGACACGCTGGAGCGCCATGCTTGCGATCCTTACGCCGGTCGTGCTTGTTGCGGCCTGCAATCCCTTTGCCCCCGCGCTCGAAGAAGGCAGCCCGTTTGGTGATCTGCTGGGCGATCCCACCACCATCGACGGCTTCTTTACCAATTTCCGGAATGCCTACGAACTCCGGGACTTGACGCTTTATGAATCGCTGCTGGATTCCTCCTTCATTTTCATCTACTATGACTTCGATGCCCAGGTCGAACGCGAGTGGGGCTTTGCCCAGGAACTCGAAACCACCCGGCGGCTCTTCGAAAATGCGACACTCGTGAATCTGCGCTGGAACCAGATTCTTTCTCAAACCCTGTTTGAAGAAGATTTGCGTGCCCGGATCGTGCGTCCCTTCAACCTGACCATTTCGCTCGAAGGGGGCGATGTCTTTCGGGGGGATGGGAATGTGAATTTTCTTATTATTCGGGAAGACACGTCCGCCGTCTGGAAGCTGCTCCGGTGGCGGGACGAAAGCGAATTATAGGTGCTGGTCGTTTCCGGTCGCCGGCCTGTATAGTTGCATATACCCGGTCTTTTCGCGATTGCCTATGTCTGTTTCCAGTGCGCTTGCCTACGCCGCGCAGCACGAACCCCGGTTCGTGGACGAACTGAAGAACCTGCTGCGTATTCCGTCTGTCAGCACCGACCCGGCCTATGCGGGAGAGGTACGCCGCGCTGCCGTATGGATTGCCGACCATCTGCACGAAATCGGCATCGGCGAGGTGCAGATCCATGCAACGGAAGGGCACCCCATTGTCACTGCCGCGCACATGCACGATGCACAGCGCCCGACGGTGCTGGTGTACGGTCACTACGATGTGCAGCCGCCGGACCCGCTCGACCTCTGGGAGACGCCTCCCTTTGAGCCCGTGGAACGCGGGGGGCAATTGTTCGCCCGTGGGGCCTGCGACGACAAGGGACAACTCTTTATGCACGCCAAGGCTGCGGAATCGTGGCTGCGTACCACTGGCGAACTGCCCGTCAACCTGAAATTTCTGATCGAAGGAGAAGAGGAATCCGGCTCGGTGAACCTGCATCCTTTTCTCGAAACGCATCGGCAGCGTCTCGCAGCCGACGTGGCATTGATCTCCGATACGGCACTGTTTGCCGAAGGACTACCTTCTATCGGGTATGGATTGCGCGGCATGGCCTACATAGAGGTGATTCTGGATGGACCGAACAGGGATTTGCACTCAGGGGTGTACGGCGGCGCCGTCGAAAACCCGATTCATGTGCTGACGCGCCTGATTGCCGGGCTACACGACGAAAAGGGCCGGGTTACGCTTCCGGGATTCTATGACGCGGTTCGGGATCTCGAAGACGAGGAACGTGAGGCGTTTCGCAGCCTGCCCTTCGATGAAGCGGCATGGAAACAGGATATAGGGATTGCCGCGGCGCGTACTGAAGAAGGGTATTCGGTCCTGGAAGCCACGCGCGCGCGTCCGGCGCTGGATGTAAACGGTATAGGAGGGGGGTACCAGGGGAAGGGCGCCAAAACGGTACTGCCGTCCCGGGCCGGCGCAAAAATTTCGGTGCGGCTTGTTCCGGACCAGCGTCCGAACGAAGTGGTAGCCATGCTCCGGCGCTATTTCGCAACGGAAACGCCGCCGACCATGGAGGTCACCTTCCGCGATCTGCACGGCGGTATGCCGGTCCTTGTAGATCGCTCCATCCCGGCCATGCAGGCCGCTTTTCGGGCGCTCCGTGATGAGTTCGGACGCCCGCCGGTCTTTATCCGGGAGGGAGGCTCTATCCCGGTCGTGGCGGATTTTCAGGAAGCGCTGGGACTCGACACCGTGCTGATGGGGTTCGGACTCGATTCGGACGCCATCCACTCGCCCAACGAGCACTTCGGACTCGATCGTTTCCGCCAGGGTATCGCCTCTTCTATCCGTTTTATGAAGGAATTGGCCGTCACGGGATAGCCTTCAAACGCAACCGAACGGTCTACCATTCTGTAACCGGATGGTCTACTATTCCGCAACCGAACGGTCTACCATTCTGCAACCGAGCCGTCGCTCAGGCGCCACACGGGATTTCTCCAACTGCTTTCTCCGTCCGCACGGCCTGCTTCTTCACGCACGATATCCTCATCGATTTCGACGCCCAGCCCTGGTTTTTCGGGTAGCGAAATGTTCCCTTCCTGCACCGCGAACACCTCCGGGTTGGCCACATAATCCAGCAATTCCACGTCATGTCCGTCGTGATAATGCATGCCGAGGCTGGTTTCCTGAATGAAGGCGTTGAGCGACGCAAAATCCACGTGCAGGGAAGCCGCCAGCGCAAGGGGACCCAGCGGGCAATGCGGCGCCAGGGCCACATCGTATGCCTCGGCCATGGACGCAATCCGCCGGGTTTCGGAGATCCCCCCGGCATGGCTGACGTCGGGCTGCGCTACGTCGATATGCGGTAGTACGTGCTTGAAATCCCACCGGGAATAGAGCCGCTCCCCTGTGGCCAGCGGGGTGCGCAACCCTGCGGCGAGACCGGCCAGCAGGTCTTCGTGCCCCGGCGCAACCGGTTCCTCCACAAACATCGGGGCATACGGCTCCAGAACTTCAATGGCCCGGCGGGCCAGCCCGCGATGGATACGTCCGTGGAAATCCACCCCGATGCCGATATCCGGCCCCACTGCTTCACGCACCAACCGCATCCGTTCCGCGATTTCTGTGATGCGCTGCGGGCTGTCGATCCAGGCCATCCGTCCCGATGCGTTCATTTTGACCGCTCCAAACCCTTGTTTTACCCGGTGCTGTGCGGCTTCGGCCACCCCGTCCGGGCTGTCGCCCCCGATCCAGCCGTATACCGCGATGCTGCCCCGCACCGCGCCGCCAAGCAGTTCATAGACAGGGACGTCCAGCGCCTTGCCCTTGATGTCCCACAATGCCTGATCGATGCCCGCTATGGCGCTCATCAGCACCGGCCCGCCCCGATAAAATCCGCCCCGGTAGAGGACTTGCCAGATGTCCTCGATGCGGTTCGCGGGCCTTCCGATCACATATTCGCCCAGTTCCCCGACGGCAGCTCGTACGGCGCCGCTGCGCCCCTCGACGACCGGTTCGCCCCAGCCGACAAGTCCTCCCTTTGTGGTGACTTTCAGAAAAAGCCAGCGGGGGGGTACATCAAACAACTCGAAGGATTCGACAACGAGGTCTTTTTCGAAGGACCTGAGAGGAGCCGGTTCAGCGGGCATGGGATGCGTGGAATAGTATTAACAGGCCCTGAATGCCTTACGGAGCATGGGGAGCGTAGCACCCCCTGAAATTGGGTAATGCGGCGCCGAACTGCAAGCGGGCAGGCGAAGCCGGGTGGAATGGAATCAAGTTAAGGAACCTCTGATTAAATCCACATGGGCGAGGACCTTGGGACGCGCCTTCTCTCAAAACATAAACGTGCGGTTGGCCGCGAGTTTGCAGGATATCCCGGGCCCTATGTTTTGTTCGAATGCGCGTCCCAAGGTCCTCGCCCTGCGGATCCCGTGCACCCGACGGTCGTTGTACGGAAAGGCTTGCGGAAACGCTCCGGAGGTACGTAAACGCTTCGGCGAAAACGCGGCCCGTCCATGACCCTGCCCGGGTGGCGGAATTGGTAGACGCGTCGGACTCAAAATCCGATGGCCTTCGGGTCTTGTGGGTTCGAGTCCCACCCCGGGTACGGAACTATTCTTTCGGGGTACTAATCCCCAAAGGATAATTTCCCTCTTTTTCCCTTCCTGCACTCATGGCCTTTGTCGCCCTGCTCACCTGAAAACCTGAACCTGTCTTCGCTATGAAAACGCAACGTCTCCATCCTCTATCTGCACTTATCGGTTTGCCGCTGGCTTTTATGCTTGGCGCCATGTTTGCCGGGCAACCGGTCGAGCCGATTCCTTCCAGCGTGATGTCCGGGAAAGAAGCCCTGAAAGAAGATTTCGAATGGGGTACGTTCTACACCTATCATCAGGGAGAGACCTACGGTACGCAAGATGTCCTGACCGGCGCAGCCGTCATCAAGCCGGGCTGGGAGATTCACCCGCCGCATACGCATGCCGAAGAGGAATACATGATTGTCACAGAAGGGCAGGGTGTCTGGCATCTCAACGGCAAGGAGTTCGAAGCCGGAAAAGGAGACATGCTGTATGCCGCCCCGTGGGATATACACGGGGTCAAAAACACGGGCGACGGGCCGCTGACTTTTTGGGTGTGGAAGTGGAACAACAAGGGCGTTGACCTTCCTGCGGAGCCGGACGAGGAGGGCTGAGGCGGACCTCCTCCTCCGGCCACGTTGAAGCCCCTACAGTTCGGCCAGGTCCTTGTCGATGGCCTCAAGTAGCTGTTCGGTGAAGGTCTGCGGCGCAAAGGGCGCGATCTGCCGGAGCGACATATCCATTGCCTGCTGGAGCTGTGGATTCGTCGTCATGCCGGGGACGTGCTTGTCCAGCACGGCCTTGGCCTGTTCGTTGGCAAGGAGGTCCCTGATGGGGCTATTCGTGTCCAGGCCTGCAGACGCGCTTTGTTCTTCGATCTGCTGCTTCACGTTTTCTCCGGCGCCTGCGAATTCCACCGTTGTAAGGACGAAGAGCATTCCTTGACCGTCATGCTCGTCGTTTTTGAACGTGAAGTACACGTCGCGCGTTCCGACCGTGGATTCAAGCGCGACCGGGAACGGCGTGGGCATTGCAACGTCCCGGATGAAGTCGGTTTCGCCGAGGAGCGGACCATCCGGCGCATCCAGCCGGATTTCCACCTTACCTCCCTGCGCCTGGAACTGGCTCGGGGCGAGAGCGAACAGGCGTATCTCCGATATCCCGGTCAGGTCGAGTTGCTCGAACCGGATGTACGAACCCGGTTGCGATACGATAGCCATCGGGGTCGGAAATTGCGGGACGGCGATTCTCATGACGCCTTCCGCCAGTTCGCCGTCGCCAGCCAGGACGGTCGGAGCGCGGAGCACAAGCGTTTTTTTGGCCAGGGCGCCGGGCAACCCGTTGGCGCCCTGGTCCGTGTACGATGCACGGAGCACGACGATACCTTGCACCGTACCGTCCTCTGCGGCAGCAGGCGGGGTGTATGTTCCCTCGACGGGCAGCAACGAGGGCGCCTCACGCTCCTCGGCCAGACTGAGGATGTATGCCACCATTTGCTGCGCCTCACTCTCGGAAAACTGCGGGTGCGGCGGCATCATCACTTCGCCCCAGACGCCGGAGCCGCCCTCGCGGATATTCTTCACCAGGTGCTGCGTGGCATCCGGATCGCCCTCGTATTTCTGCGCCACGGCTACGTAGGAAGGGCCGATGGAGGACTGGTCGATCTGATGGCAGGCAAGACAGGTCGCTCCTTCCACTAATGCCTGACCGGCCGCGTGTGCTATCGGAACGCCGGGCGTGAAATGCCCTTGCGCGATGGCTGTCTGGTCGTATCCTTCCTGCAGGTAGTCAACCGTGACCGTTACCTGCTCCGCCGGGATCTGCCCGTCTTGCAGAGCGCCATCCTCATGATCGCGGACACGGACGGCATAGTGGATCGGGGTTCCCGCAAAGAAGAAGGAGCGATTCCCCTCTATCAGGTCGATTTCCACCTCGGGCGGCTCGTTACCCGCCACGATCTGCGTCTCGACCGTGGCGTGCTCGCCCTGCGTGTCGGTCACGGTCAGCGTGGCCGTATACAGGCCCGGCTGGTCGAAGGTGTACGTGGGATTCCGCTCGCTCAGCCGGGCGAAACCGGTCCCATCCTGATTGGTGATTGCCCATTCGTAGCGGAGTGTGTCCCCGTCGGCGTCTATTGTTCCCTCCGAGGAGAGCGCGACGTGGAGCGGCGTGGCTCCGGCAGACCGGTCCACCGAGAGCGAGGGGGCCGGTTTCCGGTTCCCTGCGTTGTACTCGATGCGGACAAGCCGGGCGTCGTCATTGGCCGAAAACCAGGCCGTACCGTATTCCAGCACGTAGAGGTCGCCGCTCGGTCCGAACTCCATGTCGATGGGATTGCTGAAGCGGTGGCTCGGCATAAACCGCTCCATGGAAAGGAAATCACCCTCCTCGTTCATCGTCACAGCCATGATCCAGCCGCGCATCCATTCGTAGAGAAAGAGCTTGCTGTCGTACCAGGACGGGAACAGCCGCTCGGCGTCGGCGAAGTCGTCCCGGTAAAAGACAGGGCCGGCCATCGCCGAACGGCCGCCGCTGCCGAGAAGAGGGAACTCCGGAGAGGGTCCGGACGAGTACCACAGAAAAGCGGGCTGGGCCGGGGGAAGTTCCGCGAGCCCCGTGTTGTTCGGCGAGTCGTTTACCGGGCGAGCCGGGTCGAAGGCCGCGCCGGGCGTTTGCGAAGCGTAATCGAAGTCGTGGTATGGTTTGTTGTCCGCAATGATGTACGGCCAGCCGTAATTGCCGGCCTGCCGCGCCTGGTTGAACTCGTCGTGGCCAGTGGGGCCGCGGCCTACGGAATCGCGACTGGCGTCCGGACCGATATCGCCCCAGTAGAGGAAGCCTGTTCGCCGGTCTACCGAGATCTGGTACGGATTCCGGTGGCCCATCGTGTAGATCTCGGGCCGCGTGTCTGGCGTACCCGGCGGGAAGAGGTTGCCTTCGGGGATCGTGTAGCTTCCGTCCGGTTGCAGCGTAATGCGCACGATCTTGCCCCGCAGGTCGTTCGTGTTGGCGGACGATTTCTGTGCGTCCCAGGGCGCTCGTCCGGGCCGCTCGTCGATGGGTGCGTAGCCAATGCCGTACGGATTCGTATTGTCGCCGGTGGAGAGATACAGATTGCCGTCGGCGTCGAAGGCGATGGAGCCGCCCGTATGACAGCACTCGTCCCGCTGCACGGGCACCTCCAGAACCATCTGTTCCGTGTCCAGGTCGAGCGCGTCCCCCTGCATGCGGTAGCGGGCCAGCACGTTTTTCGGTTCGTCTCCGGCCGGGGAAAAGAAAAGGTATATCCAGCCGTTTTGTGCGAAGCCCGGATCGGCGGCGACGCCGATCAGGCCGTCCTCGGCGATATTGCCGTTCAAGTACATAGTGCTGACGGGAATCGTCGCAATCTGCGTGATCTGTTCCGTGGCGGGATGATAGAGATGCACCGCGCCGCCGCGTTCAACGAAGAGCACCCGCCCATCCGGGAGCACGGTCAGATCCAGCGGCTCGTCGAGCTTTTCGGCAAGCACGACCTTGGTGAAGCGGTTCTCCTGCGGGCGGGCCCGGCTGTAGTCCAGCGCGCCGGCCCCCATCGCGTAACGGATACCGCCAAGAAGATGCTGCAGGAAGAGCGGCTCCGAAAACGTTTCGTCCGTATGTCCCATCGCGGTGTACCACGCTCGTCCTCCATCGAACTCATGGTACCAGCTCATCGGATGGTTCTCGCCGTTCGTGCCGCCCTCATACGTGGTTTCGTCGATATCTATGAGGACTTCGATGTCGGGGTTGATGGAGTGGAAGTTGTAAAACTCGTCCTCGCGCTCCCACCGGTCCGGCAGTCCTTCTGTCGACGGATGGTCCTTGCGTAGCACCCGAAAGACGCCGCTCCGCACGTTCGGGTCGTTGGGATGGCTCTCGAAGTAGGCGCCGGCGAGTTTTCCGTACCAGGGCCAGTCGTACTCCGTATCGGTGGCGGCGTGGATGCCGACGTAGCCGCCGCCCGCCTGGATGTAGCGCTCGAATTCGTCCTGCTGCGCCGGGTTGAGCACGTCTCCTGTCGTGTTCAGAAAGATCACGGCGCGGTAGTTCTTCAGGTTGTTTTCCGTGAACGCGGCCGCATCTTCGGTCGCATCGACCGCGAAGCCATGCTCTTCGCCAAGCTTGCGGAGGCTTTCCACGCCTGTTTCGATCGATGCGTGCCGGAATCCCTCCGTTTTCGAGAACACCAGGACACGGTCCTGTTTGGGCGTACTCAGGCCTACGGACAGGACTGCGGCGGCGCAGCATACCGCCAGCGCAGTGATCAGGTTCGAACGGATTTGAAGTCTACTCATGGGAGTACCCTGTACTTGTTTCATGGCGTGTGTGTGACGCCGGAGCGTGACGCTCCCCGGCCAGCGCCTGAACGACAAAGGGAGGCGAAAAAACCGCAAGAAAATATAGCCGAAAATTCCCTTGAAAATTCAAATTTGTCCCTGGATGCAGGTTCCGGAAGAACCCGAGATGGCCATTTGTAACCGCAATAACATATATTTTGACGTGCTTTCTATCCCCGTCCCGCATCCGCTCCCCTGATTTCAGGAATACATCCGGAAATATCGCATCAACACCCGTTTTCTCCAGCCACACGCACCCGCAGATATGACGGCCAGCCGATTCTTGCCTTTTATCTTGCTGCCGCTCTTTTTTGCCCAGGCCGTTTCTGCGCAGCAAATCTCGAAAGAAGACCTTGTTTTTCTGACGCCCGAATGGCAGGGCGAACGGTTTCCCGATGGCCGGCCCCGCGTGCCCGACGACATCCTGGATCGGATGCGACAGGTTACCCTCGAAGAAGCCTGGGCGGTGCTGAGGGGAGCGAATTTCAACCATCAGTATGACGATGGCTGGATGACGATTAACCCGGACAGCGTGCTGGTGGGCCGGGCCGTTACGGCGGTTTTCATGCCGGGCCGGCCGGATATTCATCGGGTGATCGACGAAAAAGGACATACCGAAGACGGGCGCATCGGGTCGCAGAATTCATGGCCGATCGACCTGCTTGTGAAGGGCGATGTCTATGTCGTCGATCAATTCGGCGCGCACGAAGACGGACCGACCATCGGCGACAACCTGGGCAACTCGATCCATGCGAAGTCGGGCAACGGGATCGTCTATGACGGCGCCCTCCGGGATATCGACGGCCTCAAGGAAATCGGTTCGTTTACGTCTTTCTTTCGGAGTTATCACCCCTCCCATCACCTGAACAATCCCGACGGGAGACTCAACACTACCCTGGTCGGGATTAACCAGCCGACGCGGATCGGCAAGGCGACGGTGATGCCCGGCGACGTGGTACTGGGGCGGGACGGCGGCGTCATTTTTATACCTCCTCACCTGGCGGAGCAGGTGGTCACTACCTCGGAAATCGTTCGGCTTCGGGATCTGTTCGGGCATCAACGCCTTCGCGAGCAGGTCTATACGCCCGGTCAGATCGATACCCGATGGTCTGCGGAAATCGAGCGCGACTTTTCGCGGTGGCTCGAAGCGCACATCGACGAGCTTCCGGTGGCGAAAGAGCATATTCAGGATTACCTCAACACCCGAACCTGGTAGGCGCACACCCTGAAAGAACCATGAACAAGAGACACACCCGACGTTCCTTTTTGGCCGGAAGCGCGCTCGCTGGCGCATGGGCCGCCACGCCGCTCGCCGGATTCGGCCGTGGCCTGGAATCCGCCATCGAGAAGGCCAATCTGGCCTCTTCCCCGTCGGATCTGGCGATTACCGATATCAAATGCGGATACATACGGAACGCCCACGGTCTTTTTGTGAAGATCTACACCAATCAGGATATCTGGGGCTGCGGCGAGGGAGTGGACGCGGTGCCCGGCACCTATCACCTGGTAAAAATGTTTGGCCAGCGGCTTGAGGGAGAGAATCCCTTAAATGTGCATCGGTTGTTCGAGGACATCCGCCGGAGAGGCTTTTTTGAAGGAGCCCAGTCGGGGATGTACGTTGCCGTGTTGTCGGCGGTCGAGACCGCGTTGTGGGACCTTGCCGGCAAGGCGCTGGGTCTGCCGGTGTATCAGCTTCTGGGCGGCAAGTTTCGGGACCGGATCCGGGTCTACATGGATACGGCGCTGTATCAGTTCCGGCTGCCGACGCCGGAGCAGTTCGCCGAAGCCGCCACCGAAGCCGCCAACATGGGATTTACGGCGATCAAGTTCGATCTGGATCAACGAAACGATCCGAACAAGTACGATCAATACAACTGGACCGCGAGCCCCGCAGAGCTGCAACGGATGGTCGACCAGATCTCGGCGGCTCGCGAAGCCGTGGGACCGAACATCGACATTTGCGCGGATATGCATGGCCGTTACGACGCACCCACGGCTCAGCAGGTCGCCAAACTCATGGAGCCGCTCAACCTGATGTGGCTTGAGGAGCCGATCCCGGCGGAAAACGTGGAGGCGTACAAACACATCACGGAATCCACGAGTACGCCCATCTGCGCCGGGGAGAATCTTTACCTGGCGCACGGTTTCCGGCGGCTGCTCGAAATAGGCGCCGTAGATATTATCATGCCGGATCTGCAAAAGGCGGGCGGATTGGGAGAAGGACAGCGGATCGCCAATTTGTCGAACCTGTACTATGTGCCGTTCGCACCGCACATGGTGGCCTCGTATCTGGGCGCCATGGCTTCGTGCCATGTGTGCGCGTCCGTGCCCAATTTCATGGTGCTGGAGTGGCAAACCTATTTCCATTCCAATCCGATGTTTTCCGAGATCGTATCGTTCGACGGGCCGATGGTGGAAGACGGGTTCATTCCGCTTTCGGAAAAGCCGGGGATCGGCGTAGAGATCAATGAGGAAGGCATGCGCCGGTACGCGACGGAAGGGATGCCGTTTTTCGAATAAGTTGACCCGCCGCCATCGTGCGTCCTTTGTACAGATACTTCCTTATCCTCGCTGCGCTTTGTGGGCTCGGCGCCATCGTACTCCTGATCCTTGGCGGCCTTGTGGCTACCGGCCCTGCGGTGGTCGGCTTTCTGGTGACCCTGGCTATTGGCGGGCTCGGCGTGCCCAGGCTCCGTCAGCTCGCCTTTACCATCTGGATATTCGCCTCCGTCGCGGTGGCGATGTATTACCCGCAGTATTTCCTGCGCGCAGGCGATTTTGAATTCACGAGACTGATCGTTCCCCTGATCCAGATCATCATGTTCGGCATGGGCACGGCCATGAGCCTGAAGGATTTTGCAGGCGTGGTAAGGATGCCGAAAGGAGTGTTCGTCGGGCTTACCTGTCAGTTTACGATCATGCCGCTGGTGGGTCTGTCACTGGCCTGGATATTCGATTTTCCCGCTGAAATTGCAGCGGGGATCGTGCTGATCGGTTCGGTATCCGGTGGAGTGGCCTCGAATGTGATGGCGTACATCGCCAAGGCGAATCTGGCGCTGTCGATCACCATGACAGCCATTGCCACATTGGTGGCGCCGCTCATGACACCGTTGCTGATGCGGTTGCTTGCCAACCAGTTCGTGCCTGTCGATTTCGTGTCGATGATGATAAGCGTTGCGAAAATCGTGCTGGTCCCGATCGTGTTGGGGCTGCTCTTCAACAAAATCATGCACGGCCGGGCCCAATGGCTGCACCGCGCCATGCCGCTGGTCTCGATGGCCGGTATTGCGATAGTCCTGACGATCATCGTGGCTTCGGGCCGCGACGCATTGCTGGATATCGGGCTGCTGCTTTTCCTCGCCGCCATCATGCATAACGCGATAGGCTACGTGCTCGGCTACTGGGGATGCCGCCTGATAGGGCTCGACGAACAATCCTGCCGCACCATCTCGCTGGAAGTGGGGATGCAGAATGGCGGCCTGGCGACGGGTATTGCGGTAGAGATGGGCAAGGTGGCTACCGTCGGGCTGGCCCCGGCCATCTTCGGTCCGTGGATGAACATCTCCGGCTCGGCACTGGCGAACTGGTGGCGCCGCACCGAGGCTTCAGACGATAAGGCAAAGGCGGACGACCCGGAAGCATCTGATACGTAAAATGCCCCTGCGTGCATAATCCGCAACGGGGTAGCATTTTTTTGATAGTGTTCGTAGTGCTCGATAGCGCGGCGGCATTGCTTTGCAACGCCCGTCATTATATCATGCTTTCCGGCTTGATCTATCTCCCATTCTTCCTGCCATGAAGCGTTGCATTGTGTTCACCATCCTGTTGGCGATCGTCTCTGCGGGTAACATGTTCGCCCAGACAGGTCCGCCGAACATCGTCGTTATTCTCGTAGACGATCTCGGCTATGGCGATCTTTCCAGCTATGGCGCGACGGATATGCATACCCCGGCGATCGATGGCCTGATTGCGTCGGGCATGCGCTTCGACCGGTTTTATGCCAACTCCTCGGTATGTTCGCCCACGCGCGCCTCGCTTTTGTCGGGCCGCTATCCGCCGATGGCCGGGGTGCCGGGCGTCATCCGGACCCGTGCCGAGGACAGTTGGGGAGCGCTCTCCGAAGACGTTATCTTGCTTCCGGAGATGCTCAGGCGCAAGGGATACCATACGGCCATGATCGGGAAATGGCATCTTGGATTGACCGCTCCCGACCGGCCCCATGACCGGGGGTTCGATTTCTTCGAGGGGTTCCTTGGGGACATGATGGATGATTATTATGACCATCGTCGGCAAGGAATCAATTATATGCGGCGGAATGACGAGGTGATCACGCCGGAGGGACATGCTACAGACCTGTTTTCTTCCTGGGCGGTGCGTTACGTCGAAAGCCGCACGGCGTCGTCGGCTCCGTTCTTTCTCTACCTGGCCTACAATGCGCCGCACACGCCCATCCAGCCCCCGGAATCGTGGTTGCAGCGAGTCAGGGCGCGCGATCCCGGCCTTGATGAAGACCGGGCCAAACTGGTGGCGCTGATCGAGCATATGGATGACGGCATCGGGCAGGTTCTCGAAGCTATCGAGGCGAACGGGTATTCGGAGAACACCCTGATCGTGTTTGCCAGCGACAACGGCGGGCAGCTCAACGTGGGGGCCAGTAACGGCGCGCTCCGCGATGGCAAACAAAGCATGTACGAAGGCGGGCTTCGCGTGCCGGCTGCCGTGGTATGGCCGGGGGTGGTCGCTTCCGGGTCCGTCTCTGATTATCACGCTCTGACCATGGATATCTATCCGACGCTGCTGGACGTTGCAGGCGTCCCGTTGACGCATTTCATCGACGGCAGGAGCTTTCTGCCGACGCTGTACGGCGAAAACCAGTCCTGGGAGGAGCGGTATCTGTTCTTCTCGAGGCGGGAAGGGAACTTGCGCTTCAATGGAAAGACCATCGAAGCAGTCCGTCATGGTCCGTGGAAGCTTCTCCAGAACAGTCCTTTTGCCCCGCTCGAGCTCTATAATCTTGAAGAGGATCCGCTCGAAACAACCGATCTCTCCGCAGAGGAACCGGATGTCTTCCGTCGGCTTGCTGCGGCGCTGCGGGGATATATCCAGGAAGCGGGCAAAGTGCCCTGGCAGCGCAGGTAACAACCCTTGCAGACCCGTTCTTCGATTGCCCTGATTCCATCACACCGCATACTATCATGACTTTCCGGCTTGGGAAACCCCTCCACTTTATGAAGGCGCTCCTCCTCACCTGCATGATTGCCGTGAGCGGTACCGCCTATGGGCAATCCGCTTCGCACGATTCGTTCACCGTCTCCCGTCTTTTCTCGGAGGGTGCGATCCTGCAACGAAACGCGGCGGTTCCCGTGTGGGGCACGGCGCCCCCCGGAACGTCCGTAACCATTTCGTTCGACGGCATGGTCCGGGAAGCGGAAGCAGGGCCGGATGGAACCTGGCGAGGCGCATTGGAGCCTCAGGACGCCGGGGGTCCTCACACGCTGACGATATCCGCCGGAGATCGGACCCTGGACATACAGGATGTCTGGTTCGGCGACGTATGGATTGCCTCGGGGCAGTCCAACATGGAATGGACCGTCGCCAATTCCGCGGATGCGGAAAACGAGATACGCTCCGCCAACGACCCGTACATTCGGCATTTCAAGGTGCCTCGTTCGTGGGCTTATGCACCGGAGTCGACGCTGGCGGGAGGGGAATGGCACCCGACGGATTCAAACCACGCGGGGCAATTCAGCGCGGTGGGCTACTACTTCGCGCGTGCGCTCCGCACTTCGGTAGATATTCCTGTGGGTATCCTCAACACCTCCTGGGGAGGCAGTCGCATCGAGGCATGGCTGGAGCCGGACGCCCTGACGATGGCACCCGAAGAAATTGCCCGGCGGCTCAACGAGTATAAAGAGAGTGGCGAGGAAAGGACCAACCACCAGCCCACGTTGCTGTACAACAAGATGATTCACCCGCTGCTGTTCTTCCCGGTTACGGGATTCCTTTGGTATCAGGGCGAATCCAATGCGGGCAATGCGGAAGATGCCGAACGGTACGCCATGCAGTTCCAGTCCCTTATATCCAGTTGGCGCAGCGCCTGGGGAAATGATACAGCGCCTTTCCTGTTCGTTTCTCTTGCGGGTTTCCGCGCCGCTCCTCTTGAGCCGGGAGACAGTAACTGGGCGCTTATGCGCGAGTCGCAGTCGGCAGCCCTGACGCTACCCAATGTCGGGCAGGCCATCACGATCGATATCGGAGAGGCCGATGACATCCATCCGCGCAACAAGCAGGATGTCGGCCTTCGTCTTGCCCTGGCCGCCCGGCATCTCGCGTACGGAGAGGAGCTGGTATATTCCGGGCCGATTTATCGCGATCATGTCGTGGAGGGTGGCCGTGTGATCCTGTCGTTCGATCACACGGGGTCCGGCCTTGTCGCCCGCGGATCGTCGCAACCTGGGGGATTCGCCATAGCGGGGGCGGACAGACACTTTGTATGGGCCGATGCCCGTATCGACGGCGAGACGGTGGTGGTATCGAGTGATTCCGTCAAAAACCCTGTGGCCGTACGGTATGCGTGGGCCGACAATCCCGACCGCGCCAATCTCTACAACAAGGAGGGGCTGCCGGCAGCGCCTTTTCGCACGGATCGTTAGTTGCCTTTCATCCATTTGATTCTTTTTGACTTTTTTGCATATCACGTTTGTTTCACTTATTGTTTTTAGAATCAAGCCGAAAAGGATTACAGGTTAATCCTCTGAAGCTGGAAGCGGACAACGCGTTCATTCAGGCGAAAAAATGATGTTGCTCAAATGAACGTTAACCGGTGGTCGTGGCTCGAGATGCACCGGACGGTTGTTGATACTTTTCTTGCTGCCATGACCCATTGCTTGCGATTTTTGCCCGGGCGTCTGGGCATAGTAACCCCGCTTCTGGTTACATGCATCATCGCGCTGCAACCCGCCGTGGCGTCCACGCACCCGGCTGCCAGTAATGTGGCCAACGGGTCTTTTTACTTCCCGCTTGCGACCACCCTTCCGCCGGGACCCACCGGGAAGATCGCCGGTCGCGTCACGGACGCCGACACGGGTGAACCGCTCCCGGGGGTCAACGTGGTCATCGCCGGCACCATCCAGGGCACGAGCAGCGATGCAGAGGGCTACTACTTTATTCTCAACGTAGCGCCCGGCACGTATGCCGTGCAGGCCTCTTTCATCGGCTTTGCGACGGTCACGGTGGAGAATGTTAAGGTCGTTCAGGACAATACGACCACCGTCGACTTTGTGCTGCGCGAAGAAGTCATTCAGGGTGAAGAGGTGATTGTGGTTGCGGAGCGCCCCATCGTGGAGATGGACCGTACGACGACCACCGCTTTCGTCGACGGCGAGCAGCTTGCGGCATTGCCAATCACCAACATCGGCGACGCCATCAACCTGCAAGCCGGGGTGGTGGACGGCCATTTTCGGGGCGGGCGCATCGGCGAAGTGGCCTATCTCGTGAATGGGGTGCCCATCAACAATGCATTCAGCCAGACAGCCTCGTTCGACGTAGAACAAAACATGGTGTCGAGCCTCGAGGTCATCAGCGGTGTTTTCAACGCTGAGTACGGCCAGGCGCTATCCGGGGTAGTTAACATCGTTACGAAAGACCTGCCCGACCGCTGGTCCGGCTCCTTCCTGAGTTACACCGGCGCCATCGTCAGCAACCGCGAGCTTGAGTTCCTTCACCGTACGACGGAACCCGGCTCTTTTCTTGCCCCCTCCGATTTTGTGTCGGAGCGCTACAGCTACACCGAAGCCGCCGAATTTCCCAACATCGTCGATGCCCAGGCATCGCTTGGCGGACCCATACTCAGAAACAGGCTGGGCCTGCAGGCATCTGTGCGTTACCTGCGGGACCATTCCCATTTCATCGGTCGCGACCTTTTTTCACCTTCCGACTCGTCGTCCAACCTGAACACCGGGCTTCCCCCCGGGACCTGGCTCGTCGAATCGACAGGGGACGGCGACTTTACCCCGCGCAATAATACGGAACGCCTGTCCGTCAACGGCACCCTCGGCTTCCAGGTCACGCCGAAATTCAAGGTGGATTACAACTTCTTTTTCCAGGGAGGCACATTCAACCCGTTCAGTCACTTCCGCAAGTATGTCCCTGACGGAATCAACCAGGTCGAGTTTCTGAACCAGACGCACATCGCGGGGTTGCGCTGGACCGTCGATAACCGGTCGTTTGCGAACCTTTCGTACAGCTACCTGCACGATAAAACCGATGTACGCCTGTATGAAGACCCGACCGACTCCCGCTACCAATCGAGTCAACTGAGTTCCCTGCAAGGGCAGTTCGCCTTTGCGGTGGGCGGCAACGACCTGAACACGAACGATCAACTCACGTCCACCCATAGTATCGTCGGCGATTATACCCGGCAGGTGGACCGGGTGCATCTGGTGAAGACGGGCTTTCTCATCCGGCTGCACACCCTGGACAATCGCGATTTCGGTATTGAAAAGTCGTTCCGGACACGCAACCTGCCCCAGCCGTCGCCCGATATGTGGAGCGACAACAGCCTGAGGACTTCGCCCGGGGAATTCTCGGCGTATATCCAGGACAAGATGGAATTCACGGGCCTGATTGCGAATGTGGGGCTCCGCTTCGACTATTTTGACCCGGATTACCTGATTCCAGTGGATTGGCAGCAGGCGAATCTGACGGATGTCCCTGATCCCTCCGATCCGTCCACGTCGATTTCGAACCGGCGAGAAACTCCTTCCGAATACCAGTTCAGCCCGCGTCTGGGCATCGCATTTCCTATCTCATCGACGGGTGTGATGCGATTCTCGGCGGGACTGTTCTTCCAGGTGCCGGCGTTCAGTATTCTGTATTCCAATCCCGAGTACGAGATCAACCCGACCTCAAGCTCGAACAGTTTCGGCAACCCGAACCTCAAACCCGAGCGCACGCTTTCTTTCGAAGTGGGGCTCCAGCAGGGATTGACGGACGACATCGGTCTGGAACTGACGATCTTCTCCAAGGACGTACGCAACCTGACCGGACAGGAAATCCTGCGCAATCCCAACGGCGATTTCGCCATTCGCTGGATCAACCGCGACTTCGGCACGATTCGCGGCATGACCTTCTCGCTCTTCAAACGCCCCGGTGGGCGGCTGAACTGGACGCTGGACTATACATTGCAATTCGCCGAGGGAACGTCATCGAGTCCCGGGGAGGCGTTCGGACGCCAACAATCGGGTCTGGAAGCCATTCTTTCTCTGGTTCGCCTCGACTGGGATCGCCGCCATGTGCTCAACAACACGATCACTGTCAATCCGGTCAACGGTCTGAACCTGACGTTCATCAACCGCCTGCAGAGCGGTACTCCGTACACCACGATCCGTGATGACATCGTGTCGAACCTGAAGAACAACGCGGCGCGGCCCCTTACCTACGGCACGGATGTGCGAGCGTACTATAAGCCTCCTTTTCTGGGTCCGGACATTCAGCTCTTTCTACAGGTGCAGAACCTGTTCGACGTAGAGCAGGAAGTCAATGTGTATTCCGACACGGGCCGTGCCGACGAGTCGGTGGAACTGGAGCGGCTCCGGCGTACGGGCGGCGAAGTAGGCGGCCTGAACACCATAGACGAGTGGTTCTACCGGCAGGAATTTTTCGGCGCGCCGCGCAGGATCAGCCTTGGACTCAACTACCGATTTTAGCGACGGGCTCAGCGCCCGTTGCCGTCATACGCCATCATGTATGCTCCCCGTTTCTTTTCGCCGATGAGCCTGTCGCGGCTGCTTGCCGTCGCCATCGCGGTCTTTGGTGTCACCGGCGCAAGGGCGGCAATGGCGCAGAACGCCGAAGCCATTCCCGACAACCTGCGCGGCGCGGAAGAATTCATTGCCCGCGGAATCCTGGACGGGAACCTGATCGAAACGAACTTTCGCAACCACGGTGAACTCTCCAGGTGGAACGACTTGCCGTGGGGGGTCTGGCCGAGGGGAATCGGCGGCCGACACATCGACGGCATCGGCGCCATCGTGGCCGGACAGGTGCCCGGTGAGCGGCTCAAGTGGCAGAGTCTCGGCTTCTACCTGGACGCACAGAGCGATACCACGCTGAACCCGTTCATCCTCACCTATCGGGACTTTGGCAAACGGACCGGGCCTTCCGGCGAACTCTGGGGCTGGCTGCCCCTGCCGGGATTCAACAATCCCAATCGCCTCGACCCCATCGCGTTGACCCGGACCCCTACGCCTGCAATCAGCTCCGACCCCACTTCGTGGCCCGTATTCTGGCCCGACCGCCTCGATAGCCCTGATGATCCCGGCTGGCGAAACGACGAGATCGACGAGAACCCCTCCGTGGCGGCGTGGAACGGCTTTTTCGGCAAGGGCGTGTTCAACGCAGACCTGGAGAGCTATTACGTGATAGACGATCACTCCGACATGGAGTATGCTATAGACCCTGTCACGAATAATCCTAACAGCGAGTTCGGCGTGTATTATCCAAGTCCGTCCGACTCTACGATGGGCGGTCTCGGCATGCTCAACCAGGTGCGCATTTTCCAGTGGGCGAACGTCCTCGCAGAAGACATCATGTTCATTCTGTATCGTTTCTTCAACCGGGGAGAGACGGACCACGATCGCCTGTATTTCGCGCAGATCATGGACTTTGGTCTCGGCAACGAGGAAGGGGATGAAATCGGCGCGTACGATCCGGTTCAGGATGTGGCGTACGGTTGGGACCAGGACGGCATCGGGACGCGAGCTTCGGGGGGGACATACGACCTGGGATATACGGGGTTTGCCTTTCTGGAAAGTCCGGCGCGCGCCTTCGACGGGCTGGACAACGACGAGGACGGCATGACCGATGAATCGCGCTTCGGTGGCCCCGGCACGCTTATCGAAGGATCGGCGGAGATCCTTGCAGCGGCAATGGGTGTGCTCAATGTGGCCGATTTCGTTCGGACCAACGGGCCCATCGAAATGCGCCCGGCGTACGCGGCGGGCCGCTGGTGGACGGGCGATGAAAACATGGACTGGGTCGGATATACGGATACGAACGAAAACGGGCAGTGGGATGCCGGTGAGCGGTTAAACAACGATATCGGCCGCGACGGGCTCGGACCGTTCGACCTCGGATACCCCGGTCCCGACACCGGAGAAGCCGACGGCGTCCCGACCCTCGGAGAACCCAACTTCGACGAATTGGACGTGGACGAATCGGATCAGGTGGGCTTGACCGGCTTCGATTTGAATACGCGCCCCTTCTACGAATCCGGCGACAACCTGCGCGATGACGACTGGATGTGGGATCGGCTCTTCAACGTGGCGCAGTTCCCCCTCGGGACCACGCCGGACGTGATCGAAGCGGATATCGAGCCGTTTCTCTTGTTTTCCTCCGGTCCGGTCAATCTCCCGCCGAACAGCACCGACTTTTTCTCCACGGCGTGGATATTCGGTTCCGACGAACGCGATTTCTTTAAGAACCGCCGTACGGTGCAGAGTATTTTCAATGCCGACTACACGTTCGCGCAGCCCCCGTTCACCCCGACGCTCAGCGCGGTTCCCGGAGACGGCCGCGTCGTCCTTAGTTGGGACACGGTCGCCGTAGCCAGTTTCGACCGGTTCTCTCAGGAGTTCGACTTCGAGGGCTTCAAGCTGTACAGAGGGACGGACATTCTGCTGAGCGACGCCAGGAACATCACCGATGTCGGCGGTGAGGGCACCTTCTTTGAACCCATCGCCCAGTTCGACCTGAAGAACGGGATTTACGGTCCAAGAACCGTGCTTGAAGGCACTGCGGTGTACTACATGGGCGACGATACCGGCCTGCAATATTTCTATGTGGATGAAAACGTGACCAACGGACTCACGTACTACTATGCGCTGGTGGCGTACGACCGGGGGGTAGGCAGTATCGACCCCCAGGAAAACACCTTCCGGATCAGCGCCACCCAGGCCGGGAATATCACGGGGTTCACGAAGAACGCGGCCGTGGTGACGCCGCGTAGCGAGCCGGCGGGCTACGTCGAAGGCGGAACGAATGAAAGTCTGGAAAAGGTAAACGGCGGCATTGGCACCGGCTCCATTTCGGTAAGCCTTTTCCAGGAGGAACTCGTCGATTTCGACACGTTCTACCGCGTCGAATTCTTCGACACCCCCGATCCGATCAACGCAGACCTGTACACCACGAGCGGATACCAGGTAATGCGTCTCTCGGACGGTGAGGTCGTTTTTGGCCCCGCCAGTTTTGTCGATATCACACCGCCTATCGAGGGGTTCACGATTTCGTTCGCCAACGACACGCTCGTTGTTCTGGACGAAGATCGCACGGGCTACGTTTCAAATGCAGGAACAGCGAACGAACTGTTCAGCCCGGATCCCACGACGCTGGACGGCTTCTCGACCGACTGGGTGGCAAACATCCGCAAAGACTCGACGGCCTTCTATGCACCCGCGGCATGGGACTACGAACTGCGATGGGTAGACCCGGCGGATTCGCTTTACCTTCCTCCACCGAGGGTCTTCGGCTACCTGCGTGAGGAGATCCCGATCTTTGCCGTCAATGCAACCAGGCGGACGCCCGCGGACATGCTGATCGATGATCGCAACGCAAGCGGCGTCTTCGATTTCGGGGACGATCTCATCATCTTTGAACGCTACGACAGCAGGAGTCCGCGGCTTTTCCGCTACCGGGTCAGCTTCTCCGGCGGGGGTGACTCCACAGCGCCAAGCCCCGGTGACGTATTGCGTATCTCCGTCAGCCGCCCGTTCGCCACCGGCGACTTTTTCCAGTTCTCACTCAAACCATCCACTATAGATACGGATATGGCGCGGAGCGTGCTGGACAAGATCGCTGTGGTGCCGAATCCGTACGTGGGCGCCTCGTCTTTCGAGCCGCGCTCCCAGATCGAAGGCCGCGGCGAACGCAGGGTGCAGTTCATCAATTTGCCCCGGAAATGCACCATCAAGATATTCAACATCCGGGGCGAACTCATCAAAACACTGGAACACGACGGATTTCTCTCGGACGGGGCAACGTTCTGGGATCTCCGCACGGAGGACCAGCAGGACATAGCCTTCGGCGTATACATATTCCATGTGGACGCTCCCGATATAGGAGAGTATGTCGGCAAGTTTGCGCTGATTAAATAGGGGATTCCATCGGCCCGCACCATACTTATGCAACGAATCTTGCCCTTCCTTCTGGTGTTGTTGCTGAACGTGCCGAACGTTTCTGCGCAAAGCCGCGCCGGAACTACGGCCGTGCCCTTTCTGACACTCGGCACGGGCGCGCGCGGGCAGGCGCTGGGCCACGCCTACACCACACTCGCCACTGGTGGCGACGCATTGTTCTGGAACCCGGCGGGCGCCGCCCGCCCGTATGCGGATATGCATCGCGGCAACGTTTTCCTGACGCACTACGAATGGCTTGCCGACATCAGGTACAATGCGGCGGGCGTCGTGGTGCCTGTCCTGAGCACCGGCGCCGTCGGTTTCAGCATCGCCACCGTCAGCTACGGGGACATGAAGGTGCGTACGGTGGCCTTTCCTGAAGGTACCGGGGAAACGTTTTCGTCGAACGATATGAGCCTGGGCCTGACGTATGCACAGCCGCTCACGCAGGCGTTCTATTTCGGCGGAACGGTCAAGTACGTCCGCCAGCAGATACGCGACATGAGCGCTTCCGCCATCGCGTTCGACTTCGGCTTCATTCTGGAAACGCGTTACCTGAACGGCATGAATATCGCCGCATCCATCCGGAATTTCGGTAACAAGATGCAGATGCGGGGGATTAACGGACAAGTCTTCGTGGACATCGATCCGACCACAGCGGGCAACAATCCCGACATCCCGGCCCGTGTCGATATGGATCGATGGGATTTGCCGCTCGCGTTCAAGTTCGGCGTCATGGTTCCCATTCCTCTGGCGTTCAATACGGAACTCCAGTTGCTGGCCGACGCCAACCAGGGCAACGACAACAACCTCAATAGCGATCTGGGCGCACAACTGCATTACGGTTCCCGCACATTCAATCTCGACCTGCGCGCGGGCTACAAGGATGCATTCATAGACAATGTGGACAGCCATTTGACCTTCGGCGTAGGACTCGATGTGCGTGTGAGCGCTGTTCGCTTCGGTTTCGACTTCGCCTATATCCCGTTCGATCTGCTCGGTGCGACCCAGATGATTGACCTGCGGATATATTATTAAGACATCTCGTGTGAAGATCATCGCAATGCGCTCGTGGGGACCGGGTTGCTTCTTCGGTGCGAAGACGGAGGGATTGGTTCTGTCGGGGCGCCTGTGGGGATGGGGTCTTTTCCTGGCGCTGAGTATGGCGGCCTGTATGCGCGAAGCGCCGCCGGATGAACGTGACCGCGTGGTGACGAGCGTGAACGGTGTGCCGATTACCGTGGGTGATTTCGAGACATCCTACGTGGCCTTCCTCATCTCCACGGGGCAAAACGACACACCCGGTAACCGTTACTTCCACCTTGCCACGCTGATCGACGCATCCCTGCTGGCTGATGAAGCGGCCCGCCGCGACTATGGGGCGGATAGCGCGTTTCAATCCGTCGTCGAGCGCGTTCGGCGGCAGGCTATCGGCGGACGTTTCTTCGAAACGGCATTTCTGGAAACTTTGCCGCCCATCGACGATGCCGAAGTGCGCCGGGCATTTGTCCGGTCGAAGCAGCAGGTCGTGGTGCGGCATCTCTTTTACCGCGGCCCCGCTGAAGCGGAAGCTGCCCATGCGCGGCTGCAGGCAGGCCGCGATTTTCTGGAAGAAGCGGTCGTCTGTTACAGCCTTCCCGCCGTCGATTCGTCGGCGGGCATGCTGGGTCCCATCCGTTATTTCCAGGTCGACGATGCCTTCGCCGAAGCGGCGTTCACGCTTGATGTCGGGGAGATATCGGAACCGGTTCGTTCGCGCTACGGCTACCACATCATCCGGGCGGAAGAGAAAACGGGCACGCCCATCATCATGGAATCCGAATATCTGAATCGCAAGGAAGGGATAACGACCCAGGTGGCTCTTCGTACCCGGCGCCTCGAAGGTGATCGCTTCGTACGTACGTTCATGGAAGGGCTGGACGTACAGGTCGACGTCCCCGCTGTCCAACGTCTTGCGCAGGCGATTCAGCGCCTCGAAAACCGTGTGGCGCCGGCCCCCGTGGAGCTGGACATGGACCCGGAAACAGCGCAGCCCGATCTGCGCGCACTGCGTGGAGAACTCACACCGGACACCCCGTTGGCCACCTACACGTTCGAGGGCGACACGGTGGTTTTTACGGCAGGCGACTACTATTTCTGGCTTTCCGAACTGCCGTTCTCCGAAGCGCGTACCCGTACTTCAGCCTCCGTGGGCCGTGCTTTACGCAATGATGCCCTTTTCCGCGCCGGCCTGCGTCAAGGCCTGGATAACGACCCGTGGGTAACCGCTGAAGTGGAGCGCGAAGGCCGCCGTGAACTTACCCGGCGTATCCGGGACACCCTGCGCGCGAACCCGCTCTCCGCGATTCCCGAAACGGATCTTCGCGCCGCGTTCGATCGGAGTCCCGCGGCCCGACAGCGTCGCTGGACCGCCGACTTCTGGACCATCTCTTTCGCCACGCAGTCCGAAGCGGAAGCAGCACAGGTCCTGTTGACATCCGACCCGTCGCGGGCGCCGGACTACGTGCAGTATGCCAGGTATACGGAAGCGAGTCTGGATACCTTGCCTCAATGGGCCGTGACGGTTCGGCACGCCCCCATTCGGCAGGTGATGCTTGCCCGCCGGGCTTCCGGCACCTGGGCCCTGATTCACGTGGAGAAACGTCGCGCGGAGCCGGCAACCACGTATGCGGCCGTGAAGGATTCGCTCCTGAGCACCGTTGCTCCGCGCTACAACGAGTATCGTCTCCTCCGACGACTTCACGATCAGGCAACCATGGCGACGGACAGCCTGTTGTTTGAGCGGATCATGAAACTCGACGGGGAATGATAGTCGGGCTCGGCACTGCTCCGTGGGGATGACGCTCGACGAAGTGGGTCTCCGGAAAAGATTCACCGGCGCTGCTGCAGCCGCTCCCGGACTCCTTCTACCGCAGGGTTACCCTCACCGTAGCGAAATGCGCGATGCAGTGCAGAGTCCGCTTTTACGGGTTGCCCGGCGTTCAGGTACAGTAAACCCAGATTAACCCATGCTTCCGCATGGGTCGGCTCGACGCGCAGCACTTGATTAAACAGCGTTTCGGCTTCAGTATGCCGCCCCGTTTGCGCATACAGCGTGGCGATGTTGGTTTTGAGCGCCAGGTTTTGCGGGCGAAGGCTGAGCGCGACATTATAGACCTTGAGCGCTTCCGTCAGCCGGCCCGAGCGGCGCAATGCATCGGCATAGATCAATTGCGTCTGGAAACTTTCCGGCGTGGTTCGCACTTCCCGCCCGTAGCGTGCGATGTCCTGCTGTTCCGCACGCAATTGGTCGGCTCGGGTAATCATCGTGGCGGCCTCATCCGACCGCCCCAGATCCTGTAAGGATTGGCCCAGGGAAAAGGCGGCCTGGTAGTTCCATGGTTGTGCATCCAGCACGGCGCGCAGGTGTGGAATCGCTGCAACCGGTTCACCCATCCGGCGGAGCAGGGCGCCTGCCTTGTACCGATAGGCGAGATTGGCGGTGTCGAGAGCAAGAGCCCGCTCGGCATACTCCAGCGCCACGCTGAAGTCGCCTTCGCGTTCATACCAGTCGGTAAGTGCGTCGTAGGCAGACGCGTAGTTCGGATCGAGAGCAACGGCCTGCAGGTAGGCTTCCCGCGCCTCCGCTGCGTTGCCCAGCACCTCGTGTGTGCCGCCGAGCCCGTGCCACGGGTTGGGGTCGTTGCTGCGCTCGGTCTCGCGGGTGTAGAAGGTCAGTGCCTCGCGGTAGCGACGTCCCTGGAACGCTACATTCCCGAGATTGTGGGCAAGTCCGGGGTAATCGGGCTGTATTCGTTCCACTTCACGCCATGACGCTCCCGCCTCGTTAATACGCCCCAGTTCGAAATAAATCAGCCCCTGCACGAAGTGGCCGTCGGGGGCGAAGGGCGCATGCGTTATTGCGCTGTCGGCGAAGGCGAGTCCCTGGACGTAGTTCTGACGGGCCAATGCCTGCCGCGCCAATCGCACGAAGCGTGCGGCCGAGGGGGACAAGGAAATGGTGCGTTGCAGCAACTCGGGGGAATCGGAATCCTGGCTACTACCCTCCGTACCGGAACGACACCCTCCCATGATGACGAGCAAGAGGACAAGGCAGGCGATGCGGGGGATGGAATGGACCGGGCACATGCCGAATCTCCCAGAGAAAACAGGTGTGACCTTCTCCAAGGTAAAACATGCGGAGGTACCATGCCGGGTTACCTCGTCATACGTTGTGCCGAACACAGTACGCCGCGAGGCTTTGTGTTGTTGTGGGCGGAGCCGAATTCCTACGAACTGAACCACCAGTTCATTTTCAGCACGAAGACGTTTTCCATGGGCGCTGTCGCCAACTGGTTGAACGACGGGCCGAATTCGAAGTAGGGATCGTTCGTGAAGTCGGATCGCTGCTGCGTCCAGACCAGATACAGCGTAGAGCCCGGGCGGTATTCCCAGCGCGCCACGGCCGTTCCCCGGAGCGAGGCTATATTGAAGTCGCGATTGGGAATCTCAATGGTTTGGGCAAGTCCGTCGGGCCCGTCCGGGTCCGCCACAAGGGTTTCCCCATCGAACGTCGAACCTGCTTCCCCGTAGCGTATGAAGTCATAGGACCGTGAGCGGGCCAGTTCCTTGTACTCCGAGTAGTCGCCCACGGAAACGAGGGGTTGCGCATACAACTGAAAACTCAGTTCCGGAGTAAACGTCCAGTTGAGCCGCACGGTGGACGACAGGGTTATCTGATCGAGTTTGGCGAATACGTACCGCTTTCCGAATGTCCGGGTGGCCAACGGGTCGTCGAAGGCGCCCACCCACTGGCTCTTTTCGGTTTCCCATGAAACGGAGGGGCTGAGGGCAAGGGCTACATTGGGCGCCGCCTGCCACTCGATGTCCACATCCAGTCTTGTTTCGCGTCCCGATTCCCCGCGTTCCATATCCACGCCCAGGCCGACTACAAACGTTTTCCGCCGGTCCGAATACACGGATACGTCCATTCCCATACCGCCCGGCTCCAGCGTCAACGGACCGCCGCGCGTGCGCCGCGTACTCACGGTTTCCGGGACGACGAAAAGGCGTCCGAACGCCGTGTAGTAGTTCAGAAATTCGATGCGGGAGAAGGCGAAGGCCCCCGTCGAGAACGCATTTCCGGAGAAATCGACCCCCCGGAACAGGGCGGTGAGTACGAAGGCATCCCTTGTAAAGCGGGTGGGATCGGGCCAGCTGTACCCGAATCCGATATGGCCATTGATGGCGTCCGATCCGGATTGGAAGCCGGCGTCGTTTACGTCGAAGGAAGGGGACACCGCTGCGATCGCTGTACTGAAGGAAAGGCGTCCGCGTTCCTTGCTCAGCCCAAGGCGTCCGGCCCATCCGCTCAGCGACGTGGCGCTGCTGTCGATGCGGACATGATCGATGTCCGGGCGCTGGAAGTAATGCAACGAACTGCGCTGGATATCGAGCAGCCGCTGTTCGGTCCCGTTGAGATGGGACAAGCCGGCCCAACCGTTAAGCACCCAGGTATTTTCGCTATCGAGAAAGGTCCACCCGTCCACGCCGAAACCCAACGACCGCTTGTTCATCTGATCCATGAGGCGCTCGTCCGAGAAGAACCGCTGGTTGACCGTGGACATGAAACCCAGTCCGTGGCGCCCGTCCGTGAATTCTTTCTGGGCGCGGTAGACGCCGTAGTAGGTCGCCGGTTCTACTTCCGCTTCGGATCGCACGCCGGTTCCGCTCTGCAGCCGGGCATGCTCCCGGGCTGTGAGCGCCTGCAGGGTTCCCACGTTCCAGCTACCGGCCAACTTGCCCACGACCTTCGTGGCGCCGAGTATGCGCGTGCCGTCCGGCACATCCGAAAACGCGTGATCGGGCAATCTGCCTGTCGGCGAACGCCCGATCCGGCGGCTGTAAAAAAACTCCGGACTGTTATGGAAACTCAAGTTAAATCTGGGGCCGCCCCTCCCGAAGTCGCCGAACACGGAAGCTCCTTCCACGAAAAACGGACGTTTTTCCGAGAAGTATGTCTCGTAATCGCTCAGGTTGATGACGGCGGGGTCCACTTCCACCTGCCCGAAATCCGGGTTTACCGTGGCGTTCATCGTCAGGTTGGATGTCAGGGCGTACCGTACGTCCACGCCGCCGTCCAGGCCATACACGGAGCCGTCGTTGAAGGGATTGCCGTCACTGACCGTTTGATCGTAGGAGGCGCGCGATGTCACATACGGGATAATCTCCAGTTGGCGGCTCGGGCTGATATTCCGAATGCCCACCAGTTCCGGGAAGCGGCTCACGAAGCCGCTTTCGTCACTGGGCGTGTAGACCAGATACGCGCGCTCCTGCTTGCGCGAGATGCCGCGTATGAAGTTGATACCCCACACATACCGATCCTGCTGGTAGAACCGCAGTTGCGAATAGGGAATGCGTATCTCGGCCGTCCATCCGTACGACGTTCGCTGGACGCGTCCCTGCCACACCCCGTCCCAGTCGGAATCGTCGCCGTTGTCGTTCATGAGTACCCCGTCATAGAGCGTGCCGGCGGCATTCAGCCCGAAGTAGTATCCGCTGCGGCGGTCCAGATACGGGTCCAGCATGACGCCGAAAAAATCGGATTCCTGATCTGCATCGCGGCGGCCCAGACGGGCGACAATCGAATCCGGCGCGCTGTCGAACAGGCGAGCGCCGACATAGATGGCGTCGCTGTCGTACAGGACGATGGCTTCGGTGCGTTCGGTCGCCGGCATCCCTTCAAGGGGATCCAACTGGAAAAATTGATCGGCGACTATACCCTGGGCCCATGCCGATTCATCGAGGCGGCCGTCTATCTGCATGGTCTCCGCCGTGACCGTCGCGGTGACGATCTGTATTACGGCGGGGTCCTCCATGGGGGCATCCTGCGCATGGGTGTGCGTCTGGCTCCAGCCTGCGGGGGCCAGACGCGTCATCGCTGCAAATCCCAGTATGAAAAAACACAGAATACGCGCCGTCGCAAGCATGAGAGGGGTGAAGATGGGTTGCTCGAAGTCCTTCTGACGGGCCAGATGGCGAGATATGATGCCGGCTACTCGACTACGGGTCGACTACGGGCCCAATTGAACCACTGTCCTTTTTGCGCAATACGGAAATAAAAGGAGATGGTTGCAGGGGCGAGATTCGCGGTGCTCGTTTTCCGGAAAAAGGCGTGCGAGATAACGGCGAAGAAACGACTTCTGCGATGGCGTATTCCGCCCGCCCTGCCTGTCCGCAGGGCGGGTTTACCCGATCATCGAATGCAGGGTTCGAGCGAGTCCTGCCTATGGGAATTGCTTATGGGATGGCCGTTACGGGCGCTGTCAGGAGGTGCGTGCGTTCCCCGTCTTCCAGAAAGAGGCGCGAGAAATACATACCCGAAGGCAGGTCAGTGCGCACGGACAACGTGTGTTTTCCCGTCCCGAACGCTTCCGGAGAATGCACATATACGGTGCGTCCCAGCATGTCCACCATCTCCAGGCGGGCCCGTACGGGTCGGTCGGTCCGGAACGCCAGCTTGACTTCTCCGGAAAACGGGTTGGGCCAGGCTCCTTCCAGCTGCATCCCCTCCGGGATTTCGTCCGCTTGCTCGGCGGAGGTGGCCTCCTTCAGCGTAAAGCGCATCCGGTTCAGGTTGAATCCTCCGTTGCGCACGTTCAGCCTCAGGACATGCTCGCCGGCGGGTAGCGTCACATCGCGCAGCCATACTGATCGCCACGCCTGCCATCCGCCTGTAACGGGTGCGACGACATTGCTGCCAAGCCGTTCGTTGTTCAGCGCGAGGTAGAAGATGCCGCCATTGTCGGCCGCATCGGCGGCGACGCGGAATTCAACATCATAGATTCCTGCCTGCTCGACCTGCACCGTCCAGGTCAGCCATTCGGCCGTTTCGATCCATCCCACATTATATTCGAATCCTTCCGAATCTTGCGACCTCTCGATGTCGACCCCGTCATTGCGGTATTCATACCCATTGTTGCCCTTGGTATCCCCGCTGACTCTCATGATTTCTGTGTCGTGGTAGGTAGTGCCCGCGTGTCCGATGTCGTAATCCACGGCATTGACGACGCCGGGAATGGGATGTTCTTTGAAGGGTTTGCGCAGCGTGGCGTAATCCGGATCCAACAGCGCCGCAAGGACGCCGGGCCGCGTGATGCAGGAATCGAGGTCCAACCCTTCGGCCATGGCGTAGAGGGCCTCGCTGGCTGCCCGATTGGAAGGGCGGGGGTTGTTTGCGGGGTTGTTTATGTAATTGATCACATTTACGTATCCTGGCGCAAACGGCGCGGAAAGCGGGCTGGTGATCGTCGCTATTTTCTTGTGCGTCCACCAGTTCCAGCCGATCCCGTGTCTTTCCGCGAGCCGGGTCACCTCAAAGAACCACGGATTCGAGTTTTCCCCCGATTCCCCCAGCCAGAGCGGCACGTTGGTTCTATTGCTAAAATCCAGAAGATAGTTGATGGTGCCGACGTCCGTGTGGTTCCAGTACTTGTGGAAGGCGTAGACGATATTGTCGTCGGGGAGGTTTTCCAGTTGTGGAGGGAACGTGGTGGCGTAGTAATTTCCCTCTATAAAAATGATATGGTTCGTATCGATCTGGCGGATGGCCTCGATGAGCCGAACGTACATTGCGCGCAAGGCTTCCGATTGCTCCTCTCCAGTCCACTCGTTTGGGGTGCCGACACAGGTGTCTTTGGGCGCGCCGTCGCGACAGTCGGGCGTGACGGGTTCGTTGATCAGATCGTATCCGATGATGTAAGGCTCGTCCACATAGCGCCGGGCGATCTCTTCCCATACGGTCACCAACTGGTCCTGATACGGGTCGGGCTCCGTCCAGAGACGGGCCACGCCGTCGCTGTCACTGATTTCGCCATGATTCTGCCCGCCGGGCGCGGCGTGCATGTCCAGAATGAGATCGATTTCGTACTTGCGGCACCAGTCGAGAAGGTCGTCGATTATTTTAAACCCGCTCTCGATGAACGTCTCCGTATCGGGGTCGAAGAGCAGGTTGTAATGCATGGGCAGGCGAATATGATCGAATCCCCACTCAGCGATGGCCGCAATATCTTTTTCCGCGACGTATTTGGCCCGGTATAGCTCGAAGAAACGATCCGCTCCGCTCTCGCCGATCAGGTTCACTATCGCTGCCCGGATGGAACGCGGAGAGCCGCCATCGGAGGGGAAAATATGCACCATGTATCCTTCCGGCACGAGCCAGCCGCCCAGCCCCAGGCCGCGTATGACGACGGGGTCGCCGTCCCGATTGAGGATCTGTCTCCCCTCGGTCCGGAAAAAGTTTTGTCCCTGTGCCGGAAGAATCAGGAGAAAAACTGAAACGATCCCTGCAACGTACAGGATGCCTGCCCGAAATATCGTGTGTACCCTGTGGATATCGTTGTTTTTCATGGTCGTTTCTCTTCTTGCGATACAGGACGATACAGGACGATACAGGACGATACAGGACCTTTATGCACATTCCTCGGCATGAGGGAAAGCCATTATATGAAAAATTCTTGCATTGCATGAAATTTTTGTGTAAGTAGTGTGCCCGCCATGGACATTGTGTATGTAGTGTATCCACTGTGGGCATGTTGTCATTGTCACTTCCCAAGAGAGGTTTTTATGCATATCGCTATGAGTTACCAGATTATCCATTCCACGAATCATTTCAGTCGTGCTATTTATCGTTTCATGGCCCGCTTTGTGGGGAGCGTTGCCGCGGTCCTGCTTTTCACGGGCGTTGTTGCGCATAACGCCGAGGCGCAGGCCCCGGCGCTTGGCGATTCCTACGTTTTTTTCGTGGAGGGGGTGAATCCAGATCTTGAAGAGGTCGTTGGCAGCGAAGTAGTCGACGATCCGGATGGCAGCGACAACAAGGTGTTGCAACTCAACCAGGGAGACTACGCGTATCACGGGTTTCGTTTTGTCACTGGGGATGGCGGCACAGGCACCCCTCGCGATATGACGGCCAACCGGGATGCCGGGAACGTCCTCCATTTTCGCATTCGGGTGGATCCGGCCAATGCTGCGTCTGGTGGAATGGAGAGTGCCCTCGCGATTCAGTTCGAGGATTTTGGGGAGAATGTCGGAGAAGCCGGAAATAATCCCTTCCGCTTGCGCTGGGTCATACCGACCGACATGCGCAACGGGGAATGGCACACGGTGTCGGCGGTGCTCCCGCCCCCAACCTATGATGCACTCGAAGCAGGCAAGGACGACGGCTCCATCTCGGGACATGAAGCGCAGTGGATATACGCCGGTGCCTGGGCAGGATTCGCGATCGGGCTGGATCTGCTGGGGCCGGAAACCGCGGAGCGGCCCGATCTGTGGACAGAATTCGAATGGAATAATGTCTGGTCCCTGGGCATTCAGTGGGACTGGGGCAGTGCCGCCGCCGACGGCGGCCCGATTTACCTGGACGATGTGTTTATCGGCCCGGCCGATTTCGATCCGGGGGATGCTGCGGGGCTGCCTGCAGCCATGTCCGGCGTGAGCGTGAGAGCCGATGGTTCCGTCAATGTCATCTCCTGGACCCATAATCCCGATTTCGGGGGATACAATGTGTATTTCAGCGGAGATCCGATCACGGATGTGCGCGCCGAGGGCGTATCGCTTCTGCAGACGGTGTCCGCGGCTCCTTACGAGGTGCGGCACGAGGTCGAGGTGCCTTATTCGTTTTCGTCTTCCGGTTCGACCCTCTACTATGCGGTAACGAGCCTGGGTACCCTGGGCGCGGAGAACACGGATGTGTCGAACAGTGCGGTGGAAATAGACAACCCGGACCTTGCCGTTTCGCCGCCGATCTTGTCATTGACGGATGAACAGTCTCAGGCGCTGTTCGATGCGGTCAATGCGGGGACCGTATCGAACGAGAATTTCCCTGAGGGATCCATGCCATTCGTCGTCGACGATATGCATTCGCAGAGAGCCGACGCCTCCGTGGATCCCGACAACAACGACGATCTCTCCGGATCCGTCTGGGTGGCGTATTACGAGGGCAACGAGGGGCTCTCTCCGGAAGTATGGATCTACGCCGAAGTCACCGACGACCTGCTGAGTTTCTCCCCGGCCGCCGATGGACCGGAAGGCGCCTGGGCTTACGATTCCATTGAACTCGGATGGGGAAACTACGACGTGCGCGACGCCGGGGGGTCGGTGCTGGGCGGCTCTCCGCACACCGGCATGATGCGTGGCGCTTTCCCCGATTACCAGTTCCGCCTGTCCCCGCACGGGAGCGCGACCAATGCGACGGCTAAAACGTACGCGGGGGCTGACGGTGGCCACGATAAGCCGCAGATCGGCGGCGCCGCGTACGAATCCGCTACGGATGGCTACAAAATTCTGGCGTTTTTTCCTACTCCGGCGATAAAGGCTACTGGCGACGCCGACGCTAATTTTCCCGGGGAGAATGACGATCCCCGCTTCATGCCTTTTACGATTTCGCTGAACGACCGGGATGGGGGGGACGCTCGTGAACACCAGATCACATGGAGCCTGAATCCTGCGGTAAACAACAACTGGTGGAAAACGCCGAACCAGTGGCAAACCGTGACGATGATTCACAGTAGCCAGTACGTTCCCGTATCCAGCGAAGACGAACCGGAACTGCCGGAAGCGTATACCCTGGCGCAGAACTACCCGAATCCGTTCAATCCGGCTACGACCATTCGTTTCCAGTTGCCGCAAGCCGAGCAGGTGACGCTGCGGGTATTCGATGTGCTGGGCCGGGAGGTGGCTGCGCTGCTCGACAATACGTCGCTGGCCGGCGGCGAACACACGGTGCGGTTCGATGCCTCCGGGCTTACGTCGGGGGTGTATTTGTACCGCCTCGAAGCGGGCGCCTCCTTTGTGCAGACCAGGCGAATGTTGCTGGTGAAGTAGAAAATCAGGCGCCGGAAGGCAGGAGGCGCAGGATATTTACTGCGCCTCCTGCAGCGCCTCGACAAATCCGTAATAGGCGGGTTTGGGGCGGAATTCCGCATCAAACAGGAGCGGCCACTCCGGCCGGTCATAAAAGTTGATGAGCCAGGTGTCCGGATCGCGCAGTCCCCATAAGGTAATGGCGAAACGCTGTTCCTCGGGAATCCGGTTGAAGGCGGCTACGACCTCCTTGACGCGTTCTTTCTGAATGTTTCCCCGCGCCGTATTCCAGGACCGCAGGCTACCGTCGGTGTTGATGCGCACGTCCAGTTCGGAGAGGTGCAGTTTCAGGCCGCGTTTCACCACTTCGTTTATGGTCTCGGTGATTACCTCGAGGGACGGGCCGTCCCAGGCCATGTGCATTTGCAATCCCACGCCGTCTATGGGAATGCCCCGCTCCTGAAAATCATCGAGCATTCTCATCACGGCGCGGCGCTTGGGCAGGCTCCAGGTGAGTCCGTAATCGTTGTAGAAAAGCAGCAGGTCCGGATCGGCTTCCCGGGCATACTGAAACAGCCGGGCGATGTAATCGTCGCCCATCCTTCGCCGGAACACGCTGTTGCGTAATTCCCCCCGTTCGTCATCGAATGCTTCGTTGATTACGTCCCAGCTTACGACGCGTCCCTTGTAGCGCGCTATGACGGTCGTCATATATTCTTTTACGGCCTCCTCGAACGCCTCGTCGTCCCCTCCGAAGTTTTCCATCCAGGACGGCGTCGTCTGGTGCCACACGAGCGTATGCCCGTGGACCTGCATGCCGTTTTCCTCCGCGAAATCCACCAGTGCATCGGCCCCGGTCCAGTTGTACGATCCCGGGCCGGCGGATATCGGGTTCATCTTCATTTCCCACTCGGCCGTGATACTATTGAACACTTTTTTGATCACGGTGGTGCGCTCCGGGCTGGACAAATGCACTGCCTGGATCGCCACGCCGACAGGATGTACGGCGAGGGTTTTAAGCGCCGGGTAATTGCGGTTCGGGTCCGGCGTGACCTCGTCCATGCCGGAATCGGCGTCGCATCCGGCCGCCGAGAGGGCAAGCAGGCCCAGGAGGATACCGGAGAGGGAAAGAAAGGAGCGCATTGCCTCGGAGAGAGAGGAGATGTGAACGGACATGAGCGAGCCTTTCTTCATATCGTTTGGTGGTTGTTTACGTTCCGATTAAGGGGCTGAAGATAGCGCATCCCTCGCCGCCTCCTGAAGGGCGCATCACATCCGCGATGCTCCGAATCCGCAGTATTTTCCGCTGATTTCAACGATGGAATCATGGCGTCCTGTGCTTGCGAACGTGAAGTGCTGAGCGAAGTGGTTTTGATCAGAGTATCCTATATTCTCAAGGGATAGCAATCATAATGGCCGTGATCCATGCCGCAGGAAACACTTCGATCCACCGTCATTCCCGGTCTGCGCTACCGGGATGCGCACGCTGCTATCGAGTGGCTGTGCAGCGTACTCGGTTTTGAGCGTCGCCTTGTGGCGCCGCATGGCGAGGACAAAATTGCCCATGCCCAGCTCACGCTTGGCGGCGGCATGGTCATGCTCGGTTCCATGCGGGACGACGAGCACGGGCATCATGTGGTGGCCTCCGAACCCGAAGGGAAGCTCACCCAGGCGGCCTACATTGTGGTCAGAGACAGCGACATCGAGGCGCTCTACGAGCATGTGAAGGCGAAGGGCGCGCGTATTGTCATGGAACTGGAAGAGCAGCCCTATGGCGGGAGCCTATTCGCCGTCCGCGATCCCGAAGGGCAACTCTGGAGCATCGGGTCGTACGATCCGTGGGTGGAGGAGTAGGGCGGCTGCCTGACCTTTTTGCATATTTCCCTGTGCGGAGGCGATACATGTTTATCACGAGGTTTCTCAAGTCAAAGTTTATCACGAATAAGAACCTGGGCTGGTTCGCCATGGAACTGGTGATTGTTTTCCTGGGTGTCTACCTCGCTTTTCTGTTTAACAACTACCGGGAAGGGTTGCATGAGCGGTCCGTGCAACTCCAGTACTACGACGGCCTGATTCTTGAATTTGAAGTGCTTTACGCCCATCTCGAACAAGAAAACGGGAAGCTCCGGAAGCACCTCGCCGTAGTGGCCGAGATCGAGGAGGGCGGCCAGCCTGAGTTGTTGCCGAGCGATCTGTACTACCTGTACCGGGGTAGTGTGCTGGAGGCCGCCTTCAGTGGTACGAATTTCGAATCGCTGAATGATTATATCATCACTAATATCATTGGGGGTGCCCCATTGCTGGAAACCCTTGAAGATGCCGTCGGCCAACTGAATCAACTTACGGCGACGGTGTTGCTGCCGGCGCAGGTAGCCGACGCCGATTTCTACGATGAGCAGGGATTAAAGGCGGCGTTTTCCTGGTATCCGCGTCTGATTGACGAGATTCACACCACCAACCGCAACCTTGCGCGGGCTGTGGGGGAGCGGGCTATTCCCGGCCTGGAAGCGAGAAGGGACGAATTGGCCGCGCAGTTCCGTTGGCCGTTTTTGAGGGACTCGAGTGCATCATTCTGAGAGAAGCAAGGTGTTTCCATGACCGTCTCCACCCCGGAACGCAATGAACTGAAGGTTCTGCTGCCGACCGCCAATATACCTGTCGAGATTCGTGATAAGGTCGAAAAGGCGGACAGGCGAGAGATCATCAGCGCGTCCTACCCGTACAGGACCAAGCTCGGCCGCGCTGAGTACGAGCGCCGGAAGGCGGAACTGCAGGTCGAGTTGCTGAAGATGCAGCGATGGGTCAAGGAGACGGGCCAGCGGGTCGTGCTGCTTTTCGAGGGGCGCGACGCGGCCGGCAAAGGCGGGACGATCAAACGGTTCATGGAGCATCTTAACCCGCGGAGCGCCCTGGTGGTGGCGCTGCCGGTTCCTTCCGAAAGGGAGCGCGGGCAGTGGTATTTCCAGCGCTATGTGGAGTGTCTGCCGACCAGCGGGGAGATCGTTTTCTTTGACCGTTCCTGGTACAACCGGGCAGTGGTCGAGCCGGTAATGGGTTTTTGCACACCGGCCGAGCACCTCCGTTTCCTGAGGGATGTCGCGACGTTCGAAGAGTTGCTGGTCAATGACGGATTCCACCTGTTCAAGTTCTGGTTCTCGGTAAGTCGCGAGGAGCAACTCAGGCGGTTCGTGTCGCGCGCCCGGAACCCACTCAAGCAGTGGAAGATCAGTGACGTGGATCTCCGGTCGCTCTCGTTGTGGGACGAGTACACGGAGGCGAAGAAAACGATGTTCGCGGCCACTGACACCAAAACGTCGCCCTGGGTGGTGATCAAGTCGGACGACAAGAAGCGGGCGCGTCTCAACTGCATGCGCTACGTGCTGGAGCATCTTCCCTACAGAGAAGATGCCTCGCGGCCTGTGAGGAAACCGGACAAGAAGCTGATCGGCCCGGCGAAGAAGCTGTACGCACCGGGAGAGGTGTGGTAGATAGGGAACCGATGGGCGGATTTCACGCACGCTCTTCTCGCCAGAATCGGAAACCGCTATCCTGTGCATTTTCCCGAAAAACATGGCGAAAACTGGCCACATGTCTCACCCGCCTGGATACAATTCCGGCCTGACCCATGCCGATCCGGTCGCAATGACGCAGCACCTGGTCCGCATCCCCTCCGTGAACCCGCTGCTGGAGGACGGCGGCGACGGCGAGGGCGCTGTTGCGGCACTGGTGGCGGAGTGGCTCGACGACTGGGGTTACCGGCCAACTGTCGTCGAAGTTGCGCCCGGCCGCCACAACGTGGTGGCGCGGCGGGGCGCAGGTGCGGGGCCGTCACTCCTTCTCAACGGTCACATGGACACCGTAGGCGTGGCGGGAATGGCCGAGCCCTTTTCGGGCGCGATCCGGGAAGGCCGAATGTACGGGCGCGGCTCGGCCGATATGAAGTCGGGTGTGGCGTGCGCGCTCGCGGTCGCCGCGGAGCTTGCAGAAGCGGATATCCCAGGCGAATTGATCATCGCACTGACGGCCGACGAGGAGCACGCCTCGGCAGGAATGGCGGCGCTTGTCGCGGACGGCGTGGAGGCCGATGCAGCGGTGGTCTGCGAACCCACCAGCCTGACGGTCATGCCGGCCCACAAGGGGTTTTTCTGGATCGATGTGCACGTGAAGGGCCGTGCGGCCCACGGTTCCAGACCCGAACTCGGCGTCGACGCCATCGCGCACATGGGTCACCTCCTGGTTGCCTTCGAGGAGGAAGCACACCGGCTTGCCCGCGAGACGGACCACGCGCTGTTGGGCACTGCATCCCTGCACGCGGGCACGATCAAGGGTGGGAGCGCGCCGTCGGTCTACCCGGATCGCTGCCACTTGGTCGTCGAGCGCCGCACACTGCCGGGGGAAACCGCCGACTCCGTCATGGCCGAGGTGGAGGAGGTGCTGGCGAGGGCGGGTGAGCGCTGTCCCGGGCTGGAGGGTCGGGTCGACCGGGGGCTTTTTCGCGCTGCGACCGAGGTGCCGGCTTCGTCGCCACTGGTGACCGGCCTCAGGGAGGCGTGCATGCGATCCGACCTGCCCGGCACCCTGAAGGGGATGTCGGCCTGGGTGGACGCCTGCTTCCTGAACGAGCACGGAACCCCGGCTGTGTGTTTCGGCCCCGGCTCAATCGCGCAGGCCCACGCCGCGGTGGAATGGGTCAGCGTGACCGAGATCGAGACATGCGCACGGATCCTCACCGACTTTGCACGGTGGTTCCTATTGCGGTGAGTTCGCTTTCATAGGGAGCGGTTGTGCAACCTTCTTGCCTTCGGGTGGTCTCTCGTTATAACCAATTGGGTGATATTGTTTACATCACTGTGATTGGTTTTTCACGACAGCCGGAGACACTACCAGGCATACAAAAGCAAATCGAATGGCTTTGAACCCCATGGAACGCAGACCCCACAGCGACGAGTACGGTGATTTCTATCGGCCGTACATAGCAGCAGCCCCGGATGGTTCGATCGTGGCTACGCTCGATGCGCAGCGGGATGATCTTGCCCGTGTGACGGCGGAGGTGTCCCCCGATCGCGAGCGGTACCGTTACGCGCCGGGCAAGTGGTCCGTGCGCGAGATGGTGGGACACCTGACCGACAGCGAGCGGATGTTCGCAATGCGGGCGATGGCCTTTGCCCGGGGCGACAAGACGCACTATCCGGGATTCGACGAGAACGAATACGCTGCTGCGTCAGGTGCGGACGAAAGACCCCTTGCGGAACTGGTGGAAGAGTGGGATGCGGCGCGGCACGCCACCGTGTTACTGTTCAAGGGGCTACCGGATGAGGCATGGGATCGTCGCGGACACGCCAGCGGTTTCGGGTTCTCCGTGCGGAGCATGGCCTGGATCACCGCAGGCCATACGCAGCATCATCTTGGGGTTCTGCGAGAGCAGTATCTTTGAGCACAGTCTGTGCGTTCTATCGGTCACCTTCTGCCTGATCTGCCCGGAAAACCTAATCCGATATCATGAAACTCCAGCCTGTTTCCTACTCTCCGGACGAGGCGATCAAGCGTGCGCAGCGCTTCGCGGAAGATATGGTGCGCCGCCGTACCGTCCGTCATTTCGATACCCGACCTGTCCCGAACGAAGTGCTCGACGCCGCGTTACTCGCTGCGGCCTCTGCGCCCAGCGGCGCGAATCGCCAGCCATGGCGTTTCGTGGTGGTGCGCGATGCCGGGATCAAGTCCAGAATCCGGACGGCGGCAGAAGCCGAGGAGCACGAATTCTACACCCGGCGGGCCACCCGCGAGTGGCTGGAAGCGCTGGCCCCGTTCGAAACGAACGAGCACAAACCGTTTCTCGAAGAGGCCCCGGCGCTTATCGCTATCTTTCTTGAACGCTACGGGCTGGACAAGGACGGTAAACGCATCAAGAACTACTACGCGTTGGAATCGGTCGGTATTGCCACAGGCTTTTTGATCGCGGCGCTGCACCATGCGGGCGTAGCCACCCTTACGCACACGCCCAGCCCCATGGGTTTTCTGAACGAGATTCTGGACAGGCCGCGTAACGAAACGCCGTTCCTGCTGCTCGTAGCAGGCTATCCGAGTCAGGACGCCGAAGTGCCGGACATCGAAAAACTGCCGTTCGATACGGTAGTTCGTTATGTGGGGTGACCGCCGCGCAGGCATTGTGTCCTTACTATTAGAGAGCAAGTTTCTGCACCCGGGTCGTTTCCTCCGAAACCCGGGACCAAACCCCTGCCGACTTTCCTTTTGCCCCGATGCCGCTGGCGCCCCGTTCGATTCTTGCCTGTATCCTTCCGGCTTTCCTGCTGGCCGCTTGCAGCAAGTCGATGCAGGAAGAGCTTCCGACCGAGCCGGAAATCCAGCAAACGGTGTATACCATAGGCGGCGACCGCCCTGCCACCCTGAAACTCCCTATGGGGTATGATTCCATGGGCCCCCTTCCTGTCGTGATCAGCCTGCACGGCTACTCGGGCAATCCCACAGGCCATGATGCGTACTGGGGCCTTTCCGAGCAGGTCGATGCCGACAACTTTGCACTGATCCTGCCTGCCGGCACGCGCGATTCCGCGAACGTTCGCTTCTGGAACGCTACAGATTTCTGCTGCAACTTTTTCGAGTCCCAGGTGGATGATGTGGCCTATCTTTCCAACCTGATCGAAGAGGCGGGCGAGTATATCCAGGTAGACCGCATCTTTTCAGTCGGACATTCCAACGGCGGATTCATGTCCTACCGCCTTGCCTGCGAAGGTTTTCCGGGTCTGACCGCGATCGCTCCGCTTGCAGGTACCTCGTTTCTGGACCCGATCCGTTGCGAGGAAGCGCCGCCGGTTTCCGTACTGCACATCCACGGCACCGACGACGACATCATTCTCTATGCAGGAACTACCATTGGCACCGGATACCCCGGCGCGGAGGATGTGGTGGAGCGCTGGGCCGAACGCGCGGGATGTGATCTCTCCAGTGCCGAAGAACTTCCCGCCATCGACATCGACCGTGCCCACGCCGGTGCGGAAACCGACCGTGTTCGCTATCGTGAAGGGTGTCAGGACGGCATTACGGTCGAGCTCTGGAAGATCAACGAGGGTTCGCACGGTCCCTGGCTTACCTCGGACTATGCGGAGCGCCTGATCGACTGGCTGCTGAACGAATCCCGCACGGAGGTGTCGTAAGGGGCGTACTATTTGCCTTACCTTAATAGTCCAGCACATACAGTGCCCCATTAACCTGCGAATTCCGTAACATGCGGGGGGATATACCGGCCTTGCCTGCAAGAGGCCGGGGACATCCGTTCATGTCGTTCTGCCCATGTCGCGCTCTTTCCAGCCTCACCTTTTCGTCATTCTCGGCGCCAGCGGCGATCTGACGTCGCGCAAGCTGGTGCCCGCCCTGTTTCATCTCATGGAGCGGCATGACGAACTGCGTTGTTGCCACATTCTCGGCGTTGCCCGGTCCGATTTGTCCGACGCAGCCTTCCGGGACAGTGTCCGCGAAGCGCTGCACGAGCGGTATCCGGAGGGCTCCGATCTTGCTGCCTGGTGCGATGATCATGTGTTCTACCAGTCGTTGGGGGACAGCGGAAATGGCTACGATGGGCTTGCCCGCCGGATCGCCTCTATCGAAAAGGAATGCGATCTGCCCGGCAACCGGGTTTTCTACCTTGCTCTTCCCCCAAAGACGTTCCCCGGAACCATCGAAGCCCTCGGACAGGCCAATCTCCACAAGACAGCGGGCTGGGCGCGGCTCGTCATCGAAAAGCCGTTCGGGCACGATCTGACCTCGGCCCATGCGTTGAACGATCTCGTACACCGGTATTTCTCCGAATCCCAGATATTTCGCATCGACCACTATCTCGGAAAGGAAACCGTACAGAACCTGCTGGTCTTCCGGTTCGGCAATGCGCTTTTCGAGAGCGTATGGCACCGGGGGCAGATCGAACGGGTCGATATCCAGGTGCATGAATCTCTGGGCGTGGAAACGCGCGCAGGGTATTACGACCAGTCGGGGGCGTTGCGGGACATGGTGCAGAACCATATTACGCAGTTGCTCTCGCTGGTTGCAATGGAGGCGCCCGCCCGGTTCGACGCCGACTCGATCCGGCAGGAAAAAATCAAGGTGCTGGAATCCATCGTTCCGCTTCGTCCCGAGGATGTACTGCTGGGCCAGTACGCCGCCGGCGAAGTGGACGGCAAGCCCGTAAGGGCATACCACGAGGAAAAAGGGGTACCGGAAGGATCCACCACCGAAACGTTTGTCCGCCTGCGCGTGGAGATCGCCAACTGGCGCTGGCGAGGCGTTCCGTTCATCCTCGAAACCGGCAAGCGCATGCCCGAAAAGCGCACCCGCATAGCGATCCGGTTTCAGCCGGCCCCGGTCTCGCTTTTCCGGCCCTACGAGGATACCTGCAACGTTCGCCCCAACATCCTCGAAATCACGTTACAACCGGACGAGGGGTTCAACCTGCACTTTGAGGTGAAACAGCCTCGCATGCCGCTCCGGCTGACTCCCCGAAGACTCCACTTCCGCTACGACGAGGTGTTCGGCGATCTCCCGGAAGCCTACGAAACGCTGCTCGGCGATGTGATCCAGGGGGACCAGACGCTGTTCGTGCATGCCGACGAAGTGATCAATTCGTGGCGGCTCTACACGCCGGTTCTTGAAGCCGGCTTGCCGGTGCATCCGTACGCGCCCGGATCGGCGGGCCCGAATTCCGCTTCGTAAGGCGCGGCCTTCCATGAAACGACGGCTGGAAACGTACGAACACCTCGATGCGCTGAGTCATGCGGCCTTGCGCAT
This sequence comes from Rhodothermales bacterium, assembly GCA_965117025.1. GTDB lineage: Bacteria > Bacteroidota > Rhodothermia > Rhodothermales > VXPQ01 > VXPQ01. The sequence continues at coordinate 2,114,299 of OZ220746.1, forward strand.
GATTCGCGCGAAGGCGCGTGCGGGCGCGCCGTGCAGTATCTGCCTTTCCGGCGGATCGACGCCGGAGCGTCTTTTTTCGTTGCTCGGCGGTGTGGAAGGGCGTTCGCTGCCATGGCCCGACATCCGATTGTTCTGGGCCGATGAGCGATTTGTACCGGAAGATCATCCCGGCAATAATTTCCGGGCGGCCCGGTGCCTGTTGGTTGACCGCGTACCGATTTCAGAGGCAAACGTGCATCCGGTAAACACCTCGCTGGGTACGCCCGAAGCGGCTGCGGACGACTACGAAGCCATCCTTCGGGAATGTTTCGACCCTGCGCAGGGCAAGACGTTCGATGTGGCGCTGCTTGGCATCGGAGAGGATGGACACACCGCTTCGCTGTTTCCGGGATATGTACCGGCACAGGACCGGTGGGCCGTAGCGGTAGAGGGGCCTGCATACAGGCCACCGAGAGAGCGGGTCACGCTCACCCCCGCCGTGCTCAACCGGGCGGAAACGGTGGTGTTTATGGTGGCAGGGGCCGCCAAGCGGGAAACGCTGCGCCGCGTGCTCGACAACGATTCGGCCCTGCCTGCCTCGCATATCCGCGGGCTCCGGGAGACAGTGATTCTCACAGATGCCACAGTGGCTCCACATTCGCCGGCGTGACCCGATCTTTCCCATGCGAGGGCAGCCTCCTTCTTATGGCGCCCCGAACAGGCATTTCGACCCGCAACCACCGGGCGGACATGGTGCAACCTGCATGATTCCGGCTACAACCGGCCTGCGGCATTACCTGCTTTGCTGTAGCGAACCGCCCTGATTACGTGTCGGGCACATCCCGTTGGAGCGCCTCGATCCATACCTCGGCTTCCGAATCACTCGGCGCCCGCCAGTCGCCGCGCGGCGAGAGCGAACCGCCGGACCCCACCTTCGGTCCGTTGGGCATGGCCGAGCGCTTGAACTGGCTGATTTTGAAGAACCGGTACAGGAATACGCCCAGCCAGTGCTTGATTTCGGCAAGGGTGTACGTGCGCGCAGGCAATCCGTCCGCATCCTCATGATGTTCGGGAGCGCTGCCCCAGGCATGATAGCTCAGGAACGCGACCTTTGCAGGCCGGAAACCGTACCGCGTGACGTAATACAAATTGAAATCCTGCAAATCGAACGGCCCTACAACCTCCTCCGTGCGCTGGTGCGGTTCGTCGGCGTTCCCGTCTTCTTGCGGAACGAGTTCCGGGGAAATTTCCGTATCCAGCACGGATTGCAGCACACCCGCGACAGATTTGTCGAATGCGCCGGATCCGATGGTCCACCGGATGAGATGCTGAACCAGGGTTTTCGGAACGGACGCATTGACGTTGTAATGCGACATGTGGTCGCCGACGCCGTACGTGGTCCATCCCAGCGCCAGTTCGCTCAAGTCGCCGGTACCCAGCACCAGGCCGTTGTGCAGGTTGGCAAGCCGGAAAAGATGAGATGTGCGTGCTCCCGCCTGCACGTTCTCGAACGTTACGTCGTACACCGGTTCGTCGTCCGCAAACGGATGGCCGATATCGCGAAAGGTCTGCATGGCGGCGGGCCGGATATCAATCTCTCCCGCAGTAACTCCCAGTGCCTGCATGAGCGATCGCGCATTCGCCAGCGTCCGGTCGCTGGTGGCGAACCCGGGCAGCGTATAGGCCAGAATGTGTTCCCTGGGGCGTTCGAGTTTGTCCATGGCCCGGGCCGCCACAAGCAACGCCTGCGTCGAATCAAGTCCCCCGGACACTCCGATTACAATGCGCTCGATGCCGGCGCTCTGCAACCGCTGCATCAGACCATGCACCTGAATGTTGCCGGCTTCCTGACAGCGCTCATCCAGCGTGGCCGGGTCGCTCGGTACGTACGGAAACCGTTCTACTGTGCGCCGCAGCGGGATATCTCCTTTCGGAATCTCGAAATCGAAGGAGATGCGCCGCAATGCCCGCACCCGATCCCGGTGATCGCCTGCCGCGTCGTGAAAACTGGTCAGGCGCATCCGGTTTTGCGCGAGCAATTCGAGATCCACATCCGCCGGCATCATCTGCCCTTCCGGCGAAAACCGCTCCGTTTCTGCGAGAAGCCGCCCGTTTTCCCAGATCATGCCGTGCCCGTCCCAGGCCAGGTCTGTCGTGGATTCACCCGGCCCCGCTCCCGCATAGAGGTACGCGGCAACGCATTTGCCCGATTGCATCGCACACAGTCCCCGCCGGTATTCCGCCTTGCCGATGGTGCTGTTGCTCGCGGACAGATTGACCAGCACGCAAGCCCCGCCCAGCGCCGCATACGTACTTGGAGGAACAGGCACCCACAGGTCCTCGCACAACTCCACATGGAGCGCAAAATGCTCCAGAGAGGGCGTCTCGAAAATCAAGTCGTTTCCGAACGGAACGGCGGCGTTCCGGAAGCGCATCTCACCCCGCAACGCAGAGGCGGCGCGCGTAAACTGCCGCTTTTCGTAAAACTCGGCGTAATTCGGCAGGTAACTCTTCGGGACGATGCCCAGCACCTCTCCCCGGTAGATTACTACCGCACAGTTGAATAGCGCGGCGTCGAAGCGAAGGGGCGCACCGACCACGAGCACCGGGGTCAGGTCGCGCGAAGCATCCGCCACGCGGGATACGGCTTCCGCTGCGCTGTCGAGGAGCGCATCCTGGTGGAACAGGTCATCGTTGGCGTACGCCGACAATCCGAGTTCGGGGAACACGGTTACTGCTGCCGACATCCTGGAAGCCTGCTTCGCAAGCCGGATCGTTTGCTCGGCATTATAGTCCGGATCGGCCACGCGCAAACGCGGCACGCACACAGCGGTCCGGATGAAGCCGTGCGAATAAATCGAGTGAAAGGGATGTCCCATGAACCTGCGTTATCGAGGTCTACTCGACCAGAGTATCCTTTAAAGATACGCGATACGCGTCTGCCGTGGAGCGGCCGGCCTGCAAATCCCTGCTCAGAGCGCGTTTCCCGGCGTTCGTCAGGCTGACCTGCGCACCGTAGCGTCCCAGAGGCCGGCCATGTACGCAGCCCCCAGCGCGCGATCGTACAAACCGTATCCTGCCAGTCCTTTCTCTCCCCAGATCATACGCCCGTGATCCGGTCGGGCCGGGCCGTCGAATCCGATATCCAGCAGGGCCTCCATCACGGCCGCCATATCGACATCGCCATCGGGGTGTACGCTTTCCTGGAAAGACCGGTCTCCCAAACGGGTCACGTTACGCGCATGCACAAAATGGATGCGTCCCGCCAGCGAACGAATCGTCTCCGGCAGCCGGGCGGCTTCGGCAGGGTTCGCGCCCAGCGAACCGGTGCACAACGTCACGCCGTTTGCCTCGCTGTCTACCAGTTGCGTAACCCGTTTCAGGGCGTCGCCGCTCGTGATAATCCGCGGAAACCCCGCCACGGACCAGGGCGGATCGTCGGGATGAATGGCAAGGCGCACGCCGGCCCGTTCGGCTACAGGCACGATGCGTTCCAGGAAATACGCCAGATTATCCCACAGATCTTCTTCCGAGCATTCGGCGTACGCGGTCCGCAATGCGGTGACTTCTTCGCCCGTATAGGCGGCATGCCATCCCGGGAGGTCCTGGGTTCCTGCGGAAAAATCGATGGCCTCCATGTCCTTTTGATCGAACCGCAGCGCAGTCGATCCATCCGGTTGCGGCATCGCCAGATCCGTGCGCAACCAGTCGAAAACCGGCATGAAATTGTAGCAGATGACCGGCACGCCTTCCGCAGCCACTGCTTCCACGCTTTGTTTGTACCGGGCGATCAATTCATCCCGATCCGGCCGCCCCAGTTTGATGTTTTCGTGTATGTTGATCGACTCTACCACCGAGAAACGCAGCCCCGCCGCCTCGATGGTCTCGCGCAGTGCGCGCACGCTTTCCCGCGGCCATATTTCGCCCGGCGCGAAATCCCGGAGCGAGCTTACAATACCCGTCATGCGGGGAATTTGCCGGATGTACGCCGGGGATACCGGATCGCCGGGGCCATACCATCTGAACGTCAGTTTCATAGCGTTTCACGGAAGAATTACGAGCCGCGCCGATGCTGCGCCGGATCAGAGCATCATCACCTGCTCCACTTTTGCCGCGGCCTGGTACAACGCGACGATTTCATCGCTGGAATGCATTTCCATTTTCGCCGTCACGCTGAGATACCGCCCTTTGGACGACGCCCGCACCGTCACCGGGTGCCGTCCGAAGATATTCTTCAACGCGTCCAGACTGTGGGCAGGCACAATGAACTTGAACACATACTCGTCGGGAAAATCAATCTGATCATCCAGAAGTTCCTGAAAATGCTGCCACCAGGCATCTTCTTCCGCCGGTACGTTTTTCATGGCTTGTCCGCTCCCGGGCTGCTTGAAATCGATCGGGAAGTTTGTCGTTCGGGTCTGGTATGTCTGCCGCCGCGATGTGGCCCCCGAAACGTTTCGGCGATACCCATCACCGGTTTATGATCTTTGCTGTCTGGTACGAGACGCTGTATACGACCGTTCCTGCGGAGCAGGTGTGCATGGTATCGTGTTGTCCGGAGGGTCGTCTGCATTCTCTCGGTCCACATCATGCCCGCCCGGTGCGTCTATTTTGTCCAATCTTTCAAAAAAGCCCCCCGGTTTCCTTTGTAATTTTTTACATGGTCTCCCTGTTTTCTTCGCTGGCAAAATGGAAGATCAGTATAAGCCCCCACTTCTTTTTTCATTCTTGCCGGCTCGTTGCTTCCATACCGTCTTTACCAATCCTGCGATCGCCATCATGCCAATACGAATTGCACTTCCTGCCATAGCTGTCGCACTCCTTGCTGTGATACCTGTCCAGGCACAGTACGAATGGACATCGTCCCGTCCTGACGGGCATGCGCCCATCGGGGTCATGGGTGATCACATCCACGAGCGCGATGAATACATGCTGTCCTATCGCTTCATGCACATGAATATGGATGGCAACCGTACAGGCACGTCAGAGGTATCGACAAGCGATGTACACCGGGACTTCATGGTGGCTCCGCTGGATATGACGATGACGATGCATATGCTCGGCGTCATGTATGCGCCCTCGGACGCGATAACCGTCATGGGTGGGGCGAAATGGATCGGCAAGAACATGAACCATGTGACCCGCATGAACGCTGCTTTCGAGGCCACATCTTCCGGCCTGGGCGATGTGGGGTTGTCTGCCTTGGTCGGATTGAGGCGTGCCGGTGCTACACGCGTTCACCTCATGGCCGGCGTGTCGATTCCGGTGGGATCCATTGAAGAGACGGGCGTGAATCCGATGAGCGGGGGCGTTGCGGTTCAGATGCCGTATCCGATGCAGTTGGGTTCGGGCACATGGGACATACTCCCAGGTGTTACGGTCCTTGGCATGCGTGAGCGGTTTTCATGGGGCTTGCAGGCCCGCGGCGCCATCCGCATGGGCGAGAACGATCGGGGCTACAGACAAGGAAATACGGTCGAAGGTACTGCATGGCTTGCCTTGAAAACCACGGAGTATCTCAGCGTATCGGCCCGTGTGCTGCTCCAGAACTGGGGAGACTATAGTCGTCACGATGCGGCCTACAGGAATCCGATGATGGTTCCGACGGTCCGCGAGGATCTGCGCGGCGGAGTGCGTATGGCTGTTCCGCTCGGCGTGAATATATACTTCAGGGATGGCGCGTTAAAGGGCCACAGGATCGCTGCCGAATGGAGTATGCCGGTCTATCAGGATCTGCACGGCCCGCAGCTCGATACGGACTGGATGTTCACCATAGGTTGGCAGAAGTCATTTACCCTTTTCAGGGACCGGGCGCATCACGAATAATAAGGGTACTTCTGATTAAGTCCACTCCGATCCAGCACTTCACTTTCGCGAGTAAAGGACGTCATAATTCCTGGCAGTCTGGTGGGGCGCCGGGGGTCGCCCACAGATAGTTCAACTGTCCCCGCGCCAGCCTTCGCTCTGTTTTCGGTATGCGCCATTTCGGTCAATCAGGTGTCGCGGACCCCGTTGCCGCTACGGACCGAATGCTTTGCAACTCTGCCAAAATGTCATTCCTTGGGCTTCCGGTACGCTTTTCGTAGGTACTGACTGCACCACGATGCACGGGGCCCATACAAGGGGTGTTTTTTCCGGCTACAGGGCACGGTGCGCATCGGAACATGCATTTATCGATGAAAAACACGTATTCGAATGAATCCCCAACAGGAAAGCAATGGGCATCAGGCGCTGGAGCGCTTTGCCCGTGATCTGATCGAACTGGCAAGGAAGGGCGGCATCGACCCCGTGATCGGGCGCGACGAGGAAATTCGGCGCGTTCTGCAGATTCTTTCCCGCCGGACCAAGAACAATCCTGTGCTGGTCGGGGAACCCGGGGTCGGGAAAACGGCGATTGCGGAAGGACTGGCCATTCGCATCGTACAGGGCGATGTGCCGGAAGGGCTCAAGGACAAGCGGTTGGTCGCGCTCGATATGGGCACGCTGATCGCGGGGGCCAAGTACCGCGGCGAATTCGAGGACCGGCTGAAAGCCGTGGTCAAGGAAATCACCGAATCGGATGGACAGGTCATTCTGTTCGTCGACGAGATTCATACGCTGGTAGGCGCAGGGGCTGCGGAAGGGGCCATGGATGCAGCGAACATTCTGAAACCCGCGCTCGCCCGTGGCGAACTGCGCGCCATCGGGGCAACCACCCTCGACGAGTATCGCAAACACTTCGAAAAAGACAAGGCATTGGAACGCCGCTTCCAGATGGTGCTGGTTGCGGAGCCGAACGTAGCCGATACCATTTCCATCCTGCGCGGCATCAAGGATCGTTACGAGGTGCATCACGGCGTCAGGATCCAGGATGGCGCCATCGTAGCGGCGGCCGAACTCAGTCACCGGTACATTGCCGATCGTTTTCTGCCGGACAAGGCCATTGATCTGATCGATGAATCGGCGGCCCGGCTTCGGATCGAGATCGATTCCATGCCGGAGGACCTGGATCAGATGGAACGGCAGATCCGGCAACTGGAAATCGAACGAGAGGCCGTCAAGCGGGACGGAGCGCAGGGCAAGCCTGAGCGGATTGGCGAGCAGATCGCCAAGCTTGAGGAAGAGCGCAACGAATTCCGGGCGCGCTGGGAGCAGGAAAAGAACGTCATCCGGACGATTCGGGATACCCGGGAGGATATGGATCGGCTCCGTGTCCAGGCGGACAACCTCGAACGCGGCGGCGAGTACGGTCGCGTGGCGGAAATTCGTTATGGACAGATTCCGCAGGCCGAACAGAAAATCCGGGAAGCACAGGCCGAACTCGACGAAATCCAGGAGCGGGGCGCGCTGCTGAAGGAAGAAATAGGCCCGGAAGACATTGCAGAGATCGTGTCGCGGTGGACCGGCATTCCGGTGGCGAAGATGCTCGCCGGCGAAAGGGATAAGCTATTGCGGCTCGAAGAAATGCTGGAACGGCGCGTGGTCGGACAGCCCGAAGCGCTTCGGGTCGTTTCCGACGCGGTGCGCCGGGGACGAACCGGATTACAGGAAGCGTCGCGCCCGATCGGGAGTTTTATTTTCCTGGGCTCCACCGGTACGGGCAAGACCGAACTTGCGAAAGCCCTCGCCGAGTTCCTGTTCAACGACGAGCACGCCATGGTCCGCATCGATATGAGCGAATATCAGGAACGACACACGGTCAGCCGTCTTGTGGGCGCTCCTCCGGGTTATGTCGGGTATGAAGAGGGGGGACAGCTTACCGAAGCAGTGCGCCGCCGGCCGTATTCCGTGATCCTTCTCGATGAAATCGAGAAGGCGCACCCCGAAGTGTTCAATGTGTTGCTGCAGGTGCTCGATGACGGGCGTCTGACCGACAACAAGGGCCGCGTAGCCGATTTCCGGAATGCGATCGTCATCATGACGAGTAACATGGGCTCCGAGATCATACAGGAACGGATCGCAGCCATTGAGACGTTCGATGACAAGGCGCTCGCGACCATGAAGGAGGACATGAGAATCCTTCTCAGGCAACGGCTCCGGCCGGAATTCCTTAACCGGATCGACGAAATCGTTCTGTTTCGTCCTCTTGGCCCAGAACAGATACGCCGTATCGTGGATATACAGTACGCCCGGATCGAGGCGCTTGCCCGGCAAAACCAGAATCTTTCCCTCGCGCTGTCCGACGCTGCGCGGGATCGGCTGGCCGAACAGGGCTATGATCCGACGTTCGGGGCGCGTCCGCTGAAGCGTGTGCTGCAACAGGAAATTTCCAATAAGCTCGCAGAAGAAATTCTGGCCGGGCGCATTGCGGACGGAGATCATGTGCGCATTGACATGGCCTCCGACACGGAGGGATTGACTTTCGAAACCGTTGGTCGCGCTACGGCTGAACAGGTTATTTAAAGGGTCGGCCGCGTTGCGCCCGAACAGGTTCTTTTAAATTGTCAGCCGCTCTGCGGCCGAACAGGGTGTCGGCATAGCCTTATACTGCCATGCATGAAACTACTCCCAGGAGGCCCCCTCCGGGCTTTACCATCCGGCCCGCGAATCAGGACGATGTGCCGCTCATCCATGCCTTCATCCTGGGGCTGGCCAGATTCGAGCGGCTTGAGCACGAATGCCTGGCCACGGAAGAAGCGCTTCAGGACACCTTGTTCGGCCCCCGTGCGTATGCCGAAGTGCTTATCGGTGAATTCGAGGGCGCCCCGGTGGGCTTTGCGCTTTTCTTCCACAATTATTCCACCTTTCTGGCGAAGCCCGGTATCTATCTGGAAGATATCTATGTAGATCCAGCCTGGCGCGGCCGGGGCTTCGGCACGGCATTTCTCACGCAGGTGGCCGATCTGGCAGTCGCCCGGGGATGCGGACGTCTTGAATGGTCCGTCCTGGACTGGAACGAGAACGCCATCCGGTTTTATGAGCGGCACGGCGCCGTATTGATGAGCGAATGGACGACCATGCGTGTAACGGGAGAAGCGCTCACTGCCCTGTCCGGCGGCACGGATGCCTGACATGTGCAGGGCGTTACAGATGCGCGATGCATGCGTAAGGCGCATTTCCGCATACGCGACATCTACCTTTCTTTTGCTGCATAAAAAATTCGTATATATTACCTTCCTTAATTAGAATAGCCCTGCCCACAGATTCCAAAAAGCAATGAACCCCAGAAATCGACGCGACTTTCTTAAAACCAGTGCGCTCCTTGCCGGAGGGCTTGCTATGCCCAGCATTGTTCCGGCATCTGCCCTCGGACGCGCCGGCCGCCCGGCTCCCAGCGATCGCATTACGCTTGGATTCATCGGTACGGGCAATATGGGCACCGGGCATCTGAGACAATTCCTCGAGAAAGAACAGGTACAGATTGCGGGGGTCTGCGACGTGAACCGGGCGAGCTACGGGTACTGGAACGGCGGCTATGCGGGCAGGGAACCCGCACAGCAACTGGTGAATTTTTCCCACAGCAAGCAGATACGCTCCGGGAAATACTCTTCCTGTGAGGGGTACGAAGATTTTCGCGAGTTGCTGGCTCGCGACGATATCGATGCGGTCGTGATTTCCACGCCGGATCACTGGCACGCCATTCCGGTTATCGCGGCCGCCCGCGCCGGCAAGCACATTTACGGAGAGAAACCGCTCTCGCTTACCGTCAAGGAAGGACGGGCCATGAGCGATGCCGTAAAGGAGGCAGGGGTTGTGTTCCAGACCGGCAGCCAACAGCGCTCCAGCGAGCGTTTCCGTCATGCCTGCGAGCTCGTGCTGAACGGCCGGATCGGCACATTACGCACGGTGCGATGTGGCCTGCCGCCCGGGCAGCCGGACTTCGGCCAAACCGGTGACCGGAAAGAGCCCGAGCCGGTACCCGAAGGCTTCAACTATGATTTGTGGCTTGGCCCCGCTTCGGAAGCGGAATACAGTCCTGCCCGGTGTCACGTCAATTTCCGCTGGATTCTTGATTACTCCGGCGGGCAGGTGACGGACTGGGGCGGGCATCATCCCGACATCGCGCAGTGGGGTATGGGAACGGCCCGGACCGGCCCGATAGCCATCCGCAATGCCAGGGGGACCTTTCCGGAGAACGATTTGTGGAATACCGCCACAGACTTTTACTTCGAGGCCGAATACGCCAATGGGGTGACCATGATCATCACCAGTGACGAGGAAAGAGGTGTTCGTTTCGAAGGAGACGACGGATGGATATTCGTGTCTCGCGGGCGCCACGAGGTGTCCGATCCGGCCATCTGGAGCACCATACTGAGCGATCAGGATACCCGCCTTTATCATAGCGACGATCATCGCCAGGACTTCATCGATAGCATGATCACCGGCACCGAACCGATCGCGCCGATCGAGGAGGCGCACCGCTCGATTACCATTGCCCACCTCGGCAATATCGCCATGCAGTTGGGCCGCGATCTGAGATGGGATCCCGATCGGGAAGTGGTGCTTGACGACGCCTCGGCCAACGAGATGCTCGGACGGCCCATGCGCGAGCCCTGGACCCTCTGATGTGCTAAAAAGAAAGAGGAGGGCCAGGCACGTTGGGGCTCCAGTCCGTATGCAAGGCCCTCCTCCGTGGCACACACCATCGGCGGAGGTAGGACCGAAGGGTGTGTTTGCGCGCACAGCCGCCCATGTATTCGTCAGCGGGCTACGTGCATCGTTTCATTTCAAGCAAATTCCCTGCCATATACATTTCCTTACGGGAGATCGTTGTGCAGGTTACGTTGCGCCCGCCCTGTTTTCAGCGAGCGCCATTGCGTCCGGACGCATGTGATCCCGGAGATGACGGCCCGGGCCGTATCTGGCGTACACCTTGCGCAATAACGGATTATAAGACAATTTATTCCGGGCATTTCCTTTTTTTCAACCGGAGCAGGTTATTTTTGCACAATCGTGCGTAAAAGGGATACAGCACTTGCAAAACGGTTTTAGAACCGTTTTATTGTTCGATGGATGTGCTGGTGACATGACGCAGGCTGTACTGCGCTCCTGCCCAAGCTCTTTTTTTCTGATCCGTCTTTGCATATTGCGCGGCTGATATGTATCTGAGCAAACTCGAATTGCATGGTTTCAAAAGCTTCGCGGATCGTACCGTGCTGCATTTTGATGCGGGTATTACGGCCATCGTAGGTCCTAACGGATGTGGCAAGTCGAATATTGTGGACGCCGTGCGTTGGGTGATTGGCGAGCAGCGAACCCGCATTCTGCGTTCCGACAAGATGGAGAATGTGATTTTCAACGGTGCGTCGAAACGCAAGCCGTTGGGCATGTCCGAAGTGCTTCTGACGATCGAAAACAACCGGGATATTCTTCCTGCCCGATACGATGAGGTGCAACTGGGGCGCCGTCTCTACCGATCCGGCGATTCCGAGTATGCCATGAACGGCGTAACATGTCGTCTTCGGGACATTATGGATCTTTTCATGGACACCGGTATGGGCGCTGGTGCATATTCGGTCATAGAGCTCAAGATGATCGATGAGATTCTGTCCGAAAATGCCGATGACCGGCGGCGTCTGTTCGAAGAAGCCGCCGGCATCACGAAATACAAGGTGCGGCGGCGCCAAACGCTCGGAAGACTGGACGCGACCCGGAACGACCTCGAGCGGATTCGGGACCTTACGGACGAAATAGCCAAACAGGTTCGGAGTCTCAAGCGGCAGGCCGGACAGGCGGAGCGCTACAAGAAGGCCCGGAACCGCCTGCGTGAGATTGAGCTGGCGCTCGCCAGCATCGAATATGCGCGCCTTGCCGAAGAACAGAGCAGGCTCCATAACGAAACGACGGGCTTGAACGAGCAAACGACGCATGCAACCAAACAGGAAACCGACCAGACGGATGCACTGAATGCGCTCCGGGAGAAGTTGCTTGCCTGTGAAAAGCGCCTTGGCGCAGCACGCGACAACCTGTATGCACACATCGACAAACGGCGCGAACTGGAAACGGAGCGACGTCTTTTGGAAGGGCAGTTGGAGTCTGCACACGGCGAACGGCAACGTATGCAGGAAGAGCAGGAAACCGCTGCAATGCGCCGTGTGGACATGACGCAGGAGATTGCAGAGGTGGAGAAGGCATTGAAGGAAGCCGAACCTGCCTTGCATGAGGCGGAGAAACGGCTCGCTGCTGCGGAGCGTGAGCGTGACGCGCACCGTGCCGCCAGCGAGGAAAAACAACAGGCATTGCTGCATCTTCGCGCAGAAGAACGTGCGCACGAAGAACAACATGCTTCGCAACGCGGCCAACTCGACAAAATCGTTGGCCAGCGGGACCTGGTGCAAAAGAATATGGCGGATGCGGAAACGGCAAGGCGTGAAGCGGAGGAATCGCTTGCCGAACTGCGTACGCTGGCAGCCGATACGGAAACATTGAAGTCCGGTGCAGCGGCTGCTGTTGACCAGGCCCGGCTTGCTTTTGAACAGGCCGCAAGGGACGAGGCGCATATCCGGGAATGTCTTGACAAAGCACTCGACCGGTTGCATCAACTCGAACGTGAGCGGGAAGCGCTTGAAGCATCAGCCCGATTGCTGGAGAGCATGCTCACCTCATACGAGGACTGCTCAGGGGCCGTACAGTATCTGGCCGCCTCGGAATGGTCGAACGGAAACCTGACCACAGTGGCCGACCTGTTTGCATGCAAGGATGCGGATCGCGTTGCGCTCGCCGCCGCACTTGGTCCCTTCGCCGGATGCATTGTGGTGGATTCCGACCGCGAAGCCCGGGCGGCTATCGAACAATTGCGCCGCAACGGCCAGGGCCGGGCCACGTTCATTGTTCTGGACCGGATACCGGATACGGTGGCATCGGAAAGCTATCGTCCCGAGCAGGCTGGATCGCTTGAGGACTGCATACGCATTGCTGACCGTCAAGGCGATTCCGCCAGGTACGCCCGTCTTGTTCGTCTTCTGTTGCACGATGCATACGTCGTCGATACGCTCGACGAGGCGGAACAACTTGCTTCCCGGGCCGCCCGTGGCGTGCGGTTCTTTGCGCGCACCGGCGAATGGGTCGATGCGCAAGGGACTCTGCATGCAGGCAGCAAGGAAGAAGGCGATGCGTTGGCGTCGGGACGTCTCGAACGCCGGGAACAACTGGAAACCGCGCGCTACCGTTTGCAGACAATTCAAAGCGATATCGCGGTCGCAGAAGAAACCATCGGCAAGCACCGCACCGGGATGGCTGCCGTTTCCTGTGAAGCATGTCGCCAACGACTTGCCGAGGCCGAGCGGGGCCTTGCGAAGGCGGAGCGGGAAGCCGTGCAGGCCGTATTCAATCTGGAAGCGGCTGAACACCGTCGGCAAGCGCTTGCGAACAAATTCGAAGAGGCGAAGACATTTCTCGAAGAGACAGGTCGCGAGAGCAAACGTCTCAGCGAGGATCTTGCACAAGCTGCGGGGAACCTGAACGCAGTCCGATCCCGGCTTGCCGAAGCGGAAACGGCATTCCAGGCTGTGGAAACCGAAAGCCGTGCGGCAGCAGGGATATACAACGACGCAAGTCTGGATGCCCTTAAGGCGCGCAACCGGTACGATAACTTGCAGCGAGACCTTGATCGCGCACGGGGGCGTCTTCAGGACCTGCATGACCGTACGAAAGCACGCGCCCTCCGCATCGATGAACTGGATCGGAAAATGCAACAGGCCAGCGGTCGGTTGGAAAAACTGGCGACCGAATGGCCCGGTATGGAAGAACACGGAGCCGTACTGCAGGAGGCGGTGGATCGTTCGGAGGGCGATCTGCAAGCCGTCCGGAATGACATGGCGATCCTCGAGGGCGCCTTGCAGGGGTTAAGGGATCGCCGCGAGCAATTGGTGCAGCAGGAGCACAAGCGTGAACTGCGTCTCACCGAAATCCGCACCCGCACGGATGCGCTGGTCGAGCAGGTTGCCGGAGATTTTGCCGTGTCGCTTCCGGAAGCAGTGGCGGAGGCGTCTATCCAGGCGCCGGAAGACTTTGAGGAAGAGGCCGCCCGCGAGGAAGTGAGCGCATTGCGCCACCGCATACGCGCCATGGGGGGCGTCAACGAACTGGCGTTTGAAACCTGGGAAGAAGAAAAGAAACGGCTCGAATTCCTGACGCAGCAACAGCAGGATCTCGAAGCGGCCGAAAAGACGCTGCTCGAAACGATCGACGAGATCAATGCGACCGCATCGGCGAGGTTTCTGAAAACGTTCGAAGGCATCCGGCGCCATTTCCGGCAAACGTTTCAGGACCTGTTCGGGGAAGAAGCGGTCGCCGATCTGGTGCTGGAAGATCCGGAGCATCCGCTCGAAACGCCCATCCGCATCCAGGCGCGTCCGCGGGGAAAAACGTCGTCAGCCACCTCGCTGCTTTCCGGAGGCGAGAAGGCTCTTACGGCGATCGCACTCCTGTTTGGCATCTACCTTGTCAAGCCGAGTCCCTTCTGTATTCTCGATGAGGTGGATGCTCCTCTCGACGATAAGAACGTTCAGCGTTTCATGCGCATGATCCGGCGGTTTGCAGAACACACGCAATTCGTTCTCGTTACACATAACAAGTTAACGATGGAGGCGGCGGATCGACTGTACGGCGTCACCATGCAAGAGCCCGGCGTTTCCCGTATCGTTGGCGTGCAATTCGACGAAGCTGTCAAAATCGTCGAACGTGCGTCCCGGGCTGCATAGCATATATCCCGACAGGGCGGTGCGTCCGGCAACGCCGCATGGCGGGAAAACAGGCCCCGCAGAGCGCCGCTGCATAGTGGTAACAGGCCCTAGATGTCTGGTCGTTTGCCTATCTTTGCGGAGCGACCCGTGAAGCAGCATTTCCCGAATGAACCCGGACGAACACAAGCAACCTGACCTCGACGGAAGTGGGGAGGCCGCTTGGCCCCACCATGTCCTGTTGCTGATTTTCGTCGTACTTTGGGGCGGGAATTTCGTGCTCGCCGAAGTAGCCCTTCGCGAGATGTCCCCTATCGGGTTTTCCGTTTCCCGATTTCTTCTCGGGGGCGCAGCCATGATTACCATGCTGTACTTTCAGCTCTTTTTTGGAGCTGGGGGAGCGGAAAGAGGCGCCCGCCTTTTTCCCCGTGTGCGTAAAAAAGATTGGCCGCGCTTGCTTGTTGTCGCCATTCTGGGCGCCACGCTCGCTCCCTGGCTCGGTATTGAGGGACTTGGACTTACCCACGGCGCCCGGGCTTCCTTGTGGCTGGCGCTGGGCCCCGTGCTCAGTTGCGCGCTGGGATATGTGTTGGGCACGGAACGCATCGGGCGCCTCGGATACGTCGGTATTGTGCTGGCTGCGCTCGGCACATTCACGCTGGCCTTCGACGGTTTTCGCGCTGACAAGGGGTATTGGGTCGGGGATCTGTTACTCGTTCTGGCGCTGCTCATGGCGGTCGCCGAACTGCATTTCATCAAACCCCTTGCCGCCCGCTATGGCGCCACGGCCATGGTGGCGGCCCGCACGGCTATTGGCGGCACGGTGTACCTTGTCATCGCCCTGCCTGCACTCATAGGTGAATCCTGGCTGGAGCTCGGCGCCTGGACCTGGATCGCCATTGTTTTCGGGGGGGCCGTCGGGGTCGGTATCGGCCAGTGGGCCAAGGTGCGTGCCCTGAAGAAACTGGGACCCACCCGGGTAGTGCTCTATGGCAATCTCGTCCCCCTTGCCGCGCTCTGGCTTGCATGGGCAACCATCCGGACGCAACCGTCCGCGCTGGAGATCCTGTCCGGACTGTTTATCGTCCTGGGCGCGATCTGCATTCAGGTGCTGGATGTGCGCGGCCGGAACGGGAACGGAAAGAAGGGCAGAACCGGGATATCCGATCTTCTAAGAAACGTGGCCGTGCGGTCCGGGGACACCTGAGCACCTGTTGCCGTTGCCGCCCCTGTCAGGAGGCGCCCGGCATTCTCACGACCAGCTCGTCCGGCAGGTCGTTTCGTTGTGCTTCCGGATTGACGAGGGGGCCGGTAAGCGGCATATGAAACCCGGTCAGGAACGGCGCCATCGTCGAAAAGAAGAATTCCTGCTGGAATTCGTAAAAGTCGGCGTCGAATCCGGCGTATTCCCCGGTGTGTTCTTCCACATCGAGGTAGAACACGCGCGGCCAGTCGGGGAAATCCCCCTGCGCTTTTTTCAGGTAGTTGAAAACGGCCGCCGCCGCCTGATCGAATGTGTCTTCCGCACGTACGATGTGGTGGATGGCGACCGTATTGTCGAACTGCATCCAGATGCCTTCAGCGTCCGGTTTGCGATAGGCGGGTATAAAAGGCGGTTCCGGCATCGATGCGGATAAAGGGCTGTCGTGGTCAGGCAGGGGAAGGGAGGGGAAAGGCAAGTTCTTCTTCACCCGCTTCGTGGGAAGTCAGGGCGTCCAGGTCAAGGCTCCGGGCATCTTCTTCCTCGAACGTTCCGTCGAAGCGTTCCAGTTCCTCCCGCAAATATTCTGCGGTAGCGGTATGCGTTCGGGCGAGGTCTTCCGGGGCGCCCGAAAACAGAATATGCCCGCCTTGCGCACCGCCGACCGGTCCCATGTCCACGATCCAGTCCGCGACCTTGACCACATCCATATTGTGTTCGATGATCAGCACAGTGTTTCCTTTTTGCACCAGCGCATCAAGGACCATCAGCAAGTGCCGGATGTCTTCGAAATGGAGCCCTGTGGTCGGTTCGTCGAGAATGTACAGGGTACGTCCGGTTCCCGGCCTCGAAAGCTCCCGCGCCAGTTTGACCCGTTGCGCCTCCCCGCCGGATAACGTCGTAGAGGGTTGTCCGAGTCGGATATATCCCAGCCCGACCGAGTCGAGTGTACGAAGTTTCCGTTCGATGCGCGGGATATGCTCGAAGAACGCCAGCGCCTCGGACACCGTCATATCCAGTGCGTCCGCAATGTTCTTTCCCTTGTAGCGTACTTCCAGCGTCTCCGAGTTGTAGCGACGACCCTTGCATGTGTCACATTCCACATACACGTCGGGGAGAAAATTCATCTCCAGTTTGACGATACCGGCTCCCTTGCATGTCTCGCACCGCCCCCCTTTCGTATTGAAGGAAAATCTGCCTTTTCCGTATCCGCGGATTTTCGATTCCGGAAGCTGGGCGAACAAATCCCGGATCGAGGTGAACAGGTTCGTATAGGTGGCGGGGTTCGACCGGGGCGTTCTCCCGATCGGACTCTGGTCGATGTCGATGACCTTGTCGATGTGCTCTGTGCCTTTCAGGGATTCAAAAGGCAGCGGCGGGGTTCCGGCGCCGTGCAGCCGTTGAGCCAACAGGGGATACAGTGTCTGGTTGACCAGGCTGGACTTACCGGACCCTGAAACCCCTGTAACGCATGTGAAGGCGCCCAGTGGAAATGCGAAGGGATCCCCTTTCAGGTTGTGCCCGGTGGCGCCCGTGAGAACCAGGCGCTTTTCCGAGCCGTTCCGGCGGTGTTTCGGTATATGGATGCGCCGTATCCCCTGAAGGTATGCTGCCGTAAGGCTTGTGTGGCCATTGATTGCGACCGGCAACGCATCGGGTGTCGTGGCTCCCATGACCTGTCCGCCATGTTCTCCGGCGCCGGGCCCGAGGTCCACCACAAAATCGGCAGCCTCGATCATTTCCCTGTCATGCTCGACAACGAGCACCGAATTGCCGAGATCGCGCAATTGCCGCAGGGAATCGATCAGTCTGGAATGGTCGTTCGGATGCAGGCCGATGGATGGCTCATCCAGCACATACAACACTCCGGTAAGACGCGTACCAATCTGGGTCGCCAGGCGAATGCGCTGGCTTTCCCCGCCGGACAGCGTGCGCGCCGCACGATCCAGGCTGAGATATCCCACCCCGACGGAGATCAGAAAATCGAGCCGTTCCCTGATTTCCTTGACGATCGGGCGCGCAATGACTTGCTGGCGGTCGGAGAACGATACCTCGTCGAAAAACGTGCGCAACCCGACCAGATCCATCCGGACAAGGTCGGCGATGTTGCAGGTTCCGATCCGGTACGACAGGCTCTCTTTTCTCAACCGGCCGCCCCCGCAGTCACTGCACGGCATCTGCCGCATGAACGACTCGGCCCATTTGCGCTGGGTGTTCGACGACGTGTTGTCGTATGTGTGGCGGATATACCCGTAGATGCCGTCGAAGCGGTGCCGGTAGCATACTTCCCTGTCCTTGTAGGTATACACAATGTCGAATTTTTCCTCCCCGGCGCCGAAGAGCAGGGTCTGCCGCTGCGTTTCCGTCAGGTCCCCGATAGGTGTGTCGAACCCGAAACCGCGGGCGGCAGCCACCGCCCGCAACTGGTTGAATATCCAGATGTCGCGCGGCTTGCCCAGCGGGGCGAGTCCGCCTTCGGCAATGGTGCGGAACGGATCCGGAATAACCAGTTGCGGACCGATCTCCCGTCGATTGCCGAGCCCGTTGCATTCGGGACACGCTCCATAGGGCGTGTTGAAGGAAAACATGTTTGGCGAGGCGTCTTCGTAGTAGAGCCCGTCTTCCGGACTGAACAAATGGCGGCTCATCAGATGATCGCCTGTTTTCGGCCCGTTCATCGCCTGCACGATCAGCGTTCCGCCGCCCATGCCCAGTGCGGTCTCTGCCGACCGGGCAATTCGGGAGCGAATGCCCTCCTTGATCACGATGCGGTCCACCACGACCTCGATGTCGTGCGTCTTGTACCGGTCTACTCTCATGCCCGGTTCAATTTCCTGCGTTTCCCCGTCGATGCGTACGCGCTGGAAGCCCTGTTTCTTCATCTGTTCGAAGAGCTCCCGGTAGTGTCCCTTGCGCGCCCGCACGACCGGCGCCAGCATCATCATGCGGGTCCCTTCGGGGAAGGACGCGATCTCGTCGATGATCTCGTCATCGGACTGTTTTCGCATCGGCGCGCCGGAGACGTACGAATACGGCGTACCGGCCCGTGCAAAAAGCAGACGGATGAAATCATAGATCTCCGTGACCGTACCCACCGTCGACCGGGGATTGCGGCTGACCGTTTTCTGATCGATGGCGATCACGGGGGAGAGGCCGTCGATGAAATCGACATCGGGCCGTTCCATCATACCCAGAAATTGCCGGGCATAGGCGCTCAGGCTTTCCATGTAGCGGCGCCGGCCTTCGGCATAGATCGTGTCGAAGGCGAGGCTCGATTTGCCTGAACCGGACAGGCCGGTTATGACCACAAGTTGCTCTCTTGGAATATCGACATCGATATTCCGGAGATTGTGGGCGCGTGCGCCGCGAATCGTGATCCGGTCGTCCATGGGAGTTTGTCGAAATACCGTCCCTCTTCCAGTCCGGACGCCGCATGCGGTACGCATCGCGGCGTCCAGAGGGTATCCTTAAAAGAAAACGAATCCCAAGGACATGCGCCGGAAAAACATGCCCCGAAAATCCACGATGCACCAGGGCGGCGGGCCCGGAAGATCATGAACCATTCGGTATCCGCTATCTTTGTCTATATTCCATCTCCACTGCGTTGCTGCAGATGTTTTCCAACCATCAGAACGTTGCCATGAGAATACCGTTCGCCGTTGCGCTTCTTTGTTTGCCTTTGTTTGCTGCGCCGCCTGTCGTTGCGCAGGACCGACCCAACATCGTATGGATTTCCGCCGAAGACGTCAGCTTACGGTTCGGCGCTTATGGCGACGCCGCGGCGAACACGCCCCATCTCGACCGCCTTGCTTCCGAAGGGACCCGTTACCTGCACGCCTTCACTACCGCCGGGGTGTGCGCGCCGAGCCGGGCGGCTATCATCACAGGCATGCACCAGAACGGTTGGGGAGGCCACCATATGCGCACCACGCACGATGCGCCGGGCATTCCCACGCCGTATCATGCCACGCCTCCTCCGTACGTGAAGGCCTTCACGGAATATCTCCGGGCCGCCGGTTACTTCACGACGAACGATGTCAAAACCGACTACCAGATCGGCAACCCCGTCACGATCTGGGACGAGCACAAGCGCGGGGCGCACTGGCGCAGCCCGCTTCGCGAGGAAGGCCAGCCGTTCTTTTCCGTGTTCAACTTCGGGATCACGCACGAGAGTCAAAGCTGGGTGACGCCGGACGAGGAAACGACCACGGACCCGAATTCGCTGGAATTGCCTCCCTACTATCCGGATACTCCGGAAGTGCGGCGGCAGCTGGCCAAGCATTACGACAATATTGCCCGTCTCGACGAACAGGCCGGGGAGATTCTGCGCCAACTGGAAGAGGATGGCCTTGCCGACAATACGGTGGTCTTTTTCTGGGGCGATCACGGCGACGGCCTGCCCCGGGCCAAGCGCTGGCTCTACGATTCCGGCATACATGTCCCGCTCATCGTGCGGATGCCCGGACAGCAGGAGCCCGGTTCGGCCAGCGAACGGCTTGTCAGTCTGGTAGATCTGGGCCCCACCGTATTGTCTCTCGCCGGCGTGCCCATTCCCGCGCACATGGATGGCATGGCTTTTCTCGGGGATGCGGAGGCCCCGCCGCGCGAATATATCTACGCGGCCCGGGACCGCATCGACATGATATACGACATGGTCCGGGCCGCTCGCGACAGGCAATACAAGTACATTCGCAATTTTCACCCGGAAAAGCCGTACGTGCAATTCGTCCCGTACCGCAACCGTTCGTCCATCATTCAGGAGATATTCCGCCTGCACATCGCCGGCGAACTCGACGACGTGCAGCAACTGTGGCTACGAGACAACCGTTCCCCGGAGGAACTCTACGATGTACAGGCCGATCCGCATGAAGTCAATAATCTGGCGGACGATCCCGCGCTTCGCGATGTGTTGCACCGGATGCGCGGCGAGCTCGACGCCTGGATGCTCGACATCGACGAGAAAGGGCATCTGTCCGAAGATCAGATGGTCCGGCAGATGTGGATGGGCGAGGAGCAGCCCGTTACGGCGACGCCGCTTATTCTGCGGCGAAACGATATCGACAGGGAAGTGGAGGCGGAGCAGGATGGCCTTGTCGATATCGTCATCGAGGCCGGCACGGACGGGGCGTCCATCGCCTGGACCACCGACGAAGGCGAGGAGCCGCACTGGAAGCTCTATGCCCGCCCGATTCGCCTCGAACCGGGAACGACCACCACGATCCGGGCCAAAGCGATTCGCTACGGTTACGCCGAAAGCCCCGAAACCATGGCCACGATTACCGTGAACCCATAGCGCACTGCACGGGCTATGCCCGCATGCGCGGTCGGGTAGCTGTGCTGGCCGTTCTTACGCTCAGACCGCGGGTTCCCAGCCGGGTTCGTAGTCCCGCGCCCAGAGTTCCATGGCCTCGGGATTGCCGGTAATATGCCCGTTACCCGGATCGCAGTGCAGCGTTTCGCCGACTTTCTGCGCGATATTCGCAAGGTGACATAACAGAACGCTCTTGTGCCCTTCGTCGATGGGGGTATGCAGCGTACGCCCATTGCGAATGGCTTCGAGGAAGTTGGCTATGTGCCGGTCTGTCTGACCTCCGCCGCCGGTCGTGTCCATAGTGGACTCCATATCTTTTTCCTTGACCTCCTTCACGACGGCGTTTTCTTCGTTGTAGAGCACGTACCCGTTTCTGTCCAGCAATATCGTTCCTTCGGTGCCATGCACCAACGTGCCTCGTCCCCGGTCGAGCACAGGAAAGCCGTTGCAACTTCTGCCTTCCCAGGTGATCGTTTTCCCTTCCTCGAAATCGTACGACACGTCCTGCGTATCGTAAAACTCCCAGTCGTCGTCGAAGTGGTACCGCCCGCCGCTCGAATTGACGCGAATCGGGAAATCCACGCCCAGCGCCCACCGGGCCACGTCGATTTCGTGCGTGCCGTTGTTACATACCTCGCCGGTCCCCCAGTGCCAGAACCAGTGCCAGTTGTAATGCACCACATTGTCGCGGTACGGCGTACGCGGCGCCGGGCCCTGCCACAATTCATAATCCAGCCAGCGAGGAACCGATGCGGGCTTGCCGCGCCCGATGGACCCGCGCGTATTGGCATACCAGGCGCGCGCAAAGTACGGCCGCCCTATCCCGCCATCATGGATGATTTGAATCGCCTCGATGGATGCCGGGCCGGAGCGCTGCTGCGTGCCCATCTGCACGAGCCCGCCGTAGCGCTCTTGCGCGGCGACGAGTAGTTCTCCTTCCCGCGGGTTGTGCCCGCAAGGCTTCTCGACATACACATGCTTGCCGGCCTGCAAGGCGAGGATCGTCGCGGGGGCATGCCAGTGATCGGGCGCTGCAATGACGAGCACGTCCACATCCGGATCTTCCAGCGCGCGCCGGAAATCGGGCATTCCCTCCACCATTTCGTCCTGTATCCTGCCCACATCTCTCGATACTTTTCTGACCGCGCGGGCGTCTACATCGCAAATGTACCGTATGCTGGTATTGTTCTGCCGTGCAAAGGAGTTTGCAAGGCCGCCGCCCCGGCTGTTCACGCCCATTACGGCGACCCGGATCGCATCGCTGGGCGCCCCGGACGCAAACGCGCGAATCGCCGCCGGCGCAAGACCGAGGCCTGCGCTTCCCAGCGCCGATGTCCTGATGAATTTTCGTCTGTTCATTGAATCGTTCATGAGTCGCACCCGAAATATTTTGCAAAAAATGGGGGAACGAAGACCCCAAATTAAAACATTACAGACACCCGTGCCGTACAGGATCGCACGCCCGAGGCTCGCAAGAACGCAGGCGACGTATCTTTTCGCCCCCAATCACGTATACGTTCCGGGTGCCCATATGCACATCGTCCGCTTTGGCCGTTTGGAAGCCCGCCGTTTTCCCACGTCTGACCCTGCATTTTTCCCGTGGTCAAAAAACTGAATTTTCTGCTGTACGAGCTTCTCGAAGCGCTCCGGACCGCTTTACGCGCCATCGCTTCGCACAAAATGCGGTCGGCCCTGACGATGGTCGGCATTGTGATCGGGATTACTTCGGTGACCTCGATGGTTACGGTCATCAACGGCATCGAGCAGTTTTTCGAGAACACCCTTTCCGAGTTGGGAACGGATGTAGTGTACATCGAAAAATGGCCATGGACAGGCGGTCCGAACACCAAATGGTGGGAATACATGAATCGTCCGCAGATCAAGCCGGAACTTGCGGAGATTGTTTCGGAACGCGCCCGCCTCATTACCGCCGCCGCTCCGGTCGTGTCCACGTCCAGGCCGGTCACCTACGGCGGAAATTCCATCGCTCCCGTGTCGATCCAGGGATCCACGGGCGAGTATGAGCGCGTGCATGTCGTGGAACTCGCTTCGGGTCGGTTCTATTCGGAAATGGACAACCGGACGGCGCGCCGTGTGGCCGTTATTGGCGCCAATGTAGCGGAAACGTTGTTTCCCGTGGAGAATCCGCTCGGCAAACCCATTCGTATTGCAGGGCACCAGTTTCAGGTGATCGGCGTGATGGAGAAAAAAGGCCAGGGCGCCGAAGGGCCGCAATCCGTAGACCAGCAGGCGCGCATTCCCTTGCAGGCGTTTGCCAATGCCTTCGGCTTGCGCTACAGGGACATTTCGGTGCAGGCAAGGCTTGCCCCGGGCGCCGATCTGGATCAGGCCAAGGATGAATTGACCGGCATCGTTCGCGTGGCGCGTTCCGTCGACGCCGGCGAAGACGACAATTTCGAGATCAACGAACAGGAAGAACTGCGGGCCCAGTTGGCCCCGGTCAAGCGCATGATTTACGGCGTCGGCATCTTCCTGACGGCGCTGGCGCTTCTTGTGGGCGGCATCGGCGTGATGAACATCATGTTCGTTTCGGTCAAGGAGCGTACGAAGGAAATCGGGCTTCGCAAGGCCGTCGGGGCGCGCCGCCGCACGATCCTGATCCAGTTCCTGATCGAGGCGGTCGCCATCTGTCTTGTCGGAGGGCTTATCGGCGTCGCATTCGCCACCCTGTGCGCCCAGATTATCAGTCTTGCCCTGTCATTGCCGACCCTGCTGCCACTTGGCACGATTTTTCTTGCTTTCGTGATCTGTACGCTCGTAGGACTCATTTTCGGATTGGCTCCGGCCTGGGCCGGCGCCAAATCGGATCCCATCGAATCGCTCCGCTACGAATAATCCGAACGATCCACGCCCTGTTCATGGAACTACGGGACATCATAGCCTCTGCCTGGACCTCCTTGCGCACCAACAAGATGCGCACCATGCTGACCTTGCTCGGCATGGTGATCGGCGTATTCGCCATCATTGTATCGATTACGGCGGTCAAAGTGATCGACGTGTATTTCGAGGAGAAGATGTCTTTCCTCGGGACATCCACCTTCACGATCTCCCGCTACGAAAGCTTTACGGTCAGCGAACGGGACTTCCGGTATCGCCCGAGAATTACGATGGAACAGATCGACCGGCTCAAGCGGTCGCTGGATGAATATCTGGTGGTCAGCGCCATCGAGGATTTCGACATGGACGCCGTCCGTTACGCCGCCCGCGAAACGGAACCCAATGTAGCTATTCTGGGCACCGACGAGAATTTTGTAGGCAACTTCAGCTATACCATCGAATACGGACGCAACTTTACGCCCGAAGATATCCAGTACGGCAGGAAGGTGGTGATCCTCGGGGCGAGTGTGGCCGAAGAATTGTTCGCAAGCGAGAACCCTCTTGCCAAGGTGGTCGAATTCGGCGGTGCGCGCTATCAGGTGATTGGCGTGCTGGAGCCCAAGGGTAATTTTCTGGGCTTCAACATGGACAATCGGGTGTTTGCACCGATGCAGACGCTCTTTCTCAGATACGGGGGCGCCCATCGCAACATTGCCTCGACCAGCGTGCGTACGCCGGGTCCGCAGTTCATTACCGCCGGCATGGAAGAGGTGATCGGCCGCCTGCGGACCATTCGCAAGGTGCCTCCCGGCGAAGACAACGATTTCGTCGTCGAAACGAACGACTCCATGCGGGCTATCTTCGATCAGTTTACCACGGTGCTCACCCAGGCCGGCGCCGCCATCGGGTTTATTTCTCTTCTTGCGGCCGGTATCGGAATCATGAACATCATGCTCGTTTCGGTTACGGAACGAACGCGCGAGATCGGTATCCGCAAAGCGCTCGGCGCCCGCAGGAGAGACATTATGCGGCAATTTATTCTGGAGGCCATTTTTCTGTGCCAGATCGGGGGAGGCGCCGGTTTTCTTCTCGGCGTGCTGGCCGGTAACGGCACGGCGCTGTATTTTAACATTTCCGCCACAATCCCCTGGGTCTGGGCCGGCGTGACCGTAGCCATCGTAGCCTGCGTGGCCCTTGTGTTCGGCGGCTACCCGGCCCTTAAGGCGGCCCGGCTGAATCCCATCGATTCCCTTCGCTACGAATAATGATGTCGTCATGCGCTGCAAGGCGCATTCGTATTTCCGCTCTTCTGCTCTTCCTGCTTCCGGGCTTTCTGCTTGGCGCTTGCAGTTCGGAATCGGTTTCGGAAGAAGAGCCGATTCCGGAGCCGTTGCATTTTGCGTCCATCGGCTACGGCCAGCACGGACCCCTCAAAGACACCCTGGAAATCGTTATTCGGGATCAGGAAACCTGGGCGGCCTGGCAGGATTCGCTGCGTCCCGTGGCGCCCTTCCTGTCCGTGGATTTTTCCCAGGCGATGGTGCTTCTCGTAGCCCTGCCGCAAATCACCAGTGGCTACGCCGTCACGTTCCTGTCCCTTGACCGGATGGATTCGGCGATTGTCGCCGAGTACCTCGTGGAAATTCCCGCAGAAGATTGTCTGACGGCCGCTGCCGAATCGGTGCCGTTCCAGGCCGTGCTGACGCACCCGACGGATTCGCCGATACGCTTCAAGCGCGTGGAGGAAGAGTACCGCTGTACGTTCGGACCTCGACGACGCGGCAGTTCGTAAGTCGATTACGCCGGGGCCGGGACTGCCCGGAGTCTGGCGAGATGCGCGGTTCGCTCCGACAGTGCGCAGGGAAAGGTAAAAGACGGGTCTGGAACGCCGCGTGCAGGGGCTGTCTGTCCGGGCAGCGGAAACACATTCTTTCCCGGATTGCGGCGAAAGAAATAGCCGATCAGGCGGCTTCCTGATCGGCCGTGGAAACGGAAGCCAGTACGGGGTCGTCCACCTTCACGTCGCTATCCACTTCTCCATCGACCAGGCGGACAATCCGGCGCGCATGTTGCGCCACGTCGTTTTCGTGCGTAACGACGAGCAGGGTGTTTCCCTGTCGGTAGAGCTGCTCGAACAGGTACATGATTTCCTTGCCCGTTTTCGTGTCAAGGTTACCTGTCGGCTCGTCGGCCAGAATGATCGAGGGTCTGTTGACCAGGGCCCTTGCCACTGCGACACGCTGCCGCTGTCCCCCCGACAATTCATT
The DNA here is from genome assembly GCA_965117025.1 of Rhodothermales bacterium. Taxonomy (GTDB): domain Bacteria; phylum Bacteroidota; class Rhodothermia; order Rhodothermales; family VXPQ01; genus VXPQ01. The sequence continues at coordinate 2,140,495 of OZ220746.1, forward strand.
CGGTTTGTGGTCCACACGGTCGGCCAGCCCAACGCTCTCCAGCGCATGCTCCGCCATCTGGCGCCGCTCCCTGCGCCGGATACCACTGTACACCAGCGGCAATTCCACGTTGTGCATGCAATCGGCTCGCGCAAGCAGGTTGAATGTCTGGAACACGAATCCTATTTCGCGATTGCGCACGTTGGCCAGTTCGTTATCGCTCATCTCGCTGACGCGTTGCCCATTGAGATAGTAGGCGCCGCCTGTCGGCGAATCCAGGCACCCTATGATATTCATCAACGTGGATTTTCCTGATCCGGAAGCGCCCATGATCGCTATGTATTCATTCTCGAATACATCCAGCGATACGCCGGCAAGGGCATGTACTTCATGTTCGCCCATGTAGTAAATCCGGGTGATGTCGCGCAGCGCTATGAGCGGTCGTTGTTCTTCCATGAGGCTGGTTTTCTCTATGTATGCGCCGGGGGAATGTGTCCTGGCAGACCGGAAGCAAGACTACGAATCGGCTCTGGAGAAATCAGTCGGACCGTTCTCCCGGATGCGTATCTCATCCCTGTGGCTCAGCGTACGGCTGACGGCGCTGTACGGACCCGTAACGACCTGGTCGCCGACGGCGAGCCCGGTGGCCACCTCGATATGCGTGTCGTCGGATATGCCCGTTTCCACTTCGACGATTCGGACTGTACCGTCCACTACGAGGAACACCACCCTGCTTAATTCTTCCTTCCCTGAGCCGGCCCGGGAAGAATCCGGGGCGACCTCTTCTCCATTCTCTTCCTCCGTTTCCGCATCGCCGTTGGCATCCTCCAGGGATATGCCGGATAAATCGCGCACGGTCACGGCCTGAATCGGCACGGCGACCACATTGACGACCGTTTCCGTATAGACATCCACGGTGGCGCTCATACCGGGCCGGAAGAGCGGTGCATCGCTGGCGGGGGCAGGCACTTCATCCTGCACAATTACGCGCTGTTCGTCGGAATACCCTGCCTGGATGTTGTGCGCGTCCAGAATACGCACCTTGACCGGGAATTCAGTGACCTGCTCCTGCGTTCCGGCTGCGGTCGTGCGCGCGGAGTTGGCGATCTCGGTTACGACGCCCTGAAAATTGCGGTCGGGGTATGCATCGACCTCAATAGATGCCGTGTCGCCCAGCGCCACATTGACGATCTCGTTCTCGTTCACCTCGACTTCAACTTCCATGTGATCGAGGCGAGCTACCCGCATCATTTCGGTACCGGCCATCTGGCTGGTTCCGACGACGCGTTCGCCGAGTTCCACGAGGAGTGTACTGATCGTGCCTGACATGGGACTGTAGATGGCCGTTTTGCGAACCTGCTCTTCGGCTTCGCGCAGGCGCGCTTCCGCACTTTCGACCGCATATTTGGCGCCCTCCAGCCCGGCTTCGGCCACATTGTACCGTGTTTCCGCCTGTTCGAGGATGCTCCTGGCGATCGCGGCGCGTTCAAACAAATCCCGCTGGCGCGTGCGGTCCGATTCGGCTTCCAGCAGATCGGCCTCGCGTTGGACCATGGAGGCTTTTGCCTGCAACACGCCCGCCCGCGCCTGCTCGACCTGCGTAGCGTAGAAGTCGGGCTTTATCCGGGCAAGGAGCATACCCCGTTGCACGGTGTCGCCCTCCTTGATGGGAAGTTCGATGATCTCGCCGGAGACATCCGGACTGATGATCACTTCTACCTCGGGCTGCACCTTGCCGGAAGCGGTGACAATCTGCGTAATGCTGCGGGTTTCGGCCTCGTCCGTTTCGACGAACGTCCCGGAATTTCCCGAGCCGAACATACCCGTGACGCGCCCCACGACGGCGAACGCCACAAGGAGGATCAGCAATCCGCCCAATATCCACAGCAGGCGTTTCGTAGCGCTGGATTTTTTCGACATGTTTTTGAACAGTGGAAGGTGTTTGAAAAAGTGCGTTTGCCGAGCGCCCTGGTGCGAAATCAGTCGAACAACGGCGTCGAAAGGTCCAGACGGCCCACAAAGAAGTCGACCAGTTTACTCTGGAACAGGAAATTGTACTGCGCCTGCACCCGGTTGCTTACGGCGGTGACATACTGGGCTTGCGCCTGGGAGAGTTCCACGAGCGTGCCGGCGCCTACGTTGTACCGGTTCTGCGAGGCTTCAAGCGCCCGTTCGGCGGCAAGCACCTGCGTTTCGGACACTTCGAGGCTCTTCCGGGCCGCTTCGTACTCGAGATACCCCTGCCTTACCTGCAAGGCCGCGTTTTGCTTCAGGCTTTCCATTTCCAGCATCGCGTTCCGGTATTGCACCTCGGCCTGCTGAACCTGTGTACCCCGGGAAAAGTTGTTGAAAATGGGGTAGCTGATGCTGAAACCGAGCGAGTTGCCCCGGTTGCCTTCGAGCTGATCCGCGAAGGACCTGTCCATGGGATCGTTCGGCGAGTAATTCGAGCGGTAACTGCCGCCGAAGTCCACTCGAGGCCAGTACACGGATTTCGCCAGGCGTATACCCTGCTGCGCGGCGCGGATGCGTGCTTCCTGCGCCGCCAGATCGTCGCGTGATTCGAACGCGATATCGAAGAGTTCCTGCAGGTTGTAATCCTGGGGAACGACAGGTATGTCTTCGTACCGCGGCGCCACGAACTCGTACTCGTCCCGCGGATCGAGTTGCAGGACCTGAATAAGCCGGGCCTTGCTGAGCTCTGCGTCCCGCTCGGAGGTAAGTACGTTCAATTCGGCCTGTGCCGTTTCTGCCTGTTGCTGGTACAGATCCGAGATGGGCCGCGATCCGACGTTGACGAATTCTTCGATCTGCGCCAGGAGTTGACGCTGGGATTCCAGATTCTCCTGCTGGATGACCACCAGTTGTCCCCCATTTACATACAGGAGAAAATTGTTCGCCACGTCGAACGCCACGGTTTGCCGGGTCTGATCATACGCGAGCTCGCTGGCATGCAGGGTGTGTTGTGATTGCCGGAGCGCCGCTATATTCGCAAATCCGTCGAACAGGTTGATTTGTCCCGAAAGCGATCCATTCAGGTTCTGGCTCGTGAACTGGATATTGCGCCCCGCCTGATCCTGTGCGAAACCGGACCCCCGCGATCCGCTGGTGGACATCGAGAAAGAGGGCAGAAAATCCATCCGCCGCTGAAACACATCCCGCGCGCTCAGTTCGATGGTATTTCCGGACTGTTTTACCTGGATGTTCCGGTCGAGCGCAATCCGGAGGGCCTCGTCGAAAGTGATGACCCGAGGCTGTTGCGCCTGTGCGTGGCGCACCCCGCCCGGCGCAAGCAGAAACATACCCGACGCAAGCAGAAAAGCGAAAAGCAGTATCCGGCGAAAACGACCGGCATAATTCACCATATACATGATTTCTGTCCTGGACTGAGTTTCGGGATGTTCCGTAAGGGGATGTTTCTGCGCTCCCGAGGCGTAATCGCATAGCAAAACGCCGGGTCTAACGTGTCGTTACGGAAATAAAGCCCCGGTGTTGCAGTGGCCGCCTCGGAAAAAAGCTGCGCGCTCCGAAAACCGGTGCGCGGCGGCAGGGAACGCGGAGGGGGAGGGATTCGAACCCCCGGTACCCGCAAGGGTACGCCGGTTTTCAAGACCGGTGCATTCGTCCGCTCTGCCACCCCTCCCGGTAGCCGTTCGATCATTTCCCGGCAAACCAAAACAATACAAGTTGCCGTTCTCTCCGGTTCCTGAGCAGGTGCGGAGGCGGGTAAACAGTGTCGGGGCGCATGATGTGCGTGGTCTATGCGCCCAGTACCCCATAGGCCAGTGCGGCAAGCGCGCCGCCCGCAAACGGACCGAGCACCGGGATCCAGGCATATTCCCAGTCGCTGTCCCGCTTGCCCTTACCGAGGGGAAGGAGGGCATGCATGATGCGCGGGCTCAGGTCGCGGGCCGGATTGATCGCATATCCTGTAGTCCCGCCGAGGCACAGGCCGATGGCCAACACAAGCAGTCCCACCGGCAGGGCGTCCAGGGCGCCCAGACCCACTTCAGGCGCCGCGATATACAGTACGCCGAAAACGAGCACGAACGTGCCGATGACCTCGGAAATAAAATTCGCTCCGGTGCTCCGGATTTCCGGGGCGGTGCAGAAAACGCCCAGCTTCAGGTCTCCGTTTTCGGTATTCAAAAAATGCGGGCGGTAATGCAGCCAGGTCAGGAAGGCGCCCAGCGCGCCGCCGATAAATTGCGCGATCAGGTAGGAAGGCACGGACGCCCAGGCGAACTTACCGGCTATGGCCAGGCCGAGGGTTACCGCGGGATTGATATGTGCGCCGGAAAAGGCGGCGACGCAGAATACGGCCGCAAACACGGCCATACCCCACCCGAAGGTGATGACGATCCAGCCGGAGTTCTGGCCCTTGGTTCCTTTGAGCAAGACGTTCGCTACGACGCCGTCGCCCAGCAGAATCAGCAAGGCGGTTCCGACGATTTCTGCAAAAAAGGGAGTCATGGGGGCAAGGGGGGATGGTGTGCAGAAGCGAAGCGCTGATCAAAGCGGTTTTGATCAGCGTATCCTAAAGTACCGACGGGCGGGGAGAAAGGCATCCTCAGGAAGAGGTTTCCCATCCTGCGGCGCGTTCGAGGGCGCGCCGCCATTGCCCGAGCAGGTCTTCGGCAAGATCGCGTTCCATGGCGGGTTCGAAACGTCGATCCACCTGCCATTGCGTGGCAATCTCTTCCTGGTCCGCCCAGAATCCCACCGCAAGCCCGGCAAGATAGGCGGCCCCGAGGGCGGTCGTTTCAGCGATGCGGGGACGTACCGCGGGGACGCCCAGCAGGTCGGCCTGGAATTGCATGAGCAGATTGTTGGCCGTGGCCCCGCCGTCGACGCGCAACTCGGTGAGACGCAGCGCGGCGTCCGCTTCCATGGCCCGGATCAGGTCCGCCGTCTGAAAGGCGATGCTTTCAAGCGCGGCGCGGGCGATATGTCCGGCGGTAGCGCCGCGCGTCAGTCCCGTGATGGTTCCGCGTGCATACGGGTCCCAGTGCGGGGCGCCCAGTCCGGTAAAGGCCGGTACGAAATATACGCCTCCGTTGTCCGGCACGGAACGCGCCAGCGCTTCCACGTCCGACGAAGCCTGGATGATGCCAAGCCCGTCCCGCAGCCACTGCACTACGGCGCCCGCGATGAATACGCTACCTTCCAGCGCATACTCGGTCCGGTCGCCGATCCGCCAGGCGATGGTCGTAAGGAGATTGTTGTTCGATTGCACCGCTTCCTCGCCCGTCTGCATCAGCAGGAAGCACCCGGTGCCGTACGTATTCTTGACCATGCCCGGCGTCGTGCATACCTGCCCGAAAAGGGCCGCCTGCTGATCCCCGGCGATGCCGGCGATGGGGACGTTCGGCATGAAGGTATGCTCCGAGGTTTTCGCATACTCCTCGCTCGACGAGCGGACCTCCGGCAACACGCTGCGGGGCACGCCGAAGATGTCCAGCAGTTCGTCGTCCCACTCGTTCGTATGGATATTATAGAGCAGGGTGCGCGAGGCGTTCGTGGCGTCGGTGACATGCACGCGGCCCGAGGTCATGTTCCAGATCAGCCAGGAATCCACGGTGCCGAAGGCCAGTTCGCCCCGTTCCGCCCGTTCCCGGGCGCCCTCCACGTGATCGAGCATCCAGCGGACTTTCGTACCGGAGAAGTAGGCGTCGAGGACCAGGCCGGTCCGGGAGCGGATAAAGTCGGCGTGCCCGGCTTCCCGCAGCCGGTCGCACATGCCCGCGGTGCGGCGGTCCTGCCATACGATGGCATGATGGATCGGCTTGCCGGTGCGGCGGTCCCAGACGACGGTCGTTTCCCGCTGGTTCGTGATGCCGATGGCGGCCACGTCGGAGGCCGACAGGTTCGCTTCCGCCAGCACGTCGGCGGCCACGCCTGCCTGGGAAGACCATATTTCTTCCGGGTCATGCTCGACCCAGCCGGGCTGCGGGAAGATCTGCCGGAATTCGCGCTGCGCAACGCCCCGGATGGCGCCGCTATGGTCGAAAAGGATGGCCCGTGAACTGGTGGTGCCCTGATCGAGGGCGAGAATGTATTCGGGGTTGGGCATGGGGGTACTATAACATATGTATTGGAATCCTGGCGGAGAGGGTGGGATTCGAACCCACGATACGGGGTCGCCGTATACTCCCTTAGCAGGGGAGCGCCTTCAGCCGCTCGGCCACCTCTCCCGTTGCGCGTACGGGACACATCCCGGCGCGCGTTTCGTTTGCATTTCAGGATCCCTGCTAACGCCGGAAGAATTGCGAGGTTCGATGTCCCGCGAAGCGGATTCTATCCGGCTTCCAGGGCGTTGGCCCCCGAAACGATCTCGATGATCTCCGTGGTGATCGCGGATTGCCGCGCCCGGTTGTACTTCAGTTTCAGGTTGCGCAGGAACTCTTCCGCATTGGAGGTCGCATTGTCCATGGCCACCATGCGGGCGCCCTGCTCCGCCGCGTTCGATTCGAGCAGCACGCGCCATACCTGGTATTGCAGGTATCTCGGCAATAACTCGTGCAGGACGGATTCCGCTTCCGGTTCGAAGATGGAATCGGCGGCGGTGCGGTCGCTGTCCGCCTGAGCGTCTCCTTCGCCTCGCGCCTCCATGATCGGTGTCAGGAACTGCTTCTTCGGGATTGGCAGAAACGGTTCGACGATCCGGTTCTGGGCGATAGTGTTCCGGAATTCGTTGTAGACGATCTTCACCTCGTCCCAGGAACCGTTCATATATCCGTCCACGGCCTGCTCGACGATCTTCCGGGCCGTGTCCACCTCGATCCGGTCGAAGACCCCGCGAAAATCGCCGACCATCCGGTATCCTCTGCGGGCGAAATGGTCATGCCCTTTCCGGCCTGCGGCCAGCACATGCAGGTTGCCGGCCTTGCGCACGGCTTCGTATGCCGCCATCGCCTGTTCCGCTTCCTTCACGATATTGGCGTTGAACGCCCCCGCCAGACCGCGGTCGGCCGTCACGACGATAAACAGGATGCTCCGGGTCTCTTCGCGCTCCTGCAGCAACGGGTGTTCCGTGGCGTCGAGCTGCTCCTTGAGCCGGCTGATGACGGCCCCCAGTCGGTACGCATACGGCCGCGTGCTGAATATGCGTTCCTGCGCGCGCCGCAGCTTGGCGGCCGCCACCATCTTCATGGCGCGCGTCACCTGCTGCGTATTGCGGATCGAGTCGATCCTGTTCCGTATGTCCCGGAGATTGGCCATGAATCAGTCCGTGCGCTATGCCCGGAAAAGGTCCGCCAGATCGCTCGCCACGCTGGAGAGCACCTCCCGGTGTTCGTCCGAAAGCACCCCTGTTTCGCGAATGGCGTCGAGCAGGTCCTTGTGCTGGATCTGCAATTTGCCGATAAATTCGGTTTCCAGTTCGCGCAGGCGATGCACCGGCACCGCGTCCAGCAATCCCTGCGTCGCCACGAATATTACGGCCACCTGTTCTTCTACCGGAACGGGCGCATACTGGCCCTGCTTCAGAATCTCGACGAGGCGTTCTCCGCGAAGCAACTGACGCTGGGTGGCCGGATCGAGGTCGGACCCGAATTTGGCGAAGGCCTGCAATTCGCGGTACTGCGCGAGGTCGATGCGCAGCGTGCCCGCGACCTTTTTCATCGCCTTGATTTGCGCGTTGCCGCCGACGCGGGATACGGAAATCCCGACGTCGATGGCCGGACGCACCCCCGCGTTGAAAAGATTCGTTTCCAGATAGATCTGGCCGTCCGTGATGGAAATCACATTCGTCGGGATATAGGCGGCCACGTCCCCGGCCTGCGTTTCGATGACGGGCAGGGCGGTCAGGGAACCGCCTCCTTCCACCTTTCCTTGCAGCGATTCGGGGACATCGTTCATCTGGACCGCGACCGTCTTCGTTTCGTTGATCTTGGCGGCCCGTTCCAGCAGGCGGCTGTGCAGGTAAAACACGTCGCCCGGATACGCCTCGCGCCCCGGCGGGCGGCGCAGCAGCAACGACAGTTCCCGATACGCGACCGCCTGCTTGGAAAGATCGTCGTAGACCACGAGGGAATGTCGGCCCGTATCCCGGAAATACTCCCCGATGCAGGCCCCGGCGTACGGGGCGATGAACTGCAGCGGAGCCGGCGACGAAGCCGGCGCATTCACGATGACCGTATAGTCCATGGCGTCGTGCTCTTCGAGCGCCCGCATCACATGAGCCACAGTGGACGCCTTTTGCCCGCAGGCCACGTAGACGCAAAAAACCGGCTTGTCGGTGTCGTGGGTCGATTTCTGATTGATGATCGTGTCGATCAGTACGGCGGTCTTGCCGGTCTGCCGGTCCCCGATGACGAGTTCCCGCTGCCCCCTGCCGATGGGGATCATCGAATCGATGGCCTTGACGCCCGTCTGGAGCGGCTCGTTCACCGGCTGCCTGTAGATGACGCCCGGGGCCTTGCGCTCCAGCGGCATTTCGAAGGGTTCGCCCGCAATGGGGCCGCGCCCGTCTATCGGGTTGCCGAGCGGATCGATCACGCGCCCCAGCATGCCTTCGGAGACGTTGATCGACGCGATGCGGCGGGTCCGGCGCGCTTCGTCGCCCTCCCTGACCGAATCGACTTCGCCGAACAGCACGACCCCGATGTTGTCCTCCTCGAGGTTGAGCACCATGCCGGTGGTTCCGCTCGCCGGAAACGTGATCAACTCTCCGGCCTGTACATTCGAAAGTCCGTAAAGCCGCGCGATGCCGTCCCCTGTTTGCAGGACGGTCCCGACTTCGTAGACATCGGTTCCCGTTTCCAGATCGCCGAACGCGCTCTTCAGAACCGAGGTCACTTCATCTGGTCGAATTGACGTGGTCATAATGTTTCTATCGTCACTGGTTACGCATGCGCTTGCTCGTCAAGCGATGTCTGGCCGGTTCGTCGAGGCGTGCACGCCGGTTAATTCATGGAAAGAGGCCGGAGGGTCACCCGGTCGCGTAGTGCTTCAAGCTGGTGGCGCACGCTCCGGTCGTACACCGTGTCTCCGATGCGGACGACCAACCCCCCGATCAACCCGGCGTCCTTGCGGACATGCAGCCGGATCTTCTTGCCGGTCAATTGCTCGAGCGCTTCCGTGAGTCCGGCGCGCTCCTCTTCACTGAATTCCGAAGCGACGCGGGCTTCGGCTTCCACAATACCGAGGCGTTCGTCATGCAGGTTCCGCCACGCCTGTGCAATCCGGACAAACAGGCTTTCGCGCTGCCGGCCGACAAGCATATCGAGAAATCGCAGCGTCAGGTCGTCCAGGCGCGTTTCGAACAGCGCGCGTACGACCGCATGTTTTTTCTCGCGGGCCACGATCGGATTCCGAAAAAGCTGCTCCAGCGCTTCCGATCCCTCCAGGGTCGCCCGGACGAACGCAATGTCTGCGTCGACGCGTTCGACTTTCGAGGCGCGCTCGGCTTCCTCGTACAGCGCGCGTGCGTATCTGCGGGCTACAACCATGATCCGTTCGCTTCGAGAGTGGAAAGAAGGTGCAGGCGGTTTTCGGAAAGGGGCATGAAAAAGCTCCGGGGCATTCGGGGCGCCGGTCAATTTTTGGGAAGCTGCTCGATAAAACGATCGACCAGTTTGCGGTGCCGGTCCGCATCGAGCGTCTCTTCGAGAATGTGCTCGGCGGTGTGGATGGCAAGGCCGGCCACTTCATCCCGCAGCTCCTCCAGCGCACGTTGCTTCTCCCGCTCGATTTCGGCCTGCGCCTGTTCCTGCATCTGCCGGATTCTGCCCCGCGTCTTCTCCAGTTCTTCGCTGCGCACCCGCTCGGCCGCCGCCCGCGCATCTTGCATGACGCGTCGCGCGTTCTCTTCCGCCGCGCGCCGGGCCTCTTCGTTTTTCTCCCCGGTTTTCCGGGCTTCTTCGAGCGCATGCTCGGCCTTCCTGATCGACGTGTCAATGGTTTCTTCGCGTTCGCTCAATGCGCTCACGATAGGTTTCCACGCGTACCTGCGAAGTATGAAAAGCAGCAGCGCGAACACGAGGACCTTGTAGAAGATCAGTCCCGCATTGGGTTCGAGCAGACTCTGGGCTAAGATGATATCCATGGCCAAATCGATGGTGGATTATTCCCTGACATCCCAGGGGTATCGTCCGGATGCGCCGCCGGAGCGGCAGCAATCCGGCAGCGGGCGCCGTGGCTCATTTGAAGGAGAGCAACAGGCAGATGATCATACCGAAAAGCGCAACGCCCTCGAGCAGCGCTGCGGCGATGATCATGGTCAGCCGTATATGGCCGGCGACCTCGGGCTGCCGCGCCGAGCCTTCCATTGCAGGACCGGCAATGTGACCCAGCCCGATGCCAGCCCCGATTGCAACGAGTCCGGCTCCGATGCCGGCGGCCAGATAAGCTAATGCAGTAGCGTCTATAGCGTCCATGGTAATTCTCCGTGTATTGGATCAGGTGATTTGAAAAAAGAGGTTCGGATGGTGAGGTTGTCCAGCAAATCCGTTGCCGCATTTACCCGGCGAGGGCCGGCTGTTCTTCCGCATGCGTTTCGTCTTCGTGATGCTCCTCTACGGCCATGCCGAAGAAAATCGCCGACAGCAGCGTGAACACAAAGGCATGTATGAACGCCACGGCGATCTTGATGAACGAAATGAACAACGTGAACGCGACGCCGACGGGGGCGACCGCAGTGGCGGTGAGGCTGCCGAACAGCACGTTGATCGTGAAAATGATGCCGATCAGGCTCAGGATGAGCAGGGAACCGGACATCATGTTGGCGAAGAGCCGCAGCGCCAGCGCAAAATGCTTGGCGAACAGGCTGACCAGTTCGATCGGCGCGAGCAGGCACTTGACCGGCAAGGGAACGCCCGGCGGCCAGAACATGTGCTTCCAGTATGCCCTGGACCCTTTACGCTGCCCTACCACGAAAGAGAAAGCAGCCAGCGTGAGGGTCACCGAAATATTGGATGTCGCCGCTCCAGCATAGGGCACGAGGCCCATCAGGTTGCAGCACAGGATGAACATGAATGCCGTAAGCAGAAACGGCATGAATTGCTGGTATTTGGGACCGACGCATGGCTTGGCGATCTCGTCGCGCACGAAGACGACAAGGGCTTCGAACATGTTCTGGAAGATGCCCCTCGGTGCGGAAACGCGGTCTTCAGGGCGCCGGTAGCGTCGTGCAAGCGTGACGAAGATGGCGACCGTAATCAGGGCGGCCAGAATGCCGAACACAAGATGGCGCGTGATGGACAGGTCCAGCACCATGCTTCCCAGGACCGGTTGCGGTTTGGCGTAGAGGTGCTCGTGGTGCTCGATGGCGGCATGGAGGGCTTCGTCGTGCAGGACTTCCGCATGTCCGTCTTCTTCATGCTCGATCACGTACCGTTCCGAAAGCAGCGCGGAGCGGGTGGACGCAAACACATCCAGTCCCCAGGGCTCTTTCCGCAGGAAAATGCGCGGGAGTTCGACCGTGCCGAACGGGGCGAAATCAAGATATACGCCGTCTGCCGTGTGGGCGACGGCATCCATTTCTCCTCCCTCGTCGGCGGCATACGCCGGACGAGGCGCAAAAAACGCACATCCTGCCAGAAGAAGCAGGATAACCCGGCAGCGGCGTATGTTTGCGTGCAACGCGATCATGTGGTGTGATAAGAAGGACTTTTTTCGCAAGCCGGAACTACGACGTCGGGGGTTGCTTCCTGTGGAAAAACCGGATTTCGATCGCGAGGCCTACGATAAACGTCGCGAAAAAACCTCCCAGCAAGCCTGTCGGGGCCACGGGAAGCCATCGCAAGGCAATGACCAGCAGGCCCAGGGTAACCACGACGCGAACCAGCATGGCGCCTATGACGACAGCCGTTGGATTACGGGTGCTTTGCAGCGCGATTCGATTCGATAAAAAGCTTATCAGCACGTACGACACGCCCAGCAAGCAACCAAGTCCGATACCGAGTCCCAATCCTTCCGTTTCCATTGGCGCCGGAACGATTTTCCCGAGAGCGCCGGAAGATCCCGACCAGGAAATATGCCCTTTAAATATGCCTTTTTGCTAAAACGCCTAATGTACAGTAAAAGGGCCTGGAAAAAAGCCAATATGCAATGAATTCAGAACCGCCTTTCAAGTATGCGGAGGGCGCTTCTTCTCCCGGGATTCGCTTTTCTTCACCCCGCGCACCAGTTGTATGCACATCGAGATCAACCCGAGGCAAAACCCTGCAAGCACGAGCCATGGCGTCGTGTCGAGCCATTGATCCAGCAGGACGCCGATAATTATCCAGATCACCATGGTCAGCGCCGGTTCCAGCGCCAGGGAGAGATGCGACCCGGCTTCTCTGAAATCACTGCGGGGATCGCCGGAATCGTCGCCGTTCGAAGCAGGCATGGACGGTTTCCGGGCAGGTTATTCGCGGACAGGCGCAGCGTGGTCGATTCCGTCCGGCGAAACCGGGATTTCGCTGGTGTCAATGACCCGGTCTCCCGTACGACATTCGCCATTGAATATGGCGCCTTCTTCCACCATAAGGCGGCCAAGCTGGATATTGGCGTCCACGATCGCCGTTCTCTTCAGCAGGAGATTGCCGGACACATGGATGGAACCCTTGATGCGTCCGGCAATGTCGAGCGCGGCCCCCTTGACGCTGCCTTCGATATAACCGCTTTCCGGGACCACCAGTTTGCCCGCGGTTTCCACGGATCCCTTGACGCATCCGCTGATGCGTATGTCACTGGACGATATGAGTGTACCCTCGAAGGTCGTTCCCTCGCTGATGATGCTCACCTTCGGGGGAGCACTGCCGTTTGACTGCCTGGCCATAGTAGTATGTCTCTATGTATGTCCCTTTGCTTACGACCCGATTTTCCGACGCGCGATGCGCTGGACAGCATGGCTGTTGCATAACCCTGCACGGGAGCGAATGGCCTCCATGGTCGGTCTATATACCCACAAGATACGCACTGGGATCTTGTGCCAGACCATTATGCCAGAGTTCAAAATGTAAATGGGGTCCCGTGGTGAATTCGCCGGAGTTTCCGCTTACCGCGATGTTGTCCCGGGCCTGTACGCGGTCCCCGATGCGCTTGTAAAGAAGCCGGTTGTGTTTGTAGACCGAAAGATAACCGTCCGAATGCTGGATTGCGATGGTGAAGCCTCCTTCCTGCGTCCAATCCGCCATCACCACATATCCGTCCCCGATCGACCGTACGTCCGTTCCTTCTTCCACGGCAATGTCTACTCCGTAATGCCCCGTTCCTGCATTGAAGCCGCGCGTTACGAAGCCATCCACGGGGGTTAATGTCGGCAGTACGATGCTGGGAAACCGGACCGGGGCTGTGTTCGCCGTCTGCGCCGGGATGTCGTTGTTTCCCGTAAGCAGGTCTATCGTGATGGCCGGCTGCTGATGATCGGTCCAGTTCGGTGATAACTCGCCAGAGGCCGGAGCGGCGTAATTTTCTCTCGGCAAAGATGTTTCCGGCGCTACGGGGTCTTCCGTGTCCGGATCGATCTGCCCGAGAAAGACCTGTCGGAGCCGGGTCATATACTCTTCCTGCGCTGCAAGAGAGTCCTGCAATGCATTGATGCGCAGTGCGTTCAATCTGGCGTTCTGGCGTATTTCCGCCGATCCATACTCCGGAAGCAACCTGTTCAGGGGGGACAGGAACAACAGGATAAGCAGGGATACGGAAAGGACGAGCACGCCCCCGGACAGCACCAGCAGTATACGGCGGGGAACGATCCGGTATTGCCGAGCCGGCTTGCCGGTGCCTTCACGTATCACCACAAAGGTCGATATCCCCTTGCCCCTTCTGAAAAATTCCTGCAGAAACGAAAACATTACCTAAACGCGCTCTCCGGCGTTGTGAGGTCAAAAACTATGGAACCCGATGACAGCCAGAACTTATAACGCCCGTTTTACGAACGTTTTTCAGGGTTTGCCGCGTCATCCGGCAGATACCTGATCGGCAGATACGCTGCCGAACGAAATCCAAACAGTGCGAAACCAACATGCCTCAGCACAAGTCAGCCGCCAAGCGGGTCCGTCAGGATAGCGAACGCCGTGAACGCAATCGGGTTCACCGCGGCGCCATGCGGACCATGATACGCAAACTGCGCGGAACCACCGACAGGGAGGAAGGGCAGGCCCTCCTTGCTCAGGTAAAACATACGCTGGATCGGCTGGCCTCCAAGGGAATTATTCACAAAAACAAGGCCGCCAATTCCAAGAGCAAACTGGAGAAGTACGTAAACGGGCTCGAATAGGCGGGTAGACGCTGGGTATTGCTCTGCTTTTTTGCCCGGAAACCACTTGTTTTCGGGCGTCCTGCGCTTCCATGCGAAAATTGCGCATTTTCGCAATTCGTTTCGTACATTATTCGCGAACTATCCTGACCTTATCCGCATATGCCTTCGACGACTACCATGCCTGTTTCGTGGCAGAATATTTGCTCCGCCTTACTGGTCGGAGTGTTTTCACTCCTTCTCATACCGGATGCGCACGCGCAGAACATGCGGGCGGACGGCACTTTTTTCGTCAAGCCTCGCGTTGGTTTGGCATGGCATCTCGGGGACACTGAAAGATCCCCTTTCAATTTTAATCTGGACAACTGGGATTCCGAATGCTGCGGCACGCCATATGCGGGCGGGATTGAATTCGGATGGCAGTTTGACCAGAATGCCAGCCTGGCTCTGGCGCTCCAGCGCACCAATCACCCGCTTTCGCTTGTGTATACCCCGGAAGCTCCTGTGAATGGCAGCGAAGTCACCGGCGGCGGGTACACCAGCTTCCAGGCGCTGTACCGCTATGGAGGATCGTCGCGCATCGCGCCGTTCCTGACGGCCGGAGCGCATGTTACGAGTGGAAGCGTGGCGGGCACCACGTACGGCCCGGCGCTGGGTTTCGGTCTTGATATGGTCGTCAGTGATCGTGCGTCGATTGTCATCGAAAATATTTCCAACGTGGCGTTCCCGGATGACGGGTTTGACAATACGGACGGAGGAAGTGACGGCTTTCTTTCCTTCGAGTTGGTGAGTTCGCTTTCCGTAGGGGTCCGGATCAGCCTCGAAAGTGCATTTACTCCCGTCGAGATTCTTGGATCGACCTGCCCGAGCGTGCTCGGCGCCAACGAAGCAGGTTCCTTTACCGTCGATACGAATCCCGAGGCCACGCAGCCCGTGAATATAAATTGGGATTTCGGGGACGGCGGCATGGCTACCGGCATGGCGGCTACACATAGTTTCGCGTCCGGCGGTATGTACGATGTGACGGTTACCGTCGATAATGGCCGTGATGCGGTGGAGGCGATGTGTTCCGTTCAGGTCATAGAAGCTCCGACTATCGTAGCCATCGACGCAAGCGATACGCATTTCGAAGTGTGCCAGCCCCAGGAGGTTGCCTTCACAGTTCGTGCGGAGAGCGAGGGGTCCACCACGTATAGCTGGGACTTCGGCGACGGAAGCACGGGCACGGGTGCGGAAGCATCGCACACGTATACCGAGGGAGGCACCTACACGGTGACGGTGACGGTAGAAAACGAAGGCGGCACGGACACGGAGTCGATTACGGTGACTGCGCTGCCATGCCTCGCCGCCATCTGCTACGACATCACGGAGATGAATGCGGCCTACTTCGACCGGAATTCAAGCATGTTGACCGAGGAAGGAAGTGCGGCGCTTACGGAAAACGCCGATATTTTTGGGCAGTGCCCCAATCTCTGTGGGGAAGTCGTCGGCTACGCCGCCCCGGGTGAGCGCGATGCGCAGCAGCTTTCCGAGGAACGTGCCCGCATCGTCGAGCAGTTCTACACCGAAAACGGTTTGGCCGCAAGTCGCTTCCAGACGGAAGGGCGCGGCCTGTTGCCGGGCACAACCAAGAAGGAAGGGGCGCAGCAAGCGCGCCGCGTGGACACAATACCTGGTACGTGCCCCGGATATTACGACGAGTAACCGGTACCCGGGAAACGAATTATCGCAAGACACTGCCGGAAAGCGGGTCCGCCGATCAGGCGGGCCCGCTTTTTTATGACGCTACCTGCCCCTTCGCATATCTGACTCCCGTTAGGGCCTGTTAACAGGCCCTGCTTTCTGTTTCCTGCATCATGTCGACCGGACGCCATACCACCCCCGAAGCGCTGAGTCGTGCGCTCAAGGCGCGCGCCCGCGATCTGGGATTTGACGCCTGTGGTATCGCAAAGGCCGAACGACTGGATGAGGAGTCGGAGCGGCTGGAGCAATGGCTTCTCGGAGGACGCCATGCCGGTATGGAATGGATGACGAATCATTTCGAAAAACGCATTGATCCGTGCCGACTGGTAGAGGGCGCGCGCAGCGTGGTTTCCGTACTCCATAATTACTACTATCCGGTGGATCCGCCTGCTCATAAAACCGCCGGTAAAATCAGCCGGTATGCCTGGGGAGAAGATTATCACCGTGTCATGAAGGAAAATCTGTATGCGCTTTTCGAATGGCTCGGCAGGGAAGCGGGGGGTATCGAAGGACGCGCTTTTGTCGATTCTGCGCCGGTGCTCGAAAAAGCCTGGGCGCAGCGCAGCGGATTGGGTTGGATAGGTAAGCATACCAATCTCATCAACCGGTCTCTCGGATCCTGGTTTTTCATCGGGGAACTCATCGTAGACACTCCCCTGGTCTACGACAGTCCGGCGGAAGATTTTTGCGGCTCGTGCACGCGATGCATCGATGCCTGTCCCACGGACGCCATTTACCGCCCGTATGCTGTGGATTCCAACCGGTGTATCTCCTACTGGACCATCGAACATCGCGGAGACGATGTTCCGGCATCGCTTCAACCCGGATTCAAAAACTGGATATTCGGATGCGATATATGCCAGGAAGTATGTCCCTGGAACAAGTTCAAAAAACCCTCGACTGAGGAGCGCTACGCACCTCGTCCGGGCGTTGCCGATACGGAACTGGTTGCATGGGAGGAAATCGATCTCGAAGAATTTCGGAGGCGTTTCAGAAGAAGTCCCGTCCGGCGCAGCAAGTTCGACGGTTTCAAGAGAAATGTGCGCATTGCCCGCCGGAATGTGCACGAAAGCGCCGCTGCATAGTGGTAACAGGCCCTCGGTGATGCGCGCTTTTACGCCGAAGGATCTTCGCCCTGATTTTTCTCTTCTTCGCTTTCTTCCTGTCCCGATTCCGGTCGGAGCAAGGGAAACAGAATAACGTCCCGGATCGATTCTTGTCCCGTCATCAGCATGGCGAGGCGATCGATGCCCACGCCGAGGCCGGCTGCAGGAGGCATTCCATACTCCATCGCGCGGAGGTAGTCCTCGTCAATCTGCATGGCTTCCTCGTCGCCCTCGTCGCGTAACCGGGCCTGATCCTCGAAGCGGTTGCGCTGGTCGATCGGATCGTTGAGCTCGCTGAATGCATTGCACATCTCTTTTGCATTGCAGATGAGTTCGAACCGCTCCACAAGTCCTTCCTCGCTGCGATGACGCTTCGCCAGTGGGCTCAGTGAAAGGGGATAATCGGTGATGAAGGTGGGCTGGATAAGGTGCGGCTCCACCTTCTCGCCGAAAATGTGGTCAATGAGTTTGCCCGTCCCCATGCTTTCATCTACTTCGAGCCCGAGTTCCCGGGCGATATCCGCTATTTCCTGTACGTCTTTGTCTCGCAGTTGATGCCCGGTATGCTCTGCAATGGCTTCGAAGAGCGGCAGGCGTCTCCAGGGGCGGCGGAAGGAGATCGTATGCTCGCCGGATTGCACATACGGCGTGCCGTGCAATTCCATTGCAATATGCTCGATCATTTCTTCAACGAGCTCCATCATCCACCGGTAATCCTTGTAGGAGACATACAGCTCCATCATGGTGAATTCCGGATTATGAAAGCGGCTGAGTCCCTCGTTGCGAAAATCTTTTGAAATCTCGTAGACGCCTGTAAATCCGCCGACCAGAAGCCGTTTCAGATACAGCTCATCCGCAATGCGGAGATAGAGCGTCATATCGAGCGCATTGTGATGTGTGGTGAATGGCCTCGCGCTCGCTCCTCCGTATATGGGTTGGAGCACAGGCGTTTCCACCTCGATATACCCTTGGTCGTCCAGAAAGCGGCGCATGATGGAAATAAGGCGCGCCCGCTGGCGAAACACGTTTCGCACATCGGGATTGACCACCAGATCGACATACCGCTGGCGGTAACGGAATTCCTTATTCGTGACCTCGTTATGTACGCCTTCGTCGGTTTCCTTGACCACCGGAAGGGGGCGCAGCGACTTCGACAGCATGCTGAATTCTTCGGCATGCACGCTGATCTCGCCCATGCGTGTCCGGAAAGCGAATCCCCTGACGCCGACAATATCCCCGATATCGAGCAGGCGCCGGATGACATCGCGATAATATCCCTCAGGAAGATCGTCGCGGCGCACATAGACCTGAATGGAACCGGATTCGTCCTGCACATCGAGGAAAGCGGCTTTGCCCATGACACGGAGTGACATGATGCGACCGGCGATGGCTACATCGAATTGATCCCGAGGGGGGCGGTCTTCACCGGGTTGATGCAGGTTGTCGTCGAACGTCTCGACGATGTGCGTGGTCTTGTGGGTGACATCCCACGCATACGGATACGGATCAATACCCGCTTCACGAAGCGCATGCAGTTCTTCGCGGCGGCGCCGTTGCTGCTCGTTCAGCGTTTCCGACATGTACTCGTCAGGATACCGGCCGCAATGTCGGCAGGAAAGACATGTTTTTTCTACGAAAGGTATGGTGGGCCCTACTGGATTTGAACCAGTGACCTCTCGCGTGTGAGGCGAGCGCTCTGAACCCCTGAGCTAAGGGCCCAAGTACAGAGTATGGCGTTGCACGCAAGGAATGGCATCCCGTTCCGAAACCACTATCAGAGTATCCTGTCAGGGATATACTACCTCGGCAACCATGGAGCCAACGTGCGTTGCCCGGGCCCGAAGTTCGCGCTCAATGCCGGCGGTTACGATGGATCGTGTGTGGTGGCGGCGCGGGGAATGGGGCAGAGGGTGAATCACAGACGAGTATGAAGATCGCCGGATCATTTCACCTGCATAGGGGAGGGGTGGGGCATCCTGCACGGAGTGGGATGCCGTCATGGCGGAAGCGGGCATTCGACTGTTCCCGGATTGCACTCCTGATGCTCCCAGAACAAGCCCCAGCATTAATATCATCGTCACGGCATAGGACGATGCTACGGTCCCCTTTGCCGTGTTCCCGGAAACGACGGGTGAAGAAACATTGGGGCGGGACATGTCGCCGGGGATGAAATTGCGCAGCCGATCGTGCAGATCGCTCGGGGCCTGGCAACGGCAAGCATAGCGACACAGAAGCCGACGCGTGCGCCTCAGGCACTCGATATGCTCCTCCATGCCCGGATTGGCGCGCACATACTCCTCGAACACATTGCGGACAAGAGGATCCATGGTTCCATCCACGTATTCGCAGAGAAACTCGTCCTCGAGGTTTGAGGCGTCGTAAGGTTTCGAATCGCTGTACCTGTTATGCATAGGCAAACTAATCCGATTCCGACTGCGGGTGGAAAACTTGCGGACGAAAGATACTTGCTCCGGACAGGCTATACCGGTCACCGTGTTATGTGACGCATAAGGCTGCTCCCGGATCCGGAAAAAAGGGGGCTTCCCATCACACCTTACACCGTATCCCGGCCTTATTTGCCCAAGTACTGCAAAGCGAAGTTATTCCTCCTGTACAAAGTAGATATCCTTCAGGAGTATCTGAAGTTTCGTTCTGCCGCGATTAATTCGACTTTTTACGGTTCCCATGGGCAACCCCGTGATCTCCGCGATTTCCTCGTACGACAGTTGCTGCACGTCCCGCAGCACGACTACCTCACGAAATTCCTCGGGAATTTTCGTCAACGCGTCCTGGATGTAGAAATCCTGGATCGAGCTTTCCGTGTGTTTGTCCGGAGAGAAGGTTTCGTCCGGCACTTCCATCTCGTACTCTTCATCGTTCTTGTTGACCGACTGGAGAGAGGATATCCGACGCCGTTTGCGCTTACGGTATTCCGACCGCGCCAGATTCCCGGCAATCGTGTAGAGCCATGTCGAGAACCGGGCGATCCGCCGGTACGAGTGCCTGTTGCGGTAGACTCTCAGAAATGTTTCCTGAAGAAGGTCCTCGCATTCCTTCATGTCCCCGAGGAACCGGTAGATATAATTGGTAAGCGGATCCTTGTAACGGCTTACCAGGATATCGAATGCCTCTACGGTTCCTGCCTGAAACTGTGACATCAGGTCTTCGTCGCTCATCGGACTGAGCGCATCCAGGTACCGCGTATTCGGGTTCGTGTTCTTCCGGCCCGTTTGGCGGCGCTTTATGACATGAGTGTTTTGCATGGGCGTACATCTTTGGGTATATGCTGACGTCTATCGCACCACATCGGGAACGTACGGTCCCGCATTCTTATTGTGCGGTAAACGAGGCAATGCAGTCATAAGGGGGACGGTAGTATTTTGCGAAGCATTAATGTCATCACCAGACGTTCGCTCCGCGCAGCCCCTCCCTTCAGTTCGTAATCCGCGGCCAGCAATACGGGGAACGCATCCCGGATTCCCGGCGCCTTGTATCGGCGGAGGCTTGTCAGGTATTCCTTGACGAAAAATGGCGATACGCCAATATGGCGCGCCATTTCCTTGTTTGACATGGACGATTCGCAGGCGCTGAGTTTCCATAGCTTCGTGAAATAAGCGTTCAGGACGGCTATGATCATGAGTGCTTCCCCGCGCACATTGGATGCACGCTGCAACATTCGTTCCACAATGTGAAACGCATCCCTGCCGCGCTGTTCGCCTATCGCCTTCTGTAGTTCGAAGACATTGAAACCCCGGCTATGTCCACCCGCGCGAACAATATCGTCCGCTGTAATGGTCTCTCGTCCGGCCGCATAGGTTTCAAGTTTTTCCATCTCACGGACAACCGTCCCGAGATCGGCGCCTGCATAGTCGGCCAGCATGTGGATGGCCTCCGGCGTCATATTGTATCCTTGCTTTGCTGCGCGCTCCTTGATCCAGCCGGGCATCTGATTACTGTAGAGCGGTTTGCTTTCCATCGAAACGGCGTGTTCCCGAAGGGCCCGGTAGGGATGCCTTGAGCGGTCCGGCTTCGAGCCGCATACGAGCACGACCACCGCTGCCGGATTCGGGTGCTGCGCATACTCTTTGAACAGGCGGTTGTCCTTCAGTTTCTCAAAGTCGCGTACGATCACTACACGCCGTTCACTCATTACAGGATAGGACGCGCACAGCGCCAGCACATGCTGTGCATCTGTATCGGGACCGTACACAATATCAAGATTAAAGTCCCGTTCGTGGGGGGCGAGCGCATTTGCCAGCAGCACATCCTGCAACTCGTCGGTAAGAAACCGCTCATCGCCGTAGAAAAAATAGAGCGGCTTGAAGTTTCCCTGCCGGAATGCCGAGGCGATGTCGTTGTATGTCTTTTCGCGTGCGGCCATGTTCACCTTGAGAACGTGAAGTGCTGAGCGAAGTGGTTTTGATCAGAGTATCCTTTATTCCAGCCCTTGGGTCTATTAAACGAAACTTTTCTCCAATCGTTACACGGACATTCATTTTTTAGAGACCCCGATTCGTCCCATTATTTAGGAATATCTTCCCTGCGTGATGTGAGCCTGCTTTCGTGAAGCCGGGTCGCTGCCCTGCGAAGAAGATCGACATCGTGTCCGATGACATGATGAGCCAGGCCGAACACGTCCGTAGCGGCGCCATTGATCGTAACAGGGCTGCGCCACGCATGCACATCGAGTCCGGAAAATAATGTCGCCAACCCTGTACGGGCCGTACTGATATGATCGAGCACGGCCTCTATTTCCGTGTGTTCCGGTGCTGCGTCGTCAAGCACCTCTCTTGCTCCGGGTACGTCGAGGGAAATGTCCTTGCCTTCCGCCAGACGGGCAACGGCCGGGGAATATACCTTTTCGTCAAAAAGGTACAGCGCCACATACATTTCCAGGAAAGAAAGCTCACTTTCTATCGGTCGCCCTTGCAGAACACTTTCCGGAATGCGTCCGACATGCTTTCGCAGCACAGCCGTTTCGTCGATCAGATACGCCAGTTGATCCAGCAATGCCTGGCGTACCCCGGCGGTTCGGGGAACGTCGGAGGCGTTGGTCATTCCGTATCGGGGAGCGGCTCGACCGGAGCCTCTGTGTCATTGTGCATCTCCTCGGCCAGCGAGGCAAGAAAAGAACGGTCTCTGAGACTATGCACGTTGTTTTCCCGCCGGAAATCCCATTGTTCTCCAAACTGCCGATCCTTGTAGGCTTCGAGCCAGTCGAACCGGTCCTTTAGGCGTTCCGCCGGCATAAGCAGTCGTTCCAGACCAAATACAGCTTCTTCGCGACTCTGGAAGGTCAGATCGTATTCTTTCGACATGACGATGGCTTCTTCCGGGCAGACTTCCTCGCAATACCCGCAGTAGATGCACCGAAGCATGTTGATCTCGAACCATTCCGGTTCCCGCTCCTTGGCTCCCTCCATCTCGCGCGATTGCATGGCAATAGCCATCGGGGGACAGGCCCGTGCGCACAGGTTGCAGGAAACACAACGGGGCCGCCCCTCCTCCTCGACCAGCACCGGGCGGCCTCGATAACTGTCGGGGGGATACCATTGCTCTTCCGGATACTGCAGGGTATAGCTTGGCTGCTGCATCTTGCGAAAGCTGTACCCAAGCCCCTTGAACACTTCCGGGAGATACAGACGCTCCCAGAAATTGAGGGTGCGTTCGTTTTTCTTTTTCACAGGTGCCGGTTTGCCAGGCATGGCGGACTCGGGGGAAGCGAAAAAATACCAAGGTCTGTTAACACTATGCAAAGATACCACGCAAGATACGCCCTGACGACGGATATCGCGAGGATTCGCCGGAGAAGATCGCGAAAATACGACCCCTCTTGCCGAAAAAGCCGCAGCGTGCAGAAGCGCTTCGTGCAACCTGTTCCGGAAGGTACTGCCGGAAGCAAAGCTATGCGCGCTCCCGTGACTTGGCGCGAAACACCAGAGTAAGCGGGACCCCGCTGAAATCGAACGCCTTGCGGAGTTCGTTTTCGAGATACCGCCGGTATGACTCGTGTACGCCTTTCGGATAATTGCAAAAAAAAGCGAACACGGGAGGATTCGATGCCACCTGTGATGCATACTTTATCTGCACGAACTGGTTGCGCCATGTGGGGGGATGATGCCTGCTGATAGCTTTTTGCATCACTTCGTTTACTTGATGCGTCGGAATGCGCAGGCGCAGGCGCTCATAAATTGCAATGGCTGAGCTGAGCACGGTATGCACCCGTTGCCGGGTGAGTGCGGAGATGAACAATATGGGCACGTAGTCCAGCATCGGGAGCCGCTTGCGAATTCCGCGGCGCCAGTCTCGGGCTGTGTTGGTTTCTTTCTCGACCAGGTCCCATTTGTTTACGGCGATAATGAGTCCTTTTCTGAGTTCTTCCGCTTGCTTCAGAATGCGAATATCCTGCATCTGCAGTCCATCGGCGGCATCCACCAGAAGCACAGCGACGTCGCACGTCGCCAGGGCTCGACGGGTCCGCAGCGTAGCGTAAAATTCTATGTTTCCGGCCACCCTTGCCCGCTTGCGCAGACCGGCCGTGTCGACCAGCACGATTTCCCGGTCCTCGAATTCGATCACAGAGTGGATGGCGTCCCGGGTCGTGCCGGGAATTTCCGTGACGATGGATCGGGGAAATCCGAGAATGGCGTTCGCCAGCGAAGATTTACCGGCATTCGGTTTCCCGACCAGCGCCACACGAATGCGGGCATCCTCAGGCGGGGCGTCCGGGACATCCGGCAGCACGGCGGTCAGGTCGTCAAGCATTTCCCCGGTGCCTGTCCCGTTGATAGCGCTTACAGGATATACTTCTCCCAGTCCGAGTCCATAGAATACGCCGGCTTGCCAGCGCCGCTGGTCATTGTCCGCCTTATTGGCAACCACCAGCACAGGCTTGTCGGTCCGGCGGAGCACTGCACTCAGTTCCTCGTCGAGATCCGTGATGCCGGTCATGACGTCCACGACGAAAAGAATGGCGTCGGCTTCGTCAATGGCGATGTGCACCTGCTCGCGGATGGCTTCTGCAAATACCTCGGCAGTAGCCGGCACGAATCCTCCCGTATCCGCCGCGTCGAACGTATGCCCCGCCCATTCGACCGTGCCGTACACCCGGTCGCGCGTGACCCCGGGCTCGTCATGCACAATGGTTTGCCGCGCCTCCACCAGACGATTGAAGAGCGTTGACTTGCCCACATTCGGGCGGCCAACGACAGCTACCAGCCTCATGGGGTTACTTCCCTCATAATGATTTTTTAAGGATACTCTGCCATTTACAACCACCACCATAGACCCAGACCGCCCACAAGGAAACAATAATAGGCGAACCAGGCCAGGTTGCCCCGCTGCACGAAACGGATTACCGTTCTGATAGCCCATATACCGGATGCGTACGCAACGAGGGTACCCAGAAGGATCGGGGGCAGATTCGTGATGTCTCCGGCCTGCGCGATCCGTAGCGCCTCGATACCCGTTGCGCCTGTAATGACCGGCACCGACATCAGAAACGAAAAGGCGACCGCCTGTGCGGGCCGTACGTTCTGGTACAGTGCAGCGCAGATCGTCGCCCCCGAACGGGAAATACCAGGGATCATCGCCAGTCCCTGCGCCACTCCTGTCACGATGGATTTCCAGGCGGATATATTCCCTTCGGGGCGGGGGCGAATGCGGGTGAGCAGCAACAGTGCGCCCGTAACAAGGAGCATCCCGGCGGTGAGATGCGGTGCCGAAAAAGCAGCTTCGAGGGGCTCTCTGAAAAGTATATACATCAGCCCGCCCGGGATCATGGACAGGAAAATGAAGATTGCAAATCGAAAATCCCCGTTGCTGCGGTACTGTGCGCCGATCCGACCGGGCCGATGTATTCCCTCCCATACGCCGCGCACTATTTCAAGGATACGCACGCGGTATACCGTGGCGATACTCAGGACCGTGCCGAAATGCACGAACACTTCGAAAGTAATGTGATCGATCTTCAGGCCAAGCAAGTGCTGGACGAGGACAAGATGTCCCGAGGAAGAAACGGGGAGAAATTCCGTTATTCCCTGAATGAGACCGAGAAGCGCTGCTTCCCACCAGGTCATGATATAGAGGGTGTCAGGATCAGGACGAATGCTTGTGCCGGAGCGTGCAAGGTACGCATTGCAGTCCGGCATACGAAACGCGTGGATACCTTACCGGTCGAGGGTTGGGCCACAGGAGTATACGGGAAATCATAGTGTTAACAGGCCCTGGTGTGCTGCACGGGTACGGTTTACGACGCGTTGCCCGGAAGGCCGGGTTCCACAAGAACCACCGTTTCGCGTTCCACCGTTACGGCGCCGGGCGGCGTTCCTTTCGCTTTGCGCACGTATTTGCGTTCGGTGACCATCACCGGCACAAGGTTGCTGCCCCGGGCCTTGCTGAACCAGGCGGCGATGGATGCCGCTTGCCGCACAATAGCGTTTCCGGGCGCCGCATTGCGATGGGGCAGCCGGAGCACGGCGTGTACGCCCGATACGCCGCGGGCATGCATCCAGAGGTCGTATTTTTGCGCGTGACGAAACGTCAGTTCGTCATTCTGACGGGCATTGCGCCCTACCCAGACCTCATACCCTTCCGGCAGGCGAAATCTTCGAAAGGGTATACGTTTTTTTTCCTGTTCCGGATCGGGCAGGAAGCGGGCCAGCCGGTCGGCCTGTTCCTTGCGGAAGGTGCGCAAGGCCCGCAGGTTTTCCGTGGCATGCAGCGTATCCAGCAGGTCCTGGACTTCCTGTGCGACTTTTTCTGTCTCTGCCATGCGCTTTTCGGCGGTTTCGCGCGCAACGCGCGTGCGCCGCGCCCGGTCGTAAAACATCTGTGCGTTTTCTATAGCCGAGAGGGCGGGGTCAAGAGGTACGGTGACCCTTTTTCCTTCCGCAAACAGGTTTTCGAGGGATGCTTCCTCGGCGCCTCGAGGGATATTGTGCGCCTGTGCCGTCAGCAGGTGCCCCCAGGTCTCGTAACGACCGGCGCGGCTTTCCCGGGACAATTCTTCCTTCATGCGTCGTACCCGCCGGTCGTACTGCTTCGCTGCACGTTCGAGCGCCTTGGCCACAGGGTCGAACAGTTCCCGAAAGCGATGGTGCGCCAGGGATCGGCGTACTCCTTCCCGGACGGCCTGGCTGACCGTGTCGAACGTTTCTTCCTGGAGATGGCGGGCGTGTTCGAGGGCAATGAGCGAGAACATCGGGAGGCCTTTTTCGCCCCGGTATATGCGGGGAGCCGGCGCGAGGAGGGCCCGGCGTATTGCTTCCACGGCGTGGAAAAGCGCCTGCAGATCACCAGGGGACACATCGTCCGCCCCCTGCGGATCCAGCCCGGCGCGCACGATCGCCTCGATGCCGAGTGTGCGATCGAACAACGGATACGCCCGGCAAGCTGTCCGAACAATGGAGTTGCCTTTCGGGCGCCAGCTTGCTTCGAATGCCTTGCAGGTATCGGGGGCGGGCGCCGGACGCGGTGCAGGAAGGGCAGATCCTGCAAGCGCGGCGTTGTTCCGAAAAGCAGTCAGGATGCGGTCATTCGCCACGAGAAATACATTCGCATGCGGGCCGAACAACGAGATATGAAAGGTCATGTCGCCGGAGAGACCCATAAAGATCATGCGATCCCGGTCAGCGATCCGAAGGGTTTCCACTCTTCTGCCGATGGCCGGTTCGAACAGCGTAGTGACGTTGCGCCGGGCGCGGGCGTACCCGTCGCCGCAAACGATGAAAAGAAGAGGAAGCCGGACCCCGATACGGACGGTTCGGGTGTTGCCCTGGGCAGTACATGCCAGCGAGAGTTCGTCCCGCTCTTGCGACCAGGCATCTTCGAGCGTACTCCCGATCAGCGAGGTCTGCCATTCCGTGATCAGTGCGCGTAGCGTATGGTAATTCGCAATCATGCCTGTGTATCCCGCTCCGCTGCGTCGAGCACCCGGATAATCGTGTCGCAAGCCCCGTCGAGCACATCAAAAGGGATCGTAAGGGGAGGGGCAATGCGCACCAGACAGTCCGAATACAGTGTCCATCCGAGCAGCACGCCTTCGTCGAGACACCGGTGCACCGTGCGGGCGGTCAGGTCTGCGTCACGAAGTTGCATGCCCAGCATGGCGCCTCGCCCCCGTACTTCGACGATGGACGGATGGTGCAAACGCTGGCGAACCCGTTCTTCTATGGCACGGGCTCGAGCGGGAAGTTGCTCGTCGATGATCACATGCAGGCCGGCCAGTGCGGCGGCGCAAGATACCGGATGGCCTCCGAATGTGGTTACATGACTCAGTGGGGGGTCCCGCCGTAGTGCCAGAAAGCGTTCCGCACTGGAAATGAATGCCCCAAGCGGCATGCCGCCCCCAAAGGCTTTGGCAATCGTCAGGATGTCGGGAGTGACCCCGAACTGTTCGAACGCGAAAAGCGTCCCGGTTCGTCCGAGTCCTGTTTGTACTTCGTCGAAGATCAGCAGGGCGCCGGTTTCGTCGCAGCGCGCTCGCAGGGCCCGCATCCAGCGGTCCCCCGGTATATTGATGCCGCCTTCTCCCTGAATCGGCTCGGTGATCACGCAGGCCGTTTGCTTGTCGATGGCCTGCAAGGCGCGCTCGTGGTTGAATGGGAGTATATCCACGTTGGGCAACAGCGGACGAAAGGGCCGCTGGTATACATCCCGACCGGTCACGGACAGGGACCCGTGCGTGTCGCCGTGGAACGATCCCTCGAAAGCGATTATCCCCGATCTTCCTGTTCCTTTTTTGGCCAGCTTCAGGGCGCCTTCATTGGCCTCTGTCCCGGAATTTGTGAAATAGGTTACCTGAAGGGAAGGGGGCAGATGTCTGGCCAGAAATTCAGCCAGATCTACCTGCGGGCGCTGCACAAATTCGCCGTAGACCATGACATGCATGTGACGGGCGGCTTGCTTCCGGACGGCCTCGACGACCGCCGGATGTCCGTGTCCCAGGGAAGAAACGGCAATGCCGCTGATCATATCGACGATGCGACGCTTGTCGGAGAGGTATAACCAGGGTCCCTCTGCCCGGTCTATGACGAGTCCGAGCGGCGTATCGCTTGTCCACGCCATGAATCGTTCGAATCGTTCCTGCAGCAATGACATAATCGAGGGGGGTTTTTGCTTATCCGCCGCATCCGGACGATGGATATGGGCCTGTTACCACTATGCAGCAAAATAGGCCCCGCAGAGCGCCGCTGCATAGTGGTAACAGGCCCAAATACGCGGTGGCTTGTCGAATGCAATGTTCCGGAAGATGGGAACCTGCATGCGGGACGTTCCGTGCAAAACGGCAACGGGTTTTTGTGTCCGGAGTATGGTCATAACAACCCGGCCATATCCGGTGTCGAGGCATCCGAAGGTTCCCGAACCAGGATGCCCTGAACATAGCGCGCGGTCGCCTTTCTGCCCTTCCACCCATCGAGCCGCCGCTTGCCGCGTCGTTATTTCACTCGTTGCAACGGCATACCATGATTACTACGATCGCTCAAGCCCTGTTCGATCACCTGATCAATGCATTTCCCCCGGACCGCACATACGGACGTTCGGACATCCGACGCGATCCGATGCCGGAGGCGCTCGCTGATTATCTCGAACAGGTACTAAATATGAAACTCCGGGATACCCTCCCGGAGCACCATCTGCAAAATTCCTGGGTGGATCTGCAGGCAGCAGAGGTGCAGGAGGCGTACACCCGTTTTATGGAGGTCATGAAGCGCCATCCGGCCTTTCCTGCTTTCGTATGGGCCGACTTCCTGAAGAATGCGTGTCAACAGACGCTATACCTGGTTATCCAGCCCACGGCTTCACTGATTGATTCGGTGTTTGATCCGTTGGGCACTCCGGTGCATGCAGACACGATGCGGGATCGCATGGGATTGTATCCTGCGAAGATTCCGTACCGGGAGGCCCTGGAGATCTGGCTGGATGAACAGGGTGACGAGCCGGTTGGACGAGATCGGTTCGAAGAGTTCCTGTGTCAGGCCGATCAGCAACTTGCCTCGGAAAGTTCTCCGGAGGACTGGCTCCGGTTATTCGATCCGCTCGTCAACGTGCTCGCTACAGCCGGGCATCGTGAGGTCCCCACGGAGTTTGTCCAGGCGTTTTTACAAGAGAAGGGGGCGGAAACGATGTGGCGACGCCTCGAACAACAATTCGGTTCGGAGGAAAGCATTTCCTTCGATAAGCTGGAGGCATTGTTTACGTCCGGTGCAGTGCAAAGCGAGTCCGTCAGGAAGGCCGCAAGCGCGCCAACACGACCGGCGGAGCGCCGCCAGGAACCGCAACCCTTGTGGAAGCGGTTCGCGCAGGGTCATGACGAGGTTTCGTCAACCGCCGGGTCCCCCGCACCTTCTTCGCCCGTGAAGAGCGTGAATAATTCGGCGGAGCCGCGCTGGAAACAATTCCGTACGAGTTCCCCCCCGGAAGCTGACGAAGAAGTGCTCGAAAAGGCCGTTGCAACGGAGCGAGCGCCTGCGGAAAACGGTGCGCCTGCCAGGATCGAAACGAGTGCACAGCCGGAACCTTCTGTCCGGATTTTTACGCTCGAACGGAGCCATGCCGTGCTTCCGGAGAATGAATCCGTTGTTTCTGATACCTCGCCGGACAAAAGCGAAACCCCCACGGGACTGACCCGTCTTGAACATACCGTGCTCGGGGAACGCGGCGCGCGGAACCGTGATCTCTTTGTCCAGTGTCTTTTTCATGGCAAGGAGCAGGCGTATGAAGCTGTCCTGCAGCGCCTGGAAGGCGCCAGGGACTGGTCGGAGGCTTCGCAGACCATCGCCAACGAGGTGTTTCTGAAACACCAGGTGAACATCTACAGCCCTCCCGCCGTGACTTTCACCGAGGCCGTAGAGGCCCGATACTGCACCTGATCCTATTCATGGACGATCGCGAAAAGAGGCGTGCCGATCTTGAGAAGCGCCGCGAAGAGGCTCGTCTCGGAGGGGGAGCGGCGCGTATTGCACAGCAACACGAACGGGGAAAATTGACCGCCCGGGAGCGGCTCGACATTCTCCTGGACGACGGGTCTTTTCAGGAAGTGGGTACGTTCGTGCGGCACCAGGTGCGGGATTTCGGACTTGAAGAGCGGCGTCCGTACGGCGACGGTGTGGTTACGGGTTTTGGCACGATCGACGGTCGTCTTGTCTACGTCTACAGTCAGGATTTCACCGTATTCGGCGGGTCGCTCGGGCTTGCCCATGCCCGCAAGATCACCCGCCTTATGCATCTGGCGCTGGAGAATGGGGCGCCTATCATCGGCTTGAATGACTCCGGAGGGGCCCGCATTCAGGAAGGCGTCGATTCGCTTGGCGGTTATGCGGAGATTTTTCTTCTGAACACCATGGCTTCGGGGGTGGTGCCGCAGCTATCCGCAGTGCTTGGTCCGTGCGCAGGCGGCGCCGTGTACAGTCCGGCTATCACGGACTTTGTCTTTATGGCGAAGAACACGAGTTATATGTTCGTGACCGGCCCCAATGTGGTAAAGACGGTAACCCAGGAAGAAGTAACTGCCGAGGAATTGGGAGGTGCGCGCACCCATACCGAAAAGAGCGGGGTCGCACACATGGCCTGTGAGAACGAGGTGGAATGCCTGCACCGGCTACGCGAACTGTTTGGTTTTATCCCGCAGAATTGCGAGGATGCACCTCCTTTCGTTTCCACCGACGACCCGCCGGATCGCATGGACGAAGCGCTTAACGATATGGTGCCGGAGCATCCGAACAAGCCCTACGATATGCTGGAAGTGATCCGCACGCTTGTTGACGAGCAAAACTTCTTCGAGATTCATGCCGACTTTGCACCGAATCTCCTTGTAGGGTTTGCCCGTCTCGGCGGTCAGTCTATCGGTGTGGTTGCGAACAATCCTGCGGCGCTGGCGGGGGTGCTGGACATGGATGCCTCGGTCAAGGGCGCGCGTTTCGTGCGGTTTTGCGATGCCTTCAATATCCCGTTGCTCGTCCTGGAGGACGTTCCCGGGTTTATGCCGGGAACCGATCAGGAATGGGGGGGCATTATCCGGCATGGCGCCAAGCTTCTCTATGCCTTCTGTGAAGCCACCGTCCCTAAAATAACCGTCATCACCCGCAAGGCGTACGGGGGCGCCTACGATGTGATGAACTCGAAACACATCCGGGGAGACCTCAATTTTGCCTGGCCTACTGCGGAAATTGCCGTAATGGGGCCGAAGGGCGCCGTCGAAATCATCTACAAGCGTCAACTGGCGGAGGCGGACGATCCCGCCACGGCGGAAGAAGAGTTTATCCGGCAATACCGGGATACGTTCGCGAATCCCTATATCGCTGCCGGACAAGGGTACGTCGATGATATTATTCTGCCTGCCGAAACGCGGTATCGACTTGTCCGGGGATTCGATATGCTGCGGAACAAGGTGGCCCGTAATCCCCGGAAAAAGCACGGGAATATTCCCCTGTAGAAGGTATCCGTCTATCCGAAAAGGGCGCGCAGGTACTCGCGCCGCATCTTCGCGATGGCGGCGATGGAAATTTGCTTCGGGCACACGGCCTCGCATTCCCCGTGATTCGAGCAATCTCCGAATCCCTCTGCTTCCATCTGGTCTACCATGCGCACAACCCGTTCCTTGCGCTCGACCTGACCCTGAGGGAGGTGTGCAAGGTGGGCTACTTTCGCGCCCGTAAACAGGGAGGCGGATGCGTTCGGGCATGAGGCGACGCAGGCTCCGCAACCGATGCATGTGGCGAAATCGAACGCTTCGTCCACATGTTCCTTCGGAATGGGAAGGCTGTTCGCATCCGGTGCTCCCCCCGTGTCGACGGAGACATAGCCGCCCGCTGCAATAATGCGGTCGAATGCGCTGCGGTCCACCACCAGATCCTTGACGATGGGAAAAGCGGTGGCGCGGAAGGGTTCGACGACAATCGTATCCCCGTCCTTGTAATGCCGCATATGCAACTGGCACACGGCCGTAGCCTTCATGGGACCATGTGCAATGCCTCCCACCATGAGGCCGCAAGAGCCGCAGATTCCCTCGCGGCAATCGCTGTCGAACTCGACCGGGTCTTCCCCCTTTTTGATGAGTTCCTCGTTCAATACGTCGAGCGCTTCGAGGAAAGACATATCCTCGTTCAGGTTCTCGAGGGTGTAATCGACCAGTTTCCCCTTTGCGTCCGGGCCGGACTGCCTCCAGACTTTCAAGTGTATGGTCATCGTTTGCGCCATGCGGCTCCGGAATGGTTCAGTACTTTGACAAACGTTCTGCCGTTATTTGTAACTCCTCGTAGACAAATCGACTGCTTCGAACGATAGCGTCTCCTTGTGCAGTACCGGAGATGCTGTATTTCCCGTGAATTCCCATGCGGCCACGTAGGTATACTCTTCGTCCCGGCGCAACGCCTCGCCTTCTTCCGTTTGATATTCCTCACGGAAATGGGCGCCGCACGATTCATCCCTATGCAGGGCGTCCCGGGCCATGAGTTCTCCCAATTCGAGAAAGTCCGCTACGCGGCCTGCAAATTCGAGGTTCTTGTTCAAGGTGTCTTTGCGACCGGGCACGGATACGTTTTCCCAGTATTCGGCGCGCAGATCTGCAATGGCGTCCATGGCGTGCTGGAGCCCCTTCCGGTTGCGGGACATACCTACATGGTCCCACATGATCTGTCCAAGTTCCCGGTGAAACTCTGTGACCGTTTTGCCGCCCTCGACATGGAGCAGGCGCTGGATACGGTCCTCCGCCGTCCTGACTGCCTCGTCGAACGGCGCCTCGGAAATGTTCACCTTGCCACTGCCGCCGCCGGAAGCAATGTAGTCTCCCAGCGTCGAAGAAATGACAAAATACCCGTCGGCAAGCCCCTGCATGAGTGCGCTGGCCCCCAACCGGTTCGCGCCGTGGTCGGAAAAATTGGCTTCTCCCAGCACAAACAATCCCGGGATGGTGCTCATGAGGCGGTAATCCACCCACAGACCCCCCATCGTGTAGTGGACGGCGGGGTAGATCCGCATCGGCGCCCGGTACGGATTTTCACCCGTGATGCGCTCGTACATTTCGAAAAGATTCCCGTACCGTTCTCTTACTGCGGATTCCCCAAGACGCCCGATCGCACCCTCAAAATCCAGATAGACGGCTTGCCTTGTGGCGCCTACGCCAAAACCATCGTCGCATACCAGCTTGGCGGCCCGCGATGCCACATCCCGGGGGACAAGATTGCCGAAACCGGGATACCGGCGCTCAAGATAATAGTCGCGCTCCGCTTCCGGGATGTTTTCAGGGGATCGGGTATCGCCGGCTTCCCGGGGCACCCAGACCCTGCCGTCATTGCGCAGGCTTTCGCTCATGAGCGTCAGTTTGGATTGGTACTGCCCCGACACAGGAATGCAGGTCGGATGAATCTGGGTGTAACAGGGATTGGCGAAAAAAGCACCTTTCCGGTGGCACCGCCATGCTGCGGTGACGTTGGAATTTTTGGCGTTTGTGGACAGAAAATACACGTTGCCGTAGCCTCCTGTGCACAATAGCACGGCGTCGCCGGCATGGCGTTCCAACTCACCGGTTACCAGATTGCGGACGATAAT
This sequence comes from Rhodothermales bacterium, assembly GCA_965117025.1. GTDB lineage: Bacteria > Bacteroidota > Rhodothermia > Rhodothermales > VXPQ01 > VXPQ01. The sequence continues at coordinate 2,174,059 of OZ220746.1, forward strand.
ACCCCGCGCCTGACCGTCCACGACCACGAGTTCGAGCATTTCCCTGCGAGGAAACATCTTCACCCCGCCGGTCCGGACCTGCCGTTCGAGCGCCTGATACGCGCCCAGCAGCAATTGCTGGCCGGTTTGTCCCCTGGCATAGAACGTCCGCGATACCTGAGCCCCGCCAAAAGAGCGGTTGTCGAGCAGGCCGCCGTATTCACGTGCGAAGGGAACGCCTTGCGCAACGCACTGGTCGATAATATGGTTGCTGACGGCGGCAAGACGGTACACATTCGCCTCGCGGGCACGGTAATCCCCTCCCTTGATCGTGTCGTAAAACAGACGCCAGACGGTATCCCCGTCGTTCGGGTAGTTTTTGGCGGCATTGATGCCGCCCTGCGCAGCGATCGAATGAGCACGGCGCGCCGAATCCTGGATACAGAACACCTTGACATTGTATCCGAGTTCGGCCAGCGTGGCAGCGGCGGAGCCTCCGGCCAGTCCCGTACCTACCACGAGGATATCATGTTTTCGCTTGTTTGCCGGATTGACGAGCTTCGCCCTGTCGAGATAGTTCTGCCACTTCTCTGAAAGGGGGCCGGACGGAACGTGGGCTTCCAGCGTCATGGCTGTGGAGTTACGGGGCGAAAAAATAAATGTACAGGGGCAGCACAATAAAACCTGCGGCAATGCCGACGGCGAGCAGGGCTGCGATCCCGTAGATCAACGGGGTCAGGCGCCGGTTCATAGCGCCCAGGGACTGGAGTGCGCTCCATACGCCATGGCGCAAATGAAATCCCAGCAAAACCATTACGCCTGTATATCCGAACGCATAGATCGGATGCTGAAACTTCTCCGTGACAAGACGCTTGAGGTCCCGGATAGGTTCACCATCCACCAGCAGGCTATATCCCTCTGCGATACCGGGACCGAACTTGAATGACTTGAGGTGGATCACGAGAAAAACAAGCAGGACCACACCTGTCAGGATCATAGTCCGGGAACTCGGGGATTGCAAGCCCGGGCGCCCGGCGCTTCGGTAGGTGTCGTAGCCTTGCTTTCTGGCACGACGCTTGCCGAGGTAGATATTCACCCCGAGAATGGCATGGATTATGAGGCAAACCAGGAGGACGATCTCGACGGCGTAGAGGAGGGGGCCTGTGCTCAGTAACTTGTGCGCATATTCGTTGTAGGCCTCGCCTGCACCGAAGTAACTCAGGTTCCCTGCCATATGGAGGATAACGAACCCCGCCCATGCGAAGCCGGTAACCCCGGTCAGTACCTTTTTGCCGATCGGGGAGGAAAGGGCCGACCAGAGGTCAGGTTTCTCGTGTTTAATTCGGCGCGCCATGGTGCAGGGCGTTCCAAGCCTCGTCAGGGCGTAATGGGGTGTAAAAAGGGATGCTAAGGATAATAAATATCAGGTTCCATTGGATTATTACAAACTTTGTGAATATACTGTCTATTGTCCGGAATTGAACCGCATGCTTTGGGGAGAGGGCGTTTGCGGGGTATCTCGCAAGAAGCTTTGCCAAAGATCTGCACTTGAAACACCACTCGCCATAAGGAGGCCAGCTATGACGATATTGCGTACGTTTTCCATAATGACCCTTGTGATTGCCTTAGTGGCTCTTGTCGGTTGTGGAGGCCAGCAGGCTGATAGTGAAGACGCCATGATGGAAGGGGATGACATGGAGATGGAAGGGCATGACATGGATGACATGGACGCCGATGAGATGGAGATGGAGATGGAGGGCGATGATATGGAGATGGAAGGCGATGACATGGAAATGGGAGACGAGGAAGGCATGGAAGAGGAGCCCATGGAAGAAATGGAGGAGGAGGCAGCCGCGGATGAGGCAGAGGAATAGTTTATTCGCCTGATTGATATCACACGGCCCGCGGTCGGAGCAGATTCCGATCGCGGGCTGTAGCACATCTGTTTTCTTTCCTTTCTCCTCGTTTATTTATTCGAGGAGGGAGGCGTTTATGCGCGCTGCCCGATCGGGAGTGCGCGCTTTCCTTGTGGGCCGACATATGCGGCTTTCGGTCGAATCAGTCTGTTGTCGGTCCATTGTTCCTTCAAGTGGGCACTCCAGCCTGCCGTACGGCTTAATGCGAAGATGGGCGTGTACAGGTCGATAGCGATGCCCAGCACGTAGTAGATGGAGGCGCTGAAAAAATCCACGTTGGGGTACAGTCCTTTCTCCGCCTTCATAATTTCCATCATCTCCAGGCTCATTTCGTACCATTTCAGGGAGCCGATTTCCTCGCCGAGCCCTTTACTCATGTCTTTAAGAATGCTGGCGCGCGGGTCCATCGTTTTGTAGACACGGTGCCCGAAGCCCATGATGCGCTCCTTCTTTGCAAGTTTTGCCGCAATATAGTCGGCGGGTCGTTGGCCGGAATGGTCGATTTCGAGCAACATGCGCATTACCTCCTGATTGGCCCCACCGTGGAGCGGACCTTTCAGCGCTGCAATGCCGCCCGTTACCGCCGAGTAGATATCCGATAGCGTTGCTCCGATCACCCGACTGGCAAAGGTAGAGGCGTTCAGCCCGTGTTCGGCATGAAGCACCAGGCATGTGTCGAATGTGCGTTCGGCCATCTCTCCAGGCCTTTCGCCATTAAGCATGTAGAGAAAATTGTGCGCATGCGAACAATCCGTGCGAGGAGCTACCGGTTCTTTCCCTTTACGCAACCGGTCGATCGCTGCAATGATCGAAGGAACGCGCGCAACGATCCGGATCGATTTTCTGTAGTTCGCCTCAGGCGATCCGTCATCGGCCTCGTCGTCGAACAGACTTAGTGCAGAAACTGCCGTTCGGAGGGCCGCCATGGGATTGGCGTCTTTCGGTACGCGGCGTAAAATACTCCATATGCCTTCCGGCAGGACGAGGGCCGCCCGCAATTGTTCTTTCACCTGGTCGAGGCGAGCCTGATTAGGCAAGTCCCCATCGTGGAGAAGGCAGAAAACTTCTTCGTAGGAGGTGTTTTGGGCGAGGTCGCGGATATCGTAGCCGCGATACGATAGTTGTCCGGTTTTCCCGTTGACAAAAGCAATGTGTGAATCCAGTGCAACGACATCAGCCAGTCCCTGCACCTTCACTGCCGGCGTATTTTTTGATTTTTCGGGGTCTTTCGATACGTTGTTTTGAGCAGAGGCTGACATGATGGGGGGTTATATTGTCTTTGCGCGACCAGCCCCGCACCGGGGCCGGCCCCTACTATTATAGCACCTATAGCACCGAAATTTCGGTTTTGTGTAGAACGTCGAAGCCGATATAATACGCGTAAACCGGGACAAAGTGCCGGATTTTCGCCGGGATCATTTATGCAGGGCCGGCATGTAACATGACAGAAAATGTTGAGTTTTCTTTAGCCACCCCGGCTGGGGTGCTGATCTTCACACACGACTTTTTACAATTTTTCAAGGAGCGTAGCACGTTGTCCTTGAGTCGGTTTTCCGATACTGTTTCCCGCAAGCGGCGTACCTTGTGCGCTGCCTATGCGCGAGGCGGAGCGTTCATTCCGAATATCCCGTTTACCCGGCATATTCCCGTTGTCTGGCGATGCTCCGAACCTGACGGCACACTCTTCAAAATGTGTTTCATGCATGTTCTTGCAACCATTGCATGGAATACTTGCCTGTCTCTACCTGAAAATGCCGCAGGGATTGTATCGATCCATCGTTCAGGCACCATATCCGGTCCGGCAGGCCCGGATACGCAGCACATCAACCGGCTCATCGAAGGCGTGTGCTCACGTCTTATATGGGTAAGGAAATTGTCATCAATGCAGAGAAGGCGCAAACGCGGATAGCCATCGTAGAAAATGGAAGTCTCGCAGAACTCTACATAGAGAACCCTGATAACTCCCGAACGATCGGCGATATTTACCTTGGCAGGATCTGCAAGGTTATGCCAAGCATCCAGGCCGCGTTCGTGGACATTGGGCGGAAACAGGACGCCTTTCTTCATTTTTCCGATCTGTCGGATGACATCGGGCAGTTGCTCGCGTTCGTTGACGCAAAGCAACCGGATGTATCTCGCACAGTCAATCAAAATCGGAAGCCGCCGCGAAAACGGGGCGCACGCCGGAAGCCGCGCCGCGATCGCAGCGCATCCAGGCGCACCGACGAAACAAATCGCGTTGCGCAGATAGCGAAACTCCGCGTCCGGCGACGACTCGTACAACGCCTGTCGAGGAAAACCGATAAAAATCGGCGATCCGGCGAACCATCGGAGAAGCATCTCAAGGCCAACCAGCGCATTCTGGTCAAGGTTGTCAAGGAACCGATCTCGAATAAGGGCAGCCGTGTTTCCACGGATATTTCGATGGCCGGACGTTTTCTGGTTCTCGTTCCGTTCGGGAACTATGTAGCGGTGTCCAAGCAGATTCATTCGTACAAGGAACGGCGGCGGCTCAAAGCGCTCGCCAAAAGTCTTGTTCCTCCGGGTGTAGGCCTGATCGTGCGTACGGTTGCCGAAGGGAAAAATGCTAAAACGCTCGACACGGATTTAAGGCTATTGCTTGATAAATGGCGCAAGATGGAGCAGAAACTCGCGGGGCGCCCCAAGCCGCCCATGCTGGTTCATCGTGATGTAAATATGCTCTCTTCGGTTATGCGCGATCGGTTTTCCGAAGATTACGACCGGGTGCTGATCGACAACGAGCGGCTTTATAGAAACGTCAGGAATTACATTCAGGCGGTAGCTCCACAGATGGCCGACGCCATCCGGCATCACCACGGGAAGGAACATGTGTTCGAGACCGCCGGCATCCAGGCCGAAATACAGGAAGCATTCGAGGGGCGCGTTAACCTTCCTGGCGGCGGGTATCTGTTTATCGAACATACGGAGGCCATGCATGTCGTGGATGTCAACTCAGGCCGGGCGGGGCATGGGCTCTCGCAGGAGGAAAGTTCGGTAAAAGTGAATCTGGAAGCCGCCCGCGTTATCACCAGGCAAATTCGTCTGAGGGATCTCGGCGGTATCATCGTGGTCGACTTCATTGATCTCCGTGATGAGAAGAACCGGCGGAAAATTTATGATGAACTCAGGAAGGAATTCAGAAAAGACCGCGCTGTGACAAAGGTACTGCCCATGAGTGACTTCGGGCTTGTCCAGATTACCCGGCAACGTTTGCGTCCCAGTGTCACGGCGGGGGGAAACTCCCCCGATTTTCTGACAAAGAACGGGTCGGCCGCGACGGCGCAACCTGCCCGGAGCGAAACGCGGTCCCCGGAAAAAAAGGACAGAAACGAACCGAAACGGTCTTCCGGAAGGGGGCGCGGGGGTTCTCGGGGAAGGCGCCCGGACCCGGTAGTGGTGCTCCAGGAAATCGAACAATGGATTGAGGGGTACAAGGCCATAGACGGTCCGCGGAGCCTTACGCTATGGACGCACCCGTTTACGGCCGCCTGGCTGAGGCGCAAAATTGCCGGCATTCGCTTTGGGTTCTTTCTGAAACATTCTCTGCCGGTGCGTCTCAAAACAGACGGAACGATGTCGCCGTACGCGTTCCGCATGACGGATACCCGGTCCGGGGAGGATCTCACCCGGAAGGTTCCGTTGTCGAGAGGCGCCAGGTCCGGGTAGGTCGAACCGCCTTGCGCCACGGACCACTCCCCCTGCTTTTCTTATTGATTATGTTTCTTCGCAGAAGTTCGTTGTTTCCGGTTGCGGGCTGTACAAAGGTGGTATTGTTCGCTTTTGTTTCTCTTGCGTTTGTTCCGGAGGCCCATGCACAGCTTTTTTCCTACGGAAGGGTGGCGCAGCAACGAGCCGGAGTGCTTTCGATCGTCTGGCAGACCGTGGATTTCAAGCCTGACACGAACAGGCCGACCGAAGGGGCGCCGATGTTCACCGGCCCGGCCTATGGTATTATGTATGCACGGGCCAATATCTCCGCGACCGTAACCTATGGGCCGGAAAGCTCCGCCGCGGATCACAGTTCGAGGTTACTGGACGTTTCCTTCGCAACCTGGAGCCGCCTTTTCAGCATCGGGGCATCGGAGACGTCCCGGCTGTACCTTCCTCTGACATTGCAGACGAACTACCGTCGCGTAGCGCCGAAAGGGCAGGCGAATTCCCCTTTTGGATCGTTTCAGGTGACGGTGATTGCTTTGGGCGCTGGCCTCGGTGGGAGTGCGGAGCGAGGAAAAAGTGTCCGTTTCGAGGCGCGGGCCGCTCCCGCATTGGGTATTGCGCTTCGTTCCTTTGGAGGAAGCACCGGTATGGCCTGGCTGGTGGATGCGGGTGCGCGTATGCATATTCGCGAGGTGTTCGGGCGCTTTGGCTTGTCAGCGGGATACGGATTCCGTACACAGTCCTGGCGGGTGGGCGAGGCGAACCTGATACTGGAACCCACCCAAACCCGGCTTGATTACCTCGGGTCCTGGCACATGATCACATTGGGTCTGAACTGGTAACCGTACGGTTCCGAATATCCCGGCAGGATTTTCACATACGGATGTCCCGATGAAGACAAAATACATCCTTGAAGAGCTCAGGGAAGCGGCTGCCGGGTTTGGTCTGGAGGTGCGCATGGAGAAAGGTAATTTCCGAGGGGGGCGGTGCAAGATTGCCGATGAGGAAATTATTGTGTTGAACAAGCAGCATCTTCCCGAAGAGCAACTGGTTGTGCTGGCGAACAGCCTTCGGGGATTGCCCATCGACGATATCTTTCTAAAACCCTCTGTGCGTGCCGCCGTCGAGGAAATATGGCGAGAACACGAGCCAGCGGAGTTGTACAAAGCGGATGACACAGAATGAGGATCGTATTCGAGTGACCCTGCTCGGCACGGGTACATCCACCGGCGTTCCCGTAATAGGGTGCGCATGTCCTGTATGCACTTCCGAGGATCCCCGCGACGAACGCACCCGGAGCGCATGTGTCTTCGAGACGCAGGGGCTCCGCATTCTCATCGACATTGGACCGGATTTTCGCAGGCAGGCGCTTCGCGAAGATATCCGGCATATTGATGCGGTTTTATTCACGCACCACCATTTCGATCATGTGGGCGGGATTGACGATCTCCGTCCTTTTCTGTTCAGGAACCGCCGTCCCGTTCCTTGCTACGCCCGCCGCAATACGGTAGAAGTCCTGCAAAAGATGTTCACCTATATTTTTGAGGACGGTTCGTATCCCGGGGTCCCCAATCTGGTTTTGCAAGCCGTCGACGGCCCCTTTATCGTAACCGGACGCAGCGATTCCTCCTGCTCGGTGTCCGTTATTCCCATTGATGCGTATCATGGGTCCCTGCCCCTTTTCGGATACCGGATAGGAAAGTTCGCCTATCTGACAGACACCAATCGTATTCCGGAGGAAAGCTTCGATTTGCTACAGGATCTGGATGTACTGGTTCTCGATGCCCTGCGCGAGGAGGGGCATCCGACCCATTTTTCCTTTGACGAGGCGATTCGCGCCGCGCAGCGCATTGGTGCACGGCAGACGTATTTTACCCATATGACGCATAGCACGCTGCATGCCGATGCCGACGCCCGTTTGCCGGAAGGCATTCGCCTTGGATACGACGGTTTGGTATTCGAAACGGGCGTTTGAAGACACGATTCCCTCTGCCCGACGCCGTTTGCGTATATTTCCGTACCCGCTTCTCTTGCATGAACGGCCCGGGGGTACCCTATGAAACTTTTTATTCTCAATGGTCCCAACCTGAATCTGCTTGGTACGCGTGAAACGGAAACCTACGGAACCGCCACGCTGGCCGACATGCAGGATGCGTTATGCGACCTGTTCCCTGACGTCGATTTCCGGTTTGTTCAGAGTAATCACGAGGGTAATCTGATCGATGCGCTTCATGAGGCGGCCAGCGAGGGTGCGTCGGGCGTGGTATTCAATCCCGGGGCCTTTACGCATACGTCTGTAGCATTGCGGGATGCGGTGGCGGCGGTAGATGTACCGGTCATCGAGGTGCATCTCTCGAATGTGCACGCCCGCGAGTCTTTTCGACATCGTTCCCTGACGGCAGCCGTAACCGCAGGGCAGATTGTGGGTCTCGGTATGAAAGGGTACGAACTGGCTGTGCGCTACTTCCTGGATGGAGCGGGAGCGTAACGCGTATGAACGATATCCCTTTCGAACCGGCAGAGAACCCCGAGCCGGAGGTTCGGGAAGTCCAGGCAGGACGCGGTAGCACACCGACGCAACCGCCCAGAAATGCCGCCGGCGTCGTCGGGGCGGGAATTCTTACCAGTCGCCTCATCGGGTTCGTGCGGGAGCGGGTGGTTGCCCATTTCTTCGGGCTGGGCGCGCACGCCGATGTTTTTCAGGTAGCGTTCCGGGGCCCGAACCTGCTGCAAAATCTTTTGGGAGAGGGCACGATCTCGGCGGCGTTCATTCCCATCTACTCGAGGATGATCGAGGAGGGGCGTGAACGGGAGGCGGGCCGGTTTGCCGGTGCGGTTTTCGGGTTGCTGCTTGCCCTTACCGCCGGGCTGAGTCTGGTGGGCATATTGCTTGCCGAGCCGATCGTGACGATTTTCGCGGTCGGTTTTCGGGACGACGCGGCTGCAGTGGCTGCGGGCGAACTGCCGATTGACCGGTTCGAACTGGCTGTACAGGCGGTGCGGATCATATTCCCGATGACCGGTCTGCTGGTGCTGGCGGCATGGTGCCTTGGAATACTCAACAGCCATCGCCGGTTCTTCCTGCCCTACTTTGCTCCCGTGCTGTGGAATGCGGCTATCATCGGCGCCCTGATCGCCGGTGCGGGCATGGTGCTGGAGCCGACGGCGGGCTTGCAAGCGGGTGCGCGGACCGATCTGCTGTTCGCTGCGTTCTACGGGGCCTTTCTCGGCGGTTTCCTGCAGTTCGCGGTGCAGGCGCCTTTGGTGTTCCGGATGCTTCGCGGCTTCCGGGTCGCCTTTTCTGCGAAGGTTGCGGGCGTCAGGGAGGCGATACGCGCCTTCGGACCCGCAGTGGCTGGACGGGGCGTCTACCAGTTGTCCTCTTATCTCGACCTATTGCTGGCTTCCTGTCTGGCAGCCGGCGCTGTATCTTCGCTGCGGCCGGCGCAGATGTTGTACATCCTGCCGATAAGTCTTTTCGGTATGTCCGTGGCTGCGTCCGAATTGCCCGAGCTTTCACGTTTCGGCTCGGAGAAAACCGAGGCATTTATGCAGCGCCTGGGCCGGTCCATAAACCAGATGCTGTTTCTGACGGTACCGACATGCATCGGATACCTTGCTTTTGGCCTGCTTATTGTCGGGGCGCTTTTTCGCACCGGGGAATTCGGCTCCGAGGATTCCTGGCTCGTCTATCTGGTCCTGGCCGGCTATTCACTGGGATTGCTTGCTACGGCCATGTCCCGACTGCTGCAAAACGCGTTCTATGCACGCAAGAATACGCGAACACCGGCCCGCATTGCTGTAGTGCGCGTGGTGGTGTCGACGGTCGTGGCGGTCCCGGCGATGCTTCTGCTGGACGGGATTGCCGTCGGGGATGTTGCGGGTTTCGGCGCGGAAGGTCGTACGCTGTATCTGGGCAGCCTCGGGCTGGCCGTGGGTGCGACGGCAGGCGCATGGATCGAACTATGGCGTCTCCAGCGATCCATGGGAGCCATGATACCCACCTTCCACTTGCCATGGGACGGCGTGCGGCGCATGACAGCGACGGCGCTGGCCGCTGCGGCGCCTGCAGGAGTCGTGTGGTGGCTTCTTCCCGACATGCACATTGCGGTCGAAGCGCTGATCGTGGTATCGGTGTACGCAACAGGGTATCTGGGCGCCTCGTTCCTGCAACGCGCCCCTGAAATGGATCCCCTGATCGGACAGTTCGTCAAGCGCAGGAAGAAGGACGGATAACCGGACGCAGACATCGGTATCTTGTATCCCGTATGCGGCCGGCATTTGTAGCTGGCCGAATACGTTTCCCGGCCGAATGGGGTTTACTCAGCCGATTCCTCATGCGAATGGACTTCGATATGCGTATACGATTGTCCCATCCATTCCCCGAGATACAGCCGGCCTGTTACTTGCAGGCGGGCCGGGGTTTCCACGGCCTCAGGAAAGATGAGGACGTACGTATTGCGATCCGAGGTTTCGAGCACATACGCGGCAAAAGGTTCGTTGCCGCGCACGGTGACCATGCCTTCCACCGTGATGGTGTCTGAGTCCAGTGCGCGATCTGTGGCGCAGGAGACGAGGCAGGCTGACATAAAGAATGCCGCGCATGCAAGAATCGCGTATTTTTGGCACAGGCGGATACGGTATGCACGGTATGTATTCCACACGCCGGCCCCACATGCACCGGACGGCTTCATTCGCAGTTTTTCTTGCACGGTATCGTTGGGTTTCATGTGGCCGAAAACAATACGGCACTGTTTACGGGTCTGTGCGTTCCTGTGTTACAAGGTACACATTCTGCTTGATTCCAGGACCCTCGGCGTATGCGGCTATCTTTTCCCGATCGTCCCCCGCTCTTTGTCCACAGGCATTTATTTCGTATTCCTATGATCAAACACCTTACCGCGCGTCTGTCCCCGGTTCTCTGCTTTGCTGTACTGATTTCCGTATCACCTGCGTTTGCCCAGTCTTTGGGCCAACTTGAAACCATGCAGCCGCCTGTAGCCGCGGAAGACCCTGTACTGTCGGCGGACGACGGGATGCGCGTTATCCATGTGACGGACCGGTTGGCCCGTATGCCGGAAGCTGTGGCTGCATTACAGGCATATCATGAGGCGAAAGCCCTTGGCTTGTTGCCTGTTGCAAAGACCGCGGTATCCTACGAGATCGGCTCCGAGAAAGAGTTTAATGTGCTTACCAACCTTGGCGCGGATGTAACCACCAACTGGGAAACGCTCACGTTTACGCTGGTTGATGAGAGTGATCTCGTCAAGCTCTGGATCGCTAACGATCAGCAGGGAGTCGCCAGCGAGGAGCAACTTGCACAACTCACAGCCTATCTGCTTTCCGAGACGCCCGAAGAGTCCTGGCGCCCCGAAAAGGGCCTTGTGGAAAACAACAACGAGATTTTCGGCGAGCATCCGGATTCTCCCGATGCGGACGACCGGATCAATCTTCTCCTGTTCGATATCGAGGAAGGCAACGATGATTGCTGCGTGCTTGGCTACGTCACATCGCAGGATCTCGATCCCGATCCGGATCCCGGTGAGGGCAATGCGGCCAATGTCCTTTACGTAGATCTGCCCCAGGGACTAACCAGAGGCGTTCCGGTGCTTGCCGGCACCATCGCACACGAACACCAGCACCTGATTCATAATGCCTATCAGTCGGGCGGCAGAGAATTGACCTTTATCAACGAGGGGCTGTCGGAATGGTCGGAACTGCTGAACGGGTTTCCGCCACGGCGTATCCGGTATCTGGACAATCCGATAGACATGCGTGTCCAGTTATTAACCTGGAGGAGTAGCGCGGCAATCGCGCGGGTTCAGGCCGATTACGAACGTGCGGGCCTCTTCACTACCTATATTGCAGATCGAATCGGGCCGGAGGCCACCGGATCCATTGTGCGCGCACGATGCCCCTCAGGCGTCAACTATTGTCCGAGGGGGTCGTGGCTCACCGGTGTGTCGGGATACAACCTGATTCTGGGAGATCACAACCTTACCGCGGCGGGTATCGTGGCGGACTTTCACACCACGAATTTTGTCAACGATGCCGAGGTAGGTGAAAATTATGCCTACAAGCCCCCGGCACGGCAGGGCCTGAGGGCGGTATCTACTGTCGTGGTGGATACCCAGAGTGATCCTGCGCCCTCTGAGACGACAGTAAACGTATCGAGCGGAGCCGTTGAGTACCTTACCTGGGAGAACGCCACGAATCTCGAACTTGAAATCAAGGATTTCGAGGATACGGGAGGTATAGGCGTAGACGGAGGAGCGGGCGCCCGGATTGCTGCAAGGGGCGGGTCTACAAAAACCGCAGGTGCAAGCAATCGCTCCAACCTGTCGCTGCGGCTGTTCACCGAGACGGAGGCGGGCGCGAAGCAACTTGTGGACCTTGATTCTGAAACACAAACACACTCGGTTGTCGGGGAGTATGCGCGGGTGACGCTTATTGTCGCGAACACCCGGGTGTCGGCGAGTTCCAGTGCCGCATCCATCAAGCTCGATATCACCGGAAACTGGGGAGGCGCCGCGTTCGATGTGACCACGGTGGCCTACGAGACCGGACGGAACCAGGATCGGGTGTTCCTTGGCGGAAGTGCCGAGGACATTATGGCCCAGCTTTACGATGTGCCTTCCGGGGCGCGTCTGGCAGCTGTCTTTGTGGCGCCGGTATATGATAACCAGTATAGCAATAGTACGGTGCCTGCCGGTGAGCCCCGCGATTTCACCCTCAAGGTATGGAATGTGCGATGGGAGGTGTTCGAACGAACAAATTCTCTGGGGCAAGTTCTTGAGAGTTGGCGACTCCCACTCCCGAAGGACGAACTCTATAGCATGGATGTGGACGAGTCTCCGACTGCATCGCACATCACCTTTAACCGCCCTCCGGCTCCCGCTACGTATTCGTTCCTGAGAGTCAATCTTCCGTCGGACGAGGAGGCGCTTTCGACGCTTCCCGATTCGGTTTTTATCGGCCTTGCCAACAAGGGAACCGATATCAATTACCTTTCGCACACGCTTGCCCGAAGCACCGTGCAGGATACGCTGGCATACTTGTACGCCACGATCCGGAATCGGGATGGGGAACTTGTCACAGGCTGGAGAGCCATGGCGAGACTTCGGACGTGCCGGAAGGAGAACGGGGATTGTGATCCGAATAACGACGAGGACGGGTGGTTGTCGTTTGCCGGCCAGGTATTTCCTATTCGCGCCCGGTTCCTTACCCCTCTGGGCCCTGTGTCCACGGATGATCCGATAGAACTTCCCTCCGATGTCCGTCTGGCGCAGAACTATCCGAACCCGTTCAACCCGAGCACCTCGATCTCCTGGACACAACCGGTGTCCGACCGGGTCCGGTTGTCCGTGTACAACCTGCTGGGGCAAAACATGGCTACGTTGGCGGATGGCCTGCGCCCGGCAGGCGAGCATGAAGTGCGGCTGGATGCGTCCGGGTGGGCCAGTGGCGTGTACGTCTATGTGCTCGAAACGGGGGCGCACATGCTGACCCGGCACATGGTGCTGTTGAAATAAATAATTGCGGCAAGCAGCAAGCCGGGACCCTGTTTTCGATGGCAGGGTGTGCGCCGTCGCGTCCGGTTGGTGCGGGGATTGCCCGCCGTCCTGCGCCACGGTTGGGAGAGGCGCAGCAGAACCTCTGTCCGGCGTTATTCGCCTTCGTCCAGCTCTTTGTACTTGTGCCGTTCGTCCGAGCGGGTTTCGTCGATTACCCGTTCGAACAGTCTCCGTACGGCAGCGTCGGACAGGGGCCCCTTGTTTCCGGCCAGGACATTACGGATGACTTCCGCTTCGCGCTCCGGAAAATACACGGGTAATCCCATTTTTTTCTTTATTGCGCCCAGGGCGTTCGCGCACTGCACCCGCTCGTTCATCACGAGCAGCATGATGCGGTCCAGGACATCTATGCGTTGCCGCCAGGGCGTCATGTCGTCTTCGGACGGATGCGCCGGTATGTCGGGAGCATCCTCGCCGAAATGATCCATCAGGTCCTGCATGGACTGCAGCAAACTTTCCGGCAGCTTCGATCCGGAGGGCATGAGAAGGACTTCGGTTGCGTGAAATCTCGGAAGGGGGCGCCTTTCGGGCGATCCCGCGCTACGGAAACGTTGCAAGGGGAAGGTTCGGTTCCGCTACAGGGTTGTCCGGCAGGGCCGTTTGCCCGGTAGCAAGCCGTATGTACGCCGCAAAAGCGATCATGGCGGCATTGTCTATACAGTATGAAGGCGGCGGTATGTGCATCCGTACGCCGCATGCTTCGCCCAGGGTTTCCGTCCGCTGTCTCAGTCTTGCGTTGGCGGAGACGCCCCCGACCACATGTACGTCACGTACGCCGGTTTTTTCGATGGCGCGGTGCAGGGCGTCGATCAACATATCTACGACGGCTTCCTGGAAAGACGCGCAAATATCCGGCAGGTGGCGTTGCATGAGCGCTGTGCGTTTTTTTTCTCCGAGCCCGTTCAGGTAGTAGAGTACAGATGTTTTTAGCCCGCTGAACGAGAAATCGTATCCGTCGAGGCGGGCGCGTGGAAAGTGGTGAAAGGCCGGATCTCCTTGTGCAGCGAGGCGGTCGATAGCGGGACCGCCCGGGTAACCGAGATCGAGGAGGCGGGCAACTTTGTCGAAGGCTTCTCCTGCAGCGTCGTCGCGGGTGCTGCCGAGGATGCGAAGTGTAAGATCCTCTTCTACAAGCACCAACTGCGTGTGTCCGCCGGAAACAATGAGGCAAAGCCAGGGATGCTCCGGCAGGTCCCGCTCGATCAACGCCGAGCAGATATGTCCTTCGAGATGATTGATTCCCACCACCGGCACGCCCAGCCCGAAAGCGTACGCCCGGGCAAAGCCGAGCCCAACCAGCAGCGATCCGGCAAGGCCTGGTCCGCGGGTTACCGCCACGGCGGTGAGGTCGGATGGTGCGAGGCCGGCTTTTCGGAGCGCCGTACGAACCACCGGAACGATGCGCTGCTGGTGCGCCCGCGAGGCGAGTTCGGGCACCACTCCTCCGAACCGGTCGTGAACCTGCTGCGAGGAAATCTCGCTGGAAAGCACCTTGCCGTTTTCTACGACAGCGGCTGCCGTATCATCGCAGGAACTCTCGATGCCCAATATGCGTGCGTTGTTTGACATGGAGTGCAATAGTCGGGGACGTACTGCGTTAAATATATTCAATGTTATGGGGATATCGATTCTTGACAAACAGTTCCGGGAGGTCTATTATTCAGGTATAATGGGCGTTTCCGTACTGTACGTTCCCGTTGCACTCGTTCAGCAGCGCATGATCCTGCGCCACAAACCGTTTTCGTTATGATGCGAAATTGGCTACTTCTTCTTTGGCTGATCGTATTTTTTGGTGTAGCCGTGCCTGCGCAGGCCCAGCTCCGGCAAGATGCGCGTAATCAGGAAGTCCAGTCCCGGCTCTATGATACCCAGTCCGGACCGGCCTTTTCACTGAACCGGCTTTTCAGTCCGCAGCATTTCCGGATGGGGCATTCGTACGAAATGTCGGTAGGTTCGTTCGGCGGGGTTGGTTCGTCGCTGGGCATGTACACCAACACCATGCGCTTCCAGTTCAACAGCAAACTGGCGGGCCGGGTTGATCTGGCTTATGCCTTCTCGCCGTTCGGGGGGTCGAATATGTTCGGCGCCTCGCAGGGAATGCAAGGCCGGTTCCTGTTGCGTAATGCGGAGATTGCCTATCGTCCGTCCGACAAGGTGCAATTGCATTTTTCCGTGCGGCAAAGCCCGTACGGGAGCTACATGAATCCGTACGGATATGGAGGATACGGCAGGTACGGCTATGGTCCCGGTTTCGGGTACGGTTACCAACCTTATTATGGCAGCCGCATGATGTATATGCGTGTGGGGTCTGCCGACGATCTTTTCTGGAACGATAATCTTCGCTGAGCAAGGCCGCTGCGTCTTCGATTAATTGCCCGGTTTATGGGTCGTTGGAAGAATCGTTTCATGGGGGCGGCCATTGCTGTACTCGGCCTCTTTGCGCTCGTGCTCGCTTACAGTTTCGTGACACGGGTTACCCTTCTTCCCGATCAGGAAGACAGAACTGCTCGCGAAATTATACAAGTCGAGGTGCGTAACGGGTGTGGTATCGGCGGTCTGGCGGGCGTGATGACGCAATTTCTTCGTGAGCACGGCTACGACGTAGTGGAGGTGGGGGATTACGAATCGTTCAATGTGGCTCGCTCCATGGTGATCGACCGGGTCGGGAATCTTGAAACGGCGCGTAAAGTGGCCGAGGAGCTGGGCATTCAACAGGTCGAACAGGATATTCGCCCGGAGTATTTTCTGGACGCTTCGGTGGTGATCGGCCTGGACTACGAAACGTTGCGCCCCTTCAAGGAATGAATATGCCTATGGATGCTTCGTACACGCTGGTTGCGCACGCCGCGGAGGCCATGCTCGACAAGAAGGCCCGGGATATCACGGTCATGGACATGCGCGAGGTAGCCGGCTTCGTCGATTATTTTGTGATTGGCACTGGTGATTCAGAACTGCAGATCAAGGCGGTCGCTGAAGAAATAAGGGCGCGGCTGCACACACAATGCGGCGAGAAACCATGGCACCTCGAAGGCGCTGATGTCTGGCAATGGGTTTTGCTTGACTATGTGGATGTGGTGGTGCACGTCTTCAGCCCTGAAAAGCGCGCATTTTACGACCTGGAAAGATTGTGGGGCGATGCGCCAAGAAAGCATGTGGATCCGACCGGGCTGCTGCAAGAGAGCGGCCTGCGCACATCGGGGGGCGCCGGATAACGCGCACGGAATGATGCCGCCGGAAGCGGAGCCTGTGCTCCCTGACGGGTTCAGGTGATCTCATCCTCTTCGAAGAGGATGGTGATACCGGGGAGAAGGTTGTGCCGCTTTGCCAGCTTGAGAAGGGCGCCTGCGGCTTCCTCAGGCGAGTTGAAGGACGCATTCTCCTTGCTGTCCATGGCCAGTTCGTAGCCGATGGCCTCTTCACCTTCCCCGTCCTTCTCCCAGGCGGTTGCTTCCTCGATCACAAACGCCCCGTCTTCGGGCATGAACGAAGCGATAAAGCGTTCCCGCTTCTTTTGCGTATCGATCAGACTCAGGCTGCCAATGGCGCCGTACTCATCGTCGTAGAAGAGCGTTTCTGCAAGCAGTATTCGGACGAATTGTTCAAGATTGAAAGGTTTATTTGCAGCCATCTGTCTGGAATTGGGCATGTGTTTGCTTTCTTCGATCCATGTTTTCCGGGTACCCCTGATTGTCCAGGGAGGATCCCGTGAGCAGGACGCGGTATTCATTCCTCAAGGAAATCAGCGAGAAATTCGTTGGCGACGATGCCGCTGAATCGGCTAACCTGTGCTTCGAACAGGTCTGCGAAGTGGTGAACGATCTTTTGCTTCACATCCTCCGGGTCGACAGAATGCCCTGTTTCCTTTTCGAGGGACGTTACGTTGGAATCTGAAATTCCGCAGGGCACGATGTGCGAGAACCAGTCCAGGTCCGTGCTCACGTTGAGGGCAAAGCCGTGCATGGTTACCCATCGGCTGCATCGTATGCCCATCGCGCATATTTTTCGGGCAATTTCGTTTCCTGGACTTGTTGTGGCGTCCGCATCGATCCAGACCCCGGTGCGTCCTGCAATGCGCCCGCCTTGCACGCCGTACAATGCACAGGTGTCGATGATCGTTTGTTCGATCAGGCGCAGGTACTTGTGTATGTCGGCAACGAATTGATCCAGATCCAATATCGGATAGCCCACGATCTGTCCCGGGCCGTGGTAGGTAATGTCTCCACCCCGATCGATTTCGACGAACTCGGCGCCTCGTCGTCGAAGCAGTTCCTCGGGAATGAGCAGGTTCCGGCGATTACCGCTTTTTCCTATCGTGTACACAGGCGGATGTTCGACGAACAGGAACACATGCGGGAGGACCTCCGGGGGAGTGCGCCGCTTCGCCGTAATGAGGCGATGCTGGATACGTTGCTGCAATGCCCATGCGGGCCGGTAATCCATCTGCCCGATGTCGCAGACCATTACGGATCTGGATGCGCTCATACTATGTGGCCTCCATGTCCTTCGACCGGGCTGCATTCGGTTCAGTTGGCGATGCTTAACCGGAAATTAAACCCACCGTTGATGCTGGTGGAGGAAGGCGTACGACTGTCTTCACTGATGAAGTTCTCGTAGCGAAGCGTGAAATCCGTGCTGACGCGATTACTGATCTGATAGGAAATGCGGGGCGCGACCGTATAGCGTTTCGAGGCGGAAATAACCGATACGTTGTCCCCCTCGAGTGCGTCGCTTACACGGAACTCCTCGCGACGGTCAATATAATCCGTTAGCGCCCGCCGCAGCAAAAGGCGACGGTCACTCAGGTTGGCAACGGACATGGTCAGACTGAAACTGACCCGGTTGTTGACCCTTCCCACAAAAGGCAACCTCATACCGGATTTGGAATAGTTGGCCGTCATAGTGATTTGACTGTTGTTGTTTTCCGACACCTCGAAGTTGGTGGTGCTCAGCACATAGGAGGTGCTTTTTTCCCAGGTAATGCTCGTCTGGAGATTGCCCTTGAAGGACAGGTCAAGTCCGATCAGGGGCTGGAAGCGCTCGTTTACCCGGATGCTCCCGATCTCGTCTTCGGGGATGGTGAACACGATCTGCTGTCCACTCAGCGCAAAAGAACGGGTCGAGTCACTCGAAATCACATTGCGACGGTAATCTGTGGCGTAATCCGAGCTGTAGCCATGCCGGATGCTGGCATTCGTAACCAGGTTGCGGATGATGGGCCATTGTCCGATTCCCGACCAGGAAATCTGCCAGCCGGGCATTGGGAAAGGCAGGAATCCTCGTGAGTCCACTGTACCCAGGCCGGACAGGAAAGCACCCTGAAAATCGTTGACGATGGATTCATTAGTGAGCACGATACGTCCATCTCCATCTTCGTCGCCGATGCGCCGGGGATCGGCCGCCCGGGCGTCGTCTTGCTGGTAGGTTTCCAACTGTCTTTCAAACATGTCCAGATACCCCGGACCAAAGACCCAGACAGACGCCCGGTTTGATCCGGTGAATGTTTCTGTGATCGTGATCGGATCCGGACGGTACGTCCGGTTGGTGCTGTTTGTCCAATTCGCATTCCAGGTCAGATTGATCTGGAGGGACTGGGTGGGGTTGAGCGTAGTGCGTCCCTGTATCTGCTGCTGGGACGTCAAGGCGTCCCGCACCTGCAGGCGGTCGCTGATGATGCGCTGCTCAAGGGGTAGATCCCGCTCGAGTCCGAAGCGGTATCCCACAGGCGGCCCTGCGTCATTGAAGATAGCGTCTACAAGACTATACGGCGCATCTACGCCGAGGATGTTGTCGTTGTCATCCAGCATGAGTTGCCCCACGTTGCTGGAATTGCTGCCCTGGGTCGATCTGTACGTGATCGTAAACTCCCTGATGCCTGTGATTGCCAGGAGGGTGCGGCGGGCCACTGAGACCGGGCTCGGCAACAGGGCAGTGAAGAAACTCGGACCGCTATCCTCTTCTTCGGTTTCCACTTCAACGTCTTCTTCGTCCGGCGTCCCTTCTTCGGCTTCGCCGGTAATTTCCACTTCGCCGGCAGGTGGTGCGTCTTCTTCTTGTGCAGGCAGTTCGTCGGATATGGGCAGTGCGCCCTCGCCTTCGACCGGTATTTCTTCCGGTGCGAGCAGTACGTCTTCCCCTTCGTCGGGAAGTTCTTCATCTTCCTGAATGGCATCGTCCTCTTCACCTTCTTCGGCTCCTTCTTCTGCCGTCTCTGCAGCGGCCTTTTCCTGCTGCTTGCGCTCTTCTTCTTCCTGTTTGAGGCGTCTTCTTTCCTCACGCTCCGCTTCCCGGATAGCCCTGCGTTCCTCTCTCGCAGCAGCGCGTTCCTGCTGGCGCTGTGCACGCTCGGTCTCCTTTTCCTGCCGGTACTGGTTCTCTGCCTCCTCCATGGCTTGGTAGAGCGGTATTTTTCGGAACAGGTCCTGAAGGCGCACCGTGTTGCTTCCACTCACTTGGGACTGGTTGCTTGCAGAGGCGCCGGTGTTGCGTCCAACCGAACCGTTTCTCCAGGTGAATTGCGAACTCCAGGTGATATTCTGGATATGAAACCACTCCAGGGAAGCGGGCATTCTGGGATTGAAGGTGGCCGTGAATTGTTCGTTGTGCTGATCGGTTCGAACCCCTTCGTGCCCTGAAAAAATGCGATTGAGAACCTGTCCCGCCCGGATCAGGCGCAGTTCGCTGACCTCGTACCGCGTATCGTTTTCGCCGATCAGTCCCGAAGCGAGCGCTTCCGTTTCTGTCGTGTTCGCAAAAAAGCTTTCGTTGCCCAGACTGTCCACCTGGATTACAGTAAATACGGTATCCACCCCCGCCGCATTCAGGCTCTGGCTGGTGCTGGCTATATACGACAAGTTGAGGAACTGGAACGGATCGTATTGGATGCTGCCGTTGCGCCGGTGCGAAAGCGCGTGTGACTGGCGCAGCGGAAATTCGACCAGTTCCGGCAAGGATGGCGCCGTCTCATCGGGAAGTTCGCGGCGGCGGTCTTGCGACACGGTGAAGTTCCGTGCCGCTGTGGCTCCGGTCGTGACGGCCCGGGGGGCATAATTGAAGTTCAGCCCGCCGAGGGTGCGCAGCACAGGGATATCACCGAGGAACCAGAACGGGCGCACCGTGCGCGGCCGCCGAACGTTCACCCGATAAGTGAGGGAGGAGTTCCATCGCTGGCCGTCCCTTTTCCGCTGGGATGGATTACTCGCCGCCGCATCCGAGGAGGATAAACTGAAGGAAATGCCGTCCAGCGTATTGCGTAACACCCGCGAGTCGGATCCCGACTTTCCGACGCGTATGCTGTAGGAGCGTGTGACGGATCGGGTTTGGGCCGCTTCGATGATCTCATCTTTTTTCTGCTCCCGTTCCGCCTCAGTCAACCCGTCGTTCTGATCGGTTTGGTCAAGCAGTTCTTCAAGGCGAATGTCTCCCCGGTTGGGTGAAAAGCGAGGCGTTGTCGTCTGATTGGATACCTGGACCGAAGCGGGAAGCGTCCAGCCGTATTTTTCCGGGATGAATTTGTCGAGGTTTACATCGGTTGTAACGCTCCAGTTGAATATTTTATCCTGCTCGCGATCGCCCAACGTGCTTTCCAGGCCCCCGAAGCCGTCGGTCTGATGTTTCCAACTGGCCCTGAGTGTGGCGAAATCGGCCAGTTTGATATCCGCGTTTCCAATAGCGGCCCAGCCGTTCGTTTCGTCGTAGCCGGACACCCGCAATTCGTTTACCCAGACCGTCACATCCCCAAGAATATCTTCGGGCCGGATGTTCCGAACGCCGGCAATGGTCGAGTCCGCTGTGTTGCGAATACCGAGTACGATCGTGTTGATGCCCCCGAGGGAGGGTTTTCCCTTGACGCCGAGGCGCGTGCCCGGCGGGGCGAATTCAGCAATGCCGGGACTGAGCGGCACATCGTGAACATCCGACCAGTAGACGCTGTCTGTGGCGAAGGCCCGGTCGTCGCGCGATACCTTGAGCTGGTTCAGGGCGCCCAATTTGATGTTCACTGAATTCAGATCGATGAGCTCGCCCCCTACCATGCGGCTGGTCTGCCAGATTTCGTCGGCGTCCCTTGAAGAGATCGAACTTGGGGACAGCGGCATCTCGTACTCGTAGTAGTCGTTCGTTTCGTTGGCGCCGAGGCGCATGAAGAAGCGGACATTGTCCCGTTCTTCGATAGGTGCGCCGTCCCCCCGTTCGCCGTGCATGTGCAGAAACATGCGCAGGTTCGAGTATTTCAGCAAATCGACTTCCTGATGGTACGTCTTGAAGATAGCCTGCTGCTTGCCGGGCATCAGGTTCTCGACCCGCAACGCCATGGCTTGTTCGCGTGCGTTTTGCAGTTCTCCTGAAGTGGTGCGGATCTGGCTGATGATCGTACCGTTGGGGGTGGCGTACGTGGTGCTGTTTTCCTCGTTGTTGATGCTCGAAACGGAGAGGCGTGTCTGATCACGCAGGATGTCGGTCGGGAGGCCTCGTTCGAATGTGACCGCCTCGGATTTCTGCCATTGGGCCCCTACCAGTTCGAACGTCGGGAAGCGGAGGGTTATCGGGTTATCGTGTCCGGTGGTCCATATCCGGATCGATTCGATGAGGCTGAAGTCCTGGATATTGCCGACCCGGCGGGTGAAATCCCGGACGGGAATACGGATCTGATACCATCCGCCGCCCGGTGCAATCTCCGTTACGACATAATCGTTCGTACGCTCCGGCCTGGCAAGGGAGTCGAGTGCAGCGGGCGCCAGAGGCAGTTCGTACTGAAAATAGCTGTTGTCAGTATCGGCTGCCGAGTTGAGGTTGAGGTCCTCGGTGTCGGGAAGGCGCGAATTGCCCTTCTTGCCGTATAGCGAGGGAGCCAGTTTGTTTTGGGCCTCGAACGAGTTAATCTCCGTGCTCGGAAAGTAACGGGAGAAGCGTTCCTGCACGCTGGCGCGGTTCGGGTAATACACCGGGTTTTCGAAGTATTCGTTTGCCCCGAAGTAGAAAAAATCGTCGCCCGAAGGGTCGAGCCGGGCCTTTGCCGCCTCGGCGCGGTAACGGGGGTCGGACACCCCGTCGTCGAGCGCATCGAGGAAGTCGCTGAAATGCGCCTGCTCGGTTATCAGATCGTCGTAATCGGAGGGGGAGTAGGAAGCCAGCCCGTCCAGACCAAGGTCTTCCGTGCGTTGTCCGTCCACGTCGATCGTAATATTTTGCGTACCGCTGGCGGTGCGGCTCCATGAATCCAGATCGCGTGCGCTGGCGCTGGAGAGCGTAAGACCGTCCTCCGTGTTCAGCAGGCCGTTGGGGATCACATCTTCCGAAATGGACCCGAGATCCACGAACAACTTCGCATCCCTGTGAACCCGTCCGCCGCTTTGGGGATACACCTTTACGATGAATTCGATAAATTCGATGTTTTTGGTCGAGAAATCGGTGTACCCTTCCGGCAATCGCTGCACCATGCCGCCCCATGTGTTCCTGGGTTCATCGAGAAAGCCCTTGAGATCTCGCGTGTAGTTGTACGGCCCGCGCTGGTGGGGCGTGAAGTAGACGTCAAGCGGCTGGATATATGGGAACGATTCCTTGCTGATATCCTTGTTCGGCAATACGTGGTCAATGCGTACCGGGCAAATGGCCGGGTCCAGCGAATCACATTTTGTATTTTCCCCGATCAGATCCTCCAGCGTGTTCTGGTGCAGCGAGTACCAGCCAAGCACAGCGCGCCAGTTGGTGCGCAATGAATCCGCCGTGAAACCCGAAAAATCGGCAGGGTATACGCCGATCGAATCCGGAGCGGAAGTGAGGTGCCACCCGCCGGCTTGCCGCAGCGAGTAGGTGTTTTCGAAGCCCTCGAAATCGTCGAGGTAGGAAATGCCCCTCAACTCGTCGCCCTCGAAGTCCTGGCCCAGTTTTTTGAGATTCCTCCGTGACCGTTCGAAGGCCGTGGTAGGGTTTGCCCCGGGACGGAGTTGCGCAAATTCCCCGGATACCCGGATATGGCTCGACTCCCGGGTCTGGATCAAAGGAATGGCGTCGACCGCGCGCGTCAACCACAGAGGCTCTATGTCCAGTTGGCCATCCAGTCCCCAGATGGTGTTCGAAATCGGCTCTTCTCCGACGCGGTATTTATCAATAGGGGATTTCTGGTTCAGTCTGAACATCGTGCCCCCGAAAGCGAGTTCGTCGCTGAAAACATAATCGAGGCGTGCGCCGAGCAACGTCTTTTTCTGGATGTTGAAGTACGAGTTCTGCTCGTAATCGATTTCGATGGCCCGGCCTCCGATAAGGTAGGCGTCATTGATGATGGTGACCGTGCCGCCCTGGTAGTCTACTACGAAATCAGTGCCCTCTGTTAACCTGCTCCCACCCGATGTGACGGTAACGGATCCTTCGATGAGCCCTGAAAAGGCGCGCAAGTCATAGAAATCCTGTACGGCGCCTCTGTAGGACCCCCGGATACGGTACACGTCGAATTGCGACTGACGAGCAGCCAGTTCTTTCTTTTGCGTATAGAGACCGGCATACGCGAATTTGTTTTTGCGCGCCTGTTTTTGGCTTTCGGGTATGTCCAGGCCGTCAATAATGTGTTCTATATGGCTCCCGAAAGGTTCGAGCCAGGGGAAGATGAGCTCGCCTTTCGAAGGTTTGATCGTGAAGTTGACGAGATAATCGAACAGGTCGTCGGGGCGTTCCGCGCCGTCTGTGTTGAGGCGATCGAGACCGAGGAGTTGAAGAAGCGTTTGCCGTCTGTTGCTATTCAGTTCGGGTATGACGGTAGCTGCCGGACTACCCGGGGGCTGGTATTCCACCTGGAGTTCGAAGTCGTTCGGGTTCAACCCCCGGCCGGGTATCCGGTAAATGTTGCGCAACTCGAGATACCATGCGGCCGGGTTGAAATCCCCTTCGGGATTGGGCTGGCGCAGTTGCACGGGCTTGAGCAGTTTCAGTACAAGACGGTCCGCATTTTGTCCTCCGGATGCGCCTCCCGTTTCCGAGGAAAAATCTCCCACCTGATACGTTTGCCCATTCGCCCGGAAACGAAAAGCCACGGCCAGCGCCTCGTTTTCCTGCATGCGCTGCCGCAAGGAGATATACCCGAGCACATTATCGAAGTCAAAGTCGTTCCCCGGTCGGAGTTTTTTGAATTTACCCACCTGAAAGTCGTCGTCACCCAGACCCAGTGAGGTCAGATAGTCCTGTGGCTTGGCGCTGCCGTCCCGGACCTCCGCATCCAGCGTGGTTTGCGGGTATCGCCAGACATCGGTACCGGGAAGGGTTTGCGCCGTATAGTCGTTGGCCAGACGTACGACATCCTGGGGTTCTCCAAGATCGACCAGCGCAACGGCCTGCCGCACATTTTCCTCTTCGGCGCTGGTTCGCTCGAGTTTCCAGACCTCGATGTCGGTGATGCTTTCGAAACCGTTCGCGACGAGTACCTGCGGAGGGCTTTGCAGGGCGTCTTCCCAACGGTTGCGGAAATAATAGGCAAGAAAATAGTGCGTATTCTCGTTGTATTCCGTCGGCTTCATGTCGAACTCCGTCGTCTGGGCTCCACCCTCGATGGACAGGCTGTTCGTCTGGCCTTCCTGCTGGCTTGCCACCGTCGTCAGATGCCAGCCGCCCAGCTTGAATTCACTTTTGATGCCGAATAGACTCTGGCCGCCGCGAATCAGGCGCGAAGGCGTCGACAGGTTGACGTTTCCGGCTTCGATATTCTCGATAATTTCGTCTTCTTCTCCTGTGTACTGTAGCCGGAGCTGGTTCTGGAATTCGAACTGATTCTGCGTATCCCAGTCCACATCGATGTCGAGTTTGCTGCCGATCGAGCCCGTGATGCCGAGTCGGATATCCTGATTGAATTCCGGAGAAATTCGTGCGGATCGTCCCGCAATAGCCACTTGCTGGTCGCTTTTACGGTAATCGAAGCCGGCCTGGATACTGGCCTGTCCGTTTACGCGAAGGCTCACGGTGTTTGCGCCGAATATGGTACTGAAGGCGCTTTGCCGCCCGCCGGGTATAGCAATATTGAATCCGATACCGCCTCGGGCTCGCTGTCGCCGTCGCTGGGCTCTTTGCTCGCTGATGACACGCCAGTTGTCGCTGAGCCAGGAGTTCAGGCGGCGCTGCCGGTATGTTTCGAAGTCGATGGCGAGCGGATATCGCACCTCATTTTCTCCGACGAATTCGCGGACGATGAATTCCTGCCGGGTGGAGTCGAGCTCGACCTCGTGCCGCCAGTAGTTGCCCAGTGCAGGGAAGAAGGGGCGGCGGGCCCGTTGGACCGGGGACGCCATCTGGTGGTCGGGCTGTGTGGACGGCAGGTAGAAATCCGCCCGGCGGAAAGCCGTGGTATCGGTCGTGTCGGCTCTCCCGGCGGCGTTACCGAAAATCACATCGAATGTGAGGGTGTCCGTGTCGGCCGCCTCGCCGTCATTGCCGAAAATCGTCTCGAATGTGGGGGCCTCCGTATCGGAAACGGGGTCGTCCTTCGGCGGCGGAGAAACCTGTGCGCTGCTATAGTGCGCCGCCATGCCTTGCAACAGGAGCGCCATGATGATGGCGCCCGCCGCATGCACGCGTGGTGCATCCATGCGACCGGGACGTTTTTGTCCCGTTATGCGTACGGCGTGCGAACTCACCCGACTTCTTCGCGATGATCGTGGGTAACTACGATGTATAGACGATCCGATTACTCCGTGGCGATTTTGCAGTGCCCTGATGGCGGCACTGACAGCTCGCTGGGGAGTGTTTTATCGTCCGGTGGGGCGGTTGTTGATGAGCCCCTTGTTTACGAGAAACGGTAACAGAAGTGCGCGCAGGCGATAGGGGATTTGATCGCAGATCCGGGTGAAGGTGTCGAGTTGGGCGGAGCGCCTGTTCGGAAAAGAAATTTGCAGAACAGGGGCGTTGCCGGTTCGACAGGAGTTCTTTCCTACGAACCGGAGTGAAATAGTTCCCTGCGCGCATTTCCGGCGGCAATCTGCGCAGTATGGTGGTGTTTTCGTACGGCTTCCCGAAGGGCGCTTCACGTGCGAACGTGAAGTGCTGAGCGAAGTGGTTTTGATCAGAGTATCCTATATAATGGATGTGCCCGATCTTCCTACGGCTACAGTGGCCAGTCCAATCAACAGCATCAGGAATACGCTATAGGCTGCTGCGGCGCCAAAGTCGTAAAGGCGTAACTGAGCCAGGATTTCCACGCTGATCGGACGGTTGTCGAAAACATACAGCATAATGGAAGAAACGAATTCGCCCACCGATGCAACGAAGGTAAGCAGGGCGCCGGCCCAGATACCTGGCGAGATGGCCGGTAGCACGATGCGGCGGAACGTGGTGGCGAATCGTGCGCCGAGGTCGGCGGAAGCTTCCGCAAGACGATCATCGAATTGTTCGAGCGCTGCTGTGGTCGAGCGCACGACGAAGGGGATGTGGCGAATGAAATACGCCAGGGGCAAAATCCAGAATCCTCCGACGAGTATAGTGTTCAGCGCAGGCAGGGTAGGTTCGTTGAAAGTAACGATCAGGTTTACCGCAATCACGGTGCCCGGAATGGCGAACGGGAGGGCCGTGAGCAATCGCGCCAGTCCGCGTCCCGGAATTTTCCCCTTTGCGATGTACAGGGCGGCTCCTACCCCGAATACGATATTTCCGGCGGTCGCGACAAGCGCCATGCGCAAGCTGTTCCAGATGGGATCGAGTACGTCCGGATCACGAAAAAGCGCTGTATAGTTGTCGAAGGTATATGCCGTGGGAAAGATCTGCCAGGTCCAGCTTCCTTCCTGTGCAAACGAGATCAGTATGACGGTCGCCACGGGCAAAAGCAAAAATGCCAGCATGGGCAGGGCTGCTGCGACGGCAACGATACGACCGATCCCGCTTCGAACGGGTACCGGCGGGGCGGCGACTCCTTTTGCCGCTCCCTGCACACTACGCCTGCGCCGGCTTTCCAGCAGAAACAGAAACAACAGACATATTGCAGTCAGCAGGACGGAGACAGCCGCCGACAGAGGGAGGTTGCCATTCGTCTTGTAGTTGTAAATTTGCAGTGTCAGGAAACTCTCTGTGCCGGCGAAAAGGAGCGGCGCCGTAAAGGATGCCATTGAGATCATGAAAA
Source organism: Rhodothermales bacterium (assembly GCA_965117025.1). GTDB lineage: Bacteria > Bacteroidota > Rhodothermia > Rhodothermales > VXPQ01 > VXPQ01. The sequence goes on from OZ220746.1 coordinate 2,201,292, forward strand.
CGAGCAGGGCAGCTCCGGCAAGCGCTGGCCTCAGTTGCGGAAGGATCACGCGCCGGAACGTGGTGGGTCCGGAGGCGCCAAGATCTGCGGAAGCTTCGGGCAGGCTCTTGTCCACGTTGCCGAGAGCCGACAGGACAAACAGGTAGAAATAGACGTACATGGCATAGACATGCACGAGCCAGACGGCGGAGAGGCCCTCGAATGCAAACGGCGCATCGGCGAGACGGAACAGGTCCTGAAGCACCCGAGGGAGGATACCGCTTTCGCCGTACAGGAAGAGAAAGGCAAGCACGCCTACGAGGGGAGGCAGTGCAAGAGGGAAGGCAGCGACCGCCATCAGCGTACTGCGCAGCGGGAACCGGAAGCGATGAAAACACCAGGCCAGCGTCGTGCCCAGTATGCCTCCCCCGAGCACGGTAGCCACGGAGATGAATACGGAATTGAACAGGGCCCGTACGTTTGCCGACGACCAGGAAGAAAACAGTCGGGAGTAGTTTTCTGCAGTCAGGCCCAATTCGAACGTGCGCAGGCTCGGGTAGAGTACGTACGCTACAAGTACGAGCAGGACGGGAACGGCAAGGAGCGTAGACCCTCGGCGCGTTAACATGGGCGGTCAGAGGTCGCCGCGGCCTTCGAGGGCGCGTGCCAGCGTGGCTTCGTCGGCATATTCGAGGTCTCCTCCTATGGGCAGGCCCCGGGCAATGCGCGTCAGGCGCACACCGGCGGGTTTGAGCAATTGAGAGAGGTAATATACCGTGGTGTCTCCTTCTACTGTAGGATTCAGTGCAAAAATAATTTCCTTTGGAGGGATATGTGTATTCGGAACGTGTGCATCGTCCGGGTCATCCCCGGCAGGCGCCCGCCCGTTTTGCGATACCGGCGCAGCGGCCTGCTTGTGTGTCGGGTCGATGCGTTGCAGGAGTTCGGTGATGTGGAGATCTTCCGGGCCTATGCCGTCCAGTGGCGAGATGGCTCCTCCCAGTACATGATATACGCCCCGGTATTCATTGAGGCGCTCGATCGCCAGGACGTCATTGGCTTCTTCCACGAGACAAATTACGGCATGGTCGCGTTGCGGTGAACTGCAGATGGCGCAAGGGTCCGCATCGGTTACGTTGCAGCAAACGGAGCATTGCTTAACGGTATCCTTGACCTTGATCAGCGTGTGCGCCAGGTCTGCGATCTCGGCGCGGGACATTTTAAGCACATGGGCAGCCAGCCGCTGCGCTGTCTTTCGCCCGATGCCGGGCAGTTTGGAAAACTGCTCGACAAGCGCCTCAACCGATTCGGAAGTGAATCCCATGCGCGCACGTACTGTTTCAGGGGGGCGTTCAGATGATGCGGGGGCCTTACCGCAAATTTTCGTTTACAGGTTCAATCCAGGCAATCCCATACCCGGAGGTAGCATGGCGCCTGCAATACCGCCCATTTCCTTGTTTGCCATCTCCTCGGCTTCATCAAGGGCCTTGTTTATTCCGGCTACAACAAGGTCTTCCAGCAATTCAACGTCTTCGGAATCGACAGCATCCGGCTCAATACGGATATTCGTGATACGACGAGCGCCGTTGGCGGTCACCTTGACCATACCGCCGCCGGACTCGGCTGTAACGGTCTTTGTGGCAAGGTTCTCTTGCGCCTCCTTCAACTTCTTCTGCATTTCCATGACCATGCCGAACATGTCGGCCATATTTACGCCATCAGGCATACCATTTACCGTTTTCTGAAAATCAAGGGCCTTTAGCGCCCGATCACGGGTGCACACATTGCAAGTATCACCAGACGGGTTCCCCACCGAACTGGTCGAAAATTTCACGCACCACCGGATTTTCCTTGCGCTTGCGTTCCATGTATTCGTACGGATCAAAATCGGCGGCGGTTTCGGGCGCGCCGTCTGCTCCGGGGGTGTTCATGTCTTCGCGTACTATGCATTGAATCGCCCGGATCGGCACACTCGCCAGTGATTTCAGTTGCCCCGTTATGTAGCCGGCGCGTTCGTTCAATACGCGCCGGTGGAAATCGTCCGGGACAGCGATATGAATAATACCCTCGTCGTAGTCTTCCGGCTGCGCTCGATGCAGCATGGACCATATCTGTATTTTATCCTCCTTGACGTGCTCCAACAGGTCGTTCCAGATGGTTACAATGGGGTTTGTATTCTCGTCCGGGGTGACGCTTGTGTCTGTTTCGACCGTTTCAAGGACGGCAGTGTCCACTTCGGCTGCGAGATCCTGTCCGCCAGCGGCGTTCAGGGTTTCTTCGGGCGACGTGCTGTCGCGTGGAATCAGGGGTTTACCGAACAGGGTGTCGGCAATGGAGGGGAAAGCATCAGGTTGCCGGACAGGCCCCGGGGCTTCTGCAGGCGCGGCCGCGGGAGGTGGCGTCGCAGGTGGCGCCAATTCCGAAGGATGTTCGTCTTTCCGGAGAGGCGGTGCTTGCGACGCGGCCTTTTGTTCAGTATTCCCCGGGGGCGTATGCGGGTCGGCGTCACGAGGCGTCGGGGTGTCTTGTTTTTTTGGGGGGGATGAAGTCGGGGTTTTGCGCGTAGTCGATGCGGTTTTTCCCGAGAGGCGTTGGCTTGCCGTCGCCCTGGCCTTTGCGTTGCCGGGAGACTCCCTGTCCGGTTCTGCAGCTTCCAGCCGATCTATCTTTTCAAGCGCCTCGCGCAGGTCTGCACCCAGCGTGACCATCGCCATGTTCAGCAGAATTGTTTCTACCTTCAGGCGCGGCTGTATACTATTTCTGAGCGTGCTTTCCGCGTTGGCGGCGAGCGTCAGAAGGCGCAGGAGGTCCATTTCCGAAAAAGGCGCCACCGCTTCGGCATAGCGTTTTCGGGTCGCCTCCGCCGCCTCGATCAGTTCGGTATTCTTCATCGTGTGCGCAACAAGAAGATTGCGCAGGTGCTCTGTCAGCCCGGCCAGAAACTCCTGGAGGTCATGCCCGGCCCGGATCGCGTTTTCGACCAGTTGCAACATGCCTCCCATGTCGCGCGCAGCGACCCGGTCCGTCACTTCGAAATACCTGTCGATGTCCACCACGCCAAGCGCCTTGACGAGCTCTGTGTAGGCAATGTCCGAACCGCACAGCGAAATGGCTTGATCGAATACCGACAACGCATCCCGGAGTGCGCCATCCCCCTTGCGTGCAATGAGCAGCAGAGAAGCTTCGTCCGCACGGATGTTTTCCTCTTTGCAGATATCGCTTAACCGGGCAACGATTTCAGGTACGGAAATACGACGAAAATCGAACCGCTGGCACCGGGACAGGATGGTAGGAAGTACTTTGTGCGGCTCGGTTGTTGCGAAGATGAAAAGGACATGGGGCGGCGGCTCTTCCAGGGTTTTAAGGAGCGCGTTGAAGGCTGCCGTCGAGAGCATATGCACCTCGTCTACGATGTACACCTTTCGGCGGGCGCCCTGCGGGGGGATACGCACCGTTTCCCTCAAGTCGCGAATATCGTCTACGCGGTTGTTCGAGGCGGCGTCGATCTCAATGACGTTCAGACTGCGCCCTTCTTCGAACGTGTGGCATTGTTCACAGGCGCGGCACGGTTCCGCCTCCCCGTCGCGCTCTTCCGGCGCGCTGGTGCAGTTGATGGCCTTTGCCAGAATGCGCGCTGCAGTGGTCTTGCCGACGCCGCGCGGTCCGCTGAAGAGATACGCATGGGCCAGCCGGTCCAATCGAATCGCATTACGGAGGGTTTCCGTAACGTGCTCCTGCGCCACCAGTTCGTCGAACCGCTGCGGGCGGTACTTGCGTGCGGTGACGAGATACCTATGTTCGGACATGTTGGCGAGACGGCTCTGTAGGACCGGAGGGGGCGTGAACCGGTAAGTACAGAATACTCTGTACGGGGCCGGTTGTCAATGTCTCGTCGGCTGTTTCACTCGGTACGCACACGAAAACAAATGTACCCCCGCCCTTCGGGTTCCGCCGGTCACGGCGTCACTCTTCGTTGCTCGTCGCTCATTTGGAACCACCAAACTTCACTCCTCGCGCCTTGATTGACGCCGTGCCTGACGAACAGAGCATTGCTGCATAGGGTTAACAGGCCCTAAATTTCGCCGTAGGCGCTGGTAGGAACCCAGCCCTGGACGCCGTTTGGCAAGCGCACTTCGCTCCAGGCAGCCCGGACCGTTACGACCTCGACGACAGCGCCTTCGTGTACGGTCAGGTCTGTAGACGATCCGTCCGGGCGGTCTGTCAAGTCTGTTGTGTCCGCCAGCATAACAGCCTGCACCGTGTGCGTTTCTTCCCAGGATGCAACGAACCCGGACGGGACAAAAAGGGCGGCACTCACTATTCCGGCCAGCACTGCACGCCGCAACCATGGAGACCGGGTACGGCGGATGCGCATGGCAAGGGCTGCAGAGGCCGCCCCATAGCCCAACAGTCCGAACAGGAAGATACCGGTCGGAGACAGGGTGCGAACAAGGCGGTTCCATGCCGGGCGCCAGAAGGGGGCGGGCAGTTGCGAGAAACTGTCGGTGGTCCGGTCCCGGGCGATAGCGAGGTTATGCGCCAGTTCTTCACTTTCCGGCATGTATCGCCGGGCCTTTTCGTAAAACCGGATGGCTTGTCCGATTTCGTCCAGTCGGAAATATGCATTCCCCATGTTGTAGTACAAGGCGCCGCTTGCGTATCTGGCTTCAAGGGCGTGCTGGTAGCTGGTCACGGCATCCATGTGGGCGCCTTCGCGGAAGAAACGGTTTCCTTCGTCGAAATGGCGCACTGCTTCCGGAATGTCTTGCGCCTGTACGGGGAGCATGCAAGGAAACAGCAGGGGGGTGAGCAGTCCGAGTATTGCGGCCTTGTTTGCTCCGGTCGTTTTTCCGTTGCGGGTCGATGTGACGGCTTCGTCCACGGAGACAATCAGCGAAGCCGCCCGTTCCTGCGCACTTTCCATGGCTGTACGGTCGGGGAGTACGGGCGCGAACCGGGCCTGATCACATTCGTCGAGGAGTTCCCGTAGCAGCCCGCGAACACTGGTTGTTACCCCGGCGGCGTGCAGGCAAGCGTCCAGTTGGTCGCGTGTCCATCCTGTTTCAGGAACGTTCAGCCGGTTGCCGATGAAACCACTCAGCGCCCGTTCTATTTCTTCGTAAAAGGCGATAGGCTGTGCGCTTTCCAGCAATTTCCCGGCTTGCCGCAGATGCTTGCGAGCCAGCGGGTGCGCTATTCTGCCGCGTGCATACTCCATATCGCTCGACAGCCGATCGGCATGACGCCGCCGGACATATAGAAAGAGCAGGAAGCCCGGCGGGAACAGGAGCGCGGCATACGGCCAGGCGTGTCGGTACAGGGGCGTTTCTTCGACCGGCCGCCAACTGCCGGCGGTGGTCAGTATACCAGCGATGTCATCTATGGGGAAGCCTGCGGCGGTGGTTCCTGCCGCCAACGCTTCCACCGAACCGGTAACGCGAATAACGGGCAGTTCGGCCTGTTGCGTCACATATCTATTCTGTCCGGGATCATACCAGACGAATGTAACGGGAGGTATATCGAACGATCCATTGGCGCGTGGGATCACGACATACTCGAAGGTCTTGCGGCCCTGTATGCGTCGTCCTCCCCGGTTGATAGTTGTTTCGATATTCGGTTCGTACCGTTCGAAGGCTCCCGGGGGGGCAAATGCCGGTTCGTCCAGCGTGGCTACGTTGCCGGAACCCTGAATAGTAACGACAATATGCAGCGGTTCGCCTACCTCCACGTCCGTCTTGTTGACAGAAGCCGTTACGTTCCAGGCACCGACGGCTCCCGAAAAAGCGGGCGGCGCCCCTTCAGGCAGCGGGGCAATACGCAGGCCAAGCGGCTCGGAGGCAATCTCGACAGGCTGGAATTGCCCGCGCAACGAAAAAAGCCGGTCGAATGGGCTGTTTCGTGTTCCGGACGGCAGGTGCACCTCGGATTCGACTTCGAGCGCATCGACCGTGAGCGAGCCCGGCCGGGTCGGGAAGATAGCAACCCGTTTCAGCGGAATGGTGTGGTAGAGTAATCCATTCTCCACCACATTTTCGGGCAGGGGGCGCGTGTCGATCTCGAATTCCTCGCGCCAGAACCCCTCGGCATCCCAGGAACCCGCAAGGCGACTGTGACGCAGCTGGATACCGTCCCGGAAATACAGCAGATACTCGACGACAATTTGTTCGTTCTGGTATGCTGTGGTGGCGCTGGGCACGGCGCGGATAAACAAATCGTTCGGTTCGAGAACCGCAGGTACGTTGTTTTCTTCCCTGCCCTGAGGCCAGGTAGGGGAGGGTGCGCCAAAGGGCCAGTTTGAAGCCTGGGGCTGTGGTTGCTGCGGGCGTTGAGCCTGATCCACTACGACGATTTCCAGGGCCTGTGTTTCCCAGGTCTGTCCGTCCACGGTCACGCTGGTGGCAAGAAGGCGGGCCGGGCCTTCCTCGAGCGGGCGGTAGCTCCAGCGGAACGTTACACTTTGCTCCAGTGCCCCGTTCGTGAATGTCATGTTGCGGTGTACGCTCGGGGTGCTTTGCAGGAGCGCCAGCCCTTCAGCCTCCGGTGGGGACGGGGTTTCGACACCGGAAAATCCGGCTCCTGCGACTTCTACGCTGAAAATCAGTTGCTCCTGTGTACCGATGGTCGTTTCGTTGACCGTGGCGCGGACTTCGATATCCTGTCCATACGCCGCCGGTATTCCGAACAGGATCAGCACCCCGATATGCAACAAGAGTTTTTTCATCGCACATCCTGCCTTTTTCTACCAGTCTTTTTCCACCCGGTGCGGGCGGCTCTCGGTACGCTGAATTTCTCGTAGCAGATTGCCTTCTTCCTGTTCCAGGGCTTGCAGGATGCGCTCGGCCTGGGCCTGACTCAGTTGCTGTTCTCCGGTTTGTCTGTTCCGGGGTTGCTGTTCCTGCTGTTGCTCCTGTGGAGATTCGCTTTGTTGCCCTTCGTTTTCGCCCTGTTGCTCATTCTGTCCGCTTTGCTGTTGCGGCTCGTTTTCGTCCTGTTGCGGTTCGCTCTGGCTGTCGTTGCTGTTGTCGTTGCCGGATTCCTGTGGTTCCTGCTCCTGATTCTGCTCTTGTTGCTGGTTGTTTTGCTGTTCCTGTTGTTCCTGCTCCTCAATGCGGCGTTTCACGAATTCGTAGTTGAACCGGGCATCCGCATTATCCGGATTCCGGAGCAGGCTATGGCGGTAGTATGACAGCGCCCCTTCAAGGTCTTGCGCGGCAAAGGCGGCGTTCCCGGCATTGTAGGCTGATCGGGCAACATCGATTTCTTCGCCGGTTTCTCCGGCTTCCGCAATGGCCTGATCGAACGTCTGGCGGGCGGATTCGGCGTTGCCCGACTTGAGGAGCGCCGCTCCAAGGTTGTTGCGCAGGCCATAGCGCAGGCGCGGTTCGGCATTGTCGGGGAGGATGGCGATACCGCCGGCATAGGCAGTTGCGGCATCGGCGTAGGCCTCCTGATGGTACAGGTCGTTACCGCGTCGTCCGTCCCGTTTGCCGCTTGGCGCCCATAGTCCGTCGGATGATGCTTCGGGTTCCTGTGTCTGCTCCATGGCAGGCGGAGCAGTTCCGGATGCTTCGTCTTGCGCATCTTGTGCGACAGGAGGGGCAGCTGCGGATTGCAGCAAAAAAAGGATAGCGAAAACGGACATGATACGGATGCTTTTCAAGCGGATCCGGGGCGATTCGTGTTGCGGTTTGTACGCCGGTCCGGAATGGATCGTTCAATCAGCAACAGCAACAGGGCAAGCGCCAGCGGCCATTGAAATTTTTCGTCGTATTCCTCGAATTCTTCCTGAGCAAACTCACTTTTTTCCAAACGTTCCAAGGCCTCCGTTATTTTGGAAAGGGAGCTGGAAGTGCGGGCAATGCGGAAATATGCGCCCCCGTCGGACAGTTGCCGCAGGCCGTTTTCTTCGAGGCGGGTGCTTACAATATTCCCGTCCGCATTTTCCCTGAACCCGATTCGTCGACCGTTCTGGTAGATGGGGATCGGGCTTCCGTCCGTTTCGCCCACGCCTGCAGCATACATGACGATGTTTTCGTCGCGAGCCAGGTCAGCCAACTCTTCGATGTCCGCTACGTGGTTTTCTCCATCCGACACGAAGAGCAACGCGCGGCTGCGCCCGTCATCCGCAGATTCAGCCGGTATATCGAAAGCTTGTACCGCCATGTCCAGGGCGGCTCCGAAATCGGTGCCCGGCACCGCGATGGCTTCCGGACCGGCTACGTCGAGGAAGAGGCGCACTGCGGAGTAATCTGTCGTGAGTGGGCATTGCAAGAAGGCGTCCCCGGCGAAGATAACCAGACCTATCCGGTCGCCGCGCAGCTCGTCCAGCAATTTTCGGATTTCGTTTTTGGCGCGATCAAGGCGATTCGGAGCCACGTCTTCGGCCAGCATGGAAGCGGACACATCGAGGGCGATGACAAGATCGACCCCTTCACGCTTCACATCGCGGAGTTGCGTACCGAAGCGCGGTCCGGCCAGCGCAAGAGCAACCAGGGCGATAGCGCATGTCACGATGGTTGCTTTCCATCGCCGGCGCCGTGCGCTGGTTTCCGGTGTGAGGCGAGCCACGGTATCCCGGAGACCGAACCGCCGCATCGCCTCGCGGCGTTTCTGTGCCGCCCAAAGGAAAAGGACTGCGGCCAGCGCAGGGGCTGCCGCCACAGTCCAGAGATATTCAGGATACAGCCAGTCCATACAGGTCAGGGGGTGCGCCGCAGACGCGTGCCGGAGAGCAGGAGTTCGAGCAGCAGCAGACCGAAGGCGGGCCACAGAAAGACCGCGTAGCGCTCTGTGTAGTCCGTGTAGAAGCGCTCCTCTACTTCCGTTTTTTCGAGTTCGCTGATTTCCGCGTAGATGTTTTGGAGCGCTTCCTTGTTCGTGGCGCGGAAATAGCGCCCGCCTGTTTTTTCCGCTACGGACGAAAGCATATCCTCGTCGATCTCGACAGGGATCATCTGCCGCCGTTGGCCTCCGAAGGGATCGTCGAAGGGGAACGGAGCTTCCCCATGCGTGCCCACACCGATCGAGTAGATGCGCACATTCATCGCTTGCGCCACTTCCGAGGCAGTTACGGGATCGATCTCGCCTCGGTTGTTTTGCCCGTCCGTGAGCAGAATCAGCACCTTGCTTTCGGCGGCGCTGTCCTTGAGGCGATTCACGCCCATGGCGATGGCCGTGCCGATGGCGGTGCCGTCTTCAATCACGCCTACCTCCACTTCATCGAGCATGCGCAGCAGGAAGTTGTAATCGAGTGACAGCGGCGTCTGTGTGTAGGCTTTCGCCGCGAACACCACGAGGCCCACACGGTCCGATGTGCGTGATTCGATGAACTCCGCTGCCACATCGCGGGCCGCCTCGAAACGATTCGGGGAAAAATCCTCGGCCCGCATGGATGTAGAGGTGTCGAGCACAAGGACAATATCCACGCCTTCCGCATAGCGCTCGCGGATTGTGTCCCGTTCCTGCGGACGGGCAAGGGCAAGTATGCCGAGCGCTACCGCACCGATCCTGAGTACAGCGGGCAATTCGCGCAAACGTACCCACAATGATTTGGGTGTGCTGCGCACCGGGTCGATGCCGCTGAAGCGCATACCTTTGCGCCTACGGAATTCGTGCCACCACACCCATCCCCCTACAAAGGGAACGAGCGCAAAAAGCCAGAACCACTCAGGTTGTGCGAATTGCATATCATTCCGGGGAAACCGTGAAATGCGGATCGCTGTTGCGGGCCGTTTCTTCTGCGGCTGCTTCTTCCGCTGCGCGCGCCTGCATTTCCATCGTTTCAATGATACTACGAGACGTACCGATTAGCTCTTTACCCTGTTTCGCAGGGGGGCGGCCATCGGCGAATTTCACGTAATCGCAGGCTACGAGTACATTCCGAAACCGGCTGATCGTCGGGCTGTCGGGCATATCCTGTTGCCGGAGCCGGGCGACGGTTTCGCCGGTTGTCATTTCCAACGCCTGCACATGCAGGCGTCGGGCGACGTACGTTCTGAGGATTCCCGATAATTCGTCGTAGAAAAGCGGCATGTTCCGTCGATCCGACAGGTCCCTTTTTTCAAGGGCGTCCAGTCGATTATAGGCTTCCTGGTCGGGAGGAATCGTGGGGATGCGCTCCGTTTCGTACTCGTCATCCCGGTTTCGCCGCCGGCGAATCCACCAGGCGATGCCTGCCGCCAGGAGCAGCAACAGGGCAATGCCCGCCACAATCCACCATACGGATCGTGGAAACGATATGAGCGGCGCAAGGTCCCGGATGTTCTCGGCGTTTTCCGGTACGAAGGAGTGGACGGGAATCCACGTCGAATCGGTACGGACGATGAGCACATCGTCGCCTGCCGTGAATGCGACCGGGATCGGGGCGACGCGGGCGGTGTCGAGCGCAAACGTGGTTACCAGATAGACCGAACTGTCCACCTGCACGCCGTCCGGGAGCAGGCGTTCGTGCATTACTGCTTCCAGTGCCTCCACGTCTCCGAAAGCGAGCACTTCTCCATTGTCCGGGAGCGGAAAAGAGACCGTCTCGGCTGTGTCGTGCCGAGCGGTCACTGCAAGAAAGAATTGCTCGCCGATCGCTACGCTGTCCGTCAGGACATGCAGTTGCACTTCCCGTGTTGTGTTCTCCGGAGAAGCATCCTGCCCGGCGGCCGGCCGGGCTATCCAGATAAAAGCCGCCCAGAGCAGGCATATCCCGATCCCTCGTATCCGGGTTGTGCCCGTTCGAGCGGAAAAAAACATCCTCCGCCCCAGGGAAGCTGCTCCGGATTTGCCCCGCATCATGCCCTCGTTCTGTTTCGGTGGCGGAAGAACCGGATCAGGGGCTCCACATACCCTTCGTCCATGCGGATGGTCACATGATCCATACCGATGCGCCGGAACAGTTCGTCGAGTTCTGCCCGGCGCGCCTCGGCGGAGGCGGCGAATGTTTCGCGCACCCGCCGGTCGTTCGTGTCCACGACAACCGTTTCGCCGGTTTCCGCATCGGTCAGTTCGACCAGTCCCATGCGCGGCAAGGTATGTTCGCGGGGGTCCTCGAGCCGCACGCCGATGGTATCGTGCCGTCGGGCCACTACCCGCAACGCCTTCTCGAATCCCTCGTCCATGAAATCGCTGATGACGAGCACGATGGAGCGGCGATTAAGCATGCGGGGCAGATAATGCAGCGCGGCTGCAAGATCGGTTTTCCGGGATTCCGGTTCGTGGGCAAACAGGTCCCGGAGCAGGCGCAATACATGCCGGCGCCCCTTCTTCGGGGGCACGAAAAGTTCGACCTGATCCGAGATCAGCAGGAGTCCCACCTTATCGTTGTTGGAAATGGCGCTGAACCCGATGATCGCACAGATCTCCGCTGCTCCCTCTCGTTTGAACTGCGCTTGCGATCCGAAATCCTCCGATCCGGATACATCCACTACCAGCATGAGCGTTTGCTCGCGTTCCTCCTCGAACACCTTCACATAGGTTTCTCCGGTACGCGCAGAAACGTTCCAGTCGATCGAGCGGATGTCGTCCCCCACCTGGTACGGGCGCACTTCCGAGAATTCGATTCCCAGCCCCTTGAAGGCCGAGTGATATTCGCCCCCGAAGAAATTATTGACGAGCCCTTTTGTGCGGATTTCGATCCGCCGAATTTTTCTGAACAGTTCCCGCGGGATCATGCGGCGTACAGGGCAGGCGTTAATGTGACCATTCTGTGGGTTCCCGATCCCAGCGGTGCGCACGGAGTGTGTCCAGGAGGTCGGCATCCAGTGCGCCCTTGTCGCTCGCGGCGATATTGGCCTCGACGTGGCGGAGCTTTCTCATACCGGGAATAATGGTCGATACGGCGTCGTGCGAAAGAATGAATCGCAGCGCCATTTCCGGCAGGCTCATGCCTTCGGGCAGTATCGTTTTCAGTGCTTCGGCGCGCTCGACCGTCGGGACGAGATTCTCCGGTACGAAGTAGAGGTTACGCCAGTCGCCTTCCGGCCAGGACATGTCTTTAGTAAGGTTTCCCGTCAATCCGCCCTCGTCGAAAGGAACCCGGGCAATGACCGCGACATCCATTTCCGTACACGCCGCAAACAATTCGTCTTCGGGCGCCTGGTCGAAGATGTTATAGATGACCTGCACGGCGTCCACCAGACCGCTCCGGACCGCTTTTACCCCGTTCCAGGGTTCCCACCGGTTCAGGCTGATACCTATCCCCCGGATAAGGCCCTGCCGCCGAAAATCCTCCAGCGTGCCGATCCACCTGTCATCGTCGAGCCAGTCGTCTTCCCATACGTGCAGTTGCATCAGGTCAATATGGGCGAGTCCCGTATTTTCGAGGCTTTGCTCGACAGACGCCTTCACATAGTCGGGCGGAAACACCTCGTCCAGCGTGTATCCCCGCCGGCTGGGCCACTGGCGATTCTTCGGAGGCACCTTGGAAGCCGTATACAGGGTTTTATCCGGGTGCGCCGCTACCAGCCTGGCCAGCAACTGCTCGCTATGTCCTTCTCCATAGGCCAGCGCCGTGTCAAAGAAGGTGCATCCCAGCGCAATGGCCCGGTGCATGGAGTTCATGGATTCAGTATCATCGGAATCCGGCCATTCTCCCATGCCCCACATCCCGTATCCGATGTCACTGACTTCCCAGTCGAGGCGTCCAAAACGACGATAATTCATATGCGGTTCTTGCTCGTTTGCGCGGAAGGCGCTGCGTGCAGCGCGCGGGCTTTAGTATATTGTAGCCTTACACGGTAGTCCCGTTCGGCACGGATGTTTTTCTGCGCCTGTAATCGGCAGATATTCGAACGCCTTGCCGGATATTCGTTCCCCGTTGCGATTTGCCGTGACGCGCACACGCTGCCGATGGGTCATTTTTCGTAAAATCTTTTCCATATACTCCATGGCCGTTCGGTTCGGCGTTATCGTCTTTCCCGGGTCCAATTGCGATCATGACGCCTATCATGCCGCGAAGCATGTGTTCGGGCAAGCCGTTCGTTTCATCTGGCACAAGGAAAGCAGCGTCGGCAATGTGGATGTGGTCATTCTGCCCGGCGGTTTTTCGTACGGGGATTATCTGCGCTCCGGAGCGATTGCGCGATTTTCCCCGGTCATGCAGGATGTAGCCCGGTTCGCCGCGAACGGCGGGCTGGTGTTCGGTATATGCAACGGATTCCAGATGCTCTGCGAGATGGGTTTGCTTCCGGGTGTCCTGATGCGAAATGCTTCGCTTCGCTTCGTGTGCAAGCAGGTTCACTTGCTGGTCGAAAATGCCCGTACGCCGTATACCACTCGACTGGAGGAGGGGCAGGTCGTCCGTATCCCGATTTCGCATGGCGAGGGGAATTATTTCGCCTCGGACGAGGTGCTGGACCGGCTCGAGGGCGAGGGACGGGTCGTGTTCCGGTATTGCGACGCAGCGGGGCAACTTGCGCCGGAAGCGAACCCGAACGGGTCGGCCCGCCACATTGCAGGTATCGTGAACGAGGGGCGTAACGTGCTGGGCATGATGCCGCATCCCGACCGCTGTGCGGAGGGGATGCTTGGAAGTGCCGACGGGAAGTATCTGTTCGAATCCATCACGGACCACATCGCGGCAGTGCCGGCGTAGCACGCATGTCCGCTTTTTCCGATTCGCCGGTTACCCTGTTTCTGCTTGTCGCCATTCTGCTGACGAGCGGTTATACGCTATTCTTTGACCGCTCCCTCATGGATCGCCTGGCGTTCAGGCCGTATCTGGTGCTGCGTCATCGGCAGTACGCCCGGCTTATCACGGCAGGGTTCGTGCATGTGAGCGGGGCGCATCTGCTGTTCAATATGATCACGCTGTACTTCTTCGGCCCACCGATGGAGTCTGTGCTGGGTGCGGGTTCTTTTCTGGTGCTGTACTTCGGATCCGAACTGGCGGCGCACGGACTTTCGCTGGCGTTGCACAGGCGTTCCGTCACATACGCGGCGGTAGGGGCTTCCGGCGCGATCAGCGGCGTGCTGTTCGGCTACTGTCTGTTTGCGCCGCTCCAGCCCATCTACATTTTCTTTGTGCCGATAGGCATTCCCGCAGCGCTCTTTGCCGTAGGGTATGTCGTCGTCTCGATGTATGCGATGCGGCGTTCGCATGGCGGTGCAGGGGGCGGCATTGCGCACGAGGCCCATCTCGGCGGTGCGTTGGGTGGGCTGATGCTCACGATCCTGCTGGAGCCGCGGGCCGTGGAAGTATTTCTGCGACAGTTGGGAGTGATCGGGGTATAGGATTGCTCCGGCACGCTGACTCGTGTTGTCCGGCCTGATGTGAATGCAACGTAAGCGTGCGTTGCCTGCATGTTTGCGGTCGTCTCCCGGCTCGTTCCCTGAATATGCCCGATGCCATGTTTTGCTTTACGGCTTGGATACTGCAAGTTACATCCGTTATTTCCGAGGCCTTATAGAGAGGTATCTTTCCAGTATTTTAAAAAATATCCGTTATTGTTTGCTTTATTCATTGCTATGTCTTACCTTGTCCCTACCTCATGCGCTGGAGGCCCCTTCCGGCACGGTTATTTCCTCCTGTTAACCGGGCTGCGGGGTATCAGTCGCGCTTTAGTGGGCACCGGGAGCCCGGCCTGCATACCAGGTCGGGCTTTTCGTTTATACACATCCTTTTTTCGAACGGTGTACACTTTGTTAACAACTTGTGAAATAAATTTTGTTCAGGGTCTTGACGCGGCTGATACGGGCGCTTATAATGCATTCAGTGCCTTCGGGCACCGTTCCTTGAAGCGACTGAGTACTCTGGCTGCATGAGGCGCCCGTGCGTCCGTCCCCCTCACTTCGGTGCGGGGTATGCATAGGCTTGATGAAGCGGTTGACAAAGCCGGCTTTCCGGAGTGCAAGCACACGGTGAAGCGGCGGCAGAAATGCCGACGTGGAGTGTGTAAGCGCGGTGAAGGAGGTCGGGGAGCGTTAGCTGTGGAGAGTGTGTGGATACAGGAAGCGTGGGTAACCAGAAGGCCTGTGGCGCTTGAACCGTCTGCCCATGCGGTTCAGCTGTCCAGCAATCGGGAAACCGGTAGCCGGGCATGTGCCACGACGTGGTGTCGAAACTGACTTCGGTCAGTGTGCGACGGCGCGGGAGTCAGGCCTCCCGAATCCCGTTTTCGGAATATTGCTTCGGCGATGCACTGGAAATGCGGGAGGCCGGTCGCGGACAGGAATACCAGTGAGCATGTAGATTTGTGGGTTTATCCCACATCCAGGCAGGAAAAACGCCGGTTGTTATTACAGCCGGCGTTTTTTTGTTGTTTTTGGCCACTTTTGCACCGTTTTCAGTAATTTTTCCCAATTTTTGGCCATTTTTGGTTCATTTTGGGAAATTTTTGGTATTTTTTGTCGTTTTTGTGCGAAAATCGGATATTCCGGGAGGTTACGGGGCATAATACCCATAATCCCCCCTTTTAGAGGTCAATTGCGTGTATAGCCGAATCGATTTCAGTGTTCTGTATTGTTCTCGGGGTAACCAGTTCTTTTAGGGGTACACCTGTGTCCCTTACCATGCGCCTGAGGTCACGTACTGCTTTTCGAACGCGATCTCCATCATCGCTTTCAAGCTCTACCGCTATGGCTTCCTGTTCATCGGCGGAGTGGTCAACGCCCTGTGCCGCCACAGTAGTGAGGCACAAGAGTCCTATCAGAAACGGTGTGGTGTATTTGAAGATGCTCATGGCGACGGGGTTCTAAGGATCCTTTTCACCCGTGTCCATAGGGGTATGGCATGTATAAATAGTTCCCCAAAGTGAGCGTTTTTGGGGAACCCCAATGCCCCGGACCGACAGCCCGATCACAATATGATGCAGGGGTCGATCTCGACGTTTCTCCCGAGCGGGCCATATCCTAAGATGGAACCCTCCATAGCGATCCTGTCCCCCCTTTTGAGGGTATTCACAAGCGACTTCTGACGCCCGGAAAAGTAGCACTTTACACCCTTTGCATAGATTCCATCGGACCGGGCCCCATCGTAGCTGACGAATCTGATATAATCGCCCTCTACCCTGTACACTATACCCGTGATTACCATAACCCGACCGCGGTAGTTAAACTCCGCCCGCTGTTCGTCTTTCTCGTATAGCATCTCTATTTCTGTCGTCGTGGCCTCCGCAAAGACGGACGATACGGGAAGCGGGCTGTCCTGGGCCATCGCCGGACGATAGGGCGCCAGTTCCTGTTCTACGTGCCCTTGTTCCAGCACGGCCAGGGGCGCGCCTTCCAATGGTTGTATCTGACCCAGCACTTCAGGGCACCATCCCCCAAGTATGACTACTGCAGTCAGTACCGCAAACCTTTGCGCTATAGATCGTTCTCTGTGCATGTTCATCTCCGCGTGCATACGGTCAGGGTCCGGTTTCCAACGAAACTGATCATTTTTATTATAGCACTTGCCGCTGTCAAATGAAACCCCCATAGGCCAAAGTCGGCGAAAATGGAATAGTATCTCTGCAGGCGCCGAAGCGGCCTTTATTATAGCCATTGCCCTCCTTGCGTACAGGGTTTGATGTATGCATCGGAGCGCCGGCCCTTGCACGCTGCGCGTCCCGGGGTGAAAAAATCAGCGTCCGAGCGTTGTTCTGCGCTCGGCCAGAGCGCTTTCGATAAGCCCTCGAATCGCCGGATGGCCCACATCTTCCAGAGAGTGCATCTTCACATGGCGCAGACGTGCGCCCGTCCCCTCAAGCAGGGCCTCCGGGTCTGCCAGAGCCACGCCCTGATAAAAGCCGAGGTTAACCCAGCGTTTGTAGGGCAGAATGTAGACATAGCCGTCAATCATTTGTCTTGACCCCACGCCATAGGTTGCAGAGCGGTAACCAAGGCGGACCACCTCGCAGGCGCCCGGATCGATCTCGAAAACCAGCTCCCGCAGCGCTTGCGCAATGGGACGGAGGGGCTCTTCCGTGATCCGGAGCAAGTCGTCGAATGTTCCGATGCTGGCTTTGGACATATCTTGCCGCTTCCTTATTTCATGGAGATTGTGTACGGAAGTGCCGGGACAGTAGAGCCATCCTGTCGATCCATAGGGTACCTGCCTCACCGCCCTACGCCAGGGCCTTCTCCATCATTGCATATTCCTTGTCGACGACGCCGCCAAAAGAAATGAGTGCATTTCGCTGGCGCACGTTGGATTCAAGAACCCAACTCAGTTCGCCTGCGTCGTAGCCGAGTTTCTCGCCGTCGCGGATGGCCGCAAGGTTCAGGATAGCATCCAGGCCGCGTCCGTGATATTTTTTTCGGACACCGAGAATGGGGGTACGGACTTCCGTGATTCCGCCGAATTTTTCCCGGATCAGCAACTGAAACACTCCGAAGGGAAACAACCGCCCGTTGCGTACATGCCGGAGTAACTGGTTGATGTTGGGCAGCGATACCGAAAACCCCACGGGTACTCCGTCGTCCTCCACAAAATAGATGATGTTCGGATCGACGATCTGCTTCATCTGCCGGGCAAGCTGGGCAAATTCCCCCTCCGTCATCGGAACATGCCCCCAGTTGTTTTCCCAGGCGTCGTTGTAGATGTCGAGAATCGTCTGCGCTTCTTCTTCGAATCGCTTCATGTCCAGCGTGCGCAGCGTAACCCCCGGGTTGCGCTTTTTGACGATCTCGACGCCGCGCTCGAGTTTGGTGGTCTTCACGTACTTCTTGTGGATATAATACCCCCACATGCTCATCACACGCTCGAAGCCGTACCGCTCCAGAAAGGACACGTAGTACGGGGGGTTGTACGGCATGAGAACCCCCGGTTCTTTGCTGAACCCATCCACCAGCAGGCCGCAGGTATCGTTGATGGAGGGGTTCGTGGGGCCGCGCACCCCTGTCAGGCCCTCTTCCCGGAGGCGAGCGGAAGCGGCGTCGAGGAGTGCTTCCGCTACCGTATAATCTTCTATTGTTTCGAAAAACCCGAAATAGCCCAGGTTATCCTCGTAGGTCTTGAGATGCATGCCGTTTACGATGGCGGCGATGCGTCCGGTGACAGTTCCGGAGGCATCTCGAGCAAGAAACGGATGGATGGCGCCGTGCTCGAAGAAAGCGTTCTTCTTCGGGTGCAGCGTGTGGCGAATATCCTGGCGGAGCGGAGGTATCCAGGCCGGATAGTCTCGGTACAGGCGGTACGGGAAATCAATGAATGCCTTGAGATCGCTCCGGGAGCGGACGGGACGAATAGTCACGGAGCGTGTAGTCATGCGGGCAGGGGAATGGCAGACACGGGTACGGCCGGCATGGCTTTATGGCTGGGCGTCAGCCTGTACCGTCTCCGCCAGGTATTGCTCGTGCTCTTCGAACGTTGCCGTACCGTTTCTGTTGACGATACCGTGTTTTATTCCCACACGGGTGAATTTTTCAAGGATAAAATCCAATTCGTTGTTTGAGTGCGTCGCCATGAAGGACGTGCGCATGAGAGATTGGCCCTGCGGCACGGCAGGAGGGGCGACTGCATTGGCGAAGACGCCTTCTTCGAGCAGGTCGTGCCAGAATTTGAAACAGGTCAGCATGTCGCCGATAACGACTGGAATGACCGGGGACTGACTGGTCCAGATATTGAATCCGAAATTCCGGAAGCCGTTACGCATATAGTCCGAAATTTCCCAGAGGCGCTGGAGGCGCTCGGGTTCGGTCTCCAGGATGTCCAGGCACTTAAGGACCGTAGCCACACTGGGGGGCGGCATGGAGGCGCTGAACATGTGCGTGGAGCTGCGATGGCGAATAAACTCGACGATGTCCCTGGTCGCCACACAGAATCCCCCTATTGAGGCGAAGCTCTTCGAGAACGTCCCCGTGGTCAGGGGCACCCGTTTGCTGAGGCCGAAGTGCGCTGCCGAACCGCGTCCGCCCGGTCCAATGACGCCGCAGGCATGCGCGTCGTCAAGCAATAGCGCCGCCCCGAATTCTTCGGCGAGTTCAACCAGTTCCGGCACCTTCGCGATGACGCCGCTCATGGAGAACACCCCGTCCGTAACGATCAACTTTCCTGCTTGCGGATTAGTCCTGCAGGTCTTGGCAAGCAATCTCCGCAGGTGATCCATGTCGTTGTGCCGAAAACGGATCGTTTCCCCCATGCTCGCACGCGTACCCGCGGTGATGGAGGCATGGTTATCCTTGTCGGAGAAGATGAAATCCCCCTTGCCGGCAAGAGACTGAATCACCCCCTCATTCGCCATGTATCCTGTCGAAAACACCACACAACCCGGCGCTTTCATGAATGTGGCAAGCCGTTCTTCCAGTTGGATGTGCAGATCGAGCGTGCCATTGAGGAACCGGCTCCCTGTGCAACCGGTGCCGTACTTCTTGATGGCCCCGGCGGCGGCTTCCTGTACGCGGGGATCGGACGTGAGCCCCAGGTAATTATTGGAGCCGGCCATAATGACCTCGCGCCCGTTCAGGATGGCGCGGGTGCCCTCGTTCCGTTCGATCATGCGGAAATACGGATACAAGCCGGCTTTTTTGGCCTGTCCGTAATCTGTCGATTCGTCAAAAAATCGATGGCATTTTTCGAACAGCGTCAGTTCTTTCGCCGCACAGGTATCCACTGACGCACCGTCATGGCGCTCTGACTGGGAATCAAGAAGCGTCGTCATATTGTCGTGATTCGTCTCGGGCGGTATGGCCAGGGAACGGGCCCCTGTCGAAGCAAGCAGACGGAATGCGTGCAAAATGTCTCCACACAATAGCGTTAACGCATTAACGGGCTAAAATAAGCAATTTCCGACATTAATATCCGCATGGCTTCTTTATCGGGCCGCATCTTCGGTTTTGTCCCGGCCCGGCGCCGGTGTTTCGCTGCCTGAATCGCCATGTCGCCGAGATTCCTGCGGGCTGGAGGGAAAATGCCAGATTCTCGCCTACATCGAAATCGAGCAGTTGCGCGTGGACATACGCATCGAGGATCGAAAGCCCGTAGAACACGCCGGCGCCGATATACAGCATGTCGCGATTTCTCCGGAGCGCATCGCGTTGCTGGCGGAACAGGCCGGACAGCCTGTTCCGGAAGGCGTCTGACGCGGCTTCCTCGGGAGAGATCCCCAGTTCGCTGAGCAGGCTCAGGTAGTCCTGCTCGTAGCTTGCAGGAACGTTTGCCGTGGAGATATCCCGGATGACCCACAGGTAGCCATGGCCATATGTCCGGTATCGCCGATTCGTATGGATGATTGTTCCGGTCAAACCTGCCAGACCGCCCCAGACAACGGCTGCCTTAACGTATTGGCGATTGCGGAGTTGGCCCCAGCCGGGTACGGCGGCTCGCCAAAGTACAGCGCGGGGGGCAGGATCATGCGCCGCAACGGTTGTATCAGGTTGTGCTGCTACGGGAGGCGCTGCCGGGAAACCGGCCATGCATGCCATCAGGACGACCGCGCCGTAACCGATCCGGCTATCCACGATTATTTTCCGGTTATCAATTCGAGAAGCCGCTCCAGATCATCGCCGGAATAATAATCGATTTCGATCCGGCCGCCATCGCCCTGACGCCGGATGCCTACCCGGGTACCCAGATGGTTGCGAAGTTGCACCGTATATTGCTCGAGTTGCAGGGCGTCGCGTTTCGGCAAGCCTGTTTCAGGGCCGCCCGCTTTTTTGTTTTTTCTGCCCTCCGTCCGGCGGTTTTCCCGCACCCTCCGCTCGATTTCCCGTACGGACAGCCCCTCCGCCTTGATCGCGTTGAAGAGCGCGATCTGCGTTTTTTCGTCCTTTGTGTTGATCAGGACGCGGGCATGCCCGACCGACACTTCCCCGTCGCGGAGCCCGGCCTGGATGATTGGCGGCAGCCGGAGCAGGCGCAGCATGTTGGTTACGGCAGACCGGCTTTTTGCAACGCTCTGCGCAACGTCTTCGTGGGTCATCTCACATTCTTCCATCAGGCGCCGGTAGGCAAGCGCCTCCTCGATCGGATTGAGGTTTTCCCGCTGGATATTCTCGACGATAGCCATTTGCAACATGCTATCCGCATCTACCTCCCGAACATAGGCGGGTATGCGTTCGAGGCCGGCGCGCCGCGCCGCGCGCAACCGTCGTTCTCCGGAAATGAGTTCATAACCGCTTCCCCCCGTCCGCACCGTGACGGGTTGAATAAGCCCGAGTTGCTCGATCGAATGCGCCAGTGCGATGAGCGCCTCTTCATCGAAGTCCCTGCGGGGTTGAAAGGGATTCGGCCGAATGAGCGCGATGTCGATCTCACTGATCTGACGGATTCGTTGGGTTGGGCGACCGGGCGCAAGAGGCTCCTCGTTCGATTCCAGGATGGCGCTCAGTCCGCGTCCCAGCGCTTCTTTCCGTGGTGCCATGGTGTAATAGGGGATACGTGAGGCTTATTGTGCGTATTCGACCGACGACGTATCCGGACCAGCGGCATTTTCGTCGTTTTCCTCCGGTGCAGCGACAGGATTGTTTTGTACGATCTCGCGGGCCAGGGCGATGTAGTTGCGCGCACCTGTGGACACCGCGTCGTAGAGCAACACGGGTTTCCCAAATCCGGGCGCCTCCGAAAGTCGCACGTTGCGCTGGACGATCGTTTTGAACACCTTTTCGCCGAAGTATTGCCGTACCTCGTTCACTACCTGGTTCGCCAGGCGGAGTCGGGTGTCGAACATCGTCAGCAGCACTCCTTCTATTTCGAGGGTCGGATTGAGGCGCCGCTGGACGATCCGGATGGTATTCAGGAGTTGCCCCAGCCCCTCGAGGGCAAAGTATTCGGTTTGCAGAGGAATTACTACCGAGTCAGACGCTGTGAGTGCATTGACCGTGAGCAGGCCGAGAGAAGGCGGGCAGTCGATCACGATGAATGCGTAGTCCTGCCGGATGGTGTCGAAGGCTTGTTTGAGGCGGTACTCCCGCCTGGACAGGTCCGCGATCTCGATTTCCGCGCCGACCAGATTGATGTGGCTCGGCACGACATGGAGCGATGCAATCTCTGTCTTTTGTACGATAGTCCGGATTTCGACGTCGCCGATAAGCACCTCGTAGATGGAATGACCGCGCGTTCCGTCCTGTATGCCGGTACCGGAGGTAGTGTTAGCCTGGGGGTCAATGTCCACAAGCAGGACGGAATGCTCCATCGCTGCCAGCGATGCGGCGAGATTGATCGCCGTCGTTGTTTTGCCTACGCCGCCTTTCTGGTTCGCAACCGAAATAATTTTTCCCATAAATAGCGGTCAGGGTCGTAGTGCCCGGGTAGAGATTCGTATCTTCGATATTCACTGGATCGTGCCGTGTTCCGGATCGACGAATGGTTTTATCTTTTCCGACGGCCCTAGGCCCCGCCCTTCGGGTTTCGCCGGGCAGGCGTCACTCTTCGTTGCTCGTCGCTCATTTGGAACCACCAAACTTCACTCCTCGCGCCTTGATTGACGCCTGCCTGACGGAACAGAGCATCGTTGCATAGTGTCAACAGGGCCTCAGAGACTTTTCAGGCAAACGAAGTGAATCGGGATCATGCAAAGCGCGCCGCGGGAGAATCTGCGGCTTTATGGGTGCGGAAAGGCATGCGTGTCGGTCTGGGCACGGGGACCACGATGGCGTACGCGCTGGATGCGTTAGGTCGTCGCGTGCGTGAAGAAGGGCTGTCTTTTTCAGGGGTCGCCACCTCGATAGCCACGGAGCGGATGGCTCGCCGGCTTGGCCTGCCGCTCGTTACACTTGCCGAGGCCGGTCGGCTGGATATCGCCATCGACGGTGCAGATGAAATTGATCCGCAGTGGTGCCTTATCAAGGGCGGCGGTGGAGCGCATACGCGCGAAAAGATTGTGGCGTCGCAAGCCGACCGTTTCGTGGTGCTGGTGGACGAATCCAAGGTTGTGCGTCGGCTCGGCTTCGCTTTTCCCGTACCTGTGGAAGTGGTGCCTCTTGCGGTGCATCCCGTCACGGAGGCGCTGAGACGTCTCGGAGCGGCGCCGAAACTACGCACCGATGAGGGCGGGATGCCCGTGTACACCGACCAGGATTTTCACATTCTGGATGCATCCTTTGAGGGGGGTATCGAGAACCCCGAAGCGCTCGGACGGGCGATCAGGAACATACCGGGCGTTCTCGATCACGGAATCTTTGCAGGATATGCTACCGATGTGCTCGTCGGAGACGAGGCCGGGGGTGTGCGTACGCTGGCGAAAAGCGCTTAGGGCCTGTTGACACTAATCAGCGTATCCTTATAAAAACAACGCCGCCCGGACGAAACATCCGGGCGGCGTTGTTTATGCGCTTATTTCAGTGCGCTTATTTCAGCTTGAAGGTAATCGGCAGCGACATCCGCACCGGGACCGCTTTGCCGCGCTGCTTACCGGGCGTGAACTTGGCCTCGCTCACGACGCGGACGGCTTCCTCGTCGCAGCCGGCGCCAATGCCCCGGGAAACAACCACGTCCCGTACGTTGCCCTGCTCATCGACGACGAACTGCAGAAATACGCGTCCTTCCACGCCGGCCTTGCGGGCGATTTCGGGGTATTTCACTTTGCTCTGGATAGAGCCCATACCTCCGATCAGTTCAGGCATCTGCTCCACAATTACGAAGATCTCAGGCTCGTCTTCCTCTTCCTCCGGTGGGGGCGGGGGTGGGGGAAGGGCAGCCGCAGGGGCGTTGAGGTCCAGCGAAGCGTCGAGATCGAGGATATCGTCCTCCAGGATTTCATCGTTCGGCACCTCTACGGGGACGGGCGGCTTCGGCGGCGGAGGGGGTTGTTCGATTTGCTCCGTTTGCTGGATTTCCTCCATCGTGATCTGCTCCTGTTCCGGAAGCACGATCTCGAAATCGCTCTTGTTGGACCAGTCGGCGCGGAAGGCAACGATAAGAATGCCCAGCGTGACGATCAGGCCCGCTTCCATATAAAGCGTGTATTTGTTCTTCAGGTTGAACTTCTCTTCCTTGTGCAAAGCCATGTCGCTGTCCCCGGATAGTTTGGGATACGGATCAGGATGTCGGAAAAATTATACCCTGCTGTCAAGCGCCCATACAGTGGTTTCAAGGGAGTTTGATGCATTTTCCGGTTGGAAATTCGCATACATCTGTATACATCCAACCCGCACACAAACCCTCGTTACCCCCTAACATACGTAAAAACGCCCGGTTCCGTGAATTCGTATTCACGGCGCTTCGAGGAGCTTTTATGAAAATTTCGTACAGAACGGGCCGGATTCAATAATATCGCTGAAAATTATCGGAATGCGGAACAGAACGCTGGTTCCAAAGGCGGCCTGAAGAAGCGCTATAACCATCCGATCGGGGAACCCGCAGGTTTCTACCAGTTCCGAAAGCTCCGCATACACTCTTTCCAGTTCTCGTGTGCGGCGCAGGAGCGTTTGCGCTTGCCGGTAATGGCCGCCCGGACAGAAGCGAACCCACGGCTTGGCTCAGAAGGTCTGCCAGCGGGAACTCTTCGAGCGATATCTCCTGTCCATTGATGCGCCGACATCAGCGCTCTATGCACTTTATTCATAGAAGTTCATGGTAAAAACATGTTATAGACTATTTAATCATGCAATGCTCACTTGATTTTTGCTAAATATTGACGAAATTTTACACCATACAGCGATTTTCGGGTTTTCGGCCTTCTCCCGGCCGTCAGCAGAATGATTCATTTCGCGGTTTGCCACAGATTCGGCGCGCCGGCTTCAGGTCCGGATGCAAAAACGCCTGGTTACACTCCAACCGGCCACATCGTCTTGGGTGTGTCTGCAGCCCGTCGCATGGCATGCATTCTTGCCGCCGCGCTACTGGCATGCGTATCCACGGCGCACGGCCAGGTCATTGAGGAAGACGGGTTTCCTATCAAGGGTGAAGGCGTCTTCGAGGAATCGTTCTCGTTGTCCTGCCCGCCTCGCCTTTATGCCCGGGCAGGCGAAACGGTTGCGTTTTCGTGCACTGCGACAGGCGTATCCGAGGAGGGCGTTCGCTACGAGTGGGAATCGCTCTCGGGCGAGGATCTTCGTCTCCTGAGCGATGCGCAGGCGTTGGCTCCCCTCTTCACCGCTTCCTTGCCGGCAGGTGCGGAATACGCATACCGGTTAACGGCGGCAGGACCCGGCGTTCATGCTGCCGCCTCGGTGACGGTCACGGTGGAGGGCGTTCCGGAGGAAAGGGTCAGGGCGCCGGGCTTGCAGGAAGAGTGTGACCTGCTTGCGATTCCTGACGAACCGGGCGAGCGCTGCGCGGAGGACAAGGGTCCGGTTCCTTTCGGGTTCGGTCCGGAGGAGGAGTTTCCTTATCCGGAGGCGCCCTATGCGCCGGATCGTCCCTTTGGGCCCGTCGACAGGGAGTCTCCTCCTCGTCTGGAATGTCCTGCGGCCATCTTTCTGGAGGAGCTCGAGACGGGTTCGATCGAATGTCATGCATGGGATACTTCGGGGGAGGAATATCTGGAATACATGTGGGAGCCGGCAGGCAGTACGACGCGGGACTATCTGGAGAATCCGCGATTGCTTCCCGAGGACAGCCCGACTCCATCGGTGATCGCTCCCGAGGCTCCGGCGCACGAGACGCTGGAGTCGTTTCATTCGGGAGAGGCGACGCTTCGTTACCGGTACCGTTTGACGGCGACCTCCCGCGCGACGGGTCTTTCGTCGCATGCGGAGGTGGAGGTGTACGTATCGAGCAGTCGTCCTGTCGTGTACTGTCCGCTGGAGGTCGTGGTGGAAGAGGGCGAGACGGTAGCGCTCGATTGCGAGGGGGCTGATCCGTTGTCGTTTCGTATGGACTACGACGAGGACGGCGCGTCGGTCCTATGGGAATGGGAAGGTCTTTGGGGCACGGACACGTCGCCTCTTGCCGCGACGGACCTGTCGTCCCCTTTGTTTACGGCGCCCGTTGGGAGCGCGGGCTCGGAGTACCATTACATAGCGAGCATGACGACGCGGGCTTCGGGCGTGCCGCGTACGGCAAGAAGAAAAGTGACGGTGATCGTCGGCGAAAGCGGGGAAGAAGCCGGCGTTGCGGAGTTGGAAATGCTCGCGCCAGCGCGCGGCGCCGGCGCTGCATCCAGTCTTCAGTTGGTCTGCCACAACGGCTTATGGCGTCCTTTATACGCTGTGTACTTCTATGGGAAGCTGGATACGGACGGCAATTTTGTTTTGGACTGCGAGGCTTCGGGCGGTCCCGCCGGCGCTACGTATACGTATTCGTGGACAGGCAACGCGAATGGGCTCCGGCGTTTGAACTTCACGGATATCCAAAATCCCGAGTACGATGTAGTGAATCTGGCATATAGAACTAGATCTCAATACGTATACACCCTCCGGGTAACGGCAACCGACGGATCGACTACCGCTGAGGCGACTGCAAGGGTTGTAGTATTAGTGACCGATGTAAATACTCTGACCTTCAGCTATGACCCTTCGATCGAAAGGGACGAGGGAGACCCCCCGTTTACTATGGACATCGTTCCGGTAGGAGATATCGACGATGCAGGTACGTACACCTGGCGCGGCAGCAGCGAGGCGTTAGGACTTTTGAGCGCCACGAATATCCGGAATCCCGAGTTCAGGACGCCGAAGAATGTGGACGGAGACAAGACCTACGTCTATAACGTCGATGGCAAACACAGTGGTTTTTCCGAGCTGACCTTAAATATTACCGTAACGGTGCACGATACGGATCCGCCGCCGCCTTCGATTTCCTGCACGGCCCCGGATCCGGTCTACGAGGGCGCGGCGGCGTTTACGCTGAACTGTTCGGCAGAGAACGTTCCGTCCGGCGCAACCTACAGCTGGACGGGTACGGCCGCCGCCATCGACCTGTTGACGGACGCGACCAGTGTTACCCCGACATTCACGCCGCCGCCCAACGTGGATGCGGACACGGACTACGACTACACGGTGACGATGACGTCGGCAGGTTCCGATGTCGCCAGCGCCGGCGTGACGGTAACCGTGCTGAACAAGCCGGATATCGTGGTCGCTTGCGCCGGCAATCCCTACGAGGCGGATGAAGGTTCGGCCCTTACGCTGGATTGCGCGGCTTCGGGCGCGCCCGGGGCCCCTGCTCAATCTCAATATACGTGGTCCTGGTCTCCGACCGACAGGCTGACGAATCACGACAGCGGTACGCCGACGTTCGCTGTGCTGAACGATGTGGACAAGGATACGACCTGGACGTACACGGTAACGGCCGCGGCGCAGAATGCGGAGGATGGCTCGGCCTCCGTGACAGTGACGGTGATGGACACGAGTCAGTCAAGTCCGCCTCCTTCCATCGCCTGCACGGCCCCGGACCCGGTGTACGAAGGCGCGGCGGCGTTTACGCTGAACTGTTCGGCAGAGAACGTTCCGTCCGGCGCAACCTACAGCTGGACGGGTACGGACATCGCCATCGACCTGTTGACGGACACGACCAGTGTTACCCCGACATTCACGCCGCCGCCCAACGTGGATGCGGACACGGACTACGACTACACGGTGACGATGACGTCGGCAGGTTCCGATGTCGCCAGCGCCGGCGTGACGGTAACCGTGCTGAACAAGCCCGATATCGTGGTCGCTTGCGCCGGCAATCTCCTACGAGGCGGATGAAGGCGCCGCCGACATTACGCTGAATTGTACGCCTTCGGGAGCGCCGGGGAGCAATCCTGCATATACGTGGTCCTGGTCTCCGACCGACAGGCTGACGAATCACGACAGCGGTACGCCGACGTTCGATGTGCCGGACGATGTGGACAAGGATACAACCTGGACGTACACGGTAACGGCTACATCGGCGAATTCAGAAGACGGCTCGGCCTCCGTGACGGTGACGGTGAAGGACACGAGTCAGTCAAGTCCGCCTCCTTCCATCGCCTGCACGGCCCCGGCTCCGGTGTACGAAGGCGCGGCGGCGTTTACGCTGAACTGTTCGGCAGCAGAACGAGCCGTCGGCGCAACCTACAGCTGGACGGGTACGGACATCGCCGATCGGTTGACGGCGGGCAGGGACGGCCTCACTCCCGTGTTCGATGTACCGGACGATATTAACGAGCCGGGCGGAGCGGACAAGGATTACGATTACACGGTGACGATGACGTCGGCAGGTTCCGCTGTCGCCAGCGCCGACGTGACCGTGACCGTGCTGGAGAAGCCGGATATAGTTTGCAGGAACTCACTTAGTGAAGTGTACTATTTTAACGAGGGCGATGGGCATGGTCGGCTGAGTGTGGACAATGGACCATTTCGCCACTGTACTTTCAGCGACGCTCCTGCGGGTTCCTCGTATTCGTTCAACTGGTCGTCGCGCACGTGGTGCCGTCCCTTTAATAATGCTTTGCGGCCGTACACCTGCGAGACTGGCGATCTTTCGCGTTTGAGTCCTACGAATGTCCGGATACCCCTGTACGACATTCCTCAAAGCGTTTCGCAGAATTCCGTGGAGGCCTATACGTTGACGGCGTCGGCGGAGAATGCCGACGACGGGTCGATTGAAGTTTATGTGGTTACGTACGATTTGCCGGATTTGCATCTTGCGTGCGCGTCTCCTGTCGAGGTCTACGAAGGCTCGGCGGATTTCGCGCTGGATTGTACGGCTTCGGGTGCTCCATTGCGTTCCTCGTACTCGTACGTCTGGACGGCGAGCGGCTCGACGCCCGACCTTTCTCTTTTGAGCGATACGAACGGCCCGACTCCGACGTTCGCCGTTCCGGCCAATGTGAACGCGGACGAGACGTACGAATACCGGCTTACGGTATCGGCAGGGTCGACTCAGTATTTTGGTCAGCGTACCGCCAATCCGGACTCGGCGGACGTGACGGTAACGGTCCTGAACAAGCCTGCACTGAGCGTCGTGTGCGCGGATCCGGGTTCGGTCTACGAAGGCTCGCCGGACGTCGCGTTCGACTGCGCGGCGTCGGGCGCGCTGGGCTCCAGTCCCGTCTACTCGTACGCCTGGGCGCCGAGAGGCTCGACGACGGACGTGTCGCTGCTCAGCGACGCGGGCAGCCCGACTCCGACGTTCGCCGTTCCTTCCAGCGTAACTGCGAACGAGACGTACGAGTACACGCTTACGGCGAGCGCGGACAATGCGGAGGACGCCTCGGCGGACGTGACGGTGACGGTCCTGAACAAGCCTGCACTGAGCGTCGTGTGCGCGGATCCGGGTTCGGTCTACGAAGGCTCGCCGGACCTCGCGCTCGACTGTGTGGCGTCGGGCGCGCTGGGCTCCAGTCCCGTCTACTCGTACGTCTGGACGGCGAGCGGCTCGACGACGGACGTGTCGCTGCTCAGCGACACGAGCAGCCCGACTCCGGCGTTCGCCGTTCCTGCGAATGTGAACGCCAACGAGACGTACGAGTACACGCTTACGGTAAGCGCGGACAATGCGGAGGACGCCTCGGCGGACATTACGGTGATCGTGCTCGACAAGGGCGCGCTTGCGGTGGCGTGCGCTTCACCTCCTCTGATCTACGAGGGTTCTCCCGCCTTCGATCTGAACTGCACGGCGTCGGGCGCTCCGGGGACCAGTCCCGTCTACTCATATGCCTGGACGGCGAGCGGCTCGACGACGGACCTGTCGCTGCTCAGCGATACGAGCAGCCCGACTCCGACGTTCGCCGTTCCTGCGAATGTGGCCGCCAACGAGACGTACGAGTACACGCTTACGGCGAGCGCGGACAATGCGGCGGACGCTTCGACGGACATTACGGTGACGGTGCTCGACAAGCCCACGCTGAGCGTGGCGTGCGCGGATCCGGGTTCGGTCTACGAGGGGGCGGCGGATTTCGCTCTGGACTGTACGGCGTCGGGCGCTCCCCCGGGTTCGGTTTACGAATATGTATGGACGGCGAGCGGCTCGACGCCTGACCTGTCGCTGCTCAGCGGTACGAGCGGCCCGACTCCGACGTTCTCCGTTCCTTCCTCGGTGAACGGCAGCGAGACGTACGAATACACGCTTACGGCGAGTGCGCAGAATGCGGAGGACGCTTCGGCGGACGTGACGGTGACGGTGCTCGACAAGGGTGCGCTGAGCGTCGCGTGCGCTTCTCCTCCTCTGGTCTACGAGGGTTCTCCCGCCTTCGATCTGAACTGCACGGCGTCGGGCGCTCCGGGGACCAGTCCCGTCTACTCATATGCCTGGACGGCGAGCGGCTCGACGACGGACCTGTCGCTGCTCAGCGATACGAGCAGCCCGACTCCGACGTTCGCCGTTCCTGCGAATGTGGCCGCCAACGAGACGTACGAGTACACGCTTACGGCGAGCGCGGACAATGCGGCGGACGCTTCGACGGACATTACGGTGACGGTGCTCGACAAGCCCACGCTGAGCGTGGCGTGCGCGGATCCGGGTTCGGTCTACGAGGGGGCGGCGGATTTCGCTCTGGACTGTACGGCGTCGGGCGCTCCCCCGGGTTCGGTTTACGAATATGTATGGACGGCGAGCGGCTCGACGCCTGACCTGTCGCTGCTCAGCGGTACGAGCGGCCCGACTCCGACGTTCTCCGTTCCTTCCTCGGTGAACGGCAGCGAGACGTACGAATACACGCTTACGGCGAGTGCGCAGAATGCGGAGGACGCTTCGGCGGACGTGACGGTGACGGTGCTCGACAAGGGTGCGCTGAGCGTCGCGTGCGCTTCTCCTCCTCTGGTCTACGAGGGTTCTCCCGCCTTCGATCTGAACTGCACGGCGTCGGGCGCTCCGGGGACCAGTCCCGCCTACTCATATGCCTGGACGGCGAGCGGCTCGACGACGGACCTGTCGCTGCTCAGCGATACGAGCAGCCCGACTCCGACGTTCGCCGTTCCTGCGAATGTGGCCGCCAACGAGACGTACGAGTACACGCTTACGGCGAGCGCGGACAATGCGGCGGACGCTTCGACGGACATTACGGTGACGGTGCTCGACAAGCCCACGCTGAGCGTGGCGTGCGCGGATCCCGATTCGGTCTACGAGGGATCGGATGACGTCGCCTTCGACTGCTCGGTGTCGGGCGCTCCGGGGACCAATCCCGTGTATTCGTACGCATGGACTCCTCGCGGCAACACGCCGGATACGGCGCTGCTCAGCAGAGCGGACATAGAGTCCCCCGTTTTTTACGTGCCGGACGAGGTGATTGTTACGACAACCTACGAGTACCTGCTCACGGTTTCAGCCGACAATGCGGACGACGCGACGGCGGAAGTAACCGTGACGGTGCTCGACCGGGACGCGTTGGCGGTCGCGTGCGCGGATCCCGGTTCGGTCTATGAGGGATCGGATGATTTCTCTTTGGACTGTACGGCTTCGGGGGCGCCTTCGGGTTCGGATTACTCGTACGTCTGGACAGCTCGGGGCGACACGCCGGACACGTCGCTTCTGAGTGCTGCGGACATCGCTTCACCGACGTTCTACGTACCGGACGAAGTAGACGCGGACGAGACGTACGAGTACTTTCTTACGGTTTCAGCCGACAATGCGGACGACGCGACGGCGGAAGTAACCGTGACGGTGCTCGACCGGGCGCCGCTGGCTTTCGTGGACGATTCGATATCCGGTCGGGCATACGTCTTTACGGTAGACGAGGCCATCGCGGATATCCTTCTTCCGGAGGCGACGGGCGGTTTGCCTCCCTATGCCTATACACTCGCGCCGGCATTGCCCGAAGGACTTGAGCTCGACGATCCGGCGCGCACGATCTCCGGTACGCCTTTGGAGGTGCGTCCCCGGACGGAATATACCTGGCAAGTCACCGACGCCGACGCCGAGACCGCGCAGATCACATTTTTCATCGAGGTGGTGCCTGCTGCCGACACCATCTCTCCTCCTGTGGAAGAGCCTCCTGTGGAAGAGCCTCCTGTGGAAGAGCCTCCTGTGGAAGAGCCTCCCGTCGATTCTCCTCCTCCCGTGGCGTCTTCCCCGTCGCGGGCGCCTTCCTCGTCGCGGGCGCCTTCCGATCCGTCGTCGCTTGGCGTGACGATAAGCGCCTCGCCCTTGCGTTTCGGGGTGCAGTCGGCACAGACCGAGGTGTCGCTCGATCCGATGACGGATCAGATATCGACATCCGTATCGGGACCGTACCACGCAGGCCGCATGACGCTTGCGCCGGGAAGCAGCGAAGCGTTCGACGAGAGCGGAGAGACGAACCTGTCCATCGAGCTGGCCTCACCGCTCGTGCTCAAGCGCCGGGATGCTGTCGGGGAGTCTTCGCTCGTTCTTGCGCCCACCTGGTCGTATGCGGAGTCGTGCGAGCAGCTTTCATCTCAGGAAGTAGGGGGTCTGTATACGGAGGTGACGCTTCGGGAAGAAACTTGCCGCCTTCTTCGCTTCGGAGGCGAGATAGACCTTACGGACGCTCCCTCGGGAGAGTATGCGGGCAATATGGACGTCATTCTGCGTTCGGGCGAAGGCGAGGAGACCCATTCGGTGGAGGTCACAGTAACCGTCGTTCCTGCGCGGCGTGTGATCACGATAGGTCCCGCCGGGGTGCGCTTCAGCACGTCAAGGGAGGTTCCTGCGGACCTCACCGAGGAGCAGAACCTTACTATCTACCCCGATGTGGCGTTCTTGACCGAAGAGAAGCCCGACGGGGTGTTCGAGCTGTCGAATCCGTCGCTTGTTCCTTTGGAGGTCACGATGTCGGCGCGTTTCGGATATACGGAGGCGGACGAGGACGGCAGTGAGACGATGGTGGAGGATATCGCAGGTTCGCCTCTGGGCGATTTGTCCGCGTTGGTGGACATTCATCCTCGGGTGCTGGTGTTGATGCCCGGCGAGAAGGGCCTTGTCCGTTACGGGGTGAAGGAAGGGGCGCATGCGGCGATGGCCCGGCAGGGCTACGCTGCGTTCTTCGACGTAGTGTCCCAGCCTCGCCGCTACGCAGCTCTGGACCGTATGCCTGAGGGGGTTACGGAGGATCGTACGGCTCGCGTAACGATGCGCCTGCCGGGTGTGTACGTACCCGCAGAAGGAGCCTCGCAGCTGAGCGCCCGTCTGCTGTCGATCTCGTATGCGGGTTCGCTGTCGGCGACGTTCCTGCTTGAGACAAGCGATCATCCTTTTGCGGGCGAGGTGGTGGCGTACGACGGAGACGGTCGCGAGCTGGGCCGTCGTGAGACATTGGTGTACACGCGTAGCCGGGTGCGTATCCCGCTGGATCGGATGCCCGAGGAAGGGGCCGTGTTTTTGCGTTTTGAGCCTTGGGGTCCGGGCCGTATGCCTTTGCCTGTGTCCGTTGAGTGGAATGCGCCGAGAAGGGACATAGGCGCCGCCGGGGACAAAGACCGCGCAAGAACCCCGGCAACGCTGGTACAAAAACCGTGACTATATAATCCCCTTTTTTCCGGCGTGCTATCCTGCGCCGAGGCGTTCTTTCATCGCGAACGGCAATTCGTCGAGGAGGTCGGTGGCTCGCAGCGAGTGCCCCGCCCGTTTTGCAGCGTACCGGTCTGCAGCGGCGCCTCCAAGGTGCAGGCCCGCTATGGCAGCCTGTTCCGCCGACAATCCTTGCGCCAGGAGGCCGCCGCATATGCCGGCCAGCACGTCCCCCGTGCCTGCTGTCGCCAGAGCCGGTCCACCGGTGGCATTGATCCAGGTGCTGCCGTCAGGCGCCGCCACAAGGGCGGGATATCCTTTGAGCACCAGTACACATTCGTATGTGTCCGCGACATACCGCGCCGCCGCCATCCGATCGGCGGGATCGATGCCCGCTTCATCAAGTGCACTGCCGAACAATCGGCGAAATTCTCCCTCATGGGGTGTCAGTATCCAGCGCCCGCATGCCCGGCCCTGCAGGAGGTCCGTCCGCCCGATCAGGGCATGGAGCGCATCGGCGTCCACGACGACCGGGGTTGCCGTGGTTTCCAGCAACCGGAGAACAAATGTCCGGGTACCCGGCGCTCGACCCAGTCCGCATCCTGTCACGACGGCCCCGGATTTACCCAGTCGTTCCGAAAGCGCGTCCAGCGCACCTTCGGCCTCTATACCGTCGCCGGAAGCCGGGAGCGGAATGGTAGCGACATCCGGGAGTTGAATTTCCAGTGAATCCCGGATGCGGTGATCGCATCCGCATACGACATAGCCGGCTCCGGCGCGCGCCGCTCCCTCTGCGGCCATGACCGCTGCGCCGGTCATTTCTTCCGAGCCCGCTACGATCACAGCCAGTCCCACGGAGTATTTGTGCGCCCCGGCGTTGCGTACGGGCATCCAGCCGCGTACGAGGTCGTCGGAGGCGTGGTACCCGGACCTGACCGGGTCCCCGTCTGCAGCGTCATGGAGCACGACGCCCGGGATACCGATGTCGATCACCGTGCATTCTCCTGCGTATGCAGGTCCTTCGTCCAGGCAGAGTCCTGTTTTGAGCGCGCCCATGGTGCAGGTCAGATCGGCCCGGAAAGCGGCGCCCAGCGGTTTGCCGAGGTCGGCGTGGAGGCCGGTTGGAATGTCTATGGCGACTTTCAGACCGGATGCCGCGTTGAGTCGCTCGACCAGCGTGCGGACCGGCTCGCGCAGGTCGCGCTCCAGTCCAATGCCCAGCAGGGCGTCTACATGAACGGCTGCATGGGACCATGCAGCGTCCGGTTCGTACGGGGAAATATGGAGCCGGTCGTCAGGATCTGTCTCCGCCAGCTTCCGGAGGGCGGTAAAGTGCGCGGCGACATCTCCAGCCAGCGCCCCGCCTTCGCTGCGGTGCAGATGGAGCACCTGTACCGTGGCGCCCGCCTCGTAGAGGTACCTCGCCAGTACGAACCCGTCTCCTCCGTTATGCCCCTTTCCGCAGTATACGCGCCATACGTCGGAGGCGCTTCCCGGCTGTATTTCCTGCAAAAGGCGCATGGCCGCGCCTTTTCCGGCCGACTCCATGAGGGTGTGGGCCGGTATGCCGAAATCGTGGATGGTGCGTTCGTCGGCGCGGCGCATGGCCGCGGCGCTCAGAACCGGTTCGGGGCGCATGGCAGGCATGGTCATGGAATGGAAACGGTCGCTGAAATACGAAGCGTGTCCGGCAAGGTTGTTTCCCAGCGGGCGCGGACGCGTACCGGTTCCGTCAGAAAATACGCCGGCTCCGGCGGGCGGTACGGAATCAGCGTGCCCTTGTCCCATCGACCGTTTTCATTCCGGTCAAGCCAGGCGCGGAGCTGGTACGCCCCGGCGGGCAACCGCGGCAACAGAAAGGCGCCGGTATCGTCGGTGGCCGTCTTGTGCGGTGGCGCTGCGGATTCGATATCGAGCGTGTCCGGCCAGGCTTCGACGACCACGGGGTGCGGCTCGCCGGATACGACCACGCCCCGGATTTCCCCGGTTTCTTCGAGGGGTATGGGTTCGGGGGCGGTATCGTCTTCCGGTTCCGGATCGGCGGCGGGCACGCGCAGGGAATCGGAGCGCACGGTGTCGATCCGGGTCAGCATCCAGGGAATTTTCAGGACGGCCCGAGACGTATCCGCAAGCAACGCGGGGACCGGCGGCGGCGCGAACGCTTCTCCCGGATCGGGGCGGGCATTGTAGTTTGCATCGTCGAGCGCCGCCACGAACCAGTGCCGCTCCGTCATGTATTCGAACCGGAATACCCCGTCGGGGTCCGTTTGGGTGCGGTACGCCGGACGAGCGGGCAGGGAATCGGGTGCCGCGCTGTCGGGCGCCGCATACGCCAGCACGTCTACGCCGGGAGCGGGAGCGCCGTCATGGCTTTGCACGACCCGCCCGGTCAGGATACCGGCATTCAGGGTCGGTCCCGTCGAGAAAGCAAGGATAATGGGGGCGACCAGCGCGATGCCGCGCAAATCCCTCAACTCGGTATCGAGGGTGAAAACATACGTGGTGCTGTCGCGCAACGGGTCGGCAAGCCGGATATCGACGCGGGGGCCCCTCCAGTCCAGTTCCGGGGGCGTTTCCGGTTCCGGGATGATGGACAGGGCCCTTTGGAAGGAGGCCTCGTTGATGTATTCCGAAAAGACGATGCGGAGGGAAGCCCCGGATACGTTCGTAGCGCCGCCGGCAGGGACACTCTCGACAATGTGCGGGGGGATATCGTCCGTTGGGCCTCCCCCGGGCGGGAGGGGGGTGGCGCAGGCGGCCCACAGCGTAGCGCACCATAGCGAGGCAACCCATCGCGCAACTTGCCTCATGCGCTGTCCGGTCGGTGCGCTTCGCTTTGCAGCGAGGCGCCGCCATGCCTTGATACGGGCGCTCATGAAGAATCTTCTCCGGAAGAACGGAGCGAGAAGAACAGCCAGGCCGTGACGGTCATGGCCGCGGTCAGGACGACGGGTTCCAGCATGCGACGGACCCGGCTCCTGCGCGGAGGCGCGCCCTGCGTTTCAGGCCAGGCTTCGGTTTCCACGGCGGTGCGTTGCGCTCGCGCGATGACGTCCGACCGCACGAGGGCGCAGCGCTCGTCGGCAAGCACGCGGCCGTCCTGGTCCGCGATGTCGTAGCGCAGTACGAGGCGCACCTCGCGGGCAAGTTGTTTCCGGCGTCTTTTTTCGTAGTGTACGGCGGCCTCTTCAATGGCGTAGGCGATCCGAAGGCCGGCCCTTGCCGAGTCCGGGAGAAATATGGTGCGTCCCGCGGCCTGCCATTCGGCTACAAGAACGGCGCGGACGTACGGCATCTCCTCGGGAGCGTGCAGGATCAGGTCGCCCTCCGTTTCGGGAAGCGTTCCGAGACAATCGACCGCCATTTCTTCGAACAGGACCCGGTTGAGAGGTTGCGCGGTACCGGGGCGGGCGGATGCGCACACGCCGAGGATAGCGAGCGCCACAAGGAATGCAGGGGCTGCTGTGGCGCGGTGCGCCGGGGGGATAGGGGGCGGTTGCGGGGGTGGACCGGGTGGCCGGAAAGGGTCGGGCATCGTACTGCGTAGCGGTTTCGTGCGGCCGAATGCGCTTGAAAATACGCCACGATGCATCGAAACGTTCGATCTGCGGCGCGGTTTTGCGGCTCCGAGGGCCTTGTTTCCTGTTTCCGGGAACCCCCGGATGGCGCTTCATGTCCGCGACGCCCCGAATCCGCAGCGTTTTCCACTGATTTCAACGATGGAATCATGATGTCCTGTCTGCGCGAGAGAGAGGTATTGAGCGAAGTGGTTTTGATCAGAGTATCCGTATCTTCCGAGTGTGATTGCGGAAGCCCGTTCCGCACTGCATCATTCCTGAAACCATAGCATGCGACATGTCCTCCGCTCATCCCGGCGCCGATTTCGCCGCGCTCCGTACCCGGTACCGCGACCGGTACGAGCACGAACTGTTCGAACGCGTGATCCCGTTCTGGGAGCGCCATGCTCCGGATCCCGAGCACGGCGGCCATTTCAACAATC
Source organism: Rhodothermales bacterium (assembly GCA_965117025.1). Classification (GTDB taxonomy): domain Bacteria; phylum Bacteroidota; class Rhodothermia; order Rhodothermales; family VXPQ01; genus VXPQ01. Next base: position 2,238,425 of record OZ220746.1, read on the forward strand.
TGGACCGGGACGGAGCCGTATACGACACGACCAAGCACCTGTGGATGCAGGGCCGCCTGGTATGGATGTTCAGCAAATTCTATCGCACGGTCGAGGCCAGACCTTCCTGGCTTGCCATGGCCCGCAGCGGTATGGACTTCATGCGCAAGCATGCCGTGCGGCCGGACGGCAGGGTCTTTTTTTCGGTGACGGCGGATGGACGGCCCGTGTATCTCCAGCGCAAGATCTTCACGGAGTGTTTTTACATCATGGCCCTTGCGGAATATGCCCGGGCCGCAGAGGAGCCGGAACTCCTTCGCGAGGCGTATGAAGCACTCGAAACGATGTGGGAATGGGCCTGGGACTGGACGAAGGTCGGACGCCCTGTGCATGAGGGGCAGGCTCCCTCGCAAGCGCTGGCCGTGCCGATGCTGATGCTTAACCTGATCGAGGAGGTGGCCGGCGACGATTTCGGAACGTACCGAACCGAGGTGGATGATTGTATCCGCCGAACGGCCCTGCATGTACATGCCGATACGCAGCGTGTGTACGAGATTGTGGCCCCGGATGGCAGTTGCATGGACGGCTCGGAAGGCCGCTTGATGACGCCGGGACATGCCATCGAGGCAGGTTGGTTCTTGCAGCACTGGGCGCAGCGATTGGGCCTCCCGGATGTGCAGCAGCAGGCCCTCGACATGGTGCGCTGGCCTTTCGAAAACGGCTGGGACAAGGAGCACGAGGGGCTGTTCTATTTTGTGGATTCGGAAGGGTATTCACCCGTTCCGCTCGAGTGGTCCATGAAGTTGTGGTGGCCGCATTGCGAGGCGCTGTATGCTCATCTCCTGGATTATTTTCTGACCGGCGATGCCGGCGACCTTGCCGCCTTCGAGGCGGTCGATCGCTATAGTTTCGAGCGGTTCGCCGATCCCGAATACGGAGAATGGTTCGGGTATCTGGACCGGCAGGGCGCCGTGACGCATCGCTTCAAGGGCGCCCCGTACAAGGGGTGCTTTCATGTGCCCCGCGCCCTGTGGCTGTGCCTGCGCCTGCTGGACGAACAACCTGCCTGGCATTCCTGACGATGCAGATGCGTTTCTATCGCCCGTAATTTCGGGTGGGTCTTGCCTTTCCCCATGAAAGGGCGTATCGTGGAAGCGCTTCGCCGTTTCGCAGGGATCCCCCCCGTCATTAATGAACGTTCTTTTTACCTGGCTCGACTGGCTCTGGGTGGCGGCGTTTCTGCTGCTGATGATTGGCAGCGGCGTGCTGTTTTACCGTCTCGGCAAGCGTTCCCAGTCCGATTTCTTCCTGGCGGGGCGCGGGTTGCCCTGGTGGTTGCCGGCTTCTTCGGTATACGCCACCCACACGGCCACCGATACTCCCATGTGGATTACGGGGGTCATCTACAAATACGGGCTGGCAGGCATCTGGTACACCTTCTTCTCGGCATGGGCCGCTATCAGCGCCTTTGTTTCGACGCGCATTTTCCGCCGGTCGCTGGCTTACACGCAGGCTGAATGGAACGTGGTGCGGTTCACCGGCCTCGGCGCGGAAATGCTGCGCGGCTGGATGGCCGGCTGGCAGGTCTTCATGAACATGTTCGTGCTGGGCTGGGTGGGCATTGCGATGGGCAAGGTGTGCGCCTTCCTCTTCGGCTGGCCGCTGTGGGTAGGGCTCGTGTCGTTCTCGTCCGGGTGCGCCATTTATGTGCTGGCGGCGGGGTACTGGGGCGTCGTGATGGCCGATTTTCAACAGGGAGTGATTGCCTTTCTGGTCATCATGATCGTGTCGATCTGGGGAATCATGGTGGCGGGCGGTCCCGCCGGCATCGTCGAAAAACTCACGATACTGGGCGAAACGGACCGCATGAATCCGTTTGCGTTTACCGGGTGGTGGACCGGAGAATTTCCCGCCGCCTGGTTCGTCACGATGATGGTGATCGCCATTCTCGGGGGGTTCGGCATGGGGACCAGTATAGACTGGTATCCCGAGGCGCAACGCATCCAGTCGGCCCGCACCGTACGCGATTCCACCTACAGCATCTGGTGGGGGACGCTGATCGGGCTGGTGCGCAACTCGGTCTGGGCCGTGGCCATCCTCGGATTCTTTGTGCTTTTTCCGGGCATGACCGAAACGTCCGAGTACGAGATGGGGTGGTTCCGGCTGGGCTTTGACTACCTGCCCGTGGGTATGGTAGGCTTTTTCTTTGCGGCTATCCTTGCCATCCATCTCTCGACCATTTCATCGCACCTGAACCTCGGCGCGCTATACGCCACTCGCGATCTGTACCAGCACTACTGGAATCCCGAGGCGTCCGAACGTACGTTGGTATGGGTGGGGCGCTGGTCCACGCTGATTCTGCTTCTCGGCTCGTTCGTGTACGGGCTGATGATGGAGAACATTACGGAATGGCTCATTTTCGCGCTCTGGATCATGACCGCCGGGATATGGCTCCCGAACATTCTCCAGGTGGTGTGGTGGCGATTCAATGCATGGGGATATCTGTCGGCCTGGATCGCCAATCTGGGTTTCAGCTGGCTGGTGGTGTGGGTGTTGCCCGAGTTCGGAGTGATTCCGGAACTGGCCGATTACCAGCAGTTCTGGCTGCTTATGCTGCTGGGCGCCTGCGTGTTCATTCCCACCACATTTTTGACGAAGCCGGAAAGCATGGATCATCTCGTCAAGTACTATGTGCAGGCGCGGCCTTTGGGATGGTGGGGGCCGGTTCGCCGTGAAGCCGAGCGGCGCGGGCTGATCCAGAAGGACTCCCCCGAGCGTCCCATGGTTGTTTGAGATACTGACCGCTAACCTTCCTGCTGCATCATGCCTCTCGTTCGACGTACATGGACGGCTGCAGAAGCCGACAAATGGACCCGTGAAGACTGGTTCGTTATCGTCCTTTCGCCGATATGCTACTTTGCGTTGACGCTGGGCGTCGCGCTGGCCTTTCTGCTGCGCTGGGAAGGGTTCGCGATCAGTGCCGCCAGTATGGTCCTCATCGTATGGATGCACTGGATCATCGATCCGAAACTGAAGGCTATTTCGGAGGAGTACGAAAAGAACCAGCAGGAGTACCTGCGCGAACTGGAAGATTCCGTCCGCTGGAAACAACACGAACAAGCCGCGCCATGACGGAAAGTCTGACTACGGTTATTGGAATGACCATTGCGTACGCGGCCTCGCTGCTGGGGCTGCTGCTGGCGTGGCGTTCCTATCGCAAGCATCACAAGAAGTGACTGCCATGTCCTTGTCCCTGCTCATGCAAGCCGCCGCACCGCAGATCACGTGGGTGGGCGTTGTGGTTCCCGGCGCGATTTTTATCGTAGCCTTCGCCGTTACGTGGCTGCTATACAAGCATTTTACGAAGCAGCTGGAAGATCGATGACCGGCCCTGCGTCCGGATCGGGTGTTCCGGCTGGCGCCCATCCGGTTTTCGACGCGCATTTCCATATAGGTCCATACGGAACGCAGGCATTCGCCGGGCGCCGGATCACGCCCGTCCCCGAAGCCCTCGATCATGCTGCGGGCGCCGATTGTGCGGCGTATCTCGCCCGGCACGGTATCGACGCGGGGGTCATCGTGCCCACCTATCTCGACCGCCAGGAAGCGGCGTTCGAATACAACGCGCTGCTCATCGAGGCCGTGGAGCGGTATCCGAATCTGTACGGCGGGTTATGGGTCTCCCCACTCCCGCAGGTCGAATCGCTCCTCCATGCTACCCTGGACCGTTTGCCGCATCCCAAGGTGCGCGCGCTCAAGATCGCATCGAACACCTGGGCGCCCTACGGCATTGATCCGGCCAGTTGGGATATGCCTGTGCAACGCAGTATGGAGCGCATTCTTGAAGCCGCCAGCGGCCATGGGCTGGTCATTCATTTTCACACGGGATACTTGCCCGGCGCGGATCCTCTGGAGTTCGATCTTTTTCTGCAACAGTACGGAAACCGGGCCACGTACCAACTGGTGCACTGCGGGGAGGCCATTGCGCCGGCGTTCAGGTTCGTGCCGCGTTTTCCGGGATGGATCGAGCAGGGTTTCGATGTCTACACGGATACGTCCATCGTACCGGGCTTTGCGCCGAGGTGGCTGCTGAGCGAGCTGGACCGGCGCAATCTGGGTTTCGGGCGCGTCCTGTTCGCCACCGATTCGCCGTGGGGATTTTTCCCGGCCGAATACTGGAAAATAGCAGGGCTTGGTCTCGACCCCGAAGTGAAGGAGCAGATTTTTTGGGGTAATGCGGCAAGGCTGTACGGAGTGGGGTAGGCCTTGCCGTCGAAGTTTGGGTATGACACACGGTTTGGCGTTCGTCAACGAAACCCTGCCCGGGTTCCGGGAAGTCAAACGGTCCGCGCCGTCCCTCAGAACCGGTACTTCAGTCCCAGCGTTGCGACCAGCGATTCAAAGCTGTCGAACGTCAATTCCCCGGAGAAGGGGGTTACGCCGTCCGCCCGCACCGGCGCATGGCTGCGGATGATCGACCACACGACATCTTCTTTCAGGGTCCCGAAACGGGTCCAGTGGGCGGTGAGCCCGATCGTGGTGCGTTCTCCGACGGCGTAATCCATGCCGGCCAGCACCTGGAAGCCGATGACCGTTCCGCTGACCTCGGCGTCCAGCATACTGAATGTCCCGGCGGCCCGGAGCGGTCTGTCGGCAAGGGTGGTCGGCGGTTCCACATCCTGGTATCCTTCGGCGATCGTCTTGCGCAGCAGCCGCCGGTTGTAGTTCAGGTTGGTACCGGCTATACCGACGCCTGCGCCCACGGAAGGCGTCCAGGGGGAGTTGTTGCTGAAATCGTAGTAGACGTTTGCGAAGACCTGATGGGCGCGATAGCCGGAGATGGTTTCGATCGGAGGATACACGTTGCTCCATTCACTGGCTTTGCTGACCACGGCCTGATTGGTGGTCGATTCAACGAGCGGCGACGTATCGTTTCCGTAGCCCTGTATCCGGTATGCGAGTTCGAATCGCAGCGCCTGGAGGGCATATCCGACGCTGAGCCCGCCGGTGAATCCGGCGCCCGGCGAAAACCCGTTGGAGGAAAGTTCTCTCGGCTCGGTGACCATGCATTCCGGCGCACTGCTCGGGGCCATCGCCGGATCGTCATAGACCAGGCGGTCGCACTTCGTCGGGGTGGTGACTGCGGAGACGGACGAACCCAACTGCGCGGAGTTGGCGGCGCCGGTGTCAATCCCGATATAGAAGCCGCGCCCGTTTTCCTGGGCGTTGGCCGTACCCGTGCCGAACAGGCAGGCGGTAAACATTGCTGCGGTGAGCGTGCGGAGGGCTTGGCGGGTTTTCATGGTGAAGGGGATGCACATGGGCGTAATCTGCCGACATGGTACGCCCGAACGGGAGGAAAGGTCAATGTCATGTGCTTGCGCCTGACCGGCCTTGACAGATGGTTCGGCGGAATTGCGTATGCAATGAACGAGAGCGTACGATTGTGGTTTTTCCCGACGCAACCTCATTGCGAATCCACGCAGCCTGTACGTATCATACGATACTTTCCCGGACTCACATCGCGAGACGATTATCGTGCTATTCCCCAAAACGACGACGAGGGCCCGGATTGCCGGGCTGCTGGTTCTTTTTGTAACGCTCCAGGGCTGCGGATCGGCGGAAGACGCCGCCGAGTCCGCTTCCGATCTGCCGAACATTCTGTGGCTCACGTCGGAGGACATGAGCGCCGACCTGGGCGCATACGGCGATGCCTATGCACAGACGCCCCACCTCGACGGGTTGGCGCGGCAAGGCGTCACGTACACGAATGCGTTCGCTACCGCGCCCGTCTGTTCTCCGGCGCGGTTTACGCTGCTTACGGGCATATACGCCACGACGGCGGGCACGCAGGGACTGCGTTCGAAAGCACCCATCCCGGACGATATCACAGGGTTTCCGGCGTACCTGCGCGAGCTTGGCTATTACACGACGAACAACGTCAAGACCGATTACAACACGGCGGCGGAGCCGCGTCTCATCGCCGAATCCTGGGACGAGAGCAGCGCCCAGGCACACTGGCGGGGGCGCGAGGACGGACAGCCGTTCTTCGCCGTCTTCAACCACATGCACACCCATCAGAGCCGCATCTCCTTTCTGGATACGGAGTTTCCCGAACTGGCCGATGGACTGGGTACGCACGATCCCGCCGCTGCGCCGTTGCCCCCCTATTACCCCGACGATCCGGATGTCCGGGAAACCGTGGCCCGTTACTATGACGCCATTACCGCCATGGACGCCCATGTGGGGCGCCTGCTGGCCGAACTGGAGGAGGACGGCGTAGCGGACAACACGATCGTGTTTTTCTACGGGGATCACGGGACGGGCCTGCCGCGCGGCAAGCGGGTGCTCTACGATTCCGGCTTGCATGTGCCGCTGGTTATCTATTTCCCCCCGAAATGGCAGCACCTGGCGCCGGTTTCGCCCGGTTCGTCCACAGATCGACTGGTGAGTTTCGTGGATTTCGCCCCTACGATGCTCCGTCTGGTCGGCCACGACGTGCCGGAGCATATGCAGGGCATGCCGTTTCTGGGGGAGGATTCGATGACGGAACGGGAATTCGTGTTCGGTGCGCGCGATCGGGTAGACGAAGCGTACGACATGGCGCGTTCGGTGCGGGACGAACGTTTTCTGTACATTCGCCATTATCACCCGCACCTGTCCTGGAATCAGCCTGAATTCTTTTCGGATCAGGCGCCGATCCGCCAAGCCATCACCCGGCTGGCAGGAGCGGGGGCTTTGAACGCTGCGCAGATGACCTACGCCGGTCCCTCGAAGCCGTCCGAAGAACTGTTCGATACGGTGACCGACCCGTACCAGCTCCGCAATCTGGCCGCCTCTTCCGCATATCTCGACGTGCTGGACCGGATGCGGGCCCGGCTGACGCAATGGGAGGTGGAGACGCGGGATATCGGCTTTATGGATGAAGCCGAAGTGTTGCGGCTGGCCGAACAGACGGGGCAGGCGCCCCTCGAATTTACGGCGGCCCCATCCGTTTATCCGCTCACGCGCGTGCTGGACACCGCCAACCTTGTGGGCCAGCCGCGCGCTGCAAACAGACAGGCGGCGCTTCTGAGGGATCCGGACGATGCGGTGCGGTACTGGGCTGCCCTGGGGCTGCATGCGGCCGGAGCCGGGGATCCCCTGAGTCGGGATGCGCTTCGAAACGCCTTGCGGGATGCGGTTCCCGCCGTGCGCACAGAGGCGGCGGCAGCCCTTCTTGCGCTGGACGGTTCCCCGGAAGCCCTTGCCGTGCTTGAGGAGGTACTGGAGACCGGCGATCCGCTGGATGTGCTCCGGGCGGCGCGCGCTCTGCAATTGCTGGGTGACAAGGCGGCCCCTGCCGCAGCAACGATGCGACGCGTCATGGAGCAGGCGCAGGACGATACGGTATACGGCCCCGATGCCCTGTACATCCGCTTTGCGCTGGAACCGGCTCTCGCCGAGGAAAGGGGGGTGACGGAGGTGTATTAGGTACGCGCGGGTTGCCGTTCCTTTGTGCCCATTCTATTCCCTTTCCACCGTCATCCGGGATACCTCATCCACCCGCACCATGCACGGGCGCCCGTCGGCGGTTTCGGCGGGCATTTCCGCGACCCAGCCTTTGCGGTCAGTGGTCAGGCGGATGTTTTCCGCCATGGAGTCCGGCAGTTCCTTCAGGGATTTCGCCCAGTGTTTGTTACACGGACGGCAATTCGTCATTCGGATCAGGAGGCGTATCCGGCGCGTTTTCGAGATAGCGTCCCAAGTCTCCCTCGACCGCTTGCATAGCCCGCTTTTGCAGAAAAGCCTTTGCCGTTTCAACAGCGCCGATCTTTTGCGCCACAGCTGCAACAATCCATTGATTGAGGGACACACCATCTTCTCTGGCAAAACGTATCGCCGTTTCCTTCAACGAGATCGGCAATTGCAGCGAATACCTGTACCGTTCCTTATCGCTCATTTGGATAGCCTCCTTACGATGACACCGGGTTTTACAACTTCGATTTCGAGCGCGAGCGCTGGTTTGAAATCCCTTACGTTGTGGGTGACAATAGCGTCTGCAAAACCGTTCAGAGCTGCTTCGAGGACCATTTCATCATCGGCGTCGTGCAGCATCGGACGAACCGTGAACGATATATCCACGGGCTCGCACAGGGCTGCAAGAGCATTCAGGATTGCTTTGACATCACCAAGCCCATGCCCCGTGATTGCCCGCGTTTCCGCACGACTCAGAACCGCCTCGTATTCCAGAAAAAGGGTTGTCGAACATAGTGGTTTGATGCGCTGACTTTCAATCATCCGAAGGAGTGCGTTGCTTGCGCCTCGGCGACTCCGAAAACCGGAGACGATAATATTTGTGTCCAGCACCAACCTCACGGCAACAAGATAAGAGACATCCTATAAGATGTCAAATAAGAAGCCCAAGCGGCGGGTCAATCCCTCTCCACCGTCATCCGTGACACCTGATCCACCCGCACCGTGCACGGGTTCCCGTCAGCGGTTTCGGCGGGCATTTCCGCGACCCAGCCTTTGCGGCCGGAGGTCAGGCGGATGTTTTCTCCCATGGCGTCCGGCAATTCCTTCAGGGATTTCGCCCAGCGTCCGTGTGTCTTGAAGAAGGCCCGCTGCGCATAGTACACGGCCATGAGCGCCTCGCGCGCCGGAAAGGTCGGATCCGGGCGGAACGCAGTTTCTCCGGGCCGCGCCCGCGTGAACTGTACGAAGCCCCACCGCTCGGGACGGTGCATGTCCACCACGCCCTGCGGGGACCAGACCCAGTTGTCCTCCGGCGTGTCGGGTTTCTTGCGGTACGCGCCTGCGTGGATTTCGTGTTGCCACTGGACCCGGGAGAAGTTCATACGCCACTGTGCGCCTTCTTTGGGCGGCGCGCCCCCCTGCGGAGCGTAAGGCGCCAGGCCGCGCCACGGGATGGCGATCTCCACGGACCAGTACGTATCCGTGTCGTGCGGAGCATTGAGGGTGCCCTCTACATATACCGCCGAGCGCAGCCCCGTAATGGGCGCCGGAGACACGGGAGGTCCCCCGTCGCGGTAGGGTTTTTCCAGCGCCAGTTGCCAGAGCGTGTTCAGCGCATTGACCTCCATTTCCCAGTACCGGTGGTGGTCGCCGTCCGGATCGATGAACACCTCGAAGTCATTGTCCTGAAAGATCACGCTGTTCGGCTCGGTGAGCGATCCCCACACATGGGTTTCTTCGAGGCGCGCAGCGATGTACAGGCAGGTGTCGTCCCAGCGCATCGCCATGCGCGTTTCCTGGCGCGGCGCGGGTTTCCGGTCACCCTCGATGTCCGTAAAGGGCTTGCTCCAGAGAGCCTCCCGCCATAGTGGTTTGTCCAGCTTGCCGTCTATCCGCGGGGCTTCCTCGACAAAATGGCACACGTAGGAGCGGGGGACGATATCCGCCATCTGCTCCCACGACGCAGCGTCGAGGTCTTTGGGCAGGTCCCATGCAGGTTCGGTCATAGCGGGTTGCGGGCCGTGTGGATAAGGGATTGCATACGGGTGCGTTACACCTTCTCCGGATCCGGATGCACCCACGGGGCGCGGTAGGGCCGGGCCAGCAGGGCGTTGGCTTCCTCGTCGCCCGCGACCCGGCCTGCGTCGGCGTCCCATTCGAGGGTCCGGCCCAGGGCCATGGAAATGTTCGCGAGAATGCAGGAGGCCGCCGAGATATGGCCTTCCTCGATGTCCGCTACCGGCCGGGACCGTTGTTCGATCGCATCCAGAAAGTCGACCATGTGTCCCCGGATCGCGGAAGCCACATGCCGTTCGAGGTCCTGCTCGGTGCGATCCTCCGGGTAGCGGTCGTATTCGTAGAGGGCCTCGCCGCGTTCGGGCTCTTCGTCCCCGTGCGGAATGAAGTCGTACGAATGTACGCTCATCTTGAGCGTGCCGTGTTCTCCGTACAGGGTCGCCCCCCAGGGATAGTCCGGATCGGCGGCATGTCCCCAGGCTCTGTGCTGCCACAGGATCGGCAGTTCGTCGTACTCGAAGGTGGCCGTCTGGGTGTCCGGCGTGGTGGCGATGCTGCCGGTATCCACCAGAATTCCTCCGGTGGATGTGATGCGTTTCGGCCACCCCAGGTCGAGCATCCAGCGCACCGTGTCCAGCATGTGCACGCACATGTCGCCGATGATGCCGTTGCTGTATTCCATGAAATTGCGCCATCCGCGCGGGTGGACGATCTCGTTGAACGGTATTTTGGGCGCCGGGCCTGCCCACATTTCGTAGTCCAGTTCATCCGGGGGCGTGATCGCCGGCGGATTCCGTCGCGTACGCATGTGGTAATAGCAGTACGTTTCCGCAAGCCGGATCTTCCCGAGCCGTCCCGAGCGCACATACCGATCGCGGGCCTCGATGAGGTGGGGCGTGCTGCGCCGCTGCATGCCCACCTGGACCACGCGCCCGTACTTGCGGGCGGCGGCAACCATCGCCTGGCCTTCCACCACATCCACGCCGACGGGCTTTTGCACCCACACGTCCAGCCCGGCGCGGCAGGCGTCGATCATGGGCAGCGCGTGCCAGTGATCCGGCGTGTCGATCAGCACGAGGTCGAGGTCTCCTGCCCGGATCATTTCCCGGTAGTCGGTGAACGTGCGCGGGCGGTTGCCGGAAGCCTGCCGCCCGGCGACGATTTCCACCGCCCCGTTCAGCATGTTCCGGTCCACATCGCATAGCGACGTGACTTCCACGGGGGCCACCTGGATCAGCCGGAGCAGGTCCGTTTTGCCGTACCAGCCGCATCCGATGAGACCTGCGCGGGGGGCGTTTCGGCGCCAGGGAGCCATGGCTATGCCGGGGAGCGCAGAGGCTGCGGCGAGCATGGCGCCGGTTTTCAGAAATTGCCTGCGTTTCATGATCTTGCGGAAAGGAGGGCAATGAATAGACCGCACCGGATTTGCCGGTACGTTGCGCGGGAAAGATAGGCCACCGGATCGGGAATGCGCCACTTTCTTTCGCGCGATTCCCCGTGCGGGGCTGTATCCGGAACCGATCCGCAAGTTGTGCTTCCATATGCTTTCTTCCGAAAGAATCTTCATGAGTTCAGAGGGCATGCATACGAAGGGAGCGGAAGCATCGGCGCCGGGCCGCCTTGCCGCCATTTACATTTATCCCGTCAAATCGACGCGGCGCGTAGCGCTGGAAGCGTCCGCGGTCGAGCCGCAGGGTCTCCGCATGGACCGCCGGTGGATGATTGCCGATCCGGACGGGAAATTCATGTCGCAGCGCACGGCGCCCAGGCTGTCGCTGATCCGGGCGCAAGTGCACCCGGAAGGACTGCGGGTGCAGGCGCCGGGGCAAGAGGAGCTGGTTGTGACGCAGCCGAACGGGACGGCGCGCGCCTCCGTGGAAGTATGGGGAGATATCATTCCCGCCGCCGAGGCGGACGGCAGGGCGCACGAATGGTTCAGCCGGTTTCTCGGAACCGAATGCCGCCTTGTGTATCTGGACGATCCGGCCAGCCGGCCGGTCGAAACCGGGTACGGCAAGCCCGGGGACGTCGTGAGTTTTGCGGATTCTTTTCCGGCCTTGCTCATTTCCGAGGCTTCTCTGGAAGCGCTCAATGCGCGGCTGGACGAGCCGGTGCCCATACATCGTTTCCGGCCGAATCTGGTCGTGTCGGGGGTCGAGGCATTCGCCGAGGACACCTGGGATCGCGTGCGCATAGGCAAGATGGATTTTCTTGTGGCCAAGGCGTGCGCCCGCTGCGTCGTGACGACGGTCGATCAGGAAACGGGGGCGCCCGGCAAGGAACCGCTGCGGACCCTGGAGACGTTTCGCCGCGGCGAGGACGGGAAAGTGTACTTTGGCCAGAATCTTATTCCGCTGCACCCCGGAACCGTCCGCCGGGGTGATATCGTACAGCCGACGTTGCGGACGTAATCAGCGTATCCTTTACCGACGCTGCGGCAGTAAAGCGAGTATTTCACCCTGACTGCGATTCGTTTCGTGCCGTACTTTACGGCTTTGCATCGCCATTCATTTACCAGCCTGCCATGTTTGTTCATTGCGTGTTTTTCCGGCTTCGGGACGATTTGACCGCCGAAGACCGCCAGGAATTCGATGAAGGGGTCCGATCCCTGTTCGACATCGAAACGGTCCGCCACGGGTTCGTCGGAGCTCCCGCCGATACCCACCGCCCGGTCGTACTCCGCGACTATTCCTGCGGCCTCGTGGTCGCTTTCGACGACAAGGCGGGGCATGATTTCTACCAGGACGATCCCGTACACGACCGCTTTCGCAACGAATGCAGTCACCTCTGGGAAGACGTGAAGATCTACGACGTGCAGGAATAGGATAAACGGGCGGGCAGGAGCGCTGTTTGCCTGCGTTGCACGGGATCGGGGACCGAACGCGCCGGAGTTTGTTGCGCCGCCTCCGTTCGACCGGACTACGCCGGGCCGGGCCGGGTTCGCCGGGCAGACAGGACGAATAGAATCGTCCGTTTCGTCAACCTTGTCCCTGCATGGTATGATCCAGCAGCCGGATGAGCTGGTCGCGCAGGTCGCGCCGGTCCACCACGAAATCCACGAAGCCGTGCTCCTGCAGGAATTCGGAGCTCTGGAAGCCGTCCGGCAGGTCCGCCCCGATCGTTTCCCGGATCACCCGCGGCCCTGCAAAGCCGATCAGGGCGCCGGGCTCGGCAAGATTGAAATCCCCCAGCATGGCGAACGAAGCGGTAACGCCGCCGGTCGTCGGGTTGGTCATGAGGGAGATGAAGGGGAGGCCCGCCGTATCCAGTCTGCTTAGCAGGGCGCTCGTTTTCGCCATTTGCATGAGGCTGAGGGCGCCTTCCATCATGCGCGCGCCGCCGCTTTGGGAAATGATAAGCAGGGCCGCCTGCTTTTCTTCGGCCCGCTTGATGGCGCGCGCGACGATTTCGCCCACTACGGATCCCATCGATCCGCCGATGAACGCGAAATCCATGGCTGCCACAGAGAGGAGGTGTCCGCCGACCTTGCCCAGCGCAGCGCGCGCCGCATCGTTCAGGCCGGTTTTTTGTCTGGCGGCGCCAAGGCGGTCCGCATACCGCTTTCGGTCGGTGAATTCGAGCGGGTCGGTCGAATACAGGTTTTCATCGAACAGCTCGAACTCCCCGTCGTCGTAGATCAGGCGGAAATACCCGAGGCTTTCCATGAAGAAGTGATAGCCGGAGGCGGGTACGACCATGGCGTTGTCCTCGATCTCGCGCCGGTTGACGATCTCGCCGGATTTGGGGCATTTCGCCCACTGCCCATCGGGGATCTCGTTCTTTTCCGCCAGTTCGGTCAGGATACCCGCCTTCTGTCGCTTGAACCACGTCATATCAGATGGCCAACTTTTGGAACGCTGTTTTCTGAGGGACTGCGGCAGCGAATTCCTTCAGGTAATGCGGTTCGAAGGAAGCGATGTCCTCGACGTCGCCCCGTTCCAGTTTCGCAGCGCCGAGGCGCGCCACGGCTACGGCGGGAGGGGCAATGCGCTCGTCGTCCGGGGCGAGCATCTCCGTGGCATGCCCGTTCGATTGCTGCGCCAACTGCGCATACAACTTCGTCTGCCCATCCCCCACGATATACAGACGACCCGTTGCTGTGTCGTCCAGCCATTCGGCGGCTTCCTCGACCTGGATCACCGTGGTTTCGCGCAGCATGTCGAGCGTGCTGTCGGGAGTGACCCGGAAAGCGGCTGCATACGCCTCGTTCCGCCGGGCGTCGAACGCGGCGACAATGCGGTCGCCCGGCGCCGCCAGCGGGAGCGCAAGGTGCGCCCATGCTTCCGGACCCGGCACGGATACGAGTTGGGCGCCCGTTGCCTCGGCCAGCCCTTTTGCGGTAGCTGTACCGATCCGCAAGCCGGTGTACGATCCGGGCCCGCTCGATACAGCCACAGCCGCCAGATCCGGAGCCGTGATCCCGGCGTAGCGCAGGGCGTCGCCGATCATCGGAACCAACCGGGCGTCATGTGCGCGAGCGCGCCGCAAGGTCAACTGGGCCGCAATTTTTCCGTGGCGCCATACGGCGACGCTGCACGCGTTGGTAGCTGTTTCGAGGGCAAGAATATTCAATGTCTTACCGTGTGGATCATAACCTGTACAAACGTATTTTAGACGAATGTGCGCCGTATGGGTTCTGAGGTGGACGCGGCTGGTCCTGTGGCGCCGCCTCCGGCCTGACCCTGAGCGCCCCCTTGGGGGTGCGGTGGGGATGCGGCGGTTTTTTGTTTTTCGGAGACGCTTGGAGAAGCACTTATGAACGTATACGACGCCGATCATATTCGTAATGTGGCGCTGGTTGGACACCAGGGTAGCGGCAAAACAATGCTGGCCGAGGCTATGCTGCTTGCAAGCGGCGCCCTGCGGCGCATGGGCGGGATAGAAGCCCACAGCACGGTTTCCGATTTTCATCCCAGCGAGCACGAGCGGCAAATGTCGATCTTCGCCTCGCTCCTGCATGCCGAATGGGAAGGGCACAAGATCAATGTCATCGATACGCCCGGCTATCCCGATTTCGTGGGCGAGGTGATCTCCTCGTTGAAGGTGGCCGATACCGCCATCTTCGTGATGAACGCCGTCGAGGGCGTGCAGGTGGGGACGGAACTGGCCTGGAATTATGCGGAGGAGCTCGGCAAGCCGTCCATGTTCGTGATCAATCATCTGGACAAGGGGGATGCGGATTTCCGGATGCTCATTGCGCAAATGAAGGAGCGCTTCGGGAACGGCGCCACCGTGGTGCAACTTCCTGTGGGAGGCGGTACGCGGGCGATCATCGATGTGCTGCTCATGAAGCAGCTTACCTATCCGGAAGGGAAAACGGAGCCTGTAGTCGGCGACATCGACGAAGCGTTCCGCGACGAAGCCGAGGAGTTGCACACGACGCTCATCGAGGATATTGCGGAGAACGACGAAGGGCTCATGGACCTCTATTTCGAAAAGGGCGAGCTCAGCGAAGACGAGATGCGGGCAGGTTTGCGCCAGGCCATGCTGCACCGGCAACTCTTCCCCATTTTCGTGACGTCCGCTCCCGGTGCGGTGGGCGTTTCCCGCCTGATGAGCTTTATCGATAATGTGCTGCCCTCTCCGGCGCAAAGCGATTCCGGCGAATCCGTACAGGCCGATCCGTCCGGGGCGCCCACGGCGCTCATCTACAAGACGATGGCCGAACAGCATGTCGGCGACTATTCGTTCCTGCGCGTGTATTCGGGCACGCTTTCCCAGGGCATGGACCTGGAGAATGCGCAGACAGGGACGACCGAGCGGCTGGGGCAATTGTTCGCCATCAACGGGCGCGAACGGGATCCCGTGCAGAAGATGGTTGCCGGAGACCTCGGCGCGCTCGTGAAGCTCAAGAATTCGCACACGAACAACACGTTGCGGTCCAAAGGAGCGAAGGTGCTCATCGAGCCGATCGCCTTTCCCGAACCCCGGTACCGGACTGCAATCAGCCCCGAGAACGAGGGCGAGGAAGATCGTCTCGCCCAGGGCATCCATCAGCTTCGCGAAGAAGATCCGTCTCTGGTCGTGGTGCACGATCCGCACCTGCGGCAGATTACGCTGGGGGGGCAGGGAGAAATGCACTTGCAGGTGGCCCGGTACCGTCTGGAGAACCGCTTCGGCGTGGGCATTCTCTTTTCCAAACCGCGCGTGGCGTACCGCGAAACGATCACGAAGCAGGCCCGGTCGAGCTACCGGCACAAGAAGCAGACCGGCGGCGCCGGACAATTCGCGGACATTTCGATCATGGTCGAACCGCTCGAGGGGGATTTTAATCCGCCGTCGGACATTTCCGTGCGCGGCCAAGCCGAGGTCGAAACGGACTGGGGATCGAAAATTCACTTTATCGACGGGATTGTCGGGGGCGTCATCGACATGCGGCGGTTCTTCGGCGCCATCCAGAAGGGCGTCCTTGAAGCAACCCAGGACGGTCCTATTGCCCGCTATCCGGTGGGACATTGCCGGGTCGTCATCTTCGATGGCGGGATGCACCCGGTCGATTCCAACGATGCGGCATTCAAGACGGCGGCCCGGATGTGTTTCCGCGATGCGTTCCGGTCGGCTTCACCGGTCATTCTCGAACCGATCTACGATGTGACGATTACCGTGCCCGAAAGCTTCGTCGGGGAGGTGATGGGGGATATGAACACTCGCCGGGGCCGCATACAGGGCATCGAGGCGGAAGGCGTGTTTCAGAAGATCATTGTGCAGGTGCCGGAAGCGGAGTTGTACCGCTATTCCACATCGCTCCGGTCCATGACGCAGGGACGCGGGATTCACCATGCCACGTTCAGCCACTACGAGGCGATGCCCCGTCACGTGCAGGACGAGGTAGTGAAGGAGGCGGAGGGGTAGGGATTGCAGAGAAGAACGCTTGCGTTAATCCGTCCCCTGCAAACCCCTCCCGTAACGATGGAGGAGCGGTTGGACGAACTCGAACGCTGCGGCATTCTGGTTCGTTCGGATGAGCCGAGGCAACCGCTCCGCGCCGTCGAGCCCCGGCCAGGCGCTCTGGATCGTTTTCTTGCCGGACGCCATGGTTGAGTGCCGGGGCGCTGCATTCCATGACAGGTTTATTCCGGTGAAACCGGGTTGGCCGAGGCGTGATGTAAAGCGGACAGGAAACAGGACATTGTTTTGGACATTTTTCGGGACATAAAAAAGGACATTTTAAGTGTAATAAATTTTGTAATCCAGCGTTCATACGTTTATATTCTACGCTGTACGGCGGTTATCCACATGAGGAGGCGCTCATATTTCCCCCCGGCGCCGGAATCTTTCCGTTTCTCTTGCCCTCTCGTATCACCGAGCAATACCTGTCCAGTGCGGGCCTTAAATATATCATGACCACCCGACGTAAATACGAGCGGACGCACCCCTGGATCACGTTCCGGCTGGATTTCAACCGGGCGCATCCCAATCTATGGACATTGCTTGGGCAGGCGGTGACCTTTTGCAGGCAGGTGTCTCAAGCGGCTCTGCCCCCTGATATCGCTGAAACGTTCAAAACGCTGTACCTCAGTAAGGGGGTCCGGGCTACGACGGCTATCGAGGGCAATACCCTGACCGAAGAACAAGTACAGGCCCAGATCGAAGGGAATCTGGACCTGCCTCCATCGCAGGAATATCTGCAACAGGAAGTAGAGAATATCTTGCGTGCCTGCGGGATTATCGAGTCGGCCATGGACGCGGATAATCCGCCTCGACTGAGTGTGGATCTGATTCGGGAATACAACGGGTGGGTGCTCGAAGGGCTTGGGGAGCATCTTGCCGAAGGCGTGGTTCCCGGCGAGATTCGCACCCATTCGGTAGGCGTAGGCGGTTACAGGGCTGCGCCCCCGGAAGATTGCGATTATCTGCTGGAACGTCTTTGCGAATGGCTGGAGGAAAAAACCGAGATTCCGTTTTTTGCGGATGAAGATGACCGCAGTGTCGCGGCGGGCATTCTGCATGCCGTTCTTGTGCACTTGTACATTGCCTGGATTCATCCCTTTGGCGATGGCAACGGGCGTACGGCGCGGCTTCTGGAGTTTATGGTGCAGGCTCGAGCGGGCGTTCCGTTCCCTTCGGCGCACCTGCTCAGCGATCACTACAATATGACCCGGACCCAATACTATCGGGAATTGGACCGGTCAAGTCAGATCCATGATGGCAAAGGAGATGCTTTCGGATTTCTGCAATATGCCTTGCAGGGGTTCGTAGATGGATTACAGGAGCAGTGTGAAAAAATTCAGGGGCATCAATTTGCGATAGTATGGGAGCACTTTATCTATGGCGTATTTGCGAAACAGAAGCGTTCCAGCGCCATGCACCGTCGCCGGGAACTGGTGCTGGAACTTGGCTGTGCTGCTGAATCCGTTACCAAGACGGGAATACCTTTATTAACACCATCTTTGGCACGCGGTTATGCCAACAAGACGTACAAGACCCTGACGCGGGATTTGAACTGGTTAGTGCAGAAGCGCCTGATTGTGCGAGAAGGCCGAACGTATCGGGCAAACCTTGGGCTCATGTGGACATTTGTACCGCATTTGAGAGTGGGTCGATTTGTTTCTTTGCTGTTCTCTGCACACAGCAGTAGGGACGAAAACGAATAAATCCAGTGAATTATGCGCCTTTTGCATAGAACATCTCATATCTATGCAATAATCGCATAGATACGATTTTCCCTGAGGGAATGGAGTTTCTCTGGTACGACTACGAGACATCCGGCGACCAGCCGAGGAAGCATCGTCCGGTGCAATTTGCGGGCGTGCGGACCGATGCGGATCTGCAGGCCACGGGCGATCCGGTTATGTGCTATTGTCGTCCCGCCCCGGATCAATTGCCGCAGCCCGAGGCGTCTCTGGTGCATGGCCTTTCGCCGTCGTATCTCGAAGAGCATGGTCTTTCCGAGGCGGAATTCGCCCACCGGATTCACCGGGAGCTTGCGCGGCCCGGCACTTGTTCGGTGGGGTACAATGCGATCCGGTTCGATCACGAGCATACCCGCTTTCTGTTCTACCGGAATCTGCTCGATCCGTATGCATGGCACTGGCGCGATGGCAATACGCGCTGGGACCTCATTGACCTGTTCCGCGCCGCGTATGCGCTGCGCCCGGAAGGGATTGCGTGGCCGATGCGGGAGGACGGGAAGCCGTCGTTTCGTCTTCAGCATCTTGCGGCAGAGAATGGGGTCGGCGGGCATGGGGAGGCCCACGAGGCGCTTGCCGACGTGATGACGACCATCGATATGGCCCGCCTCGTTCGCGACCGTCAGCCGAAGTTATTCGAATGGTCCCTGCGCATGCGGTACAAAAACGAGGCAGCCGCCGTCATGCAGGACCGGTTCGTATGGGTGGCGTCGCTGTTTCAGGGGAGGGGATGCGCCGCGCCGGTTTTTCGCCTCGCGAATCAGTCGGAGAATCCGAACGCCGTGATCGTGTTCGATATGTCGCACGATCCGTCTGAATTCATCGGGCTTTCCGTCGATGCGTTGCACGAGCGGATATTCAGTCCCGGCAGTCGTTCGCCGGTCTTTGTCGTGAAGACGAACCAGTCCCCGTTCGTGGCCCCGTTCAGCGTGCTTACAGAGGAGGTCATGGACCGGCTGGGTCTCGATGCGGACACGCTGGAGCAACATGAGCGTTTGCTCCGGGACGATGCGTTGCTGGGGCAACGGGTGCGGGCGGCGTATGTGCGGCCTCCGGAAGAAGCCCCCGAGCGTGCCCGGGCGGCGCCGGATGTGGACGAAGCCCTGTACACGGGATTTATACCGGATCAGGACCGGCACGCCCTGAAGAGTTTGTTGGACAAAGACCACACCCTTGCCTCCGCCGCCGACATCGAATTTGAGGATCCACGTATCAAAGAACTCGTATTCCGGTACCGCGCCCGGAATTTTCCTGACGATCTCGGGGCTGCGGAGCAGGATCGCTGGCGTACGCATTGCCGGTCCCGCCATCTGACGCCCGGCGAAGACGGCCGTACTGCACTGGATGCCTATTATGCATGCATTGACGACCTGCGCAGAAAGCATGCCGAGGCGCCCCGCAAGGTTACATTGCTCGACGATCTCGAGGAGCATGGCCGCCGGCTTGCGGCATGGCTGGGGTAAATCGCTATAAAACCATTCCCGATTATTTCGCCTTTTCGGTCGATTTTCCTTTTCTTGTGCCGTTCGCGTTTACCTTAAGGCGTTCTTTTGCGCGGCCACGGTACATAGCATCCATAATACCTTTCAGGCATGACGCCCCGCGAAACCACGGCCCGACTTCTTATCAGCTGTCCGGATCGTCCCGGCATCATAGCGGCTGTTACCGGTTTTCTGCACCGTCACGGGGCGAATTGTACGGCGCTTGATCAGCATGCCACCGAAAGGGAGGGCGGCGTCCTGTTCATGCGGATCGAATTTCAGACGCCGCACCTCGATGTGTCGCGCTTGTTGCTGGAGGAAGCCTTTGCCGGGGAGGTTGCTGAGGAACTCGACATGCAATGGCGATTGAGTTACGCCACCGATGCACCGAGAATGGCCATCTTCGTGTCGAAGCATGACCATGTCCTTATGGACTTGCTCTGGCGACTGCACAGAGGGGATTTGTATGCCAACGTGGTGATGGTGATCAGCAATCATCCCGATCTGGAGCACGAGGTGGCCCGTTTCGCCATTCCCTATTACCATGTTCCGATGGTGAAGGGCGAAAAACACATCGGGGAAGCGCATATGCTGGAGATCATGGGGGACGGCGTCGATGTCATCGTGCTGGCCCGTTACATGCAGATATTGTCCGGATCGTTCGTCGACCGGTATGTCAATCGGATCATCAACATTCACCATTCTTTTCTGCCCGCCTTCGCCGGTGCGGATCCGTACCGGCAGGCCTCTGACCGCGGCGTGAAACTCATCGGAGCGACGGCGCACTACGTCACCGAGGAACTGGACAGGGGAGCTATTATCGACCAGGATGTGGTGCGCGTAAATCACCGGCAAGGCCCGGAAGATCTGAGACGCCTTGGCCGGGATGTCGAGCGTAGCGTGCTTGCGCGCGCCGTCCGCTGGCATCTTGAAGACCGTTTGATCGTACACGAAAACAAGACGGTCGTGTTCGTTTGATATTTCCTTTCTTTTCCCTGGTTCATGAGCAATCGTTCCAGTTGGTATTGTGTGTTGTGCGTGCTGGCGTTTGCCTGCGGAGGATGCCGTCTGGTTTCGATCGACGAGGACGATGTACCGTTTTTCGAGGCTACCATTGGGGATGTAAAAGTTGAGGGCGTCGGCGCGGGCCGTATGGAGCAGGAGCATGTGTTCCAGCTATGGGGGCAGTTCGTCTATCCTGACAGTTCGTTCCGGTTCATCCAGTTCTCCATTGCGAATTTCGAAAACACAGGGACGTTCTCGCTGGGGCAATTCGTGGCCTCCTACAGCCTGATAAGCAATCGGGAGCGGATCATGCGGCTTGCGGCTTCCTCCGGATACAGGGACGACAACGTTCGGATCGACCGTTTCGACAATACCGGCGTCGTTCAGGGAACGTTTTCGTTTCAAGCGACGGCGCTTGCGGACTTCGACAATATTGCGTTTGGAGACGATTTTATGATACAGGGAGCGTTTCTGATCGAATTGCAGTGAGCGTTGGGTATGCGGCTTGTCAAACTTGCGATCGGTCTGGTTATCCTGTTGTTGCTGCCCTTTTTGCTGTGGGGGCGCGGCGTGGAGGAAGTGTTTACCATCGACGGCACGATCTCCTGGCTGCGCGGGTTCGGGGCGTGGGGCGTAGCGGTCGCCGTGCTGTTGCTGGCCTCCGACATCCTGCTGCCCATTCCCGCCACGCTGGTCATGACCGCGCTGGGCATGCTGTACGGGCCGGTGGTCGGCGGCCTGATCGGCGCCGGGGGATCGTTTCTGGGGGGTATGGTTGCTTTTCTGGCCTGCGCGAAGTGGGGCCGCCCGGCTGCGCGCCATTTGGTGAGCGACGCCGAACTTGTCCGGGGAGAGGCGCTGTTCGAACGATGGGGCGCGTGGATCATCGTGCTTTCGCGCTGGCTTCCGATCATTCCCGAGGCGGTTTCCTGTATGGCGGGGATCGTGTCCATGCCGCGGCGCCTGTTTACGGTCGCGCTCGCTTGCGGAGTTGTGCCGCCTGCCTTTACTTTTGCTATTGTCGGTCATCTGGGCGTGGAGCGTCCCGCCCTGACCTTTCTGCTGAGCGCTCTTTTGCCCGCGGCGTTCTGGCTGGTCGTACACCGGAGAATGCGCCGGGCAACATCCATGAACTCAACCTGACGGCTCCATGAATGTATTTCGCACCGTTCGCCTTGCCCTGATGATGTTTGTGCAGTTTTTCATTTGGGGCTCGTGGGCCACCACGCTCAGTAACTACATGAATTCCCCCGAGGTCGATATGGGGGGCGCTATCCCGCTGGCGTTTTCGTTCGGGCCCCTTGCCTGTATCGCGGCGCCTTTCTTCGTAGGTATGGTGGCGGACCGGTTCTTCAATACGGAGAAGGTGCTGGCTGCGTTGTTCCTGCTGGCCGGAGCCGCTATGGTCGCTATGCCGACTTTTGCGGGCACGCCGCTCTTTTTGACCCTGCTTGCCGTACACGCGCTGTGCTATTTTCCGACGCTCAGCCTGACCTCTTCGCTGGCGTTCCACCATATCGAAAACCAGGAAAAGGAATTTCCGGTCATTCGCGTCTTCGGAACCATCGGGTGGATCGTTACGGGCCTTGTCATCAGCTGGGTACTTGCGGCGGATGCCTCCGCCACGCCCATGTATCTGGGAGGCGGCGCATCGATTCTGCTGGGCTTCTATTGCTTCACCCTGCCGAAGACGCCCCCGCCTTCGAGGGGCGAGCGTACGTCCTGGCGGCAGATTTCCGGGCTGGACGCCCTGAAACAGGTTCGTTCGAAGCCGCTCATCGTGTTACTTATTTCTGCCACGCTGGCGTACATCGGGTTCGGGACGTATTTCCCCTACGCCCCCGTGTATCTGGCGGACGCGGGTATTGAGAGGGTGGCGGGCACGATGACGTACGGCCAGATGTCCGAGATCTTCTTCATGCTGATGATTCCATTCTTCTTCCGGCGGCTGGGCGTGAAATGGATGCTGTTTATCGGTATTGCGGCCTGGTTCGTGCGCTTCGGGCTGTTTGCCGGAGCGGCGGTCGACGGCGTGTACTGGATGATTCTGTTCGGCATCCTGATTCACGGCCTGTGCTACGATTTCTTCTTTGTCACCGGGCAGATCTACGTGGACAAGAAGACGCCCCCCGCCGTGCGCGGCCAGATACAGGGGCTGCTCGTGTTGCTGACCTTCGGCCTCGGCATGTTCCTCGGGGCACAGATTTCGGGGTTCGTCGTGCAATCGATTTCCGGCGCCGATGTACTCGCCTCCGCGGAACACTGGCGCTCGTTCTGGGGCATCTTCTCCGCCGCGATGCTCGTGTTCTCCGCCTTCTTCTTCCTGATGTTCCACGACAAGGTGGATACGGAGGATACCGCGCCGGCGGTTTGACGGTTGGATTGGGGCTATGCCGCTCCCGCTGTGCGTAATGGCGCAGCGGGAGCGCATGGTCCGGCAGGCCTTCGGTGCGTTTACAGGATACTCTGATTAAGTCCGCAAAGCTCAGAGCGAAGCGGTTTTGGTCAGAGTATCCTAAAGCAAATCATTTTCTTCTATTCCTTCTCCTCTCTGTCTGCTTCCTGCCCGTCACTCTCGCGGCGGAGCAGGGGCGGCTTGCGTTCAGACTGCGCACGTCCGAATGGGTCAGGTCAGCAGGTCTCCTTTGTTTAATTCCCCAAAATCTGTCCAATCAACGCGAACCACCTCTCCTGTCCCGGACGAGTTTATCCAGCATATTTGTCCGGATAGTCCCGTCAAGACGAATTATTGGGAGTATTTGAAATGTCAATGCGAATTATTGGGAGAATCTGAAATGCACGAGGCTGTGTGAGACCATTATCATAGGTCCACAGAAGTCATAGCAGGCCCTTGGTCGTGTGCTTCTGGTTCAGTGCCTGATTTCGGTTCAGTGCCTGATTTCGGTTGGGTGTCGTGCTTGTTTCATTTGCTTAATCCCCGGATGCCCTATGTTAGCAAAAATGAAAACAGATCCTCGTGATCGTGGCTGGTTGCATTACTGGGTTCTGTCTTTTCCGATCGGTGTTCCTGTTTGGGAGATTCGCAATTTCAATCAGTCTGAGACTCGCGATATGTCTCCTCGAGGCATCTTTCGTGCGATTCTTCACACGATTATTTTTGTATTTTTATTGATGATAGCTGTTAATATTCTTAGGAATTAAGAGGTGGTTGCAATATTGGATATTTTCATTTCCTGTAGGTAGAAATGATCTCCCCAAGCTGGACAATTTTTTAGCGTTTTCAGGTGTAGTGTCGCGTTGGGTTACGCCGCTTTGGTGAAGCGAACTCGTCAAGCGCATCCATGCGTCGAATCCTGACGAGATCATGCCGCCGCGCGACACCCGCGCTCCGCTGACCGAGCGCGAGAAGGCCTTGCTCGAACGCTGGATCGCGCAAGGGGCGGAATGGGAGCCGCACTGGCTGTATATCACGCCTACTCGACCGGAACTGCCTATCGAACCGGATGGGGAGGGCATTCGCAATCCCATTGACGCCTTCGTGGCGGCCCGCCTCCGGCAGGAGCATCTGGAACCCTCGCCGCAGGCCGACCCGGTTACGCTCGCCCGCCGTCTTTCCTTCGATCTTACGGGCTTGCCTCCGAATTCCGATGTGGTGGCGGCGTATCTCGAAAAGCCTGACGATGCGGGGTACGAGCGCCTCGTCGACGACCTGCTGGCTTCTGCGCACTACGGCGAACGCATGGCGGTGATGTGGCTCGATCTGATCCGGTATGCGGATACGGACGGGTACCACTCGGACCTGCACCGCAACGTGTCGCCGTTCCGCGACTATGTGATCCATGCCTTCAACACGAACAAGCCGTTCGACCGGTTTACCCGGGAGCAACTGGCGGGCGATCTGCTGCCGCACGCTACGACCGAGCAACTCGTTGCTGCGGGCTACAATCGGCTTGGACAGGCCACGAAGGAGGGAGGCGCTATGCCCCGAATACATCGACCGGAAGAAGGCGCAGGCTCGCCATGCCGGGCAATCGCGGACGAAGAAAGAAAACCGGGAGGAGGAGCCGATAGCACGAAGACGAATTATTGGGAGAATCTGAAATGCACGAGGCTGTGTGAGACCATTATCATAGGTCCACAGAAGTCATAGCAGGCCCTTGGTCGTGTGCTTCTGGTATCCGTCACAGAGACGGGCCGCACACTGCGGCTTTTTACGAACTAACTACGGAGTAAGTAGTCATGAGAGCATCACGGAACATCATTTGTATAGCCTCGGTACTTATCGTTATGTTCTCGGTCGGGACGCTTTTGTCGTCAGTCAATGTTGTGAAGGACGCAAAGGCGCAATCTCTTTCCAGTTGCAATAGTTACTCGGATGTGCGACCATCACCCACGGCTATGTCACCACGAGAACAATGTCAGTGCGAAATTGACAGTTCCTATTGCATCACTCCCACTGCATCAAATGTGCCGGTTCCGTCCTCATCCAGTACATCTACGTGCGAGAGGCAGGGCAAAATAAATGTACCTGGTGTTGGGTGCAAAAGTTGTTGGTCGTTTGCTGGTCTCGCAGTTGGAGGATCTACCAGTGCTGTAGACCTTCTTTTGGAAAATGGCTTTAATCCATTAAAGGCCGGTAGGATAGTCGCCAAGTTGGTGATATACGGCTGGTGTCTACTCATAATTTCCTAAACAGAGAGGTAACGTCATGCACAGGATCACCCTGCTCATCATGTTGGCGGTTGGAGTTTCTTTTTTCACCTCATCTGGCTACTCTCAAGGTTTTGAGGACGAGTCGGTTCTCCAGGTGTATATTGGCTCAAACGCCAATAAGTCTTTTTATTCCTCTCCATTTGATGACCTGGAACACGGGTTAAGATACACATACAACTATTACACGCCGGTTTTTGGCGCCAACATAAGGCTGGCGTCAGGCGTTAGTGCTGTTCTTCAGGCGAGTGGGTATTCGTTTCAGGAGAACTTTATGGAGTACGACTACAATATACGTATGCGTGATCTTATTGCGGGCTTCAAGTTACAAGATAGCGGTCGCCCGTTTTTTATACGTGTCCTGTCAGGTATAAATCGCATATCGTACGATTTCCATGATATCGACGATAGTATTTTTATGCCAAGAAACAACTACTCCATCGGTGCTGATGTGGGCTTCGTGCTGGCCGAATATAAGTACATGTCGTTAAACCTATCCGCTGGTTTGATACGGTCATTCGGCTCTGACGAAGCACACAACAAGGTGTATGTGCAATTCTACATACCTGTCTCCATCTTTTCTAAATAATCAGAAAAAGGCCCGGTGGGTCCGCCCTACGGGACCTTTTTCTGCAACCCTTCGGTTCAGAGTTAGCGCGTACATCATTCATGGCAAACACCTCAAAGGCTAGCGAGACATAGCCTATCCTAAGCCAATCGCAAATGTAATCAGTGTCCCGGAGACCGTCAAGACTTCCGGAGCCGACCCGGAACGGCCCGGGAATTATATACGAAAGTGCCGGAATTTAAGGATTTTTACCCGTTTGAGGTGCAGGGGTGAACACCTTAAAGAATCCCCTTCCGAGATGGTTTTCTATGATTTTGACAGCTCCCGTATTCATAAACGTATGTGTCGAAGCATGAAAAAAAGACAGGCTTAAGTCCTGTAAGTCTTTGTCCTTTTCCAACGGTGTAATGGGAAGGTATTGTTTTACATCATCTCTTGATAAATGTCTACCATGACTATTCAACTAACTAGCGAAACGAGAGAGACAATGGCATACAAGGTACCCGGCAAGCACAGGCGCAAGGGCATTTCGATGTTCGAGTTATTCCGCATGTTCCCCACGAACGAGGTGGCGGAGCAGTGGTTCATCCAGCAACGATGGGACGATGAGATTGCCTGCGTACGCTGCGGATCATGCAACGTGAACGCAAAGACTGCTCACAAGACGATGCCGCACAGATGCCGGGACTGTGCGACAAGCGGTTCAGCGTACGCCTCGGTACGGCGATGGAAGCCTCGAAACTGTCATACCAAGTATGGGCGATGGCCACCTACTTGATGATGACGGGCATCAGGGGCGTATCGAGCATGAAACTGCACCGGGACTTGGACATCACGCAGAAAACGGCATGGTTCCTTGCTCACAGGCTCCGTGAGGCATGGAGCGATAGGCAAGACGACCTGTTCTCAGGTCCGGTGGAAATTGATGAGACGTACATTGGCGGCAGAGAGGCTAACAAGCACGCCTCGAAAAAGACGTTCAATCGTGGCACACAGGGCAAGGCTACCGTTATGCGATTTAAGGGGGATAACAACCTGCGAGAATGGGGGATCGACTTTTTGGCTGCTAAGTGCAGAATCTGATCGTGTGGCTATAGAGGCCAGTGTAAAATCAGGGGAAGGACGGAAAAAGCGGCATAGGAAAGAATGGTGGGGTAAGGTAGCGGTAATGCGGGACAAGACAACGGGATACTGGCAAAAAGCCGCAAGGTTATACGGCGAATGATGAGGTGTACTTATCAGGATTTACTCCTGATAGGTTAGGGGCTAATACATCATTTCGGCGTTATCAGATTCGGCTCTCGGATCCCCGTTCCGATATTTTCAAGCATTTCCTGTCCCACGTTGTCCCGGATAGTCCCGCGTAGTCCCACTTCAAACCCTCGGCACTTTTGTATATAAGTCCCAACGGCCCACGCTCATTCCTCAATCCACCTTCCCGTTCATCTTCGCCGCTTCCGACGGTGTACAGCCGAGATGTTTACGGAAAGCCCGCCAGAAAGTCGGGTACGAATTGAATCCGAGCGCATAGGCCAAGTCCGTCATACTACAGGCGCCGTGTTCAAGTATGCGGCGCGCCACTTGCATACGCGCCCATGTTATGTATTCTCCGGGCGTTCTTCGCGCATTGCCGTTCAGCGTAACTTCGTCTGCAAATCGGTCGTGGAAGCAGTGGGTTTTGATGTTGTTTTTTTCAATTACATCCTTTACGGACAAGGTATCCGAAAGAAGGTTTTTATGGATATAATTGAGCACGAATCGGATATCCACCTTTTCCGCATGTGCCGCATCCGTTTCGAGGAAATTTTCATAAGCCTTTTCAATGATTCCACTGTCAAGTATTTTGTTGTTAAATTTGCGCGAATTCGGAAGGGAATAAACAAGACGGTTTAAACATTTCGATTCCATATCGCTGCACATCCGATTTTTGCTTGTTTTCCGTGCACAATATCAGGTAATATTTTGCAATAAATCCACTGCCATTGCATTTTTAGGAGTATTTGACAACTTCATTGCAAGTTTGGGGAATTATGCACAGATTATTGTATAGATTTCCCACAACGCCCGGGCCGGCCTGCGACCCTTGAGGGGGTAGCTCTTACCGTTTCGCCGATCCGCACCTCGATCCCCGGAACTGCCCGGTTCGGCCGGGGGCCTTTCGGGCGGTGTTTGATATTCTCTCGAAAGGCGTGCATATTAAGAAGGTATCCACGTCGCCCGCGTCCCCCGTTTTTCAACTGATTTCGTCTTCGTGCTATCGGCTCCTCCTCCCGGTTTTCTTTCTTCGTCCGCGATTGCCCGGCATGGCGAGCCTGCGCCTTCTTCCGGTCGATGTATTCGGGGCATAGCACCTGTGCGCCGTTCGGGGGCCGTGTTTTCGATCCTGTGCGCCGTGCTGTTTTCCGCGTGCAGTTCCTCGACGGACCTCCCGGAGGAGGTTACTTTCAACCGGGATATCCGGCCCATTCTCTCCGACAAATGTTTCGTGTGCCACGGGTTCGATCCCGGCACGCGCGAGGGTAATTTGCGACTCGACTTGCGTGAGACGGCGATTGCCCGCCGGGAAGATTACGACCGGCCCGCCATCGTACCCGGCGATCCCGGCGGCAGCGAACTGGTCAAGCGCATCCATGCGTCGAATCCCGACGAGATCATGCCGCCGCGCGATACCCGCGCTCCGCTGACCGAGCGCGAGAAGGCCTTACTCGAACGCTGGATCGCGCAGGGCGCGGAATGGGAGCCGCACTGGTTGTATATCACGCCTACTCGACCGGAACCGCCTATCGAACCAGATGGGGAGGGCATTCGTAATCCCATTGACGCCTTCGTGGCGGCCCGCCTCCGGCAGGAGCATCTGGAACCCTCGCCGCAGGCCGACCCGGTTACGCTCGCCCGCCGTCTTTCCTTCGATCTTACGGGCTTGCCTCCGAATTCCGATGTGGTGGCGGCGTATCTCGAAAAGCCTGACGATGCGGGGTACGAGCGCCTCGTCGACGACCTGCTGGCTTCTGCGCACTACGGCGAACGCATGGCGGTGATGTGGCTCGATCTGATCCGGTATGCGGATACGGACGGGTACCACTCGGACCTGCACCGCAACGTGTCGCCGTTCCGCGACTATGTGATCCATGCCTTCAACACGAACAAGCCGTTCGACCGGTTTACCCGGGAGCAACTGGCGGGCGATCTGCTGCCGCACGCTACGACCGAGCAACTCGTTGCTGCGGGCTACAATCGGCTTGGACAGGCCACGAAGGAGGGAGGCGCCCAGCCCAAGGAGTATCTGGCGAAATACGCCGGCGACCGCGTGCGTACGGTATCCACCGTATGGATGGGCTCTACGGTCGGTTGCGCCGAATGCCACGATCACAAGTTCGATCCGTTTACGCAGCAGGAATTTTACCGGATGGCGGCGTTCTTCGCCGATGTGAAGGAGGAGGGGGTATTTCCTAACGAGAACCTGCTGCCGCCGGAAATGCCGCTCCCGGACCGGGACGAGACGCAGGAAATCCGGGAACTGGACCGGCGGATCGAGGAGGGGCGTCGTCAGGGGGTTACGGTCGAGGCCGTGCTGAAACAGCGCGAGGAATTGCTGGCGAACATTCCGCATGTGCTCGAAACCGTCTCCATAGAACCGCGGATGGTGCGCCTGTTGCAGCGGGGCGACTGGCAGGACAAGCGCGGTCAGGTGGCGGAACCCGGCGTGCCCGCTATTCTGCCGGCGCTTGCCGTGGAGGGGCGCCGCGCCAACCGTCTCGATCTGGCGGATTGGCTGGTCGCTCCCGAAAATCCGACCACGGCCCGCGTGTTCGTGAATCATCTATGGGCGCGTTTCTTCGGGAACGGCATTGCCCGGGTGCTCGACGACTTCGGCTCGCAGGGGGACTGGCCCACGCATCCGGATCTGCTGGACTGGCTGGCTGTCGAGTTCACGGATAGCGGGTGGGACGTCAAGCATATCGTGAAGCGTATCGTGATGTCGGCGACCTACCGGCAGGATTCCCGAAGCAATGAACTGCTTGACACGGTCGATCCCGAAAACTTCCTTCTGGCCCGTCAGACCAGATTGCGGTTCGACGCGGAGACGATCCGCGACAATGCGCTGGCCGTGAGCGGGTTGCTGGACCGGCGCTTGGGCGGCGAGAGCGTCAAACCCTATCAGCCGGAAGGGTACTGGAGGGATATCCGCACGTTCGGCACCGAGGGCCCGGCTTCCACATGGGAAGCGTCGGACGGAAGCAATCAGTATCGCCGCGGGCTCTATACGTACTGGAAGCGCTCGTTTCTTCATCCTTCGATGATGGCGTTTGATGCGTCGGACCGCCAGGAATGCACGGCGGAACGCGCCCGTTCGAACACCCCGCTGCAGGCGCTCGTGCTGCTGAATGATCCGTCCTATGTGGAGGCGGCCCGCGTTTTCGCCGACCGCATCGTGGACGCCGCCGGTCCTGCGGTGGACGAGCGGTTGCAATGGGCCTTCCGGCAGGCGCTTTCCCGCGACCCGACGCCCGAGGAAACCTCCGCGCTGAAAGAACTCGTTCGGCAGGAGGAGACATGGTATGCCGACCGCCCGGACGAGGCGGCGCAACTGCTGGCGGTCGGACAGGCGCCCTCCAGCGAGGGGGACTTCGTGCAGCGCGCGGCATGGACCAGCGTGGCCCGCGCCGTCTTCAACACCCATGAATTCATCACGAGATACTGAATGGCGGCATGGATTTCCTGAAACGACTGAAAGAGCGGGAAACGCGCCGGGAATTTCTGGTGCGTTCGGCGCAGGGCATGGGTACGATGGCGCTTGCCTCCCTCCTGAATGGCGTGGGGTTTGCTTCCCTGCGCGCGCAATCCCTGGGCTCCAAAGCCACCGTAGACCGCTGGTCCGGCATCGTCAGCCCCCCGCATGTGGCGCCGCGCGCCAAGCGGATCATCTACCTGTATATGGCGGGTGGGCCGTCCCACCTGGAAACCCTCGATTACAAGCCCACCCTTGCCGCCATGCACGGCAAGCCCATGCCGGCTTCGATCACGGCAGGCCAGCAACTGGCGCAGCTTCAGGGCCAGCAACTGAACTGCCTGGGGCCGCAGGCGGCATTCCGGCGATTTGGCGAGTCCGGGCAGATGATGTCCGAGTATCTTCCGCATATCGGCCAGATCGCCGATGACATTTGCATCGTTCGTTCGATGCAGACCGAGCAGATCAATCACGATCCGGCCCATACGTTCATGAACACCGGATCGATGATTTCCGGGCGTCCGTCCATGGGTTCCTGGATGCTGTACGGGCTCGGCAGCGAGTCCGAAAACCTGCCCGGTTTCATTGTGATGACCTCCGAGGGCGGCGGGCAGGGTCAGCCTATCGCCGCAAGGCAGTGGCACAGCGGGTTTCTTCCCGGACGTTTCCAGGGCGTACAGTTCCAGTCCACGGGCGACCCGGTGAATTATGTCGAATTGCCCGATGGCGTGGATATTTCCCGCCAGCGCGAGCTGGTCAATACGATCCGCTCGCTGAACGAGGCGAAGCATGCCTCCGTGGAGGATCCGGCTATCCAGACGCGCATTGCCCAGTACGAAATGGCCTTCCGGATGCAGGCGAGCGTACCCGATCTGGTCGATTTCTCCGACGAGCCGCAGGCCATCAAGGACCTGTACGGGACCGACGGCGCCGACGGCACCTTTGCCGCGAATTGCCTGCTGGCCCGGAGGCTGGCAGAGCGCGGCGTGCGATTCATCCAGTTGTATCATCGCGGCTGGGATCATCACGGCAGCATCAAGGAAGCATTGCCTGCGGCAGCGAAGCATGTCGATCGCGCCTCGGCGGCGCTCGTCATCGACCTGAAGCAGCGCGGTATGCTCGAGGATACGCTCGTCATCTGGGGCGGCGAATTCGGGCGTACGCCCATGGCCCAGGGATCCGGCCGCGACCACCACATCAAGGGGTTCTCGTTGTGGATGGCCGGCGGCGGCGTGCGCGGCGGCACGTCCTACGGCAAGACCGATGATTTCGGGTTCGATGTTGTAGAGAATCCTGTCCATGTGCACGATCTGCATGCGACGATTTTGCACATCATGGGTATTGATCACGAGAAGTTGACGTACCGCTATCAGGGGCGCGACTTCCGGCTGACGGATGTGCATGGCCACGTCGTTCACGATATTCTGACTTGAGTATGTCCATTTCTTCAAGAAGACATTTTCTGAAAGCCACCGCATCGGCGGTCGGTGCCATTTCGCTGGGCGGGGTCGTTCCCGCAGCGGCTTCGTTTCGGGCGTCTCCGCAGATCATGACGCGGACGCGTCTTTCGGACGATATCCTCGGACACGGGGATTTTCGGTACCGGGTCGAGGCGGACTGGAGCGATCTGGATCCTGCGAACACGCCGGTCAAGAATTGCCACGAGATGGTCATGTCCCGTGACGGGCGGCTTTTTATGGTGACCGACGAGATGCGAAACAACGTGATTGTTTTCGACAAGTCCGGGAGCTTGCTCGATACGTGGGGGACGGACTATCCCGGGGGGCACGGCCTCACCCTGTGGGACGCCGGCGGGGAGGAGTTTCTGTTCCTCTGCGATTTCGACCGGGGCATTGTCGACAAGACCACGCTGGACGGGCGCGTGTTGCTCACCATCGAACACCCGTCGAGTGTGGACGCCTACGATGCGGAGGCGCCGTTCAAGCCCACCGAAACCGCAGTGGGACCGAACGGGGATATTTACGTGGCTGACGGGTATGGCTCGCAGTACATTCTGCAGTATTCGCCGACAGGAGAGTTCATCCGAAAATTCGGCGGCGCCGGCGATGGAGACGACCAGTTCGCCACAGTCCACGGCGTGGCGGTCGATGCGCGTTCCGGCACGCCGACGCTTCTGTGCACGTCCCGGGCCCACAACAGCTTCAAGCGGTTTACGCTCGACGGCGAATATCTTGAGACCATTTTTCTGCCGGGCGCCTATGTGTGCCGCGCCGTTCCGGACGGGGATCATGTGTATGCGGGCGTATGCTGGTCGCGGCTCCGGTACCTGAACCAGACGCCGGATTCGGGTTTCGTAACGATCCTGGATCGCAACAACCGCGTGGTGTCCAATCCCGGCGGCACCGCGCCGGTCTACGAAGACGGGGTTTTGCAATTGATGGTGCAGGCGGAGCCTGTGTTCAAACATTGCCACGATGTCTGCGTGGACGACGACAAGAATCTGTACGTATGTCAGTGGAACGCCTCCGGGACGTACCCTGTCAAGCTTCATCGCGTTTGAGTTCCGTTTATTATGCGCAAGAAAGGCTGGATATGGGGCGCGGCGCTGCTCCTCGCAGGCATTCTCCTCATGCTGATGCTCGGTCTGGATCGCGGCAATGCGCCGGGGTTCGTGCTCTTTTTCGGCAGGTTCCATCCCGTCATCGTGCATTTCCCGATCGCGCTGCTGCTCCTGGCGGCCGTCGTCGAGTTGTTCGGCGCGCGTTCCGAAAGGATTGCGAAGGTGCGTCCGGCGGCGCCGTTTCTGCTGCTGCTGGGGGCGCTCTCCTCGCTGATCGCCGTTGCGCTCGGGTATATGCTTTCCCTTGCCGGAGGGTATGAAGAGGGGTTGTTGACGCTCCACATGCGCCTGGGACTTGTCGTTACGGTGCTGGCATTCGGTCTGGCGTTCGTTTCGGCCTGGTTGCCGGAGCCGGGCAAGGTATACCGGACGGTCATGGCGGGGCTGATCGTACTGGTTGTGCTTGCCGGGCATTTCGGAGGCAGTCTGGCGCGCGGGAGCGGCTATCTCACCTACTATCTTCCGGGGCCGGTCAAGTCGCTTTTCGGGGTCCGCAGCGGCGCTCCCGAAGGGCTGATCGCCAACGTGGATTCGGCGTACGTGTATGCCGATCTGGTGCAGCCGGTGCTGGACCGGCGGTGCATCTCGTGCCACGGCGCCGGCAAGTCCCAGGGGGCCCTGCGGCTCGATACGCCGGAAGGCATTGAAAAAGGAGGCCGCGACGGCCCGGCTTTTGTCTCCGGGTATCCGGCGCAGAGCGAAATCGTGCGCCGCATCACGCTCCCGTCGTACGACGAGGACGCCATGCCTCCCGACGGAGGGCCGCCGCTCGATGTGGGCGAAACCGAGGTGATCCGGTGGTGGATCGAAAACGGGGCCTCGTTCGATATGCGCGTGGCGGAAATCGAAGAGACGCCGACAGCGGTAACCACCTTCCTTGCGCGCGTGTCGCAGCCTCGCGCGGAGCGTCGTTCCGGCATTTTCGCGCTGGATGTGGCGGAGGCGGATACGAGCGCGGTCGCCGCCCTGTCCGGAACGGGTCTGATCGTGTCGCGCATTGCGCCGGATGCGCCGTTCCTGCAGGTGGTCGCCACCAGCGTGCGCGGGACTTTCGGGGACGCCGAACTGGAAGCCTTGCAGCCCGTGGCGCCGCAGATCGCTGCACTGGATATCGGACATACGCAAGTGTCCGACTCCGGCGCCGTATTTCTTGCGGCGATGCCGCATCTTGTTCGCCTGCATCTCGAAGGCACGAGCGTGGGCGATGCGGCGCTCGAACAGATAACCGGTCTGGAACACCTCGAATACCTGAATCTGTACGGGACGGGAGTGACCGACGCCGGTCTTGAGCATGTGTACGACCTGCCGGCGCTGCAATCCATCTATCTCTGGCAAAGCGGCGTGACCGAGGCCGGCGCCGACGCCCTGCACGCTGCCCGCGGCGATATCGAGGTGAATATCGGGAATACCCTGAGCACCGTGCCCGATTCCACGGCAGCGGAAGGAGAAGCCGATTCATAGACTGTGGGGCGCTCCCATGAAAAAGTGGATGCTCATCGCGGGTCTTGTGGTGTTGTGCGTGCTGGTGGTGCTGGTGCGGCGAAGCGGGGACGGGCAGGATATATCGGGGGATGCAAGCGCGGCTTCCGTGTCGGGGAATATGGAGCTTGTTGTCGAAGTCGGCGCCGGTGCGTTCACCTATGCCGTGGATGCGAACGGGGTGCGGGCGGCTTTCGGGCGCGGGCGCCATCTCGTGGTGGCGGATGTGTCGGACCCGGCCCGTCCTTCCGAGCGCTATGCGATTCCCTTGCCGGGGGATGTTCTCGGCGTGCGGCTTTCCGGGGACCGGGCCTATGTGGCGGCCGACACGGCCGGGCT
Organism: Rhodothermales bacterium; assembly: GCA_965117025.1. GTDB lineage: Bacteria > Bacteroidota > Rhodothermia > Rhodothermales > VXPQ01 > VXPQ01. The sequence continues at coordinate 2,273,361 of OZ220746.1, forward strand.
GCGGATCGTTGATGTCGCTGAGGGAATCGAGGTCGGCAGCCTGCGCTTCAATGACCGGGCGTACGACGTAGAGGTTTCCGAACCCTATGTCTTCGTGGCTGCCCGGTCGGAGGGATTGCGCGTGGTGGATGTTTCCGATCCGGCCGACCCGGTGGAAATCGCGGCGCTCCCCACGCCCGACGAGGCCGTGGGCGTCGTGATTCAGGGAGATTATGCGTACGTGGCCGATTCGTACGAAAGCATGCGGGTGGTGAATGTGAGCGATCCGTCGGCGCCCGAAGAGGTGAGTTTTGCGCCTTTTTCGAGTTACGATCATGGGGCTGTGTGGAACGTAGGCGTGGATGGGGAACTGGCGGCCTTCACGATCCCCGAAAAAGGCCTCCGTACGATCGACATAACGCATCCGGACAGCGTCCGCAACCACGGGTTGTATTACCAGAAGCTCCGCGCTCCTGCCGATGTGGCGCTGCGCGGCCATCTTGCTTTCGTAGCCGATCAGGAAGCCGGGCTGCGGGTGCTTGATCTCACCGATCCGCAGAACCCCGTGGAGATCGGCGCTGCGCCGCTGTCAGGCAGTGCGCTGACGATCCGCCTGGAGGGTGATATCGCCTACGTGGCGGCAAAGGAGGCCGGGTTGCGGCTGGTGGATATTTCGGCGCCGAACGATCCGCGGGAAATCGGTTTTCTCGATGACGGGGATACCGTACTGGATGTGGTTTCGACAGGCGGGGCGCTGCTCGTCGCCGGGTTGGAAAATGGGGTGTACCGGTATGACGGCGGGAACGAACTTGTACGCCGGTTCGAAGGCCGGACCGGGCGGATCGTGCTCGACGGCCCTCGTGTGGTCACGGCGGGACGGGATGGCGTACGGGTGCATGAAGAAGAACAGGTATTCGCCAGCATGACCGGCAGGGCGCATGGCGTGGCTGCCCGGGATGGTGTCATTGCGGCGGCGGAGCCGTCAGGCGTGCGCATTCTGGAGGCGGGCTCCGGCGGCGCCTTGCAGGAAACCGGCTTTTTCGGCGTGGAATGGGCGGACGATGCCGAAGAGAAGGAATTTCTGCGCACTCCGCCCGCTGCCTGGGACGTACTCCTTGAAGAAGGCCGGGCGTATGCCGCATTCGACGACGGTATCTATGTGCTCGATCTGGAGGGCGCCGGGGCCCCTCGCCTCGCGGGACGGATCGGAACCCCTGAGCGGGTCTACCGGCTCGCCCGGTCCGGCGACCGGCTGTTTGCGGCTTGCGACGATGGACTGCGGGTAGTCGACGTGAACGGTTCTTCGCCGGAGGAGGTGGCTTTCGTCCGAACCCCCTCGTATGCAACGTCTCTGCTGATGGACGGCGACACCGTGTATGTCGGCGATCTGAGCGGAAGGGTGCTCGCTGTGGACGTATCCGGCGAAGATGCGCAGGTTACCGGTACGTGGCGGGTCGCCGACCGGGTCTACGCACTGGCCCGCGCCGAAGAGGGGATTGCCGTTGCCGCCGGGCCGCAGGGCCTGCGCATCGTATCGCTATGACGGACCCAGGTATGGACAAGCCCGATTTCCGGCAATCGGTTTGAGGTCCGCCGCCGGAGTACGCATTTGTTTTTGCGCCAGTCCTTGCATTGCCCTACATTGCAACGAGCCATTATGGCCTCCTCCAGCCTTTTCACCCAATCTTTTCATGATATCATGACCACAGGCATGCGTTCTGTTTCTCTTTGGAGTCTTGCAGTCGTTGTACTGATCCTGAGCGGTTGCGCCGGTTCGGGCCAGACGGCCCATCCCCTTTCCGGCAACTGGGACTACGTCGTCGAAACGCCCGACGGCAACTACGAAGGTACGTTTACGTTCACGGACGGTGAAGAAGGGCTCATGGGTTCGATCATCGGGGACGGTTTTTCGGAAGCTCTTTCTCTGGCGGGCATTACGTTCGAGGAATCCATGCTCGATTTCGAGTTCAGCACGCCCGATTTCGGTAGAATGCAGGTTAGCGTCCAGGTAGACGGCGACTCGTTTTCCGGAAACCTGAACGTAGTCTCCTACGGTATGGACGCGCCTATATCGGGCATGCGGGCTGCCTCGGAAGACGAGTAAGCCCCATTTACCGAGAGCCGGCGCCGTTCTGCATCCCATGCACCCTTGCAGATGTACGCCGCGGATGCTTTCAGGAAAGTGCTCACGCCGGAGTAATGCATCCGGGTGGTTCGTTATGTCGTTCCGGCGAGACATTGTCAGGATACTCTGAGATTCGCGGTCTTGATCAGAGTATCCGTTAGTACGTTTGCCATAGATACGCCATGGAGCGCCTGATCAGTTTTCTGGGTCTTGTCGTCTTTGTAGCGCTGGCATGGCTGATGGGCGAGCGCAGGAAGTCGATAGACCTGCGCATTGTACTGGGCGGCCTTTTGCTGCAATTCGGGCTGGCCCTTTTCATTTTCAAAACGCCGATCGGAGCCGCCGTATTTCAGGCGGTGGGCTATTTTTTCGAATCCCTTCTGGGGTTCGTCGACGCCGGGACAAGCCTTGTATTCGGAGAGGAGTACATGCATCACTTCTTTGCTTTCAAGGTGCTGCCGACCATCATTTTCTTTTCGTCGCTCATGTTCGTGCTGTATCACCTTGGCCTGTTCCAGAAGATAGTCGAGGCGTTCGCGTGGGTCATGCGGCGTACGCTGGGTACGTCGGGAGCGGAAACGGTGTCCGCCGCGGCGAATGTCTTCGTGGGACAGACCGAGGCCCCGCTGATCGTGGGTCCCTACGTGGAAAGCATGACGAAATCCGAACTGATGGCGCTGATGGTGGGAGGGTTCGCCACCATTGCCGGGGGGGTGATGGCGGCCTATGTGAGCATGGGCGTGGATGCGGTGCATCTGCTTTCCGCCTCGGTGATTTCCGCGCCGGCCGCCCTGCTGGTTTCCAAATTGATGATCCCTGAAACGGAACAGTCCGCTACGATGGGCCACGTTTCCGTGCAGGTAGAGAAAAAACATGCGAATGTCGTGCACGCGGCGTCGGAAGGCGCCCTCGAAGGGCTGAAACTGACCCTGAACGTGGCGGCCATGCTTATCGCCGTGCTGGCGCTGGTAGCGCTGGTCAACGCCGTGTTGTCCGCAACGGGCGGATGGATAGGCGGGCTTTTCGGGTACGACCACTGGGATTGGTCGATGTCCAATATTTTCGGGTACGTTTTTGCGCCGTTTGCCTGGTTGATGGGGGTTCCCTGGGTCGATGCGCTCCACGCCGGCGAATTGATGGGCATGAAGATGGTGTTCAACGAGTTTATCGCCTACGCGCAGATGGTCGAGTGGCAACAACCGGATTCGGGCATCGCGCTCAGCGAGCGCAGCACGCTTATTCTGACCTATGCCCTGTGCGGCTTCGCCAATTTCGGGAGCATAGGTATCCAGATCGGGGGGATCGGGGGGATCGCGCCCAAGCGCCGCGCGGACCTGGCGCGGCTTGGCATACGGGCCATGATCGGCGGCACGCTCGCTATGATGATGACGGCGTGCGTGGCCGGGATACTGCTTTAACGGCTTCGGGTAATGAAACCGTTGCTGGTTCCGGGAGCTACCAGGCGCCGAGGATGCCGCCCATCACGGTGAAGTTGACGGCATGGTATCCCGCATTGATGAGAAACAGTTTCAGGGATTTTTGCTCGAACAGGTACATGGTGCCGATCGAGGCGGCTACCCATCCGACTCCGGCGAGTGCGCCGGCGGTCAGACCCCAGGAAAACGTGGCCTCCGCCCCGAGGAACATGTCCAGGTTGAAGGCGATGATCAGCCCCAGGATGAAGGCGGTGCCGTAGGTGCGCAGCATATTGCCGCCCTGCACGTCTTCGTCCGAGAAGCCGTTCTCCGCCATCCAGGCCTTGCCGAAAAGGACGGGGGAATACCAGAGCATGCCTACGACGAAGCTGGAGAGGGCCGCCACGACGACGGAGAGGTAGTTTATCGAGGAGAAATCCATGGTACTGCGGAAATTGGTGATGAGGCAGTGATTCGCGTCATCAACCTAACAAAAACTTCATATTAAAGCGAGGGTGCGGGGGAGGGCGTTCGCTTCGCGGGGCGAATAATGTGCCCGGGTACGAACCCCCCATGAGACTTGACGATGCATGAGGAATGACGCAGCCAGCGTACCCCTCACAGCCTCTGAACTTTGCGGACTTAATCAGAGTATCCTACGCTTTCCGGCAACTATCCGCTATGCTCGTTGGGCAGCCTGTTGGAAGTATGAAACCTGTCACTGTGCTCACGATCAACGGCGGCGGCATGCGCGGGCTCTACGCAACGTACGTGCTGCACACGCTTGCGGAGTGTTTCGCCACTCGCCGGGAAGTGAACGGGCTCGATCTCGGCAAGGGGTTCGATCTGGTCGTGGGAACCAGCACCGGCGCGATTCTGACGGCCGGTATCGCGGCAGGCATTCCTCTCAAGCGGATTATGGCCCTGTACAAGGAGGCGGGTCCGCAGATATTCAAAGACCCGGTGCCGCCTTATGACAAATCACTCAGGCTTTCCCGGCGAATCAGCTTTTACCACTGGTTGTGGCGGCATCGCCGCCGGGCCGGAAATTCCAACGAGAGACTGGAATCCGCGCTTCGCGATACGTTCGGGGAACTCACGTTCGGTGAACTCTACGAGCGGCGCGGCATCGGGGTTTGTGTTCCGGCCACGTCCTATCTGCACCACACGCCGCGCATATTCAAGACGCCGCACATCCCGGACAAACAACGGGACAACGATGTCCTGTTGGCGGATGCCTGTCTGGCCAGCAGCGCGGCGCCCATCTATCTTCCGCTCGCATCCATCAAAGCGGATGGGCTGGAAGACCAGATATACGCCGACGGCGGCTTGTGGGCCAACAATCCCGTGCTCATCGGGCTTTTGGAGGCGTTAGCGGTTTCGGCGCCCAGACAACCGGTAGTCATCCTGTCGGTTGGAACCTGTCCTCCTCCCTCGGGAACGCTGCCGCCGGAAAATCTCGATCAGGGCGTTGCGGAGTGGCGAAGCGGCATCCGCGTCATGGAATTGGCGATGAATGTGCAGGTGTATGCCGCCTGTAATGCGGTGCTTCGCCTTGTGGATCAACTGAATCGCCTTAAAAAACGAGTACACATTCTCCGATGCGAGGAATCCATTCCGTCCTCGAAGCAAGCCGAACTGCTTCAGCTCGACTCCGCTTCGCAGGATGCCCTGGACCTGATGAAGCGCCTCGGAAACAAGGATGGCCACGACACCTTTCGCTGGTGCCAGAAACCTGTCGGGGAAGACGGCAAGTTGCTGGACGATATTTTTGATCGGATGCCGGCGTATGAGGTGTCGTGAGGGGGATGTTGCCTTGCTGGTGGGTTGGGAAGGCACCATGCGTTACGGCTTGTTTTCCGTTGCGAAATCAGGCAAATTTGGCTATCTTCACAGCCATGAACCGTTGAAGGGGGATGCTTCTGTATTCCTTGTGCGTTGTCCACTGCACCACGAAGCATAGCAAGTCGAGCGGCTCCGTGATTGGGCTGAACGGGGATTCAACGGGGGATAATACAACCGACGGCACGGGATTATATCGTGTTGACAGCACAGGAGAAAAGTTACTCCCTTAATCTCTTGAGGCTATAGAGATGGCACGCGGCGACCTACTGGTTTCGCTTTTGCAGGCCAGCACGGAAGGTGATCTCAAGAAGGTGCGTTCCACTGCCGAGGCTATCATCGCCGACGAGCGTGTAAAGAACCATCACATCCTCGCTGATCGGCTGACGCGGGCGATGGCTAACGGGAACCACCCTCGGAAGATGGAATTTGCGGGCGGCTCGCGACAGCGCTGGAGAGATTACGCGATCGAGTTGGTTCCTCGCAGGAGATTGGAAGATATCGTTCTGCCAGACATTACGCGCCGGGCCTGCCGCGAACTTATTGAAGAGCAGCATCGCGCTTCCGTATTGCGTGCCCATTCGTTGGAACCTCGCCATCGAGTGCTTTTGATTGGGCCCCCAGGCAACGGCAAGACTTCGCTTGCCGAGGCTATCGCCGAATCACTTGCTGTCCCGTTCATCGTGGTTCGTTACGAGGCCGTGATCGGAAGCTACCTGGGGGAGACGGCATCGCGTCTGAAACACGTCTTCGATTATGCGCGCACCACGCCGTGCGTTCTCTTTTTCGATGAGTTTGATGCCATTGCAAAAGAGCGTGGGGACACCCATGAGACCGGCGAGATCAAGCGTGTTGTTACATCGCTTCTGATGCAGGTGGATGCTTTGCCGAGCTACACGGTTACGGTAGCGGCAACGAATCATGCCGAGTTACTGGATCGCGCCGTCTGGCGTCGATTCCAGGTGCGCCTCGAACTTAAGGCGCCCAGTGAGCACGAATTGACAAAGTACTTCGATACATTCGTGAGGTCGTTCGATGGGCTATTGGGATATTCGGCGGCGACTTTAGCTTCCCATTTGAGGAATGTAAGTTACGCTGAAGCAGAGGAATTCTGTCTGGATGTCCGACGTCGCATCGTACTCGGGATGGGGGATAACAGTGCGAAGCAAGAAGTAGGAAATGCGCTGAAACTCTGGAAGGAACGAGGTAAAGCCTCAGAAGAATAAGTAACCCAACTGATGGCTGATTTTCCTCTTCTCCCCCTTCCGTTTCCACGGGTGGGGCCTCGTCCTAAAGGGCAGGGCTACCCCATATCTGGACCAAAGCACCCGTCACCCAAGCGCCAAGGCGAACGTTTCGGGCGTGTTTTTCAGCGATTGGCAAATGTGCTGGATTCCGACCAGGATCCGCTAACGCTTCGTAACGATCCAGCCGGGCTGGCGCCGGAACGAGCCCTCGTTTTTGAAATTGCAGGATCACTGGATAATTTTTCCGCAGCGATACAGCGGATTCCCGGCCTCGAATATCTCGGGGAGGATGAGACTGAGTTCAAACCGGACGATGACTTTTGGATTCCTGATACTCGCAAAGGCCGGGAAGGGCAACCACGTCTGGACAAACAAGTTGGGGGGCGACTCTATCTTGTCATGCCCGATGTGCGAGCCCTAAAAGAAATATTGTCTCTTTGGAAAGGCTATCAGGCTGGTGAGAGCCTTGGCCGTGGTTATACACCTTGGTCCAATATGTTTAATCAACTCAAGGATATTCGAGTATGGGGGCCCCAAGACCGTCTTGTTAAGCAAGACATTCAGTTCTTTCAGGAGATCGTGGAGAGTGGTCCAAATGAACCGATTCGGGCGGAGATAGAACTCTGGAGTTATCGAAATCGTGATCGGGGTCGCAGGGCGCTCAATCGTTTGAATACAGTGATAAACGAGGCGGGTGGCTCTGTAATTACTACTGCATCCATTCCTGAGATAGCCTATGACGCCGCCCTTGTCGAAATACCGATCCGCGAAATGGAGCGGCTCATTCGCCGGGAAGAAGTGGATATTGCTCTATGCGACGATATTATGTTCGTTCGACCTCAGGCTTTCGTATCCCCGCTTCCCGCAAGCGAAGAATCGGAGGCTGGTGAAGATACTGGTGAATTACCCCCGCTACCGCCCGACACTGCTCCGATAGCGGCGCTTTTTGATGGCGTTCCTGTTCAACGCCATCGTTTACTCGACGGCCGGCTTATGATTGACGATCCGGATGCTCTTGATCAAAGTAGTGTGGTTGCGCGTCGTATTCATGGCACCGGGACGGCCTCGTTGATTATACATGGGGATCGCAATCTTGACCAATTGCCCATTACGCGCCCTCTTTATCTTCGGCCGGTACTCTACGCACCACCTGACGAACAAGAAGAGACTTTCCAGCCCGACCGGTTGCTGATCGACACCATTTATCGTGCTGTATCGCGGATCAAGGAGGGAGAAAGTAACGAATCGCCAGTGGCTTCCGAGGTGTTTCTGATAAACTTGTCCTTGGGCGATGAGCGAAGACCGTTCGCGGGGCCAGTCAGCCCGTGGGCGAGGCTTCTGGATTATATGGCCCACAAGCACAATATTCTTTTCTTGGTGAGTGCAGGCAATATAACCGCCCCACTTGATATTCCCGGATTCAGCACTTCGATTGATTTCGAAGATGCATCGCCGTCAGATCGTGAACATGCAGTGATTGAGGGGTTGGCTGAAGAACGCCCCCACCGGACTTTACTGTCTCCTGGCGAAGCTATGAATGTGATAACTGTCGGGGCATGCCACGACGATGCACATCCTGTGGAGGACACGCAGGACAGTCTCATACGACCGTACGATGGTTCGCTGTTGCCCAATGTCAGTTCCGCGATGGGACTTGGCCATCGCAAGGTAGTCAAGCCTGATATCCTGATGCCGGGTGGTCGGGAGCATGTGCGTTTTGTCAGGAGTGGGCAACAACTCACAATCAAACCTGCGGTGCCAGGTCGATACTTCGGGATACGGGCAGCTGCTCCCGATTCAGGCGGGCGCATTGATCAGGAACATAACATGAGCGGCACGAGTGTGGCCACGGCTCTTGCTACGCGAGCCGCTCATCAACTCTTCGATGCGCTTATGCGCACGGACAACGGGGCTATTCTTGGCAATGCCGATCCAAAGTATTACGCTTCCGTCGTACGAGCGTTACTTGTGCATCGGACCAGTTGGCATGATACTGTCTCTGAACTGGAAGATATTTTTGGCCCCTCTGACCCCTATCAACATATCGCCAGAAAGGACAATGTAACTCGTCTGATGGGCTATGGGGTACCTTGCGTAACAGAGGCCATGGAGTGTACCGCCAATCGGGCCACACTGATAGGGTATGGAGATATCTCTGGAGATCAAATGGCCTCTTATCGTGTACCTCTTCCGCCGAGTCTTGAGCGAGTAAAAGAACCGCGTGCGGTGACAGTTACCCTTGCGTGGTTTTCGCCCGTGAAGGTCAGTCACAGGGCGTATCGCATGGCCAAACTCGAAGTAACGGGAAATTTTCAAGATGGCATTGCTACCGAGCGAAAAAAGCAGCAACCGTCCCATGCATCAATCCCGCGTGGATCATTGTTTCATCAGAGGTGGGTGGGCGAACAGGCAAAAGAGTTTGCAGATGATGGTTATCTGACGTTTGATATAGTTTGCAAGGAGCCGGCGGGCAAGATCGACAGCCCAATTCCATATGGGCTAATCGTTACGATCGAGGCCGGTGAACACATTCCTGTTTATCAGGAGATTCAGGCCCAGTTGGTTATCCGGCCCAGGGTGTAATTATTATCTTCGATAGCCATTGATTCCATCTCAAATCCTCGACCAGCCCCCACAACCGTGAGCGACCTTAACATCAGCAACTTCATTTGGGGGATTGCCGACGACGTACTGCGCGACGTTTATGTGCGCGGGAAGTACCGCGACGTGATCTTGCCGATGACGGTGATCCGTCGGCTCGATGCGGTGCTGGAGCCGACGAAGGAGGCGGTTCTTGCAATGAAGGAGCAACTGGATGCTGCCGGTATTACGAACCAGGACGCGGCCTTGCGTAAGGCGGCGGACGAAGCTTTCTACAACACATCTCCCTTCCGGCTTCGGGATCTGGTTCATCGCGGCAGGCAGCAGCAACTGAAGGACGATTTTCAGGATTACCTCGAAGGCTTTTCGCCGAACGTGCAGGAAGTGCTGAGCAAGTTCAAGTTCTACAATCAGCTTCCCACGCTTGTCGAGGCCGACGCCCTCGGTTTTCTGATCCGGAAGTTTCTCGATCCGTCGATCAACCTGAGTCCCCGGCCTGTCCTGAATGCCGACGGCAGCGTTCGCCTGCCCGGGCTCGACAACCATACGATGGGGACGATTTTCGAGGAGTTGATCCGGCGGTTCAACGAGGAAAACAACGAGGAAGCCGGCGAGCACTTCACCCCCCGCGATGTGGTGGAACTCATGGCGCATCTCATCTTTCTGCCTATCGCCGACAAAATTCAGAACGCTCCCTATTTGGTATACGATGGCGCCTGTGGCACCGGGGGCATGCTCACAGTGGCCGAAGACACGCTCCAAAGGCTTGCCAAAGAGCACGACAAGAACGTTTCCACTCACCTGTACGGGCAGGAGATCAACGCCGAGACCTATGCGATCACCAAGGCCGATCTGATTCTGAAAGGGGAGGGCAGCGAAGCGGACAACATGAAATTCGGCTCTACGCTCTCCAGCGATGCTTTTCCGAACATGGAGTTCGATTTCATGCTCTCGAATCCGCCGTACGGAAAGTCATGGAAGAACGATCTGGAGCGGATGGGCGGCAAGAAGGGTATGCGCGATCCGCGTTTCATTATTGAACACGACGGCAACCCGGAGTATTCGCTCATTACCCGTTCGAGCGACGGCCAGATGCTTTTTCTGGCCAACATGCTCAGCAAGATGAAGCATGGAACGAAGCTGGGCAGCCGCGTTGCGGAGGTGCATAACGGGAGTTCGCTGTTCACGGGGGACGCCGGGCAGGGGGAAAGCAACATTCGCCGCTGGATTATCGAGAACGACTGGCTGGAGGCGATTGTAGCACTGCCGCTCAACATGTTCTACAACACGGGCATTGCGACGTATATCTGGGTGCTCAGCAACCGGAAACCTGAACACCGAAGGGGTAAGGTGCAACTCATCGACGCCACCAAGTGGCACGAGCCATTGCACAAGAATCTCGGCAAGAAGAACTGCAAACTCTCGGGAGAGGACATTGATCGCATCAGCCGGGCGTTTCTCGATTTCGAGGAAACGGAAGAGTCGAAGATTTTTCCGAACGAGGCCTTCGGATACTGGAAAGTAATCGTCGAGCGGCCCTTGCGAATTGAAGGCGCAGAAGCGGGCCGGAAGTACACGGCTGCGGAGATCAGGGCGCTGAAGGAAAATGGAGAGCGCAGCGAGGATGCCCCGCCTATTGTCAAGAAGATCCATCGCAAGGGTGTCGAGCCGGATCCGCTTCGCGGGCTGTTCGAAGAGACCGTAAACGGAAAGCCTGCCGTCGTGGAATACGAGCCGGATTCGGACTTGCGCGATACCGAGCAAATCCCGTTATTGGAAAGCGGCGGAATCAAGGCGTTCTTGCGTCGCGAGATACTGCCTTACGCTCCCGATGCCTGGCATGACCTTGCAAAGGTCAAGATCGGCTACGAAATCAGTTTCACAAGGTATTTCTACAAACCGGAACCCATGCGATCACTGGAGGAGATACGGGCGGATATTGTGGCGTTGGAGGAGGAGACGGAGGGGCTGGTGAGGGAGATAGTCGGAGGTGAGCAATGAGTGAGAGATTACAAGAACTACAAGAGGATCTTTTACTAAAGTATCCAGAATCGGACCCCGCGGATGGCGATCCTTGGAAAGATGATGTGTTAAATCGGAAAGATATTGCCGGGAAATTAACAAATATGATTCGTAATCAATCCGAATCGATTGTAATAGGTTTGCACGGAGATTGGGGAACCGGGAAGACATTTTTGCTGAAACGATGGCAATGTGATTTGGAAAAAGAAGGCACCAAGGCGATTTATTTTAATGCGTGGGAAGATGATTTTATCGATGATCCATTCATTGCAATAATTGGTCAACTGAGAAAATTTTTCGAAAAAAATAATATTCAAGAAAAGGATATAAAGAGATTTGAGAAGATAGCAAAATCATTGATAGTAAAAAATGTAAAAAATATGCTGGAAAGACATATTGGCATAATAATCCCTGATGATATAGAAGAAGAATTTGGAAATAAAAGATTGAACACTTATCTGCAACAAAAAGAAGAAAGAGAAGAATTCAAAGATTGTCTGAGTGAATTGTCTTCCGGGGGTATCAAAAAAAATGGAACACAATATCCTTTGGTTTTTATTATCGATGAGCTCGATAGATGTCGTCCCATATTTGCCATAGAATTATTAGAGAACGTAAAACACATTTTCGATGTTGACAATGTAGTTTTTGTTTTTGGCCTGAATCGCAATGAATTATGCAATTCGATAAAATCCATTTATGGAAGTATTAATGCAAATACATATCTCAGAAGATTTTTTGATTTGGAATTAAGTGTTCCTGAACCTGACTACACTAAATTTTATTTGGATCGAATTGAAAAACAAAAAGTTACATCATTTTTCCGCGGAGTGGCAGATGTCACTGTTAATCAATGGTTTCAAAATGCTTTTAATTATTTCGGAGAATATTTCGCTTGTGTTTCAAAAAATGCTGGTTTGTCATTGAGAGATGTTGAACATTGTATAAAAATGATAATATTTGCTGCTAAAAATATGAATGTGGATAGTTATCTATCACCAATCTTGCTTTCCATTATGGTTTTGCTAAGATTGAAAAAACCTAATCTCTATCGGGACTTCATTAACGGGAAATGTCTTGGTTGTGAAGTCGTTGATTACCTTGACCAATTGTTCTTTAAGAACACAATCCAGGATCAAGACATTACAGATTCTACTAAGGAAATTTTTTATTTAGTAGAGGCTGAATTATATCTGAGTAGTGAAAGTACTACATATAATCCTCGTTATCATATGTCTGACGAACGTATTCCGTATGTTTTGAGAGAATTATATAATCTTCGTGATCAAATTGACGCTTCCTCTGCGAATACACCTATTGAAATTGAAGATTTTAAGTATTTATCTCGAAGAACAAAAAATTTACCGGATCAAATCAAAATTAATTACCTTATTACCCATATAACTTCAAAACATAGGCCAGTTGTTAGCCGTAACACTGTACAACATATCGCGGGCTTGATTGATCTTTATCACAAAGTATTATAATGGCTCCTAATTTTTATTCTGTAAATACCTCTGAGACTTCTGAGTATAATCCTGCTCTGAGTGTGCCTATCTGTTTTTCCAAATTGGGATATCTGAATTCTATACCGAAGCATTGGAAACTGCGGAGATTAAAGAACGTTGTCGATATGCGAATTAGTAATGTCGACAAACATGTTAGAGAAAATGAAACCTCGATTCGCCTCTGCAACTACGTAGATGTTTACAAGAATGCCTATATCCACGATAAGCTCAATTTTATGCAGGCGACTGCCACTGCTGCTGAAATTCAGCGTTTTCGACTTGAAAAGGATGATGTTCTCATCACCAAGGATTCTGAAACATGGGATGATATAGGGGTGCCTGCCTTGGTCACTGAATCTGCATTTGACCTTGTTTCAGGCTATCATTTGGCCTTACTTCGCCCCCGAACTGATCAGATTGTTGGTGGCTATTTGCATTATGCCTTGCAGAGCCGGGACCTGGCCTATCAATTCCATATCGAGGCCAAAGGTGTAACCAGATACGGCCTTACTCATGCAGGTCTCAAGTCTGTTCAAGTTCCTCTCCCACCCCTCCCCCAACAACACGCCATCGTTTGCTACCTCGACCACGCCAATCGCAACATCCGCCGCTACATTGATGCGAAACAGAGATTGATTGGCTTGCTGGAGGAACAGCGCCGAGCAGTCGTTCAACAAGCCGTCACTTGCGGACTCGATCCTGGTGTACCTCTCAGGCATTCTGGCATATCGTGGCTGGGCGATGTTCCGGTGCACTGGGAAGTTCGGAGCATAAAAACCCTTTTCCGGGAAAAAGACCAACGCAGTGGCGACGGTCAAGGTGTGCTTCTCTCACTTACACGTGAGCATGGCATAGTCCCACATGCAAAAGTGGCTACTCGGATGGCGAGTTCTTCAGATTTGTCGAAGTACAAAGTCTGTTTAAGAGGTGACCTCGTTATGAATCGTATGCAGGCTTGGTCAGGCATGTTCTCGGTCTCATCAGTCGATGGTCTCGTTAGCCCTGATTACAGCATATTTGTACCAACAAAAATATCTGAAGTTTGTGTCAAGTTTTTCGAGTACTTGTTTAGAATACCTATGTTAGTTGGTGAATTTGCCAAGCGCTCGAAAGGTATTGGCAGCGGTTTCAATAGGCTATACACCCCCGACTTTGGAGGTGTGCTCATCGCGGCCCCGCCTATTTTCGAACAACACGCTATCGTGAAGTATCTCGACAAAGCCACTGCCTCCATCGACACCGCCATCGAGCGCACCCGTCGCCAGATCGAACTCATGGAAGAATACCGCACTCGCCTGATTTCCGATGTGGTCACCGGCAAGCTCGATGTGCGCGAGGCGGCGGCGCAACTGCCGGAGCACCTTGAGCAGGCAGATAGTAGCCAATGACGATGCAGGGCGGAGCCGGTACCCTGTGGCATCGCTTCGAAATCAATGCGCTGACCGCCCTTGGGTTACCCTGCATCTGGCGAGGAATATCCCCCGTGCAAGTGCAATGCTCCCAAGTCCATGCCGCGTTTCTGGAGATTGCGCTCGCTTTCTCCAAGGTCGAATTGCACAAGGATGCAGGGGGATTACGTGCGCTTGCAATTCATCGTTTTGAGTAAAAACTACTCCGAAATGGAGTAGAAATTACTCCAAAAAGGAGTAATTTCTACTCAAAAGGGGTAAAAACGGACTATCTCTATCTTCCAATTTTTCACGAGAACTGTTGATGCGCGCCGACGAGAGTAGGTGTGTTCAATGGCCTTGACCAATCCGGCAAATCCTTGGACTAACGGTAATTCCGCCGGGCATTCCATAAATTTGGGCACCATAATTCATGATTTACGCCTGAGCGGCAACAATCTCCCATGCCTACTGATACCTCCGAACGCGGCCTTGAGCGCCTGATCTGCATGGCGCTGACGGGGGAACCGTGCGATCCAGTGCAGGAAGGCATGGTGCGGGAGCGTTCGGCAACCTACAGCGCCGGCTGGGTTTGCAGCGATCCCCGGGACTACGACCGCGAGTACTGTGTAGACTTGGCCCAGCTATCCGCTTTCCTGCAGGAAACGCAGCCGGAAATTGCTTCCTCGCTTAATCTCCATGACGATAATCCGGCCCGGCGCAAATTTCTGGCTCGACTCGAAGGTTGTATCACCAAACAGGGCACGATCCATGCGCTGCGTAATGGCGTAAAGCACGGCCCGCACCAGATCGATCTTTTCTACGGCGCTCCCTCGCCGGAAAATGTTGCTGCCCAGAAACGCTATCGCAAGAACCGCTTCAGCGTAACCCGCCAGCTTCGCTACAGCCTCGACAACACGCAATTGGCGCTGGACCTGTGCCTGTTCGTCAACGGGCTTCCGATCGCCACCTTCGAACTGAAAAACAGTTTGACCAAGCAGACCGTGGAGGATGCGGTCGAACAGTACAAACGGGATCGCAATCCGCGTGAAAAACTTTTCGCGTTCGGACGCTGCATGGCGCATTTCGCGGTGGACGATCACCAGGTTCAATTTTGCACGCACCTCAACGGCAAGGCTTCGTGGTTTCTTCCCTTCAACAGGGGGTGGAACGACGGGGCAGGCAATCCCCCGAACCCCGATGGGCTGAAGACAGACTATCTGTGGAAGGAGATTTTCACCCGAGACAGCCTTACCAACATCATAGAGAACTACGCGCAGATCGTCGAAACAGGAAACCGGAAGACCGGGCGCAAGAAGGCCATGCAGATATGGCCCCGTTTCCATCAACTCGACGTAGTGCGCAAACTCCTGAAGGACGTTTCACAAAACGGTGCGGGACGGCGCTATCTCATTCAGCACTCCGCCGGGAGCGGCAAGTCGAACTCCATAGCGTGGCTGGCGCACCAGCTCACCGAGCTTCATAAGGAGGATGCCCCGGTTTTCGATTCGATCATCGTCGTAACAGACCGCCGCATTCTGGACCGGCAGATTCGGGATACCATCAGGCAATTCGCTCAGGTCGGCGCTATCGTAGGCCATGCGGAGCGATCCAGCAATCTGCGGGAATTCATCGAATCGGGGAGAAAAATCATTATTTCCACGGTGCAGAAATTCCCGTTCATTCTGGACGAGATCGGTAACGAACACCGGGGCCGCCGTTTCGCCATCATCATCGACGAGGCGCATTCCAGCCAAGGCGGGCGGACCACTGCGGCCATGTCGCAGTCGCTTTCCGAACTCGACGCCGCCAGCGAGGACGAGACGACCGAGGACAAGATCAACCGGATTATGGAGGCCAAAAAACTCCTTACCAACGCCAGTTACTTCGCTTTTACCGCTACGCCCAAGAACAAGACTCTGGAGATATTCGGAGAGCCGTCTCCCCAGCCCGACGGTACGGTGAAACACCTGCCCTTCCACAGTTACACCATGAAGCAAGCGATCCAGGAGGGTTTCATCGTGGATGTACTTGGGCATTACACTCCGGTCAACAGTTATTACCGCCTCGTCAAGACAATAGAGGGCGATCCGAAATTCGACACGCGACGCGCCCGGAAGAAACTGCGCCGGTACGTTGAAAACCATGACTATGCCATTCGCCTCAAGGCCGAAATCATGGTGGATCATTTCCACGAACAGGTCATCGATCGCAGAAGGATAGGCGGAGAGGCCCGCGCCATGGTAGTGACGGGCAGCATCAAGCGGGCCATCCGGTATTATCGCGCTATCGAAGCGTATCTGCCGGAACGCAAAAGCCCGTACCGAGCCATTGTCGCATTCTCCGGTGAACACGAGTATGACGGCGAAAACGTCACCGAGGCCTCTCTGAACGGTTTTTCGTCGAACCATATTGCGGACAAGATCAAGGAGGACCCGTACCGTTTCCTGGTCTGCGCAGACAAGTTCCAGACCGGCTACGACGAACCGCTGCTGCATACCATGTACGTGGACAAGGTGCTGTCCGGCGTCAAGGCGGTGCAGACGCTTTCAAGACTGAACCGGGCGCATCCGAAGAAACACGACGCCTTCGTGCTCGACTTCGCCAACGATACCGATACGATAGAACGGGCATTCTCGGACTATTACCGGACTACCATCCTTGCCGACGAAACGGATGCGAACAAACTTCACGACCTGCAGGCTGCGCTGGATGGCTATCAGGTGTACGCCCCGACAGATATAGACAACCTGGTCGAACGCTATCTTGCCGGGGCCGAACGTGACCAACTCGATCCGATTCTCGACCGCTGCGTGGAGACGTACCGAGAGGAACTGGACGAGGACGGGCAGGTCGATTTCAAGGGCAAGGCGAAAGGATTCCTCCGGGCCTACGAATTTCTCGCCTCCATTTTGCCCTACACGCATGCCGAGTGGGAGAAACGCTCCATTTTCCTGAATTTCCTTGTGCCCAAACTGCCGGCGCCTGTCGAAGAAGACCTGTCCAAAGGCATTCTGGGTTCCATAGATATGGACAGTTACCGTGTGGAGAAACAGGCGACGCGGGCCATACGGCTCCCGGACGACGATGGAGAAATCGAGCCGGTTCCCACATCGGGCGGCGGTCTCAGGTCCGAACCGGATATGGATCCGTTATCGATCATCCTTCAGGAATTCAACGATCTGTTCGGAGGCATTTCCTGGAATGATGCGGATCGGGTTCGGAAACTGATTACGGAAGACATTCCCGACCGGGTTGCGCAGGATGAAAACTACCGGAACGCCAGGGAAAATGCGGACAAGCAGAACGCCCGCATCGAACACGATGAGGCGCTGGGGCGCGTAATGATCGCCTTGCTGCAGGACGACACGCAACTGTTCGGACAGTTCCAGGACAACGATTCTTTCCGAAAATGGCTGTCCGAGAAAGTTTTTGCATTGACGTACGGGCCGGACTTGTAGATTTCTTCATGAGAGTTGTCTCATTGATGCGCCAGGAAGTACACTGAAGCCCCATGAAAATTTATACGCTTGAGCGCACGGAGATCCTGCCTGTTACGATAGAAGAAGCCTGGGAATTCTTCTCCAATCCGCATAATCTTCCAAAGATTACTCCTCCGGAACTCAACCTGCGGATCACTTCCGGGGCGGAGCGGGAAATATATCCCGGCATGATCATCACGTATTCCGTAACGCCTTTTCTTTTTATCCGGAGCGGTTGGGCGACGGAAATAACCGCCGTGGATGCGCTGCGGTATTTCGTGGACGAGCAGCGGTTCGGGCCCTACAGATTCTGGCACCACAAGCACTTCTTCGCCGATGCGGGGCAGAAAACGGAAGTGCGGGATCTGGTGCACTATGCCTTGCCATTCGATCCGTTGGGCAGGCCGGCCCATTCGCTTTTCGTACGAAGAAAGCTGGATGCGATCTTTGATTACCGGAGTGAACGGTTGAGGTCCTTGTTTGGGGGTTGAAGGGGGATGGGGAGCGAAAAGGGGAAGACGATTGCTAATGTCGATGAGTGATCTCATTTCCTCCAATGTGGTGTTCCTTCGACGAGTTCGGCAATACTCCAGCCTCTTTCCATTAGGGTCGCGAGACTTTTGTCAATAGCTGTTTGATTACTACCTAACGCTGAATGTGGCACAGCAAGACAAAGCAAATGGCTGGGCCGTGTTATTGCCACGTATGTATGCAGAAGTCGTTGGTAGTTCCGCTTTCCCTCCCCTTTTCCATTGGACTTTTTACCCACGAGCCATGGCATGATTTGCTTTGCAGAATGATCATGCCAATAGGTGCTCAACAAGAGTGTAGCGAGATGAGTTTGACCTTTTACGGAATGGATTGAGCCCAAACGAATGTCAATGTTTCTGGTGCCATCACTGACACGAAAGACGTTTAGGCCAGAATCATCGGATAGAGAGGGTTCCATTCTCTTCAGAAGAAGAGCATCTTGTGGCCATTCCAAGAACTCCTTTGGTTCGTTTCTATCCGCTCCTTCCCGGCAGAGGGCAGAGGCTACGGTAACAATATCCTCTGCATGGGTTGTCCAGTTGTCTTCCGAAAGGACAGTTCTATCAATTAGGAAACGCCTAAGCACTCCCCGATAGGTCATCAGTGCATCGGTATTGCTCTCAAGTACCTCTAAGATTGCACGGTGCGTACGTGTTTTGCGCTTCAGATTGCCAATGTTACCCAATAGCCTTGCCAGTTCAACAATCCCCGAAGCGATTTGCTCAACACCGGGCGATAATGCCTTGTTTTCGGTGACCAGCCCCTGCGCCATATAAATGTACTGGGCCAGTGTCGGGGGATAGGGGTTCTGACGGGGTGTTTCAACAGAATAATTGCTCCAGTAATGGCCAACCGACTTCGGGTACTGGTGATGCCCAGACGTAACATCAGAATCATTTTGGTGAACATGGCCGACCGCTACGATAGAGCCTTTAGCCAAGGTTTCGTCGCCAAACACCGAGAGTACATGTTTACCATAGGTTTCAAGTACATCGTTGGTATCGTTATCCGGAAACACAATGATCGCGTGCTTATTCTCTTGGTCTTCCGAGTTTATCCATCCGGGGCCAACACCACATAGCCCATCTTGGCCCACTGGGTTCGCGGCGAATGGCGAAGCAAACTTGGCGATTTCGACACCAAAACGGTAACTATTAGGAATTTCCAGATAGTGGTCTGTTTCAGAATCAGGGAAATCCGCCGTTTCATTAGGGTCTGCCCCCGTCGAGTCAAAGATTCTCTGATTGGGGTCGCCAAGTCTCTGGACAATAATTTTGTCGGATTCTCGAGGAAAAACTGTATTTAGTAAAGGAGCCTGTTGCTTGGAGGTGTCCTGCATTTCGTCAAGAATAACCAGTGGGAACCTGTGCGCGAGCCAGAGAGGAACAGCCTCGTAGTCTTCAAGAAGAGCGTTTGCCCAGACAAACATTTCATCATGACAGAAGTAACCAGCTTTTGCAGTTTCTTTTATCGCAAGCTCGGCATTCTGGTAGCTTGGTTTGGATTGTTGTGCCGGAAAAGGCTTGTCAGGCTTGTCAATAAGGTTGAAATTTAAATGTCGATCACAGATTCGGAGTTTGTTGAAGCTACTCTGCCTATTCGACAGAAAATATTGAAGCTTATAATATTTCCTTTCTCCTAATACCCTGCGGCGCTCGGCCGTTGTAGCATCATTGTCGATCGTTGGAGATGGCTCGCCTTCCGAATGCAACCAAGGGAGGGCCAGAAAGCGATTTACAAAACTGTGTATAGTGCCGATGAAGTGAGGGTATGTGAGAAGACGTTGCCCAACAACTGTTCTTCCAAGGCGATGCTCGATCTGTTCACGGGCAACGTTAGTATGTGACAGGACACAAATACCCTTAGTCCGGTGGGGCCAATTTTTGGCAAGAAGGGCGAGTTTGGCGACGATGAGCGTCGTCTTGCCACTGCCCGGGCACGCCGAAACATCGACAGTTGTTCGGTGCTTCAGATATGCCCGCTGGGATTCGTCGAATGTGTCGAACCCCAACAGCGAGCAAACCCAATCGATGTCATCGTCGGTGATTTCGGGAATCAGGAATTTTGCATCAGCCATTGACTTACCCCTGAGGCGGAGCCGACATTTCTTCCCTATCCACTGTTACGTAGTCAATGGCATTGACAAGATATGATGGTAGTTTCTTTCGCAGTTCATTTGCGTCGGGAATATCTTGATTGCAATCGTTGCAAAGAATCTCGGCGAGATGCTGGGCAGTTACAGCCTTCGAAGCGTTGCGCGTGTGAAAGAGTCGGTAAATGTGTGAGCATAGGACTTCGTGGTCACTTGCCTTCGACTTGAGTAAGACGAATTCTTCTTTCGCCTTGGTCACGACATCGTCGCGTTGTTTTCTTTCTTCATTTATCGGATCATCGTTCTTTGCAAGTAAAGCCGCAATATAGATTTGCTCGGCAAGTCCGCAATACGCCAAGTCATATTCGAGTGTCCAGTGGTCAGCGACGAATGTCTGCACAGACTGGCCGTCGTTCTGTTTCAGCCGCTCACGCCAACAGGCGAGCCCCTCAGGATCGTTATCAAAGTCGCGGAGAGCCTTCCAGCGGCGCTTATTGCTATCCCGTTTTTCGTTGCGATCATCTGCGACCAAGCCGAGTATTTCCGGTGCGCAATTAGGCATAACGTCCATATCAGTGATGCAAGCGACAGGAACGCCTATCTGTGGGGCATCTTCATCCTTACGCTGAAAGATCCTGCTGAATCGATGTAACCCCCTTCCACCCACGTTAACAATCGAGACCCCATATTCAGTCAGATCCCTGTCAAGCAACTTTGCGAGCACCGGCAGCAAAATCGCCTCGGCACTGCCTTCAACGATGAGAACACCATGTGCGAAAAACAGATTGGCCTTGGAGGTGTCAAGGAAACGTTGAAGAAAACGATAATCTCCAGTTTCCAACTTCGTTTGTTCACCTGCAAAGGGGAAGGCGCAATGTCCTTCCATGAGTACCAGATTTTCGAGAGGGATTTTGGATGCGAGATTTGGGCTGTGTGTAGAGAGCAGTACCTGAACGGAGCGTTCATTAACCCCGGTTCGTTCTTTCGCTGCTCGTTCCAGAAACTCCATGAGGCGGAGTTGCCGCTGTGGGTGAAGATGGGCTTCAGGTTCTTCGATCAAAAGCAATGGTAATCCTTCAGATTCTTTGCCCAGCAACAAAAGCTCACATGCCATGTACAGCAGATTGTTGGAACCCAAGCCGTATCGCCCCATGGCATTATCGGTTTCTATATCCCGTAAGCCGAGTTCGAGGCGCTCTAAAATCTGTTTGAGTCGCGCGTTCTCGGTACCGCCTTTAGAAATATCGATTCTTCCATACAGACTGTCGCCATGGAGCGACAATGGATCAAGATAACGGTCGTTAATTTCCTTTTG
Source organism: Rhodothermales bacterium (assembly GCA_965117025.1). Lineage (GTDB taxonomy): Bacteria > Bacteroidota > Rhodothermia > Rhodothermales > VXPQ01 > VXPQ01. Next base: position 2,294,908 of record OZ220746.1, read on the forward strand.
AGCCTCGACAACCCCGGTATGCTCTTTTATTCCGTAGCGCATATAATCCTCTAAGCCGATCAGGCTGAGTTTGCCAACCGCATCAGTATCCTGAGGTAGATGTTCTGAGTCGAATGCTTCACCTTCTCCGATTTCTGGGACATTGAAAAGGATTTGCGAAAGCCGAGAGCCACGCCCAGGCGACATTTCACGTTCGGCATCACGGAGTGGTCTGAGGTATGTGCCGGATAGGAGTTGCCTGACAGATGTTTCGAAAGGCGGACCTGTTCCGTCTATACCGCTTCGTACGGACGGACTTGGCCAGCGACGCGTGCTTTTACTTAACCTATGCACAGTCCAGTTGACGTACAACACGACATTGTCGTCTTCATACGATAGATACTCGATGAACGTACCCCTCTCAGCGTCATTCAGATCTTGTAGTTTGCAACGAATAAAAATCTCGTCTGCTTGTTCTCCATCGGCGTCAATATGAAAATCTTCGGGCTGGACACGGATGTATTCCTGATCTCGTGTCAAAAGAGCATATCGTATAGCGTCTATGACAGCCGACTTACCAGAATCATTTCGCCCCACCAAGGCAGTCACCCCTGGCTGAAAATCTATCCGAAGTTCGGTGGTGCCTTCGCCGAATTGCCGGAAATTTCGGAGTATCAATTCTGATAGATACATGTACCCACTGGTCTCAATTAGTATTTAGGTCCTTCCGAAAAGGGATACCGCCAAAATTTCGTAAATACGTTGTAGCTTCCATCCTTGCAGACAAATTAGCAATGAATTTCGAGGTAGGCTTTAATTCCCGAATGTCAAATGAGGATAGTGGCCGGTGTGGCTGTCAAGCGAAGTGAGAAGAGTCTTGGTCAGAACAGCGAGTCCACCAAGGAATGACATTTTGTGATTTAAGAATAGTGTGTCTGTCCAAGTCTGTTCCGGCAAATCCTGCGCTGCTCTCCCCCGGCCCCAACAAACCAGTGGCGCGGGAGAGACTCGAACTCTCGACCTTACGATTATGAGTCGTACGCTCTAACCTGCTGAGCTACCGCGCCGGATCCGGAAACCGGACCGGGGCGCATTATACGAGCCGCGCCGCAGAGAGTTCGAGCGCTTCCGCATGCATATGCCATCTGTGGGCTTCGTACATTTGGAGCGTATCGCTGCGTGAGTCAGGCCGGCGCGGATGCGCTGCTGCTCGGGCAGCGGGGCGTACGGCCCGCAAGACCGCAAGCTATGTTTCCGTTTTTCGATTCGCAGTAATGTCCTGGACTTCGGTCATAGGCCAGCAGCGCGTCTCGGACGCACTCCGCCGCACCATCTCCACAGAGCGGGTAGCTCATGCCTGGCTGTTTTACGGGCCGGAGGGCGTGGGCAAACGGGCCGCCGCCATAGCGTACGGCAAGGCGCTGCTTTGCGAGCAGGGCGGGGAAGAAGCGTGCGGCGCCTGTTCGTCCTGTGGAAGAGTGGACCGGATGGTGCATCCCGACCTGCATATTCTGATGCCGCATCCTTCGGACGCCGACCCTGCGGATATTGCCGAACGTACCCGGCTCATCGGGCGGAATCCGTATGCGGCGGTCGACTTCGTGCGCCGGCCCTCGCTGGACGACCCGACCCGGTCTTCCAACAAACAGGCGCTCTACACCGTGGCGCGCGTTCAGGAAGAAATGTGCCGGGCCATGAGTTTCCAGCCGGTAGAGGGCCGCTACAAGGTGGCCGTGGTCAGCGATGCGGAGCACCTGCGTACGGATGCCGCCAACATGTTTCTCAAGATGCTGGAAGAGCCTCCGCCGAAGACCGTGTTCATCCTTACGACCAGCCGGGTGGACCGCATCCTTGCCACCATTGTTTCCCGTTGCCGCCGTCTGCGGTTCGATCCGCTGACCCCGGAGGCCATCGAGCAGGCGCTCATCGGGAAGGAGGGTGTCGCACCGGAACTGGCCGCAACGCTTGCGCGGATGGCGGACGGGTCGTACACCGCCGGACTCGATCTGGCGCAAAACGAGGATTTGCGCGCGCTGCGGGAGCTGGTGCTGGATTTTTCCCGGGCGGCATACGGCCGAAACGTCGGGAAAATAGCCGATATCGTGGAGCGGACGGCACGGTTCGGGCGCGATCAGGTGGGGCATGTACTGGAACTGCTCCTCCGGTGGATCCGGGACCTGATGCTCTACCGGGCGATGGGCGAGGCGGCTCCGCTGGTCAATGTGGATCAGGTGGAAGCCATTGCCGGATTCACGGAACGTTTGCCCGGAGCCGATATCGAAGCCATGGCGTCGGTCATTGAAGAAGCGATCGTGCTGGTCCGGAGCAACGTACATGTGGCGCTGACATTGACCGTGCTGGCCGGGGCGCTGGGCGAGGCCATGCGCGGACCGCATTCCGGCAAGTTGTATATGCCCCTGAGCGATGCGTACGGCGACAAGGATGCATCCCTTGTAAGGACCGGATAGCTTCCCTTCCCGGATGTTTCGCAATCGTACGGAGAAAGGCTAATTTTCCAGAGAGAAAAGGGTATCTATGCATTTATTGCATAGATATGACACTCTTTATGCGAAAATTGCATAATTCAAATCTACGGCGCCTACCGCAGCAGATCTTCGATATCCATCTGCTCGATGTCCCCGGCAAGGTCTTCGGGTTGCCGGCGCACCAGCGCGAGAATGGCGGAGTGGGGGATGATGAGATAATCCTGCCCGTTAAACTTGATCTCGACCGCTTCCTTCTTGAGGAAGAAGGCCTGATCGCCCGGTTGCGCCTGCAAGGGCAGGTAGCGCACCGAATCGCGGTCGGTGCTCCAGGGCTCTCCGGTATAATCAGGATTGGGCATCACATAGCCCGGGCCGACCTGCTCGACCCTGCCTATTCGCACATCCTGGCGTTCGGCCACGGATGCCGGAAGCACCAGTCCGGCTTCCGTTTGCGTTTCGCCCTCCTGCGGAGCGATGAGGACGCGATCTCCTGCGACAATCAGTTCACTCATAACGAAGCAAGTATGCGCGTTGCGGCATATCGTTCCGCTCAGTATGCTTCAGGTATGCGGTGCAGCTTTGCCGGCAGGGTTCAGCGCCCGCCCATCCGCCGGAGTTCTTCCGCATACTGGTCCAGGACTCGATCCCGGTCGTAAAACGCCGCCCGCTTTGCGGCGTTTGCCTTCCACGCAGCATACTCGTTCTGGTCCACGGACTTGAGCAGAGCCGGCAGGTTTTCCGCTTCCGGCCATGCGAACCGGGGGCCGGGCCGGTGCGCTGTCATTTCCGTGCCCAGGGGGCTGTCCGCGTCGCACACGGCGAGGACCGGCGTCCCTGCCGCGAGCGCCGGGATCAGCTTGGAAGGGAGAAAGGAACCCCCGGCGCCCGATCGCTCCGGGATAACCACGAAATCCGCTTCGCGGAGCGCCCGGGCCAGTTCCTTTTCGTCCGACAGGCTCCGCACATCAAACCGTTCGTCGCCTGTCTCTTCCGCCCATTTCCGCAACGCACCGGCGCCGCTCCCCTCCGCCTGGATCCGAAACGCGAACGGGGCGTCGCTTCGGTGCAGAAGGCTGCACAATTCGAGCAGATTCTGTTTCGTGCCCAGATTGCCGGAATACAGGAGCCGTACGGGAGAACCGGAGCCTTGCGTTTGCGGCGCTGTCTCCAGGTGTGCGGCCAGCGATTCGTGCAGCCAGTTCGGCAGGTACAGGAGGGGTTGATCGCGCCGCCGCCGGGGTTCCAGCCGCTCGATCATGGTCGGCGAAATCGTGCTCCACACATTGGCCGCGTTGAAAAGCGCATCCTGTACGCGAACCATCCAGCTACCTTGTCCGATGCCTCCGGCCTGCGCGGCTTCGGCGGGCAGATCCTGGACGTTCAACCACAGGGGCCGCCCGGTTTTTCGCCGGCATACGGCGGCGTAAGCTACTGCGCCCAGCAGGGGGCAGAAGACCATCATGGCGTCGTAGTCGCCGCGCCGGGGAAGGCGCCGCATGAGCGAGGCGCAAAAGGAGCCTTCGTAGATAAGCCGTTCATGGAGCGCCTGCGGGTTTCGGGGAATGTACAGGCCGAACCGCTCGATGCGTACGCCGCGCCGCGTTTCGGACCGGATGCGCAGATCGTTTTCGCCCGATTTGTCGCGCCATTCGGGATAGTAGGACGTGGCGCACCGCACGGTTACCTCAAAACCGCGCTCGGCCAGCCCGTAGCACAGGTCACTGAAGAGCACGCCGCCCCCGAGGTCCGGTTCGAAGACATTGACGATGACAAGCAGGCGCATGGCCGGTCGGCGGAATGAACGAAACGATCAGGCGTCCTGTGCGGGAGCGGACGAATCAAGCCGGCTGAGGCTTCTCCAGAGAAAGGCGCCGGCTGCAGCGATTCCGCACAAGCAAAGCAGCATCCAGCCGGTTCTGCCCATCAGCAGGTGCCCCACGCCGAACAGGGCGCTGTAGACCAGCACGATCCCGGCCACGCAATCTCCTGCGAGCCGCACCATGCCCGTATCCTGGCGCACATCCGGATTGCGTTCAGCGATGCGCTTCCAGCCGGGGCCTCCGGGGTGGATCCTGCGATAGAAACGATCCAGCACTTCGTTTCGCGTGGGCCGGGTGAGGAATGTGGCCGTGACCCATACCACCGTGGTGAATGTGGTGACGGCGAAAAGATTATTGGGGAACTCGGCTTGCAGGCCGGGTATCCCGACGCCGAATGCTCCGAAAATCAGGGCAAGCGCGAGCAGGAGAACGGGGGACAGTGTAGCGGCCAGTTCGCTCCATGCATTGACCCGCCACCAGTACCAGCGCAGAATCAGGACGAGCCCGAGTCCGGCGGAAGCGGTCAGGAGCAGCCCCCATGCTTCGCTCACGGAACCGAGGTTCGCCGTGATGAAGACGGACGCGCCGGCCAGGACGAACGTCAGCACGCGGGACACGAGGACGTAATGCTTCTCGCCGGCGTTCGGTTTCACGAACCGTTTCCAGAAGTCGTTTACGAGATACGACGCCCCCCAGTTCAGTTGCGTGGAGAGGGTGCTCATGAAGGCGGCCAGAAAAGCGGCGATCATGAGACCGAGCAAACCCGGCGGCAACACGTCCCGCATGGCCAGTACGAACCCTTCGCGCGGGTCGTCCAGGCCCGGGTACAGCACCAGGGCGGCAAGGGCCACGATGATCCAGGGCCACGGGCGCAGGCAGTAGTGCGCGACGGTGAACCAGAGCGTGGCCAGCAGGGAATGCTTCTCGTCTTTTGCGCTCATCATGCGCTGCGCGATGTAGCCTCCGCCCCCGGGCTCGGCGCCCGGATACCAGCTCGACCACCACTGCACGCCGACATAGGCGAAGAAGCTTGCCGCGGTAAGCGCCAGCACGGCTCCGCCCTCGGCAGCGTTTCCGAGGGTGGGAAGCATGCGGAAGGTCGATTCCGGCAGGGCGGCCATCAGGCCGGTCATGCCGCCCACTTCAGGCATGTCCAGTACGAATGCGGCGAGAATGATGCTGCCGGCAATGGCGATGACGAACTGGAATGCATCGGTCACGACGACGCCCCACAGGCCGGAAAGAAGCGAGTACACGCCCACCAGGAGCATGAGCAGGACCACCACGACCAGCGACGCCCCGATCTCTGCGCCGAGAATATGGAACGATTCCCGTCCGAAAACCGTCAGGCCGGGAAACAGGATGTCGATGACGGTTTCCATGGCCAGCGCCACCCACCCGATGATGATACCGTTGAGCACGAGGCCGAAGTAGATGGCCTTGACGCCGCGCAGCACGGCGGCGGCTTTTCCGTCGTAGCGCATCTCGACGAATTCCACGTCCGTGAGCACGCCGCTTCGCCGCCACAGGCGGGCGAAGAAGAAAACGGTCAGGATGCCGCCGAAGGCGAAGTTCCACCAGAGCCAGTTGCCGGCGATACCGTTTTGGGCCACGAGTTCGGTGACGGCCAGGGGGGTATCGGCTGCGAAGGTGGTGGCCACCATGGAGGTGCCGGCCAGCCACCAGGGCATATTCCGCCCCGACAGGAAGAATTCGGAGGTATTCCGTCCGGCCCGCCGGAAATAATACACGGCGATTCCGAACGAGAGGGCGAAATACCCTGCGATGAGAAGCCAGTCGATGGGGGCAAGGAGCATGGATGGCGCCGATTGTGTTCCGGTGGTCAACGAATCTACTGCATGGACCGCTTAATAGCACGGGCGAGGGCTGTTGCACATTCTTGACCGGCAGGCATCCGGTGCGTATTCTTATGCGCGCAAGTCGCTGTACAAAGTGCATACAGCTCATACGACAGGACATGCAACGCGCTGTCCGGTTTTTACAAACCATTTCTCCCCTCACAAAAATTCCGGTTTTGGCGTAATGCGTAACAGGACAACCATATTCGCGCTGGCATGGATCGCTTTTCTTGCAGGATGCGCCGATCCCGGAAACCGCGTGGACTCGTCCGAGCCGCCGGCCCCTGAACGGTTTACGAAAGTCGTGTTCGACGAAGTGCTCTACGAGCCCATGGAACTGGAACTGCTCGATGACGGGCGCATCCTTTTCGTCCAGCGGCGCGGCCAAGTGAATATCCATGACCTGCAGACGGGTCTGACCGAGACGATCGCCGAACTGGATGTGTTCATAGAGTTTGAGGAAGGGCTGCTCGGCGTAGCCCTCGATCCCGATTATGCAGAAAATCATTGGGTCTATTTTGCGTATTCCGCTCCGGACGAGGCCGTGATACGGGTGGCCCGTTTCGTGCTTGAGGATTCCCGACTCGACATGGAGTCCGAGCGGATTTTATTGGAAATTCCCGTTCAGCGCGACGAGTGCTGTCACGTAGGCGGTTCGCTGGAATTCGGTCCGGAAGGCAATCTGTTCGTGTCGATAGGGGATAACACCAATCCGTTTGCTTCGGACGGCTTCAATCCCATTGACGAACGCGAGGGCCGCAAGGCCTGGGATGCACAGGGGTCTGCCGGCAACACCATGGACCTGCGCGGGAAGATATTGCGGATTACTCCGAAAGACGATGGCGCCTACAGCATTCCCGAAGGCAATCTCTTTGCGGACGATCCAGCGAGGGGGCGGCCCGAGATTTACGTAATGGGAAACCGCAATCCCTTCCGGATCGATATCGACGACCGGACAGGGTATCTGTACTGGGGTGAGGTGGGGCCTGATGCGGGCGATTCATCCGCTACAAGGGGGCCCATGGGACATGACGAAGTGAATCAGGCGCGGCAGGCGGGTAACTTCGGCTGGCCGCATTTTATTGGAAATAACAAGGCGTACCACGACTACGATTTCGAGGCGGAGGCGGCAGGTGCGCCTTTCGACCCGGCCGCTCCCGTAAACGATTCCCCGAATAACACGGGAGCGGAGCTTCTTCCGCCGGCGCAGCCGGCCTTCATCTGGTATCCTTACGAGGCATCCGAGGAATTTCCGGTCGCAGGGGACGGCGGACGCAACGCCATGGCAGGTCCCGTCTATTATTATGACGATTATGCCGATTCCGATCGCAAATTTCCGCGCTATTACGACGGGAAACTGTTTATCTACGACTGGATGCGTAACTGGATCAATGTCGTCACGATGAATGCGGACGGAGACTATGTGGATATGGAGCGGTTCATGCCGACGACCGAGTTCAGCCGCCCGATGGATATGCTCTTCGGCCCCGATGGGGCGCTCTATATGCTCGAATACGGCCAGACGTGGTACGGGCATAATCCGGACGCCCGGTTGTTCCGCATCGAGTATGCGGTGCATAACCGCGGCCCCATTGCCCGCATTTCGGCGGATCGTCCTGTCGGCGCGGCCCCTCTTGCGGTGACCCTTTCCGCGGCCGATTCGTTCGATCCGGACGGCGATCCCGTGACCTGGTCCTGGCGCCGCGAGGGAGACCAGGATGACATATCCGGCGAGGAGGCCGTCTACTCGTTTGCGGAGCCGGGGACCTACCCGGTCATGCTCACCGTCACCGATAGCGAGGGTCTGACGGGCACGGAAACCATCGACATTCTCGTCGGCAACGACATACCGGAGGTACGCATCGAACTTTCCGGCAACCGCACCTTTTTCTGGGATGACAGGGCTATCGAGTATAATGTGGTCGTGACTGACCTGGAAGATGGCGAGATTGCCGCCGAAGAAGTCGCCTTTACCATCGATTACCTGGCGCAGGGCAGCGATCTGACGGTTCAGGCTCAGGGGCATCAGGCGGCGCTGGAACAGGCTTCGGGGCTTATCGGACAGGCCCTCATCGAACGGCATAACTGCGGGGCGTGCCATCTCCGGACGGATGAGTCCATAGGTCCGTCCTTTGCGGCCATCGCCCAAAAGTACCCGGACAACGATGCTTCGCGCGAATATCTCACGGATAAAATCCTTAATGGCGGTATGGGCGTCTGGGGGGATCGGGCGATGGCGCCGCAGCCGCAGGTTGCGGCCGAAGAAGCGAACCGCATGGCGGACTTCATCCTTGGTTTGGAGAGCGTAGCTGTACAGGGAGCGGCGCTGCCGTTGCAGGGCACGTATATCACCGACCAGCACGATGCGGACGAGGAAGAAGGGCGCTACTTCCTGGCGGCTTCATACACCGATCACGGGGCGTCGGGTATGCCCCCCCTCACCGGTCGGAGTGTCGTAACCCTGCGCCATACGAAGTTGCAGGCGGAAGACTATGACGAGGGCGATGGGGTTATGGCGTTCCCCATACCGGAAGAGGCGTCCGGCGAGGGCGCCACAGGAGATGTCCTGGTAGGGAATGACGGGGGGTACTTTGTTTTCCGGGACATCGATCTTACCGGCGTCCGGTCGTTTACTGCACAGATCGGTGGCATGACCGGGGTAACCACGGGCGGGCGGCTGGACCTGCGCGCCGGCGGCGTGGACGGAGAGATGCTCGGTACGTTCGAAGTGACGCAGGGCGAAGGCGGTATGCAGACCTATGAGATGATGCTTGAGGCGGCCAGCGGCATAACCGACCTGTATTTTGTGTTTGCGGCGGACGAACCGGGAGGTGCGGCCAGTCCGGTTGCCTTCATCGACTGGATCGTGGCGGAGCAGTAGGGGATTCGGGGTTTCGGCTCAGAACGATATCCGGGCTCCCAGGGCCAAACGACCGTTCGGGTGGATGCCGATAGTTGGCGTAACGGAAGCGGCGCTCTGACCTAAGGGATTGTCAGGGAGCTTTCGCGCCGCGCCTCAATACCCCGCCGCCGCATCGTCTCCTCTCGGATCGGCGCCGCCCTGGTATAACACGCCTTCCGCGTCCCGGCGCACCACGATGCCGTCCGCTCGGCCCCACGCGCCGTTGTGATTCAGAGTCCAGCCCCGGCGCTCCAGCCCGTGCCGGGCGTTGTCGGAAAGCGCCTGCGCCTCGTAGAACAACACATCCGGCAACCACTGGTGGTGAATCCGGGGCGCCGCCACGGCCTCCTGGATGTTCATTTCGTGATCGATCACGTTCAGCATCACCTCGAATACCGTCGTGATGATACGCCCTCCTCCGGGCGATCCGATCACCATGAACAATTCTCCCGAGGGATCCTCGACGATAGTGGGCGTCATGGACGATAACATGCGCTTGCCCGGTTCGATGGCGTTAGCCTCCGATCCGAGCAGTCCGAACATATTGGGCGCTCCCGGCTTGGCGGAGAAATCGTCCATTTCGTTGTTCATGAAGAAGCCGGCGCCGTCCACCACTACCTTCGATCCGTAGCCACCGTTGATGGTGGTGGTTACGCTGACGGCTTGCCCGTCCGCATCGACTACGGAATAATGCGTCGTTTCGGACGATTCGAAGGCAAGCGGGTCCCCGTACGCCACGGCTGCGCTGGAATCCGCCCGGTCGGGGTCGAATCCCGCCATGCGCTGCCGCATGTACTCCTTCCGGATGAGTGCGCCTGCCGGGACCTCGAAATAATCGGGATCGCCCAGCCACTGCGCCCGGTCGGCGTAGACGCGGCGCATTGCTTCGCCCATCAGGTGGGCCGCAGATGCCGTATGATGGCCCATGCCTGCCATGTTATACGGCTCGACCGCATTGAGTAATTGCGTCAGGGCCACGCCTCCGGAAGACGGGGGCGCCATCGCAAAGAACCGGTAGCCCCGGTACGTGCCCGAAAGCGGCGCGCGCTCTACGGCCTCGTAGGCGGCAAGGTCTTCCATCGTGATCCATCCGCCGCCACGCGCCATCTCCGCAGCGATCAGTTCGGCGATCTCGCCTTCGTAGAACCCGGCCCGACCCCGATCCCGGATTCGCCGGAGGACCTCCGCAAGGTCCTGCTGCACAAAGCGTTCACCCGCTTCATAGCGCTCGCCCGGTTCGGATTTCGTGAAATACTTCGCGGTGCTTTCGAACTGTGCAAAGGCGTCGCGCTGCGCATTCAGTCCCCCCGCATCCCGCCGGCTCAACCGGAATCCTTCCTCCGCAAGGCGAATCGCCGGAGCCATCACCTCCGCCAGCGGGAGACGGCCATATTTTTCGTGCGCCATGACCAGTCCCGCCGGAGAACCCGGCACGCCCGAGGCAAGGTATCCCAGCCGGCTGAGTTGGGGAATGGCCTGCCCGTCGTCATCGAGATACATGTCCCGGTGGGCTGCGGCAGGCGCCTTCTCGCGGTAGTCGATGGTGGTTACCGCCGGGGCGGGAGATCGCCCCGCTTCGCTGCGGTCATGTCCTGTTTCACTCCCTGATTCTCCGTCCTCGTCCCCGTCCGCGAAACGGATCACCATGAAGCCGCCGCCGCCGACGTTCCCCGCCGGAGGGTACGTAACCGCCAGCGCAAACCCGGTGGCCACCGCCGCATCCACCGCATTGCCGCCTTGCCGGAGCACCTCGACGCCGGCTTCGGAAGCCTCGATCTTCGCGGAAACGACCATGCCGCGCCGTGCTTCGACCGGCGTGGTGGGCGCTTCAACAGGAGCGATGGGTACGGACGGACGCGTACATCCGGCGATCCACAAGAGGGTCGCAGCCAGCGCGGCTGCAAGGAGACCCCTCCCCATGCGGAAGCAAAGAGACTGAAAGGAAGGCATGGTCCGGTTACCGTTCATTGGGCTCGATCTGAATGGCGTGATGGCGCCAATATTAGGATACTCTGATTAAGTCCGCGAAGTTCAGAGGGTGAAAGGGGCACGCTGGCAAGGAATGACGAAGCGGTTTTGATCAGGGTATCCTATTAGGCAGGAGGGTGGTATGGCGCATTCTAACCACATCTATTCACAACTCCACCTCCACCCCCAAATCGTGTTTTTCCGCTTCCTTGACTATATGCGCGGCTGCCGCCAGGTCCTGTGCGGCATTTCCTACCGATTTGAACAGGGTGATTTCGTCCGGCGAGGTTCGCCCTGGCACATCTCCTGAGACGATCTCGCCTATCTCGCTGTAGATATGGTTCTCGTCGATGAGTTTTCGGTTCAGAGCCTGGATGATGTCCCCTGCTTCGGCCAGGCAGGCTGCGCGCTGGTCCACGACGACTTTTGCCGCCTGTACTGTTTCCACAGGAATTTCGGCCATGTCGGGGCGGAAAGACCCCACGCCGTTGATGTGCGCGCCGGGAGCTACATCCGCGTGCGCGAAAACCGGAGTGCGTGACGAGGTGGCGGTGCATACGATATCCGCCTCGCGCAGTTGCGCCGGCCCGGTTGCCGGGAGCACCTCATGGTTCAGCAGCGCCGCCATTTCGCGGGCGAACGCCTCGGTTTTTTCGAGGGTTCTCCCGAAAACGTACGTACGCCGGATATCGCGCACTGCGCATACGGCTTCCAGTTGCGTCCGCCCCTGCACGCCGGGACCAAAAACAGCCGCCACCTCCGCGTTCTTTCTCGCGAGCAGATCCGTGGCCAGCCCGGCTCCGGCTCCGGTCCGGAGCGCCGTAAGGTATTCGCCATTCATCATGGCGAGGGGACGGCCGTCCGCAGCGTCCAGCACCACCACAAGGCCCTGGATGAAGGGCAACGTTCGGCCCCGATTCTCCGGATAGGCCGAGACGATTTTAATACTGACCAACCCGGTGTGCGGCAACCAGGCCGGCATAATCAGGACCTGTCCCTTGTGTTCAGGGATGGGCAGGCTCTGGCGTACGGGTACCGTGGCTCGTCCGCCGGACAGGGCGGCATAGGCTTCTCCCATGCGCGCAATGGCGGTGGGCATATCCAGCGCTTGCCGGACATCCTCGCGGGACAATAAACGAATCCGCTGCATAGTGTTAACAGGCCCTGGTCAGCGTAGCAAAAAGCCATGACCCAAGGGATCGCCGGGCTCCAGGAAGAAGGTGCTGCGGCCGGTGATATAGGCCTCGCCGGACACTTCCGGGATAATCGCCTCGTGCGGACCGAAAGTGGTGCGGGCTTTGACACGCACGGTAAACGTGCTTCCTATGATGCTTTCGATGATGAGCGGTTCGTCCGTCGCAATGTCTCCCCGGGCATGATGGATGGCGGCTCGTGCGCTGACCCCCGTACCTGTGGGGGAGCGATCCACCTCGCCTTCGGCAAAGATGCACACGTTCCGGCTGTGCGAGCCGTCATGTTCGGCCGGGGCGGTGAAAATCGTTCCGTACAGGAAACCCATGTCTTCTTCGAAGGGATGCCGGATGGCGCGGCTGTCCATGATGGCGTGCTTGATCGCCATACCCTTTGCAATAAACTCCGGCGTGTGGCGCCCCACGCAGGCGAGACCGAGCTCTTCCGCTCGGACAAAAGCATAGTACGCGCCGCCAAAGGCCAGATCGTAGCGTATGGAACCCAACCCCGGAACATCCACTGTCTGATCGAGACTGTCCACATAGGACGGCACATTCTCGAAGGAAACGCGCCGTACTTGTCCGTTTTCCCAATGCCCGAAAGCCGTAACCAGGCCTGCCGGAGTGTCGATGCGTACGCAGGTTACGGGATCGGTTTTGGGAAGCAAGCCTGTTTCGAGCGCCACTCTGGTTATGGCGATGATGCCGTGGCCGCACATCGTGCTGTACCCTTCGTTGTGCAGAAACAGGACCCCGAAATCCGCTTCCTCCGTGACCGGTTCCGTAAGCAGGCATCCGTACATGTCCGCATGGCCGCGGGGCTCCCACATGAGCGCCCGGCGAAGATGATCCAGGCGCTGTTGCGCATGGCGCCGTCTGGCCAGAATGGAATTACCTTCGAGGGGAGGGTAGCCGTCGATGATTACGCGCAGTGGTTCGCCTGCCGTGTGCGCATCGATCACGGTGATCCGGGGCCACTCCGGCGGCGGTCTCCAGCGGGAAATGTTTTCAATATTCATGCGGCACCGCCTACGCCAGGATCTGCCGCACCACTTTTCCGTGTACGTCCGTCAGGCGGTAGTCACGTCCCTGGTGTTGGAAGATCAGCCGTTCGTGATCCATGCCCATCAGGTGCAGAATGGTGGCCTGCAGGTCATGGATGTGTACGCGGTCTCTCACGGCCGAGTATCCGATCTCATCCGTTTCGCCGAAGGTAAACCCGCGCTTGACGCCGCCGCCCGCTACCCACATAGTGTACACGTCCGTGTGATGATCGCGGCCCACGAAGGGGTTGTCATCCCCCGTGCGGTTTTCCAGCATCGGCGTGCGGCCGAACTCGCCGCCCCATACCACGAGCGTATCTTCGAGGAGACCCCGCTGCTTGAGGTCCAGCAAAAGGGCCGTCGTGGGCCGGTCCGTCTCATCGCAGCGCTCCTTGAAGCCGATATTGAGCGCTTCGGCTGCACTGGCGCCGTGCGCATCCCATCCCCAGTGGAACAGTTGCACGAAACGCACGCCCCGTTCCACCAGCCGCCGCGCCAGCAGGCAATTGTTCGCATAAGAGACCGCGCCGGGTTTCGTACCGTACATGTCGTGGACCCACTGCGGCTCGTCTTCTATGTCCATGGCTTCCGGTACGGACATCTGCATGCGGAAGGCCATTTCGTACTGGGCCATGCGCGACAGCGTTTCCGGATCGCCGACTTCCTCGTAATCCCGCTGGTTGATCGCATTGATCGTTTCAATGGACTTTTGGCGCAGTTCGCGGCTCATCCCCTGCGGATTGCCCACATAGAGCACCGGATCGCCGTGCGAGCGGCACTGCACGCCCTCGTACACGGTGGGCAAAAAGCCGCTGCCGAATACGCTGCGCCCGCCGTCGGGCTGCTTGCCTCCGGAAAGCAGCACGATGAAGCCTGGCAAATTCTGGTTCTCCGAGCCGAGCCCGTAGATGGCCCAGGACCCCATACTGGGCCGCCCCGGACGGGCATGCCCCGTGTGCAACAGGAGTTGCGCCGGCGCGTGGTTGAATTCGTCCGTGTGCATCGCCTTGAGGAACGTGACCTCGTCGGCTGCCTTTGCGAAGTGCGGGAGCATGTCCGAGACCCATGCGCCGCTCTCTCCACGCTGCGCAAACGTAGCCTGCGGTCCCAGCATCTTCGGCGTTCCCTTGATGAAGGGGAAGAACCTGCCTTCCAGCAGGGATTCCGGGCACAACTGCCCATCCAGACGGTGGAGTTCGGGTTTGTAGTCGAACAATTCGAGTTGAGACGGCGCGCCGGCCATATGCAGGAAAATGACCCGCTTGGCGCGCGGGGCGAAGTGGAGCCCCCGGACGCTGTCCGCAGCGCCCCGGATCGCGGAGTCGGCGCCGCTGCACCCGGCGAGGGTCGGCAGGGCCAGGCCGCCAAAGCCTGCGGCGGCGGTTTTCAGAAAGTGACGCCGGGTGATCCGGTGGAGCGCGTCAAGACGCCGCTCCCTGTACGCTGCATCAGAATATCCCATAGCTATTCTTTGGTGAGAAAGGCGTCGAGGTTGAGGATGGCGTTCGCCGCGACGGCAAGGGCGCCTTCTTCCGGCGAAGCGGATCCCGTCATTGCCGGGGCGGCCGGACCGGGTACGGTATACGCCGGTTCAGAGCCGTAATCCGTTTGTTCCGTCTCTTCGTATCCGGCGAAGGCGTTCTCTTTTATATGAACGAGTGCGGCGGCGGCTTCCGGACGTTGCCGGTAGTCGGCCAGGGCCGTCTCGTACAGGGTTACCAGATGTTCCAGCGCTTCTTCCGGCGGGTCCCTTTGCAGGGCAAGGCGATATCCCTGCCGTAGCCGGTCTTCGGGCGTGTCGTATCCTTCTTCCTGCATGCGGCGGGCGAGCGCCACGGCCGCTTCGACATACACGGGGTCGTTCAGCGTCACGAGCGATTGCAGCGGCGAATTGGTGCGGATGCGCCGGGAAGTGCATAGCTCCCTGCTCATGGCGTCGAAAGCGAGCAGCGACGGGTACGGGACGGTCCGGCGCCAGTAGGTATACAGGGCGCGGCGGTAGCGGTCTTCCCCTTCGCTCGTTACCCATGTGAGGTCACTGTACGGATTGGTCCAGAGGCCCGGCGGTTGCGGGGGAAACACGCTGGCTCCCAGCATCTTGTCGCTGAGCAGTCCGCTGACGGCGAGGGACTGGTCCCTGATCTGCTCGGCGGTCAACCGGAAACGCGGCCCCCGGGCAAGTAATTTGTTGTCCGGATCGATGGCGAGCAGTTCCGGCGAGACATGCGACGACTGCCGATAGGTGGCGCTGGTTACGATTTCCTTGAGCAGTCGCTTTACGCTCCACCCGAAGTCCTGCGAAAATTGCAGGGCAAGGGCGTCCAGCAGTTCCGGGTGGGTGGGCGGTTCGCCTTGCGTCCCGAAATCCTCAACCGTTTCGACGATGCCGGCCCCGAACAACTGCTCCCAGAAACGGTTCGTCGCGACCCTGGCCGTGAGCGGGTTGGCGGGGTCGAAGAGCCACTGCGCGAGCCCCAGACGGTTTTTCGGAGCGTCCTCTGCAAAGGCCGGCAGTGCATTGGGCACGTCGGGATCGACGGGTTCGCCGTGCACGAGCCAGTTGCCCCGTTCGAATATATGCGTGGTGCGCGCCGAGGTCGCCGGGAGTTCCCGGATAATTGGTGTGGTAAGCGGTTCCAGTTCGGCC
The DNA here is from genome assembly GCA_965117025.1 of Rhodothermales bacterium. GTDB lineage: Bacteria > Bacteroidota > Rhodothermia > Rhodothermales > VXPQ01 > VXPQ01. Next base: position 2,310,802 of record OZ220746.1, read on the forward strand.
ACGGCTTCTTGCAGGCGGGAGCGCTCCGCACGCATCGTTTCGAAAGCCGGATCCATGTCGATGAACAGGCCGCGCAGGACGAAGACATCGTTCGGGCTGCGCTGGTCGGCTTCTTTCTGCGCGATCCGGATAACCGGAGGGAACAGGGCGCGTCCCTCGAAGAAAGGAGGGCGATCTATATCCCGGGCGTATTCCTCGAAGCGTTGGGTCCATGCCGCAAAATCGTCGGGATGCACGGCGGCATGCATCTCCTGCTCCAGCTTTTCCAGTTCGGCAATAAGCCGGCGACCCTCTTCCGGGCGTTCGTCGAATTCGTAAAGCTTCGGCTCGTTGTTGTCCCGGTCCGTATCGGCCGTGTTGTTGAAGAAGGCCAGGAGTTCGTAAAATTCTTCGCTCCGGAACGGGTCGTACGGATGCCCGTGGCACTGCACGCATCCAATGGTGGTGCCCTGCCACACCTCGAACGTGGTGTTCAGGCGGTCCATGACGGCGGCGACACGAAACTCCTCGTCGTCCGTGCCGCCTTCCGTATTGGTCATCGTGTTCCGGTGGAACGCCGTGGCGATGAGTTGCTTCGTGTCGGGCTCCGGCAACAGATCGCCGGCCAGCTGTTCCGTCGAGAACCGGTCGAACGGCATATCCTTGTTGAATGCCTCGATCACCCAGTTACGGTATTTCCAGATCGTGCGGGGGGTGTCTTTCTCGTATCCGTTCGAGTCGGCGTAGCGGGCCAGATCGAGCCAGTACCCCGCCCATCGTTCTCCAAACCGCGGGGAGGCAAGCAGTGCGTCCACGGCTTCTTCATACCGCATGTCGGACGGGTCCGCGCAGAAGAGGTCCGTGTCCTCCGGGGAGGGTGGCAGCCCGGTCAGGTCAAGGCTCGCGCGACGCAGCAACACGCTGCAATCCGCCTCCGGCGACGGGCGCAGGTTTTCCCGGTCCAGCCGGGCCAGCACGAAACGGTCGATATCATTGTTCGGCCATGCGGGATCGGATACTTCCGGGAGATTCGGCGTTGCCGGCGCCACGTAGGCCCAATGGGGTTCCCAGGCGGCCCCGTCGTCGATCCAGCGTTTCAGCAGGTCGATTTGCTTGTCGTTGAGCGCCGGGCCCTCGGCGGGCATGCGCTCGTCAGGATCGCTATGCGTGACTCGTCGAATGAGTTCGCTTTTTCCCGACTGGCCCGGTACGATTGCATGCTTCCCCGATTCCGCAGGCTGGAGCGCATCGTCGCGAAAAAGAAGACTCAGCTCCGCCTGTTGTTTTACGCCGCCGTGGCATGTTACGCAATTTTCGTTGAGAATCGGACGGATATCCTCGTTGAAATCCACCTCGTTGCCAGCGCTTCCGGACACCCACAGGGCGATGGCGCCCACCGCCAGTACGGCGGCGACCGTCAGGTTCCATCGGCGCAGTAGAATGGAGAACATCGACGAGAGATTCGATGCGGGATATTATTCGAGGGCAAGATGCATAATCGCCCAACGAAAGGTAAGCAATTCTTCAAAAATACGTAAGGATGCTCTGATCAAAACCACTTTGCTCAGAGCATCCTTAAATGCGCCCTCGCTCGTTTTCTTCCCTGGTGACCGGGGCCTACGCCGGTGAAGCCTTCCAGCCGGCGCGTGATGTACGGGACAAACTGGCGGAACTGGGTGGCTGCCGCCGGCCCGCCGCGGATCGCTACTCCCGGTACCGCTCCTCCGCCGTCTGCTTCAGCGCCTGACCGACATCGTCGAATCCGCGGCGCATGGCCCGACCGAACAGCAGGATGGCCAGTGGCGCCAACGAGCCTTCAAGCGTGTCCGTGTTGAAGTACGAGCAACTTGTCTCGCTCCGTTTCTCGAGTCGCTGTTCCCGCAGCGCTTTCAGCAGCAACTCGTTTCCGATCTTCGTGCTCCATGACAGGAGGGTCGGCGGCTCGACTGCCTCGAACCGTTCTGTCTGCTTCCGGTCGTAGCGGCCGAGTTTGACGTCGAAGTCGACGAAGGAGCCCACGCACACGTCGGTCTGTGTGTACGTCCGGGCAAAGGGGTTCCATTCGACGTAGCGGTCTACATCCGCCAGGATATCCCAGACTGTGTCGATCGGGGCGTGGATTTCTACCGGTTCCGAAGTGATGGCGTACTTGAACATTTTTTAGTAGTCCGTGGGGGAAGTCCGCTGCTATGGCTTCTACTCCTGATCAAGTGATCTGAACCAGCGCTCCGATTCTTCCCACAGGCGCTGCGCCGCTGCGGCATCCCGAGCGTCGGGGGCGGGTTCGACCGGGCGGAAGCGCTCATAATAATACCTGTCTTCCGGGACAGGACCTGTTGCACAGTGAATGACGGCCTGGGCGGCCTGGGCCGGTGTCAGGAGGATCCGCGAGGCCAGTGGCGTCACGAGGGGCCTCATCGTTCGCAGCCCGGGAGTTTTGTCCAACCAGCCGATAGTCATGTTCGTGCAGGCAGAGCCCGGATGCAGTGCGACCGATCGCAGGTTGCAGTCGGTCCTGTAGCGGCGTTGCAACTCGAAACTGTGATGGATGAGCGCCAGCTTGGACTGGCCATAGGCGGTCCAGGAATCGAGCCTGCCCGTGTCCCGAAAGGAGCGGTCGTTTTTTCCCTTGTCGTGGTGATGAGAGGATACGTTGACTACCCGGGCGTCACCGGTGCGCCGGCCGGACTCGAGAAGCATCGGCAGCAGCAGGTGTGTCAGATGAAACGCACCGAGGTAATTCGTTCGCCAGTGCATCTCGAACCCGTCGGCGGAAAACCTGGGTTTGCGCCAGCGGAAGATCACATTCAGAAGGATGCTGGCGTTGTTGACCAGCACATCCAGTCGTCCGTCGGAGTGTTCCCGGTACCAGGCGGCGAAGTCCGCGACGCTGACCGGGTCGGAGAGATCCAGCGTGTGTGCCTCGATTCCGCCCGGGGACCGGTCGCCGTCCTGTATATCCCGCCGGAGGGCTTCTCTGAGAGACGCGGTATTTTTCAGGCCGGTAGCGACGAGGTGGGCGCCCCAACCGGCCAATGTTCTGGCGATTTCGTAGCCTATCGACCCGGGCGTGGCGCCCGTGACAATGACATATTTTCCGGACATGTCGACGTGTCCGGCTATCGGCTTGCGCGTGCAGAGTTCCACCATGTGGTGGAATGTCTTCGAGAGCGAGGATGTCGGTCGGCGCTTCATGGGGTAACGGGTCCTTGCTCGTGTGCAGTCGCCGGGGGCGGTGCGAACCTGTGGAGCAGCACTTCACTGGCCTCCCATAATCCGGCGCCGTTGGACCGGTTCGTGGCGAGCTCGGAAGGGCGCTTCTCGCGCAGCATATGCAGGTAGATGCCGCTGCGCCGGCCGGCGTCGTCGGCGCAACAGAGGTAGCTTACGGGCGCCGCGGCTCTGGCCGGTGAGAGGAAGAAGAGTTTCATCAACGGATAGATGAGTGGCTTGAGGAGTACCGGGGCGTTCCGGGCAATGGCGGAGTGTACGGGGCCGGGGCAAAGCGAATGAACTGCAACATGCCCGCCGTCGTCCCGGTTGAGACGGCGGGAGAGCTCGGTCGCGAACGTAGACAGGACGAGCTTGCTTGCACCGTAGTGCTTGAGCCCGTCTCGGAGGCCGTAGTTTTCGAATGCGCCGAAACGATCGAAGTCGATCGGCTCGGCGGATCGGTGGGCCTCGGACGAGACGAGAACGATGCGGGGCGCCTCCTCAATCCTGGCCGCCGGGCGAAGCATCCCGTCTTTCAACCAGCGATCGACCAGCACGCGGTTGGCGAGGAAGTGGACAGCGAACATCGTCTCGAAGCCCTGAGCTGTCCGGCGGGCGCGACGCGGCATCAGGCCTGCGTTGAGGACCGCGATGTCGATCCTTGTTTCCCTCTCGCGCAGCGCGTCGCAGAGCCGGTGCACCGAGCGCACGTCAGAGAGATCGACCCGCAGCATCTCGACCTGGTCGGAGCCGGAGGCGGCCTTGACGTTTTCGCCTGCGTCGGGGTGTCCGCTTCGGCAGGCCATCAGGACGCGACCGCCGCGTGCGGCCAGATCGATGGCGACGGCTTTGCCGAGCCCACTATTGGCCCCCGTCACCAGGCACGTCTTGCCATCGATCCGAACAGAAGCCGGCAGGGGCTCGATCGTCGGTTGGATAGCGGTGCGGTCTTGTACCGCCTTGCGAAGGGACTCGAAGATGGTGTTCATGCGCTGATCGCTTGTCTACTCATACGGAATGTCGTGCCTGCGTCGGTACGGCGCCATGCAATTTTCGATCGCCTCCCGGGTCTGGCCAAAACTTTCCGCATCGTACACGTGGTGTCCGTAGCGGTGTTGGACGTTGCGGCCTGCAGTTTGTCTGGCTGCATGCAGTGCATCCGCTCCGAAAGGAATTCCGGCCCGTTCGTAGATAGTTCTCAGTTGCGCCATCGGGTCACTGAGGAGATCGTAGTAGGAGATGTCGACGAAGCGGCGCGGGTCCGCCGCTTCCCGGACGTTGGCGGTGCGTTCGACCAGGCGGCAGGTCTTGGCGAGCCAGTGTGCGCCGATCTCCTGCGGATCGACGCGGTCGCTGAACATTCCCCTGCCGTGAGCGACCATGCTCCAAAAGGAGGGGATGGACTTGAGCGGATCCCGGTGCGTCTGCACGATCGTGGCGGTCGGGAACACCTTGAGCACGGTGTCGAGATATTCCATGTGGTGCGGCGTTTTTAGCACCCGGTGACGATGCGGACGTTGCCAGTGCAGGACCTGGAGCAGGGTTCGGAATTCCTCGTACGTTCTCGTGTGGTCCTGGTCTTCGAGCCAGCGCGCGTAGGTAGGGACATGCATGGTTGCTTCCGCCGACTGGCTCATGAAGGCCACATCGAGCAGCAGTACGTCCTCCTCGGGGGCATCGTGTTCGGCGGGATGTACGGCAAAGAAGGCAGGGGCCAGATAAGCGATTGCGCGTTCGGCAATGACCGCCTGTTTGATTCGGGCGCGCGGGTTTCCCGGCTTCTCACGCGGCAGGGGCAGCGGATTCAATCCCTCCCAGGCCGTGACTGCGTGCATATCCGGATGAGAAGCGATCAGTCGGTGCAGCGTGGTCGTGCCGGTCCGTTGGAGGCCGGCGATCACGAGCACGCCGCCAAGGTCGATTTCCCGTATTTCCGGGCGTTTTCGGATCAGTTCCTCGACTCGCAGGCGCGTTGCCAGCGCCCCTTCGATCCGCTGCTTCTGGATCCACCGACCCAGGGGCGTGAGATCGGCCTCCTCGTTAATCGAGCGGACGAGTACGGACAGCGCTTCCATGAACCACTCGTTGCCGAAGTTCGACAGGGCCGTCTTTCTGCGGGCCGCGGCGATCATTTTGTCGATGTCGAGCTTGCCGGAATTTCTTATACGGCCCGAGGCACGCCAAACCGCGTTCAGCAGCGTGACGGGAAGAGGGCGGTACGGCCGATTGTAGTCCGTCGATGTCTCGGTAATCCGCTTTCCCATTTCTTCACCGGCGGAGCGCACGGAGTTCGTGCAGTTTGACGCATCGGGTCGCAGGCGTCGGGTGTTCCTCGGCCCGGATCCAACGGAAACACATGGTCCCGGAGATGTGACCAGCGGTATCGAGCCAGTTTGGGAGCCCGGGGTCTTCGTGCGCGACGATCAGGCGGACGGAACCGTCGCTTTCGTATTCGGCGAGATGCTTGTTCGTATGGATGGTGTGATAGCGGTAGTCGAGCGACTCCATCCAGTAGTTGTTGAGCTGGAAATTCCAGAATTCGCATACCGGCGGCGTGGTTTCGATGATCAGCGCCTCGTCCTTTTCCAGTCGCCAGTGGCTGTGGTAGTAGGCGATATTCGGGTCGCCCCCGGCCTGATTCGATGTCTCCTGATCGAACCGGGGCAGCGTATTCGTGTGTTTCCGGAAGTCGCGCGCCCACTTCGCGAACAGGAGGGAGGCGCCCGCAACGAGGGTGCTCGCCGACCGCAGTCCTTCGTCGAGTTGTCTTGCGGTCAGCGGTTCCGGGCGCTTCTCGTCCGGGGAGCAATTGATACGTTCGATATGCAACTCGGCCGGGATTTCCGTACGCCGGTCGAGGAAGGTCTGGCGGACGATGAGGACCCCGCTTTCGGGTGTCATCGGGAGCCAGTTCCCGTTCTGCCGCTCGCAACTGAGCACCAACTCGAAGCGACCGTCGTCGTCGATCTCGAGTTCCGCGGCTTCGACGTAGCCGGTCGGGGGCATGCCGCCTCCCTGTCCGTAGTGTCCGGCCTGGGTGCCGAACCCGAGATAGGCGACGGTGTTGCGGCGCCCGGTGATCCGGTATTCGAAAGCGCCCGAGATGGCGGCCGTCAGATAGTGGTTGTCCGGGTTGTCGGCCCCGAGCTTGACCGTTTCGTGGGCGATGCGGTGGAGGACCGGCGCGCTCGGATCGGCGTGCTCGAGGAAGGCCATCAGGCCTGCGCGCGTCAGACGGCTGAGGTAGCGATAACCCTCGGCCTGGTTGAAGGCATCTTGCGGCGCCCCCGGAAAGTTCAGCGATGCGCCTGCAGCCTTCAGTGTGTCGCAGAACTCGTCCCAGGCGCGGCCACTGACGACCCGCTGTGCAGCGACATCGTCCTCGGACTGTCCACGGAGTTTCCGCATCGCCAGGGAGACCCGGCGAAAGAGCGCAAGCAGGCCGATCACGAACCTTCTCATCGTTTTCTCTCCAGAGTCAGTCGATGGGGCGGGAGTGTACCGTACGGGACCGTCTGCCGGAAGATTTCTCACCGTTCGACCGCATCCAGCGTACGCTCGCAAAGGCGATCACGAAGCGCTACCCGCTGCACGACGGAGACCGTCAGGGTTCGGCGGCATAGCAAAGAGAGAACAAAGATGCGCAGAAATTCGACGTAAAATAATCTTCCGGGCGACAAGGCGCGCAATCACCCGGCAAAAGGTGTGCAATGCATCAGGAATACGTACTTCGTTACCACTCGTTTTCTTCCTTGACGACCGGGGCGTGCACCGGTACCGGATATTTTCCTGTAAAGCAGGCATTGCAGTAGCCCGCCTCGCTCCGGTTGGCGCTGCGCACAGCCTTCATCAATCCCTCCACGGACAGGTAGGCCAGCGAATCGACGCCCAGCCATTTCGCACGCTCTTCGTCGGAACTGAACTCGTGCGCAAACAATTCGTCGTGGCTGGGGAAATCCATGCCATAGTAGCAGGGGTTGACCACAGGAGGCGCCGCCACCCGGAAATGTACTTCTCGCGCGCCGGCCTCACGGATCATGTTGACGATATACCGGGCCGTTGTGCCTCGTACGATGGAGTCGTCCACGATGACGACGATGCGATTTTTAAGTACGCCTTCCACCGTATTGAACTTGCACCGCACCCGCATTTCGCGCCGGTCCTGTCCGGGGGCAATGAACGTGCGCCCCACATAGTGGTTGCGAATGAGACCGATCTCGAATTTGCCCGAATAGCCCTGTTTTCGGCATTCGCTCACATACCCGAGCGCACTGGTATTGGATGAGTCGGGCACGGAGATGACGATGGGCTGCCTTTCCCCTTTCTTTGTAGACGGGACCGGCGCCTCGCGCGCCAGTTGTTTGCCGATTTGCCGGCGCACCTTGTCCACCATCTCCCCGTAGATCCGCGAATCCGGACGCGAGAAATACACGTATTCGAAGACGCACTGGCTGATTTCGTGCGACCGGGGCAGATGGTAGCTCCGGAATGACCCCGTTTCGGCGCCTTCCCGGTCGATCACCAGGATTTCCCCGGGTTCCACATCGCGTACGTATTCGGCCCCGATCAGGTCGAAAGCGCACGTTTCGCTGGCTACGCACCACGAAGTTTCGTTCAGGCGTCCCAGCGATAGCGGACGGAATCCGTTCGGATCGCGGATGGCGATGAGGCTTTCGTCCGTAAGGATAACGAGTGAAAAAGCCCCTTCCAATTGGGCGAGGGCGTCCCTGATCTGGTTGATTTGCTTGCTTCGCCGGCTTTGTGCGATGAGGTGGAGGACCAGTTCCGTATCGCTGGTCGTCTGGAACAAGGTCCCCTGGTCGCTGAAAGACTGGCGCAGTTCGCGCGCATTCGACAGGTTGCCGTTGTGCGAAATGGCGAGGTTGCCGTCTTTGTAATGCACAACAAACGGCTGGATGTTCGCCTTGTTGTCCGAGGCGCCCATCGTAGAGTACCGGTTGTGCCCGATGGCGGCGGTGCCGAGCAGCTTGGTTTCGAAGAGAGACTGGTCGGCAAAAACATCCAGCACCAGCCCCCGACCCCGGTGGGTCTGCATGACGCGGCGCTGCTTCGTTTCGTCGTAGGTGGAGGAGACGATCCCTGACGACTCCTGGCCGCGGTGCTGGAGAGCGTGCAATCCGTAGTACGTATGCCGCGCCGCATCTTCGGCGTTGAATATCCCGAAAATGCCGCAATACTCTCGTATCTGACGCATTCGGCTCCGGTTAATTGATGGGAGGCCTGTGCCTGATATAAAGGTAGGCAATTTTCATGCCTTATACAATGGGCTCAAGCCGGATTGTCCGGTGCGTTTGCATCGCCTCCCTGTTTCCCTGAAAGTGGAGCGCGCCGCACATGCACACGGCCTATCCGGTTATTCTCTACCGTTACCACCTGCATGACGAGCCCCTCGATTTCCATGGTATTGCCTTCCTCCGGGATCGTCCCTGTTTCGTGGAAGATCAGTCCCCCGAGCGTTTCGAAGTCGTATGCTTCGGTGTCGAGCGAGGCGTCGAGCAGTTCGTTCACGTCGTCGAGGTCGATGCGCGCATCGAACAGGTACGTAGCATCGTCGAGCCGCTCGTACAGTTGCTCTTCGGTTTCGTCATGCTCGTCGCGGATTTCCCCTACGATTTCTTCCAGTATGTCTTCGAGCGTGACCAATCCTGCCGTGCCTCCGTATTCGTCGACGACCACAGCCATGTGGGTTTTTTTCGCTTGCAGATCCTTGAGCAGATCGTCCAGTTTCTTGCCTGGAGGTACGAAAATGGCTGGCCGGGCCACCTCCATCCAGTCGAGCGGTGTGTCTCCATTAGCGCCCAGCAGATAGGGAAGCAAGTCCTTGGCGTACACGATGCCCAATATATTGTCGAGGTGATCGTCGTACAGCGGAATACGCGAATGCCCCGTGTTGCGGATCAATTCGAGAGCTGCCCCGATGTCGGAGGTCACCGGAAGCGCCACGATATCGAGGCGGCTCACCATGATTTCCCGGACGGACGTTTCTCCGAACTCCACGATCGAGTAAATGAGTTCTTTTTCCTCTTCTTCGAGGGTGCCGTGCGCTTCTCCTACATCGGCGAGCGTTTTCAGGTCTTCCGGGGAGATGCGCGTTCCTTCGGTTTCGAGACGCTCCCGCATGAATCGTGTCGAGCGGGCGAGGAAGTCGGAGAGGGGATACAGGATGCGGTGCAGTGCCGCCAGCGGCCCGGAAACCGTCCGGCTGAAGGTCTCGGCATAGCGAACCGCGAGTAACTTCGGCGTGATTTCGCTCATGACGAGGATAATGAAGGTCAGCACCACGATTTCCAGAACGACCGTGACGGCGTAACTCCACTCCATTGCCGCTGCGATCCTGGCGGTCAGCAGGGCGGCTACGATGGCGGCGGCCACGTTCGCTCCCGTGTTCAGGATCAGAATCGTGATGAGCAGCCGCCTGGGGCGGTCGAGAAGTTTCAGCACCCGCTTCGATGCGCGGTCGCCTGCTTCCGCAAGCGATGCTTTCGCCGAGCCGGTGAGCGAAAAAAGCGCTACCTCCGAACCGGAGAAAATCGCTGACATCAGGAGAAGTGCGAGCAGCGTAATTACGCAGGCGGCCACGAATGTCCCGCTCAGCAATACGGGCGCATTCTGCAGGAGAATGAGTAACGAAGCAGTGTCAGGGTCCAACGGAGGGGCGGCAAGTTCCTGATGACAGATGGAAAAGTAGGGATTTGCGCATACATTCGCGCAGAATAAAGGGTATGTGGAGTGGGCGGTGGCCGTCGGCTATTCGTACAGGTCGTCGAGATCGGCGTCCGCCAGTTCCTTCAGGAAGGCTGCAATTTTCGTGGTCGCGTCGTCGAAGAATCGGGCTCCCTTATCCGGAGTGGCCCGCGAAGGATCTCCAACCCCGGTACTCTCGGTTACCTTCGACCACTGCCGTTCGGCCCAGACCCATTTTTCCCGTAACCCCTCGATGTTGAATCGCCGCTCTGCCCCATCCCCGGCTTCTTCGAGCGGAAGCACCAGTTCGGGGCAAAGGTACATCATAAGGCTCGTTTCCATTTCACCGGCATGATCCGCCGGCATTTCGAAATACTCCGCAAGATTCATAATCCGAAACCAGTGCATTTCACACAGAAACATCTCTGGATAGGCAGCGCCGATTTCCCGGATCATTTGTCGAAAATCGTTGCCCCCGTGGCCGTTGAGTATAAGCAGTTTCCGGATTTCGGTGCGCGAGACCGCATCGACGACATCCTTGAGGATGGCGGCTTGCGTACTCGGATAGAGGTTCATGTCGAGCTTTATGTCCAGTTGCCCGGTATTGACGCCAAATGGGATCGTGGGCAGGACAATGATATTGGCGCCGGTTTCCCATGCCTTGCGCGCTGCTTCGGCGGCGATATGGTCGCATTCGACCACATCGGTGGAGTAGGGCAGGTGATAGTTGTGCGCTTCCGTTGCGCCCCACGGCAAGACCGCTACATCGTAGGTGGTTTGCCGGACGGCCTTCCAGTTCGTGTCGGCAAGGATGTACGGGCGAATGGACATATATGGGGGCAAGGCGGTTCGTCAGAGAAGAATATAAGCGTCTTTGGGCAACGCTTTTCACTGCCTGCTATGCCGCTGGTCGGGATCGTACACCGGCTTTCCCATGGGACGCGTGCGGAGCGTGCCGTTGTGCAGTGCCTGAACCCGCTCGCGGGCGATCGCCACGTATTCGGGCACGATATCGCAACCGTATGCCTTTCTGTCGTGCATCAGGGCTGCGATGATCGACGACCCAACGCCCATGTACGGATCGAAAACCGCATCGCCCGGATCGGTCATGGACAGTACGAGCCGCTCCACCAGTTCGACAGGAAACTGGCATGGGTGGATCGTTTTCTCCACATGATTGCTCTTGACGTTGGGAAATAGCCACACATCGCTGGGATTTTTACCACTCGGGTTGCCCGAAAGCCGCCCGATGTTCGGTCCCTTGAAATGTCGTTTGTTCGGGTATTTGGCCGGAATGCGCACCGGGTCCAGGTGGAACGTATAATCGTTGCTCCGGGTCCACCAGTTGATTGTTTCGTAGCGCCCGGAGAACCGCTTCGAGCAATGCAGGCCGTGCCCGAAGTGCCACACGATGCGGTTCCGCATCTTCAGATCGTGTTTGCGGAAGAGGGGGTACAGCAGGGTGTCGAGCGGGACAATCTCTCCCTGCTCCACATAGTTTCCGACCTGCCAGCACAGGGAGCCTGAGGGGTGCAGGAGTCGCACGCATTCGGAAATGACACGATCCTGCTGGCGCAGATACTCCTCCATCGGCGCCCGTTTCTCGTAGGATTTTCCGAGATTATAGGGAGGCGACGTGACGATCAGTTTCATCTGCTCGTCTTCGAGATCCTGCATGAATGCAAGGTTATCCTTGCATTCCATGACCGGTGTATCCTGCCCGTTCGCCTGCATCCGGCGCGTTTTGTATCAGGTGGACGTTTCCCCGCGCAACCATGGAACCAGCGCCTTGTCCGGGTCGGCGATCTCCTCCATGGAAGTATACCACCAGCGTTTCCATCCCTGACGCGGAAGTCCTGCGAACAGCATCAGGTTGAGCGGGTAGGTTTCGCTGTCCGTACAGCGCCGGAAGTCGTCCCGGAACAGAAACGTCGGTTTGCCCCAGGCAATGGCCAGACCCAATTCCACCATGACGCCTTCATCCGGGGGGCAACCGTTGACCACGGCGAATATCCCGTCTGCTTCGCGCACATCCCGCACATCGGCCTGGGCCACCTCGTAGGCCCAGCCTGCCTTGCCGATATCGATCTGGTTGTTGCGTTCGAAGGGTTCCCACACTTCCGCGCCGGCTTCGTTCAGCGCGGCTATGAGATCAGCAAGCGGCCCAGCCTTTTGCTGTGCCGAGAAGCCGTAGGGGTTGGCAAGATACAGCGTCTTGCGGGCGGGCTCCGGCATGGATCAGAACGGGAGATCGTCGTCCGGTTCGAACCCTGCACTATCCTCGACGGGGGCTTTGCTTGTGGTTGTCGCGTTCCGGGATCGATTCGCTCCCCCTCCGGAAAAGCCGTTACCCGATCCGTTCTCACCCCGTGAGTCCAGCATCATCATTTCGCGGGCGCGAATTTCCGTGGTATAGCGCGTGTTACCGTCGCGGTCTTCCCAGGAGCGTGTCTGTAATTGCCCCTCGAAATACACCTTGGATCCTTTTCGCAGGTATTCGCCGCAGATTTCGGCAAGACGGGCCCAGGCTACGATGCTGTGCCATTCGGTCCGCTCGACCATTTCTCCGTTTGCGTCCTTGTACCGTTCGGTGGTCGCAAGCCGCATGTTGCATACCGGCGTCCCGTTTCCGGTGTAGCGCATTTCCGGGTCCTGTCCCAGATTTCCAATAAGAATGACTTTGTTGATGGCATATGCCATGAGAATACCTCTGCAGGTGTGGTGAATGCAATGCCGGCCGACGACATGGTGGGTGCAGGCTCGCGCTTATAGACCCACGCCGTCCTTAAACATAACCCCCGGAGCGAATTTTTTGCTGGCTTCAAGGAGGAAATACCGAATTTCTACGTTACGCACAAGGTCGGAAATCATGGCGATTAGTTCCTCACATCTTTTGGACACGGTTTCGCTTCGGGTTGTGGATAAAAGCCCCGGATTCTCGTGGCCGGTGTACATCTTGTGGAAAACCGGGTAATTGTCCACATCGTGTACGTCTGTGCGCAGTCCGCCCAAGGGTGCGTTCTGTCCGCGGCGCACCGAATCCGCTGATTTTAACGATGCAATCATGACGTCATTTACGCACGAACGCGGAGCGCTGAGCGAAGGGGTCTTGATCAGAGTATCCTGTAGTATGTGCATCCTTTACATGCGCCGATCCGTATAATTGGGAGTACCTTTACCCCGGCAATAATATATGTACAAAGAACATATGCCCTCGGTTCCCGCGAAAAAAGCCCCCACGAAAAAAAACGCATACGACCACATCGTTGACCCCGCGTTTACGCCGGGCGAGGAAGAGCAGGCGGCGTATGCCACATTTTCCGCGATTGTCCGGCAACTGCGGCGGGATTGCCCCTGGGACCGGGAGCAGACCCACGAATCCGTCAAGCACTTGCTGATCGAGGAGGCCTACGAGACCGTTTCGGCGATCGACGAAGGGGACCTGGACGGGTTATGCGAGGAATTGGGCGATCTGCTGCTGCATGTGGCGTTTCATGGCGTAATTGCCGAGGGGGACAAGCGCTTTTCGATCACGGATATTATTCGCAAGGAAACCGCGAAACTGGTGCAGCGCCACCCGCATGTGTTCGAGGATACGCAGGTGAAAGATTCGGGAGAGGTAGTGCGCAACTGGGAGCAGATCAAGTTGGCGGAGGGGGCAAAGAAATCGGCGCTGGAGGGGGTGCCCCGGCAACTCCCCGCCCTGCTCAGGGCGCATCGCATCCAGCAAAAAGCCTCCGGCGTGGGGTTCGATTTTCCGGAGCGGGCCGATGCCTGGAAGAAAATCGTCGAGGAGATCCAGGAATTTGCGGAGGTGGACGCTCCGGGCGTTTCACCGGAAGAAAGGGAGCGCGAGTTCGGCGATGTGCTCTTTGCGCTGGTGAATTATGCGCGGATGAGCGGCCTCAATGCGGAAAACGCGCTCTCCCGTACGAACGATATGTTCATGCGGCGCTTCAGGCATATCGAACAGCGGTTGGCGGCGTCGGGTCGGACCCCTGCCGAAGCCGACCTGACGGAAATGGATGCCTTCTGGGAAGAGGCGAAGGAGCTGGATAGGTGAGGCGCCCGGCGCTCCGCTATTCCACAAGGCGCTTCAATTCCTGCACGCGCCGGATGATGGCCGCCCGTTCCATCTTCTGATATTTTTCGGGCAGCAGGGCTCTGCTTGTACATTCCAGTACCGCCACCAGCGTTTGCAACTCCACTTCTTCAGGGTAGGCGGGCGGGATGAAATCGCGCACGGCTTCTTCGAGAATCTTTTTTGTAATGGGCTGTTCGCCGTTCGTCTTGCCGGCAGGGACGGCGCCGTCCTCGGTCCGTTGCACGCCCGCCCGGAACTTTGCCCGCGTAAACAGCGCCTCCATGTCCGCCCCGCTGAACGGGCGGTCACTGTCGAGCAGCACATCCGGCATGTCGCCCATGTCCAGCCGGGCGCCGGTCCGCTGCATGGTGACGCGAAGCAGTTCCTCTCGTTCTTCTTTCTCTTCCGGGTAGAAAAGGGCGATGTGTTCTTCGGCGCGACCCTGTCGCTTCAGGTCGATGGGCATCAGGTCGGGGCGCGCCGTGACGAGAAAGAAGAGAATGCGTCCCCGGTGCGCCGGATTGCTCATGAAGGTGGCGATCTGCCCGAACACCCGACTGGAAACGCCCGAGTCGCCCTGGGCGTCGCGGTTGCCGAGGGCCGTGTCCGCCTCGTCGATCATTACCGCCACCGGCGTCATGGCCTCGAGCAAATGGAGAATTTTTTCGAGATTGCCTTCCGTGACGCCCTGCCACTGCGAGCGGAAGTTTTTCAGCGTGACCATCGGGATGCCTATCTCGCCCGCAAAGCAGGTGATCAGGAATGTCTTGCCCGTTCCCACGGGCCCGCTGACCAGATACCCCATGGGCAGTACATCCGGACGGGCGGCCCGCAACGCGTCGGCGGCCTGCCGAAGATGCGCCTTTGCCTCCCGGTGCCCCGCCACCATGTCAAGATTGAGTTCGGTTTCCACGAATTCCAGCATGCCGTATGCCTCCGCTTCGATGAACTCTTTTTTCATGCTGGAAAGCGCCTCGAAGGTCAGCATGGTGCGGTTTTCGAGCACGTCGGCAAGAATCGTGCGGAGTTGGATATAGCCCAGTCCGGCGGTATGGTGGGCCACGGCTTCCGGGGAGACCTCCGAATGTTGCGCAAAGATATTTGTCCGGTCGAGGAGGGACCAGTGTACGAAGGCGTGCCGGGCCTCCTCGTCCGGCATGGGAATCCGTATTTCCGCCGTGTATGGACTCTGCACGAGTTGCCGGTTCAGGTCCGTAAGGTTTTCCGCAATAAGGCAGAGGGTGAAGTCGCCTTCAAGAAAGAGGGGATCGTGCGCCCATTTCTGGAGGAACACGAGCGCGTTCCGATCTTCGGCGGAATACATGGAAGCCTCGGCCATCGGAACAATGGTTTCGGCAAAATCCACGATGCAGGCAATGCGCAAACCGTCGGCAAGGCGGGTGCGAAAATAATTTTCCAGCACGGAAAACACGCGGACCGGGTCTCTCGGCAAAGCGCGCGCATAATCGGTGCCGAAAATGGCGTCGTACCCCGAAACGGCCCGGTGGAAGTCTTTCCGCGATGCGGCGTCGGCAAAGTGGATGCCGGCGGAACGGTCGTAGAAAATCACCACGTCTCGCGCTGCAAACAGGTCGTTTATCAGAAATTCGCGAAGCGGTGCGTATCCGGGATCTCCGTCTTTGGTTTCTCCGGGGACGAGATCACGGACATTGCCGTAGAGGATGAACTGCGTGAGCGTCTTGGTGAGGTACTTGCGCGCCAGATCACGGGCCCAGGATGGATACCGGGACCAGGTGTCGGGCATGGGAGTCTGATCCGGCCCGGCGGGTGCTTCGGGCGGGGCGGCGTCGTTGCGCGGCGTTCCTTCCCGGGACACGTGCTCCGCTGCCCCGGATTCGGGGGTATGCTGTTCCACCGGGGAAGACGTGTGGCTTTGATCGGTCATGGTTTCGCGTCCGGGCCTATGCGCCTTCGGACGGGGCTTGGAAACCGGAAGCGGCCTTGCGGGAACTCACCGTATTCGTACAAGCGAACGGGTTTCGTCGTAGGTCGTGCCGGAAAAACCTTCTATCCTCAAACGATAAAAATACGTACCCGACGGGAGTCCGGTTGCATTGAAGGGAATATGATGCCACCGTTCGCTCTCCGCCGCTCCTTCGACGAGCTTCGCCACACTGCGTCCGAGCGCATCGAACACGGTCAGATGGACGATGCCGTCCCGGGGCAGATAATACCGGATCGTCGTGGTGTGAAGAAACGGATCGGGGTAGTTCTCGGTGAGTACGTGTTCTTCCGGGTGTTCGAGGGCTGCGGCGGCGGTGGCCAGCACCTGTTCTCGCCCGCTTGAAGAACGGCCATAGAGCCGGTACGATATCTGCCCCGACCAGGTTGCGCCCCCATCCGTGAAATCGCCCGGCTGCAACTGGTCTCCCTCGAAAATAACCACAGACGCAGGGCCTTCCACGCGCTCTATACGATACTCGGCGATGTCGCGGGTATCGAGAAATTCCCAGGAAAGATGCACCACGCCGTCCTCATCGGTCCGGGCGGCAAGCGCGGCGCGACCGAGCGGGGCATTGCCTGTTACGAGCAGTGTGCGGATCCGCTCGACCAGATCGTCGAAGATGGCAAGATTGTTATCCCCCGGACAACTCGTGGAGGCGCCGGGAAACTGGCCGTGTCCGCGCAGGTTGTCCGGCGAAACCCCATAATTTTCGGAAAGGAACGAAAAGGTAACAGCCAGCGAATCCATGGTTGGCGGCGACAGCGTGTCTATACACCGTGCGGTATAGGGGGGATGGTAACACCCCAGCATACACACCCCGATATTTCCGGTGTTATGGCCGCCTACATGCGCGCCCAGCGCCAGCGCGGGCACGGATTCGAGCGGGGCGTCGCCCTGCAAAAAGGGCCGACCCTGGTAGAGCCGACCGCTTTGATCCAGTACGAAATGGTATCCGATGTCGCTCCATCCGCGGATATTCTGGTGCAGGTCCTGGATGGCTTTCAATTGCTCCAGTCCCTCTTCGTGCGTGGTAGCCCGGAAACCGGCGGCGTGGTGGAAAGCCATGTTCCGGTAGTCGGGGCGGGCCAGCGCCACGGGATTGCCTCGGAAAGAGTCGGCGTTCCATGCCGCCCTGTCGTACATGAGGGGCGGGACGATGACGCCGGTTTCCGGCAGATGAACTTCGCCGGTTTCTTCGGGAGGCGCTTTCCCTTGATCGCCTTGTTCTCCTTCGTGTTTCTCGACAGTTTCCTCCTCCTGATCCGCATCTCCGCGGTTATCGAAGACGCCTGCGGCGGAGAGGCGAACGGCCGCCCGCGTTTCGAAGCGTATCTCGAACCGGCCCGCTGTAAACACATCATCCCCGTGAAAACCGGCGAAGAACATATCTCCGGTCGCGGAAAACACGACACGCAGCGGGCGCCAGGGACCGTTTTCGAAGCGCACCCATCCGGTCAGATTCCGGTCTGACGTGGTTCCCTGTACGACGAAGCCCGTTGCCTCGGCAGGAATGAGTTCGGTGATCCATGCCGGTTCTCCCGTTTTGGAGAGAGGGGACGGCGCCAGCGTTACGGCGTCGGTTCCGAGATCGGCGAACAGGGAAGATGCCGGTTGCGCAGCGGCGAGCGTGGAAACCGCGGTCCAGCCCAGGAAGATGCCCATACATAGCCACAGCGCGCGCATTGCCTCAAAATCCGAGATCGACCGTGAACCAGTGCGTTTGTTCAAGACGCCCGAAATCCGCCCAGGCATAGTCGATGCGGATACGGAGCGCCCTGTCGAGACGAAGATTCAGACCTCCTCCCATGGTAAGCCCTTGTTCGCTGTCTGCTTCGAACAGGTTGCGGTAGCCCGCCCGCAACGCGATCAGGTTCCGGAAGTCGTACTCTGCGCCGAAGTTTACGTATTCGTAGTTATCGTTCGGGTGGGTTGCGTCGGTGGAAAGCGCGATGGTATGACTCGCAGTCCGCAACGCGTCCCAGGACAGGCCGATCCGAAACAGGAGCGGCAGCGGATGCCGGTCCATCAAATATTCGGAATTGACGATTTCCACCACGCCGCTCTGGTTTGGCGTGGGGTCCGTACTGAACACGATGTCGCGCCCGCTCATTTGCATCTTCGGCCCGAAGTTCGAGAAACTGGCGCCGAGGCGCAGCCGCTCGTAGGGCGTCGTGAACAGTGTACCCACATCAAGGGCAATGGATGACGCCGTGCTGTGCCAGATGCGTTCCTGAATGAACTTGAAGGTTCCGCCGATGGAAAAGCGGTCCGTCAGCGATCGCCCGTACGACACCTGGATTGCGTAGTTCTGCACCTTGAAACGTTCCCCGGTGCCTTCCGGCTGTGCGATCGTACGCACGAGCATATCCCCGGAATCAAGATAGATCAACGAAGCGGCCAGCGTGCCCACATTGCCGAGCGAGGTGCCGAAAGCAGCGAAGTTGTAAGCGATGTCGGCAAGATACCGGGTGTGCGCCAACTGCACGGACGCGCCGGGCAGCAGCGCGAGGCCTGCCGGATTCCAGTACATTGCCGACAGGTCGTTCGCCTGCGCGACGAACGCGCCGCCCAGCGCAATGGGCCGGGCGCCCACGCCGAGTTTCAGGAATTGCGCGGCCGTCGAGCCCGTTTTCGTAATGGTCTCGTTTCGGGGCGCCGACGCATTCTCCTGCCCCCGCACTTCGAGGGGCAGCATCAGCAGGACAGCTATCGCAGCGAAATATCTCATGTCACTTTATGACGGCGAATTTTCCGATAGCCGATCCCTCCGGAGCATCCACATGGAAGATGTAGAGGCCGTAGGCGATGTTCATGTTGTCGCGGGTGCGCAGGTCCCAGAAAACCTTGCCGTCGTCCACCGCACTGCTGTGTTCGATCGTATCGACCAGTTCCCCGGCAAGCGTGTAGATGCGGATCGTGCATTCTTTCGGCACATTGGCGAAATACAGCCGGCGGTCGCCCCGTTCGGTATTCGAGATCGGGTTTCTCGGTTCGATCTCGTTCGTGGCGACGTAGGGATTGGGCACCACGTAGATGTTGTCTAACGCTTCCCTCGCCATCTCCGGGTCCGATCCGGCGGCCGCCGTGCGGAACGTATACGTATCCTCGTCGGCGAACGGTTTGTTCGTTCGGATGAAAAACACGTCTCCGGCGCCGGGCGGTTCGGCATCGCCTCCTGCCTCCACCGGGAAGCGGACCTGCCAGGTGGCAAGGTCGCGTCCGTCAATGTTTTCCACGAAAATGACAGCTTCGTTCAGGTCCCAGGCCCCGTTCCGGTTGGCGTCCGGCACGAATGCCCGGATCGACTCGTTCGCTTTGGTCAGATTGACGATTTCGAAGGGAAGGTCCAGATTCGTCACGAAGGCCTGCATGACAGGGGCGTCGGCGAACCGTATCTCGTAATCGCTGGGTTGTCCGCGCCGGCCCGGCCCGGCGGAGGCCACCCGCACTTCGAACGGCAACGCGGCGTCGCCTTGCGTCCACCCTGTTTGTTCGGCGTCGATCTCCAGGATGTGATCCTGCACGAACACGTGCAGTCCTTCGAAGACGGGGTTGCCTTCCTCTTTTTGCAGGAGGGTGCTTTGGTAGATCGGCGCGTACAGGAACGAGGCGACAAGTCTCTGGAAAGCCTCGATATTCGCATCGGACAGGATTTCGACGGATCCTGCCTCGGGATACAGCACATATTCCGAACCGGCCTCCAGCATGCGCCCGTCCTCCGTGCGCAGCGTGAAGGAATCCGCGACGATATTTTTGTGACCCAGCCCGGAAAACTGTCCCGGCCGCGCGGTCACGGTCACCGTACGCGGCAGTTCGTTGGTTACCGTGTAGACTGTTCTGGCGCCATCCTTGTCGAAGTCAATCCGGTACGGGTTGCCGTCCGCTATAGCCGGCGCATCCACGATCACGATCTCCAGGTCGCCGGTGGCTACGCCCTCTGTATGATCGAGTTGAATGGAAGGCGCCACATATCCCGCTGCCGGCGGACGCGGTATGACGGCCATGGCGTTCACATCGAAGACATACTCGTCCGTCGTGGGGTTGTACGTGATGGTCTTGCTCGTTTCCGTGGGAGGAATGCCGCCGGAGAATCCTTGTACGTCGCTACCCGCATAGCCCCGGTCGTAGGCGCTGACCGCATAGTAATAGGTCTGCCCGTTGCGTACGTTGTTCGAGTCCACGTAGGTATGAAACAAGCCCGTATCGTTCCCGAGATCGTAGGCGATGCCGCGATCGGCGAACGGAATGGGCGAAGGCCCGGTCACCCCGTTATCGAGGTCGAATTTCGCTTCGACGCCTCGTTCGTCCGTGAGGGGGCGGAAAAGAAATTTCGTGCCGTTTACGTCCGTGATGGTCTGCTGATCGGCGAATTCGTGATCGGTCGAGCGGTAGATTACGTACCCCTCGAAATCCGCCTCGCGCGTGAGCGGATCGATCGTGCCCTCGGACCGGGTTCCCCAGTACAGCGTCACCTTTTTGTCCCCGGGTACGGCCTGCACGAGCGGTTTACGGGGCGGCTTCGCGAACCGGTACCCCACATCGTAAATTTGCTGTACCGTGCGGGCGTTCAGGCGCAGGTCTGAGAGGTTTTCGCCTACGAGGAGCGCAATGGAGAAACGCTTCGTTTCACCGGCGCGCAGCGGGAAGTCCCCGGCCCCGTAGATGAACACGTAGTCGCCCGGTTCGGTGGGGATGTCGTCGAAGCGTCCCGGCTCCACGAAGCCCCACACCCGCTGATCGTTGGAAATGTTGTTGCCGCCGAATGGGGGCGAAGCGAACGACGTAAGCCCGATCATGTCGCTTTCGTCGATGTCCGTGAATTCGAAGTTCGGTTCGCCCGGTTTGGTGATGTCGAACTGGGATCCTCCGGTGGGCATGCCGTCCCCTTCGCCCTGATCTCCCGTGCCCGGTACGCCGTCAAGCCCTACGTCGTCCGTTTCCGGGTCCCAATCCCCGTCGTTGTCAAGTCCGTCGGTCCATGATTCGTCCAGCATGCCGTCTCCGTCGTTGTCCACGCCGTCTCCCGGGAAGAACGTGCCTCCGGATGCTTCGCAGGTGGCGGGGTCGGCGCCGCTGCCGTCAATGCATTCGTGGCCTCGCCCGGGGCTTTCAAGGAACTTGTACCCGAAATAGCCGGGCGGCCGCCCGGCCACGTCGGATCGTCCGTCGTCGTCCCAGGCGTAGACCATATTCAGGGCCGTATCGAAGTCGGCGAGGTCGTCGTGCCAATCGCTCGGACCGCCGACATGCGGGTCGCCCCACATGCCGAAACGGACCCGCTCAAGATTCTTCTCGCTCTTGTTCGTGATCTTGTAGACGAGAAAAATAGCGTCTTCCGCCAGTGGGTTCGACCACTGATATAGCCGCGTTTCAACCTCCAGCCCGAGGCCCTTGCGGGTCGGATCGCTTGGAAACGGCAGGTACGCGAATTCCCTGTTCGCGTAGTCGTTCATGAAATACAGGGCTTCCTTGTCCGCATTGGAAGCGCCTTGCTGCAGCGCTCCGGGCCACACGTATTCGCCGAGGTTTACGTTGTACCAGTTTTCCGGCCACGGATCCGGCCTGCCGTCAAGGTCCTTGTCCCGGTCATCGCTCGTCGGGATCAGTTTCGATTCGGCATTGACCACCTGGATGCCTTCGAAACTGCCCACAGGTTCGGCGCAAGGTATGGGTTGCCAGCCCCAGCGTTCCCTGCCGTCCGGGGAGATCTCGCCTCCATTGGATGCGAGGCCGTCGGACACGATATGCATCACATACACCGTGTCGCCCGCCGCATCCAGAACGATCCGGCCGTTCTCGTCGCGTTTCGGCACGCTTTGCGGGTCTTCCCGGTTCGGATCGACGATCTCGGCACCCACGAACGGGCCGAACTCGTACCCGTAGCCCAACCCGTTCCACACGATGTCGGTAATTGTATTACCCGGCGAGGAGATCGACCCGAAGTTGGTGATCTGGGTCGTGATCTTGTTGCCGTTCATGATGGCATCGCGCCGGTTCGTAAAATCCGGACATACGTTGTTTGCCGCCGGAGAGCCCGATACCGAGAGCCGTTCCAGCCACCGGCCGACTTCCCGGTACGACCAGTCCCGTGAACGGCTCTCCACCTGCTGCGCCCGGGCGCTATGCGCTGCGGGGAGCAGAAGAAAGCCGGCGGTCAGGCAGCCAAGGAAGAGCGTGCGAAAGGGCATGTCGGTGACGTTTGCTTGCGCGGGAGCGCGATTCGTGTGCTCAGAAGGCGATGGTTACGCCGACGCGAATTTCGCGCGGGGCCGAGAAGTATTGAGGCCGGGTTTCCCAGTCGTCGAGGGTGGGCACGCCGGGCAGGCTGTAGCCGGGGCGCCATGTGGCGTGCCGGTTCAGTTCCTCGCTCAGCGAATAGGAGGCGCGCCCCGTATCGTTGAACACGAACACCTCGTTGCGTATGTCCAGCACATTGAAAATCTTGGCGAAGGCGCGCAGATCGAGACGTCCTACGGTAAATGTCTTGAAAATCCGGGCGTCCAGTTTCAACTGCGTCGGTTTGCGCCCGCTGCGCGGCAAATCGTCGATATTTTCGTCGATGATCAGTGGCGTATACGGATATCCCGTGGCGAATCGCCCGATGAACGAGATGCCCCAACTGGCGGGCCGCGAAACGGTCACGACCGATGAAATGATGTGGCGCTGGTCGAAGTCCGTCGGAATGATTTCCAGTTCCGTTTCCCGTCCGGACAGAAAATTGAAGAAGGCCGCATTCGGGTTGTCGTTGTCGCCCTCGGCGATCTGGTAGGTATAGTCGAGGTTCGCCGACAGCAGGCCGTTGCGCGAGCGCCGTTTCGTGAGCGCAAACGTCACCCCTTTCACGTTCACGTAATTCTGGTTCGTGTAGATGCCGTATACGTCCTCGCCCGGGATGGTGCTGTATCGGATCGTACGCCGCGTCAGATAATCGCGGATATCCTTGAAATAGCCCGTCAGGTCGAAAGCCAGCGTTTCGGTGAGCTGCTGCTGGAGGCCGATTTCATACTGTACCGTTCGCTCCGGACGCATATTGGCATTTCCGAAGGTCGGTACGCTCCCCACCGGAAATTCGAACTCCGGGTTGATGTACATATTGCGCAGTCTCGGCATCTGCGCAAAATGTCCGTAGGAAAAGTGGATGATGCCGCGCGCCGTAATGGGGAACGATACGCCAATGCGGGGCAGCACCATCGTTTTGGGGCTGGCGTCTTCGGGTTCGTTCTGCGGATCGAGCAGGTCGGGGATGTATCGCCCGTTAGGGATAAAATGCTCGGCGCGGATCCCTGCATTGACGATGAAGTCGGTGAATTCCAGTTTGTCCTGGACATAGGCGGCAAGATGCGTTGCGTTCTGTTCCGCGCAGTCGTAGCCGTCGTACGCTCCCTCGGTACCAAGGAATTCTGTGCAGCCGTACTTGTCCCGCGAGGGATTGTCGATATCCACTACCGTGGGTCTTCGGTAGCGGTTGCCGTCGTACAGGACCACGAAGTTTTCCCGGTCGAGCGTGTGCAATTCCACGTCCAGGCCCGCCATGGCTTCGTGCACCAGGCCGAACTGGCGGGTGAAGTCGAGCTTTGCGCGCAGCGACGCCGCGTCCTCGTAGATATGGGATTTTTCGTTTCCGGCGAACAGGAAGTTGGTTCCCGGAAAACCGATCATGTTTCCCTGGCCTATGCCGTCGCGGTCCACGACGTAGCGGGTGTCCAGCGGGTCCTCGTACAGGTACTGCCGGAACCGGTTTTTTGCGTACGAGAACCGGGCTGTGTAAAAGGCCCGGTCGCTGAGCGTGTGCGTCCAGTGGAGGGCATGATTCCAGCTGTGATCCCTGTAGGGCGAGTTGCCGTCGGGATTATACCGGTAGCTGAAATCGAAAGGCGTTTGCCGCACGCCGTCGCGCAGGTGGCTGTATTCGATCTTGGCGCCCCGGAAGGGCCGGAAGGTGATCTTGCCGAGGATGTTGAAACTTTCCCGCGGGTTCAGGGAGACGAGCTCGTTCGGCAGGGCCTGCGTGGTATCCGCCGCGTATTCCCACCACGGGCGGCCGTGCATTTCGTAGTACCAGTTGGGGCCGTCGTAGTCCGGAAGATATTCCCGGATCATGGCCAGACGGTCGAGGTCCGCATTGAAATTCGCCGAGTCGGAGGGGAGGAAGCGCCGCCATCCGTAGATATGGCCCCGGTCCACATCCCGGCGTCCGGAAACGAAGAACCGCAGCCTGTCCGAAAAAAGCGGCCCGCTCAGCAAGCCTTCCAGCACGTATACGTTCAGGTCCTGCCCGTCAGGCGTGCCGTAGGCGGCCTTGTCGCCTGTGAAGGTATCGCCGCCGTAGACGCTGACGGATCCTTCGAAGGAATCGCCTCCTTCCTTCGTGACGAGGTTTACGATCCCCGACATGGCTTTTCCGTACTCGGCGTTGAAAGCTCCCGAGATCACGGTCATTTCCTGGATGGCATCGGCTGCTACCTCGGTGGCGAGGCCGTTCGTGTTGAAGGGATTCCCCACCGACATGCCGTCAACGAGAAAGGCGATTTCGTTGGAGCGTCCTCCCCGGATGTGGAAGGCGCCGCTGGGTCCCTGCGTGACGCCCGCCTGGGTGGCGAGGACGCCGAAGAAGCCCTCTACAGGCAACAGTTCGATTTCCTCGGCGATGGTCGTTTTTCGCGAGGACGTCAGGTCCTTGCGAATGAGGGGGCGGTCGGCGACGACAATGATTTCCTCACCCTCGATGGTCTCTTCCGCCATCTCGATGTCGATACGCGTGGTGTAGTCCGAGGAAACCTGCACCTCCTGGACTACCTGCCGCGCAAACCCGATGTAGGTGAAGGCCAGCGTATATTCGCCGGGGCGCACATTCAGGATGACGTAGTGACCGTTGGCATCCGTCGTGGCGCCCTGCGTCGTGCCCTCGATGACGGCGTTCACGCCGATGAGCGGCTCGCCGTTTCCGGCGTCGGTCACCTGCCCGGCGATTTTTCCCTGTCCGTATGCCGGAGACGTTGCGCAGAGTCCTATGAGAAGTAATGCTGCACAGAGAAAGGGGAAGCCGATCGTCTTGCGCATGGCTCCGGCGTAGAGAAGCATAGAAGCGTTGGGGCCTGTCAGACGTTCCCGGCAGGCCCCAACGCAGGATGGGTTATTTGAGGAGGATCATGGCTTTGACATCGCGGCGTCCGAGATATTCCAGACTGTAGAAGTACGTGCCGCTGGCCAGGGCTTGGCCTCCGTCGCCTGTTCCGTCCCAGATTATTTCATAGGTACCCGGGGCGTGCGATTGTCCGTGGACCAGCGTTTTGACAATACGCCCGGTGATGTCGTACACGCGCACCGTCACGTTCGTCTCGGATGGGATCGTGTATCCGATGGTTGTGCTCGGATTGAACGGGTTCGGATAGTTTTCGTGTAGATCGAAGCCGGTGGGAAGGGTCTCCGGGTCCTCTTCCACGGCGACCACAAAGCCCGCATCGAATTCGTAGATGCGCACGAAGGCGCGTACAGGGGCCGGAACAGTTTCCCGGACCGTCCGATCAAACCGGGTGCTATCGGAATTGTACACCTCGTCGATCACCTGCAGGCTATCGTCGATGCCCTGGAAGGAAAGGGCGACTTCGTTGAAACCGTCGCTGTCCGCATCTCCGAGGAAGGCCACGCCGGATGGAAAAACGGGGTCGCCGGCATCGGATATCGTATCTCCCCCTTTCGAACGCGCTACCTCATAGTAACTGCTCATTGTACCCAATGAATCGCGGTAGACGCGGTTGAATCCCGTTGAGTCGATAGGGGTGCTTGTATCGATCGACTGCAATGTATAACTGCCCGAATTTGTCGGGTCGCCGCCATTGTATTCAGCGACCCGCAGGAATACAGAAGGATCGCCTTGCATGAAACTGGCCGCGTTGTATCCGGCGCCGCCCACGAGGATATCCATATTTCCATCCTGATCCAGGTCGCCGAGAGCGACGCCTCCTGCACCAGTGCCCTCAATGACGCCGGTTACGAAGTCATCCGCTGTAATGGAGAGTACGCTTTGATTCTCGTCGTAATCCATTACGGCAACATTGCCGGTGTAGAAATTCGGATAGAAGGCCTCGTCGTTTCCATCGCCGTCGATATCGCCCATTACCCCTCCAAAAAGAGCCACATGATCACCGATTCCGGCGGTCGCCTGCAGAAAAGGATTGAGTGTCGAGGCATCTGGCAGAACTACTGTGTCCGGGCCTGTCACTGTTCCATTGAAGAAGTTGAAGCTGTTCCATGAATGGTACGATATATCCATCATCCCGTCGCCGTTCATGTCGCCGGCAAGCATGGCGTTGGGACTCCCGCCTCCCAGTTCATGCTCATCGCCTGCATCACCGCGGGGATTCACTCTCGATTCGATGTTCCAAGTGGCGAAAGTGTTTTCGGCCTGTCCCGTTTCAATATCTCCTGTCAAGGACAGCACATAGAACACGTCATGGGCGCTTGGTCCGTTTGCGGGGATAAGCAGTTCCTGCTGGCCATCGTTGTCGACATCGAGGGCTGTCATGTTTTCGGCGCGCGCATTAGCCGATGCCAGCCCGTCGAGTTCGTAGAAATTGCCTACGGCTGCGGGGAAATCGCCATAGTTATCGGAGCCTTGCCCATCGTATTCCCACACATACGCTCCCACGGTCAGGACAGCGTTCGTGGTGTCATAAGCAGATCCTGCTACATAGACGATTTCTCCCATGCCGTCTCCGTCCAGATCTGCCCCTGTGGCGTATCGTGTGTTCAGACTCGACTCCGAGGAGTCGATGACAGCAGTCGAGTAGACGTGTTCCCAGGAGTCCATTCCCTGATTTTCTATGACATGGACCCGGCCTCCGGCAGTGTGTTGCGCAACCAGAATTTCGACTTTACCGTCTCCGTCCAGATCGAACGGCCCGGAGATTCCGCGGGCGCCGTTCTGAACGCCCACAGCAAAGGGGTCCGAAAAGGCATTGCCTTCGGGTGAGAAGTAGTATTCGAGGTTTTGCGCCGAGACCGTTCCTACGCCGGTAACGAGCAGTACGAGAAGGGACAGGAAAGAAAAAGAGGTAGTAGCGAATTTCATAAGGCTCTACAGATTGGAGATAGGGGATAACGAGTATGGTTATGTATTTACAAGCGAAATAAGGTAGCGAGAGATACCCATCTTTTCAAGATTTTACCTTTATTTTCAAGATGTTACTCTCGGGCAGGCCCCGCGGATCAGCGGAGCAGAAAGGATTCGGAAACTTCAGCAAGGGCTGCTGTACTTGTCACCTTTCCCTGATCATTCCCTTCGAGCCACGGTACTTTCCGGCATCGAGTACATAGTAATATGCACCCGAAGCGACGGAGCGGCCTGCTGCGTCGCGACCATCCCAGCACAGGGTATGTAGACCTCTTGGCATCCATTTCGCCTCGGACAGTTCCACGATTTCTCTGCCCAATGCATCGTATATGCGCAGGGTTACAGGGGAAGGCTGTCGCAGCGAAAACCGGATTTCAACCGATTCCCGGAACGGATTCGGGTAACTCTGGAAGAGCGCGAACGCTTCCGGCTGTTCGGTTTCCGCCCCGGTGGGGTCTGTGTCGAGGGATACCACATTGCTTGCCTCGCTTTCGATGGAATTTGCGCTGACCGACGTCACGAAATAATGAAGGGGATCCGTGCCGGCAATCATTTCGGGTCGATCCGTGAACGAGATTCCCCCTGTCACGGCGATCAGGTTGTTTGGGTCGTCGACCGCAAAGGCGGTGGGCGGGGGCACAGGAGAACGTACCCGGTATACTGCGTAGCGCCGTACGTCGGGCATGGAAGATACGGGCGCCGCCCAGGAAAGCACTACTTCGTTTGCGTCGGTCCACACGAAGGTGAGGGTACCGGGCGTCTCGGGCGCGGACATATCTTTCCAATCCATGGGCGGCGTGAGCGCCGGGGTATAGTACAGATTCGTACGCAGCGTGTCTGCGAAGCCCCCTGACGAAAAGACGCTGATGTTTTTTGCCCGGAAGAACACGCTTCCCTGAATGTCGTCGCGGGCGCGATTAAAGCGGACTTGCCGGGGCACCTCGTTCGACGAAAACAAACTGCGGTCGAAGGTGGCTCTGTCGGCCTTGTGCAGGCCATGGCCTATGTACAGATGGCGATTCGTTTCCCGGGTGCGTGCAGCCCACCAGGGCGCCAGTTTGGCGTAATCCTGTCCTCCTCCGAATGCCCAGTAGAGCTGCGGTACGAGATAGTCTACCGTTCCGGCTTCCAGCCAGGCCGTCGCGTCGCCGTAGATCACGTTATATGCGTCCAGTCCCACGATGCCCTGAGGAACCCCGTTTTTCCAGATACCGAAGGGGCTGATGCCGAATTTTACGGATGGACGGATCGTGTTTACGCTGTCCGCCACCTGGGCCACGAGAAGATTTACGTTGTCGCGCCGCCAGGCGCCGATGCTAATAAATCCTCTCGGGTCGTTGTTGAAGGTTTCCCTGTCCTCAGACGTAATGGTCGGGTTATACGGATAAAAATAGTCGTCGAAGTGGACCCCGTCGATGTCGTAACGCCGGACCACGTCCGCAATAACGGTTGCAATATGATCGCGCGCCTCCTGCAATCCCGGGTTCGACAGAATTAATGGCGGCGCATTGTTTCTCTCGAAGGTAAGCGTCCATTCGGGATGTTGCACCGAGAGGTGCGAGGCATGGTTTGGATACCCCGAACCGCGCACGACCCGATAGGGATTGAACCAGGCATGCAGTTCCATGCCTCGTTTGTGCGCTTCCTCTACGGCGAGCGTCAGGGGATCGTAAAAAGGATTGGGAGGGATGCCTTGCCTGCCCGTAAGCCAGTGGGACCATGGCTCATACGGCGATTCGTACATGGCGTCGGACTCCGACCGCACCTGAAAAAAGATGGCGTTGATGCCCGCTTCCTTCAGGCTGTCCAGCATGGTCGTGAGTTGCGCCTTTTGCTGGTTACTTATAAAGGTGCCTCCCGAACCCGGCCAGTCGAGATTGATGACCGTAGCGATCCATGCCCCCCGGAACTCGTGTTTGAGCGCCGGTTGCGCGGATGCGGACTGCACAAGTGCGCCGGTGAGTGCAAGGAGCAATACCGCCGCGCCGCAGGAAACCCGGTTCATTACTCTGATCCGGTGGATTTTTTGCCAGCGATAGTTTGCCTGGGAAGCGGGGGAGTGCGCTCAAGTAAAACCTTGACGTTGGCATTTATGTCTGAGAGATCGCGCTTTATCTCTCTTATATCCTGTTCAACAACGCTCAAACGTCGTGGCGTATCCTGATTGTCGATCGCATTCTTGGCAAACCATGTAAGCAGCCCAAGGAGAACGCCGCCCGCCACGATGGAGCCGGTCGTTGTTATGAAACCAGCGGCAACGGGAATGTGCGAGAACATCTCATATATAGAAACCGGCGGAGTCATGGATTTCGCAGGCTTACCGTCTTTGGTTCTATAATTTCGGGCAGAAAAGCCGCGGCGGGCACTTCCCTTGATACTCCTACACAAAATATCCGCCTATGATGGCGGCGATAATCAAAATGGCGCCGACGGAAACCCGGTTCAGAAGGCGGTTCTCGATCGATTTGATTTCCGTTCGGATTCCGGCGACCTCTATCCGGACTTCGGCAACCTCTATACGGACTTCGGCAATCTCTGCCCGGACAAAGTCTTTGGTGGCATACCGGGCTGCGAATGTATCGAAGCGTTCCAGCAATTCCTTGTACTCCGTTGTATCGGCCATGGCGTTATTCCCCGACTTCCCGTTTTGCCCCCGCAGAGCATCGCTGCATAATGCTAACAGGTCCTCAATAAGTTACGAGCATTGAGCGGGCTTGTTCAGGGGCAAGGGATAAAAAAGCAATTTTTTGCCGCGATTATTCTATAGACACCCTGCCGGCCCGAACATAACCTCATTCCCTACCATTCGTTTACCACGGACGCCTCTGCGCTTCCGGAGCCGGCAAGCAATTTTACGTGCAGAGCGCCTTCCGTGTGTTGCGCCCTATCTATGGCGAGCGTAATGCGGCGCCGTCCCGTCTCGCCGGCGAACTTGATGCGTCCTTCGCTGAGGGGCGCCGCCCGTCCGTCTACCCAGACCGATATTCCCTCCGGCATGTCGTTCGGAGGGTGCACGGCCAATACCACCTGACCGGGCGTTTCGACATCCACCTCGAAGTACGCCACGCTGTATCCGCCCGTATCGGGCAACTCTGCAAGAGGCAAATCTCCCCTCACCGTACTGTGCACAGGCGTCCATGCCGCGTCTTGCGCGGTTACGGCGAACGAGGTGCCCGTTTCCCGAATTCCTTCGGTGGTCTTGTCGGAGGGTTGCAGTACGCGCCAGCGCCGGACCGTCTGCTCGCCTTCCGGCGATGCAGGCGCACGATACGGTCCTTCTTCGCCCAGTGCGGATAGAAAGGCCACGAGGTCCACGAATTCGTCCCGGTCGAGCGATGCGGTAAGCCCCGGCGGCATGAGAGATCCCGGAATGATTTCCTGCGTCCGGATGCGGCTTTTCGGAATGCGATCCACGCTGCCCGCGGCGTCCCGCACGAGTACTTCCGAATCCGTTTCGCCCATGAGATTTCCGGTCATGATTCCGCCGTCCGTATATACAATGCGCACCAGGGTATACCCGTCCTTGACGGCGTCTTGCGGTTTCAGCAGGGATTCCGTGAGGTAGTCGATGGGGGCCGTCACGCCGATATCCGACAAATCCGGGCCCGCGAGCCCGCCGGCTCCGCCAATCACATGGCAACTGGCGCACTGGAGCCGTCCATAGAGCGCTTCACCATGGGCCGGATCGCCTTTTCCTTTCACATCGTAATGGAGGCGTTGCAATGCCCAGCCGTCCATGTCGGGATCGACACGGGGCGCGGTGGAGGTGGCTCCCGAGGCCCGGAAAGCTTCCCGGAGCGGTTCGTAGCTGCTGTTGCGTCCCCGGATGCGGTCCAGTCCTTCCTGCGCAAAGATTGCCGGAATGGTCGCCCCACCCATATCTTCGCTCAAGGCGTCCGTCAGGGCGTCGCGTCCTCCTTCCTGCAGGAAGAACGCATTGAAGAGCGGCCAGGGGTCTGTATCGTCCGTGGCCGCATTCAAAAAAGAGACGGCGACAGATGCGGCTTTTTCGACATCGGCGGAGGGCAGGAGCCGGGCCGCCTCCAGCCGCAACGCCTGCGGGCGATCCGGATCTTCGACGAGCGCCACGAGCCAGGCGATACTGGTGCTGTCCTGCAATGCGGCAAGGCCTTCCAGTCCTGCTTCCTGCACGGATTCTTCCTGTTCTTCCACGAGGTTCATCAGGGCAGACCGAAGCGTCGTTTCGCCCCATGCCCCGGCGAGGCGGGCTGCCTGCGTACGGATTTCCTGATCTTCGTGTTCGAGCAGCATCCGTAGCCGGCCGGTGGCGTCGGCGGGACGACGCTCGGCGTCTTCCGAGGCGGTCAGCAGGGCGTCGAGGTGTTCGACCACGCCGTTTTCTCCGCGCGTTTCTTCGCGGACCGCAAGATCGAGGATCGTTTCCATTTCCTCGGCGCCCCCGCGCTCCGCAACGGCTTCCAGCACGCTTGCGGTCATGTCTTCGGGGATTTCCCCATGGGCGTAATGCTCCGCAAGGCGCGCCGTCGCTTCGGGCGCTTCCGCCGATTGCAAGGCAAAGGCAATGTGTCGCAAGTCCCCGCCGAGGAAGGTGCTGTCTTCCTTGAAATGCGGTATCCAGTGTGGTTCCAGTCTCCGGATAGCGTGCCACAAGGCGTAATCCAGAAAATCGTCCATGGGGCGATCAAGGGCCCGCAAAGCTACGGGTGCGGCGTGGGCCCCGGCTTCGGAGCCGCCGATCACACCCCGTTCGCCCAGCACATGCACGGTCTCCCTGCGCACGCGGGGGTGTTCGTCTTCGATCAATGCGTCCAGCAATGCATCCGTGTCGGGGAGCTGCTCCTGGAAATGCCCCAGTACGCGCACGGCGGCGGCCCGCGCACGGTGATCTTTCAGCGCGAGCATCTCACGGAGCAGGTCCACATTCATGTCCCCGATGGCCTGATAGGTCCAGAGCATTTCCAGCAGTTCGTGGGCAGCGCCCGGTGCATCGCGATCCATCCGGCGCACATGCGCATCCAGCGCCGGCTTGACCGCCTCGGCCCCGCGTTCACGAAGGAGGCGCTTGGCCTGTCGCCGTGTCCAGTCTTCGGGCGCGCGGAGCGCCGCCAGCAGGTCTTCTATCGATGCATTGTACAGGACCGGCGGTTCCAGCGGCTGCTGCCCTTTGGCGGTGATGCGCCAGATCCGTCCATGCCGGTGATCGCGGCGCGGATCACGGAAGTCCACCTCGCCGTGCTGAATGATCGGGTTGTACCAGTCGGCTAAATACAGGGCCCCGTCCGGTCCCACATTTACGTCCACAGGCCGGAACGCCACATGATCCGTCCAGATCAGGTCCTCCTGTTCTTCGGAGAGAAAGCCGCTTCCGTCCTCCGTCAGCGCAAAGCGTTTGAGCCGGTTGGCGCGGAAGTCGCTGGTGATGAGCTGGCCGCTCAGGGAGTCGGGGAAATGTCTTCCGGATATAAAGGCCAGCCCCGACAATTTGGGCTGCTGGGGATTCAGGCCCGTGAGCGTGCGCTCGGCCCCGTAGGCGGGCCGATAGGCTGCGTGGGGAAAGATGAAATACACCCCCTCGCCGCCGGCGCCGTCGGTCGCGAACGACTGCCCCCACCGGTCGAAATCGTACCCCCACGAGTTCCACATGCCGCGGGCCAGCACATTCAGCTTCAGCGTGGAGGGTTCGAATTGCCAGATGCCGCCCTGTCTGAGGCGGCGCACGCCCCAGGGGGTTTCGATATGGCTGTATATATAGACGGACTGATTCAGGTAAAACAGCCCGTCGGGGCCCCACAAAAAGCGGTGGATAATATGGTGGGTGTCGTCCGCCCCGAAACCCGAAAGCACCACGCGCCGGCGGTCGGCCCGCCCGTCGCCGTCCGTGTCGCGCAGGTGCAGGATTTCCGTGGAATTGGCCACATATACGCCGCCGTCGCCGGGAAGCACACCCGTGGGAGTAAGCAGGCTGTCGGCGAACAGGATGGAGCGGTCCGCCTGCCCGTTCCCGTCCGTGTCTTCGAGGATGAATATCTTGTCGTTGGCCGCTTGCCCCGGGACGGGCTGCGGGTAGGAGGCACTGGTCGCCACGAACAATCTCCCTCGTTCGTCCCACGCCATCTGGATGGGCGGGTCGATCATGGGATCGGAGGCGAAGAGGTTGACTTCGAACCCCTCCGCCACGTTTAGCGCAGCCATCTGGGCTGCCGGATCGGGATCCGGGATATTGGTCAGGTTGTCCTGCGCAGCCAGCGAGGGGGCGATCGCAAGGCCGACCGCGGCCAGAATATATCGTCGCATGTTACTCGCGGGTCAGTGTGAAAACGAGCGGGCGCCCCATGCGCAGCCTGCCGATCTCGTTTTCCTTTTCGTGAATGATCGGGTCCAGTTCGGTGAGTTCCGGAGCGTTCTGTCCCTGTTCGTATTGGCGAAATCCCACGAGGTAGGTTTCGTTCTGCGGGCGGTACTGGCGGAAATACAACCGGTTCTTTTCGACGATGGCGCGGCGCAGGCCGGCCAGTTGTTCCGTTTCTGCGGGATGGTGTACGGCGATGCCTTCCTGCCATGCGCGGGCCGTGCCGACGGCCAGGGTCTGTTCTCCCGCCGTCAGGCGGTATGTCCCCCTCGACAGCCCTGTGATGATCATGTTCCGGGCTTCACCGGGGTAGGGAAGGCGGTTCGGGATGATCACATAGGCTCCGGTTTCCTGTTCGCCGCTTCCGTAGGGCGTTCCTCCGGTGATTTCTCCGGAGTCGATATCCAGCGCAAGATCGGCGGAAAGGTCGGGGGACAGCGGTTCCATCGCCTCGATGAGGCGGCGGGCCAGCACCCGGTACCCGGCTTCATTGAGCCGTACGCCGTTCCCGGTAAGACCGGCCTCGCCTTGCTGTGCCGCCTGTTCGTATTCCTCCGCCATGGCGTCGAAGAGATCGACCCAGCCGCATTCGCGTACGGCAGCTACCTCTCTGAAGGCGTCCCGTACGGCGGCAAGCTGTTCGTTCAGCGCCGCCGCATTCGGATTGGGCGACATATGCTCGTCATGCGGGACGGGAGAGACGAGTACGCAGCGTATGCCCCGGGCAGCCAGCGTATCAAGGAGCGTATGATACCCGTCGACCGCTTCGGACAGGGCGTCGTCGTTTTCGAAGGCCAGCGTCCCGCCGTACGCCAGCACGGCCACGGTGGGCTGCGGGGCGGTCAGTTGTTCCACAAGGTGGTCGAAGCCTGTAGGGGGATGGGTGTAGTGGTCCCGTGCCTCGCCGGAAACGGTGTCGCCGTTCCAGCCGACGTTACGGAAGGTCAGGCCGGGTCGCCGCACTGTGACCGCGGCCTCGATATACCCGAAATGCTGGGCATGTTCGATGAGGCCATCGCCCGCGAGCACGACGCGGTCGCCGTCCTGCAGGGTGAAGCGAGCCGATTCCTGCGCCCTGACGGGTTCATGTATTACCGGGGAAAGCAGTGCTCCGAGAAGAAGCGCCGCCGCAAACGTACGCAGTGGTTTCATGCGGGGTAAAATACAGGTTGCAGCGCAGGTCGGCAAAACAGTGCAGCGTCGGGAAACGGGTAGAATCCCCCCGCAGGCCGCGCGATGTGACGGCGTTTTTCCCGGAACGGGGCACAACGGATTCGAAAAAACTCACTCTTTTTAAAAAAAATATGATTCCACTCCATTAAGCCTTATACTCATTTTTGCCTGATCCGAATAGCGGTCAGTTGAAGCGGCGAGTCAGGCTCGGTCTGCTGACCTAATATACCCCCAACCCCCGACCAACGGAGAACCATGAAAAAATCGTTACCAGTTCTGACCTGCACCTTACTCTTTTTGGCCATGCTGCCGGCAACTGCCATCGCGCAAAGCGAAATGGTCATTGAGTGGAACGGCCGGCCGGGCCAGCTTGAAACCACCATCACAGCCGATACATTGGCTGACGGGTCGCAAGCTCATGATGTGTATGTTCTGGAGCACAGCAGGATATATCTGCAGATCGACGAACTGCAAGTCAAAAACAGCATCACCGTTCGCGGACAAGACTTTGATGCCAATGATTCCTTTGCTTTTCCTGCAACCATACAGCCGCTCCCTGGTCCGGATGGAACATCAAGATATAGTCCCTGGCCTCCCGGAGCCCATTTCAGGATGAATGAGGACAACGTAGTCCTTACCCTGGACAATCTGCTTTTCAATGGCGCCATGGCGGACGGGAGTGGGCACGTTTGGGGCGTAGTGGGTACGCACGGCGTCGACCAGACCGTTAAGGTTGAAAACAATGTCTGGTCAGACTACCAACTGCACATAACCTTCGGCAAGAACACCTCCTTCCATTTTAACAACAGTATTTTCAAATCCGTCCCCTCTTATCCGGGTGGTGTTTTCTTCAATGGGCTGTATTGGGGTGGCGGATCCTGGGTAGGGACCATCGATTCTCTGACGGTCACCAACAGTAGTGTTATAAATACATGGGGCGAAGCACTCGTGGTGTATGAGCAGGTTAATTACGGCCTGGTTGATCATACCAGCTTTGTAAATGTTGTGATGAATCCGCTTTTCTACCGTGGCGGGAACAACATGACGCTCAAGAACAATCTTTTCTACAATACAAAAATATTCGGTCAGTCTACTCATTATTATGGTTTATGGGGTTTTGAAGATGAAGATGACAATCCTATCCGGCAAACCTCAGGTGTTATGAATGTCATGTTTCAGGATCCGCCGGATACCACAGCGATCGCTGCAGGAAGGAATTGGGATCATCTCAATAGAAACATTACCTATAATAACAATGCCTGGGTGAACGATGAACAGGTGTTGGCATTCTGGGCAGAAGGTCCCTGGGAATGGGAGGTGACTAATGAAGACGGCAGTACGGAAATCCGCAGGGATACAATGCTTGCACCCAGTAGTCAAAATATATTTGCCGGGGATACCCTGCGGGCATTGATGGCGGCAGATCCCACGATCAGGGAATTCGATAACGTCGAAACAACCCCTACACTACAGCTGGATCCTCAATACCTTAAGCTTATGATAGATCGTATCAGAGATTTCAGAGATAATGAAAAACATGATACCTTCCTGAATGAGTGGTGGCAATATGAGGCGGACAACAATCCGGTAAATGTTCAATGGCCAATCCATGAGGATCTGCGGTACTCTGCCGATTCGCCTGCTGCGACTGCAAGTGAAACAGGCGGCCCGGTTGGCGATCCAAGATGGGCGCCGGTTCCTGTGAGTGCCGAGGAGGATGTTCTGCCTAATACATTCGCGCTCCATCAGAACTATCCTAACCCCTTCAACCCGTCGACAGAGATTGCATTTTCCCTGGACGAGCCATCCGATGTCAAGCTGGTGATCTACAATATCCTGGGTCAGGCCGTACGAGAATTGGCAAGCGGGTCATTGACCGCCGGCTCGTACAAGTATCGCTGGGACGGTAGAAACGATGTCGGGCTTGCCGTTACGAGCGGACTGTATATATACACGCTTAGTACCGGGAGCAAATCCGTTTCCAGGAAAATGATCCTGGTTAAATAGATTTGTTACCGCACCGGAGCAGGCCCTCATGCAGGTCTGCTCCGGTGCGGTATCTCCCTGGGCGAGTGGCAGCATGTGTTGTTGGCCCCTTTGGTGTATGGATGAGTCATTCGTTGCAATTGTATGGAATGAAGAGGCCTGACCGTAACGACGCGGCTCATTAATGGAGTCAACACGTATCGTTGAAGCCTGTGAGGTGCCGAATGCCCCGACGACTCATGTGGTTAATGCTCTTCGTCAGTGTGCCCCTTGCAGAGGCGCAGACGGTGCGCATTGTTGGGACAGTGCAGGACGCACAGCTTGGCGCCCCCATAATGGGCGCCCCTGTTTATCTGATCGGTAGCAGCGCCATTGCAATTACCAAAGAAGATGGTCGATTCGTCCTACAGGATGTGCGGGCGGGGAGGTACGTACTCACGGTTGTTTACGAGGGGTATTCATCCGAAAGCGACACGCTTCTTGTTTCCGGAGAAGCCGATATTGAACACAACTTCAATCTGCAACCGACGCCCGCAGCCAGCGAAGAGGAGGCTATTGTCTCCCAGGCGAGAGATCAGGAGACAAAACAAAATGCTGCCTCCTCTCCAAGCCAGGACGCCCTCCGCTCCGAGTTAAACACGGTTTGTGCCTGTTTCGAATCAGCTGTGGGTATACTCAACGATGCTATCCTTCTTCGCAAGAAGTATGAAGATGTGGAACAGTACCGGAGCGATCTTGAGGCTGTCGAACAAATGAATGCTCTGTTGGCGTTATGGCGCACTGCCCAGCACCATTGTCTGACAGGATTTGGCACTGCATTGTTCGTAGACTCAGCGTGTAATCGACCGGGTGAAATATCCGATCTGCGCGGAGAACTGGACAGTCTGGGTATAGGTACGTAGGCAGGGCAAACGCTTACCCCTTTTTGTCCGGTACAGGAAGCCGCAAGAACCTCAACGAGTGAGCCCATGAGACGCCGAGCGATCCATCCCATCATCTTATTGGCCCTCTTTTTTAGTACGAGCCTTGCTCATGCACAGTCCGTCAGTATTAGTGGGGTCGTGCGGGACGCACAAGATGGAGGCACCCTGATTGGTGCGAACGTTATCCTGGTTGGTACGAGTCTTGGTGCAGCCACTAACGAATCCGGGCGATATATTATACCGAACGTAAAGGCAGGGACGTACATAATCAGGGCAGGCTACATCGGGTATTCCCCGGTATCCGACACGCTGATCGTTTCAGGCGAAGCCGATATCGAAAAAGACTTTACCTTGAGTTATACAACCCTGGAGGGTGAAGAAATACTTGTTACTGCCCAGGCCAGAGGTCAAATGGACGCCATTAACCGGCAACTTGCGGAAAAATCGCTTGTCAACATTGTTTCTTCTGACAGAATTGAAGAGCTGCCCGACGCCAATGCTGCAGAGTCTGTGGCGCGCATTCCGGGCATCACGGTACAACGCGAAGGTGGGGAGGGTAATAAAGTGGTCGTCAGGGGGCTTTCACCAAAATATAATGCCATTTCCGTAAATGGCGTACGACTGGCCGCTACGGATTCTTCGGATCGTAGTACCGATCTGAGTATGGTTTCGCAGTATATGCTCGCAGGCATTGAAGTCACCAAGGCCGGCACACCGGATCAGGATGCGGATGTGCTTGGTGGAACCGTCAATTTCAAGCTCAAGAAAGCCGAGCCGGAATTTAACGTGAATGCCCTTGCACAAGGAATGTATAATGACCTGAGGCAATCGTACAAAGATTATAAGTTGGTGCTTAACGTGAGCAACCGGTTCTTCAACGATCGTCTCGGGGCGCTGGGTTTGATTGATTTGGAGAACAGGAACCGTAGTTCTCAGGAAGTAAGTGCTTCCTACGATAATCCCAATGCAAAACTGGACTCGCTTAACGCATTGCGGAGCACCGGAATAAGTTTATTTGACATTACCCGTCAGAACGACCGCATAAATACCCTCCTGGTTACTGATTTCAATGTACGGGAAGGCAACGTCAGTTACAGTTTTCTGAATAGTTCAATCGGATCTGATCAAACTCGATATTTCGAAGCCTATACTCTTGCCACAAGACATCGAAGTTATAATTCCGGTACAGGGGATAGAAAAATAAAAGTGAATTCGCATATTCTGGAGTATAACCAGGTGCTATTCTCCAAATTTCACATCGATGCTTCTGCATCCTTGTCTGAGTCAACCCAAGAATTTGAAACATTTGTGGCACAATTCCTTCAGGATTTCGCATTCGATCAGACGGTGTTGGGCGTAAGCGTTAAAAACATCCAAAATCATCTGGTAGATAACCTTCCAGCCGTCTATGCCAATGGGTATACAATTGATGAAGACGAAAATAAAGAGACGGATAAAACATTGCGCCTTGATCTGGGATATGATTTCACATTATTTGACGATCTGTCTGGTAGAATCAAGGCCGGCGTAAAATATCGTAAAAAATCAAGAGAATTTGATAAGGGGGTTCAGTCCGGACGCCTTAATCATCCATGGCAGCCTGCCATGGATTCACTCCTTATTGCATTTCCTCGTCTCGACGAGTATGGCGATCCAGGGGTAAGGCGTCTTCCTTACAGGGCGTTTCTCAGTGACGATTATGATGCAGGTGATTTTCTGAAAGGTGATTTTACCTTGGGGCCATTTGCAGATCTGGATTTTCTGGGGCAAATTTCAGATTTCCTGAGTGAGAATTTCAGTTACGCTACCTATTGGGAGGAAATT
Source organism: Rhodothermales bacterium (assembly GCA_965117025.1). GTDB lineage: Bacteria > Bacteroidota > Rhodothermia > Rhodothermales > VXPQ01 > VXPQ01. Next base: position 2,350,099 of record OZ220746.1, read on the forward strand.
GCGCATACGTTCCACCAGACCGATTCAAACCTGTTTGACTACTCGGGCGAGGAGGCCTATACAGCGTCCTATCTGATGGCGGATGTTGATATAGGCCCGAAACTCAACGTGGTTACCGGTGCACGCTGGGAAAGAAATAAGACGGCCTATAGTTCATGGCAGGGTTGGCTGGATGTCATACCGAGTTATACTTTTGCCGGATATGACTTCGTCACGCATGAGCGAAATAATGCACATATACTACCGGCATTGTTTGTACGATACAGGCCCTTTCCCTGGTTGGAAACGCGATTTGCCCGTACCCATACGTTGGCCCGCCCGAATTATTCCGACTTCTTACCGCTTTATAGCATTTCTGGTTCAACCAGGAGTGTTAATTACAGAAACCCTTACCTGAAACCTGCCTTATCTAAAAATATCGACGCGAACGTTTCTGTTCATCAACGCCATATTGGTTTTTTGAGTGCCGGGTATTTTGAAAAAAATATTAAAGACCTCGTTTTTTCCGGGGGGCGAAGATATATAGCAAATCCAGAACCCTTTGGCCTTCCCGAAGAAATCGAAAAGGGCTTTATCCAGAATTACATCTCAAATAACCCCAATACTGTAAAATTACGGGGTTTCGAATTCGATTATCAAACCCGATTCTGGTATCTCCCCAGTTTTTTGAGTGGATTAGTCTTCAACGCGAACTACACCATCACAAGTTCTGAGGTCAAGTACCCTCGAACAATCATTGATTTTGAGATTGATTTCGGCCCGCCGTTGCAGGTAGTCACTGTAAACAACGACACCCTGTATGTGGATCGTTTGATCGATCAGCCTGACCAGATCATGAATCTGTCGATGGGGTACGACTATAAAGGATTCTCCGCCAGAATTTCCATGCTTTACCGGTCTGACATTTTCACAAGAACCAATTTTTGGCCTGAATTGCGAGAATCCACCGATGACTTTAGACGATGGGATCTCTCGGTAAAGCAGTCGCTGCCGATTCAGGGACTGGACATCTATCTTAATGTCAGCAACATAACGAATTCAGAAGATGTCAACAGATTTCTCGACGAGACGCAAGCCATTGGGTTACGACAAAATTACGGAAGGACGATTGACCTCGGGCTCCGCTATGCCTTTTGAGAGGCGTTGAGCATCTCTGGGGCAATTTTTTCGCTTCCCTAACTCACCTGCACCTTTGCTCGTTGGATGCCACGTTGGACACCATGGCCCGGCCCCGGACAGGCCTTATCCACCCACCGGATTTATTCCGCCCGCATCGCTTCGTGGAAGCGTTCCGGTGTGACGTACCGGGTGTGATAGTTTGCCCAGTCGTCCGGGAAGCGGCGGTACACCGGATCGTCTTCAAGCCGTCCCGGAGGCGTGGCGTACGCCGCGTCGTCATGGGAGGGGAGCGGCAGCACCGTTTTTGAGAAGCCTGTGTTGTAGTCGCCGTCCTTGACCCATCCGTCTCCGATCAGTACGAAATCGCGGGTCCATCCTTCCGGCGGAGGCGGCGGGGCCTCGAACCGGAACGCCATTTCATCGGCTGCATTCATGATCACGTACCGGTCATCCACTTCTTCAAGCAGCTCGCGCACGTCGCCGAACCGTGTGTGATACCCGACGAGATCACGCCAGACCTGACCGGTTGCGGCCAACTCGTCGTAGACGGGCAGTTCCGGCGAGAAGGCATCCGCTTCGTACGTTTGCGAAAAGCCCCGGTAGTGCAGGTCCGCTGCATCGGGCGCCAGGCGCCGGGTCATGGTCTCGGCATCGGGTCGGCCGATGGCCCAGGCAAAGGCGTCCCAATAGATTTCGAGGTTCGTATGCAGGCGCAGACGAACACCGTCGGACGCATTCGGCGCGACGGCTTCATGCTCATCCGAAAAAACTTCCGTGATGTCCATGAGGACCGTTTTGGTCTTGCCGGCGGGGAAGCCGAGGTTGGGATGGATGGTTCGCCAGCCGCCCTTTCCATCAGAGGCTTCCAGGCGCAGGCCCTGCGGGGGGACATGCGATCCTTGTCCGAGCGCTACATTGATCGAACTGTCCGTAGGATAAATCCAGCCGGAGCCCACGAGCCAGATCGGCCCCTGCTGCGATGCATCTTCCGGAATGTTTTCAAGCGTCAGTTCCACGTAGTGATCCCGTGTGACGCCCTGGTACTGCCCGTGTCCGAACGTGGCGAGATACCGCCCGTCCTCCGCATGGAGCAGGTCGGTCACATCGTTGCCCAGATCGTCCCATGCCCGTGTGACCGGATGGGGTTTTGCGGTCACGTGCACCTTCATTTCAGGGGGAGGGAAGGCAAACCGCTCGTCTACGTAGACCTCGGTGTCGTCGGGATGATCGACGACCAGGAGCGAAACATGATCGAAGAAATGCGTCTCCCACAATTCCGCCGTGATGCGCACGTCGTACCAGGGGGGAGCGCCGTTCTCGCCGGGGCGGGGCGCCAACTGATCGCCGCGTATTTTGACCCAGTCCTCGGTGGTCATGACGCCCGCCGTTTCCTGTGCGTTGATCTTGAGCCCCAGCGGCGAGCGCCAGATGAAATCGGTGACGAAGTCGATGCGCTCCCCGTTCCATGCAAAGAGCCACGGACAAGAGCCCTTGAGCCGCTGCTGCGCCAGCACGACTTCCCCGGAGAGCAGATCGAACTCGGCCTGCACGCTGCCGTTGGGCCACACGATACGGGCCACATCCGCGACGGCGTGCGTACCCAGTCCGAAATGCACGACGGGACCCTGGATGACCTGCTTCTGGAAAGACAAGCCGGCCCGGATCTCCACTTCGCCTCCGATCCCGAACGAATTGATGCGCTGGTCGCCCACCGCTTCGGCGGCGCGCAGATGCATCTGTTTCCAGTGGTAGGGCATGCTTCCCTCGTTTTCGAGCCGCACAGGCTGTCCCTCTTCGGAAAATCCCAGCAGATCGAGCCGCCCGTTTGCGGACAGGTCCGCGACGGCAAAGAGGTGTGCAGGGATAGCGTGATCCGTCGGGTGGAGGATTCCGCCCCTGTGCCCGCCGTTTGATTCGTCCGCGTCTCGCAGCCAGATGCGGCCGCCTGCAGGGGTGGCCGCGACGAGGTCCAGTCCTCCGTTGTTGTCGAGGTCCACAGTGAAAAGCTGTCCCGCGCCGGGGGCAACGCCGGCAGGCATGTTTTCCCAGCGGGCGATTTCTTCCGAAGACCATGTTGCTTTCGCATCTTCGCCAGTGGTCGAAAGCAGGAGAATTGTTCCGTCCGCTTGCAGCACCGCAAGATCGACGGTGGCGTCGCCGTTCAGGTCCGCCGCTTCAACGGCGAGGAGGGGTTCTGTTTCCGAGGATTGCCGCTCGAAAAGCCCGCTCCGGCGATTGGCGAAAAGATGCAACGTTCCGTTTGCGTCCACGAGCGCGGCGTCCGGATCTCCGTCTCCGTCGAAATCCCCCCAGGCAAAGCTCCGCAACGCTTCGACGTCCCCAAAAAGATCCAGGGGTGCGAAGGTCCCGTCGCCATTGTTTCGCAGGGCAAAGCTGGCGCCTTCATGGCGGGCGAGCACCAGATCGACGTCGCCCTCGAGATCAAGGTCGGCAGCCCAGACGCCGGCCCATGAGGCGTCAAAGATAGTCGCAGGCAATCCTGATTGGGAGGTCGTTTCCGTAAATGTCCCCGTGCTGTCCTGCCGGAAAATGCGCAAACCGCCTGCTCCGGCCAGTGCGAGGTCCATGGTGAAGTCGTAGTCGTAATCGATGCCGGCAATACCATGCGGCCCGGGCACTGCGCCTCCTCCGGGAAAATCGAGCACCTGGTCGTTTGGAAGGTGCACCGTGTGGTCGTCGGCAATAGCCAGCGCAATGCCGGGCACATTCGTTTCGATGTCGTCGGTGTTTCCATCGAGGCCCGTCGCCGGCGAGAAAACAGCCATGCTGCGCCAGGGACCGCCCTCGGCATTCAGCGCTTGCTGCGTGAACGTCAACTGCTCGTCGCGGGGCGCAATGGCGGGGGGCGGGGCTGGCAATCGAAGGAAGCCGGTCACCAGATCGCCTACCTGTTCGGCGGGCGTCTGGATGGCTCGCAGGTCCTGGCGGTACGAGGAAACCCGCAGGAGCACATTCCGCAGAAAAGCGATATGGGTGGTTGCTGCAGCGAAGTCGGGTGCATCCGGATCGGAACCCGCCGCCTTGGCGCCTGCCAGTTGTTCGAGGGCTTCTTCCGGCCAGGACGCGGACAGGGTTTCGATATGCGCCAGCGTGTTCCGTAATGCATCGGCGGCGCCGGAAGCTGCTGCCGCACCGGCGCGGCGCAGCAGGGCCGCCAGATTATCCGGATACACCTTCAGGAGCGCGTCCAGTAAGGCCGTTGCTTCGTCGCTTCCGGTATCTGTCAGGTGTTCGGCCAGCGCATACAATGCCTTGGCATTCGTCGAATCCAGCGCCACGGCTTCCCGCAGGTGGACAGTGGTTTCCGTGACGTTGCCCTGGCTTTTTTCGAACAGGCCGAGCAGAAGATGTATGACGCTGTTCTCCGGCGCGAGGCTTTGCGCCTCCATGAGGTGCTCCGAGGCAAGCGCATATTCGTTCCGGCGCATCGCGAGCAAGGCGAGATTGACCCATGCGGCGGGTTCTCCCGGCGCCAGTTCCGTTACCCGCAGCAGGTGTTCCTCACCTTGCCGGTCGATCCCCGATTCAATGGCCGCCAGCCCCGTATAGAAGGCGGAGACGGTCTCGCGATACGTTTCGGAATCCGGTTCCGGGAGGTCCGGGCCGCCGCATGCCCCGATAAAGACAGCAACAGCAATAGCCGGCAGGACGGAAGATACTGCCGTGAACCGGGGAACGAACGAGGCGTTTGGGCGCCTGGTCATGAGATCGGAGGAATATCGGGAACGTGCTGCTGGAACCGCTGCGGTGGTTTTCGGCGGCCTATGCGATCGTTACGTCCTCGTCAAGATATACATCCTGGATGGCGTTCAGAATCTCGACGCCTTCATGCAATGGTTTCTGGAAGGCCTTGCGCCCGGAAATCAACCCCATGCCGCCGGCGCGCTTGTTGATGACCGCGGTCCGTACGGCTTGCTGCAAGTCGTTTTTGCCCGAGCCGCCGCCGGAGTTGATCAGGCCGCACCGCCCCATGTAGCAGTTGGCCACTTGGTACCGTGTCAGGTCGACAGGATGATCGCTCGAGAGTTCGGTGAACATGCGGTCATCCAGTTTGCCATAACTCGATGCACCCATATTCATCGCCTTCAGGCCCCCATTCTGCTCCGGCTGTTTCTGCTTGATGATATCGGCCTCGATGGTTACCCCGAGGTGGTTGGCCTGTCCGGTCAGGTCGGCGCTGGATTCGTGATTCACGCCGTTCTGGTTGAAGGCGGAATTCCGGACGTAACACCACAGAATAGTCGTCATCCCGAGCTCATGCGCTGCAGAGAAGGCCTCCGAGACTTCCTGAAGCTGCCGGTTGGAATCCGCCGACCCGAAGTACACGGTGGCACCCACGCCTACACAGCCCATTTCGTACGCCTCCTCGATCTGTGCGAAGAGGATCTGGTCGTACGTGTTCGGGTAGGTGAGCAGTTCGTTGTGGTTGAATTTGAGGATGAACGGAATCTTGTGCGCGTATTTGCGCGCCACGGCGCCCAGTACGCCGAACGTCGAAGCGACTGCATTGCATCCGCCCTCGATGGCGAGTTCGACGATTCTTTCGGGATCGAAGTAGGCCGGATTTTTGGCGAACGATGCGCCGGCGCCATGCTCGATGCCCTGATCTACCGGAAGAATCGACAAGTATCCTGTGCCGCCGAGCCGCCCCGTGTTGAAAAGCTGCTGCATGGCGCCGAGCACGCGCGGCTTGCGGTCCGAGCCGAGCCATACGCGGTCTACGAAGTCAGGGCCCGGCAGATGCAGAACTTCTTTGGGGATGGTGGTGCACTCGTGGTCGAGCAAATGGGCGGCTTCTTCGCCGAGAATTTCGGCGGTGCGGGCAGTAAGTACGTCACTCATGACGAGGTCAGGAAAAATGAAGGTTTGGATGTAATCCGGGCAAAAAACAGTCCTATAAGATACTTCATCCGGCGTTTTTCATGTGTGAATTGTGGGGGTATTAGCGTCTGACGTCGCATTGCAACCGGATACGCTTCAATTCGTTTGTGTCCCGATCTTCTCTTACGATCCGGCCCACGGCTACGCTCCGCATGAAGCGCATTACTCCGCTTTCATTTCTTTTGTGTCTGTGCGCTGCGTGCGGCGGCCCGGCGGGTGAGGTCGAGGATACTGCTGTCCCGCTCTTTACACGCTTGTCCTCGGTCGAGACGGAGATTGCCTTCACGAACAGGATCATAGAACGGGAAGGGTTCAATGTGCTGGAGTACGATAGCTTCTATAACGGGGCCGGCGTGGCTGCCGGCGACGTGAATGGCGATGGCCTGCCCGATCTGTATTTTTCCTCCAACCTGGATCAGGACCGCCTGTATCTCAACCGGGGCGGGCTGGTGTTCGAAGACGTCACGGAGCAGGCGGGTCTTGTCAGCGAATTCGGCTGGACGACCGGCGTGACGATGGCGGATATCAACGGGGATGGGCATCTGGACATCTATGTGTGCAAATCCGGCCGGGTGAGCGCCGATTCCCGCCGGAACGCCTTGTATGTCAACAACGGGGACGGGACGTTTACCGAACGAGCGGCGGAATACGGTCTCGACGATCCTGCTTACTCGACTCACGCGGCCCTGTTCGATTACGACCGGGATGGCGACCTGGACTTGTATCTGCTGAATCATTCGATCCGGCGTTTGACTCGTTTCTATGTGGACTATATGCGGAGTGCTCGCGACTCCCTGGTCGGCGACAAGTTGTACCGGAACGACGGCGGGTCGTTTACGGACGTGAGCGAAGCGGCAGGCATCATCGGCAATCCGCTTGGGTTCGGGCTCAGCGTGATCGTCAGCGATATGAACCGGGACGCCTGGCCCGATCTCTACGTTTCCAACGACTTTATCGAGGATGATTACCTGTATGTGAACAACGGGGACGGGACCTTTACCGAATCCGTACGCTCGTTCCTGACCCATACGTCCTACTCGTCCATGGGAGCCGATATTGCCGATATAAACAACGATGCGTTGCCCGACATCGTGACGCTCGATATGATAGCCGAAGATCATTTCCGGCAGAAGGTGCTGCAGGGGCCGAAGGACCACGTGTTTTACGAAGAGCTTCGCAGTAAGGGATTTCACGAGCAGTATATGCGCAATATGCTGCATCTGAACAGGGGAGATGAGACGTTTGCGGAAATCGGGCAAATCGCGGGCGTTTCGAATACCGACTGGAGTTGGGCGGCGCTGCTGGCCGACTTCGATCTCGACGGCCGTAACGATCTTTTCGTTACGAATGGCTTTATGCGCGACTACACGAATCTCGATTTTCTCCGCCATACGCTGGTGAATGCGCACAAGGAGGCGAGTGCCCGGGGAGAGGCCTTGTCCTCGATGGAAATGATCTGGCAAATGCCTTCCACTTTGCTCCGCAACTATATCTATCGCAACGAATCCGGAATCGCCTTTGCGGACAAGACGCGCGACTGGGGGATGGGCGAGGCTGCTTCCTCGAACGGCGCGACGTACGCTGATCTGGACGACGACGGGGATCTCGATCTTGTGGTCAATAACATCAATGCGGAAGCTTTTGTCTACCGCAACGATGCGGACCGCCTTGCTATGGGGCGTCACCTGAAGGTTCGTCTTGAAGGGCCGGAAAGCAACCGGTTCGGGATCGGCGCTGTGGTCGAGGCTACGGGGGGAGGCCGGCGGTTTTACCGGGAAATGAACCCGGTCCGGGGGTATTTGTCGTCCGTGGAGCCGGCGCTTTTTTTCGGCCTGGGCGAATTGGAGCAGGTCGATCTCGAGGTGGTCTGGCCGGATGGCGCGCGCCAGCGGCTGCAGGGTGTGCCGGCGAATCAAACGGTGACGCTGCATCGCCGGGACGCCGATTTCGAGGCGCCGGATGAAGAGGAAGTTCTGCAAGCCCCTCCATTTTTCATGGAGGCCCCGGATGGCAGGGGTCTCCAGTTCGTTCATGAAGAGAATCCGTTCGTCGATTTCGAGCGCGAGCGCCTGCTCCCGCATATGTTGTCGCGCCAGGGCCCCGCGCTTGCAGCCGGCGATACGGACGGAGACGGGCTGGAGGATGTATTCGTCGGCGGAGCAAGCGGCCAGTCCGGCGTGCTCTTTTTGCAGCGCCCCGACGGATCGTTTTACCGGGGTCCCGGCGCGGCTTTCGAAGCGCATAGCGGCTATGAGGATACGGACGCGCTTTTTCTGGATGCGGACGGCGACGGGGACCAGGACCTGTATGTGGTCAGCGGCGGCTCGTTCGACGCGGAGGATATGTCGGTTTATCAGGACCGCCTGTACGTCAATGACGGCGCCGGTGTTTTCACCCATGCCGCCCAGGCTTTGCCTGCCTTGCACAGCAGCGGAGGTACGGTGGCGGGGCACGATTTTGACAGGGATGGGGATACCGATCTGTTTGTGGGCGGGCGGGTGCTTCCGGGCCGCTACCCGCTTGCTCCGCCAAGTTATCTGCTGGAGAATAGGGGTGGAGGGTTCGTGGACGTTACGCCGGAGGCGTTGCGTACGCCCGGCATGGTGACCGATGCCTTATGGACAGACATGGATGGGGATCGGCGCGCCGAACTGGTTCTGGCGGGAGAGTGGATGCCGATTCGGGCATTCCGGTACACCGGAGAATGGACGGAGATCCCCGCTTCCGAATCGGGTTTCGCCGGCACGGCGGGCTGGTGGAACGTCTTGCGCGCGCAGGATCTGGACGGCGACGGCGATATTGACCTGATTGCCGGCAACCGGGGGTTGAATGCCCAGATGCAAGCCGGTCCGGACAAGCCTGCTGCGGTGTATTCCGCGGATTTTGGCGCCGACGGGCGTTCCGAATTCGTGATGGGGTATTACATCGGTGAGCAAAGGCATCCCGTCCCCTGGCGAGACGAGTTGCTGGAAGAGATTCCGTTGCTTGCCCGGCAGTTCCCGGATTACGCCTCGTATGCCCGCGCCACGCTGGAGGATGTGTTTTCCGAGGTGGAGCCTGCGGTCAGGCTGGAAGCCTTCCGATTTTCAAGCAGTGTTTTCGAGAACACCGGAGAGGGTCGGTTTGAGGTTCGGGAATTGCCTGTCGAAGCGCAGTTTGCTCCGGTGCACGCCATTCTTTTCGAGGATGCGGACGGCGATGGACGGACGGATATGCTTCTGGCAGGCAATGCTTTCGAGGCGCGGGTGCAGTGGGGCCGTTACAACGGGAGTCGCGGGCTTCTTTTATTGAATCGCGGGGAGATGACCTGGGAAAGCGTTCCTGTTTCCCGGAGCGGTTTTTTGACGCCCGGGGTAGTGCGCGACATGGTTCGCGTCGTTACTGCAACGGGTCCGCTTATGGTTGTTGCGCAGAATGACGGGGCCTTGAAGGCATTCGTGCCGGGCGCCGCCAGCCCCTTATAGAAGGATCGGAAATGTGCAACCGGATAGGCTGCAATACGTTTGTGTCCCGACCTTTCTTACGATCCGGCCCACGGCTACGCTCCGCATGAAGCGCGCTGCTCCGCTTTCATTTCTTTTGTGCCTGTGCGCTGCGTGCGGCGGCCCGGCGGGCGAGGTCGAGTATACTGCTGCTCCGCTCTTTACACGCTTGTCCTCGGTCGAGACGGGCATCGCCTTCACGAACAGGATCGAAGAAAGGGAAGGGTTCAATGTGCTGGAGTACGAATACTTCTATAACGGGGCCGGTGTGGCTGCCGGCGACGTGAATGGCGATGGCCTGCCCGATTTGTATTTTTCGGCTAACATCGATCAGGACCGCCTGTATCTCAACCGGGGCGGGCTGGTGTTCGAAGACGTCACGGAACAGGCGGGTCTTGCAAGCGAATCCGGCTGGACGACCGGCGTGACGATGGCGGATGTCAACGGGGATGGGCATCTGGATATCTATGTGTGCAAATCCGGCCGGGTGAGTACGGATCGCCGCCGGAACGCCTTGTACGTCAACAACGGGGACGGGACGTTTACCGAACGAGCGGCGGAATACGGTCTGAACGATCCTGCGTATTCAAACCACGCGGCCCTGTTCGATTACGACCGGGATGGCGACCTGGACTTGTATCTGCTGAATCATTCGATCCGGCGTTTGAGCCGCTTCGATGTGGAGTATATGCGGAGTACTCGCGACTCCCTCGCCGGCGACAAGTTGTACCGGAACGACGGCGGGTCGTTTACGGACGTGAGCGAAGCGGCGGGCATCATCGGCAATCCGCTTGGGTTCGGGCTCAGCGTGATCGTCAGCGATGTGAACCGGGACGCCTGGCCCGATCTCTACGTTTCCAACGACTATATCGAGGATGATTACCTGTATGTGAACAATGGGGACGGGACCTTTACCGAATCCGTACGCTCGTTCCTGACCCATACGTCCTACTCGTCCATGGGGGCCGACATTGCCGATGTAAACAACGATGCGTTGCCTGATATCGTGACGCTCGATATGATAGCCGAAGATCATTTCCGGCAGAAGGTGCTGCAGGGGCCGGAAGACCATGTGTTTTACGAAGACTTTAGGAATAAGGGGTTTCACGAGCAGTATATGCGCAATATGCTGCATCTGAACCGGGGAGATGGGACGTTTGCGGAAATCGGGCAACTCGCGGGGGTTTCGAATACCGACTGGAGTTGGGCGGCGCTGCTGGCCGACTTCGATCTCGACGGCCGTAACGACCTTTTCGTTACGAATGGCTATATGCGCGACTACACGAATCTCGATTTTCTCCGCCATACGCTGGTGAATGCATACACGGAGGCGAGCGCCCGGGGGGAAGCCTTGTCTTCGCTGGAAATGGTTCGGCAAATGCCTTCCACCCTGTTGAGTAACTATATCTATCGCAACGAATCGGGGATCGCCTTTGCGGACAAGACGCGGGACTGGGGCATGAGCGAGGGTTCCTTGTCGAACGGCGCGGCGTACGCCGATCTGGATGGCGATGGGGATCTCGACCTTGCGGTCAACAACATCAATGCAGAGGCCTTTATTTACCGGAACGATGCGGACCGTCTTGCCGCGGGGCATTATTTGAAGGTTCGCCTCGAAGGCCCGGAAGGCAATCGGTTCGGGATCGGCGCTGTGATCGAGGCAACGGGGGAAGGACAGCGTTTTTACCGGGAAATGAACCCGGTGCGGGGGTATTTATCGTCCGTGGAGCCGGTGCTTTTTTTCGGCCTGGGCGCATTGGAGCAGGTTGATCTCGAGGTGATCTGGCCGGACGGCGCGCGCCAGCGGATGCAAGGCGTGCCGGCGAATCAAACGGTGACGCTCCATCGCCGGGACGCCGATTCCGAGGCGCCGGATGAACGGGACATCCTGCAAGTCTCTCCATTTTTCATAGAGGCGCCGGATGCCCGGGGACTTCAGTTCGTCCATGAAGAGAATCCGTTCGTCGATTTCGAGCGGGAGCGGCTTCTTCCGCATATGTTGTCGCGCCAGGGGCCGGCGCTGGCGGCCGGCGATGTGGATGGAGACGGGCTGGAGGATGTATTCGCAGGCGGGGCGCGAGGCCAGTCCGGTGCGCTCTTTTTGCAGCGTCCCGACGGATCGTTTTACCAGGGTTCCGGCGCGGCTTTCGAAGCGCATAGCGGCTATGAGGATACGGACGCGCTTTTTCTGGATGCGGACGGTGACGGTGACCAGGACCTGTACGTGGTCAGCGGCGGATCGTTCGAAGCGGAGGATATGTCGGTTTATCAGGACCGCCTGTACGTCAATGACGGCGCCGGCGGGTACGTCCATGCCGCCCAAGCCTTGCCCGATTTACACAGCAGCGGAGGTACGGTGGCGGCGCACGATTTCGATGCGGATGGCGATCTCGACCTGTTTGCAGGCGGGCGGGTGCTTCCGGGCCGCTACCCGCTTGCTCCGCAAAGTTATCTCCTGGAGAATGCGGGAGGAACGTTCGTGGATGTCACTCCGGAGGCGTTGCGGGCGCCGGGGATGGTGACCGATGCGCTGTGGACGGATATGGATGGAGATCGGCGCGCCGAACTGGTTCTGGTGGGAGAGTGGATGCCGATCCGGGCATTCCGGTACACCGGAGAATGGGCTGAGATACCCGCTTCCGAAACAGGTCTCGCCGGTACGGCAGGCTGGTGGAATGTCCTGAGTGCGAAAGATCTGGATGGCGACGGCGATGTCGATCTGGTTGCCGGCAACAGAGGGTTGAATGCGCAGATGCAGGCCGGTCCGGACCAACCCGCCGCGGTGTATTCCGCGGATTTCGGCGGCGACGGGCATTCCGAATTCGTCATGGGATATTACATCGGCGAACAAAGGCATCCGGTCCCCTGGCGGGACGAATTGCTGGAGGAGATACCGTTGCTTGCCCGGCAATTCCCGGATTATGCATCGTACGCCCGCGCCACGCTGGAGGATGTTTTTTCCGAAGTGGAGTCCGTGGTCAGGCTGGAGGCTTCCCGATTTTCAAGCAGCGTCTTCGAGAATACCGGAGAAGGCCGGTTCCAGGTTCGGGAATTGCCTGTCGAAGCGCAGTTTGCCCCGGTGCACGCTATCCTCTTCGAGGATGCGGACGGCGATGGACAGACGGATATCCTCCTTGCCGGAAATGCTTTCGAGACGCGGGTGCAGTGGGGCCGTTACAATGGGGCGCGCGGACTTCTTTTATTGAATCGCGGGGAGATGACCTGGGAAAGCGTTTCGGCGTCCCGGAGCGGTTTTTTGACACCCGGAGTAGTGCGCGGCATGGTTCGCGTTGCTGCGGCAACGGGTCCGCTTCTGGTTGTTGCGCAGAATGACGGGGCCTTGAAGGCATTCGTGCCAGACGCTGCCAGCCCCTTATAGATAAGGCAGAAACGGTCTCGCGATACGTTTCGGAATCCGGTTCCACTGTTGTGAGCCTGCCTCTTGATTACATGGGCAAAGGTGAAATAAGAGCTTGTACACACTGTACACACCATAACAAAGTAAAAAATTTTTTTTAATCACGAAAAACATAAAGCATTATTTATAAAAAACATACTGAATTCTACATAAGTGATGAGCAGGGATGGATAAAAAATTAATCAATTAACTAAAGGGGAATAAAATTCATGGCGACATACCCGGTTGATTCTTAACTATGTTAAACGTTTAATGTACCAGCCAAGGGGGAGTTGTTTTCCCCTTGCCCGCGCTTCTTGTTTATGCTCAGGCTGCACTTACTCACTTACCTGATATCCCTTATCGCTATGAAAACGGTTACAGACGCTTTCCGAATCTGCTCCGTACTGTATGTTTCGCTGGTGGTCGCCTTTTTGCTGCCGGGCTTCAATACAGCGAATGCTCAGACCCATACCGTGAACGGTATTGTACTGGACGCCGAAGACGACGCACCGCTGCCTGGCGTAAACATCCTTGAAGAGGGCACCTTGAACGGTGCTGTCAGCGATGTAGACGGTACGTTCGAAATAACGGTGTCCAATGCGAATGCCTCGCTGGTTTTTTCGTTTGTCGGGTACGTTACGGAGACGGTCGCGGTAAACGGGCAAACCGATCTGACGGTCAGGCTTTCCGAGGATGTCGAATTGCTTGAAGAAGTGGTGGTTACCGCCTTCGGCATTGAGCGGCAGGAGCGCGCGCTCGGGTACGCCGTGAGCCAGGTTTCCGGAGAGGCCCTGCGGGAAGTGCGAGAGAACAATGTCGCGAACGCGCTGGCGGGCAAAGTGGCCGGTGTGCTCGTTTCCAAGCCTGCGACCGGTCCCGCGGGATCGAGCCGGGTGATTATCCGGGGCGTCTCGTCGCTGGGTGAGGACAGCCAGCCTCTGTATGTGGTCGACGGCGTGCCCATCGACAATTCCACGCTCGGGTCCGCCGGAATGTGGGGCGGCGCGGATGGCGGCGATGGCATCGGTTCCATTAACCCGGACGACATCGAGAATATATCGGTGCTCAAGGGGCCTTCCGCGGCTGCGCTGTACGGTACGCGCGCCAAGAACGGGGTTGTTTTGATCACGACCAAACGCGCAACCCCCGGTCTTGGTCTCGGGGTCGAGTTTTCCAGCAACACCACCTTCGAGTCGGTGCTGGTTAACACGGACTGGCAAAACGAGTATGGCCAGGGTGCGAGAGGCGAGAAGCCGACTTCCGAGGACGAAGCGCTGAATACGGTCGATCAGGCTTGGGGGCCACGGCTGGACGGCTCCAGCGTGATCGGTTGGGACGGCACCAATCAGCCGTACAGCCGGGCGCCCAACGCCATCAACAGCTTCTATAACACGGGGCTCACCACCACGAACAGCCTTGCGCTTACGACGGCGACCGAGACCAGCTCGCTTCGCCTGGGATTCTCGCATTTGCAGAACGAAGGCGTTAGTCCCAATTCAGGGTTGTCCCGCACCTCGTTTTCCATGCGGGGCGGGTCGCAATTCGGTGCCCGACTGAGCGCGGACGCGAAGCTCAATTTCGTGCGCGAGTATGTCAAAAACCGACCGCGGCTGAGCGATTCTCCAGGCAATGCGAATTATTCCGTGTATCAACTGGCGCCGAATGTGGATGTAACCACCATGGAGTGCCCGCCCGAGGACGAAGCATGCACGGAGCCCGGAACGGATGTGGACGGCAGGGAACTGCATGGCGGGCAGTTGTTCGGCAACACCTTCCAGCAAAATCCTTACTGGGCGGCTCATCAGTACACCACGTCGGATGAAGACCGCCGGATCATCGGTTTCGCCTCCCTGACCTACAAGTTTGCGGACTGGATTTCGTTGACGGGTCGTTTTGGCGGCGATACCTACGCCACGCGTCGCACGGGCATTACGCCATGGGGCACGGCCTACCAGCCGTTGGGTAGTCAAAACGAGCAGGAATTCCGCATCACGGAGATCAACACCGATTTTCTGTTCAATATCGACCGTTCTCTACCCGGGAACCTCGGACTGGTGGCGACAGCCGGCGGCAACATCCTGTACCGGAGCCGGGAGAACCTGACCCTCAGCGGAGGGGGCGGATTCAACGTGCCGGGTCTGGAAGCGGTAACCAACCAGAACACGCGCTCCCACGGGTACGGCTTTAACGAGAAGCAGATCAATTCGCTGTACGGATCGGCGGAGTTGTCCTATAGCGACTACTTCTTCCTGACGGCCACGGCCCGAAACGACTGGTCCAGCACGTTGCCCATCGACAACAACTCGTATTTCTATCCTTCCGTCAGCGGGAGCTTCGTGTTTTCGGATGCCCTGGATTTGCCGGACTGGATCAGTTTCGGCAAGCTGAGAGCGTCCTGGGCGGAAGTCGGCGGCGACACCAATCCGTATCAGCTGGCGTTGACCTACAGTTTGGCGGGAAGCCATCTTGGACAACCGCGCGGCGCGATCGCCCAGGGCCGGATTCCGCTGGCCAGCCTCAAGCCCTCCTCCAGCGTCGGCATTGAGGGCGGGTTAGACATTCGCTTCATGGACAACCGCCTGGGGCTGGACTTTACGTACTACACTCAGTCCGCGACCGACCAGATTCTTTCGACGACCATATCGAACGCCTCCGGTTTCGGAAGCCAGGTTATCAACGCCGCCGAAATCAAGAACAGCGGCGTGGAATTGTTGCTCACCACCACGCCGTATCGCACGGGGGACTGGCGCTGGGATCTGGACGTGAACCTTTCACGCAACACCAACGAGGTGGTGGACCTGATTGAAGGGCAGACATCGCTTGTGCTTGCAGAAAGTCGCCATCGCGGCAACTTCGTGACGGCGGATGTGGGCGAGCCCTACGGTTCCATCAAGGGCCGCAAGTACCTGCGTCAGAATGTGCCGACTATGGTTGATCCCGTCTCCGGCGAAACCGTAGACGATTTCTGCAATGCCACGGGCGACATCGTACACGATGCCGACGGGTTGCCTATGCGAACGCCCGGCCTGTGCGTCCTCGGCAATGGCACGCCCAACCTGCTCGGAGGCGTCAGCAATACGCTGCGCTGGAGAGGATTTCGCCTTGGCATGCTGATCGATATGCGCTTTGGAGGCGATATTTTCTCGGTCACCAATAGCGCCGGGTACTCGAACGGTTTGCACAAGAACACGCTCCAGGGCCGCGAGGAAGGCTTCATCGTGGGCGAAGGCGTGGACGCCGATGGCAATCCGAACACTGTACAGGCAAACCCCCAGGACTACTGGAGCCGCATTGGCGGCGGCTTCATTGGGGAGGAATTCGTATACGACGCCAGTTTCGTCAAACTCCGCGAGCTGAGCTTGGGTTACCGCTTGCCTGCGCGGCTGCTTGCCAACACACCGGTCAAGGTTGCTACGGTTTCGTTGGTAGCCCGCAATCTTTGGCTGCTTTACAGCAACGTGGATAACCTCGATCCGGAGTCCATTTTCAACAACACGCAGCAAGGCATCGGCCTGGAGCACTCCGGTGTTCCGCAGACGCGCAGCATTGGCTTCAATGTCAATGTGAGGCTATAGTTATCCAATCACGCTATACCAGAACAGATTCATGACCAACCCTCAGAAGTTCTTTTCGGGCATCTTGCTGATCCTCTGCCTGCTGGTTTTGGCCTCGTGCGATAGCGGGTTCGAAGATATAAACGTGAACCCGACGCAAGCCAGTCAGATTGATCCGAATTTCAAACTGACGAACATCCAGCTCAGGATCAGCGGCAGTCGTTACGAAAACTGGCGGACGAACCTGATCTACAGTTCCACCATGATCCAGCATTTCGCTACGCTGCCGGGCTATTGGGCAGGCGACAAGTACACGTACATCGGTTCGTACTCTGCCGCGATGTGGGATAATTACTATAACAATATCGCCAGGAACATCGAGGATTTGCTGCTGCAGACCAGCGAAGATCCTGAACAGGCCAATATGCTTCACATCGCCCAGATTACGCGGGTGATCATGTACCACCGGCTGACGGATCTGTACGGGGACATCCCGTACTCCGAAGCGGGCAGGGGCTTTATTGACGGCATTACGCAGCCGAAGTATGATGCCCAGAGCGAAATATACGCCGACATGCTGGCGAAGCTGGAGGCTGCCGCTGCTGGGCTTACTCCGGGTAGTCCCACGTACGGGGGAGGCGACCTCATATACCAGGGGGATGTGGGCCAATGGCGCAAGTTGGCCCATTCGCTCATGTTGCGCCTGGGGATGCGGCTGGTCAAGGTAGACCCCGGAGCCGCGCAGAGTTGGGTGCAGAAAGCCATCGCCGGGGGGACTATGGAAAGCAACGACGACATTGCCTATGTGCCGCATAACGATCCATCCGGGTGGCAAAACGGAAACGGACAGGTTTTCGCTGCAGATAACAATCCGCGTCTGAGTAAATTCTTTGTGGACTGGATGGTGGCGCATGGCGATCCGCGCTTGGGAGTATACGGAACCATTCCTGTCGCAGGCGGCGATCCGGTAGGCATGCCCAACGGCAAGGTCGCGGGTGGATCAGATGCGGTGAACGGCATCGAGAACGATCCCAGTTGGGTTTCCTGCGATAGCGGCGCCACCCCGTGCGGCATGGACGTGTATATGCGGCCGAACCCGGTTATTCAGGGACGGGACGACCCCATGTTCTTTATGACCTATGCCGAGGTGGAATTGCTCAAGGCCGAGGCGGCGGTTCGGGGCTGGCATGGCGGGGATCCAGCGACCCATTACGCCAACGGCGTACGCGCCGCCATGCAGTACCTGTCCATGTACGGCGCAGATGCGGTCATTTCCGACGCCGATATCGATGCATATCTTGCGGCGCATCCGTACAATGCGGCTGCCGGGATGCAACAGATCAACGAGCAGATATGGGCGGCGACGCTGCTGAACGAGTATGAGGGGTATGCCAACTGGAGGCGGACCGGGTATCCCGAATTGACTCCCGTGGTATTTCCCGGCAATGTGACCGGGGGCACCATTCCCCGGCGCTTGCGTTACCGCGAGGCGGAAGCCGTGGCGAATCCGGAAAATTATAGTGCCGCCGTATCTCGCCAAGGCCCGGACGAGTTGACTACGCGTATGTGGTGGGATAAATAGTGCGCGGGTAGGTGCGTGCACATTTAACTTTATCGTATTGCCGGGGGGCGCTTTGAGCGCTCCCCGGCTTTTTTATAGATCTCCTTGTTATATCACCTTTATAGATATTCTTTATATCACCGCAGCACGTTCAGCAGCCGCGAGTACTTGATAATGATTGCCTGGTCTGTGAATTCCGGGTTGAAGGCTCCGAACTCCCTGTCCAGGTCATAGTCGGACGTGTGGTTGAAGACGATGAACAGGCCCGTTCCTGCTGATTGCAGCCACCCGAATCGCAAATTCATGGACCAGAGTTCTGCTGCACTGTTGTACTGAAGCAGCGTTTGCAGATAGATGCGCGGAGTGAAGGAATACGAAAGCCGGGTACGCACCAGATTCGCGGTGAATTTGCCGCCCGGCAGGTCCACCCAGTTTTGACTCAGACCGATCTCCGTGTTGAATGCATCCCCCGCCCGTGCGCGGATGGTGGAAAGGATCGTCACGCGATCGCCTCCGAAGAATCCTCCCGCAATAACCCGGGTGCTCAGGCTGAGCGGGAGGCTTTCGTCCGTGATGCCGACGATCATGGCTTCCCGGTGATGGTACGATTTCCTCGGCACCCACACGCCTTCACTGATTTGAAAGGCTTCCCGGACGCCTTCGGTGGTGAAGTTGATGCCCGTGTGAATTTCCCAGCCGTTTTCCCACTCCCAGTGGTTGTCGATGTGCAGAAAACCTGTTTCGTACACCCTGTCGAACCCCCAGTACCCATAGTAGCTGACATGCGGGCGCAGTTCGTGAAAACGGAGGAAGTCGGGACGATACCGGTAAAAAACAAGGCCGTTAAGATACCGGTAGGCGGATGTCCGTTGCATAAAACCGAGTTCCGGATTGAAGTTGTCGGCTACTTCGGCATACGCCGCGTTCAGCATCCAGGCCTGGGAGTTGTAGTTGGCAGTTGCCCGGTACGCATAGTTTTTCCCCGACATACCCGGCGTCGCCGACAATGCCCCGAAACCCGATATGAAGCCATACTGTCCGATACCGAGCTGACCGTCCAGCGCGAATACGCGGTTGTAATCATTCTCGGCCGCCAGATCACCCACGCCCTGCCGGTTGGTAACAAGCACGCCGGCGAAGGTCCGGTTCGGAAACTCGCGCTTGAGGCGCGCCACGCTGAAATTATTCCCGGGAATCTCTTCTCCACCGAGTTGCCGGGTTTGCATATTGAGCACCCCGATCCGGTAATCGCCCACCGAGCCGGAGAGGCGCGCGCCGCCGAGAATGGGTACCGCTACGCCGCCCGCGCCGATCCCGATGCGCCGGCTGAAGAACAGGTCGATCTGCCCCGGCGCGCCCACTGAAAACACGCCGGCGTTCTCCAGGAAGAAGGGCCGTTTTTCCGGGAAGAAAAGATTGAAGCGGTCCAGATTGATTTGTTGCTCGTCCACCTCGACCTGGGCAAAGTCGGTGTTGTACGTGACGTCGAGCGTCATACTCGGGGTCAGGCTGTACTTCAGATCTATGCCGACATCCCCTTCCGGGTCTGAATATTCCGAGGTGGTGTGCAACTCCGAGGAGTCGGTGGTGCGGGCGCCTTGTCCAAGCGCGTACGGGATGATTTGCAGATTGCGCGGCGCCTGGATGTCCAAACCTTTCAGTGTTCCGGCCAGCGAAACGCGCGCGAGCGTGTATTGCCGGGGAAGCGGGGCCCAGTAGGCGGTTTCGTTCCGGCGCCGGATGCGGCGTTCGAAGTTGATGCCCCACACCTGATTTTCCCCGGTCGCAAAGCGCAAGGTGCGCAGTGGAATGGCGAATTCGGCGCTCCATCCGTACGCTCCCGTTTCCGTGTGGACCGTCCATGCACCATCCCAGTTTACGTTCAGTCCGCCGCCCGAACCGCTTTGGTTGCGCGGGCCCTGGGAGAACCGCCCGCTGTTCTGGCCTTCGTTCGTTACCTGCGCATCGTATTCGATTCCAGCGGAGTTCGTACCGAAGATGAATCCGTTCTGGCGATCACGGTACGTGTCCAGAATGAGACTGAAACTGTCGGCCTCCTGTGGATCCGCATCCCGGCGGCTGTCCGACACGATGATCTGCGCCGGGTCGCGGTCATAGCACACGACCCCGACGTACAGGGTCTGTTCGGTGTACCGGATGCGGACCGCGGTCTGCTCGGAGGCCGGTTGCCCCTCGTTCGGGGTGATTTGGATAAATCCGGTGGCAGGTTCGATGTCGGACCAGGCGGGGTCGCCCAGTACGTCGCCGTCGAGGGCGGGCAGGGCGTTGCTGTTGCTCTTAACCGCGCGTATTGCGGGGGCGGCGCCCGGAGAGCTATCGGCTGCGCTGTTATTGGTAGCGTAAGTCCCCGTCTGTTCTGCTTGCTGCGCCGTGGCGGGAAGCGCAAGGAGCAAGGTCAGAAAAAAGAAGAGAGACGCAAGCATTGCACGGCTTGCGAAGCGCATCCTGTGGTACATGGAGGGTAGCCGGAAAAGATCAGAGAGGAAGATGCAGAAAAAAGCCGGAAATACAGAAAATACAACTATGAAATATAACGCAAACGCAGCTGGATATGTATTTTATCGGTTACAAATAAAAGAAGCATGTCATGGAATGCGGAACCGATATTTGGGGTCTAATCATATGACCTTGGCGCCGCCATGGCTTTCGCCTGGAAATTTGCGCATCGACGAAACAGGATATATCGGGCAATCTTTTTCCTTGAAACTGTGGTCTCCATGCAACGTGATGCACTGATTTTCTCACATGTTTCGGCATTCGTTGCGGCTGTGTTCGCCGTATGCATCCTGCCGCCTGCCTTCCAGGTCACGGCCCAGACGAGTGCGCCGCCCTTTCCGATAGAGCGGGAAAACGAGGGCGTCATGCAGGCCCTGTTTGTCGAAGAAGAAATCGCTCTCGACGGCATATTGGACGAAGCGGTCTGGCAAAAGGCCGTCGCCGTATCCGGTTTCAGGCAATACGAACCTGTGGACGGCGCCCCGGCATTTCAGGAAACGGAAGTTCGTGTCTTGTATGGTGCGAATAATCTCTACGTCGGGGCATTGCTCCATGACGAGGAACCGGGGGCTATTGAAAGGGCATTGGGGCGGCGGGACGATTTCAATCGGGCCGACTGGTTTCTGGTGGCTGTAGACGCCTATTTCGACCGGCGCACCGCCTATGTCTTTGGCGTGAATGCGGCCGGCGTACAATTCGATGCGCTTCAGACGGGAACCGGAGCAACCGGCGGCGGGCCGGGTGGCGGCGGCGGTGGCGGCGGGCCGGGTGGCGGCGGCGGAGGTAATAATGCGCCCCGAGGCATGGATCCTTCCTGGGATGCCGTATGGTATTCGGATGTACGCACCACGCAAGAGGGGTGGGTTGTGGAGATGCGCATTCCATATAGCATGCTGCGTTTCTCGGAGGCGCCCACGCAAACATGGGGAGTTCAATTCACGCGCAGGATTCCCCGGCTCGGCGAACAATCGGAGTGGCCCCATGTGCCCCGCACGGAGCGGACCAACCTGGTGGCCCAATTTGGTCGTCTGGAAGGCATTCGGGATGTGAAGCCCCGGCGCAATGTACAAATCATACCCTATACCGTCACCGGGGTGAACACCCTCGAAAGCGAGGAGGTTGCCGGAAAACGGGCAAGCAGCCGCACCTTCGATGTGGGCGGGGATATGAAGATAGGTCTCGGTACGAACGTTACGCTGGATGCGACGATCAATCCGGATTTTGGTCAGGTCGAGGCCGACCCGGCGGTATTGAATCTCACGGCCTTCGAAACCTTTTTCCAGGAGCGGCGCCCTTTCTTCGTGGAGGGCATCAATATCTACGAATTTTCCGTCGGCCCCGGACGGCTTCTGTATACGCGCCGGATAGGGGCGGATGCCCCCATTATTGGCGCCACGAAGCTTTCCGGACGCACAGGCTCAGGTCTTTCCTTTGGCGTGTTGGGCGCCGCGACGGGATCCGATTTCAGTCCTTCGCGAGGGTATGGCGTCGGACGGGCGAGCCAGCAAATCGGATCCTATTCGAGCGTGGGGGGCATCGTAACCCTGTTCGAAGGATCCAATGTGGGCGGGAACCACTTGCGAAGCCTGGCGGCAGGTGCGGACTGGGATCTCCGGTTTCTCGAAAACCGGTACGGCATCGAGGGGTTTTTTGCGCTTACGAACCGAAACCGGATCGATGCGGATATCGGCGGAGAGACCGGGTTCGCCAGCAAGCTATGGGCGCGCAAACGACAGGGGGCCTGGTATGGGTTCGCAGGGCTGGATGTATTCAGCGACGCCTTTAATCCAAACGATATAGGCCAACTTCGCGAGACCAATTTCATTGCGCTGCTCTCCTCCATGCAGCACCAGGTCAATGGTGGAAGGCCCTTTGGCCCTTTCTCGCGAGCCGGAGCGCGTATCTTCTTCGTTCAGGAATTCTCCTACCGGGAAGGGCTGGATCTCGGACAGCGCCTGGATTTTGGTTCCCGGTGGACGCTCCGCGGTTTCCAGTCCATCATTTTTGGCCTTGAATATGAAAATCCGTTCGGGGGGTA
Organism: Rhodothermales bacterium; assembly: GCA_965117025.1. Classification (GTDB taxonomy): domain Bacteria; phylum Bacteroidota; class Rhodothermia; order Rhodothermales; family VXPQ01; genus VXPQ01. The sequence goes on from OZ220746.1 coordinate 2,372,672, forward strand.
CGATTTGTACGAGACACGCGGACTGCTGCCCTGGTCTCCACCAGGGAGTTTTGCCATTCAAGGGCGGTTCCAAACCGACGAAAGACGGAACTGGCAAATCGAGCCGGGACTGGATTTAGCATTTTACGGCGATGGAGGCACAGAATCGGAAGTCAGCCTCGAAGGACAATGGAATGCCAGTAATCGTTTGTCGTTGTCTGCCCAAATAGAAGGCGAGTGGGAACGCGATGTGCTGGCCTGGTCCGCAAACGAAACCTTGCTGCGCTCCGGGGCTGGTTGGCGCATCGGGCGGGAAGCGTCTTCACCGTCCGGTTTGACTGATGCGGATTTTGTAGCGTTCGATGATCACGGAACGCTGGACGCCATTCTCGCCGGTGTCGATCCCACAGGCGTCGACCAGTATTATGTATCCGTGTTTGGCGCGAGGGATACGCGTTCGGCGGACATTACGCTGCGCGGCACGTTTACCCTGACACCCAAGTTGTCTTTGCAGCTCTACAGTCAGCTTTTCGCGGCGAGGGGACGCTACGACCGTTTCCGGATTCAACAGGATCGGGACCACCTGACTGACTTTGATGCCTATCCGAAGCGCGATGAATTTGCATTCAGCAGCCTGAACTCCAATCTCGTGCTGCGCTGGGAATACCGTCCCGGCTCTGTACTGTTCGTTGTCTGGACGCATGGCAGAGAAGCGGAAGACATATTGAATCCTCTCGCACCTATGATCCGTTCGCCTTACGATCGTTCGATCAACGATCAATTCAGCAACACCTTCGATGTCTTTCCCGAGAACGCCTTCCTGATCAAGCTGAATTACAACTTCCTGAATTAGGGCCTGTTAATACTATGCAGCGGCGCTCTGCGGGGCCTGTTTTCCTGTCAGGTCAGGCGCCGCGAGCGCATTGTGGCCCAGCCACATAAGCGAGCGGCAACGCCGCATGGCGGGAAAAGAGGCCCCGCCCTTCGGGTTCCGCCGGTCACGGCGTCACTCTTCGTTGCTCGTCGCTCATTTGGAATCACCAAACTTCACTCCTCGCGCCTTGATTGACGCCGTGCCTGACGAAACAGAGCATTGCTGCATAGTATTAACAGGCCCTAATGGCTATTTTGAAGTCGAGGGGTATTGCAATCTGTCCTATCCTCGGCTCTACTGCATGAAAACGTGGATTGTGTCGCTTGTTGGTGTTTTAATCGTCGGCGTTACCGGCGATCAATCTTCTCATGCGCAACCCGTACCCATTGAATTTATGGCCGGTCAGCGCTATGCATCAGCCAATGTGGTGATGAGCAAAAAATTCAATACGGATTCCAATATTGGTTTTTTTCACGTGAATAGCCTCACAATGGACTATGATGATAAAAGCAATGATAATTTAGTCGTGCAGAATATGTTGTTTTACGAACTGCCAGGAAATTTCCGGATTACGGGAGGCGCCGCGTATGCGACCAAGCCCGGATTCAGTCCCGCTGCAGGATTGCAATATATCCATGCAGGACCGCATTGGTTTATTCTTTTTTCTCCTCGTATTACCGTTGAAAGCGATCCTTCCTATACAATGTTCGCCATCGCGAGATATGCCGTCGGAATAAACGAAAAATACAATTTCTATGCCTCTCTACAGGCAGTGAACGTGTTTGATGCAAGCGAGCATATTACCAGTTCTCAATGGATGCGCGCAGGGCTGGATCGTCACGGTCTGCAGTTTGGGGTAGCTGTCAATTTCGATGAAGCCGGCCCGGCTCCGAAGGTGAAACTTAACGCCGGGTTGTTTATACGCCGCGAAATATTTTAACCGTACCGCTTGCCGAACGGAGGGGCATTCCGATGAAGAACATTGAAAACGGGCAGTTGGGTCAGGAGGTGTTTGATCTTTTCGATCGCTATGTCCATGGCAAGATCGATCGCCGCGAGTTCATGGAACGGGTTTCCCGGTATGCCGTGGGCGGGCTTACCGTCGCAGCCATTATCGATTACCTGTCCCCGGACTATGCCGCTGCGCAACAGGTAAGGGCGGGGGATCCGCGTCTGGATGAAGAATACGTCGAGTATGATTCACCGAAGGGCGGGGGCAGGATGCGGGGCCTGTTGTCCATGCCGGTCGGCAATGAATCCAGGTTGCCGGGTGTGGTGGTGGTGCATGAAAACCGGGGACTCAATCCGCACATAGAGGATGTGTGCAGAAGGGCGGGGCTGGCTGATTTTATCGCCCTGGCCCCGGATGCGCTAACGCCGCTTGGCGGGTATCCCGGCAACGACGATGACGGGAGGGTCCTGCAACGGGAACGGGACCGCGAAGAGATGCTGGAAGATTTTATCGCGGCCTATGAATATCTGAAAGCCCATCCCGCATGCAGCGGCAACGTGGGTGTCGTCGGATTCTGTTTCGGCGGATGGATTTCCAACATGATGGCGGTGCGGGCGCCGGGGCTGCTTGCGGCGGTTCCTTTCTACGGCGGGCAGCCTGCTGCGGAAGAAGTATCCTCGATCCAGGCTCCGCTGGTTCTTCATTTTGCAGGGCTTGACGCGCGGGTGAATGCAGGATGGCCGGCGTACGAGGCCGCATTGATGGAGCACCAGAAGGAATATACGGCCCACTTCTACCCGAATGTGAACCACGGCTTCCACAATGACACCACTCCGCGCTATGATGAGGAAGCCGCCAGACTGGCCTGGAAAAGGACCATTGATTTCTTCAATGAGCGGCTGCGCGGATAAGGTGCTATCCGTTACTATTCTTCCTCTTCTTCGGGTTGGCGTTGGCCGAGTTCACGGTCGAGCAGGAAAAGGCTGGCGCCGGAATCGCCGACGAGGCGCAGGTCGTCGATGATGTCGCGGGCGGATTCTTCCTCTTCTATCTGTTCGTCGACAAACCATTGCAGCAGCGTCTGCGAGGCATAATCGCGTTCTTTGCTTGAGAGCGCGTAGAGGTCGTTGATGCGCCGGGTGATGTACTGTTCGTGCTTCAGGACGAGTTCGAAGATTTCGAGGGGCGTCTCGGCTTCGTATACCGGCATCGGCAGTGCCTTCAACTGCACGACCCCATCGCGCTGGAGAAGATAATCGTAGAACTTGAGGGCGTGCTGTGTTTCTTCCTGCCACTGCAAACGCAGCCAGTGCGCAAAGCCCTTGAGGTTGAGTTGCTCCATGCGCGCTGCCAAAGCCAGGTACAGATAGGCGGATTCCAATTCAGCCTGGATCTGATCGTTGATGGCGTCCTGCATGGTTTGGCTGATCGAAGACGATTTCGTTGTTTGCATGGAAATGGTCCGTAAGGGTTGGATAGTGCTTTACGTGTACTGTCGCGTCACGCCATGTTGCTTTGGCGAGCGGTTTTCGTTAGGCTCTGGAAGAATACGTCGGCGGGCGTTCGGCTGTCAAGCCCCTGCGGAGCGTTTGTGCTGCCGTTGCACATCCACAGGATTCGGTGCACCTACCCGTTTAATTTTGAAGATTTTGTGAAGAGGCATGGCCGCCGGGCTATTTATTTGTATTAAGTCTAAATTGACAGCGCTTTATCAGGTTCTGTATTTACGAAAACGAATTCATGGCGCCCCTGACCAGCTTCGGCAACGGCAGCGATATCGAACTGGCCTTTTTAGGCCTTGAGCCGGCCACTGCACAGCGTGTGCGCGAACTGGGCCTGCGCGAAGGAGCGCACGTCGCCATCCTGCAAAACTCCGACAAGTTGATTGTTCGCGTGTCCGGGAGCCGCATCGGCCTTCGGCGCGAACTGGCCATGCGCATCTTCGGAAGTCCGGCCGTCGCGTTATGACACTGAAAGAACTTGAGCCCGGACAGTGTGGTATCGTGACCGGCTTTGCAGGTCCTGACCCGCCCGACCGTCTGTTGGAGATGGGCCTGTTGTCCGGTACGCGTGTCGAAGTCGTACGGTATGCTCCACTGGGTGATCCCATAGACCTGAAAGTGCGCGGATATCACCTCTCGATCCGCAAGCATGAAGCTGCGATGATCCGCGTTGAGCGAGCATGAGCCTGTCCGTAAAGGATGGTGGGGTGAGGAGAAGATAGCCGACATCCGGCATTTGCAATTTTCTGGTTCAATATCCCGATCCGGGGTTATCATTTCCGATGGTCGAACCTGAGCCGGTCCCTCCACTGACGGATACGCCGCCCGACTTGCGCCGGGTTGCCCTGATCGGCAATCCCAATGTCGGCAAGACGACGGTATTCAATCTATTGACGGGTCGGCGTCAGAAAGTGGCCAATTACCCCGGCGTCACCGTCGAGCGCAAGAGCGGGCGGCTTATCGGGGCGGAGACCGTCGAAGTAGTCGATCTGCCGGGGACATACAGTCTCAATCCCAGGTCGCTCGACGAGCAGATCGCCTACGACATGCTCGTGGGACGCATTGAGGGGGAGACGCCGCCCGATCTGGTCGTTTGCGTGGTGGATGCCACCAACCTGGAGCGCAACCTGTATCTGGTTTCGCAGGTGATGGACCTGGGTCTTCCGGTCATCGTGGCGCTGAATATGATGGATACCGTGCGGGAGAGTGATCTGTCGATTGATGCGGAAGCGCTCGGTAAAGCATTGGGTCTCCCGATCGTTCCGATGGCGGCGCTTCACAAAGAAGGCGTTGATGCGCTGCGTCGCACCATTCTGGATATTCCTTCACCTGCGCCGGCGCAGCGCTGGACGCTGATGCCTGCTGTTGCGGCGCATGTGGGGCCGCTGTGCGAAATACTTGCCGAGCATGTCCCCGATCTTCCCGAAAATCATCGTTTCAACGAGGTCCTGCACGCGCTTGTCAACGAGAAGGCCATGGCGTACTGGGCGATACGCGCCCCGGCGTTTCATGCAGCGGTGCTGGCGGTACAGGAAACCCTGGAGGCGCGCAAGGCGCCTTATCGCCAGGCGGAGATCACGGGACGCTATACATGGCTCGGCCCCATTGTTGCGCAAGTGACGGCACGGCACAAGGCCTCCTCGAAAAAGACATGGTCGGACCGTTTCGATGCGGTGCTGACACATCGGATATTCGGCCTCCCGATATTTCTTGCCGTTCTCGTGATTGTTTTCCAGGCGGTCTTTTCCTGGGCCGTTCCGGCCATGGACCTGATCGAAGCGGCAGTGGCGGGACTGGGCTCCCTGGTGCGAAACACGTTGCCCGGCGGCGTTTTTACGGACCTCTTGGTTGAGGGGGCCATCGCGGGAGTGGGCAATGTCCTGATTTTTCTGCCGCAAATCCTGCTGCTTTTTTTCTTCATCGGACTGATGGAGGATTCCGGCTACATGGCCCGCACGGCGTTCATCATGGACCGGCTGATGAAGAGGGTGGGGCTCAGCGGCGGTTCGGTGGTGCCCCTGTTGAGCAGTTTCGCATGCGCTATTCCCGGCATCATGGCGGCCCGGACGCTCGATAACGAACGCGACCGGATTATCACGATCATGGTTGCCCCGCTGATGAGTTGCTCGGCGCGTTTGCCGGTCTATACCCTGTTCATCGCCGCCTTTATTCCGGCGGGCAAACTCTTCGGGGTTTTCGGCTACCAGGGCCTGACGATGTTCACGATGTACCTTATGGGCACCCTGACCGCTTTCGTAGCGGCCTGGATCCTGAAACGATACGTTTTCAAAGGCTCGGCGTCTTTCTTTGCCATGGAGTTGCCGCCGTACCGGCGGCCGAAGATGCGATACCTCTTCTGGCGAATGATCGCACGGTCGAAGATATTCGTTTATCGTGCAGGAAAGATCATCTTTCTGCTGAGCATCGTGCTCTGGTTTTTGGCCAGTTATCCCAAAGCGCAGCTCGGCCCGGACCTGTTGGCGCAACGGACGGCTATCGAGACCCGACATCAGGACGCATACGATCGGATCGCGGGGCAGGAAGGTATGCCCATCCCCGACTTGCTTGCTCAGCCTCCCGTTGCCGAGGCGATGCGTTTTCTCTCGGCGGATCCCGAAAACGATCCCGAAGCCGGGGCGGCCTTCGACGCCTTGCGCAATCAATACCCCGGTCAGGTTGCCAACGCCCAGGCGCTGTACGAGGCGCAGCAGGAATACGAAGACGATTTAGCTCGTCTGGCCGATGCCGAAGCCGGTTACCTGATCCGCCACAGCTTCATCGGCCGGTTTGGCCGCGCATTAGAGCCCGTCATGCAACCCCTCGGCTTCGACTGGAAGATCACCGCGGGCATCATTGCGGCGTTTGCCGCGCGCGAAGTCATCGTCAGCACGCTTGCCACGCTCTACAGTGTCAGCGACGCCGATGAGACAAGCCCTGTCCTGCGCGATTACCTCAAAGCCGACCGTTATCCGGACGGACGGCCTGTTTTTACGCCGCTGGTGGCGCTGAGCCTGCTGGTGTTCTTCGTGTTTGCGCTGCAATGCATGAGTACGCTTGCCATTGCCCGGCGCGAGACGAACACATGGCGCTGGCCGGTGGTCATGTGGCTATACATGACAGGGCTTGCCTACCTGTGCTCACTTATCGTCTACCAGGGCGGCCTGATGCTGGGGCTGAGCTGAGGCCGCCGAAGCCGTTTCAAGGCCCGGATACGACGATTTCCGTCGTTGCAAGCGGTATGCCGGATATGTCCGACATGGCATCGTAGAATTCGACGAATCGATTGGTTTCGGGCGCGTCGTAGTCCTTCAGGTTATGGGCCCACCGGTAGCCGATCGGCTGATACCAGAGCGAGGCCTGCATGGTAAAGGGGCCTTGCTGTCCGCTCACATCGACGATATAGCGTACGGTGTCGGTTCCTCCCGCAAAATCGATGTCCTCCCTTGCCCGTCCATGGACTGCTATATCCTCGGATGCGGACGCTTTGTCGAACCCTCTCGGCAACAGTCGATTGTCCTTGATGTACCGCACTCCCTGCAAAAGTCCCGTCGTCACCAGACCCTGTGTATCGACCATTACGGACTCGTAGATCTGCACCTGATCGCTTTGCGTGATTTCCTGATAATGGGGTTCGTAGCGTGCCGGATCCGTGTCGTTGTCGTTTCCCGGAATTTCGCCCGTGGACCGGATCCCGCCGGATTCGAAAACAGGCGTCCCGTTCCGGTCGCGCACCGTAAAATGAATCCAGCTTCTGCGGGAGGGATACCCCGTCGGAAGTTTATGCCCGGCCAGGTTTTCAAGACGAACCTCGACGTGCAATGCATCTTGCACCCGTTCGGCGTTTTCTATCGAGATACGCGCGGTCCTGGTTTGTAAATGCTGCTCGGTTTGTCGGGCCGTGGCCTCCAGTTCGTTCGGGAGGGCTTCTACGCCCAGTTCGGCCCGGTACCGGTTGAGCATGCGGAGCATAAAGAAGTTGCCTCCCTGAAATACATGCCGGGAAACACCGGTTCGCCCCTCACCCAATACGGAGGAGATGGTTGTGGTATCCTCCACGACAGGCATGTGGCAGGACTGACAACTTTGTTCTTCGCGGTAGGCGCTGTGGAGCCATTCCAGATACGGGACTTGCTCGGGCAGTTCGCCTGCAATCTCTCCCGTGGGCCCGATCGCTTCCGTAAACAGGGTATGGCATGTCGCGCATAGTTCGGACTTTTGAATATGAAGCGATTCCACTTGCCGGAACCCCGATGCGGAATGCATCACGGTTCGGCGGCCTGTGTCCACTTCATAGGGCCCGAAAATGGCGCGTTGTTCGATCGGTGTCTCCGTATCGATCACGAATCCGGCCGTAAAACTTTCTCTGGCGCCCAGATTATCGGCGGTAATCTGGTGGCATACGGTGCAGGAAACGCCATCGGCGGCCAGATCGTCGGTGCGGTGTGTCTTTTCCCCGACCGGCAGATGAGAAAAGACCTGCCCTTGTTTGTCCGCAGCCTTTGCCTCAAAGCGGGACATGGGCATATGGCAGGCGGCGCACTCGTCTTCGATGCGGGCCTGCGCCCCCGGATGATCCATCGTTTCCCGCCGCACTGCGGCCTGCCAATACGGATCGCGGGCCGAATTGGCCATCATGGAAGCGCGCCAGTCCGTGCCGATCGAGATGTCCTCGCCGGAAGGGGTAATCAGATTGCTATGACAACTTATGCACGCGGCGCCGGTCGCGAACAGGTGCGGGTCCGTTTCGGAAGAAGCCGTGTCCGGCGCCTGCGGGGGCACGGAGAAGAACAGCGGATGAACGAATGCCAATCCTGCCGAAGCAACAAGAATTACCAGAAGCAGCTTTCCGCTCATGGGTACATTTTCCGGTCAGATACAGGTTACCAGCCCTCGAAAAAACCTCCGTCGAACCATTCCCACAACAGATAGACTATAAATTGCGCATCGCGGGCGTACTGATCTGCGGGAATACGGAGTCCGATGTTGAGCATCACGTGCTGCCGCCGGTTCAGGGTGATTTGCGCCTGGGGCACGATATCCCAATGCAAAACGCCCTCCGCCCCCAGAGGACGGGTTCCGAGTACTTCCAGCATGGGCGACCAGGTGCGCCCCCAGTTTCCCTGCGTGAAGCTTTTGCCTGCCACGCCGCGAAAAAAAGCCTCGTCCGCCGCTGCATTCCGATCCAGGGGGAGTTCGAAACCACCCTGAAATTGCAGAAAAGCGTCCGCAGGCAGAATCTGCCCGTACGAAGCAAAGGGTTCGATGCGCGTCAGACCTTTTCCTATGCCCCTGTTTTTGCGCCCCGTGGGCAGAATCACTTCGCCCCCGAGACTAAGTATGCTGCCATGCGACAAGCTCTGGAGCATGACGCGTTTCAAACCGAGCGCTACATCCCCGAGTTGCCCGCCTTGCCTATGCTCCTCGAAGCCGAACGGTACGACCACCTCGAACTGATTGCGCGCGCCGAATCGTTTTTCATAGAGCAGTTCATGGAGAATGGCGCCCCTGCTGGCTACGATATCGACCGTGGTCGTCAGCACCGCCTCGTCTTCCGGAAACGCTTTTTCGGTCACCAGGGGGCGCGGCGTATTCAATTCGCCTCTCGGCCATTCGTCGTCCGGGCACAGGGTGCGAATGTGATCCAGTATCTTTTGCAGTTCGTCCTGCGTCAGCGCATCGCCAAAGGCCGGCATCTCCCGGGCGAACCCGCGCACGGGCCCTCCTTGATGGGCCACCGCAAGCCAGTCCGCGTCGGGTTCGCGGGTGGCGAAGTTGCAGTCGGTGAAATCGGGAAGCGGAATATCGAACCCCAGTAAGGCCGCGGGAGCGCCTCTGCCGTCTGCGCCATGACAGGTTGCACAGGCCTTTCTGTAGAGTTCCTCGCCGGTATCGTTCGTCCGCGCAGGGCCGTATCTGACTTGCTCTGCGATGCCGCTGCGCTGCAACGTTTCGTTTGTACGCCTGGGCCCGGGTTGCATTGGCCCCTGACAGGTTGCGGGAGGCGCCCCGGCGCTATGCACATCGTCCGGACCGACCGGATTGCCGGCGGCATGGACGAATGCCGAAACATGACGGCTTTCCGGCTCATAAGCCCCGAACGCACCGGTCGATCCCATGCCGCACCCAAGCACGAGCAGGGCCAGTGCATGACCGGATCGGCGCAAGTACCAGCAGGGATATTTCATGCGCTTTCGGGGGATGTCCCTTTTTTCTACGGCCGGGATCGCTCCACGATATAGCGTCCGCTTGCCCGGACCGTACATATCCTTTCCAAACATACGAGCCGGGTGATGGTTTGTCCAATGAAGCCGGATATTTTCCATGTGTGTGAACCAATGATTGCACAGCGGATGTCCTTTGGAACCTGCTGAAGAAGATTTCCTTCGATGGGATCAAAGCCCGGCTGATCGGTTCAGCAATCCGAATCCGATCCACGGAGGTTTCAGGAACATTCCCGTTTGCATACCGCTCCCCGGCCTGCTAATTTTCCGAAAATGCCATCCGCCGGTGTTTTTGCGGCGGTTATCTTTTTCCGCGCGTTGTTTTCTCATGCCCGATTCTGTGAAAACACCTCCTTCTGACAGATCCGTGCTCATTGTCGGCGGCGGCGTGGCGGGGCTTGCGCTGGGTTGGCGCTTGCTGCATGCCGGTCGGTCCGTACATCTTTTCGAGCGGGATCAAGCCGGGCGCGGGGCTTCCTGGGCGGCGGCAGGCATGCTGGCGCCGGATGCGGAAATCGGGTTCGAGGACCCGGAACTCTACCGGCTCAACCGAGAAAGCCTGCGGAGATGGCCGGCGTTTGCGGCAGCGCTTGAAGCGGAAAGCGGAATCGGGACGGGGTTTCGGGTCGGAGGGGCCGTGCATGTGGCTGCCGACCGGGACGAGGCGGAAGCCCTCCGCCGCCGCTACGATTTTATGAAGGCGCAGGGCTTGGACATCCGGTGGCTGTCGCCGGCAGAGGCGCTGGATATAGAACCGTTTATCACGTCCCGACCGGCGGCGGTGATGTATTCTCCTTCGGATAGCCAGGTGGATAGCCGCGCGCTGGTCGAAGCGTTGCAGACTTCTTTTCTGAAGGCCGGGGGCACGCTGCGCGAAGGGACCGCTGTGCGCGCTGTCGAACCCGATGCGCGGACTCCCGCCGTCATGACGGAACACGGCGAGCGGGTCGAGGGATCGTGCGTGGTGCTTGCCACGGGCGCCTGGTCGCATGGCATGGAAGGACTGACGGCGGATCAGCGGCCGCCTGTACGTCCGGTGCGCGGGCAGATGATGGAATTGGAGGCCGAGCCTCCGTTCGACTTGCAGCATGTCGTACGGAGTGCGCATATGTGCGTGGTGCCCAAGCCGGGCGGACGGGTGCTTGTCGGCACCACGATGGAGGAAATGGGCTTCGATGCGCGCGTTACGGCGGGCGGGTTGTACACTATCCTGGAGGAGGCGCGCAAAATCGTGCCGGGGATCGACGATCTCCCCGTGCGCGATATATGGGCGGGGCTTCGCCCGGCAAGCCGCGATCATTTACCCATTCTGGGCCCTTCCTCTGCACCCGGCGTAGTGATGACCACGGGTTTCTACCGGCACGGCATGCTGCTTGCCCCGGTCGCTTCCGAAGAAGTGGCGCAATACATTCTTACCGGAGAAACCTCTGCATGGATCGTCCCGTTTTTACCGGGACGTTTCGAGGCGGTATCCGCGTGACGACCGGGTCCGATATGCGGACCGGTTAAGCCGGATCCGGCGCACGGCATGCGCCGCTATGTACAAAGACAGCGCACGGCATGCGCCGCCACACGAATACGCCGCACACACAGGCGGATGGACCATGTCTTCCGAATCTCTCATCGATGTGTTGATCAACGGGGAAACACATTCCGTGCCGGCGCGGGCGACGGTGTCCGTACTGGTGCGGAAGATGGGGTTCGATCCGGCCGATGCGAAGGGCATGGCCGTGGCGGTCAACGATACGGTGGCGCCGAAGGGGACATGGGACCGCCATGCCATCCGGTCCGGCGACCGGATCGAGGTGATTGCTGCGCAACAGGGAGGATAGATATGACGGTGAACGGACACCCGGATGTACTGAAAATCGGCGACATGGCGTTGTCCTCCCGGCTGATCATGGGTACGAGCCGGTATCCGAATCCGCGGGTCATGCTGGACGCGCTCGAGGCGTCCGGCACGGAACTCGTCACCGTAGCGATCCGGCGCGTGAACCTGCAGGACACGTCGGGGGAACGCCTTCTGGAATTGCTCAAGCCGTATCGCTGTCTGCCCAACACCGCCGGATGCTATACGGCGAAAGAAGCGGTGCTGGTGGCGCAACTGGCCCGCGAAGCGCTGGAAACCCATCTGATCAAACTGGAGGTCATCGGAGACGACGAAACGCTGCTTCCGGATGTCGAACAGTTGCTGCGGGCGGCGAAGGAACTCGTGGACGACGGCTTTTCCGTGATGGTCTATGCAAACGACGATCCCATCACATGCCGCAAACTGGCCGATCTCGGGTGCGCTGCGATCATGCCGCTGGCCTCCCCGATAGGCAGCGGGCAGGGACTGGTGAACCCCTACAATCTGGCGCTCATACGGGACATCATCCGCGATACTCCGCTGATCGTGGATGCCGGGATCGGCACGGCGAGCGATGCGGCGCGGGTGATGGAACTGGGCTACGACGGGGTGCTTCTGAACACGGCGGTTTCCGATGCGCAGCATCCCGTGACGATGGCCTCCGCCATGCGCCGGGCCGTGGAGGCAGGGCGGCTGGCCTTTCTGTCCGGGCGTATGCCGCGCCGCACGTATGCACAGGCTTCGTCGCCTATGGAGGGGCGCATCGGCGAATAACGCACAGGAGGCGTCGGAACCGCGCCGCTATGCACATACAGCGCCCGGCAGGCGCCACCACAAAAATACGCCGCACAAACAAGCGGATGGACCATGTCTTCCAAATCTCTCATCGATATGTTGATCAACGGAAAAATGCTTTCCGTGATGCGCCGCCTGCTCGCAGCGTGGCTCCTCGCGCTGAGCCTTCCGATCGCACTCGCTGCGCAGGAAAGACCGCCGAACATCGTCTTCTTCATGGTCGACGATTTGGGCTGGAGCGATATCGGCGTCTTCGGCAGTTCGTTCTACGAGACGCCGAACATCGACCGACTTGCCGAGCAGGGCGTGCGCTTCACGAACGCCTACGCGGCGGCGCATGTCTGCTCGCCCACCCGCGCGGCGCTCATGACCGGCAAGTATCCGGCGCGCTTGCGCTTGACGGACTGGTTGCCCGGCCGCAGAGAACATGCCTTCGAGCAGATGCTGAGCGCCGAGAAGCTGGCCGCCCTCCCGCTTGAAGAGGTCACGCTGGCGGAGGCCTTCAAGGAGCACGGCTATCGCACGGCCATCTTCGGCAAGTGGCATCTCGGCACAGGCGAGGCGGGTCCGCTCCACCAGGGCTTCGATGTGCAAGCGCCCGATTTCCCCGGCTCGACCCCGCGCGGCGGCTACTTTCCGCCCTATCTGATGAAGGGCCTGACGGTCGAAGGAGAGGACGACGAGTACCTGACCGACCGTCTCGCCGGCTTCGCGGTCGAGTTCATCGAGCAAAGCAGCGAAGAGCCGTTCTTCCTCTACCTCTCGCACTTTTCGGTGCACGACCCGATCGAAGGACGCCCGGATCTGGTCACGAGGTATCGGGAGAAGCTGGCGCGAGCAGCGCCTTCTGATGGGCCGGCATTTCTCCTCGAGGGCAACCCGGACGATCCCGAGCCGCTCTCACGCGCCCAACTGGATTCTCTGCAGCAAGAGCCCTCGCATCGGGAGCACCGGGTGCTGCCCCAGCGTACGGTCCCGATCAAGCAACACCAGGACAACGTCGAGTTCGCGGCGATGGTCACCGCCGTCGACGAGAGCATGGGACGTGTGCTCCGCACCCTTGAGGAACTGGGGTTGACCGAGCACACGATCGTCGTTTTTTACTCGGACAACGGCGGCATGTCGGCGGCCAACTTCGGCAATCCCGCGAGAGTCGTCAATCCGGACTGGCTGGACGTCGCCTACTCGACCTCGAATCTGCCCCTGCGGGGAGCCAAGGGCTGGCTGTACGAAGGCGGCATCCGCGTGCCCCTCATCGTGCGCTGGCCGGGCGGGGGGCAGGTCGGCGCGATTCGCCACGAGCCGGTGATCAGCACGGACTTCTATCCGACCCTTCTCGAGATGGCCGGACTGCCCGCAAGGTCCGACCAGCACGTCGACGGCGTGAGCTTTGCCGCCGCGCTACAAGGCAGCGCGTTCGAACGCGATGCGATCTACTGGCACTTCCCGCACTACAGCAATCACGGTATGCAGAGTCCCGGCGGCGCCATTCGAGCCGGTCCCTACAAACTGCTCGAGTACTTCGAGAACGGCACGGTGCAACTCTTCGATCTGGATAACGACCCTGGCGAGCAGCATGACCTGGCCGCCGGGCAGCCGGCGAAAGCCGCCGAGCTGCGCGCCCGGCTGCAAGCCTGGCGCGAGTCCGTGTCGGCTGCGATGCCGACGGCTCGTTGAGCGCCCGACGCGCCGCGCGTATGCGCAGATTTCGTTGCCCATGGAGGGGTGCATGGTGGATAACGCACAGGAGGCCTCGGAAAAGCACCGCACCGGAAGTGCATCCTCGTGGAGTTTGCCCCGGCTCATTCTGATCGGGGACGGATTCACAGACCCCGAATGCGCCGACCGGATCGTCGAAGCCGTGAAAGCAGCATCCGGTTGTGTATTCGGAAGACCCTCCGATGAAGCGGTATCCGATCCTGTTCCTGAAAAAACTCCCGGACAGATCCTGTGGGTGCATTTACGGGATCGTGCGGCGTCCGCTGGTCTTTTCCGGGAATGCGCTGCCCGTTTAGTCGAACGTTTGCGGAATGCTTCTCCGTCGATTCTGCTTTCCGTAAACGGCCGGCCGGAGGTGGCTGAAGCCTTGCAGTGCGGCTACCATGCCGGGGTGCGGGATGCGCCGCCGGGGTTTTCGTGCGGGCCCCGGCAACCCTACGGCAGGTCGGCGCACAATCCCGACGAGGCCCGGGCCGCAATGGGGGGAGATCATCAGAATCATCCCCAATACCTTTTTTTCAGCCCCGTTTTCAATCCGCAGGGCAAGCCCGGGTATACCGGCGCGGGCATCGATGCGCTGCACGATTTTGTGCACTATGTCCAGGGACGCGTCCCTGTATATGCCCTGGGCGGCGTTACTCCCGAACGGGTAGGGCCTTGTCTTGACGCAGGGAGTTACGGCGTGGCTGTTTTATCCGGAATTATGCGGGCCGACCACCCCGAAAAAGCGGCCGGTGCCTATCTTAACGCCTTGCGCGCATATTTCGAGGATGTTTCATGAACGTGGCCCTTACCATTGCAGGCAGCGACTCCGGCGGCGGGGCCGGCATTCAGGCCGATATGAAGGCCATGCAGGCCCAGGGCGTGTTTGCAGCGAGCGTCGTAACGGCAGTCACGGCGCAGAACACGCTGGCCGTGCTGGATGCTTTCGAGCTTCCGCCCGATCTGATCGCAAAGCAGATCGACGCGGTGTACGACGATTTTACGGTGGGCGCTACGAAGACGGGCATGCTTTCTTCCGCAGCGATCATTGAAATCGTGGCGGAAAAACTTCAGGAGCGCCAGATATCTCCGGTTGTGGTTGATCCGGTCATGATTTCCAAGAGCGGATTTCCGTTGTTGCGCGACGATGCGGTCGAGACGCTCCGGGAACGGCTTCTGCCGCTTGCCGCGTTGGTCACGCCCAATGCGCACGAAGCCCGGCGCCTTACAGGGATCGAGATGGGTTCGGAGGAAGCCCAGCAGGAAGCCGCCGCGGCGATTCATGCCATGGGACCGAGGGCGGTTCTGGTCAAGGGGGGACATGTGGATGAGCCCGGCGATGCGGTGGATGTGCTGTACGACGGCAAGCGGATGCGTGCGTTTCGCGCGACTCGCATCGCAACGGGGCACACGCACGGAACGGGCTGCACCTATGCGTCCGCCATTGCTGCGAATCTGGCGCGCGGGTTTTCGCTTAAGGAATCCGTTGCGCGGGCCAAACGGTATGTGACCGAAGCCATCCGGCACGCCCCGGCCATCGGACAGGGCCGCGGCCCCGTGAACCATTTTTACTTTCTGAAGCAGGTGGACGTCTTTCCCCCGGCGGAATAAAGGGAAGCGATTGCTTCGGTATACTATCGTTCGCTTGCGGTTCGTTGCCCGCTGGATGTTCATAGCATGTCCGCCGTTTTCCCAACCGCCTTTTCACATTTCGGGGGGTTCTTCCGCTTGGAGACGGACGTGTCCGGGGCGAACAAAGAGAGCAGGTCAGAGTTTGTACGGGGTTACGTGCCCGTAGCTCAGCTGGATAGAGCGTCTGACTACGGATCAGAAGGCCGGGGGTTCGAATCCTCCCGGGCACGCCACTGAATAACGCCTCTCACTTGACGAGCATCATGGTTCGCACCATGATCTTGTCCTGCGCCTGCAACCGGTAGACATAGGTTCCGCTGGGCAAAGACGCTGCGTCGAATACGGAGGCCTGCTTTCCTGCATGCTGCACGCCGTCAACCAGAGTGGCTACCTCTCGCCCCAGGACGTCGTACACGCTCAGATGTACGTGCCCGGATGCGGGCAAGGCGTATTCGATGGTCGTCGCATGGGTGAAGGGATTGGGGTAATTCGATGTCAGCGTGGCGGCGCTCGGGAGTTCAGGGGCGGTTTCGTTCGCAACGATCGTAGCGGCGTCGTACTTGGCCACGAACATATTCAGGCCGCCACCCCTTTGCTCCAGTTTCTCCGGCCCCAGGTAAAGCGTTCCGTGGAATTTGCCCGCGACATAGAGATCTCCTGAGGGCCCCACTGCTATGGCCGTGATATCTTGCACTCCCGGTCCGGTTGCGAGGCCGGCCCAGCGCAGATTCCCGTCGGCGTCGTAGTGCGCCACGAAACCATCCTTCCTTGGGGGCTGTACGTGGTCGGGGGGATGCAGCACCGTGTCTCCAAGCCGGAGCGAGTCGCCGGAAAAGGAGCCTCCTGCATAAACGTGGCCCTGGGCATCTGTCGCGATGCCGGAGATGCGCAGATTATCCGCCAGGAGTTCTCGGCGCCACAAGAGGGCGCCATCCTGAGAGAATTTTGTGATTGTCGAAGCGCCCGCGGTCAGGAGATGTCCAGCAGCATCGACGGTAAGGCGATGTAACCCTCTGTCAAAGTCCAGATCACTCCGAGTGCGGACCCAGCGCAGATCGCCCTCAGCGGTAAAACTCGCCAGGGCATGGTGCACTTCATTCGGTCCAAATATCACCTCGTTTGGCTGGCCTTCCCCGAACACAACACCCAGACTGTAAAAGTCTCTAACGACGAGATACGTATTTCCGTCATCATCGACCGCAAAAAGACCCTCCTCTAACAGATCGGGAGCTCCACCACCCATGCGACGGGTCCAGCGGATAGCGCCCTCGGGCGTATAACTGGCCAGAAAGATATCGGGATGGCCTGATTCACCGTGAAAGCCGTCCCTGGGAAAAGCGGCAAGCGCGTGCGGGCCGGAAAAGAGCGAGTCCCCGTATCGATATCTATCCCCTTCGTACATGCCGGCGATGTAGATGTTGCCGGCCCGGTCGAGACCCAGGCCATTGATCTCGACGCCTGGTATATCGGCAGGGTTATCCCCGAGGAAGATGGTCCGGAGCGAGTCGCTGTTGTTGGCATAGGCATTAATCATAATGCCGCCGTGGGAGACATGATAATCAGTTCCCCTGTCTATATAGGGTGTCCCGTCGTTCGTGTAGATGCGATCGTCTCCGGCTGCTATGCCGTACCCTATGAACGCATTGAAAAATCTCGTTTTTTTACGGGGGACAGCTCCCGGCCGCTCCCAGCGCAGCGAACCGTCGGCGTCGTAGCTGACAATAAAGCTGTCTTGTACGTAGACATATCCGCCTAGTTGGACGACAGAAGAGTCTGGTAATACGTGATTAAAATCGGTGTAAGCAGTATCCGAGAGCACCTTGGTTACATATATCTCGTCCTCGTCGTTTACGTCGATGGCATAGGGCAGAACACGGCTGCCTTCCTCCCAGGTGTGCCGAACCCAGGCCGGGGCCGCAGAAGAGGGCGCCGAACTATGAGACTGCCCCTGGCATCTGCAGGAACGAGCAGTATACCAGACAACAACACTGCCGCGAGAATCGCTGTATGTCTCATAAGGCCCTCCATTTGTGTTCGTGAAGACGGGACGCGCCCGGTTATTTCATCAACATTAATGACTTCGTAAATGTTTTTTCAGCGTGAGCATTCGGATGGGTGACCTTCGCAGGGACCGTTTACTTCATAAGCGTCATCAGGCCCGTACGCACTTGGCCCGAGGCTTCGAGACGGTAGACATAGGTCCCGCTGGGCAAAGACGCTGCGTCGAATACGGAGGCGTGCTTTCCTGCATGCTGCACGCCGTCGACGAGAATGGCTACTTCACGCCCCAGGACGTCGTACACGCTCAGATGTACGTGCCCGGATGCGGGCAAGGCGTATTCGATGGTCGTCGCATGAGTGAAGGGATTGGGGTAGTTCGACATCAGCGTGGCGGCGCTTGGGAGTTCAGGGGTTGTTTCGCTTGATGTGATCGTCGCGGCGTCGTATTTGGCCACAAACATGTTTGCTTCACCGCCCGTTTGCTCCAATTGCTCCGGCCCCAGGTAAAGCGTTCCGTGGAATTTGCCCGCGACATAGAAATCACCTGAAGGACCCACGGCTATGGCCGTAACGACTTGCGATCCCGGTCCGGTTGCAAGCCCGGCCCAACGCAGATTGCCTTCGGCGTCAAAGTGCGCCACGAAACCATCCTCCCCTGAGGGCTGTACGTGGTTGGGGGAATGCAGCATCCTATCTCCGAGTTGGAGCGGGCCGCCAAGAAAGGAGCCCCCCACATAAACGTGGCCCATAGCGTCTGTCTCAATGCCGGCGATATGCACATTATCCGCCAGGAGTTGTTGGCTCCACAGGATCGCGCCATCCTGAGATGATTTTGTGATTGTCGAGCCGGGCTTTAGTCTGGGAAAATCGGACGGGCTGGAATGGTGCCAGCCAATCAAGAGATGTCCATCGTCATCGACGGCAAGGCGATGTGGGCTGAGCTCGAACGTGTCGAAGTCCAGAGCATAACGAGTACGGACCCAGCGCAGATCGCCCTCGGCGTTAAAACTCGCCAGCGGAAAGTCAAAAGAGTCCCAAATACCGCCCTCAAATGTTGCCTCGTTCGGCTGTCCTTCTCCGAACACAGCATTTCCGCCGGAATACCCGTGGAAATATGTATTTCCGTCGACATCTACAGCAAATTCATCCCTATAGACCAGATCAAGTTCCGAGCCACCGATGCGGCGGGTCCAGCGGATGGCGCCCTCGGGCGTATAACTGGCCAGAAAGATATCGGCACGCCCCAGTGCACTGAGATAGCGGTCATTTACAGGAAACCCCGCAAGCGCATGCGGAGCGGAAAAGAGCGAGTCTGCGTGGTATGTGCCGACGAGATAGATGTTGGCGGCCTGATCGAGACCCAAGCCTTGAATTCGGACGGGCGTGTATTGAATATTGTCAGGGAACTCCCCGATAAACATGGTCCGAAGCGAGTCGCCATCGGCGGCGGCATACGTATTAATCATAATGCCGCCCGGATGAATATAACCGTGGGCTTCGGTGTCGAGCGCAATGGGCACCCCCTCGTTCGTGTAGATGCGATCGTTCCGGGCTGCTATGTCGTACCCTGCGAAAGTATTGAAGAATCTCGTTTCCTCGCGGGGAGCGCTTCCGGCCCGTTCCCATCGCAGCAAACCGTTGGCGTCGTAGCTGACAATAAAATTTCCTTGTACATAAACAAAGCGTAGTCCATCATGGTCATAGTGATAGGCGGGGTCTTGGACTACCTTGGTTACATATACCTCGTCCTCATCGTTTACGTCGATGGCGTAGGGCAAAACGTGGCTGCCTTCCTCCCATGCGTGCCGAACCCAGGCCGGCGTCGTGGAAGAGGGCGCCGAACTATGAGACTGGCCTTGGGCGCACACAGGAAGGAATAGGATGCCCAACAACATCGCCGCGAGAATCGCTGTATGTCTCATAAGTCCCTCCATGGTGGTTCGTGAAGATGTGTGCTCGTCCCTGGTCACTTCATCAGCAGCACGGACTTCGTGAACGTTTTTTCAGCGTGAACATTCGGATGGGTGGCTTTCGCAGGGACCGACTACTTCATAAGCGTCATCAGGCCCGTACGCACCTGCCCTGAGGCTTCGAGACGGTAGAGATAGGTTCCGCTGGGCAGAGACGCTCCGTCGAATACGGAGGCGTGTTTTCCTGCATGCTGCACGCCGCTCGGAAGGTTCCCGGCGTCGAAGCGAGCGCGGTGCGTGCCGGCGTGCAACTCCTCCTGGACAAGACGAGTCACCTCTTTGCCCAACACATCGTATACGACGAGCTATACCATGGCATCCCCGGGCAGATCGAACAGTATCTCCGTAGACGGATTGAAGGGATTGAGAAAATTTTGTCGAAGAGAAAATTAACCCGAAAGCTCCCTGTAGTATTTGTATATAAGTATACAATTTCCCTTAAAAGTGTATCCCAAATTTAAGATTCGGTATTACAATTTCACTGGTTATCGCTATATCTGCTTCCAATGTATATCTAGAAGAATGTGAAAATTTTCTTGTAACGCCTAATAAAACGCCCGCAACAGATTCAGTCTCATCAATACCTCCAGCTGCTATCTCAAACCCGATATAAGGGCTCCATGTATTTTTTGAAAAAAGATTATAACGTTCAGTAAAGCGTATATATACGGGATTCAGAACAATAATACTCTGTAATGGATTATATCGAAGGCTTACATGTAATGAAGGAATTCCAGTGACGAGAAATAAAATATCAATAGCAGAAACATAAACTCCGAATTCCATGTCTTTTATTATCGGTTTGGTGATTTGCACAGAAACAGAATCGGTTTGGGCTTCTGCTTTACCCGTTGAGAAAAGCATGACTAACAACAGCACACAGGTATGTGCTGGAAAAGAGATGTATCTACGTAAATTCCGCATATTCGGTGTGATTCTTCTATTTTAGGAGTGTCATTCGGTGCGTACTGTGAAAATCGCCAGCCCGTATCCTGTAGAAGTAGACGCCGCTCGGAAGATTCCCGGCGTCGAAGCGAGCGCGGTGCGTGCCAGCGCGCAACTCCTCCTGGAGGAGACGAGTTACCTCTCTGCCCAGCACATCGTATACGATGAGTGATACCATCGCATCTTCCGGGAGATCGAAAAGTATCTCCGTAGAAGGATTGAAAGGATTGGGAAAATTTTGCCGGAGCGCATACGTTTCGGGAATATCCTGATCGGCCTCAAGCAAATCCGCATCCGATGAAAGCATTTCCTTGGTATCCGAGTTTTTCTTGCCGTTTGGATCCGTTGGACACGAACCTTCCGTAGATGATAGAACACGTACCTCCCATTCACTTGAAACCACAGACTGCCGGGGAGAAGAACTGTCCATTACCTGGACCCGGATCTTGAAGTTTTCCCCGTTGTATCCCCCATAGTCAATGGTCCGGGTAGCTCCTACATTATTCCAGGCATTGCATTCAGGGGCTCTGGCTCGGTCACAGATTCGATAGGATGACCAGGAATACGAATAAGGGGGCTTGCCGCCGGATGACGACGCAACGAAATGCCCGGTGGAGGTTCCGGAGTCAATACAAGTAGGCCCTGAAGCTGAGATGCGCAACTGAGATTTTTCCAGGTTCAACTGAAAAGATGGATCAACACTCCATACTTCATTCTGCTGGGTGAGTCTCACAAAGCCATAATTCAGATTAGCTGGCAGTTCCACATAGAAAGAATCGGCTTCGGTGATGGGAAAATGTAATATTCCCCCAGAAGCCGAATTGGCCGGATCAACATAATATTCGGCAGACCGCGCCGCGACAACATCCACAGTGCTACTGTCACGCAGCCAAGTATAATATTGCCATGCTCTATTACCTTCGCTAGGTAGGTCATTATTTTCTCGTGCACGCTTGTTAGGATCTCCTGCATTGGCATGAGGACGGATCAAGGCAACTGTAGTAAAATATTTTTTAGAATCTCCATTGGGAAGGCTATCATTACCACGCAGCACCATTTTTTTTATAGGAATTCCGACACCTTTAGCAGAGCCAGAAATGTACGACTCTCTAATTTGATCTGATTGGATAACGTCGTAACGCATTCGTTCGACAGTAAAAGGTTGAATATAAAGCCTATGACTTGTATTATGTGAAGGTGACAAAGAATTTTCGGATATATAAAGATTAGTCCATTGTCGAGCGACAGCGTCTCCAGAATAAGTCACATCCAATACAGTATTCGAATTGCCGTGATAATACATTTTGTACCAATTTGTACGATTATCAACTCGACTAATTGCATTGATATCTACTATATAAGGGTATTCTTCATCGCGGATAAAAAGTACATTCCGATAGTATTTCCCGAAAACATGATATCCACTGGCTCCAAGATTTGTAATTGTTGCCTTGGCTTTCAGGCCTATTTGTGCGGAGAGTAAATCAATATTCTCGTGAGTTTGCCGGTATATTTCATTAATATCTTGATGTTCCGAATGTATACGATGACCACTAAGTCGATTATAGAACGGAGATCGGACACCGCCATTATTATTAGTCCACTGCGGTGCGTCTGGTGAAAGTGTCATCACATTGTGATCCGTATAATTATTCCAGGTACTTCGATCCCAAGCATCGGGGAAACCAGGATATGGCTTATCATAACCCGAATCGACGAGATACGAAAGATTGTCCACGTAATATAGCAGCTGCATCTGATCTCCCTGTTCGTGCCCTTCGCCTCTTTCAATGGCGTCACCACTCTCGCCGTTGAGCAGAATGTAATGTGTACGCCCACCTATTTCTCTTCTGATTACAACCTCTTGGCGTGCGTAGTCTGACGCGGGGACATTGTTGCTGCCGCCATCGCCACTTTGTCTGTTTGCGAATGTGTTGCCGACAACTTCGTCGAGTGGATTAGAAGACGGTATAGAGGCATTGGGGATAGCAATTTCAACAGGGTAGAGATCTTTTCGAAAAGCGGACGAGTTTATTTTTTTGCCGATCCAGGCAAATTTATTTCCCACGGAACCCTCTCCATAAGCGCTACTCCAGCGAAGAGGACCGATGTTATACATAATATGCTTGTGCCCGTCGTCCAATGGAGGCGTTTTGCCGTCCGGTGTGGAAATATCGGCTAGCCAATGGAGCGGTCGCAGAAGCCAGTCTTCTCTGAACGGGTCGTTGAATTCGTAACTGTGGATGACTGGCCTCTGGCTGAGTGGGTGTCGGTCGTCGATGCGCAAGAGCAAACTGTTTATACGTGCAGCGTGCCAGAACGGAATAACCTTGCTAAGGGTGATATGGAGGTAATAGGGGCCTTCTGCCCAGAAGTGTTTGCCATTGTCGGTTTGGTAGTGCCAATACTTGTGCCGAAAGTTTGTACCGGCCTCTATACCGGCAGCCTCAAAGGCGCGCCTCAGAAATCTGCTCATGTCCGAACGTGTGTCCGACCAAGAAGAACCAAAAGGTATTGGCTCCTGCTGCCAAGCAAGCGTCGCATAGCCGATAGCCAACTGCATCGCCAAGGCGGCGTTACCGGGCTCCCCATCATATCTATTCCATACAGCAATTCCCAACTTCTTAATATTATGCAATTCCTCCAACTTGTTAATCAAGATAGTGTACTCGTTTTTTAGATTAAATTTTTCACTTGATGACAGAAGGTTTGTTGAATTTCCGTTTGCATATTCGGCCGGATCATAATGCTTGTATGCATTTTCCAATGCCAGATAAAAATCCATAGCCCGGGCGACGCTTGTTACGGGCGTCGCCCAATGGACACCGTCGTCATGATGGTCAGTATTGATCATCCAACTCGTTGTGTTCAGAAGGGCCGTGCGGAACGAATCCACAGCCGCGGATGCCGACGGAAGCGTCGGATTTAAAGTGGTGGGGTCATAATCGTTATTATCAAGTACGTACGCAACCAGCGCCACAAAGCCCCTCGACTGCAAGCGGACAGTGTTACTCGATATGTTTCCAAGGCTTGTCGAAGGTGATAGCGATTCGTTGGATTTTTTAATAATCTTTTGAAAAATAGCTTTCATGGTTGAGTCAGCGCTGGGACTGTACACCTCTTCCAGTACCTGCTTAAGTCCATATCCTATATTGCAGTTGGTTTCACTGCTTTCAGTGCAGTCGAACCCGTTGAGGGATAGAGAAGGGTGTTTGATGGCGTGAGGAAGGTAACTGAGAAAGCGATCATTGCCCACCGTGTCGGGTGGCAGGCAGTCGATGACCACCGCTGTCTGGCTCTGCGCAATCGCAGGCTGAGCGGCAGAGGCGATCAGCAACAGCAAGAGCGCAGCGCTTCGCCCCGCGATGGCACAGCCGTGCCGTACGACGCATGCCGCCGCTGCGGGCGCAAGGAGAGCGTTTCTGATTACAGGGAAGAACTTCATGGCTTGGGTACTTCTGTCTTTTACGGATTCGGATAGGAGAGCGTGGCCGTGGCGGTGTCGTTGTCGGCGTCGGCGTCGGTCACCGTCACTTCGAGGTTCGTCGAGCGCGACAGCGTGAGCGAGAAGCTGCTTGCGGTTCTGCCTGAGGCCCACTCGGTGCATGGAGGCGCGGCCCTGTCGCCGGGTTCATCGACACCGCCGAGTAGCTCAGTGCGCTGCCGCTCGTCTCTCTGAAATAGGAGCGGACGCTGAAACGAACGAACGAGTCGCCCTCGGATATGGTCTTGGTGGGAATACGGCCTGTGCTGTCCGGGAAGAGCCTCCGAAAAGAAGCTCCAGGATGTCCCGATATCGTCCGCAGCCGCCGGACTGCATTTTTCTGCACGGGCCGAAGCGCCAGTGAAATGCATTGCGCCCAGCGCAAACGCCAGAACCAGCGCATACCGCGCCGTCGTGGTAAACATATCGATGCCTCTAAAAAACCTTTGGCGAACTGCAAAATGAATCATTCTGCCGGCGGCCGGGAAAAGGCCGAAAGCCTGAGAATCGTCGTGAAGCACAAAATTTCGTCAATAATTGGCAAAATTCAAATGAGCATCACATGATTTATTATTATAAAACATGTTTTTATCATGAACTTCTGTAAAAAATGTATAAAACATCTTCGGAATGCTGGCGCCGGCGCGGCTCTGCGCTGAAATCGATCTGACCGAGGCGGTTGTGGATTTGGTAAAGCGGGGTGACAGAACGGCATGGCCTCGACCATTTGCAAGGCTAACCGTTTGTCGCCTCGGTTATTTGCCGCCGGATTCCTGTCGTTTTCCTGCCGAATCGCTGGCGTTTTACAGTGTCCGGCGCGAACAAAGGGAACAGGTCAGAATTTGTACGGGGTTACGTGCCCGTAGCTCAGCTGGATAGAGCGTCTGACTACGGATCAGAAGGCCGGGGGTTCGAATCCTCCCGGGCACGCCACTGAATAACGCCTCGGAAATAGCCGGAAACGGCGATTCCGGGGCGTTTTTTGTTTGCGTCGGTTCGGCCCGTCAGGCGGAGGGTGATTTGCAGCGGGACGGGGCTTATTATACCCTTTCCAGAAAGGGCAATCCGATCGTCTATCCATGCCGTCTGTTTGCCGCGAAGTTCTCCTCCTTGATCCGGAGACTCCCTGCCGGGACGAACACCTGCGCGTTAGCCGGCCTGAATGATCGGGAAGATATGAGCGAAGAATACCGCCACGACCCGGTTTCGGCGATTGCAGAGGCAGAAGCGACGGGGGAAACCGCCGCCGTTTTCGCCGACATCCGCCAGACCATGCGGCTTCCGCTGGTCACGTCGATCTGGCGCACGCTCGCCGGTGTGGACGGGGGATTGTGCGCCGTCTGGGCGGCGGCGAAGCCGCTTTATGCGTCGGGCCAGCCCGATGCGGCGCTATTCAGGGTACTTGAGCGTGTCGTGCTGCCGGTACCCGGCCCGCTCGTTCCCGGCCAACTGGACCGCGCGGGCATCCCGGCGGACGACCTGCCGGTGATCCGGGCGCTCCTCGATGCCTATAATCGCTCGAACGGGTTGAACCTGATGGCGCTCACGAGCCTTGTCGTGGCGCCAGACGGACGGCCCGCGAACTATCCGGTCCCTCCTCCGCCATCGCCGTGGCCGACCTTGCCCCCGCTGCTTGCGCAGGACGACATGGCGGCGGATACATGGATCCTTCTCCATCATCTGAACCGCTTCGGCGCCACGCCCGACGAACCCGGTCTCGCCACGCTCTGGCGACACCTTGCCCACTGGCCCGGCTTGCTCGCCGTCATTCATGCGGGCTTCGCGCCGCTCCAAAAAGACGGGACGATCCAGCGCTCGATCCGGCAGTTGCTGGCGGGAGCGCAAGCGGAGGGAGCCTCCCTTGCGCATCTTCGCCCGGAGCGCATCGATATGCCGGAGACGGCGCGGGCGATGGTCGCGCAGTACGCGCGCCATCCGGGGCTCGTCGTCCGCATGGTCGCCATCGGCCACGGCCTCGCGCACTGGCTGCGGCAAGCGGAAAAGCAGGTTTGATCAGCGTATCCTGTAGTCCGGGCATTCCATGAATCCATGAATCTTTCCTCCGTAAAAGCGCTCACCTTCGATGTCTTCGGCACGGTCGTTGACTGGCGAAGCACCATCCTTCGCGAGGGCCGGGCGCTGGGCAAGCAGAAGGCACTGGAGGTGGACTGGGTGGAATTTGCCCATGCATGGCGGGCCGGATACGAGCCGTTCATGCACCGCGTTCGCACGGGCGAGCTGCCTTGGTTGAACATCGACGAACTCCATCGGATGATCCTGGACGAATTGCTGGTCCGGTTCCGGATCGAGGGGCTTGGCGAGGCGGAGAAAGATCATCTGAACCGCGTATGGCGCCGGCTCGATCCCTGGCCGGATGCCCGCGCAGGGCTGGCGCGGCTGCGCCGGCGTTTCCTCGTAGCCCCCCTCTCCAATGGGAACATCGCGCTCCTGACCCACATGGCGAAACGGGCCGACCTGCGATGGGATTGTATCCTCTCCTCGGAGCTGGCGCATCGTTACAAGCCCGACCCGGAGGTCTACCTGACGGCGGCCCGGTTGCTCGGCCTCCGTCCACAGCAGGTGATGATGGTCGCCGCCCACAATGCTGATCTGCTGGCGGCGCAGGCAGTGGGATTCCGCACTGCCTTCGTCTATCGAACCCGGGAATACGGCCCAAGCCAAACGACGGACCTCGCTCCGGATCCCTCGGTGGATGTGATCGCCAGGGATTTCGAGGATCTCGCAGATCAGATTGCCTGAATCCGGATCAACATACGTCTCATTCAAAGCGAAGCGATGGACCGGAGATGCGGTACGCTTGCGATGATTGCCGGGCGATCTTTCCCTCTGTAGCGCACCCCATCGTCCGTATGGCGGAGCCACTGCTCCGCGTTCCATATCGCTGCATTGGCCGTCGTTCGGATATATGCTTCCGTCCAGTAGCCATCCAGCAAATGCAGCGCCTCCAGAATCATGTCCGCGTTGGGAGCTTCTATGGACATCAGCATGTCCGTGAAATATCCGACCGCTTCCGGGGAGGCGTTGCCGTCATGGAGCAAATGATTCAGCAGCTCGGGCGCCACGAATTCTATTACATACGATGGAATCGCTTCATCCCCTGCAATCACTTCATCTTCGATAGCTTTCTCGATGAGGTTCCGGACACCCTTGTACAATTCCTCTGCAGAAATTACATCCTCTGTGTACCGCTTTTCAAGCTCCCACACCGGCAGCATCACGGTCTCAAAAGTACGAACACGTTGTGCCCTCGCTTCCTCGAATCTGGCTTTTTCCGCCTCCGTGGAGAACGTCAGCTCCCCGGCATTGAAGGAAGAGGCGTCTGAGGACCCTGTGGGGTTATTGTCGCAACCCCCAAGAAGCGCCAGCGCCAGGATCGGCAGGTACACGGTCCGGGCAAGAGAGCTGAACAGAAGTCTTTGCATGCGTTTGTTCATATGGCGTTTTCCTCCCCTTTCAAGGTGTATTCCGCTGGTTTGGGTTAGCGTTAGGGGGACTTTCGGGCCTGATTCAGGCCTTGGCTCGAGCGCGTACACATACTGATTATAAGGGATTGTATCCCGGGTTCCCAAACGAAAAAAGATTTCCATCGCCAGACCCATCTATAGAATAATTGCATAATAGACCCTATCTTTATGCAGTTTTTGCATAGATCGCATTTTTGCACCTGTTGTGGACACCCAGCATATCCTTTCTTTCGTAGCCGCCGCCGAGGAAAAGAACTTCAGCCGGGCCGCCGAGCGGGTTTCCCTGACCCAGCCCACACTGAGTCGTCATATCCAGCGTCTCGAGGAAGAACTGGGCGTGGAGTTGTTCGACCGGAGCGGGCATGCCGTGGAGTTGACCGGGCCGGGCGCGGCGTTTTTGCAGGAAGCCCGGCGTACGCTCGATCAGGTGGAGATCGCCCGCCGAGAAGCGCAGCGGGCTGCGCACGGAGAGGTGGGCCGTCTCGTGGTCGGGTTCACAGGGTATGCGATGTATGGCGCGTTGCCCCGTTTTCTGCGCCGTTTCCGGGAACGTCACCCCCGCGTGGCGCTCACCCTGCGCGAAATGCAGACGCACGAACAACCGGATGCGCTCCGCCGCCGAACGATCTCCGTAGGGTTTACCGGCGCCTGTCCCGAAGATTTCGCTTCCGAGGTGGTGGCCCGCGAGGAGGTATTGCTGGCATTTCCGGCCCGTCACCCTCTTGCCGGCGCCTCCGAAATCGCTTTGGCCGATCTGGCCGAAGAATCCTTCGTAATGGTGGCGCGGCCTTCCGAGCCGGAATTGTTTGACGGCCTCATCGATTTGTGCCGGCGGGCGGGATTCGGACCACGTGTTGCGCAGCGGGCAAACCGCATGGGCGTGGCGCTCGGTATGGTAGGCGCCGGACTGGGTGTGGCCTTTGTGCCTGCTTCCCTGCGGAATCGACCGGGTACGCAGGATGTGCGGTTCGTACCGCTTGCCGGTCCCGCACCCCATCTTCTGCTCAGAATGGTGTGGTCGGAAGACGATCCGGACCCTGTGCTTCGTCATTTTGTGGAAGCGGTTCGTTCCGTGCCGCCATCCGCGCCGTCCCCGTCCCTGTAAAGCCCGTATGTCCCGTTCTTCTTCCGGTTATCTGCTGCGCCTCGCGCTCATCGCATCGCTCGGCGGGTTTTTGTTCGGCTACGACACGGCGGTTATTTCCGGCACGATCGGGTTCGTAACGGACAAGTTCGGGCTGGGTCCGGTCATGGAGGGATGGTATGTC
The DNA here is from genome assembly GCA_965117025.1 of Rhodothermales bacterium. GTDB lineage: Bacteria > Bacteroidota > Rhodothermia > Rhodothermales > VXPQ01 > VXPQ01. The sequence continues at coordinate 2,401,330 of OZ220746.1, forward strand.
AGTTCGGCGCTGATCGGGTGCATTACGGGGGTTTCGGTGGCGGGCTTTTTGAGCGACCGGTTCGGGCGCAGGCTGATCCTGATGCTGTCCGCCGCGCTGTTTCTGCTTTCCGCGATCGGGTGCGCGTATTCCGGCGGGCATTTCATGCTCATTGTGTACCGGCTTATCGGGGGTGTGGGCGTGGGCGTGGCCTCCATGCTGTCCCCATTGTATATCTCCGAAGTTTCGCCGTCCCGCGTGCGCGGACGCATGGTGTCCATGTACCAGTTGGCCATCACGGTCGGCATCCTGTGTTCGTACTTCATAAATGCCTGGCTGCTGCACCGGGCGCCCGGCGTATCCGAAGGCATTTTCGCCGGAGACGAAGTGTGGCGCGGCATGCTCGGCAGCGAATCCGTGCCTGCGCTGCTTTTTCTTTTGCTCCTCTTCATCGTGCCGGAAAGCCCGCGCTGGCTGGTTGCCCGGAGTCGCCCCGACGAAGCGCACAAGATTCTGGCGCAGGTGGCGGATGCGGAAACCGCCGCCGGTCAGGTTCAGGAGATCGAAACGACCCTGGCCCAGGAGCCGGAATCCTGGAAGCGTATTCTGGGGCATCGCGGCATCCGGTTTTCGATCATACTCGGGGTGGCTCTTGGCTTTTTGACCCAGGTGAGCGGCATCAACGCCATCATTTACTATGGCCCGAGGATTCTCGAAGAGGCGGGCTTTACGCTGGGCGATGCGCTGGGCGGACAGGTAGTGATCGGGGTGGTGAATGTGTTGTTCACCCTGGTCGCCATCTGGAAAATAGACGATCTCGGCAGGAGGCCGCTGCTCATCGGGGGCGTATCGGGGCTGGTCTTTTCGCTGCTGGTCATCGGAGCGCTCTTCCAGGCCGGCGCGACGGAAGGCCCGTGGCTGCTGATCTTTATTCTGATTTACATCGCCTGCTTTGCGGCGTCGTTCGGACCGGTCATCTGGGTGTTGCTTGCGGAGATGTACCCGACGCGCGTGCGGGGGCGGGCCATGTCCGTCGCCACCTTTGCCCTGTGGGGCGGTACGGCGCTTGTGGGGCAGACGGTGCCGTGGCTGCTGGAGACGTTGCAGCCGAGCGGCACGTTCTGGCTGTTCGCCGTGCTGTGCGCTCCGGCTATTTACCTCGGCTGGAAGGTGCTGCCGGAAACGAAGGGCAAGAGCCTGGAAGAGATTGAAGCCTATTGGATGGGGCGGGGGTAAGGGGAGGATACCTCGGCCCCTGCATAGACATAAGGGGATGCTGCGGCCCTTGGTGATTTACTGAAAGTTCAGCCCGATCAGATTCAGGATACCGATAAAAACAAGGGTACCGGCAATAGCCGTTCCGACGACCCACTTGATGATCCTGGACTCTCCCTCTTTAACCCCGGCGCGGAGGTCCGAAATTCCCGTCCGTACCTCTGTCCGGACTCCTGCAATTTCGGTTCGTACTTCCGCAATTTCGGTTCGTACTTCCGCAATCTCGGTCCGTACTTCCGCAATCTCGGTCCGCACGAAGTCCTTCGTGGCAATGCCATGCTCAAGCAGTTCCTTGTACTCCATCGTTACCGGCGTTTGAGAAGAATGGCGCAGCAACATAATTGCATTACGTCTTCTGCCCCGCTTGGGGTCCGGAAAAAATCACAAAATTGCTTTTTACCGGTTTTCGTGGCGTCATGCACCATGCGTTACGCTTCATGCCGGGTGGATTCGAGAGCATGCGGGCTACAGCGTCGGTTCCATACAGACACCCCCGCCCTGTAAACATAACCCTTTGAGGATAAATAAACGTGAACAAGCGACCGGATCAGTGGCGACGCAGGGCGATCTCTACGCTGTGCTTCTTCCGGAATTATATCCGGTTCGGACGAAACTCGAAACGTTCGAGGAGTTCGGCTGGTGTACACTATCAATACGGACGGAGAGTTATCTTTGTCTTGAACAAAGAACTACAGATTGGCCTTGGGGTATGATGAAACCGAGATGAATCGGAACCGTAGATGCGTCCTTGAACTTGCTCTCGGATGACGCGGTCGGACCTCGCTTGCGGGCCGGCGAGAGATGCCGTATCCGCGCAGCGCCATCCACTGTAGGAACCCCGCACAGCCTGCAGGGCATCGCTCCGGCGCAAGTCAAACTCGCATGTCACGGCACGGCAGTGCTGTTTTGCACATTTTTCGCCGTGTTTGTCGCCATATTGGCCTTTGGGGCCAAATCGGTGGGTCTTCAACCTGCAATATCCGGCATCGGTGCAAACTCAACCCTGTGTCGGTGTTGATCCCACTGATTCACCTGGCGCACCGAAAACCCGTTTTTTCCACGGGTTCTTAGTTATCGTAGCGCCATCCCTCGACAGTCATGTTGGTCCCGTTCAGGTCACCATAGACACTGATCGGCAGTCCAAGAATGGTGGACGGAAGTCCCACTCCAGATGCAAATGTGAGTGTGTATGTTGTTCCTCCAGCGACGAAGCTCGATAGGCCGTCGTAGTCCTCGTCTCCAACAAGAAAATCCTTGTCGGTGGCGTACTCCCAATCGTATGCTGTCTGTGTACCATCCTCGACAGCAAATTTTATTAGTTTGGATGCAGATCCGGACGGCTTTGCTTCATCAATATCTATGAGATCAGCCCAGGTAATAGCCCCATCGCAGCTCGTGTCGCCGCCGCCATGCTCCTTGATTTCATCTGGAATGCCGTGGTAAATCGCATAACACATCTCATATCCACCTATGCCGGGGACATCCGTGCCACTGCATCTCGCAGCGCTTTCGCCCGTGCAGTCAATGGTTTCTTCGTCAAATATACCCTCTATGGACCATGCCCAGACATCAGGGGGTAGGGACTGATGCTCATCCAGCCAGTGAGCGAGAAAGTGATCGTCTGTACCGCTTCCCTCAGAACGTATAGTGTCATATATCAGGTACGTCGTGTAGGGCTCGAGCAGGTCATCATTATCCGTGTCTTCACATTTGTTAACGCCTGCATATTCGTTTTCCCTTAGCCCGATAACCAAGTTGTAACCCTTAGATACGCCAGTCCAAGATGTGCATTCGTGATCATACGATTTCCTTGCAATGGTCGGGTGGTCGCCCATAATCGGAACGAAATTAAATTCCGTGGCCAAGTAGTCGTGCATGATACTTTCACCATCCTCATTCTCCGCACCTTCTCCCCAGCAAGATTTCAGCAATAGTTCGCCTATTGCAATCGACTGAGTCTCAAAGTCCTCTTCGCATGGCAGGGTGTCCGTTGCATAGGACAAGGCCCTTTGCCGGGGTGCTGACGAGGATTCTTCAAGTGACAGGGTCTTGTCATCAGCAAGCACCTTGCTCTGTGTTATTTGGGCATCGTCGCACGAGGCGATCCAAGGCAGGACCAGAATGCCGATTCCCAATCGCAAGACAGGAGTAAATACCTGAAAGCATATGCAGCGCATGGAATTATAGAGTCTTTTTAAGGGATCAGAAAGTCAAGATCATCGACCCGCTCGACTATCGGCCAGTGCGGATCACTGGTCTTCATAGTATACAAAGATTGAGAGTATACACACCTCTTTCTTGAGTACCAATATACCACCACGATTCACCTGGATTTCATCTTCCCGGTCTGCTTGATGATCCGGGTTACCGAGAAATGATCCGAAAAACCCCGACATTTTTTCGCGGATTTAAGTATACTGTCGCTTCGGGTTATGCCGCGTACACGTTGTCCAGCCAGCGACCCTTCCAGTCCATAGAAATGCGCCCGCCGGTGCGCCTTCAGTGCACCCGTGAATGCCTCTATCGGTCGTGACCGAGCGCCTTCGATAAACAATCCTTCTCCACCGATAATTCCTCGATCTTTGCGCGAAGCGCCTGAATCTTCCTGTCGCGTTCGCCGGGAACGTTGCGACTTCGGAAAAACGCCTCCTCGGCGCTCTCCAGCAACTGTTTCTTTTAGGGCTGTATCTGGTTCGGGTGCACCTCAAAGCGTTCTGTGAATTCGGCCGGCGTGCTGTCGCCACGAACGGCAGCAAGAGCTAACTTCGCCCTGAACGAAGAACGACGAATTCTGCGCGTTCGTTTTGACATGGGTTCCCGCCATGTCGATTCAATCGAAACAAAGTCGCAACAGTACACCTTAAATTCCGCCAAAATCTGTCCAATCAAGCCGAACCGCCTCTGCCCGCCCGCAGCCGTCACTATCTCCCCCACCAAAATCCATGGGATCCGCACAAACCTACTACGACAAAACCATTAACCTGCTGGAACGTCTGCGGGATACGCAGCTTCCCCACATCGAGCAGGCTGCCGAGTTGTGCGCCGAGCGCATCGCCAGAGGGGGGCTCGTATTTCTCTTCGGCGCCGGGCACTCCCGGATGATGTGTGAGGAAATGACCCCGAGGCAAGGCGGCTTTGTGGGTTTCGTGGCCCTCGTGGAGCACGCCATTTCGAATCATTCCTCCATTGTGGGGGCGAATGGCCTCCGCGGACCGCTTTTTCTCGAGAAATACGAGGGCTATGCCGAAGAAATTCTGAAAGGATTCCGTTTCGGCCCGCATGACGCATTCATTATCATTTCGACATCCGGGATTCGCCCGCTCATCGTGGAAATGGCGCTGGGCGCGCAGCGCCGCGGCATGCCGGTGATCGGTATCTTGTCCCGGCATCATTGCGAGCAATCGCCGCCGGCCCATTCCTCCGGCAAGAAACTCGTGGATGTCGCCGATGTGGTGCTGGACAACCTGTCTCCTCCGGGGGATTGCGTACTGGAGCTGGAAGGAATGGAGTGGCGTACGGGCCCCGTGTCCACTGTCACAGGTGGCATGTTGATCAACATGTTGCGCGTGGAGGTGGCGGAGCGGCTCCTTGCAAACGGCATCTGCCCGGAGGTGCTTCCAAGTCACCAGTTCGTGGGCGACACGAGCGCCGAGGAACAACTGGATCGTTTTTACGAGGCCTACCGCAAGAGCCTGGCGCACATGTATACCGGGAATAACTCGGAGCATGCCTGAGGAATACGTCATAGGATTCGATGTCGGGGGGACCCGTATCAAGAGCGGGGCCGTATCGGCCTCCGGCGAACTGACGGAGCCGGGCGTCCGGCCGTCGGGGTTCTCCTTGCCGCCGGAGGAGATTCTTGGCGCCATGGCGGAAGAGACGGAACGGATTTCGGAAGCCCTCGGGCGCCGGCCTGCGGCAATCGGACTCGGATTTCCCGGCGCCGTCGATCCGGAATTCGGGAGCGTGCTCCTGCCCGGCAAACTGAAAGTGGAGGGGTTTCCCATTGTGCCTCGTCTGACGGAGGCCACGGGCGTCCCGGTCATTGCGGACAACGATGCGCGCCTGTGTATTCTTGCGGAAGCCCGCTACGGGTTAGCGCAAGGCCGCAAGTGGGTCGTCACGATTACGCTGGGAACCGGTGTGGGATCGGGGGTGATGCTCGACGGCAAGGTGCTCCGCGATCCGCATCTTATGTTCGGCACGCAGGCGAGCCACATCATTCAGGATGCGCATAGCGACCGGCGCTGCATTACGCGGGGGATGGGCACCGCCAATATCTTATGCGCGGCGGCGAGTCTCGCCATGATGGCGCGGGATGGCCTTCAGCGCGGGTTGCCGTCGGTGCTCAACGACTTGTATTTCGAGAACCCTCATGCCGTCGATTTCGCGGCGGTCATCCGCGGGGTGGAAGAGAAAGACGCCTTGTGTCTGGATGTCCTGGATCGGTGGACAACGGCCCTCGGATGGTTTCTGGTCAGCGTGGTGCATATGTACGCCCCTGAAATCATTATTCTTGGAGGCGGGGGCGCAAACGCCGCAGAACATTTTCTGGACCGGGTGCAGGCGCACATCGACGGGCATGTTTTTCGATACCCGCGGGGAAGTTCGGTCCCTGTCGTACTTTCGGAATTGGGAAATCATGCAGGAGTTCTCGGCGCGGCGGCGCTTGCCTGGGAACGGGCGGAGCGTGCAGCATCGGGCGAGCAGGGAGACGCAGGGTGATCGGGCGGTAGAGGGCGAATGGCGGCTCGGGTGCGGTGCGGGTGCAGGGCGGCAAAGCGCAGGGGTAGCAGGGAGGCTGGGCGTTTCCCTGTCCAAGTGTAGTGCGGGATTAGCAAAAGAGGGCAAAATTACTTTGCGGACGTAATCAGAGTATCCTAAAGAAACAATGAAGTCACATTTCGTAACATCTTCTTCGTGTCTGATAGCCTGTTTGCTCATATTCATGGCGGGAAGCGTTGCCGGAGAGGACAGGCCGGCGCAACAGAATAATAGTGGTAGTGATATATCCCGCTCCGTTCCTGTGACATCCTACGATGCTCCCTTGACACCTTCCGACACCCCCTCGATATTTCCCGACGCCTTGACATCCTCCGACACTCCCTCGATACCGCCTGACACCCTGGACCTGCTCATTTCGGGCGGACACGTCATCGACCCGAAAAACGGCGTGGACGGCGTGCGCGACGTGGGAATCGCCGATGGGCGCATCGCCGAAGTGGCCGAACATATCGATCCCGCGCGGGCGAAACAGGTGGTGGATGCCTCCGAGCTCTATGTAGCACCGGGTTTCATCGACCTGCACGCCCATGTATTTCACGGCACCACGGCGGACAACTATCTGGCGAACAGCTACGGCAGCCTGCCGCCGGACGCCTTCACCTTCCGGTCCGGCGTGACGACGATCGTGGATACGGGCGGGCCCGGTTGGCGCACTCTCCGCACATTCATCGAACAAACCGTGGACCATGCGGAAACCCGGGTGCTGGCGTTCCTGAATATCGTGGGTCAGGGGATGAAGGGGGAGCCTATCGAGCAGGACCTGTCCGACATGGACCCCAAACTGACGGCGATGGCCGCCGGGCTGCACGCGGATGTGGTTGTGGGCGTGAAACTGGCCCACTACCTCGGACCGGACTGGACTCCCGTGGAACGGGCTGTGGAGGCGGGACGGCAAGCCGGTATGCCCGTAATGATCGATTTCGGGAGAGCCGAGCCCCCGTTGCCGCTGCGAGAGCTTTTCCTGGATTACCTTCGCCCCGGCGACATCTTTACTCATGCGTATGCGGCGGTATCACGCCGCGAAGCCATTGTGGAGGATGGAGTGCTGCGGCCTTTTGTGCTTGAAGCGGCGGAGCGCGGCATTGTGTTCGATGTGGGGCATGGCGGCGGCAGCTTCGTCTATTCCGTAGCCGTTCCTGCCGTGGAAGCAGGCCTCTGGCCGCACACGATCAGCACGGACCTGCATACCGGCAGCATGAATCACGGGATGAAGGATATGGCGAATGTCATGTCCAAATTTCTCAATCTCGGCATGCCGCTCGAAGAAGTGATCCGTGCCTCGACCTGGACCCCGGCGCAAGTGATCCAGCGGGACGAACTGGGGCATCTGGATGTGGGGGCCGAGGCGGATGTGACGGTGTTCCGGGTCCGTGCAGGAAATTTCGGATTCTGGGATATAGAAGGGTATCGGATGGATGGCGCCCATAAAATCGAGGCGGAACTCACCATGCGGGCGGGCCGCGTGGTGTGGGATTTGAATGGTATTTCCAAAGAAGCATGGGTACAGGAATGACTTTTTACGCAGGGACGTATTCGGAGCGGGGAAGCAAGGGGATCTACACCGGGCAATTCGATCTGCAAACCGGCGCGATGCAGATCACCGGCCATGTCGGAGGTATACAGAATCCTTCCTTCCTGACCCTTGACGCCTCCGGGAAGGTTTTATATGCGGTCAGCGAGACGCTCGAATTCGAGGGGGTGTTCGGCGGGGGGCTGCATGCGTTCGGCGTCGACAATGGCTTGCATGCGATCAATGCGGTACCCACGCACGGCACGGATCCGTGCTATGTGGCGCTTACGCCGGACGGGCAGTTCGTGCTCGTTTCCAATTACAGCAGCGGGAGCCTCGCCGTGTTTGCGGTGCGCGAGGATGGCGGGGTAAGCGAGGCGGTTACTTTCGTGCAGCACGAGGGGGCTTCCGGCGTGAATCCTGCGCGGCAGGAAGGGCCACATGCGCATTGCATCGTGCCCGATGCGACGGGCCGGTATGCAGTGGTGGCCGACCTGGGACAGGATCGCGTGCTGGTGTACCAACTTGGCGAGGACGGTAGCCTGCATTCTGTAGATCAGTCCCCGATCGATCTGGCGCCGGGCGCCGGTCCCCGGCATTTCGTGTTCCATCCCGACGGGGCTCGCGCCTTCGTGATCAACGAGTTAGGTTCCACGGTAACGGCTTTCGACTGGGACGCTGCACAGGGCAGGCTCACGGAAACGCAGACGATCACCACGTTGCCGGAGGATTTTATCGAGCGAAACGATTCGGCAGACCTGCATGTGCATCCGAACGGGCGGTTTCTGTATGGATCGAACCGAGGCCACGATAGCATCGCGGTATTCGAAATCGCTTCGGATGGATTGCGGCCTGTGCAGCACATCCATACCGGCGGGCACTGGCCGCGCAATTTCTGCATCCATGACCGTTTCCTGCTGGTAGCCAACCGGCACACGGACCGTATTGCCGTTTTTGAGATCGACGAGGGGACCGGGAAGTTGTCCGCGACCGGTCAGGGGCTCGATATGCCTTCCCCTGTGTGCATTTGTTTTGCCTGAAGGGAGTTATGTTTGAAGGGAGCAGGTGTCTGTATGGACTTGCCCTGGTTTCATGCTGCAACGGGTCATTACCCTACAGGTTATGTTTGAGGGAAACAGGTGTCTGTATGGATCCGTTGTCGTAACCCGTATGCACTCGAAATCTCTGAAATCCGCTCGAATCCGTACCCCCTCCACCCCGAACCCATACGTATATTTCTCATGCTCCGTACCTCTTTCGCATTCACCGCCTCGCTACTGCTCCTGACCGGGTGTGCTCCGCAGGCCGATCCGGACACCACGAATAATCCGACAGACGAAGCTGCTCCTGTGCTGTACAGTTCGCTGGAAACGATCGACATCGAAACGGGGGAACGCGAGGTCGTGCTCACGCTCCCTGCGCATTTCGAGGCGCCCAACTGGTCGCCCGACGGGACGTATTTCCTGTTCAATTCGGGGGGCAGGATATTCCGGTTGCCGGTCGAAGGAGGCGAGCCCGCACTGGTCGACGCCGGATTCGCGGTGCGATCGAACAACGATCACGGCATCTCGCCGGATGGCAAGACGCTTATTATCAGCGACGGTACGGAAGAGGGGGTGTCTATTATCTACACGCTGCCCATCGAAGGGGGCGAGCCGCGTCGCGTGACCGAACACGGCCCGTCTTACTGGCATGGTGTATCTCCGGATGGTCAGATGCTGGCTTACACGGGTCTGCGCAACGACGACTACGACATTTACGCGATCTCCGCGGAAGGCGGCGAGGAGACCCGGCTAACGACGGCTCCGGGGCTGGACGACGGGCCGGATTATTCGCCGGACGGGCGATACATCTACTTCAATTCGGTACGCACCGGCGCCATGCAGATCTATCGCATGGATGCGACCGGCGGCAATGTGGAAGCCCTCACCTCGGATCCTTATAACGACTGGTTTCCGCATCCGTCGCCCGACGGGAAATGGATTGCGTTTCTCTCGTACGAGCCGGATGTGGAAGGGCACCCGCCCAACAAGGACGTGATGCTGCGGATTATCCCGGCGGAGGGCGGCGAACCCCGCGTGCTGGCGCACCTCTTCGGGGGACAGGGTACGATCAATGTGCCGTCCTGGGCGCCCGACAGCAAACGGTTCGCGTTCGTCAGTTACAGACTGGAGGAATAATAGATATTCAAGGTCCAGTCGTAGTCGGTAAACCGGATGCGGGCCTTGCCGGAGGCGAGGAACGTACGTTCAGGGCCCGGCGGGAAAAAGCGCGCCAGATACCGGGTGATTTCGGCGTCGTTTTTTCCAAAATCCCTTGCGTACCAGTCAAACACCTTGGTCAGGTATACGGTGTTGTCGGCAATGTCCACGCGGTTTTTTTCCGGGGAATCCAGTAAAAACCGTTTCGACTGATCGTTCAGTTGGTCATTGAGATGCGTGCCGATATACGCTTCCTGGCGCAGAGGCGGGCACGAGACAGCTGCGCAGACCAGCGCGAAATGAATGCGCGGGTCGTCGAATTCCTTCCGGATGATTCCATGCTCGATGTCGTCGAGGGTGTACGTGACCCCGCCCACCTTCGCCAGAGGCTGGGTCCATGGGCCCTTTATCGCCAGCCCCAGCGTCTTGTTGATGTTGCGGATGCTTTCTCGCTCGTTGTGCAGGTTGATGAGTTCGATGGTCCAGGCGTTATAGGCGTTGAGCCAGAGGGCCAGTTGGCCATTCCGGGATAGCGAAGCCGGATCGATGCGGTCCAGCAGTTCGAGATACTCGTCGAACGCTTCCGAGGCGGCGAAGGCGTCGTAATCGACCATGCCTTCGTAGGTCACATGGTTTTGCAGGAGCGTAGTGAAGATCGAATGGTCGACTCCTTGTGCCTGCGCCGGCTGCGATGCGGCATGCGCAAGGAGGAATACGAAGAGAGCGAGATAGGATCCAGTGTGCTTCATGGCATGTTGGCGGCAATGCCTGTCTTCGGTTTCAGAATGGACTATGTTGCACTATGTGATGCGGGGCGTCCGGTTTCAGTATCCGAGCGCGTTCCCGTCTTTACGCATATCGGCGCCTCCGTGATACACTCCTTGCTCGGCGCCCCAGAGGATGGCCTGGTACCCTCCGAAGTAATCGGTAGGGGCAAGAATGTGCCCCCGCCGGGCCAACTCCTCCCGTACTTCCGGCGCGATGCCGCTTTCGAGCGCCAGGCGTCCACCATCCGTCATGGTTCCGCCCGTAGGCTGTAGCGCGCTGGAGTGGCTGAACCGCGCCGCATCCCCGGCCTCCTGTACATTCATGCCGAATTCAATCATGTTCAGCAGCACCTGTACCTGTCCTTGCGGCTGGAACGGTCCTCCCATGACTCCGAAGGCCATAACCGGCTGCCCGTCGCGCATCACGAAACCGGGAATGATGGTATGGAAGGGGCGCTTGCCGGGAGCGTACACATTCGCATGATCCGGGTCGAGGGAGAACTGGGATCCCCGGCTTTGCAACGCGAATCCGAGGCCGTCCGGGGTCATGCCGCTGCCGAACTCGAAGAAATTGCTCTGGATGAGCGATACCATGTTTCCGTTCGCATCCGCAACCGTCAGGTACACGGTATCTCCGTGTTCGAGATCACCGGTCGCGATGCGTTGCATCGCCTGCGTCATGTCGATGCGGCCGCGTTGTTCGGCGGCGTATTCTTCCGAAAGCAGGCGTTCGAGAGGAATGTCCACGAAGGCCGGATCGGCGTAATGCCGGGCGCGGTCCGCGAAGGCGAGTTTTTTCGCTTCCACAAGGACATGGAGGTAATCGGCGGTATTATGTCCCAGCGACGCGAGGTCGAAGCCTTCGAGGATACGGAGCATCTGCAGCACCGCGATTCCCTGTCCGTTCGGGGGCAATTCATACACCTCGACATCCCGGTAGGGGACAGATACCGGGTCTACCCAGGTGCTTGTGTGCGTCTCGAAATCGGCTTTCCGAAGCGGCGTACTCGTGCGGCGGGCCCATGCGTCGATGGCGTCGGCAATGGGGCCCTCGTAGAATATGTCGCGTCCCCCTGCGGCAATCCGTTCGTACGTGGCGGCAAGATCGGGATTGCGGAAAATTTTACCTTCGGGCGGCATGCGCCCATCCACGAAATAGGTGTTTTCGAAGCTGCTGAGATCGCCGATTTCGTGGATATGATCCTTTAGCCGCTGGTGCGCCTGTGCCCACGAGAAGCCCACGACCTGTGTGATGGGCGTTCCCTCACGGGCGTACCGGATAGCGGGAGCCAGCACGTCCTGCATCGGAAGCACCCCGAAGCGCTCGTGCAGCGTGAACCATCCGTCCACGGCGCCCGGTACGGAAACGGCAAGCGGTCCATGCAGCGGAATTCCGTCGGCCCCGTCCAGACGCTCCATGAGGTCATCCAGCGATTGCCCAAGGGGTGCGCGTCCGCTCGCATTCAGCCCATGGAGTTGTCCCGATGCTTCGTCCCACACGATCGCGAACAGGTCTCCGCCGATTCCGCAGTTGTTCGCTTCGACGAAACCCAGTACGGCGTTCGCGGCAATGGCGGCGTCCACCGCCGAGCCGCCCTGTTTCAGAATATCGATGGCGGTTTGCGTAGCCAACGGGTGGCTGGTGGAAGCCATGCCGTTTTGGCCGACCGCGGGGCTGCGTGTGGCGAAGGTGGCTCCGGTGAGGCGGTCTCCCCGCCCCGTGGGCAGTGCGCTTTGGTCGGAGGCGGGCTGGCAAGCCGTTTGCCAGACGAGCGCCGGAAGGATAAGGAGCATGAGCCGGCTGGTCGATCGCATGGTTTCAGCCCTTGTACCGGAACACGATGCGACCTTTGGAAAGGTCGTACGGAGAAATTTCGATGTCTACCCGGTCTCCGGGAATGATGCGGATGTAGTGTTTGCGCATCTTGCCGGAGAGCAGCCCGAGGATTTCGTGCCCATTGTCGAGCCGGACGCGGAACTGTGCGTTCGGCAGCGCCTCCGTCACGATGCCCTCCTGTTTGATTGCTTCCTGTTTCGCCATGTAATAAGGTATGTTTGCGGAATGCCGGATTGCGAGTGATACGGCAAGGCGGTTCGAAAGTGCCTTGCGCTCACAATTCGTTACATTTTGAGACATCTCGGACGCAAATCCGGGGTACTTACGGAACCGTATATTCCCGGAAAAATTTCAGTGTAAAAGATGTACCTTGAGCGTGTGAAAAAATTATTACGGATTTTCCCAAGCCCATTTTCCCCATGCGCTAAAGAAAAATCGGAGGCGCAAGATGTATAGCGTACGCATGCGGTATCCCGTAATCGTGTCACGGCTTCTCCCTTGTGCGGCTCCGGTGCCCCGCTCCCCCGGAATCTTCACGAAAGCGGCAGGGGGAGCGTTTTTTCCCAGACGTTCTGTCCGTCTTGCACGGTATGCCCTTGCCGGCTTTGTGCTTCTGTTTGTGGTTTCCGCCGCAGAGGCTTCTTCGGGTCGATTTTTGCAGCAGCAGGCCGGGGACGGCAAGGCCGCGTCCGTTAGTGTGGAAGACGCGCGCGACAGAGTTTCCCGAACGGCGCGCGTTGCAGGGCGGGTTCCCTGTGTGGATGGAGAAGCCGCCGGATATCCCTGCAGGGATATGGATTTGCTGGCCTTCGTACCCCGGGAGGAGATGGAGGGATTTCCATGCCCTGGTTCAGGGGACTGCTTCAATGATATCTGGGGCTGGACCGATCCGGTTACGAGGGTCGAGTATGCGTTGCTCGGTCGGGTCGACGGTGTTGCATTTTTCGATCTTAGCGATCCCGAATATCCTTTCTTCGTCGGAATGTTACCGATGACGCCCGGCAGCCGCGCCAGCGGGTGGCGCGACGTAAAGGTCGTGAACAATCATGCCGTCATTGTAGCTGATTTCGCTGGCCCGCATGGCATGCAGGTGTTCGATCTTGCACAACTTCGGGATGTGACGGATGCCCCGGTGGCCTTCGATCCTACTGCCGTGTACGATAGCTTCAGTTGGGCGCATAATGTAGTTGTCAACGATATCTCGGATCATGTATATATCGTGGGCATACAGGGTGCTCAGCAGACACCGTCCGGATTTTCATGCGGTGCGGGCCCGCATATCGTGGACATGAGCGATCCGGCGCAGCCCACATTTGCCGGGTGCTACAATCCTTCCCCGGGCCGGGGGTACACGCACGATGCGCAATGCGTTCGGTACAGCGGGCCGGATACGAGATACGCCGGGAAAGATATTTGCTTCAGTTCCGATGAGAAGGGCGGAGCCATTACGGACGTAACGGACCCGGCTTCGCCTGAAGAACTCGGGATGTTCACATACCCGAATTTCGCCTACACGCACCAGGGATGGCTGACGGAGGATCAGCGCTATCTTTTCGTAAACGACGAACAGGATGAGGGTGATGAGGCTAAGACCCGGACCCTGATCTTCGATGTGCAGGAGTTAGACGACCCCGTTTTTGTGGGTAACTGGTATGGGCCTACCACAGCCATAGATCATAACCTGTACATCCATGAAGGCAAGTTGTATGAAGCAAACTATACGGCCGGATTGCGGGTCATGGATATTTCCTACGACGGCGCGGTGTCGCCCGATGACATTCGCGAAGTGGCTTATTTCGATGTCTATCCTCAATCGGATCTACCAGGCTTTATAGGTTCCTGGAGCAGTTATCCCTTTTTCGAGAGCGGAATCATTGTGGTTTCCAGCATGGATGACGGGTTATTCGTTCTTGCGCCGTCCTTATCGGTAGGCGTAAGTGCAGAGAGCGAGGAACTTCCGACCGAAGTGGCGCTTCTTGGCAACTATCCGAACCCGTTCAATCCAGAGACGACGATACGCTATGCGTTGCCGCAAGCCGGCAACGTGCGCCTTGCGGTGTACGATTTACTCGGGCAGGAAGTGGCGGTGCTTGTCGACGGTTCCCGGCCCGCGGGCCATCACACGGTGCGGTTTGACGGGGACGATTTGCCGAGCGGTTCGTACGTGTACCGCTTACAGGTCGGGGAGGAGGTCGGGGCTCGCACGATGATGCTGGTCAAATAGGTGGCTGGCCGTTCTTTTTCGGATATTCATCAGGGTTTTTCCCCGTGCGCTGACAAAAAACGGAGAGGCGACATGTATAATGTACGCACGCGATATACCGTAAACGCCTCCTCGTTTCTCTCTTGCACGATTCTGGCGTTCCACTTCCCCGGAATCTTCATGAAAGCGATTAGGAGGGATGTTTTTTCCGGACGTTCTGTCCGTTTCGCGGGGTACGTCCTTGCTGGTCTTGTGTTTCTGTCGGGCGTTTCCGTTGCAGAGGCTTCTTCCGGTCGATTTTTCCGGCAGCAGGTCGCCGATGGCAAAGCTGCGCCCGTTCGCGTGGAAGACGGGAACGACGGAGTTTCCCGAACGGTGCGCATTGAGGGGCGGGTTCCCTGTGTGGATGGAGAAGCCGCCGGGTATCCCTGCAAGGACCTGGACTTGCTGGCTGTTGTCCCCCGGGAGGAGATGGAGGGATTTCCATGCCCTGATTCGGGGAACTGCTTCAATGACATCTGGGGCTGGACCGATCCGGTGACGAGGGTCGAGTATGTGTTGCTCGGCCGGGTCGACGGTGTTGCATTTTTCGATCTGAGCGATCCCGAATATCCTTTCTTCGTCGGCATGCTGCCGATGACGCCCGATAGCCGGCCCAGCTCGTGGCGCGATATAAAGGTCGTGAACGGTCATGCCGTCATTGTGGCCGATGCTGCCTACTCGCATGGTATGCAGGTGTTTGACCTTGCGCAACTTCGGGATGTAACGGATGCTCCGGCGACCTTCGAGCCCACTGCCTTGTACGACGCCTTCGATTCGGCGCATAATCTGGTGGTCAACGAAGCAACGTATGAGGTATATATCGTCGGCATACAGGGGCGCCAGACTGTGCCGCCGGGATTTTCCTGCGGCCCCGGGTCGCATATCGTGGACATGAGCGATCCGGCGCAACCCGCGTTTGCAGGGTGCTACAATCCCTCCCCGGGCCGGGGGTACACGCACGATGCGCAATGCGTTCGGTACCGCGGGCCGGATACGAGATACGCCGGGAAAGATATTTGCTTCAGTTCCGACGAGGATGGCGGAGCCATTACGGATGTCACGGACCCGGCTTCGCCTGAAGAACTCGGGATGTTCACATACCCGGATTTCGGCTACACGCACCAGGGATGGCTGACGGAGGATCACCGCTATCTTTTCGTCAACGACGAATTCGATGAGCGCAATGGAGAGGCTTCTTCAACCCGCACCCTGATTTTCGATGTGCAGGAACTGGACGACCCCGTTTTTTTGGACGCCTGGTATGGGTCAACCACCGCTACAGATCATAACCTGTACATTCGCGGGGACAAATTGTACGAAGCGAACTATACGGCCGGATTGCGCGTCATGGATATTTCCTATGACAGGGGGTTGTCGCCCGGCGCGATCCGCGAAGTGGCGTACTTCGATGTGTATCCTGCCTCGGATGAACCATATACTGTCGGGGCGTGGAGCAGTTATCCCTGGTTTGAAAGTGGAATCATTGCGGTGTCCAGCAGAGTGGGCGGGTTGTTTATTCTGGCGCCGTCCTTATCGGTAGGCGTAAGCGCAGAGAGCGAGGAATTGCCCGCTGAAGTGAAGCTTACAGGTAACTACCCCAATCCGTTCAATCCGGAGACGACGATACGGTATGCCTTGCCGCAGGCCGGTAAAGTCCGTCTTGTGGTGTACGATCTGCTCGGGCAGGAAGTGGCGATACTCGTCGACGGTTCCCGGCCTGCGGGCCATCACACAGTGCGGTTCGACGGGGATGATTTGCCGAGCGGTTCGTACGTGTACCGTTTACAGGTCGGGGAAGAGGTCGTAGTCCGCACGATGACGCTGGTCAAATAAGAAAAGTTGGCCGTATCTTGCTCAGGGTATTCACTGAGGCTGTATTTTTCCATGATGCGTGCTATTCGTTTTCTCTTTTCCGGCTTTGCACTGTGTGCGTTGGCGGTCGTGTGGGCGGCCTGCGGCGGTTCCGAACAAGCGGCTCCGCCGCCCAACATTGTAGTCATCCTTGCGGACGATATGGGATACGGCGATCCGGGCGCCTGGAATCCGGATTCGAAGGTTCCGACGCCGCACATCGACCGGCTGGCGGCGGAGGGTATGCGTTTCACGGACGCCCATTCGCCGTCCGCCGTATGCACGCCCACGCGCTACGGATTGCTTACCGGACGATACGCCTGGCGGACCCGCCTGACACAAGGTGTCCTGGTGGGCTATTCCCCCAACCTGATCGACACGACCCGCCTGACGCTTCCCGGGATGTTGCGACAAGCCGGTTATGCGACGGCAGGCATCGGCAAATGGCATCTGGGGCTGGGGGACGCCGAACGGACCGACTATGCCCAGCCACTCCGTCCGGGACCGGTTTCCCTGGGATTCGATTATTACTTCGGTATTCCGTCCTCGCTTGACTTCGAACCATATGTATGGTTCGAAAACGACCGGGTCGAGCAATTGCCCACGGATTCCATAGAGGCTTCCCGGCCCTGTTGCAAGGAAGACTTTTACCGGGGAGGCGGCATTGCGCCGGATTTCCGGCATGTGGATGTGCTGCCCCGTACCGTCGAGAAGTCCGTGGAATATGTGATGCAGGCGGGTGACAAGCCGTTTTTTCTGTACGTTCCCTTCTCCGCACCGCATACGCCCTGGCTGCCGACCGAGCCGTTCCTGGGGAGCAGCGGTGCCGGGACCTACGGCGATTTCGCGGTGCAAGTGGATGCCGGGGTGGGGGATATCCTCAACGCACTGGACGAGGCGGGCGTCGCGGAAAATACACTGGTCGTGTTCACCAGCGACAATGGCGCCCACTGGCTTCCGTACGAAATCGAAATGTTCGACCACCGGGCGAATCTTGACTGGCGCGGGATGAAGGCGGACATTTACGAAGGCGGGCACCGCGTGCCCTTTGTCGCCCGCTGGCCGGGCAGGATCGAAGCAGGCTCGGTGAGCCATGAACTGATCTCGCTCGTCGATCTGATGGCGACGTTTGCCTCCGTTACCGGGCAGATGCTTCCCGACGATGCAGGCGAAGACAGCTACGATCTGACGCCCGTGCTGCTGGGTGAATCTCTGGAAGGACCCATCCGCGAGGCCACCGTGCATCACTCGGTCAACGGCACATTCGCTATCCGGCAGGGCTCCTGGAAGCTGATCGAAGGACTCGGATCGGGCGGTTTCACACAGCCTGTATCCGTCGAGCCGGGCCCGGGAGATCCGCCGGGACAGTTGTACCACCTTGGAGACGATCCGGGCGAGACGAACAATCTGTATGCAGAGCACCCGGAAGTCGTCGAAAGGCTATCCGCCTTGCTCGCCCGGTACCGGGAACAGGGATACAGCCGCCCAATGACCGGGGCCCCCGCTCAACACTGATATAATGAAACCGTACGAAACTATGGATATCCGGAACGCAACCCCGGCTCGTCACAGAAGCAACGGCAAAGCCACCTGGATCGAATCCATGGGATCGCTGCCCCGCTTCCGCGCTGTGTTTGTGTTGTTTGCAGCGTTGCTCTTCTGTGTGCCCGCGGCGACACAGGCTTTTTCCCAGTCTTTTGCGCCGGCCACCCCGGAGGAGGCGGGCGTTTCTTCGGAACGGCTTGCACGCATCGATGCGGCACTCGAACAGTACATCGAGGAAGAACGGCTACCGGGCGCCGCACTCGTAATAGGCCGGCGTGGGCATGTCGTCTACGCCAGGGCGTTCGGCTACCGGGACCGTGAGGCGGAAGAACCGCTCGATGTTACTGATCTTTTTCGCATCGCTTCGCAGACCAAGGCGGTCATTTCCGTGGGCGTGATGATTTTGCAGGAGCAGGGACACCTGCTGATCGATCAGGACCTGAGCGATTTTATTCCCGAATTCGACAGCACCACCGTCGCCGTGGAGAAAGAGGAAGGGGGCTACGAGATAGTTCCTGCCAATCGCAGCATCACGGTGCGCGATTTGCTCACGCACACCGCCGGCATCGGGTATGGTTGGGGACCCGCCGCCGAGCGCTGGGTGGAGGCAGGTATACAGGGATGGTATTTTGCGGATCGCGATGAGCCGATTGCTGCAACGGTCGAGCGCATGGGCGATTTACCCATGGATGACCAACCGGGCGAGCAGTTCGTGTACGGCTACGCTACGGACATTCTGGGCGTGGTTATCGAGCGGGCTTCCGGGATGCCGCTGGACGAATTTCTGCAGGTCGAGATTTTCGAGCCGCTGGGCATGGTGGATACGCACTTCTACGTGCCTCCGGAAAAAGCGGACCGGCTCACAGTGGTGTACTCGGTGACGGAAATGAACGGGATGGTTCGCGCACCCGATCCTGGTCACATGGTCGGCCAGGGCATGTATCTCGAGGGGCCGCGAAAGAGTTTTTCCGGGGGCGCGGGTCTGGTTTCCACGCCGGGAGATTATGCCCGCTTTCTCGA
This sequence comes from Rhodothermales bacterium, assembly GCA_965117025.1. GTDB lineage: Bacteria > Bacteroidota > Rhodothermia > Rhodothermales > VXPQ01 > VXPQ01. The sequence continues at coordinate 2,420,345 of OZ220746.1, forward strand.
GGCGCTCCGCCGGGGAGGAATACTTGACGGTACGCGCATCCTGTCGCCCAAGACCGTGCAACTGATGACCGTCGATCATGTGCACGACGCATGGCAGGGAGGCGGCGGTGGTGGATTTGGTCTGGGTTTCGGCGTGACCGAGGAGCTCGGATGGAGCGGATTGCCGGGTTCTCCGGGAGCATACACATGGGGAGGGGCCTATCACACTACGTACTGGGTCGATCCGGTGGAAGAACTGGTCGTTTCGTATATGACGCAGGTTATCCCTGCCCAGGGTCTTGACGACCACCAGCGTATCCGGGCGCTTGTCTACCAGGCGCTGGTGGATTGAAGGGCCTGGACTGAATCGGCGCAAGATGCGGCGCAGGGGTTGCGAACGTCGATTCGGATCGGGAAAGCGATGCGGTCGGGGGCTGCCGAGGTGCGCATTTTGGCGCGGCGTCGCGCAGGGCTTGACAGCAAACGAAAAATTTGTACATTCAAAAGGAATACACAGGCGCGGTGGCATGCCGGGGGTATTGCAGGTGCGATAGCCTCCATAGCCACAGGAAGATGTACTCATTCCGGTCAACTACTCACGAAGACGCAATACGCTGATGGAAGGATCGAAAAAGGGTTTTTCACGCAGAAAATTTATCGGGGGCATGGCGGCGGCCTCGGCTCTCTCTGTAGTTCCTCGTCATGTACTGGGCGGTGCGGGCTTTGTAGCCCCCAGCGACAAGATCAACATTGCGCAGATCGGCGCCGGCACCCAGGCGCTTCGCCAGTTGAACGGTGGTACGATGCAGCGCGACGACGTCCGGATTACGAGCGTCACCGATCCCAACCGCGATACGCAGGATTATGTGGATTGGGGCCGGTTCGGCACGCGGCGCAGTATCCGCCGGTTGCTGCAGGATGATTCCTGGGGCGAGGGCGATACGGGCACGCGCGGCGGCCGCGATTATGCCAAGCGCGTCATCGATACGTACTATGCCGAGTCGGGCGAGTCCGACGGGGTGCGCGCGTACGAGGATTACCGGGAGATGCTTGCGGCCGAAGACGACGCGGACGCCGTGGTCGTTATCGTGCCGGATCACCTTCATGCGCACATTTCCATTGCCGCCATGAAGGCGGGGAAAGCGGTCATCATGCACAAGCCGGTCGGGCTTTCGCCGCATGAAGTGCGCCGTGTTCTCGAGACGGAAAAGGAAACCGGCGCCGTGACGCATCTGCTGGCCTACAGCGCGCCGGAGAACCACGGGCGCCTGAAAGGCTGGCTGGAAATCGGCGCCATAGGGCATGTCCGTGAAGTGCACAACTGGACGAACCGGCCCGTGTGGCCCCAGGCATGGCCTGATTATCCCCGGGAGCAGGCGGCGATTCCCGACGGATTCAATTGGGATCTGTGGCAAGGGCCCGTCCCGCATCAGCAGTACCATCCGCTCCTGACGCACACGCTGTACCGGGGCTGGTACAACTACGGGGCAGGGTGCCTCGGCGACATGGGTAATTACAGCTTGTGGCAGCCGCATCGTTTCCTGAAGTTAGGAGCGCCGGACATGGTGGAAGCCTACACGAGCAAGAGCGTGATTCTGGGTGACGATCTGGTATGCCAGACGCGTCATTATTCGCCGGTCGCTTTTCCGAGCGCCAGCCAGATTCATTTCCGGCATCCCGGCACGGAGGATCGTCCTGCAATAGATGTCTACTGGTATAGCGGTTCCATGAAACCGCAGACGCCGGAGGAATTGTTCATGGCAGATGGACAACTTCCGGGCGAGGGCATGTTGTTCGTCGGTGACGGTGGCAAAATCCTTTGCGGTTTCCGGGGAGAGAATCCGCGATTGCTCCCGGAGGCGCGGATGGCGTCCATGAATATCGAGGAAGAGGAAGTCCGCGAGATGAATCAGGACGACGAGTGGACCGAAGCCGTACGCACGAAGGAGCCCTCGCGCGGGTCGTTCGCCGAAGCAGCCAGTCTTGCAGAGACGACGGCGCTGGGTATCGCCGCCGTGCAGAATCCGGCCACGCGTTTGCTCTGGGATTCGGAGAACATGACGTTCACGAACGCCGACGTTCCGGCACACCGTACGTACCGGGAAGGCTGGGAACTGTAGCCGGAATGCGCATTCCGAAAGGAGCCGCACACGGCTTGTAAACCAGTATTTGTGCTGAGTTGTACACCGTGTGCGGGATGTTCCTCTGCCGTCAGGCCAGGAACACGTAGCGTAGCAGGAAAAGCGCTGCGAGCAGGTGCACCAGCCAGGAGACCTGGCCTGCGCGCCCCCGCAATATCTTGAGGGCGGAAAAGGCGATCATACCCATGGCCAGTCCGTCGGCAATGCTGAACGTGAGCGGCATGCCCGCCATGATCAGGATGGCGGGGACCGCCGTGTCGATGTTATCCCACTCGATTTCTCGCGCCAGCCCGACCGTGGTTGCGCCAATGATGATCAGCGCTGCCGCAACGACCGCTGCCGGAATGGAGGTGGCAAAGAATGCGGCCGGCAGGGCGATGAGAAACAATACACCGGTGACGACCGCCGTCAACCCGGATCGTCCGCCGGCGGCGATCCCGGCGGCGCTTTCTATATAGGTGGTCACCGTGGATGTGCCGGTCAGCGCGCCTCCTATCGTCGCTGCTCCGTCTACGCCCAGCATGCGTCCGAGGCGGGGCACCTCTCCTTTGTCGTTTTCGAGACCTGCTTTTTTGATCAGCCCGATCACGGTGCCGAGGGAATCGAAGAAATCCACGAAAAGCATGGCGAAAACAATATCCAGCAGCCCGATAGACAAGGCCCCCTGCAGGTCGAGCGCAAAGAACCCATCCAGTGCGCCGCCTTCCTGAGAAGCGCCGCCCCCGAGCATGCCCAGCGGGATGGCTGCCAGCGTGGCTACCACGATGCCGATAAGAATGCCGGCCCGTATCCCCCGCGACAGTAGTGTTGCAATCAGAAACAATGTCCCGATCGCCAGCAGGGCCTGGGGCGAGGTCAGGTCGCCGCGCGTCACGAGCGTGGCCGGATGCGCCTGGATCAGCCCGGCGTTATTCAGGCCGATCATCATCAGAAAAAGCCCGATGCCCGCTCCGATGGCGGGAAGCAGTTCACGAGGCATCATGCGCACGATGGCTTGCCGGACCCCTACGGCGGTAAGCAGCACGAAAACCACTCCCGAAAGAAATACGACCCCGAGCGCTTCCTGCCAATCGAGGCCCATTCCCTGCACGACTGTGTAGGTAAAGAACGCGTTCAGCCCCATGCCGGGCGCCACCGCCAGCGGCAGCCGGGCCCACAGTCCCATGGCGATCGTACCGATCCCGCTCATCAGGCAGGTCGCGAATGCTGCAGCTGCCGGAGGAATACCGGCGTCCGCGAGAATGGCGGGGTTCACGGCGATGATGTAGCTCATCGCCAGGAAGGTCGTTGCGCCGGCGAGGACCTCTGTACGCACCGACGTGCCGAGGGCAGGGAGGTCGAAGTAGCGTTCGAGGCGGTTCAACAGGGAAGACATGGTGGTGTGCGATGATGGGGGACGGACGTACAAAGCCGTTCCGGACTGTTTGTTGGCTGTTGGTTTCGGGCGGGAAACCGCATCGAAATTAGCCCAATCTCCACAAACAAAGTTAAGAGAATGAATTTTTTCCGTACGTTACGCAAGCGATCCCCGTTGCACAAACGATCTCCACCCGTACCTATGCGCTACACTGTCTCTTTTCTATCGATTCTGTTTTTCGCCTTTTTTGCCGTCGTATCGATCCATGCGCAATCGGCTGAGCCCTTGCGCGTCATTGCTTTCGGAGCGCATCCCGACGATGCCGAACTGAAAGTCGGTGGCGTGGCCTATCTCTGGGCGCAGGAGGGCGCTGCTGTGAAGTTCGTGTCCATGACCAACGGTGATGTCGGCCATTTCGAACAATCAGGCGGTCCGCTTGCGCAGCGGCGCGCAGCCGAGGTGTCCGTTTGCGCGGATATTTTCGGGATTACGACGGAAGTCTACGATATCCACGACGCGGAACTCATGCCGACGCTGGAGAACCGGAGGAAGGTGGTGCGAACCATTCGCGAATGGGATGCGGATATTGTGATGGCGCACCGGCGGTACGATTATCATCCGGATCATCGTTACACAGGCGAACTCGTGGAAGATGCCGCCGTAACGGTGGTCGCGCCGTTTTTCGAGGCCCTGACGCCTGGCGTGGACCGCAACCCCGTTTTCCTGTATCTGTATGACGGCTTCCAAAAGCCTTATCCATTCCAGCCGGACCTGGTGGTAGGCATCGACGAGGCGGCGGAGGCGAAGTGGGATTGCATCCGCGCCATGCCTTCCCAGTTTGCCGATGCCGATTCCTGGCAGGGGCGGTATCTGCCGAACGTCCCGGAGGATCCGGAGGAGCGTGCTGAATTCATTCTGGATTATATGAAAACCCGCAGCGCCGCCGTAGCCGACAAATACCGCGACCGGCTCATCGAATTGTACGGCGAGGAGAAGGGACGCGCGATCGTCTACGCCGAAGCGTTCGAGATTTCCGAGTACGGACGCCGACCCAGCGAGGAAGAACTCCGGACGTTGTTTCCCACCTTTGACGAGTAGATCGCGCTCCGCTCGATGTGCCTGAACAGGTACGTCGCGTCGGTATGCCGTGACCGCCGCCCAGGCACTGCTTACCCTTTTGCGGGCGGCATCCGCTCGAAACTGCGATTCGGGAGGGCGTCGCCGGTTTCCCGGTGGTATTCGTCCGGAGTGCGGGCTTCCGGACTTGTGTCGCCCGTTGCTTCCTGCCATGTTTCCAGCACGCCGCGCAGGCGCTCAAGGGCTTCGGCGTGCGCGGGGTCCTGTGACACGTCGTACAGTTCCTGCGGGTCGTCTGCGACCAGATACAACTCTTCTTCCGGGCGAGGCGTGTCGAACACAATGTGCTGCTGCGGGGTTAGGGCTCCTTCATCCCGGAGCGCCCGCATTTTCTGAAACGTGCCCCCCCGAATGGCGTCCGCAGGCGGTCCGTTGGGAATGTCCGTGTAAAAATTCCGGATATACTTGTAGCGGCTGTCGCGTACGGCGCGCACGCGGTCGTCGAAGTCGTGCCAGTTTCTTTCGGCAAAGACGTGATCGCGTACGACGGCGGACGGGTCGTTAAGGATGGGCACGATGCTTTCTCCCTCGAACCAGGAGGGGCTTTCTACGCCGGCAAGGTCCAGCAGCGTGGGTGCAAGGTCCACGGTGCTCACCAGGCTGGCTGTCGTGGAGCCGGCCTCCACCCCGGCCGGAAAACGCACGATCCACGGGGTGCGGACGCCGCTGTCGTATACCGTGGTCTTGGCGCGGGGAAACGGGGCTCCGTTGTCGCTTATGAACAGCACGAACGTGTTTTCTGCGACCTGTTGCCGGTCCAGTTCATCCAGCACATTGCCGACATAGTGATCCAGCCGGGCAATCTCGTCATAGTACAGTGCGAGGTCCTTTCGCACTTCCGGCGTGTCGGGCAAATAGGCGGGGACAACCACATCCTCAAGAGTATGCGGAGTATCGATGATGCCTTCCAGGTAGGGGCGATGGGGATCGAACGCGGAAAGCCATGCAAGGAAGGGTTGGCCTTCGGGCCGCTGCTTCAGGGCGTCCACCCATGACCCGGCGCCGCTGGCGTATCCTCCGCCCGGCATGAGTTCGTTTTCATTCGCTTCTTCGGTAGTCCGTTCGCCGCCTCCCTGGATAACCAGATCGAACCGTGCGACGGCGGCATCGCCCAGATGCCATTTACCTGCGGATACGGTCCAGTATCCGGCCTCCCGGAGCAGATCTGCGAACGTGGTCTGATCCTCAGGCAAAGGCCAGTGCAATTGTTCGGCGCCGGTCTGATGCGGATATTTTCCGGTCAGAATGGAAGCCCGGCTGGGGCTGCATGAGCTGGTGGTAACGAAAGCATGGTCAAAGCGCATGCCGTGATCAGCCAGCCGCTGAAGATTCGGCGTCCGGATAGAAGGATGACCGTATGGCGTGACATCCTCCCATCCCATATCGTCTGCGATGAGAATGACGAAGTTGGGCGGGTCGCCGGGAGCAGGTGCTTCGCCGCAGGCAGCGATACTCATGGTTGCCGCAAGCAGCAGGATGGCGGGAAGGAAATTTCGGAACATGGACGGGATGCAAAAAAATCAGGGGGTGGGTCTGTTTGTGTCTAAAGTATGCCGTACTTTCGGGAAGCCGCTTGCAGGGTGTGTCGGCGGTACGCCCCCCAAAGATACTGCATCACTCGTTTACGATTCGAACCCGTGCGATTTTGGAAAACGTGGTGCCTGACTGCGGCGTTATGCCTGTCGGCGTGTACTTCGGGGTCCGATGTGGTCGTCATCAAAATGGGGCACGGCCTGGATGCGTCGCATTCCGTGCATCAGGCCATGGTGTATTTCGGCGAACGTCTTGCCGCAAAGTCCGATTCGACGATGCGGGTGGACGTATACCCCAGCCAGCAACTCGGCACCGAGCGCGAACTGCTGGAGCTTCTGCAAATCGGCAGCGTGGGGATGACCAAGGTGTCGTCGGCGGCGCTGGAAGGATTCGTTCCGGAGTACCAGGTGCTGGGGCTGCCGTACCTTTTCCGGGACGAACGCCATCGTTTCGATGTGTTCTGGGACAGCGAAGTAGGGCAGGATATTCTTGCCAGCGGGCAGGAGTTCGGGCTGCGTGGCCTGACCTACTACGATGCCGGCACACGCAGCTTCTACACGAAGACGCGGCCGGTGCAGACGCCTGCCGATTTGCAGGGACTCAAGATCCGGGTGCAGGAAAGCCCGGTCGCCATGCGTATGGTGCAGGCGCTGGGCGGTTCGCCTACGCCGATCGCATGGGGCGAACTGTATACGGCGCTTCAGCAGGGCGTGGTGGACGGCGCGGAGAACAATCCGCCATCGTTCTACCTGTCCGGACATTATGAAGTGTGCAAATATTACACGCTGGATGCGCACACCGCGGTGCCCGATGTGGTGCTGGTCAGCATGACGCTCTGGAACGATCTGACGGAACAGCAACGGGAGTGGCTCCAGGAAGCCGCGCTCGAATCGGCGGTGCGCCAGCGTGCGCTGTGGGCCGAATCCGTGAACGAGTCGCTGGCGGCGGTGCGCGAGGCGGGCGTCGAGATTATCGAGCCGGATATTGCTCCCTTTGCGGAGGGGGTTGCCTCGATGTACGATGCGTACCGGGACGATCCGATGATCCACTCTCTGATTGAACGCATCCGGGAGGTCAGGTAGTGGATACGCTGCGCCGCATCGTGGACAAAAGCCTTGCGTGGTTCCTGGTCGTGCTGATGGCGCTTGCCATCGTCAACGTGCTGTGGCAGGTGTTTACCCGCTGGATGCTCAACGATCCCAGCGCATGGACGGAAGAATTGGCGCGCTATCTCCTGATCTGGATCGGGTTGATCGGCGCGGGATACGCCGCGGGCAAGAAACTGCACCTTGCTATCGACCTGCTGCCGAGCGCATTGCACGGGCGCAGGCGTCGCGCCCTCGAATTCCTCATCGACGCCATCGTGCTGCTGTTCGCCGTGTTTGCAATGATGATCGGCGGAATTCGGCTCATGAGCCTGACGTTGCTCATGGATCAGACGTCTGCTGCACTGGGCGTCCGGTTGGGCTATGTGTATCTGGCTATCCCGTTGAGCGGCGCGGTGATTGCGTTTTATGCAGTGGTTTCCATCATGGACCGCATACGCGGCAGGGTGTCCCCTGAAGTAGATGCGTCAGGCGCCTCCGATGGAGGGCATTCCCGGACCGAATACACCATCGACTGAGGCATGGAACTGGCGGGCGTGTTCATACTCGTGGTGGTATTCCTGGCGCTGCTTCTCATCGGCGTGCCCGTAGCGTTCAGCATCGGGGTAGCGACCGTGTGTACGCTGCTTCTGAGCATCCATCCCGGCCCGGCCCTGACGACCGCCGCCCAGCGTATGGCCACGGGGCTCGACAGTTTTGCGCTGCTCGCCATCCCCTTCTTTATTCTGGCGGGACAGATCATGAACCGGGGAGGGATTGCTCGCCGGCTGATCGATTTCGCCAAGAGTCTGGTGGGTATGCTGCCGGGAGCGCTCGCCCATGTGAATATCGTGGCGGCCATGTTTTTCGGGGCCATCTCCGGCTCGTCGGTGGCGGCGGCGTCTGCCGTGGGCGGCGTCATGGCGCCGCGCATGAAAGAGGAGGGGTACGACACGGGCTACGGCGCCGCCGTGAACATAACGGCGGCGACCACAGGACTGATTATTCCGCCCAGCAACATTCTCATCGTGTATTCGCTGGCGAGCGGCGGGGCGTCCATCGCCGCACTCTTTCTTGCAGGCTACCTTCCCGGCATTCTGGTGGGGCTTGCGCTCATGGTGGTGGCCGGCGTCATCGCCTGGCGAAGGAGGTACGCCCGTTCGGACCGGGTGCGCGCGCGGGTCGCCGTCCGCAAATTCCTCGATGCGCTTCCGAGTCTTTTTCTTCTCTTCGTGGTGATCGGCGGCATCGTGGCGGGCGTCTTCACAGCGACCGAAGCGTCCGCCGTGGCCGTGGTCTACGCGCTGGTGCTGGCCCTGCTGTACCGGGAGGTGTCCCTGAAGGATCTGCCGTCCATTTTGCTCCAGTCCGCCTCCACGACTGCCATCGTGATGCTGCTGGTGGGCACGTCGATGGGGCTATCCTGGGCGATGTCTTACGAAAACATTCCCCAGAACGTGGCCACGACCCTCGTCGCGCTCAGCGACAGTCCGATCATGATTCTCCTGATCATAAATCTCGTGCTGCTTTGCGTGGGCACATTCATGGACATCACGCCGGCGGTGCTCATCTTTACGCCCATTTTTCTGCCCATCGTGACGGCCCTCGGAATGGACCCCGTTCATTTTGGCATCGTCATTGTCCTGAATCTCTGTGTGGGCATATGCACGCCGCCCGTGGGCACGGTGCTGTTCGTGGGGTGCGGTGTGGCGGGCGTACCCATTACCCGGGTGATCCGGCCGCTCATGCCGCTCTACATCGCCATGATCGTGTCGCTTATGATCGTTACGTACGTACCGGAACTCAGCTTGTGGCTTCCACAGGTATTTGGGTTCTAAGCCATAGCTTGCGATCTGGCGCAGGATGCATATGGACTATATTGGACTATATGGGGATTGCCTAGAGGTATGATCGCTTCGCGGCCTGGCTCGAACCGGACGTTTTTTCGGAAAGGAAACCCCACACATCGGCGAGGTGCTTTTGCGTCTTGTGTATGGCTGCCGGGGAAGGTAGATTGCACGCTCCGGTACATGGATTCACCTGCAAGCCTATAACCAATCCATTCTTCATCATGCCACGTACCATTCCAATCTCTGCAACTGCAACCGGACATGTTCTTCGACTACATACCTTTCCGGTGTGTGCGGCGCTGATGGTTCTTGCCCTCGGTTTTTCCGCCTGCACCGGCGCGGACGCAGAATCCCCCGGCGCCGGCAGGTATGCTGACGAAGTCTCCTCATCCGACATATCCCCGGACGATTGGCGCCCGCTTTTCGACGGAGAAACCCTGAATGGATGGATCGGGCTTGGCCGCGATGTGGTTCCCGAAGGCCATTGGCAAGTGGAGGACGGGACCATCCGGAAGGTGGCTTCAGGGACCGTTCCGGTGGCGGAGGACGGCCAGCCGCTTCTGGGCGGCGACCTTATGACGACGGATACGTTCGGGGATTTCGAATTCGCTTTCGAGTGGAAGGTGGCCGAAGGGGCGAACAGCGGAGTCAAGTATAATGTCTCTGAGGAATTGTCCACCTCCCATGTGCCGAGATATGCGGCGCTCGGATTCGAATACCAGGTGCTGGATGACGATCGACATCCTGATGGCGCCTTGCCTTCCCACAGATCCGGAGCACTGTACGACATGATTCCCGCAGGGGAGGCCAAGGCCCTGAAACCGGTCGGGGAGTGGAACGAGAGCCGTATCGTGTTTGAGGGGATGCATGGGGAGCATTGGCTGAACGGCGCCATGGTGGTCGAGTACGACATGGACAGCCCGCGCTTCGATTCGCTTCTTGCCGCCAGCAAGTATGCCGATATCGAGGGATTTGCCGACCGCCGCGCCGGACATATCGTGCTGCAGGATCATGGCGACGACGTATGGTTCCGAAATCTCCGGATCCGGGAGACAGGTGAGTAGGCGCTCTCCTCACTCGGTAGTGCGGTTCTTCAATCTCCTGGTTCGCTTTGCGCCGGACACATTCCGGTCTGTGGACAGGCGGACTTGTGTTCCGTGTCTGTCACTTGATAGGCGTGGTGCGGTGGCGTATTCTTTGTTTGCATTCCGTTCGGCTTTTACGAACAAGTTCTGAGTAACCCCCATGGAAACACAAAAACGCGACGCCTGGAGTTCGAATCTCGGCCTGGTGCTGGCGGCTACCGGTAGCGCCATTGGACTTGGCAACCTCTGGAAATTCCCTTTCATCACGTGGGAGAACAACGGCGGCGCTTTTGTCCTCGTGTACCTTGTGTGCATTCTGGCGGTGGGGCTTCCCATCATGATGGCCGAGTTGCTCATAGGCCGCCGGAGTCAGAAAAGCATCGTAGGGGCGTTTAAGGACGTGGCTGGACCGGCCTGGAAGTTTGTGGGCGGATGGGGCGTGTTATGCGGGTTTATTCTGTTGAGTTATTACACGGTGATTGCCGGTTGGTCGCTTTTTTATTTCTGGAAATCCCTCGGGTGGACATTCGGCGGTTTTCCTGCGGATCTTTCGACCGGGGATCTCTTTGGCGCGCAGGTCGGCGACGCAGGGCTTCAGCTCATGCTTTCGCTTGCGTTCAGCATCGCCACGGTCGGCGTGGTGTATTTCGGGGTGCAGAAGGGGATCGAGCGGGTGGCGAAAGTTCTGCTGCCCGTCCTTTTCGCCATCCTCGTGCTGCTTCTCGTCAGTGCGCTTGGCATGAGCGGTTCAGGCGAGGCCCTGAAGTTTATTTTCGAACCCCGCTTCGGTGAACTCGAATGGAGCGGTGTGCTCGAGGCGCTCGGCCATTCGTTCTTCACCCTTTCGCTGGGTATGGGCACCATGATTACGTACGGCTCCTATATTTCGCGCAAACAATCCATTGTAAAGTCTGCGGGAGCCATTGTCGCCTTCGACACGCTGATTGCGCTGGTCGCCACGATCATCATGTTCTCGGTGATTTTCTCGGTGGCCGGATTGAGTGAGGAGGTGGGCAAGTCCACGGTCGGTATGCTCTTCATCTCGCTCCCCGAATTGTTTTATACCGCAATGCCCTTTGGGACCGTGCTGGGGCCGTTGTTCTATGTGCTGGTGGCGCTGGCGGCGCTGACTTCCACCATCTCGCTGATGGAAGTGGAAACCAGTTTTCTGATAGATGAGCACGGCATGAAACGCCAGAAGGCCGTGGTCGTGTCGGGCGCCGCCATCTTCGTGTTCACGATTTTTGCTGCCCTGTCGTTCGGTTCCACGCCGGTTATTTCGACGATGGTGGCCTTCGGAAAGACGGGATGGTTCAGCATCGCCGACCACTTCGTTTCGAACTGGATGCTGCCTACCGGCGGGTTGGCGGTAGCGGTTGCAGCCGGCTGGTTCATGACGCGCAAGGCTACGGAAGACGAACTGGTGGATGGTAACCAGCCCGGCTGGTTCCGTTACGGAGCATGGCGGTTTTTCATCCGCTACGTGGCTCCGGTGGCGGTGCTGGCGATCATTCTCGCGGTCATCCTGGGCAGAGACTTCAGTTAGGCCCCGCAGAGCGCCGCTGCATCGTGTTAACAGGCCCTGGGTCCCCGGCCAGCTTCGCCAGTGCGCTGTCGCCGCGTACGGCGTGTCCAAAACGCCATGGCGCGGGGATTTGCAGATCGGCCTCTGCTTCAGCCGCACACCACATCCAGAAAAAGCTCCAGGAACCGTTCGGTAGCCACTTCCATGGCTACCTGCACAGCAGGGGCGTCCGATGTGCTGTCTGCCGGCTCTGCGGTCATCATGCCCCTGTCAGGTCCCTGTCTGTCCACCACGTCGCAAATCATTCTTTGCGTATGAATCAGGCTTGGATCCATGGCGGCGCCCATGGCAAGCGGATCGTGCAGGGGGCATGCATCGTGTCCCCGCTGCTGCATGGCGCAATCAAAGTACGCCCCGGTTGCATCGAAAAGAAACCGGCGCAGTGTGCTTTCCTCCATGGATGCAAGGCGCTCATGAAAGCGGGCACGGGGAAGGAGTGTTTTTTCCGTCACATTCAGCCCGACCACCGTGACGGGCAGGCCGGACCGGATCACGGCGCGGGCTGCATACGGATCGGAGTAGAAGTTGAATTCGGCCCTTGCCGTCACGTTGCCCCGCCCGTCCCCGGAGCCGCCCATGACAACGATTTCCCGGATGTTTGCCAGTGCCGCAGGGTCCTGTTCAAGGGCCATGGCTACATTCGTAAGCGGCCCGAGCGCGATCAGGGTGAGTTCTTCCGGGTGACGCCGGGTGAAATCCAGGATAGCGTCCACGGCATGAATGCTCTCAATTTGCAAATGCTGCACGGGCCAGGCTTCCGACACGCCCCCGATGCCATCGTCTCCGTGCACATGCTCGGCCCGCGTTACGGAAGGACTGAGCGGTTTGGCGCATCCCCTGAAAACAGGCGGAGGATCGACGTCTACAGCTTCGAGAATGCGCAGGGTATTCGCCGTGCAGGCATCGATTGACACATTGCCGGCTACGACCGTGATCGCCCGCACGTCCAGTACCGGTGAGCGTAGCGCCAGCACGAGCGCAAGCAGATCATCCAGGCCGGGATCGGTGTCTATGAGGACGGGTTTTGGGGCAGGCATTGCGCGAAAGCAGGACGCGGTACGGTCCAGGCCGATCTTCAGGTTCTGGATACGGATACCGCTGATCGCAAGGTTGATCCGTGGCCGAAATCATACGGTGCGACAGGTCAAACCGTAGCCCTCCGGGTTTGATCCGTTATCCACGCCGCCCGGTTTCCGCATCCCGATGTAAAGTGGTTGTATGAGGCAAATAAAGATCGTACATTCTACACTCTACGTTGTATCCCGCCCAAAACCAGTGCTGTGAACCGACGGTACAGTCCCATGCAAATAACAAAAACTGCTGTCCTTCTTGCCTGCATCATGGGTGCTTTCCTGTGGATGGCCCCCGGGTGCTCCAGTGACCCGAACGTTGAGGGCGCCAAGTTGGATCTTCGGAATAAGGATTTCGACCGGGCGCTTGAGAACGTTGCCGAAGCCCTTGCGCGTAACCCCGATAATGCGGAAGCCCATGAATTGAAGGGCCAGATTCTTATGGAGCAGTCCGCGGAAACCCCCGATCATGCAGAGTACATGGGTCTTATCCATGAAATGCTTGACGCGTACGATTCGGCGCTGGCAGCCGATCCCGGTCTCGACAATTCGGTCTCGCGTTCCCGGGCCATGGCGTATGCCGACGTATTCCGTAAAGGTATTCAGGCGTTCAATCGGGCTTCGGAGACTCCCGACGAATTCCGGACAGCGGCGGATTATTTCGAACTTGCCTCCGAAATCATGCCCGATTCGGCCGGCCCCTATGTCAACCGGGCGTTTGCCCTCCTGAACGTTGGCATGGAGGAGGATGCCGTTGCCCCGCTCGAAATGGCCATCGAAAAGGGCGATACGCAGAGCAACACTTTCCTTTTCCTCGGGGATATTTACAATCGCCAGGGCAATATGGAAAAGGCCATGGAAGTTTTTACCCAAGCGGCGGAGTTATATCCCGAGAATACCGACATTCAGTCCCAGCTTCTGAATCTGTATGTACAGACAGGTCAGGCTGAACAGGCGATGGCGGAATATCAGGCGGCTGTGGACCAGGATCCTAATAACGAAGTGCTCTTGTACAATTACGGTTCTCTGTTGCTTGAAGCGGAACGGTTCGACGACGCGATTCACTATCTCGGTCGTGCTGTAGAGGCCAGTCCCGATTATGCTAATGCGTATTACAACCTCGGAGCAGCCTATATCAACAAGGCTGTCAAGCTGGCTGAGCAAATCAGTGGGATGGACGATGTACTGAGAGAGGAACGGGACAATCTTGAGGATGATGAGATTGCCGCGCGCGAGAGCGAAATGGATACGCTGGCGCAGGAGCGCCACGATCTTTTTGATGAGGCCATTCCGTATCTCGAGACGGCAAAAGGCCTTGTAGAAGCCGATGGCGCCGACCCGACGGGTATTTGTCAGGCTCTCTACACCTCTTATGTGCAAACGAACCAAATGGATCAGGTAGAAGTGGTTACCGAGTGTGCGGGATACGGCAACTGACCTCCCCGCATCTTTTTCCGAGACACACGGAGCCCGGACCTGAATCTCAGGTTCGGGTTCTTTCTTTTTTCCACATTGCTATGGCGAACCACACCCGACAATCCCGGGGATTCGGCACATTGGCTGTGCATGCGGGGCAGAAGCCGGATCCTGTCACGGGCGCGATCATGACTCCCGTGTACCAGACCTCGACATTCGTGCAGGAGGCCCCGGCAGAGCACCGGGGCTACGAATATGCGCGTGTCTCCAATCCGACGCGTACGGCGCTGGAAGAAAACCTTGCTGCGCTGGAAGGTGCGTCGCACGGCATTTGCTTTGCTTCGGGCATGGCCGCCCTCGATGCTATGCTGAAGCGGCTGCGGCCCGGCGATCATGTACTGGGTATGGCGGATATCTATGCAGGCACGATTCGTCTGTTTCGGGAAGTGTTCGAGCCTTACGGCCTTGCCTTCGGTTTTGTGGATATGACCGACCTGCAGGCCGTAGAGGCTGCCGTGCGGCCGGAGACGAAACTCCTGTGGATCGAGACGCCCACGAACCCGTTGTTGCGGGTGGTGGATATTGCAGCCGTATCCGAAATAGCTCATGCTTCGGGGATCGATGTGGCGGTGGACAATACGTTTGCATCCCCTTTTCTTCAGCAGCCGCTGGCTCTTGGGGCAGACCTGTCCCTGCATTCCACGACCAAGTATCTTGGGGGGCACTCCGATGTCATTGGCGGTGCTGTGCTGACGAACGACGACGCATGGGCCGAAAGCCTCCGGTTTCAGGTGAAGGCCTCGGGCGCCGCCCCCGCCCCCCTGGATTGTTTTCTGGTGCTGCGCAGCACCAAGACGCTGCATCTGCGCATGGAGAGGCATTGCCGGAATGCCCGGGCGATAGCAGCCTTTCTCCGGGGGCACCCGAAGGTGGGACGCGTGTATTATCCGGGTTTGCCGGACGATCCCGGCCACGAGACGACCCGCAAACAGATGCGGGATTTCGGGGGGATGCTGTCGTTTTCGCTGGCGAATGATCGAAAGGAAAAAGCTGTTCGTACGATGGCGGGGCTACGCATCGTTTCCCTGGCGGAAAGCCTTGGGGGGGTGGAAAGCCTCATTGAGCACCCGGCCACGATGACGCATGCCTTCCTTTCCCCGGAAGAGCGGGAGGCGTTCGGAATCACCGATTCCCTGATGCGGCTCTCGGTGGGTGTGGAGGAAGAGACAGACCTGATCGCCGATCTTGAGGCTGCGCTTTCCGCCGTATAGAAACGCCCGTCTGTTTGTCCTGAGAGTATTCTTTAATAATCCAGCAGGCCTCTTGCGGCGGTGTAGATGTCCTCGTCCTGGGGCAGGACCGCTTTTTCGAGAGGGCCTGAAAAAGGAACGTAGGTGAATGCGCCGGCCAGACGCCGCACCGGCGCGTCCAGCAAGGCGAATGCCTCGTCCGCGATCCTTGCGGCGATTTCCGCACCGAAGCCCATGAACTCATGGTCTTCGTAGGCGATCAGTACACGGTTCGTTTTGTTGACCGAGGCGAGGATCGTTTCCATATCCAGCGGAAGCATGGTCCGGATATCGATGATCTCTGCGGAAATATCGTCTTCCCGCTCCAGCCGGTTGGCAGCGTGCGTGGCTTTGTGGACGATCATTCCCCAGGTGACGATGGTCAGATCGCTGCCTTCGCGCGCTACACGCGCCTTGCCGAAAGGAAGGTAGCCGTTTTCATCTGCTACAGGAGTGCGCGCGGCGGCCAGACGGTATAGCGCCTTGTGTTCGAGGAACAGAATGGGGTCCTGACTTCGAATAGCTGTCTTCAACAGGCCCTTGGCGTCGGAAGCAATAGAGGGCATGGCTACCTGGAGGCCGGGGAAGTGCGCGAACATGGCCTCGATGTTCTGGGAGTGGTATAAGCCGCCGTGGATATACCCCCCGCATGGCACGCGGATGACCATGGGGCAACTCCACTTGTTGTTCGACCGGTACCGAAGCGAGGTCACCTGACTGCGGATATGCTGCATGGCCGGCCAGATGTAATCGGCGAATTGTATTTCCACCACCGGCTTGTAGCCGGAAGCAGCCAAGCCCATTGCGGTGCCCACCACGGATGCTTCGGCCAGCGGCGAATTGAAACAACGATCGGCTCCGAACAAAGTAGTCAGATCCCGGGTCGCCTTGAACACGCCGCCCTTTTCCCCGGCTACATCTTCGCCGTAGACGATTACGCGCTCGTCACAAGCCATTTCCTCCTTCAGGGCAGCGTTGACGGCGTCCACCATGACCATCGGCTCGCCGGTTGGCTCCGAGGCCTCGTAGTCGATGCCGAGGTCTCCTTCGAACAAGACATGGCGGGTCGCGCTTTCCGGCGTGGGGTCACTTTGCTCCAGCGCCCATGCGGCTGCTTCCTCGACTTCCTTGCGAATCTCTTGCTCCATTTCCTCGACCGAATGTACGTCCAGAACGCCTTCCTCGATGAGGGTCATTTCCATTAATAGGAGCGGATCGACTTCCTGAGCTTCCGACAATTCTTCGGAAGAGCGGTATTTGGCATGGTTATCGGAGGAGGAGTGGGGGAAAAGGCGAACCACATCGGCCACGAGGCATACCGGTCCCTGGCCGGTCCGGATGTGTTCGATGGCCTGCCTGGCCGCCGCCGCCATGTTGAAAAAATTCGTTCCGTCGACCCGGATACGTTTCAGCCCCTCGTATCCCGCAGTCAGTTTGTATGGGGTGCCTCCGGCGATCTGGTCCTGGACCGGCACCGAAATAGCGAATTTGTTGTCCTGAATAAAAAAGAGCACGGGCGCCTTGATGCGCGTGGCCCAGTTCAGCGCTTCGTGAAAAGCGCCCTGGGAAGTAGCTCCTTCTCCGGCGGATACATACACGAAAGCGTCTTCGCCCCGGCGCTGCACGGCCATACCGAAGCCAAGCGCAGGAAGGAACTGTGAGCCCACGGAAGATGACGCTGCCAGAATGTTGAGTTCCCGTACGCCGTAATGCTGGGACATTTGCCGCCCGCCGGAACTCGGGTCGTTGGCCTTGGCAAGATGAGCGAGCAGGGTGTCTCGCGCGGTCATGCCGACAGCAAGAGAGATGCACAGGTCCCGGTAGTACATACAGAACCAGTCGTGCCCGGGCTGTACATACATGCCGATGGCTGCTTGAGCGGCTTCATGGCCGGCACATCCTGCATGAAAGAATCCCTTGCCCTGCTTGAGCAGGGTCAGCATCTTTTCATCGAGTCGCCTTGCCAGCAGCATCGTACGGTACGCCTCGCGGAGTTGCTTTCCGTCAAAATCACTGGCAGTCAACTTGTCCACATGCAGTTCTTCGGCATAGGCTATACCCGGCATAATTGCTTCGGAAGTGTGCCCATTGCCATGGCCGGTGTCAGGACGAAGAAGCGCTTCCCGATCCGGGGATGTCTTTTTTCGATGTGGATCCTTCATTTTCGCCATAAGAACGCCCCAGGATACATCAATTGTGAAAATACGAAGAAGGAATCAGGATTTCCAGAAAGCAGGATTACGCAGAATTGGCAAGTGGTAGTTCGAACCAGAAGCGGGAGCCTCGTCCAAACGTGCTCTCAACACGGATAGGTTCGTTGTGTGCACGCAGTATCTGATGAGCGATGCTGAGTCCCAGGCCCGAACCGCCGCTATGGCGTGCACGGTCCGGGTCGACGCGGTAAAACCGCTCGAACACCCTGTCGAGATGATGTTCCTCGATACCGTGTCCGGTGTCGATTACCTCGATGCGCACCTTGTCGAGTCGTCGCCGGAAACGGCACCGAACAGCACCTTCGTCGGTGTAGGAAATGGCATTCTCGATCAGATTGGTCAGAACCTGCCGGATACGATTCCGGTCGGCATATACATACTCGGGAGGATTTTCCAGTTCGAGATGCAGTCCCTTTTCTTTTATTTTCGATTCCAGCGTATCGCCGATTTCGCGGAGCAGTTCGGACAATTCGAAAGGGGCCGGATTGATGAGGTCTTCCCGGTATTCGAGCCGGGCAATCTCAATAAGGTCGCTGAAAAGCGTTTGCAGCCGGTGCAGATTCGCAAGTCCCTTTTCGGCGTAGCGCCGGCGTTTTTCAGGGGTCAGCGAATCGCTGCCGAGCGCTTCGAGGTATCCGCTTACGGCAAACGTCGGGTTGCGCACTTCATGGCCCACATTGCCGATAAATTCGTTTTGCAGTTGCGCCAGACTCTGCAGTTCATTGATTTGCCTCTGGAAACCGGCCGACATGCGATTCAGGCTCATGGCAAGGACGCGGAATTCGGCAGCACGGGAATCCACCTCGATGTTTTCGCACGGATTGCCTTCCGCGATGCGTCTGGCTGAGTTGTTGAGGGCCTGGAGGGGGGTTGTGATTTTGTTGGTGGCGACCCAACTTCCCGCCAGCGCAAGGAGCAGGATGAGGCCCATGCTCACGACAAGCATTGTGCGCATGTTGCGGACCATGGATACCAGCGGTGATTCCGGTTGTCCCACGGATACGATCAGGCCGGTGGGTTCGTGGAAAAGGAGGGCATACAGCACGATCCGGCCATCGGCGTCGGAACGCTCGACGAAGCGGATCGGATCGGCCTGGGAAGGGCTTTCTTCCGGAAGAATCCGGACTTGTGTGGAGACATCCGCAAGGGGCAGGACTGTCTGGGCCGATATGATATCGATGCGAAGATCCGTCAGCGCAGCGGCCTCCGAAATCATTGCGCGTTGTTCGTCCGTGGAGTCAGTGTCCTCGAGACGGTCGGCGATCCGTTCCGCATAACCGCGCAGTGTACTGCGGGCCAGTTCCTGTGTCTGGCCATGCATTGCGAAAGCGACATAGAATCCTACGGCCATGACGGGCGGGCCTACGAACAAGGCAAACGTGAGAATCATCCACGTTTGCGTCGAGGCCCGCTTGGGAATGATGAAATCGGTCAGTCGCTTCAGCAAGCCCATGGACCCGGAAATCTTGTTGATGAAACCGGACCTGAATCCGGTAAATCCTCATTGCCGTCGCGCCCCGCTGTTCCGGCGCGATACCAAAACGCTGCACCGCCGGGCTACCCGACTTCCTCCGCTTCCTGTGAGAAACGATAACCGACGCCTCGTACCGTCTGAATGTGCCGGGCGAAGTCACCGAGTTTTTCGCGCAGGTTCTTTATGTGTGCATCCACCGTGCGCTCCGTAACCATCATGGCATCCTCCCAGATTGTTTCGAGTAGTTGTTTGCGGCTGAATGCCTTGAGGGGATGGCGAACAAGGTAGAGCAACAGGCTGAACTCGGTTTCGGTAAGGCCGATGTCCTGGTTTGCAATTGTGGCGCGGTGCTCGTCTTCGTATATCTTGAGACCGTTTATCTCGATAAATTTTCGTTCGCGGATGCCCGATAGCCGGAGCGCCGTTTTTACGTGCGCCAGAATTACTTCCGAGGAGACCGGTTTCATGAGATAATTGTCTCCTCCGGCCATGAGTCCCTTGATCTGATCCTCTTCTTCCGTTTTTGCCGTCAGGAAAATGATCGGAATCGTTTCTGTGGCAATGCGCGAACGCAGTTGCTTGCACACCTCGATGCCGTCGAGTTTCGGCAGCATGATGTCAAGCAGGATGACATTCGTGTCGGGTGTTGCCCTGGTAAGGGCCTCTTCGCCGTTGTAGGCTTTGTTTACCTTGTAACTTGCCTCTTCCAGGAAATGAGATACCATTTCCACCACGTCTTCCTCGTCATCCACGACGAGGATAGTGATATCCGAAGGATCTGCAGGTGTGTTCATACCGGTTGATTTGCCCTAAAAAGCCCGAGTAGTTCTGAAATACCACATTCTGGAAATATAGGATACTCTGATTAAGTCCGCAAAGTTCAGAAGCGGCGAAGAGGGGCGCTGGCAAGGAATGACGAAGCAGTGTCGCCTGTACGTCAAATTCGGCAATGAAACGTACGTCCGGCGCCGGCTGGTCATTCAGTGGATGTATATTCGCGGCACATGGGCCGGGACGCCAACCAGTATTTCGTGCGTAATAGTTTCGGCCCATGTGGCCAGGTTTGCGGCGTCAGGTCCGCTCTTGCCGTGTTCTTCCTCCTCTCCGAAAAGCATCACATCATCACCCACGGCGATGTGGTGCTCCGGTCCCGTATCGACCATGAACATATTCATGCATACGGTTCCCACCACCGGGTATCTTTCCCCCTGAATGGTCACAAAGGCCCGATTGCCGAGAATTCTCGGATAGCCATCCGCATATCCTGCTCCGACAGTTGCGATGGAAGTGGTGCTATCCGCGGTCCACGTACGCCCATAGGATATGTTTGTACCGGGTGTGACTTTTTTCAGGTGGGTAACTTTCGAGTAGAGCGTCATCGCCGGGCGCAGTCCGTAATCCTCGGCGAATCCGGTGTATCCGTAGAGTCCGATTCCTGTGCGCGCTATGGACCGGTTCCAGGCAGTTGCTTCGGGGAATCTGAGGATGCTGCCCGTAGCCGTCGCGTGTATGGTTTCTACAGCGTCTCCGATTTTCGCGACTACGTGATCGAAGCGTTCCAGTTGCTCGTGGGCAAACCCGGCGTCGCTGTACGTTGTGGCGAGGTGCGTCCACAGGCCGGCGATTTTCACGTGCGGGGCTCGGTCGAGGCAGGTTATGATCTGTTCGGCTTCCCCCGGAGTTATGCCGATCCGCCCCATACCCGTATCCACCTTGACATGTACATGAAATACGCGAGTGGTGCATTCGAGAATAGCGTCGGCGATCTCACGGGAGGAAACCGTGACCTCGAGTTCGTGTTCGGGCAAGACATGCAGGTGTTCGACAGGCGGTCCGGTAAGGACCAGAATACGCCCCTCGATGCCGCCTTCACGGAGGAGCAGACCCTCAGCGATTGTGGCCACGCCAAACCAGCGTATGCCATGCTGCGCCAGCGTGCGGGCGGTACGCAGGATGCCATGGCCATAGGCATCTGATTTCACGATGGCCATCAGCGGGGCTTTCCCGGCGTATTTGCGAAGAATGGCTATGTTGTGCCGTAGCCGATCCGGATGAATGTGGGCCCTTGTCTGCGAATACAAGACATCTGTTTCGCGGAGCCCGGTAACGGAAGAATTCTCTTTGAAGAGGGGCCGGAGCAAGATCGGAGCAGGGTAGTGGTTTCGGATTCGTGGCGACGCGCAATATATCGCAATCTCACACCGGATACATATCAGAGTCGCATTTTGGCGTTCGCATGGATAATTTACGGACTGCGGCGTCACGGGGTCATTTTCGTGGTATGCAACGGGGCGTTCAACGAATTCGCACGGTCCATTCGGATATCAACATCATGTACAGATCCATCTCGATATGCTTGTTTGCGGCGCTGTTACCGGCGGCTGCAATGGCGCAGGAGGCCGAAACGCCCATGCTCACGCTGGAAGACATTCACGCTTCCGGAGCGTTTGTTTCCGCATCGTTTCAAGGAGGAAAGTGGGCCGGGGAAGGACCGGTCGTTACATTTGTCGAAGAGGCTGGGGAGGTCGCGCATCTTATCCGGTACGACCTTGAAACGGAGCAACGCGACTCTCTTGTGGACGGCGCGAAATTGTATGCCCCGGATGTGGAACGTACTGTCGGAATCGACGGATATACGTACAGTCCTGACGGGTCCGCCATGCTGATATATACCGATTCGGAACAGGTATGGCGATACAATACGAAAGGCTATTATTACCTCTACGACCTGGCGACGCAGGACCTGACTCCCATTGCACGCCGTGAAGACGGGTTTCAGATGTTCGCCAAATTCAGCCCGGACGGACGCCGCGTGGCGTTTGTACGAAACCGGGATTTGTTTGTTGTGGATCTGGCCGATATGTCGGAGCGCAGGCTTACCGACGATGGCGCTCCCGGCAGGATAATCAACGGTACATCCGATTGGGTGTACGAGGAGGAATTCGGGTTACGGGACGGATGGGCATGGTCGCCTGACGGAGCCCGGATCGCCTATGTGCAACTCGACGAATCGAACACGCTGGAGTTCGCTATGGCGGATCTGCGTGCGCAGTATCCGGAGATTGAACGGTTTCGGTATCCGAAAGCCGGCGAAGCCAACAGCGAAATACGCGTCGGTGTGGTGGATGTAGTTTCAGGGGAGCGTCGGTTTTTTGATACGGGAACGTGGCGGACCGGGGAAGACGACCCGGAGTATATCCCAAGCCTTGGCTGGACTCCCGAGGTGGATGGTATGTTTTATGTATGGTTCTTCCGTCTGAACCGGGAGCAGAATCGGGTGGATGTGCTCTATGGCTCTCCGGAGGATATGTCTACCCGCCTCGTGCTTCGCGAGGAGAACGATACGTGGATCGATATAGAAACCAGTTTTGGCGATCTGGCCGGGGGAACGATCACGTATCTTGATGACGATCAGCACTTCGTATGGATGAGCGAACGGGACGGGTACCGCCACCTGTATCTCTACGAAAACGATGGTGCTTTTGTACGGCAGTTGACGCATGGCGCCTGGAACGTTACGAATTTTCACGGTATTGCTCTCGACCGGGACGCCATCTTTTTTACGGCCACGGAGGCTTCGCCGCTGGAGCGCCATCTATACCGTGTTTCGTTCCGGGATTCAGATGCGGAGCCGGTCCGGATTACGGAGCGTTCGGGCAGCCACAGTATTGATATGTCGCCCGACCTGCAGTACTACATCGACCGGTTTACAAACGTGCAAACGCCGCTTGCCGCAACGCTTCACAAGGCCGACGGCGCCCGCATCAAGATTCTTGAGGACAATGCGGCCTTGCGGGAGCGGCTCGCTGCGTACGATCTGCCGGAACCTGAATTTATCGAGGTGCCCGGGAGCGACGGGACCATACTAAATGCCTGGATGCTCAAGCCCACGGATTTCGATGCATCGCGGCAGTACCCGCTTTTGTTGTATGTATACGGTGGCCCCGGGTCGCAGACTGTGCGAAATACATGGGGCGGCAGCCGGTATCTCTGGCATGCGTATCTTGTCGAGGAATACGACATGGTTATTGCCAGCGTGGACAACCGCGGCACCGGAGGACGCAGCAAGGACTTCAAGAGTGTGACGTATGAAAAACTGGGAGTCCTTGAGGCAGAGGATCAGATTGCTTCGGCGAAGCATTTCAGTGCGTTACCGTATATCGATGCCGGGCGCACGGGCATGTGGGGATGGAGTTATGGTGGTTTTATGACCCTTATGTCCATGCTGTACGGGGAGGGGCCGGGTACGTTTGAACTGGGGATTTCCGTGGCTCCGGTGACCAGCTGGAGGCAATACGACACGATTTACACGGAGCGGTATATGTCCACTCCGCAGCATAACGAGCGGGGCTATCGCAACAGTGCGCCCGTAACATGGGCAGATCGGTTGAGAGACAACCAGGACCTCCTGATTATACACGGCGATCTCGATGACAACGTGCATTTTCAGAACACCGTTCAGATGGTGGATGCGTTGCAGCAAGCCGGCAAACAGTTCGATCTTATGATGTATCCTGGCCGGAATCACGGGATTTACGGAGGTATGACTCGCCTGCATCTGTACACGCTTATCACTGATTACATCGCAGACAACCTGTAACACTCGCCGCATGACGACACCCGATCTTCTTCTCAAGGGAGGCACTGTTCTTGATCCGGAGACCGGGTCACAGGAAGCTGCCGACGTGTTGGTCAGGGATGGCCGGATCGCATCCATAGCGGCAGACCTTGTCGCTGAGGATGTCCCTGTCTACGATTGTTCCGGCAAGATCATCTCTCCGGGCTGGATGGACATGCATGTCCATTTTCGGGAACCCGGCTACGAGCACAAGGAGACGATCGTTACCGGCTGCCGTGCAGCGGCAGCGGGCGGGTTTACCGCTGTGGCCTGTATGCCCAACACCTCTCCTCCCATCCACACGCGCGATGTAGTGGAATTCATTATTGAGCGTGCTGCGGGAACGCCGGTGGATGTACACCCCATTGCGTGTGTGTCAAAAGATCGAAAAGGCGAGACGCTGACCGAAATGGGCGATTTGATCGATGGCGGGGCGGTTGCCTTCAGCGACGACGGCTCGCCGGTGCAGCATACCGGATTGATGCGGCGCGCTCTCGAATACAGTTCCTCGTTCGGGAAGCCGATCATTAACCATATGGAAGACCTTACGCTCAATGCGGACGGACACATGCATGAGGGGGAGGTGGCGACCCGGCTTGGCGTACCCGGCATCCCGGCCCTTGCGGAAGAGGTGATGATCGCCCGTGATATCCTGCTGGCCGAGTTCACGGGCGGCCATGTGCATGTGGCGCACATTTCCACGGCACAGGCTGTTGATCTGGTGCGTCAGGCGAAAAAGCGCGGCATTCGGGTTACCGCGGAGGTATGCACGCACCACGTTGCCCTGACCGACGAAGCCGTCGAATCGACCGGTTTCAGTACGGAAGTCAAGATGCATCCCCCTTTACGCACGGCAGCGGATGTGGAGGCCCTCAAGGAGGGGCTTCGGGACGGCGCGATCGACGTGATCTGTACGGACCATGCTCCGCACGCTCCCTTTGAGAAAGAGGTGGAATTCCTTGCGGCCCCGTTTGGCATTCTCGGCCTCGAAACGGCCTGGGGCCTGATTGGCCGGGAACTCATTGCGCCGGGTGTGTTGACGGTTGCCGAAGCCGTACGAAAAATCACGGTGGCTCCCCGGGGTATTCTTGGTTTGTCCCTTCCTGTCGTTGCCGAAGGAGAAGAGGCCAATCTGACGGTGTTCGACGCCACGACACGCTGGACGTTCGAGTCGCGGCATATCCGGTCGAAGAGCCGCAACACACCTTTTACAGGTGCTGAGATGGTGGGGCGCCCGTGGGCCATCTACCACAGGAAGCAGTTCGTGCCGACGGACACTGCAGAGTAACCGGCATGGATCCGAGTGCTCACAAGGTCCGCGTCGGAGTTCTTTTCGGAGGGGTTGCCCCCGAACACGAGGTATCCGTCATCACAGCGCAACAGGCGATTCATGCGCTGGACAGGGAGTTGTACGAACCTGTGCCGGTTTACATAGCCAAGGATGGCGCCTGGTTCGTCGGAGACATGCTGGCGGATATCCGGGCGTTTCAGGATATCGAGCGTATTCGTCATGAAGCCGTCCCGGTCCATCCCGTTTCGGGCGATGCGCATGCACTTCTCCTGGTCGAACAAAAACGCGCCGGGTTGTTTGCGCGGCGTCCGAGGACATATCGGGTGGACGTGGCGTTTCTTGCCTTGCATGGTGGCCCCGGAGAGGACGGGGGCGTACAGGGTTTTCTGGAAATGTGTAACGTACCCTTCACCGGCAGCGGAATTGCCGGATCGTCCATCGGCATGGATAAAGCGCTGTCCAAGTATCTGTGTCGGGATCAGGACATTCCCGTGGTGGATTTTCTGGTTCTGCATGAGTCGGAATGGGTAGATCAGGAAGAGGCTTCTCTGGATCGCTGCGAGCGGCAATTGGGGTATCCTGTCATGGTCAAACCGGCCTGTCTCGGGTCTTCGATAGGGATTGCGAAGGCCGGAGACCGGAAGACGCTGGACCGGGCCATTGAGGAGGCATTCCGGTACGACCGGAAACTGGTCGTGGAGCACACCGTGCAGCAATTGAAGGAAATCAATTGTGCGGTGCTTGGCAGGGAGGATCATGCTATCGTGAGCGTTCTTGAGCAACCCCTGCACATAGACAGCGAGGATTTGCTCACTTTTCAGGACAAGTATATGCGTCGGGATAACAGTGAAGAGGCGGCAAAGCGCGGCGTACGGAACGCCAAACAGCCGGAAGCGGGGCGTGGTATGGCGTCCCTGGACCGCATCGTGCCCGCACCGATCGACGAAAAAACCGCTGAACGTATTCGTGCGTTGGCATTGCAGGTGTTTCGCCTGTTGGGATGCGCAGGGGTGGCGCGTATCGATTTCATGATAGACGAAGCTGACGGGGCCGTGTATTTCAACGAAATCAACACCATTCCCGGCTCGTTCTCATTTTATCTTTGGGAGCCGGCGGGTATTTCCTTTGGAGAGCTTGTGCATCGAATGATCGAGTTGGCTTTCGAAAGTCACCGTGCCCGAAACCGGCGTATACGCACGTACGATGTGAACCTGCTCTCCGAAACCGGCTTGCGCGGGATCAAGGGAGCGAAATCGGAATCATGACACAGGGTACACCCGCTGACATACTTTCCCTCGTAGAGAAACACGATCGCCTGTTTTTGACGAGTCATGTTCGTCCGGACGGCGATGCGCTTGGATCGGAAGTGGCCTTTGCAGACTTTCTTGCAAAGCTGGGGAAGCAGGTAACCGTGTTGAACAGCGATCCGCCCCCCATGAACATGGAATGGCTTCCCGGTGTCCGGGAGATTCGTGTCTTTGACGGGTCGCTGGCGCACCGCCAGTGCATTGACGAGGCGGGAGCGGTGTTCGTGCTGGATACCAACGCGGAGAATCGGCTTGGCAAGTTGGCCGGTCCGGTGCGCGGCGCGCGCGGCGCGAAAGTGCTGATCGATCACCATACGCATCCGGAGGACTGGTTCGATGTACGCTACGTATCTACGAACGCTTCGTCAGCCGGCGAACTTATTTATGAGATCATTGCCGCCTGCGATCCCGATCTGATCGACCCCCGTATCGCTATGGCGCTCTATACCGCGATTATGACGGATACGGGTTCTTTCCGATACCAGGGCGTAACCCCGAAGCTGCACCGCACGGTGGCGGATATTATAGAGCGGGGAGCGATCGTTCCGGGCCTTGTGCATTCAGCGATTTTCGATCACCGTTCCATGGAGGGGTTGTATCTGCTTGGGCAGGCGCTTGAAACCGTACGATTGTATTGCGGGGGGCGGGTCGCCGCCATTACGGTGACCCCCCGCATGCTGGAAGATACCGGGGCAAGCAGCGAGGAGACAGAAGGCTTCGTCAATTTTGCGCTGTCGGTCGATGGTGTGGAAGCCGCCGTACTGTTTCTGGAAACGGCAAAGGGTACGAAGATGAGTTTCCGCTCCCAGGGCGACATTTCGGTAGATGCATGGGCGAGAGTCTTCGGAGGGGGAGGACACAAGAATGCCTCCGGTGCGTTCCTTCTCGAGCCGCTGGAGAAAGCCCGCGACAAGGTGATGCGCGCGGCTCCACGTTATATCGGCGCTTCTGCGAGCGATGAGGACGATGCTGTGCTGGACACAGAGGGCGCCGCCGACCTTGCTGCCCTTCTTGAAACCAGGTTCAAAAAACGGTAATAGGGATGATGTTTTCTGTAGATGTTTCGGTCACGGCAATCCCGCTTGCGGACATGGATGTCGATGTACTGATTGTGCCGGTGTGCGAGGACCGCGCCGCCGCTCGTCTCGAGGAATTGGCTTCGGAATGGGGCGATCCGGTCCGCTCCGCAGCGCAGGATTTCGACGGGTCGGCAGATGCCGCTGTGTTGCTGTATGCACCATCCGGGAAGGCAAAGCGGCTGGGTCTGGTCGGTATGGGTCCGTCCGGCAAGGTGGAGTTGGAGCAACTACGCCGTGCAGCAGCGGCCGGGGAGGGCCTTGCAGTGAAGTGCGGTGCGGTCACGGTAGGTCTTGCACTGCCGGCAACCGGTATGGAGGATGCTTCCCTGGCGGCGCAGGCGCTGGTGGAGGGGTATATGCTGTCCGCCTACCGCTTTGCCCGGTACAAGACTGCTCCCGGGAAGAAAGAAGTTGCGGCGCTGGAACGAATCGTTGTGCACGCTGGCGGAAGGGACACGGAGGAGGCCTCCAGAGGCGCTGAACGCGGGCGCATCCTTGCGGAAGCGGTGGCGACAGCCCGTGATCTGGTGAATATTTCGCCCGACGAGAAGTCGGCGACAGCGTTCTCCGGTATGATAGCGGATATGGGCAAAGCGCACGGTTTTTCCACAGAGGTGTGGGACAAAACCCGCATCGAACGGGAAGGCATGGGGGGCTTGCTGGCTGTGAACAGGGGCAGTCAGGAACCGCCGACATTCACCATCATGACCTGGAAGCCCGATCATGCGACGAGTGATCCTCCCGTGGTTCTGGTGGGCAAGGGGGTCATGTTCGATACGGGGGGGCTTTCGCTCAAGCCCACGCACAATTCGATGGATCACATGAAAGCCGACATGGCGGGCGCGGCGGCGGTGGTGGGTGCGATGAGCGCGCTGGCCCGCCTGAATTTTCCCCGGCATGTCGTCGGCCTGGTGCCCGCCACCGATAACCGCCCCGGCGAGGATGCGTACGTGCCGGGGGACGTCATTCGGATGCATTCCGGCAAGACGGTCGAGGTGCTGAATACCGATGCCGAGGGCCGCATGATTCTTGCCGATGCGCTTTCGTATGCGTCCGTGTACGACCCGTCGCTGGTCATCGAGTTGTCCACCCTTACCGGCGCCCAGGTGGTTGCGCTCGGATCCGAGGTGGCCGCTGTGATGACGAATGACCGGCCGGGTTCGGAAGTCCGGCTTCATGCGATGGAAGAGGCGGGTCGCCGCACCGGCGATCTGGTGCATCGCATGCCCATGTATGCCCATTACGGCGAGCTGCTCAAGAGCGAGGTGGCAGACATACAGAACATCAGCAGCAGGCGGGAAGCCGGCTCAATTACGGCGGCCAAGTTCCTGGAGCATTTCACGAAGTATTCCTGGATCCATATCGATCTGGCCGGCCCGTCGTTTCTGAAGCATGTTCTGCCGTGGCGTCCCAAGGGAGGCACCGGTTTCGGGGTTCGCTTGCTGATTGAATTTCTGTACGCATACGATTCCGCATGACATGGCCGCTGATGCTGAACCGGTCCAGGGGCCGTCGGAGGATTTCGCCCGAACAGGTGGCCGTTTGCAGCCGCCCCGCGTCGCTGTCACGCTGGGCGATCCCAATGGCATAGGCCCGGAAGTCGCCCTCAAAAGCGTGCGCGAGACACACAGGTTGCGGATGGCGCAGCCGGTTATCGTGGGATCCGCGCAGGTCCTCCGTGCGCATGCCGCGCACATGGAAAACGGTTTGCCGGACATACAGATCGTTGCTTCCATGCCTGACCGGATTCCGCCGGAGAGACTGTTTGTGCTCGATATTGCGGCGGATGAACCATTCGAGCCTGTGTTCGGCAGGATAGCCGCTGAAGCAGGCGCCCTGGCTATGCGATCGGTTGAGCGCGCCGTAGCCATGTGTATTGCGGGGGAAGTGGATGCAGTGGTGACGGCCCCTGTTCACAAGGAAGCCGTTTCGATGGCCGGGTACATGCATCCGGGCCATACGGAATTCATTGCCGGGCTTGCCGGTTGCAGCCGGTATGCGATGATGATGATTGCGGAGGGGTTGCGGGTTGGTCTTGTGACGACGCATATGCCTCTGCGGGATGTGCCGCATGCCGTCACGCGCGCATCCGTGCTTGCTGGCATCCAGGTGGTGCATGCCGCGCTTCGCGCCGATTTTGGCATACGGCGTCCGGAAATCGCCGTGCTTGCGCTCAATCCTCATGCCGGAGAGGGAGGTGTGCTTGGCCGGGAAGAAACCGAGGTGGTCGGTCCCGCTATCCATGAAGCCCGGGCTGGCGGATTGCTTGTATCCGGACCGTATCCTGCGGACGGTTTCTTTGGGGCAGGCGCCTGGCGCCGGTGCGACGCTGTGCTTGCCATGTACCACGATCAGGGGCTGGCGCCTTTCAAAACGCTTGCTTTCGAGCATGGCGTCAATTATACCGCAGGCTTGCCGATCGTGCGTACATCCCCGGATCATGGAACCGCATTCGATATTGCGGGTCAAGGAAGGGCGCGTTCGGAGAGTATGCTGAGCGCCATCCGTCTGGCCGTCGATATAGTGCGGTGCAGGAACCGCACATGATTCACCTTTCCGACATATCGCTCTCGCACGTGTTGCCCGACGGCCACCGCCGTACCGTGGTCGAGCACCTTGACCTGACGATCCAGCAGGGAGAAATGGCATACCTGGTCGGTCCTACCGGAAGCGGTAAAACGACCCTGTTGCGGATGTTGTACATGGATGTGTTTCCGGACGCCGGCGTGGCACAGATAGGCGAGTACCGGACGGATCGGATACGGTATAAGGAAATCCCGTATTTGCGTCGCTCGCTCGGCGTGGTGTTTCAGGATTTTCAATTGCTTCCTGATCGCACGGTGTATGAGAATGTGGCGTTTGCCATGTATGTCATCGGCAAGCGGGGCAAAGCCGTCAGGGATCGCGTTATGCAGGTGCTTTCGCAGGTGGGATTGAGTCACAAGAAAAAGCACTTTCCTCACGAGTTGTCCGGAGGAGAACAGCAGCGCGTTTCGATCGCCCGGGGCATTGTGAACGAGCCGCTGATGTTGCTGGCCGACGAACCCACCGGGAATCTGGATCCGAACGTCGCCGACGAGATCCTCAAATTGATTGCCGGGCTTCACCGGCAGGGCATGACGGTGCTGATGGCTACGCACAATTATCGTCTGATCAAGCAATTTCCTGCCCGTACACTGGGTTTTATGGGGAGACACATTGTGGATGTAGACCCCGAAAACCTGTAGAATATGTATGTTCCGTTCCGAAATACCTGCTCCGGATCATGCGTGATGCGCAGGCCGTTATGTTCGGAATCGCACAGGAAGATGTGAAGAAGAGGTCGTTCGTTTACCCATCCTTTATGCAGGCTCGATCATGGATTTTTTTGAATGGATTGTTTCCGTACTGGAAGATGCCGTATGGTCATTCGGCCCCTCTATCGGCGGCGAGACGATTCCCCTCGTCGTCATTCTGCTTCTGGGCACGGGTGTTTATCTGACGCTTCGGTTGCAGTTCATTCAGGTTCGTCGTCTCGGGCACGGTTTTGCCGTCACATCGGGCAAGTACGACGATCCCGACGAGCCTGGGGACGTGTCCCATTTTCAGGCGCTTTCCACGGCCCTTTCGGCTACGGTGGGCATTGGGAATATCGCCGGGGTGGCCATCGCCATTCACTGGGGCGGTCCCGGGGCGATTTTCTGGATGTGGGTTACTGCGTTTCTCGGTATGGCGACCAAATACACGGAAGTTACGCTCGCGCAGCATTACCGGGACATGGTGCCCGCGGATGATGCTTCCCGCCGGCAGGGCACGGTGGCGGGAGGGCCGATGTATTATATCGAACGAGGAATGGGGAAGGCCTGGAAGCCGCTTGCCGGGTTTTTTGCCGTTCTGCTTGGCATCACCGCTTTTTTAACCGGCAACGCGGTACAGGCCAATACCGTGGCCGATGTGGTGGCCTCGGAGTTTGGTGTTGCCACCTGGATTACGGGTATTGTGACCGCAGCCGTCATAGGCATGGTCATTCTCGGGGGCATCAGCCGTATCGGCCGGGTGACCGGAATCCTTGCGCCCGCAATGGCCACCGTGTATGTACTGGGCGCCCTCGTGATCATTCTGATCAACATAGACCAGCTTCCCGGTGCGCTGGGGCTTATTTTCAGGGAGGCGTTCAATCCGAGCGCCGGCGTGGCCGGGGTTGGAACGGGAGCGTTTCTCCTTACGCTCATGTGGGGCGTTCGCCGCGGGCTGTTTTCGAACGAGGCCGGGCAGGGATCGGCGCCCATTGCACACTCTGCGGCCAAGACCGACGAGCCCGTTTCGGAGGGGGTCGTGGCTCTGCTCGAACCGTTCATCGACACCATTGTCATTTGTACGATGACAGCGCTGGTCATCCTGATAACCGGGGTGTGGAATGATCAGGTGCCCACGGAACTGGATCTGGCGTCGGGCGATATGGGCTATGTACAGCAGGATGGGGCGGGCGCCTTTTCCCCTGCCGATCCTCTGGAGGAAATCCTGATTCGTGACGGGATGCCGCTAACCGGTCCGGGCATGGCGCAACCTGCCTGGCACGATGTGGTCGTCGAGCGCTTGTTTATCGACGCGGCGCATACCGAGCCCTTTACCGGGACCCTTGTACCCGCCAGTCAACACGCCATCGGGAACGACGGGGATGTGTATGTGGTGCTGTACGGAAATGCTGTCGAGAACGGTGCGCCGATGACGCAACTCGGTTTTCAGCGGGGGTTGGCCCCGCTGGGGAATTGGGGCGGATACATCGTTATTCTATGCGTGCTGCTTTTTGCTATTTCGACGGCCATTGCATGGAGTTATTACGGCGACCGTTGCGCCTATTATCTGTTTGGCGAGAAGGGCGTAATCCCGTACAAGGCGGTCTTTGTGGCGATGCACTTTGTGGGTGCTACGTTGGCCCTGACGACGGTCTGGACCCTGGGCGATGTGTTCCTTGGCATCGTGATTCTGCCGAACCTGCTGGCAATGATTTTCCTTTCGGGCAAGGTTCGGGAAATGACGCTCGGGTATTTCAAGCGCCGGCCCTGGATCGAGAATTATGAGGTGCACAAGCGTAGCATCGAAGAGAAACGCAGGAAGAAACGGCAATCCCGTGGATAACAAACGAAATTGTTTTTCCGGGGTACGGCGGCGGCTCTTCTATGTACGGGGATGGATGTGCGTGGCGGTGTTTTGCTGGGCTGGCGCTGTACAGGCGCAACCCTATGCTCTGGAAGCGCCATCCCTGATGCTTCGCGGCAAAGCCTTTGACGTGCGTGTGGAAGGCATTCAGGCAGATGCCGATTCCACGGCGGTATTCAACGTGCGGATTGGAGAGGCAACATCCCGGGCGCTGGAAGTTTCGCCGGACGGGCAGGTATATCTGCGCGATGCGGAAGTTGCATCCACAGGCGCTATATCGATCGAATTGTTGCGCAACGGGCAGGTGGTCGCGCAGGCCGGAATGCATGTGATTCCCGGATGGGTTTCTATCATTCCTCCCCTCATCGCCATTGCCGCCGCACTGATTCTGCGGCAGGTCATTCCTGCCCTGTTTCTGGGGCTTCTGGTGGGTGCATGGGTTGCGAAGGGGATGGGATTCACTGCATTGTGGGCGGGGCTTCTCGATACGTTTCAGGTGTATGTGCTTGCCGCGCTGATTGATCCAGGTCATGGCGCCATCATCCTTTTTTCGCTCATGATCGGCGGGATGGTGGGCATCATTTCGCGCAACGGAGGGATGCAGGACATCGTCGAGCGCATTGTCCGCCGGACCCGCTCGCCGCGCAAGGCGCAGATAGCTACGTGGGTGTTGGGCCTGCTTGTCTTTTTCGATGATTACGCCAATACGCTGGTGGTCGGCAACACGATGCGTTCGGTGACGGACCGGTTCCAGGTCTCGCGCGAGAAACTGGCGTACATCGTGGATTCCACGGCGGCGCCCGTCGCCTGTCTCGCACTGGTTACGACATGGATCGGCTACGAGGTTGGTCTGATCGGCGCGGCTATAGAGAGCCTCGACGGCTTCACCGAGTCGGCCTATTCGGTATTTCTGCAATCGATTCCCTATAGTTTTTATCCGATCCTCGCCATTTTTTTCGTGTTCTGCGTAGCCTCGTCCGGTCGGGATTTTGGCCCGATGTACCGCGCCGAACAACGAGCTCGTCTAACCGGGCAAGTGTTTTCTCCGAATGCCGAGATTGCTCAGGATGAGGGGGAATCTGCGGCCATGGCGCCCAAGGCCGGTGCGAAATACCACGCTATGGATGCCGTGCTGCCGATCGTCGTACTGGTCGTCTCGGTACTGGGCGGGCTCTATGTGACCGGGGAAGGCGATACCTTACGGGATATCATCGGGACTGCGGATTCGTACGGTGCGCTGATGTGGGGATCGTTGCTCGGCGTTATTACGGCCGTGGCGTTGTCGCTCGGGCGCCGCACGCTGTCGCTGACCGAGACCGTCAACGCATGGTTCGCCGGCGTCAAGACCATGTTGCTGGCATGTGTTATTCTGGTACTGGCCTGGGCGCTCTCGGAAATCACTACGGTAATTCATACGGCCGATTACCTTATTTCCGTATTGGGCGAATCGCTTCCGCCGGGCATCGTGCCGGTGCTGATTTTCGTGCTTGCGGCAGTGACCGCCTTTTCGACGGGGTCCAGCTGGGGAGCAATGGGTATTCTCATGCCGCTCGTGATTCCGCTTGTATGGGCCATTCTGGAAATAAACGGGCTGACCGGCGGCGGGCACCATCACATTCTTTATTCCTCTGTGGCCTGCGTACTCACCGGAGCGGTCTGCGGAGACCATTGTTCCCCGATATCGGATACGACGATTCTCTCATCCATGGCGTCCAGGTGCGATCACATAGATCACGTGCGCACCCAGCTTCCGTACGCATTGTTTGTCGGGATTGCCGCCATGCTGCTCGGTATCCTTCCGGCCGGATTCGGGATGCCCTGGTGGATCGGCATGGCGGTAGGAGGCGGGGTGCTGTTTTTCGGGTTGCGGATTTTTGGCAGGAGTATTTCTGAGGCATGACGGATTCCGACGACAGGCCCTGGGGCCGCTGGGAAGAATACCTGAACGAACCGGAGTATCGGGTCAAACGCATCATTGTGCACCCCGGCAAGCGGCTGTCTCTTCAGAAACATGTGCACCGCCGGGAACACTGGGTAATCGTTTCCGGCGAAGGTCTTTTTACCTTGAATGAGACCCAGTGCCGCGTGGCGACAGGGGATACGTTTTTTATCGATACGGGGGATATTCACCGCGTCGAAAACGACGGGCGGGAACCGCTGATCATCATTGAGACCCAGCTCGGACTATGTCTCGAGGACGATGTCGTTCGGCTGGAGGATGATTTCGGGCGGGTCTGATCAGGGCCTGTTAACAGGCCCTATATCACGCGATCCACGCCCCCATCGATGGGTACCTGCGCGCCTGTAGTGGCCCGGAACACATCGCCGGCCATGACGGAAACAAGGCGCCCCACATCCGCAGAGCGTATTTCCGTGTTGAGGAGATTTTTGGTTTTGTATTCCTCTACCGTCATATTGTAGCGCTTCGCCGAGCGTTTCAGGGCTTCGTCGGTCCATAGCTCTGTGTCGAAGACCGCATCCGGGTGTACGACATTCACGCGTACGCCGTCGGGAGCCAGTTCCAGCGCCGCTACGCGAGCCAACTGGGTGATGCCGGCCTTACTGACCGAGTACGCCGCTGCTCCCGGGCCGGGGGCGGCATAGTTGCGCGATCCGACCACGATGATGGACGGACGAATCCCCAGCTTCAGGTAGGGGATCGCGATTTTCATAAACCGCTGGGTGGCGGTCAGGTTGACAGCCAGCATCCGGTTCCATGCTGCATCGTCCTGTTCCTCGATGCGTTCTCCCGACCGGAAGATACCGGCGTTGCAAACGATGATGTCAAGGCCGCCGAACGCAGCCACCACGTGATTCACAGCGGTCTGTACGGCGTTGCTATCGGTTACGTCGCATACGATTCCGGTCATTCCCTCGAGGGCGTCGACGACGCGGGGATCGATATCTATTCCCGCCACGGTGGCGCCGTCCCGGGCAAGGGCTTCGCATGCGGCTTTGCCGATGCCGCTGCATGCGCCGGTGACAAGGGCGATTTTCCCTTGATGTTCTTTTGCAGCGCCCCGTTTGCCCAGTTTTGCCTGTTCAAGCGACCAGTATTCCAGGTCGAAAATTTCCTGCTCCGACAAAGCCTGCCATCCGCCGAGGGATTCGCCGGTTTGGATGGCCTGACGGGTATGGCGTGCAATGTCGGTAACGATCCCGCATTCCTTCACACTGCTGCCGAAGGCGATGCATCCGTTCTCTTTCCAGACGGCCATGCGTGGGGCCGGGTCGAGCATGTGCAGCCCCTCGGTTTTGTGGGCTTCGTAATAGGCCGCATAGGCGCTTGCGAATTCGGCTACTTCGGGTACGTGCCCTTCCGGCTGTTCGGGCACGATGGCGGGGATGCGTTTGGTGCGGATTACATGATCCGGCGTGATGGGACCCCGCGTGGAAATGTCGGCGATATCCTTGCGGCTTGCGTAGCCCTGAGCGCTCGGCGACCGGTCGAGCATGGCCAATTGCGCCGAGCCGCGCGTCTCGGATACCGCCCGGCGGATCCGCGCCAGATCCGGCAGATGCACGTCGCGCTGCGCTTCGGGATGGCTTGACCGGCCATGGTCGGCAATGTACGCTTCGGCGCGGCTCACCAGTTCGATCATATTTTCGTAGGCTACCCTGGCGTCATCGCTCCATGTGAATATGCCGTGGTGCATGAGGATGATACCCTTGTACCCGTCCAGATCGATGTCGCGGATCGCTTCATGCACCTGTTTGGCCAGGATAAAGCCGGGCATCACGTACGGCAGGATCAGGCAGTCGGAGCAGATATCCTGCATGATGGCTTTCCCTTGCGGATTATTCGTAAGGGTAACCATCGCATCGGCATGGGTATGATCTACGAATTTGGCCGGAACGACGGCGTGCAGGATAGCCTCCACCGACGGCGACGGGCTCGACGGGTCCAGCATAAACGAGCGCAATTGCCGCGTCATTTCTTCGTCGGACAATGCGTTCAGGTCGGCCAGGCGTTTCGTTTCGTCGAGTCTCAGTGCGGGGAAACCCGGCTTCTCGATGGTTTTCAAATCCCATCCGCTGCCCTTCACATACAACACGTCCACGTCGCGTCCCAGCAAGTCCTGCACCACGGCCTTGACCGACGTGTTGCCGCCTCCGTGCATTACCAGGTATTCGTCCGATCCCAGAAGGCGCGAGGTGTACACACGCAGCGCCAGATCGTCGCCGGCGCAGGCTTTTGCCTCCCGATCATTCCACAAACTGTGCATGGTATCCTGAGTTACTGCTCGATCAGATGGATCAGTGTTCGTACTGCTTCCTCGATGAAGGCCGGGTCCTCTGCGCCATAATCCAGTTCGCGCAATTCGATGGAGGCAGGCATGGTGCTGCGCAGCGTATCGAAGAAAACGGCATCGCTTTCCTTGTCGGCAAGCGGTCCGCCGGGAATGGAATACCGGCTGACCCCCTGTAGTGGCAGCATAAAGACGGTCTTTTGCTTGCTGTGAGCGAGGCGGCGGGTAATATCCCTGGCTACCTTGCGGATCTCGTCCGACCCGAGTCGGGGGGCGAACACGACCGGGCTGTGGAAGACATAGGCGTGATGCTTGTAGGCCTCCGGTGCTTCGTTCGGGGTGTGCAGAAGCAGCCCGATGTGTTCGGCGCCGCCCGGACAGATTACCTGCGGCAATCCCAGTTTTCCGGCTACAGTCAGACGTTCCGGGTCGTGCGAAGCACGTAATCCGTCGTATACGTCGTCGGCGATTTCTCCCAGGCCGTAGTCGAAGACCGCCTTGATGATTCCCTCCCGCATCATCTGTTCCATGGCCCGCCCCCCGGCGCCGATCGCATGAAAGGTGATGACCTCGTAGCCTGCTTTGTGAAACAAGTCGATGGCGTGCATGGCTCCATGGGTCAGGACCCCGAGGTTGGTCATGCCGATAGTCCCTTTGCTGTCCGCTTCGGCAGTGATGATGCGTTCGCTTTTCTGAGCCATCCCCACGGCGGCTCCTGCGGCATTCGCCAGAATTTTTCTCGAGAACGGATTGAGGCCCAGAATATCGCTGACCGAGAACATCATGGTGATGTCCTTGATGTCGACAAAGGGTTCGGTATCCCCGGACGCCGCTGTCGAGAGCATGATTTTGCCGAATCCATAAGGCAGCGCCTGCATGACTTGTGAACAGGTCGAGGTGCCCTGGGTGCCGCCCATGGCCAGCAGCGCGTGGATTTTGTTCTCCAGGACCAGATCGAGCAGTATTTTTTGCGCCCCCCGGACCAGATAAGGCCCGACGCTCTCGCGCGTGGGGCTTTCCAGCAACGCATCCGGGTCGCCTCCCCCCGTACGGATCACCGTACCGGTATCGATGTGGACAGGAACGGCTGCGGGTCCGACTACGCCGATATTGACCAGAAAGGCTTTTTCTCCGAGGGCTTCTATTTCCTGGCGTACGAAGTCCGCTTCTGCGCCCTTCGTATCCATCGTAGCCAGTACGGCAATGGTTTTCGGCATGATCGTGTGGCTGGCGATAAGTGTAAACGTTATCTGACAGGGTTACTGAAGCGCAGGGCGGCGAATTCCCTGGCCGCCGCCGATACGGCGCGTTCTATAGGGAGACGCTCCGTGGAAGAGCCGGTCCAGAAGCCGTGTCCGGACGTGTGGTCCAGCATATATTGCGCATCGACCGGATTTTCCATGGCGGCGCCGTGCGCAACGAGGATAACCTCGGGATGCATCTTGCGCACAGCCTGATAGGCTTCTTCGGTTTGTTCGGCGGTCTCCTCGATGGTTAATCCGCTGTCGTATCCCTTGAGTCCCCCTTTCGTCGTGCCCGCATGGTAGCAGAAAATATGCGGCCTGGCCTGCTCGCACATGGCCAGCGCATCTTCCATGGTGAATGCCAGACCGATGGTCACCATGTTCATTTCTTCTCTGGCCAGTTTCAGCATCTCGATTTCATTCCGATAGGTGATGCCGGCGCTGGTCATTACCCGGTATATCTCACTGTCGTGATCCACATAGCTGATGGAGGGGCCGATATTCGAAACCGACTGCACGCCCATGGCCTTGCACTCGTTTAACACCATCCGCATATCCTTGAGGGGGTCGTTCGCATTCAGACAGGCGCAGACGAACGCATTGCCCTGCAGCGCAGGCATGATGTCTTCCCGGGTGTAATCCAGCGTTTGTTTGTTCGAATCGAGGATAGGCCACATCATCGACATGGTGCCCATGCCGTTGGCGCGCAATCTCGCTCCGGAAAACGTATTGATACAATCGACGCCGGCGGATTCCAGCAGTTTAGCGACCAGGCCGCTGCCCGCACTGGCGATCATTACGGGAATGCGCTGTGCAACCTTGGCTTGCAGGCCGGCGAGAATATGTTCTGTGGTAATGCGACGAGTGATCATGGGTAATGGATTCGTAGCGGCAAGATACCGGAATTATCGTACGGCAGCGTCAAAATAGGCTGTCCGGTCCAATAGGCCAAACAGACAGAAATTGTCTTTTCGTTGTCCGGCTGCGCGACCGGCAATGCAGGATACAGGGTGGTTTCATGCGGAACATTGCCGGGTGTTCGGGTAGAACCGGGCGGCGCCACGGCCGGTCCAATGTTTCGGGTGGGGTTTTGTCTGCCTTTGCTGTTTTTCCCTTGTTTCCGGGCCATGCAGGTCGATTTACATACACACACTACGTGTTCCGACGGGGCATGCACTCCCGCCGAACTGGTGCACAAGCTGCATGCATGCGGCTTGCGCGGCCTGGCCATTACGGATCATGACACGATTGCTGCGTGGCAGGAAGCATGTCCCGTGGCGGATCGACTGGGGATCGAATTGATTCCCGGAGTTGAACTCAGCGTGAGCATGGGTCGTATGAAGATGCATGTGCTGGGGTATTGTTTCGATCCGGCGAATGAGCGGCTGAACGAGCGACTCGCCACGTTGCAGAGGCAGCGGAAGGATCGCATGTTTGCGATCCTGGATCGCCTGAACGCATTGGGCGCGCCGCTCGATGTCTCAGACGTATTGAACCGGGCGGGCAATGGATCGGTGGGGCGTCCTCATGTGGCGCAGGCGCTTGCGGATGCAGGCCATGTGACGTCGTACAGAGAGGCGTTCAGACGTTATTTGCATGACGAGGGTCCGGCGTATGTGCCGAAGCCGCCGTTTACGGCCCGGGATGGCATTGCCTTGCTCCATGCTGCGGGCGGGGTGGCCGTTCTCGCCCATCCGGGGCTGGGCATACATGCCGACATGATTGCCAGGCTTGTGGAACTCGGGCTGGACGGGATCGAGACGGTGCATCCTTCCCATACGCGCGTCATGACATTCGAGTATGAATATCTTGCCGAAAAACTTGGGCTCATTCAGACAGGAGGATCGGATTATCATGGACTGCGCCAGGACGAAGCACGGAATCTGGTTCGATATAGTGTTCCGTACGATCGACTGGAGTCGATGCGCCGGATGGCGGCGTAACCTTTCCCTCGCCATGCAGCATGATGATCGCAGCGCGCCCGCCTGCAACCGTTTCTGACCCTTTCTTTTTTTGATAAAAGCCGTGCCCGAAATTCTTACAGGTTCGCATGATGCGGGGAAAGCCCGCTTCGGTGTGGTTGTCAGCCGTTTCAACGAACCGGTTACGGAGCGCCTGCTTGCGGGAGCGCTCGAGGCGCTTGAAGCTCACGGAGTGGATCTGGACCAAACCACCGTAGCGTGGTGCCCCGGCGCCGTGGAGATTCCACTCGTTGCTCGCAAATTGGCTGGAACCGGATCGTATGATGCGATTATTTGTATTGGGGCCGTCGTTCGTGGTGAAACGCCCCATTTTGACGCCGTATGTCATGCGGCGTCAGATGGTACGGCGAGAATCGCCCTCGATACGGGTCTGCCGATTATTTTCGGTGTGCTCACGACGGATACGGCCGAACAGGCGCTTGCACGATCCGGAGGAAAAAAGGGAAACAAGGGTACCGACGCTGCGGTTGCGGCGATTGAAATGGTCAACCTGTTACGCAAGATCGAGCGGCAATGATCTTGCGCCGCCATTTTACCGATCATTGCGTTAAAGCAGGCCGGCTTTTTGTGCGGCGGTGCGTCCTGTTCGATATCCTGTTTCCGATCCGGCAGTTCGACATGCGTTGCCTTTTCTCCTTTTGCCTTGCAGTATTTCTGGCCAGTGCAGGCTCTGTGGCTGCACAGGATCACCGCTGGCAGGCACACACATCTTTTCGGGAAGTTACGGACGTGGCGTCGCATGGCGATGTGGTGTGGGCCGCCACAACCGGGGGCATATTCCGTTATGAAACCGGGTCCGGAGCGTTTTCGACGTATAGTCCCGGCGAAGGCCTCCACGGTGTGGAAGTACAGGCCATTACTGTAGATCCTCTTAATAATGTCATTTGGATTGGCTATCAGGACGGTGTACTGGATCGGCTGGATCCGGCGACAGGCGTCGTAAAAGCGTATTTCGACATTGCGCGCGCCGAGCAGTTTTCGTCGCGGCAGGTCAACAAGATTGTGGTGCGCGGGGATTCCGTGTTTGCAGCGACATCATTTGGGGTCGTTGTTTTCGACCCGGTCCGGAACGAGGTGCGCGATACGTACAGCAAACTGGGCTCGCTTGCGGCGGGTACGGAAGTGTTTGACCTGACCTTCGCACCGGGGCAGGATGGCGAGCCGGCTATCTGGCTGGCTACGAACGAAGGAGTGGCGTACGCTTCCATGCAATCCTTCAACCTGAGCGATCCCGCCGAATGGACGGTTGAGGTGGAAGGACTTCCGGTCAGGGGGTTGCGAGCGATCGCCTGGTTTGAGGGAACGATATATGCCGGGACGACACAAGACCTGACGCGCCGGTCGGACAGCGGCGTCTATGTTCCGCTCGGAGTAACCACCCATGGCATTCGGGATATGGAAGTTCTTTCGGATCGGATGGTGGGAGTAGGGCGATTCGCTCCGTTTGTCGTATCCGGCGAACAGGGCCGCAAGATATCCATGGAAACGTATCAGGATCCGGTGGGCCTTGTTGCAGGTCCGGACGGAAATGTATGGATCGGCGATACCCAGGGCGGCCTGATCGCCATGGCGCCCCCGGAGATTTCCGACCGGAGCGCAGAGGTCATTCTGTCCGAAGTGTATCCTGACGGACCGCGCGACAACCTGTTTTCGGACCTGCAGGTAGATGGCGACGGGAATCTCTGGGTGATCGGCTTTCGGGATGAAGAGAGCGGTTTTTATCGCCTCGACGCCGATGGGAACTGGACGAATTACGTTCGCCGGTTATTTCCTGAATTGTTTACCACGTACGATCGCCTGCATGTGGATGCCCGCGGACATGCCTGGATAGGTTCCTCCGGGAACAGTTTGGCGGAGGTGTCGGCTTCCGGGACGATACGCCCCTGGGACGCCGGCAATTCGTCTTTACTGCCGGCTGCCGGCACGGACAATTATATCATTGTGGGCGGTATCGCCGACGACCAGGATGGCAGGATATGGGTCACGAACCCGGCCTCTCCTGCGCCGATACACTTCTACGAGCCGGAAGGAGAGGTATGGACAGCCATTCCCCATATCCGGTGCGGGAACTTCTCCACGGTCAGCGCGGCCTTCGATCGCATCTATATCGATGCGT
Organism: Rhodothermales bacterium; assembly: GCA_965117025.1. Taxonomy (GTDB): domain Bacteria; phylum Bacteroidota; class Rhodothermia; order Rhodothermales; family VXPQ01; genus VXPQ01. The sequence goes on from OZ220746.1 coordinate 2,462,585, forward strand.
TCGACCAGCAATGGATCATCGTAATCGATCTCGCGAATCTGAGACGGGTGCTTGGGCTGCTTGTCCTGGACGTGAATGAAACGCCCGCTTCGATTAATGACGATGCATGCCGGTTTTTCAATGAAGAGGGGGGGCTTGGTCAGGGCCTGCCCGGCACGACGGTGACTTCGGTCGTGGAGGACCGGGACGGTATTGTGTGGATAGGTACGGACAAGGGGCTGGCTTTCATGATCAACAACGGAATCGTGGCCGAAGACGCCAATGCCGTACCTGTTTGGCCGCAGTTCGCCGATCGCGCGGAGGGGACGTATCTGCTGAACGGTATTTTCGTAAACGATCTGGCGGTAGATCCCGCGGGTTACCTATGGGTGGCGACGAACGAAGGGGTCACGGTCATACGCCAGACCGAAGGAGGCTACGAGGTGGTTGAGCAGTTCTCCACCGATAATTCGCCGCTTTTTTCGGACACGGTGGTTGCTGTCGCCATCGATCCGATATCGGGCAGGGTGTATCTGGCTACCGATCAGGGTTTGATGAGTTATGAAGGAAGCGCCATCGCCTCTGTGGAACAGGTTGGGGAAATCAAGGTTTATCCGAACCCGATTTACATGGAGTCGGATACCGATGTGTCGGTCTTCATGGAGGGGCTTGTAGAGGCCACTGCATTGCGGATCGTCACGCTTACTGGTGAAGTGGTGGCGCGTTTGCAAACGCGAGGAGGGCGGGCCAGGTGGGATGGCCGGGATATGCAAGGCCGCATGGTTCCGTCGGGTATGTATCTTGTCATTGCTGTTGGGGATGGCGGCGAAGGAACGGCTTATGGAAAAATGGCCGTGATTCGCTGATACACATGGTGACCGTAGCTCAGTCGGTTAGAGCGCCAGGTTGTGGCCCTGGAGGTCGTGGGTTCAATTCCCATCGGTCACCCCGCATGAGTATATGCCGCGTTCGTCTAGGGGTCCAGGACGCCGGCCTTTCACGCCGGTAACACGGGTTCAAATCCCGTACGCGGTACCACGTCGCGCTGTGGTATGGTTTATCCATAGTGTTAACAGGCCCTAAAGGTTTTTGTCATGTCGTTTAATGATCTGTCTCGCCTGCACACGGCCGTAACCGACCTGTTTTCGGGCATGGACCCGGAAGCGCACCGCCTGACCGCCGAGCAGGTCGCCTTCTTCCGCGAGCAGGGGTATGTGTCCGGAATTCGTCTTCTTGATGACGAACAGGTCGAAGCGCTTCGAACGGAGTTGCAGGAGTTTTTCGATCCGGACCACGAGGGCCATGAACTCTGGCACGAATACCATACCAACGAGTCCGGCGACCCGGACAACGTATTGTTTCATGCTCTGGGCGCCTGGCGGATTCGTCCGGGATTTCATGATGCTCTGTGGAATCCGGCGTTCACGGTACCGGCGGCGCAGCTTCTTGCCGGTCCGGTTCGATTCTGGCACGACCAGCTTTTTTGCAAACCCGCCCGGCATGGAGGAGTAGTGGCATGGCATCAGGATTATTCGTACTGGACCCGCACCCAGCCCCTTTCGCATCTCACCTGCTGGATCGGCCTGGACGAGGCCACGGTCGATAACGGATGCATCTGCTACATTCCGGGGAGCCACGAATGGAATCTGCTTCCGATCACGGGGCTGGCGAATGACATGGATTCCATTTTTCAGGTCCTGACCGAGGAGCAGAAAGAAGCGTTCAATCCCGTCTCGATAGAACTCAAGGCCGGGGAGGCGACCTTTCATCATCCCCTCATGGTGCATGGTTCCCATGCGAACCGGACGGATCGCCCGCGGCGCGCCATGGTCATCAATGTAGTCCGGGACGGAGTACACTCCGCTACCGACGAGCCGCTTCTCGATGGGGTCCCGACCATTGGTAAAGGCAAGGCGCTGGACGGCCAATTCTTTCCCCTTTTGTACGATCCCTCCAACCCATGAAACGTATCGTATCCGCATTGCTCGTCGCGCTTGCGGCGTTTATTTCGTTTGCTCCTGCCTATGGTCAGGAGGCCGCTCCGCTGCGGCTCGCCCTTGCCCGGCTTACGCAAGACCATGTGTCCTGGGTATTCAATCGTCCCGACAAGACGGACATCGAAATTGTCGGCGTGTACGAGCCAAACGCTGCGTTGCGGGAGCGATTCATTGAGCGATACGATCTGGACCCGGGCCTTTTCTTTACGGACCTGGAGGACATGCTCGACGAGGCGAAGCCCGAGGCGGTGGCCGCCTTCGGCTCGATCGCCGAGCATGTGGAGGTGGTGGAGGTAGCGGCGCCGCGCGGCGTCCATGTCATGGTGGAGAAGCCGCTGGCGTTCGCCATGGAGGACGCGCTTCGCATACGCGCCCTGGCCGAGCAGCACAACATTCATGTGATCACCAACTACGAAACGAGCTGGTATCCTTCCATGTACGCGGTGCAGGAAGCTATTGCAGACAGCGCGTTGGGCCCTGTTCGGAAAATGGTCATTCGGGACGGACATCAGGGGCCCGCGGAGATTGGAGTGAGCGCAGAATTTCTGGAATGGCTCACCGATCCGGCCTATAATGGCGGCGGGGCGCTTATCGATTTCGGGTGCTACGGGGCCAACCTTGCGACCTGGTTGATGGGGGGCGAACCGCCCCGGACGGTAACCGCCGTGACGCAGCAGATCAAGCCGGACATCTACCCGCAGGTGGACGACGAGGCCACGATCCTGTTGACCTGGCCGCATGCGCAGGCGATCATTCAGGCCTCCTGGAACTGGCCGTTCAACCGCAAGGATATGCATGTCTACGGTCGAACGGGGTATCTTTTCGCGCCGCACGGCACGGAGCTTCGCATACGGCAGGCAGGCGATGCGGAGGAGCAAGTACACTTGTTCGAAGAGAGACCCGCTCCACTCGACGACCCGTTCAGCTATCTGGCCGCCGTGGTGCGCGGCGACGTGCAGGTGGCCGACACCGATCTTTCTTCGCTGGAAAACAATGTAACCGTGGTGCGCATTCTCGACGCCGCCCGCGAGTCCGCGCGTACGGGTCGAACGGTGGTGTTGGAGTAGGGGAGTAGGTGATTACGATTGTGACGAGGCGCTTATTCTGACGCGCAATGATAGATTTCGGGAAAAGGAGAGCATCGTATGGCTGAACGCATCTACGTTATGAATAAACAGCGGACCCTGCAGCCGCTTCGCGAAGAACCTTTCTCAACCGAAGATATCCTTCAAGAGTTGTTAGCCGAACATCCTGAACTGCTGGATGGAGAGCAAATAAAACCGGCGGACCCGCGTCGCTGGATTCTTGTCAATCGAGAGGTGGGTATCTCCGAAACGACGGACGCTAGTCCCAGTTGGGCGCTTGATCATTTGCTTATTGACCAGGATGCCGTGCCTACTCTCGTTGAAGTGAAGCGCGGAAAGAATAGAGAAGTGCGCCGTGCCATCGTGGGACAATTGCTGGAATATGCTGCCCATGCTGCAGAGACCTGGACGGTGGACGAACTGCGCCATGCATTCGAGACAAGACATGGCGAGGATGCAGATACTGTGCTTCAGAATCTGTTGCAATCCGATAGTGATACCGATGCGTTTTGGGACATGGTAACCAGGAATCTCGTGGCGAAGCGTCTTCGCCTGTTATTTGTTTCTGACGACATTCCAGATCCTCTGATACGCGTCGTCGAGTTTTTGAATGGGCAAATGCCTGATATCGAGGTTCTCGCCGTTGAAATAAAACAATTCCGCGGGGAATCGCTCCGAACATTGGTACCTAAAGTCATTGGGCGCACCGCCTCTGTGCCCACCCGGGGGGCACAGAGGCGCCGGAAAATGTCCTCGCTGTCGGAATTTTACGACCGGTTCGACGATCCTGAAGCTTGCCGTGCCGCAGAAAGATTAATCGCTGTCGCTCAAGAAGAAGACGCCGACGTTTCCCTGCACGAACAGGCGGTGGTTATTGGTATGCGGTGCTCGCTCCAGAAAACGTCCGTGAACGTGGCTTGGCTTTATCCGACCGCGAAGCGTAAGTTCCGGAGTAATTTTACAGGATTTAACTTTCGGTGTGGGCAGAGAGAAGATATTCCTCAGCAATTCTCGAATAAGGCCCGGATCTGGTTCGAAGAATGGGAGAAACAGTTTGATCAGGATAGATTTACCCGGAAAACAGACGGTGCGCTTCCGGCATGGGCGATTGATCCGATTATTGCAGCAAAGCACATCGATATACTGGAGGAAAGGCTGAGGGGCGCTCTTGCTATGCTCAGAACAGAGTGAAAAATTCCCCGCCGCCGAAATTCTGCGTACATTCGACTATCTATGCCGCCGTCCAGTCCATCTATGGTCTTGGTCCCGAACATGCCTCTGGATAATTCCATCCGCCCTTCCGCGTGGCGCTGCAGGTTGCCTGTCTGTTTGTTTCTCCTGCCGTTTCTTGCCACGCCCTTGCACGGGCAGGATCAGATGGTCGGGTCGCTAACGGGGGATAGCGCATTACAGCTTGAGGAGCCGTTTCCGGACCTCCGTTTCACCCGCCCCGTGGATTTTCAGGTGCCGGCGGGCGGCTCCGATCGGATTTTCGTGGTCGAACAGGCAGGCGTCATCAAGGTTTTCGAAAACAATCCCGGTACTGCTTCCACCAAAGTTTTTCTGGATATAAGGAGCCGGGTTCGCGATCAGGGCAACGAAGAGGGGCTGCTGGGCCTTGCGTTTCACCCGGCATTCGCCTCGAACGGATATTTCTTCGTGGATTATACGGCGTCCAATCCCCGGCGGACCGTGGTAGCCCGTTACAGCGTGGATCCGAACGATCCCGATCGCGCGCTTCCGGGGAGCGAGACGGTCATTCTCGAAGTAGCCCAGCCATACAGCAATCATAATGCGGGGCAAATCGTGTTCGGTCCCGACGGGTATCTGTATGTAACCATGGGCGATGGCGGCAGCGGCGGCGATCCGCGAGACCATGGCGAGAACCCCGCCACCTTGCTGGGCTCCATTCTGCGCATCGATGTGGACGGGGGTTCCCCGTACGCCATTCCTCCGGACAATCCCTTTGCGGGCAACACGGAGGGCTATCGCGAGGAGATTTATGCGTATGGCCTGCGCAATCCCTGGCGGATCAGTTTCGACTCGTCGACCGGCCGTTTGTGGGCTGCCGACGTCGGGCAGAACCTGTACGAGGAAGTGAACATTATCGAAAAAGGGGGGAATTACGGATGGGATGTAATGGAGGGACTCCATTGTTATGAACCGGCTACGCGTTGTGACCAGACGGGGCTGACATTGCCCGTATGGGAATACTCGCACGATCTCGGCATTTCGATCACGGGTGGTTTCGTATATCGGGGAACGCTGGCTCCCTCGCTGGCGGGCCGGTATGTGTTCGCCGACTACGGAACGGGGCGCATCTGGGCGCTTGCATGGGACGGCGCCACGGTGCAGGTAGAGGAGATTATGAACACGAACCTTGATATCTCTTCCTTTGGGGTCGATGAGCGGCAGGAATTGTATGCATTGGCTTTCGACGGCAGGATATACCGATTCGCGGAAATGTCCCTTCCAGGTACGAGCGCGGAAAGCGAGGAGCTACCTGCCGGGATGGCGCTTTGGGGCAACTATCCCAATCCATTCAATCCGGAGACGACGATACGCTATGCGTTGCCGCAGGCCGGTAAAGTCCGCCTTGCAGTGTACGATTTGCTCGGGCATGAGGTGGCGGTGCTCGTCGACAGTTTCCGACCCGCAGGCTATCATACGGTGCGGTTCGACGGGGATGATTTGCCGAGCGGTTCGTATGTGTACCGTTTACGGGTTCGGGAGGAGGTCATAGCCCGCAGGATGATGCTGGTCAAGTGAATCGGCGTCTTGATCCCGGAGCAAAAAGTCTCCTTGCAGCCGAACTTCTGCGTACCTTCAAGGTCTATGAAGTTGTCCGGTCCGTACATGGTTTTGACCCCGAAAATGCCTCTGTACACTCTCATCCGTTCTTGTTCGCAATACTCTAAACTGCCGATCTGCTTTCTTCTCCTGTTGTTCCTTGGCGCTTCCGCGTGCGGACAAGATGAGATTGCGGAGCCGGAACCTGCCCCGGGAGAAGGGGGACTGCGGCTTGAGCAGCCGTTTCCGAGCCTCCGTTTCACCCGTCCTGTGGATTTCCAGATACCGGGGGACGGTTCCGACCGGATCTTCGTGGTCGAGCAGGCGGGGATCATCCACGTTTTCGAAAATCGTTCCGATACCGGCCCGGCCGACACCTTTCTCGACATCACGGACCGGGTTCGCGACCAGGGCAACGAGGAGGGGCTGCTGGGTCTTGCATTTCACCCGGAATTCGCCACGAACGGATATTTCTTCGTGGATTACACGGCGTCGGATCCCCGCCGGACCGTGGTGGCGCGTTACAGCGTGGATCCAAACGATTCCGATCGCGCGCTGCCGGGAAGCGAGACGGTCATTCTTGAGGTGGCCCAGCCGTACGGCAATCATAATGCGGGGCAGATCGTGTTCGGTCCCGACGGATATCTGTATGTAACCCTCGGGGACGGCGGCAGCGCCGGAGATCCGCAAGACCACGGCCAGGACCCTACCACCTTGCTGGGGTCCATCCTGCGCATCGATGTAGACGGGGGTTCGCCGTATGCCATTCCTCCGGACAATCCCTTTGTGGGTAACACGGAGGGCTATCGCGAGGAGATTTATGCGTATGGGCTGCGCAATCCCTGGCGGATCAGTTTCGACCTGCCGACCCGCCGCTTGTGGGCTGCCGATGTCGGGCAGCACCGGTACGAGGAAGTACACATCATCGAGGCGGGGAAGAATTACGGATGGGATGTCATGGAGGGGCTGCACTGTTATGAACCGAGTACGGGTTGTGATCAGGAAGGGCTGGAGCCCCCCGTGTGGGAATACTCGCACGATTTCGGTGTTTCGATCACGGGCGGTTTCGTATACCGGGGAGCGTTGGCTCCCTCGCTGGCGGGCCGGTATGTGTTCGGCGACTACGCAACGGGGCGCATCTGGGCGCTTGCATGGGACGGCGACGAGGCGCAGGTGGAGGAGATTATGAACACGAGCCTTGCTATCTCGTCCTTTGGGATCGATGCGCAGCAGGAGCTGTACGCACTGGCTTTCAACGGCAGCGTATACCGGTTCACGGAGTAGTCTTCCGATCGATAAGTTTCGCCCGCCCGTATATTGCCCGCCGAGCCGGGCGTGCGTATTATTGCAGGGCATGTATCCTTGAGGGCCAACGCCGTGACTTCCTATCGCTTTTTTTCCGTATCGCACACGCTTCGTCGAATTGCTCTTCTCGCGCTGATCCCCATCGTTTGGGGTTGCGGCTCCTCTTCTTCCGAAGGGGCGGGGGAAGACGGGGCGGCATCATCTCTCGAGATTGCTGTCGTGCCCAAGGGCACCACTCATGAATTCTGGAAGGCCATCCATGCCGGCGCGGAGAAAGCGGCTGCCGAATTCGGTGTAGAAGTAATTTGGCAGGGACCGCAGAAGGAAGACGATCGCCAACTGCAAATTCAGGTGGTCCAGAACCTGATCAGCCGGGGGGTGGATGCGATTGTGCTGGCGCCTCTCGATTCCCGCAGCATGGCGCGTCCGGTCGAGGCCGCCGTTGCCCGAGGCATTCCGGTGGTCGTCATTGATTCCGGACTGGAATCGGATGCGCAATCCAGTTTCATTGCTTCGAACAACTACGAAGGGGGCAGGATCGGCGGGCAGTATCTTGCCGAAGCGATCGGCGGGGAAGGCAAAGTGGTGCTGTTGCGTTATCAGGAAGGGTCCGCAAGCACCACGAACCGGGAGCGTGGCTTCCTTGATGCGCTGAACGAATATGCCCCGGATGCCGAGTTGCTTGTCGACAACATGTATGCGGGCGCCACGATGGCCAAGGCGCTCCAGGTCTCTCAGAATATTCTCAACCGGTTCCCGGAAATCGACGCCATCTTTACTCCCAACGAATCCGCCACGCAAGGCATGCTGCGTGCACTGGAAACGTCGGGGCGCGCAGGCGAGGTGATGCTGGTAGGGTTCGATGTGAACCAGATCCTGCTCGACGCCATGCGGGACGGGACGTTGCACGGACTGGTCGTGCAGGATCCCGTGGGCATGGGATATGAAGGTGTCAAGGCCGCGGTGGCCATTGTACAGGGAGAGACCATTCCGGAGCGGATGGATACGCGCACTATTCTTGTTACCCCGTACAACATAGACGACGCCGACATTCAGGAGTTGTTGCATCCCGACTTTGAACGCTGGCTCGAAAACTAACCGTTCTGCAGCGCGCTCCATGTCGTCTCCCGTGCTTCGCCTTGAGGGCATCCGCAAATCGTTCGGTCCTGTGCACGCGCTCCGGGGCGTGGACCTGAACGTGCGGGCAGGCGAAGTGCATGCGCTGGTAGGCGAGAACGGCGCCGGGAAAAGCACGCTCATGAAGATACTGAGCGGCGCATACCAGCCCGATGCGGGAAGCATGACCTTGTACGGCGAGCCGTATGCGCCGACCAATCCGCTGGACGGGCGCGCCGCCGGCATCAGCATGATTTACCAGGAACTCGTGCTGGCGCCGCACCTGACCGTCGAGGAGAATGTGACCCTGGGCGCCGAACATGCGCGCCGCGGGTGGATTCGCCCCCGCACCCGCGAAGTAGAACAGGTCCTGCGAGATCTTGGACAGCAGGGGATTGCGCCCGATGTCAGGGTAAGCGATCTGAGCATAGGCAAGAAGCAACTGGTCGAAATTGCCCGGGCGCTGCTCTTCGATGCCCGGATCGTGGTCATGGACGAACCTACCAGTTCCCTGGCCGCCGATGATACGCAAGCGCTGTTCGAGGCCATTGGCCGGATGAAAGAGCAGGGACTCGCTGTCATTTACATCAGCCATTTCCTTGAAGAAGTGCAGGAGGTGTGCGATTGCTACACCGTGCTGCGCGACGGAGAAATGATTTCCACCGGACGGGTCGCCGACACCTCCATACCCCGCATTATAGAAGATATGGTGGGGCGGTCGGTGGACGAACTTTTTCCCTCCAGCCACCACGAGGTCGGCGATCCGCTGCTGGATGTTTCCGATTTGCAGGGGAGGCAGGGGCTTCCCCACGGCGTCCGCTTTACGCTGCATCGCGGGGAAATCCTGGGTATCTCCGGGTTGGTGGGCGCAGGGCGTTCCGAGACGGTGCGGACGCTTTTCGGGCTGGAGCCGGCCAGAGACGGCACGCTGTCGATCAGGGGCCATGACACGCTGCGCGCCGCCTGGATGACTCCGCGGGCTGCACTCGATCAGGGCTTGGACCTTTTGAGCGAGAACCGGAAGGAAGAAGGGCTGGCGCTCAACCTGTCGCTGGTTTTCAATCTGACCTTATCCGACCTGAAGCGCTACAGCCGGGCCGGGTTTCTGCAACTGGCCAGGGAACGCCAGGACGGAGCGCACTGGATCGATGTGCTGCGCATCCGCGCCGGCTCCGTCGAGCAGCGGGCCGACGAACTTTCGGGCGGAAACCAGCAGAAAGTGTGTCTGGCGCGCCTTCTGCAGCAGGACAACGACATTCTCTTCCTGGACGAACCCACCCGGGGTATCGATATCGGCAGCAAGGCCGAAATATACAGGCTCGTCCACCGTCTTGCCGAGCAGGGCAAGGCCATCGTGATGATCAGTTCGTACCTGCCTGAACTGCTGGGCGTGTGCGACACACTGGGGGTCATGCACAAGGGGCGGCTCTCGACCGTACGTCCTATCCGTGAATGGACCGAACACCGTATTATGCAATTCGCCACATCCGGATACGACGCATGACGAAGAAACGGGATTACAAGGCCATGTTGTCGGAGCTCGGCCCTTTTATCGGGCTGATCTTCGTGTTTGTGTTGTTCACCATCCTGACGCCGTCCGCCTTCACGTCATTCTATAACATCAAGACGATCCTGACGCAGAGCGTTATCATCGGGATTGCGGCGTACGGCACCACGTTCATTATCGTTTCAGAAGGTATCGATCTGAGCGTCGGTTCGCAGATTGCCCTGACCACGGTCGTGGTGGCTGCGGTGCTCAACCTTCCGGCGAGCGATCCGGGGCTTTTCTACCCGTTGCTGGCGCTCGCCGCCGGCGTGCTGGCCTGCACGGGCGTGGGCGCCTTCAACGGATTCATCATCACGAAATTCCGCATTGTGCCCTTTATCGTCACGCTGGGAACGATGCAGATCGTGCGCGGCGTGGCCAAGTGGATCGGCAAGGAACAGACCGTGCCCACGCCGGACAACTGGCTGACGAACCTCATGCTGATTGATCCCTCGCCGTCGTGGCTCATCTTCGGGCCGGGGGTGTGGCTTACGCTTGTGCTGCTTGTCGTTTCGGCGGTGCTGTTGAAGTATACCGTGCTGGGGCGGTACACCTTCGCCATCGGGTCCAACGAGCAGACGGCCCGCCTCTGCGGCATCAAGGTGGATCGCATGAAGATCGTGATCTACGCGCTGGGCGGCCTGTTGACCGGCGTTGCCGGCGTCATGCAGTACAGCTACCTCACGGTCGGGGATCCGACGACCGCCGTGGGGCTGGAGCTGGATATCATTGCCGCCGTGGTCATCGGGGGCGGCTCCCTGAGCGGCGGGGAAGGCAGCGTGGTGGGGTCCATTGTCGGGGCGCTTATCATGGCCGTCCTGCGCAACGGAAGCAACATGCTGGGCTTGCCGAATTACGTGCAGGAGATCATTATCGGCACCATCATTGTCGGGGCCGTACTGATCGATCAGCAGAAACACCGGTTGCGGGCCGCGGGGTAGGTTTCTTCTACACCAGCACTTCTCCCGTCATTTCCTCCGGGATCGGTTCGCCGAGGATGGCAAGGATGGTGGGAGCCACGTCGCCGAGTTTGCCGTCGCGGATGGGCCCGTCGAATCCCTCCCGGACGATAAGATGGGGCACAAGCGCCGTCGTGTGCGCCGTATGCGGGCTGCCGTCCGGGTTCCGCATCCGGTCGGCATTCCCGTGATCGGCGATGACACTCACCGAATAGCCGTGCGCAATCGCCGCTTCGATGACCACCCGCGCAGCGGCGTCCACCGCCTCGACCGCCTTGACCGCCGCCTCGAAATCTCCCGTGTGGCCGACCATGTCCGGGTTGGCGAAATTCAGGCACACGAAGTTATACTTCTCTTCGGCGAGTGCTTCGGCGGCGCGGCGGGCTATTCCCGCTGCGCTCATTTCCGGTTGCAGATCGTACGTGGCCACCTTCGGGGAAGGCACCAGAATCCGGTCTTCTCCCTCGAAGGTTTCTTCGCGCCCTCCGCTGAAGAAATAGGTGACATGGGCGTATTTTTCCGTTTCCGCAATGCGTAACTGGGTTCCTCCCTGCGCCGCAATGACTTCGCCAAGCGTACGGCGGAGATTCATTTTCGGAAAGGCAACCGGCAGGTCGAAGGTTTCGTCGTAGGGCGAGAACAGCGTGAAGCACAGGTCCGAAAGCGGCTCCCGGTCGAACCCGTCGAATTCCGGATCGGTGAACGCGCGGGTCATTTGCCGGGCCCGGTCGCCCCGGAAATTGTAGAAAATGACGGCGTCGCCGTGTTGCACGCGAGACGCCGTTCCGCCGTCCCGGATCAGCGAAGGCGCCACGAATTCATCCGTGACCCCATCCTGGTAGCTGGCCTGCAGGGCCGATGCAGGGTCGGCGAATGCCTTGCCTTTTCCATGCACAAGCAGGTCGTACGCCTGTTTGATCCGCTCCCAGCGCCGGTCGCGGTCCATCGCATAGTAGCGCCCCGTGATCGAAGCGATCCGGCCCGCACCGATTTCCCGCGCCTTTTCCTTGAAATCACGGGCGTACCCGAGGCCGCCGTGCGGATCGGTGTCGCGGCCGTCCGTAAAGGCATGGACGCACACCCGGTCTCCGGTCAACCCCTGTTGCGCGGCAAGGCGCAGCAAGGCATACAGGTGGTCCAGGGAGGAATGCACGCCGCCGTCTGAAAACAGCCCCATAAGATGCAGTTTCGAACCCCTTTTGGCGGCATGACGCACAGCCGCAAGCAAGGCCTCGTTTTGGAAAAAATCGCCGTCCTCGATGGCCTTGTCGATACGCGTAATTTCCTGGTAGACCACCCGGCCTGCCCCGAGATTCATGTGGCCCACTTCGGAATTTCCCATCTGCCCGCCAGGTAGACCGACCGGTCTACCTGATGCTTCGAGGCGAGCATGGGGCCATGTGGCGAAAAGTTCGTCAAGGAACGGTTTCCGGGCCCGATCGATGGCGCTTACCGAGACGTCCTCGGCAATGCCGTAGCCATCCAGAATAACCAGTATGTGGCGCTTCCTGTGATCCACTGTGTTGTATACCCTGTTGTATTATACCCTGTAATCCCTGACTTTCCGGGCCGTGGCTCCCGTCTTGCTGTAAAATACGTTCATGGAGCCGCAATGCGGGCAGCATATCTGCTCGGTTCCGTAGCGGTCCGTTTGCCGATCGGGTTGGTCGAAGTAGCGGCGGCGCGTCTTGCAATAGTATTTCCCGTGCGCGGGATCCAGGTCGTCCAGCGGTCCGGGAAGCCGGCTCGTTTCCTCGAAGTAACGGCACGCGTCCGAAACCGCGCATGCATCGCAGGAAGGGGCGCGGGCCGTACAGGTGTAGCGGCCGTGGAGAATGAGCAGGTGATGGGCCTCGCCCCAGACCGATTCGGGGATGATCCGCTTCAGGCCCTGCTCGACCTTCAGCGGCGTATCCGCGTTATGTACGAGCCCGATCCGGTTGGCCACCCGAAACACATGGGTATCGACGGGCAGCGCGGCCCGGTCGAACGCTACGGAAGCCACCACCTGCGCCGTCTTGCGGCCCACCCCTTGCAGGGTCATCAATTCGCTTACCGTGTTTGGTATGCGCCCATCGTAGGCTTCCACCACGCGGCGGGCCATCGCCACGAGATGCTTCGCCTTGTTGTTCGGAAATGAAATGGACTGAATCAGGGGAAACACTTCCTCGGGTTCGGCTTCGGCCATGCGGCGTACGTCCGGGAAGGTTTCGAACAGGACGGGCGTTACCATATTAACCCGCGCATCCGTACACTGAGCCGAAAGGATGACGGCCACAATGAGTTCGTAAGGATTCTCGTGCGACAATTCCGTTTCGGGCCGCGCAATGACCTTGCGCAGTCCGGACAGGACACGATTGGCGCGTTCGGTGCGGTTCATGAATCGGTTACAGAGACGTCACAAAAACATCCGGCAGGAAAACAACCTGCCCGCAAGATCGTATCGGCGCTTGCCGGGTGCATTTCCTTTCCATGCGCGAAAACATACTTGTCCTGTCAGCCGGATGCCACACTTCGCCGGAATTTTATGGCTTGCCGTCGCGTTTGCGGCGCCGTTTCCTGTCCAGGCTTTCCAGGAGCCCGCGCCCGGCGCCGATGCGCGCAATGCGGCGCCCATAGGCGCTGTCTCTCCGGATACCTTGCAGGAAGGAACCGGCGAACAGGGCATGCGCGTGTCGCTCCTGACCATTCTGCCCGGCTCCGAGATATACTCGCTCTGGGGGCATAGCGCCCTGCGCATTACGGATCCGCAGTCCGGTCTCGATATGACCTGGAACTATGGCACGTTCGATTTCGAGACCGGTAATTTCGTGCTCAAATTCCTGCACGGCAATCTCGACTATACCCTTTCCATCCAGCGCTTCGAGGCGGTCCGGCGGGCGTACCGCGCCCAGAGGCGGCCCATCATCGAGCAAACGCTTGATCTCACGCCCGCCCAACAGCGACGCCTCATGGACCTGCTCGCCATCAACATGCGCCCGGAAAACCGGCGGTACCGCTATCATTTCCTGTTCGACAATTGCAGTACGCGCATCCGGGATGTGCTGGAAGCGGCGCTTGGGGATGAAACCCTGCATGCGGCGGAACTCCCGGACGACGCCCAAACTTTCCGCGAACTTATCGAACCATACCAGCGCGCGGTCCCCTTTCTGGATGCAGGGGTCGATGTGCTTCTCGGCGCTCCCGTGGACCGGCCCGCGGACGGCCGTGAGATCATGTTCCTGCCCGAAGATCTCATGCACGCCTTCGACCGGGCACGCATAGGAGCAGGAGAGGATACGCGCCCGCTCGTCGTGCGCACCGATACGCTGCTGTGGATCGAAGGATATGACGCGGAAAGAGCGTCTTTCCCCTGGGAGGCCGTGGCGGCATGGCTGCTTTTTTTCGGAGGCCTGGCACTGACGCTTCGACGCCCTGGCGTGCTGCGGGCGCTCGATGTACCGCTTTTTCTGGCGATAGGGGTGACAGGCCTGCTGATCGCCTATCTCTGGTTCGTTTCGCACCACGACGTCACCAACGCGAACCGCCATCTCTTCTGGGCATGGCCCACCCATGTGCTGGCGGCGGGGATACTTCTTGTGCGCCCCGCGCCGTCACGGCTTCTTGCGATATACCTCGCGGCGGCAGCGGCAGCGACAGGCATTTCGGTCCTGGCGTCCCCGTTTGTCGCGCAGCCGTTTTCTTCCGTATTCCTTCCGGTGGCGCTGCTTGCGGCGGTGCGTGGGGGAGGAATTGCGCTGCCGGGTCTGATCGGGGATTTACGGCAGAGCGGGAAAATGTAGTGCTGCAACAGATCCGTTGGCAACAGATCCGTTGTGAGGAAAATGCTTCGGAGTCATTCTGAACACTCAGGCGCCCACACCCTACCACACCTCGATCTCCACGGGCATTTTTGCCTGTACCGTGCCGGCATCGCGAGCGTGCGCGGCCAAGGCGCGGGCGTGCTCCAGCAGTTCCTGCTCGGCGGGAGACCGGGTCCATTGCATCCACGCTGTCCTGCTCTTGACGAGCAACAGATCGTTGAACGCCTCGAAAGGCGATTTCGGGCGCGGCAGGACGCGCAACCGCCAGGGGCCTTCGCCCAGTTCCGTTTTTCCGGCAGCGACCGCGATCGCGTCTTTCAACGTACCCAGCGAATCCACCAGGCCAATGTCCAGCGCATCCTCGCCGGACCACACGCGGCCCTCTGCAATTTCCCGCACCGCAGCCTCGTCGAGCCCGCGATTCGTCGCCACGAGGTCGATGAACGCATCGTACACGTCGTCCACCCAACCCTGCGCCATCTCCCGTTCCCGGGGGCTGAACGGACGGACCCCGGAGAGCATGTCCGCATACGGACTCGTTTGCACGCCGTCCGTCGTGATGCCCAGTTTGTTTTCGAACGTGTTTCCGAGATTGACGAACATCGCAAAGACGCCGATGGACCCGGTCACGGTGATCGGATCGGCCAGAATGGTTTCGCCCGCCGTCGCGATCCAGTAGCCCCCCGAAGCCGCCACATTGCCCATGGAGATGACCACCGGCTTTTCTTCCGCCGTACGATGAATGGCCTGCCACATGGTCTCGGATGCCGACGCGGATCCGCCGGGAGAATTGATGCGCACGACCACGGCTTTCACGAAGTCGCTTTCCCTCGCTTCGCGCATGTCGCGCGCAAAGCTTTCCGATCCGAGGACGGTTCCGCTAAAGGGATTGCCCGGAATGCTTTTCCCGTTGAGGATTGTGCCCTCGGCGTACACGACGGCTATCTCGCCCCCGCTGTTTGTCGAAAGGCCCGCTTCGGAATTCGGGGTCGATGCATACGATCCGAGCGACATCGTTTGCAGATTCTCCTCCAGGTCATAGCCCAGGCGTTGCTTGATGCGTTCCACGACCTCGTCGTGGTAAAGCAGTTCGTCGAGCAGCCCGGCCTCGTGGGCCTCCTTCGCCGAGAAGATGGCTTTCCGGTTCACAAGTTCGTCGAGCGCTTCGAAGGTCGTACCCCGGCTTTCGGCTACCGCGTTCAGGAACGTCTCGTTGTAGGAGTTCAGCAGCGCGGTGAGCTGTTCTTCGTTTTCAGGCGAGAGGTCCCGGCGCATGTACGGCTCGACGGCGGATTTGAACGTGCCGGCCCGGACGATCTGCGGCTCGACATCGAGTTTTTCGTACAGCCCGGTATAGAAGTACGTCTTCATCGAGAAACCATTGAATTCGAACATGGCTTCCTGCGAGGCGAAGACGCTATCGGCGGCGGACGCCAGGTAGTAGGTCGATTCGGACATCATGTAATCGCCGGTCGAAGCGAAAACCGGTTTGCCGCTTTCCCGGAATCGCAGCAGCGCCTTACGCACCTCGTGTGCGCTGGCGTTCAGTCCTGAAAATCCCTTGACCCGGATCCACAGGGCGTCGATCCGTTCGTCGCCGGTCGCCTTGTCGATCGCATCCGTGATGTCCATCAGGTTGTAATTCGATCGATTGCCGGCGAGCTGATCTATCGGGTTCATAGAGGAGGTTTCGGGAATGGAACCGGTAAGATCAAAGGTGAGCACCGTGCCGCTGCGGACACTCGGCGTGGTGCCGGACATCGTCGAAACGGCGAGCAGAAAGAACATGCCGATGACGAAGAGCAGGCCGATGGCGACCAGCATGCCCAGTGCGGCAGCGGCCATGTTGGAAAGGAAGCGCATAGCGAATCGAAAGAATGACGGGGTGAGGAAAGCAAGGGGACAGGAATATTTCCGAAAAATACGACGGCGCGGGTTGTTATATCCCCGTTTATGTCCGGTAGCGTCGAAAGAGGCCGGTTTATTCCGTACAGGAGTTTTTGAAATGCCTGCGATCGGTCAGGCCCGCCACCGCTACTCCTTATCCCGCCGGACCGTGTTTCCGTTCTGTCCGATTGCGGATAGAAGGGGCGCTTTGTATTCTGCACAGATTATGGATGCCGTTTTCCGATACCATATTCCGGAGCTCCATCCGCTCGCCGTTCATTTTCCCATAGCGCTCCTAACGGCGGCGGCGCTGGCGGCGCTTGTCTGGATGGGGTGGGGCGCTCCCTTTTGGCGCCGCGTCACGTGTTTGCTCAGCATACTGGGCATGGCGGGCGCATTGTTTGCCTGGTTTACGGGCGAGTCCATGGAGCAGCAGGCGGAAGGCGTTCCTATCGTGGACGAATTGGTGGACCTGCATGAGCAGATGGCGTTGTATGCGTTGATCGCAGCCCTTCTGGCCTCCGGGGCGTTGGGATTGCTGACCTGGTTGGGAGTGGTGGGCCAATCCGAAGGCAGTCGTTTTGCGGGCATGAACCCGGATCGTCTTTCGTACCGCCTCGGAGCGGGTTTTCTGGTGCTTGCCTCGGCGGCGCTGGTTGCATGGGCCGGTCACATTGGCGCAACCATGGTGTGGGGCGTTTCCGGGTGATGGATTGTCGGGCTTTGCAAACATCCTTTCCCCTTTTGCGTTCTTATACGCTTCGTGCATAAGACAAGGAAACCCTCAAAAAAGCGGTCACGATACGCCTTGAACCAGAACAATCAACATACCGTGGAGGAACCGGCCGGAGACGGCGGTTTGCCGCCCGAAACGGAAGTGTCCGGCGAGGCCGGAGAAGCATCTGTGGAGGAAATACCTGCCACGGAGGAACAGACTCCCGAAGCGCTTGCCGCCGTGGTCGAAGCGCTGCGCGGGCGCCTCGAAGCCGCGGAAGACCGGTTTTTGCGCAAGGAAGCCGAATTCAGGAACTACCGCCGCCGGACCGAGGAAGAAAAAGTTCTCCTGACGGGTCTTGGAAAACGCCTCGTGATCCAGCGGTTTCTGGATGTACTGGATGATTTCGGACGTTCTATGGAAGCCGCTGAACAGGTGGAGGCGCAGCAAGAGGAAAAGCCCGGCCCGGTGTATTATGCGCTGAAGGAGGGATTCGAACTGGTGTACCGGAAGATCATGGACGAGTTGGCGAAAGAACAGGTTGAGCCCATCGAGGCGATCGGGCAACCGTTCGACGAGGAGTTGCACGAGGCGGTGATGCAGCAGGAGGTAGAAGGGACGGCGCCCGGCATCGTCGTGGGCGAAGCGCAGAAAGGGTATCGCATGGGCGACCACATTCTTCGTCACAGCAAGGTCGTGGTGTCCGCCTGATGCATAGTATTAACAGGTCCTAATGCGTGGCGGGCGGCGGCTGTGCGTATTTCGTTTTACTCTGCCACCTTGACAGATTTGCCCGTTTTCGGGCGATGCGGCAGGATTTTTGCGGGTCCTTTTTGCATGACGAACAGGAACATGCCGGCATAACATCCTGTCCGTCTCTTCACGCGCCCTTGCCTGTTTCACGGTATACCCCGCCCGCGTCCGATCCTGATCCCTTCCCATGACCGATTACTACGAAATACTCGGCGTCGATCGCAATGCGGATGCAGACACGCTGAAGCGCGCCTTTCGGGATCAGGCGCTCAAGTACCATCCCGACCGGAACCCCGACAATCCCGAGGCCGAGCAGAAGTTCAAAGAGGTAGCCCAGGCCTACGAGGTGTTGTCCGATCCGCAGAAACGCGGGCAATACGACCGGTTCGGCCATGCGGGCGTACGCGGAAACGGCGGCGCCGGCGCAACCGGTTTTCATGACGTCAACGATATATTCAGCGCGTTCAGCGACATTTTCGGGGGATCGGGGACGATCTTCGACGAAATGTTCACCGGACAGCGCCGGGATCGGAGGCGGCACAGCGGGCGCGCAGGCAGCGATCTGCGCATCACGCTTCCCCTTACGTTGGAGGAAATCAGCGAGGGGATCGAGAAAAAAATCAAAGTGCGCAAGTTTCTTGCTTGCGAACCGTGCAGCGGCACAGGGGCCGAAGCGGGCGAGGCAGGCTATGCGACGTGCTCCACATGCAAGGGCACAGGGGAAATCCGGCAGGTCTCCCGCTCCGTGTTCGGACAGTTCATCAATGTCCAACCCTGTCCGGCCTGTCGGGGCGAAGGGCGGGTGGTGCGCACTCCCTGTACGGCGTGCAGCGGCGAAGGCCGCCTGAAAGGGGAGGAAACCATTTCCATCCATGTGCCGCAGGGCGTGCTCGAAGGGAATTACCTGACGTTGCGCGGGGTGGGCAATGCAGGAATACGAGGAGGTCCGGCGGGCGCGTTGCGCGTCGAGATCAAGGAAACGCCCCATGAGCATTTCACGCGGGACGGTCTGGACCTTTTCCATGACCTCTACATCTCGTTTCCCGAGGCGGCGCTTGGCACCACGGTGGATGTCCCCACGTTGACGGGGCGGGCCCGCCTTCAGATCGATCCCGGCATCCAGTCGGGCAGGATCCTGCGCATGCGGGGGAAAGGGCTCCCCGAATTGCAGGGTACGCGGCGCGGAGACGAAATGGTGCAGGTGCATGTATGGACGCCGGAACGCCTCACGGACGAGGAACGGGCCATGTTGGGCGGACTGCTCGGCGCAGAATCGTTCCGTCCCCGGCCCGACAAGCAGGACCGGAAATCCTTTTTCAGCAAGGTCAAGGACGTTTTTACGTGATGACGGACCGGGTTGATCAAGGCGATCGGGTAGAGGCTGCAGCAGAGCGGGATATAATCTCCGGTGAAGACGGGGAAGCGCTGCGCTGGGTCATGCGCCAGGTGCCCTCCCCCGTGTCCGTCGTAACGGCGTCCGATGGCGAGAGAGAAATTCGCGGCATTACGATCGGTTCGTTTACGAGCGCCTCGCTGCGGCCCCCGCTCCTTTCGTTCAATATCAGCCGGGATGCAGGAATCTATGATCTCCTGACCCGTGCCGATCGCTTTGCATTGCATGTGCTGCACGAAGGTCAGGCGCATCTTTCGGATCGTTTCGCTACGCCGGACATGCCGGGCGACGAGCAATTCCGCGCCGTGGATTACGAAGTCGATGCCTATGGCGCCCCCGTGCTCGCGGAGGCCATGGTGGTGTTTCTGTGTCTTCGCCATGCGGTATACGACGCCGGCGACCATTCCATCGTATTGGGGCTCGTGACGGATATCCGGGAAGCCGATACGGGCAGGCGTCCCCTTGTTTATTTCGACCGTTCGTACCGCCGGGTCGGCAAGGCGGCGCAGCCTGCCTCCTTCGATCCTGTCCGTCCGGTCCGGTATTGACGCGCAGGCGGTTCCGGTCGATTGTCTGCCCTGATGCCTGCTTACGGGAATCAGATATCCGGATATAGATACGCGTTGAAGCCGCACCCTTTCACTTCATAAGCGTCATCAGGCCCGTACGCATCTGGCCTGCGGCTTCCAGTCGGTAGACATAGGTTCCGCTGGGCAAAGACGCTGCGTCGAATACGGAGGCCTGCTTTCCTGCATGCTGCACGCCGTCAACCAGAATGGCTACCTCTCGCCCCAGGACGTCATACACGCTCAGATGTACGTGCCCGGATGCGGGCAAGGCGTATTCGATGGTCGTCGCATGGGTGAAGGGATTAGGGTAATTCGATGTCAGCGTGGCGGCGCTTGGGAGTTCCGGGGCGGTTTCGTTCGCAACGATCGTAGCGGCGTCGTACTTCGCCACGAACATATTCAGGCCGCCTCCCCTTTGCTCCAGTTTCTCCGGCCCCAGATAAAGCGTTCCTTCGAATTTGCCCGCGACATAGAGATCTCTTGAGGGCCCCACGGCTATGGCCGCAATGTCTTGGGCTCCGGGTCCGGTTGCAAGCCCGGCCCAGCGCAGATTGCCTTGCGCGTCAAAGTGCGCCACGAAGCCATCTTCTCCCGGGGGCTGTGCATGGTCGGGAGAATGCAGCATCGTGTCTCCGAGTTGGAGCGAGCCGCCAAGAAAGGAACCCCCCACATAAACATGGCCCTGGGCATCTGTCGCGATGCTGGAGATGCGCGCATGATCCCCCAGGAGTTGTTGGCGCCACAGGAGGGCGCCGTCCTGAGAGTGTTTTGTGATTGTCGAAGCACCCGCGGTCAGAAGATGCCCAGCGGTGTCGACAGTAAGACGATGGAACCCGCTGTCAAAGCCCAGATCGCTCCAAGTGCGGACCCAGCGCAGATCGCCGTCAGCGCTAAAACTAACCAAGGCAAAAAAGCCCAAAATTGTCACTTCGTTCGGCTGGCCCTCACCGAACACAAACTCAGTACGGACACTGGCACTACAGGCGAGGTATGTATTTCCGTCGTCATCGACCGCAAAAAGCCCCCCCTCGAACCGGTCAGGGAGGGGTCCGCCGAGGCGCCGGGTCCAGCGGATAGCACCCTCGGGCGTGTAGCTGGCCAGAAAGATATCGGTAAAACCCAACTCGTCGATCCCGTCTACAGGAAAAGGAGCAAGCGCGTGCGGGGCGGAAAAAAGCGAGTCTGAGTACAAGCCGGCGATGTAGATATTGCCGGCCCGGTCGAGACCCAAGTCATTGATCACGGCGGATGGGTACTGAACATTGCTACGGCCTCGCCCGAGAAAGATAGTCTGGAGCGAGTCTCCATTGTCGGCATACGCATTAATCATAATGCCGCCGTGGGAGATGCGGCGCTCATTGCCCGTACGGGGCGTCCCCTCGTTCGTGTAGATGCGATCGCCCCGGGCTGCTATGTCGTACCCTACGAAAGCATTGAAAAAGTCCGTTTCCTCACGGGGAGCGCTTCCTTTCCGTTCCCAGCGCAGCGAACCGCCGGCATCGTAGCTGACAATAAAACTGCCTTGTACATAGATAAAACGGCGTCTTATGGGGACAACAGGTCCTCCTATTCCTTCATAAACATAGTGATAAGCGGTGTCCTGGACTACCTTGGTTACATATACCTCGTCTTCATCGTTTACGTCGATGGCGTAGGGCAAAACGTGGCTGCCTTCCTCCCATGTGTGCCGAACCCAGGCCGGGGCCGTGGAAGAAGACGCCGAACTATGAGACTGTCCTTGTGCGGCTACGGGAATAAGTAAGGCGCTCAACAACATCGCCGCGAGAATCGCTGTATGCCTCATAAGGCCCTCCATGGTGGTTCGTGAAGATGTGTGCTCGTCCCTGGTCACTTCATCAGCAGCACGGACTTCGTGAACGTTTTTTCAGCGTGAGCATTCGGATGGGTGGCTTTCGCAGGGACCGACTACTTCATAAGCGTCATCAGCCCCGTACGCACCTGCCCTGCGGCTTCCAGTCGGTAGACATAGGTCCCGCTGGGCAAAGACGCTGCGTCGAATACGGAGGCGTGCTTTCCTGCATGCTGCACGCCGTCAACCAGAATGGCTACCTCTCGCCCCAGGACGTCATACACGCTCAGATGTACGTGCCCGGATGCGGGCAAGGCGTATTCGATGGTCGTCGCATGAGTGAAGGGATTGGGGTAGTTCGACGTCAGCGCGGCGGCGCTCGGGAGTTCAGGGGCGGTTTCGTTCGCAATGATCGTAGCGGCGTCGTACTTGGCTACGAACATATTCAAGCCGGCGCCCCTTTGCTCCAAGGTCTCCGATCCCAGGTAAAGCGTTCCTTCGAATTTGCCCGTGACATAGAGGTCGCCCGAAGGTCCCACGGCTATGGCCGTAATGTCTTGCGCTCCCGGCCCGGTTGCGAGCCCGGCCCAGCGCAGATTCCCGTCGGCGTCGTAGTGCGCCACGAAACCATCTTTCCCCGAGGGCTGTGCATGGTCAGGGGGATGCAGCACCGTGTCTCCAAGCCGGAGCGAGTCGCCGGAAAAGGAGCCCCCTGCATAAACGTGGCCCATAGCGTCTGTCTCAATGCCGGCGATATGCACATTATCCGCCAGGAGTTGTTGGTCCCACATGAGGATACCATCCTGAGAGTATTTTGTGATTGTCGCAGCGTACTGTCGATAAGCGCGGACGGTTTTTGTGTAGGGGCCTTTCCAACTGATCAGGAGATATCCATCGGCATCGACGGCAAGGCGATGGAGATCGATTCCGGAGTGGTCACGGTCTATATCAGACCAAGTGTGGCCCCAGTTCAAATCGCCCTCAGCGGTAAAACTCACCAAAGCGTAGTGCCGCAAAGCCTCCACGTCGGGAATACCGCCGAGGTATGTATTTCCGTCGTCATCGACCGCAAAAAGCCCCCCCTCGAACCGGTCAGGGAGGGGTCCGCCGAGGCGCCGGGTCCAGCGGATAGCACCCTCGGGCGTGTAGCTGGCCAGAAAGATATCGGGATTGCCCAACTCACTTTTCAAGCCCGTAGGGATAGGAGCAAGCGCGTGCGGAGCGGGAAAAAGCGTGTGCTCGTATCTGTATATATCCCCGTCGTACATACCCGCGATGTAGATGTTGCCGGCCCGGTCGAGACCCACACCATTGATCACAGCGGGCGGGTACCGAGAAAGGCCAGAGACCCCACCGAGAAAGATGGTCTGGAGCGAGTCGCCATCGGCGGCGGCATACGTATTAATCATAATGCCGCCGTGGGAGATAAGATACTCATTGCCCGTACGGGGCGTCCCCTCGTTCGTGTAGATGCGATCGCCCTGGGCTGCTATATCGTACCCAACGAACGCATTGAAATATCTCGTTTCCTCACGGGGAGCAGCTCCCGGCCGCTCCCAGCGCAGCGAGCCGTCGGCGTCGTACTTGGCAATAAAACTGCTTGGTACGTAACCGCTAAAGCTTAGTCCATAATGATCAGGACGAGCAGCGGGATCCTGGAGTGCTCTGGTTACATATACCTCGTCCTCGTCCTCGTCCTCGTCGTTTACGTCGATGGCGTAGGGCAAAACGTGGCTGCCTTCCTCCCATGCGTGCCGAACCCAGGCCGGTGTCATGGAAGAGGGCGCCGAGCTGTGAGACTGTCCTTGTGCGCACACAGGAAGGAATAGGATGCCCAACAACAACACCGCCGCAAGAATCGCTGTATGTTTCATAAGCCCCTCCATGGTGGTTCGTGAAGACGGGACGCGCCCGGTTATTTCATCAGCAGCACGGACTTCGTGAACGTTTTTCCTCCTGCATCGAGAATAACGAAATACAATCCGCTGGACAGATGATCGGCCTCGAACCGCACGGTATGTTTCCCGGGCGTTTGGACACCGTCCAGGAGAACGGCTACCCGGCGGCCCAGCACGTCATAGACCGTAAGGCGAGCCGGACCTTCCTCGGCAAGTCCGTAACGGATCGTCGCCACGGGGTTGAAAGGATTGGGATGAGGCGGCTCCAGGCCGGTGGGCATCTTTTGCTCCTCAAGTTGGACATCGTCCGTCATTGCAACATCGGCAGATGCATCGGCAATGCGCAAGGCCGGTGCAGTTGTAATTGTACAGGTATTCAGGGAAAGGGTCACCGTTGCGGACTCGGATGTTACAATGCCTATTCCCTCGGTGTAATTCTTGTAGGGCACGATGCGGTAGGAATATGTGTTCTTCGACCCCGATTGCCCGGAAATGCACTGGTAACTCGTATCGGAGTACACTTCCGCACCAGCGGCGAGATCGGCGATGACCGACCAAGCGCCGCCATATGGTTTGCCTTCCACCCGGTACCCTTCCTCGATCAATGAATCGTCGCGCCAAGTGATTTTCGGGTTACGCGTTTGGGAATCGACCGTGATGTTTGGGACGCCGGGTATGGCGGGTCCGCCGATCCTGCGTTCGGCGAACCGATCTTCAATCGTAGCCGCGTAAGCGCCATAATTAATATAATCACTGTTCTTGGCGACCGCCGTGTAGCGGTCCCTCAGTGCTTCAAAAGTTGCAGCATAGGGTTTCATCTGAAGCGCAGTAAAAAGCAGCCGACTTGCTGGCGCTCCGGGGCGTTCCGGTCTGGTTTTGTCCTTGCGAATTCTCCATATAGCTCCCGAAATGATCTCCCCCCTATTCCCTCCACAGGTATGTTCCTCAATGCCAAAGTCATCCATTGTACAAGAGTTATAAAGAAGCCGTACGGTTGATGTGCCCAGACTATTAGCAATCCTCACGGGATCGCCATTGCCCTCTTCAGGGCCTGCAAAAGCAAAATGGTTTGTCTTGTCCGCTGCGAAATAATCAGAGACGCCTTCTTGCATGGCATTATACTCTGGCCCAAATGGTCTGGAGGTCATTGAATTAGGTGGCGTATGCAACGTATAGATGACATCATGCGTAAACTCATGATAAACGATGTCATGGGACATCGCATTGGGGCCACCCAGATTGATTCTTTTAGGATAGGAGGATGCATAAATATCGATAGTACCCTCATAACCTTCATAAATCCAGATTTTATATGTGGCGTCGTTCATTCCAGAGTAATAGTACGTATTACTATCACTGAAATAATCGTACATCTCGCGCACATGGTATACGCTGTTGAGCGCGAGGGCAGTAAGCCCGCCATCGCCGCCATCGCCCCAGCCCCAGTTATGGTTTAGTTCGGTATCTCCATCAATGTCGACCGAAAAACTTTTCTCCATCTGGCAAGTGGGAGTGCATAATTTGCATTTAGTGGCAATGCATGATTCACAGTCAACGCGAAACAAGTAGCAAAATGGGCATTGATCATTAAGGCATTCGTTACATTCACTTGAGGCCAAGGCAACGATATACGCCTTATTATTTGCGATCTCGAAGGTCACCGTGTGCGTCGTGTTTGCTAACCCGGTAACCTCATAGTCCCCGTCGGCGTCCGCATAAACCTCATAGATTTGCTGCGTGGCGTCGTTCTGGACAGTGACCTTCGCGTGGGGAAACGGCTGATTTTGATTCCGAACGAATGGAGAACTGGTATTATCGGGTGACTCATAGTAGTTGAGCGTCACCGTGCCGGAGAGCGTACTTGTCCCCGAAGGCGCTGGCTCGCTGGGCGCCGGCTTCGGCGGCTCGGCGCCGAAGATGTTTTCTTCGGCGATATCGGCGCGCGGCAGCGCATAGGGGATGGCCGCAATAGCGGAAGGAGACAAGGCGGTACCGTCAGTGCGAGCGTCTTCGTCCAGAGCGATGCGCACAGGCCCCTGTCCGTGCGGGGAACTATCGAGGATATTGCTGTACTCTGCAATGACGGCTCCCGTGTGCGCATCCACCAGAAAGGTCTTGCTGAAGGGAGGGGCGTTATCCCAGTTCTCCAGTGCGACCTCCCAGGCCAGCCTGAAAACATAGCGGTCCGCCAGTTCTTCCGGCACGATGACAAGGCTCTCCTTTACGAAGGCTGCCGTTCGGGGAATGGTCGTCTGGCCCCGCGCAGAAGCGATGGCGGCGGCCTTGCTTATCTCGGCATCCACCTGCACATCGAGTTTGGGAAAGGCGCGGGCGCCTGCAGCTACGATGCGCCCGCTGTTGGTTATCGTGACCCCCACCTGCGAGCCGAGCACGCTAAGCCCCTCGTAGAGCTGCACATAGCTGATGAACCAGAACGTGCCGTTGGTCTCGACGCGCGGCTCGCTCAGCTGTTTCGTGTCAATCCCGAACACGTTCACATGTGCGTCAATGAAGGCATCCGCCGCAGTGGATACGGATGTCTTCGAGGACAGCGAATGCGCATTTCCCGGATTGAACTCCAGTGAGTCGGTATCGATGATCCATGTCGCCGTTCCGCTTTTCTCGTCCACATAGGCGACGAAGCGCTTACCGTCGTGTCGCAGGATATGCGGTGCTCTGGTGGACTTGGCGCTCTGGCCCAGCGCTTCGAACGGAGCGAGCATAAATAGCGCCGGACATAGCGCCGCCGCTGCGGGCGCAAGGAGAACGTTTCTGATTACAGGCAGGAACTTCATGATTCGGGTACTACAGTTTTTTACGGAGCAAAGGAGACCGAGAGCGTGGCCGTGGCGGTGTCGTTGTCGGCGTCGGTCACCGTCACTTCGAGGTTCGTCGAGCGCGACAGCGTGAGCGAGAGGCTGCTTGCGGTGCCGCCTGAGACCCACTCGGTGCATGGAGGCGCGGCCCTGTCGCCGGGTCCCTGGTTTGAGCAAAGCACCTCATAGCGCCAGCTATACGTATAGGGCGCCGTGCCTCCGCTCACGTCCGCTGTCCACTCACGGCTTATCCCGAGGCCGACCAACGACGGTCCGCTGATCGAGACGCTAAGTTCCGCCCCGGCGCTGACCGTCACAGCGACGGACTGTATGGCGCTGGCCCGGGACGGATCTCTCGCTACCACCGTTATGTTCGCGTTGCCTGCCGCGATGGGCTCAATCGTAAGCGTCGAACCCGAGGAGATGTCTGCCGTCGCTATGCTGCTGCTCGACGAGGAGGCCGTGTAGGTCAGGTTATCGCCATCGGGGTCGGAGCAGTAGCTGGCCAGATTGAATGTGGCTGCCGAGCCGCCTGCGGTGAGCGTCTGGTCCGCGATATCGCTGCACTCAGGCGTCCCGTTGGGCCTCGGAAGAACCGTCACAGTGAACGATGTCGATACGTTGTCTTCGCCGTCGCTCGCCGTCACCGTCACCGAGGCGTTGCCCGTCGAGGCGCCCGTGATCGTGAGGTTTGATCCCGACATGCTCGCGGTCACGCGGCTCGTGTTCGATGAGGAGGCCGACCAGGTAAGGTTATCGCCATCGGGATCGGAGAAGTACGACGATACGCCGAAACTCGATGACGGCGAGATGACCAGCGTCAACTTGCGTGCGGGCATCGTGCTTGCTGTGGGTCCGCGGTTGGGAATCGTCACGTCGAACGACAGCGTTGCGGTTGCCCCGTCCGGATCCTCTGCCGTGACGGTCACCGTAGCGCTGCCCTTTGCGCGAGGCGTGACCGTGAGCGTCGAGTCCGAGACGCTTGCCCTCGCCACGCTGGTGTTCGACGAGGAGACCGAGTAGGTAAGGGTAGCATTTTCAGGGTCTGAGCAATAGCTGTTCAGATTGAACGTGGCTGCCGAGCCGCCTGCGGTGAGCGTCCGGTCCGAGATGTCATTGCACTCCGGATCATTGTTGGTTGTCGGCGGCGGCGGCGGCGGCGGCGGCGGCGGCGGAGGAGGAGGAGGAGGAGGAGGAGGAGGAGGAGGGACCGAGCTGTTCACCGTCACGGTGAAGACCTGCTCGGCGCTCTGTCCGTTGAGCGTCGCGGTCACCGTTATGGTCGCCGTACCTGCCGCGACCGGGCTGATCGTAAGCGTTGACGTCGACATGCTCGCGGTCACGATGGCGGTGTTCGACGAGGAGGCCGAGTAGGTCAGTATATCGTCCACGTTCGGGCCCCTGAAATACTGTGACACGCTGAAGCTCGACGAAGAGCCGCCTTCGGTCAGCGTCCGGTTCGATATCGTTCCGACCGCTGTCGGGCCTGGCGCAGGCTGCGTGACGGTCAATTGAATGCGCTTCGTCACCGAGGCCTGGGGATTGGCCGAGTCGCTGACGATCAACCGAATTTGTACAGAGCTCTCCGTCGTCGTTATCGTCCTCGTATAACTGCTTCCGGAGCCCTGGCCTGTCCATTGCCACTCGCACGGCTCGGCCCGAATCAGGTTCTCATTGAGGCACTGCGTCGCATAGCTCCAGCTGTACGTATACGGAGTCGTACCTCCCGTGACCGTAGATCCCCATGTGTATTGCGTGCCCGACTCGATAGATGTCAGATTATCGCCCGTGATCAAGGCTGTAAGGCCTGGCGGGGGGTCTTCAACCGTCACGGCGAACTCTTGCGCGGGGCTGCTCAAGCCGCCCGGATCCGTCGCGGTCACCGTGACCGTCTCCGCCGTCGCATTCACTTGCTTCGCCTCAAGCGTAAGCGTACTGCCTGAAACGCTCACGCCCACGGTATCGTCGCTCGACGAAGAGGCCTCGTAGGTCAGGCTGTTGCCGTTGGGATCCGTGAAGAAGCGCGCCACGGAGAAACTCACGTCGGGATGACCGAGGATAATCGTCCGACCAGCTATCGTACCCACGGTATCGGGAGCGTGATTGACCGACACGATGACCGAGTCCATGGCGGAGGAGGCGGTGGGCATCGCGCTGTCGGTTACCGTCACGCGAACGCCCGCATAACTCTCCGCCGTCGTGATCGTCCGCGTCAGCGTGCTGCTCTGGCTACCTGCACTTATCCATTGCCAGGCGCAAGGCTCCTCTTGCGGTGCGCGAACAAGGTCGCCGTCCGTACACTGCGTCGCATAGTGCCAAAGGTACGTATAGGTCGGAGCGCCGCCGGTGGCCTCCGCCCCCCAGGTGTTCTCTTCGCCCGAATTGATCGTCGTCATCGGACCCGACGTGATATCTACCGAGAGAGGCGGCGGCGTAGTTGGCGGCGTAGTTGGCGGCGTAGTCGGTGGCGGAGGCTGAACAATGGTCGAGCTGCTCACCGTCACGGTGAAGACTTGCGTGGTGTCTGCGCCGCTCGGATCCATCGCGGTCACCGTCAGGCTGCCTGAGCCCACAGACACGGGCGTAAGCGTCAGCGTGCTGTCGTCCTGAGGTATGGTTGCCGTTACAATGTTCAGGGCCGACACCGTGTAGGTCAGCTCATCGCCATCGGGGTCCTCGAAATAATCCGATACGTCCAGGCTCACGGACGAGCCGCCTAATGTAAGCGTCGTGTCCGGGATCGCGCCTACGGGATTCGGAGGGCGGTTCTCCTCTACCGCCGGCTCGACCGTCACATAGAAATATTGTTGCGGTATTTCGGTAATCGGAATCTCGTATGCAAGCACGGTTATCTGGGCCCTGCCCGCCGACAAACCGGTAATCGTCAACGTGCTATCGGAGATGTTTGCGCTCGCCAGACGTCGATTACGACCCGGCGAAACACCCACGTAGTGCAGCGGATCGCCATCGAGATCCTCGAAATACGGCGACACATGGAAAACAAGAGAAGCGCCAACGGCTACTGTCGTATCGGGGATCGTACCTATGGGCATCGGGACGCTGTTCGCAATCGTCGTCTGAAAGACCTGCGTGGTGTCCGCGTTGCTTGGATCCGTCGCCGTCACTGTAACCGTCGCCGTACCCTTTGAAACCGCCGTAAGCGTCAGCGTGCTGTCGGTAATGCTTGCCCCTACGACGCCCGTGGTCGACAAACTAGGCGTGTAGGTCAGATTGTCACCGTCAGGATCGCTGAAATAAGGCGATACGAAAAAACTGATCGGGGAAGTCTTCTGCGTAAACGTCGTGTCCGCAATCGTGCCCTCCGGCACAGGGCTATTGTTTTGCGGAGAAGGACAATCCCCGTTTACGCATGCCCGGAAGGACTGTGTTGCATCACCCGTCCCGTCGCTTGCCGTCACTGTCACATTGGTGTTACCATTGCTTATGGCGACGATCTTCAGAATGCTTCCGCACATTTCTGCACTCACACTCGATCCTGTCAACGAGACCGAGTAGGTCAGGTCATCGCCATCGGGGTCTGTGAAATAACGCGCTACGCTGAATCTGACGACAGAGATTGCGTCTGTCGTCAACGCCCGGTCACGCATTGTTCCGACTGCTACCGGGGGGGCTGTTGACAAGGATGACAAGGATTCGCCCGTATGCCCGGGAAGAGTTCTGCTGCACTTTTCTGCGAGGGCCGAAGCGCCATTGAAATGCATTGCGCCCAGCGCAAACGCCAGGACCAGCGCATACCGCGCCGTGGTCGTAAACATGTCCATGCCCCTAAAAAACTATGTGGTTGACCGGCGTGTAATCAGGCGTTTTTGCGCCGAGGCCTGAAGCGGGCGTGCCGGATCTTTGTCGAACCGCAAAATGAATCATTCTACCGGTGGCCGTGAGAAGGCCGATGAACTTGAGAATCGTTGTACGGCGTACAATTTCGTCAATATTCAGCAGAATTCAAGTGAGCATTACATGATTAATTAGTCTATAACATGTTTTTATTATGAGTTTTTATCAATAAAGTGCTAAAATGCTTCCAGAACGTTGGCGCCGGACATCTACCGAACGTGCGATCCTTGCAGAGCCTCTATGGAGAACATCTCCCGGATCCTGTCACTCCAGGCCGAATTTCTCGAAAAGCCGGATCGCGGCAGCGAGTTCGACATTCCCTCCGCTCACGATGACCCCGACGCGTTCGGGCAGCGCCGGACGATCTTCTTCGAAAAGCCAGGCCACGGGCAGGGCGCCGGTGGGCTCGACGACCAGGTTCATGCGTTGCCACAGAAAATGCATGGCGCGCACGATGGAGACCTCCCGGACCGTATACATGGCGTCCACATACGCGCGTACAAGGGGAACGTCGTGGCGCCGAGCGAGGGGGTCCGGGCGCCGTCAGCGATCGTATCGGGGTTGTGCACCGTATGCAGCGTACCGGTCCGGAAGGAACGGGTCGCATCGTCCGCATTCGCCGGTTCCACGCCGGCTACCCGGCAAGCGGGTTGCAGGGCTTTTGCGGAGATGGCCGATCCTGACAGCAATCCCCCTCCTCCACAGCTTGTGAGAAGCAGGTCGAGGTCGTCGATTTCCTCCATCAACTCCCGGGCGCTCGTTCCCTGCCCGGCCACAATATGGGGGTGATCGTACGGGGGAATGATGGACAGGCCCCGTTCCCTGGCAATCTCCGCGGCAAGAGCCTCCCTCGTGGTGTTTTCCCGGTCGTACAGGACGATCTCGGCGCCGTAGCCGCGTGTGGCCTCCAGCTTGATCCGGGGCGCATCGGACGGCATGACGACCGTGATGGGCACGCCCAGCAGACGGCCTGCAAGAGCCAGCGCCTGGGCATGATTCCCCGACGAGTAGGTTAGCGCCCCCCGTGCTTTTTCATCCGCCGGAAGGAGGGACAGGGCATTGCAGGCGCCGCGGAACTTGAAGGACCCGGTGCGCTGGAATTGTTCGCACTTGAAGAAGAAGCGCGCCCCGAATCGCTGGTCGAACGTGGAGGACGTATGGACCGGCGTGCGGCGCGCAATATCTGCAATGCGCTGCGCCGCCGCTTCGATGTCCGGATACGTAACGAGGCGTTCCGACACGGGAAAGGCGCACGGAAATAGAGAAAGGGCGGAGTGGACGCCTGCCGTTACGGTTGCCGCCGCAGAGCGTTCCGCCGCTCATATACCGCTCGCGGTCGCGGTCGATCACGGCAAGACCCGGAAGTCAGCGTGTCGCCGGACGTTTTGCGGGTCAGGCGTCGTTCGTCTCCGCTACCGCTTCCTCCTGGTTCTCCTCGACGGGTTCGCTCTCGCGCCGTTCTATGATGACCTGGATATCGCTGACGAGCGATGCGAAAGCGCCGATGGCTGCGAGCGTAGGCGCGAGCATGATGGCCGCCGCGGCGCCTCCGACGCCGAATACCAGCGGGAATTCCATAACGGTTCGGTTGTCCTTTTGCACCAGGATGCGCCGTGCGTTTCCTTCCTCGATGACCTCGCGGACCCTGTCAATCAGTTGATTGCCCTTGATCCTGATTTTTTCGAGCGTTTCCCGTGACAGGTCGTTCAGATCGTTTTGCATGTCGTTTGCGATGGAATGAGATGGTATAAAAAAACTACCCCCTGATACGGGTGCTATACGTATGGAGATACCGTATGTTACATCCCCTGTCGTGCGATTCGTAAAACGCCAACCCTCGAAACGCCATGAGCCCGCAAGCGCCCGTAGGATCCGCCTCGGAGAGCAGGTTTGCGACGCTGGTCGCCCGCCTGCATTTCGTCTGGTTTATTATCGTGGCGGCGCTTTGGACCATTGTCATGGCGTTTGTGCAACTTCTCACGCATCGGATCTATCCCACGGCGCGTAATTTCAAACGGAACGGGCGGGTGTGGGGCGGCGTCATCCTTGGATTGAGCGGCATCCGGGTGCATGTCACGGACCGGGCCGGGATCGACAGGGACGCCCCGACCGTATTCATAAGCAATCATCAGAATTTGCTGGATATTCTTGCATTGAGCGCAGCGCTTCCATATTCCTTCGGGTTCCTTGCCAAGACGGAATTGGCCCGGGTGCCCTTTTTGGGTTTCGCTATACGAAACTCGGCGTCGGTCTTTATCGACCGGAGCAATCCGAGAAGCGCCTTGCAGAGCCTGCGTAAAGCCGGGGAACGTATTCGCGGCGGCAATTCGGTCCTGGTGTTTGCCGAGGGAACCCGGTCGCACGGGGCGCATCTTCAACCGCTCCTGAAGGGCGGGTTTGCGCTGGCGGTAGAGGCGGGTGTGCCGATGGCGCCCGTAACGATCGTCGATGGGTACAAGCTGCTGCACGAAAGCAGGCGGCTCCTGCGAGGCGGCGTGCTGCACATGGTTGCAGGAGAACCGATTTCCCTTGAAGGGAAGACGCGCCGGGACATTCCTGCTCTTATGGAGTATGTGCGCGAGCGCCTTGCCGAACCGCTTGCCGCTGCTTCCCCATGATACTTCTTTTTCCCCCGTTCCATATATGGCTGTTACTGTAGAACAGGTACGATACATTGCTTCGCTTGCCCGGCTTCGCTTCACCGAAGAGGAAGAAGCACGGCTTGCCAAAGAAATGAGCGAGGTGCTCGATTACGTAGCGAAGCTGGGGGAACTCGATACCGACGGCGTGCCGACGATGTCGCATGTGCTGGATATGCGTAATGTGTTCCGGGAAGACAAGGAGGTAGCGCGGATCACGCACGAGGAGGCGCTCAAGGGAGCTCCCAATGCGGACGCCGCATATTTTCGCGTTCCCAAAGTCATTGAATAGCGTATCCGAAAGGGATTTTTCAGCCGGGTACGAACACTCATTTACATTTATCGAGGAACACATCCGACATTATGGCGCGAGCGCGAGGCAGAAAAAAAACCGCTCCGGCGCGAGGTTCCTCTTCCGCGAACGTCCGGGATCGGAACAAGGCGGGCCTCTGGGACCGTCTCGACGGGCGCACCCGGCACATTGTGTGCATCGGCGTGCTGTTCGTCATCGCCTTCGGATTTTTCGCCCCCGCCGTGTTTTCGGATCGCTCCCTGATCGGGGACGATACGGTGCGGTGGCGGGCCATGGCGGAGTACATGCTCGATTACGAAGAAGAGACGGGCCGGCAGGCGCTGTGGGCCCCGAACGCATTCGGCGGCATGCCCGGATACATGATCGCCTATGCCGAGCAGGTGCCCCAGCTCGACGATATTCCGGCGTGGCTCCGGAAAGCGATCTGGCCGGTTTCTCATTTTCTCGTGTTGCTGTTCGGCGCCTATTTCCTTGCCTTCTTTCTGACGAAGGACCGCTTTGCCGGGGCGCTGGCTGCTGTGGCCTATGGTCTGACCACCTACATGACCTTCATTCTGATCGCAGGGCACAATACGCGGTTCATCACGCTGTGCTTTGCCCCCTGGCTGGTGCTGGCGTTCGTCGCGGCGCTCCGGCGTCCGGGTTTGTTGGCCGCCCTCCTTTTTGCGACCGCGCTGGGCGTGAACTTGCGGGGCGGGCATGTGCAGATGACGTACTACGTAGCGTTTCTGCTGGGCATCTGGTGGGTGGTCGAGGCCGTGTACGCCGGCATGCGGAAAGACTGGAAGCCGTTTGGCGCGGCCACGGCCTGGCTGGCGTTGGGCGGTGTACTGGGTTTGTTGCTGGTGGCGCAACCCTACCTGCTCCATTTCGAGTACAAAACCTTTACCATCCGGGGCGCTGTGGATGCGGCGCTTTCCGGCCTGGATTGGGCCTATGCCATGGGATGGAGCCAGGGCAGGGGGGAACTGGTTACGCTGCTTGCAGCGGATGCGTACGGGGGCGCCAGCCCGACCTATTGGGGGCCGAAGCCGTTCACGTCGGGGCCGCACTATGTGGGCCCGATCGTGTTGCTGCTGGCGGCGTTTGCGGTGAGGCAATGGAGAAACCGGGGCGTGCTTGTGCTTTCCCTCATGGCGCTGTTCGCCACGCTGTTTTCGCTGGGATCGCATTTTGAATTGCTGAATCGCTTCATGTACGAGCATTTTCCCCTGTTCAATGCCTTTCGCGTGCCCGAGAGCTGGCTGGCGCTTACCGCGTTCGCGCTGGCGCTCCTCGCTGCGTTCGGGCTGCGCGGACTGGGCAGAGATACGGGCCCCGACGGCGATCCTGCGGCCCGTCGTACGTTCCGGTGGGTATTCGGGGGTCTTTCCGGAGTGTTGCTGGTGCTCATGCTGCTGCCCGGCGCCTTCTACGATTTCGAACGGGCCGGCGAGGAAGCGCAGGTCACGCAGGCGTTGCTGTCGCAGCAGCCGGACATTGCTCCGAACGATCCGCGTGTGGCGCCCGCCGTACGAAGCTACCTTGACGAGCAGCACGCCCTTCGGGAAGATACCTTCCGGTCCGAGATGCGGCGGTCGTTGTTCTTTCTGCTGCTTGCGGGCGGCATGATTCTGCTTTTTCAGAGAGGCAAAGCGCCCCGATGGGCGTTGCAGGCCGCCCTCGTTTTGCTTGTGGTGGTGGACTTGTGGGGCGTCGGCAGGCGGTATTTCAACAAGGACGATCTGGTCCGGGCGAACGCCGTCGAGGAGCAGATTCCCACCTACGATGTGGACCGCTATATCCTCGGGCAGCAGGAAGCCGCAGGGGGTCCGGGGCGCTTCCGCGTGCTTTCGCTGGAAGCGGGGAGCCCGTTTCAGCATGCCCGTCCATCCTACCATTACGAATCCGTCGGGGGGTACCACGGAGCGAAACTTCGTCTGGCGCAGGACTATATCGACGAGCTATACGCAGATCCGGCTACGCGTTTGCCGAACGCGAACGCGCTGGACCTGCTCGGGGTACGCTACGTGATTTCCCCGTCTCCGCTTCCCGGTCTGGATGTGGTGCACCAGGGGGAGCAGACCGGTCTGTTTGTACTTGAAAATATGGATGTTCCACCCCGGGCCTGGCTGGTTGGCGAGACGGAGGTGGCGCCCGATCCGCCCGCTGCATGGGCGCGTCTGCGCGATCCGGCGTTCGATCTGCGCCGCATGGCCCTCCTGTACGAGCCGCTCGCTGTAGATCCGGTCCCTGTCGATTCGATAAGCGTGGCGAACGTCCGCATGCGATCCTGGTCGCTGCACGAGATCGTGCTGGATGTGGCGACGGATGCTCCCCGGTTGCTGGTGCTCAGCGAAGTGTTCTATCCGGCCGGGTGGGAGGCTACGGTCGGGGGCGAGGACGTCTCTATTTTGCAGGTCGATCATTTGTTGCGCGGCGTGCCGGTTCCGGCGGGCGCGCATGAGGTGGTTTTGCGTTTCGACCCGCTCCGGCACCGTATGGGCGTAGCGATCGGGGCCGGCTCGACCGTACTGGTGTATGGGGGCGTGGTTATGCTGCTTGCCATGGGCTGGCGGCGCAGGCGACGACAGATCAGTTCCTCTGCGTCGGAGGCATGAAGCGGCTCCTCTTCGTCACATACTACTTTCCGCCGTCGGGCGGGCCGGGTGTCCAGCGCAGCCTTAAGTTCGTGAAGTATCTGCCCGAATTCGGATGGCGCCCCACCGTGCTTACCGTGCGTCCGGAGAGCGCTTCCTGGCCCGATCCCGATCCGGATTCGGTGGCGGATATTCCGGAAGGGACCCTGGTGGAGCGCACCGGGGCGTGGGACCCCTATGCGTGGTATGCCCGATTGCTTGGCCGGAAAAAACAGGAGACCATATCGGTCGGGTTTACCGGAGAGGATGGAGCGGCTCCCCGCCGCCGGTTTGCGCGGTGGATCCGGGCCAATCTGTTTCTGCCGGACGCGCGGGTCGGATGGGTTCCGTTCGCCACGGCGCGCGCACGGGCGCTGATGCGCCAGAAATATGATGCGGTGTTTACTACGGGACCACCGCATTCCACCCATTTCACGGGGCTGGCGCTGCGCCGTA
The DNA here is from genome assembly GCA_965117025.1 of Rhodothermales bacterium. GTDB lineage: Bacteria > Bacteroidota > Rhodothermia > Rhodothermales > VXPQ01 > VXPQ01. The sequence goes on from OZ220746.1 coordinate 2,498,887, forward strand.
CGCAGGGCACGCCCTGGCTGGCCGATTTTCGGGACCCCTGGACGGAGATATATTATTATGCCGATCTGCCTATGGCCGGTCCTGCCCGGGCGCTGGATGCTTTTCTTGAACGACGGGTTTTGCGGAATGCCGACGGATGCACCGTGGTGAGCGCGTCCATGCAGCGCCGGTTTGCACAGCGGGGGTATGCGTCGGAGGTGGTCGCAAACGGTTTCGACCCGGCCGATTTCGAGGAATCCGCATCCTCGGTTTCCGGCGACGCGTTTGTGGTGGCCCATGTGGGAACTATGAGCCGGACTCAGAATCCGGAGGCGCTCTGGAAGGCCTTGTCCGATCCGCAAACCCCATCGGATTGGCCCGACCTGCAATTCCGGTTCACAGGACATGTCGATTCCGCTGTGCTTGCTTCTGCATCTGCTTCCTGTCCCGGCGTACGTCTCGATACGTTGCCGTATGTTCCTCATCGGACGGCCATTGACCGGATGCGTGAAGCCGCGTTGCTCTTCCTTGCCATCAACCGGGTGCAAGGCGCGGAGGGCATTACGACGGGCAAGTTGTATGAATACCTTGCGTCCGGCCGCCCTGTGCTGGCGGTGGGTCCCGTGAACGGAGACGCCGCCCGTATTTTACAGGAAACCGGCGCCGGGCGTATGTTCGACTTCGATGATACGGAAGGGGTGCGCGCCTTCCTGCGTACGCACTACGAAGCGTGGCGCGCGGGCTCTCCTCTGCAAGGAGCGCCTCGGGACCGGATCACCCGGTACAGCCGCCGGGAACAGGCCCGGCAGCTTGCCGCATTGCTTTCCGGCTTTTCCGACCGGCCATAGATAAACGTATCCTGTGCGCATAGCGTGCCTGCCATGCATATTGTAACCGTTGTTGGCGCCCGCCCCCAGTTCGTCAAGGCGGCTCCCCTGCGCCGCGCCCTCATGGGCGCCGGTATTCGGGAGACATTGGTGCATACCGGACAGCATTACGATCCGGAGATGAGTGCTGTTTTTTTCGAGGAACTGGGACTGCCCGATCCCGATGCGAACCTTGGAACGGGGTCCGGTTCCCACGCCGTACAGACCGGTGAGACCATGATGCGGCTCGAAGCCCTGCTTATGCAGCGTCCGCTTCCCGATGGGCTGATCGTGTACGGGGATACGAACAGTACGCTGGCCGGCGCCCTGGTGGCCGCCAAATTGGGTATCCCGCTCATTCATGTGGAAGCCGGATTGCGTTCCTTCAACCGGCGCATGCCGGAGGAAATCAACCGGATCGTGACCGACCGGCTGGCCTCTGTGCTCTGTTGTCCGACAGAAACGTCGGTCCGTAATCTTGCTGCCGAAGGGATCGTGGAGGGCGTACACCTGACGGGCGACGTCATGCTGGACGCCACGCGTTTTTTTGCGGAGGCGGCCGGACGGCGGGCGCCTTTGTCGTCCGTGACGCCGCATGGCCAGGGGGCGTATTATGCGGCCACGGTGCATCGGGCGGGAAATACCGACGATCCCGAACGGCTGGCAGGTATTTTCGACGGGCTGGGGCGGCTGGATGCTCCGGTCGTGGTCCCGCTGCATCCGAGGACGCAGGCCCGTCTTGCCGGAATTTCCGTTCCGGAGAATGTGGAGATTACAGAGCCCCTGAGTTACCTGCGCATGCTTACGCTGGTGCGCTGCGCCCGCGCTGTGCTGACCGATTCGGGAGGGCTCCAAAAGGAGGCGATCTGGCTGGGCGTACCGTGCATCACCCTGCGCGAAGAAACCGAGTGGGTGGAAACGCTGGAGGGGGGCTGGAACCGGCTGGCCGGCGCCGATCCGGCCCGCATCGCCGAAGCCGCTCTGATGCGTCCGGAGACGCCTGTTCCCGAGGCGGGAGAACCGGGCGCCGCCGCCCGGATCGCCGCGTTGCTTGCGAACCGGTAATGCCGCATTCTGTATTGTACGTCATGCTGCCGAAATTGCTTTTCATCTATATCCATCCCTCCTCGTTCGTCCGAGAGGATATGCGCTTGCTTAAAGAAGCGTATGAGGTGGTCCCGTTCGAGTTCGGGAGTGCGAAAAAGCCGGGGTTGTTTGCATTTGCGGGGTTGTTGTGCAAACAGTTCTTCTGGCTGCTCCGGGAGCTTCCCGGTGCGGTGGCCGTCTACGGCTGGTTTGTCGATTATCACATGGCCCTGCCGGTTGCGGCGGCCCGCTGTTTTCGGAAACCCGTGCTGGCCGTGGTGGGGGGCTTTGACGCGATCTCCTTGCCTTCGTTGGGGTATGGCGTGGCGCTGAGCAGCTGGCGTCGCCGGATTGCCCGCATGGTGTTTCGCCGGGTGGATGCACTGCTTCCCGTGTCGTCGTCGCTGGTCCGGTCGAAGAACCGCTTTTCGGAGGGCCCCGAGGAACGGGAATACGGCTTGCGGATGCTTGCGCCGGATACGCCCGCCGCTATTCACGTCGTTCCCACGGGCTACGATCCGGAGGTGTGGCCTGCGGGTCCCGGCGACCGCGCCCCGGTGGTGGGAACGGTCGGGGTAATCGACGAGGGACGGACTTTCCGACGCAAAGGAATCGATTTGTTCTTCGACGCGGCCCGCCTCATGCCGGACGTACGCTTCCGGGTCGTGGGCGTGCGGGATCGGGAAACGATCGCGGCGCAGTACGATCCGCCGCCGAATGTCGAGATGATTCCGCCCGTGCCGCGCGGGCAGTTGGCGGCGCAGTATCACGAAATGTCCGTGTATGTGCAGTTGTCGAGAGCGGAGGGTCTTCCGAACGTATTGTGCGAGGCGATGCTGTGCGGGTGCGTGCCGGTGGGAAGCCGGGTCTTCGGCATTCCGGAGGGGATCGGCGAGGCCGGTTTTCTGGTGGACGAGCCGCGCACTTCCGCTGTCTGCGAGACGATTCGAGCGGCGTTGCACGCAGCGGATCCGGCCTTGCGCGCGGCGGCCCGCGCACACATCGAGCGTTTTTTTCACCTGGATCGCCGCCGGGAGAGCCTCCTGACCATTTTAGCCGAACTCACAGGGAGGGGGCGTCATGACCGCTGAGCGGGTGTGCACATATCGCATGATGGGACGGAATGTGGAGGTTCGCTACGACGCTTCGAAGGGCGCGACCATTCTGCAGAAAGAACTGGCGGCGTATCCTCCTGCGGCTGCGCCGGGGGAGCCGGACCTTGTCGTCCGGTATGCGCCGGTCGAATACACCGGTCTGCGATTCGCCAATCCTTCCGTTCACTGTGAAATGGAAGACGGCTTTATCGTCAGGGGACGCATGGCGACCGTGCGTTTTCGTCTGGCAGGGACTCGTCTGCTCGGCGTGGATTTTTATCCGGTTGCTGCAAGGTCTCCCCTGATGCGGGGATTGCGCCGCATGGCGGATATGCAGTATACCTCCCGCGAGGAACGCACCGGGGTTATTTTTCACGAGTGGGTAGCCGGGCCCGCAGCCTACTGGGCGCCGGATCTCGCGCTCGTGCATGCTTCCTCCTTTTCGGATGCGCGCGGCGTAACGCTGATCGGGGGCACGGGCGGCACAGGAAAGACGTCGCTGGCGCTGGAGTTGTGTCTCCGGCACGGCTTCCGGTTCATAGCAGATGACATCTCCTTCATAGGGGAGGATGGACACGTATGGCCTAATCTGGCATGGCCCAAGATATATGGTTACAACCTCGAAGGCGATCCGGAGCTGACTGCTCGTTTGCTGGGCGGGCGCACTGCGGCAGATCGCTTGCACTGGGCATTGCACCGTCGCCGGGGGCCTGCCTTCGTTCGCCGCCGCATGGCTCCTGCCGATTTGTATGATGAGTGCGACAGGGAAGGCCGTCCTTTATACAGGTATGTCATCCTGATCCGTGAGGACCGGTCGGATCTCCATATCTCCGACATTTCGCCGACCCATGCAGCGGCGATGAGCGTGCGCGTGATGCAGGCGGAATATGCCGGGTTTCACAATCATCTCCACTGGCATGCGGTAAACCGGGCGGCAGAGGATCGCCAGCCGACCGTCTCCGTATCCGAGGTGCTCCAAAGGTGGCAGGATATGCTGGCCCATGTGCTGGACCGGGCATCGTGCCAACTCGCCCGGATTCCCCGCTCGATGGAACACGGTGCCTTCCGGCGCCGGATGGCCGGATTGCTGGCGGACGCCGGTTAACCAGGGTTTCATCGGGAGCGCAGCGGGGTTTATCCGGGAGCGCAGCGGGGTTTATCCGGGAGCGCAGCGGGGTTTCGGCGGCGTCGAACAAACCTGCCGGGGCGCGCGTCTAATGCCGGACCTTTCATTTCGTTATCTGCCGTGTCTCCAATCGATTCGGAATCGGGCAGGAAATCCCTGCAAACCACGCTCCGGCGGCGTCTGCGTCAGGCGCTGGGCGCCCGTCCGTCGCTGACACGCCCTTCCGACCGGAATGCGGAAACGGGCTCGCAGCGCCGCACCGTGGAAATCGCTCTGGCGATTCTCCTGTCCACGCTTCTCTGGTTCACGTTCACCATGCGCGAGACGCACACGAGGACCATCGAACTACCTGTTGAGGTGGTTAATGTCCCCGCAGATCAGGCGCTCTCGCAGTATCCCCCGGACATGGTGAATGTGCAGGCTGCAGGTGAGGGATGGACCCTGCTCAGACTCGGACTGCGTTCGCCGGTCGTTCCCATTGATGCTTCCCAGTCACAGGTGCAGGTCCTTGACGCGGTTTCGGAATTTCTGCCGGAAGTGCAGGTACAGTCCGTCACGCCGGCGGTCGCCAATTTGTTCAAGGAGCGGCGGATGGTGCGCGTCGTCCCCATCCAGCCAAATGTAACACTCGAAACGCCCGCTACGTACGATTTGCTTGCGCCGCCCGAAGTGTTTCCGGATTCCGTGACCGTCGCGGGAGCCGTTTCTGTCGTGAGCGGCCTGACCGAGTGGCCCACGGTTCCACAAGCGTTCCAGGCGGTGCGCGACACCTTAGAGGTCCGTATGGCGCTCGTGGATACGCTTGGGGGGCTTGTGGACAGGAACGTCGAGGATGTATTGCTGCGGGCGATTTCCCGGGAGTTTACGGAGGATACCCGCGAAATCGTCGTAACGGTGCAAGGGCAACCATCCACGCGCCAACTCGTATCGCTTGAACCTTCGGCGGTGGTCGTACGCTACCGGGTCATGTTGTCGCAGTACCAGGACGCTCAACAGGCCATGGATTTTTTTGCAACGGTTTCCTGGGACGACATCCGCAGGGACACCACCGGCTATGTGGAACCGCATCTGGAGGTGCCGGACGGTATCGAGCTTCGGGATGTAGAAATGATTCCGCAGCGCCTTGCGTATTACCAACGCATCGATTGAGGCGGCCGATACGGCGCACGCATGCTTGACGAACAAGACATTCTTGTTTCCGACGAGACCCTCGACGATCCCGGCCATGTACAACGTGTGCTTGCGCGCCGGGTGGAGGAAATCCTGCACCAGGCGGGGGACATCGACGGGGAGCGGCGCATTGTGCGCCTGATCGTCCCGATGGCGCCGCTCGATGCGCCCGCGTGGCTTGCGGCGCAGACTCTGCTTCCGAAAGTATACTGGCACGGGCGCCGGGACAGCATGGTGACGGCGGCGGTCGGCGAGGCGGACCGGTGCATGGGCGGCCCGGATGCAGGGTATGATACGCTGCGCGCGCAACTTGACGCCGTGTTGCCGAAAAGCGATGCCCGGGCGCGCTACTTCGGAGGATTTCGGTTCGATCCGAGCGCTCCCGACGACGGGGTCTGGCAAGGTTTTCCGACGTTCCTGTTCACGCTGCCCCGGTTTGCGTATTTGCGGAACGAAGACAGGGGAGTATTGGCGTGTAATCTTTTTCTGCCCCGCGACCTGTCCCGTAAGGAGGCTATTCTGGCGGATATCGAGCAACTCCGGTTCCCGGATCGTTTTGCAGCGTCGCCGTTCGGCGCGCGCAAGCCGCTTCTGCTTTCACGGACGGATGAACCGGACCAGCCGGATTGGGAGCGGGGCGTCGAATGGGCGCTGGACGCTTTCGCGCAGCGTCGCCGCCATCTCGAAAAAGTGGTGCTCGCTCGCCGCACGCTCCTGACCTTTGCAGAATCGCTCGATGCCTTTGCCTTGCTGAAGAAGCTTCAGGAGGCCACCCCGAATTGTTTTCATTACGGATTTCAGTTCGAGCCGGGCGCTGCCTTTGTGGGGGCCACGCCGGAGCGCCTTTTCCATCGTAGCGGGCGGTACATACGAACGGAGGCCGTGGCCGGCACCTGTGTGCGGGGCGATACGGAGGCCGAAGACGCCAGGGCGCTGGCCTCGTTGCTCGCCAGCGAGAAGGACCAGCGCGAGCATGCGTACGTGCGGGAAAGCATTCGTACTGCGCTCGATCCATTGTGTCAGGAATTTTGCATAGATGAGGAGGCGTCCGGGCTGCAGCAAGCCTGGAGGTGGCATCTCGTTTCGCGCAGCAGCGGCCTGTTGCAGCGCGATATACACGGAAGCGATGTCATGGCGGCGCTCCATCCTACCCCTGCCGTAGGCGGATATCCTGTCGAGCCTGCGCTGGCGGCCATCCGCGATCTGGAAGGGTTCGACCGGGGCTGGTATGCGGGGCCGGTAGGGTGGATAGGTCCTCAAGGGGCGGAGTTTGCGGTGGCGCTCCGGTGTGGTCTCGTTCGGGATCGCGCCCTGTTTCTGTTTGCCGGCGCCGGGATTGTGGAGGGGTCCGATCCGGTGGCCGAATGGAATGAAATCGAACAGAAGATCAGCGATATTCTGGGGGTGCTTGGGTGAGGGCATCGGTTTTTTATCGGGTGCGCCGACCCGACCCGTGCCCTATATTTTCAGGCAGATGAAATGCAGCGATGCACATGACCACTCCCGAACCGTCCGGCATGAACCAGATATGGGCCGATCTTCTCGTGGAAGAGTTGATTCGCGCCGGCGTCGGCCTTTTCTGTCTTGCGCCAGGCTCCCGGAGCGCTCCGCTGGCGCTTGCCGCGGCGGCTAATCCACGGGCGGAATGCGTGATGCACTATGACGAGCGGGGCACGGCGTTTTGTGCGCTCGGGTACGGGCGCGCCACGCGGCGCCCCGCTGCATGGATTACGACTTCCGGAACGGCGGTTGCGAACGGCATGCCCGCCGTGGTGGAGGCGTCGATGGACGGCGTGCCGATGTTGCTCGTGACGGCGGATCGCCCTCCGGAACTGCGGGCTGCCGGCGCCAATCAGACCATTGACCAGGTAAAGATTTTCGGCAACTACGTGCGGTGGCAATTCGACCTGCCCACTCCGGATCCGGCGATCGACCCGGCGGTCGTGCTCACCACGGTGGATCAGGCGGTGTACCGGGCGAGACGAATGCCCGCCGGTCCGGTGCATCTCAACGTGATGTACCGCGAGCCGCTCGTTTCCAGTCCCGATAGCAGCCGCTACGCAGATTATCTCGACAGGTTGCGGGCGTGGCGGGATTCGGAGGCGCCGTACACCCGGTACGGCTCGGTTACAGACATTTCAAAAACTTCTATATCCGGGCCGGGGTCAGCCAGTAATATTTCAGAATTTCTTACAACATATTCCCTGGATACTCCTCGATTCGAGTCCCTGATGCACGCCCTGCACCGGGCCAAACGCGGGCTGGTGGTGGCTGGGCGGCTTCACACCCGGACCCAGGCCGATGCGGTCCGGCGGCTGGCGAACAAACTGGGCTGGCCGCTGCTTCCCGATGTGTGTTCGCAACTTCGATTTTCGGGCGCATCGTCTGTGGAGTGGCATACCGACGGGGTTGCAGAAGGCGGCATGATGGCTTCGCGGTACGACCTGGCGCTGGCGAGCGAAGCGTTTCGGGCGTCCCATGCGCCGGACGCCGTATTGTATTTCGGCGGGGCGGCCGTATCGAAGCGGCTGCATGCCTGGCTGGCCGATGTGCGTCCCGCCTTGTTTGCGGTCGTGCGCGAATCCCCCGACCGGATGGATCCCGGCCACTGCGTGACAGAGTATATCGAAGCCGGTATCGCGCCTTTCTGCCAGTCCGTTATCGATCATCTGGAAAAGGGACCGGAAGAGGGGGAGAAGGTTGGCGGCACGGGCTGGATGGCGAGTTGGTCGGTTGCCTCCGAAGCCGTGGCCCGCACGGTGGATGAACACATGCCGGACGACCTTTCCGAGCCCGCTGTGGCCCGCTTGCTCTCGCGGCATATCCCCGACGAGGCCACGCTTGTGCTCGCAAGCAGTATGCCGATCCGGGACATGGATATGTTCGGGGATGTTGCCGGCAGGGCGCCGTTCGTAGCCGCCAATCGCGGCGCTTCCGGCATCGACGGCATTGTGGCTACGGCGGTCGGGCTGGCGTACGGGCGCCGGACGCCGGTCATTCTCGTGGTGGGCGATCTTGGATTGCTGCACGACCTGAACAGCCTGGCGCTGGCGGCGTCTGCGCCGGAGCCGGTCGTTATCGTGGCAATCAACAACCACGGCGGAGGAATTTTTTCGTTTCTTCCCGTAGCTCGTTGCGGCGATGCGTTCGAACCGATGTTCGGCACGCCGCACCCCTGGTGCTTCGAGCAGGCCGCCCGCATGTTCGGCCTCGGCTACGACCATGTCCATGACATGGATGCCCTGTCGGAAACGTACGCAAGCGCGCTTTCGTCCGGCAAAAGCCGGATCATTGAAGTCACGACCGACCGCAATGAAAATCTGCAACTGCACCGGCGGCTGGAAGCCCTGATCTGCGAGCGGTTTGCAGACACCATTCCCGTTTTTATCAACAACCCTGACCCATGACTCCTGCAATAGACTGGCAAGCAGCGAAATCCTACCGGGATATCACCTATCACAAGGCAGAGGGGATCGCAAAAATCACCATCAATCGCCCCGAAGTACGCAATGCATTCCGTCCCCTTACCGTTACGGAGATGCGCGATGCGCTCCAGGATGCGCGCGACGATCACGAGATCGGCGTGATTATTCTTACCGGCGAGGGGCCGGAAGCTTTCTGCTCCGGCGGAGACCAGAAGATTCGCGGGGACGCCGGGTATACGGAAGAAGGCACGGGTGTCATGCGGCTGAATGTGCTCGATTTTCAGCGGGAAATACGGAGTTGCCCGAAACCGGTTATCGCCATGGTGGCGGGCTGGGCCGTGGGCGGCGGCCATGTGCTGCATGTGATGTGCGACCTGACCATTGCCGCCGAAAACGCCCGGTTCATGCAGACGGGACCCAAGGTGGGATCGTTTGACGGGGGGTACGGGTCCTCGTATCTTGCCCGCATCGTGGGCCAGAAAAAAGCCCGTGAGATATGGTTTCTGTGCCGTCCCTACGATGCCCGTCAGGCGTTGGAGATGGGCCTGGTGAACACCGTCGTCCCCCTGGACCAACTGGAGGAAGAAACCGTGAGCTGGTGCCGGGATATTCTGCGGAACTCGCAAATGGCCATCCGCTGCCTGAAAGCCGGACTGAACGCGGATTGCGACGGACAGGCGGGCCTGCAGGAACTGGCCGGGAATGCTACGCTGCTTTTCTATATGACCGAGGAAGGGCAGGAAGGGCGCAACGCCTTCAACGAGAAGCGCAAGCCGGACTTCTCGCAGTTCCCGTATCGTCCTTGAACGCGCCCTCGACATCTGATTCCACTACCGGGAAGTCTCCCATGCCATCGAAAGAGGGGCGTCCGAATTGGACGATCTGGATCCGGGCGGCGCGTCCGAAGACGCTGTGGGCCGCGGTGGCTCCGGTGCTCCTCGGGACGGCCTTCGCCTTCGGAGACGATGCCTTTCATGCGCTTTCCGCGTGTTGCGCATTCCTCGTTGCCGTGTTCATTCAGGTGGGCACGAATTATGCGAACGATTACCAGGATTTTGCCCAGGGCGCCGATACGGCGGATCGCAAGGGGCCCATGCGCATCACCCAGGCAGGTCTGGCCAGTCCCCGGGCGGTCCGCACGGCGGCGGCCATTGCTTTTCTGATCGCTTTTCTGGCCGGCCTGTACCTGGTCGTGCGCGGAGGGTGGTTCCTCCTGTTCGTCGGGCTGGTGTCCATTTTGTGCGGGGCGATCTACTCGGCGGGGCGCTATTCGCTGGCGTACCTCGGCATCGCCGATCTTTTTGTGCTGGTGTTTTTCGGTCCGGTGGCCGTGGCCGGGACGCATTATGTGCAGGCGCTGGCGTTTTCCTGGCCGGTTGCGCTGGCCGGGTTGGGACCGGGGTTTCTGGCTACCGCTATTCTGCTCGTGAACAATACGCGCGACATCGCGGAGGACCGGGCCGCCGGGAAGAAAACACTGGTGGTGCGATGGGGGCGCAGTGCAGGCGTGCTACTCTACGGCGTATGCGTGGCGGGCGCGGGGGTGGTGGTTGCGGCGTCAGCGATGCTCGCCGGCAATGGGTGGATGCTCATTGCGTTGTTTGCCACGCCCTGGGGGCTGGCCAACCTGCGGACGTTGCGCGCCACGAGCGATCCTGCGGTGTTGAATCCGCTTCTGGGTTCCACTTCGCGGCTTCTGCTCGCCTACTGCCTGCTTTTCAGCCTTGGACGGATCATGTAACCGGCTGTCCTGACCCCATGGACATTTCCTGCCTGCTTTCGACGACGGCGCTCCGGGCGCCTCTTGAAACGGCGCTATCGTCTCCCGGCGTCGAGGTGTCGTATGGCGAACTCGACAGCCTTGTGTCGGGGACGGCCCGCCGCATGGCGGAAAAAGGGGTGGGCAGGGGAGATCGCGTGGCGCTTGTGGTGGACCGGAGCGTGGAAGCGGTGATCCTGCTTCTTGCGGCAATACGGGCAGGGGCCGTTGCCTGTCCGATTGCCATGCGTCTTCCGGAGGCTACGGCAGCCGAGCGATGCCGCAGTCTGGGCGTATCGCTTATCGTCAGCGACCGCCCGCTCGGAACGGCGGTGGCGGCGAAAGCCCTGATCGAACGGGCCCCGCGCGAAAACCCTAACGCCGAGCCGCCATTTTCCGAGGATATACCCGCCACCATCGTGTTCACCTCCGGGTCTTCGGGTGCGGCCCGCCCGGCGCTCCATACGTACGGGAATCATTATTTCAGTGCGCTGGGCGCGCAGGACAACATGCCGCTGGCTTGCGGAGACCGCTGGCTCCTGTCGCTGCCGCTCTGGCACGTGGGAGGGCTTGCGATTCTTTTTCGGTGTCTGCTCGCCGCAGCCACCGTGGTATTGCCAGATCCGGCGGACTCCCTGGCCGAATCCATCCGGAAGGTTACCCATGCTTCCATGGTGTCTACCCAACTCCGGCGGCTGTTGCGCGAAGCGGAACCCGGGGAGGCGTACCCGGAGAAGGCGCTGTTGCTCGGGGGCGGCGCGGTATCGCCCGCCCTGATCGACGAGGCCGTACGGTGCGGCATCCCCGTATATACCAGCTACGGTCTTACGGAGATGGCTTCGCAAGTGACGGCCACGCCTCCCGGCGCGGCGCCGGAGGCCTTGCGCACGTCGGGCCGGGTGTTGCCCTGGCGGGAACTCCGATGCGACGAAGGGGGGCAGATCATGGTGCGGGGGCGCACACGCTTTGCCGGGTATATCGAGGGGGATCGGCTTGCGCGTCCTTTTGACGAGGAAGGATGGTTTGCGACGGGAGATATGGGCCGGCTGGATGCTTCCGGAAGGCTGATTGTCCGGGGCCGTATGGATCACCTGCTGATATCGGGTGGGGAAAATATCCTGCCCGAAGAGATCGAGGTCGTTCTGGCAGGTGTGGCGGGCGTCGAGCGCGTGGTCGTCGTGGGTGTGATGGACGAGGAATACGGCCAGCGCCCGGTGGCTTTTGTCGGGACGGCGGACGGGACAATCGATGTGCCCCGACTGTGCGCCGCCGTCGAGGCGGTACTTCCCCGGTTCATGACGCCCGACGCCTTCTATCCGTGGCCGACCGATCTTGCCGGAGAGGGTCTTAAGCCGGACCGCAGTCAACTACGGCGGCGGGCTGAGGCAATGCGGGCGCAGGGTATTTCGGGATGCCCTGATTAAGTCTGCAAAGCTCGGAGACGCCGGAAGGATGATGCCGGCGAGACAATGCGGACGAACCCATCTCCCCGGCATGCGTAAACGTAAAGGGCTGTTCTGATCCTTAAAGCGCACAACTTCCCCCTTCCTTGCCGCAGCATTCCATGCGTTGCAGCCCGAATCCCGTTCTGTTCCTGCTGTTGTGTGTGGGTATACTTGCATCCTGCGGCCGCGCCACCACTCCTCCTGCCGTCATGGAAGACATTCGCTCCGAGGCGGATCCCGTGCAGGAAAGCTGGGGCGCCGAGTATTATGTGACGGAAACGATCCCCGGAAACGCCTCCTCACGTCCGCGTCTGAAGATGCGTGCAGATCATATGGCGACGTTCGAGGCGGGGGACAGCACCTGGACCGTATTGCAGAGCGACTCGATCGGGGGACGCGTGACCGTTCTGCTGTACGACGAAGCCGGCGATTCCTCCGCTACGGTTTTCGCCGACCGGGTTACGCTTCTCGACAATAAAAAGCGATTCGAGGCGATAGGGAATGTCGAAGTCCGAGCCCGGGGCGACAAGGCGCTGTGGAGCGAGCATCTTGTCTGGCTGGAACGCGAGGAGGTCCTTCGCACGCCAGGGTTTGCCCGCATCTCGACCCCGGACGAACAGGTTCAGGGATACGCTCTGGAAGCGGACGAGCGTCTCGACGAGTATACGTTGCGCAGCATGACCGGCCGGGTGACCGTGCGCGAAGAATGAGATACGGCGCCGTAATGGTATGTGGTCTTGTGGCGGGTCTGTGCATCGGCGCAGTCGCGGCCCTGCCGATCTATGCGCAGGAAGCCGACACCACCGGTTTGCAGGAGGTGGATGTCCGCGCCGACTTGCTGGAAGGCGGAGAAGAGCAGGGCGAACGCATCCGGCGTCTCATCGGCAATGTGCGCTTGCAGCAGGAGGATACGCGCTTGCGGGCGCGCCGGGCCGTCCAGTTCCCGGAACGCCGCGAGATCCTTTTCACGGGGGATGTGCTGGTGATCGAGCGCGGCGATACGCTGCGCGCCGATACGGTGCTTTACAACAGCCGCGACAAGACAGGCCATGCGCGCGGCGGAATAAGCCTTTCCGATGGAGACGTTCTGCTCGAAGCGCCGTCAGGCCTGTATTTCACCCGCTCGAAACGCGCCCGTTTTTCGGAGGGCGTCACATTGACCGATCGCGCCGCGGTGCTGACCAGTCTGGCCGGGGAATATCTTTCGGACGAAAAGCGGGCCGATTTCTACGGGGATGTGGTGTTGGTGGAGGACAACGCGTCGCTGCGGGCGGACACCGTCACCTATCATCGGGAAACGGACATATCGCTCGCTCGCGGCAACGTGTTCGTCGAACGCGTCGATACGACCGGGCAGGCCGATACCAAACGACAACTCGTCCGGTCGCTTCTTTTCGGGGACCGGGCGTACAACGAGGACAGCACCGGCTACAGCCGCATGGAAGGCGATCCTCTGTTGCTGCGGATCCAGGAGGATTCGACCGGCGCCGACACGGATACGTTGATGGTGGTCGCCCGCGTGCTCGAATCGTCCCGGCGGGATTCGCTGGAGCGGCTCGTGGCTGTCGACTCGGTGCGTATCCTGCATGGTAACCTTACGGCTGTTGCGGACTCGGTAGTCTATGACAGGATAACCGCCGCGGGCGAAGACGGGGCGGACATCGAGCGCACCACCGCCTGGTTTTTCGGCAATCCTCTGGCCTGGTTTCAGAACAATCAGGTAAGCGGAGATACGTTGCAGGTCGAGGGAAGCGGCGAAGAAGCGGAAACCCTGCTTGTGCTGGGAAGCGCCTTTGCGGCTCGTCCGGATTCGGTGACGAACCGGATCCACCAGTTGCGGGGCAAGCGGATCGAAGCGGCGTTCGAACAGGATTCCCTGCGTATGCTTTCGGCGGGTCCCCAGGCCGAAGCCATTCATTTCAGAACCAGCGAGGACGATCTGGCGGAGGGCGCCGTCCATATGTCCGCAGACCGCATTCTTCTCCACTTCCGCAAGGGAGACATCGACCGCCTCGAAGCGATCCGCGATACGGAAGGCGTATATTATTCCGAGGAAATTCTGCCCGATTCGCTCTCGCTCGACGGGTTCGTATGGCGTCCCGAGCGGCGCCCATGGAAACGGGAATTCCTCCAGCGCGTCGAATGGCAGGGGCGCAATGGTTTCCAGCCTTCCGGCGCTCCCGATTCGCTTCCGGAACCAATGGATTGACCCGTATGGCGTTTTCCGGTGATCCTGTTGCTCCCGCTACGCTCCCTGTTGCTCCCGCTATGCTCCCTGTTGCTCCCGTACTCTGACGCTTCGCGCTGAGCGTGACGCTTCGCGCTGAGCGTCTCACGAAGCGGTACAAGAAGCGCAATGTGGTGGACGATGTGAGCATCCATGTATCGCAGGGCGAGATCGTGGGACTGCTCGGTCCCAACGGCGCCGGGAAAACGACCACGTTTCATATGATCGTGGGGATGGTTCGGCCCAACGCAGGGCGGATTTATGTGGGGGAGCAGGACATTACGTCCATGCCGATGTACAAGCGGGCCCGTCTGGGCCTCGGCTACCTTGCCCAGGAGGCATCCATTTTTTCGAAACTCTCCGTAGAGGACAACCTGCATGCGGTGCTTGAATTTCAGGGTATCGGGCGGGATGAGCGCCATGCCCGCGTCGATGCGCTCATTACCGAATTCGGCCTTGAGCAGGTACGTCGCTCGAAAGGGTACGCCTTGTCGGGCGGGGAGCGGCGGCGCACCGAAATTGTCCGGGCCATGGCCATCGAGCCGAAATTCTTTTTACTGGATGAACCCTTTGCCGGCGTGGATCCCATCGCCGTCGAAGATATCCAGAGGGTGGTGGCCGGCCTGAAGGCGCGCGGCATCGGCGTACTCATTACCGACCACAACGTGCATGAGACGCTGGCCATTACGGATCGCGCTTATCTGCTTTACGAGGGGCGCATTCTGAAACAGGGCACTGCCGAGGCGCTTGCTCACGACCCGGAAGTACGTGAACGGTACCTCGGAGAGAAATTCACGCTCGAACGGTACCAGTGACCGTACCTTGTTATCGGAGTCTTACGAGGGGTGTATAATTTGCCCGTGAACGGGCCGCTATGAAACCGGGCATACGCCATGCGGCGTTTATAGCGTACGGCGGGTTGTCCGCTGAATAAGAACCGAAGCCGCGGACCGTGCGGTGCACCGCGTTCGCTTGCCCGGTTCTTCTGTTGCACGCTTACCAACCATTTCATTCCTTCCCATGATCGTAGTTTTTCGGCCAGGTGCGGAAGAAAGCCGGATTCAGGACGTAATCGAGCGTCTGAACGAATACGGATTCGACGTACACCGTTCCAGCGGAGTGAACCAGACGGTAGTGGGCGCCATTGGCGTGAAGCCCGAATTCGATCCCCGGAATATCCGGGTCATGGAGGGTGTGGCGGAGGTGTATCGGGTCACCGAGCCGTACAAGTTCGCCAGCCGGTCCTGGAAAAAAGAGAACACGGTGATCGACGTGGGGGGCGTACCCATAGGCGGCGAAGAACTTGTCGTGATGGCCGGTCCCTGTTCGGTCGAGGACGAACGGCAGATTGAGGATACGGCAGCGCATGTATCCGCCTGCGGGGCGGCGTTTTTACGCGGCGGCGCGTTCAAGCCTCGGACCTCTCCCTATTCTTTTCAGGGCCTGGGGGAAGAGGGGTTGAAATTGCTGCGCGCCGCTGCCGACAGACATGACCTCAAGACCATTACCGAAGTGATGGAGGTTAGTCATATCGAACTGGTCGCCCGGTATGCGGATATTTTGCAGATCGGCGCGCGCAACATGCAGAATTTTCCGCTTCTGAAAGAGGTCGGGAAACTCCGGAAGCCTGTTTTTCTGAAACGCGGTCCTGCGGCGACGATCAACGATTGGCTGATGAGCGCCGAGTATGTGCTTTCGGAGGGCAATCCGTACGTAATGCTGTGCGAGCGCGGTATCCGTACGTTCGAGACGTATACGCGCAATACGCTGGACCTGTCCGCAGTGCCGGTGATCAAAAAGAACAGCCATCTTCCGATTATTGTCGACCCGAGCCATGGCACGGGCATACGAGGGAAAGTCATCCCGATGGCGCGCGCAGCGGTGGCTGCCGGGGCCGATGGGATCATGGTGGAGGTGCATCCGAATCCCGATATGGCGAAAAGCGATGGTCCTCAGTCGCTCTATTTCGAGCAATTCGTTGAACTGATGGCGCAGGTCCGGCTCATTGCGCAGGCGATCGGACGCGTGATTCGTGATGCGCCGGCTTTGGCCTGAGGCGCCGCAGGGGCCATGATTCGTCTCGATGCACTTCAGGAAATCAAAGATCGGTTCGAGGAAATCAACCGACTGATGGCTCAGGGAGATGTGGCCACCGATCCACAGCGCCTTCGGGAGTTGGGACGGGAACGAAACACGCTCGAGGGCCTGGTCCAGACCATCGACGCATACGAGCGAACGACCTCGGAACGGGATGGTTTATGCGCCATACTGGTGGAGGAGCCGGTCGGCGAACTGGCGGATATGGCCCGCGCCGAATTGGAAACCGTCGAGGCCAATCTATCCGCCATCGAGGCCGATCTGCGTCTGAAAATGATTCCGAAAGCCCCTGAGGACGCCCGGGATGCAATGCTCGAAATTCGTGCGGGAACCGGCGGCGACGAGGCCGGGCTTTTCGCCGGCGATCTGTACCGCATGTATCAGAAATTCGCCGAGGGTCGCGGCTGGAAGGTCGAAGTAATGAATGTATCTCCGGGCGCCAAGGGCGGCTTCAAGGAGATCGTGCTGTCGATCCGGGGAGAAGATGTATTTGGCTTCATGAAGTTCGAAAGCGGTGTGCACCGCGTGCAGCGCGTGCCGGTTACGGAATCTTCCGGGCGGCTGCATACGTCCGCCGCCACGGTAGCCGTGTTGCCGGAAGCGGAAGACATTGACGTACGTCTCGATCCGAATGACATCAAGGTGGATGTGTATCGTTCGAGCGGTCCCGGCGGGCAGTCGGTCAATACGACGGATTCGGCGGTCCGGCTCACCCATGTGTCCACCGGTCTTGTCGTGACGTGCCAGGACGAAAAAAGCCAGCACAAGAACAAAGAGAAGGCGCTTCGGGTGCTGCGTTCGCGCCTGTACGAGCAGGAAATGGAAAAACGCAGGGCGGAGCGCAGCGAAGTACGCCGTTCCATGGTGGGGTCCGGCGACCGTTCGGCCAAGATACGAACCTATAATTTTCCCCAGGACCGCGTCACCGATCACCGCCTGGAGGGAGACGACAAGAATCATCCGCTCCACAAAGTGATGGACGGGGCGCTCGAGCAGATTATTACTGCGCTGCAGACCGCGGACAATATGGAGCATCTGGCCTCCGGATCGTAGCGGGGCGGCCCAGTGACCTCATCCCGGTGACATAGTCTGGCGATATGCCCGGTACAGGATCAATCAGGCGCTTTTCTCGTTTGCCTTGGTTCTGTCCGTTACGAAAACGTCATTTCGAACGATACAACCCATGCCGTTACCGGAACCTGCGCCGATACAGGACCTCGATGTGATGGAGGAGGTGGTCATCATGGTGGCCCGGGACGAACATATCCGCTATGCGCCAGCGGTCAGCCGCCTTATCGAGGCGGCGGCGGCGGCGAGGGGGACCGGTATTGCGCAGCGTGCCCCGGAGTATGTGCGGGCAAGAATTGAAGAAGGCAAGGCGGTCATTGCGCTGGCCGGCGACCGTCTGGCGGGATTTTGCTACATCGAGAGCTGGGATCACGGGAAGTACGTGGCCCATTCCGGGCTGATCGTGGCTCCCGATTTTCGCAAGATGGGGTTGGCGAAGAAGATAAAGAAGCGGATTTTCGAACTGTCGCGCGAAAAATACCCGGAGGCCCGGGTCTTCGGCATTACGACGAGTCTGGCTGTGATGAAGATCAATTCCGATCTCGGATACAAGCCGGTAACGTTTTCCGAGTTGACGGATGACGATGTGTTCTGGGAGGGGTGCCGGAGCTGTCCCAACTATGACGTGCTCACGCGCACCGAGCGCAAAATGTGTCTTTGCACCGGCATGTTGTACGATCCGAAGGAAGACAAGGGTAACGATTAGGGTCTGTTAACACTATGCAACGCCGCATGGCGGGAAAACAGGCCATAGAGAGACGCTGGCAGTCGTTTCGACAGTCCGGGAACGTCGTTTCGTTCCGGTCGTATGACGCCACGCATTTTTATGCCGGTTTCCGTAGCTGTATTCCTGTTTTTTCCTTTTACAGCAACCTGTGCGCGCTGCAATATGCGCGCAATTCGCAGAAGGCGGAACAGAAAAGGGAATCGGCGCAATCCCTGCTCGCCGCAAGGACGGTGGGCGTGATTTTATTCCACAGGGAGTTATGCCTGAAAACACCTACGAAATCACCTATATCGTCAACAGCGTACTCAGCGACGACCAGATCAGGAATCTGGTCGGCCGGATTACGAAGTTTATTGAGAAAGAGGGTGGCAATATCGTTGAAGTGGATGAGTGGGGAGCGCAGCGTCTTGCCTATCCCATCGACAAAAAGCGCACCGGGTATTATGTGAATGCCTATTTCGAAGCAGGTGGCGAACTGATCGCCCGCCTCGAACGTGCGTTGACTCTTGAAGACGATATTCTTCGCTTCCTGACGCTGAAAATGGACGCGGTCATGCTCCGTCACTATGAGGAGCGCAAGAAGGAAAGAGCGCGTGAGCAGGCGGAAGGCGTAAAAGAATCCGCCCCGGACAAGGAAGCGCAGGTTGCTGCTGCCGGCGAACAGGCGGAATCCCCACCTGCTCCGAAGGAGGAAACGCAAGCCGAAGCATCCCCCGGGGAAACGAAAGGCGAGGCGCCCGCTGAGGAAAAGAAGGCCGAGGCGTCCGCTGAGGAAAAGAAAGTCGAGGCGTCCGCTGAGGAAAAGAAAGTCGAGGCGTCCGCCAGGGAGGCGAAGGCCGAGACGCCCGCCCCGAAGAAAGAGACAGAAGCCGAAACGTCCGCTGAGGCCGCGAAAGCCGCTGATAAGGCATAAATTCTCCAGGAAGCAGCTATCAGCACATTGACAGGATATTCCATGACCGAAACCCGTTTCGAACCCGATCAGATCGATTTTGTCGATTACAAGGATATTGAGCTTCTGAAGCGCTATCTCAACGAGCAGGGCAAGATTATGCCCCGGCGTATCACGGGAGTGCCTCAGAAATTTCAGCGCAAGCTTACCCGGGCGGTAAAGCGCGCCCGTCACCTTGCCATGCTGCCGTTTGTGGCAGATAATGTTCGATAGGAGGGAACTACTGCGATGAAGCTTTTACTGCTGCAGGACGTGGAAAACCTCGGTCACGAGGGAGACATCGTGACGGTCCGGGACGGCTATGGCCGCAATTACCTGATTCCGGGCCGTATGGCGGTGATTGCTTCGGATTCCGTGGTTCGTCATCAAAAAGAACTCGCACGCCAGCGCGCAAGGAAAATTGCCCAGGAGATTGGGGATGCGGAGCGCGTAAAGGAGCAACTGGAGGCTGCGAAAGTGGTTATTGCCGCGAAAGTCGGAAAGGAAAACCGGATTTTCGGGACGGTCACACCAACGCAGATAGCGGAAGCGCTCGGTCAGCAGGGATTCCGGATCGATCGCAAACATATCGAGCCCGAAGAGGATATTCGCATGCTCGGCGTCTATACGGCTACCGTGAAGGTGCACAAGGAAGTTTCGGCCAAACTCAAGGTCGAGGTGGTCCCGGAAGAGGAAGCGTAGACGCGGCGGAATACGCCGGGCGTTTGCTCCGTTCCCGGCATCGTTTTTAGCCCAGTACGGTTTTGCGCCACTACGGTTTTGGATTTGTGCAGTGTCTCGCCCGCATAGGCTGGCTGGCTGCGCTTGTTCCGTGTACAGGGTTCGTGTGTGCGCAAGCGTTTGCACAGGATTTCCTTTCTGCTACGAACTATGTGACCTGGAGCGTGGCGGTCGCCCCCGAAGAAGTTGCTCCCGGGGAGGCGTTCGAGGCAGTGATCGAGGCGGATATCTCGGAAGGCTGGAAGATGTACGCGCTCGATTCACCGCGCCCGAGTTTTGCCGTTGCATTCACATGGGAAGAAGAGGGCCTGTTGCTCACGGGTCCCATGCGCCAGAGTACGCCTGTCGAGGCGCACGATCCCTGGTTTGACGCCACGGTTCGCTATTTCACCGGTCAGGCCCGGTTTACCGCCCCATTCCGGATTGGGGAGGATACCCCCCAGGAAATCGCCCGCTCAATGGCGTCGTGCGGTTCATGATTTGCACCGAAGAGGTGTGTCTGCCTCCGACACCGGCGTCGCTCCGGGCCGTAGTGCATGTTAGCGGGGGCGGTCCTGCTGCCCGGGGCTCGGTATCCGGCGCCGGGACGGCTGTCGGGGACGATGAGAACGACTCGCTCCGTGCTATGCCCGACTTGACAGGCGGCGCCCCTCCGGTCTTGTCTCCTGATCCAGCCACCGCGGAGGGCGCCGATGTGCACGCCGGCGGTCTGTGGCGCTTTATTCTGCTGGCGATCGGAGCCGGGCTTGCTTCTCTGCTGACACCCTGCGTATTTCCGATGATCCCGCTGACCGTCTCCTGGTTTTCAGGGCATGCCTCGAAGCGTTCCGAATCGGTTCGTATGGCGCTGGCCTTCGGGGCGGCGATTATCCTTACCTTCACGGCGCTCGGTATGCTGGCTGCCTCCTTGCTTGGCGCCGCCGGGGCGCATACCATTGCGGCCAATCCATGGATCAATCTTTTCATCGCGGGAATATTTGCCGTGTTTGCGTTTTCGCTGCTCGGCATGTTCGAATTGACGCTGCCGGGCCGTTTCGTCAATTATTTCAATCGTCAGGGGAATGAGCGGTCAGGGTATGCGGGCACGTTTTTTATGGGATTGACCCTGACCCTGGTGCATTTTTCCTGCACCGTTCCGTTCGTAGGGGGGTTGCTCGCGCTTGCCACTGCGACCGGCGAGTGGACGTATCCCGTCATCGGTATGGTGGTCTTCTCGGCTACGTTTGCCGTACCGTTCGTGGCGTTCGCCCTGTTCCCGAAGGCGCTGCAATCATTGCCCGGAACCGGGTCCTGGATGCACCGCATTCAGGTTACACTGGGTTTCGTGGAGCTTGCCGCCGCCCTCAAGTTTTTGTCGAATGCGGACCTTGTCATGGGGTGGGGGCTGATTTCGCGGCCTGTGGCCATCGCCCTCGCCATGGTGATCTTCGGGCTTGCCGGATTCTATCTGCTTGGCAAGATCCGGATGCCCCATGAGCCGGCGCCCCGGCCCGTCGGAGCCGGGCGGCTGCTTTTTGCTGCGGCTTTCCTCGGGATTTCCCTGTATATGCTGCCAGGTCTTTTTGGGGCGCCCTTGCCCAGGATCGATGCCTGGCTTCCTCCGGCGTCCACCACGCAGGCCGGATCCGGCGTGTTTTCGGGGCGCGCAGGCGATGAGCCGGTCTGGAGTGAAGATATAGATGCGGCGTTCGAGCAGGCGCAAAGCGTACGCAAACCCGTGTTCATCGATTTCACGGGGTATACCTGTGCAAACTGCCGCCAGATGGAAACCAGTGTGTTTCGCAAGGAACCCGTGGCATCCCTGCTTCGGAACGATTTCGTGCTGCTGCGCCTCTATACCGACGCGCGCGATACGGGTCCGGCATTGCAGGAGTATCAGATTGCATTGGCCGGCACGGTGGCGCTTCCGACCTATGTTATTGCAGATCCGTATTCCGGCGCTCTTCTGCACAGGCACTCAGGCATCGCATCGGTTTCGGAATTCGCCGAATTTCTTCAGCAGGGCGCTGCCGCCTTTGAGGCCGATCCGCCTGCGCCCTCTTTGCCCGGTTCCTCCTGATGTTCCAGCGCGATCTGATCATGCGGGAGATCGAGCAGGCCATTCGGGTACTGCTCCATGTGCTGGCGCAGACGCTTCGACTGAAGTCCGAAGAACGGTACGAGGAAGCCCTTGCGTACATACGTAATGCATTCGGAGAGGCCGATCTTTCTCCCCGTCCGGTGGGCGAACTGTCGCCCCGTGAACTGGTCGAGCTTTGCCGGTATCCGCGCGGATTCGAGTACGGTCTTGCGCTTGCCATCGCCGATCTGCTGTGCCAGGAAGCCGATCTGCTGACGCAACTTGGATCGCTGCCGGAAGCCCGCGCCCGTGCTGCCGGGGCCAGGGCATTGTACGAGGAGGCGCTGGCTACGGAAGGGGCCGCACTCCCATTGGACATTGCGCAGAGACTGGCGCGCGCCGACCAGCTCGCGGAGGAATAAATATGCCATTCTCCGCTCCCGTACTGACCATCGAATGCCCTCCTTCGTTTCGTTTCCGGTCGACGCTTCTGAGCCATGGCTGGATCGAGCTGGCGCCCTTCAGCCACGACGAGGACTATGCGCGGCTTCGGCGCATCGAATCTCTCCCGGACGGGCGGATTGTACGCCTTGCATTTACGGCGGATATGAATGGGGAAGGGGCCGTATCCTGCGGCGAAAAATTGCATGTGCACATCGAGGAGACGCTGGAACATGGGTCCGGTGCGGCGAAGCATGCCGCGAACGCCTCGCTTTCCTCCCCGGTCCATGCACATCTTCAAGAGGTGACCCGGCGCATCTTCAACCTGGAGATGGACCTCGAACCGTTTTATGCCATGTTTGCGAATGTCCCGCGCTATGCCTGGGTGTTGGCGCACAGGGCCGGGCGACTGCTGCGCGCCCCCACGGTTTGGGAAGATTTGGCGAAAACGCTATTGACGACCAACACGACCTGGGCCATGACGCGGCAGATGACGCAGCGGTTGAACGACTTGGGGCATGCCGGCGCCTTTCCTTCTCCCGGGACCGTTGCGGAGCTGTCTCCGGACATGTTTTCCGATCATGTGCGGGCCGGATATCGGAATGCATATCTTCACGAACTGGCCTGTCGCATTGCGGAGGAAAGGGTTGACGTAGAAGGATGGGTATGTACGGAGATGTCTTCTGCCGACCTGTTTGCCGAGATACGTTCCCTGAGCGGGTTCGGCCCGTACGCTGCCGGAGCTGTCATGAAATTGCTGGGCCGGTTCGATTACCTTGCGCTCGACTCTTCGGCCCGGTCGATGTTTTCGCGGAAATTCGGAGGAGGCACGGATACCGACATTCGCCGCCACTACGCGCCCTATGGCTCATGGCAGGGACTGGCGATATGGATGGATGTAATGCAGGACTGGTTTTTACAGAACAGCGATCCCGGAGTCGTCCCGGATGCTTCGATGTGAGCGTTATTCGATTGCCCGGGAAACCCATATCCTTTATCGGGGTACACAGAGGGTCATTTTACCTTAGCCGCTTATACTGTATTGCGCGTAACGCGTTGAAATACGCAGGTCGCGGCGCCATCAGAACACAGGAAAAAACATGCCTCGGGGAAGAGTAAAGTGGTTCAGTGTGGATAAAGGCTTTGGCTTTATCGCGCCGGACGACGGTAGCAAGGACGTATTTGTCCATCGTAACAACATACCCGGTCTTGGATACGACGAAGGATTGCGGGACGGCGAAGAAGTGGAATATGATGTGGAGCAGACGCCCAAAGGCCTCAGCGCCATGAACGTAGAGCGTGTGGGCGGCTAATCTGCTTTAGGGCATTTCAGAACGGTTGACAGCGTCTGCCTGTCGGTCGGATATTTTCCTGTTTCTTTTGGGCATGCATCCGGACGGGGCATGCTGCCTGTTTTCGGGAAATATTCAGGGTTTCTGTATGGGTCGGATCTGGTCCATTCGTGGACGAGCCGGTGCGTACATACCGCCCGCATCGCATGATGTGTACCATGTCTTCCGTTCGATGCTGGCTGGCGGCGGCTTGCCTGTTTCCGGGGATTGCTGTTGCCCAGGACACGTTATCGGTACCGGTTCTTTCAGGACAGGCGCTTCCGGAATTGACGGTTGAGGCGGTGCGGGGCATCGCGAGCGCAGCATCGGCTCCATATGCCGTTGCTGTCGAGACGAATTCCCCGGACGCGTTGCCGCGCTCCGTACTTTCCATGGAACGCGTCCTGCGTTCGCTTCCCGGTGCGTGGATTAACGACCGCGGTCATTTCGCGCTTGGAGAGCGTATCTCCGTGCGCGGCATGGGCGCCCGTGCTCCATTCGGCGTGCGGGGCATGCAGGTTGTGCTCGATGGTATTCCGCTCACGATGCCGGATGGGCAGACGGTGCTCGACGTAGTGGAATCTTCTGTTCTGCGTCGTACGGAACTCTTGCGTAGTCCCGCCTCCCTGTTTTGGGGAAACGGTTCCGGGGCCGTGCTTTTCCTGTCGAGCGATGCCACTCTGGAAGGCGCTCGCCCTGCCTCCCGTTTGCGCGCGCAGGCGCTTGCCGGTTCCTTCGGACAGCGGAGGATCCTTGTCGATGGGTGGGTGCCGTTCGGGGCGCATTCCATACAGTTTTACGTATCGAATCAGGCACAGGACGGGTATCGGGACTATTCTTCCGGCGTTCGTCGCCGTGCCGGGGCCTCCGCCCGATTTCGCACCGGCTCCTCTTCGCATGTTCGTATCCTGACAGCCATTGCCTTGCAGGATACCGAACATCCCGGCTCATTGACGCGCGAACAGTTCGAGGCGGACCCCTCCATGGCCCGCCCGGCTTTTGAGGAAGCCCGCGCCGGCAAGGAAAGCCTTCAGGTCCAGGCTGGCGCCGCGTTCGTTCGGGAAGCCGACCTCGGGACGCTCCGCGTAACCGGTTACGGTATACGCCGACAACTCGACAATCCCTTGTCCTTTGCGTACATCGATCTGGACCGGACGGCAGGGGGAATGCGGGCGGCGCTGCGACGGGACAGGGAACGGATCCGGTGGGGTGTGGGAGCTGATGGGGCGCTGCAACATGATATTCGCAAAAATTTCAATAACGCCCAAGGCGTTCCCGGTGACGAGATTCGGCTGGATCAGGTCGAGGATGTGGCTTCCCTGGGCGCCTTTGCCTATGGGGGCTTCCAGCCTGTTCGAGCCATGCAGGTGCTGGCCGGACTGCGCTATGGAACGGTGCGATTTAAAATGGACGATCACCTGTTTGCCAATGGCGATCAATCCGGCAGCCGGCTGTTTAGCGCATGGAGTCCCATGTTGGGTGTATCCTGGCGGGGAAGCGGATGGTTGCTGTTTGCGAACTATGGCACGGCCTTCGAGACGCCTACGACCACGGAACTCGTCAATCGCCCGGACCTGACAGGTGGATTCAACCCTTCGCTCGATCCGCAGATTTCGAGAGGCATGGAGGTGGGCCTGCGCGGCGCGTTGGGCGCACATCTGTTCGTGGATGCGGCTGTTTTTTCCATGAACGTGGACGGGCGATTGATTTCCTTCGAAAATGAACTCGGGCGGGATTTTTTCCGGAATGCGGGCAAGAATACGCACCGGGGCATTGAGGGAGCAGTGCAGTGGGTTCCTCACCCTCGCTGGGAAACGGCTTTTGTCGCTACCGTGAGTCGTTTTGTTTTTCAGGAGGCGGACTTGAAGGGCAACCTTTTGCCCGGCGTACCCGAACAGCGTCTTTTCGGGCGCGTACGGACAGATCAGAGAGGCTTTCGGGTTACAGTGGAAGCAGAAGCTGTAAGCGAGTATTTTACGAACGACGCCAATACGGCCGTTAACGATGGATACGTTGTTTTCGACGCGTCGCTCGGGCACGAGGGATTTGCCGCCGGTTCGGTGCGTATTGCACCGTTTGTCGAGGTGCGCAATATGCTGAATACCCGATACAGTGGTTCCGTGTCGATCAATGCATTCGGAGGCCGTTACTATGAACCCGCACCCGGTCGGGCGTTTCTGGCCGGAATCCAATTCCATATACTTCCTTGACCATGACACGCATTATGCCTTTTATCGCCGCCGTTCTTTTTGCTGCATCGCCGGCGCTTGGCCAGGACTCCGAAGGACAAGGCAGCCGGACTCCGTCGGACTGGGAGGTCCATGACCGGGAACGGCCCCGACCCATGGTGGTCTCCCCGGCGACGCCAGGCACGGATCAGGGGGCTGGACAGGCTCCTTCCGACGCCATCGTTCTTTTCGGGGGCGCGTCGGAAGGATTGTCCGCATGGGAGCGCTCCAACGGCGACCCGGCGCCCTGGAAGGTGACCGACGGGTATTTTGAGGTCGTGCCCCGCACCGGGGGTATTCAAACGAAGCAGGGCTTCGGCGACGTGCAGGTGCACATCGAATGGTCTGCGCCCATGCCGCCCGAGGGTGAGGATCAGGATCGCGGCAACAGCGGCGTCTTCCTGATGAACACCTACGAAGTGCAGGTGCTGGACTCCTATGAGAACGACACCTACCCCGACGGACAGGCCGCGGCGCTGTACGGCCAGTATCCGCCGCTCGTCAACGCGATGAGCGCGCCGGGCGAATGGAATGTCTATGACATCGTGTTTCGCCGCCCCCGTTTCGACGAAGACGGCGCACTCGTTTCTGCAGCCTACGTGACCGTTTTCCACAACGGTGTACTGGTGCAGAACCACGAGGAAATGACGGGCCCTTCGGGGCACCGGTCGCGGCCGCCGTACGAGGCCCACGCCGATCGGCTTCCGATTTCCCTGCAGGATCACGACCACCCGGTACGCTTCCGGAATGTCTGGGTCAGGGAACTGGAGTAGGTAAGGTGAACCGTCCGGTTTTCGCTTAACCGGCGGGGTGTGCGCGAGGGGCTTTCTGTACGTGTGAATACTTTCCGGTTCTGCCAGGGGCGTGTGCTATGAAAACGGTTACGTTCGGTGAGGTGATGCTCCGGCTATCGCCTCCGGGGCATGGGCGTTTTGTGCAAACGCCCTCCCTGGATGTGTCCTTCGGGGGCGGGGAGGCCAATGTGGCCGTGGCGCTGGCCGGTTTCGGATTCGACAGCTTTTTCCTGTCCAAGATACCCCGGCACGAGATCGGGCAGGCGTGCGTCAACGAGTTGCGGCGCTACGGCGTATCCGACCGGTTTATGATACGCGGGGGCGATCGCCTCGGTATCTATTTCCTCGAAACGGGAGCGAGCCAGCGGGGGTCCAAGGTTATCTACGACCGCGCAGGGAGCGCCGTAACGACGCTTGTGCCCGAAGAAGTCGATCTGGAAGCCGTATTCGACGGCGCCGCGTGGTTCCACTGGACCGGCATTACCCCGGCGCTCGGGGAGGTTCCTCGTCGGATGCTTGAAGAAGCCTGCCGCGCCGCCCGCCGCGCCGGGGCATCCATAAGCTGCGATCTGAATTTTCGGGCCAAGTTGTGGACGGAAAAAGAAGCGCAGGCCGTGATGCGCCCCCTTATGCAGTATGTGGACATATGCATTGCCAACGAGGAGGATGCGGAGCGCAGCCTTGGCTTCCGGGCAGGCGCGTCCGATGTGGAAGCGGCCGAACTGGATGAAGAGGCGTATTTCGGTCTTGCCCGGCAACTCAAAAAAGAGTACGGATTTCGCGCCGTGGCGATTACGCTGCGAGAGAGTTTCTCGGCGTCCATGAACGGCTGGAGCGCCCTGTTGCACGACGACGGGGCCTGCGTCGAGCCGCAGCGTTCAACCCGCTATGAGATACGGCTTGTGGATCGCGTAGGCGGCGGCGATGCGTTTGCGGCGGGCCTGATTGCCGGTCTGCTGACGAAGGACAATTCCCGGGAAGCCCTTGAGTTTGCGGTGGCGGCCTCCTGCCTCAAGCAGACCATCCCGGGCGATTTCAACCTGGTTTCTGTGCAGGAAGTCGAAAATCTGGCGAAGGGGTCCGGTTCCGGGCGCGTAGAGCGGTAGAGAAGCGGGTGTGTTTCGGCGCGTTGTCTGTTTCGCAAATCACCTGCGCCGGTATGCGGAGGCAATGTCCGAGAGCGTCTCGAATTTCGGGCCTTCTTCCGGAATGGCGACCCCGAACACCTCGGCGATGATGCTGGTCCACCCGTACAGGAAATAGGTCCAGCCATCCACTGTCTTGACCCCGCGGCGGCATTGCTCCGCCTGTTTCAGGAAGATGAAATCGCCCCGGTAATTGTAATCCCAGGCGTAGCCGTCTTGAGGAAAGACGGCCTGGTCGGATACCGGTGAGCCCGGACGATCCTTGCCCATGCCCGTACCGTTTATGACTACCGAGCGTGCAGGGAGGGTCTGCATCGCCGCATCGTTGCCCGCAGCGTCCTGAACGAGGAGATACTGTACGTTTGCATCGTGTTTCACCCGGTCGTGCACGGCCTGGATACTGCGTATCCGGCCAGGATCCACATCCGTCACCGTAATCTGTGCCGGTTGTTCGTCGCTCGGAGCGGTCAGAAGCAAACTCGTGGTTGCTACGGTCGCGCCGCCGGCTCCCAGAAAAAGCATCTCGGCGCCGGTTTCTTTCCAGTATCCGTCCGGAAGAAACGCATTGAGCGCCCGGCGGCCCGTCACAGCGTCTTTCGCGTGGCCGACGAGCTGTTTCCCTTGTTTGGAAATGCAGGAAATTTCTCCGAGCAGATGTGCATACGGGTCCAGTTCGTCGAACAGGTTCCGGCTCGCCGCGAGAAGGTCGATTTTGTGCGTGGTGATCAGGGCGCCCCTCGAGAGCGGGTCGTTCTTTATGAAGCGTACGATGTCCCGGTAGGTATCCGGGTTTGCGCCGATCGGAACGTCCACGCCCACGAGGCGCGCATTGTCCAGTCCAAGGAGTCCGGCCCATTTCGGGAAGATGGGCACAATGGAAGATTGTTTCGTGGTTACCCCGATGAAATACAGGGTCGGGGCGGTTGCCGGCCGGAAGAGCGTCGAGGACATGTTGACCGGTGATCGGAGGGAAGAGCGCCGCTGCATAGTGGTAACAGGCCCTAATATACCGTAGTCGGGCACTTTTTAAAGCAGTTTTCAATGCGGTGGAAGGATTTATGGCACAGTATTTGTCCTGAAAATAATTGCCTTAGTTAATTGCACACCGAATCGCACACCCTGATCCATGGAGGTCCGCCATGTTATTCCGTTACGGCGTATTCGTTTGTATACTTTTTTTGTGTTCGGCGCTCACCGCCTGCGACAGCATGGAAGAAACCGAAGACATGCTGACGAAGCAGGAGGTGGATGCGCTTTTGACGGCCATGAACACCAGTTTCGGGGCGCTGGGTTCGGATTCCGCAGTGTATGAAGCGGTATCCGGCGTCATTCCGGAGGAAGATGACCAGGTAAATCCGGAAGACCTGCTTTCGGGGATACCGGTGGATACGACCTATGCGTGTTCCGAGGGAGGGTCGATCAACCTGCAAGGTACGGTCATGCTCGGCGCTTCGGATGATGGACAGCTCGTACAGAATTACGATTTTTCGTTCGCTCCATCGGGATGCGTGGTGACCGTTGAGAACGCTACCTTCGTGCTCGACAGCAACTCCGGCATTCGCCAGCAGGGTATGGTATCCCTTGAGGTGCTCGAAGGCGATAATGCGCTGACGCTCGCCATTCCGATCATAAACACCGGGACAGGCACAGTGAATTGGGAACTGGATGATCGATCCGGCATGTGCGATATGAATCTGTCTACTGATGCGACAGTCAGCTTAACCCTGGGGTCTGACCCGGATGCGGGAATACTTCTTGACGCCGATATGGATGTGGAAGGAGGCACTACAGGTACCCTGTGCGGTATCGAAGTGGAGCTTCCCGCCGAGCTGCCGGAGGACCCGGAAGTCTTTCTCCCCACGGACACATTGCAATGAGCGAAGCGTCCCGTTTGCGCCTGCCACGTTGCGGATTCGCTGCGGGCGTTCGCCGTGCTCGTTGCCGGTAGTCGATGGACCGCTTGCCGCTTTTCCGGCTCCCTTGTAATGCTTCAAGACGGCGAGGCGTGCTTTTGCGCGCCTCGCATCTTTTTGTGCGCCGTTTCGATATACATGCAGGCAACAAGATGGCCTGCGGCGGCGTTTCAAAAGTGCCGGGGACGTTCATGGAATGAATTTCCGGTTCCGCAGGTCTTATACGTGAGCTCCTTATACCTTCTTGCCGGAAACCCGGCTGAAGGTGTTGTCCGGCGCTCTTCTGAATAAATCCATTCATATCCCGAAAGGATATCGCTGTCATGCTACGATCCACGATGTTCATCGCTGTCGGCCTGCTGTTTGCCGTTGCTCCCATCCAGTCGGCCTATGCCCAGCAGTTCGGTAACCGGGGGGAAGGCGGAAGGCCTGGGGGCCAGATGCCCTCGACGCAAATTTCCGGAAGCGTGGTGGACGCAGAGACGGGCGAATCCATTCCGTCCGCTTCCGTGGCTGTGTGGAGCGTACGGGACTCTTCGCTTACCACCGGGGCAATCAGCGACTCCGAAGGGGCTTTTCTGATCGAAGGGTTGCGCCCGGGAGCATATTATGTGCAGGTCCACTTTGTGGGGTATGTCATGGAGGAGATTTCGGATGTGGCCCTCCGTCCGGGATCATGGACTGCCGATCTTGGCGTCATCGAATTGAGGTCCGATGTGGAGATGCTCGATGAAGTGATTGTCGAGGAGCGCCGGGAGTTTATGGAAGTCGGCATTGACCGGACCGTGTACAACACCAGGGACCAACTGGTGTCCGCCGGGGGGGATGCCAGCCAGGTGCTGGAGGAAATTCCTTCGGTGGAAGTGGATATCGACGGCAATATCAGTCTGCGGGGCAACCAGAACGTGGCCATTCTCCTCAATGGCCGTCCTACATCCATGACCGGGGAGGCGCTCATCACCTTCCTGCAGGGATTGCCGGCGACTTCGGTCGACCGGGTAGAGGTCATACCCAATCCGTCCGCCAAGTACGAACCCGACGGCATGTCCGGTATCCTGAATATCGTATTGCGCAAGGACCAGGACCTTGGTCTCGGCGGGAGCCTTACGGCCGGGGGCGGTACGCAGGAGAGTTACAATGTCGGGGGCTCGCTCAATTTTATACAGGGCAAGTTTTCGTCGTTCGTGAACTACGGGTTCCGTCACAGCATGCGTAACTCGACAGGGGATCGTTGGCAGGAAAATCGTTTTGCCGATCCGCTGACCGTGATCGACGAGGATGATCGGGGCGAGCGCGGCGGTGATTCGCATAACCTCAGCACCAGCATCGATTACAGCATGAGCGACAAAAACGTGCTGTCGCTGGCTACGAGGCTGAGTGTGCGCGGGGGGGATCAGGACGGGCTGAACGCGTATCGCCTTCTTGACGCGAACGAGATATTGATGAGCAGCTACGACCGGACGCGCCTTGGAGACCGGACGGACCTGAACCAGGATTACCGCCTCACGTTTTCCCGGATTGTTGCGCCAGGAACCCACGAACTGCAGATCGAGGCGCGGTACGAAAAAGAGGATGAGGACGACAAGAACAGTTATGTGGAGGATGGGCTTCGCTTCGGGGCGTTTGGCGCCGGGACAGATCCTTTCATGCAGCGTTCGACGCAGGGCGAAAACTCGGGCGAGAGGTCCCTCCAACTGGATTATTCCCGCCCGCTGGGTAACGGCAAACTGGAGGCGGGGTACAGAGGGTCCATCGATTTACTGGACAGCCGGTTCGAGGTCGAGACGTTCGATCACGGCCTGAACGCGTACATGATAGATGCTCGCAGGACGAACACATTCGACTACCAGCAGAATATCCAGGCCGCATACGGTATTGTGCAGCAGTCATTCGGGCCTTTCGCTACGCAGGTGGGTTTACGGTACGAGCAGGCGAGGACGACGTTCGATCTGACCACGACCAACGACCGGTACGAGAACGATTACAACAATTTTTTCCCGAGCGCCTTTCTGACCTGGGAGTTATCCCGGTCCGAAACGGGCTGGAAGCAAATCAAATTCAGCTACAGCAAGCGCGTCAATCGTCCGCGGATCTGGTCGCTGAATCCTTTCAACGATGATCTGGATCCGTATTCCCGGCGCGAGGGGAATCCGTACCTCGAACCGGAGTACACGCATGCGATGGAGGGCAGCTACATTCACTTTGCCGGCCCTGTTTCGGTCACGTTTACCCCGTATTATCGCAAGACGAACAACCGGATTCAGTGGTACGAATTCATTAACGATCAGGGCGTGTCGATCACGACGTTCCGCAACTTCGATTCGAGCGATTCGTGGGGGCTCGAGTCCATCGGCACGTTACGGTTATCGGACAGACTGAATGCGTTCGGCAGCTTCAACGCCTTTCGGATGCAGACAGACGGATCCAACGTGGAGAGCGGTCTCGGAAACGATGCCTGGGGCTGGTCAACCCGCGCGAACGCCACGCTCAGCGTTCGGGAGGGATTGTCCGTCCAGCTATCCTGGTTCTACCGGGCGCCCATGGATATCGAAAACGGCCGCATTGGGGCGTTTTCGCGGGTGAGTTTCGGGGCGCGCCAGCAGTTGCTCAACGAGCGGGCCACGCTCAGCCTGCAGGTCCGCGATCCGTTCGACATGATGCAGTTCAATATCACGCGCGAGACGCCCCGGTTCTATCAGGAGAGCATCCGCAGTTTCAACGCCCGCCAGGTCAATCTTTCCCTGACATACAACTTCGGACGGCAACGGCAGCAGCGGCGCCAGCGCGGGAACTACGAGGGAGGAGACGGCATGGATCAGGAAGTACAGCAGGAGATGCCGATGTAGGGGACTATCGCCCGGCTTTGGCATCATGCATTTTCAGGCATCCTGAACGCGCGGCATTCCACCTCTGTGCCGACACGGCTACCCAGCCGATCATCGATACGGGCGAACAGAATCAGTAAACCGGCGGCCTCATTTTCCGCTACACGCCGCTGAACGCGCCGAAGCCTCCATCCACGGGCACGACCACGCCGGTCACGAACCGTGAGGCGTCACTGCACAGCCAGACGAGTGTTCCCGCGAGTTCGTCTACCTCGCCGAAGCGTCCCATGGGCGTATGGTCGATGATTTGCCGGCCCCGCTCGGTCAGCGAGCCGTCTTCATTCAGAAGCAGGCTCCGGTTCTGTTCTCCGATGAAGAATCCCGGCGCAATGGCGTTCACGCGGAGTCCGTCGCCGAATATCCGGGCAAGTTCCACGGCCATCCACCGGGTGAAATTCTCGACGGAGGCTTTGGCTGCGGAATAGCCCACGACCCGGGTGAGCGCGCGGCCCGCCGCCATGGAAGAGACGTTGACAATGGAGCCGGCGCACAGGGTTTCCGTTCCTTCTTTCTTGTCGTTGTTTTTTGCCGCCCCCATTATCTCGCCAAAAACCTGCGTGGGCAGCACGGTTCCGATCAGGTTGAGGTCAAACACTTGCCGGAAGGCTATTTCCGGCATGTCGAAAATGCTGTCTCCGGGTTTGAGCGTGGCCGCCTTGATGTTGCCTCCGGCGGCGTTCACAAGGATGTCCACCCGCCCGAAGCGTTCGACAATGAGGTCGCGGGCCGCCGTAAGCTGGTCTTTCTTCAGCACATCTGCGGGGATGCCCGCCGCCGCGGTGGCCCCGGCTTCTTCCAGTGCCCGGGCGGCATCCTCGACCCGCTTTTTGTTGCGCGCCAGGATGACCACCGACGCGCCCGCCTCGACCAGTCCCCGGCAGCAGGCCGACCCCAGCGCCCCGGATCCGCCCGTGACGACGGCCACGCGCCCCGTAAGGTCATAAATGGAATGTTGCATAATCGTTACGAAAGATTGCCTTGCATGTCGTTTATTCTATGCGGGCGAACGGAGCGGGATCGCGGGAATGATTCTGTCTCGGGGACAGGCGCAGCACCTGTGCGCATCAGACATCGTATCGAAAATACGAAGAAGGAGAGCATATGACGAACGATAATCCGGTGACGCTTGGCGTCATTGTCGGAAACCGGGGTTTTTTCCCGGATCATCTGTGCGCCACCGGGCGCCGGCAGATCGTAGCCTTGCTGGAGAAAGAAGGCATCCATGTCGTGATCACGCCTGAAGAGGCCACGAACAACGGCGCGGTGGAAACGCTTGCGGAGGCGCGCCTCTGCGCCGATCTGTTTCGCGCGCGCCGCGACGACATCGACGGGATACTGGTCACGCTGCCCAATTTCGGGGACGAGCGGGCTGTGGCGAATGTGCTGCGCTGGGCCGCGCTCGGCGTGCCTGTGCTTGTGCATGCCTTTGCGGATTCGAAGTCGGACATGTCGCTCGCGAGCCGCCGGGACAGTTTTTGCGGCAAGATATCCGTCTGCAATAACCTGAGGCAGTACGGCATTCCGTTTTCGCTCACCAGCCGGCATACGATGGACCCCGGAAGCGAGGCGTTTGCGGAAGACCTGCGCCGCTTTGCGGCCACCTGCCGCGTCGTGCGCTCGCTCAAAAACCTGCGCCTGGGTCAGATCGGCGCCCGGCCTGCCGCATTCAACACGGTGCGCTACAGCGAAAAACTGCTGGAACAGGCCGGTATTTCCGTCGAAACGCTGGATCTGTCCGAATTGCTCGGATGGATTCGCCGTCTGGATGACGACGAGCGCCCCGTTAC
This sequence comes from Rhodothermales bacterium, assembly GCA_965117025.1. GTDB lineage: Bacteria > Bacteroidota > Rhodothermia > Rhodothermales > VXPQ01 > VXPQ01. Next base: position 2,533,211 of record OZ220746.1, read on the forward strand.
CGACAAAATCGAGGCAATGGGCGCCTATACGCGGATAGACGGCATTCCCCGGGAAAGCCTGCTGAAGATGGCCAAGTTGGGAGTGTGCATCGATCGGTTCATGGAAGAGCAGGGCCTTGCAGCGACGGCCATCCAGTGCTGGACCTCGCTGGAGGAGTTCTACGGGGTGGTGCCCTGTACGGCGATGAGCATGATGAGCGACCGGCTCATGGCGAGCGCCTGCGAGGCGGATATCGTGGGAGCCCTGAGTATGTATGTGTTGCAGGAAGCGGCTCGCGTTCCTGCGGCGCTTCTCGACTGGAACAACGACTATGGAGACGATCCGAACAAGGGGGTCGTATTTCATTGTTCGAACCTGCCCAAATCCTTTTTTGTGGACGAAGGAGCGGACGCCCACCGGATGGATTTTCAGGAAATCATCGCCGGGTCGGTCGGTAAGGAGAATACGTACGGCACCATTGTGGGGCGGGTCGCTCCCGGGCCGTTCACATTCGCCCGTATTTCCACGGACGACCTGGAGGGGCGCATACGCGCCTACGTGGGAGAGGGCGCTTTCACGCCGGACGAACTCCGAACCTTCGGAGGCTACGGGGTGTTCGAGGTGGCGAACATGCAGGAATTGCTCCGGTACATCTGCGAATCCGGGTTCGAACACCATGTGGCGGCAACGCGGGCGCGCGTCGCCGGAGCCGTCGGCGAAGCGCTCGGCAAGTACATGGATTGGGAAGTGAATCATCACGCATAGAGAGAACCACGCCGAAATCATGACCCCCATTGACTGGATTATCGTATTTGCCTATTTCATGGTGCTTGTCTGGATCGTGTGGTGGTCTGCACGCAGAACGAGCACTACCGAAGATTACTTTCTTGCGGGTCGTAATGTGGGATGGGCCGTGGTGGGGGCGTCGCTTTTTGCCTCGAATATCGGATCCGAGCATATTGTGGGGCTTGCGGGCAGTGGTGCGCTGAACGGGATGGCGCAGGCGCACTGGGAGTTGCATGCGTGGATCATGATGTTGCTGGCCTGGGTGTTCGTATCGTTCTACTACCGCTCCGGCGTGTTCACCATGCCGGAGTTTCTGGAACGCCGGTTTGATGCCCGGTCCCGCTGGATTCTTTCGATCGTTTCTCTGGTCGCCTATGTGTTCACCAAGGTGTCCGTCACGGTGTACGCCGGCGCGCTCGTTTTCCGGACGCTTCTGCCCGACACATTCGGAACGCCGGACAACGCGTTCTGGGTCGGCGCCTTCGTTACGGTGGTGCTGACAGGGATTTACACCATTTTCGGCGGCCTGCGCGCCGTCGTGTACACGGAAGTGCTGCAAACGGCGCTTCTGCTCATGGGCTCGGCGTTCATTACCATGTTCGGGTTGTCCGAACTCGGGGGGTGGAACGAGTTGCGGGCCGTCGTGGGCGAAAACGCCGAACAATTTGCGCTCTGGCGCCCCAATACCGATCCGAATTTTCCGTGGCTGGCGGTGATGATCGCCTCGCCTGTTGTCGGGGTCTGGTACTGGTGTACCGACCAGTATATCATCCAGCGCACCCTGGCGGCCCGGTCGCTGACGGATGCGCGCCGCGGAGCCATTTTCGGAGGGTTTCTGAAGGTGTGGCCCGTATTCATCTTTCTCGTGCCGGGCATGATCGGGTATGCGCTTCACTCACAGGGGCTGCTTAACATCCCGGTGTCCGCCGAGGGCAATCTCATGGGCGATATGGTGTTTCCCACAATGGTGGCGGAACTGCTTCCGGCGGGGCTGCGGGGGCTTGTGGTGGGCGGCTTGCTGTCCGCGCTGATGAGTTCGCTGTCGTCCCTGTTTAATTCGTGCGCCACGCTCTTCACCGTCGATATCTATGAGAAACTGCGCCCGAATGCGTCCGAGGCCCGGCTCGTTCGGGTCGGCCGGATCGCCACCGGCGTGGTGGTGGCCTTTGGCATCTTGTGGATTCCGATCATGAAAGTCATCTCGGAAAACAACGAGGGCCTCTATGACTACCTGCAGAACGTGCAGAGTTTTCTGGCGCCGCCCATTACCGCTGTGTTTGTGCTGGGCATTTTCTTCAAGCGCATCAACGGCCACGGGGCGTTCTGGGGCTTGCTCGTCGGGTTCGTACTGGGCATGCTGAAACTTACGCTCCAGACACTGGTGCAGAGCGGTGTGATGGAGCCGACAGGCATTCTGGGGGCGATCGGCGCTTTCAACGGGTATTATTTCTCCGGGGTGCTCTTTCTCATAAGCGTCGTGCTTGTCGTGGCGCTGTCCTGGGCGAAGGACGCTGATCCGCTGAGCAAACTGAAAGGCCTGACCTGGGGGACGCTCAGTTCCGAGGAACAACTCGAAACCCGTTCTTCCTGGGGCTGGTTCGATGTAGCGGGCACGGTGGTCGTGCTGGGGCTGGTGCTCTGCATCTACCTGTATTTCAGTTTCTGGCTGTAAGTGCGGCCATGCGCGCACCCGTCGCCGAAGCCGTACGCGAAGCGTATCATCACGCATAAGAGAACCATGACGAAATCATGACCCCCATTGACTGGATTATTGTCTTTGGCTACTTCATGCTGCTCGTCTGGATTGTGTGGTGGTCCGCACGCAGGACGAAGACCTCCGAGGATTACTTTCTTGCCGGGCGTAATGTCGGATGGGCCGTGGTGGGGGCCTCGCTTTTTGCCTCGAATATCGGATCCGAGCATATTGTGGGGCTTGCGGGCAGTGGTGCGCTGAATGGAATGGCTCTGGCGCACTGGGAATTGCATGCGTGGGTCATGATTGTGCTGGGGTGGGTATTCGTGTCGTTCTACTACCGTTCCGGCGTCTTCACCATGCCGGAGTTTCTGGAACGTCGGTTCGATGCCCGATCCCGCTGGATTCTTTCGATCATGTCTCTGGTCGCCTATGTGTTCACGAAGGTGTCCGTCACGGTGTACGCCGGCGCCCTCGTTTTCCGGACGCTCCTGCCCGACACGTTCGGGACGCCGGACAATGCGTTCTGGGTCGGCGCCTTCGCCACGGTGGTACTGACAGGGATTTACACCATTTTCGGCGGTCTTCGCGCCGTCGTGTATACGGAAGTGCTGCAAACGGTGCTTCTACTCATGGGATCGGCGTTCATTACCATGTTCGGGTTGTCCGAATTGGGGGGATGGAACGAGATGCGGACCATTGTGGGTGAAAACGCCGAACGCTTTGCACTCTGGCGCCCCATTTCCGATCCGAATTTCCCGTGGCTGGCGATTATGATCGCCTCGCCCCTTGCAGGCATCTGGTACTGGTGTACCGACCAGTATATCGTCCAGCGCACCCTGGCGGCCCGATCGCTGACGGATGCGCGCCGCGGAGCCATTTTCGGAGGATTTCTGAAGGTGTGGCCCGTATTCATCTTTCTTGTGCCGGGCATGATCGGATATGCGCTTCACGAACAGGGTCTGCTCGCCATCCCGGTGTCCGCCGAGGGCAATCTCATGGGCGATATGGTGTTTCCCACGATGGTGGCGGAGTTGCTCCCGGCGGGTCTGCGGGGCCTTGTGGTAGGCGGCTTGCTGTCCGCGTTAATGAGTTCGCTGTCGTCCCTCTTCAATTCGTGCGCCACGCTCTTTACCATGGATATCTACGAGAAACTGCGCCCGAACGCGTCCGAGACGCGGCTCGTTCGGGTCGGCCGGATCGCCACCGGCGTAGTGGTGGGTTTTGGCATCCTGTGGATTCCGATCATGAAGGTGGTTTCGGAAAACAACGAGGGGCTCTACCACTACATCCAGAACATGCAGAGTTTTCTGACGCCGCCCATTGTCGCCGTTTTTCTCCTGGGCATTTTCTTCAAGCGCATCAACGGCCACGGGGCATTCTGGGGCCTGGTCGTCGGATTCGGGTTGGGTATGCTGAAGCTTACGCTCCAAACACTGGTCCAGAGCGGTGTGATGGAGCCGACGGGCATGCTGGGGGCGATCGGCACCTTCAACGCGTATTATTTCGCCGGTGTACTCTTCCTCACAAGCGCCGTGCTCATCATTGCACTGTCCTATGCGAAAGACGCCGATCCACTGAGTAAACTGAAAGGCTTGTCGCGGGGGACGCTCACCCCCGAGGAAAAGATCGAAATCCGTTCTTCCTGGGGCTGGTTCGATGTAGCGGGTACCGTGCTGGTGCTGGGGCTGGTGCTCTGCATCTACCTCTATTTCAGTTTCTGGGTGTAAGTACGGGCACGCCATGCAACGAAACGATCTACCTCTCCCGGTGCGGACCGACATGAGCAATGCATTTGCGCATCGCTCCATGGGGGTGCGGGTACCCTCGATCATCGACGACACGATCACCCGGAATGCATACGCAGATCCTGTGGCCGGCGCGTTGAAGCGGCTCCGGGACGAAGTGGCCGGGAACGCCCCGCTGCGCCTTTTCGAAGCCCCGGCTCCTGATCATGCATTGTGGCTGCCCCGGTACGCACAACACGAGGGGGAGACCTGGCTGGGCACGGAGTGGTTGTTTGCGGAAATGCTTGTGTACCGCCTCATCGTCGAGGCGTCCGGGTTTCTCGAATCGGGCAGAGATCCGTTTGCGCCCTTCAAGCAGGAAGAAATGGCTTCCGAGGCGTTGTGGAGTACCCTCGAAGAAGTGCTGGCTTTCGAAGGGCCGCTGCCGGAGCGCCTTGCGCGTATGCTGAAGGCCATGTTGTGGGGCAATCGCATCGACCTGAGCATCATGACCGTGGCCGCGCAGGGCGTGCATGCGACCGACGAACACCTCCTGACGGACCGTTCGGAAGAGATCGTGGCGGGATTGCTGGGACGCCCTCCGGGTTCCGTGCATATCATTATGGACAATGCGGGGACCGAGGAGGCGATGGATCTGGCGTGGACCGATCTGCTCCTTTCGGGGGGGGTGGCTACGGAGATTGTGCTCCACGTGAAAATGCTGCCCGTTCTGGTGAGCGATGTGATTCCCGCAGACCTTCACGACATGCTGCGGGCCATGACGGCCCGGGGAGGGGCCGCCGCCGGTCTTTCCGCCCGTCTTTCCAGGTACATGCAGGAAGGTCGTCTTCGCATGGAGGCGGATTATTTCTGGAACACGGACGGACGGTTTTGGGAATTGCCGTCCCATATAGCGCATGCTCTCGGAGGGGCGACGCTGGCGATCAGCAAGGGCGACGCCAATTACCGGCGGGCGACGAACGACGCGATCTGGCCGCTCGAAACGCGCATGAGTGAAGCGCTGGGGCCTTTTCCTGCTCCGCTGGCGCTTCTTCGCACGCTCAAAAGCGATACGCTCGTGGAGGTCCCGCCGGAGCGGGCCGCCGAACTGGAGGTCGAGCATCCGCAATGGCGGGCCAACGGGACCTATGGCGTAATGCAATACGCTGCGGGTCAAGAGCACCCTGTTTTCGATGAAGAAGGTTCTACCTATGCATAGCCATCGCCATCCATTTCTTGTCGCCTGTATTCTGTTATTCGGTCTGGCTTCCTGTACGCAGCAAGGCGAAGACATACCCGCTGCAGAGGGAGCGGCCGTCCCTCGCGGGTTTACGATTCCGCTGATCGATCTGGCCGACGAGACGCACCGGCAGGTGGTGGTCGACAAAGAAGAAGAACAGTACCTCGGCCACCCGACGACGGTCCTGCTCGAAGATAACCGGACCATTATCACGGTCTATCCGAAAGGGCACGGCGGCGGCGCCATCGTAATGAAACAGAGCACCGACGGCGGCCTTACCTGGAGCGACCGCCTTCCGGTGCCCGACAGCTGGGCCACTTCCCGCGAGGTCCCTACGATCCATCGCGTCGTCGATCCGGCCGGCGTCAAGCGGCTGATCCTGTTCTCGGGTCTCCATCCGATCCGCATGGCTGTTTCCGAAGACGACGGGACCACCTGGAGCGAACTTGAACCCATTGGCGACTTCGGCGGCATCGTTACCATGGGGTCGGTCGAGCGGCTGAAGAATGGGGAGTACATGGCGCTTTTTCACGACGACGGGCGTTTCATCGGCCCGGAAGATCAGGAGCAGGATCCGCCCGTCTTCCACGTCTACAAAACGCTCTCTCAAGACGGCGGCCTGACGTGGTCGGCGCCGGAAGTCATCGCTACGCATCCGACGGCGCATTTGTGCGAGCCCGGCCTCGTCCGCTCACCCGACGGCAACCAGATCGCTTTGTTGCTGCGCGAAAACAGCCGCACCCTGAATTCCTTCATCATGTTTTCCGACGATGAAGGCCAGACCTGGAGTACGCCCCGCGAGGCGCCGGGCGCGCTCACCGGCGACCGGCATACGGCCAGGTATGGCCCCGATGGCCGCCTCTTCATCTCCTTCCGCGACACGGCGCACGAAACTCCGACACAGGGCGACTGGGTCGGCTGGGTAGGTACCTACGAAGACCTTGTCGAGGGGCGCGAAGGCCAGTACCGCGTGCGTCTTATGGACAACAAGCACCAGTGGGATACCGCCTATCCCGGCGTGGAGGTTCTTCCCGACGGCGTGTTTGTCGTCACGACCTACGGTCACTGGGACGAAGGCGAGGAACCCTATATCGTCAGCGTCCGCTTTACGCTCGACGAACTGGACGATAAAGCGGAGGCGATGCAGGGATAGGTTTATTCGTTGGTTCATGGCTGCACCCCGCCGGCCATTTACGAGGTGGGTGGAATCCGGTGCGTCGTGATTGCGGTTGAAGGCGGGGGAAAGACCGGGTACCGTTGCAGGCGACAGCCTCTGGTGTTCTCCCTTACCGAATAGCTACACGCTCAGAAATCCATGCCGAACAAACACAAGGTATTTGTCATGATCGTTCCTTTCATGCTGGCGTTTTCCGCCGCAACCGCTTCCGCGCAGGATCAGGACTACGACCCGGAGGCGCGCCTCGCCGAACTGGGCATTACGCTGCGCAAGGCGTCCTCGCCTGTGGCCAATTACGTCAACGCCGTGCAAACGGGGAATCTGCTGTACCTGTCCGGAAAAGGGCCGCTGCGTCCCGACGGGACATTGGTGACCGGAAAAGTCGGCGCGGACCTCTCTGTCGAGGAAGGATACGAGGCGGCCCGGCTGACGGGAATCCAGTTGATCGCTACCATGAAGGACGAACTCGGGGAGCTAAGCCGCGTCCGGCGCATCGTCAAGGCGCTGGGCATGGTGAACGCTGCCCCGGACTTCGGGGCGCATCCTGCGGTCATCAACGGATTCTCGGACCTGATGGTGGAAGTTTTCGGTGACAGGGGCCGTCATGCCCGGTCCGCTATCGGTATGGGCTCGCTGCCGGATAACATTGCCGTGGAGATCGAGGTGATTGTGGAGGTGGAGTAAGGAGACAACTCCCTCATTTCCAGCACAAATCCCCGCGTGCGTCCGCGGTAAAGCCCGCCCCTTTGTGCCCGACTACTTCATAAGCGTCATTAGCCCCGTACGCACCTGGCCCGAGACGTCCAGGCGGTAAAGGCAGGTTCCGCCGGACAAGGACATGGCATCGATTCACTTGACGAGCATCATGATCCGGACCATGATCCTGCCCTGCGCCTGCAACCGGTAGACGTAGGCGCCGCTGGGCAGATCGCCCGCATCGAAGCGCGTGGTATGATGGCCTGCAGGCTTCGTTTCGTCGACGAGCACCGCCACTTCCTGCCCCAGCATGTCGTACGCGACGAGACGGACCGTACCGGCCTGCGGCAATGCATAGCGTATCGTCGTCCTTGGATTGAACGGGTTCGGATAGTTGCCCATAAGCATGACTTCATCGGGCAATTCTTCTTCGTCTTCGCTGGCCGTCGCCATGGCCGCTGAGCCCTCCTGCTCCATCCGCCCGGACACCGAGCCGCCCGCCGGGCCCGCCACCCTCGCCGAGTCCGCGGTCGAGAGCTTGCGCCCGTCGTCCCCGCCCATGCAGATCGCGCCCGCCGCGTCGCAGTCGGTCGTCTCCGGCAGCAGGACGAAGACATCGCCGCCGCCCGACGGCTCGATGTGGATCTCGCGCAGGTCGTCGCGGCCGTCGACGCGCTTCGCCTTGCGCACCGCGCCGCCCGTCACCTCGAACGCCCCATCGTCGCGCAGCACCGTGTAGCTGGTGGGGATCTCTTCGCTGAAGAGCACCTGGAAGAAGAACGTCGTCTCGCCGTCGTGCTCTTCGGGCACGTTCCGGAACGTCGCCGTAAGCGGCGCTTCTTCTTCTTCTTCTTCTTCTTCTTCTTCTTCTTCTTCGCCATCCTCTGTGGCGCTGTCCGTCGTATCCGCAGGCATGCGCACCTTGACGATCTCCGACATCGGTCCGAGGTATCCGAGGGCGTCCTTCACGGCTCTGACGGCGTAGCCGTAGAGCACCCCCGCCGTCACCGCGCTGTCGGCAAAGGTGCGGTCGGTGATGGAGGCGTACTCCGCGTAGACCTCGGGCTCGGCTTCCCCGAGCTCGGGCCTGTGGCGCAGGATATGGTAGAGGTTGTTGCTCGGGTGCGTATCGGGATCCTGCCAGGTAAGGACGACGGCCTCCTCGGTCGCCGTGGCTTGCAGAGCATGGGGCCGGTCGTGCTGCTCGTTCGTGCCCGTCGTTGTCGAGTCGCCCGGCGCCGGCGTCCCGGCGGTGCTCTCGTCATTGTCCTCGATGGTGCCCGTCGCCGAGAGGCTGTCCGCGCCTGCGGCGAACACGGCGCGTTCGAGGTTGCTGAGCGTCAGCGTAAGCGTCTCGTCCTCCTCGGCCTCTGCGTCGTCGACGAGCGCGACGCTTATCGTCGCGCTCGTCGCTCCGGCCGGCAGCTCGATCGTTCCGCTCTTCGCTTCGTAGTCGCTTTGCGCGGTCGCCGTAGCGTCGGCCGTCGCGTAGTCGAGCGTCACCGTCGCCGTCGTCGCCTCCGACAGGCTCACGACGAAGTCGAGCGTTGCGCCCGCGCCCTCGGTCGCCGACGGGCTATTGATCGTTACCTCGCTCGGCAGCGCCGCCTCCTCGTCGTTGTAGATGATACCGATCGCCGCGTCCCGCGACAGAAAACTCCTCGAAGGATTCAGAAGGATCATCTCGACCCCCTCGCCCGAGTCCTCGATCCTGTCGTCGACCACCGGCACCTCGATCGTCTTAAGCGTCTCGCCCGATGCAAACGTCAGCGTTCCCTCCGTGTAGGCGTAATCGGCCGGCGTCCTCGCCGTCGTGCGGCATTGCCCGGCGGCATCGTCGAAGAAACTGCCGCTGCAGTAGCCGATCGAAGAATCCCGCGTCCTGTACTCTACCGTCACGGGGTTTGCGCCGGGCGCCGGATCCAGCGTCACCTTGAAGTCGAGCGTCGCGCCGTGCGCCTCGTAGACCTCCGCGTCGTGGATGTAGAGCCCTCCGGCCGCGGAGCCCTGCCGGACGTTGATCTTCACCTGCAATGCGTTGTCCAGCTTCGTCCACGCCTCTTTCGCGCTGCGGTTGAAGGGCTTTTGGTACGAAAAGCTGTCCAGGTTCCAGCCGGGGCGACTGCCGCTGTCCTCCGCGTCCGAGGCTGTTTGCGCCAGCGTCGCCGTGGTGTTTTCTATGTCCTTCGCGTCGATCACGATGGCGTAGGTCGTCTCCGCTTGCAGGTTCTCCCCCCGGTGGTGGTACGCGAAGCGCGTGTTTCCGTCGGCGGCCTGCTTGCGCTCGAACTGACCCACGAAGCGCGTCACCGCGCGCGCGGCAGCGTCCCATTCCCACAGCGCCGCGAGTATCACGTCGCCGTTCACGTCGTTGCCGTCGCCGCTGCCGGCGGTCGCGAATTTGATGTCGACGTAGTCGAGCTTGAACAAGTGGCCGTCGCTGCCGGTCGAAAACGTTTGCGCGTAGCCGTAGCCCATCTTGGTGATGTGGACGGCGGTGACTTTTTTGCCTTCCCTGGTATAGGTTATGTCCGCGTCCATGACGAGCGAGTCCGCTTCCGTCGTCTGGCCGAGGTTGCTCAGCACGGTCGTCGTGCCGCCGTGCTGGACGGAGGATCCCCGGGGGGTCACCCGCGCGCGCACCGCTTCGCCGTCGCCGGCGGCGCTCACGGCGCGCAGCTCGAAGGTATGCAGCAAGTCGTTGGTGAGGCCACTGATCGTGTAGCTGTTGCGGTTGGCTTCGCCGATATTGCTGTCGGGGACGTCGAGCCACTCGGCGTCCGGGGTCCGGCCGCCGGTGGCGTAGCGGTACTGGTACTTCGTCACGGGAAGGCTGCCGCCGACGGGGTCGGCCCAGCTCAAGGCCGCGCTGCCGTCGCGGCCGCCCGCGGCGAAGTTGCCCGGAGGGCCGGGGGGCGGAGCGTCCCGGTCCCGGCCTGCTGCTCGGCGGCGGGGGAATGGAGCCCCGAGCCCGAGTCGTTCGCCGCCCGCATCTGGAACGTGTAGGTCGTGTCGGCCGAGAGCCCGGTCACCAGGTAGCTGGTAAGGCTTCCGCTGTTCGCGATCGCGGTCCAGGCACCCCAGTTCGCGCCGCCGTCGTTGCTCCGCCGGTACTCGTAGCCCGTGATCGCCGAGCCGCCGATCTTCTCCGGCTCGCTCCAGCCCAGCGTGACCACCGCGACCTCCGCGTTGCTCAACGCCGTCGCGCTCAGATCGCCCGGCGCGCCCGGCTCGCTCGTCGACAGGCCGACGATCACGGCGTCGGGCCAGGTGACTCCCGCACTGAGCCATAACGGGTTCGCGCTGTGCGAGTCTGATACCGGGTACACCCCCGAGCCGATGTGAAGACTCAGATTAGAGTCGGATTGCCCAATATTGGGAGCGGCGTCGCTCGCCTTGTCGACTACGATTTGGAGATTCCCGAGAGAGGTGGAGACAGCTTTCGCCTCATAACTCCAGCCCTTGTACTCGAAGCTCACGGGACCCGTGAGGTGGCCGTAGGCGGCGGCGGCGCTCCAACCCTCCTGGCCCGAATCGCCGCTTCCGGGCGTGATGTCCACCTGCCAGATCACAGGGTGGGCGTCTGGCACCGTGATCGGCGTACCCGCCTTGCGCGTGATCTTAACGGCGGACGTGTCACCGTCGGTCCAGCCGAGGTCGTCCGCGGCGACATCGCACCATCTAAGCGTTCTATTGCGCCGTTGGTCAGCGTCGGCGAAGTCGAACGTGTGGCTGTCCACGTGCAGCACCCATCTCGCCTCCGAGTTGCTCCAAGAGCCCGAGGAGGTGAGCACCGTCAGTGAAACGCCGTCATCACATGTGTCTTCAACGACGTTGAACGTGAATACTCGGAATGTATGGCCATCGAAGGTGAACGAGTCCGGCGTGAGGCTGCCACTGCCGGTGTTGGCGATGTACCCGATCTGGGGGCCCGGGTTATCTACGACCGTAAGCGTAGCCGTCCAAAGCGTCGCGGAGCCATCCGGGTTGATGGTCTGCGCATGCGCGGCCCCCGACCCCGAGAGCAGGAGGGCACACGCCAGCAGCCCGGCGCCCGTCAGGCGCTGCGCGCCGGATCCTGCCGGCCGCCGGCCGTCTTCCCTGCCCCCCGGCAGGGCGGCGCAGGCGAGGGTGACGAGGGCGCGCGCCATGCGATGGGCTATAGGCATAACACACACACACACACACACACACACACACACACACACACACACACACACACGCAAGACGATGGTAGCCGGCGTGTAATCAGGCGTTTTTGCGCCGGGGCCTGAAGCGGGCGGAACGAAATGCGCGGGCCGGGAAGCTAATGGCATGTTAACGCCTCTACTTATGGATATTTCTACCGGCGGCCGGGAGCAGGCCGAAAACTGAGAATTGCTGTACGGCACACAATTTCGTCAATATGCAGCGAAATTAAAATGTGTATTGCATGATTAAATAGATTATAACATGTTTTTATCATGAGTTTTTATCAATAAAGCGCATTAAACGCTTCCGGAGCGCTGTCGCCGGGCGCGGCTCCGCATGGTCGGATTCCGGCTGTAAAACGACAGCAAATGGGCGCTGAAACAGGGAGGAGACAGGGAGGAGATCCTGGCTTTGCCAAGAGAGGGATATACCTCTTGCAAGGATCGGAAGCGCCCTCAGCGTTTACGCGTAAACGTAAGATGCAGATGTGTGCGCTAACCTCTCGAGCGCATCCCGGGGCGTCTTATGCAGCGTGGCTCTGCGCGAGACGCTCTGCCCCGAAATCGATCCGGCCGAGGCGGTTATGGATCCGGTAAAGCGGCGTGACAAAACGGCATGGCCCTGACTATTTGCAAGGCTAACCGTTTGCTGCCCCGGTTATTTAGCGCCGAATTCCTCTCGTTTCACTGCCGAATCGCTGTCGTTGTTTGTTTAATCCTGCGGGATCAGGATGAACGGATTGGCGATCGAGGTTTTGCCAAAGTGCTTGAGGAGTTGAGCCTCATTGCGTTCGTCGAGTTCCTTCTTCTCGATTTCGCGCTGGACAGCAGGCTGCTTCAGGCCGGGGATACGGATTACGAAAAACGGCCACAACGTATCGGATTCGTAGTGCTTGTCGAGGATGGGAAAGTTCACGATGGGACGGATCTTCGTTTGACGGCGGAAATCTTCAGTGTACTCGAAATGCCATGTTCCCTCGCGAAGAGACAGGCGCCCTACATCCAGTGTATGCCCGGTACGCTCGCGTACGCGCAAAAGGAAGTCGGCTTTTTCCTCTTTTGAGGGTTGAATGTATTCACGCCCTCCTTCCCGGGATAGTATTTTTTTCAGGTTTTCGATCATGGGGCACTCCGGGTTTGCAGGGCATCGGATAAAAATTCCAAGCGTCGTTGCAGGCAGCGCAGGATCATTTTCCGGCGCAAGGTGCTCATGAGTGGGCTGAATTCACTATCGAGTACAGCCCGCACCTTTTCTACGAGTCGAGGATCGCAAAGGTTCACCAGTGCCGGGCGGAGAACGGGGTAGTCCTTGTAGATATTGCCTATCAGGGAGACATGATTCAGGTCGTTTTTTCCCTCCCAGCCGGTCTTAGGTTTCGATCTTCTTATGTATCCGTCAAGATATGTTGGCAATCGTTTCGGGTCCGGATCCTGTTCGATGCTTTGCAATTTTTCCTCTGGATCATTCCAGAAAAGTCCCCGGGCGCTGTCGTAAATCGGCGAGAAGTATGGCGTATGGTCGGGGCGCCGGTGGACTACGATGCCCCAATTGTAATGGTGCCGGTCGTTATTGCCCACGATGGCGTCGAAGGCGAGCATGCGAGTGTATGCTTTCAGAATAGAGGATGCCTGACCGGGGAATTCCGAGCGAATCGCCTCATCGACGAATTGAAATGTAAAAAAATCCCGGTCTGCACCGGCTTTCTCTACTTCTTTTACAAATGCTTTGTCTTCCAGATACCCTGCGAATATCTCGGTTCCGTGAACGAGGTTTTCATTGGGGCCGAGAAAATATCGACTCAGAAAACGGATTTGACCATGCGCCGAGCGGAGGGAAGATTCTGCCATACGGAGGCCAAGTAATTCCCCTATCCGGGTGAGCAGGTGTTCCGTAATAGACTCGTTGGGATACCATTTGTGACCCACCTTGGCAATGTGCGCGGACCATTTGTGTGGTGCATCTCGTCGGGCTTGTCCGTAGGAGTAGACGTGTATGAAATCCTTTGGGGCATCGCCATCCATTGATTTCGATACTGCATAGTAGTCCTTTTTGCGAAGTGGGCGCACTGCGCCGGAACTGATTTCGAAGCCGGATCGCTTAAGGATTTTCTCGTGCTGCAGCAACTGCGTCAATGGAATCAAAGAAGGGGTGGATTAGGGCAATGGTCAGGGAGGTACGCTCAACGTTCCTTCTCCGTTGCACGAACGGAGATACACTGATGAGCCGGTGAATCGCTTTGTTATAGCCGTCTGCCTTGCCTGTCGTAACGGCTTTCCATGAGGGCTATTCCCTTCTCCTCACGCCCCGTTCCACCGCTCCAGCCCCAGCAGCCGCTTGCCGAGGCCGGTCAGTTCGGCGTTTCCGTATACTTTCTTTTCCAGTTCGCGCGGGTCGCCCGGGAAGGCGATGCCCTTGGGCGGTTCGCACTCGCGCCAGGAATGGATGCGCTGCTGGAGGATATTCTCGTTGTTCTCGCTGGCCGGGTACATGGAGACGTACTGCGCCATCCGCACCCGATCCTTCGACGTGTTCGGACGGATGCCATGCGCCTGCAGGGAATTCCAGATAATCAGGTCCCCGGCGCGCAGCGGGATGAACTGCACCTCGAACCCGGTCGTGTCCGGCCGGAACGGGTCCCGGTCCGCGGGCTGCGTCTTGACCCACTCGTCAAAGGTGCGGAACAGTTCCGGCACGCATTGCAATCCGCCGACCTCCGCGTCCGTATCCACGAGGGACAGCACTCCCTGCACGTTCACCGGCAGCGGGTCTTGCGAGGTATCCACATCCCAGTGAATGAAGCCCCCGAACTTTCGCCCGTCCCGGTTGGGCGTGTTCAGGTTCGCCCGGTCGATGGTGACCCACAAGTCCTCGCGGTCCCAGATGTCCACGTACGCATCGTATACCCGGGGCGATTGCCGGGTATCCCACAGGAGCTGGTGATTGTACACCTCCACCATGCCCGAATTGTTGAGCTCCGCCATCCCGTGCGCACGCCGGTCCGTTGCGCTCCATGTGGAGGGGTCGTTGGGGTCCATTTCCTGAAATTCCCACAAAAAAGCCTTCAGACGCTCGACATGGTCGGGGGGGATGGCGTCGTGCACGATCACATAGCCCCAGGTGGTCCAGTGCTCCCAGTCTTCCTCGGAGAGTACCCGGAGGGGAAGCGTTTTTTCAATATCCTTGAGTTGGACGCCTGAAAGCGCCTGATTGCCCTCGTGATCCGGGCCTTTCATGGTTTCCTGCATGGATTCCGGTACAGGTTTTAGTTGAAGAAATTATGGGGGATATACCCCGATAATTTAAGGATACTCTGATTTAAGTCCGCGAAGCGCTGATCGAAGCGGTTTTGATCCGAGTATCCTTAATCGTCTTGTTCGTCGCTTTCCGCCTGCTCTACGAACTGGTTGAGGCCATCGATAATCACGGCCTGTTGATCCGCATCCTCCAGCGTGCCCAGGTACCCGGACAGCAGGGCGAGCGCCTCTTCTCTGCCCGTAGCCGCAATGCGGCTGACAGTGAACGACAGGATACGGGGCAACTCGGCCGAAAGCGCCATGTCCATGGCCCGCTGCATGTCCATCGGGACCAGAGGCTCCAGCGCATACCACGCCATCAGCGGGATATTCCGGTCGGTGGCGTCTTCGGCCCGTTTCGTGAGGGCGTCCAGCGCATCCCATCGCCGGTCGGGGGCTATGCGCTGGAGGGTGCTTGCGATGTAGAGCCGGACCAGTGCGGAAGCGTCCTCTCCGGCCATCCGCGTGAAGGCCTGCGCCGCCTCTTCGGGTACGTTCCGGTCTTCGGCCAGAAGATGAATCGCCCATGCCCGGACGTGTTCGTTTTCGTGGTCGAGCAGGCCGGTCAGCGACTCGTCCGAAAGGCCGCCGGTCACATGCAGCGCCCAGAGCGCCCGCAGTTTCCGCGTATCGTCCGGATTCTCCTCGAACCGGGTCCATAGCGCTTCGTGTACGGCTTCGTCCGGTCCCCGGTCCTGCAGGATGCGCCGTGCGGTGCGCACGTACCAGTCGTTCGGATGCACCTGGAGTTCGGCCAGTTCCAGGGAAGAGAGCCGCTCCAGATCGACCGGCATCCACTCGTCGTTCTCGTGCGAAATCCGGTAGATGCGCCCGGTCTCGTGGTCATGACTCTCCGGGTTGTTATGATGGCACTGGTTCTTGTCGTACCAGTCGATGACATGCACGGACCCGTCCGGGCCGTATACGAGGTCCAGCATCTGAGACCAGCTGTCATGGGTCAGCAGAAAATCCTCTCCGTGCCGGCCCACGTACCCGGAGCCGCTTCGTTCGAGAATATCCGTGTTCGCCCGGAATCCGTGGATGTTGTGCATGAAAATGCGCCCGTGGTATGTTTCCGGCCACGAGCCGCCCTGGTAGATCATGGCGCCTGCATGGGCGTGCCCGCCGCCTGCCGCACCGGACCGCCGGTTGCCCGCATGGGGTCCCAGATTGCCCACCCAGTGCACATGGTCGCCGATCGGATCCAGATCGTCGTACACGTACGGATTGAAGTGCTGTCCGGCCTGCCGGATCATTCGGGCGCCGGGAATGACGTGATGCAAGTGCGGAATGACACAGGCCGTCAGGAACAGTTGCCCGTGCGCATCCCAGTCCAGTCCCCAGGAATTGCTGGTGCCGTACGCAAACACCTCGAAGATGTGCTGCGTCGGGTGATATCGCCATACGCCCGCATTGAGTTTTTCGCGGTCGGCGTCTTCCGCACCCGGCTTGCCCACGTTCGAGTGGGTGAACACGCCGTGCGTACCGTAGAGCCAGCCGTCCGGCCCCCACATGAAGGAATTCAGGGTCTCGTGCGTGTCGTGGTAGCCGAACCCGTCCAGCAGCACCTCCGGGGGGCCTGCGGGCCGGTCTCCGGATGCGTCGACAGGAATGTAGAGCAGGTAGGGGGCCGCTCCGACCCATACTCCCCCGAATCCGAGTTCCAGACCGCTTACCAGATTCAACCCTTCCGTGAAGACTTTCCGCACATCGAATGCCCCGTCCCCGTCGGTGTCTTCGAAAATGAGAATGCGGTCCTTGCCTTCGCCTTCCGGCGCCCGGACCGGATAGGTCAGCCCCTCGGCGACCCACACGCGCCCCCGGTGGTCGAGCGCCATCGCAATGGGGTTGACGACATCCGGTTCCGCCGCGGCCAGTTGCACGCGGAAACCGTCCGGCACGGTCATTGTCTGCGCGGCTTCCTGTGCGCTTCCGCCTTCCAGCAGTACCGGATCCCAGGCCGGTAGCCTCGCAATGCCGGAAGGATCGAGTTCATCTGCGAAAGAAGGCCGCTCCGCATGGAAACGAAAATGGTCGAAGTTGATGTGCGCGTACGCGTTTTCGGGGATATAGGCTGCCGTGGAGCCGCCGGTATCCTCGTCCACAAGGCGTATGAAGATCGTCTCGCCGATATGCTTTTCCAGATCGGCCACGACAGGACGCAGGGTAAGGTCGTTGTCGCCGCTCGTCGAAAAAATGACAGCCCCGTCTCTGGCCCGGACCAGTTCCGCCCGGGTGCTTTCCAGCGCGCCCCCGGAAATCAGAAAGCTTGCGAACGGATGGGTAACCTCAAACGCAGAAGACGTCAGTGTCCCTTTGCTCGCCGGCCCGTGCGCCACCCCGGAGCTGACCCACCGGACGCCCTGGTGCCCGCTTCGCAAGGCTGCCGGCTCCTGTCTGCGCCGTTCCCGCAGCGCCTGGATTATTTCTGCGACAGCCGCCTCGCCCGAGGCGAACAGGTCACCTTCTACGGGTTCGTTTCCGAAGGCTTCGCCTTCCACCGTCCAGTCGGTCAGGTCGCCTGCTTCGAAGTCGAGGTTCAGTGCCCGTCCGTCGGCTGCCGGCGCATGCCCGGCGTCCTGTGCAGCCGCCGGTACGGAACCCATTGAGACGGCGAAGAAGGCGGCAGCGACGGCAAGGACGCTGCGAAGAAAAAAAGAGTGGGGCAGGGACAGGGCGGCAGGCATGAAAACCTCTTGTGGGCAGGGATATACTGTAACAGGTATTTCTGTGCCGGCGCTGCGCGTGCTCGCAGCCGCCGGGCTGTTTACCGGATATTCTGGCGGAAAATATACGCGCCTTTCTTGTTGACGACCAGAATATCCGGATAGTCGTCGCCGTTTGCATCCTTCACCGCAAGCGCGACCCCGACCCCCGAATCGTCATCGACGAGATGAGGGACCCAGACGACATCGCCATGATCCGTCCGCGTGAGCCGGAACCAGTAGAGCACGGGCGGGGCATTCGGTTCGGGATCCATGGCCTCGCCGTGCGCCCGGAATCGTTTTCCGGTCACGATGTCCTTCAATCCGTCCTGGTCCATGTCCGCCAGCGCTACGGCATGCAGCTGGGAGAACCGGACCCTGCCCGACTCGCGCGCCGCATCTTCCCGTAGAATAATGTGCTTCTCGAAGCCGCCGTCCGGGAGCTGCCGGAACCATGAAAGGCCCCAGCCGTGCGCGTCGCGGCCCGCGATCACATCGTTCAGCCCGTCCCCGTCCACATCGTAGGCGTACATTTGCGCGGAGCCCAGGGCGAACGCTTCTTCATGGCGCTCCCAGGGCGTATCTGCATCGAATCCCGGATTTTCCCACCATCCGTTCGACATGAGCAGGTCAAGCAACCCGTCGCCGTTCACGTCCCCGACCCCGAATCCGTGCGTAAAGCGGAATAATCCCTCGTACGGACCGGCGACCTGCCGGAATACCCACGGTTCGGTCGGGCGCTCCGGGTCGTACGATGCATAGCCCAGATACCCGTCCACATGACAGACGATCTCCGGGCGTCCGTTTCCGTCGATATCCAGAATGTGAGGCGACTCGTTGTCCACCCTGGGGAGGGCGAGATGCTGTGTCCAGTACCCGGTGCCCTCTTTATCCGGCTCTCCGGGATTTTCGTACCAGAACGCCTCTTGCCCCGGAAATCCGATCACGAGAATGTCGTTCCGCCCGTCGTCGTTGAAATCGTGCACCTCGACGATAAAATTGTCCGAATACGAAAAGCCCCTTATGCTGAATGGCCTGGGTGCGTAAAACGCATGACGCGCCTCGAACGAGGGCCCGGCGTACCAGTACGGACCCGCCACCAGGTCCGCCGCGCCGTCGCCGTTCAGGTCTCCGATGGCGCCTCCTTCCGCCAAAAAAAGATCGGTGAGGTGCGTTTTGTCGAAGGCGGATTGTCCCGTTGCGGCGCCTGCCGTGCAGAGCAACATGGCTGCGCAGAAGGCCGCATATATTGTTTTGGTCATGGGTCAGTCGGGTTTGGTGATCCGGTTGATGCCGTACAGGATGGTTTTTCGTGCTTCGGGGTTCGCTTCGGGCAAACGCCCGGAAAGGATGCGAAGCGCTTCCTGCGATTCTTCCGCGGCGATGCGCTGTACCGTAAAGGATAACACATTTGGCCATTCCGAAACCAGCGCCAGCGCCAGCGCCCGATCCATATCCACCGGCACGACGGCCTCGGTGGCGTACCAGACCAGTATCGCCAGCGCATAGTTTGCAGCGTCTTCTGCATGGCTGTGCAGTCCTTCCAGTACATCCCAGCGGCGCTCCGGCGCGATTCGCCGCAACGTTTCCGCGAGGTACGTTCTCACCAGTGCAGAGGTATCCTCGCGGGCTATGCGCGCAAAGGCGTTCAGGACATGCTCCGGGGCATTGCCGTCTTCGGCAAGCAACTGCACGGCTTTTGCCCGGATGTGCTCGTTGCGGTGATCCAGAAGACGTATCAACTCTGTCTTTGTGAGACTGCCGGTTGCCTGAAAACCCTCGTCGGGCGGCAGTTCCAGCGGAGGCAGGGGGATATTTTCCGGAGGGGGCAACTCGCTAAGGAGGGGTACACGCGTTGTACCCCCGCTATTCCCGTTCGCGTCCGGCGCGGGCCCGGCGTCGGCAACATTCCCTTCCCGTATAATTTCAAACCGGCCTTCCATGCCGGCGGCCCGGTGCCCCGGAATCGTACAGTAGTAGATATCGTCTTCCACGGCCGTAAACGTGAGGTCGATCTGCTCGCCGATCTCGAAAATTTCCTTCGTTTTGATTTGCAATGTTTCGAGAGCCAGATCGTGCACGAGCGGTTCGATGTTCACGATGACGATACGTACGGTTTCGCCTTTCTCCGCTCGCAATACCGGGTTGCGCACCCCGTCGATATCGCCGCCCACGCCCCAGTATCCGAGAATGTTGGTTTCAAGGACATATTCGCGGTCCGCATCCGCAGCGTCCTGCGCGAGGGCCGGGCGCAAGGCGGGCAGTAAGATCGCCAGAAGGCCCGGCAACAGGAAGCAGGCGCAGCGAAAAAGCATGATCCGGACAGCGAATGGATTTCGGAGGTCGTACATGGGCCGATAAAATAACCCTTCTTTCCGGCATCCGCTTCGTGAGAACGGGTATGTCGTGATCGACAGGACCGAAAAAGCAAGCCGCATCACGGTATAATTTCAGGAAGAATGTAAAATCTTTGCAAAGATGTTATATTGCTTGCTGAATTTACATTTCCCGTATCGCTTAAACATTATGCCTGACAAAGTTAAGGTTGCGGTTGTCGGACTCGGTTTTGGGGCCGAGTTCATCCCGATATATCAACGTCACCCCGACGCCGAATTGTGGGCTATTTGCAAGCGGGACGAAAAGGGCCTGAACGAAATTGGAGATCAATTCGGCGTAGCGCGCCGCTATACGGACCTGAAAGCGCTTCTTGCGGAGCCTGAAGTCGACGCCATTCACATCAACACCCCGATTGCGGCCCATGCCCCCATGTCCCTGGCCGCGCTGGAGGCAGGCAAGCATACGGCCTGCACCGTGCCTATGGCGACCACGGTGGACGAATGTCTCCGGATAGCCGAGGCCCGCCGCCGGAGCGGCAAGGTGTATATGATGATGGAAACGGCCATCTATACCCGCGAATTCCTGTATGCCCTCGAACTTCTCGAGTCGGGGCGTCTGGGGAAAATACAGTTTCTGCGCGGCTCGCATCAGCAGAACATGGGCCTGCCCGGATGGCCGGCCTACTGGTACGGATTTCCGCCCATGCACTATGCTACGCACGCGGTCAGTCCGCTGCTGCTGCTTGCCGGAGCCCGCGCCGAATCCGTCGTGTGTTTCGGCTCCGGGCGCATCCAGGAAGATTACATCGAACCCTACGGTTCCCCGTTCGCCGTCGAGTCCGCGCTGGTGTCGATGGTGGATTCGGACCTGTGCTGCGAGGTGACCCGGTCCCTCTTCAACACTATTCGGCAGTACCGGGAAAGCTTCGATGTATACGGCACGGAAAGCTCGTTCGAGTGGGAACAGACCATCGGCGACGGGCCCGTCGTATACTCCGGCTACGAAGATGCGGAGCGCATCGAGGTACCCGACTACGCCCACCTGCTCCCTGACGAGATCGCGCCCTTTACCACCGGCGGCGTCTACGACGACGAGCACGAGCACACCTCGTTCATTCAGGGAGGCGGGCACGGCGGGTCGCATCCCCATATGGTACACGAATTTCTTCGGGCGATTCTGGAAGACCGCGAGTCGGTCTCCGATGCGGCCCCTGCAGCCAACTGGACGATGACGGGCATTTGCGCCCACGAATCGGCGATGCAGGGTGGGCGGCGCATCGATATCCCCGAGGTTTCCTGAATTTCCCGTTCATTTATTCCGCAACACCATCATGGTCAATAAAAACCGTCTTTTTGTAGGAAGCATTATAGCGCTGGTCGCTACGTCTTTCGGCTTCGTTATTCGAGCTGGTCTTCTTGGTACATGGGGCGATGAGTTCAATCTGAGCCAGGAACAGGTAGGATGGATTGCCGGGGCAGGGTTGCTGGGTTTCCCCATTACGATCATTCTGTTCAGTCTGATCATTGACAAGATCGGATACCATACCTCCATCCGCATTGCGTGTGCGGGGCACCTTCTCTCTGCGCTCGTGACGATATGCGCCGGACATATAGGCGACCCGTTCTGGGTGCTCTATATCGGCACGTTCATCCTGGCGCTGGCGAACGGTATCGTGGAGGCCGTCATCAATCCGGCGGTGGCCACCTTGTATCCCGAGTCCAAGACGCACCACCTGAACATTCTGCATGCGGGGTGGCCGGGCGGTCTTGTGCTGGGCGGTATCCTGCTTATCGGGGTCGGCGATATCGGCTGGCGCTGGCAGGTGGCCTTCGTGATTCTGCCTACGCTGGTCTACGGCTGGATGCTGGTTCGGGAGACCTGGCCGGTGCAGGAACGCGTGGCCGCGGGCGTCGGGTACGGGGGCATGCTCAAGGCCATGTACCATCCCCTGTTTATCATCTTGCTCATAATCATGGTCCCCCTGGCCATTACCGAATTGGGTACGGACAGCTGGATTACAGCGCTGATGGAGAGCGTGTTGAGTAACACCCCGGTGCATCCGCTCTGGGTCCTGGTATATACCTCGGCTATTATGTTCGTCCTGCGGTTTTTCGCCGGGCCGATCGTTCACCGGATCAATCCGCTGGGCCTCCTCGCGTGCAGCGCCGCGATCGCCTGCATAGGACTCGTCCTGCTTTCGGAGGCGGGGTCGGCAATGCTTGCGGTATTTCTTGCTGCTACCTGCTATGGCCTTGGCAAGACCTTCTTCTGGCCGACGACGCTGGGCGTGGTTTCCGAGCGGTTTCCGCATGGCGGCGCCATGACGATCAACACGATCGCCGGCGTCGGCATGCTTGCAGCGGGGTTGCTGGGGAATCCGGTTCTTGGCTCTATCCAGGACCAGTTTATAGATAACGAGCTCCATGCTACGGCGCCTGAACTGGTCGAGCAGGTGCTTGAACCGGAAGGTTCCGGCTTGCTGGACGCACGTACTCTCAACGACGATGCAGTGGCGCTACTGTCTCAGGAAGATCAGGATCGCGTCCTCGCCGTGCAATCGGCCTCGAGCCAATCTGCGCTGCGGACCGTGGCGTGGCTTCCGGCCTTCATGTTCGTGTGCTACATACTCCTGATCCTGTACTTCCGCTCGAAGGGCGGGTACAAGGCCATCGAACTGAAGATGGAAGAAGAGACCGGCGGGGGCGAGGGACCGGCTGAAGTTTAGCGCCGGATTTCTGCGCGAACGCGTATGCATACATCCATTGCAATGAACGGTCGGAGCGCCGCCGGGAAACCCGGGGGCGCTCCGGCGTGTCTATGCGATAATCCGTGCAACAAATCATTTCTCATCATACCTCTGACACCATGAAATCGACACGCTATGCACTTTCGCTCTGCATGATTCTATTGCTCGCGCTGTGCGCCGTACCCCGGACGGCCCATGCCCAGATGCAGGCCCCCGAGGGCTATACTACCATATTCAATGGGAAAAATCTCGACGGCTGGGTCATTCCCGAAGGCGACGGCGGTCACTGGAAGGTGGTCGATGGCGTGATCGACTATGACGCAGAAAGCGAGGCCGAAGGAGACAAGAGCCTCTGGACCGAAAAGGATTATTGCGACTACACGCTCAAGATAGACTGGCGCCTCACCACCGTAGCGCCGTACACAAACCCCCGGGTACCGATCATTCTT
This sequence comes from Rhodothermales bacterium, assembly GCA_965117025.1. GTDB lineage: Bacteria > Bacteroidota > Rhodothermia > Rhodothermales > VXPQ01 > VXPQ01. The sequence continues at coordinate 2,556,231 of OZ220746.1, forward strand.
GCCGATGGCACGCACAAGATGGATCAGGACGGCAATCCCATGGTGATGTCCGTGCCCGATTCCGATTCGGGTATTCTTCCGCGGGGTCACGGCAAGGCCCAGCACAACATATGGAACTGGCCGTACGGATCCGGGGAAGTCTATGGCTACCGCATGGATCGGAACCAGCCGCCGGAAGTGCGCCGGGCCGCCTTGCCGCTCGTCAATGCGGACAATGCCATCGGCGAATGGAACGCTTCGAAAATCGTCGTTCGTGGCAAGTTCATGACCATCTGGATCAATGGCCAGCTTGTCATCGACCGCATTCACCTGAACGAAATTCCCGACTGCGGTCCCATCGGGTTGCAGCACCATGGCCACAAGAACGACGCCGGGGAATGGGTCAGCCCGCCCGCACTCGTACAGTTCCGTAATATCTACGTGAAGGAGCACCAGTAATCCCTGCGGAGCGGATCGGCAGCGCAGCCATATTCCGTTTTGCTCTGGCGGCAGGCATGGCTTTACCGTACGACTATGAGCGGCGGGCAGGCCAGCGGGTCAGGTGGGCCGCCGCCTACCGCACGACCGTGAACGACCGCATGGCGGAGAAATCTTCGCCCCGGATGCGCAGGATATAGAGGCCGCTCGCCAGGGCGCCCCCGTCCACGACAAGCGTTTCGATCGTTTCGGAAGCCACCGTGCCGTTCAGGATGCTGCGCACCTCGCGTCCGAGCATGTCGTATAGCGTGGCGCGGACATGCTGTGTTCTGCCGACCGTCAGATGGGTGCGGGATATTCCCTGCGTCGGATTGGGGTATGCCGCCGATAGATCGAACGTCCTGCCGTACAGTTCAGGGGGATCGGGCAGACGTTCGATCGGGTGTACGGTGAGGGTTCGCATGATCGTTCCCCAATGGGCCGGGTCGCTTCCGAGGCCGGCAACGTTTGTCCGGTACAATGCAGCCCCTCCGCCGTCCGCGCTTTCGGGCCACGGTGCCATATCGGTCCAGGTTACCCGCTCTTCGAGTATTTCCGGGACGAACGACGGATCGTCCGCCGGGGGATCGTCCGGGCGGTTCAGTTCGATGGTTTCTCCTTCGTTTGCAAGGCGGCCTTCCCAGCCTCCGATCAGGCGCCGTCCGTCGTCCCAGCCGTACGCCAACCGAAGCGTGGCTTCATTTTCGGTTGCAAGGGCCGGGTCGAAGGCTGTTACGAACAAACTGTCCCCCGGTGCGAGCTGGAGTCCATCAGGGAACGTGAAGTCTACGCCGTGCCGCAAGGTCCATCCGGCCAGGTTTTCCGCGCTGTTGCCTGCGTTGTATAGCGCGACGTATTCGAGATTCGGGTTGTTGCCCGGGGGGTGATACATAATCTCCCGAAACACGATCTGTGCCGGTCGCGGTGCGCTGTTCGGACCGCCCAGCGTGGGTTCCTGCAAGGGCACAAAGGCATCGATTTCGCCCGGGGGCAGGCCGATCGTTTCCCCGGTGCGCGTGGCGCCGAAGGCGACTTCGTCGGCGAACAGGGCGGGATTCCCGTTCGCATCCGTGGCGACCAGTCGCACCTCATCCCCGTATGCGCTGCTCAAGGCGAAGCCATTTTCGGCGCCGGGGGCATTGAAGTCGTTCTCGTCAAAGACCACGTATCCGCCGGCCTCGATGGTCGTTCCATCGGGAATGCGATATTTGTCCAGGGGCGTGCCGTCACTCAAAAGCCACCCGCCGATGTCGATCGGCCGACTGGTGGGGTTGTGCAGCTCGATGGCGTCCACATCGGGGGGATCGCTGTGCGCAAGCAATTCATTGATGATCACGTCGCGGAAGGAGGCGCGCCCCGATGCGCCCGGCGATCCGCCGTATTCGACACTGGCCCGCCACGCTCCGGCACGGTCGATGTGGTCGGCGGCAGCGGGGTCCAGCGTCAGCGAACTGCCGCCGCCATCCGCTCTCGCCGGCCAGGCGTCGCCGTCATTGTATTCGACGTGAATCAGGCGCTCTCCGGCAGCATTGCTGAGCGTCAGGGCCTCGCCGCCGTTGCTGAGTCTTCCCGAGGCGTAACTGCCGGCCACATTCGCTCCCGGTCCGTATCGCATGCGGAAAGCGTTCTCGTTGGCTGCCACGATGATTCGGGCGCCCGGCGCAAGCGTCTCTTCCCCGAAGGCGAAGGTAATGCCGTCGGTAAACGCCAGTCCGCCCAGCGCAGCCGGTGCGCTGGAAGGGTTGTGCAGTTCGATGAATTCAAAATCGTCGTTGTTGTCGAATCCCGCCGCGATTTCCGCGTCGGTGGGCTCCGTCGGGTTGTAGTGGATTTCCGAAATGACGAGTCGCGAAGAACCGGGGGAGGCGATGCCTGCAAAGTATTCAGCCTCTTCCAATGCCGACCAGATATCGTCGTCCGAGCGGACACGCGCCCGTATCCGGTTGTACCCGGAGAGGGCGATCCCCGTGCCGTCGTACGCCATGGCCGATCCGGAAAAATCCCCGCCGGGCATACGGGGATCGGCGCCGTCCAGCGTATAGAAAATGGTTCCGCCCGACGGAGTCTGCATGGTCAGCGTAAAGGGGTCGGACGATTCGCCTTCCGGGTGGCTGAACACGGGTGCATCCACGGCCGGATACAGAGGTGCTTCCACCCGGGCGTTGTGGGGTCTCCCGAATTCGTACCGGTAGGTTCTTCTGAGTTGTTCGAGGATAATGGGAGTCCGCGTGGAGAGAAACCCGTTTTGCACGGAAGTCACTTCCTGGAGCCAGTCAGCGGGTGTGAAAGCCGGTTCTCTTTTGGAGTCTCCCCACCGGGCCGATTCCGCAAGGATGATCGGGGTCACTTCGTCGACCCGACTTGTCCACCGGGTTATGGCCTCCGCCGCGGTCAATGCTCCGTTGCCGGACAGGTGACGCTGCGCAAGGTCCGCGAACCGGAGCCGGTATTCGTTCGACCCCATCAATTGCTGGTGAAGCCACTGCGGGTTGCTGCGCTGGAACTGGTCTCCTGCGGGAAAGGGCCCGGTCCGGTTGTGGCCGTCTCCGAACTGCGAGGTCGAAAAAAGGGAATGCTCGCTGTCGTGCGCAAACCAGGTGAAGCCCCGCTCGCCTCCGCGCTCCCGGATACCGAAGAAATTGTTGGTTCCGTTGAACGGCGTAATCGGCGAATCCGTGTTCCCGGTCCAGAAAATGATGAGCATATACTGGATCAGATTGTCCGCATCCAGCAGCACCGGGTAGTCGGGGTTGCGCGACCCGTCCGGGTTCAGCCCTTGCAGTTTCATGTACAGCGCGTCACGTTCCTCTTCTGCAGGCAGTGCGGCCAGCCGATTGGCTTCGTCGTAAAGAAAGCGCCAGTCGTCGAAGACCCCGGCCGTAACCTCTACATCATATCCTCCGTCGAGCCCGGCGGACTTGATGACATCGTAGTCGTCCGGATTGCCCCCGAGATAGGAAGCGCCGTGCCAGTGATCGGATCGTTCCTGGGTTTGAAAGAGCCCCCAGTACTGGCCGTTCAGGTACAAATGGTAGTAGCGGCTGCGGGTGTAGGGGACGCCCATGTCGCGCTGGGTATCCCGGGAGAACACCTCGCGAACCATCGTATTGGCCGGAGAGCCGTTGAACGACCACGAATAATTCTGGGAAGTGCGCAGGTCGAATTTGTCGAACTCGTCCACGCCCTCATCGCCGAAGAGTGCGTAGGAAAGGGTGCCCGGCCCGTATTCGCCCCGAAAATACAGGCGGAAGGCATGCTTGGGGTTCCCGTCGTTGCGGCTCCATCCTCCGCGGATGCGCACGCCTGCGTTGACCGCGAATCCGTCCCGATCTCCGTGCCGGGCACGGGGGCCGGGCTCGGGCGGGAAGTCCGGGGGATAGATGAGTTCGAGGGAGGCGGGCCGCTCCCAGTCCCGCCCGTAATTGAGCGCGTTGGAGTATATCCCCCGTGCGCCGTCAAAGAGGGAGTCGAACGGGAGTACGATAGAGAAGGAGGGAGCGGCCGTCAGCGCCGCCATCACGTCGTCTTCCTGTCCTTCGACGACATTCGGGTCCATCCCCATATCCACGTCGTTGCCGCCCCAGAATGCAGGCCATCCCTTTGCTACCATGTTTCCCTGCGATTGCCCGATCACGTCTTTCGGGAAGATGTACGTGCGTGTTACGCTGGCCGAGGGCGCCACGCCTTCCATGAAAGCGGCGGCGCGCACCACGGTCGTTTCGTCTATGTAAAGCGGTCCGGTGTAGGGCGTCCCGTTCTCTTCGGAGGGGTCCGAATTGTCCAGCGTGTAGCGGACGATGCTGCCGGGCGTTTCGGGAAACAGATACAGCGAGAACGGCTCTTCGAGAATAGCGCCCGCTGCGCTGAACGTGGGCGCCGTGAGGACATCGCTCATGCCCGGTACGTTGGGTCCGCCCGGCGTGGGCAGGTCGAACCAGGTATACCCCCCGTCGATCAAGCCGTAGGACACGTCGGGGCGTTGCTCCGGATATTCCGGTGTAAACTCGGATACGGGTTGTCCGTCCGGGTCGATGAGCGCAAGGTATTCGCCGCCGCGGGCAAGGCGGAAGTTGGTGTGAAACTCGGTCCGGGAAGCGAACGTGATTTCCGGGGCCGTTCCGCGGTACGCTGCCGGTCGCGTTTCCGTTTGCAGGGAAAGGAACGGGATGAGCGTAAGGTCCGAGGAGGTGGCGTTTGCATTGTGCACCTCGACAGCCAGTACGTTCACGCCTTCCCGAAGCAGGTCTTGCGGGTTCGATATGGCGAACGGCTCCGGCTCGCCGCCCTGATAGATCATCGCCTCGTGCAGGCCCGAAGCCGGGGTGTCGAAAGAGGGGATGCCCGAATTCATGAAGCTGCGGGCGATTTCCTGGCCGTTCAGGTACGCCACGAACCCGTCGTCATAGTCCATGTGCAACACGGCCTGAAGTACATCGCCCGGATTGTCCACCGTGAATTCGATGCGCGCGTACAGGGAGAGCAATTCTTCGATGTCCACCTCTGTCTGAATATCCGCACCCGCGCCATCCCGTTCGTATCCGAGCGCACTGATTCCCTCGTCCCATGCGCTGGCGTCGAATCCCGGCTCGTTCCAGTTGGCGGGGGGTTGTTCAGTGCCCGGAAAATAGCGAAACAGGTCGCCGCGCCGTACCACGCTGTTCCACACGCCTGCTCCGGGTTTCCGGTCCTTTCCGGAAGCGAACACGACGAAATATTCGCCGGCGCTGAGCGTTTTTCCCGCAAATTTCCATTTATCGGGTTGCTCCTCGTTATCGGTGAGCCCCCATCCGCTGAGATCGATCGCCTGTCCGGTCGGGTTATACAGTTCGATCCAGTCCGAGGCGTCTCCGTCCTCGTCGTACAGCGTCACCGAGTTCGACGCCATGAATTCGTTTACGACCGGCGCTGCATCCTGTGCGGAAGCGGTTCCGAAAACAAACGGGAGCAGCACGACCTGTGCCGGGAATGCCCTCCGGAGGAACCGTCCGATCAGGGACCGTGGAGGTGAGTTTTTGGCAGATCTCAACAAATTGATTGCGTACACCGTATAATTCCGGGGGTATTTATACAATATAAACAGAAATTCGCCCCGACAAGGTTGCCGGATTTTTTACGCCCCCACAAGATAAGGGCCCTCACCCACGCCGTGATCCTATGCCGCGACGCCTTCGCCTTCTTCTCTATATCATCATACCGCTCATCGTACTGAGCCTTTCTTCCACGGCCATTTTCGAATGGCTGTGGATGCGCCAGGTAGGGTACGAGGGCGTTTTCTGGACACTCAAACTCGCGAAGTTGAGTCTCGGTGTCCTGGCGTTTTTGATTGCCGGCGTGTTCCTGGTGGCCAATGCGCGGATGCTGGCCCGGGAACTGCGTTGGGCGACCTTCGCCGGCACGCCGCTCCAGGACATCGAACTGAATCTCGGCGAGCCGAAACAATACGGTCGCGTGAAGAAGATACTGACCGGCGTGGCGCTGTTTTTCGCCCTTCTGTTCGCCCTCACTTTTTACCTCGGATGGGACGAATCGCTCCGGTTTTTGTGGAATGAGCCCTTTGGGCAGACCGACCCCATTTTCGGCAAGGATATCGGTTTTTACATGTTCCAGCTCCCTTTCTGGGAGATGATACAAACCTCCTTCGCGCTGCTTGTTTTCATTACGCTGCTTTTTCTGCTGGGAATCTATTCGACGTTGCGCCTCCTCGTGTTCGAAGGCATACGCCGGGGATTCCATGGCCGGAAAAATGTCCGCACGCACCTCAAACTGAATGCCGCACTCTGGCTCCTCCTGCTTGCGTTCGGTCTTTTCCTGGACCGCTACGAAATTCTCTTCTCCTCGCAGGGGATTGTCTTCGGCGCGGGATTCACCGATGTGAAGATCGTGCTGCCCGCGCTGTGGATTGCGCTCGTCACGGTGGCGTTGCTTGCCGTGTTCCTTGTCGTGAGCACGAGGCGGGCCGTCAGCCGCAGGATGATGGGGGCTGCAGTCGGCGTAGCCGTCCTTGCCTGGGTGCTGGGCCGCATGGTGCTTCCCGGTCTGGTGCAGCAGTTTCTTGTAGAACCGAACGAGCTCGAACTGGAGACGCCGTACCTGGAACACAATATCGCCATGACCCGGCTGGCCTATAACCTCCATGAAGTCACGGAGATCGAGTACGAGGCCGACGACACACTCAGGATCGGCGATATTCAAAAAAACCGGGACGCTGTGGACAACATCCGGCTCTGGGACCCCCGGTTGCTGATCCAGACCTACAAGCAGCTCCAGGAAATCCGCACGTACTACGAATTTTTCTCCGTAGACAACGACCGGTACGAGTACGGCGGCGACGTAAAGCAGGTGATGGTATCGGCCCGCGAGATATCGACGGAACTTCCGGGTCAGGCGAACAATTGGGTGAACCGCCGCTTGCAGTTCACGCACGGGTACGGTCTGGCCTTGAGCCCCGTGACGGAAATGAACAGCCAGGGCGAGCCGATACTGGTCGTCAAGGACTTGCCCCCGGATTTCGGGTACGAGGAACTGGCCGTGGACAATCCGGCCATTTATTACGGGGAAGAAGAGAGCGGCGAATACTACATCGTCAATACGGGCATTCAGGAACTGCATTATCCCAGCGGCGACGAAAACGTGTACAATTCGTACGAGGGGCAGGGCGGGTTGTCCATTCGTACCTTGTTCCATCGTCTGTTGTATGCCTGGGAACTCAGGGATATAAACATTCTCCTCTCGGACTACATTCACTCCGAAAGCAGACTGCAGATATGGCGGGGCGTGCAGGAACGCATCGAGCGGATTACGCCGTTTCTGGAACTGGACCGCGATCCGTATCTCGTGCTCGGCAGCGGGCGGTTGTACTGGGTGCAGGACGCTTACACGACCTCACGGAATTTTCCGTATTCCCAGCCGTTCCGGAATTTCAATTATATCCGGAATTCGGTCAAGATTATGGTGGACGCCTTCGAGGGCACGGTCGATTACTATATCGTGGACGACCAGGACCCCGTATTGCAGGTGTACCGGTCCATCTTCCCGAATCTGTTCAAGGCGCGTGAAGATATCCCTCCGGAACTCGAGCGCCATTTCCGCTATCCGCAGGACCTTTTCGAAATTCAGCTCGAACGGTTCAATCGCTATCACATGACCAATCCGCAGGTGTTCTACAACAACGAGGACCTGTGGACGCGGCCGTTCGAGAAGTACGGGGGGCAGCAGCTCATCATGGAGCCGTACTATGTGCTGGCCCGGCTTCCCGCGGAGCCGGACGATGCGGCGGCGGAAGATGCCCGCGGCGTACTGGAATTCATGCTGATCAGCCCGCTCACGCCCGAAAACAGGGACAACATGATCTCATGGATGGCGGCGAAGTCCGATCCGGAGGAGTATGGGCGGCTCGTCGTGTACAAGTTGCCCAAGCAGCGTCTTATCTACGGACCGGCCCAGATCGAGGCCCGTATCGACCAGGACCCGGAAATCTCCCAGCAACTGGCGTTGTGGGATCAGCGCGGCTCGCGGGTGATCCGGGGCAATCTCATGGTCATTCCCATCGAGAATTCGTTCCTGTACGTCGAACCGGTGTTTCTGCTTGCCGAGGGGGTGGACATTCCGCAGTTGCAGCGGGTCATCGTAGCGTTCGGGGATGATATCGCTATGGAACCGACCCTGGACGAATCGCTGGCCGAGATATTTGGTGAAGGGCCTGCTCCCGCGGTCGTGGTGTCCGGGGAGCAGGCGCCGGATGCCGAAGAGGCTGTAGAGGTCTCTCCGGTGGTGTCAGCGGACGATCTGGAGCGTGTGCGCGCGCTGTGGAGCCGGTTGCGTCAAGCGTTCGAATCCGGCGACTGGGCGCAGTACGGTGAGGTGATGGAGGAACTGGACCGGGCGATTACGGAGTAGGGGGGATTTACTCAAGGATACTCTGATTAAGTCCGCGAAATTCAGAGACTGAGCGAAGCGGTTTTGATCAGAGTATCCCTAAAACAATTCTCCCTGTGCTTCTGGAGTTTGGCTCTTTTCCAGGGCCAGCAGAAAGCGTTTGCGTTCCAGGCCGCCTGCATAGCCGGTCAGCGAGCCGTTTGCGCCGATCACCCGGTGGCACGGTACGATGATGGAGACCGGGTTGCGTCCGTTGGCCGCGCCTACCGCTCGCACAGCTTCGGGGTTTCCGAGCACTTTGGCTAATTCCCCGTAGGATTGCACCGCTCCGTACGGTATGGCGCGAAGCGCCTCCCATACGCTTTGCTGGAATGGGGTTCCGCGCAGAGCAAGCGGTAGGTCGAAATCCCTGCGTGCTCCGGCGAACCACTCGGTGAGTTCCCGTTCCAGTTGCTTCGCCAGCGGATCAACCCCGACGCCGTTTTCCGACTCGCCGCCGCAGGAAACAGGCGGGTCCAACCGCTGCTCCAGCCCCGTCAGATATTCGGCAAGGGAATCGGTTTCCCGGAATGTTTCTTCGGGGGGGAATGCCAGCAGGCACAGCCCGCCGGTCGTGCCGGAGCCGCCGGTGCGTCCGGCCAGCACGGGCCCGAGCGGCGTGTCCAGAAACCACAGGCGCATGGATTCCGGGATGTCCCGGTGCGTGCCCGAAGGGTATCCGTTCCTGGAAGAAGCATATCCGGCGCGCTGCTTCACAGCCTCGCGTAATTTTCTGTTCAGCGCGGCGGCCGCAGGGATTTTCCGGTTCGTTTCCTGGTGGATTCCCATGCAATAATTTTCTATCGTTATGCTCTGTAGTGCGCCAGATCGCGCAACATCATATACTGCCCGTGCGGCCTCGATGTTCACCCTCTCCTGTACTTCGCTGATGTCCCGTTCTCCCTGTCGTTTTCACCTGTTTGTCCCGGCGCTTGTCCTGTTGTTTTCCGGTGCGTTTTCCGCATGTAGTCCTGCGCAAAGTAGCGGCGAGCGGGTTGTTGCGCCCCCGGATACGCTGCCGTTCGTTTTTGCGTCCGAACCCGCCGTCGAACTGGATCCCGCCGAAGCCGTGAACAAGGCTCGGGACACGGAGGCCTCCCTCGAGGCAACCGCTGCACCCGGCCTGGTTCTTTCCATGTACGCCACCGAGGATCTGATCCAGGACCCTGTGGCCATCGATGTGGCGAACACCGGCGAAATACTTGTTACCAGGTCGAGCCGGACCATGGGCCTGCTGGACATACGGCAGCACCCGGATTGGCGACTCGACGCGCTCGCGATGAAAACGACCCATGACTTCGAAGCGTTTATGAGGGAGGTCATGGCTCCGGAGTTGAGCGACGAGAACGAATGGATGCCCGATCTCAACGAAGACGGGTCGCGGGACTGGCGCGATCTGACGGTGGTCAAGGAGCGGCTCTATCGCATCGAAGATACCGACGGCGATGGCGTGGCCGACCGGGCGCACACGCTCGTTGCCGGTTTCAATACGCTGGTTTCGGATATTCTGGGGGGGGTGCTGGTGCACGAAGAGGATATTTATCTGTCCGCAGCGCCGGGTGTGTACCGGCTGGAAGATGCATTGGGAAATGCCGCCCCGGACGCCTCGGACGTAACCACCTTGAGTTGGGGATACAATGTCCACCCCGGATTTTCCGGGCATGGCGTGTCCGGCATCACCGTAGGGCCGGAAGGACGCATTTACTGGGGCGTCGGCGATATGGGGCTGAGTCTTGTCTCCAAAGAAGGGGAGGCCATCCATTATCCTCATCAGGGGGCTATTCTCCGGGCCTTTCCCGACGGCTCCGGGCTGGAACTCTTTGCCCGCGGACTGCGCAATACGCATGAGTTTGCGTTCGATGCGCACGGCAACCTGATCAGCGTGGACAACGACGGGGATCACCCGAACGAGAGCGAGCGGCTCGTATACCTTGTCGAGGGATCAGACAGCGGCTGGCGAACGCACTGGCAATTCGGCAAATACCACGAAGAAACGAACAATCCCTATAAGCCCTGGATGGACGAGGGAATGTATTTGCCGCACTTCGAAGGGCAGGCGGCCTTTATTACCCCTCCGATCATGAATTATCATGACGGCCCGACGGGGATCGTGTACAATCCCGGCACGGCGCTGAACGAAGCCTGGAACGGCCGGTTTTTCATGTCCGAGTATACCGGTTCCGCATTCACTTCGGATATTCATGCGTTTCGTCTTGCGCCCAGGGGAGCGGGTTTCGAACTGGCGGAAGAAGATGTGGTCGTGAAGAGCGTACTCGGCGTGGGGTTGGCGTTCGGCCCGGACGGCGCGCTGTACTTTGCCGACTGGATCGACGGATGGCGCACCAAGGGCGCCGGGCGCGTCTGGAAACTCGACGCCGCCGAACCGGATGAAGCGGTGCGCAGCGAGGTGCGCGCGCAACTGGCCGCGGATTTCGGGGAGGCCGAATCGGATGCGCTCTACGATCTGCTGCATAGCCCGGACATGCGGGTGCGGCAAAAGGCGCAGTTCGAACTGGCCCGTCGGGGAGATGCGGAAACGCTTCTGCGAGCCGTCCGGCAGACCGAAACGGCCTATGCCCGCATTCATGGTATATGGGGGATATGGCAACTGGCCTTGCGGGATGCTGCACAAGCCGCGCCGTTGACTGCCTTGCTCGAGGACCCGGACGCTGAAATGCGCGCGCAGGCCGCCAGGGTGCTTGGAGACGTACGTTATGCGGCGGCAGGCGAATTGCTTGCGCCGCTTCTTGCCGACGATTCCGACCGGGTCCGTTTCTTTGCAGCAGAGGCCCTCGGACGCATTGCGCACCGCCCCGCACTGGATGGGCTGGTGACGATGCTTGAGGAGGCCGGGGGCGAGGACATATATCTGCGCCACGCCGGTTCTCTGGCCCTGAGCCGGCTTGGCGATGCGGAGGCGCTCATGGCGCTTACCGGTCATACCTCTGAGGCGGTACGTATGGGGGCCGTGCTTGCGCTGCGCCGGATGCAGCACGAAGGGGTTTCGGCCTTTCTTGCCGACGCCGACGAATTTGTGGTTACGGAGGCCGCCCGCGCCATCAACGACGACGGGGGCATCCCCGAGGCCCTGCCTTCTCTGGCTGCCCTGCTGGACGTCACTTCTTTCGAGAACGAGCCGCTTTTGCGCCGGGCGATCAGCGCGAACCTGCGGGTGGGCGGCGATGCCGACGCCGGTCGTCTGGCGGCCTATGCAGCACAGGCCGACGCGCCCGCGGCGATGCGCGCGGAAGCCATTGCCGTGTTGGGTGTGTGGGCGGAGCCCTCCACGCTCGATCGGGTAGATGGTGCATATCTGGGGCCGGTACACCGCGCTGCGACGGCGGCGCAGGAAGCGGTCACGCCCCTCGCCGAAATGCTGTTAGCCGATGAGGCGGCGGCAGTGCGCGAAGCGGCCGCCGGTGCGGTCGCCCGCCTGCATATCGACGGCGCCGGGGCCTACCTCGCGGATCGGCTGCGCATGGACGACTCGGAGGAAGTCCGCGCAGCAGCCTTGCAGGCGCTGCTGGACATACCGGAAGCGGATCATGCGGGAGCCGTGCGGCAGGCGCTCGCGGATGAGAGCGCCGACGTACGCATGCTGGCGCTCGAACTGGTGACGGAAACCGATTTGAGCAATGACGAAGTGGCGTCCGTGCTTGGCGAAGCCCTGAGCCAGGGCGGGGTGCCGGAGCAGCAGAGTGCGCTGACCACGCTGAGTGGCTTGCCCTCCCCGCAAACGACCGAAGTGCTGGGCGAACTGCTGGGTCGGCTCGAAAACGGAGAAGCCGCGCCGGAAATCCACCTGGATATTCTGGAAGCGGTGGAGGCGGCCGGTTCTGATGATTTGAAGGCCCGGGCAGGAGCCTGGCGGACGGCGAATCCGCCGTTTGCGGCTGCGCTCTACGGCGGCAACCGGAGGCGTGGCCTGCAGGTTTTCATGGGAAGTTCTGCAGGCGAATGCACTCGCTGTCATCCGATTCGCGGAGAGGATGGCGTAGGGCCGTCCCTTGCCGGGATCGGGTCGCTGCTGGACCGGATGCAGTTGCTCGAATCCCTTGTGGATCCGGCGGCTCGCATTGCGCCGGGTTTCGGCACGGAAGGCGGCCCTTCCGCGATGCCCGACATGTCCGTCTTACTTTCGGAAAGGGAGATCCGGGACCTCGTGGAGTTTATGGCTTCGATAGGTACGAATCAGGGGGGCAGGAGATGATGGATAAGGAAGAGTTGGCGCAGGAGCTTTTCCGAAAACACCTCCGGTTCACCGGGATGAAATATGGAGCGTACAGCTATGAAGTATATGAAAGCCTCCCTGTATCCGGCTCTTCTTGCCGGTATCCTGATGCTTTTCCCGGCATGGACACCGGCTCTTGCCCAGGAGCGATGGGAAGAGGCCATACAGGCCTTCGAGCAAATGGACGAGACGGATCCGCCGCCTGAGGGCGCTATCCTCTTTGCAGGCAGTTCGTCCATTCGCATGTGGAGCACGCTGGCGGAAGATTTTCCCGATGCCCGGGTTATCAATCGGGGGTTCGGGGGTTCGCAAATGTCGGACCTGATCCATTTTGCGGACCGGATCGTTACGCCGTACGCCCCGCGGCTTATCCTGGTGTACGAAGGAGACAACGATGTGGCTGCCGGCAAGACCGCTGAACAGGTCTTTGCGGATTACCAGGAATTTGTCTCCCTGGTGCATGACCGGTTGCCGGATACCCGCATCGCATTCATCGCCATCAAGCCGAGTCTGGCGCGCCGGGCGCTCATGGATGAGATGCGGAAAGCCAACGGGCTTATCGAGGAGTATGCCGGCGCCCGCGATCGCCTCGACTATATTGATGTTTTCACCCCCATGCTGGGCGAGGACGGCGAGCCGTTGCCGGACATTTTTGTGGACGACGGGCTGCACATGAACGCAACGGGCTATGCCATCTGGGCGGAAGCCGTGCGCCCGTTTCTCGCCGGGTCCCAATGATCCGTTTTTATCCCTTCTGAGTAGTTTTTACTCCTTTTTGGAGTAATTTCTACTCCATTTCGGAGTAATTTTTACTCAAAACGGTGTTTGGGCGTCTTACGACCTGGCGAAGTGGGCGAATGTCACCACGTTTCCGACGGGCTCGCGTACGGTAATCTCGTCGGCTCCGTAGAAGGTCTTTCTGCGGGGAATAACCCGGTCCGCGTCGGCCAGCGCCTCGTCTATGGCGTCGAGCTCCTCCAGGGTCGCCACCTTGACGAACAGCGCGTTTCCCCGCAAGGGAATATCGACCAGTTCCGGCACGTCGTTTCGGACGCTTTCCACAGTCTGATACATCACTTCGACCGGGCCGTGCGTCAGGATGACAAAACCGAGACGATCCCCTTCGTTGACTTTGGCGGTGACGGTGAATCCGAGGCGGTCCACCCAGAAGGGCAGCACCGGCTCGATGGCTTCGACGATGACGTTCGGCGTGAGCGATTGCATGACGTATGTAGCGGGTGCGCAGGGGAGGGGTTAAGGGAGATGCGCGGCGTGATGGATAAGGCGCAGGTCCGTTCTGTTTCGACTGCGGCAAGATACGCCGGTAAGAAGATCGACGCCCGTAAAAAAATTACGCCGCGAGGTCATATCCGGGCATTTCCGGTGTCTTATGGCGCGGAAGCGGGGAACGACCCCGCAACGGGCCGGCCGTGAGAGGCGCAAATCCGTGTCAGGTCGTTTGCGCCGGATCGGGAGCCGGTTTTGCTTTATTTCAAACCCTGTTTGTGAGGTGGAATTATGAGGACTCTTTCATTGGAGGAAATGCAGCACATGGGTGGCACGTCGCGTTGCGGCAAGCTGGGATCGTACATCGTGACCGGCTGCACAGTGGTCGGCGCCGTGGTCGGGTTCAGCCGGTCGGGTTGGGGAGGCATCGTGGGCACTGCCCGCCGGTATGCCCGTGCCTGCCGGAGATTCTGCAGTTAGCGATCGTCGCGCAGGTGTTTTTGCTGCGGAAGCAAACATCGCAAGCGCGGAATGTCGAAGCGGAGCAGTTCCTGAAGAATAGTTCGTGAGACAAGGAAGCCGGGACATCCGGCCGCATCAGTGGGGATAGTATGGATCCGCAACGTGTAAAGCGGGCATTCGCTCGCGCCATGGAAGAACCGTCAGGGGAGAGAGTCTGTGTTGCGGCGCTGCTGGATCATCACGGCGTCGATAGCGATGGAATCCATGTATGCGGCGAATCCATGCTGGACCTGTACGAGGCGCTTTCGGATGCCGGGCTCGATGTGCGCGGGTATGAAGGAACCCTGTCCGGTTTGAGAATCCTTGAAGCGCCGGGAATCCTGCATTGGGAGGATGGAGAGGACGGGAAAGGCAGGTTTGTGGTGTATTACGGTTTCCGGTCCGGGAAATACGTCATCGGGGATCCGAAGCAAGGTATCCGGCGAGTTGGGCCGCCGGACCTTGCTCGCTGCTGGATGTCCCGCATGTTGCTGTATGCCGATGGCATGGCGCAGCATGCTTCCGTACGGGCCGTCGCAGAGCGGTATCGTTGTTTTGATGTGGAGGCGGTTGGCCTGGGAAGTGATCGTGTCCTGGTTCGTTCGCGGCGTACGGACACGGCCAGCGTGTTGTCTGCCGCAGAAGCAGCGCAACTTTTCAGGGCAGACAGGTTTCGGAGCCTTGCTGTGCATGAGCGTCGGATACGCCGGGACTATGCCGGCGGAGTTGCGGGCGCGGCGGATTCCGGAACGTGGCGCGGGTGGGTCGAGGACGGCATGCTGACCGCAGAAAGCGCTGTCCGGGAAGAGGTGGTGTGTTATGGGGTGGACGGCGCAACGTTGTCCGACGAGAGCAATGGAATATCGGCGATAGGCATTCCGACCCGCGATCGTACGGATAGTGTGCTGGCTGCGCTTCGGTCCTATCATGCAAATGTGTCCATGCATGGGCGCCGGGTGCGTTTCGTCGTTGCGGACAGCTCTTCCGTACCGGATCAGGTGCGCTTCGCGTCGGCTCTCGACGCCTTGCGAAACGAGGTCGATATCGAGGTGGAGCATCTTGATGAGATCTGGCGGGAAAATCTGATACGCACACTCGCGGACGAGACCGGTTGCAGCCTCGACGTATTGCGTTTTGCACTCTATGGGCACGCAACGTGCGGCACGAATTACGGGGCGAACCGGAATGCGCTGTTGCTGGCTACAGGAGGCGAGCTCTCTGTGCAGGTCGATGACGATACGAGGCTGCCTCTGTTCGAGGGGCCGGATACCCGATCCGGCATAGCCCTTTCTTCGAAAGCCGATCCCAACGAGTACTGGTTCGGCGCTTGCGATTGGGAGTCGGCAGGGGAGACAAGTTTTATCGAAGTGCATGAAAAGCTCCTTGGGCGCCCGGCCGTGCAATTGCTGGAAGAATCCGGTTGGGGAGATATTGCCGTAGATGACCTGGAGCCGCACCTGCTGCGGCGTCTTCCGGATGCCGGGATTGGACTTACCTTCATCGGCCATGCGGGAGATGCCGGCACGTCGTCGAATGTATCGAGGCTGTTTCTTGAGGGAGCTTCTCTTGGCAGACTGGTCCGGTACGGATATGCGGAAGGCATGCGCACCCGCGAGGTAGGCCGCATCGTTACGCGCCGCACCATCGGCAACGGGTTGTTCTGTCTCGGCATGAATGTGGGCATCGACAACCGGCAAACGCTCCCTCCGTTTATGCCCGCGGGGCGCAACGAGGACGGTGTGTTCAGCGCAACACTGGAAGCCGTTTTTCCCCTGCTTCTTCGGGGATTCTGCGAGGGTTACGCCATCGGGCATCGTCCTCTGCGGGAGCGTGCACCGTTCCCCGAGGAGATCGATTTCGAAGGGTTCAGGACCAACGACATCCTGACCGCCCTGATTGAGGAATGGGGCGCCTCTCAGCCCGATCGGTTGCCTCGCAGGCTGCGCGATCTCGGGAATCGTCTCGCGGCGTATGGATCGCTTGGCCAGCCCGATTTCGACCGTGCGTGCCGGACTGCCGTAGAGCGATCCGCAGGAATGCTGATGCTGCATATAGAACATGCGTTGTCGGGTCCCGTCGGATCGATACCGCCCATGCGGGCGGATCTGGAACGCCTGGCGGATATGCTGGAGCGGTTTGTTACGCAGCCGGAATGCAATGCGCCGGTCGACTTGACCGGCAGTGCCGCCGAACGCAGATCGCACTTGCGCGATCTGGTCGGCGCATATGGAACACTCGTGCAACACTGGTCCGACATCGTGCTGTGCGCCAGACAGGTGCGCATGGACGAAGTCGGCGTCGCGTAGGTCGGACTTTTCGACGCTGCGCGGGCTGTTGCTATTTCAAAACTCGTTTAAAAAAGTGATTGACCATGAAAATCCTTGACGCTATCCGAATGACCGCTGTATCAGGCGGCGCCGACACCCCGTGCGACGGAAAATCCCCACGGTACTTACTGGCCTGGTGGATTTGCAGCAGTACCGGTCCATTCAATCCAATGGGATTGGCAGGGAACGGCCTGTGCTATGCCCTCTGCGGAAGTTGATGCGCTGCGGGGGCGGATACGGTAATGTATCCGCCCCCGCACCCCTGATTGTCTTTTTCCCTTTTACAAATTACGTCTCACGAGATACAGGACAGGAATCTGCGATGACATTCGGAAACGATACGGCGCGTGCTGCGCTTTCTTCCAGCGGGTGGGCTCCACCTGCTGACAGTACGTCGAAAAAAAGCCCCGACAAATGGTTGTTCTGGCTGCTTCCGTTCTGCTATGCGGTGCTGTACGCCATAATAAATTGGATCAGCGACGAATACGTGCAGACGCCACCTGCCGAAGCGGGTCTTCCGCAACTACCCCAGGCCAGTGGACCGCTCCGCTGGATAGGGTATGCGTTTACACCGCTGTATGTGTTCATGAAGATCGGTTTTACGACGGTGTGCCTTGCCCTGGGCGCTGCAATCATCACGTGGAACGTGCGTTTTTCCAATCTTTTCCATGCCGCCTCCCTGGCCGAGGTCGTATGGATTGCAGCCGCGCTCGCCCATCTTGCCTGGACGCTCGTTTTTCCGGGTACAAGCACGTTTTTTTACCCGCTTTCCGCCGTGAATCTCGTGGAAATCGGCCAGGATAATATGTGGGCTGTCTATCTCTTGCGGACCCTGAATCTGTTTGAGGTTGCATACGCGGCGATGCTGGTGCACGCTATTCGTCTTGTTACCGACAGCCCCCCGCACAACGTCACGTTGCTGGTTGTGGTCTCCTATGGAGGCGGCACAGCGCTCCTTGTTGCCGGGTTCACGTTTTTCCTTCTTTCCGTTTTTTGAGGGCCGCATGTGATGAAGAAGATCGGAGCCGTTTTGGCTATAGCAGCGATGCTCGCCGTGGTGGCGTGGCTTGGAGTGCAGGCCCGCGATATAAGGAACGAACGTCTCGAAGCGGCAGCACGTCGGCTTCAGCTTCCGGAAGTGTATCTCGTGAATCTGCAGGGGGTACTTGTTCCCTTGCGTTCCGCCGGGGAGCAAAGTGTCGTGCTCGTATTCTTTACGACCACTTGCGAGTACTGCCGTGCGGAATTGCACGCGTTTAGGCAGCACGCGGCTCTTCTGAAAGAGCATGACGTGTTTTTTGTGGCATGGGAAGAGCGCAACGCGGTAGGGGAGTTTGCCCGGGAAACGGGAATCGATGCGGTGCCCTGGTTCAACGTGCTCCGGGATACCGCCTCGGTGCTCGGGGAAAACCTGGGCATCGATGTAGTCCCGACGACGCTTGTATACGGTCCGGGCGGGCGTCTGCGCGAGACGTTCGAGGGGCTTGCTTCGATCGGGGAGATCGCGGAAGCCGCTGCGGGGGAAGACAGGTCATGATTCGAAGCGGCAGCCTGCGCAGGGAAACGACCAAGCGGGTGGCAAAGTCGATCGTCCGGCAACTCGACCAGTCCGATTGCGGGGTAGCCTGCCTTGCCTGGATCGTCCGTTTTTTCGGGGGCGAGGAAACCATGGAGAGGCTGCGTGGCCTCAGCGGCACCATGTCGCAGGGCACCACACTGCTGGGCCTGCACCAGGCGGCGGGTAAAATCGGCCTTATATCGGAGCCCTACGAGGCGGGGATGGACGACCTTGCCTCGCTGCAGGCGCCGGCGGTGCTGCATGTGGTGCTGAACGGTGTTCGCCAGCATTACGTGATTCTCTTCGGGTGTTTCGGAGATGACTTTCTGATTGGCGACCCGGAGGCCGGTCTTGTCTGGTATGACGCAAGGGGACTCGAAAAAATATGGGAGAGCAGGGCGCTCTTGCTGTTGCGTCCCGGCCACGGATTCATAACTCGAAAGCGCCGGGAATCGGCCAAGCGAAAATGGTTGCGGGACGCTATCCGGGAAGACATGCGCCCCCTTGCCCTGTCGATTGCGCTTGGCGGTCTTGTATCTGCATTTGGTCTCGCAATGGCCTTCTTTTCCAAAGTGCTCATTGACGACATACTCCCCCAGCGGAACGCAGAGCAACTTGCTATCGGGCTGGCGCTTCTTTTCCTGGTACTGGCGGCGCAGGCGAGTATGGGTATTGTCCGGCAACTGCTTCTTCTTGGACAGGCTCGTGCCTTCAGCAACCGCATCACGAGACGATTTCTCGACGACCTGCTTCGCCTTCCCTACGCCTTTTTCAGTTCGCGCAAGACGGGCGACCTGATTGCCCGTCTGAACGACACCGAGCGGCTCCAGCAAACCGTAACGCATGTGCTGGGCGGTGTCGTCATTGAGGCGCTGGTCCTCGTTGCGGGGATGGCGTTCATTTTCGCCCACAGCCCGGAAATTGCCGGGGCGGTAGCTCTTGCGCTGTTGTTTTTTATCCTGGTGTCCCGACATTTCCACCAGCCTATCGTGAAGGGACAGCAACGCATTATGACGGCGCATTCGCTGAACAAGAGCGGGTACGTCGAAGCCATCCGGGGCATCGAGGCGATCAAGTCGGCCAATGCCGAATCGGTGTTTACCCGGCTGATGCGCGATACGTACACCCACCTGCAGGAAGAGATTTTCCGCCTGGGCCGGGTTGCCGTACAGTTCGGCGGCGTGCTGGCGATGGCCGGCGCCTTGATCGTAACCGGCGTACTTGCGTGGGCATCGATCCTTGTGCTCGGTGACGCCATGGGCATGGGAGCGATGGTCGCCATCCTGCAAATGATCGGGATGATTGTACCGAGCGCCCAGTCGCTGGCCACGGCGAACGTGGATTTTCAGGAGGCGAAGGTGGCTTTCGACCGGATCTATCAATTTACCTCGATTCGTCCCGAATACGACCTTGCGGAAGAGACCGCAAAGAGTCCTGTCGGGTTCGTGCGCCGTCTTGATGCGCGCTGCGTTACCTTCAGCTATCCCGGTCAGCTTACCCTGCTCGGCGATGTTTCGTTTACCTGCCATTGCGGGGAACTCATGTTGATTGTCGGGAGCACGGGATCCGGTAAATCTTCGCTATTGCGGATGTTACAGCGTCTTGCGGTGCCCGAATCGGGAGAAGTACTGGTTAACGGGTGCGACTGGAACGAATTTTCCGTAACCGGGTGGCGGGATATTCTTGGTGTCGTACCTCAGGATATCCGGATATTCAGCGGGACGCTGGTCGATAACATCCGGCTCGGCCTTGCGATGGGTCCGCAGGAAGCCATACGGAAATGCGAGGAACTCGGACTTTCCGATTTTTCGAGATGTTGCCTGGTGGGTACATGACGCTTGTGGGCGAAGGGGGCGCTGCGCTTTCCGGCGGGCAGCAGCAACTGGTAGGTCTGGCGCGGGCACTGGTGCGCAATCCGCGGGTGCTCCTTCTGGACGAGCCCACGTCCGCCATGGACAGCACCACAGCACAGGAAGTCATGGATGTGCTGGATCGCTATCGCAAGGATTGCATTGCGATCGTGGCCTCGCATTCGGCTGCGTTCCTGCCCCGGGCAGATCGCGTATATCGGATCGAGGAAGGAGTATTTCGTCCGGATTTTACCCCGCTTGACCGGTTCCGGCTGGTCGGAAGCTAACCGGAGGACCGCCTCCGTTCCCGTGCTTCCCGGGGTGCAGCGCCCCGCTTTCCCCTCACCCCCGAATCAGGATCATCGCCGTCCGGGGAGGCAGTTCCAGCGAGAGCTGGCCGTCCTCCGACTGCACGGCCGTTTCCGGCGCCAGCACATCCGTGAAGCTTCCTTCGATTGCGATATCCGCCGTGTGCGCCTCCTCGGACGCATTGAAAACCACCAGGGCGGCTTCATCTTGCCAGGTGCGGACATAGGCAAGCAGCCGCCGGTCGTCGTCGGCCAGCACATAGTCGAGTTCGCCGCGCACGAAGAGGTCCATGTGCGCCTTGCGGATGCGCGCGAGGTCCTGGTAGAACGCGTACAATTCCATGTCCGGCGCAACCTGGTCCGTCCGGCGGGGCGTTTCATGGGGCATGCTGCGCTCGTCCTCGTACGCAAGATCGGCCCACACCAGCGGCTTGCGGCAGTCGGGATCGTCCGCTCCCCACATGCCCACTTCGTCGCCGTTCCAGATATGCGGTGCGCCGTAATACGTGAACTGCTGGGTCAGCAACAGACGCCGCACGGCCTCGGTCCGTTCGTCCGGACGGTCGATCTTGTACTCGGGATTGCCACGGGGGTGGGCCTGATATTTGTATTTCGTCTGGTTGTTGTAGAGCGAGGTGCCGAGGCGCGGCGAATCGTGGCTGGCGCCGAGATTCATCATGGCTTCGAGATGCGCCCGGTCGATCCCGCTTTCCACGGAATCGAGGTGGGCGATATACCCGGTTGCCGTAAGGTGGGGCGGCGCTTCGGTGAAGAAACTCCGGGTGGGCATGTACCAGCGGTAATTCATCACCGCATCGAACACGTCGCCCTGCACCCAGGGAACCGGATCGGCCATGTGATCCGGCCAGTTATCCCACCATACCTCGCCCACCAGGTAGGCGTCCGGGTTGATGTCGCGCACAAAGGCCCGGTACTCGCGCCAGAACCCCTTGGGTACGTGCTCCGCCACGTCCAGCCGGAACCCGTCTACGCCATCGCTCGGGTCGCCGTCCCCGTCGGGGTCCATCCAGCGCCGCGTCACATGATACACATGTTCTTTCACCTCGGGATGCAGGTTGCCCTGGTCGAATCCGTTCTCGTCCACCCCGACTTTTTTCAGGTTGGGAAGCGTGGACACGCCCAGCCAGCCCTGGTATTCGAATTCGTTTTCCTCGGTGTCGGGGTCGTCGAACTGTACGATTTCATACCAGTCCGCGTAGGGCGAGGCGGCCTGGTTTTCCAGAATATCTTTCCAGGCCCAGAACGTAATCCCCGTGTGATTCCACGAATAGTCGAGGATGATGCGTATGCCCCGCTCATGCAAGGCGTCGACGAGTTCCAGGAAAAGCAGGTCCGCCGAGGTCCATTGCCAGGTGTCGGGATCGACCGGGTTTTCCTCCGCCATGATTGCAGCGTCTCCTTCGGGGTCCGGCCCGAAATGCCGGTCGATATGCCGGTAGTTCCGGGCATCGTACTTGTGCAGCGACGGCGCA
The DNA here is from genome assembly GCA_965117025.1 of Rhodothermales bacterium. Classification (GTDB taxonomy): domain Bacteria; phylum Bacteroidota; class Rhodothermia; order Rhodothermales; family VXPQ01; genus VXPQ01. Next base: position 2,578,096 of record OZ220746.1, read on the forward strand.
TCGTTGATCGGATTGATGTACAGCGCCGTCACGCCCAGCTCCTCCAGATAATCGAGCCGGTCCAGCACGCCTTGCAGGTCGCCTCCGTATCGCCTTGCCTGCACGGTCCGGTAGAACTCCTCGCCAGAGGCCATGGCCCAGTCCTCCTGCTGGTACCAGTCATGCGTCCACGGGGTGGGACTCCATCCTTCGAACGGCCTGTTGGGATACGCTCCTGTGGTATTTTCGAAGACGGGGTCGTTGGACGGGTCGCCGTTGCGGAATCGCTCCATGAAAATCTGATACCAGATCGCCTCGCGGCTCCATTCGGGCACGCTGGTCAGGTCGTCGGAGGTCGTCACGGATTCGTCCGCGCCGTTTCCGCCCGCCTCCACCTGGCAGGATAGTCCGGTGATGGCAAGCAATACAGCAAGAAATAAGGTCAGGGCGCGGGTTTCCGTAGCGCCGCAGGGCGTGGTGGGGTGTTTCATAACGATACTGTTCATTCGGTGCTCGAAATAATGTTTGTTTTCCAGGTCGTGATGGCTTCCATGAACCGCGACGCCAGATCGGGGTGGCTGCTTATGACGTTTTCGGATCCATCCGGGTCGCGTTCCATGTCATACAGTTGCATGGCGGCGGGGTTGGTGGTTCCTTCGCGCGCGTCCCATATAAAATGCCATCTCGGCGTACGTACATAATAATGATCGGCGGGTTGCCCCATCACGTCGTCCTCGCTGCGTTGCTGAGTGGCATGCCCCACCAGCATGTCGCGGTCGATGTTTCCGGCGCCTTCTATGACGGGGCGCAGCGACTGCCCCGGCCACAAAGTCTCCAGATCTTCCGGCAAGGCCACATCCGCATAATCGAGAAGCGTGGGCGCAATGTCCACCATGCTGACCAGATCCTCTCCAAAAATACCGGGCTCGATGGCGCCGGGCCAGTGAAAAATGACCGGCGTCCGGAAAGCCAGATCATGCAGCGACAGTTTTCCCTTCGGCCCGCCATTGGAGTACAGGATATGGTCGTCTGTGTACTCCTCGAACGGGGGCTGCTCCCAGCCGTTGTCGTTGACGTACACGATCAGGGTGTTTTCCCGCAGTCCCCGGGCCTCGATATGGTCCAGCAGCTCCCCTACGCCGGCGTCGAACCAGGTACAATTGGCGTAGTATTGCTTCGCCGATTCGGACAGGGCCGTGTTCGCATAATACTTGTAGTGCGAAAAGGGGGCGTCCAGCGGCGTATGCGGCAGGGAGGGGCCGTACCAGATGAAGAAAGGCCGGTCCGCGTGCCGGTCGATGAAATCGAACACCGGCTGCATGGTTTCTCTCCCGATCGCCAGTCCGTCGCCTCCCATCAGTTGCCGGAACCATCCGGGTTGCCCCCAGGCTTCCATATCCCAGCCTTGAGACATACCTTCCGTGAAGCCCCCGTTTTCATACGATCCTTCCCACCATTTTCCTGCCTGAAAACTTGCGTATCCGTTTGCTGCGAGCAGTGCGGGCAGCGTGGCGAACCGGCGCATGGTCTGCGCCATAAAGGCCGCATCCTGCCTCCGGCGCGCCTCGCCGGAAGCTGCCTCCCAGTCGGGATCGTTCCGCACCGCCTCGGCATGGTAGCGATCGGCAATCCGCCGATATTGCGAAGGATACAGGCCCGTAACCAGCGTTTGCAGCGAGGGGCGGCAATAGTTCGCCGTCACGTGGGCGAACGAGAACACGGTTCCTTCGTGCGCCAGCAGGTCCAGGTTCGGGGTGCGTACGTGTTCCGATCCGGTGAATCCGAAGTAGGGATATCCGTGGTCGTCCCCGATCACGAGCACGATATTCGGGGGGCGGTCCGGGGCCTCTTGTCCATACAGCGCGTTGCCCGGAGCCGCCAGGCACAGCAAGATCAGGAGAGAAAGGACGGAGGGGACTATGCCTTTCATGGTTCCGGGGGTGAGGGGAGACGACGCGGGTAATCTACCATATGTATATGGACGATACCATACATCATGGTTCCGTGCGATGCGGTGCGATGGCGCATTTATAAATATTCACAGTCCGCATAAATATTCACAACATGCCGATTCAGGCATCACATTCCGTTTTTCGCTATGCATTCTTGTATATTCCGCCTCCCCGGTCTTCCAATCCAGGATACTGCGCAGATATTGCATAAATATTGTACAAATACTGTACAGATATTGCACCGTCTTTTTCGATCGTGCATGCCCTGACCGACGCGTTCGCCGGACGGCACGATATCCGTTCGCGATTGCATCCCCTGTTTTAACGCGTTCATGCCCCGAGTCCTTTATATAGGCGTTTTCGCTGCGATCCTGCTGTCCGCCTGCGGCAGGACGCCGGAAAGCAACCCCGTGGCCGTCGTGGCGGGCAAAACAATCGAGGCCGAAGAATACCGGACGCGCTATGTGGATTTCCTGCTTGCCAGCGGACTGCCGGACGAAGCGGCCCGCCGCGCCGCATATCTGGAACGACTGGTTACCATGAAGCTCATGGCCCACGATGTGCTCGAAGGCGGACTCGCGGAAGAACCGGTCTACCGGTTCGCGGAGGAACGCACACGCCGAAAGCTCCTCATAGACGCCTGGGTGCACCGCGCTGTGTACGACACGATTACGGTATCGGAGCAGGACCTCCAGGACATGTTCGTCCGGGTCAACACGACCGTAACGGCCCGCCACCTGTATGCCCCCACCCAAGAGGCTGCCGATACGCTGTACGAACGGCTCCGGCGCGGCGCCTCGTTTGAGGAACTGGCGGAAGAAGCATTCGCCGATACGGCGCTGGTCCGCCGCGGCGGGCACCTTGGCTCCTTTGGTTTCGACGAGATGGATCCCGCTTTCGAGGATGTCGCGTTCACCATTACGCCTGGGGATTTCAGCCGGCCTGTCCGCACCGTCCAGGGGTATTCGATCGTGCAGGTGGAGGACCGCTTCACGAAGCCCATCCTGACCGAAACCGAATTTGCGACGCAAAAGAACAAGATGCGATCCTATGTCCTCGACCGGAAACAGCGGCGGGCCCGTACGGCGCTTTCCATGCAGCTCCGCGAGGAAGCCGCCCTTTCGTACCACGCCCCGGCGTTCGAACGCCTGCTGGCGCAGATCACCGGGGAAGCGGATATGCCGGAAGATGCGTCATCGACTGCGCCGGAAGGCGAGGACCCTGTCTGGCTGGACGCCCCGCTTGTAACGTTCGGATCGCCCGAGGACAGGAGATCCAACACCCGCCGGACCTGGACCGTCTCCGAATTCAGGGATCACGCCCGGTTTACCGACCCGCGGCAGCGCGCCCGGGTCCGTACCGCCGAGGAGCTCCGGCGCTTCATCGACGGGCTGATCGTGCAGGAGGCCTTGCTTGAAGCCGCCCGCCTTGCCCGCGTCGATCGCACTCCCGAGTTCGCCCGGGCCCTGGACCGCGCCATGGAAGACTGGGCCTTCGAACAGGCCTGGGACCGCCTTTCCCGCGGCGTGTCCGTGCCGGAAGATTCCATCCGCGCCTGGTACGAGGCGTATGACGAACCCTCCACGCCGCCGGGCATCATCCAGGCCCGTCTCCACGAAACCATGATGGACGAGGCGCTTCGGGAACATGCGCGCGATCTTCGCGAACGATACAATGTCAGGATGTATCCCCAAATTGTATCCGAATTGCCTATCTTAAGCGACGCTCGCTGATCCGGTTTTCATTCCCTTTGGTTCTCGAACGGTTTCATTCTCCGGCAACTCCGCCCACGGCTTGTTCTCCGCCTGCTTTTCTTGCAGATCATGTTTCGACGCCTGATCCCGGTCCTCTTGCTCTTGTTCGCTGCGGGCTCCGCCCATGCGCAGAGCGGCAAGATCGTGGGTACGGTGACGGATAGCGCCACCGGCGACCCTCTGCCCGGCGTCAACGTGGTCATAGAGGGCACCACACAAGGCACCGCCACCGGTATCGACGGCACGTACGTCATTATCGGCGTGCGTCCCGGCGTATACGATGTGGTGGCTTCGTTCATCGGTTTCTCCCGCCAGCGCATCGAAGGCGTGCAGGTGAACGTGGATCTGACCACGACGGTCGATTTCCGGATGGCGGAAGAGGTGATCGAGGGCGAGGAGATCATCGTTACCGCCCAGGCCGAGGCCGTTCGCAAGGACCTTACGAGTTCCGAGGCCCGCGTCACCGCCGAAACCATCGACAAACTGCCGGTCACCGAGCTTTCCCAGGTGCTCGACGTGCAGGCCGGGGTCACCACGCGGGACGGCATTCATATCCGGGGCGGCCGCAGCAGCGAGGTGGTTTTCATGGTGGATGGCGTGCCGGTCAGCGATAGCTACGACGGCTCGTCCGTGATCCAGCTCGAAAACGACGGCATCGAGGAATTACAGGTCATCTCCGGCACGTTCAACGCCGAGTACGGCAACGCCATGTCGGGCGTCGTAAATGTGGTTACGAAGGAGGGGCGGGGCGACCGCTTTTCCGGCTCGGCGCAGGTGTATTCCGGAGGATATGCCGTTACCGGCGAAGGCGGCGACAATTTTCTGCGGGGCATCCGCGCCGAGGAATACACGAAAGCGGGCATTCAGTACCGCGATGTCGATCCCTACTCCTATCTGCCGTTCCAGGCCGATCATTTCCGGAACGCCACAGTGTCTCTCGAAGGCCCGATCTGGAAGGACCGCGTCACGTTTTTCGCCCTGGGGCGCTACTTCAAGAACGACGGCTGGCTCTACGGCGCCCGCCTTTTCGGGATCGACGGTGCGGCGGGGGATTCCTCGCTGGTCCCCATGAACAATTTTGAAAAGACCAGTTGGCAGGGGAATCTCAAAATCCGCCTGAGCCGCAAACTCATTCTCAACGTCATCGGGCTCGGCTCGTTTTCCAACAGCCGCCCGTACAATCTGGTCCGCCGGTGGGCTCCCGACGGGCGGTACCGGAGTTTCGACGACGGCTACGACGCCAAACTGAAGCTCACCCACCTCATAGGTCCCCGCACGTTCTATACGTTCAATGTGGGCATTTTCAACCGCGAGGCGAAAGGCCACCTCTATGAAGACCCGTTCGATGCCCGGTACAACGATTTCGACCTCGTTGCGCGGGATTCCGTCGAATACCTGCCGGGCCAGTACATCGAAGTGCTCAGCGGCGGCCAGCGGTATGCGCGCGGGGGAACCAACTTGTCCCATTTCAACCGTACTTCCCGGTCGTACTTCGTCAAGGGCGATCTGTCCAGCCAGATAACCGATCATCACCTGATCAAGACCGGCTTCCAGTTGCGCATCGACGAGCTCGAACTGACTGCGTTCAACCTCATTCCGGCCCTCGACGAGACGGGACAGCGGATCGAACCGTTCCAGCCCGCCATTCCCGTGGAATCCAGCGTGGCCTACAGCAGTTTCAGCGACCTTTCCCCGCGCACGATAAGCGCCTATGCCCAGGACAAGATGGAGTTCGACGATTTCATCGTGAATGCCGGCGTCCGGTTCGATTATTTCGATGCGCGCGCCCGCGTCCCGGCAGACCCCTCGGACCCCAACATTTCCAATCCCCTCAAGCTCACGAACCGGTTCCGTGACACGAACGGGGACGGCGTGATCCAGCCGGAAGAAGAACTTCCCGAAAACGCCCTGACGGTCGCGGATAGGGAGGCGTACTGGTGGGAGGATAGTACGCCCAAGCTGCAGATTTCACCCCGTCTGGGCGCCGCATGGCCCATCACGGAACAGGGCGTGATCCACTTTTCCTACGGCATCTTCTTCCAGATTCCCACGCAGAACAGACTGTTCGAGAATTTCGGCTTCAAGATGCCGGCGCTTTCCGGTTCGTACGGCCCCTTCGGCAACCCGGACCTCGATGCGCAGAAAACGACCATGTACGAGATCGGCCTGCGGCAGGGATTCGGCGGCATCGTGGCCGATGTGACCGGGTATTACCGGGACGTGCGCAGCTGGGTCTCCACCTCGCAGCCCATCATTGCCGCGCTGCCAGGCATCAGCTATGTCATCTACACGAACCGCGATTATGCGAACACGCGCGGGCTGACCGTGCACCTGTCCCGCACGTTCGCAAACCACTACGGATTCGACGCCAGCTACACCTATCAGGTGGTCGAAGGCTCCAACTCGAACCCCGCGGACGAGTTTTTCGCCCTTCTCAACAACAGCCAGCCCACCCTGGCGCTCCTGCCCCTGAACTGGGATCAGCGACACAAACTGGCGGGCGCCTTTTACGCAGGCGCGGATACGTACGGCGGGTCGATTCGATTCCGGTACGAATCGGGATTCCCGTATACGCCCACCTTTGCTTCGGCGGCGCTGACCGGCAACGATGTGCAGCCCGAATTCCCTTCCAATTCGCGGCGCGCATATACCACCTTCGAGGTGGACCTGAACCTGTACAAGGAGTTCGTGCTGGGAGGCGTCCGCCCCCGTGTCTTTCTCGAAGTGTTCAATCTCCTCGACGCCCGCAATGTGGCGACGGTGTTCGCCGACACAGGCGAGCCGGACGTAACGCTGGATCAGTTGCGCACGGGGCAGTTCGATCCGGGATGGTTCGTGCGCCCCGAACACTACCGCGAGCCGAGAAGAGTGCAGCTTGGCGTCGAAGTGCGGTTCTGATGCGGCAAGGCCTGCAATACCCATGAAATATTCCCGCTTCATACGACAGGATGTTCCGGCGCGTCCCCTTTCCGGACGGGCGCTTCTGCGTATGCTCGGCGCACTGGTCGTCCTGAGTCTTGCGCCGCTGCCTGAAGCCCTTGTCGGCACGGCCCGCGCCCAGGGCGTCATCGACCGGAATCACGTGCCGGGCACGGAGCGCGTCGATCCCTTCGAGCGCCGCCGCGACAACATCGACGCCAACAACGTCCGGGCCACCATTACCAACTGGGCGCAATCGGGCCAGTCCGGAACCCCGGGCGATTTCTGGTACGAATGGCCCAAGAACACGGGCCGGCGCTATGTGGCTCTTACCCAGTTGTGGGTGGGCGCCGAGGTGGAGGACGAAAACAACGACACGCTGTGGGTCGTGGATGTGGCCGATTTCCGCAGCAATCCCGTCAATGACAACATCTCGTGGACCTTCGAGCCGATCAAGGGATACGTGAATCCGGCGGGAGCGGAGTACGGGATCGCCCAGTCGGACGAGCCGACCTCCTGGCCGGCCGCCTGGCCGGACAAACTTGGCGACGTCCAGGACCCGGGGTGGAGCTTTTCATGGAACGGTTTTTTCGGCAAGAATGTGTTTAACGCCGATCAGGAATTTTTCTACAAGATCGGCGACGACCAGTACGACCGGTATCCCACGTATTTCCCCGATTCGACCGATTTCAGCCGCCGGGGTATGGGCCTGGTCGCCGAGGTGCGAGTGCTGGCGTGGAGCCAGATCCTTATCCAGGACGTGGTCTTTTTCATCCACGGGGCGAAGAACGACGGCACGCGCGATCTCCGCAAGGCGGGCATGTCCATGTGGCTGGCGGACTGCGTAGGCGGCGACTGCGGCGACGACATTCCTTATTTCGATCTCCTTGAGGACGTTGCCTTTATGACGGACCTTGACGGAGTGGGCAACGAATTTTTCGGGGCGGATCCGGTGGGAGTAGCCACCTTCGCTTTTCTTGAATCTCCCGGCAACGCCGAGGACCGCATCGACAACGACGGCGACGGCTCCACGTCCGACCTCTGCGATCCGTTGATCGGCGAATGCAACAGCCCGGTGATTCCCGGCTCCTTTCTGCAGGGCGAGAATCCCACCAATGCGCTGGACGACAACGGCAACGGGCTGATCGACGAGAACCAGACGCATGTGCCGTTCGTCACGCCCAGCGGCATCCCGCAGACCGGGGTAGGCTATGCGGATTATATCGACAACGACGGGGACGGGGAAGCGGGCAGCCCGGTAGTCACCGAAGAGATGGTGGCGCTCGCCACGACCGATCACTGGCGCAGGTGGCCGCCCGTGCTTGCTACGGACCAGGACGTGACGGTGCACCTTGTCGGCGTGGAGGACGACGATCTGGGCCGCGCGTTCAAGGACGGAATCGATAACAACGATACGTATCTCGAAGAGGGCAACTATCTCGCCGAGCCCGGATCGCCCACGGTTACCCAGGAGATGGTGAGTGCCGCCGCATCCGATCGCTATCGGCGGTACCGCGTGCCCGGCACGGATATCGTGTTGTACGACGTAGGTCCCGAAGATATCGGCAAGGCCTATGCGGACGGCCTTGACAATGACGGCGACGGCGCCACGGACGAGGGCATTGACGAGGAAATCGACGAAATGACCGACGAGAGCCGCGCCGACGGGATCGATAACGACAAGGACTGGAACCGGTATCTCAACGACACCGGGCTGGACGGCGTGCCGTTCAGCGGCGATCCCGGGGACAACGACGCGGCGCCTACTTCTGGCGCTGGCACGGGCTTTCCCGGCGAGCGCAACATCGATGTGACGGACATTTCCGAGTCGGACCAGATCGGCATCACGAACGTGCGCATTTTCGGGGCCGGGACCCTCGGGATCGGCAGTTCTTCCGACCGTTTCCTGTTCCGCCGCTTCATGCTGCCGGGCAATTTCGATACGGAACTCCCCGATCCCGGCGACACCGACATCACCGTGTCCAGCGGCATTTTCCCGCTCAAGGCCGGCCAGACCGAGCGCATCTCGCTGGCGGTTGTGATGGGGGGCACGCAGGAGGAGGCGCTCCAGTCCAGAGACTATGCGCTGCAGGCATACCACGAGGATTACCAGTTTGCCCAGGCGCCCATCACGCCCACGCTCCGGGCCGTCCCCGGCGACGGCAAGGTGACCCTCTACTGGGATTCGATTTCAGAGCAATCGTACGATCAGTTCCTTGCAGGCCTTGGGCGTGATCCGAACGACTTCGAGGGCTACCGCATTTATCGTTCGACAGACCCCGCTTTCCTCGATCCGCAGATCATTACCGACGGGTTCGGCAACCGGCTCTTGCGCAAGCCGATCGCGCAATTCGATCTCATCAACGGGTTCGAGGGGTTCCACCCTGTGGACATCAACGGCATCCAGTTCTATCTCGGAGACAATAAGGTGAGTCCGGGCGAAGGAAGCAACGGGCTGGCGCATCTTTTCGTGGACGACGAGGTTACGAACGGCATCACCTATTTCTACGCGGTAACGGCCTACGACTTCGGCTCCGCGCAGGATAATATCCCGCCCACCGAGACCCCCATCCGCATCCAGCGTCTCGCGGACGGCTCCATCCGGACAGGCCCCAATGTGGTGGTCGTTGCACCCTCGGCTCCGGTGGCCGGCTATGTGGATCCCACGCTCGGCGAACTGGAACGCGTGGCGGGCACGACCAGCAGCCGCATTCTCTACGAGATTGTCGATCCGGTCTCCATCGCCGACGGGCACCGGTTCCGCATCGTGTTCGAGGACACGCTCGTTTCCGGCGGACGCTTCAGTCCCGACACCCTGACAACCAAAAACTTCTCGCTCGTGGATGTTACGGAGAATGACACGCTGCTCCGGCGCTCCGCAGCTTTCCACGCAGGCCGGGAGTTTCCCCTGCTGTCCGACGACGGCGACCCCATCGGGTTTTCCCTGGCGTTTTTCCCCGAACCGTTCATTCTGCTGAACAAGGTGGAAACGGCCTGGAACAGCGAAGATATCTATCCCATATCCCTGGATCCGCATTCGTCGGCCGGGTTCGTGCGCGGCTTGCGCAATCCGTTCGATTACCGGGTGAAGGTTGTGGGTCCGGGTCAGGGCCAGTCTATCGAAATGCAGGTGACCCGGCGGCTTACGCTGCCCGCCCGTCCCACTAATGTGGAGGTATACCGCCTGCTGCCGGACGGTACCGAGGTACCGATAGAATATGCCTTCTGGGACATCACAGGGGATGACTTCGTCTCGTCCGTTTCGACGGAACCGGCTTCCTGGACCGCCGATCCGGGGATCGGAGAGAGCGACTTTATCGTGCTCCGGGAGACCAAGGTGGGCGATGACGACGGCGAGCCTGTCATTACCTGGCGCATCGGGCTGAATTTCGTGTTCAGGGACCACCGCGACCCGCAGGAAGGCGACGTAGTGACGATTGTTACGCGGAAGCCTTTTCTTGCCACCGATGCATTTGAATTCACCGCTACCGGGCCCAAGGTGGACCTCGACGCGGCCCGCGAGATGCTGGAGGATATCCGTGTGGTGCCGAACCCCTACGTGGCGACCAACCGGTTCGAGGGGCTCAATCCCTTCAGTACGGGCCGCGGTCCCCGCGTCATCAAGTTTATCCACCTGCCTCCGCAAGCGACCGTCCGTATCTATACGGTGAGCGGACGCCTCGTGCGCACCTTGCACCTTTCCGAGGGGAGCAACGAGGGGCTCACCCCCACCGCCCTGCTCGACGGCACGCTGGACTGGAATCTGGAAAGCGAAGAGGGGCTGTCCGTCTCGTACGGGGTGTATTTGTATCATGTGGAAGCGCCCGGCGTCGGCGAGCGGACCGGCACTTTCGCGATCGTCAAGTGATCGGGACATGAAGGGAAAAAAGAACATAGCGCTCCTGCTTTTTGCAGCGTTTCTCCTGCCGGTATCTTCCGCGTTCGCGCAGCAGGGATTCGACAGCCAGACCCGCACCGTGAACAAGCGGGGCACCACAGCGGCCGACTTTCTCGGCATTCCTGTGGGCGCCCGCGCCACGGCCCTTGGCGGGGCTATCACGGCTGCTGTTTCCGATCCCATAGCGATCTACTGGAATCCCGCCGGCATCGCCGGCATCGAGGACGTGAGTTTCACCGGCGAATACGCCAACTGGCTCGCCTCCATCGACTTCAATTTCCTTGCAGTGGTGATTCCCAGCCGGTTCGGGGTGGTTGGCGTGGGCATCACGTCCATGCGCACGCCGGACATGGAAGTGACGACCGTGGCCATGCAGGACGGCACCGGCGAAACGTTCGATGCCTCCTCCTATGCCGCCGCGCTCACGTACGCCCGCGCGCTCACGGACCGTTTCTCCATCGGCGGTTCCGTCAAGTTGATCCAGGAGCGCATCTGGAATTCGTCCTCCGGCGGTCTGGCCTTCGATGTCGGCACGCAATTCGAGACGCCTTTCCGGGGGGTTCGTATCGGGGCTTCCATAAGCAACTTCGGCACGAAACTGCAAATAGGAGGGGACGACCTGCTCGCCCGCGTGGATGTGGACCCCAACAACCGGGGCAACAACGAAAGCAACCGCGCCCTGCTCAAGACCGACCGCTTCGACCTGCCGCTTATCATGCGCATCGGGTTGTCCGGCGAGGTGTTCCAGCGCGGCGGCAACCGCCTCACGCTTTCCATTGACGCGCTCAATCCCAACAACAGCGAGCAATACCTGAATGCAGGTGTGGAGATCGGCTTGCTCGGGGACCTGATCATGTTCCGGGGCGGGTACAGCGAACTGCTGCTGGAAAACAGCCTGCGCTCCTTCACGATCGGCGGCGGACTGCGTTACGAGTTCGCTCCCATCCACTTGGGGGTCGACTACGCGTTCGAGCAGCACGAATACTTCAATGCCGTCAACCGCTTTACGGTGACGATGCGGTTCTGAGAGGGGAGCAAGTTCGCTTCAGGATTCTGCCTCCCATGACCCGCTTCATCGGGTCTCCTCCGTTTTTTATTTGCATATCCCGTTGTGAAATTGTAAAATCTCCCCGCTGTATCTTTTCGGGAAGCGCCGTGCGCGGTGCTTCCCCTTTATCATATTCACCTGATCATTCCCTCAGCACACAAGATTATGCAACTTTTTACGACGACGAAAGCGCGGATCGCACGCTGCTTCGCGCTTTTTCTTATGCTCGCTTTCGCCGTGGGCTTCGGCGCGCAGGATGCGCTCGCGCAGCGTACCGTTACGCTGCACCTGAATACGGCCTCGGCGCCGGACACGCTTACCACCATCCACGATGTGCAGGTGCGGGGTACGCTCACGGACGCGAACGGGCATATTGATGGCGCGGACACGCTGCCCGACGGCAACGTCATCAACTGGGGCGACGATACCACGATCAGACCCATGAACATGGGGGGCGACTACTGGTACGTTTCTTTTCAGATCCCGGACGACAACGGCCTCGAATTCAAGTTCTATGCCGACCTGGTCAATCCGGATGATAACGTAGGCGTAGGATGGGAGAATGGCGGCAACCATATGATCGCTGTCGACACGAGCGATGTCGAGATGGGCCTCCACTTCTATTGGAAGGGCGATGGCGACGCGGACTACGACTGGCGTCCCTATGAGCCGGCGGGCATGGACAGCGTTGCGGTCTGGTTCCGCGTCTTTGCGCATACCGAAAACGGGGGGCTCCAAGGATATGACCGCGCCGATATGACGCAGGGCGTTGAGGTTCGCGGTGATCCCGCCACAGGCGGTCCGCTTACCTGGGACGCCATGACGGGCGTGAAGCTTTCCAGAGAGAGCGACATGGATTCCCAGCCGGGCTACGACCTTTTCTCGGGCGTGGGCTACTTCCCGGTTTCCGCGGCAGGTGTGGAGCAGCAGTACAAGTTTGTTATACAACCAGATGGCTGGGAATCCTCCGACAATCGGACATTCGCCATCCCGATGGCTGATACGACGCTGCACTGGGTGTATTTTGGCAATACCGCTCCCGTCAAGGGTGCGCCAGTCGAAGGCTCCGTCATCTTCGCCGTGGACACCAAACCGCTGGAGGATATCGGGGTATTCGATCTGGCCCGCGGCGATTCTCTTGAGGTCCGGGGAGATTTCAATGGCTGGAATTGTTCGGATCCGACAATTTGTGAACTTCTGCGCACGCCCGGCACGACGACCTTCGAGAACTCGGTCGTGCTTACGCTGATTCCCAACACCGAGTTGAGCTACAAGTTCTTCATCAATTTCAACGATGCGAACTTCGAAAATGCGTTCGGCGTGACTACGGAATCGCAGGGCGGAGGCTTCGGTTGGGAAGAACCCATTACCCGGACGGGCGCAAACCGGAAATTCGTCTTTGGAGGCACCGCAGATCAGGACCTTGGATTGCAATATTTCAACGATATTGCGGACGCGAACATCATTCCTCCCGGTACTTCCGTGGAGCTCACGATGAGTGTGGATATGTCCTCGGCGGTGGATCCCGTAACGGCCGATCCGTTCGTTGCCGGACGGGACTCTGTCGTGGTCAGCTTCAATGACGCGATCTGGCGGTTCACCATGAACCTGCCCCGTACCGACGAGGATGGCTGGCGGAACGACGGCCGGCTGTATCTGCTCGACGACGACGGGGACATGGTCTATACCGCCACCGTAGCGATCGGGGGGGTCGAGCGCAACGGCAATCCGCTCGGCACGTACAGCGGCCTCCAGTACAAGTACTCGTACATAAACCCGTCTGTGGATCCGGCGACCGAGAGCGGCGAGCAGGGCGGCGGCTTCGGCGATCTGGGCCGGAACCGGGTGCGGTATATCGAGCCGAATGACGACGGGTCATGGCCTGCCTCGTTTACATTCGAAACGGACATGTACCAGGAAGAGGGGCTCCTTCCGTTCGAGGACAATCCCGCTACCGCTACTTCCGTGGAGCCGGTGGGCGCCGAACTGCCCACGCAGGTGACGCTCGGGGCGAACTACCCGAATCCGTTCAACCCCGTCACCACGTTCGAATACGCCATCGACCAGGCGCTCCATGTGACGCTCAAGGTCTATGACACGCTGGGACGTGAAGTGGCCACCCTCGTGGACGGCGTCCAGCAGGCGGCGAATTACCAGGTGCGTTTCGACGGCGCAGGGCTGGCGAGCGGTATGTACCTGTACCGCCTCGAAACGCCCGGTCAGGTGTTGACGCGACGCATGATCCTGATGAAGTAACCCTGCGGGATTATACACACATTTCACCAATGTGACCCGGCGCGGGTGGTGCGGGCAGGTTGCCGGAAGGCAGCCTCCGCGTCATCCGCGTTTCGGGTTTTAAGGCTCGCCTCCGTTTCGTCCATCCACCGGTCCCGCACGGCCTGCCTACTGCCTCCGTTTGATCCATCCACCGATCCCGCCCTGTCCGCCCACTGGCTCCAATCGTTCATCATCCACCGGTCGCCATGCCCTCGTTCGCCAGAAAAGCCTGGTTGCTTCCAGTGCTGTGCGTTTTGTGTTCAGTGAGCGCGCTGGCGTCCCCGGATACGGACGACCGCCTCCTGCAGGACCGGCCCGCCCGAAACGACACTTTCCGGCAGGGCGGAGATGGACACGACCCGGATTCCCTGCTCGGCAATCCGGATAGCCGCCTCCAGGGCACCGACGCCGAGCCGGTGTTTCTGGGGGTGGATCTCTCCTACATCAACGAGATGGAAGACTGCGGCGGGGTCTACCGCGAAAACGGGCGTAGGGTAGAGCCCTTTGCCCTTTTCGCCGAGCGGGGCGCCAACCTCGTGCGCGTTCGTTTGTGGCACACCCCTCCTAACCAGTACAGTGCATTCCCCGATGTGCAGCGCACGATTCGCCGCGCCAAAGACGCCGGTATGCAGGTGCTGCTGGATTTCCATTATTCCGACCACTGGGCCGATCCCGGAAAGCAAGTGCCCCCTGCCGCCTGGAACGGATTGACCACCGACGGGATGCGGGACTCGGTCTATGTCTATACCCGCCGCGTGCTGGGCCGCCTCGCGGACGAAGACCTGCTTCCTGAAATGGTGCAGATCGGCAACGAGATCAACCCCGGTTTTCTCCTTCCCCACGGCAGCCGGGACCGCTGGTCGCAGTTGAGCAAACTCCTGCACGGTGGCATCCGGGCAGTGCGCGATGTGGCGGAGGATCGCGAAACCCACATCGATGTCATGCTGCATGTGGCGCAGCCCGAACACGCCATGAGTTGGTTCACCGAAGCCGCCCGGGCGGGTGTGGAGGATTACGACGTGATGGGCATTTCCTACTACAGCCAATGGTCCACCGTCCCGCTGGCGGAATTGTCCGACCACATCGAGGCGCTTGTTTCCTCTTTTGCGCCCCGCGACCTGCTGGTGGTCGAGACGGGCTATCCCTGGACGCTGTCCGGCGCCGATCCTGCGAACAACATCCTGGGCCGGGACGCGCTGGAATCCGGTTATCCCGCCACGCCCGCAGGGCAGAAGGCGTACCTTACAGATATGACGCAGGCGGTCTTCGACGGTGGCGGCGGCGGTGTGGTGTACTGGGAACCGGGCTGGATTTCCACCCGCTGTTCCACGCCCTGGGGGAGGGGGTCGCACTGGGAGAACGCGACCTTTTTCGATTTCAGCGAAGGCAACGAAGTACTGCCGGGCATCGACTTTATAAAGCATGCCTACGATTTTCCCGAAGGGCGTACCGGTCCGATCCTGTCCGGCCCTACATCCACGGATCGCGGAGCGTTGCCTGTTTCCGTGGAGCTTTCAGGGAATTACCCGAACCCCTTCAATCCGGAAACGACGATCGGGTATGCGTTGCCGCGGGCGGAGGCGGTGCGGCTTGCCGTGTATGATCTGCTGGGCAGGGAAGTAGCGCTTCTCGTGGACGGTATCCGGCAGGCTGCGACCTATCAGGTGCGGTTCGATGGCTCCGGCTTGCCGAGCGGAATGTACCTGTACCGCCTCGAAACCCCCGGTCACGTGCTGACGCGGCGCATGACGCTGATGAAGTAACCCTACCGAAGTACACGAACATCTCACAGGTGTGACCCGGCACGGGTGGCGAGGAAAGGTTGCCGAAAGGCAGCCTCCGCGTCATCCGCGTTTCGGGTTTTTGGACCTTCCTTCGCGTTTCTGCGTGTTTCTCCATGCCATCGCCTCTGACTCACAGCCCACTGCCATGTCTTCATTCGCCAGAAACGTCGGGTTTCTTCCGGCGCTGTTCGTTTTGTTTGCGGTGTGCGCCCTGATACCCCCGGACGTGGAGGACCGCTCCCGGCAGGACCGCCTCCGGAAGGACCGATATGGACAGGACCAACCAGTCCGGTACGACGCCTTCCGGCAGGGAGAAGACGGGCACGACCCGGATTCCTTGCGCGGCAACGCCGGGGACGACGGCCGCGGCGGGGTTCCCGACGATGCCCCGGTGTTTCTCGGCGCCGATCTCTCCTACATCAACGAGATGGAAGACTGCGGCGGGGTCTACCGCGAAAACGGACAGGTAGTGGACCCCTTTGTCCTTTTTGCCGAGCGGGGCGCCAATCTCATGCGCGTTCGTTTGTGGCATACGCCTCCCAATCAATACAGCGCGCTTCCCGACGTGCAGCGCACGATCCGCCGCGCCAAAGACGCCGGCATGCAGATTCTGCTGGATTTTCATTATTCCGATCACTGGGCCGACCCGAGTAAGCAAGTGCCGCCCACCGTCTGGGAGGGGTTGACCGTAGACGGGATGCGGGATTCGGTGTATGCCTATACCCGCCGTGTGCTGGACCACCTCGCGGAAGAAGACCTGCTTCCTGAAATGGTGCAGATCGGCAACGAGATCAACCCCGGTTTTCTCCTGCCCCACGGCAGTCGCGACGATTGGGCGCAGTTGGGCAAACTCCTGCACGGCGGCATCCGGGCAGTGCGCGACGTGGCCGAGGATCACAAGACCCATATCGACGTCATGCTGCATGTGGCGCAGCCCGAACACGCCATGAGCTGGTTCGCCGAAGCCGCCCGGGCGGGGGTGGAGGATTACGATATGATGGGCATTTCCTATTACAGCAGATGGTCCTCCGTCCCGCTGGCGGAATTGTCCGACCACATCGAGGCGCTCGTTTCTTCCTTTGCGCCCCGCGATCTGGTGGTGGTCGAGGCGGCTTATCCCTGGACGCTGGCCGGCGCCGACTCGGCGAACAACATTCTTGATGGGGAGGTCGTGGAACCCGGTTATCCCGCCACGCCCGCAGGGCAGAAGGCGTATCTTACAGATATGACGCAGGCGGTATTCGACGGCGGCGGAATCGGCATGGTGTACTGGGAGCCTGCCTGGATTACCACGTCCTGTTCCACGCTCTGGGGCAAGGGGTCGCACTGGGAGAACGCAACCTTTTTCGATTTCAACGAAGGCAACGAAGTGCTGCCGGGTATCGACTTCATGAATCATGCTTACGATTTTCCCGAAGGGCGCAGCAGCCGGCTCCCGGACCGTGTGCGGTAATTCTGATATGCGCCATCCCCTTTCCCGGGCGGGCTACCCGCTCCGCCTGCTCAGCCTGTGCTCCATGGCGCTTGCCCTTTTATGGGCAGGTTCCGGGCTGCATCCTGCCATTGCCCAAACCTCCACCCGATCCCCCGTCCAAACCCTTTCCGTCACCTTCCGCTACATCCCCGAACAGGTTGTTGCGGAGCGCGCCTTTTTGCCCGGTGTATTCAACGGATGGGGTACCCCGTACCAGGCGAATACCCTTTCTTGCATCGGGGAAGACCACGCCTCGGCCATGTCGTTCATCCGGTTCGAGCGCTACTGGCTGTATACCATTCCCCTCGAAATCGGGAGCACCTACGAGTACAAGGTGCAGGTTCACCTGAATATCGCCGGCACCGACTGTTCCTGGCTCCCCGATCCGCTGAATCCCCGGTCCAACCCAGCGGACAACGACAATTCGGTGCTCACCGTCACGGACCCCATGATCTTCCAGCCCGCCCAGGAGATCGACAACGGCGCCTTCTCCGCCGGACTGTTCTCCACACAGCCGTTCGATTCCATCGTTTACCATATCAATGGGGTCGAATATACCGACGGGCTGGATCAGTACAACACCGATACGGGCGTTTTCCGGGTCAAGACCGCTCGCCGCATTCCTCCTGGCGCGCAGTTCCGCATAATAGCCACCGACCAGGCGGGCCGCCGCGTCGAAGCCGAAATAGGCCGCATCCTCGCTCCGGTCGAGTGGGTGGGCCCTGCCTTTTCCACGGTCAAAGAGGAAGCCTCCCTCCGCGCGCATGTCACGGGCCTCGACGGCGCCATAGACCCGAACATCACGCAGGCCATGCTCCTGCGCAATGGTGAGGAAGCGGGCACGGTCCCCGTAACCGATGGAGAAGCGCACGTCACGGCGCCGCTCGAACTGGGCGACAACGAATTCCAGCTCCGCCTCGATCCCGACGGGAGCGCCGTCCCGCGCCCGCTCGTCTCCGATCCGATCGTAATCAACCGCCGGCTGCACCCGCTGGACCGCAAGCTGGTCGATGTGTCCGTAACCGGCTCCGGAAACCGGTTCGACATTACCGTTACTCCCGTGATCCCCGCGGATTCCGGTTCCGTGCGTCTGAGAGACGTGGTAGACCCCGATGCGTTCGACGACCCGTTCAACACCACGGAGGTAACGCGGCTTGGCGACCTGAGCGGCCTTGCCGCCGGCCCCGGGGAAGTGTACGTAAATCTTGATATCCTCCGCTCCGACGGCGAAAGGGAGCGCCGCCGCATCGCCGTCGTCATCGAGGAGAATGGCACGGCGCGGGAAATGCGCTACGAGGAAACCGCTTCCTGGGTCCACAACGCGGTGGTCTACGAGATATTTCCTTTCAGTTTCGGGCCGGAAGCCTCCGGCGCCCCTGCGAATCCGGGCCGCCGCCTCCGCGACATCACCCGCGAACTGGACTACATCGCCCGGATGGGCTTCAACACCATCTGGTTCATGCCGATCATGCACAACCAGGTGATGAACCAGATCTCCGGGGGCTACAACATCATCGACTTCTACAAGGTCGATCCTCGCCTGGGGACGAACGCGGATTTCAAGGCGCTCGTAGCACGGGCGCACGAACTTGGCATCCGCGTTATTCTCGACATCACGCCCAGCCATGTATCTCCGGCGCACCCGTGGGTGGCCAGTCTGCGCAACGGCGGTCCGTACGGGGCCTATTTGCAGACGGAGCCCAGTGCCCACAGTCTCGGGCTCGACAACCGGGGCGCGAACCTTCCCGAAGTCCGGCAGGCCGGCGCCGATTATTACAAATACCAGGGATTCGGGGACCTGGCGAACCTCGACTGGAACCACGACGACCTGCAAGCCGAGATGCTCGACGTACTGGCGTTCTGGGTGAACGAATTCGATATCGACGGCTGGCGGCTGGACGTATACTGGGGGCCGTGGCGGCGCTACGGGCCGGATCGCTTCGGGCGGCCCATCCGCACGCTCATGAAACGTCTGAAGCCGGATGCCTGGCTGCTCGGCGAAATCGTGGGGACGGGCAGCGGCACGGAGGTCTACTACGCCGACGCCCTGTACGGCGCTCGTTTCGAGGGCGGCATTGACGCGGGCTACGACTGGCCGTTTTATCATCATGCCGTGCGCGGCGCATACGGACGCCTTGCCACGTACGATGAGTATGCGCACAACAACGATTTTTACCCCGGCCCGAATGCCCGATACTTCCGTTTTCTGGAGAACCACGACGAACCGCGCATTGCCTCGCTGTATGCCTCCAGCCCCGACCGCCTGTTTCCGCTCGCGGGGTTTCTGCTCACGACTACAGGCGTGCCGATGGTATACCAGGGGCAGGAGGTGGCTTTCCATGCGGGGGCGGACCCGAGGCGCGCGCCGGTGAACTGGAATACACCCCGCAACGGCGAATTCGCCCGTCATTACCAGCGCCTGGCGCATGCCCGCGCCCGGTTCCCGGCCTTTGGCTCCCAGCAACTCAATACGCTGACGACGCGGGGCGTGTATGCCTACGTGCGCCCCTATGCGGACGAAAACGCGGTGGTCCTTGTCAATTTTTCGTCCGTTTCGCGCACCGTGACGGTAGACCCGAGTTCCCATGTCACCATGTCTGCTCCCGGCCCCATCCCGTATTATGATATTTTTGCGGACACTTCGGCTGCATATCCGGGTGCGTTCAATGTCACGGTGCCTCCTTATGAAACGGTTATATATATAACGAGTGCAGATCCCGGCTTTACAACGCCTTCGCTTCCGCCCCTGCCGTACGGGGCGGTCTACACGGCTGCGGAATACGAGGAGTTGCCCGTTTCTGTGAAACTTTCAAGGAATTACCCGAACCCCTTCAACCCGGAGACCACTATCGAGTATACGTTGCCTCAAGCGGAGACGGTCCGTCTGGTCGTATATGATCTGCTGGGGAGGGAAGTAGCCCGCCTTGTGGACGGGTTGCGTCCTGCAGGCCGTCACCAGATACGTTTCAGAGCGGGGGAACTCCCCAGTGGAACGTATGTATACCGCCTCGAAACTGCCGGGGAACGGCATACGCAGACAATGGTTCTGGCGAAGTGAGGGAGTGGGGAACGCTGGAACCCTGTATATGACCCCGGTGGAAAAAAAATATGGAACAGGGGTTGACTCTGTTTGTTTAGACAGCGAACTTTCCACTTGACACTGGAAAAAGCATTGCCTATACTTGACAAGTATGAGCGCGGTGCCGTACATTGCCGGTATGTGCCCTTGCGGGTACACACTGGGCGCGTACACCTGCCTGGACACACCCACCCATACCAAAATGACCACTCTCTGCGAGGGTGGCACGTCATTTTAACCAACATTGAGCATAAGCCATGACGTTCTTGCTTCAGAAATTCAATGCGATCAGCCGCACTCGCACCGAGGTGCGGGCCCGGAATGGCTTGCGGTCTTCCGCAAGCGGTATCGCTTTCACCGGCCGTCTTGCGGCCTGCCTGTTGCTTGCGGGCTTCCTGGGTGTGGGGTCTGCAATGGCACAACCCAAGGTGCTCCGCATAGATGGCGGGCATGTACGAATTAAGCACACCAATGCTGACGGAACTGCCCGTACGCTTCAGGTGCATCACTATCAGGTCGGGGCTATGGATGCCGTCAATAATCCTACCGGACTGAGTAATACCAATGACGGTACCGGCAGGTCTTCGTTTCTCATCGAAAACATGGCCCTGGTAACCGTTTACGGTCAGGACAGTGTGGACGTTGCCCCGGTTACAGGAACGGGTGCATTCAAGATCGCCTTCTCCCCGGATGGTGACGCTGATCTTACGACTGCAGACGATACTCCTAACAACAATGAGGGCGTGCCTGTCATGTTCGAAGTCGTGTCGAACCAGGCGCCCTACATTACCGCGTCAGCGCTTGGAGCGGGGTACAACATGGGTGCGGACAGCGATGTAGAGTCTCTTCCCCTGACGCCGAGGGACGAGACGTCCAAGGAGTACGACCTGACCGAGTTGTTCAGCGATCCGAACGATGTATTCCTTACCTACGACGCCAAGGTGGATATGGTGGCTAAAACGGCTCCGGATCAGGCTGCCATCGATGCCCTGAGTTCTACCGATAATGCAGGCGACCCGCTGAGAGCGAAGGTCGACAAAGACGGCGTGGACATCGTAAGTGCGACGGTAAGCGGCAACAAGCTGACGGTTGCGCTGACGGACGAGGCGATGAATTGCCAGACAAACACCGCCGGTGACCTTACCTTATGCGACCAGACCGACATTTGGGTATTCGGACGCGACGGCGGCGAATACGCCAGGAAGCGGATTCAGGTGACCGTGGGTTCGTCAAGCCTTCCGTATGTTTCCATGACTCCGCTTGCAGACATGATCCTGCGCGAGGGTGCGGCTGCGGATACCGAGATCGATTTGGCTGCGGGCTTCGCCGATCCTGATGTGGGTTCCACTACCAGGACCGCCGCTAATATGGATGCAATGGCCTTGAGCTACGATGTCACCATCGATGATAAGACTGCGCCCAGAGTACCTCCTATGGGTGGTAACGAGTACACCTACGTCACTGCGTCCATGACCGCGAAGGTTACCCTGACAGATATTACGGGCGACGGCGTTGGACATTCCGCGGCTATGCTGAGCATCCGCCCGCGCGTAGCCGGTGCGGTCAAGTTCACGGTGGAAGCCACAGACAAGGGCGTGCGGTGCCGGAGCACTTTCGACTTTGTTGCATCGGGGACCAATTCTGACCGGAGCACGAACCCCGGCGATGCGCCGGAGGTGGATAGGTGCATAGAGAACTCCACCAGTCAATCTGATCGTACTATGGCCGACAGCACCGGGACATACCCTGACTCCAAGTCTGTAAAGGGTACGTTCACGGTGACGGTCGTGACCAAGACGACGCCCTTGACAGACAATGCCATTCCTGCCTTCGCTGGGAAGACCGCGTTGGATGCCGACGGCGATGCGAAGACGGTGGATCTGGCAGATGTGGACACGGAAGCGAACGATGCGCAGGCTGCGTTCACAGATCCTACCGAGCAGGGTCTGACCTACATGGCATACACGTCCAAGGCGGATAGCGCCGTTGTGGTAGCCACCGTGGACGGTTCCGTAGTGACGCTTACGCCCATGTGGAGAATAGGCAGAGACGCCAAAACCGCTACGGTTAAGGTCAAGGCCACGAACATGGATGACGAGAGCACCACGGCATCGTTCAGCGTAACGGTCAACAAGGCCACGAAGCCTGTTGTGAATCAGCTTGTAGCGCCTCTCCTTGGTGTGGGCTACACCCTGAATACGGGTGATATGCCGCGGGTGGTGAATCTGCGGAATCTCACGGGCGCGGATGATCCGAAGATGGCGGTACCGCTCTTCATCGATCCTGATGCGGCTGACAAGGACCCACTTCCGGGCGGATTGCTGCACAAGATACAGGTATCGGATGTGGTAGCCGATCATGTGTACGAGAACCAGAGCGAGGAGAATGACATTACCACGTCGGCCATGCGCATCCAGCTGGATCCTGCCACGGCCACGTTGACGATCACTCCTACCGGTGCGAACTCTGCCATGGTGACGATATGGGGCATCGACCGGGATCGCAATATGATTTCGGCTACGGTGAACATCACGGTGATATCGGGTGTGGGTACGGAAGGCGAGGAGCTTCCGACGGAAGTCGAGCTTTCTCAGAACTATCCGAACCCGTTCAATCCGCAGACGACCATTGACTACGCGCTGCCGCAGGCAGGCGATGTGAGCCTTGTCGTGTACGACATGCTCGGTCGCGAAGTGGATGTGTTGCTTGACGGTCCGCAGGCCGCTGGCCGGCACACGGTGCGCTTCGGCGCGAACCACCTGCCGAACGGCACCTACGTGTACCGCCTTGTGGCTGGCGACAAGACAATTACGCGCACAATGGTTCTTGTCAAATAAGCGACAAGAGAGAGTTAACCCCTCTCGGCTTATGCTCAGCAAGGCCCCCGTTGCCATACGGCAGCGGGGGCCTTGTGTGTTCAGTAGACATTTTACAGGCTGGAAACCGGAGGGGGCTTTTTGAAGTTTTGAGGGTATAGGCTAATGACCGCTTTCTGTGAGGGCTGTGCGTCATTTTAACCAATATCGAGCATAAGCCATGACGTTCCTTCTTCGGAAGTTCAATGTGATCAACCGCACCCGTGCCGGGGCGCGGGCCGGGAACGGCTTGCGGTTCTCCGCACGCGGCATAGCTTTCGCCGGGTGCTTTGCGGCTTGCCTGTTGCTTGCGGGCTTCCTGAGTGTGGGTCCCGCGACTGCGAAAGTTGCGCTAACGGACGTGACGGGGAGCGGCGTTGGTCATTCCGGAGCTGCCGTAACCGTTCGCTCCCGCATACCGGTGCCGGATAGCCCCATCGGGGCCAGGAAAGTAGTGGCGGACGGGGAGGCCATCACGTTCGATCTGGAAGACCTGAATGGCAATGAGGAGGGTGCTCCGAAAGCATTTTCGGAGCCCGCCAATGGCGAGTTGACGTATACGTTGGAGCCGAAGAGGGAGATCGCAACGATAACGGTGGACGGGAGTGTCGTGACGATTACCCCGATCTGGCGGGACGACACCGATACCACCCGCGTTAGGGTTACGGCTACGAACACCCGTGATGAAACCAGTGTCCCCGTGTACTTCGACCTGACGGTCGAGACAGCCAGGAAGCCGGTCGTGAATGCGGACCCGGTTGTGCAAGGCATTCTGGCTGCCGGCTTCTCGCTGAGGACGGGCGCCGATCCGCTGGTAATACATTTTCGGAATCTCACGGGAGCAGAGGAGCCGACGGATTATGTGCCGCTCTTCATCGATCCGAATGTGGCTGAGGGCGATGTGCTTCCGGGCGGGCTGCTGTTCAGTATGGGTGTAGAGGATGTGGTAGCCGATCATGTCTATGCGAGCCTGAGCAAGGAGAACGATGTATACACGTCGGCCATGCACCTCGTGCTGGACCCTGTCGCGGCTACACTGACCGTTACGCCCACTGCCGCTAACTCAGCGACCGTGACGGTCTCGGCAATGGACCGTGAGCGCTACATGGTTCCGGCGACGACAACCATCACGGTGGTGTCTTGTGATGGCGTGGATATGAGTAGTCCATGCGAAGGTGTTACAACCGGTACGGAAGGCGAGGAGCTTCCGACGGAAGTCGAGCTTTCTCAGAACTATCCGAACCCGTTCAATCCGCAGACGACCATCGACTACGCCTTGCCGCAGGCAGACGATGTGAGCCTCGTCGTGTACGACATGCTCGGTCGCGAAGTGGATGTGCTCATTGCCGGCCCGCAGGCCGCTGGTCGGCACACGGTGCGCTTCGGCGCGAACCACCTGCCGAACGGCATGTACGTGTACCGCCTGGTGGCTGGCGACAAGACAATGACGCGCACAATGGTTCTTGTCAAATAAGCGAGAGAAGAGCCCCGACTCCCCGCATTATACTCAACAAGGCCCCCGTTGCCGTAATGCGGCGGGGGCCTTGTGTGTTTAACAGGGGCAGCAGGACACCTCTTTTCAAAAATATGGAGTTATATCCGGCCGACTCATGAATCTATAAATGTATGGCAATCAGGCTTCGGAGTGACTCTGAGCATTGCCCCAACATTTTTAAGACATTTCTATTGACAATCGTACATAAAGGTGCGAATTTGACGGGCACTGAATTTCTCAAGCGAGCCAGACGCTACGCTAAACGACATGGCAAAGCGTATCACTATGACCCGCGACAAGGAAAGGGAAGCCATGGCATCCTGTACGTTGGCAATCATCGCACGACGGTCAAGCGAGGTGAATTGGCGACAGGCACGTTTCGCAACATGCTGAAGCAACTCGATATTTCAAAGGAGGATTTCTGATGCAGTATTCGTACCCGTGTGTGTTGACCCCCGAAGCAAATGGCGGGTTCTCGGTTTCCTTCCCGGATGTGCCCGAGGCGCTCACCAGTGCCGGTGATTACGCCGAGGCATTGGTTATGGCGGAGGATGCCTTGGTGGCTGCATTGGGTGCATACATTCAATGCCGTGAAGATATCCCGTCTCCGAGTCCTGTTATCGATGGCCAGAAGCGTATCGCTGTTCGCTCTATTGTTGCCGCCAAACTGGCTCTTTACTCGGCGATGCGGGCACAGTGTATTACAAAAACCGAACTTGCCCGCCGCATGGGGCTGAGTGAAGGCACCATCCGCAAGCTGCTAAATCTCGATCATCGCTCCCATATCGGACAAGTCGAACGGGCGTTGCGTATGGTCGGACGCAGTCTGGTGATCACCGACGAACCCGCGTTACAGCTCAACTGATCGGGATTGCGTTTTTCGCTATGTATGATGCATCGTCACGACTTCCGGAACTATCGCGTTCCGCATGATCCCCGCCACTACGCATCATTACCTCGAGCGGCTCGTTCGCCATTTCGAACGACCAGCCTTTATCGATAAGGATCCCATTTCCATCCCCCACGGATTCGACGACCCGCGCGACCAGGAGATTATCGGCGTATATGCCGCCCTGCTTGCCTGGGGCCGCCGGGAGACCGTGCTGGCGAAGATGAACGATCTCTGCGAGCGGATGCATTTTCGCCCCTATGCATTCGTTCGCGGATTCGATGGGGAACGGGACGCGGACCGTCTGCACGGATTCAGGCACCGGACATTTCAGCCGGAGGACCTTTTCTGGTTTACGCATAACCTAAGCATCCTGCTGCACCGGCATAAAACGATGGAGGAGCTCTTTGCCCGCAACCTACCGGACTCTGCACCCCATGTCGGCCCTGCCATACAGGGATTCAGTGAAGCAATCCTCTCCGCGCATCCGGATACCCCGCCACGCCTTGCGAAACACCTTGCTCGTCCTGCAACGGGAAGCGCCTGCAAGCGGCTGAACATGTACCTTCGGTGGATGGTGCGCCCGGGGCCGGTGGACATGAACCTGTGGGAGCGCATCGCGCCGAACCAACTCATGCTGCCGCTGGATGTGCATTCGGGGCGGGAAGCCCGCCACCTAAGTATGCTCACGCGCAAGAGCAACGACTGGAAAGCCTGTATGGAGTTGACGGAAAACTGCCGGCGCCTGTGTGCAGAGGATCCGGCCCGCTATGATTTTGCCTTTTTCGGTATAGGCGCTTACGGTGCGCCATAAACACACAAGGCCCCCGCTGCCTTGCGGCAACGGGGGCCTTGCTGAGCATAAGCCGAGAGGGGTTATCTCTCTATGGTTACTTATTTGAGCAGAACCATCGTGCGCGTAATCGTCTTTTCGCCAGCTACAAGGCGGTACACGTACGTGCCGTTCGGCAGGTGGTTCGCACCGAAGCGCACCGTGTGCCGGCCAGCGGCCTGCGGACCGTCAATGAGCACATCCACTTCGCGACCGAGCATGTCGTACACGACGAGGCTCACATTGCCTGCTTGCGGCAGCGCGTAGTCGATAGTCGTCTGCGGATTGAACGGGTTCGGATAGTTCTGAGAAAGCTCGACTTCCGTCGGCAATTCCGAATCTTCCGCGCTTGCCGCAATCGCACAGTCAACCGCACACGCCTCGCTTGCAACCGTAACCATCATCGTCGCCGAAATCATGTTCTCCTCACGATCTATCCCCCAGATCGTGATGTTTGCATAGTTCGGCGCGGTAGGAGTGATCGTCAGGGTGGCTGTGGCCGGATCCAGCATAATACGCATCGCCGACGTATACACGTAGTTTTCCGTGCTCTGGGCATCGTAGCGATGGGGCGTGTCCACATCCTCTATCCCCATCTTGTACAACAACCCGCCCGGAAGGGGATCTCTGGGATTCGCATTCGGATCCAGGAAGAGCGCCCCGAGCGATTCCTTCGGATTCAGCGGATTCGGCAAAGCCTTCAGATCCCAAACCGATGGTTTGTCGCCCGGACTCAGCATAACACCGGCGGCAAGGATCGGCTCCACTTGGGGATTGACGATCGGCTTCGTAGCGCCCTTGACGGTCACTTTGAAGGTTTGCGGGAAGGTTTCGCCGCTGGTGTTCGTGGCCAATACCGTGACGTACGTGTGTCCGCCCCGGCCCCAAATCGGCGTAAGCGTCAATACGGAACCCCTCGCGCCGGCTCGTACGACGCTGGTGTTCTTCGAGGATGCCGTGTACGTCAACCCACCTCCGGTGGGATCCTCAAACGCGGGCTGATCGCCTTCCTCTTCGGAGTCCACATCCGCCAAGCTTATCCTGACGGGCTCATCCTCGGCGTCCAGTTCCTGGTCAGCGATCTGCGTCTTGATATTCGGCGCATCCTTGGATAAGATCGTCAACGTGAAGGTATCCTCCACAGTTTCACCCCCCGCCGAGGCTTTCACCGTAAAGGTGACGCTTCCCGGTATACGCGGGCGGATCGTGATTTCACCCGTGGAATGGGTCCCGATATTCCTCAGGTCGATTTCCGTTCTCATGATCGCCGTAATGACTACTGTGGGATCTGTGCCTATTTCCACCTTCGAGTCGTCATTCACGATCACCTGATACGACAGGGTCTCGCCATCCCCGTCTCCGAAGACGCCGAACAGGTACACTTTCGCGTCGGTGGCGGCGTTCTCGTGGATATATACGTCATCGAGCGCGTTGATTACAAAGGGACCGGTTGCACTGGTTATGTTCACGCCAATGCGCAATCGGGCATATTCGTGGTCGCTATCCACGGCGTAAACCCATATATCCGACGCGTCGCCGCCTCTTGCCTTATCCGTAAGGGCAATCGTGAGTTTGGAACCGTCTAACGTTGCGGTTACCACATCCGGATTGGTGACCACGGGGCTCAGATCGACATGCTCGTCGCTGTGGTTATACGACAGGATGATGTCGTCGGAGTGGAACAGGTCGAACAGTTCCACGTCTTTCTGCGTTTCTTTGCCGACCGTCAGGGTCACGGTTTCTGAGTAACCGTTCGCTTGCGCGTTGTATCCTGTTCCGGAGGATGGGCCCTGCACCATGGGTGCATCGTCCGACATGATTTCCACCTTGAGGGGTTGAGCGGAGTCGGTCCCGGGTTGCACGGCGAGCTTGAATCCGCCGGGCCCCGTCGGGGTAATGGTCAGCATACCCATGTCGTCAAGCTCCACCAGGGCCTGCGACCCCACTACAAACTCGGTACCGGGGGTATTCACCGTGGAGCCATCGTCTATCACGTAGTGATGCACGCTCCAGTCCGCATCGTTTTTCGAAAATGCCGCATCGAGGTCCACGGTGATCGGTCCGCCGTCCTCGCGGAGAATCTTTGTTTGCGCCGGGGGAATGCCTTCCGGCTCTCTTGGCGTCGTCGTATCCGCTACGTAGCGGCTCCCGACCATCGCTACGGTTTGCCACTGCGTGGGAATTCTCCAAATGCTGTCACCCCCCTCCACAGCACGGAGGCTCCAGGTGATTTGCTCACCGCGATTTCCCCCGTCCCGGTCGTTTATGGTGATCGACATGGGGGAATAGCGGATCTCGTCGGCGCCGGGAAAGGCATTTGCCCTGTCGGTCCGGTCTTTAAAATCGGCCACAGGCAACACCATCAGCATCTTGTAACCACCGGCCATGGGAGCGTACGCCCCATTCCCTGCATTCAGTTTGGGCCCGGTGCCGCCGGGCAGGTCGGAGATATTTCTGATAACCGCCGACGCCGCGGTGCCGTGCGCGGACACGCGGATCTGATAATCGGGGTGGGTGCCGCGTTTCCTGTCGGGGTGCGGAGTACCGCCCATGATCGATCCGCCGCCGTCCCGCACGTCGTAGTTGCCCCATACGAGTTCGAAGGAATCGTCCTGCCAGGTGTCCCCCTGTCCCCTGTTGGCCGGGGAGATTTCCACCTGATCATCGGTGATTTCGGCATAGATATAGATTTCTTCGGCGTCCGAGTACCCCACCCAGAAAGCTCCGGAGAGGTCGCTGTCGGTGGGAGAGGCGCCTCCCACGGTGCGTATCGAATGCGCCTGGTTGACCCTGAATGGCATGGTTCCGGAAGGAAAGCCTGAGCCTACTACGTTCTCTGCCGCAATGTTGGCCTTGATCGCGCTGGCCTGGCTGTCGGTCAATTGCACCACCACCGGCGAATACGAAGTAGAAGAGAGCGAAGCGGAACTGTTCGATATGTCCAGGTTCTCCAGTCCTGAGGCGTCCGCGCTCGTTACCGCATAGTAGATGGTGTTGCCGACGGAGGGATGGGGCAGGTCGCCCTGCGCCCGCACCGTCTGCACTCCGGCGGCGGCGGTTACCGTCGCGACCAGGCCTACGCTCTGGTCCCGTACGTTCGAAATCGGGCGGTGGCTGGAGTATACCTTGTATTGGGAGATATCGGTGTGATCGGCATCGTGGGTCCAGGAGATCACATGCTGGTTGCGGTTGCCGTCGACGCTGAAATTCACGCCGGTCACGGCCCGAGGCGGATTCTGAGGCGGGAGGATCCCTGTGAGGTCCAGGTCGGCCGGGCCGATAAACACGTCGTCCAGAAGTATAGGGGCGCCTTCTGCGGCGGAACTGCCCCAGTCCCAGTGGATGCCCAAAGACTCCACGTTGTTCCATTCGAATTCTCTCCAAAGTGCGCGTTCTTGATTCGTATTTGGGCCCAGCAGATCGAGCCCGATCGCGAATCCCGCCCACGAGCCGGCGTATAACCAGTTTTTTTCCAGTGTCGAAATGGTGTTGGCGGTCTTCGCAGCTTCGAGGTCAGCCCAGGTTGCGGGCGGGAGCGTGAGCGTCACATCGTGCCATTCTCCATCGCGCATGCTGTCCGGTATGGCCCAGCGCAAACGGAAGGGATTATTATGAGCTGCCGTGTTTCCATCTTCCGGCCCGTAATCCTCAAACATGACCGAGAGGCGGTACCTGGTTGTTATTTCGGTGCTTGTGCCGTCTTTCGGGTTTGCCGGATCCACCAGGATGCGGAAGTGGAGGACATTCCCGGCGTTCCGGTTGGCCGTCATGTCGCGGGGAGCGCCTTGATCGGCAGCATCCGCGAAAAAGAACCTCGTAAACTGATGATTCTGGTTATTAAAACCGTTGTGAAATCTTACCACCCTGTTGTCGGCGTTTTTCGGATCGTTGATCACCTCCGCACCTTCCAAGTGGGTTCCGGTGCTACCGACTTTGAGCAGGTCGGGGTTTAGTCTGTCCACAAAGAAGACGAAACTGTCCCCAAGGGGCACAGCATCTACCCCTTGATTCTGTGCGCGCGCGTCATGCGTAATCATGCTACAGGCAAGCAGGAGCAGCACCGGCATGATGCCTCCCGCAAGGCGGGCGATGAGCGGGTGAGAAGAATGGTGAAAACGGCTATGAATATTTTTTACGCGATACGTTTTCGGGTAAATCATTAGTAACGCCCCATTTTTAGGGATATGTGAGGGAGAATACCTGTGCACACACATGGAAACACTCATGGAATGCTGCACGGCCATACGGTACTTACACAATATTTATATATTTTTCAAGAAAATTAAAAAAATGTTGCCTGAAATCAGTAAGAGTCTCGGGTATTCGGTCGGCAAATCCTGAGGGGTTGTATTCATGGATGCGCCCAACATCATCACGATAGCGTTCGGCCTGTTTTCCCTGTCTGTACCGGTCATGCTGGTTTTTGTGCTTAACAGCATGAGAGACCTGCACAAGGACATTAAGGATATAAACTCCCGACTGGGGAGAATAGAAGGACGTCTTTTCGATAATGTGCATCCGACATCGTAAGATAGAAGCCGGAAGTCAGGCGCTGCGCTGAACGATTCGGCGTGGCAGGTTCCTCCCCGACCACACTATTCCGTATTACCCCACCCGTGATTACCCCACCCGTGCGTACGCCGTCACATGCGGCGGCAGCAGGAGGGGGCGTTTCGCGGTCTTCACTTCCTGCTTAAGGCGTTCTTCCAGCGTGTCCAGACCCACTTCTTCTGCGGTCGTAATGCCGAATTGTTCGAAGAGCGGCAGGAAACTCGCGAATGCCTGCACGGCGTACGGGTAGCCGGCCCACGTATCCGCGCCGCCCAACAGCGCTTCGTAGTGCATCATCGGGGCGGGCAGGCCGGCGTCCACGAAGGTGCGGTACAGGCCAAAGCCCATGTCTACAGAGGCCCCGGATTGCTCGAACACCGCAATGACCCAGTCCTTAATCTGGTTCAGCAGAGGCGTTTCGGGGTGTTCGAAGGTGCGGTATCGGGCTAAGTCCGCCTCCTGAAACGCGACAATGCCGCCGGGGCGAAGGCGCTGCACGAATCCTCTCATGGCTTCCGTGGGGTCGGCCATGTACATGAGCACGAGCCGGCCTGCCACAGCATCGAAGTCGTTTCCGACATCCAGCGTACGGGCGTCGCCCGCCACGAATTCGACGTGTTCGTGTCCGGCGGCTTCGGCGCGCGCCCGGGCGGTTTCCAGGATCTCCGGGTTCATGTCCACGCCGGTTACATGGCCTTCCGGCCCGACGATTCCGGCAAGGGCCAGCGACACGTCTCCGGCGCCGCTGCCGACGTCCAGCACTTTCATGCCCGGGGCGATGCCGGCTTCCCTGAAAAAGCGAAGCGTGATGCCCTCGTAGAGCAGCGACTGGGAAATGAGGCGCTCGGTTTCTCCCTCGCTGCGTCCCATGGTGTAGATCGGGTCGGCATTCGTGTTGGTCATGGTGTGTACAGATGCTGAAAGTCGTAGGGTAAGAGCGGTTCAATGATGTTTGAATCCCTGCCGCTCGCCAGGGAATCCATTCGCCCGCGGATCAATTTGGCATTAACATTGAACCGAACAGGCCTGTCCTGTCAAAATGCTATACACAGGCCGGAAGTATCAAGTAAAAAACATGTTAAAAATGCCGTTGCGGAATTGGTGACTCGGTATCGTATTTTGGGCGTACCGTGTTCTCGGGAGAGGTTTTTTGCCGGGCTCCTGCACAATCGGGTTCCTGCAATATGTTAAGGTGTTGTATTCTTTTCCCCTGATTCGTCCGCACCGTTTCGAAGCATATTCCATGACGGATTCTTCCCCCAAAAGCACCCTTGCCGCCCGCCTCGATGCCATCAACGAATTCGATCGGGAGCCGGTCTCCGAAGATCGACTGAGAGGGCCGGGCGGGTTCATCGGGTTGTACGCGGGCGAGCATGTGGCAGGCACCGAATTCGTGATCGGGCCGCTTTTCGTGGCCCATGGCGTGGCCACGGGCGATCTGCTGCTGGGCCTGCTGGTGGGGAATTTGCTGGCTGTGTTGTCGTGGGCTTTTCTGTGTGCACCCATCGCCACAAGGACCCGGTTGAATCTGTACTGGCACCTGCGGAAGATCACCGGCCCCAATCTGCTTTTCGCCTACAATATCGTCAACGCCCTGATGTTCTGTTTTCTGGCGGGGGCGATGATTTCCGTGGCCGCCACGGCGGTCGGCATTCCGTTCGATATGCCCATGCCGGGCCTGAGCGACCTGTATCCCAACAGTGTGGCGTGGGTGGTGGCGGTGCTGGCGGTCGGCGGCGTGGTGACCGTGCTCGCCGTGCTCGGGTTCGACAGGATTGCACGCTTTTCGAAGATCGCTTCCCCTTGGCTGCTGCTCGTGTTTCTGGCTGCGGGGCTGGCCGTGTTGCCGGAGTTGGGGGTGCGGTCGTTCGAGGATTTGCGGACCGTGGCGAACGAAAAGATATGGACGGGCGTGCCGGTGGAAGGCCGGGTCCGGTTCACCTTCTGGCATGTAACGTTTTTTGCCTGGTTTGCGAACATGGCCATGCATATAGGCATGGCGGACCTGACCATTCTGCGGTACGCCAGAAAATGGCAGTACGGTTTCGCCAGCGCCTTCGGGATGTATCTCGGGCATTACATGGCCTGGGTGGCGTCGGGCGTGCTGGTGGCGCTGGCTATTCAGCAGGGGGGCGAAGTGGCGCCCGGCCCGATTGCGTGGCTCGGCGCCGGGATCGCGGGGCTGATCGCCGTGGTGGTGGCCGGGTGGACGACGGCGAACCCGACGATTTACCGAGCCGGGCTGGCCATGCAGACCATCACCCCGAACTGGAAGCGCTGGAAGGTGACCCTTGCGGTGGGAGGGGTTACGACCGTAGCAGCGCTTTTTCCCGCGCTGATGATGCGTCTGCTTGACTTTGTGGCGCTCTACGGGCTCATTCTGATGCCGATGGGGGCGGTCATTTTTGCCGATTTCCGGATTTTGCCGAAAATGGGGCTGCGTTCCGGATACGCCGGCTGGAAACAGATCGCTTTCGACTGGCCTTCTGCGCTGGCATGGATAGGGACGCTGGCCGCCTGCCGGTTGATGCATGTGATCTGGGGATGGGATATATTTTTTCTGGGCCTGCCCGGCTGGTTCATTGCAACGGGTTTGTTTATCGGACTTAGCGCGCTCCGGCAACGATCGGGTCGGGCGTCCCCTGCCGGGCATCCGTAACGATTCCGCCTTCCTGCACCATCATTCCGTCATACAGCCATTCGCAGCCATGCACGAGACCATACGCCAATGACCACCGTGTTGAAAATACTGTCGTACAGCGGCCTTGCCCTGACGGTTGTTCCGGCCGTGCTGGTGCTTGCGGGCGTGCTGCCTTGGCGCACTCATGCGGTGCTTATGCTTGTGGGCGCCACGCTCTGGTTTACTACCGCGTCGTTCTGGATGGGCCGCACCGATACTTCCTGACAGGGTCAGCGGGAATACATGCTGCGGTGCGCCGGTTCTTCCTGACGGAGGCCGGCAGGAATACGCGTTGCGGCGTGCCGGTAAGGTCCGCACTTTACCTCCGTCCTTAACCCCCTTGTTTTTTTCCCGCATTCCCCCTCCGTATTTTATCCCCGGATTTCATTTCTTATTATCCTGACGTCATGATAACGATAACATCGAATCGGATCGATGCTTCGAATCGGGAATGCGACGAAGCCTGGCGCAGCGACTATGCGCATCTCGACGAGCAACTGCGGCGACGGGGCCTGGCCCCGGATGCAGTCGTGGAGCAGGTGGCCGCGTTTGAGGTGGCGGTGCCCTCGTGGGCCCTGGGGACCGGCGGCACGCGGTTCGGGCGTTTTCCGGGCCGGGGCGAGCCGCGCGACGTGTTCGAGAAAATGCAGGATGTGTCCGTGGTGCGCCGGCTCACCGGCTCGGCCTCGCGGATATCGCTCCACATTCCCTGGGACGAACCCGACGATCCGCAGGCCCTGCGGGAGCAGGCCGCGGCGCTTGGGCTGGCATTCGATGCCGTAAACTCGAACACCTTTCAGGATCAGGCCGGTCAGACGGTTAGCTACAAGTTCGGATCGTTCCAGCACACGGATCCCTCGGTGCGCAAACAGGCAGTGGCGCACAATCTGCATGTGGTCGAGGTGGGGGCCGCGCTGGGTTCGAACGCGCTGACGATCTGGCTGGGCGACGGGGCCAATTATCCGGGACAGACGCACCTGCGCAAGGCGTACGAGCGGGTACGGGATTGTCTGGCGGACGTGTACGAGGCGATGCCCTCGGACTGGAACCTGTTCATCGAACACAAGCCGTTCGAACCGGCGTTCTACGCCACGGTGGTTTCCGATTGGGGATCGTCGCTCATGCTGGCGCGGGAGACCGGGGAGCGGGCGTCGTGTCTGGTCGATTTGGGGCACCACCTCCCGAATGTGAACGTCGAGCAGGTGGTGGCGCGCCTCATCACGGCGGGCAGGCTGGGCGGTTTTCATTTCAACGATGCGAAGTACGGAGACGACGACCTCACGGCCGGATCCATCAAGCCCTACCAGTTGTTTCTCGTATTCAACGAGTTGGCGGATGCGCTTGCGGACGGCGCCCTGCCTGCGAGCCCTTCGTACATGATCGACCAGAGTCATAATGTGAAGGATCCGATCGAGGCGCTGCTGCAAACGGTGGACCGGCTGCAGAAATCCTGGGCCCGCGCGCTTATCGTGCGGCGCGATGCGCTGGCGCATTACCAGGAAACGAACGATGTGCTGATGGCCGAGGAGACGCTCCGGGAAGCCTACGAAACGGATGTAAGCGCAC
Organism: Rhodothermales bacterium; assembly: GCA_965117025.1. Taxonomy (GTDB): domain Bacteria; phylum Bacteroidota; class Rhodothermia; order Rhodothermales; family VXPQ01; genus VXPQ01. Next base: position 2,613,128 of record OZ220746.1, read on the forward strand.
TGGCGGCGGCGGCCCGAAAACGCCTTGGGGGCGCTATCGATCCTGTGGCTGCGTTCCGGGCCTCGCGGTACCGGGAGCAGGTTTCCGAGGCGCGCACCGGCGCCGCGTACGTTCCGCCGCAAAGCCTCTGATCGTAAAACCAAATGCACACCGGCGCGCTATGGGACAACGGGCACAACATATGCTTGCTGTGGATCTTGGCGCTGCGAGCGGGCGCGCTGTCCTGGGACGGTTCGACGGGGAGCGCATGGAAACGCGGGAAGTGCATCGTTTCAGAACGCCCATCGTGGAGGGAGACGGGCATATCCGGTGGGATATCCACGCCATCGAGGAGGAGATACGGCTCGGGCTGAAGGCCGCGCTGGCCGAGGCGCCCGGGGTTCGCTCGGTTTCCGTGGACTCGTGGGGCGTCGATTATGTGTTGCTCGATGCAGACGGATCTCCGGTTGGTTTGCCGTATTGCTACCGGGATCACCGCCTCGACGGAGTGATGGAGACGGTGTTCGAAACGGTTCCGCTGGAGGATATTTACGAATACACCGGCATCTACTCCTGGCCGTTCAACACGCTGTACCAGTGGGTGGCCGATCACGACGAAGGTTTGCAGGCCGCGCACTGCCTCATGATGGCCGATTATTTTAACCACCGGCTTGGAGGCAGGCGGGCGGTCGAAGTGTCGCTGGCCAGCACCACGCAGATGATGGATGTGCATACGAGACAGTGGGCGGCCCCGCTCATGCGGACGCTCGGCCTGGATCCCGTCCGGTGGCCCGAAATCGTTCCGTCAGGCACCATCCTCGGGTCGGTGCATGATCATCCGGACATCGCGGTCATTGCCACATGCAGTCACGACACGGCGCTGGCTGTAGCGGCTACCCCGGCGGTCGATCCAGATGCGGCATGGGCCTATATCAGTTGCGGGACCTGGTCGCTTTTCGGGGTGGAACGCGCTACGCCTGTGGTGACGTCCGAGGCGCTCGCCGCCGGGTTCACGAACGAGGCGGGACTGGACGGTTCCATCCGCTTGCTCAAGAACCTGACCGGGTTGTGGGTGTTGCAGGAATGTGCGCGAGAGTGGGGTGGCGTGGCGTGGGACGTGCTGGAAGAGGAGGCCCGCGCCGCACCCTCTATGGGCGTCGTGGTGGATCTGGAAGATCCGCGTTTTCTGCACCGGGACGGTATGGAAGAACGCCTGCTGGACGCGCTGCGTGAAAACGGATCGCCGCTTCCGGCCTCGCGCGGCGCGTTGTGCCGCCTGATCGTGGAGAGCATTGCGGATAGCTACCGCCGGGCGCTCGCCGATCTGGAACGGGTGACGGGAGAGCGTATTGATGTGCTGCACCTCATGGGCGGGGGGTCTCAGAACAGCCTGCTGTGCGTATTGACGGCGCAAGCGTGCAACCGGCCTGTGGCGGCCGGCCCCGTCGAAGCGACGGCGCTTGGCAATGCGCTGATCCAGCTCAGAACGCTGGGCGCCCTGCCTCAGGGGGTTTCCCTGCGCGAGGTGTCCGCCCGGTCCTGCACCTTGCGCACCTATACTCCAACCGCCCGGATGTCCTCATAGCGCTTACAGTATTTTCATAGTTTCCCCTTCAGCACTTTCACAACATCATGAATGAAGCTTCTGAATCCCCGAATTTCCTGCATGTAGAGGACCAGTGGGACGAGGCCGTGGCCGCCGGGCTGGACGGGCTGGGCCGCCTCGTGTATCGCTCGAATCTGCTGGGCAGCGACCGGCGCTTCACGAACACCGGGGGCGGCAACACGTCGTCGAAGATCATGGAGCAGGACCCGGTCACGGGCGAGGAGGTGGAGGTGTTGTGGGTCAAGGGGTCCGGCGGCGATCTGGGCGCTGCAGGCAGAGAAAATTTCGCTTCCCTGTACCAGCAGAAACTGCTTGCCCTGCAGGAAACCTATGCGCGGTTTCCGGACCGGGGCCTGAAGACACAGGCGGAGGATGCCATGCCTGCGATGTATTCGCATGCCGTGTTCAATCTGAACCGGCGAGCGCCCAGCATCGACACGCCCCTGCACGGGTTCGTCCCGTATCGGCATGTGGATCACATGCACCCGGTGGCCGCCATCGCCATCGCTACGGCGGACCACGGCGCCGAGCTGACCCGCGAGGCGTACGGGGACGAAGTGGTATGGGTGGATTGGAAACGGCCCGGCTTCGAGCTGGGCCTCGACATGCAGCGCATCTGTGAGGAATACCCGGAGGCGAAGGGCGTGATGCTGGGAGGGCATGGCCTCATCAACTGGGCCGACGACGACCGGGAGTGCTACCTGCTCACGCTTCGCCTGATGGACCGGGCGGAGCAGTTCGTGGCCGAGCGTACCGCCGGAAATACCCCATTCGGAGGCGCAAAGTACGAGGCGCTTTCCGAGGCGGAGCGCAACGCCGTGCTGGCGGACCTGCTGCCCTGGCTGCGCGGGCGGCTGGGCCGGGACCGGAAGGTGATCGCTACGGTCGATACGTCGAAAGAGGTGCTCGAATTCGTGAATTCCAAAGAGGCGTCCCGGCTCGCCGAACTCGGCACGTCGTGCCCCGATCACTTTCTGCGCACGAAAATCAAGCCGTTGTACGTGGACCGGCATCCCGCGGACGGGAGTCCCGACGCGCTCCGGGAGCATCTCGACGAAACGCTGGCTGGCTACGCGGACGACTACGCGGCCTATTATGAGGCGTGCCGTCATCCGGATTCCCCGGCGATGCGCAGCGCCTTGCCGTCGGTGTTGCTTCTTCCGGGCGTTGGCATGATCGGATGGGGCAAGAGCAGGCGGGAGAGTGGTCTTGCCGCGGAGTTTTACGCTGCCGCCATACATGTTATGCGCGGTGCGGAAGCGATCGGGGCGTATACGGCGCTGCCCCGGCAGGAAGCCTTCGATATCGAATACTGGGCGTTGGAGGAGGCGAAGCTGCAGCGCATGCCTCCCGAGAAAGAGTTGGCGCGCGAGGTGGCGGTGGTCGTAGGGGCAGGCAGTGGGATCGGGGCCGCGGTGGCGCAGCGTCTTGCGGACGAGGGGGCGGTGGTGGCGGCGATCGATCTGGATGAGAGCGCGGCCCGCGCCACGGCGCAGGAGATGATGTACGGCACGGACGCGGACCATGTGCTTGCCTTCGGCGCCGATATCACGGACCGGGCATCGGTGCGCACCGCGTTGCAGCAAGTGGTGCTGGCCTGTGGGGGGATAGACCATGTGGTGATTACGGCCGGGTTGTATCCGACCCCGGATGCCGGCGGCGATATCCCTGATGCGGCCTGGGCCCATGCGTTCGGCGTGAACGTGACCGGCTCCTGGATTGTCGCGGACGAGGCGGCCCGGATTTGGTCGGCGCAGGACCTGCCGGGGAGCCTCGTGCTGACGACGAGCGCCAATGCCGTGGTCGTCAAGTCGGGAAGCCTTGCCTACGACACAAGCAAGGCTGCCGCAAACCATCTCGTGCGCGAACTGGCCATGCGCCTGGCGCCGAAGATTCGCGTCAACGCCGTGGCGCCTGCGACGGTCCTCGACGGGAGCGCCATGTTTCCGAGGGATCGCGTCATAGATTCGCTGGCCCGCTACGGATTGCCCTGCGAGGAAGAGGAGGAAACGGACACGCTGCGCCGCCGGCTGGCGGACTTCTATGCAGAGCGTACGCTTACTCGCCAGACTATTTTCGTCGAGGATCAGGCCGAGGCCGTTTTTTTGCTGGCGAGCCGCCGTATGGGCAAAACCACCGGGCAGATTCTTCAAGTGGACGGCGGGTTGCCGGAGGCATTCCTGCGATGAAGGTCGGCCTGTTCGTGCCCTGTTATATTGACCAGTTCTACCCGCGGGTGGCGATCGCGACGCTCGAACTGCTGGAGCGGCTCGGCTGTGACGTGGCGTATCCCCGCGAGCAGACGTGCTGCGGCCAGCCGATGGCGAACGCCGGGTGTGCGCAGGACGCCGAGGCGACGCACGGGCATACGGCGGCCTGCTTCCGGGAATTCGATTACGTGGTAGGCCCTTCGGGAAGCTGCGTGCTGCATCTCCGGGAGCATGTCGAACAGACGGACGCTGTCCGGTATTATGAATTGTGCCAGTTTCTTGTGGAAGTGTTGCAGGTGGATCGCCTGGATGCGTCTTTTTCCTGTCGGGTGGGCCTGCATGCCTCCTGCCATGGGCTCCGGGGGCTGCGTCTGGCAAGTTCGTCGGAGCGCCGCGAGCCTCCGTTCGATCATGTGGCGCATCTTCTGGGCATGATAGACGGGCTGGAACTGGTAGGCTTAGGCCGCCGGGATGAATGTTGCGGATTCGGAGGGATATTCGCGGTACAGGAGGAAGCGGTTTCGGTCCGGATGGGCGCCGATCGCCTCGACGACCATTTGCAGCATGGGGTGGAGATCATCACGGGCGCCGATATGTCCTGTCTGATGCATCTCGATGGGCTCATTCGCCGACGGGAGATGCCGCTGCGGGTGCTGCATGTGGCCGAGATTCTGAACGGGAGTGCGGAGGCGAATCATGCATGACGCTGCACAGCACGCCGCACCCGTCAATCATTCCGACCGGGCGGCGCGCTTTATTGCCGATAGCGAGCAGACTACCTGGCACGATTCCGTACTCTGGCGCATCCGCGAAAAGCGCGATGCGGTTTCCGAAGGCGTCGAAGGGTGGGAGCGGCTGCGCGACCTGGCCTCGCAGATCAAGGAACACACGCTGTCGAAGCTGGACGAGTACCTGATCGAGTTTGAGGAGTGTGCCGCAGCGAACGGGGTGCAGGTGCACTGGGCTTCGGACGCGGAGGCGCACAACCGCATCGTGTACGATTTGCTGGAAGCGCGGGGGGTCCGCCGCGTGGTCAAGAGCAAGTCCATGCTGACGGAGGAATGCGGTCTGAACCCGTACCTCGAAGCGCGCGGCCTCGATGTCGTGGATACGGATCTGGGAGAGCGTATCGTGCAGCTCAGGGAGGAGCCTCCCAGTCATCTCGTGGCGCCGGCGATACATATCCGGAGAGAGGAGATTTCCGTTCTGTTTCACGAGAAGCTGGGCACGCCTGCCGGATCGTCCGATCCGCAATTTCTGGCCGGAGCCATGCGCCAGGATCTGCGCGCCCGCTTTCTGGCCGCCGACGCTGCGATCACGGGCGTCAATTTCGCCGTGGCTGCTACCGGCGGGCTGGTGGTGGTGACCAACGAGGGCAATGCGGATCTGGGGGTGCATCTGGCGCCGGTGCACATCGCTTGCATGGGCATCGAGAAACTTGTTCCAAAACCGGAGCATCTCGGTGTTTTTCTGCGTCTGCTGTCTCGCAGCGCCACCGGGCAGCCTCTTTCCATCTACACGTCGCATTTTCACCGTCCGGCGCCGGGCAGCGAGCTCCACATAGTCCTTGTGGATAACGGACGCACGCGCCATTTGGCGCGGGAGGATTTTCGCGCTTCGCTCAAGTGCATACGGTGTGGGGCATGTCTGAATACCTGTCCGGTGTACCGGCGCAGCGGCGGCCATAGTTACGGGGCCACGCCATCCGGTCCGATCGGGGCGATTCTGGCGCCCGGCAGGAATATGAAGCAGTACGCTGCGCTGCCATTTGCTTCGTCCCTGTGCGGCTCATGCAGCGACGTATGTCCGGTCAAGATCGATATCCATGCCCAGCTATACCGGTGGCGGCAGGTTGCCGTACGCGAGGGGCATATTTCCCGGAGCAAGCGCCTGGGGATGAAAATAGCCGGATGGATTACCCGTCGGCCGGCCTGGTATCGTCTGGCGGGTCGGTTGGCCCGGAGCCTGCTGCGGTATGCACCGCGCCGCCTGCTCTACGGGCGCTGGAATGCCTGGGGACGGGCGCGGGAGCTTCCGGAACGTCCCGCCCGGTCCTTTGGCGAATGGTATGCCGCGGAGCGGGGGAGGAAATGATGCGAAAGAAACACGATGGCGCTTTGGCCGGATGGATGGCCCATTGTCCCGGGGGCGCCGCAAAAAGATGAACCGAAAGCACCGCCATAACGCCAAGCGCAACACAGGGAACGGAACGCAACAAGGATCCCATGCCCGCGAAGCCATCCTTGACGCGGTGCGTCGCGCCGGAGTGTCTGCTGTGTCTCTTCCAGCCGTTGCCGGTGTCCGGGATGACGATACCGGCGATCTGGTTTCCCGCTTCATGGCCTCGGCGAAGGGCGCTGCCTCGGCTGTACAAATCGTGGAAACGGGAGGTGTGGAGGCGGCGGTGCGGGAGCGGTTTCCGGAGGCTGTTTCCATCGCCGCGACGGTTCCGGCATGGTCTTTCGACCGGATGGACGTCCGCACCGATGTGCACACCATGGCTCAGCTTGACGTGCTGGTGTGTCCCGGCGAACTCGGCGTGGCCGAGAACGGGGCCGTATGGCTCGGCGAATCGGCGATGGGGCCGCGGGCCGCCCCGTTTCTGACGCAGCATCTGGTGCTTGTGCTGAAGAAGAGCGCCATCGTGCCGGACATGCATGCAGCATACGATCGCCTCGACGTGGCCCGGGAAGGCTATGGGGTGTTTGTGGCCGGTCCGTCCAAGACCGCCGACATCGAACAAGCCCTGGTAATCGGGGCGCACGGCCCCCGCAGCCTCACTGTGCTGCTTACATAGGTAATAGGTAGCACGATCCTTTCATGCCCGGAACGGCGCCAGATGCTTTTCGAAATGCCGTCGAACGCCTTCCCGGTGCGCATCGGTGTGTTCGGTGAGTACTGCGTACACCTCGTCGTAGTGTGTTTCGAGGACGGGGCCGAACGCCACGTGAACGACCTGTCGCGCATGATGATCGTCGAGCAGGGTCGGCAGGGCGCCTTCGTCCACGTCCGGGATCCGTTCGATGCGCCCATCGAGATGGTAACTCTGGCGGTTCGTTGCATACCCGTCTACGGCCAGGTCCAGAATGCGGCGGAAGAGGCCGGGCGCACACTTCGCGATGACGCGTAACGCCTCCAGCCAACTGGTGCCGGATGTTTTGACGTGGACGTATTCGGGAGTGCGCTGCTGGATGGTTGGGTAGATGGCCAGTTTGTCGCTGCCGGAATGCACGCTCAGCTTGTAGGGGCCGAGTTCTTCCGCAATAGCGGCATGGGTGGCGTAATCCTTGTCGAAAGCATCCACATTGCCCACATAATCCACGCCCTTGTAAAAATCTCCCACGAACCGGGGGGCAAGGCCGATGAAGTCAATTCCGAGCCTCTGCAGTTCCAGCGTAATGAAGCGGTGTTGCTCGGGGGTTGTGGGGGTATCCGTTTCATCGACCGAGACCTCGAGATCGAAGGGGGCCGTGCCGAATCGGCTGCGAAGGTGCGCATGGAGCCGGGCTGTGTGCGCAAGCGCCGCGCCGTACTTGACGGCGGCCCGGAGGTAGGCCTCTTCAGAGAACGCATCCGCTGACGTTTGTCCGGTCACGTAAAGATTGCGATGATCTTTCGGGTTGCTTTGCAGAATATCCCAGGGCAGTTCGGCCAGATGCTTCTGTAGCGCGGCGGCATCCTCCGTATCGGCGGCGGGGTACACATATTGTCCCGGGTCGAGCGTGAAGCCGATGAAGCCTGCGTCGATGCACCGGTCGATTTCTTCCTCGGTCTTGACATGGTCGGCGTCGCAGCCGAATCCGCCCCGGTATCCGGTTTCGAGCACCGCCCAGGTGACATCGTCCATTACCTGTTGGGGGCTGCGCCGGGCCCGCACCATTTCACGCATGGATTGCTGCGGGAGGACCGGAAAGAAGCCGCTTTCCTGCATGGTCTCAAGCGCATCGAGGTGTCCGGGCGTGGCGATGCCCAGCCGGTCTCCGAACCCGAACGATTTGCGCAGACCCGTGAGTTCCGGCGCAGTCCACGGGAGTGCCTTCCGAAGGGCCTCGGCATTGTGCGCATTGAGGGGACCGTGCAGTCCGTTCGCGGTTCGTTCGACCTGGAATCCGTCCGGTGGATCTCCGGCAATATGCAGCAGGCGCCCGGCGCCGCGCCGGATGATAGTGAAGGGGTTTTGCGTCGTCATCCTGTTACTGATTGATATATATGATGCGGGTGGACCGGGGCGTTACGACCGCGTATGCCACGGGGTCCCGTATCGATTACATAGCGCAGCAAGGGTTTCCATGCGTTTGCGTGCGGTCGTTCTCATGAATCTGCGCAGTTTATCGCCTTGCAGCGCGACCCCCTCGCCCCAGACGGCCCGCCCCGCGATGACCCCGCTGGCGCCGGCCCGGCACGCCGCTTCCGCCTGTTTGGCGAACAAGGCGAACGGCACGCCCCCGCTCAACAGCGTCCACGGGACCGCACAGGCCTCGTCGAGGTCCCGGAGCGCCGGTTCCCAGGTGTCAGGGGACGCATCGGGATTCAGCGGGAAGGGTACTTTCAGCACATCCACGCTACGTTGCGAAAAGTGCCGGGCGGTTTTCACCGAGACCCGGACGCGTTCCTTATTGGAAAGTGTCTGGTCGGGGTCGAGCGAGCAGACCACCGGTTCCAGAAAGAACGGCAGGCCGAAGGCGCGGCATTGTGCCCCGATCCGGTCGACCAGTTCCGTTTGCGCACCGGCGCGCCGGGCTTCCGGGTGGAAAAACAGCAACAATTTTGCACCGTGGCCGCCGGAACGGACGATTTCCTCTACCCCCCAGTTCTCGATGAACTTCGTTTCCCGCCGGCTTGGATGTGCGCTGTAGTCGGTGATCTCCAGAGGGGCAAGCAAGCCGAATTCGCTTTCGGGGTTGCCAGACATATCCTTCATTGCAGGGAAGCCGTAATCCGGATCGGTCAGTACAGCGCTGTACGAACCGGCAAGTCCCTGGATCGCCGCCCGCTTGAACGTCAGGATATCCTGCCTGCTCACAGGGCGGGCCCGTGCGTTCGCCATGTCCTCTGCAAGATTGGCCCGGTGATCGATGGCGAGTACGGTAAACACACCCGCCGCCCCCGCGCACCGGCTCAAATGCCGCTCGATCGCAAGGCGCGCCGCGGACCGGTCTTTAGGATTTCCGTCCTTTCGGCCCCTCCGGCCCGTATGGCCTGTCCGAATGGGTGCGGTCCCCATCAGAATCCCCCTTGCTCCTCGATAAAGGAAGCCACCTCTTCGCGCGTGGGCATGTCGTTCGCACAGGCGTGACGCGTCACGATGATCGCTCCGGTAGCGTTGCCGAACCGGGCGCATTTTTCCCATGTCCATCCCTGCAAAAAGGCGTACACGAATCCGGCAGCCCAAGCGTCCCCGGCGCCAAGCACATTGAGTATCTCCACGGAAAACGGGGCGGCGCGATGCACGCCTCCGTCTTTGGTATACACCTCCGAGCCCCTTTCTCCCCGCTTGACGGCGATGGCGCGTTGCACCAGGTCGAGCAGTACGGGTACGGCCTCCTCGACGCTTGACCGGTCGGCCGCGGCGGTGATTTCGTCCTCGGTCCCGATGGCGATGTCCACAAGAGGGAGGGCGTTACGAAGATGTTTACCGAAGGCGTCAAGGTCCGCCCAGAGCGTGGGCCGCCGGTCTATATCGAGGATGATTTCGGCGCCTGCCGCGCGGGCGAGCTCCATAGCGTGCAGCGTAGTGCTGCGGGCGGGTTCGCCGCTGAACCGGGTTCCGGCCACGAACAGCGCGTTCGTATCGTCGAAAGCGATCGGAGCAATATCGGCTGCCGTCATGTGCATATCGGCCGGATCGGGGCGGTAGTAGATGAGCGGGAACGTGTCGGGGGGGAGGATGCTCAGAAAAGCCAGCCCCGTCAGGTGCTCCGGATCGCGTACGACATACCGGGTATCGACGCCTTCTTTCGTCAGAAAGTCGATCAGGCCGTCGCTCAGGCCGTCCGTGCCGATCCGGGAGGCCATCGCCACACGCAGGCCGAGCCGGGCTGCGCCGGTGGCGAAGTTGGTCGGGCATCCCCCGGCATAGACGCTGAAATGCCGTACGCGGGACAGTTCCACGCCGATCTCGTCGGCGTACAGGTCGATCGCCAGCCGTCCCAGGCTGATGACGTCAAAAGTTCGTTCGGGCATGCCCTGACCGGGGAGATCGGAAAAAATCAGAAGGTGCGGGTCCATTCGCTCGGCCAGCGTTCCACCACGACTTTCGTTTGCGTGTAGAACTCCACGCCATGCCGGGACTGCGCATGCAAGTCCCCGAAGAAACTTTCGTTCCATCCGCTGAACGGGAAAAAGGCCATCGGGGCGGCTACGCCGATGTTGACGCCGATGTTGCCGGCGTCCGCTTCGTGCCGGAATTGCCGCGCGTGCGCCCCGCTGCTTGTGAAAATACAGGCCATGTTTCCGTAGGGGCGGTCGTTTACGAACCGGATGGCTTCGTCGAGGGTTTCGACATGAGAGAGGCTCAGTACCGGCCCGAATACCTCGATCCGGGACAGCGTGCTTGCCGGGGGAATATCCGAAAGCACGGAGGGGAAAAGAAAATACCCGTCTTCGTAGCCCCCGACTTGTTTGCCTCGCCCGTCTACCACGAGCCGGGCGCCTTCTTTGGCGCCTGTTTCGATGAGCCCTTCGATGCGCTGCCTGCTTTGCTCGGAAATCACAGGCCCCATTTGTGCGTCCTCGTCCAGACCGTAGCCCACCCGGCGGGATGCGGCGGCCTCTGCAATCCGTTCGGTAAATGCCTTGCCTGCGCTTCCTACCGTTACGGCTACGGAAGCGGCGAGGCATCGTTGTCCGGCGCAGCCGAAAGCGGAGTCGGCCATGATCTGCGTGGTCATGTCCATGTCCGCGTCCGGCATGATCACCACCGGGTTTTTGGCGCCTCCCTGACATTGTGCGCGTTTCCCCGAAGCGGACGCCCTGCCGTAGACATAGCGCGCCACCGGCGTCGAGCCTACGAAACTCACGGCGCGCACCAGTGGATGATCAAGGAGCGCATCCACCGTGTCTTTGCCCCCGTGGACGAGTTGCAGCACACCCGGCGGAAAGCCGCACTGGTCGATCAGGTCGAACAGCCGGGCGCTGGTCATAGGGACGCGCTCGCTCGGCTTCAGGATGAAGCAATTGCCAGTGGCGACGGCGTAGGGCAGAAACCACAGGGGGATCATGCCCGGAAAATTGAACGGGGTAATGGCCGTGGTCACGCCCAGCGGTTGCCGGATCATGTGCTCGTCGATGCCGCGCGCAATGTCCTCGTTGTTCACGCCCTGCATGAGTATGGGCGTTCCGATGGCCACCTCCACGTTTTCGATGCCTCGCCGGAGTTCGCCCAGGCTTTCCCGGAAGGTCTTGCCACATTCGTTCGTGATAGTTCGGGCAAGGTCTTCGACGTGTTCTTCCAGCAGGTGCTTGAGTCGGAAAAGGTATCCGATCCGTTCCGTGACCGGCGTCGCTCGCCATGCAGGGAACGCCTTGTGCGCCGCCTGCACGGCATGGTCTACCTCGTTCTTCGAGGAGAAGGGAACCCGCGCCAGCGGCTCGGCGGTGGCCGGATTGATCACATCCAGCAGCGAACTTTCCCGGCGAAGGCGCCAATCGCCTTCGATGTAATGGTAGAGTGGAGCAGGAAGCATGACGTCAGGGCGAGAATATTTTGTGAAAATGCGTGATGCGGAATGCGTTACGCACATCGGCAGACCCGCAGCGTGCAACCGGTGCCGCAAAGGGTAAATCCGGCGAATGGCTTCTGTGTTCCTGTAGTTATACGTTGGGGAAAGGCGCCATGGCCGGGCAGGGCAGGAACCCGATTTTCAGGAGGTATGTACAGGGAGGGCAAGTATGCTTGGGGCGATGGCCCCGTTAACGGACATCGAACGAAACGGTTGCCATGAAAGCCGTAATGAAAGTGGCGCCGGGCGTGGGGCATATCGAACTCCGTGATATCCCCGAACCCGACCCGGCTCCCGGACAGGTCAAGATTCGTGTGCAGGCCGCCGGCATCTGCGGAACGGACCTGCATATATATAAGGGTGAATTTGCATCACGACCTCCCGTCGTGCTCGGACACGAGGTGGCGGGAGAGATTGTGGATGCCGGAGATGATGTGGATCATTTGGCGCCGGGCCTTCGCGTAACGACCGAGACCTATTTTTCCACGTGCGACGCATGCCGTTATTGCCGTACCGGGCGCGCCAACCTGTGTCTTGATCGCCTGTCGATCGGCTCTGCGGTCAACGGAGGATTCACCCGGTACGTGATCGTGCCGGCTTCCAACATCCATGTCTTGCCGGACAATGTGGATTTTCAGGCCGGCGCCCTGACCGAGCCGCTTGCATGCGTGGTCCACGGCGTGTCGAGCACCCCGACGGTGTCCCCCGGCGATGTAGCGGTCGTGGCGGGTCCGGGCGCCATCGGCCTGCTTACGTTGCAGGTGATCAAGGCGGCCGGCGCAACGGTAGTCATGCTCGGTACGGACAGCGACGGACACCGCCTGGACATGGCCCGTTCATTCGGGGCCGACCACATCGTAAACGTGCAGCGCGATAATCCTTCGGAACTCGTTGCCGGCATCACGCCTGAAAGAATGGGGGCCGACGTGGTGTACGAATGTTCGGGTGCAGGACCTGCCGCTGCGGGATTGCTGGACCTTGTTCGGCGAGGGGGCAGGTATGTGCAAATCGGCCTTTTCGGCAAACCGGTCGCATGGGACCTTGACCAGGTATGCTACAAGGAACTTGTCGTTACCGGCAGCAACGCGAGCGTACCCGCCGCCTGGCTGCGCGCGTTGCAGTTGCTGCAAAACGGGCAGGTGCGTACGAAGCCGCTTATTACCGATATCCGTGAGGTAACCGAATGGGAACAGGCCTTCGAAGGGTTCGAGCGCCGGCGCGGCGTCAAAACGCTATTCATTCCTGTGGATTGATGGGGCATCCGGTCGGGGCATGCGGGGAAACGGCGAGACAAAAAATTTCTGTTCTTGCTTTATTGTTTACGATGTCGTAACCTATGCCGCTGAGCGTGAGTTACTCCCGCAAGATGCCGGGTGTGTACTGACGCACAGAATATGTACGATGCATGATTTGCTCTGCATTGGCATCATTGACATAATTGGACGCGAAAACGCTTTTTACATACGGTACTATGCTAAACCGCGAATTTCGCGCTCCTTGATTTCAAGCGCTAACGCGAATGTACGGGCGTTTCGATGTGTCTGTCGCAACGCTCTTTTGAAACGTTACAGCCACCACCATCAATACAGAGGGTCATGCAAATGAGACTGGCAAAGCTACTATTTACGCTTGCTCTGCTTATCCCGGCCACTGCCTGGGCGCAGCAAGGCAAGATCGCTGGTCAGGTAACCGATGAGGCTACCGGGGAATCGCTTCCCGGCGTGAATGTTGTGATCGAGGGGACGACGCAAGGCGCCGTTACCGATGCGGAAGGGTACTATCACATTCTGAATGTGCGCCCCGGTACGTACGGTCTTCGCGCATCGTTCATCGGGTACACGGCGGCAGTACAGGAGGGGGTCCATGTGAGTACGGATCTGACTACCACGGTTAACTTTGCGATAGAAGAGGAAACTGTGGGTCTCGAGGAAGTGGTCGTCGTGGCCGAGCAGCCTATCGTGCAGGCCGACGTATCGGCGAACGTGGCGAACCTGAGCGCCCAGGATTTTCAGGATTTGCCTGTAGCGGGCGTTTCGGAAGTACTGGACCTCCAGGCGGGCATCGAGCCCGGGCTGATGATACGCGGCGGCGGGATGAACCAGGTCGGTTTCATCGTTGACGGCCAGCAGATGCGCACGGGCCGCCATAACGATCCGCTGACGAGCATCAGTTACACGTCGCTTGAGGAAGTGCAGGTGCAGACAGGCGGGTTCAGCGCGGAGTACGGGAACGTGCGTTCCGGCATCGTGAACGTCGCCACGAAGGAACCCTCTCGCACGGAATACACCGTGGATGCACTCATTCGCTTTTCGCCGGCTCAGGACAAGACCTTCGACGCGTATCACCAGTTGCCGTCAAGTTGCTCCTATCCTTCTTCTGTCATCGAATGCAACACGTGGTTTGCGCGCCCGGTGCTGGATCCGGCGGTTCGCCTGAACGGGGTGGAGAGTTCCGATTGGGACGCCTATCAGATCCGGCAGTACAAGCCGTTTCCGGGCTGGCAGGGAATCCTTGATCGTCTTCATGCGGAGAATTTCGACGTGACCGAAGCGGACATGATCGAGTACTGGCACTACATGTGGCGCAAGAGCAATGAGATCACGATGCCGGATTACGACGCCGACATCACAATCGGCGGCCCGATTCCGGGCATCAGCCAGCAACTGGGCGGCCTTCGTTTCCTCGCTTCCTATCGCGGATCGCAAACAGCCTATCTGTATCCGCAGGACCGTCAGGCATACAAGGAAAATACTTTTCAGGGTAAGCTGATCTCCAATGTGGCCCAGGGTATGAAATTGACGTTCAGTGCCCTCGGTACGATGCAGCGCGGCCAGCTCCAGCACGAAAACACGCAGGGTACGGTGCTCTGGTCGGGTCAACTTCCATCTTATCCCTGGTGGGGAGGTGGAGGAAAGCAGATAAGGGAGATCGATATTCGCGGGGACGAGTTGTTCACGGATGGGCAATGGCCCATCGGTGACATCGATCACCTGATGCTGGGCCTGCAGTTCACGCATACGCTGAACCAGAATACCTTTTACGAGGTCGGTCTTCAGCGGATGGAATCGAACTATCAGACCCATATGCCGGTCTTGCGGGACGGGTCGTTCGTATGTTCGCCGGACGGCACAGGTCCAAATGGTGAGTCCTGCCAGCCGCATGAGCTCGTCCGGCTTCCCTGGACGGACAACTTCGGCCGCATCAACGAAGGCTTCGGATACGAAAGCCTGATCGGCCAGGAAGACGGTATCGTGTGCTTCGGCGGCGATTCCGACGTTACCGGCGACGGCGCGGCTACGCCGTATTGCTCGGGCCAGGAGCCCATGGGCTTCGCCGGGATCGGCGGCAATATCCTGACGGACGAATCGACGGGCGGTCACTGGGTGAAGACGCGTGACACCTCGACCGTGACGGTGTATACCGGCCGGTTCGATCTCACGAGTCAGCTCAATCGTTTTCTCCTGGTCCAGACGGGCGCCGAGTTGATCTACAGTGACTACGAGATGGACTACGCCAGTATCAACATTGCGCTGGCCGGTCCGCAGTCGGGTGCTCGCTGGCCCTGGGACGGTTCTCCTGTGCAGGGCGCCGCCTATGCGCAGGGCAAGCTCGAATTCCAGGGCATGATCGCGAACCTCGGCGTGCGGCTCGACTACTTCGATCCGAACACGGAGTGGTGGCAGTACGGACCGTATGAGGGCGTCTTCCGCTTCAACAGAGAAAAACTGGACGAAGAACTGGAGACCGAATCCGTCGGTTCGCAGATCGGCATCAGTCCCCGTGTCGGTATTTCTTTCCCGATCACGGAAAACAGCAAGTTGTATTTCAACTACGGTCACTTCCGCCAGATGATGGATGCCTACGATGTGCTGGGGATCCGGCAGTCCAAGGCGGGCGGTATTGACGAACTCGCGAATCCGGAGCACCCGCTGCCCAAGACAGTGGCGTACGAACTGGGCTTCGACCAGAATGTGCTGGATCAATTCCTGCTGCGTATTTCCGGCTATTACCGGGACAACAGGGAGCAGACGCGGACGGTCAATCTGACGAGTCTTGGCGGGGTCGTGAATTACAGCACGAAGCAGCCGTGGAATTACTCGGACACGCGAGGAGCGGAATTCAGCATCTCCAAGAATCGCGGCAGGTGGATCCAAGGCTTCGCCAACTTCACGTACCAGCAATCGAAGAGCGGTAATTTCGGGTACTCGAATTTCTTTGAGAACTCGTTCCAGATGGTGAACTGGTTGCGCGACGCCACCGATTACCGGCAAAGCGCCCCGGTGGCCGAGCCGTTCGCCCGCATGAACCTGCTTGTGCTCACGCCGCAAGGCTTCGGGCCTGAAGTGGCCGGCGGCAATCCGCTGGGGAATTTCCGCATCAGTCTTCTGGGTGAATGGCGCAAGGGCATTGCGTTCACCTGGGCAGGCGGCGCGAGCATTCCTGAAGTGCGCAACAACGTCCGGTATCGCGACTACTGGAATTTCGATCTGCGGTTCACGAAGCACTTCGCTGCCGGACCTACGCGGTTGCAGTTGTTTGCGGACATCGATAATGTCTTCAACCTGCGGCACCTGAACTGGGTCGGCGCCTGGCTCCAGCGACAGGGACGGGATTCGGAAGATTACATGCGCTCGCTGCATATGCCGGCGGATATCTTCGACCAGTTGCCTGACGGCGCCACCAAGCCATACCTGTGGGTGCCTGGCGATGATCGCCCGGGTGTATTCCGCGACTGGGATGTCGAGTGGCAGCCGATCGAAGCCAAGGCTACGTTGCCGGATGCTCCCGATGCGGGCTTCGAACGCGGCTGGGTCTGGGCCGAGGATACGGGCATGTACCACCGGTGGACCGGCAGTGGTTGGGAACAGGTTCCGGGCGGTGAGGTGGATCAGGTGCTGGATGATAAGGCATACATCGATATGCCGAACCACCGGTTCAATACCTTCCTGAACCCGCGCAGAGTCACGCTCGGTCTGCGAGTAAGCTTCTAAGGGAATCGATTCGTCAGGAGGTCGGCGGCCATTGCGTCCGCCGACCTTCGGGCGGTTTATCCGGAGATGAAAATCGACGGCAGTTATTCTGCACATTCGAACAAGATCATGATGAAAGCCAGTTACAAATTTTTCACGGGCGCTGTTCTTGCGTTCACGTTGGGGGTACTGGGCGCCGGCACGGCTGTTGCGCAGTTCACCGTTACGTGGATCGACATCGGGGACTACCAGGATGGATATCCCCAGGTCGGCGTCAAGAACGAAACGTCGAACCTGATGGCCTATCCGGCCATCCACAGGAATTCGACCCATGAGCGCTCCGGTGCGTTCTGGATCGGCGCCAAAAACTGGACGGACCCCAACGGGCAAGCCTATCCGTATTACACCTCTCGCATCGGTCCCCGCGATCCCGGCGTGGATTTCGCCTTTCCGGTGGAAGACAAGCTGGTTGCCAAATGGGATGACACGGAAGTCACGGTAGACGGCGTGGCCTCGTTCGACCGGGTGGCTGTTGTCAGCGAGGTGGACCCGGGTTTGGCGGCCGACCGGATGCAGGAGTCCGTATGGAACATGAACATTGGCATTACCGTCCGCAAGCGCGCCTATGCGTACAGCAACGGTTTCCACGACGAATACCACATCGTAGAATATCTTTTTACGAATTCGGGAAACACCGACGACGATCCTGAGATCGAGTTGGATGGCCAATCGCTGGAGGAGACCTACTTCTACTGGATCCATCGCTGGCGGGGCGGCAACGATGCTGCCTGGGTCGGTGACGGGGGCCAGGTGTGGGGCAAGTACAGCATGGTAGACGCCGTGGGTGATGGCCATGCCGATTATCCTCTCGACATTACGGCCTATTACCTGTGGAAGGGCTACGAACCTGATTTCGACGCCAACAAATGGGACAACCTCGGTGCGCCTATTATTGAAACGCACTGGGCGTTTGCGCAGGGCGATACGGTAGGCCGGCTTTCGGGCGCTTATTTCGACGGAGAAATGCCGTTGTACGCTCCGAATTCCATAAGCGATGCCTCGTTTGATCGCATGGTGCAGCCGCACACGATCGGTTTCATGGACCAGGACGAGAAATTGACGGCGGCAGGTGCTGCGCACATCGAGTATTATGAGGACGGTATCCTGACGCGCGAGGATCATACGCCGGCGCCGGATGGATGCTCTACCGCTGTATCCCGCACGCGCATGTGTCCGCAGTGGGCGGATCGTATCGAACCTGACGGCAACTTCTGGGAGCCGACGGGCAATCCGAGCCAGGGCCGTCAGGGAGGCCACGCTGCGACGGCGGCATACGGCCCCTACGACATGGAATTTGGAGACGAGGTCCGTATTGTGTTTGTCCGTTCGGTAGGCGCTCTTGACTTCGATGCGGCGCTGGTGATCGGCAGGGAATATATGCTTACGGGCTGGGATCGGGACAGGATCATCCGGTATGACGCCAACGGCGACGGGATGATCAAGGACGATGTACCGTACAGCTTCCATGACGTGTACGATCTGGGTCTCGAAGCCATGACGAAGAATCAGTGGGTGCTGACGGCACGGGATTCCCTGTTCAAGAACTTCCTTAAGGGCCAGGCGGTCTGGGAGGCGTCGAATGACTTCACCACCTATCCGATTGCGCAACCGCCGCTTCCGCCGAGGACCTTCTCGGTAAACGGCAGGCCGGGCGAGATCGAACTCATTTGGGAGGCGTTGCCGGGAGGTCCCACGCGAGTTGGCTGGGAAGTCTATCGTACGAGCCGCAATACGTTCCACAGCCCGGCGTACGATTACGTGCGTGAAGCCGGTGATCTGATGGGGGCGCTGAGCAGTATGGACAATGCTGCGCAAATGGGACGGCTTCGCCGGGTCGAAGACGAATTGCCGTACACATGTGTGCGCGGTGCTCGTCCCGACTGCGAAGGCCCGATGCTGGGCGCAGGGGAGACCTCGTTCAGCGATACGGGCGTGGTCCGTGGCGAGGACTACTATTATTACCTCGTTGCGGTGGGTGAAAACCTTCCCAACGATCCGAATGGACTCACTGGCATTCCTGGTGGCGGCATACCGCTGCGCAGCGGCAGGTATTTCACGCAGACCTACCAGCCGGCCAACCTGAAGCGTCCGCCGTTCGGGGCTACCGGGACGATTGAGGATGTGCGCGTGGTGCCGAACCCGGTGAACCTCGGTTCCGACCAGTCCATTCGTTTCACGAAGGAGGACGAAGTAGCTTTCTTCAACATTCCGGGAGAGTGCACGATCACGATTTACTCGGAGATCGGTGAACTCATTCAGACCATTGAGCACACCGACGGCAGTGGGGACGAGAAGTGGAACCTCACTACCAGTGCCCGGCAGTTGCTCGTGAGCGGTATTTATATCGCGGTGGTTGAGACGCCGGACGGCGATCGCGTATTCCGGAAATTCACGGTCATTCGGTAACCCAGGCAAAGGGGCGGACCGTTCGTCGGTTCGCCCCGAAGCCTTGATACATGAGACCCCTTATCGACATTCAATCAGGCTTGATTATGAAAAGGAGTATTGTTACTACGTGCTTCCTCGTAGCCATCGGGTTACTGACGGCTCCGTCGGCGTTTTCGCAGACGTTTATCCCCGGTCCGGAAGACGAGGTGGAAACGGCCAAGCGTGGCCAGACGGGCTTCAAGTTTCTCTCGGCGTCCGTTGATGCGAGGGCGACCGCCATGGGCGGCGCCGTGACCTCGTCCACGGTAGGTTCGTCTTCGGCGTTGTTCTACAACCCCGCGTCCATGGCTCGCATGGACGGCAATTTCAGCGCGGGATTGGGCATCATGAACTATATTGTGGATATCCAATACAATGCCGCGAGTGTGGCGTACCGCCCGGGTGGAGGAAACTACGGAGTGGTCGGTCTTTCCCTTGTGAACGTGGATTACGGGGATTTTCTCGGAACGATTCGCGCGGAAAACGAGCAGGGCTTTATTGACACGGGTGTCTATAATCCGACAGCTCTCGCGATAGGCGTAGGGTATGCGCGGTCGTTCACGGATCGCTTTTCCGTAGGCGCCCATATCAAGTACGCCAAGCAGGACCTGGGTTCGTTCGCCAAGGCTCGTTCGGATGATGGCGCCAGCGCTCTTGAGGATGGCACATCCGCCACCTTCGAGGATTATGCGCTGAACACCATCGCGGTCGATTTCGGCGTGCTGTACGACACGGGTTTTGAAAGCCTCACGATCGCCATGAGCACCCGGAATTTCTCGCGGGAGCTGGTGTACGAGCGGGAGCGTTTTGAACTTCCCCTGACATTCCAGATCGGTGTTTCGATGGACGTGATGGATCTCACCAGCATGGATCCGAACATGCACTCCTTCATGGTTTCCGTGGATGCCCAGCGCCCGCGCGACTTTGCGGAGCATGTCAAGGTCGGCGGCGAGTACACGCTCATGAACATATTGTCCCTGCGTGGCGGTATGGGCCGCGCGTTTGTGGGTGAGGACCATGAAGAATCGTTCAGCGTCGGAGCGGGTCTGAAATACAGTGCCGGGGGTGTTGGATTCGGTGTGGATTATGCCTACACGGACTTTGGTGTTTTCGACGCGATCCAGCGCTTCGCCGTTAATATCTCCTTCTGATCCGGTTTCCGGTTTCTGCTTGACGGGTTGGCTGGGCGCTGTCCTTGTCTGTTTTGCTGCGGGTTGCTTGAGTGCTTGTTCACTCTCTACGTCGCAGTCGGCAAATGAGGAGGGTGTCCGGCTTCCTGTTTTTACGAATGTTGCTGCGGAAGCCGGGCTTGGCGCCTTCAGGCATGTCAATGGCGCTGCCGGAGATAAATGGTACCCCGAGCAAATGGGGTCCGGTGGAGGATTCTTCGATTACGACGGCGATGGCTGGAGCGACATCCTGCTCCTGGGCGGCGGGAATTGGGATCCTGAAATCCCGTTTCAGGCAGTATACCTGTACCGGAATAACGGGGACGGCTCCTTTACCGAGGTAACGGAAGCGGCGGGTCTGGCCGGTGTGGATGGGTATACGATCGGGATGGTGGCCGCCGACTACGACAATGATGGGGACGCCGACCTCTATATTACCTGTCTCGAGGACGATTTTTTCTTTCGAAACGAAGGGGGTCGATTCGTCGAGGTCACGCACGAGGCGGGTCTGGAAGGGAACGACATCTGGAGCAGTTCCGCAATTTTCTTCGATGCGGACCGGGACGGAGACACCGATTTGTATGTGGCGAACTATGTGGCATGGACGCCCGAAACGGACATCTTTTGTCCGCCCCGCGAAACAGTCAAGTTGTATTGCCATCCTGCCGTGTATACCGGCGTGCAGAGCCGGTATTATGTGAACGACGGAAACGGCGTGTTCACGGATCGTACCGAAGCCGCCGGTTTCATGCCGACGCTTGGAAAATCGCTGGGCGTTGCCGAACTGGATTTTAATTTCGACGGTTGGCCCGATCTCGCCGTGGCGAATGACGGAGAGGGTGATTTGCTGTTTCGGAATAATGCGGACGGCACGTTCACCGATATCGGTGTACCGAGCGGGTTTGCGTTCAGCGAACACGGAGAAGCTCGCGCCGGCATGGGTATTGACGCGGGGATTACGGACAGCACGGGACGTTATTCCCTGTTCGTCGGCAATTTTTCGGGCGAGATGATCGGGGTGTACCGTCATGAAGAGGGGGAATCCTTCACCGGTCGGGCCGGCTTGTCCCGCGTCGGATTTCCGAGCCTGCTGTCCCTTACGTTCGGGCTGTTTCTCATGGATGTGGACATGGATACGGATCTGGATCTGTTTGTGGCCAATGGACATGTACATCCCGACAGAACCGGCGAGAACGATCGTATCCGCTACCGGCAGCCCGCACAGCTTTTTCTGAATCGGGGCGATGGGGTGTTCGATGAATTTACTCCGGGCGAGGGGGTATGGACGGATCTGCTCGTTGGCCGCGGGGCTGCCTACGCGGATTACGACCGGGACGGGGATCAGGACATTCTTGTGACCGAGAATGGAGGGGCGGTGCACCTTTGGCGCAATGATACGGCTCCGGGGCGCTATCTGCGTGTGCATGTGGAGGGGCGTACAAGTAATCGCGACGGCCTCGGAACCCGCATTACGGCCAGACTGGGCGAATTGACCATGGAACGGCGCATTCGGACAGGATCCAGTTATCTTTCCCAATCGGAGCCGGTGGCTGCGTTCGGGCTCGGCAGCCGGGAGGAGGTCGATTCGCTGACCGTGTACTGGCCCAGCGGTCTTGTGGAGCGGTTCACCGGGGTGGAGGGCGGTCGGGATGTGCTTCTTGTCGAGGGGACGGGCGATCTGACACCTGTCCGGCCGCATCCATGATATGGATACTCTGATCAAAACCACTTCGCTCAGCGCTTCACGTTCGTAAGTATAAGACGTTATGATTGCATCGTTGAAATTAGCGGGAAACACTGCGGATTCGGGGCATTGCGGTCGTGAAGCGCCCTGCGGGAGGCTGCGAGGGGTGCGCTGGCTGCGTCATTCCTCATTGTGTGGGGCCTGCCACACTGCTTCGTCATTCCTTGCCAGCGCACCCCTCGCAGCCTCTGAGCTTTGCGGACTTAATCAGAGTATCCATAAGTATATCCGGGCGCCCGGTTTGCAGAATGCATAAGCGAGCGCATAGGGCTATGTGTTGCGCCGGCATCGCGGTAGCCGTGTGCTGCACGGGACTTTTTGCCGGGTGTGCGGGAGGGGAAGATGCATCTTCCGGGTCCTTGTCCGCTGCGATTGCTTTTACGGAGGTCACCGGGGAGGCCGGACTCGGTGCGTATCGACACGAGAACGGGGGCCTTGGCCAGAAATGGATGCCCGAAATAGTAGGCCCCGGCGGGGCGTTTCTCGATTACGACGGGGATGGCTGGCAGGATATTCTGCTGGTGGGCGGCGGGCGGTGGGCCCGTGTTTCCGACGAGCCGGTCGAAGCGCTGCGGCTGTATCGCAATCTCGGCGACGGCACGTTTGAAGATGTCTCCGTCGCAGCAGGTTTCAGCGGCATGGAAGCATACGGGTTCGGTGTGGCCGTCGCCGATTACGACAACGATGGGGATACGGATTTTTTTCTGACGACCCTGCATGAAAACCTGCTCTTTCGCAATGACGGTGGACGATTTGCGGAGGTCGGCGAAGAGGCGGGGCTTGCGGACGAGGCGTACTGGAGCACATCCGCTGCATTCTTCGACGCCGATCGGGACGGCTGGGTCGATTTATTCGTGGGCAATTATGTGTCCTGGACGCCCGAGACGGATATTCCCTGTTTTCATGAGGGAGAAAAAGCCTATTGCACCCCACAGAATTATGCGGGCGTCGCCAGCACCTTCTATCGCAACAGGGGCGATGGCTCCTTTGTCGACGCGACGCAGGAGGCCGGTTTTTCAGGCGCTATCGACCCCGTGCTGGACAAGACGCTCGGCGTGACCGAACTGGACGTAACCGGAGATGGACATTCCGATCTGTATGTAGCCAACGATACGGAGCGGAACCTGTTGTTCGTGAATCGTGGGGACGGCACGTTTGTCGAAGCTGCTGTGCGCAGCGGGGTGGCCTACGACCAGCATGGGCAATCGCGTGCCGGCATGGGGGTGGATGCGGGGGTGGTGGACAGCACCGGGCAAACGACCATCTTCGTGGGCAATTTTACCCAGGAAACCGTGAGCGTTTTCCGGCATGCTTCGGGGGGGTATTTCACGGATCGGGCTACCATCTCTCGCGTCGGGTTCCCGACGATGGGTACCCTGACCTTCGGCCTGTTTCTTTTTGATGCAGATCTGGATGGAGACCTCGACCTCTTTCTCGCCAATGGGCATGTGCTGGAGCACATTGCCGAGATTCTCGAGGGGGCGACGTTTGCGGAGCCGGCGCAGCTTTTTCTGAATCGGGGCGACGGGGTATTCGATGAGGCGCTTTCGGCGACCGGCGTGCTTGCACAGCCGATGGTGGCCCGCGGTGCGGCCTATGCCGATTACGACCGCGACGGTGATCTCGACGTGTTGCTGCTGGAAAACGCCGGACCGGTGCATCTGTGGCGCAACGATCTAAACGGGATGGAGTGGCTGCATGTCCGGCTGGAAGGTCGCGCCAGCAACCGTAGCGCGCTCGGGGCCCGGATCGAGGCGGTGGTCGGCGACTTGCGCATGGAGCGCCGTATCCGGTCGGGTTCGAGTTTTTTGTCGCAGTCCGCATTGCCCGCGGTATTCGGGTTGGGAGCACGCCGGCAAGTAGATAGTCTAATAGTGCATTGGCCGAGCGGCCTCGTTGAGCGCTTTACGGAAGTGGAGGCTGGACAGGAAGTAATTCTTGTCGAGGGATCTGCTGCGTTGCGTCCGGCGGAACCTGCCGCAGGGCGCTCCGGGGAGATCCCGTAATCGTGTACAACGATTTTTTGTGAACAGGGGACATGGTATGATACGACGGTTTTGCATGGTGGCGGTCGCCTTCCTGCTCGCAGGATGTGCGCAGGAAGGGGTGGAAGAGCCGCTTACCCGGACGGAAGAGCTCCGCGAATCGCTGGATCTGAACGTACAACGGTTTATGCTTCAGGCGGAGGCTGCGTGGCGTCAGGGTAATTATCTGCATGCGCTGGCGCTCACGGACAGTGTAGAGAAATATGTACCGGAGTTGGCGGACACCTACTTCCTGCGCGGCAGAATCTACACGGATCTGAACCAGCTCGAAATTGCCAATGCGGCGTACACCACCGCCCTTGCTGCAGACGAGCGATACCGGGGAGCGCACATGAATATCGGCATCAATTATTTTCGCAGGGGGCAACTCCGGGATGCGATCGCTGCCTTCCGGCGTGAGGAGGCGGTCATGCCGAATACGCATTTATATCTCGAAATGGGTCGCACCTATGCAAAACTCGGCATGGCCGACAGTGCGCAGTGGTCGTATGAGCAGGCTATTGTGATGGACAGTACGAATACGACAGCGTATATGTGGCTGGGGCAACTCCATGAGGAGATGGGGGATTTCGAGGCAGCCATTGCTTTGTCGAAACGCGCTGCGGAAATCAGGCCCGAGAGCGTGGACTACCGCTATGTCATCGGGGCACAATTACTCCGCATGGGCGAGGTAGAAGAGGCTGTGGCGCAGCTTCGCACCGTGGTCGAGGAGCGCCCATGGCATCATGGCGCACAGTACAATCTCGGACAGGCCTTGATGCGTCTTGGCGAAGAGGCTGAGGCGGAGATTCATCTTGCGCTGGCCGAAGAGGCTCAGCAAATCCAGCAGGAGATCAACGAGGCGCACGAAGCAGTGAACCGGGATCCCAGCGATGTGCAGAATTGGCTGCACCTGAGCGAAGTGCACCGCAAGGCGGGGATGTACGACCGGGCGCTGGATGCTTACAAGCGGGCCATTGCAATCATTCCGAACGATCTTCGGATGCATGTGAATATGGCGTCGCTGATGCTGGAGAGCGGCGATACCGAGGGTGCGATCGCACAATACCGGATGATCGTCGATCGCGACCCGTCGTTGACGGACGCCTGGCTGAATCTGGGCGTGGCCTATGGCAATGCGGAACGATACGACGAGGCGCGCCAGGCCTGGGAAATGACGATTCGGCTCGATCCGGGCAACCGAACCGCCCGGAACAATCTGAATATGCTTGCCCGCATGGCGAGCGAAGGATAATGCATTTTTTGCCTTCTCTGCAATGAACCAACCCTTTTACGTACCGATGCGTTTTGTCGCGACGGCGGCTTGCGCCGCTGCATTCATTTTTTCATGTGACGTTCCGTACGCGCAGGCTCAGACCGCGATTCCGGCTGACGATATGCCGGAGGCAGGCAGATGGACCGGGTTCATGCAGAATCCCGGCGGCACGCCTTTCGGCATAACGATCGTGCTCCCCGACGCAGGCGAGTCGACGCCGGCGCGCTTGTATGTAGAGCACCTCGCACAGGATGAATTCCTTGTGGAGGACATGCGTTTGCTGGAGGGGATGCTGTCGTTTGCCTGGTGGCCTTCTATGCGAATACATTGCCGGCTCGAGCGTGAGCCGGACGGGGTGTTTGTGGGGGTTTGTTCCGACGAGGATGCGAGTATGGGGCCGGTGACGCTCGCGTCGCCCGGCAGCGTTACCTCTGCGGAGCGCCTTTCCCGGGAGCGGGTACAGCAGCGCGTGGATTGGCTTGAGCGGCAGATGAAATACCGCGAACTGGATATGCTCGACGGTCCTCGCGGGCAGAAAGTGGATGCTGGGGGCTACCACCTGTATGCGCTGGACGAAGGCAAAGGGATTCCTGTCGTTTTCGTGTCCGATCTGGGCGAAGACCTGCGCGTATGGGATTATGTGCAGCATGATGTGCAGGGGTTCGCCCGGGCCATATCGTATTCGCGTTCGGGTCTGGGATATTCGGATGTGCTGCCGTCGTCCCGTCAGGCCGAAAAGACCCTGCCGGACATTGCGGAAGAACTCCATACCCTCCTGCAGAATCTGGAGGCCGATCCCCCGTACATCCTGGTGGCGCACGGACTCGGAGCCGTTTTTGCCCGGGCGTTTGCCGTGTATTATCCCGACGCCGTATCGGGGTTGGTGCTGGTGGAGCCGGTGCATGAGAGGGAGAAGGAAAGGCTTGGCGCCATAGATACGGATTCCATGGATCGATATATTGCCGGAAGGAATATGTTATACGGTCTCGCTTCGGATGCTGAACGCGGCGAATTCGGGATATACAGGGATATGATGGAAACAGGCGCTTTTCCAGTCGCCGGGGCCTTTCCGGATATACCCGTGGTTGTGCTCACGTCCCTGCAAATCCCGGAAACCCCACGCTGGGTGGGTGAAACAGAGGCCGGGGTCCGGGCCAAGGCCGAATTACGGGAAGAACTGCTGGATGGACTCGCATGGAGCCGGCATGTGCAGACACGGCGCAGCGGAACGTGGTTTCACCGGGAGGCGCCGGATTTCGTGATCGAGGCCATTCGGGATGTCATGGATGCTGCTTCGATGGGCGCCTCGAACAGGACACGCTGAAAATAGAATGGGCGCCTTTTCGGTCGTGTATTAAACAAGGGGGCCTGCGTTCGGAGCTGACATGGAAAACGAACAGTTGCGCAACGCTCCAGAAGATTTCCTGCCTGCGAATGTGCCTTCCCGGCCTTTTGTACAGCGTGCAGTCATATGGTGGGCGAAGATGTTGTGCGGGCTGACTTTTTTGCTTGCCCCGGGCGCTGTGCAGGCGCAGCAGGCTTCCGTCAGCGGGTTTGTTACCGACGTTACGGATGGACAACCGCTCGAACTGGTTAATGTGGTGCTGGAACAGGATGGGCTCCTCGTCCGCGGTGCCGCAACAAATGCGGACGGGTCGTATGTGATTTCCGGGCTTATGCCCGGGCTGTACCGAATCGAGGCGCGCTTTGTCGGATATCGCCCGCACACCGATTCGTTACGGCTCCAGGCGGGAGTGGTCCACACGTACAATATTGCGCTCGAACCGGATGACGAGGAGATGGACGAGGTGATTGTGGAGTCGGAGCGCCAGGGCGGCGGCGCCCGCGTGACGGCCGGTCAGCAGACGATTCGCGCGGCCGATATCGAATACGTGCCGGGCCCGGACGTGACCGGCGATCTTGCGACCTACCTGTCTACGCAACCCGGCATTGTCACGACGGGGGATCGGGGCGGACAACTTTTCATCCGTGGTGGAGAGCCTTCCCAGAATCTTGTCCAGTTGGACGGCATTCTTCTGTACCAGCCGTTTCACATCATGGGATTCTATTCCGCCTTTCCGTCCGATAATATCAACCGGGTCGATATTTATGCCGGTGGGTATGGAAGCAGGTTCGGGGGCTGGATTTCTTCGGTGATCGACATCTCTTCGCGGACGGGCAACATGCGTCGCTACGCCGCTTCCGCCGCCGCATCCCCGTTTCTCAGTTCGGCGCGCATCGAAGGTCCTCTGTGGCCAAACCGCATTTCCATTGCCGCTTCGGTTCGCCGTTCGAACATCGAACAGGGCGTGGCGCGCTACCTCAATGATGACCTGCCGTTCACTTTCGGCGATGCCTTTGTCAAACTGCACGGGGTGGTGAAGAGCAATATGCGGGCCTCGGTGACGGGTCTCAAGACCTGGGACCGCGGGTTTTTGACGGGGAACACGGGCGGGGTGCAGGAAGAAATAGGCTGGCGCAATGATGCAGTCGGGATGCGCCTTTTGATGCTGCCTCGCGCCTTTTCGGTGATGGCCGATTTCCATGTCTCGTATTCGCGGCTCGAAACGGAACTCGGGCCTCGTGAAGATCCTCTGCGCTGGTCAAGGATTGAAAATACGCATGTGTCAGCCGATGTGACGTATTTCGGCGATGGCATCGACGCCCGGGGGGGTAGCGAACTGCGTGCTTCGCAGCTGAACAGTGTCATCGCAGGACTGTATCAGAATGTGGAACTCCGGTATGCGAGCGTACCCCAGTGGGGTAGCTACCTGGAGCTCGATATAGCGCCCGGGGGCGGGTTCAGTATTCGTCCGGGGCTTCGCCTCCAGTTCTACAAGGTCCGATTCGAACCGTATCTCGAACCTCGGCTGCGTACGGTATGGCAGCGCGGGATTCATGAGATAAGTGCTGCCTGGGGCATCTATCATCAGGAGATTCTGGGTATCAACGACCGCCGGGATGCCGCCAGCGTATTTACGGTCTGGGCTAATGTCCCCAAAAACAATCCCAATTTGCTGAATGTCCTGCAGGGACGGCCACAACGGGCTTCCCATGCCATTTTGGGATACCGTGCCCAGCCTTTGCGCCGGCTGGAGTTGTCCGTGGAAGGGTATTACCGCAACCTGTCGAATCTTTTTATTCCGGAATGGACGAGTTATCCCCGGCTCACCTCGAAATTGCAACCGGCTACAGGCCGTTCGGTGGGGGTGGATGTTCGCTTCGAGTTGCGCGGGCGGCGATCCTACGGGTATATAAACTATGGTCTTTCTTCGACCCGGTACGAGGCGGAAGATGCATCCATTCTACTCTGGTACGGCGAGGAGACGTTGAAATTTCGTCCACCCCATGATCGCCGTCACCAACTTAATATTGTGGCGGTCACGGAAGTGCTGGGATTCGATGTGAGCGCGCGATGGGATTTCGGGTCGGGTCTTCCGTTCAGCCGCGCCATCGGGTTCGACGGTTTTCTTCTCGTGGATGATGTGGAAAAGGCGGTGGACACGCCGGCCACACGCCGGGTCATTTACGAACGGCCGTTCAATGCGTTATTGCCGAAGTATCATCGGCTGGACCTATCGGTAGAGCGGGCTTTTTCTGTGGGGTCTGCGGAGGTTGCGCTGCTTGCAAGCGCCATCAACACCTATGGTCGACGCAACATCTTCTACCTCGACATTTTTACGCTCAACCGCGTAGATCAGCTTCCTTTCGTGCCTTCTCTGGGAATCAAAGTGTCCTTTGAATGAGCACGGCGCGCAGCATACGGTTCTGTTTCCGGATGATCCGGCGTGGTGTACAATGTGCTGTACCCGTTACGCTTGCTATGATGGCGCTTCTTGGCCTGAGCGCCTGTGAGGAGGATGTGGTGGCGGTCGTGGGGACGGATTTTCCGTATTCGATGTATGGCGTGTTGTCTCCGCAACTTGATTCGCAATGGGTGCGGGTTTTTCCGATAGAAGAGCGTCTGGCGCCCGCTGCACCGGAGCCGTTGGATGCACGAGTTGTTTCCATAGACCGTATGACTGGCGAGCGATACGATTGGCGCGATTCCGTCATCGTCGATTTTGCAAACCAGTACGCGCACGTGTACTATGCTCCGTTCCAGGCCCGTTTCGGGCATACCTACGAGGTTGCGGTCAGCCGTTCGGACGGTGCGGAATCCTCGGTTGAGGTGACGGTGCCTCTTGAGGCGGAAATCATCCTCCGGGAGCCGGTGATTCGTCTTTCTTCCGTGGTGCAGCCGGTACTGGTTCAAGGGGATGTCCCCAGGCTCGTGCAAGTGGAGGTCAATTATGCCGTGGCGTACAAGTCCGTCACCGAGGGAGATATCGAGTCAGGCAACATCGTCATTCCTTATATCCTGAAGCACACGAAAACGGACGAAGGCTGGATTGTCCCGATTGACTTGCGCCAGGATTTTCTGGAAATCACCGCGAGTCTGGCGGAGCAGGTCGATGTAGGTATCGACGCGCGCGTGGGCGTCATTCTTTTGAACGTGACGCTTCGGTTCATTGCAGCCAACGAGGGCTGGGATCCGCCCGGCGGGATTTTCGATGAGGAGGTACTGATACAGCCGAGCGTAATGCGCAACGTTCGCAACGGATTCGGGTTCGTCGGAGCGGGATATCGTCTCCACAAGCAGTGGCTTCCGCCGATAGAGGCCATCGAGCAAGCGGGTTTTCGTTCACCGGAAGAAAACTGAAGAAGAACCAGGGACTGTCGCCTCCGGACGGGAGGGGCATCACCTTGTAGTGTGAAGGGCAAGATGCGGTCTGATACCAGAGGCAGAAAAAAATTCATTGCACCTTGTTTTTTATATTGTGGGGGTGTACAATGTATATTATGTAATTGCACAGTGTGTGTCGAAACATCCCGTGCTGCTCGAGAGAACTTCTTTACGTTACGAATTCTCACCTAAACCCTATCCGGAGGATCACGCACATGAGATTCGCAAAGCTACTGTTTGCGCTCGCTCTTTTCCTTCCAGCCTCTGCCTGGGCTCAAACGGGTAAAATCGCCGGCCAGGTCACGGAGGCCTCTACCGGTGAAGCGTTGCCCGGTGTAAACGTGGCCATTGTGGGCACGACGCAGGGCGCCATCACTGATGCGGACGGCTACTACTTTATCGTGAACGTGCGTCCCGGCTCGTACGATATTCGGGCCTCGTTCATCGGGTTCGCCCCCGAAGTGTACGAGGGCGTCCGCGTCAATATCGGTCTGACGACCGAGCTCGACTTCGTGCTGCAGGAAGAAGCAGTAGGCCTTGACGAGGTGGTCGTTACGGATGTGCGGCCTGTGGTGCAACGCGATGTGTCGGCCAGTGTGGCGAACATTACGGCGGAAGAAATCGAGAACCTTCCGATTACCGACATAGAAAGGGTCATCGGATTGCAGGCCGGTTTTGAGCGCGGTCTTACCGTGCGCGGCTTCGGCGGCGACCAGATTCAGTTCATGGTGGACGGCCTGTCCATGTCCAGTGGGCGCGACAACACGCCGTATACAGGGGTCAGTTATACCTCTGTCCAGGAGGTGCAGGTGCAGACAGGGGGCTTCAATGCGGAGTACGGGAATGTGCGTTCGGGGCTGATCAATGTGATCACGAAGGAGCCCGACCAGAACGAGTACTTTGTGGATGCGATCGTGCGATACAGCCCCACGGCGCAGAAGAATTTCCCGGGCGTGGACGTAGACGGGAATGAAGTCGATATGGTCAGTTCCAAGAACAGTTTTTATCTCCGCCCGCTATTCGATGAAGAGGTGGCGTTTACAGGCACGCAGAACTGGCCTTCATGGATGCAGCGCGAGTACGATTCCTTCGAAGGAGGATGGGACAAGGTCGCAACGGATTATAATAACCGGCCTGAGGTCATGGCTTTAGGGAGGACGTTTACCGCGCGGGAACTCCAGCAGGTCTATGAGGACCATTACCTGCGCAACGATTTGTCCGTTCAGAAGCCCGACTACGAGTTTGACGCTACCATCGGGGGGCCGCTACCGGGGCTCCACCAACTTCTCGGCGATATGCGTTTTACGGCCTCGTACCGTCAGGTCCAGACGGGGTACGCAATCGGAGGCTATGAGCGCAAGGCTTTTTCGGAGCGCGTAGGACAGGCGAAGCTCATTTCGAACGTGGCGCCCGGCATGAAACTCATCGTGCAGGGTATGCGATCCTGGCAGGATGGCCTCAACCGCAACGAACAGGGACAACCCAACCTGACGACCGGGGATGCCCTGTATTATCCGTGGCAAGGCGGTCACCAGTCGATGTTTGGTCTGGGTGATGGCTTGGGCGGTTATTTCGCGCCCATGCGGTATAATCTTATGGATGTAGACCGCACCATGATCGGTGCGCAGTTCACGCATACGCTGAACGCGTCGACGTTCTATGAGGTGCAACTCCAGAACTCCACGACGGATTACTTTACGAGGACGGTGCGTGACCGCGACGAAGCGCCGACGTTCGGCTATCTCGGCGGATCGATCATGCTCGACGAGGAACCCTATGGATTCAGCATCAGTGACGATTTTGACAAACTGGGTCTTGGCAAACGTACCTCGGGTCACTGGGGCAGCGGGTACGACAGCTCGACGGTAAACCGTTTCACGGGCCGGTTCGACATTACCAGCCAGCGCAACCGCTTCATGCTGGCCAAGGCAGGCGTCGAGTATATCTACTCGAACTACGATACCGATTTCGGAGAGGACGATCCGGAACATCCGCACCACACGAATCCCAAGCGGCTCTGGAACCGCAAACCGCAACAGGCCGCGGCCTATGCCCAGTCGAAGCTCGAATTCCGGGGCATGGTCGCCAATGTCGGGGTACGGCTGGATTATTTCCATGCGGGTGGAGATTGGTATACCTACGAGACATACGAGCGTACTTTCTCTGCGGCGATCGGGCGCGCCCGCATCGACGAACTGCTTGAGCAGGAACCCACGCAGCGTCAGGTAGCTTTGAGTCCTCGTCTCGGCATTTCCTTCCCTGTGACCGAAGACAGCAAGTTGTACTTCAACTACGGTCATTTCCGGAATGCGCTTAACCCGATCAATCTCTTCAACATCGAGGAAGGTTCGGCAGGCGCGCTTGTGAACATCGGCAATCCCGATCACCCGATGCCGAGGACAGTGGCGTACGAACTGGGCTTCGACCAGAATCTGTTCGATCAGTACTTGCTCCGTTTGTCCGGGTATTACCGCGATCTGAGCAAGCAGCCGCGGGGTGTGCAGTATATAAGCCTGGATGATCTTGTCAGCTACAGAACGTCTCTGCCATGGAACTACGGGGATGTGCGCGGTTTCGAGGCCACGATCTCAAGAAACCGGGGCCAGTGGGTGCGCGGGTTCATCAACTACACGTACCTTGTGCGCAAGACGGGCAATTTCGGGTTCAGCCGGTTCGACGAGAATCGCACCCAGCAGGACAACTTTGTTAGAAGTACGGAGGAGCATTACACGAGCAAGCCGGTGCCCGAACCCTTCGCACGGTTCAACCTCGAATTGCTTCTGCCGAAGAACATAGGACCCCAGGTCGGCGGCGCTTATCCGCTCGGCGATTGGCGTCTGAATTTCCTTGGAGAATGGAGACAGGGCCTTACCCTTACGTGGGATGGTCAGAACCTGTCCGGCGCGGCAGGCAGCGGTGACCGTGAGCTTCAAGGGAATGTGCGCTGGAAGGACTACTACACACTCGACATGCGCCTCAGCAAGAGCTTCAACACGAGCGTCGGGTCCGCCCAGTTCTTCGTGGACGTTACGAACGTGCTGAACATTCGCCACTTGTACCATGCAGGGGGTAACCTGTTCGGCGCGGGCCAGCAGGACCTGACCAACTACATGACGTCGCTCCATCTGCCGCAGAGTACGCTTCCTGATTCTCCCGACGGCGGTTTGTACGGCGACGACCAGCCGGGCGTTTTCCGCGGGCCGGGCATAGCGTATGTGCCGATCATTCAGGGGGCGTTGCCTGAAACCGGCGAAGACAGGCCGCTCTACTATGTGCTTGAAGAGCAGCAGTACTACAGGTGGAACGGGAGTTCCTTTTCGGTTGCAGACCAGGGCGAAGTGCAGCAGGTGCTGGACGACAAGGCGTACATCAATATGCCGAACCGGATGTGGCAGCAGTTCCTGAATCCGCGCAACGTCTTCTTCGGGCTGCGGCTGTCCTTTTAACGAGAGAGGGTATCGCTGACGAACCTTTCCTGACATTCTGAATCTGAGAGACACTATGCGAATCGTTCATTACACCCGTACGTCGGGACTTATCGCGGCCGGGCTGGCGCTGGCGTTGATGCTCTTTGTGCCGGTGCAGGATGCGAAGGCCCAGTGGATTCCCAAATGGCTTAGCGTAGGCGACTTCCAGAGCTGGTACTTGTCCGGCGGGGCAAATCCGGAACGGAGCGATGTGGTCTGGAATTATCCGGCCATTCGCCCCGCTACGGGGTACAGCCGTTGGAAAGGATTCTGGATTGGCGCGAAAAACGTGACGCACGGGGAAACCGGGAACCAGTATGATGTCCGTGTTTCGCACACAGGGCCTCGCGCGCCCGGCATCGGCGAGATGTTCAGTATATCGCATGTGCTGTATTCCCGATACCCCACAGTAGAGGTAAAGGTAGACGGAGCGGACACCTTCGACGAACCTGTCGTTCCCGATGTGATTGACCCGAGTATGGGTCCGGACCGCATGGTGGTTTCGGAAATCAATTCCTCCATCGGGGTAACGACGCACCGGCGCTCCATGCAGTGGAGTCATGAGGATCATGACAACTATCATATTATCGAGTACACCTTCGTCAATACGGGGAATCAGGATGGGGACCCCGATATTGAAGTGGAGAACGATCTGGAAGGGGTGTACTTCGCGTTCCTCGAGCGTCCCACAGGCGCCGGATTCGCGGGCGCGTGGGGTAATAGCGCCGGCGGCGTGGGCTGGGGGCAGTACACCATGAACGACGCCATAGGTGACGGGCTGAACGATTACGGCGTGGATATGCGCGCATCGTTTGCATGGATGGGGAACATCAAGGCCACCGGATACCTGGTGAACACACTCGGCACGCCATTCTGGGCCGATCAGGATTGGGGCGGCACGTTGAGAGCAGATACCCTGGGGAGACTCGGCAGCGCCAATTTCACGGGTGTGGTAACGATTCATGCGGACACGGAGGCTCATGCCGAAGGAGAAACGAGCCCCGACGACAGGGGGCAGCCTTCCATGGTTACGTACCTCAACTCCGACTACGGTAAACTCACCAGTGAACCGACGCACAATAAAAGGGAACTCATGCTGGAACAGTACGACTGGTTCACATGCGGTTCCAGTGCCGCTCCGACCGGGGGGATCGCAAGGCCGGGGAATGCGGACTGCACGGGGCGCTCATGGCCTACCCAGGCGGGTACTGTGATGGGTTTGACCGTCGATTCCCCGTATGACGCCAATCCCGATTTCGCCAATCAGACGAATGATCCCAATGCCGGCGCCGGCGCCGGTGGATGGGGTTTTGCTACGGCGTACGGTCCGTACGACATGGCGTTCGGCGAGGAAGTGAAAATTGTTATTGCAGAGGCCGCTGCGGGGATTAGCGACGATGCGGCATGGGATATCGGTCGAGCGTACAAACTCTCCGGGAATTTCCATGGAAGCCCCCCCAGAGACGGCGATAACGATCTCATCATCGAATACGATGCGAACGGCAATGGCGTAATCGATGACGATGAGATGCTGACGAAGAACCAGTGGGTTCTGACTGCGCGGGATTCACTGTTCGATACGTTCCAGCGCGCCATGGATACGTACAATGGGGGCCTGAATGCGCCGCATCCGCCGCCGCCGCCCACATCGTTTATCGTGACGTCCGGTACGGATGAAATCGTTCTCGACTGGACCGCTTCTTCAGCGCCTGCTGCGTGGCAGGTGTGGCGGGCACAGAAACACTATTCCGGTATCATTACGGTGCTTGAGGTAGGGTCGGATGGTATTGGGGTGCCGGACTGGGCGCGCCAGTATGAACTGGCTGCGGAACTGCCGGGCAATGCCACAAGCTACAGGGATACCGAGGTGGTCCGTGGCGGTTCGTACTACTATTATCTGACAGGGATAGGAAGCGACGGTTCGAGGACCAGCCGCTACTATGCGCAAACCTACAATCCGGCAACCTTGAAGCGTCCGCCCGGAGAATCGCTGAGCGAGGTGCGCATCGTACCGAATCCCTATCATATCGATGCCGATCCCGCTGTGCGTCTTGACGTACAGGATCGTATGGCTTTCTACGAACTTCCGGGCGAAGCGCGCATTGAGATATTTTCCGAGTTGGGTGAGTTGATTCGGACCATCGAGCACCTTGATGGAAGCGGCGACGAGTTCTGGGATCTGACGACCTCTTCGCGGCAGGTGGTTGCGAGCGGCATTTACATTGCTGTGATTACCGACCTTGCCTCGAGTGAGCAGGCGATCCAGAAATTTATCGTCATTCGGTAGATACGCCCGAAGCGCATCCCTGGCCGCTGTCCCATGCGGCGGTGGCCGGGGGTGCTCTCAGGGGCCTTAACCAAAAAGGATTCAATGACTTATCTCCGCTACACAACCCTTATAGCCCTTGCGGCGTTTGCCGTGTTCACTGCGTCCGAATCGTTCGCACAGATCACGACCGAGGATGTCGGTACGGACAAGCTTGCACAGACAAACTTCAAGTTCCTGAAGGTATCCGTCCATCCGCGTTCGGCAGGGCAGAGCGATGCCATAACAGCCAGCGAATTCAATTCGTCGGCAGCCATGTTCTATAATCCAGCGGCCATGGGCTGGATGGAAAGCCGTTTCAGTGCGGGCTTCGGCATTACGAACTGGATTGCGGACATTACCTACAATACCGCGAGCGCCGCAGTCAGTACGAATTACGGAGTGTTCGGGGCTTCGCTGTTGTTTGCCGATTACGGGGGCGGCATCATTGGGACCATTGCGGCGACCAACGAGAGGGGCTATCAGGAATACGGTGAGTTGGGCGTAAGCAACCCTGAGCCTTCCGCCATGGCGGTCGGCCTCGGGTATGGGGTTGCGGTAACGGATCGGTTCAGCGTCGGCGGCAATGCCAAGTATGTCTTGCAGGACCTTACCGATGCGGTCGTGTCTTCGGATGGAACGACCGAGGCCAACTCGGCTTCTACGGTGGCGTTCGACTTCGGCTTGATGTACAGAACGGGTTTCCGCAGCCTGAACCTTGCTATGACCGTACGGAACTTCTCACGGGAATTACGCTACGTGCAGGAGAATTTCGAGCTTCCGCTCACCTTTAACGTGGGCGTCTCCATGAATATGCTTGATCTGACCTCAATGGATCCGAACGTACATGCTTTCCGCGTTTCGCTGGAGGCAGAACGTCCACGTGACTTTTCGGAGCAGGTTAAGGCTGGTGGAGAATACACGTTTATGAACATCGTGTCTCTGCGTGCGGGATATACCTATCCGACAGATGTACAGGGCGTCAGCTTCGGAGGCGGCCTGAAATACGACACATCGGTCATCGGTTTCTCCGCAGACTATGCATACACGGCGTTCGATATTTTCGGCGCGGTCCATCGTATGGGGGTTAGTCTGTCCTTCTAAACGCATTGCATCTTGTGCATTTGCATCGCTTTTTTCCGGTGTCTGAACGTTTCCGGAAGGTGCATTTGCGCAATGCCGCTGGAGCGTATGTCGCCGTTGCCGCAGTAGTTGCGGGCGGATGCGGGGGGTATGAGCAGGGGAATCCGTCCGAGGGGCTTCAGGCCATTGCATTTCATAACGTAGCTCCGGTCGCCGGTCTGGGCGATTTCCGGCACGAGAACGGAAGCGAAGATCGTTTCTGGTTTCCCGAACAGATGGGCGCCGGGGGCGGGTTTGTAGATTACGACGGGGACGGCTGGGAAGACATCGCATTGGTGGGTGGAGGAAGTTTGTCGCCGACGGGGCCCGCAGATGTACGCGCCTTGCGCCTTTTTCGAAACAACCGGGACGGCACGTTTACGGACGTTACCCGCGAAACGGGGCTGGACGATGCCCGCGCCTGGGGAACGGGAATAACTGCTGCTGACTACGACAACGACGGCGATCAGGATATTTTTCTTGCGACCTTCGGAGAGAATCTGCTTTTCCGCAATGATTCCGGGCCGTCGGACGCGCGTTTTTTTACGGAGGCAGGGCGTACTGCAGGCGTGGCAGCCCCCGCCGGATGGAGCAGTTCGCCGCTGTTTTTTGACGCCGACCGGGACGGATATCTCGACCTCTATGTGCCGGGGTATGCCTTATGGTCGGTTTCCAGTGACATGGAATGTTTTCGGGCGGACGGACGACCGGATTATTGTCGTCCCGCCATGTACCCGGGCGCCCGGAGTTATTTCTACCATAACAACGGAGACGGTACGTTCACTGAGCGTACGCGCGCAAGCGGTTTTTGGGACACGCCCGGCAAGTCGCTGGCTGTTGCCGAATGGGATTTTAACGAGGACGGCTGGTCTGACCTGGTGGTGGTGAACGATGGAGAGCCGGACCTGTTGTACATCAACGACGGACGCGGCGTTTTTATCGAGCAGGGGGTTTCCAGCGGCATTGCCTATGGGGAACACGGGGAAGCTCGTGCCGGGATGGGCGTGGATATCGGGATCGTGGATACGACGGGTATGCCGTCTGTTTTCGTGGGCAATTTTTCCAGTGAAATGATCGGGGTATACCGGCGTACGGCGAGCGGGTGGTTTACGGATCGTGCGGCGGCGTCCCGCATCGGGAGACCCAGTCTGACCACACTGGCTTTCGGGGTGTTGCTCTTTGACGCCGAACTGGATGGCGATCTTGACCTGTATGTGGCTAACGGACATGTGTATCTCGATCCGATCGATGGATCGGCATACAGGCAACCGCCGCACCTGTTTGTAAACGAGGGGGGGGGAACGTGGGTGGATGTAGCTGATTCCATTGGCGGCGTATTCAGGGAGGCTATGGTAGCCCGGGCTGTGGCAAAGGCCGACTATGACCGTGATGGAGATGTGGACTTGCTGGTGACCGAAAACAATGGCCCGGCTCGCCTGTTGCGCAACGATTCATTCGGCGGCGGCCATGTGCTGCGTGTACGCCTCGAAGGGCGGGAGCATGGAACGGGCAGCCGCGATGCGCTGGGTGCTCAGGTGACAATCACAGCGGGCGGCGTGCAGCAGGTGCGCCGGGTGCGGACAGGTTCGGGGTATCTCTCACAGTCGGAAAAGACTCTGACGTTCGGCTTGGGGTCGGCAGACCAGGTCGATACGCTTACCGTGCATTGGTCGGATGGCCGGATAGCGCGTCATACCGGATTGGCGGCCGACCAGGAGGTATATTTGCTTGAGGGGGAGGGGATCGTATCCCGGACTGCATTGCCTGTCGTTCCGTAGCGAACCGTCTCCTTGGTATCAGAGTGTCCATATGAAGGAAGGAGTTCCATGCGTAACGCAAGTACATGGATAGCGGTCCTGGGGGTCTGTATGATCTTTACGGCAGGCGGATGCGGCCCCGAGGCAGATGCCCCGTCCCTGACGGAACTGGCGCGCCGCAACACCGACCCGAAAGCCGTGGAATTCCTGCTCGATGCCCAGCAGGCATTCGAGACAGGATATTACAGCGCAGCACTTGTGCTGGCGGATAGCGCGGCCCGCTATGCACCGGATCTTGCCGATATTCCATTCATGCAGGGCCGAATCTTCACGGCGCTCCGGCAACTCGATCTGGCTACCCAGGCCTACGAAAAGACGCTGGAACTGGACCCGGAGTACCCGGGCGTGTGGTTCAACAGGGGAAATAGCGCCTACATGTATGGTGAGCCCGCAGAGGCCCTTACACTGTATCGCAAGGAGCGCGGCGTATCGGAAACGACGGATTACCTGACGCAGCTCGGGCGGGCCTATGCCGATACGGGCAAGCCCGACAGCGCCCGCTGGGCGTACGAGCGGGCCATTGCAGCGGA
Organism: Rhodothermales bacterium; assembly: GCA_965117025.1. Classification (GTDB taxonomy): domain Bacteria; phylum Bacteroidota; class Rhodothermia; order Rhodothermales; family VXPQ01; genus VXPQ01. The sequence continues at coordinate 2,652,281 of OZ220746.1, forward strand.
TTCCTCCAATTCGACAGCATACATGTGGCTCGGGCAACTCTATGAAGACGCAGGAGATTTTACAGAGGCCCTTTCGTACTCCGAACAAGGTATTGCACTGGACCCGCATAACCTGAACTATGCGTATGTGTACGGCGTGCAGAATTTGCGCAACGGGGAGTTGGAAGCCGCCGCAGAAATCCTGACACGGGTGGCCGCCGGGATTCCGTGGCACTATCCGGCGCATTACAATCTCGGGCAGGCGTTGAACGGTCTCGGACAGACGGACCGGGGTGCGCAATACCTTGCCCGTGCCGATACGCTGCTTACCATGCAGCGGGAGGTCGAGCAGTGGGTGGAACGTATCAAGACCCATAGCACGGAACCCCTGCTCTGGGTTCAGTATGGCGAGGCGCTGCACCGGTCGGGTCGCATGGAAGAAGCCATCGAGGCGCTTACGGTAGCGATTTCCCTGCGTCCGGGGTGGCTGGAACTGCACAACAACATCGCCAATCTGTATCTTGCGGTAGGGGATACCACTACGGCGCTCAGGCGGTACGAAGCCCTGTTGCAACTCGCGCCTACCCAGCCCGATGTCTGGCTGAATCTGGGTACGCTCCATGCCTTGTCAGGGAACTATGAGGAAGCCCGTGCAGCCTGGGAAACGGTGCTGCGGCATGCCCCCGGCCATGAGGGGGCCATCTGGTCCCTGGCGCAACTCCCTTCTTCACCCCGTACGCCGTGACCGCTTGCTGCCGCATGATGCTGTTCGTCACGTGCATACTCGCCGCGGGCGGGTGCGGGACGGGCAACGAGGCCCTTGATGGGCAAACAGAGTCTTCCGGGTCTCCATCGGATGCGCTTCGGTTTACCCACGTTACGCAGGAAACGGGACTGGATACATTTCGGCATGTTACCGGTGCGTTCGGAAAAATGTGGTTTCCCGAAACGGTGGGTAGCGGGGCGGGCTTTCTTGATTACGACGGGGATGGCTGGCAGGATATTGCACTGGTTTCAGGAGCCGTATGGCCGGATCAGGGCGACCCCGCTATACCTGCACTTCGCCTGTATCGGAACGAAGGAGGATATTTTACGGAAGTTACGGAGGAAACGGGCCTTTCCGACCTGCATGCTTACGGCATGGGTCTTGCCATCGCCGACTACGACAACGACGGGGACCCGGATATTTTCCTCGCTGCTGTCGAACGGAACCTGTTGCTTCGAAACGACCGTAGGGCAAGTGACGGGGGAAGCGTCGTATTTGTGGAGACGGGACAGGCTGCAGGCCTTGCGGACGATGCCGCCTGGAGCACATCGGCGATTTTTTTCGATGCCGATCTGGATGGACATGTCGATTTGTATGTGGGGAATTACGTCGAATGGTCGCCTGAACAAGACATCTGGTGCACCATTAACGGAGAAGACAAAACCTATTGCACGCCACAGCTTTACGACGGCGTTCCAGGTCGTTTTTACCGCAACGAGGGGGGCACATTCAGCGATCGCACCGCCGAAGCCGGATTTCTGCCTGCTCCCGGCAAGACACTGGGGGTGACCGAATGGGATTTCAACGAGGATGGTTGGCCGGATCTGGTGGTCGCGAACGATACGCAGCGGGATTTGCTGTACATGAACGACGGGGCGGGCGCATTCGTCGAGCAGGGGGTGGCAAGCGGCATTGCGTATGACGAGGAGGGACAGGCGCGTGCAGGCATGGGCGTGGATGCAGGAATACTGGATCACACAGGTGCTCCATCGGTCGTTATCGGGCATTTCGCAAACGAGGCGGTTGGGTTATACCGTCAGATATCTCCAGGTCTGTTTCTGGACCGGGCAGCCCAGTCGCAGGTGGGGCGGCCGTCGCTTCCTACTCTTACCTTCGGGCTGTGTCTTTTAGATGCCGATCTGGATGGGGACATGGATATTTTTCTGGCGAACGGACATATATCGCCGGATGTAGAAGGGTTTTCGGAGGGCGTGTTTTACCGGCAGGAGCCGCAGCTTTTTCTGAATGCCGGGGATGGACATTTTTCCGAATACGAGTATCCGATCGCCGAACCGATCATTGCCCGTGCGGCGGCCCTCGCCGATTATGACCGGGACGGCGACGAGGATATTCTGGTTACGGAGAATGGCGGGCCGGTACATCTTTTGCGTAACGAGGCGCAGGGAGGTGCTTTTTTACGCGTGCGCTTGCAGGGGGAACGTGGGAACAAGGATGCCCTTGGCGCCCATGTAACGGCTGTTGCAGGCGCTCAACGGATGCAGCGGCGGGTCCGGACCGGGTCGAGCTACCTTGTTTCTTCGGAGAAGGCGCTTACGTTCGGGTTGGGTGCGGCTGCGCAGGTGGATACGCTCGTGGTGCATTGGCCTGGTGGGGAGACCGTGCGGTATGCGAACTTGCCTGCCGGGCGCGAGGTACATATCGTGGAGGGATCGGATGTTGTAGAAACCGTTATTCTGGGGAATCAACTTGATCCCTGATAGTCCGGCGCCTGTTCCAGGCGTTTCCAGCAAACGCACAGTGTGAAAGATTGCGTCCGCACATACACAACGGGCAAGTATTCGATGTAATTCCCTTATTTTGATCGGGCCCATACATGCGGGAATACACTGCAGGGAATCATTTCCGCGAATCCATTTGTCATGTCGAGACCTTTGCCGATCATATCTGTAGCAGGGCGTTTTTTTGCATTCCTTGCGCTTGTCGGGTGCGGAAAACAGGCGCCGACGCCGGCGGAACGCTTGCAGGCGGTTGATGAAGAAGTCCGGAGCCTGCTTGTGGAGGCGCGCGACGAAGAGGCGGCCGGGCGGTATGCGGAAGCGCTTGCGTTGGCAGACAGCCTGCTGGATCAGGCGCCCGACCTGCCGGAGGCGCACATGCTTCTGGGGAGCATTCTGATGCGGACGTACCAGCTCGCTTCGGCGGACGAAGCCTTTGCGCGCGCTGTGGTCCTTGATCCGTACCTCCGCGATGGCTGGTTCCAGCGAGGGCATGTCATGTTTGAAGAGGGGCAGTACAGCGAGGCAATCCGCCGGTATCGGCTTCAGCGCGAAGCCATCCTGTTCTCGCCGGAGCATATCCGGATGTTTCACCGGCGGACAGATGCGATCGTGCTGTCGCAAGTATGGGCGCAGACGGGGCGTACGTACGAATTACTCTACCTGCCCGATAGTGCAGCATGGGCATACCAGGAGGCGCTTGCGCATGATTCAACCAATGCGCAGGTCCATGCCTGGCTGGCCGAGTTGTACGATGAGGAGGGGCGGACGGAAGAGGCGCTTCCCCATGCGCAGAAGGCATGGGGGTATGATGAGGAGAATGCGGATTTTGCTTACCGGCTGGGTGCGTTGTTGCTCAAGACCGGTGATGCCGAGCGTGCGCTTCCCTTCCTGGAACGTGCGGCGTACGCGAAACCCTGGGAATCCCCTTTCCGGTATAACTATGGCCGTGCGCTGATTGCGCTTGGTCATGTGGAAGAAGGGCAGCGCCATGTGGACGCCACAGAGGCCTTGCAGGACCTGGATAATGAGATTGGGCTGGCTCGTGCTGCTGCCGCACGGTATCCCGACGATCCGGCCCGGTGGCGTGCGCTCGCCAGTTGGCTTGCTCTTGCCGAGCGTCACGCTGAACAACAACAGGCGCTTGCTGTGGCCCGGGTCGCCTCCCGGGCCGCAGCGGCCCGGAAGCGTGCGGAAGCGACAGCGGCGGAAGAAATTCTGCCTCCGGAGGCATCCGCACCTGACGCTGCGAACAGATAACGCCATGCGAGGCATCTTATCCTTTAATGCTCTGTGCGGCTGGTGGATGGCGCTGTGCCTCCCTGTGGTGCTGTGGGCAGGAGGGTGCGCGAACGAACCGCGCCCGGGGGAAGCCCTGAATGGGCGGGGAGCGAATGACACCCAGCCCATGTCCCCTGCCGCCCGGCATTTTATTCAGTTGGGCAGCGAAGCGCTCGAACGGAACGATTTTGCACAGGCCTTTGCCTTTACGGATAGCGTGGCTGCGCTGTCGCCGGAACTTGCGGATATCCCGTTTTTGCGCGGCCGTATTTATGCCGGATTATACCGCCTCGACAAGGCGGATTCGGCGTACCGGGCGGCGCTTGCGATTCGCCCATCCTATCCTGGCGTCCGGAATAATCTGGGCAATACGGCGTGGCTCCGGCAAGAGTATGGGAAATCTGTAGGATACTACCGCCGCGAACTGGAGATCGCCCCTGATCCTCGCCCCTGGCTGGGCATCGCCCGCGCATACATTGAACTGGGCAAGACGGACAGTGCCCGCTATGCTTTTGGGCAGGCGCTTGTGCTCGACAGTACCTTTGCCCAGGCCCATTTCGGGGTGGCTCTGTTACTGGACGATCTTGGAGATTTCGAGGGGGCGCTTCACAGCGCCCGGCGTGCGCTCCGTCATGCGCCCGATAACCACGAATATCGGTACCATGCGGCTTCCTACCTTGTCAAGCTCGGGCGGTGGGACGAGGCGCTGGCTCCGCTGGAAGCCGTTGCAGAGGAATGGCCTTGGCATCAGGGCGCGCATTACAACATGGCCCAGGTTCTGATGCGTCTGGGCTATGCGGAAGAAGCAGAGGAGGTTCAGCAATATGCCGAGGAGCTCCGTGCGCTCCAGGCGGAAATTACGAATCTGACGACAGCCTCCCGAACGTATGCCGAAGACCCCTATGCCCATGCCAGGCTGGGTACGTTATTGCGGAGAGCCCGCCGGTACGACGAAGCCATGCAGGCCTACAGTGTAGCGTTGTATCTGGACCCCGGCAACCTCGGTTTCCGTAACAATGTGGCCGTGCTGCATTTGTTGCGGGGCGATACCCTTTCCGCGATTCAATCGTTTCGGACCATGGTGCAGGCGGATACGACGAATGCCCATGCCTTGATCAATCTGGGAAGTTTGTACGCGTTGTCCGGGGATCCGGAGAATGCGCGCCGGGCATGGGAAGCCGCCTTGCGTATCGAACCGGACAATCGCATGGCGCGTAGCTCGCTGGCCAGTCTCTCGTCGTCCGGAGGATCCCAACCTTAACATTAATCCTTCGCATAATGGCGTTACGGGGCATCGATAGCGGGTATATTCGCCGGTGGATACTGGTGGCTGTGGCATACGTAATCATGGCGGCGGCCCCGGGTCTGTTGTTTGAGGCGAGGGCGCAATCCGCTTCTGTGCGTGGTTTCGTTACGGCGGATCCGGGTGGAGAATCTCTTCAGGGCGTCAATGTGTCAATCGATAACATGACCGGCGGGCTGAAAGGAGCGGTTTCTAACGGAGACGGATTTTTTCTCATAGGCCGCATCTCGCCCGGGCAATACATTCTCCGTGGTTCCTTTATCGGGTTCGTTACGTATGTCGATACCCTGGATATCGAGGCCGACGATCGCTTGCTGGTCAATATCGTGCTCCGGGAAGATGCGCTGGAAATGGAAGGTATTTCTGTAGAGGCGGAGCGTGAAGAGGGCGCCGCGCGCGTGACCGCCGGCCAGCAAACCATCCGCCCCGAGGATATCGAGCTCATTCCCTCCCCGGACGTTTCGGGCGATCTGGTTTCTTACCTTTCCACGATTCCCAGCGTGGTGTTGATGGGAGATCGGGGCGGACAAGTATTCATCCGGGGCGGGGAGCCTACGCAAAACCTGACCTTGCTTGATGGAATCGAGATTTACCAGCCCTTCCATGTGCTGGGTTTTTATTCGGCCTTTTCTTCCGAAATCGTCAGCCGGGCCGATGTGTATGCAGGTGGATTCGGTAGTGAATTTTCGGGGAGAATATCCTCGGTCATCGATGTGCATTCGCGGAACGGGAACAAGGACGGATTCAATGTTTCCGCCGCACTGTCGCCGTTCACCAGTGCAGGACATCTCGAGGGACCCATCTTTCCCGGTTACATATCTTTTCTGGGCGCCGGCCGTTTTTCGATGCTGGACCAGTTGGCCTCCCGGTATATGTCCACACCGCTTCCCTATGTATTCAATGACATATTCGGAAAAATACATGTGCGTCTGGGACCGAACCGGCAACTTGCTGTGACAGGATTGAGGACGTTCGATCGAGGTACGCTTACTCCCACAGATGATGTGTTCAGGCGGGAGGATGAGGTCAGCTGGAGTAACGAGGCGCTCGGCGTACGCTACCTTGTGGCGCCTCGGATTCTTCCTATTCTGAGCGAGGTGCTGGTGTCCGTTTCACGCCTTGAAAGCTCCTTTGGCCCCCGGGAGGAACCGACCCGGATATCCGACCTTGAGCAGTTCAATCTCGCGGTAAATATGACGAATTTTGCCCGGAGTTCGGAGGTCAAATGGGGGTTTTTCCTGCGTACCCCGCTTACGGAAACCGTGCTTGGGGGCTTGTTTCAGAATCTCACGATAGGTCGGGGCGCCCCTACGAATGTGGGCGCATATATCCAGCCGGAGATATACGTGGGCGGCGGGATGTATGTGCGGCCTGGACTCACCGTCCAAACGATGGGAAGCACGGGCGATTATTTCGAACCCCGGTTACGGGTACGCCTCCAGCGCGGCATCCACCAGTGGAGTGCGGCGGCGGGTATCTATCGGCAGGTGACCGTAGGCCTGAGCGATCGCCGCGATGCAACCAATATTTTCACCGCCTGGGTGCAAACGCCTTCCAGCGAAGCCATGCGCTCCATGCATGCGCTGCTCGGGTACCGGGTAGAACCGACCCCCTGGCTGGAATGCTCCATTGAGGGGTTTTACAAGAATATGGACAACATCTTCATTGGGGAATGGACCGCGTTTCCCGGCTTCACCACGCGGTTACAGGGGGCCCATGGCGATGCATTCGGATTTGACCTGCGCATGGAAGTGCGGCGTCCCCGTTTTTACGGGTTTGTGAACTACGGGTTGTCTTCCACCCGGTACGAGATCGATCCGGAAAGTCCGGCGGTGAGGAATCCCGGGCGATTCCGCCCGCCCCACGACCGGCGCCACCAGATCAATGTGCTGGGAAAGGTTGTGGTATACGGTTTCGATATAAGCGCCCGGTGGCAATTCGGCTCCGGATTGCCGTTCACACCGGTCGAGGGGTTCGATGGATTCGTGCTGATGGACGGGCCTGTTGCCGTCAGAAATGTGCGAGGGTTTCCCCGTGTTATCTACGAGAGCATTCCCTATCGGGCGGTGCTTCCGACCTATCACAGGCTGGACGTTACCGTGGAACGGGCATTCGATATATCCCTGGGAGCGGAAATGACCGTGCAGGCCGGTGTGATGAATGCCTACGACCGGGCGAATCTTTTTTCCCTGGATCTGCTCACTGCCCAGCGTACCGATCAATTGCCCATCGTGCCCATCGTCGGCCTGAAGGTCGAATTTTAGCACATTCCCGCATGAATGACATACGAAACAGGGTGTTTGTCCGGCTTTTTGCCTTGGTAGTGTTGCCGGGCCTGCTGTTGGCGACCGCAGGTTGCGAGGAGAGTGTGGACGCCATTACCGGGACCGACGTTCCCTTCACGATCTGGGGTTTTCTGGACTCTGCCGCCGACACGCAGTATGTACGTATCTTTGAAGTTGCGGATCAACTGATCCCCGAACGGGATGTGAAGATCGATGCGCGCGTATTCTCCACGAATCGCACGACGGGCGCGCGCCTCGAATGGACATACGAGCGCGTGCACTTCGACAGTCTGATTACCGGGCATTTTTTCATGGCTCCGTTCCGCCCGGAGCATGAGGAGCGCTATCTGCTTGAAGTGGTGCGCTCGGACGGGGAAACGGCCAGTGCCGAGGTGACCGTGCCGCCTGCTGCAAATTTCACCCTTGAGACCGGTGACTCAAGTGTGCTCATTCCTGTCTTTATCGATGGCGATGTGCCGAATCTCATCGGGTTGCGCGTGACGTACCACGCGATCAATGTCCCGCCTCCTCAGGCCTGGCCGCAGGGTACGCCGGTGGCCCCCGCTGTGCAATTGCCGGTGATTGTTTCGTACGACGATCGGGTCGAGCGTGTCGCGGGAGGGTGGCGGTTCACGATAGATATGGAGCGCGATTTCGACATCGTCCGGAGAGCCTATCAGATCAACTGCCTGATTACCGATCCTGAAGAAAGCGCCCCGTACGTATGGCTCCGGAAGATGGAATTCTCGGGCCTGCTTGCGGATTCGTCCTGGGCGCCGCCCGGAGGGGTTTTCGATGCGAACGTACTTGCGGTGCCGGGTACGTTTTCCAACGTGAAGAATGGCTACGGTTTTTTCGGGGCCGGGGAAGGCATAGGCAGGGAGTGGACTCCTGCAACGGAAACGAGTCTTGATGCAGGCTATAATTTTCAACCCAGATGCACCGGGCTGTTTCCCCGTAATGTACCCGAGTGCCATAATCCTCCTGTGCCTTGCATTAGCGAGATATTTCAGGGAATTGAGGGGTTTGCCCGGGGAAAGACCGGAAACGTATTGCATCCCAGCGTCAAACGTCGTTAACTGTACACCGGATAATCGGGCTCGGATATGGTGATCCGAACCGGCCTGTATATTTGCCACATATTCCGTCAATACCTGACCGTTATGCGACACATCATCAGTCCCAATGTGTACGATGTTGCTGTGGTCGGCTCGGGCGCCGGAGGGGGCATGGCGGCGTATGTGCTTGCCGAGGCGGGTGCTAATGTGGTGATGCTGGAAGCCGGCCCGATGTGGGACGCGGCCACGGACGGCGACATGTTTACCTGGAACTATGCTTCGCCAAGGCGCGGAGCCAGTTCGAAAGAGAAGCCGTTCGGGGAATTCGACGGCTGCATAGGCGGCTGGGATATCGAGGGCGAGCCGTACACTCACGCACCCGGCACGGAGTGGGATTGGTTTCGGGCGCGCATGTTGGGCGGTCGTACGAACCACTGGGGGCGCATTTCATTGCGGTTCGGCCCGGATGATTTTCGCGGATACAGCCTCGACGGTCTTGGGGACGACTGGCCCATAGGGTACGAAGACATTGCGCCGTGGTACGACAAAGTCGATCGACTCGTCGGGATTTTCGGGAACCGGGACGGTTTTTACAACGAGCCGGACGGCGACTTTTTGCCGCCTCCGGCGCCGCGTTTGCACGAACTGCTCGTGATGCAGGGGGCTGCAAAGAGGGGTATTCCTGTGCTGGCGAACCGCCTTTCCATTCTGACGAAGCCGCACAATGGACGGCATGCTTGCCACTTCTGTGGACAATGCGGTCGCGGCTGCGCCACGGGTTCAAATTTTTCCTCGCCGTCGGTCCTGTTGCCTCCGGCCCTGCGTACAGGGCGATTGACCATTGTGGACCATGCCATGGCGCGGGAGGTCACTACAGATCAGGAGGGATTGGCTACCGGCGTGTCGTACGTTAACCGGAACGACATGCAGGAGTACACCGTGCGTGCGCGTACCGTGGTGCTGGCGGCCAGCGCGTGCGAAACGGCGCGGTTGCTTCTGAATTCGACATCGCCGCGGCATCCGGCCGGCCTTGCCAATTCAAGCGGTGCCGTAGGGCGGTATCTCATGGACTCCACGGGCGCCAGCGTGGCCGGCATTTTTCCGCAGCTTATCGGGCGTACGCCGTACAATGAAGACGGTGTCGGGGGGGCGCACATTTACATCCCCTGGTTCGGGTATGACCAGCAGCGCGATTTTGCCCGCGGATACCATCTCGAAATATGGGGAGGACGGCAGCAGCCCGGCTATGGCTTCATGGGCGGCATTCACACGGTCAATAACCTGTTCGAGGATCATCCCCGGGGTGGAGGCGGCTACGGAATGCAGCTCAAGCAGGATTACCGGGATTTGTACGGCTCCATAGTGGGTTTCTCTGCTCGTGGCGAGATGATCGCGCGGTACGAAAACTATTGCGAAATAGACCCGGATGTGGTGGACAAGTACGGCATCCCCGTGCTTCGTTTCCATGTGCGCTGGAGCGACGAAGAGTATCTGCAGATTAAACATGCCCAGGAGGCGAGCCGGGGCCTTGTGGAAGCGATGGGGGGTGAAGTGCTGACGCCCATGCCGTCGAAAGAAGAGGGGTACGGCATTCTGGCTCCGGGGCAGATCATTCATGAGGTAGGCACGGCGCGCATGGGAGACGATCCGGCAAAAGCCCCGCTCAATGCATGGTGTCAGGCGCACGATGCAAGGAACGTCTTTGTAACGGATGGGGCGCCGTTCGTGTCCCAGGCGCATAAAAACACGACATGGACGATTCTGGCGCTGGCATGGCGCACGGCGGATCATATGGTCGAACTCCGCAACGCAGGCGCCTTATAGCTCGGAATCATCCTGGATGTATTGCTATTGACCCGATAGAACGTTGCCCTATGGATCGCCGCGAATCTCTTAAATTGCTGGCTCTGGCTCTGTCGGCCACCGCGCCGGGCGTAATGACCGCAGCCGGATGCCGGTGGACTGCTTCCGATGCCGAACGTGCCGCCCGGGAGGCCGAAGGGGCCCGTGCCCGTGGGGATTTTTCCCCGCAATTTTTTACGGACGAGGAGTACGAGGCAGTGCGTATTCTTGCGGACATGATTATTCCGGCAGACGACCGTTCAGGCAGTGCGACGGATGTGGGCGTGCCGGAATTCATGGACTTTATTGTGACGGATATGCCGGATATCCAGGACCCCATGCGCCAGGGATTAGCCTGGCTGGGTGCCTATGCCCGGAAACGGTTCGGGGCGTCGTTTGCGGTGTGCTCCGATGCACAGCGCGTTGATCTGGTTGATGCGATCGCCTGGCCCGAGGATGCCGACCCGGTGCTTGGGGATGGCGTGAATTTTTTTAACTTCTTCCGCGATCTGACTGCATCAGGGTTCTGGACGACGGAGGCGGGCATGGCCGATCTGGGTTATATGGGGAACGTGTTTGTGGCCGAATGGACGGGCGCCCCGAAGTCCGAGATTGAACGGTTGGGGCTGTCGGAAGCGCCCTGGAAGACATTGTGATGAGATCGGCAGGAGATGGAGGAAGGCCGGATGGCCGCTGGGCCATCTGATCACGTTTTTTGAACTGACATCCATACAACTATGCAACGACGTCGTTTTCTGCGTTCCTTTGCGGCTGCCTCGGCGGCTCTTCCTTTGGCTCATACGGGCCTCGCAGCCGGTTTCTCCGCGGGAGATAGATATTCCGGTTTTTCTGGAAGCCGCCCCGGATTCACGCTCGACTATGCGCCTCATTTCGGCATGTTTACGCACCATGCAGGGGACGATCTGCTCGATCAACTTCGTTTTATGGCGGAGATGGGCTTCCGATCGATGGAAGACAATGGCATGGCGGGCCGGGCTCCCGAGATGCAGGAGGCTATTGCGCAGGAAATGACCCGTCTCAATATGCGAATGGGCGTGTTCGTCGCGCATAGAATTGACTGGCAGCAGGCCAATCTGGCGAGCGGTGATCCGGCCAGACGGGAGGAGTTTCTGGATGATATTCGTGGGGCAGTGGAAGTTGCGAAGCGCGTCAATGCTACGTGGATGACCGTGGTGCCCGGGCGAGTCGATCAACGCCAGGAAATGGAGTACCAGACGGTGCATGTAGTGGAATCACTGAAGCGCGCGTCGGAGATTCTGGAGCCGCATGGTCTGGTCATGGTCCTGGAACCCCTGAACTGGTGGTCGAATCACCCCGGCATGTTTCTAAGCCGGGCGCCCCAGGCATACATGATTTGCAAGCATGTAGACAGCCCTGCCTGCAAGATCCTCTTCGATATCTACCACCAGCAGATCAGCGAAGGGAATCTGATCCCGAACATCGAAAAATCATGGGATGAGATCGGCTATTTCCAGATCGGCGACAATCCGGGTCGGAAGGAACCGACTACGGGTGAGATCAACTACCGAAACGTGTTCAAATACATCCACGAACGGGGGTATACGGACATCCTCGGGATGGAGCACGGGAATGCCGGGCCCGGCAAGGAAGGGGAGCGAGCGCTGATCGATGCGTACGTTTCGGTGGATCCGTGACATTAACGGGTAGCCGGAGCGTCCTGTATGCCGTGTACGCGTTTTTGGCGCTGGTTACCAGAGGCAATAAACAAAATATCGAACACTTGTCGAAATACGTGTGCCCGCATACCTGTGTAATCGGCTGTCAGGTTTTCATGGTCACTCTGTTACCATAGCGTATAATGAACCGGTTGCGTGCAGCGATTCTTGTTCGTTCAAAACTGGTGAAACCTTTGCGAGACAAACTCCAGAACCACAGGTAAGCTTTCGCGCCAGTAGGTCCAGGTATGGCCGCCATCCCGGATACGGAATTCATGAGGAATCTCCCGTTTCCGGAGGGCGATGTGGACCAGTGAATTTCCTTCGTAAAGAAAGTCATCGTCCCCGCAATCAATGAACCAGCGTACGGACTTGAGGTCATCCACGGGGAGACTTTCGATCAGGGAAATGGCGTTGTGCCGGCTGATGTATTCTTCAATTTGCGAGTCGGAGATTCCCGTAATATCGATGCCCCTGCGCTCCATCTGTGCCTTGTATTGCTGAACCGACCGGGCGCCTGTGGAAGCGCTCAACGGCGCAGCCGACGAAAAAAGATCCGGTCGGTGAAGGGCATACATGAAGGAGCCGCCACCGCCCATTGAGAGACCGGCTACGGCCCTGTAGCGCTTTTCGCTTTTAATTCTGAATTCTTCTTCCACGTGCGGCATCAATTCTTCAAAGAAGAAATCCTCATACCGCCACGTATTGCTAATGTCATTGAAATATCCTCGCTGACCTGTGCTGGCATCCGGCATGATGATCACCATGGGCGTTGCCTTGCCCCCCCGGATCGCTTTATCGGCGATATGATGCACCTCGCCGAATTGTATCCATCCCGTTTGGTCGTCCCCGCCTCCGTGTAAAAGGTATAGCACGGGATAACTACGCTCGGATGAAGAGTAATCCGGCGGCAGGTAGACCGCGTATTTCTTCTCGGAATCGAGAATTTCGCTCGTTATCGAAAGGTTGTCGTACACTGTTCCGTGCTGTGCATTCGCTGTAGGCATAAAGCTGCACACCAGAACAAGGAGCACCATGCTCGCCTTTACGCACGAAAAGGAAGTGCTGAGCGAAGTGGTTTTGATCAGAGTATTCTTTAATAGCCGGCTGCATCTCCCGGAATTCGCCGACACTGGGTCCGGCGTCACCGAAACATTCCTGAACGCGCGCTCTGGCATATCTTTTTCGATTATGAAATGGCGAAGCATCGTATTCACAACGTGGGTTTGATGGTTACGAGGCCCACACGATTCGTACTGCTCTGATGGATCAGTAGATTATTGTCCCGGGTTACCCACACGTTGCGTATGATACCCACCCCGGAAGGAATCGCCCAACTCTGGAATGTTTCCGTGTCGGGATCAAACCGCACCAGGGCATCCGGACGCATCCCTGACTCATTGTACCAGATTTTGTCGTCGATTACGGCCAGGGCATAGGGGTGCGAAGTGGGGCCGCTGGGAGAGTCCCACTCTTTGATCTCCCCCGTTACCGGGTTGAGCCTGCCAATGCGGCCCATCGTGGAATTGACGAACCACACCATGCCATCACTGGAGAGTCCGAGCCTCCGAACCCTTGAGGCGGGTTCGGGAAGTGTATAATAGCGGACCTCCATGGATTCCGGGTCGAGTGCGCCGATTTTGTTGGTGCCATTGTACGCCACCCAGATCGTGCTGTCCTGAGCTACCTGGATACCGTACGGTCTTGATTCGGTCTCTATTTCCGTCAATTCCCCCGTTTTCGTGTCAAGACGGCCCAGTATGCCGGCTCGCTGGGCCGTGAAATAAAGCAGGCCATTCGGATGGAATGTTGCAGTGTGGGGATCCCCGGCTTGTGTGTCATACTCGGTAATTTCACCCGTTGCGGGATCGAGCATGCCGATCGTACCGTTGCTGTTGCCGGTATACCATATGTTGCCATCCTGATCCGGTACGATGCTGTGAGGTCTGGCCGCAGGAGGTAACGGAAATTCTTTCATTTCTCCGGTGACAGGATCCAGACGGCCTACCAGACTGGCCCACATTCCGGTCCACCAGATGGACCCGTCGGGAGCTTCGACAGGATCTCTTGAACGCTGTCCAGGCGTGGGGACGGTCCATTCCTTGATATCTATTTCCACATCACCGGGCACCAGTACCGGCCGGCGCTCGGGTTTCTCCGGGAAATGTTCAGCCAGATATCGAGCGATAGCCTGGGCCTCGTCCTCCGGCAGGATCATCATGGATGCAGACACCTCTTTCCATTGTTCCGGCGTGTCATAGCCTGCTGAACGCATGATCGTGGATGCACTGTGGCAAGATGTGGTGCAGGCAGCCTCAACCAGTGCTTTACCCGGTCCCTCCGGCAACTCACCTGCGGGGGATCGTTGTGCGGTGGCTGTGGTACAGACCAGGCCGATGGTCAGGATCGGAAAAAGGAATTTTCGCATACGACCAATCCTGCTCAGAGGGGTTGAATTTTCCGTTCTGTCTTCGTCCATTCACCTGACCATTGTTCTTTCACTGCCGTTTCCATTGCACCGGCACGAATCGGGGTTATCAGGTTTGATTCCCTACTCCATTCCTTACACCTCCACCCACCTCCCGTTACGGTCGATCGAACGATAGATTGCCTCGATCACTTGCATATCTTTCAGGCCTTCTTCGCCGGAGACCCTGCTCGTTTCGTCTTCCGTGATACACCGGGCGAAATCGTCCATCTGCAGCGCTTGCTGCGTGACGTGTGGATACCCCATCGGCCCCTCGTTCGTCTCTCCGGATACGCTGTTGTACATGAAGGAAGGTTCGATTCTTGCCCAGCCCCGGGGGGCCATCATGTACAGGCGATTCACGTTGGCGGAATAGGATGTGCTGTGCGTGGATACCGCGCCGCCGGGGAATTCCATTTCCCACAGGATGGTCTCGTAAATCTCCGTAAAGATGTCCGGGCGCGTGTTGTAGCCTGATGCCCGGACGCGGACCGGCTCTTCGCCGATCGTGTACCGGGCGCCCTGGATCGCGTAGACACCCACGTCCAGCAAGGCGCCTCCTCCCGCCATTTCCTTGCTGAATCGCCAGGCATCGGTGTTGCGCGAGGTGAAACTGAAACTGGCCTCAACCACAGTGACCGGTCCGAAAACCTGTTCCCGGCCCAGGCGCATGACTTCCTGGTGGTGCGGTTCGAAGTGGAGGCGGTATCCCACCGAAAGTTTCACGCCGGCTTTGTCGCACGCTTCGATCATGCGCTCGCAGTCGCGTACAGAGGTTGCCATAGGCTTTTCCGTAATCACCTGCTTGCTCGCTTCAGCAGCCCGGATCACATATTCCGCATGCATGCTGTTTGGCAACACCACATACACGATATCGATATCCGGATTATCCGCAATCTGGCCGAAGGTCTCGTAATTGTAGACGTTTTTCTCCGGGATATTGTATTCGGCCATCCACTTGTCGGCCTTGGCGGGTGTCCCCGTGACAATGCCCGTGAGGCGGCAACGCTCCGTTTCCTGGAGGGCGGGGGCCAACTGGTTCGTAGCGTAGTTGCCGAGGCCGACGAGTGCTACGCCGAGGGGTTTCATGCCCGGAGGCAGGGGCGCGCGCCTTTGCATGTTTTGTGTGCCTGCAAGCGTAACGGCTGGCGTGCCCGACAAGGCAAGTCCGCCCAGCAAGGCGCCGGTTTTCTGCAAAAAGGTGCGCCGCGTACGGCGAGAATGTATAGGAGCCATAACCGATTCAGTGGGATGTACCTGGTTTAGATTTCAAACAAGGCATCGTCATAGTCGATGCGTGTTCCCTGGAGGACTGCCTCGTTGGCCTTTATAGTGATAACGGCCATCTGGAAACCCACCTCATAGGATGCGGCCGGCGGGTACGGTCCAAAAGCGTGATTGTCGATGAAGTCACGCAGTGCGTACCACAGGGGCGTCTCGAGATTGGGGTCGTCTTCGGTCGGCGAAATATCCTGGGCATCCAGTTGGGTGGCATTCGCCACCAGCGCAATCCCGGTTTCCTTATAGAACTTGTCTTTTCTGGCGTATACTTCCCATCCGAGCAACGGGGCATCGACTTCCTTGAACATCCAGGCCCGGTGGTCACGGAACATGATGGTGCTGTCGCGTCCGGAATAGGTGTCGTAGGCAGCGTCGAAAGAGCTCGTCAGTGTAGCGTCATACAACATGGGTACGCCATCCTCCAGTTCGAAGACAATCTGGATCGTGTCAGGCACTTGGCGTCCATCGTCCCATAACATGATCTGACCCAAACCGGTGACCGCTGCCGGACGTTTTCCCAGAAACCACAGGGCAGAGTCGAGCTGATGCGTGCCCACCTCGCCGATGAGTCCGGTAGAGACTTCCGCATCAAGCCGCCAGTTTAGAGCAATCTCGCGTTCCCGACTGGGAGAGGCCCTCCGCCAGCTTTCCTTTGTATGCCACTGGGACCGGGTCATCGTGGCTTTTCCAAGGGCGCCGCTTCGGATGAACTGGAAGACGGAACGATAATTCGGATGCGACCGGGCATGCAGTCCTACCTGAAAGATCAGGTTGGGATTGTCACGGGCGGCTTGCGCCATGGCCCGCGCATCGTCGATGGTCGATGCCATCGGCGCTTCTACGTATACATGCTTGCCGGCAGACAAGGCGTCGATTGCAATTTGTTTGTGCAAGTGAGTGGGCGTGGCGATAAAGACCGTGGAAATATCCGGATTATCCAGTACCTCGCGGTAGTCTTCGAATGTGGCCACTCCCGGCGCCGATCGCTGTGCCCTCCGCAGCATGACGTTGTAGGTGTCCACTACCGCAGCGAGATCCACCTCGGGGATGCGTGTCAGCGTGGCAGCTATGTCCCGGCCCTGCGGACCGAAACCGATCACAGCGGCCGGCACTTGTTCCTGAAAGGTTGCCCGGCGCGCATCTGCACCGATGGCAGGGGCCTGTGCAAGCAGGCCCGAAAGAGGGATGAGGGAGCTCCGTCTCAGAAAACTCCTGCGACTCAAGAGGCCGCCGTACGTATGGTCTTTCATAGTGCGGTGTTCAGGCTGGGGTGTTGTTCCAGGGTTGTATCATGGCCGTTCGATACGGGTGCAGAAAAAGAAGCGGCTCCGTTTCTTAATGTACAATACAGGGGTATTCCCTGGTGCAGAATGCGGCGGAAAAGAGGACCTTCACCGTCCGGCTGAATGACCAGGGACCGATATCCGGGAAGCGGGCGGGCATGCACGAGGAGAGCGGTCGAGATGGCATCGGCGGTAGCGGCGGATGAGGCAACGGCTGCTGCCAGCAACGCTCCGCGAACAGGTTTTCCAGGGCGGGGGTCCAGTACATGTCCGTAACAGGTCCCCTCGACTTCGAAAGATTTACCTGAAACAGCCGAAACCGACAAGGCCTCGTCCTGAATCGCCACCACGGCGACCGGTTCGTCCGGTGACCGGGGGTCCACAACGGCCACGTTCCAGGAGTCGGCTTCGAGCGGTTTTCCGATGGCGTACATCGTGCTGGTGCCACCATGCAGGAAAGCCCGCTCTACGCCGGCCTCTCTCAATAAACACATGGCCTCGTCCACGGCGTATCCCTTGCCGATGGCCCCAAAGTCCAGAGCAACCCCTTTGTGCGCAAAACGCACCGTACAATGCGCTTCGTCCAGTTCAACGAGATGCATGCCTGTGTGCAGGCGGGCCTGGGCCAGCTCGTCCGCGTCCGGTACACGCCCCCCTTCGCCATAAAACCCCCACACCTTCATGAGCGGGCCGACCGTCAGATCGAAAGCCCCGTCCGTGGAACGGTGCAGATCCAAGGATTGCTTCAATAAATCGAGCAACCACGGCTCGACCGGTACAGCCTCCTCAGAAGCGTGCGCATTGATCCGGGATACATCGGAGGCGGGGAGGAATCTGGAAAGCCGGGTTTCCAGTCGTTCGATTTCCCGGAGCGCTTCCTCGCCGGCAGCCCGTAACCACGGCTCGTCCTCACCCTGGAGGACGAGCTCGAAGCGACAGGCCATCGCCATGCGCGCCAATCGAACCGTACTCATCCCCGCCTCCGCCGTTTAGCTGCTACGACAGTTCGAGCGTGCCGTACGTGATCGGGTCGACCTCGCGTCCGCCGCCTGTGGTCATCTTGCGCGTTTCCTCGTCGAAGTAGAGCATTTCGCCCAGGCGGTCCGACATCTCGGCCATGCAAATAATTGTTTGCGCCTTGATCGACAGGTCGATGTTTCCGTTGGGTTGCGTGTTCTCGCGGATCGAGGTCAGCCAGTTCTCCACATGGGCGGGCACACTTACACCAGGCTCGACATTGTCTTCCATCTGCTGGTCAACCAGGTCGGCAAAAGGCCGTTCCGGGCGCAGTTCGATGGAGTTGCCGGAGAAGTACAGGGTACCTTCGTGGCCCCTGATCACCTGCCCGAGTCCTTGCTCGTTGACGGTGCTGCCGATAACAAGGAGGGTCAGGCCACTGGGAAATTCGGCCAGGACCTGCGTGTTGTCGCGCACATCGCGGTCGGGCGTGATCTTGCGCGTACCGAGCGAGGCAACCCGCACCGGAAATTCAGGAGCCCCTGTGGCGATCATCAGCGGGTGGATACGGTGGGCGAGCAGGTCGCCGAGGATGCCTGCGCAGTACGGGTAATACTTGCGCCAGCGGTGATATTCGTCGGCGCTGAACGGACGGTCGGAAACGGGTCCAAGCCAGGAGGCCCAGTCGATGTTTTCCGGGGATGAATCTTCGTCGATCGTGTAATTCCACTCGCCGTTGGGGTTGTTGCGGCAGTACGAATCCTGACCCAGCACGAGGGGACCGATCATGCCTGCCTGGATCATTTCCGCAGCACGGTGCCACTTTCCTTCCGTGCAGTACTGGGAACCGATCTGAAAAATCGTCCCGGTTTCCATAGTTTTGTCGTAGATGTCGAAGGCCTCATGCAGGTAGCGCGTCATCGGCTTTTCGCAGTAGACATGCTTGCCGGCGTCCATGGCATCGGTAGCGATGGCCGAGTGCCAGTGGTCTACGGCGCCGATGAAAACAGCGTCCACATCATCCCGCTCGAGCAGGGCCCGATAGTCGTCGTACGCATCCGCATCGGTGAGACCAAGTCTTTCGACCGCGCGATCCCTGCGCTTGTTGAAAACGTCGCAGACGGCCACACCGGCCGCATTGAATTCCGCGCCGTGATTGTCGATGGTGCCTATATGGGCATTGTAGCCCTGGCCGCCCACGCCTATGAATCCGATGTTCAGACGGTCGTTCGCGCCAAGGACGGTTGCGGGCGTCGTTTTATGGGCGATGGTTTTGCGCCGCGGGGTCTCGGCCATTGCGGGCGAATAGCCTGCCAGCATGGCGGCAGCTCCGAGCGCACTCTTCTTGACGAATTCGCGCCGGGATGCACTATCGGTGGGAGTTTTTTTCCTGGTCATGATTGGGGATGGTTTGCTAAGGATGTTGTTTCGATGCGTTTATCGTCACGAAACGATGGGTATGGAGTAGAGTCGAAAGCCCTTTCAGCGCAAGACTGTCTGCGGAGCCCTGTTCTGTATCCGGGCCAAATCTGTCCCGTGTGTAATCCGGTTTGTTCTGGAAACGAAAGATTTCGGGAACGTATGATCCTTGCAAAGTTAATAAATAGTAACATATGTTGCGTACAGTAATTTCAGGTCCGGTTTCCGAAATATATTCGCCAGGGAATACCTTGCTGCAGACTCCGTGCAAGGCGTTTGGGGTGGCCGTGCGGCGTTTCGCAACAACCTGTGCCGAAAAGCGTCTCATTGAGAAAAACGGAAGGGATCCATGAAACACACGATGATCTGGATAGCTGCCTTCTTTGCGATGGCGGCTTTCGTACCGGCGGAAACCGCCGAAGCACAAACGCTGGCCTTGACGCCGGAAAGTTCGATCTGGATTGACGGCACGTCGAATGTGAGCGACTGGACCGTATATGCGAAAGAGATGACCGGATCACTCCGGATGGGAGATACGGCGATGCCTGACAGCCTGGTGCTCACCGTGGTTTCCAGACAGATCAAGAGTGACAAGGACGTTCGCATGGATCGCAAGATATCGGATGCGCTGAAGGTCCGCGAACATGCGAATATTGCATATCAGTTGACAGGCGCAGCCGTTTCCGAGGGCGATGCGGACATGCTTCTGACCCAGGGGCGCCTCACCATTGCGGGCGTAACGAAGGACATTGAGATGGAGGTAACCGCAGAGCAACTCGAGGGCGGGTCGGTGCGCTATACCGGCATGACCGCGCTCCAGTTCGGAGAATACGGGATGAAGCCACCCACGGCTTTGTACGGAGCGCTTCGCACGGGCAATGACATAACCGTGCATTTCGACGTAACCTTCGCGTCGGGTGAATAGGCAGGAAGATGCCCGGAATCGGTCAGGAAGTTGCGCCGGTTTCCACCTCGGCTTGTGTGCCCACTTCGATTCCCGATAACCGCTCGAGCGCTTTCACAAGGGCATGGTTGCCCTCGCTCCCGAGGCCGTTGCGCTGGAGCGAGCGGTAGAGGTGAAAGCATGCGCCTGCGCCCACAAGGGGTACGCCCAGTTCGTCGGCGGCGTCGAGGACGAGACGCAGGTCTTTTAGTTGCAGGTCGATTGTGAACCCCGGGCGCCAGTCTCTTTGCATGCATTGCGGTCCCCTGTTGGCGAGCATCCAGCTGCCCGCTGCACCGCCGGTTACCGCCTCCAATGTTTTTTCGAGGTCCAGTCCGCCGGCCTCGGCAAACGTGAGCGCCTCCGATACGGCGAGCATGTTGACGACGACCAGGATCTGGTTGACAAGCTTGACGGCCTGACCGGCCCCGTGCCCGCCGACATGCGTAATCGTTGTGCCCATGGCTTCGAAACAGGGCATGGCCCGCGCCACTTGATCCGCCTCGCCTCCGATCATAATGCTGAGCATGCCGTTTTCGGCTCCTTCACTGCCTCCGCTGATGGGCGCATCCAGCATATGCATATTCCGGGCCGCCAGTTGTTCTGCCAGTGTTTTCGTTACGGATGGGCTGATCGTGCTCGTGTCGATGAAGAGGGTGCCGGGGCGGGCTGACGGCATCGCTTCTTCGATAACAGCGGCTACATCCGGGGTATCGCTAACGCACAGAATGACAATAGTGCAATGCTCAGCCAATGCACGAATCGATGCGGCTACCCGGCCCCCGGCTTTCTCAAGAGATTTCGTTCTGGAGACGGTACGATTCCAGACGGTCAGGTCGATGCCGTGCCTGATGAGGTTGTGCGCCATGCCCCGACCCATTACGCCAAGGCCGATGAAGCCGACGGGTTCGTTCATGGATATTTTTCTTCTGCCGATTCGAGTTGTATCCGGGTGCGATGTACGCGTGCAGGGTATCCTGCCGGTACGATTTTTGCATTTTCCACCACTTCCTGACCAGCGAGAGCAATCAGGCGCTGTACGGCGTCCGCGGTCCGTTCTTCCTTGAGTAATTCCAGCACATCACTATCGACAATAGCGTACCAGATATCCCTTCTTACGTCGAAATCCGGGTATCGGATGGACATCGGTTTGCGTATGGCCGCCATCCAATCGAGGAATGTCTCGTAATGCGCCCCGAATTCCGTTTCCAGGCGTTGACGCAGCCGCACGGAGAGTGCCGGCGCCGCACCGCTGGTGGAAATGGACAAGGCCAGTTTGCCGCGTCGTACGACCGATCCGGCCACGAACGTGCAATGGGGGATGTCGTCCATGGCGTTTATCAATACGTTTTTCTGCTGCGCTTCTTCCCAAATAGGTCTCGTTTTCGAAGGATTGGTCTCGCAGACAATGACGAGGAAAGCACCGTCGAGGTCTCCGCAGCGGTATGCCCGAGGAATCCATTCGACCCGGTCCTGTGCGGCGAGCTTTTTCGAAAAAGAGGGACTGACCACTTTTATGTAGGCGCCGCACGCCAGAAGTTCCTGGACCTTGCGTTCGGTTTCTCCATCGTGTCCCCCTCCGAAAACGACGCAGTGCCTTTGCCCAAGGTCGCTAAGCCATACCGGGTACATGTTCATCAGCCGTCGAGCGTTTTTTCCTCGATCGCATACGAATGAATTCCGCATTCCATCTTCTCATGCTCCTGCCAGCGGCCCGAACGAATATTCTGGCCGTTCTTGACGGGTTTTGTGCAGGGAATGCAGCCGATACTCGGATATCCCCAGTCATGCATTGGGTTGTAGGGTAGCTCGTGCAGGGTTATGTATTGTCGAACATCCTGGTCTGTCCAGGAGGCCATCGGATTGATTTTGACAATATTATGGGTGGGTTCCCATTCCACGACCGCAGTATTTCTACGCGTGGGGGACTGGTCGCGCCGGACAGCAGTGACCCAGGCGTCTTTCGAGGCCAGAAATTGCCTGAGCGGCTGCACCTTGCGAAGAAAACAGCAACGATCCGGATTGGTGCGCCACAGGTTGGCGCCTTCCTGGGCTGCCTGGTCTCGCAGGGATAGTTCCGAATGAAGACGAAGAATTTTAATCCCCAGACGCTTTTCAAGCCGGATTTTCAGGTCGTATGCTTCAGGAAAGAGCAGATCCGTATCCAGATAGAACACGATAGCGGTTGGTCGGACGCGTGAAAGGATATGCATCAACGCCACGCCGGACAGGCCGAAACCGGTACCCGTGGCCACATTCGAACCAAAGGTTTCGAAGGTCCATGCGAGTACGTCTTCCGGCCAGGCATTCTCCAACCGCATGTTTGCTTCACGGATTTCGTTTTGTGTCAAACTCATAATAATACAGAAGCAGTTGGGGGTTGATTGTAAACGAACGAATCATGCAATGCTCTGTCTGAAGATACGAGTCCTTTGTTAAACCATGTTATTCGGGAATGAAGCGATACCACTTCGCCGATAACAATGGTTGCGGGTGCGGTGCATCCGAGACTGAGCAGACCGATGGTCCTGAGTGTGCCGGACACGGTTCTCTGTTTTCGAGTTGCAGCGGATTCGATGATTGCAGCCGGAGTTTCAGGATTGAGCCCTGCTCCGATCAATTGCCCGACAATCCAGTCGAGGCGGCCAAGGCCCATCAAAATGACAAGGGTGCCCAAGCGCGCCAAAGCGTTCCAGTCCGGTGACCGGCCGGGCGTACACGAGTGCCCTGTTACGACAGTGAATGCGGGGGATATGTTGCGATGCGTGACGGGAATACCGCTGAAGGCTGGCGCAGCGATCGCACTCGAAATACCGGGAATCACCTGAAACGGGATGTTTGCCTCAGTGAGTGCAAGGCATTCTTCGCCGCCGCGTCCAAATACGAAAGGATCGCCTCCTTTCAGGCGAACCACGCTCCGGCATCGTCGGGCCCGATCGATGAGTATGCTATTAATGGCCTCCTGAGGCATGGAATGCTTCCCGGGCGCTTTTCCGGCATAGATGCGCTCGGCGTCCATCCGGATGCAATCCAGAAGGTCGGGGTGGACGAGTCTATCGAATACCACCACTTCCGCTTGGCGGAGAAGGCGAAGTCCGCCTGCGGTGATCAAATCAGGATCACCGGGTCCCGCGCCTACAAGATAGACGGTTCCATGTTCAGGTTGGTTGTGCATGGCTCCGGTATTTTTCCACGATCCGGTCAAGTTCTTCGTTGCCGATCCGTGCGCAGTAGTTGCCGAATGGTTCTCCCGCCTGCCTGTCTTTTCGAAACGCATACAGAATAGGCCGGAGTACGGGGACAATGTCGTCGAGCGGCACAAGGTCTTTGAACAGTCTGTTCAGGCGTGTACCGTCCGACCGTCCCCCAAGGAACAGTGCGTATCGATCGCGAGATCGCCCTACAAGTCCGATATCGGCTACGTAAGGCCGGGCGCACCCGTTGGGGCAGCCGGTCATGCGGATCGAAAGGAGTTCGTCCTGCAAGCCCAGATTTCCCAATTCTTTCTCGAGAAGGTCGATCACCGAGGGCAGGACCCGCTCGGATTCGCTCAGTGCAAGGCCGCAGGTTGGCATTGCCGGACAGGCCATGGAGTATTTCCGGGCATTCGACAGCTCGGCAGGTCGGGCAATGCCGTACGTGTCGAGCAGATCGTTCAGTTTCGTACGTACGGCTCCATCCAGATCGGTGAGCAGAATGTCATGATTAGGAGTGAGTCGTACTCCGGGCCGAAACTGCTCGATGATCGTCTTGAGTCCTGATTTGAGTCGGATCCTGTCCGTATCCATGATGCGTCCGTTTTCTACGGAAATGCCGAAAAACCAACGCCCGTTCAATTGTTTGCGCCAGCCAAGATAAAGATTGTTCTGCAGCGGTTCGGTGCTGCGCGGCGGCTCGAGAGAATAGCCAAGCCGCCGTTCCAGTTCGCGAACGAACCGGTCGAGTCCCCAATCGTCGATCAGATATTTCATACGGGCATGACGGCGGTTCGTCCGGTCGCCATGATCTCGCTGGATCGTAACGATGGCGCTTGTAACCTCGATCAGTTTCAACGCAGGCACAAAACCGATTAGACTTCCCAGACGAGGATACGTCTGTGGCTTCTTGTGGGTCATACCCAGTCCGCCCCCCGCGAGCAGGTTAAATCCGGCGAGCGTTTCGTTTTCGACGATGGCAATAAGACCCACATCCTGGGTGTATACATCGATACTGTTGTCGCCGGGATAGGCTACGCCTATTTTAAATTTTCGCGGCAGGTATGCCCGACCGTACAACGGCTCTTCGTTTGTTGTCCCCCGGTGATCGTTCGGGGGGTGTTCCTGGACCGTTCCGGAGAGGCTGTTATACACTTTATCGCCTTCGAGCCACACTTCGTGATAGGCGCGCGTCCGGGGCAGCAAAGCTTCCGCAAGGCGATTTACTTCGAGTTCGATCGCTTCGTGGACGGGGTGGGTGGCCGGGGCGGGCGACAACATCGTATTTCGCACTACATCCCCGCATGCAGCAAGGGTCGTCAGCAGGATATCGTTGATCGCGCGCAGCGTACCCTTCAGGTTTGTCTTGATTACGCCGTGCAGTTGGATTCCTTGCCGGGTTGTGATGCGAAGCGTTCCGTTGCCATAGCGATCGGCAAGCATATCGTGCACCAGATACTGGTCTGCCGTGAGGCGCCCGGAAGGGATTCTCGAACGCACCATGAACATATGTTGCTTTTCCCTCTTTTTTTTGTCCCGGTCTTGCTGCTGGTAGATTCCGTGGAATTTCAGGAGCTGTTTCCCTGTTTCGTCAAAGTGGTCGTCGGAATCGCGGAGGTCTTCCTGCAGGTTTCCGCGCAGGTTCCGTCCGGCGATTTTTATATGTTCCACTCCCAGGGACCGCTGCGCCCTCGCCTGGCCGTTTGAACCCGGCCCGTCTTTTCTGTTGTCGGGCGACAGGGAAGCCTTTCGCTGCCCGCCCCTCTGCGCGTTGCCTTGTTGGGGTATCAGGGTCGGAAGAGTGGATTTTCCTGTTTTGATTTTTTTGGACGACATATCGCAAAGGGCGTGGGTATGAGTACTCGAAATATGCGAGAGGCCGGAAAACGGCCACAAAAAAACCCGCTTACCTGTGAAGGGAAGCGGGTCGGTATCTTGGACGGCCGTCAAGTGCGGCGTCGACTGCGCATTTTCAGGCGGTACAGGATCGTCAGGTTTGTTGTAATCCCTCCAGAGGCGGCATATTGCGGGTCATGCCCCGCATACACATACATAGAGACATACGCATTAGCGTATCCCTGCCGGGGCGAACCGGCAGGCGATTCCTGTGCGCAGAGGGCGCACAGGCGGTAGAACTATACGTCGTATCGATGAAGCCGTACATGAGCACGGAAACACGTATGGTTTGGGTTGTACTGCGCCGGGCTCGGAAATACAAGTTATTGAACAAGCGCCCTGCACAAGTAAGGCGCAATTATACGGCAAGGAATGCCGTAAGACAAATCGTTTTTGCACAGAAAGCGCTTTTATTTTCCCCTTTAATAGATTAAAAGGGAAAAGAATTTTGTTTTCACGAAAATTGCAAAAAAAGATGCGTCGATGTGTCCCATTTCTTACGTTTACCATGCCGGAGAGCGTCGGAGTCGAGGGCAGGAAGAGGAGAGTTTGTTGTTTCGGAGTCCCGGCACATTGGGCGCATTGCCTGAATCGCGGGCTTTACTAACGCACATTTTGGAGACATCATGAAAAAGGGGAATTTTTCTCGCCGCACCTTTCTTCGGAACGCCTCGTTGACGGCGGCAGGAGTAACGATCGTGCCCAGGCACGTGCTTGGCGGCGTGGGGTATCGCCCTCCCAGCGATCTCCTGAACATTGCAAGCATAGGCGCCGGTGGCATTGCAAATCAAAATCTCGGGAATGTGGAATCCGAGAATATCGTGGCGCTGGCCGATCCCGATTGGGACCGGGCCTCCAGAGCTTTCGAGAAGTTCTCGCAAGCAGTCAAATACAAGGATTTTCGGCGGATGTTCGACGAGAGTGGTGATGACATCGATGCTGTGATCGTGGCGACGCCGGATCATACGCATGCCGTGGCGGCCAGTATGGCTATGCAACTTGGCAAGCATGTCTATGTGCAGAAGCCGCTCACGAGGACGATCGGGGAGGCCCGGCGTTTGCTTGAATTGGCTGGGCAATACAATGTGGTCACGCAGATGGGCAATCAGGGGCATTCCCACGATGATGGACGCCGTCTCATCGAATGGGTGCATGCCGGTGCGATAGGGACGGTCCGCGAAGCGCATATCTGGACGAATCGTCCTATCTGGCCGCAAGGCATACCGATCCCTGAAACCAGCATGACTCCTCCGGAACATATGGACTGGGATGTCTGGCTTGGACCTGCTCCCCAGGTGCCGTATCACGATTCGTATGCGCCGTTCACGTGGCGAGGCTGGGTGGATTGGGGCACCAGCGCGCTGGGAGACATGGGCGCCCATCTCATTGACCATGCGTACTGGGCCCTGGATCTCGATTATCCTGATTCAGTCTGGACCAGTTCGACGCCGTTTGAGCGGGAAGACCATGCCGCGTGGCCCCAGTCCCAGATGACACAGTACGAATTTACCGGCAAAGACGGGCGGGCTATCCGGATGATGTGGTATGACGGGGGCCTCATCGCCCCGAGGCCGGCGGCGTTGCCCGACGATGTAAGGCTCATACCGGGGGGCGGTGCGCTTCTGGTTGGCGACAAGGGGGTACTGCTGTACGACACGTACGGCCACAATCCGCGCCTGTACCCGGAGACGCTGATGGAAGAATATGCAGATGTTCCGCAGACGCTTCCCCGGATTCAGGAAAGCCACGAGATGAACTGGGTGAATGCATGCAAGGGGCTTGCCGAAGCCACTTGCCCGTTTTCCTATGCCGTACCGCTCACCGAGGTGATGTTGCTGGGGGTCGTTGCCATGCAGCATAATGGGTTGATCAAGTACGATGGGGCAACGATGAGCATCCCCAATGCTCCGGAGGCTGAGCAGTATCTGCATCGTCCGTATCGCGAGGGCTGGGAGATATAGCGGATGTTTGCGGTTGTTCGCGGCTGGGGGAGAAGGCTTCTCCGGCTTGTTTTGCCGGTATCGGCGCTTGCTGCGCTCGCAATGTTTGCGAATGTGGAGCGCGGCGGGCCGGGCGATTTCAGGGAAGCCCCCCCATACGAGCCCGTCGAGGCGCTTGCCACGCTCGAAGTGGCTGAAGGCTTTCAGGTCGAAACATTCGCCGCGGAGCCGCTGATTGCCGATCCGGTGGACATGATGGTGGACGAATACGGCCGCCTTTATGTCGTGGAAATGCCGGGATATCCTCTGGATACCGGGGGTACGGGTCGTGTCATGCGGCTCATGGATACGGATGGCGATGCATATCCTGACACGAGCATCGTATTTGCCGATGGCTTCACGTTGCCGACCGGTATCATGCGATGGAAGGATGGGGTGCTGGTGACCGATGCCCCCGATGTCATTTATCTGGAAGACAGGGACGGCGATGGCAAAGCGGACCACAGGGAAGTCGTGCTGACGGGTTTCGCCCTGTCAAACCCTCAGCACAACTTCAACAACCCGTTGTACGGCATCGACAATGGTATTTATCTGGCCAATAACGGGCCGATATACACCACAGCCCATGCCGACCGGTTCGGTGATTTCGGAAGCGGCGTGCATTTTCCCGACCGTCCGGAAGGGCCTGCCCTTGCGCGCAACGCAAACGGGCGCAATGTACGTTTTCGACCGGACACGGGACAGTTGGAGGAATTGTCCGGCGCTTCGCAGTTCGGGCACGCGTTCGATCCATGGGGGCGGCATTTTCTGGTCAGTAATGCCCACCACCACTACCATGAGGTCATTGCCGCGAGGTATTTGCGCAGGAATCCCGGACTTCCGGTGCGCGAGGCGGTGGCCTATTCGTCCGATCACGGCAATGCTGCGGAAGTTTTTCCCGTTACGATCGGCCCGGAACACCAACTGCTTACCGATCGCGGCGTGTTTACTTCGGCGGCCGGGCTGACATACTACACGGGCGGCGCCTTTCCTGAGCCGTTCGATCAGGTGACGTTCGTTACCGAATCGGTGCATAATCTGGTGCACGCCGATATCGTGGAAGATGCCGGGGCGGCATTCACGGCAAAACGCCTGTACGAGGGAAAAGAATTTCTGGCCTCCACGGACAGCTGGTTTCGTCCGGTGAACACGTATGTAGGGCCGGACGGCGCGCTCTATATCGTGGATTACTATCGAAAGATCGTTGAACATCCAGAGTGGATGGATGAGGAGGCGATTTCGTCCGGACAGTTGTACGCCGGCAATGACCGGGGGCGCATTTATCGTATCAGTGTGCAGGGGGCGCCGGAGGGCGACTGGCTGGACGCGGTGGACATGACCGGCATGCCCGATGGAGATCTGGCGGGCTTGCTGGGGCATGGGAACGCGTGGTGGCGCCTGCATGCCCAACGGTTGCTTGTAGACAGGCAGGCAATCGGGGTCGGACCTGTGCTGACACGCATGGTGCGGGGAGACGGAAGCGCTTTTGCCCGTTTGCATGCGCTCTGGACCCTGCACGGACTTGGGTTGCTGGAAGCGGATGTGCTCCGGGCAGCGTTGTCGGATACCCATCCCGGCGTGCGCGCCCAGGCTGTCCGGCTCGCAGAAATCCTCGACGAAACGCATGGGGCGGCGGTATTCGAAAACGACCTGATTGCGATGGTGGACGATGCGGATCCCAAGGTGCGTTTTCAGTTGTTGCTGACGTTGGGTGATCTTTCCACGGATCAGGCGGCGGTAGCGCGGGATCGCTTGCTGGAACGGGATCTGAGTGATCCGTGGGTGCAGATGGCATCGCTTACCGCGGGCGCTACTCCGAACATTGAGGCGATTGTTCGTGCTGTGCAGGCGTTCGGTGATCGGGTCGAAGGGTGTTTGTACGTACGGCGCGTGGCGGCGCGTACGGGCGCTGCAGGGCCAGAAGCGGATATTCGGGAGGCCATCCGGTTTGCGCTCGCATCACGAGGCAAGGGCTGCCCTGAGATACTTGAAGGGCTTGCCGATGGACTGGCCCGGCGTACCGGACGCAGGTCGGGCGGCGATGCGCCTGATATCGATAGCAAGGGGCTTCTGCACACCTTCTATGAAGAGACTGACCCGAATATTCGCCGGGGATTGCTGGCTCTGCTGCGCCATGGCGCGCCTTTTGATACAGATCCCGCCCAAGCTGTGGCCCTGGCCGCTTCACCGGCGGAGCCGACCTTGCGTCGCACAGACATGCTGGCGCTGGTGGAAATGGGCGCCGCCGGCGAGGTGGTTCCGGCGTTGCGCGATCTGGTCACCCGATCTGCTTCGGAGGCCAAAGTGCAGGAAGCGGCTGTGCGTGTACTGGGAGGTGTGCCTGGAGACGATGTGGGGCGGTTTCTGCTGGATGCGTATCCCCGCCTTTCCGCCGGCGCGCGCGGAGAAGCACTGAATGCCCTCTTGCGATCTGAATCCCGTATGCATTTGTTGCTCGATGCGGTGGAGGCGGGGGATGTAAGCCGCTTGGCCCTTGGCTGGAATCGGCGCGTGCGTCTGATGCGGGATACGGAGGGTGCAGTGAAGGCGCGCGCCCGGAGTTTGCTGCGGGCTACGGATGCCTCCCGCGCCGATGTGATGCGCACCTATGAAGCGGCCCTGGACCTGTCCGGCGATGCCGGACGCGGACAAGCCGTGTATTTTTCCGTATGTGCTCGATGCCATGGAGTCGCTGTTTCGGAGAACGCCGGTTCGAATGCTCTTTTCGGCCCCGACCTGGGTACCGTTCGGCACTGGCCGGCCCGAGCGCTACTGGAAGCCATCCTGGTTCCGGAGAGGACGATTGCGGACGGCTACGAGCTATGGAGGTTGGAGTGGCGGGGCGATGCGCCAATTACGGGGATTCTACATGCAGAGACTTCTTCTTCCGTCACGCTGGTTACGGAAGAAGGCCGCGAGGAAGTAGTGCTGCGTACGGAGATCGAACTGTTGCGCCGTCTCGATGCATCCCCGATGCCGGCTGGCCTTGAGGAGGAAATCGATATACAGGAGATGGCCGATCTCCTGACGTTTTTGCGAAGATAAGGGCGGCTACGCCGCGTCTTCCAGTGCCTTCCGCATGGCGTCTGCACTTGTGAATTTTACCCGGGGGCGTCCTGTTTCCTTGCCCCGAGCGGTTTCCAGTTCGTCGAGGCGAATCCAGTCTTCGTAACTGAAATAACCCGGACACCGGGTACAAATCATGCGCTCTGCTTCTTCGGCCGATGGAGCCTCCGGAGAAAGCAGGATCCCGTTGCGCACATCTTCCAGCATACAGTTTGCTGTTTCCACGGAGTCGGCCTTGTTCGTACCGATGACCCCCGAAGGTCCCCGCTTGATCCATCCCCCGGCGTATTCGCCTGTCACATGTTTGCGGGTAGCAGGGTCTACTACGCGGCCTTTTTCGTTAGGAATAACATTCCAGTGTTCATCAAAGGGAACGTCAGTCAGCGGAACGCCCTGATATCCTACGGATCGAAAGATCAACCCGGCGGAAATCGTTTCGAAACACTCGGTGGCGCGCGGGCGAAGGCGACCGTTCTCACTCAGGTGTAATTCGTTATGCACTACCCGTATTGACGATACCCGGCCTGTTTCGTCCCCGATGATTTCGGTGGGTGAGACGAGGAAGCGTATGTGAAGGCGTTTTTCTTTTCCGGAGGGGCTGCGTTCGGCGATTTCCTGAACGATTTCCACGTTGCGGCGAATGCGGCGGCCTGCGGATGCGAGTACCTCCTCGCTAAGCGGGTCAAGCGCCGCTTCTTCCGGGCGCACGATGGCGTCGGCGCCTTCCAACATCCCCAACTCCTTCGCCTCGGGAGGAGTGAATGCAGCCTGGACCGGGCCGCGCCGACCCAGCATATGAACCTCGCGGACCTGGCTTTCGCGCAACTTTTCGAGCGCATGATCGGCAATATCCGTGGCTGCAAGTTCTTCCGGGGTGCGGCACAATATGCGTGCTACATCGACGGCGACATTGCCGACGCCGATGACGACAACGGATTTCGCGGACAGATCGAATTCGAGATGCCGGTAGTCGGGATGCCCGTTGTACCATGCCACGAATTCGGTTGCCGAATGGCTGCCATGCAGGTCTTCGCCGGGAATACCGAGGGAGCGATCCGTTTGCGCCCCCGTGGCATAGAAAATCTGATGGTAATGGTGTTGCAGGTCAGCGCGGGTCACGTCCGAACCGAAACACACGTTTCCGAAAAAACGAAAACCGGGCCTGGAGGCGGTTTTGTGGTAGACCCGGGTGACGTTCTTGATACTCTGATGATCAGGCGCAACGCCGCCCCGGACCAGGCCGAATGGAGTAGGAAGCCGGTCGAACATGTCGATCTCGACATGCAGGTCCTGTTGCTTCAGCATATGATCCGCTGCATAGAAGGCGGCCGGGCCGGCGCCGATAATAGCGATACGCAGGGGATGATCTTCGGTGCCCGGTGCTGCCATGGAGATCGGGGGCTCTTGGTCAGGTGTTTTATTGGTGTACGTATCTGTCCGGTATACCACGTACCCATCACGCACGAAACAGGCATCCCACTGCAAGGGGGATACCCGTTAATACATCGCATACTGAACTATATCCGGGTAAAATACGAAGCGTACAATTCAGGATAGCATGAAGACGCTGTGTTGCGAGCGCCAACTTATCGTCGTTTGTCGGGCAATGTCGAAATGCCTATCATGCAAAACACTTTTTTTGCTCTGGAATTCTCTTGTTGGGGATATAGCAGCACGTGTTCGCCGCCACCCGTTCTTCATCGACAGCATCCGCTCTTCACTTCAGACAGTGGGTTGGCCTCGGCGCAGGTGCGCTTTTATGCGTGGTCTTGCTGCTTATGCCTCCTCCCGCGGATATGGCGCTTCCTGCCTGGCGAACAGCGGCTGTGGGTATCCTGATGGCCGTCTGGTGGATGACCGAGGCCATTCCCATATCCGCTACGGCGCTTTTACCGCTTGCGCTTTTTCCTTTACTGGGCATTGCGGATATACGCGCCGCGGCAGCCCCCTACGCAAATCCACTGGTTTTTCTGTTTCTTGGCGGTTTTTTGATCGCGGCGGGTATGGAACGGTGGAATCTTCACCGTCGCCTTGCCTTGCGCATCATTGCCATGATGGGGCCGCGTCCCTATGCGATTCTGGCCGGGTTCATGATCGCGGCTGCGTTTTTGAGCATGTGGGTCAGTAATACGGCGACGGCGCTGATGATGCTGCCGATCGGGCTATCCGTGGCGGAACTGGTACGCCGGACCGATTCGAAGGAGGTGGCGCATTTTACGATAGGCCTCATGCTGATCATTGCGTATTCGTGCAGCATAGGCGGTATCGCTACCCTGGTTGGGACTCCTCCGAATGCGTTTTTTGCAGGGTTCATGCTGGAGACGTACAGCGTATCCGTCGGGTTCGTGGAATGGATGCAGGTCGGCCTGCCCATGGCCCTGATTGCTCTTCC
The DNA here is from genome assembly GCA_965117025.1 of Rhodothermales bacterium. GTDB lineage: Bacteria > Bacteroidota > Rhodothermia > Rhodothermales > VXPQ01 > VXPQ01. Next base: position 2,685,105 of record OZ220746.1, read on the forward strand.
ACTTATGTACTTTGTGCTTACAAGGGTGGTCTATCCCATCAAAATCCGGGAAATTCCTGGTGGAGCGGCATTCATTCATTCCGAACTGACTGCGATGGGACGCATGAGTCGGCCGGAAAAAATGGTGATGATTCTGTTTGTCACCGCTGCCATCTTGTGGATGACACGCCCTCTTCTCACACCGATGATACCCGGCTTATCGGATGCAGGAATTGCTATGGGAGTCGGCTTGCTGTTTTTTCTCTTGCCGGTCGATGTCTCCAAAAGGGTGTTTCTGCTCGAGTGGAACGATGCCGAACGGCTGCCCTGGGGATTGCTTATTCTGTTCGGCGGCGGGTTGAGTCTCGCCGCGGCGATCAATGACACCGGGCTTGCGGCCTGGCTTGGCGCCCAAGCCGGTCTTATAGAGCATTGGCCGGTTTTCCTGATTATTCTGGTCATAGCAACTACGATCATTTTTCTGACGGAACTGACCAGCAATATCGCAACGGTTGCTGCATTTCTGCCGATAGTGGCTTCTGTCGGGGTGGGCCTCGGTGAGTCTCCTTTGGTGTTCGCTGTGCCCGCTGTACTTGCCGCAAGCTGTGCATTCATGCTTCCCGTAGCGACGCCCCCCAACGCTATCGTATATAGCAGCGAGTACGTGACGATTCCACGTATGGCGCGTGCCGGTATTCTTCTGAATATTCTGTTTGTTTTTCTGGTCAGTCTTATAGGGTACGCCCTGGTTCCTCTGGTGAATCTCGGATAGCGGTCCATACTGAGGCAGTTGCTTGCATGCAGTATCGTTCCGATCCGTTGCCTTGCAGGATGCGAATCGCTACATTGGCTTCCTGATAAACACAGTCCGCGCGGGTCGAGCCCCCGGTGGGTATACGTAACCGATTTTATAACGAGCCATCATGAATATCATAGCAACCGGAAAAGTTTGGTGGAAACAACTGCACTGGCAGATACTGATCGCGATGGTGATCGGTATCGGGGCCGGTATGATAGGAGGGGAACCCCTTGCCGACAGCGTGGAATGGATTGGACAATTGTTCATGAAGTTGCTTCGCATGGTCATCGTTCCTCTTGTTTTCACATCCATTGTTGCAGGGGTTGCGTCGGTGGGCAGCGGGCGCGCCGTAGGGCGGCTATTCTCCAAAACCCTCGGGTACTATGTATTGACGAGCCTGCTGGCCATCACCACCGGCCTGATTCTGGTGAATATCTTTCGTCCGGGCGAAAAGACCGATGTGGCGAATGCCATCCAGGCTGATATGCCCGACATCAGAACACCCAGTTCCCCGGTGGATATTCTCATGGACATCGTACCGGCCAATGTGATCGAGGCGGCGGCAGGCGCCCAGATGCTTGCCGTTATCTTCTTCAGCATCCTCCTGGGCCTGGCCATCGTCGGGTTGCCGGAGAAGCCCCAGACCACGCTGCGGAATCTTTTCGATGGGTTGTTTCAGGCCATGATGAAGATCACTACCGGTGTGATTATGGTGGCGCCCATTGGAGTTTTCGGCCTTATTGCCACGCTGGTGGGTCGCACGGGTTTTGAAACGTTCGGGGCTTTGGGGCTCTATATGTTCGTGCTGTCCCTGGGGCTGACGATTCACTTGTTCGTTACGCTGCCTCTGGTGCTCTTCTTCCTCGGGAGAATAAACCCGATCGTCCATTTCCGGAATATGATCGAGCCGCTCGTTACGGCATTTTCGACGGCTTCGTCGGGCGCCACGCTTCCTGTGACGATGCAGACGGTAGAAACGAGGGTAGGCGTGTCTAACCGCGTGTCGTCATTTACACTGCCGATGGGCGCTACAATAAATATGGATGGCACGGCGCTCTATGAGTGTCTCGGGGCGATCTTCATTGCCCAGGCGCTGGGCGTATCGCTGGGTTTCACGGACCAGGTGGTAGTCGTGTTTACGGCATTACTGGCCTCGATAGGAGCTGCCGCAATACCCTCCGCAGGTCTGGTGGTTATTTTTATTGTATTGGAAGCCGTGGGGTTGACCGGAGCGGGCCCGGCATTCATCGTGGGCGCCATGCTTGCCATAGATCGTCCGCTCGACATGTTCAGGACCGCCGTGAATGTGTACAGCGATTCGTGCGGGGCAGCGATTATTGCGCGTTCAGAGGGGGAAGAAAATGTGGACACGCACGTCGTTACGTAGTTTGGGGCACAAGGTGTACACAGGCCGCCGGGCACGTGCTGTTTTCCCGGCGACGGTATGTCTGACTATATTCGCGTGGATGACATGTATACCGGGCGAAGCGGATGCGCAGTCAAGGCGAGCCGGCTGGTATGTTAGCGGAGGCATTGGCTTGAGCGGCGGCATCGCCATGAATCAGGCAGGGTGGAACAGGGACACATACTGCTATCCCGATTCTTGCAGGGAACCGGGTCTAAGCCAGGATATTCCCGGCGTATATATCTCCGGATATCGCTGGGAGTACGAACTTTCACAGAGTGTCGGTAATGCGCTGGAAGTTGCGGCAGGGCGCATGTTCGGGCCCTTGCGCGTGGAAATTTCAGCGGCTCAGCGGAAGAATAATCTGGACCAGCAGTTCCTCGATGCTTCCCATCTGGATGGACGGCCGAATGTCAATCTGCCGGATGTTTCGGTAGCATCCGACATTGCAAGCAGTATAGGCGGGCTTACCGCGCGCGGAGTATTTCTGAATGCTTATTACGATCTTGTGCGCACGCCGGGTAGCATTGTACCCTATCTGGGTGGTGGCCTTGGAGTAGCCTCCCTCGAAATTTCAGATGTGCTTTACTTTGTTCATTACCGCGATACCTCGGAGCCGCCCGGAGACCTGTCGTTTTACAACAGCAGGCAGGAAACCGGTATGACCGGCACGGTTCTCGCCGGCAATTTGTATGCCGGGGCGGATTACAGCCTGAATGCCCGCACCTTGCTGGGCTTGAAATTTACCTGGTCCATGGCGGACGATTTTTCCTATGCAGGCGTTTATCGGTATCACCCGGTCCATAGGGAAAACCCTGATTTCACCAGCCATACCAATTTCACCGGTCTGCAGCAATGGTCGGCAATGCTGGTGGTGAAATATGTGTTCATCGATTGAGGTGTACGCTTGCGGCGAAGTACAGTGCGGGATCTGAGTGTTCCGCCGGGAATCCGGTGACAGGGCGGTTTGGCGTGGGCTACGCCTGCTGAAGAACGGGTCCGCCGGCGAGCATATCCGGGGATGCCTTGTCCCTGTACCGTTCGAAATTTTCCGCGAAGCGGTTCGCCAGATCACGCGCCTGCCGGTCGTACGCTGCTTCGCTGGACCAGGTTGTGCGCGGGGACAGGAGGTTGGCGGGCAGACCGGGGCATACGGTCGGCACGGCAAATCCGAAGATCGGGTCGGTTCGCATGGGCTGTTCGCGCAGCGACTTGTCGTGGATCGAATCAATTATCTGGCGCGTGTGGGCAAGGGCCATGCGTTTTCCGATGCCGTACGGTCCCCCGGTAAATCCGGTGTTTACAAGCCATGAGTCGGCGCCGTGTGCACGCATCTTTTCGGCGAGCAACTCCGCATACTTGCCGGGGTGCCATACCATGAACGCTGCGCCGAGACAGGCCGAAAAGGTGGCCTGGGGTTCCTTCACGCCTTGCTCGGTGCCCGCTACTTTTGCCGTGTATCCGCTGATAAAATGGTACATGGCCTGCCCGGGAGTCAGTTTGGCTACCGGAGGCAAGACGCCGAACGCATCATAGGTCAGAAAGATAATATTGTGCGGATGCCCCCCGATACAAGGTGTCTTCGCGTTAGCGATATATTCAATAGGGTACGAGGCTCGTGTATTGACGGTGATGCTCGTATCGGTAAAATCTACTGACCGGGTGACCTCGTCGTATACCACATTTTCGAGAATGGTCCCGTAGCGGATCGCGTCGTAAATCTCCGGTTCTTCTTCACGGGATAAATTGATCACCTTGGCGTAACAGCCACCCTCTATGTTAAAAATGCCGTTTTCTCCCCATCCATGTTCGTCGTCCCCGATCAGGCGACGGCGGGAATCGGCGGAAAGCGCGGTTTTTCCCGTGCCGGAAAGACCGAAGAACAGGGTAACGTCTCCATCCGCACCTTCGTTGGCCGAGCAGTGCATCGACAGCACATGCTCTTTCGGCATCAGGTAATTCATGATGGTGAAGACGCCCTTTTTCATTTCTCCTGCATACGCTGTTCCGAGAATAACCATTTCCCGATCCTCAAAACTGAGATCAACGCTGGTTTTCGAGGTCATATGCGAGGTGAGCCGGTTACAGGGAAATTCGCCGGCATTGAGAATCGTATAATCCGGTTTCCCGAAATTCGGCAAGTCCTCCTCGGAAACCCGGATGAGCATGTTGTGCATGAAAAGGGCATGGTACGCCCGTGAGCAAACGATACGCACCTTGATCCGGTGGTCCGGATCCCATCCGGCATACCCGTCCAGGACATACAAATGATCTCTTGTGTTAAAGAAATCAATGGCCCGTTCCCGATTGACAAGGTAGGTGTGGTGATCCAGTTCAATGTTTATGGGTCCCCACCAGATGTTCCGGATGTTGTCGGGATGTTTTACAAGCCGCTTGTCAGCGGGACTACGGCCTGTTTTGTCACCGGATCGGATAGCGATGGCTCCACTATCTACGATAGCGGCGGGTTCCTGCCGGATGATATGCTCATAAAGTTGCGCAGGGGCGAGATTGCGGTATACCGGATCCACGTGTATCCCGGCATATTCGAGCGAAATCTGGTGGCGCATGCTGATCTTTTGCTGATGAACAAGGCGAGTAGCCCTTGGCCAATGCAAGCGGGGGGTGGGGGATAGCCTGCCCATCCCTCACATCTTTTACAGGTCGGCTATGGTGCTGAAAGAAGTGTGCAGGGCAGGGTAGAGAGCGCGGTATGCACGATAAAAGGGACGATAGCGCGCCGCCGTTTCCGGGTTTTTGGGGGTATTCCCCGTCACGCGGATGGTAGCGCTGCAAGCTTCGTGGACATCGCGCCAGGCCCCGGCGCCCGTGCCGGCAAGCAGTGCAGCGCCGAACGCGGCTCCTTCCGTAGTATTGACTGTGACTAATTCTGTTTCCAACACATCCGCAAGAATGTTTCTCCAGAGTGCGCTGCGAGCGCCGCCGCCGGATATTCGCACCTGATCGATAGACGTCAGGCCTGCGCTCCGCATAATCTCAAAGCTGTCTCGCAAGCCGAAGGCAACGCCTTCAAGAACGGAGCGAGTCATGTGTTTGCTTCCGTGGCGAACCGTTAATCCGACAAAGGCGCCGCGCGCCATGGGATCGGCATGGGGAGTACGTTCTCCGGTCAGATAGGGAAGGAAAAGGAGTCCTTGCGCGCCGGGTTGCACATCCTGCGCAGGGTCAAGCAGATCGTTCCATGACGTGTTCGGGAATAGCGTGTCCCGGTACCATCGCAAGCTCCCTGCCGCCGAAAGCATGACGCCCATCAGGTGCCAGGTGTCCGGCGCCGCATGACAGAAGGAATGCAGGCGCCCGTCCGGGTCGATAAAGGGTTTGTTCACCGAAGCAAACACTACCCCGGATGTTCCGAGGGTAAGCGCCACGATGCCTTCCTGTACCGCCCCGACTCCCACGGCCTGCGCGCTCTGGTCGCCGCCGCCTGCGACCACCGGAGTCCCGGCTGCCAGCCCGGTAGCTTCCGCCGCCTCGGCCGAAAGCGTTCCCGTGATGTCCGGGCCTTCGTGCGTAGGGGGGAGCCATTGAGAGGGAATGTCGAGTTTTGCAAGCACTTCGTCTGACCAGTCGCGCTTGCGCACATCGAGCAACAATGTGCCTGCCGCACCCGCCCGATCCGTTGCGTACTCGCCGGTAAGTCGGAAGCGCACATAATCTTTCGGGAGAAGCACTTGCCGGATTTTTTCGAAGATCGCCGGTTCGTGCCGGCGGATCCACAGGAGCTTCGGGGCAGTGAATCCGGTCAGTGCATCGTTGCCCGTGCACGCAATCAGTTCCGTGCGCCCCACCCGTTCAATGATCTCGTCGCATTCGGCGGAGGTGCGCTGGTCGTTCCAGAGGATCGCGGGACGAAGTACGCGGCCCGCGACATCCAGTAAAACAAGACCGTGCATCTGGCCCGTCAGTCCGATGGCGGTCACTTCCTTGCCGGGGATATCTGCTCCGGCCAGCGCCTTGCGTATACTTTCCGTTGCACCATGCCACCACAAGGAAGGGGCCTGTTCGCTCCATTGCGGGTGCGGGGTATCGAAGGCATACTCTGTGGATGCCGTTTGTATGACGGTGCCTTGTTCATCGATCACGAGCGCCTTCGTCGCTGTGGTCGAAACGTCTATGCCAACGAAATAGGACATGGCTTGTCTGGTGAGGAAGGGATACTTGACGGAATGTACGAGCGGGCCGCTGCACAAGCATGGAAGAATATAAAAAAGGAATGGCCTGCCTGACGGGCCGCCCCTTGACAAATTTTCCATATCCGCTGTTATGTCCACATAGATTCTCGTCGGGGAGCGGATCGGGGGCTATAATAGCGGGTAGCGGATCGCGCACGATAAAGAGTTTTCCAAGAACATTTCCACCGCCGACTTGACAACCGAATTCCCTATGATGTATTCTATAAAGAAATATAAATAAAAACCGCTGTCCCAAGCGGCATAACCCGGCGTGGCAGCGCCCTTGAATCCGCGAAAAAACCCTGTACGAGACTATGAAGACCGTAACGTCGATGTTTTTTGGGTGCTTGCTGGTGTTTGCAGGCATATTTGCTGGTGTGCGCCCAGCCTTTGCACAAGATGTTTGTCCGAGGCCGGCTGACGTTGCGGCCATACCCGAGGACATAACCACGGCTGCACAGGTGGAGAGTGGCCAGGCCAACCTGGCACAACTCGTGGAGGATTATTGGCAGTACGCAATTTCAATCACTGCTTCTCCATTGTCTTCTCCACTGGCGGCCGGCTACCTCGGATGTGTTCTGACGCATGAGGGTCCCTGGAATTCCGGTTCCACCTACATTGCTACAATGACGCTTAAAGGCACCCTGGCTCTGCACGGACAGGATGTGCTTTTGACGGGCGGCGTGGTCGATGCTGCTATGCTCGAGGAAGTCAGTGCAGCAGCAGCTTCGTCGACGCAGGGCGGTGATTTCACGTATGAGGGCGACGACGGCTACGCCCGGCCTTACTTTAATCCGGACGGCAGTGCAGGCATCCTGACCGCCGGCCTCGACATTCAGGAATCCCACGTCACGGAAGCCGAGGTCGATCCCGGCGATCCCCCCGCCGTACAGGCCCGCGACGTGATGGATCGTGAGAGCCTGAAGGCCTTCGTGAACGGAGCGGCGGACTATGCCCAGGCGCTCTATGATGCGGAAGGCTATGACGCCGGTCTTAGAATAAAGAGGGTATTCCGGGATACGACGGGATACTGGAGGTATGGTCCCACGTACCTCTTTATCATGGACGGCACCGGCTACACGTATTTCCACGGGGCATTTCCAGAGAAATACGAGCTTCAGGCTCCCACGCAAACCCTCAGGGACGCCGTTACCGGGGAACTCATTCTGCCGCAGATTATCGAGGCGGCGGCGAGCAACCCCGAGGGAGGCTTCGTCACGTATCATTTCGACAATCCCGATGACGACACCGACAGCGCCGACATACCCAAAGTGACCTTCGCCCGCCAGTATGAGTTTACGTTCACCCTGCCCAATGGCGCCGAGGCAACCAATGTATTCATCATGGGCGCCGGTATATATGAGAGTGCAGTGGCGGCGTGCCAGAGGCCGGAGGGAATTCCGGCCCTGGACCCGAACGCACCAACGGCTAAACAGGTGGAGGACGGTGAGGCCACCCTTACAGAATTCGTGACCGGTTTGTTGTCATACTCACGGCTAATCCGGAATCACGAGCTGTCGAACGGGTACGCCGGATGTCTTTTGACGCATGAGGGGCCCTGGAAGTACGGTTCCACGTACGTGGTTACCATGACGACCAACGGCAGACTGGGTCTGCACGGAGCAAATGTGGTTTTGTCGGGCAGACTACTCGACCCGGATGTTATCGGGAAGATCAGTGATGCGGCTACTTCGTCGCGGCTTGGCGGCACTTTCGAGTATGAAAGGGACGACGGGTACGCCGGCCCGTACTTCAACCCCGACGGCAGCCAGGCCCTCGTGACCATCGGTCTCGATATTCAGGAATCCCACCTCGTGGACGAACCCTTCGACCCCGGCGAGGCCCCTGCCGTAACGGCCCGCGATGTGACGGACCGTGAAAGTCTGAAGGCTTTCGTGACCGGAGCAAGGGATTACCTTGGGGAAATCTACGAGGCGGAAGGCTATGAAGGCCGCCTTAGAATAAAGAGGGCGCTTCGTGATCCGAACGGACACTGGAGAAACGGCCCCATCTACCTCTTTACCATGGAACGCACCGGCTACACGTTCTTTCACGGGGCATTTCCGGAGAAATACGAGTTTCAAACCCCCACGGAGACCCTCAGAGACGCCGTTACCGGAGAGCTCATTCTACCGCAGATTATCGCGGCGGCGGCCAGAAACAACGGAGAGGGAGACTTCGTCACGTATCATTTCGACAACCCCGACGACGACACGGACAGCGCCGAAATACCCAAGGTGACCTACGCTCTGGAGCGTAAATTTAAAATCACCCTCCCCGATAGTACCGAAAGAACCAATGTAGTCATCATTGGCGCCGGCATATATGGGACCGAACCGACGTCGGTCGAGCCTGTGAACGGAGAAATTCCTGCGGCGTTCGCGCTGGAGCAGAATTATCCGAACCCGTTCAATCCCTCCACGACGATCGAGTTCTCCCTCGAGCGGGCGCAGGCGATCACGCTGACGGTCTATGACGTACTCGGCCGCGAGGTCCGTGTGCTGGCGGACGGCGTGCAGCCGGCGGGCCGCTACAGCATCTCGTTCGATGGAGCGGGTCTCGCCGGGGGTACGTACCTGTACGTGCTGCGGACCGGGCAGAATGTTTCTGTGAAGAAGATGACCCTGCTCAAGTAATTCCTTCCGACGGGGCAGTTCTTGTTTACGGCTTCTTTGCTGGCGCCGTACACCCTCTGCCCTGACGAATCGGTTGCTGGAAGAATCTGATGGCACAAGGGAGCGACAAGGGACCGGTTGCAGGCGTGCGCGACGACCTGCGGATGTCACCAGAGGTAATGCTGGATCTTGCGCGCCGCGTGGCGGAGCTTGTGGTGGGGCGGATCGAGGGGCTGCCTGAGGAGACTGCCTGGGACGGAGAGTTCAGGGAGGGGCTCATCAAGCAGCTGGCAGAGGCTCCCCCCGAGGAGGGGCGTCCTGCGGAGGAGGTGATCGAGCAGGCCGCCCGCGATATTCTCCCGTTCGCGGCCCGGAACGATCATCCTCGTTTTTTCGGGTTTATCCCTTCGTCGCCCACCTGGCCGGGGATACTGGCGGACTTCATGGTGGCCGGGCACCAGGTGAACCAGTGTACATGGCTGACCTCAAGCGGTCCGAGCCAACTCGAACTGGTCGTCATCGACTGGATTCGCAGCTGGCTGGGCTATCCGGAGAGCGCCGGAGGCCTGTTGACGAGCGGGGGTTCGGCGGCCAGCCTCAATGCGTTTGTTGCGGCTCGGGAAGTGGCTGGAGATCCTGATCGCGCGACCGTATACATGAGCGACCAGAGTCACAGTGCGCAGGTCCGCGCAGCCCGCATCATCGGGGTTCGTGCGGAGTGCATCCGCAAGATCGCCTGCGACGGGCGTTACCGTCTGGACGTGGAGGCGCTTGCCCGGGCCGTGGCTGAAGACCGCGCCTCCGGGTTTACTCCCATTGCGGTGTGTGCGAACGCCGGAGCGGGCAGTACGGGCGCCATCGATCCGCTTGAGGAGATGGCGGACTACTGCGAGGCGGAAGGCATCTGGCTGCATGTGGATGCGGCGTACGGCGGCTTCGGCGCGGTGACCGAGCGCGGCAAGGAGCTTTTGCGCGGGATCGAGCGGGCCGATTCGATCGTGGTCGACGCCCACAAGTGGTTCTTCCAGCCGTACGAAGCGGGCTGTCTGCTGGTGAAGGATGCAAAGACGCTCGAGAACGCCTTCGTGATACCGCACGACATGCTTCAGGACACGATATGGGGTGCGAACCACCCGAATTTCTCGGATCGGGGCTTGCAACTGAGTCGTTCGGTCCGTGCGTTGAAGATATGGATGTCGGTTCAGACGTTCGGTATGGCTGCGTTCCGCCGGGCGGTATCGCAGGGGATGGAGTTGGCCGCCCGCGCCGAGGAGTACATTCGGGAGAGTCCGGCGATGGAGGTGTTGAATCCCGCGTCGCTGGGTATTGTGTGTTTCCGGTTCAACCCCGAAGACATGGACCTTGACGAAGAGGTTCTGGAGGAGGTCAACCGGAATGTGCTTGCCCGCGTGTTTTGGGAGGAGCGAGCGTTCATGTCGTCGACGAAGCTGGCCGGGAAGTTTTCTCTCAGGCTGTGCATCGTGAATCACACGACGACCTGGGGGGATGTGCGCGAGACCCTGGAGGCCATCGAGCAATTCGGGATGGAAGCCTTATAGAAGGCAAACAGGGTCGAATACTGGTATTGCCGGCGAGTAGGCACTGTCCTTTTACAGTGGCTATTTACCTCATCCTGACGGAGAATGCCGCCCAAAAGGAAAGGCCTTGTTTTAGACGGCGAAGAGTCCTAAAATGCAAGTTGGCGCGGACGCAACGCTCACCAATAACCGAAGGAAATTACAATGGCTGTCAATGCTGCTTGGGAACAGAAAGAAGGAATCGCAATTGCTCAAATTTCGGGACGCATTGACAGCACCAGTGCTTCTGAATTTCAAGGTGCTTTGGAGTCCGGACTCCATGGTGACAACCGGATCGTGGTGCTCGATTTCGAGCAAGTAAACTATATCAGTAGTGCGGGCTTGCGGGTTATTGTGGCGATTGCCAAGCGACTCAGGGAACAAGATGTGAAACTTGCGCTCTGTTCCCTCTCGAAGCCGGTGTACGAAGTCTTTTCGGTCAGTGGCTTTGATCAACTTATAGCAATTCGCGCTTCGCAAGCTCAGGCGCTCGGTGAACTCGATGGTAGCGGTAGCAAGGAAGAAGAGACGGTATTCGCGCCGGCAGATCTCGAAAGCTCGTTCGATACCGATATTATAGCGGATAACATGCGCGATATAGCGGCCTTTACGATTGAGAAATACGAATTCAGGCATGACTGTACACTCTCTGAGGAGATGCGCGAGAGGGCGAAAGCAAAGATAGAAAGGGCATTGTCGCAGCGGGTTGGGAATATGCAGCAGTTGCACCAACGCATTCTGAGAGCAATGTTTGTCTTGGCGGACGAAACCCTTGATGAGCTGGTCGGCGGTAAGGACTGAGAAGACCCGCGCGTCTTGTCGGAGTTTGTGAGAGGTGTATGTGTGGTGGCGTTCGCTTTTCGGGAACCCCCTCCAATGAACAACTTACCCGCGGATGTTACGATACGCTATCTCCATTCCGAAGATGGTGATGGGGCCAGGATGCGAGCCTTGCTTTCCGTGGAAGAGACCCAGCGCGTTGAGGCATTTGCCGATCCGAAGCGTCGCAAGGAATTCGTGTTGGGCAGGGCGGCTGCCCGCCTGCTCTTGTCCGAGCGCCTTGCTGTGACGCCCTCTGAAGTGGCGCTCAGGGTGGCGGAGAGCGGCGTCGTTGAGGTCGCTTCGGGTGGATTGTATCTTTCCATTTCCCATTCCGGGGATTGGGCTGTTGCTGTCGCATCCCCACGTTGGATCGGGGTGGATATCGAGCGGATAGCCCCGCGGTTTCCCGAACTTGAACAATATATGCTACACCCCGACGAATCGTCCTTGGCGGATGTGTTGCCTCTCGACAAGGAACGGGCGAACATTTTATGCTGGACCCTGAAAGAAGCAACCCTCAAGGCCATGCACAGGGGCCTGGCTTATTCTCCGAAGAAACTTCTCCTCGATGTGGATTTCGAGGCCGGCCGGGCAACCGTTCGGGATGCCGATAGCCGTCTTTGGGAAGCCTGGTTTGAAGAGCGGGATGGCTATTATGCGGCGGTATCGGTTGCTTCGCGAGCCACGATGCCATCAAGGTCGTGAAAGTTGAGCACATCGATACAAAAGTGATATTCCGACCACCTGTTTTGTGAGTGCGGTATGAGCGGGGCAAGGGAATTGCTTCCATCTTGTGACAAACGCGCCGAGGCAGCGCCCGGAAAGGTTGTTCTGGGACCCGGATGGAACGGATGCGGAGGGGCTGTTTTGCAAGGGTTGCAGCAAACATTCGCGGCCTATGCACTCGACGAGGTGCGCCCCATGCTGGACAAGGCCTGTCGGGCGGCGGAAGATGGGCTTCATGTAGCCGGTTTTGTGGCCTATGAGGCGGCGCCTGCATTTGACCGGGCAATGCAATGCAAACTTTCCCGCACGCCCCTCGTCTGGATGGCTGCCTTTGCGGACCGCTATGCATGGGCGCTCGACCATGCCCCGTCGGATTTTGCCTCTCTTCCGGTTCCACTTCCTGCGCGCTTTGCATATGATCCGGCGCACTATCATTCTCTCGTCAAGACCGTCCGAAAGCATATCCGGGAAGGCGACGTCTATCAGGTCAATATCACTGGTCCGATGTCCTTTATCCCTCCCTGCGGGCCATGGCCCCTCTTTCAAGCCCTGCTGCGTCGTCAGCCGGTGCCTTATGCAGCCTGGCTTGACGCCGGACCCGTCCGGATACTCAGTTGCTCGCCCGAATTATTCTTTGATCGCCGGGGCGATTGCGTAATGACCCGACCGATGAAGGGCACGGTGCCCAGAGGACGCAATGCTTCGGAAGACACGGTGTTCGAGCAGTGGCTGGAAAAGGATGAAAAAAATCGCGCCGAGAATGTCATGATCGTTGATTTGCTCCGTAACGATTTGTCTAAATGCTGTGAGCCGGGCTCGGTACATACCGCGGATCTGTTCAGAACGGAACGTTACGAAACGCTTATTCAGATGACCACGTCTGTTCAGGGCCGTCTGTCTCCAGGTGCGGCTACCCAGGATATTTTTGCGGCATTGTTTCCATGCGGTTCCGTGACCGGCGCACCCAAAGTAAGGGCCATGGATATTATCCATCGCTGTGAATCGGAGCCGCGCGGCGCATATTGTGGCGCCGTAGGGTATATGCACAGGGACCGTGCGGTTTTCAATGTTGCGATCAGGACGGCCGAGGTGTTGCCCGGGGAAGCGCGCCTCGGCGTGGGCAGCGGCCTCGTGTGGGATTCCGTTCCGGAAGAAGAATACGAGGAATGCTTGCTCAAGGCCGGATTCCTGACCGGTTTGAATGCGCCGCCGGGGTACGGTTCTTCCGTCGCGTCGTCTCCTTCGGTGCTGTTACGGGAGCGGGGACCGGCAGGGGATATACTTCCCCCTTTACTGATCGAAACCATGCGCTGTGGAGATGGCGCCATTGCGCTCCTTGAGAGACATGTGGATCGCGTACGTACGTCCGCCCAAACTCTGGGGTATGATTTCGACGAACAAGTCTTTCGCCAGTGTGTAGCGGATGCCGCTTGTTTACAGGGGGAGTGCAGGATCCGCGCCACGCTGGATGTTTCCGGGCGCCTCGAAGTATCCGTGCATCCGCTTGATGTAGTACATGCGTCCGGGTCCAGGCGTCTTTGCCTTGCTGGCGTACGTGTTGATTCCTCGGATCCGTACCGCCGCCACAAAACGACATACCGGGAGCACTACGACCGCCTGTACCGCGAGGCGGTACGGGAGGGGTTCGACGAGGTGATTTTTTTGAACGAGCGTGGAGAAGTGGCCGAGGGGTCTCGCACAAATGTCGTCGCAAAATTCGGCTCCCGGCGCATTACTCCCCCGGTGGATTCAGGTGCGCTTCCGGGGGTATACCGGCGCTTCCTTCTGGAGACGTGCAGCGATTTGGAAGAAGGTGTGCTGTTTTCCGAGGATTTGCGCCGTGCGGACGCGCTCTATGTATGCAACGCCGTGGCGGGATGCGTCCGGGCCTGTTTGTACGGTGCGTCCGACCGGATCCATGAGGCATCCTCAACCTGAAAACAATCTTCAGGGGCCTGCCACACTGCTTCGTCATTCCTTGTCGGCGTATCCCTCTGAGCCTCTGGGCTTTGCGGACGTAATCACAGAGTATCCTTGGAATGGATTGGACGAATTGCCATACGTTTAGTACGTTACAGGGTTGTACAACGAACCGGATAAACGATCAATGAGCGATCAGGTAACTGCCGCATATTCCGGACAGGCTGATTTGTATCCTGCGTCCGCCGCCTTCAGACAAAGGGCATGGATACCCTCTCGCGAGGCGTACGATACCCTGTACCGTCGATCTATAGCCGACCCGGAAGGGTTTTGGGGAGAGCAGGCTGCGCGCATCGACTGGTTTCGCCCCTTCCACACCGTCAGGAATGTTTCCTGGGCAAGCAGCGATCTGTACATTCGCTGGTATGAGGGGGGGACCCTGAATGCATGCTACAATTGCGTGGACCGGCATCTTGCCGAGCATGGGGATCGTACGGCGTTTATCTTCGAACCGGACGATCCGGACGAAGCTCCGCGCCACATTTCCTGGCGTGAACTGCACCGTGAGGTGTGTGTGTTCGCCAATGTGCTCAAGCGCGCCGGGGTGCAGAAAGGGGATCGCGTGACGATCTATTTACCCATGATTCCGGAAGCCGCCTACGCGATGTTGGCATGCGCCCGGATCGGTGCGGTACACTCTGTGGTGTTTGCAGGTTTTTCCCCGGACTCTCTCGCAGACCGCATCCTTGATTGCGATTCGACGGTGCTCGTTACCGCCGACGAAGGGGTGCGCGGCGGCAGGAAAGTGCCGCTCAAGCAGAATGCCGACAAGGCGCTTGAACGCTGTCCGGATGTAGAGGCAGTTGTGGTCGTCCGGCGTACCGGCTCGGGGGCTGCGCTCGTGGAAGGACGCGATCACTGGTATCACGAGGCACGCGAGCATGTGAATGCCGATTGCGATCCGGAGGAAATGGATGCGGAGGCCCCTCTTTTCATTTTGTATACGTCGGGTTCTACCGGCAAGCCGAAAGGCGTGCTGCATACAACCGGCGGGTATCTGGTGTATGCCTCGCTTACACACCAGTACGTGTTCGATTGTCACGAGGATGACATTTTCTGGTGCACCGCCGACGTGGGATGGATTACTGGACATTCTTATATGGTATACGGCCCTCTCCTGAACGGCATTCCCCAGGTTTTTTTCGAGGGTACGCCGACCTGGCCCAATCCGTCGCGGCTCTGGGAAGTGGTAGATCGGCATCGCGTCACCATTTTCTACACGGCTCCGACCGCCATCCGTGCGCTGATGCGCGAAGGAGATGCATACGTTACGCGTACGGATCGGAGTTCACTTCGGGTGCTGGGCACCGTAGGCGAACCTATTAATCCGGAAGCATGGAAATGGTACTATGATACGGTGGGGCAGGGGCGTTGTCCGGTGGTCGACACCTGGTGGCAAACCGAGACCGGCGGCATCATGATTGCGCCGTTGCCTGCGGCCATTGGCCAGAAACCCGGTTCGGCAACCCTTCCTTTTTTTGGCATCCGCCCCGAATTATTGAATCCGGATGGGGTCGTGCAGGAAGGCCCGGGCGAAGGGTTGCTGGCTATCGGGGATTCGTGGCCGGGTCAGATGCGCACGGTCTACAAGAATCATGACCGGTTTGTCCAGACATATTTCAGCCGGTTCGAGGGCAAGTATTTCACCGGAGATGGGTGTCGCCGCGACGAGGACGGATATTACTGGATCACGGGTCGTGTGGACGATGTCCTCAATGTGTCGGGGCACCGGATGGGTACTGCGGAGATCGAGAGTGCGCTTGTGTCCCACGGCCAGGTGGCGGAAGCTGCCGTGGTCGGGTTCCCCCATGATATCAAGGGACAAGGTATCTACGGGTTCGTGACGCTCGTGGCGGGGGTTGATTCGAGCGAGGAGTTGCGCGCCGAACTTGTGCAGCATGTGCGTGAGGAAATCGGCCCCATTGCCAAGCCCGACTGCATCCAGTTTGCGCCTGCGTTGCCGAAAACGCGCTCCGGCAAGATTATGCGCCGAATTCTTCGTAAAATAGCAGCCAACGAATATCAGAACCTCGGCGATACGTCTACTCTTGCTGACCCGGGCGTGGTCGAGGAGCTGGTTGCAAGCAGCCAAACCCGGTAATCCTATGAAGCGAAGAACATTTCTGAGAACAGGCGCTGCAGCGGCCGCCGGATCCGCCCTGGCGGCGCCAGCGGTCCTCGAAGCCTCGGACGGCTTTTCCCGCCCTTCATCCCGCGCGCGCAATGCAGGCCTTAAGCATTCGGTATGCCGATGGTGCTATTCCGGCCTCACGCTGGAGCAATTGAGTGCCGGCGCCCGAGCTATCGGCATACACTCCGTGGAATTGCTGAACGTGGAGGAATTTTCTGTCGTCAAGGAATATGGCCTCGTGTGTGCAATGGCGAACGGGCCGACTTCCATACCGGACGGGTTTAACCGCACGGAGTTTCACGAGCGCTTCATAGCCGGCTTCAAAGAACTTATTCCCCAGGTAGCCGCTGCCGGTTTTCCGAACATTATCTGTTTTTCGGGCAATCGCCGGGGGATGGATGACGAAACGGGACTGGAGAACTGTGTACAGGGTGTTCAGCAAATCGTGGGCGATGCAGAGCGGCACGGCGTCACGATATGCATGGAATTGCTCAACAGCAAGGTAGACCATCCCGATTATATGTGCGACCATACGGACTGGGGCGTCGAACTGGTAAAACGAGTTGGCTCCGAACGCTTTAAGCTGTTATATGACATCTATCACATGCAGATTATGGAGGGGGATGTCATTCGCACGATCCGCGAAAATCACGAGTACATCGGGCATTATCATACCGGGGGTAATCCGGGCCGAAATGAAATAGACGAAACCCAGGAGTTGAACTACGCTGCAATCATGCGGGCAATCCGCGAGACAGGATATACCGGCTATGTCGGCCAGGAATTCATCCCCTCGCGTACCCCGCTTGTCAGTTTGCGTGAAGCAGTTGCGCTTTGCGACGTGTAACATTTCTCAAACCATCCACTTGCTATGACTTCCCGAAGACAATTTCTGACCCGGATAGGCTCTGCGATAGCCGCGCCGGCTGTACTGCCTCTCGTCGGCTGTGGCGGACAGGAAGAAGATACCGCTCCTGTTTCCGAGCCTGATGTCACCGCTTCCGCCGGGATCGACACGCCCATCGGTGTGCAGTTGTTCAGCGTCCGGAACGAACTCGACATGGACCTTCCTGGCACGTTACGGGCCGTTCGGGAGGCGGGGTTCGACCGGGTAGAGACCTACAACCGAGCCGACATGGCGACGGCCGATCTCCGAGCCTTACTGGACGATTCGGGTCTTACGGTGGGAAGCATGCACGCTTCGTACGAGCGTGTCGCCGGTGATATAGGAGCGGTTGCGGAGGATGCGCATACCCTGGGATCTCCCTGGGTCGCTGTCGCATGGATCCCGCACGAGGGCGATTTTGATGTGGACGATATAGACCGTGCTATCGCTGACTTTACGGCAGCCGGCCAAGCGCTCAAGTCAGAGGGGTTACGTTTTGCATACCACTGCCATGGCTACGAATTTCGCGAGGCGGAAGGAGGTGGCACGCTTTTCGACCGCTTCATGGAAAACACCGAGCCGGGCGTAGTGGACGTGGAGATGGACGTATTCTGGGTCAAGTGGCCCGGTTTCGATCCGGTGGCGCTGATCGAAAAATATCCGGGGCGTTTTCCGCTGTATCATATGAAAGACATGCGGGAAGGCACCGAACTGGGTGATTTGAGCGGCCACGCACCGCTCGAAACAAATGTCCCCGTGGGCATGGGAATGATCGATTTTCCAGCGATCGTCCGGGCGGCCGAAGCACATGGGGTAGAGGAATATATCATCGAGTACGAGCATACCGATGCACTGATTTCCATCCAGCAGAGTCTCGAGTATCTGCAATCGCTGGAGGTATAGAGGATCACTATGCATGTCGCTAAGGCCTACTGGCGTCGACAGCTTCGGCGAACCGGTCTACTACTTGTTGTCTGGGCTGTCGCAGGCTTTGGATGCAGTATTCTCTTTGTCGAGCAACTAAACCGGATATCCTTTGGAGATATGCCGTTCGGTTTCTGGATGGCGCAGCAAGGGTCCATTTATGTATTTATCCTGTTGATTTTTCTGTACGCGCTGCTCAGCGGGCGCGCCGACCGCCAGGCAACCCTTGAGGCCGATACCGAAGAGGATGCGGCGGCGCCACCGGCAAAAGAGGGATAGGTCATGAGTATTCAAGCCTGGACCTGGGTTACGGTCGGTGTTACCTTTGCGGCCTATTTGTATATCGGCTACCGGAGCCGGGTCAGATCCACCAAAGGCTTTTATGTGGCGGGGCAGGGCGTTCCCGCTATCGCCAACGGGGCTGCAACCGCCGCAGACTGGATGAGCGCGGCCTCGTTTATTTCCATGGCCGGCCTGATCTCGTTCATGGGCTTTGACGGGGCGGTCTATTTGATGGGATGGACAGGGGGATATGTGTTGCTGGCCCTTCTTCTGGCGCCGTTCCTGCGCAAGTTCGGACAGTACACCGTGCCCGATTTCGTCGGCGTGCGATACTATTCGCAAGCAGCGCGTGTGGTCGCGGCCATCGCTGCCATTTTCGTTTCCTTCACGTATGTCGCCGGGCAGATGGCAGGCGTCGGCGTGGCGTTTGGGCGTTTTCTGGAGATCCCGTTCGAACTGGGCGTTGCCATCGGCATGGTTGTCGTGGCGTTTTTTGCGGTCCTTGGCGGCATGAAAGGAATCACGTATACGCAAGTAGCGCAGTACTGCGTGCTCATCTTTGCCTATACGGTTCCTGCTATTGCCATTGCGCTGCTGCTTACGGGAAATCCGGTGCCCCAGCTTGCCATGGAAGAGATTCTTCCCAAGTTGAACGCCATTCAGCATGATCTGGGACTGTCGAGTTATTCGAATCCGTTCACTGGTCTTTCCAAGCTGAATGTGTTCGCCATTACGCTCTGTCTGATGGCCGGGACGGCAGGGCTTCCACACGTCATTGTCCGGTTCTATACGGTCAAGAATGTGAAGGCAGCGCGCTGGTCGGCATTCTGGGCCCTGCTTTTTATCGGGATTCTCTACACCACGGCTCCTGCAGTGGCCATGTTCGCCAAATACCACATTTTGCAGCAGTTTGCGGAACTGGGGCCGGCCATCGCCGAGCAGAGTTGGATGCAGAATTGGGCGGCTACCGGCTTGGTGACGATTCCTGAAGGGGGGATACAAACGGCAGACCAACTCCTTGAAGCGATCAATCGTGACATCATTGTTCTTGCAACGCCGGAAATCGCAAGGTTGCCGGCAATTGTCGTTGCCCTTGTGGCGGCAGGAGGACTTGCGGCGGCGCTATCCACGGCATCCGGTCTGTTACTTGTTATTTCCTCGGCGCTGGCGCACGACATTTACGGGTCAGTCATAAACCCCCGGGCCTCGGAAAAACGCCGCCTTTTTGTAGGCCGGCTCATGATCTTTCTCGCGGTTATTGTAGCAGGGGTTTTTGGAGTGTATCCCCTGGGGTTCGTGGCCGAGGTAGTGGCCTTCGCCTTTGGGTTGGCCGCCGCCTCGTTTTTTCCGGTAATCGTACTGGGTATTTTCTGGAAGCGCGCAAACAAGCAGGGCGCCATCGCCGGTATGAGTATCGGCCTGGTCTTTACTTTCGTGATGATTGCACTCATGCGGGCGCAAAACGTGATTCCAGGGATGGACGAACCGGTACTTGAGCACTTCCTTGGTATCGGTGCACAGGGTGTCGGCGTGATTGGCATGCTGCTCAATTTCGCCGTTACGATAGGAGTCTCTCTATGTACCCCCGATTCCCCGATTTCCGTCCGGGACCTGGTCGAACGCGTTCGGTATCCGAACTAGGGCCTGTTACCACTATGCAGCGGTGCGCTGCGGGGCCTGTTTTTCTGTCAGGCCAGGCGCCGGCTCCTTTTTCAGAGGCTGCGAGAAGCACGCTGGCTGCGTCATTCTCATTATGCGGGGCCGCCACATACACTGCTTCGTTATTCCTTGCCAACGCACCCCTCTCAACCTCTGAACTTCGCGGACTTGATCAGAGTATCCTTAGGTCATTTGCCATACGCCATGCGCCGATGACGGGGCGGTTCAGTGGTTGCATGCATTCCCATCCGGTCAGACGATCGAGCAGTGCGTTAGAGAGGCGCTTGTGGTAGAAAGGGTTATTGGCCAGTCCACCCAGCAGGGTTATCCGGGGCCGTATGGCTGAACATCGATTGACGAGCCAGCATACTTGCTCGGTAAGCAGGTCAATGTGTTTCCGGACGATCGCTTCGGCTACAGCGTCGCCGTCGCAGGCTCCCTGTATCACGATACGGGCGAATTGTTGCAGGGGTGTTTTTTTCTTATACACCACCTCGAAGAGATCTTCCTCGCTCGTTACATCTCCGGATGTCGCGAGAAGGTTGCTTAGCGCCGTGTCCGGTCCACCGTCGAATGCATGTGCAACGGCACGCAGGCCGTCGGCTCCGAGCGCATATCCACTTCCCTCGTCGCCTATAAGGTAGCCCCATCCCCCGGCCCGCAAGAATTCGCCCGAGTTTGTGCGCGCCAGGCATACGGTGCCTGTACCGGAAATAACCATAACCCCACTCTCGCCTTCGAAGGCGGCTTCCAGGGCGATAAGGCTGTCGTGCGTAACCTGTACCGGAATGTCTTCCGCCAAAGCCGGGATACGATCTCTTAGCCGGGTCCGAATGCCTTCATAGAGAAGGTGCTGATCTTGCGGGCGCCCTGCTCCGGCTACACCGGCACATATAGAGGCAATGGATTCCCCTTGAAGACGTTCGACAGCTTGCTCTATCAGACCTGCAATTACCTCTGCTGAGTTTTTAAACCCCACACGAGCGGGGTTTCCGCAGGGGCCAAACAGGTTGAGGAGTTCTTCTCCCTGCATTTTTGCGGCCACTAATTCCGTTTTGGATCCGCCGGCGTCTATACCTACATATATGCGTGCGTTGGGCAGCATGCCATTATTCGGGAAGAAGTGTGGTGGCGTATCGTATCGGTTCCGCGTGCAGCATATCTGCGTACAGTACAGCGGGCTTGGATTCACTCTCCGAAACGAGATATTTTCCGAAAGGGCGGTTTACCGGGAATCTGCGGGCCCGATAGCGAAAAGCGTTCCATGCGGAGGTGGAAATCCATGCCTCCCACCGGGCTGGAGCGGGTGGTTCCCTGTCGGATAGCGATGTACCGTACTGTAACGTGGTTACATGGCCGGATCCGGGAATGACAATCGGTGTGTATCGGGTTGCAGCAGCGTTGCTCTTCTTTTCAACAGATACATTGCCCGCAGACCATACAGGAAAATAATATCGATGCGGCTGTGCTTTTTCCCATCGCCACCCTTCCAGTCCCATCCCGAATTGTGTGGCGAGATGTGTTACCGTTCGCTCCATGATACGGTATTCCATTCCATGCGCTTGCGGATCGTACCGTCCGAGGGCAGTGCTATCCGGCCATATGCCTGGCCACGTTCCCGTACTGTCGAAATACAGGCTGGCCCATGTGTCCATGATCGTCGCAGGGATACTGGCCTCATCGAACGAGTATTCCCAATTTCGCAGGTAGGTCAGTGCGTCTGCAACAAGAGCAGGGTGTTTATCTGCCCCGTCAGCCGAGATGATATCGATCAGCCGAGGCGTAATGTTTGCCGCCCATGTGCTTCGGACATCTCGCACTCCTGCCAGGTTTTCCCTGAGGCCCGGTTCGCTTGATGCAAGTTGCGCAAGGCGTTTTGCCGCCATGGCGGACCATGGGTTATTACTTATGGCCGTTATTCCGGCATCCCGAGTAACGAATAAGGGGGTTCCTGTGATGTAGACCGAGTCGTTTCCGGACATCACGAGCCCATCCCCGTTCTGTAGTGCAAACGGCGCATCCGAACCGGACAATAACCCGAACCAGGCTGCAGCGTCGCTCACGGGCTCCCAGCCCGACCACGTTAAAAACAGACCGGTTGTCGTGCTATCCCGGGTTTCGTACATATCCCGGGAAAAATTCGCCGCTGGAAGGAGGGAATCCGACACAAGAAAAAAGCCGTCCCGGTCTCGTCGGAAGCGCATAACCACTTCCTGGCCTTCGGCGATCTTCCATTTCTCATATTCGTATGTGGGCGCCGGGACGCCATCTGCGGACGGATGCAAGGATACAGTACTTGCCGGCAATACCGCCCACGACCGGGCGCTTGTTCGACCAGCGGGCATGAAGGGTGTGCCGATCCATGTAGCCCCCATGGTGGTTTCTTCCGGATACGTCATCTTTACTTCCTGAAACAGGGGTAACGCAGATGCTCCGTATACATGCCGCTGCGCCAGATGCGTTCCAAGGCTGTCGGTTATCGTCCAGGCCATACTGCGGTCGAATCCGTGCAGGTGTAACCACTCTTTCAGCAGGTGATTTTCTTCGTGAAGCGTACGTAATGTTGCCGGAGCATTCCGCAGTGAGTCGGAATCCGGCAACTCTGCAGCAAGCCATGCAAGGAGGCGTTCGATTGCAAGGGGAAACCAGGGTTCCCACAACTCCGGCACAGTGCGAAGCAGGAGGAATTCGTGCAATTGCTCCGGACGGCGCTGGCCGAGTACGGCATTAACTCCTTGTACATAGGCGTCAAGGATGTCCCGGTCTTCGCGGGATAGTGCTGCGTACGCTGCTTTACTCATCGAGGCAAACCGGAGGCGTTTAGTCAATCCATCGAGTGTAAGCAGCTCTTCGCCAAGCCATGCCGACAGGTTACCCCGGGCGGTCCGTTGCCACAGATCCATCGTCCAGGCGTGTTCCTGTGCATGTAGATACCCAAGTCCTGCGTAAGCGTCACGGGCCGACTGCGCATGTACGGCCGCTGATCCGTCTTCATAAACGACGATCCGGGTTGCTTCTCCTAATCCCGGTACATATGCTCGCGCCGGGGGGGTAGGCGGCCTGTACGACAAATACAGTACGACACCACCGCCGATGACGAGGCATAAGGCAACTGTCGCCGGGATGGCGATCAATTTTCTCATGTCAAGGGTACTCTGATCAAGTCCGCGAAGTTCAGAGGCTGCGAGGGGTGTGCTGGCAAGGAATGACGAAGCAGTGTGGCAGGCCCCACACAATGAGGAATGACGCAGCCAGCACACCCCTCGCAGCTTCCCGAAGGGCGCTTCACGCCCGCGATGCCCTGAACCCGCAGTGTTTCTCCGCTAATTTCAACGATGCAATTATGATACCCTTTACGCACGAACGTGAAGCGCTGATCGAAGCGGTTTTGGTCAGAGTATCCTTAAATGGTTTCGTAGCTATGCCGGGATCGTTTCCTGTCCAGCCAGGATGAAAATTCGTCCAGGCTTTTCGCATTCAGGCACTGTTCAGGGGTAAGCCATCCCTTCCGAGCGATTGAGATGCCCGGTTTCATGTAATCCAGTTGATCAATGGCATGTGCATCGGGGTTAATGGAGATAAGAACGCCGCGATCTGTTGCATGCCGTATCCAGCGCCAGTCAAGGTCAAACCGGAATGGATTGGCGTTCAGTTCAAGAGCTACTCCGTTCGCTGCACAAGCGTCGATGATTTTTTCGTGATGGATGGGGTATCCTTTTCGTCTCAGCAACAAACGCCCGGTCGGATGCGCAAGGATCATAGTGTACGGGTTTTCGATTGCCCGGATCAATCGTTCGGTCGCTTCCTTTTCGGACATCTCGAAGCGGGTATGAATAGCTGCCACGACCAGATCGAACGCGGCCAGCACGTCATCAGGATAATCGAGCGATCCGTCCGCGAGTATGTCGCATTCCGTACCACTGAATATCCGGAAGTCATTTCCGTAAGCCTTGTTCAGTTCGCGAATTTCTTTCTGCTGTTCGTGCACCCGCTCGATGCTGAGCCCGTTTGCAATGACCAGGGATCGACTGTGATCACATACACCGTAGTACGAATATCCTCTGGCGTATGCTGCGTCGATCATCTGTTGCAGCGTGTGTATTCCGTCACTCCACGTAGAGTGGTTATGCAGTGTGCCCCGAATATCTTCGTACTCGATCAGGTCCGGTAGTTCATTCTGTGCCGCAGCCTCAACCTCCCCCGTATTTTCCCGGATAGTCGGATCTATGAATGGTATTCCGGCGGCTTCGAACAATGCGTGTTCGGAGGATACTTTATCCGGAAGTTCACACCGGTTCCGGACAGCGGCTACGTGCGCCGGAGATCCGGTTGCTTTCCACAATGTCGCTCCATACCGCTCCGGAGTCGTTACATGAATGTGCAGAGGGAATCCGTCGGGAAGTGCAGTCAGGAGGATATGTTCTTCGTCTGCATCCTTTTCTGAAGTTGTCCACCAGCCGGCCAATGCGTGGCAAGCCTGTTCCGGGACGGAAGCCATGGCTACAAGGACTATACGGTCCACCGTGTCGAGACTTCGGCGGAGTCCCCCCGCCAGATGGGCTTCGCGGATTTTGTCTATACTCCGGATTGCTTCGAGACAATGCAAGGCTTCCGCCAGAGCCTGATCGTATCGCCGCCGTCCCTCATATTGTTTAAGGAGGCGGATATTTTCGAGGATCGCCGCCTGCATTTTTGGGCCAAATCCGCTCAGGTCGGCGAGGCGCCCGCTGGTGGCGGCTTGTTCAAGTTCCTCTACGGAGGCAATGCCCAGTTCCTGCCAGAGTCGTCTTACTTTTTTGGCCCCAAGCCCCTTGATACGCAGAATGCCGGGAAGCCCGGGCGGGATGGCGCCGAGCAGTTCCTCATACAGATCGAAGGAGCCGCGTTCGAGAATCTCTCCTATTTGTGCCGCCAGGCCGGATCCGATGCCGGGCAATTCCTCAAGGGAGTCATCGGCGACGAGAGTGGTTACCTCCTTTTCCAGCCGTCCGATTGCCCGGCCCGCGCTTGCAAAAGCCCGGGCCCGGAATACGTTGCCGCCGGTAATCTCGATGAGTGCGGCGGTTTCCTTCAGAAGGCGGGCAATCTCTTTGTTAGTGGTCATAAAACGTTCACGAACAAATCGGTTATGGGATCCTGCGTAACCGCTTCCTGTATTAACAGGCCCTGGTGTATTATGTACTGGCAGGAAGCGGTGCGCTGGCGTTCATGCTTGTACGCGGGAGTCCCTGCGGAGATTAAAAAAACTGTTCACGCTTTTCCGTGCGGGAGTTTTTCCCGCCGGAACGAAGAGATCGATAATGAAGCAGTATCGGAAGGTATTGACCTTCGGCTCAGTCGTTTTGGTCGTGGGCATAGTGCTTGGTTTTGAGTTGGGTTCTGTTATTTCCTGGGAGAATACGGCTGAGTCGCTCAGGAAACTTGAAGACGCGTACCTCATGATCAATGAGCGTTACGTGCAGGAGGTTTCTTCTTCGCAGTTGGCCGAGAGCGCCATCAACGGCATGCTCGACGAACTCGATCCCCATTCGATGTATATCGATGCGGAAGCGATGAAGAGGGTGCGGGAAGATTTTGAGGCCTCATTCGACGGGATCGGCATCGCGTTCGAGATTATTGCCGGGCCGAATGGTATGGACACGGTGGCGGTGCTCAATCCGTTGCCCGGCGGTCCCAGCGAGTCGGTGGGTATGCTCTCCGGAGACCGGATCATCGCCGTGGACGATTCGTCAGCCATCGGCTTTTCCTCGGGAGATGTCGAGCGTACCCTGAAGGGGCCGCGAGGCACCAGGGTAAAGGTCACGGTACGGCGTCCCGGCTACGAAGAACCGCTTGATTTTGTTATAACGCGCGACAAGATCCCTTTCTGGACCATGGACGCGCACTACATGCTGGATGACAAGACAGGATACATTCGCCTGAACCGGTTTGCACGGACAACCTATTCCGAGTTTCTGGAGGGTATGGACATGCTGCGCCAGCAAGGTATGCAGCGTCTTGTGCTCGATTTGCGCGACAATGCCGGCGGATTCATGGAAATGGCAGTGAAGATCGCCGACGAGTTCCTGACGGACGGACAAATGATTGTCGAGGCTCGTAGCCGCCATGATGAGTACAACCAGCAGAACTATGCTCGTACCGGAGATGGTTTCGAGCAGGGGCCTCTCATGGTTCTGGTCAACGAAAACTCCGCCTCGGCCAGCGAAATTGTGGCTGGTGCGGTCCAGGATCATGACCGGGCGCTTGTTGTCGGGCGACGCACGTTCGGCAAGGGCCTTGTTCAGAAGCAGTTTCCACTGCCTGACGGTAGCGCACTGCGCATTACGATCTCGCGCTTTTACACTCCCTCGGGGCGCCTTATCCAGACCCCGTACACCACTGGACAAACCGACGACTATTACGCATCGAAACTGAATCGCTACCGGCTCGAAAAAACGCTGACTATGTCGGAGATTCAGGATACGATGCCCGATTCTCTCAAGTATACGACGGCTGGAGGGCGAACCGTTTTCGGAGGTGGAGGGATTCTGCCGGACGTGATCGTATATCCGGATTCTCTGTCGACTTTTGCCCGGACGGTCGTCGGACAGTTGCAGGATAACGCCTTTGCCCGGGCATGGCTGGACCGGAACGGCGTTGCCTTTCAGGAAGAGTGGGGGGCGCGTCGAAATGATTTTGCAAAGGATTTCACCTTCGCCCCGGACGAATTCGACGCTTTTCTGGCTTTTCTTGATACGCATGGCATACATGTTGCGTCGGACGGCAGCCCGGAGCTTGCCCGCACTGACGGAGAAGGACGGTGGTTCAGCCGATCCGAGGCAGAGCGTGATCGGGAAGTACTGATGACTCGTATCAAGGCGCGCATTGGACAACGCACGTACGATCGGGGCATGTGGTACGAAACGATAAGCGATGCCGATCATGTATTGCAGGAAGCAATGCAATGGTGGGATCGGGCCGAGGGGACGTCCTTGCGGTAGCATGGATTTCTTACTGTATGGGCTTCCATGCAAAAAAAATCGCAGGAATGAACGTGTTTGGCGTTCCCTCGTTGACACTTCGCTTTTCAATAGGTATACTTGCTTGGTACGGCGATTCGGGCGTCGGCATGTTTCGGCATAGCGATGTCCGGCAAGTGTTCCTTAAACATTGCACAGACGCCGGATATCGGGGGTGTTGCACATAGTGCGCCGCCTTCCATACATTCATTTACTTTGTAACCGAAACACCGTGTTTTCCGGAGGAACCAATCCATGACTCTTCCCAACTTGATGGTATTGCTTTTGCAGGACGCGGCCTCAGATGGGGGCGTTATTAACGTTCTTGTAGAGCGCTTTAATGAGGGCGGCCAGTGGATGTGGCCCGTTTTGATCTGTTTAATCATCGGGCTTGCTATTGCGTTTGAGCGCATTATCACGCTCAATCGGGCCGACATCAATACCCGCAAATTCATCATTGGCATCAAGCATTCGCTCGATGACGGTGGTGTTTCTGCAGCCGAGGAAATGTGCGCAAAGACGCGTGGTCCTGTCGCTGCCGTGTTCCAGGCAGGTCTTTTGCGCCACGAAGAGGGCATTGATGCGGTTGAAAAAGCGGTTGTGTCCTATGGTTCAATTGAGATGAGTTTTCTGGAGCGTGGACTGGTCTGGCTTTCGCTTTTCATCAGTCTTGCCCCGATGCTCGGGTTCCTTGGAACGGTTGTCGGTATGATCGAGGCGTTTGACGCCATTGAGTCGGCGGGCGACATTTCACCGAGTCTTGTAGCGGGTGGTATCAAGGTGGCGCTTCTCACCACGGCGTTTGGTCTTATCGTAGCCATCATCCTGCAATTCTTCTATAACTACGCCGTGTCGAAGATCGACCGGATCGTTGTGGAAATGGAAGATGCTTCCATCGAACTTATCGATTCGCTGGTGCTGTTGCAGGCGGGCCGCCCTGTTGCGCCGCAGGTTGCCGATGCCGGTGATCCCGACGAATCCATCTAACCGCAAACGTTTTTAGACCATGAACAACTTAGTTCCCATCGCCATTTGGGCCGCTGCGGTTATTCTTGGGCTCGGTTTGCTCGGGATGTTGCTGTTCGGTATCCAGAGCATCATTAACGGGAAGATCAACCTCGTTACGGGCGCCATCATACTCGTTCCGGTGATTCTTCTGCTTATTCTTGGCCTTATCGTCGGAGACTGGGCTGTTGCGGGTATCTGGACGCTGGTTATCATGTTCGTACTGGCCGTCCTGAGCCTGCTGGTATCCGGAATCAGAGGATTGTTCAACTGACAGGGCTTGTTGCGTTGCTGCCGTTATCCGAGGCTGCTTTCTGAATCCAAGTATCCATAACCACAAGTACGCAAGGCGTCATGGCTGGATTACTCAAAAAGAAAAAGGAGAGAGAAGGGGGGGAAATACCCACCGCATCCATGGCGGATATCGCCTTCCTGTTACTCATCTTCTTCCTTGTTACGACAACCATCAATGTGGACACGGGCATCGGTATGACCTTGCCCCCAAAACTGGATGAGGACCAGGAGCCGCCCCCGGTCAGAGAGCGCAACATGCTCAAGATTCTCGTTAATGCAGAGGGGCGCGTGTTGATTGAGGACAGACCGTCGATTGTTCCAAGGGTCAGGGAGGAAGTCAAGAAGCATACGCTGAATGAGGGGGAGGATCCCAACTACGCCGAATCGATGGCGAAGGCCGTTGTTTCTTTGAAAACGGATCGTCAGACGCCGTACGATACCTATATCGCCGTGATTGACGAGATATGGATGGCCTATTTCGAAATGTGGGATGCCGAAGCTCGTGCCATGGGTTATCCCGATTACGCCACCTACCGGGATTATATCGATGAGAACGAGGAGGAAAACCTGATTCGCAAGAAGATCAAGGCACAGATCTCTATTGCAGAGCCGGATGCAGGATAAGCCGGAATCGACCTGTTCCTGATACGACAAGCAATCAAGCGATCAAAGGGATTATGTCCACACACTTTCAGAAAAAAAGCGCGAAGTCGAATCCGACGATTCCGATGGCGTCCATGCCGGACATCATCTTCATGCTCATCATTTTTTTCATGGTGACGACCGTACTGCGAGAGACGGAGATACAGGTGCGCACCACATTGCCGCGTGCCGAGGCGCTTACCAAGATTGATCAGAAGCGCCTTGTTTCGTATCTGTATATCGGTCCTCTCAAGTTGGCCAACAACCAGTTGGGAGACACCTCCATTCAGGTTGACGATGCGCTTATCGAGGAGTTGCCTTCGGTTCGCAATGTCATGTACCGAAAGTTGCTTGAGCAACCGAAACTCATCGTATCCCTTCGCGTGGATCAATCGTCGGAAATGGGGATTGTAATAGATGTGCAGCAGGAATTGCGAGAGGCCGGTACATTACGTATCAATTACTCCAGCAAGCCCGAAGTGCTATAGGCTGTACTGTACATGCCTGCCGTATGCATGGAAGTTCCTGAATATGCTGAAAAGCCTCGCCGGACCCGGCGAGGCTTTTCCTGTTAATTTAGGATATTCTGCTCAAAACCACTTCGCTCAGCACGTCACGTTTGCAAGTACAGGACATCATGATTCAGCGCAAACAGTCGGTGTATTTGCTTCTGGGTTCACTGGCCCTCGGTGCGGTTCTTTTCTTCGGGGCCGGCGCCGTCTTCGGGGTGTTTCCCGGATACGTTCATGTGGTGTTCGGGGTGGCCGGGCTGGCCGGTTTGTTCGGCATAATTTCCATTTTTATGTACAGAGATCGGAGGCGTCAGCATACATTGGCGCTCCTGGCGCAGATCTCCACGCTGATATTGATGGCCCTGTTTGCAGTGGCTATGTATATCAGTGGCACTCCTGGAGTAACTGTCTCATCTTCAGATACGGATACTGCCGGCAGAATGCTCACGATGGCATTTCTTGTTTGCGCCTATGCGTTCTTCTGGCTGGCTCGGCGGGCTATCCGGTCAGATATCGAGTTGGTGCGTTCAGCGAATCGTATCCGCTGACTTCGGGCAGGGATCAGGAACGACGCGATGCATAAGGAACACAGGCCGGCTTTGGTGTATTGGGTGCTTGCTGCCGGCATGATGAGCTTCTCGTTCAGTCCTATCCTCATTCGATTTGCAGGCAGTGAAATCGGAGGGGAAGCCCATGGTCTGACGGTTGCTGTCTGGCGCACGGCGATGGCGACCGTAGCGCTGGCGCCGTTTGCGTGGGTGCGTGCACGGGCTGAGATAAAAGCGTTTACACGCCGCGAATGGTATCTGATTCTATCGGCCGGCGTGCTGCTTGGGATGCATTTTGTGCTATGGATCGAGTCACTCTATCACACGACGGTGGCAGCGGCGTCGGTTCTTGTCACTACCAGTCCGGTTTTTCTGGCGGTGCTCGGCTACATATTTCTGAAAGAGCGGCTTTCCAAACCGATCAATGGGGCCATTCTGCTGGCCGTGGCAGGAGCAGCGACAATCGGTGTGGGGGACATGCTTGAAGGGGGCGGCGCCGGAACGCTTTTCGGCAATGGGCTGGCCCTGCTCGGCTCGTTTTTTTTCAGTGTGTACCTTCTTGTGGGTCGGGTCGTACGCCAGAAGCGTTCCTGGTTGGCTTACGTGTTTCCATTGTATACCGTTGCCGCCGCTACAACACTGGTTATTGCTCTTCTGCTTAATGTCCCCTTGTGGGGTTTTCCTCCGCTATTTTATTTGTTGTGTGCAGGCCTGGCGCTGGGGCCGCAAGTGCTGGGACATGGGTCCTTTAATTACGCCGTACGCTATTTTTCGGCAGCCCTGATCGGACTACTGGGGCTCATTGAGCCGGTGGGTGCTTCTCTGCTTGCGTATGTGATATTCGATGAATTACCGGGTACCATTGCCATAGCCGGGATGCTGGTGGTATTAGTTGCCATCACCTTCGTAGTACTATACCACAGGCGTACTCAGCCCGTCATTCCGATAACAGACTAGGGCCTGTTAACAGGCCCTGACAGAGAAAAGGGGGGAGATGTGTGACGGAGAATGGGCAATCTATCTGTGTCGGACTCCGTGCAAAGGCTATACGAAGGCTTTCTTCGGCAGCATGCCGAAGCGCCGGCGTCCCCGCACGAAATAATCGATGACAATGCTGTTTCTATAGGTGGGCAGCACGGTTTCCGAAAGCGTTTCCGGTCGGATAGTGCCACAGTTCCATGAGTTCTTCATCCGGTGCGCATCGGTGTAAGCCCGCATGATAGCGGTATATTCGGTGGGATGTCCTGACACAAGCGCGCGTGCCGCCGCCGCCGCGTCCAGGGCGCATCGCGCTGCAAAGACTCGTTTCCATTCGGACTCCGGCAGGTTTTTGTACAGCATCAGCAGGTTGTTCCGGAATGTCAGGTAGACTTTCCGGGGGTTTCCCCGGCGCAGGGATCCACCACCGATGTGATACACTTCGCTGGCGGGTTGTACGCGGATTCGGTACCCGGCTCGCTGGAATCGCCAGCATAAGTCGATTTCTTCCATGTGCATTTCGAAGCGCTCGTCCAGCAATCCCACCTTGTCAAGGGCAGATCGGCGGAGCACCAGCGCCGCACCCGTACCCCAGAAGATATCGCAAGGTTCGTCGTATTGTCCGCAATCCTTTTCCAACCGGAAGAAAATGCGTCCGCGGGCAAAGGGATATCCCAGCCGATCCATAAATCCTCCCGAAGCGCCGGCGTATTCGAACATGGATCGGTCCTCGTATTGCAATATCTTGGGCTGTACGGCAGCGATGTCTTCACATGTTTCCAGTTCATCCACGAGTGGATTGAGCCAACCGGGCGGCACGGCTACGTCGTTATTCAGCAGTACTATGTATTTTCCCGTAGCGTGCGGAATCGCTTCGTTATTGCCACGGCAAAACATGGTGTTTTCCGTATAGCTTAGCACCCGGACGTTTGGGAAATGCCTGCGAACCCATTCGGCTGAGTTGTCGTCCGAAGCATTGTCAGCCAGAATAATCTCCAGATTTTCGTAGTCGGTCGCTGCTATGGAAGGGAAGCATTGCTTCAGGAGCGGCAATGCATTCCAGGTAACGACGATAATGGACACGCGGGGGCGTACGTCCGCCATACCGATTGGGCTTTCTTTCGTAGGGTTGTATCTTCGCTGCGAATCCGGCGGAGCGGACAGGCATTCGCAAGTATCCAACGAGTTGTACGCAGTATCGTTCGAACGATATGGCAGGGAGGCATCCATCATACGAAGACGCCCGTCGCGTGCTCCGCGAGTACTGGGGATACGACGATTTTCGTCCTGGCCAGTGGGACATCATTCGACACATTGTCGAAAGACGGGATGTGCTCGCCATTCTTCCCACCGGCGGGGGAAAATCCATTTGCTATCAGGTCCCCGCCCTCCTGTACGAAGGCCTGACCCTCGTGATTTCCCCGTTGATCGCCCTCATGCAGGATCAAGTCACGGGGCTGCAGGCTCGTGGTGTCAAGGCCACATACATCAACAGCGCCTTGCCCCGGCGCGAGATAGAACAGCGATGGCTCGCTGCTGAACACGGGCAGTATCGTCTTTTGTATCTGGCTCCCGAACGGCTTTCTTCGGAGGCGTTCGCTGTGCGGGCTTCGCGCATGAACATTTCCATGCTTGCCGTGGACGAAGCACACTGCATTTCCGAGTGGGGGCACAATTTCCGACCGTCCTATCTGCAGATTGCCGTTGCGCGCAGGCACATGGGAGATCCTCCGACCATTGCCGTCACCGCGACGGCTACGCCCAACGTGCGAAGGGACATTGTCGAACATCTGGCGCTGCGTCGCCCGGAACGCATCGTTCGGGGGTTTGACCGCCCGAATATCGTCTGGTCCGTTTTTCGGACGGAAAACAAGCGATCAAAGGTGCTTGACATTCTCGATGGCGTTCCGGGTTCCGGCATTCTGTATTCGGGTACCCGCAAGGGTGTCGAGCGGTGGGCCGACTGGCTTACGCGACGCAATCAGTCTTGCGCATTTTATCACGGTGGCATGGAGGGTTCTGTACGCGAGCGCGTGCAGAACGGATGGATTCGTGGTGATCAACGGATCATGGTTGCCACGAATGCTTTCGGCATGGGCATTGACAAACCGGATGTTCGTTTTGTCATTCATGTCGATCTGCCCGGCACACTCGAAGGATATTATCAGGAGGCAGGGCGTGGGGGAAGAGATGGGAAAACGTCCTGGGCTACGTTATTGTACCATCAGGGCGACGAGGAAACACCGCGCAGGCTCATTGAGGAGAGTCATCCGACGCCAAAGGAAGTAAGGAAGGTTTATGATGCGGTGTGTAATCTGGCGCAGCTGGCAGTGGGTAGTGAGATGGATTCGCCTATGCCTGTTCGGATCGGGCCGATTGCCCGGCTAACGGGATTTTCTGCAGGAAAAATAAACACTGCCGTGACGCTTCTTGCACGTCAGGATGCATGGCGGGTGCTCCCGCAGCGAGGACATGCAGGGCTGATTCATTGCCGGCAACCCATTTCTGCGTTTCGGGAGTACGCAGAGGGCCATGGCAATGCCTCCATGACGGAGTTTGTCCATGCGCTATTGCGAACGGTGGACGCGGGAGCTTTTTCGGAGTGGCGGGAGATCGATGTCCGGATACTTGCTCGCCGGACGGGGCTCTCCCTCGAGCATTTGTTGAAGGGTATGGAGTATCTGCAAGGGCGCCAATTGCTGGAATGGATTCCTCCGGACCAGGTAGTGCGTGTCGCCTTTTTACATGCCCGCAGCGCTCGTCTTCCGATTGACGGCGACCGGGTGCGTGCCGCCCGCAAGCGAGCGGAAGCGCAGCTTGACCAAATGATCCGTTTTGCGTGTTCGACGACATGCCGCCGCCATTTTCTGCTGACGTACTTCGGAGAGACTGTTCCAGAGCGATGCGGTGCATGTGACGTGTGCCTCGGGCGCCATGAAGCATTCGACCCGCCTCCCCTGGATGCGTTCATTGTCCAGCGATTGCTGCAGCAGATCGCTGATGGCAACCCGCGCGGAGAATGGCTGGAAGATATGCGCACGCCTGCATACCGGATCGATCAGTTGCTTGGCTGGCTGATCAACGAAGGGTACCTTCGGCAGCCTCGTCCACCAGGGGGAACCCTTGAACTCACGGCCAAGGCAACATCGATGCTTAAGGCGCCTTCATGATCGAATCCGCTTCGATTGTAAAACGGTATGCCCCGTTCGTTCGCAAGGTCAGGATCCACCAACTTGTTTTAGCGCCAATCGGCGCCGCGGTGCGGAAGTGGTGAAACCCGGATCGACGGGCTGGCGTTAGTGGCACTGATTGTCCACTCCGGTAGGATTTTTTACGGATAACCGTCACGACACGACACATGACTGAGAAAGGAGTTGGTTTTATGTGCAGGCGCATAATATTATCCGGTTCGGTGCTGGTCGCCGTGCTTGCGATGCTCGGATGCGATAGTGTAACCGAATCGGAATTCGAGCCGGGGCCGCTGGGTGCGGTCACGCTGGAGCAGGGCGAGGCCATACAGATCCGCCTGCTGGCTTCGGTTACGGTCGTGCCGTCGCTGGGGGCCGTGTCCCGTCAGGGAGCCGAGCTCGCCGCCGAGGATATGGGTTCCGTCCGTGGGCGCCAGATCGAGTTGAGCGATCCCGTGGACACGATGTGTTCTCCGGAGGGCGGCCGCGCGGGGGCGCTTGGGATCATCGCAGATTCGCAGGTTGCGGGAGTCATCGGAACCAACTGCTCGGCCGCGGCCGTGGCGGCGTCGCCCGTCATCAGCGATGCGGGTCTGGTCATGATTTCGCCGAGCAACACCTCTCCCCATCTCACCTCCGATCTGGCCGGCAATGCGAACGCCGACTATCACTCCGGTTACTTTCGCGTGTCGTCCAACGACCTCCACCAGGCGCGCGCGCTCTCGGACTTCGTCTACAACCAGTTGCAATTGAGGCGCGTGGCCACCGTGCACGACGGCGACCCGTACACGTCCGCCCTCGTGGAGGCCTTCGCCAACGCGTTCTCGGGCTACGGGGGCGAAATAACGACCCGGGCAGAAATCGAGAAGGGCGAAACCGACATGACGGGCGTTCTTGAGGACTTCGCGGCCATGAGCCCGGACGCCATCTTTTTTCCGCTGTTCGAGACGGAGGGTTCGGCCTTTGCAGAGCAGGCGCGCATATTCGACGGGCTTGAAGGGACAACCCTGATTTCCGCGGCGGCGTTGCTGGTCTCCGCGTTTTTGGAGACACCGCAATCGGAGGGGATATACTTCGCCGGGCCGGAATCGGACTTTCGCTCAAACGTCAACGAGCAGACAGGAAGGAGCGGAGAGCAGGTGCTCGCTGCGTATGAGGCCAGACACGGCGGTTTTCCTCCGTCACCCTATTGGGCGCACGTATATGATGCGACCACCATGCTCCTCTCGGCCATCGAGTCCGTTGCCGTGGAGGACGGCGAAAGGCTGCACATAGACCGTGCGGCGCTGCGTCAGCAGGTGGGAACGACCGCCATGAGCGGCTTGGTCGGGGCAGTATCCTGCGACGAATTCGGTGACTGCGGGACGGGAGTGATGAACATCTATCACCACACGGACACGGGCATCAGCGACGTTTCCAAGCTCCCGGTCGTCTACGTATACAACCCCTGAGCCGGTCGGGGCCGGTATCCGCGGATCGACCAATGTCGGGCCGCGCGGACCTGACTCCCCCAAATTTTTCTACGGCTACTATCTGGCATTTCCGGCGAGTGGCCACTATTGTTTTACATCGATCTCAGGCATTTGCTGCACCTGAAGCGTATCGACGACCCGCCCGTATATTCCGGCAAAAGTTTCCGGATGCGATGTATACCAGGCGATGGCGTCCGCCCAGGCGGTGCTGTCGAGGCCGTGGGCAGCGAGGAGGGAGTCTTGCGCCCCCCTGGTGTTGATCTCTGTTAGTTCTTCCCGGGCTTGCAAAAGGTGCATTTCGGCCAGTACGGCCACCATGGTCGCGTCAGGGACAGGTGGTGGCGCATTGCCGCCGCATGCAGCAAGCGCGGATACCGCAAGGCACAAGATGCCTGCCGCAAGGCGCCGAGGGAGAATGGCTACCCCGGGCAGGTTGTACAATGGGGTGAAGACCGAATGCGTCATGCCTGTTTCGGCAGGCCGCCGTCGCTACGGAATGATTTTGTTCAGCGCATACTCGATGATGCCTTCGGCGCCGAGTCGCTTGAGTTCGGGAATGAGGCGCCGTACGTGCTGTTCTTCAATGACGGTCTCGATGGCTACCCAGTCGTCCCCGTTCGCCAGTGGCGAAACGGTCGGCTTGCGCAGGGCGGGAAGTATCCCGATGATTTGCTTCACACGATCACGCTGTACATTGAGTTTGAGTCCAACGCGGCCCTCAGCCCGGATCGCACCTTGCATCAGCAGGGCAATACTTTCAATCTTTTGCCGCTTCCATGGATCTTTCCATGCTTCCCGGTTGGCGATAAGCTGCGTATTCGAGTGCATCAGCACATCCACGATGCGAAGTTTGTTGGCGCGCAGCGACGAGCCCGTTTCGGTAACCTCGACGATAGCGTCCACGAGATCGGGACATTTTGCCTCGGTCGCTCCCCATGAAAACTCGACATCGGCATTCACATCATTTTTGCGAAGCCATGCGCGAGTGATGTGAACGACCTCGGTTGCAATGCGCTTTCCTTCGAGGTCTTTTACGGAACGGATATCGGAATTTTCCGGAACGGCAAGCACCCACCGTACGGGGCGCATGCTCGTTTTCGAATAGATCAGATCGCTTACCGGGTGTACATCCGACTGTGTCTCGAGCACCCAGTCTTTGCCCGTAATACCTGCGTCGAATACCCCGTCCGTGACATATCGCGCCATCTCCTGGGCGCGAACCAGCATGGCCCGCAGCTCCTTGTCGTCTGTGGACGGAAAGTACGATCGCTCACGCGTCGAAAAATTATATCCGGCCCGATGCAGGAGTTCCAGGGTAGCGGTTTGCAGGCTGCCTTTGGGCAGCCCGAGCCGCAATATGGGGGAATTCTGTATCGGTTTTCCGGCGCTGGTCCCGGGATCGGCTGCCATGGATGCGTTTGCTGCTCGCGAGGGGTACGGGATGTCAATTCAGGGTCTGTTAACACTATGCAGCGGCGCTCTGCGGGGCCTGTTTTCCTGTCAGGCCAGGCGCCGCCAGTCGGATATGACAGCGCCGGAAGCACAGAGTGCGGGGTGGGTCGGCTGATTATCCTTTTCCTTCCGCAGGAACGTCGTGAGAGCGAAAGGTATAGGCGATGACTTCCATCTGGCGCAGAAACTCTCTTTTGTTGTATCCCGGGGCAAAGACCATTCCGTCAATCATGTACAGCCGTCCTGTCGGCTGATCATAAAACGTATAGGTTATAAACGGTCCGCCCATCCCGAATTCCACTTTTTGACCTTCCTCGACGCCGACCATATGCCACAGTCCGCGTGTTTCAAAGCCGTACCGACCCAGAAAATCGATGTTTTTTGTTTCAAGCGGTCTGTTTTCCCGGCGGTCAATCTCGACCCATCCCCCGAGGTTACCCTGAATGTACTGCCGGGCAAGCGAGTCGCGCGTGTTGTAAATCCATTCAGGAGAAAGCTGCTCGGGGTCGGCGTAGTCAACAAAGTGCACGAAAACACTTCGCCATGTTTCGGGAAGGATACGCCGGAGCCAGACAAAGTCGCTTGTATCCACAGCGACCAGATAATCGTGCTGTACGTTCACGGCGAAGTCATACATTGACGCCAGTTCTTCCTCGATATCAAACTGGCGTCCCCGATCAAACATTTCTTCGGTAAGTCGTCGGCGGGCGGCTCTGTTGAAGTCGCGGGACAACCCATCTGATTCATTGTAGATCGCGTTGATGACATCTTCCTTGTCCTCGCCGGTGATGTAGTAGATCTGCTGATCCCGCCGGAAAATGTTTTCACGCGAGACGGCGACGCCGCCTTCTTCGCGGATGGCCTGCTGGGCCGTTGGGTCAAATACATTCCGGATGTATGCGGCTTCGTTGGTCGAATCGCTGAATGCCGCTACAAAAATCACATTCTTTCGCCGGCGCGCCGCCTCGAGATCGTTTTCCGTTTCAAGAGGTGCATGCCGCAATTCGAACTGTCGTTCGGGGGCAGGCAGCGTGCTGATGAATTGCCCGACGGTTTCACGCAGGGCTTCTCCGATGTCGCCGTTCCAGTCCAGCGAATCGGCGACCACGAGTATTTCGGTGTCCAGCCCGACAGCTCTCGGACGAAAATCACTTTCGCCGCTACAGCCGGCGAAAACGAAAAGACTTGCTGAAAGGAGAGCGATTTTTGTGCATAATCGCGCGAATCTCCTTGGGTAACATGTCATAACCTGCTGGGGAAGATGGTCCGGAAAAGAAAAAGGCTTAGGGATACTCTGATTAAGTCCGCAAAGCTCAGAGCAAAGCGGTTTTGATCAAAATACCCCTCAACTAATAACGTCTGTGATCGGTTTCGGTTGCCATGCGAAACGCTATGAGTTTCCTTCCTGTGCAGCCTTGTCGCCGTTCTTCAGAGCGCGTACGAACCGGCGAATTGCTTCATAGTGTGTTTTTGTGGGCTTCGAGCCGTCATTCCACAGCGTTTCCACCTTTTCGATCAGTGCCGACCCGACAATGAATCCGTCGGTATGCCGGCTCAGGCGTACTGCGTCCTCATGGGTTCTGATACCGAATCCGGCCAGCAAGGGGTGTTCGCACACCATGCTCCGTGCGCGCTTCAGATACGTTTCCACGTGGTCGATGGCGCCGAGGCCCGAGCCGGTCAATCCCGTTACGGATACTGCATATACAAACCCTGTCGTGGCTTTATCGATCTCCCGGATGCGGTCGTCGGGAGTATTCGGGGCAATCAGGAGCACCGATGCCAGCCCGGCGGCTGCAGCCTCGCTTGCAAAGGGAAGATGTTCTTCAAGGGGTACGTCGGCGAGAATCAACCCCTCCACCCCGGCGATACGCGCGTCTCGGCAAAATGCGGAGATACCGTATTGTCGAATCGGATTGGCGTATCCCATCAGGAGGAGGGGGGTGTTGCTTTCTGTGCAGAAAGCGGTAGCTGTCCTGAACGTATCCTTCATGCGAATACCCGCTTGCAGCGCTCGTTCGCTCGAGCGCTGGATAGGCAGTCCCTCTGCAAGCGGATCACTGAAAGGCATGCCGAGTTCGATGAAATCGGCGCCTCCCTGATCCATCTCGCGCAGGATGGGGAGCGTACTTTCGGGGTCGGGAAAACCACTGGTCATAAACAGTCCCATGGCTTTCTCGCGACGCTGTATGCAGGCCGCCAGCCTTTCCTGAAGTCGCTGCATGGTTTTCAGAGGTGCTTTGCGATCGTACCCATATCCTTGTCGCCGCGCCCGGAGCAATTGACAACGACTATTTCATTGCGCGCCATTCCGCGTATCCCTTCCGGCAGCCAGCCTATTGCATGTGCGGTTTCCAGAGCCGGAATGATCCCCTCCGTTTTCGCCAGCAGTTTTACCCCCTCGATGGCCTGTGCATCCGTTGCGGATGCGTAATGTACACGTCCCGTATCCCGCAGCCAGGCATGTTCCGGCCCTACCCCCGGGTAGTCCAGTCCCGCCGAGATGGAATGCGCGAGTTGCACCTGTCCTTCTTCGTCTTGCAACAAATAGCTCATGGCCCCATGCAAGATGCCCGGCGAGCCTTGTGTAAGTGTGGCCGCATGTCGTCCGTTCAGTCCTTCTCCGGCAGCCTCCACGCCATATAGACGTACGGGCGCATCCCGCAGGAAGGCATAAAAAAGCCCGATTGCATTCGAGCCGCCGCCCACGCAGGCTACCACTGCATCTGGCGTGGGACATCCCTCCACCTCAAGTAGTTGCTGCCGGGTTTCATCCCCGATGACCCGGTGAAAATCACGAACCATCATCGGATAGGGATGCGGGCCTACGACCGAACCGATGATATAGAACGTATCCCGCACATTGGTTACCCAATCCCGAATGGCTTCGTTGGTGGCGTCCTTCAGAGTACGGCTGCCACTGGATACCGGGCGTACATCGGCGCCGAGCAGCCGCATGCGCAGTACATTCAGATGTTGTCGCTCGACATCTTCTTCGCCCATGTAGACGATGCATTGCAGGCCGAATCGTGCACAAACGGTAGCAGTTGCCACGCCATGTTGTCCTGCGCCTGTCTCTGCGATAATGCGCGTCTTTCCCATACGGCGCGCCAGCAATATCTGCCCTATCGTATTGTTGATCTTGTGGGCTCCCGTGTGGCACAGATCTTCTCGTTTGAGATAAATCTTTGGTCCGCCGAGCGCTGCGGTAAGCCGTTTGCAAAAGGTCAACGGCGTGGGACGCCCCGCATAGTCGGAGAGCATCGTGTTGAGTTCTTGCAGGAAGGCCGGGTTTTTGCGGGCGGTTCCATATGCTTCCCGGAGCTCCTCGATGGCAGGGATAAGCGTTTCGGGCACAAACACGCCACCGTACAGCCCGAAATGCCCGTGTTCGTCGGGAAGGGGATGTGTCTTTTCCATAATGAGTACGGTTCTGTTTGCGCCGTATGGCGATGCGCGCTGCTTCGCAGCACCATGGATCATCAGGCCTCGGATTCAGAATGTACCGACCGGAATGCCTGCATAAAGGCGTCGATTCGGGAGAAATCCTTTTCCCCAGGGGCCGATTCCAGACCACTCGACACATCCACGGCGAATGGCCGCAGCGTACGGATCGCCTCGGCCACATTGCCTGCATGGATGCCTCCCGCCAGAAAGACGCCGGGGCTTGCGGGGCGGGGGGACGGTTCGCCAGACCCACGAATGCCTTCTGCAGGGGGGCTTGCCACATGCCAGTCGAAAGTCCGACCGCTGCCGCCGTACACCTTGTCATTGTACGCATCCAGCAGGAAATACGCGGCCACGTGCTCATATGTCCGCATCAGGCGATATAATCTGTCGGGGGTCGTGTCCGGAGCGATACGAAACGCCTTGATGACGGGATATTCGATATCCAGTATATCGGAAACAGGTTCCTCGCCATGGAGCTGCACAAAAGCGAATCCAGCCTTTTCGGCGGTCCGGTTGACTACATCGGGAGGGGCATTCACGAACACCCCGACCGGCTTCGGTCCATGGATCCATTCCACAATGTCTCGTACACCCTCTGGCGTGATATAGCGGGGACTGCCCTCATACTGTATGAATCCAAGGTAATCAGCACCTGCGGCGGCGGCATACCGGGCATCCTCCAGCCGGGTGATGCCGCATATTTTGAGTTTCGTCGTCATGCGTTGATTCCTTCCGCTTCGTTCCTGAGCCTTGCCAATGCATCCCCTGGCCTTTCGGACCGCATGAAGGTCTCGCCGATCAGAAAGGCATCGATTCCGCGTTCGTGTAAAAATCGCAGTTCCGCTCCCGACGTAAGGCCGCTTTCCGACACGCGGACCACGTTTTCCGGAACCTCCGCAAATACCCGGATGGAGTGTTCGATGTCCACTTCGAAGGTGCGCAGGTCACGGTTGTTCACCCCCACGATGCGTGCCTCGTCAAAATCGAGGCGGTCCAGTTCTTTCGGTTCGTACATCTCCACCAGTGCATCGAGATCCAGTTCATGTGCTGCCTGCAACAGGTCCCGAAGATGTGTTTTGTGAAGTACGGCGGCGATCAGCAGTATTGCATCCGCACCGTAGGCCCTCGCTTCGATGAGTTGATAGGTGTCAATAATAAAGTCTTTTCTTAATAGAGGAACAGAAACGGATTGTCGGACAACAGAAAGATCGTCGAGCGAACCCTGGAAATGATGAGGCTCGGTCAGAACGGAAACGGCGCCGGCGCCGGCGGCTTCGTATTGCCGGGCGATTTCGACCGGTCGAAAGGAATCCCGGATGACACCGCCTGAGGGCGAAGCTTTTTTGATCTCGGCGATAATAGAGGGTCCGGGTTTCCGCAGCGCATCTTCCAGAGAACGCCGGTCCCGGTCGAATCCCGCCATATCTTCAAGCTGTCCTGGCGGCACGGCAGCTTTCCGCATGGCTACCACTTGTTGCGTGTCCGCTACGATGCGGTCGAGAATAGTCATGGGGCGGGTGCGTTATGCGAAGCATGAGCCAACCGCTTGAGGGTGTCTTGCGCCATCCCCGAATCAATGCTTTCTTCAGCAGCACTACGGCAGGCGGCAAGGTTCTCGAATTTTCCTGAAACCGACAGGGCATGAGCTGCATTGAGCACGACGACGTCACGGTGCGGTCCCGACTCGCCCGCAAGAATCGCCCGCACGATGCGTGCATTCTCGTTGTGGTCGCCGCCTGCAAGCGCATTTCGGGCGCAGCGAGTAAAGCCAATATCTTCGGGACGCAAGAGAGACTCCACAGGACCATTCGCCGCAAGCGCCCCTTCCCGCACTTCGAAGGCCTTCGTTTCATCCGCCAGCGATATTTCGTCCAGTCCATCCTGCGCATGCACGGCGAGCACATGCCGGGCGCCGAGACGCTCAAGAATGGCTGCCATCACCTTCGCTGTTTGTTCGTCGAAAGCACCGGTCAACTGCCGGCGTACCCCGGCGGGGTTGCACAAAGGGCCCAGAATATTGAAGAAGGTGCGTACCCCCAGTTTCCTGCGCACCGGCATTACATGTTTCATCGCGGGGTGGAAAAACGGAGCGAACAGGAACGCCATGCCCGCTTTCTCCAAACAGTATTCGACGCCTTCCCTGCCCAGCGCCGTCTTTACGCCGAGCGCCTCCAGCACATCCGCCGAGCCGCATTTCGACGAAACGGACCGGTTTCCATGTTTGGCTACGGTAACCCCGGCGCCTGCACACACGATAGCGGCCACCGTAGAGATATTGAACGTGTCCGTGCCGTCCCCACCCGTTCCGCACAGGTCAATGGCGTCCGGGTCGTCGGTTTCCACCGGGACAGCGTATTCGCGCATGATCTTCGTGAAGGCGACCAGTTCGTCCAGCGATTCACCGCGCGCCCTCAGACCCAGCAGAAAAGCCGCCGTACATTCGGGTTCCGATGCGCCTTCCATTAGCAGGCGCATTGCATTCTCGGCCTCTTCGCTTTGCAGCGTACCTCCGCCGGCGAGGATGTTCAGGTATTTTTGCATGATATGCGCGGAACAGCGTGGATCGGGTCAGGAAATTGCCGCCGGGGTCCCCGTTGTACTATCTACGGCGCTGCCCAGCACCTCTTCCAGCCAGTTGTCGACGATCCGGGGCCCTTCTTTCGTCAGCACGCTTTCCGGGTGAAACTGGATGCCTTCCACCGGATGCTCCCGGTGCCGCAGGCCCATGACGACGCCGTCTTTCGTTTCCGCCGATATATCCAGGCAGGCAGGCACACTGGCGCGGTCCACCACGAGAGAGTGATACCGCGTGGCTGTGAATGGATTGCCGACGTTCCGGAATACGCCTCGTCCGTCGTGTGCTATTTCACTCGTTTTTCCATGCATCAGCGTGGGGGCATAGCCGATGCGTCCACCGTATACTTCGCCGATCGCCTGATGTCCGAGGCATACGCCAAGGATCGGCACGGAGGGTCCCAGTGCGCTCACGATCTCCTCCGTCACGCCTGCATCGGCAGGACGGCCTGGCCCCGGCGAAATGAGGATACCCCTCGGCGTCAGGTCACGCACAGCGTCCACATCGAGCACATCGTTTCTTACCACCTCGAGGTCGCTTGTGCGGCGTCCCACAAGGTGCACGAGGTTGTACGTGAACGAATCATAGTTGTCGATGACGAGAATCATGGCGCTCCTTTGTAGGTGGTGATCAGCCCAACGCGCTCCCGTACGCGTTCCATGTATTCTGCGGCCCGTTCCCGGGCCTTGCGGCCTCCTTCGCGCAATATGTCGAACACATCGTCCGGACGCCGGGCCAGTTCCTTGCGTCGGATACGCGCTTCCGAAAAATGCTCGTCGATGAGGGTGAGCAATTCCTTTTTCGCATGTCCGTATCCAAATCCTCCTGCACGGTACGCCTCTGCAATGCGTTCGCGCGTTTCCTCGTCGGCGAACAGCCGGATGAGCGTAAACACATTGTCGTGCTCCGGGTCTTTCGGTGCTTCGAGCGGCGTCGAATCGGTCACAATGCTCATCACTTTTTTCTTCAGGGCTTTTCCTTCTTCGAAGATGCCGATCGCGTTTTCGTAGCTCTTGGACATTTTCCGGCCGTCCAGCCCGGGCACGACCGCCACGTCGGAAAGGATATAGGGTTCGGGTACGGGAAAGACCGGATCGTCCTCCGGGCAATACGTACGATTGAACCGTTCCGCCAGAACCCGCGTCATTTCGATATGTTGTTTCTGATCCGCACCCACCGGCACCAGCGTACCCCCGTAGATCAGAATGTCCGCTGCCTGCAGGACGGGATAGGTAAACAGGCCCGCATTTGCGGGCAAGCCCTGTGCAATCTTGTCCTTGTAAGCCACCCCTTTCTCCAGTTGGGATACCGTGGCAAGGTTGTTGAAAATCCATGCCAGTTCGGTGACTTCCGGCACGTCACTCTGCATGAAGAGGCATGCGGCCCGGGGGTTGAACCCGAGGGCAAGGTAGTCGAGCGCTACGTCCAGCGTATAGCGCCTTAGTTTGTCCCGGTCCCGGAGCGTCGTCAGTGTGTGGTAGTTGACGATAAAGTAGTATGCTTCATGCGTTTCATGAAGTTGGATGTGTTGTCGGAGCGCTCCGAAATAATTCCCGAGATGCAATGCACCGGACGGTTGAATACCGGAAACGATCACTTCGCCGTCTTTTCGGGGAACGGGGGAGGGCATGGATGGGCCGAGGCGTTCGGAAGACATGGGTGCAAAAAGTACGAAAGGTTGACTGGAGAGATCAGCAATGCCGCAAGACCAGTTTTCGCACGTACTCCAGCCGCACACGGGTGTTTTTCAGGACCACGTCGAGGATGGCCCGTGTCCGCATCTGGTGTTCCATGCCAAGTTCGGCGTGGAGCAATTTTTCGAAGTCGCTCTCCAGATTTCTGAGCGCGGTCACGATATCGCTGTCA
This sequence comes from Rhodothermales bacterium, assembly GCA_965117025.1. GTDB lineage: Bacteria > Bacteroidota > Rhodothermia > Rhodothermales > VXPQ01 > VXPQ01. The sequence continues at coordinate 2,730,063 of OZ220746.1, forward strand.
CATTTTCCGAGGTCAAAATCCTCCGGTTCCATTTCTGTACCGTTGAATGGCACGCCTCCTGCACTGAGCACCACTTCACTCAGTTTTCCTACATCCATGCGGGCCGTTCTTTGAAGCGAGGACAATTTTCCGGCAGCATCCCGGTCTTCAAGGGTGCGCACCGCATATTCATGCGAATGATTCAGTGCGCAATGAGAACGAATAACGGGGTTCAGCCGTGCGGAGGTTTCTTCGCGAGAGAGGGTTTTTCCCGCCCATCCCTTGTTCAGTAAAAGGTCTTTTATTCTCATGACACAAGGCAAATAACCAGTGATACGGATTTACGATGCACGGCGCTCATAGCAATCCCTCGGAGGCAAGGAGGATCGCTTCTTTCAGTGCGCGCGCCTTGCTGACCGTTTCCTCGAATTCGCTGGCCGGCCTGCTGTCTGCGACCAGACCGCATCCTGCTTGTACATAGACCCGATCTTTTTGAACGAGCATGGTTCGGATGGCGATGCAGGTGTCCATGTTGCCCGAATAATCCACATGGCCGACGGCGCCGGCATAGGCGCCTCTTGCGGACGGTTCGAGTTCGTCAATGATTTCCATGGCGCGCACCTTGGGCGCTCCGCTTACGGTGCCTGCCGGGAAGCAGGCCGCGAGTACATCCATGGCTCCTCTTCTGCGATCCAGTTCGCCGGATACCGATGACACGATATGCATGACATGTGAATACCGTTCCACGTAGGCATACCTGTCTACTTTGACGGAACCGTGCCGGCAGACCCGTCCCAGATCGTTCCGGCCAAGGTCCACAAGCATCAGGTGTTCCGCACGCTCCTTGGGATCGGCCAGCAGATCTGCCTCGAGTCGTCGGTCTTCTTCTTCCGTGGCGCCCCGGGGCCGTGTACCGGCAATGGGTAACACCTCCGCCGTGTCACCCTCGATACGCACAAGCACTTCGGGGGAGGAGCCGATCAGCGAAAAATCGTCGAAATCGAGATAGAACAGATACGGCGATGGATTTACCTGCCGCAACGCGCGATACAGGTTGATGCGGTCCCCTTCGTACGGCATGGAGAAACGTTGCGACAGTACGGCCTGGAAGATATCTCCCTCGTAGATATATCGCTTGACTTTTTCAACAGCCTTTTCGAACTCTGTCCGCTCGAAATTGGAATCCATTTTTTCCTGCGTAATCCGTATGGATTCCGGTTTTGACGGGACGGCTTCCGAGAGTTCCGCTTCCAGGGCGTCGATGCGTCCGGATGCTTTGAAGTAGGTCTCGGCGGGGTCGTCCCCCTCGTCTACGAACGCGCAGGAGATCAGAACCAGTTGGCGCTTTACATGGTCGAAGGCGACCAGCGTATCGTAAAAACACCAGATGGCATCCGGAATGTGGAGGTCATCCGCCGGCACATTGGGCAAGCGTTCGACAAGGCGTACTGCATCGTAGCCCAGATACCCCACCGCGCCGGTTGCAATCTTGGGAAGGTCACTTGTTCGGACTTCCGTATACCGGTCCATTTCCCGCTGCATTACCTCGAAAATATTCCCCTCCGGTTCGCGAACGGTTCCATCGGCCTCTTCGGTGATCGTACGCGGGCCAAAAGCGCGCACAATGCGGAACGGGTTTTTTCCGAGGAATGAGTAGCGCGCCAGGTTTTCGCCGCCTTCGACGCTCTCAAGCAGAAAACAATACCGGCTTCCTTCGCGGAATGCGAGGAAAGCCGAGACGGGCGTGAGCAGGTCGGCGCTGAGGCGCCGGCAAATCGGCAAGACCAGATTGCCCTTGTCCCGATGGGCGTCAACAAGGCGTATGAAATCTTCAAGCGGCATGGTTTGCAAACAAAAACCCACAAAAAAACCCACTGTTCGCATGAGAACAGTGGGGATGCGGCCGACCGCGCTACTGCATGGCGGCAATTATGGCGTACACGCAAGGCGAATCCCACTGTCCGGCGACCTGCGCCACCAGCCGCCGGCATGAATGTGGGTGCTGCTATGTACACATTGTCCGATCATATCACGCAAGATATACCCTGAACCAGTGAAAAGCAAGGACATGCAAGGAAGCATGTGTTTTTACGAAAGCCCCTCAGGCGCTCTTCTGTTTTGCTCACTGCCTGAGGATTCGTAACGGATCATCGTGTACGAGGGTTCGATGTTTCCATGTTCCCGGAATGCTTCCAGGATGCGCATGGTGAGCATATGTTCGGTATTCCGGCGTTTGCGCACTTCGGTAAGGTGTCGGAGAGACAGGCAGATCCCGTTCTGTGTGGCGCGCACATACACAAACGGGGTCAGTACCTTGTAGTACACGTGGTATTCACGGGACATCCGCTGGATTTCTTCCTGAGCCTTCTGCTCTATGGGGCCGGTCGTTTCGGAGGCCAGTTTCATGAGGATATCCCGGGCCGCCTTCCAGTCCGAACGGAAGGTGACGGTAAAAGGGATTTCATTCCACACAAACCGGAAGCCCTGCGTGTAATTATACACCCCGTACTGGTAAAACCAGCCATTCGGGAAATGCACGATACGGCCCGTACTCTGATCTGCGTCGACCCATCCTCCTGTTTCCATCATGGTACTGTGCAGGGGGCGAATGTCGATCACGTCTCCGTGCAGGCCATTTACCTCGATGCGATCTCCGCTTTTGTACGGCGCTCGGAGCAGCATGTGGATCCATGCCACAAAAGAAAGGAGCACCTCGCGCATGGCAATGGCGAGTCCTGCGCCGACGACTGTGAGAATCGTGGCCGGCCCCGGTCCCTGCCCCGCTGACCATACATAGAGGATTGCAAGGGCCGTGAACAGGCCGAGCAGCCGCCCGGCAATTTTGGATACCCGGTAACGCCGGTCCGCTTCTTCGATATAGCGCGAGAGCAGGCGTCGGATGGCGTATGCCAGAATCACTGCGGCCAGCACCAGCAACACAGAAATCCAGATGTCCTGTGCTGCGCTCCCGGCGAGGAAGGATTGAAATCGTTCGCTCTGGAGAAAATCTCTGAAAGACATGCCTTAATCCCTGTTCGCTCATCGCCAAAGTACGAAATTCGGATAAGAAAGGAGGGGCAGGAGGAAAGCCGACAAGGTGTATTTTATTTCCGGTAGCCTCGGTAATCCTCTAAAAAACGGAAGGCGCCGGATTCCGGATACTGTGAGACGAAATGCTATGGGATATTGTAGTAAAGAGATGTTATTTTGCTCAGTTCCACTACAAGAACGGTCGCGTAGGCACGGCCACATTATTCTTCATTTTATGAGTAGAACCAAACACCCCGGCGGATTCGGAACCTCTTTTCTGCACCTCCTCGGACTTAAGCATGTTGGCCTGGTGCAATCACCGGCAGAACGGGAAACCTGTGTGAAAGCATTCGAGACAGAGGCAGAGGCGCACAGAACATTTGTCCGTTTTTATGAAGCAGACGAAAAGATCCAGTTGGCGGATGCAACGGCGATTTTCAATTGGAGACGAGTAGCAGGAGATCCCCTTCCTGAGAGACCTGAATTGGCGGAATTCGAGCTGGGCAAGAGGGGATATGCGGAGAGGGATAAAATGCAGATAGACGCCTCAAAGAGCGCAGAAGAGTGCGAGAAGGAGGCTGAGAAGTACAGAGGAAATAAGAGAGCCTTCAAGCTGGCGCGGTCTCAAGGAGCATTGCGGAAGCTGGCGCAAAAAAGGGTCCGGGCCTTTCGGTCCAGGGCGGCAGATCTCCGAAAAATGTCTGTGGTAGCCACCGCAGATATCGAAGATCAGGAGAAGCAACTGCGTATAGCAGTCCAAAGCATACAGTCAGCTTCTTCAGGCGACTGGGAAGAAGTGGCAGCAAGCCTTCGTCTTGCAATAGAAGAAAAAAAACGGTATATCCCGGCCGTTAATGCCGCAGCAGAAGCTTATGAGGCCGCGATGCGCGCTTGGGATACGGTCCGGAAGTTGAAGTAACCAGCGGCCCAACCCTGATCCTGAAGTCGCTGCGCCGCAAGGTTGCGCCTTCATCGCGTCGCTGGCGCCCTTTCACTTCATAAGCGTCATTAGCCCCGTACGCACCTGGCCCGAGACGTCCAGGCGGTAAAGGCAGGTTCCGCCGGACAAAGACATTGCGCCTTTTCACTTGACGAGCATCATGGTTCGCACGATGATCCTGTCCTGCGCCTGCAACCGGTAGACATAGGTCCCGCTGGGCAAACCGCCTGCATCGAAGCGCGCCGCATGGCGGCCCGCAGGCTTCGGTCCGTCGGCAAGCACCGCCACCTCCCGCCCCAGCATGTCGTACACCACAAGACGGACTGTACCGGCCTGCGGCAATGCATAGCGTATCGTCGTCCTTGGATTGAACGGGTTCGGATAGTTGCCCATAAGCATGACTTCATCGGGCAATTCTTCTTCGTCTTCGCTGGCCGTCGCCATGGCCGCCGAGCCCTCCTGCTCCATCCGCCCGGACACCGAGCCGCCCGCCGGGCCCGCCACCCTCGCCGAGTCCGCGTTCGACAGCTTGCGGCCGTCGTCGCCGCCCATGCAGATCGCACCCGCCGCGTCGCAGTCGGTCGTCTCCGGCAGCAGGACGAAGACATCGCCGCCGCCCGACGGCTCGATGTGGATCTCGCGCAGGTCGTCGCGGCCGTCGACGCGGCGCGCCTTGCGCACCGCGCCGCCCGTCACCTCGAAGGCCCCATCGTCGCGCAGCACCGTGTAGCTGGTGGGGATCTCTTCGCTGAAGAGCACCTGGAAGAAGAACGTCGTCTCGCCGTCGTGCTCCTCAGGCACGTTCCGGAACGTCGCCGTAAGCGGCGCTTCTTCTTCTTCTTCTTCTTCTTCTTCTTCTTCTTCTTCTTCTTCTTCTTCGCTATCCTCTGTGGCGCTGTCCGTCGTATCCGCAGGCATGCGCACCTTGACGATCTCCGACATCGGTCCGAGGTATCCGAGGGCGTCCTTCACGGCTCTGACGGCGTAGCCGTAGAGCACCCCCGCCGTCACCGCGCTGTCGGCAAAGGTGCGGTCGGTGATGGAGGCGTACTCCGCGTAGACCTCGGGCTCGGCTTCCCCGAGCTCGGGCCTGTGGCGCAGGATATGGTAGAGGTTGTTGCTCGGGTGCGTATCGGGATCCTGCCAGGTAAGGACGACGGCCTCCTCGGTCGCCGTGGCTTGCAGAGCATGGGGCCGGTCGTGCTGCTCGTTGTCGTCATTCGCGTCCGTAGCCGTCGAGTCGCCCGGCGCCGGCGTCCCGGCGGTGCTCTCGTCGTTGTCCTCGATGGTGCCCGTCGCCGAGAGGCTGTCCGCGCCTGCGGCGAACACGGCGCGTTCGAGGTTGCTGAGCGTCAGCGTAAGCGTCTCGTCGCCTTCGGCCTCGGCGTCGTCGACGAGCGCGACGCTTATCGTCGCGCTCGTCGCTCCGGCCGGCAACTCGATCGTTCCGCTCTTCGCTTCGTAGTCGCTTTGCGCGACCGCCGTAGCGTCGGCCGTCGCGTAGTCGAGCGTCACCGTCGCCGTCGTCGCCTCCGACAGGCTCACGACGAAGTCGAGCGTTGCGCCCGCGCCCTCGGTCGCCGACGGGCTATTGATCGTTACCTCGCTCGGCAGCGCCGCCTCCTCGTCGTTGTAGATGATACCGATCGCCGCGTCCCGCGACAGAAAACTCCCCGAAGGATTCAGAAGGATCATCTCGACCCCCTCGCCCGAGTCCTCGATCCTGTCGTCGACCACCGGCACCTCGATCGTCTTAAGCGTCTCGCCCTGCGAGAACGTCAGCGTTCCCTCCGTGTAGGCGTAATCGGCCGGCGTCCTCGCCGTCGTGCGGCATTGCCTGGCGGCATCGTCGAAGAAACTGCCGGTGCAGTAGCCGATCGAAGAATCCCGCGTCCTGTACTCTACCGTCACGTTTGCGCCGGGCGCCGGATCCAGCGTCACCTTGAAGTCGAGCGTCGCGCCGTGCGCCTCGTAGACCTCCGCGTCGTGGATGTAGAGCCCTCCGGCCGCGGAGCCCTGCCGGGCGTTGATCTTCACCTGCAATGCGTTGTCCAGCTTCGTCCACGCCTCTTTCGCGCTGCGGTTGAAGGGCTTTTGGTACGAAAAGCCGTCCAGGTTCCAGCCGCGGCGACTGACGTCCTCCGCGTCCGAGGCTGTTTGCGCCAGCGTCGCCGTGGTGTTTTCTATGTCCTTCGCGTCGATCACGATGGCGTAGGTCGTCGAGGCTTGCAGGTTCTCCCCCCGGTGGTGGTACGCGAAGCGCGTGTTTCCGTCGGCGGCCTGCTTGCGCTCGAACTGACCCACGAAGCGCGTCACCGCGCGCGCGGCAGCGTCCCATTCCCACAGCGCCGCGAGTATCACGTCGCCGTTCACGCCGCCGTCGCCGCTGCCGGCGGTCGCGAATTTGATGTCGACGTAGTCGAGCTTGAACAAGTGGCCGTCGCTGCCGGTCGAAAACGTTTGCGCGTAGCCGTAGCCCATCTTGGTGATGTCGACGACGGTGACTTTTTTGGTGGTGGGGTCCCTGGTATAGGTTATGTCCGCGTCCATGACGAGCGAGTCCGTCTCCGTCGTCTGGCCGAGGTTGCTCAGCACGGTCGTCGTGCCGCCGTGCTGGACGGAGGATCCCCGGGGGGTCGCCCGCGCGCGCGCCGCTTCGCCGGCGCCGGCGGCGCTCACGGCGCGCAGCTCGAAGGTATGCAGCAAGTCGTTGGTGAGGCCCGAAAGCGTAAGCGTATAGCCGTCGGGCTCGGTTATGTCTATGCCCAAGGCCAGGCTGGGGGGGACGTAGTATTGCCAGTGGGCGCCCTCGGCGGCCGGGGTGCGGCCTCCGGTCCCGAAGCGGTACTGGAAATTCGTCAGGTCATGGGTGCCGGTGTCGACGGGGTCGTCCCACGTCAGGGTCGCGCTGCCGTCGCGGCCGCCCGCGGCGAAGTTGCTCGGAGGGCCGGGCGGGCGAGGCGGACGCACGACGAGCTGTGCGGAGACTGTCTGGCCCTCGGTCCAGGTGGGGAGGGGGAGGCCAGACCAGCAATAACCATTATCAAACACTGTCCCGTCTAACCGATACTCGACGCCGTCCAGATCCAGCGCCAGCTTGTCGAGAAGAGCCTGGGGAGGATAAGGGAAAATATTTATGCAAAGTTCGGAGAAGAAGAAGGAGTCCACAAGGATCGTCTGAAAAACGTAGTTCGTTCCCTCGTACGCAAACGTCGGGGTTCCTGAAATGGCGCCGGTTGGACTACCGAGGAGTGATGTTAAACCAACCCCAAGAAGAGAGTATGTGGGAAAGGTGTCCAGAAACATTCCCATGGTTATGGTCGCGGCCCAGAGGACCTCGTCGCCGTCGTCATTGGCGTAGCTCTCGAATGGCGGCGGGACCTCGTTCGCGCTGCCCCGAATGGCAAGCAGTGGCGGGATACTCCTTTGTATACGCCAAATGCCTGTAGTGCCTTCTCGCGACAACTGGTCGTCGCCGATGCTCCAGCCCTCTTCCGCGGTTCCTTCGACGGTCGATGACGTGCGTGAAATCGTGATCGGGTCGGCCGCCCCGTCGTTGATCACGACCCAGTAGGTAGTGTTCGGGAGCAGCATGACGCCCTCCGGCGCCGTGAACGTATTGAGGGCGCCTGCCGTCAACGTCGCCGGGTTGCCGAGCGCGACGAGCTCGAGGTGCGGTGAACCGGCGCCCGGGAAGTTAGGATCGATTGCCCCGTCATCCGAGAATATCTTGACCACGCTGTCGGCCGCGGACGTGGAACTTACGCCGTGCAACACGACCTGGATGTCGGACAGCGTGTAGCCGGTCGGATTCGGCCCGGTCGTGAAGGGCTGCCCTTGAACAAGACTGGAGCCTACGGGCCGTGCCGTTTGCGCCGTGTTTGCCACCAGCGTGGGCGGCCCCTCGTTCGCGACGCCCCGGATAGCAAGCAGGATCGGGTCCGGTCCTGTAGCCCAAGCCCCTTGAGAATAGTACAGCCGGCTGTTACCGATGCTCCAGCCTTCTTCCGCAGTCCCTTCGGCGGCCGATAGCGTGCGTGAAGCCGTGATCGGGTTGGTCACTCCGCCGTTGATCACGACCCAGTAGTCGGTGTTCGGACTCAGCGTGACGTAGTCCGGCGCCGTGAACGTGTTGAGGCCGCCCGCCGTCAACGTCTCCGGATTGCCGAGCACGAATAACTCGATGCCCGGTAAATTGGTAAAGGTGTCATGCGAGAATATCCTGACCACGCTGCCGGTCGCGGACGTGGAACTCGTGGCGTCCAACATGACCTGGACGTCGGACAGCGCATAGCCGGCCGGGTTCGGCCCGGTCGTGAAGGGCTGCGCTTGAACAAAATTGGAGCCGGTGCTCGTTGCCGTTTGCCCGGTGTTCGACACGAGGGTGGTCGGAGTCTGGGCTTGCGCGGCGCCTGCAAGCAGGGCGGCCCAGGCGAGGGCGAGGAGGGCGAGCGCGCGCGCCGTGCGACGGGCTACAGACATAGCGCACACACACACACACACACACACACACACACACACACACACACACACACACACACACACACACACACACACACACACACACACGCGCAAGGCGTTATGGTTGGCCGGCGTGTAATCAGGCGCTTTTGCGCCGAGGCCCGCCAGTGGATCGGGCCGAACGAAATGCGCGGGCCGGGAAACTGAAAGCATGTTAGCGTTTTCTTGGTTCTTGATTGCTCGCGATACACCGCGGAAAGGGCTCATTCTACGGGCGGCCGGGGGCAGGCCGAAAACGTGAGAATCGCCATACAGTGTAAAATTTCGTCAATGTGCAACAATATTACCATGGGCATTGCATGATTAATTAGCCTATAACATGTTTTTATCATGAGTTTTTATCAATAAAGCGTATTAAACGCTTCCGGAACGCGGTCGCCGGCGCGGCTCCGCGCGGTCGGATTCCGACTTTTCCATCGAGCCGGACTGAGCCGAAGCGCTGTCGTTTTACAGTCCGTGTAATTTCCCCCAAAATCCCGGCACGGTACGGTTTTATCTTTGTATTTCGGCGGGATCATAACCGGGTGCGCCGTGGTTGTTAAATCCTGCATCCGTCGAGTCCATTTCCGCGAATGCCTTCTCCGCAGCGCGTTTCATGCACCGTTATTTGTATCGTTTCGATTCCTGGCGCGCTCCGCTCGACCGCACGGTGTATGGCCTTGCCCTCGTCGGCATACTTGATGCGGCGCACATAGCGATTCAGAAGCGAGGCGGATTTGAACAAGGATGCACGGGGTTTTCATCCTCGGCGTTTACCGGTTCCGTTTTCGATTGTGCTGCCGTAACCGGCAGTGAGGCCGGCATTTTTCTCGGAGTATCCAATGCAATATGGGGCTTGCTGTTCTATGCGGCGGTAGCGATCCTTACTGTGGCGGCCGCCTGGAATTTCAGGGAGAAGCGAACCCTGTACAAGGCAGCCCGCACGGTGCTCGTAACAGGCGGGTTGGCGTACACCGCCTATCTGGTCTATTACCAGGTGGCCGTGCTGGAGCAACTCTGCATTCTTTGCCTCGTATCCGCAGGCATTGTCGTCCTGCTTGCCATCTTGCATGGTATTGATGTAACATTATCCCCTGTTTCAACTACCGAACCTTCCAGTAACATGATTTTCAAACCCCTGCGTGAAATAGCCTGGATGGGTGGGCTTCTGGTGCTTTTGGGGACGCTCATAGCGGCAGACGCCATGTATTTCAGCAATTTCGAACCGGAATTCCCCGATATATTTGCCGCCGAAGCGGAGATGGACGCGGCAGCTTCGTCGGAAGCTCTTCCCCCGGCGCTTGCAGAGGAAGAACCTCCCGTAGAAGCTGTGCCGGACTCGGCGCCGGCTGAATGCGCGTATGATCCGGAGAAAGAACCGGTGGAGGATTTCCGGCGCCTTATCAACCTTTTCGATCCGACCGTAGGGGAAGCGGACGCCCCGGTTACGGTGATCGAGTATTTCGATCCCAATTGCCCTGGCTGCAAGAGCTTTCACGACGTGATAACGCCCGTGGTGCGGTCTCATGCGGACCGCGCATTCTTCGTGTTCAAGCCGTTTGTGTTGTGGAATTATTCCATTGTGCAGTCGGAAGCACTGTATGCGGCTACCCGGGAAAAGAAATTTTTCCCGATGCTTGAAGCGCAGTTCGAAATGCAGAATCCGGGGACGGGCCTGTCGCTGGAGCAATTGCGCGGGATTGCCGAACGGATCGATATGAATCCGGATGTGCTCATGCAGCGCCTGGAAAGCCGGCTTTACCGCCGCACGCTGGAGCAACAAAGAAACGACGCGATCGAGGTCGGCGTGACGCATACCCCCACTGTCCTGATCAACGGACGTTTCGTTGCCTTCGAATCCCAAACCGTCGAATGTCTGCAAAGTATGATCGAGGAGGCTGCCGCCCAGTGAATACCCCATTTTCTTCATCTGCTTCTGCGGGCGAAGACCTTGCCTGCCTTTCGATCAACACCCTGCGTTTTCTCGCCGTTGATGCCGTGCAAGCGGCTCGCAGCGGACACCCCGGTATGCCCATGGGGGCTGCTCCCATGGCCTATGTGCTTTGGAAGCACCACATGAAGCATAGTCCCGCGCACCCGGACTGGTTTGACCGGGACCGGTTCGTGCTCTCCGCCGGACATGGCTCCATGCTTCTTTATGGTATGCTGCACCTCGCCGGGTATGCCATGCCGATAGAAGAGATCAAACAATTTCGGCAGTGGGGAAGCATCACGCCGGGTCACCCGGAAAACTTTCTTGCAGAGGGTGTTGAGACGACCACCGGGCCGCTGGGTCAGGGTTTCGCGAATGCCGTGGGCATGGCCATGGCCGAAAAACATCTTGCGGCGCGTTTCAACGAGTCCGGCTTCGAGATCGTGGACCATTTCACGTATGGCATATGCTCGGATGGAGATCTTATGGAGGGGGTCTCGCATGAGGCGGCGTCGCTGGCCGGACACCTTGGACTGGGCAAACTCATTTTTTTGTACGACGACAACGGTATTTCCATTGACGGAGGCACGGAGCTTTCCTTTACCGAAAACGTGCCGCAACGCTTCGAAGCCTACGGGTGGCATGTGGATCGGGTCGCCGATGGGAACGATCTGGAAGCCATTGACCAGGCGTTGCACAGAGCGCGTGCCGAGGCGGACCGCCCGTCATTGATCGCCGTGCGCACGGTGATCGGATACGGTAGCCCCAACAAGGCGGGATCCGCTTCGTCACATGGATCGCCGCTCGGCGAAGAGGAGGTCGTGCTTACCAAACGCTCTCTCGGGTGGCCCGAGGATAAAACATTTTTTGTGCCGGATGAAGTCTATGCGCACATGCGCGATACGTTTTTGCAAACCGGGCATGCTGTCTATGCTGCGTGGGAAGAGCGGCTTGCCGCCTACCGTGATCGCTATCCCGGGCAGGCGGAGATATTCGATGCATGGCGCAGCGGATCTCCGGAAGAGGGGTGGGCAAAGCGTGTGGAGACCCCTGGGGTAGGGACCGTACAGGCCACACGTGCGGCAAGCGGCAAGGCCCTGAATGAGCTGGCTCCTTCCGTACCGTTTCTCATTGGCGGTTCCGCCGACCTGACGCCCTCGAACAATACGACAGTGAAGGATCGCGAGGATTTTCAAAAGACGTCACCGACGGGCGGTTACCTGCGCTTCGGGGTCAGAGAGCACGCCATGGCGTCAGCCTGTAACGGGATTGCCTTGCATGGCGCCGTGCGACCCTATTGCGCAACGTTTCTGGTGTTCAGCGACTACATGCGGCCTGCTGTGCGCCTGAGTGCGCTTATGAAGCTGCCCGTTCTCTATATTTTTACGCATGATTCCATCGGTCTCGGGGAAGATGGTCCGACGCATCAGCCCATAGAGCATATCATGTCTCTGCGAGCTATGCCCGACCTGACAGTGATTCGTCCCGCCGACGGCGCCGAGACGGCTGCGGCCTGGAAACTGGCTGTCGAGTGGAAGGATGGTCCTCTCGCACTGATTCTTACCCGGCAGGGGTTGCCGGTGCTTGAAGGGACGGGCGAGGGGCTCCGGCGAGGCGCCTATGTGGTGTCTGCTTGCGAGGGAACTCCTGATATTGTGTTGATCGGAACGGGAAGCGAGGTGCAGCACGCGGCGGCGGCGGCAACGATGCTTCGGAAGACGGGTGTGGCGGTGCAGGTTGTCAGCATGCCTTCGTGGGAACTCTTCGAGCAGCAGCCGGCAGCGTACCGGGAAGAGGTGCTTCCCCGTGCGGTTATCAAACGCCTTGCGGTGGAAGCCGGTGTGACAACGGGCTGGGAACGCTATGTAGGTCTTGAAGGAGCCGTGATCGGGATGACCGGGTTCGGGGCGTCCGCGCCGGGCGGCATAACCATGCAGAAATTCGGCTTCACCGCCGAAAACGTGCTGGCCCGAGCCCAGGCATTGCTCGCGGAATGAGAAAATAGCCTGGCCGTTGCGATACTTTGAACTTCGCGGACTTAATCAGAGTATCCCAGGCGTCACATTCGGGTGGAGATTTGCAGGAAAGCGTGTCTTGGGGAGCCGAGCAGTGCGGGCCGCGAGAGGTAGTGGTAATTGAGCGCATTTCGGATATGCAGCGTGGCCCGGACCCCGCGCCAGGATGAACCGATTCGCACATCCATGACCTGGATGGGGCTGCTCAATTCCGCATCGGGAATGAATCGGGCAAAGTCGGAATCGACCCGGTCCGGGGCGGACGCCAGTCGCAGATCCACGCCGGATTCGAGCGGCCCGATTGTTAAGGCGGCGCCGGCCTTGAGAAGGTGGGTCGAGCGAAATGCAAGCGGTTCCTCTGTTTCGAGGTCTTCCGCATCGAGGTACGTATAACCCGTATGTAATGAGACGCGTCCGGGTAGTATGTGGGCGCGCAATTCCAGCTCGCCGCCGCGGATGCGTGCTCTCGTGAAATTTGTGAAGCGGAAGGCGCGTTCTTCCGGCGTAAACTTCGGTTCGATGATTTCCCGGTACTGGCTCAGAAACAGGGCGGCATCGATAGTGAATAACGGGGCGCCGCCAAACGAAGGCTGCCCCCGTATTCCGATCTCGTAGCTCCGGCTGATCTCGGGCTTCAGGTCCGGATTAGATACGATGGGCAGGTGGTCGCTGCTTTCTACGAATCGCTCCAGCACACTGGGCGCTCTGAATCCTTCGCCGTAAGCAAGCCGGACGGTCCATGACGCCCCCATACTGATCGTTGCGCTGGTGCGCGGACTGAGCTTGCGCAGGGTTTCGCCTTGCCGGATGCGGTACGTATCGAAACGCAGGCCGCCAATGATTTTGATCCGCCCGATTTCTTCTTCCCATTGCGTGAACGCTGCTATTTCGGGCTGACTGCGGGGCGCGTCGTCGCTGGTAAAACTTGAATTCGTGAAGTTGGCGTCGCCGGAGATGCCGGCAACGATATATCGTCCCGAAGCCGGTTCGTAATCGAGTTGCACCTCGCCGCCGTACCGGAACCCGATCGTTCCCTTTGATAGCGGCTTCGGTTTTTTCTCGTCGTCGAGCGGCTGAATGAAGATGCCGAACAGGCGTGCTTTTGCCTGAAAAAGTGTGCTGGTGGATAGTGCGTTCGTATATGCCGGCAGCAGGCTGACATGCTGCGTCCGGTTATCGCTTGTTCCTGACGAGGAAATGGAGCTGCCGAGGTTGGTGCTTCCCGGATTCAGTGCATCCCGGGCGCCATTCCAGTAGATGAAGGTGTCGCTCGTTTTTCGATTGATTCCTGCGAGGATATTTACATGAGAATCGGGTGAGGCGCGCCAGGTGAATTTGGAGAATCCCTGAAGGCTTCGCGAGCTGTTCATGTTCAGGTGGCTTGCATCGTACCGGTAGGTCAGGCTGGTCCACAAGCCTGTATTCGAGCTTAAGGGGCGAGCATGGTTGATGGCGATGCCGCCCAGCGGTCTTGGCTTCTTTGATGCTTTCCACTCCCGGCGCCATATAGCGTGGTGCGCCGGCTGGTACGCTCCTCCGTAGGCTTCAACAAACGTTTCGGGTTTGGCAGGGTATGTTTTCGTGAGGATGTGAATGATTCCGCCAAGTGCTCCGCCCCCGTATAGTGCCGAGCCGGGTCCCTTGAGCACCTCGATCCGCTCGATTTGATGTACCGGGATCAGGTCAAACGGAATACGTTCCGCGTCGGGGCTCAACATAGGCATGCCGTCCACGAGTAACAGGATCCGGCTTCCCGTGTTGTATGAGAATCCCGACGAGCCTCGAATATTTACCTCGTTGCCGGTCAGTTGTACGCCGGGGACGTACTGCAGGGCGTCGTCCAGCGCCAGCACGTTGCGTACTACCAGATCCTCGGCAGTGAGCACGCTTACGCTGGCGGCGATATCCCCGGCGTCTGCAGTGTGGCGCGTGGTGGTGACGACGATTTCACGGGACGCTACGGCGATGGGTTCAAGGACGAAATCGACAAGAACCGTGTCGTCCGCCACTACGTCGATTTGCCGGATTTCCGTCGCGAATCCCAGGCTGGAGGCTTGTATGCGATAGGCTCCGACCGGTACGGATCTGATACGATACGTTCCATCCAGTGCCGTGGCGTCTCCGTACGTCGTCTCGACGAGGATGACATTAGCTCCCGGCAGAGGGTCGCCCGTGGCGCTGGTCACGCGGCCTGCAATGGCGCCGTCCTGTGCTCCGGCTACATTCGTTCCGGCCAGCATCTGCAACATGCACAGGCAGGCTGCAAATCTCCAGCATGCTTTCAGGACGTTCATTGGATTTCAATTTCAGGCGGCGGGAATGGGGGCGGATTGAGAAAATCGGCCGACATGGAGACCCGGGTGGTTTGCCCGGGGGAGATGATAATTATACCCCCGCCTTCTTCCACAAGACCGATGGGCCGCCAGGCGAACAGGTCAGTACCGTATTTGTGGGCAACTCCGGAGTAGGGGTAAATCCCCGTTGCGACACTGTCGAGCGTCACGGTTTGCCGCTCCACATGAAACTGAAGACGCTCGCTGAAAATAAGCCGGTTGAGTTGCAGAAAGTCGGCAGTATCTTTTGGAACGAACCGCAGGGCGACGAACAGCAGTTCATAAATATCCTCGGTGGGGGGCCAGGTTTCCGGGTGATTTTCGTAGGTGATATCTACAACGAGCGTACCGGTTGGGGGCTCGTCGGGTGGAGCAAAACCCTGGTCGCAAGCAGCAAGGAAGACGGCGAGGGCCAGTACCGCCGGCAGCAGGATAGCAGAGCAGCGAAGTAAGAATGTGCGTCGCAACACAGTGGAAAGGAAACGGGGGAGCGCACAGACAAAAAAGTAACACCGCCACAAAAGGCGGACAATGCGAATATTGCCAAAATATCAAAAACATCATTGTCGAGAAAGGGAGTTTTGTTTAAACCGCTTCCGTGCGGCGTTGGAAACACCACGCCCGTTCGGGCGTTTGGGGCGCGTTCCTGTTCCTTCCTGTATGTACATCCTGTATGAAACTATCGGATTTCAAGTACAATTATCCCAGGGAGCACATAGCGAAGTACCCTGCCGAACCGCGCGATGCGGCTCGGCTCATGGTGCTTGATCGTACAAACAGGACGGTCCAGCACCGGCATATCAGGGATCTGCCACAGTACTTCAGGGAAGGCGACGTCGTTGTTGTAAACGACACCAAAGTTTTCCCGGCTCGTCTGTACGGAAACAAGGAAAAGACAGGAGCGAAGATCGAGGTATTCCTGCTTCGGGAGTTGAATCCCGAAAGCAGGTTGTGGGATGTCATTGTCGATCCTGCGCGGAAGATTCGCATCGGCAACAAGTTGTATTTCAATGGGGGACTGATTGCCGAAGTAATTGACAATACGACCTCGCGGGGACGAACCATCCGCTTTGTGTTCGAGGGGACAAACCAGGACCTCTATGCGAAGATAGACGAGATTGGACAGACTCCTTTGCCGCCGTATGTGAGGCGTGATGTCGAAGAACAGGATCGGGAGCGCTATCAGACTGTTTTTGCCGAGAAGCGGGGGGCAGTCGCTGTTCCTTCGGCGGGGTTGCATTTTACCCCGGAGTTGATTGAGACGCTGCGCGCCAAAGGGGTTCGGATCGTTCCTACTACACTGCATGTCGGACTGGGCACCTTTCGTCCTGTTGAAGTGGAAGATCTGACAAAGCACCGGATGGATTCGGAGCGCTTTATGATCTCGGAGGAAACCTCCAACGCTGTGAACGAGGCGCTGTTGTCCCCGGACAATACGGTAACGGCGGTCGGTACGACCGTGGTTCGAGCTATCGAATCGAGTCTTTCCGCCTCGTATTTGTGCAAGGCCGGCAGTGGATGGACCGACAAGTTCATTTGTCCGCCCTATAAATTCAGAATCACTGAGCGGCTGCTCACGAATTTTCACCAGCCTGGAAGTACGCTTCTCATGCTCACAGCGGCGTTTGCCGGCTATGATTTTGTCATGGAGTCCTATCGGCTTGCGATAGAAGAGAAGTATCGCCTGTTCTCCTTCGGAGACGCCATGCTCATATTGTGATCCGGTGCTTTAGCGATGCACCGGCACATAGCTGCCTGCGGGCACTGAGGTCCCTGTGAAGAAAGGATTGCCTATCGTTACCGTACTCGTTCCGGCTGCGGGCCGGGGCGTGCGCATGGGCGGCTCACGCAAGCAATATCGGGATCTCGGCGGGGCGCCCCTTCTGGTGCAAACGCTCCGTGTATTCGAAAGGCACCCCCGGGTTGATTATATCGTGGTGGCTGCTCCGGAGGGGGACACGGGGTGGCTGGCCTCGGATTTGCATGTCCGCGGATTTCGGAAGATCCATACCGTGACCTCGGGCGGAGTCAGCCGGCAGGCCTCTGTTGCGGCGGCGCTCGATGCAGCGCCTCCCGCCGGATCCGTATCTTCAGATATGGATATTGTGCTTGTGCACGATGCGGTACGCCCCTTTGTCCCCGCAGAGTGCATCGACGCCGTGATCTCTATGGCTCTTCAGGAAGGTGCAGCGTCCCTTGCGCTGCCTGTTTCCGATACCCTGCGCGCAGTATCCCGGGGCGTCTTTGCAGAAACCGTCGACAGGGAGCGACTCTGCCGTATGCAGACGCCGCAGGCATTTCGCCGGGCCTGGCTTGAAGAGGCGCATCGCGCGGCTCGCAGCGAGGGACGCGACGCTTCGGACGATGTGGCGCTTGTACAGCATATCGGCCGGTCTGTGGTCCTGGTGGAAGGCAGTACATTGAATATCAAGGTAACCACGCCGGCGGATTACGAGTTGGCCGGGATCATTCAGTCTTCATTCGAACGAACTTCGTCCGCAGACACATGAGGATCGGCTTCGGATACGATATACATTGCCTGGTTGAAGGCCGCCCCCTGATTATCGGGGGGGTGGAAATCCCTTTCGACAAGGGGCTCGACGGGCACTCCGATGCGGATGTGCTTCTGCACGCCGTAGCCGATGCGCTACTGGGTGCTGCGGCCCTCGGGGATATAGGCGTCCACTTTCCCGAAACGGATGAGCGCTGGGCAGGCATAGCGGGCGCCGATCTGCTTGGCAGTGTGGCCGGCAAGCTCCTGGAAGCCGGATACCGGGCGCATAACATCGATGCGACGGTCGTGCTTGAACGCCCGCGTCTTCAGCCTTATATCCCCCGGATGCGCGCGATCATCGCCCGTTGCCTTTCTGTAGATGAGGGTGCTGTTTCCGTGAAGGCCACAACACACGAGAAAATGGACGCTACAGGAAGGGGGGAGGGAGCGTCTGCGTTTGCAATATGCACGATCGTAGCAATGGACCGGAATGGGTGATCTGCTGCAAGACCTGGTGATCTGGTTAGACGGGTTGTCTCCGGCATGGGCCTATACCGGTATTTTACTGGTTGCCTATGCGGAGAATGTGCTTCCTCCTGTGCCCGGGGACATGGCGGTGGTGTTCGGCGGATATCTCGTGGGCATCGGCAAGCTGCATTTTGTACTTGTGGCCGGCATGGCGACGCTGGGCAGTGTTATGGGATTTATGACCATGTATTCTATCGGATATCTGGTTGGCGATGCGGTGCTGCGATCACGCTGGCTCCGATGGGTTCCGCCGGAGAGCATTGCCGGGGCTCGGCGTCAACTGGACCGCTGGGGGTATGGCCTTGTGGCGGCCAACCGGTTTCTGGCGGGGCTCCGCGGGGTCGTCGGGCTCGTGGTCGGCATAGCCCGTCTTGACGCCTTGCGCACCGCGGCGATAGCCACGCTGAGCGCCCTGGTGTGGGTCTCGCTGATTGTCTGGGCCGGATATGCTGTGGGCGATAATTGGCAGCAAGTTGGCCTCTGGCTTCGGGATTACGGGCGAGTCGTGCTGTGCCTGATCGGTTTAGCGTTGCTCGCAGGCGGGGTGCGCCGATATGTTCAAAAAAGGAAGCGTTCTTCAAGGAAATCAGGGGAAAATGCAAAAAGCAAACCCCGGTAAGGAAACTTTGATGTCTCTGCGGGATATGCTGCCCCTGTTTGCGGCATACAGGTTGACACCGTGCGCTGCGAATACGTAATTTGAAAGACTGGGGTCGCTCGGAAGGCGGCGAGGCTGGCGTAGCTCAACCGGTAGAGCAGCTCACTTGTAATGAGCAGGTTGGGGGTTCGAGTCCCTTCGCCAGCTCTTCATTTGACCAGGTGTTTTTGAGAGGACCTTTTCGGAGCGTGTTCTCCGGCAGTACCGGGCAGGTTGCCGAGTGGTCAAAGGCGGCAGACTGTAAATCTGCTCCCTCAGGGTTCGGAGGTTCGAATCCTCCCCTGCCCACTCTTTTTCGTTTTCGTTCGACGGCTTTATGTGATGGGGAGCGCCCGTACGGTGCGCCTTCCCGGCCAGAGTACCGTATGACGTATCGCAGCGGAAGTAGCTCAGATGGTAGAGCATCAGCCTTCCAAGCTGAGGGTCGCGGGTTCGAATCCCGTCTTCCGCTCCAGCAAGCACATGCCGGTTTCGGCCGCCTTAGCTCAGTGGTAGAGCACTTCCATGGTAAGGAAGGGGTCATCGGTTCAAATCCGATAGGCGGCTCATGCGATGCGACGCCGCTTTTTACATAACGAATCATGCAGCAGTAACCATCGCCGTATACACGGGCGTAGCTCAATTGGCAGAGCAGCGGTCTCCAAAACCGCAGGCTGCAGGTTCGAGTCCTGCCGCCCGTGCCCGCAACATTCATGGCGTCATGCGCCGTAACCAGGATCAAACATGAAGGTGGCCGAATATCTGGGCGACGTAAGCAAGGAGATGCGCAAGGTCAGTTGGCCTGCGCGTAACGAACTGGTCAGCAATACGCTGATCACCCTGCTGGCGACGATGATTATTTCCCTGTACATTTGGGGAGCCGATCAGATCATTAGCCGGGCGCTGGAGTTCATATACAGCTGATCCGGTCGCGCCGAAGCATATCTCGTCGAGACATTTTCTCAGGTACAGGAACGATGGTCAAGGACAAGGACATCATCCGCAAATGGTACGTGCTGCGCACGTTTTCGGGCCACGAAAAAAAGGTCAAGCAATATCTCGAAAAGGAGATCGAGCGTCTCAATCTGGAGGACAGAATCAATGAAGTGATGATTCCTACCGAGACCGTTTTCGAGATGCGCAGCGGCAAGAAGCGTACGCGCGAGAAGACGTTCTTTCCGGGATATGTGATGCTGCATATTGCCCTGGATACCGAATTGCAGCATGTTATTTCCAATCTTCCCTCGGTGATTGGTTTTCTGACCACAGGCGACGAGCCCACGCCGCTTCGCCCCGATGAAATAAACCGGATCATGGGCAAAATGAACGAGGTCCGGGAGGCGGGCGAACAGCCGGAAATGCCGTTCAAGAACGGCGATCTCGTGAAGGTGGTGGATGGCCCGTTCAACAATTTCAGCGGTTTTGTCGAGGAGGTGTATCCCGACAAAATGAAAGTCAAGGTGATGGTATCTATTTTTGGGCGCAAGACGCCCCTGGAACTGGATTATCTCCAGGTGGAGCGGGACGATTAGGTATTCAGGGCCTGCATAGCGTTGACAGGTCCTAATCGTCCGATTGTGAAGAATATTAGAACCCATGCGTGTATCCCGTATTTTTTGTGGAATATTTCCCAAAAATTTCCGATACTGGTAGGCTGACTTTTGTTATCAAACTAACAGAAGGCGGGAGCCGGGCGTACAGGTAAATACGGTACGATTTACGATTTCTCTGGCGTTTGCACCGCGCTTTACAGTATGGCGAAGCCGATCGACGGGTACATCAAGCTTCAGATCAAGGCCGGACAGGCGAATCCGGCCCCCCCGATAGGCCCCGCGTTGGGGCAGAAAGGGGTGAATATCATGGAGTTCTGCAAGCAATTCAATGCGGCGACGCAGGACAGGATGGGGCTTGTCCTGCCTGTCGTGATCACGGTTTATACCGACAAGACCTTCAGCTTTATCGTCAAGAGCCCCCCTGCGGCGGTGCTTTTGAAGACTGCCGCGAATATTCCGTCGGGATCCGGAGATTCCCTGCGAAATAAAGTGGGAACGGTAACCTGGGAGGATTGCCGCAAGATTGCCGGGCAGAAGATGGAGGATCTCAACGCATTCGATATCGACAAGGCAGCCTCCATGATAGCTGGCACGGCGCGTTCTATGGGAGTGCGCGTCGAGGGCGGACCCTCTTAAGCGGGGGAGTTATTGTACGGCCGGGGCAGTGTTTCTCCATCCGTCGCATTCCATCATCGTTGACATAAGCACTACGTCCGCTACATAATCGGATGGCGAAAAAAGGAAAACGTTACCGGCAGGCGGCCGAGATGGTCAAAGAGGCAGGAGGTCCCTTTACCCTCGAAGATGCCTGTGCCCTGATTGCGAAGGCAAGCGCCGCCAAATTCGACGAATCGGTCGATATCGACCTGCGTCTTGGGGTCGATCCGCGCCATGCCGATCAGATGGTGAGGGGTACGGCGGCACTGCCGCACGGCACGGGCAAGGAGGTGCGTGTGCTTGTACTGGCCAGCGAGGGCAAACAGGAAGAGGCCAGAGAGGCTGGCGCCGATTATGTCGGCCTGCATGACTTTATCGAACGTATCCAGAAAAAAGGATGGACCGATTTCGATGTGGTGGTCGCTACCCCCGATGTGATGCGTGACGTCGCCAAACTCGGGCGCGTACTGGGACCCAGAGGGCTTATGCCTAACCCCAAAAGCGGCACGGTCACCATGGATGTCGGTCCGGCTGTGCAACAGGTCAAGGCGGGTAAAATCGATTTCCGCGTGGACAAATCCGGAAATCTTCATACGCCGATCGGGAAAGTGTCGTTTTCCGCAGATCATCTCCGGGAAAATGCGGAGGTGTTTCTTAAGGAAGTGCTTCGGCTGCGTCCCGCCTCGGCGAAGGGTACGTATGTCCGATCAGCTTCGATTTCGACATCGATGGGGCCGCCGATCCCACTGGATCGTATCCAGGTCGTGAGTGCGCTGCGGTAGCGCTTTTTACCCGTTTATCCTATTCCTGATTGCAAGTAGCATAGCCGGTTTATGCCGGATAGCCTGAGAGCAACCGATCGAGATAGCGAGGCGCCGACATGCCCATGACAAAAACAGAGAAGAAAACGGTCGTTGCGGAGATCGCGCAGATGCTCGACGCAAACACGATTGTTTACCTGACCAATTATTCCGGGCTGACTGTCAGCCAGGCAAACGATTTGCGCAATCGTTTCCGCGATGCCGGCGTGTCGTTCAAGGTGTATAAGAATACCCTGGTGCGCCTCGCAATGGAGGAGCGTCCCGCGTACAGTGAATTACTGGAGTACCTGAAGGGGCCTACGGCTATTGCATTCGGCGGGGAACCGTCGGCGCCGGCCCGTGTCATCCGGGATTTTCTGAAAGATGAGTCAGCAACTCACCCTGAAGTCAAGGCCGTTTACATAGATGGCGCTTTTTACGGGGAGGGCTCGCTGGATGTACTGGCATCGCTTAAGTCGAAAGGCGAGCTCATAGGCGATGTGGTCGGCTTGTTGCTCGCTCCTGTTTCGAATGTGGTCGGCAAGGTGCAGGCGCCTGCCCGTAACCTGACTGCTGCGATTCGCGAAATTGCAGATCGCGCTGCATGACCGTGCGTCATGCCCGACTCAAACACCATCATCGTCACTTTCACCATCCATCCTTAATGTGCGGCACAGTTGCCGGAGTACGGCGGCAGAGACTGCTCGCAGGAGAACGAATCCAACATGGCGGACATCAAGAAAATCGCAGAAGAACTTGTTAACCTCACGGTCAAGGACGCCAATGACCTGGCCACTCTTCTTGAGGAGGAGTACGGTATCAAGCCGGCCGCAGCAGCCGCAGCAGTCATAGCCGGGCCCGCTGCCGGAGGCGACGGGGCAGCCGGCGCCGAGGAGCAAACGGAATTCAATGTCGTGCTGAAGGGCATCGGGGGCAACAAGATTGCCGTCATCAAGGAGGTACGCAGTCTCACCGGCCTTGGTCTCAAGGAAGCGAAGGAGCTTGTGGACGGCGCACCGAACACCGTCAAGGAAGCGGTCGGTAAAGACGAGGCGCAGGAGATAAAGACCAAGCTCGAAGAAGCGGGCGCCGAAGTCGAACTCAAGTAGACGGGAAGGTTGCGGCGCCTTGTGCGTCGCGCATCCTTTGCATCGTTATCGTTCGACACGTTTTTCTCCTTACCAGTCACTCCATCCATGCCCCATACGAACGGTCAAGCAACGCAAAGCAAGCGCATATCCTATGCTCGTATTCCGACCATACACGAATACCCGGACTTTCTGGATATCCAGCTCCAGTCGTTCGCGGATTTTGCGCAGCCTGATGTGTCGCCGGAAGAACGAAAGCATATCGGACTCCAGGGGGTTTTCAAGGAGCATTTTCCGATTCAGGACAGCCGTGAGCGGTATACCCTCGAATTCATAGACTACGACCTGGATGCTCCAAAGCATTCCGTGTCGGAGTGTATTGCGCAGGGCCTGACCTATGCCGTGCCGCTGAAGGCGCGGCTTCGCCTGTCGAGCAAGGAAGACGAGGACGAGGACGAACCGGAAGAAGCGATCGAGCAGGAAGTGTATCTCGGGAATCTGCCGTTCATGACGCGGCAGGGCACCTTCGTTATCAATGGCGCGGAGCGTGTCGTTGTTTCACAATTGCACCGTAGTCCCGGGGTGTTTTTCGGGTTAAGCATTCATCCGAACGGCACAGAGCTTTTCTCAGCCCGCGTAATACCTTTCCGCGGCTCCTGGATTGAATTTTCGACCGATGTAAGCAACGTCATGTGGGCTTATATCGATCGGAAGAAGAAACTTCCGGTAACGACGCTTTTGCGTGCACTGGGACACTCGTCCAACGATGAAATCCTGAAAATATTCGATCTGGCTGACGAAGGGGACGTTTCGACGAAGCGGTTGTTCGGTAAGTGGGTCGGTCGCAATCTGGCTGCTTCGATTACTGTCGAAGAAGTGCACGAGATCGTTGATGAGGACACCGGAGAGATCCTTGAGGAGAAAAAAAATCGCAAGATCATCCTTCCTGCCGATCATGTGCTTCAGGAGGAAGATTATGCAAAGCTGAAGGAAGCGGGCATCAAGGCCGTCTGGCTGCTGAAGAAGGATGAACAGGAGCAACTTGACAAATCCACACTGATCGAAACCCTGCGCAAGGATCCTGCGCATTCGTATGCCGAGGCGCTGGAATACATGTACCTGCAGCTTCGAGGCAGCGAGGCGCCTGATCTGGAAAGCGCCCGGGGTATTCTGGACCGGCTCTTTTTTAGTGAAAAGCGTTACGACCTTGGAGAGGTGGGCCGGTACCGCATCAATTCCCGCCTGGATCTCGACACGCCTTCGGATACGTTGACGTTGACGCCCGACGACATCGTGGCGATTATCCGTGAGCTGGTTAATCTTCAGAACGGAAAGAGCAGCGTAGACGATATTGACCACCTCGGCAACCGCCGGGTGCGTACCGTAGGCGAACAGCTTGGAACCCAATTCTCGCTGGGTCTTGCACGCATGGCTCGTACGATCAAGGAGCGGATGAACTTGCGCGACGCAGACAAGTTTTCGCCGCAAGATCTGGTCAATGCCCGTACGGTTTCGAGTGTGGTCAACACCTTTTTCGGAACCAATCAGCTCAGCCAGTTCATGGATCAGACGAATCCGCTGGCCGAATTGACGCACAAGCGCCGCATGTCAGCGCTGGGGCCGGGTGGATTAACGCGTGAACGCGCGGGTTTCGAGGTTCGCGACGTGCACTACACACACTACGGGCGGTTGTGTCCTATCGAGACCCCGGAAGGTCCGAATATTGGCCTGATTTCCTCGCTTTGCGTACATGCCACCATCAACGATTTCGGCTTTATTGAAACGCCGTACCGGGTGGTTGAAAACAGTAAGGTGACGAAGCAAATTCGTTTTCTTTCTGCAGAGGAGGAAGACAATGCGGTCATTGCCCAGGCGAATGCCCCGATCGACGAAAAGGGCAATTTCGTCAATGACTACGTGAAGTGTCGCCACCGGGGTGATTTTCCCATCATACCGCCGAGCCGTGTCGAATATATGGATGTGGCTCCGAACCAGATTGTGTCTCCCGCGGCAAGTCTGATTCCTTTTCTCGAGCACGACGATGCCAATCGCGCCCTCATGGGGTCGAATATGCAGCGCCAGGCTGTTCCCCTGTTGCGCGCCGAAGCTCCCCTGGTCGGCACGGGTCTTGAAGGGCGGGTTGCAAAAGATTCGCGCGCGGTGCTCGTTGCGGAAGGCGAGGGCGTCGTTGAGTATGTAGACGCTACGCGCATCGTGGTACGCTATGATCAAACCATGGAGGATGCGGATCTGGGTTTCGAAGAAACTGTGCGTGAGTACCAACTTGTGAAGTTCCGCCGAACGAACCAGGACACCAGTGTCAATCAGAAACCGATCGTCGAGAAAGGACAGCGCGTCTCTCCGGGTACGGTGCTGACGGATGGGTTCGCCACGGAAAACGGAGAGCTTGCATTGGGCAAAAATGTGCTGGTTGCTTTCATGCCCTGGCGCGGCTACAATTTCGAAGATGCCATCGTGCTGTCCGAGCGGCTCGTAACCGAGGATGTGTACACGTCGATACATATCGAGGAATTCGAGTTGCAGGTGCGCGATACGAAGCGTGGAGAGGAAGAACTTACCCGCGAGATCCCGAACGTCTCGGAAGAAGCTACAAAGGATCTCGATGAGCGAGGCATCATTCGCGTAGGCGCCGAGGTGAACGCCGGCGATATCATTGTAGGCAAGATCACTCCCAAGGGTGAAACGGATCCCACGCCTGAGGAGAAACTTCTCCGCGCCATTTTCGGCGATAAGGCTGGTGATGTAAAAGATGCCTCCCTTACGGCGCCTCCGGGCATGAAGGGCGTAGTGATTGCTACGGAACTGTTTGGCCGCCGCAAGCTGGATTCCGCCTCGAAGAAACTGGAAGGGAAACGCCTTGCCGAAATCGATGCGCAGTTCGATCGCGAAAAAGAAGAACTGGACAGGTTGTTCTGGGAAAAATTCTTCCGGATCGTGGGCCGGAAATCGTCTGCCGGTGTGGAAGACCGTGAAGGCGCCGTGCTGCTTTCGAAGGGAGCAAAGTTCACGAAGACCGCACTGAAGGACATTTCACCTGATCAGCTTGCTTCCGGCAAGGATATGACGAGCGATCAGGTAACGAACGAGCGCATTCGCCAACTGCTTCGCAATTATGCGCGTGCCCGCAGCCGCATTGACGGCGAAACGAAGCGTGACAAGCATCAGGTGCAGATGGGGGATGAGCTTCCTCCGGGCATCGTGCAGCTTGCGAAGGTGTATGTGGCGCGCAAGCGTAAGGTGCAAGTGGGGGACAAGATGGCTGGCCGCCACGGAAACAAGGGAGTGGTTGCCCGCATCGTTCCCGTGGAAGATATGCCGTTTCTCGAGGACGGAACGCCGGTTGATATCGTGCTCAATCCCCTTGGTGTGCCTTCGCGTATGAACCTCGGCCAGATATTCGAGACACTTCTCGGATGGGCCGGCAAAAAACTCGGCACGTCGTTCGCGACGCCTATTTTCGACGGGGCGACGATGGACGACATCCGGACCAAGCTCGAGGATGCGGACCTGCCGATCGACGGGCGCGCCCAGCTTTACGATGGACGCACCGGCAAGAAGTTCGATGAAAAAACCACTGTGGGCTACATCTATATGCTGAAGCTGAGTCATCTTGTGGAAGACAAGATCCATGCTCGCAGCATTGGCCCGTACAGCCTCATTACGCAACAGCCGCTGGGAGGTAAGGCGCAGCTTGGCGGGCAGCGCCTGGGAGAGATGGAGGTGTGGGCGCTATATGCCTACGGTGCTGCCCACACCTTGCAGGAGATGCTGACCTACAAGTCGGATGATGTCCAGGGGCGGTCGAAAGCATACGAGTCAATCGTAAAGGGAGAGAACATGCCCGAAGCCGGTATGCCGGAGAGCTTTCAGGTACTTGTTCGAGAACTTCAGGGACTTGGTCTCGAAGTCCGCCTCGATTGATCACGCACTGTAGTCGCCCTGCACGGGAAGGCGCCGCGCCCCCGTTCCAGCATTCAGAATTGCGAAAGAGCCAATATGCCCTACGGAAAGACGCAGCAAATCAGGAAGCATTTCAGCCGAATCACCGTAAGTTTGTCCAGCCCGGAAAGTGTGCTGGAGCGGTCTCATGGAGAAGTGCTCAAGCCCGAAACCATCAATTACCGGTCTTTCAAGCCGGAAAAGGACGGTCTTTTTTGTGAGAAAATATTCGGGCCCGTCAAGGACTGGGAGTGCCATTGCGGCAAGTACAAGCGTATCCGCTACAAGGGCATCGTCTGCGACCGCTGCGGCGTGGAAGTGACGCAGAAAAAGGTGCGCCGCGAGCGCATGGGGCATATTACGCTTAGTGTGCCCGTGGTGCATATCTGGTACTTCAAGACGCTGCCGAACAAGATCGGCCATCTCATTGGTCTCAAGTCGAAAGACCTTGAGAAAATCATCTATTATGAAAACTATGTGGTCATTCAGGCAGGCAGCGCCGCAGAGTATGGTGTCGAGGAAAACCAGCTCTTGAACGAGGACGAGTATTTCAACATTCTGTATCAGATCCGGGAAGACAACAATCGGCTTTCCGACGACGATCCGAACAAATTTATCGCTCGAATCGGGGGCGAGGCGGTGGAGACGATCCTGCGGCGCCTGGATCTGTCGTCTCTGTCGCAAAAACTTCGTATTCAGATCAAGACGGAGACAAGTCAGGCCCGCAAGGCCGATGCCCTGAAGCGCCTTGCAGTCGTCGAAGGGTTCCGTGACGCCAACACGCGGCTCGAAAACCGGCCCGAATGGATGGTCATGCGGGTCATTCCGGTTATTCCGCCGGAACTGCGTCCCTTGGTCCCGCTCGAGGGTGGACGGTTTGCCACGTCTGATCTGAACGATCTGTACCGTCGCGTAATCATCCGCAATAACCGCCTGAAACGGCTCATCGACATAAAGGCCCCTGAAGTCATTTTGCGCAACGAGAAGCGCATGCTGCAGGAAGCGGTCGATTCGTTGTTCGACAACAGCCGAAAGGCCAACGCCGTACGCAGTGATTCGAACCGGGCCCTGAAATCGCTTAGCGATATGCTCAAGGGCAAGCAGGGGCGGTTCCGGCAGAACCTGCTCGGCAAGCGCGTGGATTATTCGGGTCGGTCCGTTATCGTCGTGGGTCCCGAACTCGATATACACCAGTGCGGTTTGCCGAAAGAGATGGCGGTCGAACTGTTTAAGCCCTTTGTCATTCGCAAACTCATCGAGCGAGGCATCGTCAAGACGGTCAAGAGTGCGAAAAAAGTGGTGGACCGGCGCACCGCGGACGTCTGGGATATCCTCGAGAAGGTGCTCGAAGGGCGTCCTGTCATGCTGAACCGGGCTCCCACGTTGCATCGTCTGGGCATACAGGCATTCCAGCCGATTCTTATCGAGGGCAAAGCCATCCGGTTGCATCCGCTGGTATGTACGGCCTTCAATGCCGATTTCGATGGAGACCAGATGGCGGTGCATGCCCCGCTCAGCCATGATGCCTGCCTGGAGGCCTGGGTGCTCATGCTTTCGAGCCACAACATTCTCAGTCCCGCCCACGGCGGCCCGGTCGCCGTGCCCACGCAGGACATGGTTCTTGGTTTGTATTACCTCACGAAAATGCGGTCGGACCGGAAAGGAGACGGCATGCGATTCGCGAGCGTTGCAGAAGTGCGGCAGGCGTATGACCAGGAGCAACTTGATATGCATGCCCGCATCCACGTGCGCATAACGCCTGGAAAGGTGGAGGAGACGACGGTGGGCCGGGTTCTTTTCAATGAGGTGGTTCCCGAGGAAGTCGGTTTCATCAACGAAGTGCTTACGAAGCGCAATCTGCGCCCGATCATTGCACGCGTACTCAAGGCCAGCGGGTTTGAAAAGGCTGCCCGTTTCCTCGATGACATCAAACAACTGGGCTTTGAGCAGGCTACCACTGCAGGGCTCACATTCTCACTGGCCGATATCATCGTGCCGGACATGAAGGAAAAGATCATCTCGGATGCACAGGCAGAGGTGGACCGTGTGCGCGGCAATTACGAAATGGGCTTCATGTTCGAGAGCGAGCGCTACAATCAGGTGATCGACATCTGGACGAAGACCAACAACCGGGTTTCCGAAACGCTTTTTGAAACCCTTCGGAATGACAAGGAAGGGTTCAACGCCATTTATATGATGGCGGACTCGGGTGCGCGGGGTTCCAAGGAGCAGATTCGCCAGCTTGGGGGCATGCGCGGCCTCATGGCCAAGCCGCAGAAGAGCCTGGTGGGTTCGGTAGGGGAAATTATCGAGAACCCGATCATTTCCAACTTCAAGGAAGGGCTTTCCGTCCTCGAATACTTTATTTCGACACACGGCGCCCGCAAGGGGCTTGCCGATACCGCGCTGAAAACGGCTGACGCCGGGTACCTGACCCGTCGTCTGGTGGATGTCGCCCAGGATGTGACCATCATTCAGGAGGATTGCGGCACGCTGCGTGGAATCCGGATATCCGCCCTGAAGGATAATGAGGAAATCGTCGAGCCGCTGGCCGATCGTATCGTGGGGCGCGTCTCCATGCACGACGTTCGGGACCCGCTTTCCGGTGAACTCATCATTGCCGCCAATGAGATGATCGATGAGCCGCGGGCCCGGCGGATTTCCGAAACGTCGATCGAGGAGGTTGAAATACGCTCGGCCCTGACATGCGAGTCGCGCCGCGGCGTGTGCGCCTGGTGCTACGGGCGAAATCTTGCCACCGGACACCTTGTGGAAACGGGCGAAGCGGTCGGCGTAGTTGCTGCGCAGTCCATTGGAGAGCCGGGTACGCAGCTTACGCTCCGGACCTTTCATATCGGAGGTACGGCAAGCCTCATCTCTGCGGAAAGTACGCTCCAGACGAAATTCGCCGGTAAGGCGGTGTACGAAAATCTACGGACCGTTACGCTTGATGATGGCGAAGGGGAAAAAGACGTGGTGCTCACCCGCCAGGGAGAGGTATGGATCGTTGATCCTAAAGATGCAGGTCGACGCCTTATTTCGTATGTGATCCCGTATGGCGCCGAGATGCTGATTTCTGACGGAGAGATCGTCGAGAAGGGAAGTGTCCTGGCCAGTTGGGACCCCTACAACAGTGTAATTCTATCGGAAGTATCCGGTACGATATCCTTCAAGGATATTGTGGAAGGCACCACATACCGGGAAGAATCCGACGAACAGACCGGTCACAAGGAAAAGGTTATTACCGAGAGCCGCGAGCGCTTGCTGACCCCGGCCCTCATTGTCAAGAGGGAGAAAGATGTGGACCGTGAATATACGCTCCCTGTAAGGGCGCGCATTCAGGTGGATGAGGGCGAGGAGATTCAGGCAGGGCAGGTCATGGTGAAGATTCCGCGCCAGTCTGCCAAAACGGGCGATATCACGGGCGGTCTTCCACGCGTGACCGAATTGTTCGAGGCCAGGATGCCGGTCGATCCGGCAGTCGTTTCCGAGATCGACGGCGTCGTTCGTTTTGGGGGACGTCGGCGCGGCGCACAGGAGATCATTGTTACTTCTCGCGACGGTTCGGAAAGCCGGACATATCTTGTTCCGCTTTCGAGGCATATGCTTGTGCACGAGCATGATTTCGTGCGTGCGGGGGGGCGGCTTTCGGACGGGCAGGTATCCCCGCAGGATATTTTGTCCATCAAGGGGCCGCGCGCTGTGCAGGAATATCTCGTGAACGAGATACAGGAAGTGTACCGCATGCAGGGTGTGACCATCAACGACAAGCATATCGAAGTGATTGTTCGCCAGATGATGCAGAAGGTGCGTGTGTCGGATCCGGGCGATACGACGTTGCTGGAAGACGACACGGTGGACCGGTTTGCCATGGAGGAACTCAATGATCGTCTCTACGACCGGTTCGTGATCACCGATGCGGGCGATTCCGACCTGTCGGTCGGTGATATCGTAAGCCGGAGGCAAATGAGAGAAGTGAATTCGGCTCTGAAGCGCCAGGATCTCAAGCAGGTGGAGGCGTGCGAAGCGCAACCGGCTGTGGCGCAACCGATTCTTCTTGGCATCACGCAGGCTGCACTCTCGACCGATTCGTTCGTGTCGGCAGCCTCATTCCAGGAGACCACCAAGGTGCTCACCAACGCGGCTATCAGGGCCCAGATGGATCCGCTTTACGGACTCAAGGAGAATGTGATTGTCGGACATCCGATCCCGGCAGGAACCGGCCAACGCCGTTTCCGTGATGTGGTCGTCGGTTCGAAGACCGAACTTGCCGAGTTGCAGGCAGCGCTGGGCGGCGATGGAGATGGAGTTGCGGCAGCGCCTGGTGCGCCCGACGAAAAGACAGAGGAAGTCGGGGTATAGGATACTCTGATCAAAACCACTTCGCCTGGCGCTTCACGCTCGTGCGCAAGGGATATCGTAATTGCAAGCGGGGAACGCTGCGGATTCGGGGCGTCGCGGACGTTTCGCAGCAATTTTTTGCCGCATTCCGTAACTCCGGGACAAATATCCCGTATTACGGAGTACCGCCCCACGAATTGCTCTGCCAATTGCCCTGCCAAACGACGAGGGCCGCACCATGCCGAAACGCTTCCCCCGATGTGCCGGAAAGTTGCCCCTGCTTGTCGCTGCGCTGCTGATTGCGGCGAACGCCTATGCCGGCGACCCTGACCTGATCGATATCAAGGATACGGTCAAGCGCTCCTACAAGGTTCGACCCGGCGGTACGCTGGAACTGGAGATAGATCGGGGCCGGGTTGAGGTACTGCCCGGGCCTGGCAGGGAGGTGCTCATCGAGGTGGAACGCAAGGTGACGACCGATGATCGGTCAAAGGCCGAGGATATCTTCGAACGGCACGATCTCCAGATCGAGGAACGGGACGGCGGTATCTACGTCGGGTCGCGCTTCGACAATGAAGATACCTTCTGGAATCGTATCCGCTCCAGTACGGATCGGCTCGTGGTTCGGGTGCGGGCCAGGATTCCGGAGGATTACAACATTGAATTCAAGGCGGGTGCAGGCACTGTCGAGTTGGGATCCTTTTCCGGAGACATTTCCGGTGTGACCGGGGCGGGTAACATTGAAATTGGTGAGGTAAGCGGGTCGGTCAATGTGGTATCCGGGTCCGGAAATATCGTTATCGAAGGTACGGGAGAGGAACTGGAAGTGCATACGGGCGCCGGCAACGTGGATGTCGGGGCCGTACGTGGCGAAGCCACTGTCAAGGCAGGCGCCGGAAACATCGAAGTGTTTATCACCGAACAACCGGACGGAGATTCTGATTTCAGCACGGGCGCCGGGAATGTGGTGGTGTACCTGGCGGGCAGTGTAGGGGTGGATGTCGATGCAGAGTGCGCCGTAGGATCGGCGCGTACGGATTATCCGCTGGAGGTGGAAGGCAAATGGACCAGAAAATCCTTCTCCGGCAGTGTCAATGGCGGCGGCCCGGACCTGCGCCTGTATGCTGCGGTGGGCAATGTGACGTTACGCAAGAAATGATGATCGTAGCATAATGCCCGTTTTGTCCAGGCCCTGGCGTGGGCAAACAAAGGCCGTCCGAGGACATCGGGCGGCCTTTGTTATGTAATCAGAGTATTCTAAATTTTTATGCATTCGAGGTCTTTTCCTGTCCTCGTTTTTCCTTTTCTTTGAGGGGTGTATGCTTCTTATTCAGAATAGGGAATGGTCATGTCGGACATAACATCAGAAAAGGTATACGTTGCGCCGCCGGGCAGCGGCACGCTTACGCTGGGGAAGACCTTGCCGGACCTGTTGTACGAGGCATCGGACCGGTACGTGAATAGCCGGGCGCTCAATCAGCCGGAGGGGGATGGCTGGAAGTCTCTTTCGCTGGACGAATTTCGGCGCCATTCCGAGGAAGCGGCGCTGGGTCTCGCTGCGCTGGGTTTGTCCCACGGGGATCGTCTTGCGCTCTATATGGAGAGCGACGTGTCATTCTGTGTGGTGGACATGGGTTGCTTGCTTGCCGGCGTGATCAACGTGCCCCTGTACCTTGCGCATGCACCCGAACAGATCCGGTATGTTCTGGTGCATTCGGAGGCGAAGGTGGTGGCCGTTTCGAGCGGAAAGCACCTGGAAGAAATCCGGGACGCGTTGTCTGCATGCTCCGCGGTTTCTGCGGTGATTGTAGCGGAAGGGGATATTCCTGACGGGCTGTCTCTTCCGGATGGCATAGAAGCATACACGCTCGAAGCCGTGCGGGAATCCGGTCGTCGTCGGCTGCAAGAAAATGCGGAAGCCGTTGCGGGGCTGCGCGCACGGGTCGGACCGCAGGATATAGCCACCATTCTTTATACGAGCGGCACGACCGGGCAGCCGAAGGGCGTCGTGCTGACGCATGAAAATATCAGCGCCAACGCCCTTACATCCTTTTCCGGGATGCCGGATTACCGTACAGGCGAGGATGGCGAGCAGATCATTTCGTTTTTGCCGTTGACCCATATCTTTGCCAGGGCGCTTCATTACGGCTTTGTGTATCATGGCTCGCCGGTGTATTTCACCTCGCAGGAGTTTCTTATGCAGCACATCGCCGAAGTGCAGCCTACCATATTCGCCACGGTGCCCCGGGTTCTGGAGAAGGTGTATGCAGCGGTAGCGACCCGCATTGCCGGTATGAGCGGCATTCAAAAGGCCATTGCTTCCTGGGCGCTGTCTACCGGCGAGCGCTACGACGTATTATCGAAGCCGGGCGGAATTCATGCGTTGTCCCTCAAGGTGGCGGACCGCCTCCTGTTCAGCAAATGGCGGAAGGCGTTGGGCGGAC
The DNA here is from genome assembly GCA_965117025.1 of Rhodothermales bacterium. Classification (GTDB taxonomy): domain Bacteria; phylum Bacteroidota; class Rhodothermia; order Rhodothermales; family VXPQ01; genus VXPQ01. Next base: position 2,763,295 of record OZ220746.1, read on the forward strand.
GCGTACACTTTCTTATCTCGGGCGGCGCGGCGCTGGGCGCAAAGCTGACGAATCTGTTTGCTGCGGCGAACATCCCCGTGCTGGAGGGATACGGTCTCACGGAAACCAGCCCGGTGATTTCCTTTAACCGGAAAGGGCGTGTCCAGCCCGGTACGGTGGGCGAAATGATTCCGGGAGCGGAAGTGACGATTGCGGAAGATGGAGAGATTCTGACGCGCGGTCCGTACATCATGCAGGGATACTACAAGAACGATGCCTTGACGAGCGAGGTAATCGACGAAGAAGGATGGTTCCATACAGGCGATATAGGGGAATTTGGACCGGAGGGATACCTGCGGATTACGGACCGGAAGAAATCTCTTTTCAAGCTCTCGACCGGGAAATATGTGGTTCCCCAGCCTATCGAGAACCGGCTCCGGGCGCACCCGGTGGTTGAAGAGGCGATGGTTCTGGGCAGCGGATTCAGGTATTGCACGGCGCTTGTTTTTCCTGACATGGAAAAATTGGGGGACTATGCCCGATCCATCGGTGCGGGGGAAGGCATATCGGGGGAGGAGCTGCTCGCCCTGCCCGACGTGCAATCGCATTTGCGTCATTTGGTTGAGGAGGCCAACACGGGCATGGACCCCTGGAACCGCATAAAAAGATTTCGCATCGTGTCCGCTTCGCTGACGACGGAGAACAATCTCCTTACGCCCACGCTGAAGGTGCGCCGCAGGCAGGTCGAGGAGGCATTTGCAGAAGATATCAGGGAGATGTACGGCGACGGGGATCTGCCCGCAGCGATCGTAGTTGTGGAGAAAGAGAGACAGGACCACGATGACTGATCGCCGTCCGTTACGATTTCAGCCAGTAAGGGATTCATTCATATGCACGCACATTCAACGGTAGCCGGTGACCGTGCTTCGGGCGCATTCGCTCCACCCCATGCCTATTTCCCGTTTCGCAAGGCCGCTGTACTGGGCGCCGGGACCATGGGCGCACAGATTGCGGCGCACCTCGCCAATGCGGGCCTGCAGGTGTTTCTGTTCGATGTGCCATCCGTAGAAGGGAAAAACCGGAATGCGATCGTCGAGCGGGGGCTTAAAGCGGCCGCCCACCTCAAACCGGCCCCGTTTTTTGATGAGGCGGCGTTGCGTCGTGTCGAGTCCGGCAATTTCGAGGATCACCTCGACCGGCTGTCCGACGTGGAATGGGTGATCGAGGCAGTCGTTGAGCAACTGGACGCCAAACGCGCCCTGTTCGACCGGGTCGAGTCGATCATCCGGCCCGGGACCATTGTGTCCACCAATACGAGCGGGCTTTCCGTGGAGCAGATCGCATCCGGCCGCGGCGAGGCGTTCCGGCGCGCTTTTCTCGGCACGCACTTTTTCAATCCTCCTCGCTATTTGCGGTTGCTGGAACTGATTCCTTCTCCGGATACGGATCCGGAGATTCTTGCCCGCATTGCCCATTTTGGCCGGATTCATCTTGGAAAAAGCATCGTCGTAGCAAAGGACACGCCCTACTTCATCGGGAATCGCATCGGGGTGTACGGCATGATGCAGGCGCTTCGGGGCTTTACGGAACAGGGCTATACGATCGAAGAGATCGACGCCCTGACCGGGCCGCTGGTTGGGCGTCCCCGGTCCGCCACGTTCCGTACCGCGGATGTGGTGGGGCTGGATGTGCTTTGGGCGGTGGCCCGCAATCTGCACGAGGCCGTGGCGGATGACGAGAGCCGCGCCGCGTTCAGTCCTCCGGAATTGCTGGGCCGGCTTGTGCAGGCCGGACGGCTTGGGCAGAAGACCCGTGCGGGGTTTTACAGGAAAGAGGACGGCGAAATAAAGTCCGTGGATCCGGAAACCCTGGAGTATTCTTCCGCCAAGCCCATCCTCTTGTCCGCCCTGAAAAAAATACGCAAGCTGCGCACCCCGGGCGACCGGCTGCGGGCGCTGTACGAGTCCAGGGGACGCGCCGGAGACTTCGTTCGCGGCACGACCCTGGATTTATTGGCGTATGCCGCCCGGAGAATTCCTGAAATTTCGGATCGGCCTGCCGATGTGGACCGCGCCGTACGCTGGGGATTCGGTTGGGAACTGGGCCCGTTTGAAATGTGGGACGTGATTGGTGTGGAGCGGGTCCTGAATGATTTGAGCGATGCCGGACTGGAAGCGCCTGCCTGGGTGAACGATGCCGTGCGGGCCGGCGGGTTTTACCGGGACGACGCGGGAGCGCGTACGGTCTATGTGCCGGCAAGCGAGGGATATGCCCCCGATCCTGTTCCGGAAGATTATGTGGCGCTTGCTTCGATCCGGTCGGAGGCAGGGCGTACGCTGTGGGAATCGGGCGACGCCGGGCTGCTCGATGTCGGAGATGGCGTCGCGTTGCTGGAGTTTCGCTCGAAGGCGAACACGTTGGGGAAAGGCGTGATGGAGGCCGTCGTGCATGCGATCGAACACGTTGAGGCGGATCGTTCGCTCAAGGGGCTTGTGATAGGGAACGAGGGGCGCAATTTTTCAGTAGGGGCGAATCTTCTGGAATTGGCGGGCGCCGTGAAGCTGAGGGCCATGAAGGTGGTAGATCGGCACATCAAGACATTTCAGGAAACGATCCAGCAAGTGCGCTATGCCCGCAAGCCGGTGGTCGTCGCGGCCCACGGGCGCGTGCTGGGCGGCGGGTGCGAATTACTCATGGGTTGTCCGAATCAGGTGGCGTCGGCGGAGTGCTATGCCGGCCTGGTGGAACTGGGCGTCGGCCTGATCCCTGCGGGGACGGGCACGATGCGTCTGGCGGCAGAGGCGTCCCGGCGTGCGGCGAACGATCATCCTTCCGAGATTCAGGCCTGGATCCGGCAATTTTTCGAGACCGTGGCGATGTCTCGCGTTTCGACGAGCGCTGTGGAAGCCCGGCAACTGGGCTTTCTGGCGCCGCATGCCCGCATCGTCATGCACGAAGATCGGCGGCTTCATGTGGCCAGAGAAGAGGTGCTGCGCCTTTCCGCCGCAGGATACAGTCCCCCCGTCCCGCACCGCATCCGGGTGCTGGGGCGGCCCGGAGGCGCGGCGCTGGAGGTCATGGTGCGGCAATTCGTCGAAGGCCGGTTCATATCCGAGTACGATGCCTTTCTTGCCGGACGCCTTGCCTTCGTGATGACCGGAGGCGAGTTGAGCGCCCCCCAGGAAGTGGACGAGAAATACCTGATCGATCTCGAACGCAGTGTGTTTATAGAACTGATCCGTGACAAGAGATCGCAGGCCCGCATTACACACATGTTGAAGACGAAAAAGCCGCTGAGGAATTAACCCATGCAGGATGCTTTCATAGTCCGCAGCGTACGTACTGCCGTCGGAAAGGCCGACCGGGGAGCGCTCCGGTATACCCGTCCTGAACACATGGGCGCCGCGGTCGTACGCGAAGCCGTTCACCGCGTCGAAGGACTCGAAGCAAGCGCCGTCGAGGATGTATTGATGGGATGCGCCTTTCCTGAAGGCGCTCAGGGGCAGAATGTCGGCCGCCTGATTGCACAGAAAGCGGGTTTGCCGGACGAAGTACCCGGCGCCACGGTGAATCGGTTTTGCTCCTCCGGGCTCCAGACCGTCGCCATGGCGAGTCAGGCGATTCGCACGGGTACGGCGCATGTGGTCGTGGCAGGGGGGGTCGAGTCGATGAGTATGGTGCCGATGACCGGGTTCTTTTTTCAGCCCGATCCCGTATTGTCGGCCGATGATATGGATGTCTACGTTTCGATGGGCATTACGGCGGAGAACGTGGCCGAACGCTACGGCATTTCGCGGGAAGATCAGGACCGGTTTGCGCTGCGTTCTCACGAACGGGCGCTGGAGGCCATTGAGGCGGGACGTTTTGCGGACGAAATTCTTCCAGTGGAGGTGGAGGAGACGCGTTATGAGGGGGGGGCTGCACAGACGATCCATCGGACGTTCGATACGGACGAGGGGCCCCGTTCCGATACCAGCCTCGAAGCCCTGGGGCGTTTGCATCCGGTTTTTCGCCTCGGGGGCACAGTGACTGCGGGCAATACGTCACAGCGTTCCGACGGGGCAGCTGCGGTGGTGCTTATGAGTGGGGATCGCGTGAAGCAACTGGGCGTAACGCCCGAGGCCCGGCTTGCAGGATTCGCGGTTGCCGGCGTAGCCCCTGAAATCATGGGCATGGGGCCGGTGCCTGCGATACGAAAAGTGCTTGCGCAAACGGGGCTGAGCCTCCAGGATATAGGTCTGGTGGAGCTGAATGAAGCCTTTGCCGCGCAGGCGCTTGCGGTGATTCGCGAGGCAGGGCTCGATGAGGATATGGTGAATGTAAACGGGGGTGCGATTGCACTGGGACACCCGTTAGGATGTACGGGCGCCAAGTTGACGACTACGCTGATTCGCGAAATGGCGCGGCGCAAGGTGCGGTACGGCCTGTGCACGATGTGCGTAGGCGGAGGAATGGGCGCTGCCGGCGTGATCGAGTATCTCGGAGGTTGACGGAGCAAGGAACTATGCCCTATTACCATTTCCTGCAGGATGTAGCGATCATCTGGGTAGTGATCGTGTTTATTCTGGCGTTTTTCGCGGCGGGATATACAGGTGCGCCGTTGCTCGTGCATACTCTCCTGTGGTCGGTCCTGCTTTACGGGTTGGGGGTCCCTGCGTGGCTCTGGATACTGCCGGGTGTGTTTGCGCTGGTTTTTCATGTGCCGGCACTGCGCCGCGCCCTTGTTTCCGGCCCGGTGATGCAGGTGTTTCGTTCGTCAGGTTTTCTGCCTGCGATTTCCGAAACCGAACGGATGGCCATCGAGGCGGGGGATGTATGGGTGGACGGGGACTTGTTTTCCGGAAGGCCTGATTTCGGAAAGCTGCTGAAGATGCCGTATCCCGACCTGACGAACGAGGAACGTGCATTCATGGAGGGCCCCCTGGAGCGGGTGTGCGCCATGACGGACGATTGGGAAGTACACCGGCGTGGAGATCTTCCCGAAGCGGTGTGGGACGTACTCAAGGAAGAGCGTTTCTTCGGTATGATCATCCCCCGGGAATACGGCGGCCTGGGTTTTTCGGCGCTCGCCAACAGTACGGTCGTGATGAAAACGGCGACCCGGTCGTCCCCGCTGTCGATTACGGTCATGGTGCCGAACTCGCTGGGGCCTGCCGAATTGCTTATTCACTACGGTACGCAGGCCCAGCGCAATTACTATCTCCCGCGTCTTGCCTGCGGCGAGGAGATTCCGGCGTTTGCGCTTACTGAACCGGGAGCCGGCTCCGATGCGGGTTCGATCTCTTCCGAAGGCGTGGTATTCCGGGCGGACGACGGATCGATCCGGCTACGCCTGAACTGGAACAAGCGGTACATTACGCTGGCGGGGATTGCGACCATTCTGGGGCTGGCCTTTCGCCTGAAAGATCCGGAAAACCTGCTTGGCAAGGGGACCGACCCTGGTATTACGTGTGCGCTTATTCCGACGGATACTCCCGGTGTGGAGACCGGCTGGCGACACGACCCTCTTGGCATCGCATTTATCAACTCGAAGACGGAGGGGCACGATGTCATCGTGCCGGTGGACGCCATCATTGGAGGCAAGGAGGGGGCTGGGCGTGGCTGGCGTATGCTCGTAGAGTCGCTGGCTGCGGGCCGGGGCATCTCGCTTCCGGCAATGAGCACCGGTGGGGCGCAGTTTGCGTGCGATGTGGCCTCGGCGCACGCGGCGGTGCGCAAGCAGTTCGGGTTACCGATTGGACGGTTCGAGGGTATTGAGGAGCCATTGGCCCGTATCGGAGGGTACACGTATGCCATGGAGGCCATGCGCCGCTACACCTGCGGGGCCATAGATCACGGGGCGAAGCCCGCTGTCGTGACAGCTATCGCTAAATACAATGCGACGGAGATGCAACGTCGGATCGTGAACGACGCCATGGATATTCTCGGCGGGAATGCGATCTCATGCGGTCCGCGCAATCTGCTGGCCCATGCGTACATGGCGGCCCCGATAGGAATTACGGTCGAGGGAGCCAACATTCTCACGCGCACGCTTATGATCTTTGGGCAGGGGGCGATCCGGTGCCATCCGTATGCCTATGCGGAAATCGATGCGCTGGGCCGGGGCGATCTTGTCGCTTTCGACCGGAATCTGTGGAAGCATGTGGGCCATGTGTTTCGGAACGGTTGCCGGGCGAAAGCCCTCTACATCACCCGGGGGAGGCTCAGCCGCTCACCCGTGCGAGGACCGTCGGCACGGTATGTACGGAAGTTGAACTGGGCGTCCGCTACATTTGCATTCATGGCGGATCTGGCCATGGGCGTCCTTGGAGGCGACCTCAAGCGCAAGGAAAAACTGACCGGTCGTTTCGCGGACATTTTTTCCTCGCTGTATATCGGGACAGCGGTGCTTCGCCGTTTCGAGGCAGAGGGGCGCCGCAAGGAGGATGCGCCGTTCATGCACTGGGCCATGCAGCATACGCTGACTCGCATTCAGGCTGGTTTCGAGGGACTTTTCGAGAATCTTCGTTTGCCGGGAGGGATTTCCTGGCTGCTCCGTGGTCCCTGCGCACTCTGGTTTCGGATGAATCGTTTTGGCGGGTATCCCTCTGATCGGCTTGGGCACAAGGTGGCCCAGGCCCTGCAAACGCCCGGTGAGCAGCGGGATCGATTCACGTCGGGGATATACCGTCCGGACGAGGAAGAAGAGACCGGAAGCCTTGGCAGGCTGGAACGGGCTTTCCGGCTTTCGGTGGAAGCAGAACCGGTGCTGGCCCGGATCAGAAGTGCGATGCGCCAGGGTACGCTGGCGCGCAGCCGTCCGGAACAGGCTCTGGATGCTGCCTGCGATGCCGGCGTCATTTCAACAGAGGAACGCGATCTCATACAGGAGGCGGAAGCCGCCCGTGCAGCCTACATAGAAGTGGATGCGTTCACATTCGAGGAGTATGCGGCGATGCGGGGGAGTGCAGATGCTTCCGTCACATCACCGGGTAGTACCGCGCCGGCATAAGCCAAGCCTCCGGCCTCGTATCTCTTGACACTACTTTGTCATAAAAGACATCGGCGGGCCGCCTCTTCTCCGGACTTCGCGGCATCGCCGATGGAAACCCCCATGCGGTAATTGCCGGCCATAAACCAGCCGGGCCAGGCTGCTTCGAGCCGGTCCAAGGCGTCGAGTGTTCTCCCGTATCCGATATTGTATTGGGGAACGGCCCGTTCCCATGCGGTATGCCACCGGAAAACGGGCTCGCCGGAAATATTCAGCAGGCGCCGCAGATCACCCAGTACCAGGGCATACGCTTCCTTTTCCGGTAATGAGGCCAGTGCCGGATTCCGCATTCCGCCGATCATCGTGGTAAGCAGTACATGTCCCGCCGGGGCTCGTGCGACCTCCGACCGGAACGTCGATGAAGCGGGGGATTCGCCGGAAAAAATGGACGACGTAAACAACGTGCCGAGGATACGGATACTTCGTTCTACACTTGGAACAAGCATTCCGAATCCGTCGAGCGGATGCCCTACATGTTCGCGCCGGAAGCCCATTGCCGTGACGGCAAGCGGGGCATAAACGACACGGGTCAATGGTTCGAGGGAAGGTCCTTCAGGCAGCGCAATGGAGGCCAGTGCGTGAAGCGGAGCGGCATATACCACCGCGTCGAAGGGTTCGCTCCATGCGGTTTGTTCATGTCCGGACAGGACGCGATCTCCGGAAACGATCCAGCGGGACCCTTGCCGCTCCACACGCCGTACGGGGGTGGACAGGCGCAGCCGGTCGCCCAGGGCATCGGAAAGAGCCTCCGGCAATTGTGCAAGGCCTTTCCTGAAAGAAAACATGCCGCGCTCCATCCGATTTTTCTTATCCTTACCCCCTCGAAACAGCGCCCGTACGATAGACCCTGACTCCTGCTCCATACGCCAGATGCCGGGGAAGGCATGGCGGATTGCAAGACGTTTCGGGTCGCCTCCGTAGACGCCCGCCACAAACGGGTCCATGCCATAGTCCAGCGCCTCGGGTCCGAAGCGCCTGCGCGCAAAATCGGCCACGCTTTCCTCTTCGGTCGGACGGGACCTGGGTATAAGGGGCTCGCGAAGCGCCCGCCGTCGGGCACGGGCGGAAAACAAGGAGCTCGTGACAAGATCGGCCGGAGAACCCGGCGCGGCAACCGGCTTGCCGTCCCGTACGATATATCTCTTTCGGGCGGTCTTCGAGGCGGGAAGGCGATCCGGTTCCAGGCCGGCATCGCGAATGAGCGCGTCAAGGACCGGATTCGCCGCCTGAATGGAGGTAGCTCCAAACTCGACAAGGAACCCTCCTGTGCGCTCCGTACCGATTACCCCGCCTGCGCGCGCCTGCGCCTCGAACACGACGGGTTCTGCGCCAGCCAGACGAAGCCGGAAAGCAGCCGTCAGTCCGGCAATTCCTGCTCCTATTACCGCCACACGCATCGTTCAAGGGTGTCTTGTGTGTTTGTCGCGTCAAAAAATAGTATTATAAGCGATCTCCTGCCCATATACAGGGCAGGAATGCGGTCGTATTTTCGCCCCTGTCCATCACCTCAGGTCGTACCCCGCACGGATAGCACGTAAAACGTATCGATTTCCCGTACCGCCATGCTGACGATCAAGAATCTTTTTGTGCTGCTTCACGTCGTTACCGCCGCCGGATGGTTTGGCGTCGCAATCCTGCTGGGCCGCATCGCCCGGGCTGCTGCGGTTTCATCTTCCGGCGACGCCGTGCGCGAGATAGGAGCCAAGGCCGTAAGCCTCACCGGCATATTCGCCGTGCTTACGTTCCTCTTCGGGCTTGCCGCGTTTTTGATCGGGGGAGGATTCGGAGCGTACGGGCCGGAATATCACACGAGCCTGCTGTTCATGCTGATCCTGGTGGGTATCCAGTTCTTTGTGATACGCCCTGCCTGGGGAACTCTGGCCGCGGATGGGGACGAAGAACCCCGACAAGCGGCTCGCAAGCGGCTTGCCATGAGCATCGGGGCCGGGCACCTTATCTGGCTGTTCGTACTCGTGCTGATGCTGGCGCGGTACTACCCGGTGATGTGACGGGGGGGGCTTTCCGCACTTCCTGTTTCTATGGCGCCTTAGCCCCTCTACTCGTTCGCCTCCCTGATCGCTTCCAGTTCAGCAATCGTCCAGGGTTCCGCGCGGTCTGCTACGGCTTCCCGCACCTCTGCTACCGTTTCGGGCGTGATTTCTGTGCCGTCGTTGCCCCATTCCGTGCGGATATAGGTGAGCAGGGCTGCCATCTCTTCGTCGTTCAGGAAACTTCCCCAAGGCGGCATCGCGCCGGTATACACCATGCCATTCACCTCGATTTCCCCGGTCATCCCGTTCAGGATAATCCGGATGAGTACTCCCTCATCGCCTGTTACCCAATCGGTTCCGGTGAGCGGAGGAAATACGCCCGGCACGCCGCCCCCGTTCATCTGGTGACATGACATGCAGCGTGTCAGGTAAATCTCGGCTCCGTCCTGCGGGGAAGAGATCGGAGCGGGATGCGCTTTGTTTTCGGAATATTCCGTCGGCGGGCCTGTGTGATCGGACGGTGCCGGGCGATCCATAAAAACGGCTCCTGAACCGATCAGCCCCACAAGGCTTGCCAGAAACAGGGTTGTGAGTTTCTTGCGCCGGGAAGAGGGGGTGTCGGAGCAATGCATGGACTGCCCGGGGTGGTTTTTGTGTTCCGTCCCTGTAGTACGATCGGCAAGGGGATTCATTTTTCCGAAGAATTGGTCGTGTTGTTTGGTATCCAGCGGTATCGCGTAAGACGGGAATTCGGTCCCGGATCCCAGAAACCGTCGAATTCCGCCACGTAAATGCTGCCGTCGGGTCCGGTTTCCATGGAAATGGGGGCCGTTCGTGTCAGCACGTCGAATGTCTTGATGTTCAGCAAGCGCTTGGCGGGAATCTCGAGGGCCAGAGGAGTGTTTTTCACACTCTGTTCCGCGTCGCTCCTGAAGATGCTGTCGCTGACATGCCCCCATTTGATCCAGCGTCGCGACCAGTCGTAGACAAAGAGTCCGTTTTGTACGAGGTCGGGGAAGGCGCCTTCGCCCTCATGCCGGTAGATGGGTCCGACGGTAGCTGATCGCCCGCCCGATTCATAGGTGTATTCCCATATGGGGGGTACGAAATTCGGAATATGCTCGGGCGTGATTTCGTTGTAGAACAGCCTGCCCATATTGCGGGGCCACCCGAAGTTTTCGCCGCCTTTTTCCGAGATGTTATATTCGTCATAGTCGAATCCCGCATCGGGGCCCACGACGCCGATGTACAGGGCGCCCGTTTCGTGGTCGACCTTGAATCGATACGGATTGCGCAGACCATACGCGTAGATTTCCCACCGTACGCCGGGTTCGCCGAAGAAGGGATTGTCCTTCGGAATGGAGCCATCCTTATGAATCCGCAGGATTTTTCCGCGCAGGTCCTGGAGATTTTGCGCGCTGCGTTCCGAGTCCACCAGGCGGGTCCAGTGTATCCGGGACAAATCGTGGCGGGCCATGAAGTCATCGATGCGTTCCTGGGATATTTCCCATTGAGGGCGTACTTCGGACATGCCCGTATCCCCTGTAGACAGGTACAGGGACCCATCCGGGCCCCACTCGATGTCGCCGCCCTGGTGACAGCACTGGGGTTCCGTGGGCACGCGCAGCAGCACCTTTTCGCTGGCCATGTCCAATGCGCCGTCCTGGTAGGTAAACCGCGAGAGCGTGTTGATGAAGGTTTTCTGCTCCGTGTAGTACAGATAGATATACGGAGCGCCTTCGTAGAACGCAGGATCCACCTCGATGCCCAGCAGGCCGTGTTCGACATTGGTCGGATCCGTGGTGTCGAGGTGTGCAATCTGCCGGGTTTCGCCCGTTTCGGCGTCGTAGCGGTGTATTTTGCCGCGCAATTCGATGATCCAGACATGGCCCTGGTTGTCCACTGCAATATCATCGGGCCATACGTCTTCGGCGAGCACTTCATAAGCGCGCTTTCCCCTTCCTGTATCGGCAGGGATCCGTCCGGCGACAATCCGCATGCCCTGCAACAAGTGCTGCATGAACGCGGGCGTGGTCCAGACATCCTCGAAATGTCCGAGTTTGGTATAGAAGACGTGTCCGCCGCCGTATTCCTGGAGCCACGAGATCGGGTAGTCGTTAGCGAGGATGCCTGCCGGTCCCTCTTCAATACCAACGCTCGGCATATCGAGGGAGGCCAGCACGTGGACGTTCCAGCGCGGATTTTCGTCGAGGACGTATATCTCGTCGTGTATCCGGAAACCGTCTCCGAAGTGGGCCACGGCGGGGTTCTCCGGATCTTCTATTTTGATGCGTACGGATTGCGTCCAGGGATGGTTTTTGAACAGTCCGCCGCCGACCATATCCCGGTACCAGTCCCACCCGTACAGCGCATCCAGCGCGGCATGCGCGCCGGCGATGCCTTTGCCCGAAGCGAGAAAGGTGCGGATCGCCTCACGCTGATCTTCCGTCATGCCGTCGGGGACCGCCGTGTCCTCCGGGTTCAGGCGGGTGGCGGGCACGGGGAGAACGCCGTCCCCAAGACCGGATCGCCAGCGGGCATCGAATGCGTCGGGCGTCAGTTCGCCGGAAACGTAAATGTGCCCGTATGCCGATTGCGTATCGAAACTGAATTCCAGCATCGGCGGGTCGTACGTCAGATCCTCCAGCGGTATGGGAGGGGCGCCGGGAGCGGTCAGGATCGCCCCGGAAGGGCTGTCGCTGTCGAGGTTTTCAAAGGAGAACGAGGCCTCCGCAGCGCCTTCAAGCGTCTGGAACGTGAACCCGTAGATTGCCGCTGCGGCCTCTTCTTCGCTTTTCTCGGCTTCAGCCTGGATGCGTAATGTCGAATTCGCGAACAGGAGCAGATCATACCCGGCGAGATTTTCGTCGTTGAGTAGCGTAAGATCTTCCGTGACATCAAAATCGAATTCGGTGGTCGCGGCGATCGCGGGCAACAATTCCCTGATGGTTTCGATGGAGCTGTGCCGGAATCCGTGCGTCGTCGTTACGGCAAGCACCCGAATGGGGTCGCGATCTTCGGATACGGCAAGATGTTGCGCGACCGTTTCAGGGTCGAGCTGCTTATTGATAGGCGGCGGGGCATCTGCATCCTGAGCGTGTACAGGGAGCGCACAAGCCGTGCCGAAAAGACAAACGAAGAACAGGAATATGCCGGGCCGGCGTGTCTTCATAGCGTATACGGTTTCTGTACGGTGGGGAAACAGGGGAATGGGGTTGCGCAGGGTAGAAAAAATGTTCGGCAGCGGGGTCAATGGTCTGTGATTCCGGCAAAACCGGCATGCTGCAGGGCGGTCATAAGGCCGCCCTCCATCCGGACGGGTTCGATACTGCCGTTACCATTGGCGTCCACCCCCTGCATGCTCTTTTCAAGGAGGCCCACCATGTCCGCAGCATGGCTCCGCGCCATTTCCACATCGTCGCCATAGTCCGTTTTGAGAATGTTCAACGCCTGGGCGAATGCCTCGTGGAGCCAGCCTGTGTCCGCAGTGGACATCCAGAACTCGATGGGAGCATCCCATTCGTAGGTGAGATCTACCCGGGGTTGCCGTTCTCCTTTTGTGACGCCGTCATCGATTTTCATCCACCCGATCACATTGTTCAGGGAATGCACCACATGGGGGCCGTGCGTAACGATGGCCGGATCTGCCGAGCCGCTCCGCATGTTGTTTTCGATGATACGGCGGATGTGTCGCCCCCTGCCCACAATGCCAAGAAGCAAGGGGTCGTCGATAGCCGGCGTTTCCGATTCGTATCGTGTGGCGAAGGCCCTGTCGTAGTCGGCGAAGGCCACTTGCCAGCGGGTCATCCAGCCATGCATGTGAGCGGCTCCTGCGGCATCTTCTTCCGGCAAGCCGGAGGGCATGCCCCAGACCGCTTGGAATACCTGGTCCGCATGCTCCTTCACCGCCTCTACGGTAGGCGCCTCGGCTGCCTGCCGTGCAGCCTCCAGCGCACCTGCTGTGAGATCATGAAGTTCGGTGAGTATCGGACCGATGTCCTGCCCGGATGCCCGCAGGGAAGGCCATCCGCAGAGCAGAATGGGCAGGAACCAGACGGACAAGCGGAGCGCAAGGGATTGCATAGAGGTTTTCATGGCAACTGAGCTCAGGCAGGATCGGGTTCGAATCGTTGCAATCATCGTGTGCGGATACGGAATACCGGCCCGATTATTTGTCACGGCGAATGGTATAATCGACCAGGCCGAGCATGGCGTCTCGCGCTCCCGTCGGGGGCATATTCCGGAGCAATTTGCGGGCCGTATCCGCGTGTTCATGCATTTTTCGGCGGGCATAGGCTATGCCGCCCCGGCGTTCGGCATAGGCATATATAGCCTGTCTGTCGCTGCGGTTCTTCCTTTTTTTACGGACAATGCGCAGAATATCGCGTCGTTCTTTGGGGGCGGCTTCCGCCAGTGCGTGAATAAGCGGGAGGGTCATCTTCTTTTCCTGCAGGTCGATACCGATGGGCTTGCCGACGTCTTTGGCTCCATAGTCGAAAAGGTCGTCCCGTATCTGGAAAGCCAATCCAAGATGTTCGCCGGCTTCCTGCATGGTGTGCAATACGTCGCGGTCGGCGGAAGCGCTCAGGGCGCCGCACCCCATACAGGCTGCAATGAGCGAAGCCGTTTTGTCCGAGATAATCCGGAAGTAGGTTTTTTCGTCGATGTCGAGCCGGCGGGTCTTTTCGATCTGAAGCAGTTCTCCCTCACTCATCCGGCGTACCGCGTCGGAGAGTATATGAAGCAGTTCGTAGTCTCCGTACCGGAGTGACAGCAACAGGCCGCGGCTGAGCAGAAAATCGCCGAAGAGGACAGCGACCTTGTTTTTCCAGAGTGCATTGACAGAGAAGGCGCTGCGCCGTCGTTCGGCGGTGTCCACTACATCGTCGTGCACCAGGGTAGCGGTATGCATCAATTCGACAAGCGCCGCCGCCCGGTATGTGGTTTCGTTGATGCCTCCGCACATTTTTGCCGACAGAAGGACAAGCATGGGGCGAATCTCTTTGCCCTTCTGGCGCAGCATGTACTGTGTGACCTTGTCAAGCAAATTGCCGTCGGAACGTACGGAGTCCCGAAAATACCGGCGGAAGACACCGAGTTCCTCATCGACGGTAGCGCGAATGTCCCGTAGCGTGCCGGGAATATCCCCGACGGCCGGCAGCGTATCGGAACGTTCGGGCAATAGAGTATCCGTTTCCGGCATACAGAGGTGAAATACGAAGAGTTGCTGTACGCTTAATCCTGGGAGATAAGGTAATGTATACGCCGATTTATTGCAGATGGTTGCCTGCTCTGCGGAAAGGAAAACAGGTTGTTGTGCAGCCAGGTGCGTGGCCTGTTGCCCTGTCGCCTCGGACATGGTATTCCGGAAGACACCCTGTCCCGGCGGGCCCCATGCCGTGCGTCACCGGGTAATAATGATCGTGTCCGGTACGATAAACGCATCGGTGAAATGCCGGACAAGGACACTATGCAACGTCTGGGCTTCTTCGCGCGACAGAAAGTCCCCGACGCGAATGCGGTAATACGGCTGGCTGTATACGTTGTAGACAGGGAGTCCCTCGGGAAAAATTTCCTCGGGCACAGTGCCTTCGTCATGCTGTTGCCGCCACCAGGCCTGTACGTTTTCCTGTGCCCCCGTGGCTGCGTTGCGTTCGATAGACGAAAATATCTGTACCCGGAATCCCGGTACTTCCGATCGGAGTCCCTCGGCGGCACGGCCTTCCATTAGCTGGGCCGGAACGTCGTGTGCGACGGTCGCCAGCGTGTCCGGAGGCGCATCGGGATATGGGGAAGGATCGAAGTTTTCATAGCGGGAAATATCGACAACCGGTGTCGGTAGAGCGCGTACATCCACGGTAGTGCTTCTCTCGGAAGAAGCACAGCCCCATGTGATCGCAATCAGTAGCACTGCCGCGCTGTATCGCATTGCATTCATCATTTTTTCAGATCCTGATAATCACGCTTATTGTCCCGAAGAAACATTTAAATAGTATGATTTAAGAAAAAGTGTGGTTCCTTCTGTTCCTGACTATTTGTCCCGTTTGCGGGCGTGTTTTATATTGGGCAACTGTTAAGGCGTTGTGTGGAGTAAATGTGTGAATATCTTATAGAGGTGCCCCGGGCCGGGTCATTGCTTTGGGTTTCATGCCTGACCACACATCGTGCATCATGTATTCCTTAATTCATCTACCTACCCTGACCATGGCATTTCGTACTTCCACACTTTCCAAGGATGATGCGCTATCACAACTTGCATCCATGCGTTCGCGCCGCGGCAGTAGCCGTCCCGGCCGCCGAAGCAAGTATGCCGGAATATCCGAAAGAGCTGCTCTGTTAACGGAAGATACTGTTCTCCGGGTTGTTATCCCCAAGAAGCAGGTACAACCACTGAAGGCATACCTGCTGAAACATCACGGGCGCATATTCACCGTCAAAACCGCGCCGAAGAGCGAAGAGGATGTGACAGCCTTCATCTTTCGCCAGAATTTGCCACCGAAACGGAGTTACGCGAAAAAGACGTGAGGCGGAGTTCGCGAAACGGAGTTACGCGAAAAAGACGTGAGGCGGAGTTCGCGAAACGGAGTTACGCGAAAAAGACGTGAGGCGGAGTTCGCGAAACGGAGTTACGCGAAAAAGGCGTGAGGCGGAGTTCGCGAAACGGAGTTACGCGAAAAAGACGTGAGGCGGAGTTCGCGAAACGGAGTTACGCGAAAAGACGTGAGGCGGAGCATATCCCAATTCCAGGCCCATAACTTCGCATCCCGTTAATTTTTACAAATAGACATTAAGGGGATCGAACAAACTCATCGAAGGATCTCTTCGAGTGCGGTGGCCGCATCTGTTTTCCGGTCCCGGTACTTTACGATGACGGGGGCGTAGAGCGAGAGCCTGTGTTGTTTTGCGAAGTTTCCCGAGGCGGCGCGTGCGCCTGGCGCCACGACCGCATTTTCGGGGACTTCGAGGACCCCTTGTTCATTGCGTCCGATGATATTTTCCTGCACGATGTCGTAGAGACGCGTTGATCCGGTAAGCACCACGCCCGGTGCGAGGACGGCCCCGCCCCGGATAAGGCACCCTTCGTATACACCGCACCCTCCTCCCACGAACACATCGTCCTCGACAATGACGGGTACTGCTCCGACCGGTTCAAGAACGCCCCCGATCTGTGCTGCCGCCGACAAGTGGACACGTTTGCCGATTTGCGCACAGCTTCCCACGAGCGCATGGGAATCGATCATGGTGTTCTCGTCTATGTAGGCGCCCGTATTCACGTACATCGGCGGCATGCAAACGACCCCGGGGGCGAGGTAGGCCCCGGTTCGAACCGTGGAACCGCCCGGTACGATACGTACCCTGTGCGCTGCATCGAAACTTCTTGGCGGATAGGTATCCTTGTCGAGAAATGAAAAGGGGCTGGCTGAATAGTCGGCGAGCATGCCGATGCGAAAGCCCAGCAGGATAGCGCGTTTCACCCAGGCATGTGTGCTCCATGTACCCGCTTCGTTTCGTGACGCGGCGCGCACAGCTCCTCGGTCAAGTGCTGCCAGCACTTCATCTACGGCTTCCCGTGCGATATTCCGGGGCACTTCGTTTGGCTGCATGCCGGCCAACTCATCAATGCGGATTTCGAGTTCGGAAGCAGTCATATACGGAAAGGAATCCCTGAAAGAATTTTGTACAAGGCGGATCAGGTGTATGCAACCAGGCGGCGGGCCGTCCATGCAGCGCCCACAATGCCCGCTTCATTTCTAAGTTCGGCGGTTAAGAGATCGGCCTTCGTGTCGAGCAAATGCAGGAATTTTTCACTCCGACTGGGTTTGCTGATGCCACCCCCGAGAATGATCGTGTCGATATCCAGCAGCCGTTCGAGGTGGCTCAGGTATTCCTGCATGCGCGCAGCCCAGGTTTCCCAATCCAGATTTTCCTCCTTGCGCACCCGGTCGGAGGCGTAGTGCTCAGCGACTCGGCCCTGCAGCCAGAAATGCCCGAATTCCGTATTTGGAACGAGAGTATTGTCCACAAAGAGCGCGGATCCGATACCCGTACCGATGGTGAGCATCAGGACGACGCCTTGCAGGCCGTGGCCTGCCCCGAAATGCACTTCCGCCAGGGCCGCTGCGTCGGCGTCGTTAAGGACGGCGAACGGGCAGCCGGAGGCTTTGGAAAAAAGCCGGGCGGCATTCGTGCCGATCCAGGCGTCACTGATGTTTGCGGCGGTTTGCGCCACGCCCTGCTTGACACGGGCGGGAATACCGCAACCGACCGGACCTTTCCAGCCGAAGTGGTCCAGCATGGACACCACCACAGCGGCAACCTCTTTCGGCGAGGCCCCCTCCGGGGTCGGTATGCGGAGGCGCTCTGCAGTGAGGCGACCGGTGCGAACGTCTACCGGAGCGCCCTTGATTCCGGATCCGCCGACATCAATCCCGAAAATTTCCACGGTGGAATCGTATCTTGGTCTGACAGATGCATGAAGGTGGGCGGATGCAGCGCTGCGGAGCCCTGTATCCTGCTTCCTTACCCCATTTTAAGGGATGGAGATGGTCCCGGCAAGTCTGCCGGTCACAAACTCCCCGATTCTTCAAGGCATGCGCCCCGGTATGTATTTTTCGGACGACATCATTGCTCAAGTACGTGCGGCGTCGGATATCGTCGATGTTGTGAGCGACTACGTGCGCCTGAAGAAGAAAGGCTCCAATTTTTTCGGGTTGTGCCCTTTTCACGAGGAGAAAACGCCGTCATTCAGCGTCAATCCCGAACTGGGGATTTTTAAATGTTTTGGTTGCGGCGCAGGGGGCGATGTGTTCCGGTTCCTGAGAGAAGTGGAAGGGATGTCGTTTCCGGAGTCGGTGCGTACCCTGGCGGAAAAAGCGGGTATCGAATTGCCGGAGGAGGGGGAAACATCCCGCGAACGAGCCGACGCCATGGAAGCAGTCTATGGCGCCCTGCGTTTCGCCGCGCGGTTCTTTTACGGACAATTGACCCAGGCCGATTCCGGCCAAAAGGCGCTGGCGTATATGCAGCACCGCGGGTATTCGAACGCCATGATCAGGGAGTTTGGCGTCGGATACGCTCCGGATGGCTGGGATCGATTGCTTAAGGAGGCCGAGGCAAAACATATATCCGCCGAAACGCTGGAGCAGGCCGGGCTCGTTATTCCACAGAAAAGCGGGGAGGGGCATTATGATCGCTACCGGGACCGGGTCATGTTTCCCATTTTTTCTCACATGGGCAAGGTCCTGGGTTTTGGGGGCAGGGTGCTTGACGATGCCGCCGGCGAGCAGGAAAATCCCCAGCCGAAATACATCAATTCCCCGGAAACGCTGGTATATGACAAGCGGCGGGTATTGTACGGACTCCATCAGGCCCGGCAAGTCATCCGCGAACAGGAAGAAGCAGTGCTTGTCGAGGGCTATACGGATGTGATGTCGCTGCACCAGGCCGGGGTTCGGAACGCGGTGGCGTCTTGCGGCACGTCGCTGACCCGTGAACAGGTGCAATTGTTGCACCGCTATGCACAGCGTATCGTGCTTGTGTTCGATGCGGACGGGGCGGGTGAAAAAGCCGCGAGGCGTGCTATCGACCTGGTGCTTGCAGAAGGAATGAGCGTCTATGTGGTGGAACCTCCTGCAGGCGAGGATCCCGATTCCATTGCGCAGCGGGAAGGAGCATCTCTCCATGATTACCTGATAAAGCACCGGGTTGACTTTGTGCGCTGGTTGCATGACGCCGATGGCCGCGCCGGGCGGTTCGACACCCCGGAAGGACGGGCTGCCGGCATTCGCGCCGTACTCCAGGCCATTGCGTGTATACCCGATGTCCTGACGCGGGAGGCCTGGCTGCCCCGGGCAAGTGAGATATTCCGTGTACCCGAGGGGCGTTTGTACGATGTGCTGGAAGGCATGGCGACCTCCCGTCAACGTGAAGAATTCCGGCGATCTGCTCGTACAGGGCGCCCGGTATCAGGAGCAAGACAGCCAACGGGCAGATCCGCCAGACGGAGCGACGATACCTTCGCAAGGAAATCTCGCAGGCAGGCATCCGGAGCAGGACCGTCCGTTTCTTCAACGCCTGCCTCCGAAAAGATACTGATCCGCCTGATGTTCGAGCAGGGCCAGCAGATGGTGACCTACATTCTGGGGAACATGAGCCTGGATGAATTTTCTCCGGGCACGCCGCGCCGCACAGTGGAAGGCTTTGCCGAGCAACACCAGGCCGGCTCCATGAACCGGCAGGCATTTCTTGACGGCGCCTATGGTGCGGATGTGCAGCAGCTTGTTGCGGAGGTAGCTGTGCGCAGGGAAGAACCATCTGAAAACTGGGAGCAAAAAAGGGGCGTGGTCGTACCCCGTCTTGACGAAAACTATGAAGAGACAGCGCGTCAGGCGATGAAACACCTGAAAATTGTCCGTGTGGATGAAGCCATAGCGCGTAGAGCCGAGGAACAGTCCCGGGCTGAAGCAAGTGGCGATGATATTCGTACGTATCAGCAGGATATTATCCAGTTACAAGCCTTGCGGCGTCGTTTAGAGAAAGGGGAAGTCATACGCTGAAGCGATATGAGTGACCATACTCCGGTTATTGTGGATAGTATATCTTCCGGCGACGGGGCGGCGCCGGTGTTTCCTGTGCCGCACGCCACATCGCCTCGTCCGGCTCCGAAGGGCTTCGTGGAGAAACACCCCCATTTGTTCTTCAACCGGGAGTTGAGTTGGCTCGATTTCAACTGGAGGGTGTTGTATCAGGCGCTCGATGAGCGTATCCCGCTCATGGAGCGTGTACATTTTCTTTCTATTGTTTCGAGCAATCTCGACGAGTTTTTTCGCAAGCGCGTGGGTGGCCTCAAACGGCAGGAAGCCGCCAAGGTGCACATCTTGTCTCCGGACGGCCGGACGGCCCGCGAACAGTTGCAGCTTATCCGGCAGGCGGTGCTGCCTATGTACGCGACCATGACTTCTCTATGGGAGCAGACGTTGCGTCCGCAATTGGCCGAGTGTGCAAACATTCGCATTCTGTCCTACGAGCACCTTTCAAACAAGCAGAAAGAACGACTGTACCGGTACTTTGAGGCCAATATTTTTCCTATCCTGACTCCTCTTGCCGTAGACCCCGGACATCCGTTCCCGTTCATTTCCAATCTGAGCCTCTCGCTGGCCATTCTCTTGCGCCATCCCCGGCGCGGCACCGAACATTTTGCCCGCGTCAAAGTGCCGACCAGTCAGGGGCGGTGGGTGCCGCTGGAAGAGCCTAACCACTATGTGCCGCTGGAACAGGTTATCCAGCACAACCTGCATGAATTGCTTCGCGGCATGGAGGTTGAACATGCGCATGCCTTTCAGATTACGCGCAATGCCGATATAAGCCGGGACGAAGAAGAAGCGGACGACCTGATCGAGATGATGTCCGATGAGTTGCGCGAGCGCCGATTCGCCCCGGTTGTCCGGCTCGAAGTCGAAGAGGAGATGCCCCCTCGTGTCCGGGAATTGCTCATGCGCGAATTGAGTCTTTCGGCCGACGATGTGTATGTGAGTCCCGGCCTGATCGATCATTCGGATTGTGCATTTTTCGCCCATTTGAACGGGATCGGCTTCAAGTACAAGCCATTTAGTCCCGTGATTCCCGCGCGGCTACAGTTTGAAGGCGAATCCGAGGACAGCCCGGACATTTTTTCGGTCATCCGCAATGGAGATGTGCTTGTGCACCATCCCTATGAATCGTTCCGGAGCAGCGTGCAGCGATTCATCGAGGAGGCCGCGGAAGACCCCCGCGTGCTGGCGATCAAGCAGACGTTGTACCGCACCTCCGAAAAATCTGCGATTATCGACGCCCTGATTCATGCTGCCGAGCGGGGTAAGCAAGTGGCCGTGCTGGTTGAGGTCAAGGCAAGGTTTGACGAAGAAAACAATATTGAATGGGGGCGGCGGCTTGAAAATGCGGGAGTACACGTCACCTATGGCCTTGTGGGGCTCAAGACGCATGCCAAGGTGACGCTCGTGATTCGTGAGGAGGATGAGGGGCTGCGCGCGTACTGCCACATCGGCACGGGCAATTATAACCCGACTACGGCCCGTTTTTACACGGATGCAGGGCTCCTCACTTGCCGGCCGGATATCGGGTACGACGTCATTAACCTGTTCCACTTTCTGACCGGATACGCCCCCGAGCAGCATTACAAAAAGCTGCTGGTGGCGCCGCGGGACATGCGCAAGACGTTCGCCGCGCTCGTGAAGGAGGAGATGGCGCATCACGAGGCGCATGGCAATGGCCGGATCATCGCCAAGATGAATTCGCTCGACGATACGGGGATGATCCGCAGATTATACAGGGCATCCCGGGCGGGAGTGAAGATCGACCTCATCGTACGGGGCCATAACCGTTTGCGTCCAGGCCTGCCGGGCTATAGCGAAAATATTCGGGTGTGCAGTGTGGTGGGCCGATTTCTCGAGCACAGCCGCATTTTCTGTTTCCATAATGCAGGGAATCCGCTTGTATACCTGGGCAGCGCCGATTGGCAGCGAAGGAATCTGGAAGACCGTGTGGAAGTTATCGTTCCGGTTGAGGACCCTGCACTGCGGCAGCGGTGCATAGATATTCTGCAATTGTATTTCGAGGACCGCCGTCTGGCCTGGGATCTCGGCCCTGACGGCCGGTATGTGCAGCGACAGCCGACGTCGCGGGACGAAGAGGACGGGGTGCAGGAACTGCTGATCCGGCAGGCCCGGCGAGCTATACAAGCCCGTTGAAGCCGGCCCCTTTGTGTTACTGGCAGTGCATAGGAATGATATAATCCCCTTCTAAAAAGATAGATGTAGACCCAAAAATTTAAAATCACGTACTGTGCATACATATTCTTTATATGAACAATTTGAAAAATACCAATTCATTTCATGGGTAAAGACCAAGGCTAATATATTGTACTCGATGCCTAAACCCACATTAAGTCCAAGCATCGTTGATCTTCCATAAGGACGGTCAATTCTGAGTTCATAAGTAAATTCGGGATCTGTGATACTTTCGTAGCGAATTACGTTATTATTAAAGAAACAACCATATTTACAATCAATAAATTCAGGACTGTTCTCGTTATGTGTTCGATATGCCCATCTCCTGTTAAAATGCCACACGCTCAACCCTGTGAATCCAAAAACACGGAATCGATATTTTTTCAACGGATGATAATTGTAACGCCCGGTCAGATTGAATATGGATTCATTTTCATCCTTTGACAAAAAGGAAATGATTTGGTAGCTATTGTAACTGACGCTGGTATGTATAATCGGATAAGGCATAGTCTCAACACAATATGTATATACTGAATGGTCACAGTAAAAATTGTTTAACAAGCCATATCCGGAAACATAAACCCCAATCCGCATATTACGATTATCTTTTTCTTCCACAGGGCCCTTTTCCAACGGCTCGACCTGGGCTGCTGCGGTACCCGTTAGCAGAAGCATCGTAGCAAGAATGCCGGACAGCGCATAGATACGTGTGGAAAAACGGCGGGAACACGGTAATAATAAATTACGCATAGGGAGTCTCCACTATTTTAGGAGTGTCATTCGGTGCGTACTGTGGAAATCGCCAGCTTGTATCCTGTTCATTAGCACTCAAACAGATATGATGGAACCAGCCCGATTTGCCTCGTCGACTGGACCGTGGCGGAACAGTCGCGAGGTTTGGGGTCTTTGGGCTCAGAACGATATCTGGACCCCCAAGGCTAAACTACCGTTCGGATGGGTGCCGATAACCGGCATAACAGACGCCGCGCTTTGGCCAGGAATATCCACACGCTCCCATCTTTCAGTCCTGATTGCTGCACCGACGATTGTGCCCAATAATGTGCCTGTCCCGCTTAGAGTCAAAATCACCGCTGCCGCTAGGGTACCGCAGCCTTCAAAATAGTCTTCAATTTCATAACACCCCCCAGTTATTACCCCGAGGACTCCCACAGATGCACCAATGCCTAAACCTATCACGGCACCTTTCTTGTAATGTGGGCGGACCCCCAGGCTTCTTTGCAGTTGTACCATGTCGGCATACGCTATGCTCAGTTTTCTGGAGTAGTCTGTAAGGACCGTCAGGGAAGTGTTATCGAGACTCTTTATTTGTCCGATTATCTCTTCTTCGTGTTGGCTCGTTATCCGCATGCGGTCTCCGACGAACTGCGCATGCGCGGGATGTGCAAGGAAAAGTATCCCCACGAGCGTCAGGGCTAGCAAAGCGTTTCTTTCCATCGTAGTGTTCCGGTTAGAGAGGTAGAAATGGTCCGAAAAAACTGGATAGTTTTTTTCACGGTTTTAAGTGTGCTGTCGCACCGGGTTATGCCTATATGGGTCCCGGCTTTCGTTTGTAGAATACCTCGTCGGGCGCCCGGTTGTCAAGTCTCTCGTGAGAACGTTCTTCGCTGAAGTAGCACAGATAGTCGGAAATTCCTTTCCTAGCTTTGGACACCGTCTCGTACGCATAGCCGGTAGACTTCTGCCTGTTTGAGGATAAAACGACAGCGGTCGCTGCGCTCCGTAATAGCTCCGTCTGGTGGTATATATCCGTCGTATACGGCTTTCGGCACTTTTCGTATATAAGTTCCTTTTTTTCTGTCGGTGCATCCTGAGCTATCGCCGAAACTGTTAGTAAGGCCATAGAAGCTATCACAAACAAGCAGTAGTGCAATGTAAAGCGACGAAGAACGAGTAGATCGGACGGAGCCTGTGAGATTACTTGAGTAGCGTCATGCGGTGCGTACTGTGAAAATCGCCAGCTTGTACTTAATAATCGTCGCAACCGGCATTTTCCATCTTCTCGACTATGATGTTTATTTCTTTCTCCAAACGCGCTGCAGTACTGTCGCTCGGGATGGGGTTCCCATAAAATGAGAACAATCGCTCCTCTAATTCTGTGCGGTCGCTCCGCCAGCGCTTACAACCCAAAGGTTCCTTCTCTTCCATCAGGTCACATCCGGCAAGCAGAATAACTGCTATGAACATGTAGTAGCGCATCATTTCGACTGTTTACTTGAGAAGCGTCATCCGGTGGGTACTGTGAAAATCGCCTGCCTGTATTCTGTAGAAGTAGACGCCACTCGGCAGGTTCCCCGCATCGAAACGGGCACGGTGCACGCCGGCACGCAATTCTTCCTGCACGAGACGAGCCACTTCTCTGCCCAGCACATCGTACACAACAAGCGATACCATCGCATCTTCCGGAAGATCGAACAGAATCTCCGTAGACGGATTGAAAGGATTAGGAAAGTTCTGCCGGAGCGCATACGTTTCGGGAATATCCTCATACATTATATTTCCGTAGAGATGCCTAGGCACAATCATAATTCTAAATCCGTTAGTTTAACAAGGAAAGAATTTCCAGCCCCACTTTTATATCAAACCATCCATCACAAAAAAATTCTTCATACTCACGGCAAGGTATATAATTATATTCCGGCTCAATAGATAAACCCAAACCTCCCAGATAAAAACTTATTCCGGAACCCATGCTGATTCCCAATATTGTTGACTTGCTGGCAGGATGCTCATGTTGAATCTCTTTCCTGTCAAAATGCCACAGATCAATCCCGCCGTATAGATATTCTCTGATATGGAAATTTGATTGCTTACCTATTAATTGCTTAGCCAATGCAAGATTATAGCGACTCTTTAAACGGAGAATAGAACCATTACCATCATTACTTATATAAGCATAAGCAATGCCGCCTTCATATGCATTGTATCGGAAATTAGCATCTAAAGAGGGAAAAGACAGGGCATCGGTGCCACCGTAGAGATCTTCTCCCCAACCGAAGAAAAAACTACGAGGATAAAAATGGAATGCTACCTCTATTTCTCTTCTCTTCTTCTCCTTTTTTTCTTCTTCCACAGGGCCCTTTTCCAACGGCTCGACCTGGGCTGCTACAGTACCCGTTAGCAGAAGCATCGTAGCAAGAATGCCGGACAGCGCATAGATACGTGTGGAAAAACGGCGGGAACACGGTAATAATAAATTACGCATGGGGAGTCTCCGCTATTTTAGGAGTGTCATTCGGTGCGTACTGTGAAAATCGCCAGCTTGTATCCTGTTCATTAGCACTCAAACAGATATGACGGAATATGCCCGCTCTAAAATTTGACATGCAGACCTAAAAATTTAAAATCTCCTCCCTTGCATATAAAATCCTTATATTTGCAGGCCGAACGAAAAAATTCTATTTCATGAGAAAATACGAGTAGATTAAACAAAGTATATTCTATGCCAAATCCGGCATTGATTCCAAGCGTTGTCGATTTGCCGTCAGGGCGATCTGTTTTAATGTCAGTAAATATTATTTCCCCTACACAATCAGTTTCAAAAGATCCATATTCAGTACAAGTACGCTCTTTTAAGGAAAAATTCCTATGAAAACGCCAAATAACAGGTCCTCCGAATATATAGAATTTTTTTCCGGGATAAAAATTATAACGTGCCACAAACTGCGCCATATGTTCATTATGCCTGGATGAAGGGTTATGATGAGCATAATCATGATTGGTGTCATCTGTATAACTATCGTTTCCCCATCCAAGAATACCCTGAAATCCATTATATCTTATACTAATAAATGTAACCGGATAGGGCATATCATCGTATTCAGGTGAATTGTATGAACCGTAGTAAGAGGAAAAATCATAGTCGAAAGTGCGATTTAGAACACCCACCCCGGAAAAATAGAATCCGACTCGCACTTGCCTGTCGCGTTCCTTATCCGCCGAGGTATCCTGAGCTACTGTGGAAACCGTTGGCAGGAGCATAACAGCTACAGCAGCTATTACCCCGAACAAGCGGTTGTCGTGTAACATAACGCAGCGCGGAAAAAGCGACTCTCTCATCATAGGGGCCTCTTCGATTACTTGAGGAGTGTCATTCGGTGCGTACTGTGAAAATCGCCAGCTTGTATCCTGTAGAAGTAGACGCCACTCGGCAGGTTCCCTGCATTGAAACGAGCGCGGTGCGTGCCGGCGTGCAGTTCTCTCTGTACAAGGCGGGCCACCTCCCTGCCCAGCACATCATACACAACGAGCGACACCATCGCATCTTCCGGAAGATCGAACAGAATCTCCGTAGACGGATTGAAAGGATTAGGAAAGTTCTGTCGGAGGGCATAGGCTTCGGGAATATCCTCTTCGGCCTCAAACAAATCCGCATCCGATGCGAACACCTCCTCGTCTTCTGGATCGACTGAACCGTTTGTATTAGAGGAGCATGATTCCGTAGACGCGAGCACGCGTACTTCCAATTCATCTGAAGTCACAGACTGCTGAGGGGCAGAACTGTCTGTCACCTTGACCCGGATCTTGAAATTGTCGTTACCGAACCTGCCGTAGTCAACACGCTGGGTAGTTCCTACGTCATCCATCCAGATATTGCACCCTCTATCAGATCTGGGTCCGTCACAGAGCCGATAGCGCGACCACAAGTACGAATATGGAGGTTTGCCGCCACGAGCAGTCGCCACAAACTCCCCCTCAGCCCTGTCTACGAGACAGTCAGGGCCCGCAGAAATCCAAGCGCTTAACAAGGATTTCTCCAAGTTTAATTGAAAAGACGGGTCGATATCCCATATCCCATTCTCTCTTTTAAGTCTCACAAAGCCATAATTCAAATTGGCCGGTAGCTCCACATAAAAAGAATGGGCTTCGGGAATGGGGAAATACAAAAGATCATCAGAAGACCATGAGGGATCAGCATAATCTTCGGAAGAACGGGATACAACAACATCCACAGTATTATTGTCACGCATCCAGGTGAAATATTGCCATGATCTATTTCCTTGACCCGATGAAGATATACCTTTTTGAGCAAGGTTCGATTTTCCTATTCCGTTAGGTAAAGCGCGAATAAAGGCGACCGTAGTAAAATAATACAAGCTATCGGGTTTAGTGGAATCAGTATTATGTAATTCCATTCTTTTTATGTTGATACCCGATCCTCTATCCAAGTTCACATATGATTCTCTAATTGTATCTTCTTGTTCATGAAAATACAGAGTATCTTCGACTGAAAATGGTTGAATAAAGAGCTGGTTATCCGTATCACCCGGAGGTGACTTGTCGTTTGATTTATGAATATTATCCCAACGCAAAGCTTCGAATGTCGAGGGGTTAGAAGCAGTTGGTAATATCGAAGTGTCGTCAGAATTTCCATGATAATACATCTTGAATAGACTGGGCAAAGAACTATTTCTACTAATTGCATTTATATCAATAATATATGGATAGCTGCTATCGTTGATGAATAGTACATTTCTATAATAATCTGCAGTTATCAATCTTAAACCATCATGACTTTTGAGTTTCAATATTATGTTCCCCGAAAGCAGGTCAATACTTCCATGATTTTCACGATATATCTCATTCACATCATGACGGGGTGACACAATTCGCTGCTGCAAGATGGACAACTGTGACGGACCAATACCGCCATGATTAACCAGCGCTGAATCGGATTCAAGGATCATTACATTGTGATCCGTGTAATTATTCCATGTGCTCCTATACCACGAAGTCGATGGAATAATGCCTGTACGATCTACTTCAGTGAGGGGCCTGTCATAACCCGAATCGATAAGGTATGACGCGCCGTCCACATAATAGAGCAGTTGCATCTGATCTCCCTGCTCGTGTCCTTCTCCACGTACGGTTGCATCACCGCTCTCGCCGTTTAGCAATACGTAGTGCTGCCTATTTTCCACCGTTCTTCTTAAAACCACCTCCTGGCGACCACTTTCTCCATCTGTTCTGTCATAATCAAAGTAGTTCCCGAAGATTCCATCGGGTGGACCAGAGTCAGGCAAGGGGCGACGAGGAATGGCGATTTCGACGGGATATAGCGAAGCCGATAACGATGATTTTACACGTCCAGCAATCTGTGCATATTTTTCTCCAATATCGTTATTTCCGTAAACATTTCTCCAAGCAAGCACACCACTATTATATATTATATGTTTATGGCCATCATCAAGTGGTGGCATCTTGCCGTCTGGCGTGGAAATATCGGCCAGCCAATGCAGCGGGTTCAAAAACCAGTTCGTATGCCTGAAGGGATCCGAAAACTGATGGGAATGCAAATCCGTATCCTGAAGAAACCCGTTTATACGTGCAGCATGCCAGAATGGAATAATCTGACTGAGTGTGAGATGAAAATAATAAGGTCCTTCAGCCCAAAAAAATTTTCCGTCATCCGACTGATAACGCCAATATCTAAGACGGTCATTTCCTGCTTCTGCCCCTGCGGCCGTGAAAGATCTAGAAATATAATTACGTATTACAATTGTATTACTACCTATGCCAATTCCTCTTTGATTACTCTGCCACGTAAGTGCTGCATAGCCAAGCGCCACTTGCATTTTTAAGGGGGCATTCCCGGGTTCTGCATGATATCTACTGATTTCAAAAAAAAGAAATCTTTCTTCTTGTTTACGAGATTCCAAAGCAATCATAAATGCCAAATAAGAAGCCCTTAAATGGATTTTGTCGGATGGGGAAAGAAGCCCTCTTTGCAAAATACTTTCATTATTATATTCGCGTGAATCATAATGCTTGTAGGCATTTTCCAGCGCCAGATAAAAATCCATTGCACGAGCGACATTAGTTAACGGCGTTGCCCATTTGACGCCATCATCATCAATGCTCTCTTCCATTTTCCATATGCTCGTCCGGCGGAGAGCCGTACGAAAACTGTCCACGGCCTGCGTCGCTGACGGAAGCGCCGGGATAAGGGTTGTAGGATCGTAATCGTTATTATCAAGTACATATGCAGCGAGCGCCACAAACCCTCTCGCCTGTAATTTTTCGGTGTTCTTTCTTACTTGGTCGCTTGATTCAGGAGCCTGAAATGGCTTATTGGCCAAATTTACTATGTTTCCAAAAACCCTTATCACTTCCTGCTCGGTATCGGCCCCATATGTTTTCTCAAGCACCTGCTTGAGGCCGTACCCTATATCGCAGTTACTGCCACAGTCGAACCCGTTGAGGGATAGAGAAGGGTGCTTGATTAATGTTTCGGATCCAAAACGATTATTAGCCTCCCAAGGCGGCAGGCAGTCGATGACCACCGTCTGGCTCTGCGCAATCGCAGGCTGAGCGGCAGAGACCAGCAGGAACAGCAGGAGCGCAGCGCTTCGCCCCGCGATGGCACAGCCGCACCGTACAACGCATACCGCCGCTGCGGGCGCAAGGAGAGCGTTTCTGATTACAGGGAAGAACTTCATGATTCGGGTACTACAGTTTTTTACGGAGCAAAGGAGACCGAGAGCGTGGCCGTGGCGGTGTCGTTGTCGGCGTCGGTCACCGTCACTTCGAGGTTCGTCGAGCGCGACAGCGTGAGCGAGAGGCTGCTCGCGGTGCCGCCTGAGACCCACTCGGTGCATGGAGGCGCGGCCCTGTCGCCGGGTCCCTGGTTTGAGCAAAGCACCTCATAGCGCCAACTGTACGTATAGGGCGCCGTGCCTCCGCTCACGTCCGCTGTCCACTCACGGCTTATCCCGAGGCCGACCAACGACGGTCCGCTGATCGAGACGCTAAGTTCCGCCCCGGCGCTGACCGTCACAGCGACGGACTGTATGGCGCTGGCCCGGGACGGATCTCTCGCTACCACCGTTATGTTCGCGTTGCCTGCCGCGATGGGCTCAATCGTAAGCGTCGAACCCGAGGAGATGTCTGCCGTCGCTATGCTGCTGCTCGACGAGGAGGCCGTGTAGGTCAGGTTATCGCCATCGGGGTCGGAGCAGTAGCTGGCCAGATTGAATGTGGCTGCCGAGCCGCCTGCGGTGAGCGTCTGGTCCGCGATATCGCTGCACTCAGGCGTCCCGTTGGGCCTCGGAAGAACCGTCACAGTGAACGATGTCGATACGTTGTCTTCGCCGTCGCTCGCCGTCACCGTCACCGAGGCGTTGCCCGTCGAGGCGCCCGTGATCGTGAGGTTTGATCCCGACATGCTCGCGGTCACGCGGCTCGTGTTCGATGAGGAGGCCGACCAGGTAAGGTTATCGCCATCGGGATCGGAGAAGTACGACGATACGCCGAAACTCGATGACGGCGAGGTTCCCAGCGTCAACTTGCGTGCGGGCATCGTGCTTGCTGTGGGTCCGCGGTTGGGAATCGTCACGTCGAACGACAGCGTTGCGGTTGCCCCGTCCGGATCCTCTGCCGTGACGGTCACCGTAGCGCTGCCCTTTGCGCGAGGCGTGACCGTGAGCGTCGAGCCCGAGACGCTTGCCCTCGCCACGCTGGTGTTCGACGAGGAGACCGAGTAGGTAAGGGTAGCATTTTCAGGGTCCGAGCAATAGCTGTTCAGATTGAACGTGGCTGCCGAGCCGCCTGCGGTGAGCGTCCGGTCCGAGATGTCATTGCACTCCGGATCATTGTTGGTTGTCGGCGGCGGCGGCGGCGGCGGCGGCGGAGGAGGAGGAGGAGGAGGAGGAGGGACCGAGCTGTTCACCGTCACGGTGAAGACCTGCTCGGCGCTCTGTCCGTTGAGCGTCGCGGTCACCGTTATGGTCGCCGTACCTGCCGCGACCGGGCTGATCGTAAGCGTTGACGTCGACATGCTCGCGGTCACGATGGCGGTGTTCGACGAGGAGGCCGAGTAGGTCAGTATATCGTCCACGTTCGGGCCCCTGAAATACTGTGACACGCTGAAGCTCGACGAAGAGCCGCCTTCGGTCAGCGTCCGGTTCGATATCGTTCCGACCGCTGTCGGGCCTGGCGCAGGCTGCGTGACGGTCAATTGAATGCGCTTCGTCACCGAGGCCTGGGGATTGGCCGAGTCGCTGACGATCAACCGAATTTGTACAGAGCTCTCCGTCGTCGTTATCGTCCTCGTATAACTGCTTCCGGAGCCCTGGCCTGTCCATTGCCACTCGCACGGCTCGGCCCGAATCAGGTCCTCATTGAGGCACTGCGTCGCATAGCTCCAGCTGTACGTATACGGAGTCGTACCTCCCGTGACCGTAGATCCCCATGTGTATTGCGTGCCCGACTCGATAGATGTCAGATTATCGCCCGTGATCAAGGCTGTAAGGCCTGGCGGGGGGTCTTCAACCGTCACGGCGAACTCTTGCGCGGGGCTGCTCAAGCCGCCCGGATCCGTCGCGGTCACCGTGACCGTCTCCGCCGTCGCATTCACTTGCTTCGCCTCAAGCGTAAGCGTACTGCCTGAAACGCTCACGCCCACGGTATCGTCGCTCGACGAAGAGGCCTCGTAGGTCAGGCTGTTGCCGTTGGGATCCGTGAAGAAGCGCGCCACGGAGAAACTCACGTCGGGATGACCGAGGATAATCGTCCGACCAGCTATCGTACCCACGGTATCGGGAGCGTGATTGACCGACACGATGACCGAGTCCATTACAGAGGAAGCGGTGGGCATCGCGCTGTCGGTTACCGTCACGCGAACGCCCGCATAACTCTCCGCCGTCGTGATCGTCCGCGTCAGCGTGCTGCTCTGGCTACCTGCACTTATCCATTGCCAGGCGCAAGGCTCCTCTTGCGGTGCGCGAACAAGGTCGCCGTCCGTACACTGCGTCGCATAGTGCCAAAGGTACGTATAGGTCGGAGCGCCGCCGGTGGCCTCCGCCCCCCAGGTGTTCTCTTCGCCCGAATTGATCGTCGTCATCGGCCCCGATGTGATATCTACCGAGAGAGGCGGCGGCGTGTTGTTCACCTCCACGGTGAAGACCTGCTCGGCGCTCTGTCCGTTGAGCGTCGCGGTCACCGTTATGGTCGCCGTACCTGCCGCGACCGGGCTGATCGTAAGCGTTGACGTCGACATGCTCGCGGTCACGATGGCGGTGTTCGACGAGGAGGCCGAGTAGGTCACGCCCGCAGGGCTGAAATACTGTGACACGCTGAAACTCGACGACGAGCCGCCTTCGGTCAGCGTCCGGTTCGATATCGTTCCGACCGCTGTCGGGCCTGGCGCAGGCTGCGTGACGGTCAATTGAATGCGCTTCGTCACCGAGGCCTGGGGATTGGCCGAGTCGCTGACGATCAACCGAATTTGTACAGAGCTCTCCGTCGTCGTTATCGTTCTCGTATAACTGCTTCCGGAGCCCTGGCCTGTCCATTGCCACTCGCACGGCTCGGCCCGAATCAGGTCCTCATTGAGGCACTGCGTCGCATAGCTCCAGCTGTACGTGTAGGATTCAACGCCGCCGGTGGCCTCGGCCTCCCAGGTGTTCTCTTCGCCCGAATTGATCGTCGTCATCGGGCCCGACGTGATATCTACCGAGAGAGGCGGCGGCGTGTTGTTTACCGTCACGGTGAAGACTTGCGTGGTGTCTGCGCCGCTCGGATCCATCGCGGTCACCGTCAGGCTGCCTGAGCCCACAGACACGGGCGTAAGCGTCAGCGTGCTGTCGTCCTGAGGTATGGTTGCCGTTACAATGTTCAGGGCCGACACCGTGTAGGTCAGCTCGTCGTCATCGGGGTCCTCGAAATAATCCGATACGTCCAGGCTCACGGACGAGCCGCCTAATGTAAGCGTCGTGTCCGGGATCGCGCCTACGGGATTCGGAGGACGGTTCTCCTCTACCGCCGGCTCGACCGTCACATAGAAATATTGTTGCGGTATTTCGGTAATCGGAATCTCGTATGCAAGCACGGTTATCTGGGCCCTGCCCGCCGACAAACCGGTAATCGTCAACGTGCTATCGGAGATGTTTGCGCTCGCCAGACGTCGATTACGACCCGGCGAAACACCCACGTAGTGCAGCGGATCGCCATCGAGATCCTCGAAATACGGCGATACATGGAAAACAAGAGAAGCGCCAACGGCTACTGTCGTATCGGGGATCGTACCTACGGGCATCGGGACGCTGTTCGCAATCGTCGTCTGAAAGACCTGCGTGGTGTCCTCGTTGCTTGGATCCGTCGCCGTCACTGTAACCGTCGCCGTACCCTTTGAAACCGCCGTAAGCGTCAGCGTGCTGTCGGTAATGCTTGCCCCTACGACGCCCGTGGTCGACAAACTAGGCGTGTAAGTCAGATTGTCACCGTCAGGATCACTGAAATAAGGCGATACGAAAAAACTGATCGGGGAAGTCTTCTGCGTAAACGTCGTGTCCGCAATCGTACCTTCCGGCACAGGTGGACTGTTCGATGTCGATGTCACAAAGGTGGCGTCATCGGCGACGATCACCGTCACCGTCTGCGTGGCGCTCGTGCCGTTCGCCGAAGCGGTCACACGCACGGTCGCCGTGTTCGCCGACACCGCGTTGATCTTCAGCATGCTGCCGCACATCTCGTCCACGCTCGCCACGCCCGGGTTCATCGACACCGCCGAGTAGCTCAGTGCGCTGCCGCTCGTCTCTCTGAAGTAGGAGCGGACGCTGAAACGAACGAACGAGTCGCCCCCGGATATGGTCTTGGTGGGAATAGGGCCTGTGCTATCGGGAAGAGCCTCCGAAAAGAACCGCCAGGATAAGGATGTCTCGATATCGTCCGCAGCCGCCGGGCTGCACTTTTCTGCGCGGGCCGAAGCGCCATTGAAATGCATTGCACCCAGCGCAAACGCCAGAACCAGCGCATACCGCGCCGCCGTCGTATACATGTCCATGTTTCTAAAAAACTATGTGGTTGACCGGCGTGTAATCAGGCGTTTTTGCGCCGAGGCCTGAAGCGGGTGCGCTGAATCTGCGGCGAACTGCAAAATGAATCATTCTGTTGGCGGCCGGGAGAAGGCCGATAAACTTGAGAATCGCTGTACAGCGTACAACTTCGTCAATGTGCAGCAATATTGCCATGAGTATTTCATGATTAAACAGTATATAACATGTTTTTATCGTGAACTTCTATGCGAATTGCTAAAAGATTTCTCATTTCCCTGCTTGCGCTGCCGCTTCGGCCTGCAATTCCCCCGCTCGCCCGCCCGCGCGGAAACTCCGGGAATATCCCGCGTATTTATCCACATGGCTTGAAGACGACGTTCCCGATGCGTTCTTTCAAATCGGAACCGGGACACAGCAAACATCATGTGCGATTTCAACCACCTGCATTGCCATACCAGGTTCTCGTTACTCGACGGGGCCGCGAACATGAAAATCCTCGCTAAAAAAGCGAAGGAACTGGGCATGGCGGGCGTGGCCATCACCGATCACGGCAATCTCTACGGGGTCCCCGAGTTCTACAAGGAAGTCCAGGAAGCCGGCGTAAAGCCCATCATCGGATGCGAGTTCTACCTGGCGCCCTCCGGCATGCAGGACAAGACCGACCGGACCCGTTACCATCAGGTGCTCCTTGCAAAAAACAAGGAAGGCTACCATAATCTCAGCAAACTGTCCTCTCTCTCCTTTACGCAAGGCTATTATTACAAGCCGCGTATCGACAAGGAAATACTGCGCACATACAGCGGAGGGCTCATCGCCACCACCTGCTGCCTTCAGGGAGAGGTTCCGCACGCCATCCTCGCGCATGGCGAGGAAAAGGCGCGCGCCGTGTTCGAGGAATGGCTCGACATTTTCGGGGAGGATTATTACATCGAGATTCAGGATCACGGCCTCGAGAAGCAAAAACGCTGCAATGCCGTCCTTCTGCGCTGGGCGAAGGAATACGGCGTATCCGCCGTCGCCACGAATGACGTCCACTACATCCGACAGGAAGACGCGGAAGCGCAGGATGTACTCCTGTGCCTCCAGACAAGAAAAGACTTTCTCGATCCCGACCGGCTGCGCTTCGAAAACGACCAATTCTTCTTCAAATCCGCCGAAGAAATGCGGGCGGCGCTCAAGGATCTCGACCCGGTCACGCGCGATGCGGCGCTCGACACCACGCGTGAGATCGTGGACAAGTGTACGGTGGATCTGCCGAAGATCGACATGCTCATGCCGTACTATCCCATCCCTGAGAAATTCGGCGGCGACATGGATGCCTGCCTGCGCAGCATGGTCATGGAGCGGGCCGGGGAGCGGTACCCGGAAATCAGCCAGGACATTGCCGAGCGGCTCGACCATGAACTCGGGATCATCCGGGATATGGGCTATGCCGGCTACTTCCTTATCGTGCAGGATATCACGACCGCCGCCCGACAACTCGGAGTGCACGTAGGACCGGGCCGGGGATCGGCGGCGGGAAGCGCCGTGGCGTATGCCCTTGGCATTACGAATATCGACCCCTTCAGGTACGACCTTATCTTCGAGCGTTTTCTGAATCCGGAACGTATCTCGATGCCGGACATCGACATCGATTTTGACGACCGGGGGCGATCGAAAGTACTCGATTATATCGTGGACAAATATGGTCGCGAGAATGTGTGTCAGATCGTCACCTTCGGAACCATGGGCGCGCGCTCGGTAATCCGGGACGTTGCCCGTGTCCTCAATATCCCCCTGAACGAGGCCGACCGCATTGCGAAAATGATCCCGGAAGCGGTGGGCATGACGCTCGAAAAAGCCTGTAAGGAGGCCCCGGATTTTCGAGCGCTCAAGCAACACGAGGATCCCGATATCCGCAACCTGATGCATTATGCGGAGGTGCTGGAAGGTTCGCCCCGCCATACGGGCGTGCATGCCGCGGGCGTCATCATTGCACCCGGCGATGTCAGCGAGTACGTGCCTGTAGCGGTATCCCGTAGTCAAAAAGAACAAATCGTCACGACGCAGTACGACGGCAACAAGGTCGAGCATTTCGGACTCCTGAAAATGGACATCCTTGGCCTCAAAACGCTCACCATCCTGAACGACGCGCTGCAAATCATCGAGGAGGAATGCGGCGAACGTATCCGGCTGGAGGATATTCCGCTGGACGATCCAAAAACCTTCGAGCTGTTCCAGCAAGGCGACACCGCCGCCATCTTCCAGTTCGAATCCTCCGGCATGAGAGAATGGCTGCGCAGCCTGAAGCCGACCCGGCTTGAGGATATCATTGCGATGAACGCCCTCTACCGGCCGGGTCCGATGGACCTCATTCCAAGCTTCATTGCACGTAAACACGGCAGGGAAACCATCGAGTATCCGCACGAGATGCTCGAGCCCGTCCTGAAGCCCACTTACGGGCTGCCCGTATATCAGGAACAGGTGATGCAGATAGCGCAGGTCATGGGCGGGTATTCGCTTGGCGGCGCAGATATCCTGCGGCGCGCGATGGGCAAAAAGAAGAAGGCGGAAATGGACAAGCAGCGCAGCATTTTCGTCGAGGGCGCAGTGGCGCGGGACGTTGCGGAAAAAACCGCCCACGAGGTGTTCGATATGATGGCGAAATTTGCAGGCTACGGCTTCAACAAAAGCCATAGCGCGGCCTATTCCGTCCTGGCCTGTCAGGCCGCCTGGATCAAGGCGCACTACCCCGCCGCCTTCATGGCCGCCACCCTGACCAGCGAGCAGAACGACACGAAAAAGCTGTCGGGCATGCTGCAGGAAGCCAAACACATGGGCCTGGAAATCCTGCCCCCCTCCATCCACCGCAGCCGCAAACATTTTACCGTGTCCGGGGGCAGCATCTGCTTTGGACTCGGAGCCATCAAGGGGGCGGGCTCCGCCGCCGTCGACCATATCGTCGAGATGCGCGAGGAGCACGGCCCCTTTCGGGATTTCTTCGGCATGGTGCGGGAACTGGATCCGCACATCGTGAACAAAAAGGCGCTGGAGAGCCTTGTGCGGGCCGGCGCCCTCGACGAACTCGAAGGACATCGCGCCCAACTGTTCGAAGCGATCGATCTTGTGGTCCGGTATGCGAAACAGGTGCATGGAGACCGTGCGGCCGGGCAAAGCAACCTGTTCGGAACCGACACCGGAAACGAAACCCAGACCCCGGCTCTTCCCCCTGCGGATCGATGGAAACGCTTTCGTATTCTGAAGGAAGAGCGGGAATTGCTGGGATTTTATGTATCCGGACACCCGCTCGAAGAATTCGGACCGGAAGCACGAGCTTTTGCGACCGCGAGCCTGGGCCATATCAGCGAGGAAGACCTGGCGCATAACAGCAAGCGCGATCATGCCGGGCGAAACGGCTTCGCGCGCCACAGCGCCCGGCGGCATACGTTCTTCGGGATCGTCACCAGTGTGGAACGGCGCACGAACAAGTCCGGCAAACCGATCGGATTCGTTGCCATCGAGGACTTTACCGGGCAGGGCGAAGTCGTATGCTTTGCCGATGTCTATGACAAAGCGCAGAATTATCTGAACCCCGATGAAATCGTGATGGTCACGGGCGAACCCGAACTCCGGGGAGGCAAGGTGAAAATCATTGCCCGCGACGTGCTGCCCATGTGGAAAGTGCGCGCCACGATGGTAAAGGCCATCGTGCTGCGCATCGACAGCGACCGTGTCCAACAGGAAACCATCGGCGCCTTGCGGGAACTATGCGAACAGAATCGCGGAAAATGCGGGTTGTATTTCGATATACAGGCCGACGACCTCCCGGGCAAGGCACAGCGTATACACAGCCGCTCGTATGTAGTCGATCCTACCCCCGAACTGATGAACGGCATGGCGCGGCTCATCGGTAGTCCCAATGTGGCGGTGGAAGGTCGAAACGGGCACGCAAGAACATGATCCGCATTGGTATCACCACATCGTTTGAGCACGGCGAACAGCGGCTGCGGCACGACTACGTACGCGCCGTGGAATGTGCCGGGGGTATTCCTGTGATCGCCCCCATGGGTGGAAAGGAAGCCATGTATTCCTTCGCCAATATGCTCGACGGCTTGATCGTCACCGGGGGACCTGCTATTACACAAGGCCTTGTCGGGGAGCTTCCGGACGATATAGAAGAACCGGATCCTGTACGCGCCCGCTCCGATACCGCGCTTCTCCGCGCTTGCCTGGACATGCACCGCCCTGTTCTGGGCATCTGTTACGGGATGCAACTGCTCAATGCGCTGTACGGGGGCAGCATATACGCCGATGTGCAGCGGGATATGCCGGGTTCTCTCGTGCACAGCGACAAACGGGGGGCAAGCGACCATGCGATCGAACTGGAGAAAGGTTCGCACCTGCATGACATACTGGGCGTGCAGAGTCTCGTAGTCAACACCCGCCACATTCAGGCTCTCGCCGGCGTGGCGCCCTTTTTCCGCATAGCGGCCTGCGCACCCGATGGGGTGGTAGAGGCCATCGAAAACGAAGACGCCACCATCCTCGGCGTACAGTTTCATGCGGAAAGAATGGGAGAAATCATGCAACCTCTTTTCAAACACTTTGTTGGTCAGGCCAACCTCGCCAAACAAAAACGGAAAGATCCGATTCATGCCGCGTAACCTGCTTCGTTCCAGTTTACTCCGGGCCTCCATAGGAGCGACCGCTGCTATCCTGCTCTTGCTCCTCGTTTCGGGCAAACTGGCCCCGCTCGCGGGGCGCACCCTGCATTTCATAGACACGCGGGAGAAAACGGATGAGAACAGCTTTACCCTCGAACAACTCGACATGCACCCGGATGTGGTTTTCCCTTCCTGGTTCAGTGATCCGCTGGTTGAAGAAGGGGCCGAAGAGCATGAAGCGTTGATCCGCAACCGGCTTGCTCGCGCTTTCCGGGACTTCCTTACCCTGTATAGCCAACGTCAGGGGGAAGACGACAATTTTACGTTGCGCGTGGTCGACAACCGGACCGACGAACTCCTTGAAATCCACGAACTGAACCGGGAAGCCTGGAAAAATCGCGCACCGGACACTCCCTGGGACTGGGCGCTCGTCGACGAACGACGACGGCGACAAACGCGGGCGCTCGTGGACAAATACGTGGATCAGGGTATACCGCGGAAGGCGGTCACCGTAAAATGGGGGCGCAGGAATCAGGTGATCGAGGCTCGTATGCGGGAGCTGGGGTACATCGAATACGAGGTTCGTCTGGCGAAACTGCTCGGCTTGAGCCTGCTCGTCACTGAAACGGGTACCGTGGAAACCTTCAACCGGGATGATCTCGTGTCCGCGGCAGGCGCGCGAGGCCGCTACCAGATCATGCCTTTTCTGCTGCGCCTGAACGATATCCACCGGTACCGGCTCGGCACAGCGGCAGGAAATACCATCCGGGTGTACGAAGAACGGCACCCCCTTCTGACCATGGAAACTGCGTTCACGACCATTGCAGGCTATCGCAATGCCGTCGGGCACGAAATACCCGGGCTATCGGCGTATCATTCAGGTCCTGGCAACATCTTCATGGTATACCGCACTTTTCTTGAGAAAGGCGGGGATTTTCACACACGGGAGTCCACCGTCATGGACGCATACATATGGGCCATCACCGATGGATTCGACAAACTGTCTTCCAGCAGTTTCCGGACGCACTCGCGAGGCTATGTGGCGTCCGCCTACGGTTCCCTGCGCGCCACAGAATCGCTCCCTATAGATAAGACCGCCACCTTGCAGGTGGAGCGGGTACAACTTCGCAACGGAGAACGCATCAACCTGAGTCGTCTGCTGGAACTCCTCCCCGGCGCGGATCTTGCGGAAACAAACGCCTATGACCGCTTCCGCGAACACAATCCGCACTTTCTGCTGCCGGAACGCTCCGAAAACCAACCGGGCGTGCCGCTCCGGGGCGATGTACAACTCGTTTCCCGCTCCGGGCAAGTCCCTGTGCGCTTCTTTCTGCCGGCGGGCTCGATCCAGGCCCTGTTTGCTGCAGGCTTCGACGGCATCGATCCGGAAAAAACCTTCCACTTCGGGCAGGATACGTATGGCGGAGCATCCTGGTCCTACAGTGCATCCGACTCATCTGATGCATTTCCAGGCACCGTCTGGGATCGACAGTACCATGAACTGGTGCAGGAAATCGGCCGATTCGGCTTCACAAACGAAAACAGAGAACGCCTTGCGGCGCTTACCGAACGTTTCGAAGCACTGGCTGGGGAGCAGCCTTCGCTCTACAGAGACATGCAATTGAAAATCATCCGAACGCACCACCGCCTGTGGCATTCGGACGTGTTCGACCGGCTTGCCGCTGTGGTGCGCGCGACCGACCTGTCCGGGGGGACGGAATCGGGGTGACAGTCGCGCAGCGTCGGGTAATTATTCAACTTGTACATCCTATGAACCGCTTCCCGGAATTACAGGAATTGCTGAACAGCCTCGAGGGCGACTTCGCCAAGTTCTATGAGAAAGGCAACAAGACCGCGGGGATACGAACGCGCAAGGGATTGCAGGCGCTGAGGCGTCTGGCGCAGGATATCCGCATGGATATTCTGGAGCGAAAGGGGCGCAAATGATTCCCGGGGGGCCGGTATGTCCGATGCACTGAGAGGTTTGCTGGAAGCCCTGAACGAACTTGCTGTTTCGGCGGACGCGGAGCGGTTTCTTGAACCTGACGATGCGGCGGAGCGGATACGGCGGCTGGCGGCGCGCCACCCGGACACGGCGCAATGCATTCGCATCGGCGAGAGCGAGGAGGGGCGCCCGATCGACGGGGTCGTGTTGGGAAGAGGAAACCGGCATGTCAGTTTGCTTGCAGGCAATCATGCCGACGAGCCGGTGGGTCCGGACTTTCTGAGGCGGTTCGTAACGGGTGTGCTGAATCATCCGGACGAATGCACCGCGCTGCTGGATGCCTTCCGGTTTTTTGTCATTCCCCATACCAATCCCGACGGGGCGTTCCGAAACCGTACATGGCGGCAGGCCTGGAGCGGATCGGGGGCGCCGACCGCGGGAGATAACGCGGGGGAGATTGTCACGGAATATTTGCGTCATGCGGTCCGGGAGCCCCCGGGGCGGGACGTGGAGTTCGGTTTTCCGGATATGCGCCCGGAGAACAGAGCGGTCGCTGCGTGGCTTCGAAAGCACGGCCCCTTCGTGGTGCACGGAAGTTTGCACGGAATGGGTATCAGCGCCGGAGCGCTGCTGCTCATCGAAAAAAATTGGGGATACCGTGCGACCCTTCTGCAGGAACGTTTCCGGCAGGCCGCTGCAGCCGAGGACCTGCCTCTTTACGATCGCAACCGGCAGGGGGAGAAAGGGTTTTTCTATCTCGGTCCCGGTTTCTGGACGACGCCGGAAGGAAGCGCTATGCGGGCGTTTTTCGAAGCGCGAAACGATAAGGAGACGGCTGCGCTTTTTCAAAGCAGTTCCATGGAATACGTACGGAGCCTCGGCGGCGACCCCTTGTGTTACGTCACGGAACTGCCCCTTTTTCTGGTGGGGGATATGCCGCCGGGGAGGGGCTCTCAACAGGTCATTTCAGCGCTTCGTCTCAAGATTGCGCAGGGGCAGGACGTGGATGAAGATATGGAGCAGTTGAGTCTTCGCGCCCTGCCGCTCGCAGCGGCGCTACGGATGCAACTGCGCACCCTGTCCGCGGCGCTGGAACAGGTCGTGGCGGGGGAAGGCTGAGAAGGCGCCGCTCACGCGCTGCCGAAGAGCCACTGAACCAGATAGACCGCAAAGATCATGGCGAAAATGTCCGCGGTCAGCCCGGCGGGTACGGCGTGACGGGTTTTCTTGACATTGACGGCCCCGAAATACACGGCGATGATGTAGAACGTGGTTTCGGTGGAGCCGAACATGACGCCCGCCATCTTGACCAGAATCGAATCCTCGCCGAATACGGCGACCATCTCGGCCACCACAGCGGCGGAACCGGAGCCGGTCAGCGGGCGGATGATCGCCATGGGTAGCATTTCCGGCGGGAAGCCCAGCGCGCCGAGCACCGGCTCAAGGGTCTCCACAAGAAAATCCATAGCGCCGGAAGCCCGGAACATCCCGATGGCGAAGAGAATCGCGACGAGATAGGGGATGATCATGACCGCCACCCGGAAGCCTTCCTTGGCGCCCTCCACGAATTCCTCGTATACCTTTACTCCCCGGATGAGGCCGTAGAGCGGCAGCCCCACGATCATGAGCGGCAGCACAAAGATGGCGAAATAATCGATGAAAACGCGGAACCAGGTCATTGCAGCGCCTCCCCGGATTCGGCCTCATCGCCAGGCTCGGCGTTCGGGTCGCTTCGTTTCCATAGCGGCACGCGTTCGAGGAACCAGGCGGTTCCGATAGCCACCATGAGAGAGGTTCCGGTGACGGCGATGATAGGAAAAATCAGTTCGTTTACCTGAAGTCCTATGACCGCCACAAGCAACGCCGGCGGGACCAGCTGCACGCTGGCCGTATTCATCGCAAGCAGCATGACCATGGGATTCGTGGCCGTATCCTTGACGGGATTCAGCGTTTGCAGTTCTTCCATGGCCTTGATGCCGAGCGGCGTGGCGGCGTTGCCGAGGCCCAGTACGTTGGCGGAAAGGTTCAGTACGATCATCGCAAAGGCCGGATGCCCCTTCGGAATACCCGGAAAGAGCGGGCGCAGGAGAGGTTCGACGAGGCGGGACATCTGGCGAATGAGCCCTCCCGCCTCAGCGATTTTGAGCAATCCGAGGAAAAGCGCAAGCACCCCGATGAGTCCGATCGCGATCTGCACGGCGGTGTTCGCAAAATCGAAAGCGGCTTCGGCGATATCCTGCAGGTGCGGGAAGCGCACGGGTTCGAACCGGACCGCAGTGCTGGTGACAGGCGCTACCGCAGGCCTGCTCGAGACGTTTTCCTCGTCCAGTGTCCCTTGCAGGGCGTCACCGCCGGAAAATTTCCGGATGCGGAGAAGCGGTTCCGGTAACGAGGCGTCGCCGGCGAAAAAAAGGCGGGTCCCGGCTTGCGTGCGTGCGAC
This sequence comes from Rhodothermales bacterium, assembly GCA_965117025.1. Classification (GTDB taxonomy): domain Bacteria; phylum Bacteroidota; class Rhodothermia; order Rhodothermales; family VXPQ01; genus VXPQ01. The sequence goes on from OZ220746.1 coordinate 2,805,900, forward strand.
ATAACCCTCGTAGACGGAATCGGGGGCGGCCGCTACGCCGTAAAATGAACGGTACGTTTCCGCGTTGATCCGGATATGCACCGGGACGCGGCGCGCCTCGTCCCGGTACCCCTCCGGATATTCCAGAAGGATCGGGAGCGAGGCGTCATTTCGGAACCGGTCGCTTGCGGCGTCTCGCAGGTCGGAAACGATAGCGAATGCGAGGGCGGCGATAATCAGGCCGGCCCATATGTAGTTGAGCATGTCGCAGCGAGACGGAATGAACGGTTAATCGGTGGCGCGCCGGGTAACAACTTACGCAGAGCGTTGCGAAGTTGCATCCCCTCGTTTGGCGTCGAAAAAGGCGGTGATCTTTCGTGCCGTTGCGGCGCCGACGGCTTCACGAAGGGCCTCTTCCCCCGCGGCTTCGACGCGCTTGACGGATCCGAAGCGCCGGATCAGTTTCTGTGCGGTTTTTTCGCCGACGCCGTCTATTTCCCGCAGGGAGGTGTGCAGCGTGCGTTTCTTCCGCTGGGTGCGCTGGAAGGTGACCGCAAAGCGGTGCGCTTCGTTGCGGATGCGTTGCAGGAGCTGGAGCGAGGTGCTGGCCTTCGGAATGTGCAGCGGCGCGGAATCGCCGGGAAAGAACACCTCTTCGAGTCGTTTGGCGAGGCCGATGAGCGGGAATCTTCCGTACACGCCGATTTCCCGGAGCGCGTCGGCGGCCGCTGAAAGCTGCCCCTTGCCTCCATCGATCACCACAAGGTCGGGCCAGTCGATGTCTTCCCGGTTCGCATACCGGCGCGTTACGACCTCACGCATGCTCTGATAGTCGTCGGGTTGCCCGGAAACGGCAGAACGGATCTTGTAGTGGCGGTATTCGCTTTTACGGGGGCGTCCGTCACGAAAAACCACACAGGAAGCCACCGTGCCCGTACCGGCGAGATGCGAAATATCGAAGCATTCGATGCGCCGGGGTAATGTTTCCAGTCGCAAGTCTTCCTCGAGGGACCGTACGGCATGAGGAATACGATCCTCGCCGCGCTTCATCTTGCGTATTTTCCATTCTTCGAGGAGCATGGCCGCATTCGCACTCACCATGCGCATCAGGCTGGCCTTGGGCCCCCGGCGCGGTACGGCAAGGGGTACGTTCCTGCCGCGCTGTTGCGTCAATAGTTCTTGTACCGGTTCCGGTTCGGAGATCTTACCGCTCAGTAATACTTCTCCGGGAAAGAAGACGGCGTCCGCATAATAGTCCTCCACGAGGCGTTGCATCAGGACGCTTTTGGACAATCCTTCTATCGGGTGGATATAGGTATGGCGCCGCCCGATGACCTTTCCTTCGCGCACCTGGAAAATGACGCCGCAGGCTACGTTTTCTCTTTCGTCAACCTCTATGGCGAAGAGGTCCCGGTCGGCTTCGTCTTCGCTCACGACCTTCTGTTTCCGGGCGTATTTTTCGAGAGCGAGGATGCGATCGCGCAATCCGGCAGCCTCCTCGAACCGCATTTCGTCAGAGAGACGCTCCATCTCGTCGCGGAGCAGGGCGATCAATTCTTTCGTGTGTCCGTTCAGCAGTTTTTCGACCTGTTCGATCGTGCGGTTGTAGTCCGCTTCCGATTGTTGTCCCGTGCAGGGAGCCGCACATTTTTTGATGTGATATTCGAGACAGGGATCGTATTTGCCGGCGGCGATGGGTTCCGGCGCAAGGTTCAGGGTGCAGGTGCGCAACTGGAAGATCGAGCGGATCGTGCGCAGCATCAGGTGCATATTCTTCACGTCGGTATACGGGCCGAAGTATTTCGACCCGTCCCGCACAATGCGGCGCGTGGGGAAGACGCGAGGGAATCGTTCGTTTCGTATGCAAATGAAGGGAAAGGTCTTGTCGTCGCGCAGGAGGACATTGTAGCGCGGCTTGAGATGTTTGATCAGATTGTTTTCGAGAATGAGCGCTTCGGCCTCCGTATCCGTCACGATCACTTCCACATCCTCGATTTTCCGGACCATGATGCGCATGCGCCCGTCATGCGGCTGGCTTTCCCGGAAATACGAGCGGACCCGGCTGCGCAGATCTTTGGCTTTGCCTACGTAGAGTACATTTCCCCCGGCATCCTTGTGCTGGTAGATGCCCGGAAGCCGGGGCAGGTTTTCGATTTTCTTTTCCAGCTCCGGGTTCATGATTACGCCGGATCAGATTGCCTTGCCAGATACCGTTCAATAAGGGTCATCCTGAGAGAAGGGTCGGAAATAGCGGCGATCCCGACGGTGGCATGCCGGGCGCGCAGGACGGTTGCTGCGCGGAGACCTGCTTCGTTGTCCGCGGTTATGAGGAGCAGACCCGCGGGGATATCTCCCGGGGTCTTGAATTCATCCGGGCTTGGATCCGTCAATATGACCGCATGAATGCGGGAATCGGTTTGGGCTGTGTGCAGGATCGTTTTCGCGGACAGGCCCTGTGCGAGCAGATGCACGGATGGAGCGCCGAGCATATCGATCAGCGCGGTAATATCCGGGGAGACGCCGGGTTCGATACGCGCGACCATACAAGCTCTGCCCGGCGTCAAACACTGTGCAAGTTGATGCGGGTCCGGAGAAGGCGTAGACGAGGCCGTGACGTACAGGCAGGGCGTTTGCGTCGGAGATCCGGGGGCGAGAGAAACGCGCTGGACTCCTTTCGGCAGAGAACTTTCTACCGGGCCCAGGCGGGATTCCGCACGGCTGCAAAACTCGATCAGGATATTGGATGTCTGCCTGGGGTGTAAGAAAAAGATCGTTTTGCCGCCTGCGCCGGGACGCGGGGCAGGGTCGATCGGTTCGTAGCCTGCTTCGCGGGCGCGCCGGTACGTATCGTCGATATCTTCGACTTCAAAGGCGAGGTGATGCAGGCCGTCTCCCCGCTTGCGAAGGAATCGGGCAACCGGCGAGGTTTCGTCGAGCGCTTCGAGCAGTTCGAGTTGTGCGGTCCCGCTTGACACGAAAGAGACATGTATCCCATCCCTTTCGAGCGTTTCGGACAAATAGCATGATTCGGCCAGCAGATCCCGGAGCACTTCGAGTATGCGATCCGTATCCGTCGTCGCTATACCGACATGGTCGAGTCGGGGCATGATGGTTGTGGCATGGTCCGGAAGGACAGCGTGTCTGTTTGCCTGCCTTGTGCGCATGGAACGGGAGGCGGCATATCCCGTTCCGCTTAAGCAGCCTCTGAGCTTTGCGGACTTGATCAGAGGTTCCTTAACATTCCGGTAACACCTCCTGACGTGTTTTTTGCTATAGTGTGCTGTTCTGTACCATTTGTGCGCCAGGGAATGTTCGAGCCTGTTCTCGCATGCTGTCCTTGCTTTCCCGATCACTATGTTTTTCTCTAACGCTATGTCTTTCCCAGCGGCTATTCCGCCAGTTTCGATGAAACGTTTCGTACAGCATGCTGCACTCCTTCTGTTGCTGTTCGTTTATCTGATGGTAGTGAGCGGCTGCGGAGGAGACGTCGCCGAGGGTGAACTCTCCGGGGCTGTGCAGATAGACGGCTCCAGTACGGTGTACCCGATTACGGAAGCCGTCGCCGAGGAATTCATGATCGCCCATGGACGTGCCCGGGTTACGGTGGGCGTTAGCGGCACGGGCGGCGGATTCAGCAAATTTCTTCGAGGCGAAACCGATATAAACGACGCCTCCCGGGTGATCAAATCCAGCGAAATGGAACTGGCTGAAGAGGAGGGGATCGATTTTATCGAGCTCCCGGTGGCATACGATGGGTTGGCGGTGGTCGTGCATCCGGACAATGACTGGGCCGAATGCCTGACGGTGGATGAACTGCGGGCGATCTGGGAGCCCGGCAGTCAAGTCAATAACTGGAGCGAGGTGCGTCCCGGTTTTCCTGATCGCGAGCTTGCCTTGTATGGCCCTGGTACGGACAGCGGCACCTACGATTATTTTACCGAAGCCGTGGGGGGTGAATCGGGCGCCAGCCGCTCCGATTTCACGGCGAGCGAGGATGACAATGTGCTCGTGCAGGGCATTGCCGGCGATCCCCATGCACTTGGATTCTTCGGCATTGCCTATTACGAAGAAAATGCGGAGCGACTCAAATTGCTGGCCGTCGATGACGGCGATCCGGACAATGGGGAGGGATGTGTGTTGCCTTCGCTCGCGACCGTCAAAAACGGCACGTATGCGCCGCTTTCCCGTGCGCTGTTCATCTATGTGCGCCCTGTTTCTGCAGAAAACGAGATTGTCCGGGAATTTGTCCATTTTTACCTTGCCCGCGGCGGGGAGCTGGCCGGGGAAGTCGGGTATGTCCCGCTCACCGACGAGGAATATGATCTTGCGATGGAGCGCTTCGAGCGCCGTGTTACGGGCACTATGTTCGGTGAAGAAGCGCATGTGGGCGTGACGATGCGCGAACTGTTGACGCGGTACATGTCTGCGGAATTGTCATCCGGCGAACCGGACTCCGAGGCGCCCGGTTCGCTTTCCGCTCAACCTGGAAGCGAATAGGGTCTTTCACGGACGCATGACCGGTTCACAGCACGTGTCGAAAGGATCGCTCGCAAGAGCACATGGTGGTGAGGACTTGTCCGTCAACCTGTTTCGCAGCCCGAAAGAACGGGCGGTCGAATATGCATTGGGCTTCTGCACGCTCGTCAGTGTGTTGACCACGCTGGGGATTGCTGCGGTCCTCATTTTTGAATCCCTGAATTTCTTCGCAGAGGTTTCGATCATCGAGTTTCTGACCGAAACGCGATGGACTCCCCAGTTCACGGAGAAGCATTTCGGAATATGGCCTCTCCTGTCAGGCACTCTTCTCATTACAGTTATTGCGGCGCTTGTGGCGCTTCCGATCGGCCTCATGAGCGCTATCTTTATTGCCGAATACGCCCCCTCGCGCGTACGGAAGGTACTGAAGCCGGGCCTTGAGTTGCTTGCAGGCATACCGACCGTGGTGTACGGCTATTTCGCCCTGACCTTCATGACGCCCCTGCTGCAGAACGTTATCCCGGGCCTCAATATCTACAATGCGCTCAGCGCGGGCATGGTGGTAGGCGTCATGATCATTCCCATGGTGTCTTCCTTGAGCGAAGATGCGATTCGCGCGGTGCCCCGCTCGCTTGCCGAGGGCGCCTATGCACTCGGCGCTACCCGGATCGAGGTCGTGTTGCGGGTCATGGTTCCGGGCGCGATCAGTGGCATTATGGCGAGTTTTATTCTGGCGCTTAGCCGCGCTGTCGGCGAGACGATGATCGTCACCCTGGCTGCCGGGGCTATGCCTAACCTTACGGCGAATCCCACGGAATCGGTGCAGACCATGACGGCTTTTATCGTAAATGTGAGCCTGGGAGACACGCCGCAGGGCACCGTCGAGTTCTACAGCCTCTTTGCGGTGGGTCTGGTGCTGTTTCTGATGACGCTTAGCATGAATTTCCTGGCGAACCTCATTATTCGTAAATACCGCGAACGGTACTGACCTGTGACCCCCTCGCAACAATATGACGAACGTCTTGAGAAGCGGCGCCGCAGGGGGCTGATTTTCAGTAGTTTGCTGTTTGTGGCCACGGTGTCGGGACTGGTGGTGCTCATCACGCTGATCGTGGATGTCGTTGTCCAGGGGGGGCAATGGCTCGATTGGGGATTTCTGACCAGTTTCCCCTCGCGTATCCCGGAACGGGCCGGCATCAAGTCGGCTATTGTCGGTTCCATATGGATGATTTTGCTGACGGCGGGTATCTCGGTGCCCATCGGGGTGGCGTCGGCCCTGTATCTTGAAGAATATGCGCCCCGCGGCTGGTTTCTGAAACTGATCCAGATCAACATCAATAATCTTGCGGGTATTCCCTCGGTGGTCTACGGCATTCTGGGCCTGGCGCTCTTCGTGCGCTTCTTTGCCCTTGGCCGCAGCCTGCTTGCAGGCGCCCTGACCATGGCGTTGTTGATTTTGCCCATCATCGTCATCAGTGCCCAGGAGGCGTTGCGCGCCATTCCTTTGGGTATTCGGGAGAGCGCCTTTGCGCTTGGCGCTACGCGCCGGCAGGTCATCTGGAGTCATCTTTTACCCATGTCGGCTCCGAGCATCATGACCGGAGTGATCCTTGCATTGAGCCGGGCTATCGGGGAAACAGCGCCCCTCATTATGATCGGCGCCCTGACATTCATCGCGTTCCTTCCCACCAGTGCGCTGGATCCGTTTACGGTGTTGCCCATACAGATATTCAACTGGACGGCGCGTCCGCAAGCGGACTTTCAGGGATTGGCCGCAGCAGGCATCATTATCCTGATGATCGTGCTTTTTCTTATGAATCTGAGCGCGATTCTGCTGCGGAATCATTTTGAGAAGTACCGGTTGAGATAACGAGACGTAATGGTTACCCTATGGAAACGAACGAACGCAACGTGTTGATGACCAACGGGCAATCCGCGCCGAAGAACGCCAAGGTGCGTGTCGAGAACCTTGATTTCTGGTACGACACGAACCATGTGCTCAAGAATGTTTTGCTGGACATTCAGGCCAATGAAGTGACGGCGCTCATTGGCCCTTCCGGCTGCGGGAAGAGCACGCTTTTGCGTTGTTTTAACCGGATGAACGAGCTGATTCCGGGCGCCCGGCTCGAAGGCAGCGTACTTATTGACGGGCGGGATATTTACCGTAATGCGGACCCGGTCATGGTGCGACGGCGCGTCGGGATGGTGTTTCAGAAGCCCAATCCCTTCCCCAAGACCATTTACGAAAATGTGATCTGGGGTGCGCGCGTCAATGGCTACAAAGGCAATGAAGCCGAACTTGTGGAGGAATGTCTCCGGAAAGCGGCGCTATGGGACGAAGTGAAGGACCGGCTCAATGCACATGCCTACGGCCTTAGCGGGGGACAACAGCAGCGTTTGTGCATTGCCCGTACGCTGGCTGTCGCGCCGGATGTCGTGTTGATGGACGAGCCGGCGAGTGCGCTCGATCCGATCGCCACGGCCAAACTGGAGGAAACGATTCTGCAACTGAAGGAACGCTATACGATTATTATCGTTACTCATAATATGCAACAGGCCGGAAGAATTAGCGACCGTACCGCATTTTTCTATCTGGGTGAATTGGTTGAGGTCGATGCCACCGACCAGCTTTTCACCCGCCCGGCGCGGAAACGGACGGAAGATTATATAACCGGCAGATTCGGTTAGGGCCTGTTTTTTCATGTTTTGTCGGCTTGTTTCTCCATAGGCCGAAAATTGACCCATGGCGACACCTGCACAATCAAGTCGGCAGCTCGACGAAGAATTGGCGGTTCTTCGCCAGTTGCTTTCCGACATGTCGGAGCTGGTTGAGGAACAGGTAGCCAATGCCATTAATGCGGTGTCCAGCAATGATGTAGAGTTGGCCCGGCAGGTGCGGGCGAAGGATGACGACGTGGACCGGCTCGAACTGGAAGTGGATTACCAGTGCGAGCGCATCCTTGCCTTGTTTACTCCTGTGGCAGTCGATCTGCGGTTCATTATTTCGGCGGTCAAGATCAATACGGACCTGGAGCGGGTAGGCGACCACGCCAAAAATCTTGCCAAGCACGTGTGCCTTACCGGTCTTTCCACCGAGTTGGTGGCGGAGACGAACATTCGGGAAATGGCGGACGAGGTGCGCTGGATGTTGCGAAATGCGCACGAAGCTTTTTTCCGGAAAGATCAGGTCCTGGCGCGTCAAATCATAGCGTACGACCAACGTGTGGATCGGCTGTACGAGGAAATGATTACTACGACCGGGCGGCTTATTCGGACCTATTCCGATCAGGCCGACGAGATTATTCATCTTGTTCATATCGGTAAGTCGGTCGAACGCATGGCCGATCATGCAAAAAACATTGGCAAAGTCGTTGTCTTTCTGGTGGAAGGTGTGGATATACGACACCAGGGTGTGGATCGTAATCCGGACCGGAGCATATCGCAGGCGACCTAACCGCTACGCCCTAAGCAACAATAACCTTCACGTCAGGAGGCGAGCGTTTCATGATCGCAGGCCGATGGGTTTTTTGCGCAAGCCTTTTTGCAGTCCTGTTTACGGCGGCGCCTGCCACGGGTCAGCAGGTGGTTAGCTATGGAGCGGATTTTCTTGCAACCGGCGCCGGTGGGCGGGCACTGGGTATGGGAGGAGCCCATATTGCGCTGGCGGACGATGTGAGTGCAGGCTACTGGAATCCCGCCGGACTCAGCCGGACGGTGTTTCCGGAAATCGAATATATGCATGCAGAGCGCTTTGCCGGGATCGTTTCGTTTGATTACGGAGCTGTTTCGTGGCCTGTCAATGCCCGTTCGACGCTGGGGGCCTCATTCTTCCGGAGCGGCGTGAACGATATAAAAAACACGCTCGATGCGTGGGATCCTGAGCGCAACCAGCCTCGACCTCATTCCGAAGAGCACATTTCCAGTTTTTCAGCGGCGGATGCTGCATTCTTCGTTAGTTATTCCCGTCTTGTACGCACGAACCTCGCTGCTGGCGTGACCGCGAAGATCGTCCGCCGGAGCATCGGTGATTTTGCCGATGCCTGGGGGTACAGTTTCGATGTAGGGGGGCTGTATCGGCGCGGAGCGTTCATTGCGGGCGTCAACTTGCAGGACGCTGCGGGCATGAGGCAATCCTGGAACGTAAATCGGGGTCTCCTTTCGAACATCCAGGATGTTTTTGGCCAAACGATTCCCCGGGGCGGCGTGGAAACCGTGCTACCGCTTCTGCGGATCGGATCGGGGTATGTCCTGGACTTCGGGGTACACCATATCACGCTGGGTCTGGATGTGGATATGGCTTTTGAGGGGCAGCAAGCCTATGCGTTGCACACAGGAGGGGTATCGTATCATCCCCGTCTGGGCGTGGAATACGGTTTTCGGAACGTCATCGCGTTGCGCGCAGGATTTACCGATATCCTCAAATCCGAGCGGGAGGGCTGGGATGCCGCCCCGACGGTAGGAGCGGGCTTGCATTTGGGCCGACTGGCTATCAATTACGGGTTTGGCAATTTTGCAGGCCTTGCTTCCGATCTCGGCTATACCCATCGCATATCGGCCCGGGTCGTCCTGGCCCGTGCGGCATGGCGGCGCGCTGCCGAATGATTGCCGTATATGTATATTGCGGGATCTCCGTTTTCCCGGATATTCCGGCATGGACCACTTGAAATTCACATCGGAATCCGTCCCCCGCCGTACGGTGGCGCTTGTGGTGCCCCTTTACAACGAGGAGGCGGTAGCGTCCCTCCTTATCAGCGAGATCGAGGCCTTTCGGGAAGCGCATCCGGAAGTTGTGGAAGTGATCCTCGTGGACGACGGCAGCCGGGATGGCACTGCAGAGAAAGTGCGCGCCCTCACCGCCGGCAAACCCGGCTATGTGCTGGCGCAATTTTCGCGCAATTTCGGCCATCAGGTCGCCATTACGGCGGGTATGGAATTCGTAACTGCGGATGCCGCGATTATCATGGACGCGGATTTACAAGATCCGCTTTCGGTGGCCGCGAGGATGATCGACAAGTGGCGGGAGGGGTACGATGTCGTCTACGGCCTCCGCGAGGAGCGGGAAGGGGAAACGATGTTCAAGCGCGCCACTGCCTGGCTGTTCTACCGTTTCTTCAATCACATGACGGATGTGCAGGCCCCGATAGATACGGGGGATTTCCGGTTGGTCAGCCGTCCCGTAATGGATGCCTACCGCCGTCTTGGCGAGAGCAAGCCGTTCGTGCGGGGGTTGGTTGCCTGGCTGGGTTTCGAGCAGACGGGGATCCGGTACCGGCGGCCTCCTCGTGCGGCGGGCAGGCCCAAGTACTCTTTCCGGAAATCTCTTCGCCTTGCCGTCGATAGCATTACGTCGTTCTCTCAGAAGCCGCTATGGTATGCCGTAGGCATCGGAATGACGATTTCGCTCTTGTCGATCGTGGGCATTGCCTGGGCGCTGCTGCAGAAATATGTGTTCGGGGGTGTGGTCCCCGGCTGGACATCGCTTATCTTTGTCGCGTTTTTTTTCGGGGGGATCCAGTTGTTTTTCCTCGGCGTGACGGGAGCGTATCTGGCGCGAGTGTATGAAGAAGTGAAGGGGCGCCCCCGATACCTGCTTCGGGACGTGTGGCGGTCTAACGGGGATACTTAGGGCCTGTTAAGAGGCCCTTCAAGAAGATGCGCCAGCATGATGTCCTGTATGTCTGTTGCGGGCAGGGGAGAAGTGGAGAGTAGTTCGGGACGGTTGGACAGGATGAGCGGCCCGTCCAGCGGATCGTCGGGCAGCCGCCCATGCGATCCCTTGACAAGAGATGGATCCAGCGGGATCACGTCCAGCAGGTAGCGAAATCCCAGTTTCTTTTGCAATAGCCGGAATCCTGCCCGTAATCGGGCCGAGGGGAGGGCCGGGTCCAGAAAGAGTTCGCAGGGATCGTAGCCCGGTTTGCGATGGATGTCCACGGTCCGCGCAAAATCAGGCGCCCGGTCGTCATCCAGCCAGTAGTAATACGTAAACCAGGCATCCTGGTCGGCAATGGCTACAAGATCACCGGCCCGGGGATGGTTCAGTCCATGGGCCGCCCGCGCTTCTCCGTACAGAACGGAAGCCACTCCGCCCGTTGCTGCGACGAGCGCGCGCACCTCTTCCAGCACATCCGGGTTGTTCACGTATACATGTGCTACCTGATGGTCCGCGACAGCGAAGGCCTGGCTGGCGCCTGCGTCAAGAAGTTCGCGTCCCAGTTCTTCACGTATCCGCAGGAATCCTTCTCTCCGGAGAATGCGGTTGAGCGACACGGATCGGCGCACCGGCGTAATACCGTATTCCGACAGGACAAGGACGGCGCATCCCTGCGATTCGTAGTGGGTGACGAGTTCCTCGCAGATTCCGTCAATCTGTGCTACTTCTTTGGCCACACCGGCTCCTTCCGATCCCTCGCGTTGCAGTACATAATCGAGATGGGGCAGATAGATGAGTGTCATGCCGGGATCGTACCGGGCATCCACATACAAGGATGCCCGCGCAATCCATTCGCTCGAACGGATGGTCGTTCCGGGTCCCCAGAACTCGAATAGCGGGAACGATCCCAATTTCTGTCGGAGTTCCGATCGCAGTTTGGCCGGTTCCGTCCAGGTATCCGGGATTTTGCGTCCATCGGCGGGATACATGGGGCGGGGCGTGGCCGCATAGTCCACCGACGAATACATATTATACCACCAGAACATGTTGGCGCAGGTGAAGTCCGGGATACCGAGACGGCGGGCCTTTTCCCATACTTTCTCGTGCTGCACGAGCCGGTTCGACTGCCGCCAGAATCGGATTTCGCCTTCGTCCCGAACATACCAGCCGTTGCCAACCGCGCCATGTTCCGAGGGCATTACACCAGTCAGCAGAGTGGACTGCATGGAGCAGGTGACGGCGGGCAGGACGGGGGTTACTTCCGCTGCTTTTCCGCGTTGCGCCCAGGAGCTCAGAAAAGGCGCCTGCGGCAGGAGGCGCGGGGTCAGTCCGACGACGTTCAGTACGGCGAGTTTCGGCATAGCGGGTGCGGCGGACGGCCTTATCCGGCTTGTTCGATGCAGTCCATCACCCACGCGTACTCACGCACGATGGAGGATACGATGTCGGTTTTGAGTGGGTCCGGAAGTACTTCCCAGGTGTAGGTTTCTATCTCGAGGTGGGAGCACGAGGCGTCCCGGAGGACCCGCGCCAGGGTGGTCACAATGTCTTCTTGCGTCGAGTAGAAATGCGGAAACCGGTCGATGAAAACGGGCACATGGTAGTGGATACGCCATTCTTCCGCACGCTCGGTTACAAGGCAGGGCAAGGCATCGGGCAGGTCCGGGTAGCGGTGTAGCGTACCGTCCTGAGATCGGGCGACCACCTGGTGCAGGTAGGTGGATTCGGCGAAGGGTTCCAGCGCTTCGGCCAATGCATTCCGGGTCGTTTGTTGCTCTCCGGCATCCGGTTCTTCCAGCGGGACGCGTAATGCAGCGCTGATCTGGATTTTACTGAGTTGGACTCCCGCTCTCTCGAATGAAGAGAGCGCTTCGCCGGGCGATTCGAATTCCACCGCAAAATGGCACGTGTCGTAGCACAGGCGGATATGCTCACGCAGGATATCCTCTGCCTGGGACGAAGTCAGGCCATGTTCCCGGGCCAGACGGCTTGCGCCGTGCGTCCAGAGCCATTCTTTAAAAAAAGACACGGTTTCGGCAGTGTTTTCGATCAGGCAATCCGGCTCCGGCTCGATACCGATGTGGATGAGTTGTCCACTGCGTTCGCGTTGTTCGAAAAGCCGGAAGGCGATTTCTGCAAGGTGTCCGCTTCCCGCCCGCAGGGCGTCGTCCCGGGCATCCTGATTTTCCAGCCACGGTTTGTAGGAGATGGGCGATGTCGAAATACTGCCCTCGACGCCGTCAGGCAGAAGCCGCGCCAGGATCTCCGCGAGGCGTTCCGTATAGATCCGCCGTTCGGCAGTGCGCCAGTCCGGCTTGTATACCTCGTCCTTGACACGCTGCCGGTGGAAATTGCCGTACGGGAAACCGTTGATCGTGAAGGCATACAGTCCGTGGTTTTCCAGCAGGCTGCAGAAACGGTCCAGTTTGGCTTCGTTCCCGGTCAGTTCCTCCGCCGCGCGGTTGGAGAGCCGCAGGCCGATTCCCATGGACGCATCGGGCGCCACCTGTTTCCTGACGGCGGTTGCATACGTCCGGAGGTTTTCCTCCACCTCGTCGAGCGTTTCGCCGGGATGGATGTTGGCGCAGTAGGTCAGTTCCAGGCTATCGCCTTGCCGAATGCGCATGGATCGTCAGGAGGTATTTGCGACGATGTTTTCGGCGGCGTTCCGGACGCCGGTTTTTCTCGTGCGCAAGAGGGCCATTGCCTGGCGGTATACGGACAGATCGACCTCATGCACCTCGATCCCGCGACCGATGCCTGCCAGCAGCATAATGGTCAACACGCCGCCGAGGTGTTCCCGGAAGGCTTCCAGGCCCCGGAAAACGGATCCCGGATGCTCCGGATCGTCGATGTGTGCGTCGATTTCAGGTACGTACAAGTCGAAACCCATTGCTTCGAGGAGGTCGAGTATCCTGGTCCAGTCGCTTGTGGGCAGCAGCCCGCACAGGTGCGAATACGTGGCGTCGAGTGCGATGCCGATAGCCACCGCTTCCCCGTGCCGCAGGGCATAGTCTGTGAGTTGTTCCAGTTGGTGCGCGGACCAGTGGCCGAAGTCGAGGGGGCGGGAGGTACCCGTTTCAAAGGGATCCCCGCAGGTGGCGATGTGATCGAGGTGGAGGGCGGCGCACCGGTAGATGAGCCGGGCGATTGCGCTTGCGTCCCGTCGCGGCGGCGCAAGGAGCTCCGTATTCGCTTCCAGCTCTTCGAAGAAAGCGGCGTCTTTGATAAGCGCCACTTTGATGGCTTCGGCGATACCGCTGCGCCAGTCGCGGTCGGATAACGAGGGCAGGAACGAGAGGTCGTTGACCACGGCGTACGGAGGTGCGAACGTGCCAAGAAAGTTCTTGGTGCGCAAGGCGTTTACACTGTTTTTTACCCCCACGCCTGAATCGTTCTGGCCGAGTACCGTAGTAGGCATTCGAAGAAGGCGGATGCCCCGATGTGCAGTGGCGGCGGCATATCCTGCAAGATCCAGCACGGAGCCGCCCCCGATCGCCAGGATGTACGAGTGCCGGCATAGCCCGGCTTGTTGTATAGCGGAGTGCAGATCACTGACAAGCGCCGGGTCGTTTTTGGCTGCCTCTCCTGCGGGTACAAGCAGGGCGGGGCGCAGGCTCAACGAAGCCGCCCGCTGTGAAAAGTAGGCGGCCACGCGCTTGGGGAGGCCCGGGTAATGGGGAAGTAACCCTTCGTCGATCACAGCCAGCATCTTGCGGGAGGCAGGGCCCTCTTCCGTTTCGACGATGCGGCCGAGCAGGTCGTTTTCCGGGTTGAAAGCGTCCGTGACGAAATGTACGTCGTATCGGAAGGTGACGTGAATATCCTGCCGGATTGTTTGCATCGGCAAGGGCTTTCCTGCTATGAATGGCTGTACAAAAGGCTGGCCGGTCCGAATTTACCGGCTTTGGCGGTATAATACCCGTCTGCCGTCGAAAAGATCAGGAAACAAGGGATACTCTGAGCTTTGCGGACTTAATCAGAGTATCCCAGGGGGTATGGTGCATCATGTGTCGACGGGGCAGGCCACGAGCGCTGCGCAAGGGATGGACGAACCCGCCGATGTTTATTTTCTCCGCAATTTTTGCGGCGATTATTTGCATTTGCGGAGATTGAAACGTATAATCACCGCATATGATGCGTAGAATACATATCCATGAGCATCCTGACTGGCCTCGTTTCCACTGGAATCACGAGGCCCTGGCCAACCTGCTGGCTACCGTACGGTACCGTCAGGGGCGTCTCCTTGGCCGCATGGAGGCGCTGGGTTTCGATCTTCGACAGGAAGCGGTGCTCCGGACGCTTACCGAGGATGTTCTTAAGACCAGCGACATCGAAGGAGAGAAGTTGGACACGGAACAGGTTCGCTCCTCGCTTGCCCGGCATCTCGGGATAGATATCGGGGGGCTTCGTCGTGTGGATCGTAACGTGGAAGGGATTGTCCGGATGATGCTCGACGCCACGAATTGTTATCATTTGCCCCTGACGGCCGAGCGGCTATGGGATTGGCATGCCTGGTTGTTTCCTGACGGGCGCAGTGGCTTGAGATGGATTACTACAGGGTCCTGGCGTGATGACCGTACCGGCCCCATGCAGGTGGTTTCCGGGCCTGTCGGTCGTGAGCAGGTGCATTTCGGGGCGCCGCCTGCCGAGCGGCTCGATCAGGAAATGAAACGTTTTCTCGAGTGGTTCAACGCGTCCGACGAAATGGATGGCGTGCTCAGGGCCGGGCTGGCCCATCTCTGGTTTGTCACCATCCATCCTTTCGACGATGGCAACGGACGGATCGCCCGGGCCCTTGCAGACATGGCGCTGGCCGGTTCGGAAAAAAGCCCGCAACGTTTCTACAGCATGTCGTCGCAAATCCGGAAGGAGCGCGCAGATTATTACAGGATCCTGGAAGCAACCCAACAAGGCTCGATGGACATTTCCTTGTGGATGTACTGGTTTCTGGATTGTCTGAAACGGGCCATTGACGGCGCCGAAACAACCCTTGACGCGGTGTTGGACAAGGCCCGGTTTTGGCAGCGAGTTGCCGGATTTCCTTTCAATGAGCGCCAGCGCGATGTGCTCACCCGTCTCCTCGACGGGTTCGAGGGCAAGCTCACCAGCTCGAAATGGGCGAAGCTTGCGAAATGCTCCCAGGACACGGCGCTGCGGGATATCAGGGAGCTCATCGAAGGCGGCATTCTCCTTCGCAACCCGGGAGGAGGACGCAGCACGACCTATAAACTCGTGGATTTCGAGCCCTTGGACAGTGGCGCAGCCCAGGACGGATCCATCCCTCCTCAATAAGCGATCACTCGATAATCAATCCTTTCTCCTTCACGACAGGGGCTTGCCCGCCTCGCAGCACCGAGTTGCCGCCATACAGATCGCGCTGGTCGATCGGCGCCGGCTCAAGCCAGTCTTTTTCCGAAAATTGTCCGCTTTGCTCGTATGCCTTGAGGGCGTTGTCGTAGGTAACCATGCGGATCACGTCTTCCGGGATATCCCGCTCCGCCATGAGCCGGGCCGTTTTGGGGACGGCCAGCGGGTCGCTGATTCCCCAATCCGCCGAACTGTCGATGAAAATGCGCTCGGCGCCGTATTCGCGGACGATCTCGACCATCCGCTCGTTACCCATTTTCGAGAAAGGGTAGATGGTGAATGCGGCCCAATAGCCGCGGTCGAGGACTTCCCGGGCCGTCTCCTCGTTGTTGTGATCCACAATGACCCGGTCGGGAGAAAGACCGATATCGTCACAGGCATCCATGCTCCGACTCGTCCCCTCTTTTTTGTTGCGATGCGGGGTATGAATCATCACGAGCATGTCGAGTTCCTTCGCCAGTTCGAGTTGCAGCCGAAAGTACTTGTCTTCGGAGGGCGTCATGTCGTCGTATCCGATTTCTCCGATGGCGACGACTCCTTCCTTGGCGGCGTAGAGCGGCAGGAGCTCCATCACTTCGTCTGCAAGACGTTCGTTATTGGCTTCTTTGGAATTGAGTCCGATGGTGCAGTAATGCCGAATGCCGAATTGGCCTGCACGGAATCGTTCCCAGCCCACGATCATGGAGAGATAATCCTTGAAGGCGCCCGCTGTGGTGCGCGGTTGGCCCAGCCAGAAAGCGGGTTCTATTACGGCCACGATCCCGGCAGCCCGCATGGCCTCGTAGTCGTCCGTGGTCCGGGAAATCATGTGGATATGCGGATCGATGAACAGGGAGGGGCGTGTCGGCATAACGGGATGGATGTATAAACGAAGTCGGTAAGAAAGCGAAATGGGCGCCCGAGAGCGCCTGTTGCAGGTGCGAAAACTTATGCCGAGTCCCGGATACGGTTCCGGCTGAACGATTCCCAGTTCAACTCGCCGGCTTCGATGCGTTGTTTCAGGACGGGAAATCCGGCAAGAAGTTCGATGGCGGCAGGGGTATTTGAATCGGTGAGCGCCAGCGCGGCTGCTTCCCGCTCCGCCTCTTTATCGCTGCCCAGTACCCGCTCGAGGTCGTGCAGATACCCCTGGTCTGCAAAGGGACCCACCGAGCGCCAGAGTTCAGGAGAAACGGTGCGTCCGGCAGCCCATCTCTCGTGGGCGTAGTCCACGAGCATACGCGCAAGGGCCGGGTTTACGCGGGCGTCCAACCCGCTCACCTTGTACAGGACGCTATCGGTAAAGAGCGCCTTGAGCACCATCTGGTTCCATGCACCCTCGTCGAAATACCCTGAGGGATAGGGGTTACGGTGGGCGACGGCCAGAAATACGGAGGTCATATTGCTGCGAATGCCCTCCGCGGCGCGTGCGCGGAAGCGTTCGGGGAAGGGGTATAGCGGCAACATTCGATACAGGGCTGCGGACTCGCGGACATCGGCGGTCGAGAATACTTGTTCGACCATACCGACATAGGCGTTTTCGTCGATTGCGGGAAAAGAAAGGATCAGGAGGGCGCGGGCTGCTTCGTCGATGCTCCAGGCAGCCGGATTCCAGCCCGGACGCAGGGCGTCGGCCTGGGCAAGGTCCGTCTTGTCGAGAGCCAGCGTTTCTTTGGATATCCGGCGGGGCGCGCCGCTGAAGGCCAGAAAACATTTGGAAGCGGGAGCGCCCCCTGAAATTTCCGCATGACGCGTGCGCAGCCATTGCATGGCTTCCTCGCTGGATTGCCGGGCAATCCATGCCAGGAGCTGTTCGCGCACACGGGGCAGATCAGCCTGATGCCGGGAGGGGTTCATGGTTCTTCGGGGCCGGGTGGATTGGAAAATATGAGCATTCCATGCAACGGGCCTATAAAGTAACAACGAATCTGCGTTTGCGCGCGACCGTTTTGCGCAAAAAATGGGTGGGGTCAACAGGAGCCTGAGGGATCCCGAACCCTGCTGTCGTGTTCCACATTGTGTCGTTTTCTTTGGTTTCAGGTATCCTTCTTTCCAAACGTTTCGGCGTCGCTTTTGGCGGGCGCTTGCACACAACGAATCGCATGAAAAAGAACGACTGGATCGGTTTGGGAGCCAGCATTGCACTGCACGCCGGAGTGCTCCTCTGGTTTGCTTTTCTTACGGTGGCGCAGGCCGATTCCCGGCAGATAGGCTTTATAGAGGTGGAATTCGGCCCGTATGCGGAAAGCCGCGCTTCGGAGGAGACGGTGGCTCCGGAAGCACCGCAGGAACCCCCGAAGGAACCTGTACCGGCGCCGGAAGAAGCCAGACAGGTGGACCTGCCGGACCAGTTGCAACCTGTGGTCGAGGAAGATCAGGTGACGACGCCAGAGGTCGAGGAGGTTTCCCCGGAACGGCAGAACAGCGAGGAAGCGACGGAAGAACCTGATCCGGAGCCCGAACCGCCGCCCATTCGCCCGCTTGGCAGCACCGTACCCAGTGAAGCCGGTGAAACGCGCCCTGCTGAAACGGGAGAGGGGCTGGATGAATTGACTACCGCTCCCTTCGAAATAGAAGGACTGAACCGTGACCCCATGTATGCCCCGGTTCCCGAGTATCGGACCCAGGTGAATGCGACGATCCGGGTGCGCATTACCGTCGATCCGCAAGGCCGGATCGCACAGCGCTTTCTGCTGCTGAAGGGGGATGCTGAACTGGAGAAAGCCACGATGGATATCTTGCAGCGCTGGCGCTTCAATCCGCTGCCCCCCAACGCACCGCAGGAGCCGCAGACGGGCATCGTCACGTTCCGGTTCCGCCTGGAATAACGGCAGGAAGTAATAGAAACCCGCCCTATCGCTCACCGTACAGCACGGCATCCCTCTCCACATTTTCTGTTCAAACACACCCTGTGCGCTTGGCATAGAAATTGCTACTGTTTTAAACGAGTCTGATTAATCGTTTCTTGCGCAGGAAGAGGTGTTGCTTTTCTCTTTTAGAACAGGTTCGTGGGCCGGGCAGAGGTCCGGCATGGGTTTCCTTCTCGCCGTGTGCCTTTGGGGCGCAGGGCCCTTTTTGGCTTCTTCGGTGCATGCGCAGGATACCGGACAGCCGCAGCCCTTGCCCCGCACCGTCAATGGCTACGTAGAGGACGCCTCGAGCGGAGAGCGGCTTCCGGGAGCCACTGTGAGCGTTCCGGAACGGGGTATTGGCTCGGTCACCAACCAGTACGGCTTCTACAGCCTCACGGTTCGGTTCGATTCTCTGACGCTCGCGTTCTCCTATCTCGGCTACGAAACCGCTACGTACGCCCTGTCGCTTCCGGCGGATACGACGCTCGACGTTGCACTTGCGCCCCATGCCATAGGTCTGGAGGAAATCGAAGTGGTTGCGCAAGCGGATACCCCCATCGACGACCCGCAGATGGGACGGCATGACGTGGCGGTGGAGCAGATACAGTCGCTGCCGGCCCTGCTTGGCGAGGTGGATATCCAGAAGACGCTGCAGTTGTTGCCGGGGGTGCAGTCGGGATCCGAGGGCCGGAGCGGATTTTACGTGCGGGGCGGGGGCCCCGACCAGAATCTCATTCTGCTGGATGGCCTTCCGCTGTACAACCCCACCCACCTGTTCGGTTTTCTGAGCGTTTTCAATGCGGACGCGATGAAGCACGTCGAGTTGATCAAGGGGGGCTTCCCGGCAAGGTACGGAGGCCGTCTTTCGTCCGTGGTGAATCTCACCATGAAGGAAGGCAACCTGAAAAAGTACAGTGGAGACGTGGGGACCGGGATTATCGCGTCGCGCGTGACGTTCGAAGGACCGATCGTAAAGGACAAGGCTTCTTTTCTCTTTACCGGCCGGCGTACGTTCGCGGATCTCCTGGCGCGTCCTTTTCTGCCGGACGATACGAAGGCAGGGTACTTTTTCTACGACCTGAATTTCAAGGCGAATTATATCGCATCGAGAAAGGACCGCATTTACCTGAGCGGGTATTCGGGGCGCGACCTGTTTCACGCCTCGGACGAATGGGACAACGGCGAATCCGACGGCGATATCGGTTGGCGCAATCGGTTGGCCGCACTCCGGTGGAACCGGTTGTTCGGCAATCGCACGTTCTCCAACATACTGGTGGGCGTAACGAATTACAGTTTCGCCATCGGAGTAGACGAACGGGACCGCTCCATTGCGGAAGGGGCGACGGATTACGAATCGAGCGTGTCGTACGTATCCGATATTCTGGACTATACGGCGAAGCTGGATATCGAGCACAGGCCCTCGCCCAATCATTATCTGCGTTTCGGCGCGGAAGGAATTTCGCATCGTTTCAGTCCGGGGAGGCTCTGGTTTTGGGAAAAGGAGAGCGGAGCAACCATTGAAGACACCACGCTGGTTTCGCCGGTCGGCGTGGTCCGTTCCAGCGAGGCCTCCCTCTACGCAGAGGACGACATGACGCTGTTTTCCGGTCTGCGGGTGAATGCGGGCCTGCGCATGGCCTGGTATTTCGTGGATGGCGAAAGGTATCCTTCGGTCGAGCCGCGCTTGAGCATGAGTCAGCGCGTGGGGAGGCAGATGTCGGCGAAAGTATCCTACGTGCGAATGCAGCAGCCGGTGCACTTTCTGACTGCCAGCACGGGCAATCCCTTTACGGATTTCTGGGTTTCGGCCCTGGAACGGATGCCGCCCCAGAAGAGCCGGCAGGTAGCCGTCGGTCTGGTGCGGAATATTCGGGAAGGGCGCTACGAGGCGTCGCTCGAGAGCTATTACAAATGGATGAGCGGACTCATCGAATACAAGGCGGGCACGCAAACCTTCGATTCGGTGTTCAGGGACTGGCCCGAACTGATCGAGACCGGGCGCGGCGTTGCGTACGGCGTCGAACTATTCCTGCAGAAGAAAACAGGCCGCACGAGCGGGTGGATCGGGTATTCGTGGGGGAAGGCCACCCGGGATTTCGAGAACCTGAATAACGGAGAAGTTTTCCCGTACCGCTACGACCGGCGGCACGACGTATCGATCGTAGCGCAATACCGCCTCACGCCCAATAAGGAAATATCCGCGGCCTGGGTATACGGAAGCGGGTATCCTGCCTGGCTGCCGGTGGGGCGTCACGGGGTATTGCTGCATGACGACTACGACTATCATAGGGGAAAAGATCGCATCGTAGTGGATTATGGCCCGCGCAATGCTTCCCGTCTCCGGGCGTACCATCGTCTGGACATTGCCGTGCATTTTCGCAAGAAACGTTCCTGGGGCACGCGCACGCTTACGTTCGGCACGTACAATACCTATAACCGGAAAAATCCGTTTGTGGTATACCCCGTGCGGCAAAGCGGCGACGACTCCGCATTCAGTTTTCGTCAGTTGAGCCTTTTTCCGGTGCTTCCCTCGTTCGCATACCGCATCTCTTTCTGATCATGTCTCTTTCCGTAAGATCATTGCATGGATCGCTGTGTAAATCGTTGTGCGCCGCATGGCTTTCGGCAGGCGCACTGGGCGTTTTGGGCGCTTGCGAATTGGCGGTCGAGGTGGATATTCCCGAGCACGACGCGCAGCTGGTGGCCCACAGCTTTTTTGCGCCGGACAGCGCATGGACGGTCCGCCTCCGGCGAAGCGCGGACATTGAGGGGCGCGACGACGTCAGAAAGTTGGCGGTTGCCGACGCCAGGGTGCGCGTTACGGACGAGGCGGGGAATTTTTCGACGACGCTTACGCATATCGTGGAGGGGGTGTATGCGGCGCCTGCTGGCGCGCACCCGATTCCCGGCGCCGCATATACCCTCGAAGCGGAGGCGCCCGGTTTGCCTTCGATCCGCGCCGTCGCTTCCATTCCGGCGGCAAGGGCGAGTATCGAGAGCCTGGAGCGGCTCAACGACCCGGACGACCGATTCGGTTTTGAAAATTATCGGGTCCGCATCCGGATCGAGGATCCCCCGGGCACGAATTACTACAAACTCGAATTGTTTCGATGGTCCCCCGTCACGGAAGCGACGGACGGGGATCTTATCGTAGTGGACGAGCAGGGCAGTACCCGCACGTTTCTGGAGATTCCGTTTTCAAGCAGCGAAAGTGCGTTCCGGTACGCCGAATACGCCTATTTCTTCGATCCGCCGGAGGTGGCTGACGAAGACAGGCTCTTCCAGGGCGTTCTTTTTTCGGATGAATTGTTCGACAGCCAAACAGAATCGTTCGAAATAGCCGTATCAGTATCTTCTTTTGAGGCGGTGGAATCCCGATACAGGCTGGTGCTTTCGGTGTTGAGCGAGGATTATTTCGTCTATCACCATACGGCGCTTCTGCAAGCCGACGCCGTGGGCGAACTGAATATCGGGGCGGCTTTACTGCAAACGCCGCCGGTCCATTTGCATTCGAATATCGAGCAGGGCCTGGGCGTGTTCGCCGGCTATGCAGTCCATACGTTCGGTTTCGATGCGGAGGGGAATGTGTGGAGCGCGGAAGAGAGGTAGAGTATTCGTTCACCGTCGCTTCGCGTAGCGGCTTTCTATGGAGGGAATCTCGCTGCTCATGTCCGGGAGCACGAACAGATAGATGTCGTTCCCCGTTGCTTCTTCGCAGCATCCGCTCTGCACTATCCTTTTTAACATTTCGGATACAGCTTCCCTGTTCGGCATATTGCGGAACCGGGACCTGCGCATTACTTTGCACACGTGTCGCTGAACGAGCAATTATTAGGATATTCTGATTACGTCGTTTTCCGGCTTTTCTCTCATTCTCTCATCGTTATCCGGATGTCTGCTGCACCGAACGAATTCCAGCAAACCGGTTACAGTCCGTTGTCTTTCTTTTTGGGCTTTCTCGGCGTGGCGGGCGCTTTTTCGTTGTTGCCGAAAACCCTGAGGCGTGGACTCCGCCGGCTCATCTTCGGCATTTTTTTTGAAATCACAGTGGTCGTGCTGGCCGGACTGCTCACCGAAAGAATGGTGAGTTACATCACCAGTGAAAACGACGAGGAACATCTTCCCGAGCCGCCCCGGCACCGGTAAGATGCGGACCACCCGGCGTATGCGCTCCCGTTCGAAATATTTCCTGACCGAACCATGCGGTAAGACGCAGTCGCCCTCCTCGTATATTTTCGCATACGGATCAGAACCTGCATGAGGGCTCTGCAATGCCTCGTTTGTTCAATCGTCGTTTTCTGTTTGGCATTGTACTGGCGCTCGGTGCGCTGATCGCTGCGTATGTTCTGATCCTGACAGGCATTTCTTCCGGGCCTCCCGATACGGACGACCTCTGGCCCGATACGGAAGCATGGGCCGAAGGGCAACTCCGGTCCATGACGCTCGAAGAGAAGGTCTCTCAACTGTTTTCCGTGCGCGCCTATGGCCGGATGATGGATCCGGACGATGCCGCATACCAGGACCTTGTTGATCTGGTCGAGCAGTTTGGACTGGGCGGCGTCACCTTTTTTCAGGGAAATCCATCGGATCAGATCGCGCTCATAAACGATCTGCAAGCCCGTGCCAGGCTCCCGCTGCTCATTGCCCAGGATATGGAATGGGGTGCAGGGATGCGTGTAGACGAGACGACGATCTTTCCGCGAGCCATGGCGATGGGCGCCACACGGGATGTCGAGTGGGCGCGCATGGCCGGGTACATCACAGGCCGGGAGGCCCAGGCTATCGGAGCCCGGCACATACTCGCTCCCGTAGCCGACGTGAACAACAACCCCGACAATCCTGTCATCAACACCCGGTCGTTCGGCGAGCGGCCGGAACTGGTCGCAAGTATGGCGGCCGCCTTTGCATCCGGGTTGCAGGACGCCGGTGTGCTCGCCACGGCGAAGCACTTTCCCGGTCATGGGGATACTTCCGTCGATTCGCATCTGGCGTTGCCTGTCCTGTTTTTTGGCTCCGAACGGCTCCATGCCCTGGAACTCGTTCCGTTCCAAAAACTGGTGCAGGATGGCGTGATGAGCGTCATGGTCGGTCATCTTGCGCTTCCCCGGGTTGAACCGGACACCACGCTTCCTGCCAGCCTTTCGCCGCAGGTCATTACCGGTCTGTTGCGCGACGAACTGGATTTCGATGGCCTCGTCGTCACGGACGCCCTGGATATGGCAGGCGTCACAGCGCATTTTTCGACGGCGGAGATCGCCGTTCGGTCCCTGGGTGCAGGCGTCGACATGTTGCTGCTTTCCGAAGATCCCCGGGCGGCGCGCGACTCCGTGCTGCAAGCTATCGAAGAAGGCGTGATCACAGAAGAACGCATAGATGCCTCTGTGATGCGGATTTTGCGCGCCAAAGCCTGGTTGGGGCTGCATACGGACAGAAACGTTGCTCAGGATCAGGACACTCTGCATATAGACCTGGAAGAGCACAGGGCCTTGAGCCTCGGTATTGCCCGGCAGTCGCTTACGCTGCTGCGGAATACGGGCGGCATACTCCCTCTTTCCGAGGATGCCCGCATGTTGTGCGTTATCCTTTCGGACGGTTCGAACCCGTCCACGGGCAATCGTTTTCTTGCCGATTTGCTCCGCAACCGGCCAGGAATCGAGGTGGACACCCTGCGTCTTGACAGCAGGTCCGCTCCGGAAGACTACGAGGCGGCGCTGGATCAGAGTGATGCGTACCCGTTTGTCGTGGTGTCTGCGTTTCTACGCACCCGCTTCCGGGGTGCGGAAACCGAGGACGGGGAAAACATGCCCGAAGATCCGCAAACGGCTTTTCTGGCCCGCCTTGTGGAATACGGGCCTCCGGTAGCGCTCGTTTCGTTCGGCGACCCGTACATCGTGCGGGATATGGCACAGCCTGCCTCTTATCTGGTCGCATACAGTGCGTCGGAGGTCTCCCAGACAGCCGCTGCCGATGCGCTTGCCGGACAGGCCGATATTACCGGCCGTCTGCCTGTCAGCATACCCGACCTGTATGCGTTCGGGGACGGCATGGACTTGTTGCAGCAATCCATCCGAATCGGATACCCTGCGGAAGTCGGCCTGAACGGCATAGTAATCAGCCGCCTCGACACACTGATCCGCAACGCCATCGACAGCACGGCTTTTCCGGGGGCTGTCCTCGCGATAGGACGCGACGGCGTAGTTGCCAAACTGGAAGCGTACGGCCACTTCACCTACGACCAGGAGCGGCCTGTCACCACGACCTCGTCGTTCGATCTCGCTTCGCTCACCAAGGTGGTGGCGACGACGACCGCCGCGATGCAATTGTACGACGCCGGCCGACTGCAACTCGACACGCCGGTGGCGGATTATTTGCCCAGGTTTCGGCAATCCGGCAAGGAAAACGTGACGATCCGGCACCTGCTTACCCACACCTCCGGGCTCATTCCATACCGGCGGTTTTACGAAACGGGCACCGTCGTGCGCGAGGCGCTCCTTGATTCGGTACTGGCGGAATCGCTGGAATATGAACCGGGCACGGAGATGCGCTACAGCGATTTCAGTATGATCGCCCTCATGCTGGTCATCGAGCGGATTACCGGGCAGCCCTTCGACGAATATGCCGAGGAGCATATTTTCGGCCCGCTTGGCATGCACGATACCGGATTCATGGCATCCGGTTCGCCCAATCCGGACGTAGTGCCTACCGAACGCGACCGCACATTCCGAAGGCGGCTCGTCCAGGGGGAAGTGCATGACGAAACCGCCTGGATACTCGGGGGCGTTTCCGGGCATGCCGGGTTGTTTTCCACGGCCGAGGATCTTGTGAAATTCGCCCATATGCTGCTTGACGAAGGGCGTGTGGACGGGAAGCCGTTCATTTCGCCGGAAACGCTCCGCCTGTTCACGACCGTACAGGATCCGGGTCTCAGTACACGGGCCCTCGGATGGGATACGAAGAGCCCGGAGGGCTATTCGTCCGCCGGCGAAGGTTTTGGCCCCGACAGTTTCGGGCATACCGGCTTTACCGGCACATCGTTCTGGGTTGATCCCGGCACAGGCCTCTTTGTCATTCTGCTCACGAACCGGGTGTATCCGACGCGCAACAACCGGAAAATCGTGGAGATCCGGCCGCGCGTCGCCGATCAGGCGCACGGTTCCATACTCGGACCGGCTACCTTTATGCTCCCGGACAGCCTGTTCGAGGTGAGATAGCCGCATTTCCACAGTGTGTTGCCGGACAACAGGTTACGGGAGATAAAACACACTGATTTGCACATTCTCCGGAACATCTTGCCTGTATCGTCTTTCTGCTTTGTCGCCGTCCGATGACGACCCTGTTGACTGATTATTGACGCAATATGCCGACCTACGTATACCGGCGTGAAGATGGTTCGAAATTCGAGATCGATCAGCGCATCACTGCAGACGCGCTGACGACATGCCCGGAAACAGGGCAGAGCGTGGAACGCATTATTACCGGCAGCGCCGGGCTTATCTTCAAAGGAAGCGGCTTTTACCTGACCGACTATGCGCGGGGGAATGGCGGAAGCGAGAATCGGGAAGTTCAGGGCAACGGCGAAAGCAAGGAATCGGCCGCAAAGGGTTCGGAAAAAAACGGCGCCGCTGCCGGAGAATCTTCCCCGTCCGGAGAAAAAGCCGTTGCAGGCGGCGAGGCAAGCCAGGAGTCTCCGGGAAGCGCTTCGACGAAGTCGGAGGAGTGATTGCGTCCCGGGTGGTCCGGCTACGGAATCTTCGAAGGGGATTGTGCAAGCCGCAATATCCTTCTTTCTTTTACCGGAACTCCCTGACGGATTTCCCGGCGGTCCGAACGGCAAGCACCAGCATGGCCGCCACAAAGAGTCCGGTTACGGCAAGGGAAAGGGCGAACGAAGAAACATCGACCGGCGGGCCTTGCGGCCAGTACATGGCGGTTCGCAGTGCGTCGACCCCGTACGAAACCGGGTTGAGTCGGATGATCCATTGCAGGGCGGCCGGGGCGCCTTCGGCGGGGAAGAATGCGCCCGATAATACCCAAAGAGGAATCAGGCAGAGGTTCATCACGGCATGGAAGCCCCGTGTGGTGCGGCTATGCCAGGCGATGACGACGCCCAGTGCGGTGAAACCGAGCGCGACAAGCGCCAGAACACCGGCCATCAGGGCAAGACTCAGGAGGTTCGGCACATGGCCCGTCAGGGGAATCAGGGCAAAAAACAACAGACCCTGTCCCACGGCGAGCGTGGTGCTTCCCAGTGCAGGGCCCAGCACGAGAGACGATCTGCGGGCCGGGGTTGCGAGTGCGGCCTGCAGGAAGCCGCTATGGCGTTCTTCTACAATGGAGATCGTCGAGAAGATGGATGTAAAGAGCGCCACGAGCGCCATCATACCCGGAAACAGGAATTCCAGGTAGGGTATATCCATACCGGCCGGGGTCGGTAGACTGAAGGAGCCCCGGAAACCGAATCCCAGGAGTAACCAGACCGCGAGTGGCTGCAGCACAGCGCCTGCAACGCGGTTCGTGTCCCGTACGAACTTGACCATTTCCCGGCGCCAGAGCGCAGGCACGGCATGCATTTTCATGACATTTATTCTTTCGCCTGCAAGCCGTTTTCGTGAAGACCGTGCCCTGTATGCACCATGAAGACGTCTTCGAGCGTAGGGCGTCTGATGGTGGCTGACCGGATGGCGTCGCCGGCTGTTTCATAGACGGGGGAGAGCAGATCATGGGCATTGGCCCCGGAGAGCTGTACGCGCAAACCGATCACCTGCGTCGAAACATCGAATTGCCTTGCTATGCGTTCGGCAAGATCCTGCGGGTCGTCGCATTCGATCCACAGTGTTTCCTCCCCGATAGCCTGTTTAAGCGCGGCGGGCGTGCCGTGAGCCACTACCCGGCCCCGGTCCAGAATAGCGAGATGGTCGCAACGGTCGGCCTCCTCCATGAGGTGTGTGGCCAGTACAATAGTGGTTCCTTCCTGGCGTCGGAGACGGTCGATGGCTTCCCGGAATGCCTGCCGGGCCGCCGGGTCCAGTCCGATGACCGGTTCGTCGAGCAGCAGGAGCGGTGGTGCGTGCAGGAGGCCTCGCACCAGATCGACGCGGCGTTTCAGGCCGCCGGAAAGGCGTTCCATGCGTTCGTGGAGCCGTTCTTCCAACCCGAAAAGCGGCAGTAGCCTGGCGAGCCGCTCCCGGAATGCGCTGCGCTCCAGGCCATACAGTGCGGCATGGGTACGCAGATTTTCCTGTACGGTCAGTTCTCCGTCCAGAGCTACACTCTGGAAAACAATGCCGGTATGTTGACGAACACGGGCAGGGTGCGTTCGGGGATCAGCCCCGAAGATGCGTACCGTCCCTTCCGATGGATTCAGAAGCGTCGCAAGAATGCGAAACAGGGTGGTCTTTCCGCTGCCGTTCGGGCCGAGGAGGCCATAGAAGGTTCCCTGCGGTACGGTCAGCGAGATGTTATCCAGTGCCGTGAGCGATCCGTACCGATGGGTGAGATGGTCGATCTGGACGGGATGAACCGGCATGGACATGCTTGCAGAGGCGGAAACCGGTCAGATGCATACCGGCCATTAAAAGAGATTGCCGAGTACGATACGGTCGACAAGAAGGACGAGAATGAGTCCCGGAATGTACCGGATCGATATGTTCAGAACACGTCGGGCATCCTGGATTTCACTGCTGCGATGGAAGGCGAGGGCAGCGTGCAGAAACCATGCGCCCAGTGCAACGGCGCCAATGGCATAGGCCCATCCGGCGAGAGAGAGGGCAACAGGCCAGAGGCTCAACCCGAGGAGAAGGATGGTGAAGAAAAGCGTTTGCCGTGTGGTCGAGCGGCCTGACGGATCCGCCACAGGAAGCATGGCATACCCGCCCCGTTCGTAATCCTTGCGATACATCCAGGCGAGTGCAAGAAAATGCGGCATTTGCCATGCAGCGAGGATGGCGAAAGCGGCAATGCCGCCCCAGCCGATGGATCCGGTAGCCGCCGTCCATCCGCCCAGCGCAGGCAAAGCGCCTGGCAGCGTACCCATTAGGGTATTCCATCGGGAACGGCGCTTGAGGGGGGTGTATGCGAACAGATAAAGTAAAACCGTCGCCAGCGCCAGCACGCCGGTAAGGGGATTGACGAGCGGGCACAACAGCCCGATTCCCGCTGCGGCCAGAATGGCCCCGAAGTACAGTGCTGCCGATGGGGAAATTCGCCCCGAGGGGAGGGGACGATTCATCGTCCGGCGCATGGCGCCGTCATAATCCCTTTCTATCCAGTGATTCAGCGCGCCTGCGCCCGCACTCGTGAGCGTGACGCCGATAAGAAGAAGGGCAAGGCGCCCGAGGTCGATAAATTCTGCAGGCGCAAGGAAAAACCCTCCGACGGATGACAGCGCGACGAGCAGCGTGATTTCAGGTTTCGCCAGCTCGATATAGGAGCCAAGGGTACTCGACCGGGAACGGTCCGGGTGGATCGCATGGGCCGCGCCGGTTTTTACGCCAGGCGCAAGCGCATTGCGAGGGGTTTCTTCGGAAGGGCGTTGCGGCACGAGCGTACGTGTCGGGACGGTGGATCAGAGTATCCTTAAAATATAACGGATTTCGCGTTAGGGAGTGTGGGTTTCAGGTGAACTCTTTAGGGCCTGTTAGCCGGTATGCGCCGAGGACAGCCAGCACGGAAGCGGCCATCAGGAGGGCCCCGATGACCATATGAGAGGTGTTCACCACCACCTGAAGGTTACTCGGTTCGAGCATGCCGACGTCGTCCAGCGTAACCACATAGGCTGTCACGCCCAGAAGTACTTGCACCCCTGCAAGCATCACGAGAAAGCGCACAGCGGAATACAGCACGCGCGTGGCTCGAAAACCTTTAAATACACATCTGAACAGATAAGCGATCGCGATGGTCACGAAGATGGCCCCGCAAATATGGAGGACTACAAGGACCGGATCGATGCCCGTGCCCGGATGGCGGAGCAGGGCGCCGAGGATAATCTGGACATACAGGAGGCTGAGGGTTACGAGCGATATCCGCCATGGGGCGGATGCGTTTTTGGCATCGGGAATCTCTGTGTCTTTTTCCAGCCAGGCGTTCGACGTGAACAGCGCCATCGCAACAATAAGACCGAGGAACAGTTGCGCCATACAGGCATGAACCACGGCAAGGTCCAGGGAAAGCCACACGACCCGCAGTCCGCCGAGCACACCTTGCAAGGACACGAGCACCACCGCGATGATCGCAAGTTTTTTCAACCATCTGCGCGGCTCGGCAATCCAGGTCCACACGGCGAGGATCAGGGTCAGCGTTCCTGTCAACATACCGAGGAGACGATGGCCGTGCTCGGCCAACACCGGGGTGAGTTTCCACCATTCCGGCCAGGGATTGAAAGGATCATACGAATTGAATGACGAAGGCCAGTCGGGTACGGCAAGGCCCGCGTTGATACTGGTCACGAAAGCGCCCCACGCCATGAGCAGGATGGTGGAGAGGCCAGTCAGGACCGTGAAGCGATATCGCCACCGTATTTCGGCGCGGGGCGGATCCACAGGCATGTGCGGAAGGTTCATCATGCAAAAGCAGTTGCCGGAAAGAAGGGCTCGCGGAGGCGGTCGGGATGACCGCGATGCGGCGTGTGTTGCTTCGTGCTGATCGAAGCGGTTTTGATCAGAGTATCCTGTACATTTTACGTATGTCGACGACACTTATCGCCTCTGTTTCAGGAATTCGCGGCATTTTCGGCAACGGACTGGACCCCGAAGTACTTGCCCGCTATGCCGGCGCCTATGGCGCATGGTGCCTTCGACGAACTGCTTCTGCAGGGCGAAATCCGGTGGTGGTGGTTGGGCGCGATGCCCGCGTCAGCGGGGAAGTGTGCGCTTCCATCGTAATCGCCACGCTGCGAAGCGCGGGTATCGATGTGGTCGATACGGGGCTGGCTACCACGCCCACGGTTGAAATGGCCGTGACCGCCCTGAGTGCTTCAGGGGGAATCGTCCTGTCGGCCTCGCACAACCCGCCCGAATGGAATGCGCTGAAATTACTGAATGAAAAGGGCGAATTTCTGAGCCCGGAGGAGGGGAAGGAAGTACTGCACTTTGCCGAAAGCGGGAAAGCGGACGTAGCTCCACGGGATTCTCCGGGCGGATACAGACAGGAAGATTTCCTTGCGTATCATATCGACCGCATTCTTGCCCTCGAATACATAGATGTCGAGGCCATTGCCCGCAAGGACTTTTCCGTGGTGATCGATGCCGTCAATTCTGTGGGCGGCATTGCCTTGCCGGCTCTGCTGAAGCGGCTGGGGGTCCGTGAGGAGCGTATTCACTGCCTGCACTGCGAACCCACGGGCCTTTTTGCGCACCCCGCCGAACCGCTTCAGGAGCATCTTTTCGAATTGATGGAGACGGTGGCGGCAGTGGGTGCGGATGCAGGGTTTGCCGTAGACCCTGATGCGGACCGTTTGGCCCTGGTGGCCGCTGACGGAACATACATGGGCGAGGAGCTGACGCAGGTGGTTGCCGCTGAGTTCATGTGGCAGATCCGGCCGGGTCCGTTTGTTACCAACCTTTCTTCCTCACGCGCTATCGACGATGTGGCCGCCCCATTCGGTCAGCAGGTGTTTCGCTCGCCCGTGGGGGAGATTCACGTGGTGAAGAAGATGCAGGAGAAAGGCGCGGTGCTGGGAGGCGAGGGCAACGGCGGCGTCATTTTGCCCGATCTGCATTACGGGAGAGATGCCCTCGCGGGCGCTGCGCTCGTTTTGCAGCACATGGCGAATCGCAGCGAGTCGCTTTCGGCTATGAAGGCGCGCCTTCCAAAGTATGTGTTGAGCAAGAACAAGGCGCCTGTGGGCGAGCGCGATCCCGGAACCCTCCTTGCCTCCCTGGCCGAACGCTACCGGGAGTATGATACGAATACCATCGACGGCCTCAAGATCGACTTCGAGGACGCATGGGTGCACCTGCGCAAATCCAATACGGAACCCATTGTCCGTATTTATGCCGAGGCGCCCTCGCAGGAGCGTGCCTCGGCACTGGCTGCCCGGTTCATTGCCGAAATCGAAGCGGCGGCAAACGATAGCTCCGTTTCGGACCGTTGAACGGGGCCTGTCCTAAAAGCCCATGCCGCCTCCCATGCCTCCGGGCATGCCTCCTCCGTGCGCGTCGCCTCCGGGGCCCGCCGGAGCGTTCTTCTCCGGCTTGTCGCTGATCACCGTCTCGGTCGTCAGTAACAGACTTGATACGGAGGAAGCGTTCTCCAGCGCCGTACGCGCCACCTTCGTCGGGTCGATCACGCCCTGCTTCATCAGCGAGCCGTACTCCTCCGTCTGCGCATTGAAGCCGTAGTCGCCCTCGCCCTCGGCCACCGTACGCACCACGATCGAACCCTCCATCCCCGCGTTCTCCGCAATCTGACGAAGCGGCTCCTCCAGCGCGCGGCGCACGATCGAGACGCCGATCGCCTGATCCTCGTTCTCCGTCTCTACGCCGTCGAGCGAGGAGAGCGCACGCAGGTACGCCACGCCGCCGCCCGGTACGATCCCTTCTTCTATCGCCGCGCGCGTAGCATGCAGCGCATCCTCGACACGCGCCTTCTTCTCCTTCATCTCCGGCTCGGTCGCCGCACCGATCTTGAGCACCGCTACGCCGCCGGAGAGCTTCGCCAGACGCTCTTGCAGCTTCTCGCGGTCGTAGTCGCTCGTCGTCGTCTCGATCTGCTGGCGGATCTGGTTCACACGCGCCTTGATCGACTCCGCATCGCCTGCGCCGTCGACGACCACCGTCGTGTCCTTGTCGATCACGATGCGCTTCGCACTGCCCAGATAGTCGAGCGTCGTGTTTTCAAGGCGGTAGCCCTTCTCTTCGGAGACGACCGTGCCGCCCGTAAGAATCGAAATGTCTTCGAGCATCGCCTTGCGGCGGTCGCCGAAGCCCGGCGCCTTCACCGCCGCCACGCGCAGCGTGCCTCTGAGCTTGTTCACCACCAGCGTTGCGAGCGCCTCTCCCTCGATGTCCTCGGCGATGATAAGCAGCGGACCGCCCGTCTGAGCCACCTTCTCCAATACAGGAAGAAGATCCTTCATCGACGAAATCTTCTTGTCGTGGATAAGCACCGTCGCATCCTCGAGCACCGTCTCCATGTTGTCCGGATCGGTCACGAAGTAGGGGGACAGGTAGCCGCGGTCGAACTGCATGCCCTCGACCACGTCGAGGAACGTCTCGATCCCCTTGGCTTCCTCCACGGTGATCACGCCGTCCTTGCCCACCTTCTCGAAGGCCTCCGCAATCAGGTCGCCGATCTCCTTGTCGCTGTTCGCTGAAATGGAAGCGACCTGCGCAATCTCGCCCTTGCCTTCGATCTCGCGGCTGAGTGAACGAAGCGATCCCACGACCGCCGCCACGGCCCGCTCGACGCCCCGCTTAAGGTCCATCGGGTTCGCCCCGGCCGTCACGTTCTTGAGGCCCGCCGTCACGACCGCTTGCGCAAGCACCGTCGCCGTCGTCGTGCCGTCGCCGGCCACGTCGCTCGTCTTCGAGGCCACCTCGCGTACCATCTGCGCACCGACGTTCTCGACCTTGTCCTCCAATTGCACCTCCTTCGCCACCGTCACCCCGTCCTTCGTCACCGTAGGCGCTCCGTAGCTCTTCTCGATAATCACGTTGCGGCCCTTCGGACCCAGCGTCACCTTGACCGCATCGGCCAGTGCATCCACGCCCCGCTTGAGCGCAGCTCGCGCGTCCGTGTCAAATACGATTTGTTTTGCCATGATAATATGGTGTATGTGTTTTTCTTTGCGTAAAAGGAAAAAGGACCGATCAGCAGCGCGCCGGCGATCCGTAAAGAGAAAGAAAGCGCCCTTATCCGATGACGCCGAGGATGTCGCTCTCGCGCATGATGAGCACGTCCTGGCCGTCAAGGGTGATCTCCGTTCCCGAATACTTGCCGTAGAGTACGGTGTCTCCCGCCTTTACGGTCATCTCGACATGCTTGCCGTTCTCTACCTGGCCGGGACCCACGAACAGGATGGTGCCGCGCTGCGGCTTCTCCTGCGCCGTGTCGGGAATGAACAAGCCGCTCGATGTCTTCTCCTCGGCAGCCTCCGGCTGAACCACCACGCGGTCGCCTATTGGGGTTATGCTGGTCATAACGATGTTGCGTTTGGAATGTATAGTGTTGGACAGTTAAGCAAAGTAGGGTGATCAAAAAACGTAGTCAAGACATGCAGGGCTTGGAGGAATGAAACTCATGTTAATTAGATACGTGAGAATTGTCCTGTCAGTGTATGATTAATGAGGGATCCGCCTTACAACGGATGAAGCGAAAAGATCGGAGATGGGCAGGCTGGATGCTGGCCGCCGGTTTCGTATGGATGGTTTTTGGCCTGGTTATGGCTCCGCCGTTCGTGGGCGAAGGCCTGCGGCACGTGATTATGCTGGGGTTTTCGGAGATATGTCATCAGATTCCGGGTCGTTCCCCCCACATTCAGGGCGTGCAGCTTGCTGCGTGCGACCGCTGTTTCGGTATGTATGCGGCGCTGGCGGCGGCGCCTTTTCTGGCCTTGAGTTTGAGGCCGTGGAATGCCTGGATAGAACGTCACGCAAAATACCTCGTTGCGGGAAGTCTGATCATTCTGGCTACGGACTGGGGCGGTGATATCGTCGGGTTATGGACCAACACGCCGTGGAGCAGAGCGCTCACGGGCGCTGTGTTTGGCTGTGTGGCGGGCTATTTTCTTGTGTGCGCCATTATCTCGCTTATGGCGAAAGACGAAAAATTCTGCTATACTTAATCAGAGTATCCTTACGCAGAATCCTGGCGCACCCCCTGCATGGCCTGTGCACACTATGTGCAGTCAACAGGCCCCGGTTTTCTGCCCCTTCGTTTTTCCCATTCCACCGTTTTTTTTCTGACCATGCCAAATAAAAGGGAATCCATTCTTCTCGTGGGCGTCATTACCGGACTGGTTGTGGTATTGGCTTCCTTCATACCGGCGGCCGGTGATTTCATCGGTTGTCTGGCGTACATAGGCGCCGGGATGCTTGTTGTCTGGCATTACGTTGACAAGCATAGCGTCACCCTCACAGGCGGGCAGGGCATCGGTCTTGGTGTGTTGACCTGTCTCGCGGCGTATGTTACTGCATTCGTTCTGGATGCGGGGCTTCGGGCGCTGGCCATCAAACCAAGCTGGCAGGAAGAAATGCGTCAGGGCATGGAGCAAGGCGGCGCGGACATGTCGCAACTCGGCGGATTCGGCGAGTTTATGACGTCTCCCGGTTTTCTCGGCGTGATGATTTTAGTCGGGCTCGTATTCGCTGTGATCGCCGGCGTCATCGGCGGCGTCATCGGCAGCAAACTGTTCAAGCGTGGGGAGGAAGAGGGTGCAGTCCAGGACAGCAGCGATCTGATCTAGGGCCTGATCCAACCGGAGGAAGCAGAGCCGCTTCATGTCCTGAAGGGCAGTCCGGATCTCCAGCGTAGCGAAACGGGTCGGTCGAGCAGTTCTTTCAGCACGACCGCTTCTTGCAGCGAACCGCGTGCAACGAGTCCCCGCAGGGTATGACCGGGAGTTTTTGGACGTTCGTACGGGGATAGTCCTTCGGCTGCGGCCTCCGGGGTTTCTTCTTTATCGTTCCGGATCAGTTCGCTTCCTTTCGCTTCGAACGCTTCTTCTTCGGCGAACAAAGCGTCTGCTTCGTAGATCGCTTCCGGCACGGATCGTTCCTGCCAGTGATCGTACACAGGGGCTTCTTCCAGCGCCAGGTCCATGGGGAACAGGGAGGTCCCGCGATCCATACCGGCTTTTTGGCCAGGGTCGTCTTCGGCATCAAAAGGCATCAGGGAGGCAGTCGGGTAGCCCGCTGTTTCCACGGACTCTTTTTGGCTGCTGTCTTCCTGCATCATGCTTTCCGGAAAGCCCAGCGCCACGCCGATTTCGCCAAGCGCTTCCCGCAATTCTTGCCGGTTCTTCTGTAACAGCACCCGTTCGGATTCTGCCCGTCCCGGTTCGCGCACCGGAGGTTTTTTGGCCGTCTCCGGCTTGCGCGAGCCGAAGAAGACCCGCTTCAGGACGTAAAAAAGCGGAATAATCCAGAAAAGGTCTCCAAAATCCATAGTCTGTCAGCCCCTGGCGTTTTGTGGGGTATGCCCGTTTTCGGGAAGACGAACGATGCGGGCTCTTTTTCCTACGTGCCGGCAATCAACTCGTTTCACCCGCTGTTTTTTTGCTTCTCCATGTATTCGATCAGGCGGCGCCCCGTTTTTGAAAACGCCAGGGCGCATAGTTCGGCGCTGTCGGCCCATTTCAGGGCACGCCCCTCAGGGGAACAGGGTGTCCCCGCTGCGATAGTCGCCCGGAAGGCATGGATCGTGATGCGGAAGTGGCTGTATGCATGGGATATCCGGTGAACAAGGCCACCCGTCTCGATGGCCACGTTCCATTTCTCCTGCAAGGCGCGCCGGCACGTTGCCTCCAGTGTTTCGCCGGGTCTTTGCTTGCCGCCGGGAAATTCCCACAATCCTCCCAGCATAGCTTCCTCGGGGCGCTTGCATACCAGCAGGCGCCCGGCTTCATCGGGAATGATGGCCACGGCCACATCGAAATGAGGCGTTTTTTTTCGGGGAGGCGTAACCGGGAATGCTTCCGGATCTCCCTGTTCCGCGGCGGCGCATACGGACTCTATGGGGCACGCTCCGCAATAGGGGGTGGAGGGCCTGCACACGTTTGCCCCCAGTTCCATGACGGCCTGATTGAAAGCGCCTGGACGAGCCGGGTCCATGAGTAACGCCGCGATTTCCTGCAGGCGCCTGCGCGTTGCGGACCGGTTTGCGTCTTCGCCTACCCGGAATACTCGTGTAAGCACCCTTATTGCATTCCCGTCGAGCGCCGGATAAGCTTTTCCGTAGGCAATCGAGAGTACGGCGGCGGCGGTATACGGCCCTACGCCGGGAAGAGAACGGATATCCTGCTCGTTGGACGGAATACATCCCCCGAAAGACTCGACGATGCGCCGGGCAGCCTTGTGCAGGTTTCGGGCACGGGAATAGTAGCCGAGGCCTTCCCAGCACGCAAGCACGTCGTCGAGGGAGGCGTCGGCAAGGTCCTCGACGGTCGGGAAACGCTTCACGAATCGCTGGTAGTATGGCTCTGCCTGATCGACGCGGGTCTGCTGGAGCATGACTTCGGACAACCAGATGCGGTACGGATCGGAGGTATTCCGCCATGGCATGTCCCGGTGTTCCGCGTCGTACCATGCCAGCAGGCTCTCCCGAAAGGCGCGCTTGTGTGCTGCGCCGAGCGGAACGTGTGCCGAAGGGACTCGTTTTGTCATGCGTGGCCATGCGGATCGAAACGTGGTTTGTACGGGCGCTCACCCTTGCGGTTCTGGTGATTGCGGCGCCTGGAGGCCTGCTTCCGGAGGCGTATGCGCAATCCGGGAACAGGGAGCGCACTGTTCTGTCCGCCGATGCCCGGGAAGGCGGGATGGAGGCGAGAGAGGGCGGAGACGATGTGATGGCGCGCCTGCCCGATAGTACGCAGGTCTTTCTCGCGGAAGTACACATTACGGGCCTGGATCCGGGCCGCCTCCGTATTGTACGGACGGAGGTGGCGTTCGGAATTGGAGAACCATTCGATCCGCTCCGGATGGAGGCGGATATTGAACGGGTATTGTCTGTGCTGGAACGGGAGGGACTTCCCCTTTCGACCGCTTCCGTGGAGATGATCGGACGCTCCAGCGATACGCCGGATCGGCTTGCCGTCACGTTGCACATCGTATCCGGTCCGGAGGTAGTGCTTCGGCGGTTCGACCTGGAGGGCGCCCGACGGACCCGGCCGCAACTTGTTATCCGTCTGGCAGGAATGAAACCGGGCATGAAAATACGCCGGTTCGATGCGGAGCGGCTCCGTCGCCGTATTGCAGGAAAGGAACTCTTCGAGACCGTGGGTCTGCCGGTATTGCGTATAGCCGCCGATACGTCGGCTGTGGTGCGTATTCCTGTAGAAGAAGGCCCTCCGGGGGCTTTCGATCTGGTGCTGGGATATTTACCTCCGTCGGAGGATGGTCA
The DNA here is from genome assembly GCA_965117025.1 of Rhodothermales bacterium. Classification (GTDB taxonomy): domain Bacteria; phylum Bacteroidota; class Rhodothermia; order Rhodothermales; family VXPQ01; genus VXPQ01. The sequence goes on from OZ220746.1 coordinate 2,843,265, forward strand.
GCGTGGCAGCATTACGGGTAGCGGACATCTTGCGCTCCGCAATCCGTTCGGGCGGGGCCTCACGACGTCGTTGCGTCTGAACAGGCTGCCGGACCAGGTGACCCGCCTTGATCTTTCCGCGGCCTGGCCCTTCGCTTTCGGATTCCCGTTGGGATTGGAGGCAGGTTTTTCCGGCCTGGAGGAAGATTCCACATATGGAAAAAGGGCATACCGGGGTGAACTGAACTATGACCTTGCCCCGGGGATGAAGGCATTCGCCGGATTCAGCCGGGAAAGTACAGCGCCCGGGCAGGCCGGCGTACGCTTCGGGCCGGCAGGCCGGCAGGTGACCCCCATGGCAAAGGCGCGTTTCCTGGGCCTGGGCGTGCGCTTGTCGCTTCTTGACCACGCAGCGAATCCTGCACGGGGTTTTTACGTGGAGATGAACCTCGAAAGCGGCCGCAAGGAGCGCACGGAATACCATGTAGTCGGTATGGATACGCTTCGGAGCCGGACATTACTGGAGCAACGACGATTGTATGCAACAGGGCGCTGGTTTGCCCCGGTATTTTCCCGATCGGTCGTTGTGGTTGGCGTAGACGCCAACGTCCTGTTGAGTCCGGAATACGATCGGAGCGATCTTTTCCGGTTCGGTGGTGCGGCGACGCTCAGGGGATACGATGAGGATCGGTTTTTGGGACGTATTGCTGGAAGGGCGCTTGCCGAATATCGGATATTGATCGATGCGGTTTCGTATGCCTATGGCTTTTTCGATCTCGGCTATGTGGATCGTCCGGAGACGCCGGACTTGCGGACTATGCAGGGTATTCACCCCGGTTACGGCGTGGGAATCCGATTCAGAACCGCTGCGGGCATTATGAATATGAGCGCTGCCTTGAATCCTGAGAGCGGGCCGGGGGATGTGCGTATCCATGCGGGCGTTTCCTTCGGGCTGTAACCGTTATCGGCAGGAGCAGCCTGCAAGGGAAGGCCGATACGCCGGGCGGAAAAGGGGACCCATATTCCGGCGTGTGCGTTCGGAGGGGGCATCTCGGAAATCCTAATGCCCCCACAAGATCACAGACGTTTCGCCCGGTCCATTTTTCGTTATGCAGAATCTCATCGAAAAAGAGCGTTCGTCCGAGCAATTGCTCGACGGCAAATTGCTTAAGGTGTATCGCGACAGGGTTCTTCTTCCGGATGGGAAAGAAGGGGTTCGGGAGTGGATCGATCATCCCGGGGCCTCCGCTGTGGTGCCGTTGTTTCCGGATGGCTCGACCTTGCTGGTGCGTCAGTTCCGGTACCCGGCCAAAAGCACGTTTCTTGAAGTACCCGCCGGGAAATTAGACAAGCCGGGGGAAGACCCTGCCGAAGCAGCAGCCCGCGAACTGGAGGAGGAAACCGGGTGGTGCGCGGCATCCTTCACGAGGCTGGGCGCTCTTTTTCCTTGTCTCGGCTACAGCAATGAGATCATTCATTTATATCTTGCCGAAGACCTTACGAAGGTTGGGGCGCAGCGTCTCGAGCAAGGTGAATTCATGGAAGTGGTGTCGACATCCTTTGACCATGCGCTGAAACTTGTATGGGAGGGAGGTATCGTCGATATGAAGTCTGCGTTGGCCTTGCTCTATGCGCGTTACCATCTTGACCAGCGAAAGGCGGCTTCGGTAGCAGCATCAACGTGAGGATAAACATTCCCGCCGCCGGCGCATGGATCCTGATGCGGGTGTTCGGCGTACCGGAACGGCTGCGGCGTGTCAGGCCTGATCGTTCATCAGCGCGGGCGCGGTCGGCAACCATTCTATATTCAACGATACGGCGACGATGTTTACGTTCATCATCATACTGATCGCATTGATTGCGGTCCTGATTACGCTGGTAGTGCTTGTGCAGAGTGGCCGGGGAGGCGGGCTTGCCGGTATTGCCGCAGGCGGAGCTACACAACAAATTCTGGGAACGCGTCAGGCCCCGGATGTACTTGAGAAAGCGACCTGGATGCTCGCCACGCTGTTCATCGTACTTTGCGTCGTGTCGAACTTCACTATTGGAGAGGAGCAGGTGCAGGAAAGCGTGATTCAGCAGCAGGCGCAGGAAGAACAAACGACCCCTGCACTGCCTCCTGTCGGGGAGCAGCAGGAACTCCCGGCGCTGCCGGAGCCGGTTCCCGCCGAAGAGTAAGCCCTTCTGGCGTATCGCGGCACTCCCTGCCTGTAAGCCGAATTCTGTCTGACCGCAGCAGCAGCCGCTGCACCGCTTGCGGCGAGATCGCCATTTATCTGGGACCGTCGTCGCCGACGGCCTCGAGCGACCTACCCGCGCCGCTTCTCAAGGCGGGCTACCTTGTTCATTCTTGCAGAATGATGCAGCGCTGTTTGGTCTTGCACCCCGTGAGGTTTACATAGCCGCCCCGATTTCGCGGGACGCTGGTGGGCTCTTACCCCACCGTTTCACCCATTGCCTGTGCGCCGGAGCGCCATCGGCAGGTTTGCTTTCTGTTGCACTTGCTGTCGCCGCATCAGCGGCGCCTTCCCGTTAGGAAGCACGGTGCCCTTTGGTGTTCGGACTTTCCTCCCCGGTCTCACGGACCGGAGCGGCGATCCGGCAGGAATATTTCGGAGAATGTACCGGGCTGTACACGCTGGTTCACCCTGTTGTCCTGTCTTCGCCAATGGCGAGAGGACGGTGGCAGAATCACCTGTGCGCCTTCGTACGATCCGGCTATGCGTTTGTTGCCTCGATCGTCTTGAAAAACAGGTCGCTGTCTACGATGATCCGTCCTGTATGCTCACAGGCCACAATGCGATTTCCCTGGCGAATCTCGACCTGACGCTGCGGAGGAACGGCAAAACCGGCTGCGGCGCCCCGTTCGATGGGCACTACCGCCCTGCCGTCGTGCAGGCGTCCCCGCAGACGTTCATAAGCGAGTAAATAGCGGCCATCCACCTTTTGGGCGGCTTCGGCTCGTTTTTCTTCCAGATGGGCCTGTTCCTGCTTGGTGTCGTCAAGCACCTCCTGCAGGTCTTTTTCCTTCGTAGCAAGAATTTCGTCCAGCTCTTTCATCCGGGTCTCGGCCTCCTCGATAACAGCCTTATGCCCATCCTCGTTCTGGGTGATTTCCTCGATACGCTTTTTCGCTTCTTCGATGCGCTGTTTTTGTGTTTCGACTTCCTTCGTAAGTGCGTCGTACTCGCGGTTATTTCTTACCTGGAGTTGCTGCTCCTCATACCGCGCAATGAGCAGTTCGGCGTCCTTGATGCCTGTTTCGGATGTTTTCTTGTCTTCCTGGTTTTGTATTTCTTCGTGTTTGTATTTCTCGATGCGTGTAGAAAGTCCTTCCTTTTCATCCCGGAGGTCGCGAATTTCCTCGGGCAGATCGCCGCGCAGTTTTTCGATCTGGTCTATTTGACTGTCGATGTACTGGAGACAGATAAGGGACCGCAGTTGTTCGCCGGTACTTGTCTCCTGAGAAGTGGGCATCTTGTATATCTGGATGGCGAAATTAAGGACTGACAGGTGCAAGCGCAGCTAACGTTTCGAGGGAATAAAAGTTCGCACGGGGCTTGTACTGGTTTGCGTACGTCGCCAGACTGTCTGCGGGAATTGCTTTGCCAGTGCGTTCACAAGCAGGCTTTCCGTGAATTTTTCCGTTTCGTAGTGTCCGGCATCGATCAGGGCAGGGTACGGATGCCCTTGTGTGTCGAGCACGTTGAAAAAGTCATGATATTTTATATCCGCGGTGACGTAGGCGTCTGCGCCGCGAGAGGCTGCTTCCTCGATCAGGTTGCTTCCTGCTCCGCCACACACGGCTACGCGCTCGATAGATGCTTCGGAGTCACCCGCATAACGCAATGCAGGCGTTTCGAGGCGCTCGGCGATAATTTCGAGGAAGGCCTGCAAGCGAATGGGGGCAGGCAATGAGCCGATTACTCCGAAGCCGGTTTCGCCGCTCTCGGAGGGCTGGAGAAATTCGGTATGCGTAAGTCCCAGTTGCTTTGCAAGGGCAAACGATACGCCCCCCGAGGCAGCGTCAAGGTTCGTATGGATGCTGTACAGTGCGATGTTTTCGGCAGCGAGGCGCCAGACCAGATTCGGGACATAGGTTTCTGTAGTGACGGCATGCAGAGGGCGAAAAAGGAGCGGATGGTGGGTGACGATAAGCGTCGCCCCCAACGTTTTCGCCTCGTTGAGCAGTTCCGGCGTCATGTCCAGGCCAAGAAGCGCCGTCCGGATTTTCGCATCGGGGTTACCCACCTGCAGGCCGGCATTGTCGTAGGACATCGCCGATGAGAGAGGCGCCCATGCTTCGAGAAATTCCGCAATTTGTCGGACAGTGGGGGTATCGGGCATGGGGATCGCCTCGGAAGATTCAAAATGCAAGCCCGGAAAAACCAGGGTCTGTTAACACTATGCAGCGGCGCAGAGCGGGTTCCGCCGGTCACGGCGCCACTCTTCGTTACTCGTCGCTCATTTGGAACCACCAAACTTCACTCCTCGTGCCTTGATTGACGCCGTGCCTGACGGAACAGAGCATCGCTGCATAGTATTAACAGACCCTGATCACGGCGCCACTGGTTCACAAGGGAGCAGGGGGCGTCCGGCTGCGTTTGACGTTTTGTTTCAAGTCCCATACCATAATCTGTTTCCCGAATTCCATGCGCATTGCGGTCAGTACGGACGAATGGTTGCCTCTTGTCAAAACCTTGCTCGAGGAACTCGTGCAGCGAGGACATGAACCACTGTACTTCGGACCCGAGACGGAAAAGGATACGGCGGATTGGCCGGAGGTGACCCTGAAGGCGATCGGAGCCGTTCGGAATGGTGAGGCTGATGAGGCTATCGTACTGTGCTGGACGGGCACGGGTTGCTCTATTGTGGCCAACAAGGTGCCCGGCATACGCGCCGCGTTGTGCCACGATGGGGAGACGGCAAAGGGATCCCGCATCTGGAATCACGCGAACGTACTGGCGCTGAGCCTGCGGGCTACCTCACCGGCTATACTGCGAGAGATACTGGATCGCTGGTTCGATACGCCTTTTGGAGAGGATGTCTGGAATACCCGACAGATAGCCCGGGTGCAACAGGTCGAGGAAACGGGAGAATAAGGCAGAACTCATTGCCCGTATGCCTGGGCGCTGGCTATTCCCCGCGCCTCATCGACACGAAGCAGCAGAAAGGCGCCCGCAATGAAGAAAGCCGCCACGATGGCCATGCCGGCCCGTTGGCTGTTGAACAGACCTGTTACGATGCCCAGCAGCACGGGCCCGAGGAATGCAGTCGCCTTGCCCGAGAAAGCGAACAGGCCGTAGTATTCGTTTTCCTTGCCGGAAGGAATGAAGCGCCCCATGAGCGAACGGCTGGCGGATTGATTGGGACCGGCGCATATGCCGCCGAGGATCGCCGCAACCCAGAACAGGCCGATGTTTGTCGTGAATACGGCAATGATCGTTCCAAGGGTAAGTACCGCAAGGCTGATAAGGATGGTGGCGCGGCCACCGAGCCGGTCGTCCAGAAAGCCGAAGGCCCAGGCGCCGATGCCTGCTGCAATGTTCAGAGCAATCCCGAAGAGAAAAATATCTTCGGTGGAGAATCCGAGCGTACCCGTGGCGTAGATGCCTCCGAAGGCGAAGAGCGTGATGAGGCCGTCATTGTATACCAGGCGGGCAAGGAGCAGGCGGAACAGGTCTTTGGAACGGCGTACTTCGCGCAACGTACGCCTCAGTTCGTGTATGGACGTTTGCAGGGCCCTGCCGGCAGCGAGTGGTTTTGCGGGCAGGGATTTCTTCAGGATGAGAAAAAGAGGCAGCGAAAAGACCCCGTACCAGACTGCCACGAGCAGATTTGTCGCCCGCACATGTGCTCCTGTTTCCCGGATGAGTCCAAAGGGGGGTGTTTCAGGGGCCACAAAAACGAAGTAACCGATCAGAAGGCAGCACAAGCCGCCTGCGTACCCGAGCGCCCAGCCGTATCCCGATATGCGTCCGATCCGCCGGGACGAGGCCAGTTCGGGCAGGAAGGCGTTGTAGAAGACATTTGCAAGCTCGAAGGCGATGTTGCCCACCGTGAACACGACCAGCGCGAACAGCACATCGCCCGGGCCCGCAAAGTATAAGCCCGCCGAGGCGGCGATACACAATACCGTGGAGAGCAAAAGGAACTGCTTGCGCAGTCCGTTCCGGTCCGCAAGAAGGCCCAGCCAGGGGGAAAGCAGGGCAACGACGATCTGGGACAGGGCTACGGCGCGTGACCAGAGCGCTGTGCCGGATACGGCATTTTCAGCGATCGCATCTGTGAAGTACGTGGCGAATACGAAGGTGACGACGAGCGTCGTGAACGCCGAATTGGCGAAGTCGTACGCGGCCCATGCGGTGACGGCGCCCCGGGGATGTTTCGTGAGGGAGGTCATGCGCCTTTCGAGGAGATGGCATGTACTGCTTCGCAGAACCGGTCGATTTCTTCTTCCGTGTTGTAGTAATGCACGGAAGCACGCACCATTTCGGGCAGGTTACGCTCCATGGCGTCAAGCAGCGTGTGGGAGGGCAGAGACACGGTGATATGCATGGATTGCTCACGAAGGCGTGATTTTACAATGGATGCCGCCACGTTTGCAATGTCGAAGGTCACAATGCCGCCCCGGTCCGCTCCCGTATCCCGCACGCGGATACCGTCCAGGTCATCGAGGCGCTGCCGCAGCAGGTCGGCAAGGGCGCGGATGCGCTCCCGGATGGCGTCGAGTCCCAGGTCCAGCGCATAATCGACGGCGGCGCCCAGGCCGAGCTTCATGGCCAGATTGGATTCCCACATTTCGAATGCGCGCATTCCTTCAAGGGGTCTGTACGCATCAGGGGTTACCCATGTCGCATTGTGCAAGTCCGGCATCGGCGGTTCAATATGGTTCAGGAAGGCGCGGCGGACATAGAGAAATCCCGTTCCGCGCGGCGCGCGCAGAAATTTTCGCCCCGTGGAGGAAAGCATGTCGCAGCCAATGCGCGTGACGTCCAGCGGCAGCTGTCCTGCCGATTGACACGCGTCCAGCAAGTACGGTATGCCATGCCTGCGGGCAATCTTTCCGACGGCTTCAGCCGGGTTGATGATACCGCCGTTTGTAGGAATGTGCGTAAGGGCGATGAGCGCCACGCGCCCGTCAATACGCCGCTCGAATGCGTCGAGGTCGAGGTCGCCCGCATGGTCACAGGGCGCTACGTCTATTTCCAGGCCGTCTTTCCGGGCGCGGTGCAGAAAGGCGATGAAATTGCTTGCATAGGATGTGCGGGTAGTAAGAATTTTAGCGCCTCGTGGTATTCGCAGGCCTTGAAAGGCGAGGTGCCATGCGCGTGTGGCGCTGTCGGCAAGCGCGATTTCTTCCGGGGAGGCGTGCAGGAGCGTGGCGATGCTCCGGTATATCGCCTCATGCCGGGCATGTGCTTCTTCTGCGGCCTCGTATCCTCCTATGCGCGTTTCCAACCGGAGATGCCCGATGCAGGCGTCGAGCACCGGGCTCGGCATAAGCGATGCGCCGGCATTGTTGAAATGCACTACTTTTTCACAGGCCGGTGTGTCCCGGCGAGTGCGGGCTACATCAATGAACCTGGTATCCGGGACAGGGGATGGCGATGCGTAATTCATGGAAACGGCGGATGTACGACGGCGTTGCATGGCAAGTATACAACCGTTCCTTTCAAGGTTCCTGAATGCAGCGACGTATACGGTGCTGTGCGTCATGTGTCCATTTTGCAAGCCGTACAGGGTACGCTTGCTTCGTTGCACCCTGCTGGTACGTTGATATACCCCTCGTAGCTCAGGGGATAGAGCACCGGTTTCCTAAACCGTTGGTCGGAGGTTCGAATCCTCCCGAGGGGGCTGTTCTTTTCTCAAAGCGTACGATAAGGTACACGACCTTATTTCCGTTATTGATTCCCGATAGATGTGTGTTCCGGCATCAAGGGGAAGCAGGTATTCATGCACCGGACACTTGGGGAAATACGTTATTGATCTGTGTATGCTCTTTGTCAGGTAATTCGTCCGGTAAGGTTTACAGATTCTTAATACGCTTCCGTTATTGCATGTAACTTTTTTTGAATTATTCCCGTATATTCCGTCAGGCCCATGTTGTTTTATGCATTGTGCAAAGCGCCATGGTCTTGGCGCGGACAGATTGCACAGGCAGGAGGATGGGCAGGCGTACCATTCGAAACAGCCAATGATTCCATCCATGGAAAAACTGCAATGCAAGGCGTGCGGAAGCATCAGCATGGTGCCGATGGATGTGCTCGGGGATGACGAAGAGAATGAGCCGAATGCTTCCTCGCCGGACCAGGAGGGCGATTCGCAAACACGCTTTTATACCTGTCATGTATGCGGTGACAACTGGCTATCCGTCAAGGAAAGCTATATGGGTGATCATACGGTCACCTTTGTACACCAGATGGGTATGTCCCCGGAATTGAAACGCATTGCGCATATCGAACCTCCGGAAGCTGCCCGGAGTGCGAACGTCGATTACTGGGAGTATTATCTCGACGACGAGGAGATTTCGGCGGAGGCATGGCACGACAAACTCATCACACGGCGCAAGGTGCTGAAGTCGATCTGCTCGAATTGAGACATCGGTGGAGCGCCGCAATGAGGCGGAACTATGCCCCGAATCTCCATCTGGCCAGCACTTTCATTTCCCTTACGCGGTTTCCCGGGATTTCGTCGCGCCCGGATCCGGTAGAACGCACATCTTCGTAGCGCGTGACGCCGAATTTCAATTGCACCATCAGGCGTCGGGAAGCTTCCAGACGAGCGAGGACGTACCAGCGGCGGCCGCGTCCGTTGAAGGATGGGGCGCCGAATCCATAAAGCACGTCGTTTTCGAACATGTAAAGCCGGGCAGAGGCATCTGCTGCATCGAACAGGGCATACCGCATATCCAGTTGCATAAACGGCCGGGGTTTCCATCGGAAATCCTGGTATACCAGAACCCCTCCAGCCTTTTCTTCTGCTTTGGCCCGGACGGTTTCAATGCGTGTCCTGGAGCGAAGGGAGGAACTGTGCCTGTATTCGATCTGCATTCGCAGAGATTGCCGGCGTTCGCGGGTTGAGCAGGGCAGCAGCAGGCGGCCGGTGAGGCAGTGGGACACGGCTTCGGATGTTTGCGTCAGGGCGCGCACATGCAGCGTGAACCAGTTCCACCGCCGGTATTCGACCACCCCCGCGATGAACCGGTCGCGTGCATCAGGCAGGAGGTTTAACGGGCGTTTCCGCTCCCGTACCCGTATGGTCGCTGTCCATGCCTGAAAAGGCCGGATGCGGCTTTCGGCAAGCCATTCGGCATATCGGTAGCTTTCCCCGCGGGAATTTACCCCGATGCGGGTGTGCGGTCGCAGGCCGTTTGCCGTGGTTTTTCGCATCCGGACATGCACAGAGGCATTTTCGATGGGAGTGAATGAGACCGTCAGCGACCGGTGCCCCTGTTTCGGGACGAATTCCAACGACCCCTCCCAGCGGGATTTTGCCCATCCGCCGAACACCGACAGGGCATGCATATTCCGGGAAACGCCAAGCGTGTGCAGCGTATGGAGAGACAATGCGCCGGCGTACGTGGAACCCCGTCGGAACACGGCTATCCCGCCGGCAGTGCGTTCTCGCGCTTGTCCCCGTCTTTCATACTCGGTTTGCGTGCGGTGATATCCGGTGGAAGCCAGACTCCATATGCCCAGGGTGGTATCGACGCGAGCATCCAGCGGCAGGTACGAGACGAAGCCGGTTACGGATACCCCGTACAGCGGTTTTGATTGCATGGCCAGACCCCTGAAATAGGCATGTTCTCGTGCGGAAGTATGGGGTCGAAGGATCCGATCTACGGAGGCCGTGCGTAACGAAGAAAGCCCCGCCACCCCCTGGCCCGCCACGAGCCCTTCTCCTGCCTGGACCGTATAACTACCTGCTACTATGCGTTCGAAGGGGCCTCTGTTGTCCACACTCAGGTGCAGGGCTGCAAAATCAGCGCCGAATCTTCTTCCGCCTGGATGCCAGCGGATCGGTTCTCCCGGATCCTTGTCGAGCGTGATACCTGTGGCGAAATGTTCTCCTATACGTATCCCGATGCGCCACTGCAAGGCGTCAGGGGAGCCGAGATAGCCGGAGCGTGCATCCTCCCGGTATCCCTTTCCGGTATCCAGGCGACGATTCCAGCGCTGCAAGAGGTCTGTACGGATGCGAGGGCGTCTTCGAGGTGCAGGGCGGTCGAATGCAACAAAGGGGAGCAACATGCTGACAGCGTGTTCATCCAGTCCTGCGCGCAACAGCGATTCCGGGTTTTCGATGCTTCTTCCGGATGAACGCCAGGCGACGATACGCTGCACGGTCATTTCTGATATGCGGGGGATCGAGCGTAGTGCTTCCGCTGATGCTGTTCCTAACCGGATTTTTCGGTGCGCGGCATATTCTATCGCTTCCTGCAGCGAGGCGGAATCTTCCAACCCATCTTCCAGCACATCCAGCGCGCTCTCGATGACCGTGGCCGTTTCGGTCGTGTCAGCGAGCGGGTTTGCGACTTGCATCATAAACGCCAGCAGGATCGCCGTTTTCATGCTTCACCAGGAATAGAGGAGGGACATGGAAGGCGTCCATCCCAGTATTTCGTGTCGCTGGGCTGCGAAATCCGCGCGAACCGATGCGAGGCTCAGCCCGATTCCCCCGCTTGCCCGCCTTGGTCCCGAAGAAATACCACCCCGTAGCGCCAGTACTTCGGTCAGCCGGATTTCGATGCCGGCCGCAATGGAAAGAGGGGAGCGTACTTCCTTGGCTACATCCGTCGTCACGGCGAAGGTCTCCGATGGCCTCCACGCCACGCCGACAGCAAGGCTTCGGTGCAGGTCGGAGCGCAGGGAGCCGGCGACCGCGGTCATATTGTATGCGACGGCTCCCAGCGAAATGAACGGCGTAATCGGGATTAGCACACCTCCTGTCAGGCCCAGCGCGCCGGCTTGTCCGTAATTCGCTATGTACACTTGATTCCATTCGGCGCGTACGCCCGCATGGATTTCCCGGTGTGTTCCGAAACCGAAGCGTCTTCCATAGCCGGCGCTCAGCACGAAGTGTCTGTAGAGATCGAAACCGAAGACCGAGGCGCCTCCGGCAATTGCGCCTCTTTGGAAGGGTACCACGAGGTGGAGCCCGGCGAACCGGAGTTCAGGCAATCCATACAGTTGCGCGCCGTGCAGTGCCAGAATCCGGGTATCCGCCTGCCCCCATACAGCGGGGTTGACTTGTCCTGCATCGTCATTCGGAAATGCTGTCGAAGCTCCACCGAGCGCAGCGTTCCGGGCCCCGGAAAACACAGGCTGACCCATAGCGGATCGCCATGTGTTCGCTACGGGAAGAGCAGTCAGGAGCAGCAAAAGTACTCTGCCCAGGCAGGGGGCAAGGTATACACGGGGGGAAGAGGCGGGGCAGTGCACGGGTTTTTTATTTCACAGACACCGTGCGGGGGCATGTATGACCCCCATATGTAAAATTTTTCCGGCGCCCGGTTGGCTTCGCGGGCTCGATGACGCCATTTCCTTATTCCGCCCGCCGGAAACAGAGCAGGTCTGTTTCGGTATGAGCAAGAGCATTATCTCTTGCCATAAAAAACCCGCATCCCGACACGGAAGAACATGTCCTTTTCCAAGATGCGTTTTCTTCCCTCTTCGACGGCATCCATTGCCGGGCTGCTTCTTTTTTCGCTGTGCTTTTTGCCGAAGCCGACCGCTGCGCAGGAATTCAACTGCGTAGTTTCGGTCAACTACAGTACGCTGACGGGCTCCGATTTCGGATTTCTTGAAGATCTCGAAGTGCGCATGGAGGAATATGTGAATGATCGTTTCTGGACGGAGGATAGCTTCCGGGAAGACGAACGCATTGAGTGTACGATGGAAGTGATTGTGCTGGAAGCTATCTCGTTGACCAGTTTCAATGCGCGACTTGTAGTGGCGACACGTCGGCCGATCTACAACACCATGCAGCACAGTACGGTCGTTCGGTTCAGCGACGAATCCTGGCAATTCAGGTATGCACAGGGCCAGCCCCTCGTGTTCAATCTCGAACAGTACGATCCGTTGACCTCGGTCATCGACTTTTATGCATATATGATGCTCGGGTATGACTACGATACCTTCGGCGAACTCGGCGGTACGCCGCATTTCGAAACGGCTCGCCGGATTGCGGAACGTGCGCAATCCGCATCGGGGGAGGGGTGGTCACAACTCGCCAGTACCGAGCCCGGACGCGACAATCTGATCACGCAGGTGCTGGATCCCCGCATGCGCCCGTTGCGCAAGGCGTATTTCGATTATCACTTTGGCGGGCTCGATCGCTTTCTCGTAAATCCCGATGTGGCGCGCAACGCCATCCTGCAAGTGCTTTCCGACCTTGACGTGTTGTACGAGGATGTTTCCCGACAGCATGTCCTCGATCTCTTCTTTCTGGCGAAGTATAACGAACTGGCTGCCGTATTCGAGGGTTGGCAGGAGAGTAATCAGGCGTATGATTACCTTACGCTACTCGATCCGTCGCACACATCCGTATACCAAGCGCTCCTTGAGTAAAGGCTTGAGTAAAGAAAGGGACCGACCTGCCGAAAGGGCCGGTGGATCACAGAAAAATATGGTGTGCGAAAGGGGGGACTCGAACCCCCAAGGGTGTTACCCCACCAGATCCTAAATCTGGCGCGTCTGCCAGTTCCGCCACTTTCGCATAGGGGACTGTTTTATCGTTGCAATACTATTTTTCGCCCTGTAGCGTTTTGTTGTACAGGATTGCATCGGCAGGAATCTTTGAGACAGCCTTCCTTGTATCAAAAGGTTATTGTGTATCTCCATATTGTCTGACAACGTAACAGTCTGTCGTTCGTTCTTGCGCGTTGCCGATCAGGCTTTTTTGAACCATGTACAAACGCATTCAGTTCATTCCGGGTTTTCTGGTGTTTTTTCTCTTGCTGTTTGCAGGTTGCGCTGGCAGCAAGGCCGCTAAAGATCCTGTAGCCTCGGAGGGTGAACCGGCAAGCGTGACTCCCACGGAAGTCCCGGAAACGGTGCTGGTCCATGAGCCGCTCCGACCTGCTCCCGTGCAGCGCCTTGATCCTGCGATGGCTCGTGCGGGGCGTTTCGACCAGGGGAAGATGTGGACCTTTGATCATCCCCCCGTTGATTATTTTGCAGAGACCTATGGCTTTACGCCGGACGAGGAGTGGTTTCGGCATGCCAGGCTCGGCACGCTTCGGATTCCTGGCTGTACGGCCTCGTTTGTATCGCCAACCGGGCTTGTATTAACGAATCATCATTGCGCCCGGGGCCATGCGGTCAGCGTTGCACTTGAGGGGGAGCCTATCCTTGACGACGGATTTTATGCCCGGTCGTTAGGCGAGGAACGCCTGGTGAATGGCATGTGGGCCGATCAGTTGGTCGACATCCGGGATATTACGCCTGAGGTGGAAGCCGCTATGGCCGGCGTTGCGGACGATGCCGGACGCGAGCAGATGCGGCAGGAAATAATCCAGGAGGTGCAAGAGCGCATCGAAGCGGAAGCGGGACCGGGGCATCATGTGGAGATTATTTCCATCTACAACGGGGCCCTGCTGTCCGCATACGTTTTTCGCCGCTATACCGATCTCCGACTTGTGCTCATTCCTGAATTGAAGATCGGGTTTTTCGGGGGCGATCCCGATAATTTTACCTATCCTCGCTATACGCTGGATATCGCGCTGTTTCGTGTTTACGAAAACGATAAACCACTTGAAGTAAGCTATTATTTTCCCATGAGCAACAAGGGGGTAAAGGAAGGGGACCCCGTGTTTGTGATTGGTAATCCAGGATCTACGTTCCGGTTGTCCACCGTCGCAGAGTTGACGTTCCGACGCGATGTGCAGGAACCCGCTCTTCTCGACCTGATCGAGACTCGCCTTGCGGCGTTGGAGTCATTGCTGGCCGAGGCGCCTTCGGAAGGACAGGATGCGCTCATAAACCAGATTTTCTCGTTACAGAATGCCCGGAAATTGTACACGGGTCGCGTGAAGGCATTGAATGATCCCGTGGTGGCCGCCCGGCGCATGGACGCCGAGGAGCAGTTCATGACAGCGATCGAACAGACGCCGGCGCTTGGCGAGCAGTATGGCGATCTCATCGGGCGGATGCGCGAAGTACAGGAAGAGAAGCGTGCGTACGGGGATGCATTCAGGGCATTTCTTGCGTTGAACCCGGTTTCCTCTCTTGGCGCCGCGGTGCTTCGCCGCGCGCTTCTCGTGCATGAATATGTCGGCCTGGCGGATGCATCGCAAGGCATCCCGGGCAATGTGCATGCGCAACTTGCCCTGATTGAGGATCAACCGGCGGCGTTGCAGACTGCGTTTCTTGCCGCGCGGTTCCAAACGTGGTTGGATCGTTTCGGTCCGGAGAATGCTCTTGTCGTCGATATACTTGGCGAGCGTTCTCCTGAAGAGGCTGCGCAGCATGTGGTCGAACATTCGATGCTGGCGGAGGCTGCTGTCGCCATGGAAGCGCTACAAGCCGGTTCCATCACGGAAGCCGATCCCGCCATGCAGGTCGTTGACGCCATTGTTGAGAAGTTGACAGCGTATCGTAGCGCTATGGCGGCGCTTGCCGTCGAGGAACAATCCCTTGCGCAGCAGATCGGGCGTGCCCGGTATGCGGTGTACGGTGTGGAGACGCCTCCCGACGCCACATTTTCCCTGCGCATAGCCGACGGGGTCGTACAGGGATATCCATATAACGGTACGGTGGCGCCTCCCTATACGACCTATTACGGGTTGTATGACCACTATTATTCGTATGGTGCGGATACGCCGTGGGACATACCCGCGCGCTGGTTGACCCCGCCAGGAAACTTCGAAATGCGTACGCCTCTGAATTTCGTCTCCACCAACGATACGATCGGCGGTAACTCGGGATCTCCTGTAATCGGCCCTGACTTGCGTCTGGCAGGCCTTCTGTTTGATGGAAATATCGAGAGTCTGTCCGGGGATTTTATCTATTTGACGGCCCGGGCGCGAAGCATTTCGGTCGATGCACGCGGTATTCTTGAGGCGCTCGACGACATGTACGGTGCGGATCGCCTTGTTCTGGAGACGACCTCGGGGCGTTTCGCCGAATCCGAAGAAGAGGTCGATGCCATCCTCTCCGAATAGTAAGCCTTTTTTGCCATGTTCATGAATATTTGCAGGAAGCAGTCGGGAGCGGCAATACTGTGCCTTCTGGTGTGGGCGGGGTGCAGCGGAAGCAGCCAGGTTGTTTCCGTCGTGGAACGTCCCGGTACGACGGAACCGGTGGCGATAACGACTTCTTTGTCCCTGGGTGAAGAAGAAGCGGGCCCGGTTTCTGTACCGGTCGATGTCGAGCTCGGACGATTCGATACGGGAAAGATGTGGACGTTCGAGGATCCGCCGGTCGATTATTTTGAGGAGGCCTATGGATTCAGGCCGGACTCCGCCTGGTTTGCCCGCGCCCGTCTCGGGGCGCTCCGGCTCCCGAATTGTTCGGCGTCTTTCGTATCTCCGCATGGGCTCATTCTTACGAATCACCATTGCGCGCGGGAAAGCATTGCGGATGTGACGCGCGAGGGGGAGACGCTCCTCGATAGCGGATTTTCTGCGGATTCGATCAGGGCAGAGCGTAAGGTGGAGGATCTGTATGTGGACCAACTGGTGGCCATCGAGGACGTTACGGAGGAGGTTTATGGTCTCGTTCGGTATACGGATGATGAAAACCCTGCGCCCCGCAGGAGGCAAGGCCGGGGTGAGCGGGCCATGAATAGCGACGACCGTTCGGCGGCGGCGCGCGAAAGGAGGATGGAGCGTATCGAGGGACGTATGAATGCCAAGGCCCAGGCCAGGGATTCGCTTTTGACGGTGCAAGTGGTCGAACTGTACCATGGCGGGCGGTATTCGGCCTATACGTTCCGGCGCTATGACGATATCCGACTGGTCTTCGCGCCGGAATTGCCCATCGGCGCCTTCGGGGGCGATCCGGACAACTTCACGTACCCCCGGTACAGTTTCGACTTCAGTTTTTTCCGTGCCTACGATACGGAGGGCAAGCCTCTGGATACACCGCATTACTTTGCGTGGGACAAGGACGGAGCACAGGATGGGGAAGCGGTCTTCGTGGTAGGCAATCCAGGTACGACCAGTCGCCTCGAAACGGTCGGGCAACTGGAATTCGAGCGGGATTATATGTTACCTGCCGCGCTTGATGCGCTGAAAGATCGGATGCGGATTCTGGAAGAATACATTGCTGAGGAAGTGGAGCCAAACCGGAAATATGAGTTGCGTAACGCCTGGCATCAGATATCGAATCAGTTCAAAAAGAATGAAGGAGAACTGGCCGGATTACGTGATTCGCTCCTGATAGCGCGTCGAATGACGGCGGAAAGGAAACTGGTTGCAGAGATTGCAGCCGTGGATTCCTTACAGGAGAAATACGGCCATGCGATCGACGAAATTGCACGTTTGCAGCGTTCGAAGGAAGCGATGGCGGATCAGAACAGGGCATTCCTGTTTTTTGGTGCGCCGGCCTTCGATTCCCATGTGCTTGTGCGGTCTGCTTACGGATACATTATCAGTCTGATGCGGCAGCGGGGTATGCCGGCGGGCGAAATCGAAGATGTGCTGGAGGATGCCCTTGGCATAGAGAACTGGCCCCCGGAACTGGAAAAGCGCATGCTGACAGTGCGCCTGCATGAATTTTTGCGCCACCTTGGCGAAAACGATCCGACGGTGAATCGTCTGTTGCAGGGGGAGACGCCCGAAGAAGCCGCTGATCGGATTATTTCCGGCACGGCTTTGCGCGATTCCGCAGAATTTGCTGTGTTACTGGAAGAAGGCTTCCTGGGTAGCGGTGATCCTGCGGAAGCGATGGCGCAGGCTGTAACGCCGCTGTTTTTGTCGATCCAGCAACAGATATCCGGACTGGACAGGAGGGAGCAGGAACTGAATGCCATGTTGTCCCTTGCCCGTTTTGCACTGTACGGTGCACAAATACCACCGGACGCGACGTTTTCGCTCCGCATCGCCGACGGCGTCGTAGCAGAATACCCCTACAATGGCACGACAGCGCCGACCCATACCACCTTGTTCGGGATGTACGATCATTATTATTCGTACGGCGGAGAAGATACGGATTGGGATTTGCCGGATCGGTGGCTGCACCCACCGGATTCGCTGGACCGGTCCACCGCTGTCAATCTGGTCACGACCAACGACATCACGGGCGGAAACTCCGGTTCGCCGCTTCTCGACAAGGAACTGCGCATCGTGGGCGTGGTGTTTGACAGCAATATCGACGCGCTTCGAAACACGTATGTGTATCTGGACGAACAAGGTCGTGCCGTGTCTGTCGATGCCCGGGGCATCATCGAGGTGCTGGAACATGTATACGGTGCGGATCGCATTGTCTCTGAACTCTTGTCCGGCGCCGATTTGCGGGGAGGAGACGATATTTCGTCGGCGCGAACCGTGCCGGCAGTCGATAGCATGCAAGGAGATGAATAATCCGTGACGGAGATGCATAGCGAGGAGAACAAGGGGCGGACACCGCTGATGCGGCAGTATTACGCCATCAAAGCGCAGCATCCGGAAGCGCTGCTTCTCTTCAGGATGGGGGATTTTTTCGAGACGTTCGACGAAGATGCGAAGCAACTCAGCAAGACGCTTGGAATCGCCCTTACCAAACGCTCCAACGGTAAGGCGTACGATGTGCCTCTTGCGGGCTTTCCCCATCATGCGCTGAATACCTATCTGCCGAAACTTGTCGAGGCCGGTTTTCGGGTAGCCGTTTGCGAGCAAACGGAAGACCCCGGGCAGGCCAAAACGATTGTAAAGCGCGATGTGGTGGAGGTTGTCACCCCTGGCGTCTATTTCGACGACAACCTGCTCGATCCGAAGCAATCCAATTATCTGGCGGCGATTTGGTTGGACAGCGAACGTGTCGGGGTTGCCTTTCTTGATGCATCCACCGGCGAATTTTTTATCAGTGAGGGGGATATAGAGGAATTATCCGGTCTTGTGCAGACCATCCAGCCTGCAGAGGTACTTGTGGCCCGGGGGCGTCGGGATGAGGTGCCTCGCGGTTCGTTCGTAGTGACGCCGATCGAGGATTGGGTCTTCGGGTACGATTTTGCTCGCCAAACCCTGCTGAACCATTTTGGTACGCATTCACTGAAGGGCTTCGGAGTCGATGCCTTGCGACTTGGGACGATTGCCGCCGGCGCCGTGCTGCATTATCTCGGTGAAACGCAGAGGGGCCGGCTCTTGCATGTTCGCAAGATTGTTTCGTACGACAGCGCCAGCCATATGACGCTGGATCCGCAAACGAAGCGGAATATGGAATTGGTTGTTCCCCTTCATGAGCAGGGACGGAAGGATACGCTTGTGAGCATTCTTGACCGGACACGAACGCCCATGGGAGGGCGGCAGCTTCGGCGATGGCTTGTGCGTCCCTTGCGCGAGGTTGCAGCCATCGAGCGTCGACTCGATGCCGTCGAGGATTTTTTTCGGTCCCGCCCGCTTCGCACGAAACTGGGTGAGGAACTGGAGCAAATGGGTGATCTGGAACGCCTTGCCGTCCGTATTGCTACAGGCCGGGCTACGCCGCGGGATATGGTAGCCGTTAAACTGACGCTTCGGCAGCTTCCTGCAATCAAACAGCTCCTTTCTTCAAGAGAAGATTGTACGTGCGACGAGCTTCGGGAAGCGGGTGCGCAACTTACCGTGCATGCTGATCTGGTCGATTTGATCGATCAGGCTATCGTGGACGATCCGCCTGCCGGGACAGGTGGGGGCGGGCTGATCCGGGACGGCTACGACGAGGAACTCGACACCTTACGCCGGATTGCCCGCTCGGGCAAGGATTGGCTGGTCGAGATGCAGAAGAAAGAAATCGAACGGACGGGCATTTCCTCGCTCAAGGTTGGTTTCAACAAGGTCTTTGGATACTACCTCGAGGTGACCAACACGCACAAGGACAAGGTGCCGGACGACTATATCCGCAAACAGACCCTGGTGAATGCGGAACGCTACATCGTGCCGGAATTGAAGGAATACGAGGAAAAAATCCTGACTGCCGAGGAACGGATCGATACGATCGAGGCGAACCTTTTTGCCGAATTACGGGTGGCTGTCGCCGAATATACGGAAGCCCTGCAACGCAATGCCGCATTGCTGGGTATGGTGGATTGCTATTCGGCCCTGGCCGATACGGCCGTGCGTTCCGGCTATGTCCGGCCCGAAGTACACGAGGGGTCAACGCTTGAAATCGAAGGGGGGCGGCATCCGGTTGTGGAGCAGGCTTTGCCCGCCGGCGAGCCTTTCATTCCGAATTCCATCTACCTGGATCCGGACGATGCACAGATTATTCTCATTACCGGCCCCAACATGGCTGGAAAAAGCGTGGTGCTGCGGCAAACGGGGCTGATTGTGCTCCTTGCCCAGGTCGGTTCGTTCGTTCCGGCGGAATCTGCTCGTATCGGTATTGTGGATCGAATATTCACGAGAGTCGGGGCTTCCGACAACCTTGCCGAAGGGGAAAGCACGTTCCTGGTCGAGATGAACGAGACCGCAAATATCCTGAACAATGCCACGCCGCGCTCCCTCATTTTACTGGACGAAGTGGGGCGCGGCACCAGCACATTCGACGGCTTGTCCATCGCATGGGCACTGGTGGAGTACCTGCATGAGCGCGAAGACGTTGCCGCTCGCACCTTGTTCGCCACGCACTATCATGAACTGAACGAACTGGCGAATCGATATGATCGTGTGCGCACCGCATGTATCCGGGCGGAAGAGCATGAAGGCCGCGTGATTTTTTTGCGCAAACTGGCCCCGGAGGGCGCCGATCATTCGTTCGGTATCGAAGTAGCGCGCATGGCCGGGCTTCCCGAACCGGTCATTGTCCGGGCGCGCCAGATCCTCCAGCGACTGGAAAGCCGGCATACGGGCATGGATACGATGCAGGAAGGGGATATCCGCGCATTCAAACCTTCTCCAAAGGATATGCCTATGGCTTCTGCCGAGCAGTTTCAGATGTCTCTTTTTGACAGAAAAACGGATCCCGTAGGGGAAGCGCTCAAGGAGTGTTTGGGAGCATTGGATACGGATCGGATGACGCCGCTCGAGGCTTTACAGCAACTCGATGCGCTACGGCGGTTGCTGGATTGACCGGACAGGGAGCAGCAACAAGAGCGCCTCCCGCTTGCCCTTTCACAGAAGAGTTTTTACCACAGGAAAAAACGCTCTTATGCGCATACTGGTTGTCGGCGGCGGGGGCCGCGAACACGCTATTGTTCACAGCCTGTCTCGATCGGGAGGGGTTCATAAAATATTTGCAGCTCCGGGAAATGCCGGCATCCGTGAGCTTGCCTCGATGGTGCCCGTTCGTGCGGATGATATCGAAAATCTTGTTCGTTTTGCGCGCACTGAGCAGATCGATCTGACGGTTGTGGGGCCTGAACAGCCGCTGGTGCTGGGCATTGTGGATCGGTTTGAGCAAGAAGGACTGGCGATTATGGGACCGAGTGCGGCAGCAGCTCGTCTTGAGGGGTCGAAAGCATTCGCCAAGGCGTTTATGCAGCGACATGATATTCCCACGGCGCGTCATCGGACATTCGGAGCAGACGATTATGATGAAGCGGCGGCCCATGTGAAGGCATGTGGCGCTCCGATTGTGGTAAAAGCGAGTGGCCTGGCGGCCGGCAAGGGGGCTGTGGTATGCGCTACCGTGGAGGAGGCGCTCGAAACGCTTTCGTTTATGTTACGCGAGCGGGCGTTCGGCGCGGCGGGGGAAGAAGTCGTGATCGAGGAATATATGACCGGGGAGGAAGCCAGCGTATTCGCCTTATCGGATGGGAAGGAATACGTGTTGCTGGCGCCGGCGCAGGATCACAAGCGAATCGGCGAAGGGGATGCGGGGCCGAATACCGGCGGGATGGGGGCCTATGCACCTGTTTCTATCGTAACGGACGACGTTTTGCGCATCGTGTGCGATCGGGTCGTTGCACCGACCTTGCACGGTATGGCGGGGGAAGGGTATCCGTACCGGGGCGTACTGTACTGCGGGCTGATGATTACGGAAGAGGGGCCCAAAGTGGTGGAATACAATTGCCGCTTTGGGGACCCCGAGGCCCAGGTGATCCTCCCTCTTCTTGCCGACGATGCCCTGGATCTGTTTGATGCGACGGCCCGCGGGGCGCTCGGTGGTTCGGCATTGTCCATGCGGGGCGGTGCGGCGGCGTGCGTCGTGCTGGCATCCGGCGGGTATCCGGGAAGCTACGAAACGGGGTTTTCAATCGGGGGATTGGAACGGGCGGCGGCACACCGTGATGTCATGGTGTTTCATGCCGGCACCGCACCGGGCGGGCAGCAGGATAGCGGTCGAAGCGGGACTGTTACATCCGGCGGGCGTGTGCTCGGCGTGACCGGGCTTGGCCGGGACCTCCGGGAAGCGCTGGATCGTGCTTACGAAGCCGTGGGGCATATTTCTTTCGAACACATGCAGTTTCGGCGGGATATCGGGAAAAAAGGGCTGCGTCCGTCATGATGCGTCCGGTTGCTATGGTGTTTGGGGTGTTGGGCGTGCTCGTTGCGGGCGCCGGTCAGTCCATTGCTCAGCCGGTGGATACGCTCCAGGCAATACCCCTTTCGGGGGCGGATTTTGTGGATGCCCGCGCTATCGGTGTGGATCCTTTCGGGGTCATCTATGTGGCTGACGCAGGCCGTGATGTCGTATATACGATGAACGAACACGGAGAGCGTCTGGCGGTGCTTGGCGGGCCCGGATCGCAAGAAGGGGCATTTGACGACCCTGTGGACGTCGATCCGACCAATGGCCTGGTGCTCTATGTGGCGGACGCCGGCAATCGGCGTATTCAAATCTTCTCGCGCTCCGGAGCATATCTTGGCGCAGTCCCGCTGATGCGAACCGGCGAGGAGGTTTCAGCCCGTGTAACCTATCGGAGACAGGACGAGGCAGTCGCCGACTATTCCTCCGGTATTCCCGCAGCTGTGGCTACCTCTTCGGCGAATGAAATTTTTGCGGTGGACATGGACCGGGGAGTGGTCCGAAAATGGGATCAGGATCGCCGTCCCGCAGGGGTAATCGGGGGTATTGGCGCCGGAAGGGGCGTGCTTGTCGAACCGGTGGATATTGCGATTGGCGCCGACCGGTTGTTGTACGTGGCTGATCGCAGTGCGGAATCCCTGATGGTTTATGACCAGTACGGAACGTTTGTGCGTACGATCGGTGCCGGGCTTGCGGAGCTTCGCGCTGTCGTTGTGGATGGCGGTAGGGTGTATGCCGTGCTTGCGCACAGTCTGGTGGTATATGATGAGACCGGGCGCTTTGCGCGCCGCCTTGAGATTGGTATAGACACTCACATCGTGGACGTCGCTGCAGGAACGGATGGGACCCTGTACGTTCTGGGAGTGCGGCGCATGTACCTGCTTGCTCCTGCGGAATGATTGCTCGACTCGTTGCGACGGGTATAGCGCTGACATTTTTTGCGGCGCAGGGGCGTGCGCAGGAAGCAGCGCCTGCCCCGGATACATTCCGGCGTGACACGCTGAATGTATCGGCGGCTCAGCCGTTTCAACTGGTCCCCATCGTACTTCCGGGATCGGAGCGCGTGCTGGCCGATGGCGTAGCGCTCGATACGACGCACTACCGGCTCGACTATCGCTATGCCCGTCTTCGGGTGGACGATGTATCGGGAATAGAAGAACTTGTGGTCGAATACCGGGCGTTGCCGTTTCGTTTTCGGGATTTGTATCGTCGCCATGAGTTGGCCGAAGAGGGGGCCGAGGAGCAGGCAGAAGGGGTTCCGTCCGGCGCCGGGGAAGAACCTCTCCGGTTGCTTCCTGCTACATCCGCCTTGCAACACAATGGATCGATCACCCGGGGCATGCTCGTCGGCAACAACCGGGACGTAACGCTTGAGTCGGGGCTTCGCATGCAGCTTTCCGGTCCTCTGTCCGACCAGGTTCATGTGCAGGCTGTGCTTACCGACGAGAATACGCCGATTCTTCCGGAAGGCACCACACAGCGTATCGAGGAATTCGACCGTGTGTTTATCGGCCTGGATGTGCCCCATGCACGGGCGGAATTAGGCGACTTCGATCTCAGGTTCGCCTCCGGCGAATTCAGCACGTTTTCCAGAAGGTTGCAGGGAGCCTCCGTGATGGCCTCGCTGCCCGACGGGAGCAGGATCGGGGGACGGGTCAAGGCGTCGGGGGCTGTGACCCGGGGACTGTTCCGGTCGCAGGAGATAGAACCGCTCGATGGCGTACAGGGCCCCTACCGGCTTGAAGGGGCGGAGGGCGAACGATTTGTACTCATCGTGCCCGGTTCCGAAACCGTGTTCGTGGATGGGCAGCGCGTCGTTCGAGGCGAGACGAACGATTATGTCATCGACTACGCCACCGCAGAAATTTCCTTTACGCAGAATCTCATTGTCACGGCGGACAAGCGCATAAAAGTCGAATTTCAGTATTCGACCAGCCGGTTCACCCGGACGCTTGCCGGGGTTGAGATGGATATGCATTTCCTTCAGCATCCCGAAACGGCGAATCGGGGCATGTCCGGTCGATTCGGGATTTCGGTGATCCGGGAAGCGGACAGCCGGGATTTCAGCGAGGAGTTCGGATTCGGCGCGGAGGATTCTCTGGCGCTTGCGCGTGCGGGCGACGGAATGGCTGTTGCCGGAGCGGCCCAGCGCGTCGAGTTCGATCCGGAAGCGCCGTACGTTCAGTACCGCCGGGAGATTCGGCCTGGAAGCGATACGGTATATGTGGCGCTTGATCGGGCGCCTCTTTCTTCCGAAGCCGTGTTTCGCGTGCGATTCACGCATGTGGGCGAAGGGCTCGGCAGTTACGAGCGCACGGGCCGGGCCGTCAACGGCATTCTGTACGAGTATCGTGGGCCTGGCAGGGGAAGTTACCTTCCGGTGCGCCTTCTTCCCAGGCCGGAAATGCACCGCATGATCGATATGCGGGGCGCTTTCTCGCCCGTACCCGCTTTCGAAGTGTTCGGCGAGTGGGGCCGCAGCCTGAATGACAAGAACCGTTTGTCCACGCTGGACTCCTCTGATGACATCGGGGACGCCGTGCTTGCCGGCGTACGCCTGAAGCCGTCTTCTCTCGGCGGCATCCGGCTGTCGGGAGAAATACGCCGCAGGCATGTGGCCTCCGAATTCGCTTCGTTCGACCGTATTCGCCCGGTTGAATTCGCGCGCCGGTGGAACATAACGTCCCGGCGTAATCTCAGCGTCGGCAGTCTGTCTGTGGATGAGACGATCGATGAAGGCAATCTGCGATTCGATTTTCTCGAGGATTCGAATATGCGGGGCGAATTGGGACGGATTGCATTGGGGGATGGGTTCGAGGCGGATCGCCTCGCGGCCTATGTGGCAGTGCATGAAGGCGGTTTGCCCCGTCTTGATTACGAGGCAGAGACGATTACCGCCAACGATTCGGCAGCGGACGAACGAGGCCGGTGGTTCCGGCAATCAGGTTCTGTGGAGTATCCGTTTGGCGGTGGGCGGCTGTCGCCGCGCATCGAATTCGAGCACGAAGACAGGATGCAGGAGGCGATCGGCGCGGACAGTCTGATGCGTCCGTCGTTTCGGTTTCTGGAAGTACGCCCGGGTCTGGCCTGGAAAGACGGTGCTTTTGGCATGGCGACTTTTGTCGAACGCCGTGTGGAGGACGACTGGATCGCGGGCAGTGTGGAGCCGGCTGCTGCTTCATGGACCGGACGTACGACGTTCGAGTGGCGGCCTTCTTCCGTGCTGGATGCAGAAGGCAGTGTCGGTTTTCGCACGCGACGGTTCACCGAACGCTTCCGCATGGAACAGAACAGGGAGGATGCCGAGTCTGTCCTGTTGAAACTCAGCGGGGTGTGGCGTCCGTTTTCCCGGGCTGTCCAGGCGAATGTGTTGTACGATGGAATGACGGAGCGCTCCCCTGTTTTACAGGAGATATACATACGCACCGGTCCCGAGATCGGGCAATTCGTTTGGGAGGATGGAAACGAGGACGGTCTTGTGCAGATCGATGAACTGCTTCCGGAGCGGTTGCCGAATGAGGGTTCCTACGTGCGAACCTACATTCCCTCGGATACGCTTGTATCCGTGGTGAGCGTCCGGAGCCGTATACGCCTGGAACTGGATCCGCAGCGTGTGTGGGGCCGTTCGGACAGCCGCTGGAAACGAAGGTTGTCGCATGTCGCGGCACGGACCGTGATCGAAGTGCAGGAGAAAACGAGAGATCCGAACACGACCTCCATATACCTGCTGGATCTGAGCCGATTCCGGAATGCCGACCACACAATGAACGGACGGTTGCGGTTGGGGCAGGACATTTTTTTGTTTCGATCCAGTCCGGATTACGGATTGGACCTTTCCTTAAACCGGCTTCGCAGCCTGAGTGAGCTTGCGGCCGGGCAGGAGGAGCGGTTTGTGAACGGCTGGCGCGTGGAAGGGCGCTGGCGTCTGGCGCCCAACTGGGGGTTGCGGGCCGTGGCTGCCGGCGAGCAGGATCGTCTTGCGAGCGATGCTTTTGCTTCGCGCCGCTATGACGTGTCCGGATTCCGCCTGGAGCCGGAAGTTTCCTATGCGATTTCAGACCGGGTACAGGTGGCTGTTTCTTCTTCGTACGGACGAAAAAAGGACGATTTCGGCGCGCGCAGCGCGCAAGTCCTTAAAGCCCCGGTGGAACTCCGGTATACGATTCCACGAAAACTGCAGACCACCTTGCGCGCAGAAGTTGCTCGTGTGCGGCTCGATGGCGAGGCGCTTGGTCTGGCCCGGTTTGAATTAACGGACGGCAGGGGACCCGGCTGGTCGAGTTTGTGGTCTTTCCGTGCCCGGTACACCGTGAACGAGTACCTCCGGGCAACTTTTTCGTACGATGGGCGCGCACCTGCCGCTGCGCCGGTCATTCACACGATGCAACTCCAGTTGAGCGCATTGTTCTGAGGGTTTTTATCGGGGTGCCGGGACAAGTCGCGTTCTCGACCATACACCGTTTTGGGTAAAAACTACTCCGAAATGGAGTAGAAATTACTCCAAAAAGGAGTAAAAATTACTCAAAAGGGGTAAAAAGGGGTATTGGAGCCTGCGAGTTCCGCCAACGCGTTGCCGCCGTGCACGGCAGTTCGCCTCGGACGAAGGACTGTGGGCTCTGTGTGTTCGTCTTGACATGGGTTTCATCGGGTTGGTCGGCTGGAAACAAAGTCGCAATACCACACCTTAAGCTCCGCGAAAATCTGTCCGGTCAAACCGAACCGTCTCCCACATTCTTCCTGGTTCCACGCATGAATTACCGGATGGCGTGCGGTATATTATAGAGCATGGTCAAAAAGAACTGTAAGAAAGTTTCAACGTAATCTTAGAAAGAGTGGAGACATATATCGACCAATCAAATTTGACCAAGTGAAGGCAGTAAAAACAATACCGGAAACGATAACAGTGGAAGCGTGGAGATGCACGGCGAAAGGGTGGGAGGAAGTGGGGAAAGCGTATGAGGAAGCGGCGAAAGCGCGGGAGGAAGCGGCGAAAGCGCGGGAACGAGGGGGGGAGACGCAGGACCCTGTAGTGCAGCGCGTGGCGGCAAAATACCGAGCGGAGAAGGTGAAAGCGTGGATGGAAGCGGCGGAGCCGTTCACTACGGAATAATCACAGGCAAGCGTACACGCTCCAGAACGTCCGTACTATGTCATAAGGCAAGGAACAGGGGTACACGCTCCACGGCTTACTTGCTTAAAAATTTCTCCCTTGTATATCCAGCCTTATCGGTCAATCATTTTGTTTTTTCATAAGTATATATAATTAAAGTACTTATGGCAAAATCCGGTTCGGTTGACAGTTTTTCCTCCCTGTATCATATCTACACAATCACGCGCATTTATCGAACCTTACTCCGTAAATCGGGTATGAAAAGTAGATCGAAAAAGCAACATAGGAAAGAGGACCGGGAAATTTATCAAGGAAATTCACCCCCTTTTCGTTATAAAAACAATCGCATCATATTGTCAGCCTAAAAATCTTTTTCAGCATATTACGGGCTATGGACAAACTTATCATAGAAGGCGGACATACGCTCTCCGGCTCGCTGCCTGTGAGCGGCTCTAAAAATACGGCGCTGCCGCTGATGGCGGCGGCGCTTCTTGCGGACGGCACATCCGTGCTGTCCCATATTCCCAACCTGCGGGACGTCAAGACCTTTGCGCACGTGTTGCGTATCTCCGGGGCTGCTGTACACTTCGACGAAGCCCGGAACGAAATGACAGTGGACGCAAGCGGGGTAAACTATCCGGAAGCGCCTTATGAACTGGTGAAGAAGATGCGCGCCTCCTTCTACATGCTTGGGGCATTGCTGGGGCGCTGCGGACATGCCCGCGTGTCGCTTCCGGGAGGATGCGCCTGGGGACCCCGGCCCGTGGATCTGCACCTCAAAGGCATGGAGGCTTTCGGCGCAGACATTCGCCTCGATCACGGATATGTCGTAGCGGAAGCAAAAGGAGGACGCCTCAACGGGGGGAAATTCCGCATGAACCCGTCCAGTGTGGGGGCAACGATCAATCTCTTGTTGGCCTCCGTCACAGCGCGGGGAGCGTCCCGGATCGAGCATGCCGCCCGCGAACCGGACGTCGTAGTGTTCGGGGAAATGCTCCAAAAAATGGGCGCCCGTATCAAGGGACTTGGAACGGATACGATCGACATCGAAGGGGTGGATACGCTTTCTCCCGTGGATTTTCACAATGCGCCGGATCGCATCGAACTGGGCACTTTTATGATCGCCGCAGCCATTGCAGGGAAACCGGGCCAAACCGTCCGCATGACGAACGCAGCCCCCGTACACCTTGGAGACGCCTTCATCGACGCGTTTACGCAAACAGGGGCGGGCTACCAGCCAGGGAATGACTACGTGGATGTCACCGCCCCGGACAACATCCTCCCTGTATCCATAGAAACCGGCGTATATCCGGGCTTTCCCACTGATTTACAGGCCCAATGGACCGTCCTGCTGACCCAGGCGTCCGGCAATGCACGGGTCCGCGATACCGTATATTTCGACCGGTTCAAACATATACCCGAGTTGCATCGGATGGGAGCAAACGCCATCGTCGTGCAGAACGAGGTGTTTATTGCGGGAGGAAACGACCTGCAGGGAGCCACAGTGATGAGCACCGATTTGCGGGCCGGAGTGTCCCTCGTACTGGCCGGCATGATTGCCGAAGGCGAAACTCACGTGCTGCGCGTCTACCACCTCGATCGGGGATACGAGAATCTGGATGGGAAACTGGCCGATGCGGGCATTGCCATCCGGCGCGTGCAGTACGACGAATTCGCCGACCCGTCCATTTAAAGGATACTCTGATCAATTCCACTTCGATCAGCGCTTCACGTTCGTGCGTGAAGCGCCCTTCGGGAGGCTGCAAGAAGCACGCTGGCCGCGTCATTCCTCATTATGTGGGGCCTGCCACATTGCTTCGTCATTCCTTGCCGGCGCACTTCTCGCAGCCTCTGAACTTCGCGGACTTAACCAGAGTATCCTTAAAGAGCCTATTGCCGGGTAAGCGCAGGCGCAGACCCTTTCATTGTTTTGCAAAATGGCGATAACGCGCCCATTTGCAAACAGTGTTCAGGTCTTCCCCCACCTTTTTGCAGGAGACAAAAGGGTCACACCGGGGACAGCACCCGGTCCATCCGCCAGGCGATTTCTTCGAGACGCTCACGATCCCCTCCCGGAATTTCCGCCGTGGCCCAGCCGGTAAAACCAATGCCCGTCAGGTGCTCGCGAACGGCAGGCCAGTTGACATCCCCTTCGCCGAGCGGAACGCGGAAACCGGCGTACATGCCTTCCTCATTGCGCTTCCGGCGGCTGAATTCCTTCACATCCAGCTTGAGAATGCGGTCGCCGAGAATGCGAATCCAGTGCTCCGGCCAGCCGAACGTGACTACGTTGCCGATATCGAAATACGCCCCGATCCAATCGCTTTCGAATTCGTCGATGTACCGGGCAAATTCGAGCGGACTCATCAGGAAATTATTCCAGACGTTCTCGATAGCAATGCGAACGCCCAATGTGCGGGCCTCCGGCAGGACTTTGCGGATTTCGGTCTGCGACCGCCGCCATGCATCATCGTACGAAACATTTTCCTGGACGACAGCGGGTACAAGCAATACGGTGGAGGCTCCGTAGGCGGCGGCATCCTGAAGGGCAATGCGGAGTCCTTCCAAACCCTCCTCCCGGATAGCGGGATCCGGATCCGACAGCGTCTTGTTCCAGTGCACCATGTCCACTACCCCATGAATCGGCAGTCCCACCGTATGGGAAGCCGCCACCACTTCTTCCTGCACCAGATCGTTCGGACTGCCCATTTCCACCCCGTCGAATCCCAGCTCCGCAAGCAACATGAATTTGTCCTGAACGGAGCCATCCACCTGCACCATATCGTACTTCACGGCTTTGGAGATGGCCGACGTGGATGTACGGGCAGGCGAACGCGTCGTGAAACGAGGAAATGCACCGGCCGAAAAGCCGGGAATAGCGCCTGCAAAACCTGCAACGCCACCGGAAACGGCTCCGAGCATACCCAGAAAATGTCGTCGATCCATAGTGCGTATAGCGTTGGATTCCTGTCGCGTTATTCGCCGGCCCCGGCAACGAGGAAAGACCGGTTGAGCCGGGTGCGTCCTGGCGCCGGCACCTGTGCAGGAGGCATATCTCCAAAAGCCAACGTGTGCGGAACAAGGTCCATATCGGCGGTCAGCATATCCTCCCAGGTCAATTGCTGCCCGGTGTAGGCGCTCTCGCGTCCAAGCACGGCAATCATGGTGCTGTCTGCAATCTGACGGGTTTCGTTGACAGGCTGACCGGCCCGGATGGCTGCAATAAGGTCCGTATGCTCGACGACATAGGCATTGTTGCCTTTTTCGGAGCGGCGGAAAAGCACGTCCCCGTCGTGGGACCGGATGATCGAACTGTCGGGGTGCAGATCAGCGACCCCTTTCGTGCCGACGATGCGATTCGTAACGCGCCCTGTCGCTCCCTCGAACTGGCGGCACTTCGCCTCTATGCGCACATCGCCGGAAAAAGCATACTCCACCGAAAAGTGATCGTAAATGTGTCCATACGAAGGATCGACGCGCGCAAGGCGCCCGCCCATGCCGATAGCGCGCTCGGGTACCTCCCCCATAACCCACTGGATAACATCAAGGTTATGCACGAATTGCTCCACGATGTGATCCCCTGAAAGCCAGGTAAAGTAATACCAGTTCCGGCATTGCCATTCCATATCCGACATGCCGGGAAGGCGCGGGCGCAGCCAGATGGGGCCTGTCATGTAATAGGCATAGGCGCCCGTGATTTCGCCGATCAGCCCTCCATGAATTTCGGCCACGGCGTCCATGAAACTGGGCTGCCGGCGATAGAGCGTACCCGCCACTACGGAAAGCCCTTTCTCATCGGCTAATTTTCCTGCTTCAACGATTGCGTGGTATCCGGCCACATCGACCTGCGTGGGCTTTTCCATGAACACATGCTTGCCGGATTCGACTGCGTAGCGGAACTGCACAGGACGAAATCCCGGCGGCGTGGCGAGAATTACATAATCCACGTCGCTGTCGATCACATGCCGGTAGTTATCGAAACCGGTGAACGTGCGTTCGTCCGTCACATTGAGCCGATCGCCGATGTGCTCCTGAAGGCGTCCCCGGGAATCTTCCAGCCTGTCTTCGAAGAGGTCGCCCATGGCGTACACCTCGATTCCCTCTGCTGCCTCGACGGCATTCACCGCAGCGCCCGTGCCGCGTCCGCCGCACCCGACCAGACCGACCCGCATGGTGTCCGATCCCGCCGCCCAGGCAAAATTCCCGGAACGCATGAGCGCAGAGGCGCCCGCTGCTGCTGCCGCCGATGACTGAATAAACCTGCGCCGGGTCAACCCGGTATTTCGTGCGTTTGTGTCCCCCATGGCTTCTTGCTGGTTGGTATATGGTTATACGCCTATCACAACACTCATGCTGCAATATAACCGGGCGGAAATATTGTTGCCGGGGAAAAGGCGGGCCTGCAACCCGTCAAATTAGGCTTCCGTGCGTTCCCGCCCCTTTCAGGTTGCGCATTCTCTCCGGGGGCATAGGAAGTTCATTCGCTTTGAAGCAATCGCTTTCGACGATTGAGTCGAGCAACGTTTCCTGCGCCGGGTAACCATTGATAGTTTCTTCCAGTACCCAGAGCAGTTCGAGGAGTTCGGTAGTAAACTGGCTAGTCCAGAATTCGGGGCGAATGTGGTCCAGCGGGGACAATTTTTTTCCTGCCCCCTTCTTCATGCGGTACTTGAGCCACGATTGTACGACGTTCAGGCCCGATACCTCGAATTCGTAGACTTCAGGCTCCACAGGTCCAAACGCCCCTTCGCCCACATGCAGCGTTCGGGCGGTTTCGTTGTACGAGAACGTTTCGGGATACTTGTCGGCGTTGCCTGGGACAGCCTTGATGCATTTGGCCACACCGTACGGGATATGCTTATACGCCGCATCACCTGACACAAACCGCTCACCATAGGTATGAAGCCAGAGTAACCGTGCGCCTGCGCTTCGAGCCTTTGCGAATAGCGCAGCGTCCTTTGTCAGGGGTATGCGCAACTCTCGTGACTCCAGTTCGCTTGCGAAACGCGTTGTGAAGGCCGGCTGGGCCGCCACGCCATAGAGATAGGCCAAAAAATCCTCAGGTGTGACGTTGCGCCCATAAGCTCCTTCCAGCAGATCAAGCAGGCCGGGCAAAATATTGGGGATTGATGTGTCGGCAGAACAATAGAGAGGAATGGTATCCTTGCCGCCGCGCCCCGAGAAATGGTGCAGATCAGGCAAATGCGCACAAGCCGTTACCGTTGGACCCGTTCCTATAGGGCTTGAAAACAGACTGGTCAGATATATCTGCCGCTCGCTATGGGCGCGCCAAAGGTCAGGACGAAGGTAGTCGCCCAAACGCGTGTCGACAAAAAACCACTGTCGGTCGAATGACCGGTAGGCAAAACGCTCTATACGAGGGGATGGTGTACCCTTTAACAAGTTCGCCAAAGCCGGAAGAGGTTCTGGATTTTTCTCAAGAAGCGGAAAGTATACCGAGTCAATCTTGCGATCCCGTGTTTCCTTGAACGCTTTTGTTCTATTTTCCGCCCCCAACAATGCGCTCCATCGATGTTCGAGCGTTGCCTGATCCGGCGCAATAGGCCAAGTTCGTTTTAACTGTATGCCCGAGTGCTGCCAAGGCATGAGATTTGTGAGAAGAGGCCAGATAAAGTACTCCCCCTTGCCCGGCGGGCGAAACGGAGCCTGCCAATCGTCTGGGCACTCCTCCCATTGGATACTGGCGAAACCCTCTATCCTGTCAAGTGCGGTGAGTTTCTCCTTGCGCGCGCCCTCGATGCGGGCGTAACGGACCCGAGCAGGCGTGACTTGCTTCGCCTTGTTCGTTTCCGGTCCTTGGTTAAAAAGCGTAGAATCCGCTTCGGGAAACTTCTCCACATTTGCTTTATCCGAGCGTAATGCCACGGCAATAGCCACAGGCGTCTGAATATTGAATACATTTTCGTTCCGATGCGTACCGCGTCCCTCGCCGCCGAGATCAAGTATCCATATATCGTCGCACCACCAACGCATATGCCGGCGCATTCCGGCGAAAGCGGGGCCGTCCAGATAACTCGCTGCACTGATGAAACTGACCACTCCCGGCGCATTTTTCTGCTCGAAAACCTTCCATAACGCCCAACGCCAGAAATACACATACAGATTGTACAGGTTTTTGAGATGGCTTCCATGCCCGGCCTTCTTTACGGGATCGGTAAAACTGTTCAGAATAACTTTTTCTTCTGATTTACTGTCTCCCCAGCGCACCCAGTTCCCCGTGAGAGCAATGTTGTCATCTGTAGCCGCTTCGTGGCGATCATAGGGTGGGTTGCCCAAGCAGACCATTACAGGGATTTTCTTCTTGATCTCCAATGCCTTGCGTCGCTGCTCCGAAATGGGCCGGAAAAAGTGTGCCTCATTACGTAACTCGGCCTCAGGGCTTTCGAGCGTATCTGTCAGGTAGATATGTACGCCGTGGGAAGGGATCGAAGCACCTTTATCCGCAAGAGCACGGCTGACGCGCAATTCCGCAACGGCGTAAGAACCGACCATTAACTCGAAACCGTACAGGTTTTGCGCTAAGGTGGTTGCCACTCCGGGAATGGTGCCCTTACCCTGTTTTTCACTAATCCGGCAAAGGGTGTGTTCTATCACGCCGAGCAGGTAGGTACCTGTTCCCACTGCCGGATCCATGGTTATCACATCCGGGTTGGCAAATCCCAATTTTTTGCCGAGACGAGAGGTGAGTAAATCGTCAATCAGGCATACCTGGGCGCGCACGACTTCGACCGGCGTGTAATAGACTCCCGCGTCCTTGCGTAGTTGGGGATCGTACGCGGCGAGGAAATCTTCGTAGAAATAGAGCCACGGATCCTCGCTTCCGACGAGAGTGGCGGGTGGTATGACAGCGATGACACGTAATAACAAGTCAAGCGATGCGGCGATGTCGGAGCGGCCCTGGTCAGCGGTTAGGATTCTCAAGGCCCGCGACAACAGGCTGTGCTGCGCATCGAGGGTTTTCTCTGCGCTTTCGAGCGTGAGCGGATCTGCTCCTTCACTGCGGGCTAGCAGCAGGGCAAAAGTGATCGTTTGGGCGTAGGCGTCGGCAAATTGTTTGTCCGAGGCATTCGGAAATAGAAGTTGCCGCCAGTCTTCTGCAAGATGCACCAGAGGAGACGCGGCGTCATTGAGCGCATCGGACACGTCGTCGCGCAACATGCGGCAGAGAGGAGCCAGCAATTCGGCGAATCCCTTTAGCTTGATATTGCCTGTGCGATCCAAAGGAATGTGCGGATCCCACGAAAGAAAATCGCTAAGGAGACGCTGTACGGCGCCCGCGTCCTCAGCGGTTATGGCGCTTGATCCCTCTGCAGCAATATCGCCAGAAAGACGAATCACCGCGCCAATGCGCTCGCCGTTTCGATATAACGCCCATTCGTTGCCGTCCGTGTAGAGTATATTCGGAACGGAAGAAAAGCGCTTGAATTGCTTGCGGTTACGTCCTTTAAATCGTCTGGAGTCAGCGCCGACGCCGGGCGCCTTGAGTTCGATGTATCCAGCCAGTAACTGGTTCAGGTGGATGGCGTAATCGGGGCGGCCCAGACGATCCGGCAAGGGCGCCTCGCCTGTACAGACGATGTCAGAGCCTAACCCGGTAGCCACTTCTTGCATAAAGTGCTCGAATGGAGCGCGCAGTTGCTCCTCAGGCTCCCCTGCAACGAACTGGTTGGATTTCTGTGTTACGGAAGCGGCAAACCCCTGTAAGGAATGGTGCAGGGAAACGGCTGTACTCATGGCTGAACTCACGTCAAAAATCCGGTGACTACGGTATGCAGCAGGCACGAAACAGCGTTACCGCACCCTGGGCGATTTTGGTACCGTGCGACCGCCGGTACGTTTCCACATGAATACGATCATTCATCCAGCTAAAAAGTCGTTAGCAGACCGGCGTTATTAAGCAATTTTCGCGCATGGCGTTTTTCGTCCCTGAACGAGCGGGAGCCCGGTTCCTTACGGATACTCCGATCAAAATCGCTTCGCCTGCCGCTCCACGTTCATGCGCAGGGCGATACGAAAAACAGGCTGTGAATCAGATTCGGCAAAAAGGTGTTTTTACATAGTGTCCCCGGTGTAACGAACCACCTTCATCATGCATCCCGTCTATCTCGACCATGCCGCCACGACGCCGCTTGACGCGCGCGTGCTTGAGGCCATGCAGCCTTTTTTCGGGGCGCAGTTCGGCAATGCTTCGTCGGTGCATTCCCTGGGCAGGCAGGCGCGTTTCGCGGTTGAAGAATGTCGCGAGAAGGTGGCGGCCCTCCTGGGCGCCGAACCGGGAGAGATTGTTTTTACGAGCGGGGGCACGGAGTCCAACAACATGGCGCTTGGGGCCGCATCCGGTGGTGTGCTGACCTGTGCTGCCGAACACGAATCCGTGCTTCGTTCCGGAGAAGCTCTGCAATCTTTCGGCAAGAACGTGCATATGCTGAAGCCCGGCAGGTTCGGCGTGGTCTCGATGGAGGACATCGCCCGGGCGCTTGACAGCGAGGTATGCTCCGGGGTGACGTTTGTATCCATCATGCATGCGAACAACGAAACAGGCGCCCTGTCACCGGTTCGTGAAATTGCTGAAGTATGCCATGAGAGGGGCCTGACATTTCCTGTGA